>NZ_JBNJNH010000003.1:0-112909 GCF_050936175.1 Dactylosporangium sp. CA-139066 | reverse complement strand
TCGTCCGCATTCGCAAACAACAATGATTGTTTCCGCACGTCAAAGCCCAGATCAGGTCTACTCGTCGTACGTCCAGTGGAACCTGACCCTGGTGACCAGCGCCTCGGGAGGCTCCCGCCAGTACGCCGCCTTACGGACCGTCACATCGCTGACAACCGATCGCAGCAGGGTGTTCCGCTCCGTGCCGTTCGCGTCCGGCCACAGCTCCAACATCTCCTCGACCGCCTTCCGCAGCTTCGCCGGCGCCGGCATCCGCGTAGCCTGCCGCAGCTGCGCCTCCCGAGTCTCGAGGCGACCCAGGTCGGCCTCGAAGTCGGCGATGTTCGTCTCGTACGCGGCATCCGGCACCTTCCCCAGCGCCCAACGTTTCGTGAGCTTCGCCATCGCCTCCCGGATACGGAGCCGTTCCGCCTCCACCGACGGCAGCGACGCCGCAGCCCTGTCGACCGTGGCCTGCCGCCGCGCCAACGCGACCTGATCGACAGGCAGGTGCCGGGCGTAGTCGACGACCTCGTCCAGGACCCGCTGCTCGATCGGCGCGTACAGCGGCGACCCGACCCCCTTGCAGGTCTGCACCTCCTTGCCGTGCTTGCACACGATCCGCCGGGTCGGCTTGTCCTTGCCGTGCTCGGTCGAGTGCCACACCTGCAGGTGCTTGTCGCAGTGGGCGCACAGCAGCAGCCCGGTGAGGCTGTAGGCGGGTGCGAGGTGCCGGGGCGGGGTGACGGCGTCGCGGGCCATGCGCTGCTGGGCGCGGTTCCACGTCTCGGCGTCGACGAGCGGCGGATGGACGCCGGGGACGTCGATGGTGCCGCCGGTGGAGGACTCGACGACGATCCGGCCGGCGTAGAGCGGGTTGCGGAGCATCACCTTGACCCGGGACTTGGCGACGGGCCGGCCGCGGGCGGCGGCGAGCTTGTCGGTGATGTCGGCGACGAGCTCGCCGTCGGCGTAGGCGCGGAACATGTCGGTGACGACGGGGCCGAGGATCGGGTCGATCTCGAGGCCGTCGCCGGTGCGGCGGTAGCCCTGGGCTGCGTTGCCGTGGGCGAGGCCGAGCCGGGCGCGGCGTTCGATGATCCGTGCCCAGGTCTGGCCGATCTGATTGCCCTGCAGTTCGGCCATGTTGAGGAACAGGCCGACCATGAACTGGCCTTCGGGGCTGTCGTCGATCTTCTCCGAGGCGGACATGATCCGGACGCCGCGTTCGCGCAGCCAGCGGACGAACAGGAGGGATTCGGCGAGGTTGCGGCCGACGCGGTTGAGCATGAAGACGGCAACCACGTCGATTTCGCGGGCTTCAACCAGGTCCCGGATGCGGCGGATGCCGGGACGGTCGAAGGTTTGACCGGAGACGTCGATGTCGTCGTCGATGACGGCGGTCTCGCGGAGTCCTTCGCGGTGGATGAGTCCGCGCATGCCGTCGAGTTGGACTTCGGGGCTGTGGAAGCCGTCGCCTTCGCGTCCCATGAGGGAGCTCACGCGCACGTAGAGGGCGACACGCGTGGCGGAGGTGGTGGCCGGCTGGGTTTTGGGGCGGCGTCTGGGCATTAGCGCCTGCGCAATTGGGTTGGTGTGGCGGGTGGGGTGGCGTTGTGGATGCCTTCGAGGACGCCTTCGGCGTGGCGTTCGTCGCCGTGGCGTTCGACGCGGTCGATGAGGTCGCGGATGGCGTCGATGACCCGGTCGGTGCAGGCGAGGAGGGCGTAGACGACCCAGGCGTGGGCTGCGAGTTCGCGGAGGGTGGAGGGGGCGCCGTGCCAGTTGTCGACGGTGGCGATGACGGCGGTGACGGTGATGATGACGGCGGTGATGAGGGCTGCGCTTCGGCCGTGGGGGCGTGCAGCGTTCATGGTGGTCTCCTGGGGTCAGGGCACGCCGCTGCTGGCGGCGTGCGTGGCGGCTGACCCCCGGCTACGCGCATGATCCGTATGTCAGGTGTAGCGGGTGTTTCCGGTTCCGGCACGGGAATGAACGAGGATTCATTCCAAAGTTGGAACCTCAGCTTGGGCGCCGCCGAGCCCTGCGTCGATACGGGTCGATGACCCTGTCGACCATGTTCCGGATATAGGTTCGATCGTCATCACTGAGATGCGACCCCTCATCCAGCAGGTCGTCCAGCTCGGTCGCGAGCGGGTCGAGCACTCGCGCCACCGCGCCACCGACGGCATAGCCGGCGGCGACGAGCAGTTCGGCGTGCTTGGCGTTGACCATCTCGCGCACCTGCTCCGACGTTCCAGCGTCGGCCGGTACGAGCGCCTTTGCGATCTGGAGCAGCGTCTCGGAGGTGGGCCGTTCGACGCCGCCGTAGATGAGGCGGTTGAGCGTCGATCCGGCCAGTCCGGCGTCGCGCGCGAACGGCGCCTGCTTGGTGTACCCGGCGGCGGCCATGGCCCGTAGGAGTGCGAACCCGAACTCTGTCGGCGTCTTGCCGGGCGTGCTGTCCACGCGCCCAGATGCTACGCCATTCCAACCCTGGAATGACCGTTGACGCGGGATGGACCGCGTGCGGCGATCGTTGCCATCCATGGCGATCACTGACATGGGCTGAACGTACCACCTCCACATCGCCCAGATGGTTCCCCCGCTGGAATGTCTTCGGAATCCTTCCGCTGATGGCGAGTATCAGCTACTGTTCCATCCATGGAAGGAACGAAAAGGGAGACGCTCCGGCAGCGCAACCGCCGCCCCGCGGTCCTGTTGCGGCCCGGTGCACTCGATCGGCTGTTCGCCGGCACCGGTCTCGTCACCTACGAGGCCCGCGCCGACGACCTCGGCGTCAGCGTCGGCACCCTGCACCGCGCCGCGATGGGCGGCCCGGTCCACGCGCTGCTCATCTGCGCCGTACGCAACCGCTGGCCCGACATCCCGTACGAGCGCAACTTCACCGAGGGGTGGGTGAGCCGTGGAGCCGGTCAGGCCGCTTGACCCGGACAGCGCCGCCGGGAAAGCCGCCGCCCGGGCGCTGACCCTCGCCATCGACCAGGTCCGCCGCAGCATCGCCGCCCGCAAGGCCCGACGCGCCGGCCAGGACGTCAAGGCCGCCTGAGACGAAACGGGGCCCCGACGGTGGCACCCGCCGAGGCCCTGCGCCAACCCGACCAAACCAAGCGAAAGGGGTCGACGCTCATGCTTCGACCAGATCGTACGGCCAACACGGCGTCGACCGCCACCGCGGCCGTCACGGAGGAAGACGTCCTCCGCGCCTATAACCGGAGCTGGCGCGACACGGCGTTCGGCCGCCGCCGCCACTTCGAGACCTGCCCTCGCGTCAACCACCGCGGCTGTGGTGATGCGGCATGACCGCCGTCCTCGCCCGGACGACCGTCGAGGTGAACCCGTCCTACGTCCACCGCACCAACGACCTGGTCCAGGCCGTCCGCCTGCCGTCCGGCCGCTGGGCGGTCAAGGTGCGCCAGGTCCGCGGCGGCTGGCTCGGCTGCGCGGTGTCGCTCGGCGACGGTTCGGCGTTCTCGCTCGTGTTCGGCCCGGACGCCGGCGAGGTGTTCGCGGTCGCGGTCCGCTGGGCCGACTCGGCGCGGACCCTCGGGATGCGCATGGACCGGGTGGTGTTCGCCGGGTACGGCGACGCCCTCGGTGAGCGGCCGGTCGACGTCGACGAGCTGGCGGCGGCGTGAGCCCCCGGACCCGCGGCGACGCGCTCGAGGCGCTGCTGTTCGTCCGCCGGAACCACGCCGACAACCCGCAGGCCGTGACCGCGTTTGTTGACGCCCGCCGCGAGCTCGCCGACTGGGCTGCCGCGACCGCCCGCACCCCGCACGGCCGGGCCGTCGCCCACGCCCTGCGCTTCGCCGCCGACGCGGCCACCCGAGCCCTCGCCGACCTGCAGGAGATCGCCGCATGAACCGGATCGCCGACCACCACATCCAAGGCAGGGTCGTTATGCACGGCCACGCCGACGGGGTCATCCCGCTCCGCTGGATCTATGACCCGCGGCGACCGTTCGCAGTCACCGTCGACTGCGGCATCGACGCCGTCGGTGCCCGGATTGTGTGGACGTTCGCCCGGGTCGCGCTCGACGTAGGGCGCAACCGGAGGGTCGTCGACCCGGGATGGGTGACGGTCCGGCCGGCGCTGGGCAGCGGCGGCCGGCATGTGCGGCTCGACTTGGCCCCGCCTGGCGGCGAGGTGTGCACGCTCATGGTGCGCCGCCAGCCCCTCGACGCGTTCCTCAACGAGGCGTTCGGCCTGGTCCCGGCGGGTGGCGAGCTCGAGCACCTGGACTGGGACCTTGCTGCGACAGACCTGTTCGGGGTGTCGCGGTGACCGCTGACGCGACAACCGTCGACCTCGCCCCGTTAGCCGCCCGGTTCCGGTCCCGTGCCGCCGCCGTCGATGCGCGACGCCGTGTGGGGCGTGACCGTCCGGCCGTCCGCGTGCTCCTCGGTCTGGCCTGGTGGCTGTTCGAGGTGACGTGGACGGTGCTGTTCCTCGCCGTCGTCGCCGCGGTCGTGTTCGTCGTCGTCCTGGCCGTCCAGGAGGCGGCCGTCGATCTCCTCGGTTGGAGGTGGCGCTGATGCGCCGTCGTCGTGTCGTTTCTTTGATCGTCGGTCTGGCCGCCGGTGCCGCCACATACCTGATCGCGGGCCGGTTCGTGTCGCCGACGTCGTACGGGCCACTGATCGTCGCCGCCGGCGCCGCCGTGCTGGTGGCGATGGGCGTGTCGGAGCTGTGGCTGGCCATGTCAAGGGCCGGCCGGGTCATCGACGCGGCGATCGCCGACGCCCTCGGCACGGACACCGACCAGGACCCGGGCGGCGACGGCGGTCCGCACATTCCGGTCGTCGCCACGTCGGCCGACGCGACCGTCGTCTACGACGCGGACCGGCTCCGGGTGTGGATCGTGCGGCCGAAGGGCCGGCACCGCCGCCCGTCGAAGGCAGGTGCGCGGTGACTCGGATGCTGACGCTTGCCAGGCTGGCTTTCGCGTTCACCGGGGCCACCTTCGCCCTGATCAAGGGTCCCCGGAAGCGCACCGCCGACGCAGACGCTGCGGTCGGGAACCTCGGCTACCAGCCGCGGCACGCCGCCCCGCGCGCAGGCAAGGGTGACGACTGGTGGCCGGCGCACACAAACACCGCGGTTGCCGCTCCCGACCCTGGCAGGCACGCTCGGCCGCCCGGCATCCGCCCCGACCTGCGGATCGAGAAGACCGAGGAGATCAGCGTCGGGGAGATCCGCGCGCTGCACGCTTGGGGTGTCGCATGACGACACTGGCCATGCCGGGCCGGGACTACGACGCGGCGATGCGCGAGGTCGCCGCCGGGGTCGCCCGCAACACCTATCTGGTCGTCGGCGCGGGCCCCTGCGGCGAGACGCACGCCGAACACGCCCGGCCGTACCTGGATGCGGTGCTGCGCGCCGACGAGCTGCGGCACGAGCTCGGGCCCGGCTGGACCGTGACCGCCGTGCCGGTGCGGAGCGTGGCCCGGTGACCACGGTCCTGCCCGAGCGGGCCGTCATCATCGACCAGCCCGGCGTCTACGACCTCGACGAGGTTTCATACTTCGCCGACCCGGTCCCCGCCGGCTCGCTGTCGGCGTCGGGCGCGAAGCTCCTCCTCCCGCCGTCGTGCCCCGCCCTGTTCCGGTACGCGGCGGACAACCCGCCGAAGACGAAGCGCGAGTACGACCTGGGTCACGCCGCGCACAAGTTCGCGCTCGGTGTCGGCGCCGAGATCGTCGCGGTGGAGGCGAACGACTGGCGGACCAAGGCGGCGAAGGAAGCCGCCGCGGAGGCGCGCGCCGACGGCAAGGTGCCACTGCTCGCCCGCGAGGTGGAGCAGGTCAAAGCGATGGCCGCCGCGCTGCGCCGCGACCCGTACGCGTCCGCGCTGCTGAACCCGGACCACGGCAAACCCGAACAGTCGATCTTCTGGTTCGACGAGGGCGCCGGAATCTGGCGCCGGGCACGGCTCGACTGGCTCCCCGACGCCAGCCGGGGCCGGTTCATCATCCCCGACTACAAGACATCGACGTCGGCGAACCCCGAGGACTTCCGCAAGGCCGTCGACAACTTCCGCTACCACGTCCAGGACGCCTGGTACCGCGACGCCGTCAAAGCCGTCGGGCTCGCCGACGACCCGCTGTTCGTGTTCATCGTCCAGATGAAAGAGCCGCCGTACCTGGTGTCGGTCGTTCAGCTCGACGCCGAAGCGCAGCGTGTCGGCCGCGAGCTCGCCGACCGGGCCATCGGCATCTACCGCGACTGCTCCGAGGTCGGCTACTGGCCGGGCTTCACGGTTCCCGGCAGCGACGAAGAAATCCCCGAAATCAGCCTCCCGACGTGGGCCGTCCGCGCCCACGACAACTCCTGACCCGCCACAGCAGAGAAGAGATCACCATGACCCTTGCTGTCCGCACCGAGACCCCGTCCGCCGAGCTGGCGATGCCGTCGCACGACCCGACGATCGGCCGTCTTGTCGAGTGGGCGCAGGCCGCCGACGCCGCCTACCAGATGTCCCGGAAGCTCGCGAACACCGCGTTCGTGCCCGTCAAGTACCGCGGGAAGCCCGAGGAGATGGCGGCGGCGATGCTTGCCGGCGCCGAGCTCGGCATCGACCCGATGGCGTCGCTGCGCGCCTTCCACGACATTCAGGGCACGCCCCGCCCGGCGGCGGAGACGCTGCGCGCGGTGGTGCAGAGCCACGGCCACGACATCCGCATGGTGGAGGCCAGCGCCACCCGGGTGGTGATGAAGGGCCGCCGCAAGGAGCACGCGAACGACCCGGACGCCTGGATCGTCGTGGAGTGGACGATCGAGCAGGCCACGCAGGCGGGGTTCCCGAAGAAGAACCCGAACTGGGGTACGCAGCCGAAGGCGATGCTGATTGCGCGGGCCACGTCGGAGGTCTGCAAGCTCACCGCCAGCGACGCGATCATGGGCATGCCGTCGGCAGAGGAGGCGCAGGACTACGACGCCCCCGACTATGTTCCGGTGCCGCCGCGGGTGACGGCGGCGGAGATCCTCGGTGAGGTCGACGACCAGCCGCCCGCGCCGACGCGGGCCGAGCCGGTGTCGGCGCCGCCCGCCGACGCGGAGCCGATGACGAAGGCGCAGCAGGGCAAGGTGTTCGCCCTGTTCGCGGAGAAGGGCATCAACTCGCCGACCGCTCAGCGCGAGTTCGTGGCTTCGGTGATCGGCCGGCAGATCGCGTCCCGGGGCGACCTGACGAAGGACGAGGCGAAGGCCGTCATCGACGCGGTCGAGCAGCTGGCGATGCCCGCGCCTGCGGCGGAGGTCGACATGGGCGGCGCGGAGCTCGACGACCCGATCGAGGGTGAGCTGCAGTGACCACCGAGCTGGTCGGCCCGCTGCCGACGATCCGGTTCCAGGACGGCACGAAGCAGGCGTACGACGTGCCGAAGGACACGTGCGACCCGCGGTGGCGGGGCTGCACCGTTCACCGCCCGGCGTGCGACTGCCGGGAGGCGGAGCGATCGGAGGAGATCTCCGAGTTGCGCGCCCAGCTGCGCGAGGCCGCCGACGCGGCCCGCGACATCCTTGCCGGGCACGCGATCTGGGCGTACGAGGACGGCCCGAACGGTGAGCGCGAGGTCGGCTGCATGTGCACCGGCTGCCAGATCGTCCGGGCGGCGTGGCTGCTCCCGCACGCCGAGGGCAGCTCCATGACTCGCGACGAGACGGACGGGCTGACCGACTGGCAGCAGGAATGCGAGATGCGGTGGAAGGTGTGCGTCGGCCGCTGCCCGAACCTCGACGAGCACCTGACCCGGCCGGAAGGCAGGTGCGGCTACATCACCCGCGACCGCGGCCACTTCCACGAGCACATGACGCGCCAGGACGGCACGCTAGAGCGCGCAGTCGACCCGGAGTGGGCACCGTGGTGACGCACCCGACGCCGCCGCAGCGACGGGTGCTGCTGGCGGCGCTGACCGTGAACGGTCCGTGGCGTCTCGGCGATCTCCTCACCGCCGCTGGCGACCCGCCGATCCAGCGGCGCACCGTGGCCGCATGCCGTGACCGTGGCTGGCTCGTCCGCAAGGACGGGCCGCCCGGGGCGGCGGTTTGGGACCTTACCGAGGTCGGACGCGCGGAGGTCGCCAACGACATCGACCCGTCGACCGGCCGTCCATGGGGGGTCGACGAGTCCGGCTTCAACCACCAGGAGCCCCACGCGATGAACGAGTACTGCCCGGGCGACTCATGCAGCTACTGCTTCGGCTACCACTGCGGCTGGTTCTGCGAGGACGCGCACAACGATCGGAGCAGCTCATGAAGTGGGTCGCAACGACTCCGCTCATTTCGCTGGACACCGAAACGACGTCGAAATACCCGGACGAGGCGCGCGTCATCGACATCGCCGCCGCCTACGTCACACCCGGCCAGCCGCTCGACCTGCGGCAGGCGTACGTCAACCCGGGTGTGCCGATTCCGCCGGAGTCGACCGAGGTCCACGGCCTGACCGACGAATTCATCGAGGCGAACGGCAAGCCGTCCGCCGAGGTGCTCGACCTGTACCTGACCGAGATCGCCGAGGCGATGCGCGCCGGCGCCGCGCTGGTCGTTCAGAACGCCCGCTACGACCTGACCGTCCTCGACCGTGAGGCGCGCCGGCTCGGCATTCCGCCACTGACTGACCGTCTCGGCGGGAGTGTCCGTCCCGTGGTCGACCCGATCGTCCTCGACAAGCGCCTGATCAAGTACCGCTCACGGGTGTCCGAGAAGCAGGGCCCCCGCGTCCTGAAGACTCTCGCCGACATCTACGGCGTCGCCTGGGAAGACGACAAGGCCCACGGAGCCGCTTACGACGCGGTCATCACCGCCCGGGTCCTTTGGAAGATGGCCGGTTGGTGCGCGTTGCCCCGCCCGCAACTCCTGCAGCGGCAGACGTGCCGGTCCGCGACCTGGAAGAAGGTCCGGCCCGAGGACGCCGCCTGGTTCGAGGCGGTCGGCGCCATGTCGCCCGGCGAACTGCACGAGGCGCAGGTCGGCTGGGCGGCCGAGCAGGCCGAGGGTCTGGCCGTGCACTGGCAGTCACAGGCCGCGGAGAAGCGCGAGCTGGCCGGACGCGACGACCCGCCCGGCGATGAGGCACTGGATGCCGACGAGCGCCGGCGGGTGCTCCTCGACGAGTCCGCCCAGCTGGAGCACGACGCGGCCGGGATCAGCACCGAGTGGCCGCTGGCGGTGGCGGCATGACGGACGAGCGGGACGAGATCGCCTCGGCCGCGATCTTCGCGGTGAAGCGGCATGCCGCGCAGCTGCGCACCGATCCGGCCGCGGTGAACGTCTGGCTGTACGGGCTGGACGAATATCAGCTCCGGACGATGCTCGGCGCCGCGCTGGCTCTGGTGCCGCCGGGGCCGGTCGCCGACCTGTGGTGGCAGCGCGACGGTGACGTGCACGCCCACCGGCGGGCGATCCTGCTGGGTGAGGTCGCATGACCGTCACCGTGCAACCTCATGTGCGGGCGAAGGTGCTGCGCAACTTCGCCTCCGGCGGCCGGCCGGCGGCCATGTCAGCGGGCGTCGCAGCGGCGGCAGTCGAGGAGATCCTGGAGAGCGTCGGCCACGACCAGGCCAGGGCGCGGGAGGCGGCGCAGGCGCTGCGGACGCAGCCCGCCCCGGCCGTAGAGCCCGCCACCCGTGACGGCGACTTCATCGCCGCCGCACCCCAGCCGGCGTCGCCGGTCGCCCGGGTCGACATCGCTGCGACGCTCGCCGACGCCGACGAGGCCGGTGGCGCGTTCGCGGCTACCGCCGACCGGATCAGGGCCATCGCGTCGGCCCTCGCCGACGAGCTCGCCCAACACCGTCAGGTCGCCGAGGCTGAGGCGCTCGTCGAGCGACTCCGCGCCGAACTGGACCATGCGACCGGCAGGCTTGCCGCGCTGAAGCCGGGCAGCGCGGTGAAGGCCGGCAGGAGCCGCGAGGAGTCCCGTGCCGCTCGGGCGTGGGCGGCCCGGAACGGCGTCGACTGTCCGGCGCTGGGCCGGGTGCCGCAGCGGGTGTGGGACGCCTATGCGGCGGCTGGGGGTGCGGCATGAGCCGCGCCGACTACCACGCCGCGATCGACGACGGCGACTTCGACCGGGCCGCCGCGCTGCGTGACGCCGCGCTGGAGGCCGAGCTTGCCGACCTGCTGCGCCGCGCCGACCGTTCACCCGCCGACGACGCCCGCCGGGTCGCGCTGGAAGCCAGGCGCGGCTCGCGGGTCGTCGCGGTCGTCCGCCAGCAGGAGGCGTCGTGACGTTGCCCGACGTGCTGGAGAAGACCGTCGACCGGTCGAAGAACCGCACCAACAAGGCCCGCGGCTCCGCGTTCGAACGCAAGGTTGCCCGCGAGCTCGCCGCAGACGGCTATGTCGTCGTACGGGCTGCGGGCAGCCTTGGCGCCACCGATCTGGTTGCGATCAAGACCGGGCAGGTGCTGTTCGTCCAGTGCAAGATGTCCGGCGCCGGAGCATGCGGGCCCGCGGAGTGGAACGAGTTCCTCCGGATCGCGGAACGCGTCTCGGCGTTGCCGATCCTGGCGTACCGGCCAGGTCGGCAGGGCGTCGCGTACTGGCTGGTGACGGGCCCGAAGGAGCGGCCGACGAAGACGCCGCCGGCAACTGTGTGGACGCCTGACGAAATCGTCGAGGAGGCACAGTTGGCCGTCGAGGCGGCGGCGTGACGGCGCTGCTGACGGCCGCCGAGGTCCGGGCCGCGATTGCCAGCCGGGTCGACGAGATCGGCAAACTCCACGACCAGCTCGCCAGGGTGGACGCCGCCACTCCCCGCCTCACCCCGAGAGTCCTGCGGGCCGCATACATGGCCGCGGCCGGACTCACCGCCCCGCAGATCGCCCGGGAGCGGCACGTGTCCGTCAACACGGTCAAAACCCAGCTGCGGCAGGCGTACCGGGCCCTTGGCGTCACGCGCCGCGCCGAACTCCGGGCGGCGCTGATCCGCCGCCAGACCAACTCCTGAGAGGAGCCACCATGCTCACGATCCCCACCATCGATCTGCTCGGGTGCGTCGGCGCGATCCAGCCGGTCCGGCCGCGCGAGGACAAGGAAGCAGCCTGACGTAAGCCGATGGCCTCCGCCGAGCTATCGCGGCGCACGCGGAGGCCACCTGACCTTGACAAGGAGCATGGCACATGGCGACCAACACCAGCATCGAGTGGACGCACCGGCCCGGCACGATCGCGGCGACACTGAACCCGACGACCGGCTGCGACCGGATTTCCGCCGGCTGTGACAACTGCTACGCCCTGACCATGGCGAAGCGCCTGAAGGGTATGGGCCAGGCGAAGTACCAGAACGACGGCGACCCGCGCACCTCTGGCCCCGGATTCGGCCTGACGCTACACCCGGACGTGCTTGCCGAGCCGCTGCGTTGGCGGGACCCGCGAACCGTGTTTGTGAATTCGATGTCCGATCTTGGGCATGCCCGGGTGTCGCGCGAGTTCCTGGCCCGGTTCTGGGCGGTCATGGCGGCCACGCCGCAGCACACCTACCAGATCCTGACGAAGCGGCCCGAGCGGATGGCCCGCATCCTTACCGACCTGTGCGACTGCGGCGCGGGGCACGCGCCGGGCGTGCACTTCCGGTCCGCGATGGACTGGGCCGCAACCCCGCACAGCCCGACGTACATCCCGGGCGTGAAGTCGACGTACCACACGGCGCCGTGGCCGCTGCCGAACGTCTGGCTGGGCACCAGCATCGAGCTGGACAAGCACACCGGGCGCGCTGACGCGCTGCGGAACACCCCGGCGGCCATCCGATTCATCTCCGCCGAACCGCTGCTGGGCCCGCTGGCGTCGCTGGACCTGACCGGCATCGACTGGCTGATTCTCGGGGGCGAGTCCGGATCCGGATCGCGCCCGCTCGACCTCGGCTGGCTCCGGGAGCTGATCGCGATGGCCCGCGAGGCGGGCACGGCCGTGTTCGTCAAGCAGCTCGGCGCGGTCTGGGCGTCGGACACGTCGTGGGGCGGGCAGCTGGTGTCGCGGACCGA
The DNA here is from genome assembly GCF_050936175.1 of Dactylosporangium sp. CA-139066. Taxonomy (NCBI): domain Bacteria; kingdom Bacillati; phylum Actinomycetota; class Actinomycetes; order Micromonosporales; family Micromonosporaceae; genus Dactylosporangium; species Dactylosporangium sp. CA-139066. The sequence continues at coordinate 100,923 of NZ_JBNJNH010000003.1, read as the reverse complement.
CAAGAAGGGCGGCGACTGGACGTTCTGGCCTGACGACCTACGAATCCGGCAGTTCCCGGCGCGTGAGGCGGTGGCGGCATGAGCACCTTCCCCGCGGTCCTGACCGCCCGCGAGACGGACGTCTTCACCGACTACGACGGCATCCAGGTCTCGTTCATCGGCGACGACGGCGGCATGGTCGCCCTCGGCCACCACGACGAAGGCGCCGCCCAGTCCGCGTTCCACCGGCACGACATCTGGGGCCGCAGCCAATTCGACATTTCCACGACGTGGGCGGTCCTCGCTGACCCGCCGACTCACGACTGCGCCGCCACCCCGACGACCGGGTGCGCAGGCTGCGACGAGGCCGACGGGACGCCATGGTGGATGGAATGGGGCGTCGACCAATCCACATCCGGAGCGTTCCCCGTCATGGTGGTGGAAGCGTGAGCCGCCTCATGTCGGTCGCCCTCACCGAGGACGCCGTGCATGCCCGCCGCAAGACCGTGACCCGGCGCCTCGGCTGGGCAACCCTGAAGCCTGGCACCAAGCTCACGCTCTGCAGGAAGGTGATGGGCCGCAAACGCGCCGACGGCACCGTGGAACCGCTGGTCCGGATCGCCGAGGTCGAGGTCGTCGCCGTCCGCCGGGAGCCGCTCGACTCGATCAGCCCGGGCGAGACGGCACTGGAGGGCTTCCCGGAGATGACGGGCGCCGCGTTCGTCGACTTCTTCTGCGAGCACATGCGGTGCACGCCCGGCACGGTCGTGACCCGGGTCGAGTGGCGGTACCTCGACGCCGACCAGCAGCCCGCGGGGGTGGCGTTGTGAGCGTCCAGGAGGCGCTCGACGCCATCTACGCCGAGCTGCCGGCGATCGAGTGCCGGGGCCGCTGCCACGACTCCTGCACGAACATCGACATGACCGGCGTCGAGCGGCGGCGGATTATCCAGGTCGCCGGCGTGACGATCCCGCGCCGGACAATGCGCGACCCGGTCATGCCCTGCCCGGCGCTGACCATCTTCAAGCGCTGCTCGGCATATGAGGTCAGGCCTTTGATCTGCAGGTTGTGGGGCCTTACCCGGGCCATGCGCTGCTCGTACGGATGTGTCCCCGAAGGCGGCTACCTGCCTGAGGCGGTCGCGCTGGATTACATCGCCCGCGTCCACGAAGCCGCCGGGGAGCACGACCGGGCAACGGAGATTCGAGCCGGGCTCGCCAATGGGGCGCTGGACGCCTGGGCCCGTCAGCAGATGGACGCCGCGAACTGGCGCGAGTTCAACGAGGTGCGTAGCGAGGTGCGGCCATGACCCGCTGCCCCGAATGCGTCTGCGACCCCGAGCTGTGCGAGACCGACGACACCGGCGAGCACTGCGTCGATCGGGCGTGCGGCCCCTGCCTGCACGGCTGCCCCCTCGACGACTGCCCCGAGCACGTGGCGGTCCGGTGAACTGCGCCTGGTGCGGCTCCAGCCGCGGACTCCGCCTCACCGTCCCACCCGCCGACGAGCAGCCCGCCCCGTGGCGCGCCATCTGGATGTGCGCCGACCGGGGCGGCTGCCGTCGGCGACTCCACCAAGCCGAAGCGCGCCTCACCGGAGCAACGCGATGACCACCACCTTCCAGACCCCGTCCCGACGGCGCCAAGTCCGCGCCGCTCAGGGAGTCGGCTGGTACCGCACCCGCGACCTCGACGAGGTCGCCGTCCTGCGCGCCACCTGGGGCGACCACCTGAAACTCACCACCGCCGAACGCGACGCCGCCATCGCCCAACTCGACCAGCAAGGCCTAGCCGGCGCCGAAATCGCCCGCCGCGTCGGCTGCTCCCAACGCACCGTCGCCCGGCGCCGCGCCGCCCGGATGGCGGCCGGCGGACCAGCACCGGCGATCGTCGCCGAGACTGCGCAGACGGCGCAGCTGATCGCAGTCCTCGACACCACCGGCCTGTCCGGTCCGCAAGTTGCAGCACTCGCCGGCGTCTCAGTCAGCACCGTCTATTACCACCGCGCGCGGCGCGCCGAAGCTGGGCGGGCCGCAGCATGAGCCAGGAATGGCGGCTCCTCGCCGTGTGCCGCGGCACCGACCCGGCCATGTGGGACTCGCCCACATACAGCCCCGGCGTCGACAACGCCGCCGGGGTTGCGCGCGCCCGGGCCGCGCTCCGCTACTGCGCCGGCTGCCCGGTCAAGGCCGCATGTGACGCCGACGCCGCCGTCCGCCCGCCGGTCGGGGTCATCCGGGCCGGCCGCGTCTACGACGGCGACGGGCAGCCCGCCGACAGCTGCGAACGGTGCGGCGACCCGATCATCACCCGCAACCGGGCGAAGGCCCGGTTCTGCGGCAAGAACTGCCGCAACCTGACCCTCTACCACGCCGCACGGCAAGAAAGGCTGGCCGCCGCATGACCGGAATATTGATCGCGTTCGAGGGCGGCGAGGGGGCGGGCAAGAGCACCCAGATCAAGCTCCTCGAACGCGCCCTCAACCACGACGTGCTCGTCACCCGCCAGCCCGGCGGCACAGCGCTCGGGCAGACGGTGCGCCAGCTCGTCCTGGACGGCGAGCCCGGGACCGTCGACGACCGCGCCGAGGCGCTGCTGTACGCCGCGGACCGGGCCCAGCACGTCGCCGAGGTGGTCCGGCCCGCCCTCGCCGCCGGCCGCACCGTCATCTCCGACCGCTGGGCGGACTCGTCGATCGCCTACCAGGCTGCCGGGCGGGGCATGGACCGCGACTGGATCGCCGCCGTGTCCGCGTGGGCGGCCGGCGGGCTGGTTCCCGACCTCACCGTGCTCCTCGACATCGATCCCGCCGTCGGACTTGCCCGGGCCGCCCGACGCGGTGCCACCGACCGGCTCGAGCAGGAGAACCTCGACTTCCACCGGCGGGTCCGCGGCGCATACCTCGAGCTTGTCGCCGAGGCGCCCGGACGGTATCTGGTCCTCGACGCGACCCGGCCGGTCGACGAGATCGCCCGGTCCATCGGATCGTTCGTCCGGGGGCTCCTCAGCGTGGGGGTGGGCGCGTGAAGACCGCCAAGCCCGCCGTGAAGGTACTCGCGTTCACCTGGTTCGACGCCGAGGTCGCCGAGGCGGAAACCGGCTGGCGGACCGACGCCCGCGGCGGCGAAGCCCTCGCCGAGTTCGCCGGCCGCGACTGCTACCAATCCTGGTCGAAACCGAACCCGGCCACAGCGACGAACGCCGGCTACCTCGCGCACATCCTCGAGGTCGGGCATCTGTCGGTCCTCGAACACGGCACCGTGACCATGCGGTTCACCGGCGTCTCGCGGTCGTTCTCCCACGAGCTCGTACGCCACCGGCACTTCTCGTACTCGCAGCTGTCCCAGCGGTACGTGCCCGCGGCTGACACCGCGATGGTGCTGCCGCCCCTGTTCGGTGACGATTCCCACGCGGCCGAGATTCTGGCCGTCGCAGCCGAACAGGCGATGGACGCCTACGAGGAGATGACGAAACGCGCGGAAGAGCTGCTCGGCGATCGCGGCGTGCCGGCGGGAACATCCCGGCGCAAGCAGGCCCGACAGGCGGCCCGGGCGGTGCTGCCGAACATGGCCGAGACGAAGATCGTCGTGACGGGGAACTACCGGGCGTGGCGACACTTCATTGACCTGCGCGCCACCGTCCACGCCGACGTGGAGATCCGCGAGGTTGCGATTCTCGCCCTGCGTGCGCTGCAGCGGGTTGCGCCGAACGTCTTCGCCGACTACACCATCACCACGCTTGACGACGGCACCGAAGTTGCGGCCAGCCCTTACGCGGAGCGCTCGTGACGGCCGTCGAGGACCCGCACGCCACCTGGCTGGCGATCGTCGCCGAGGCCGACCGGATGCCGGAAGGGGTGTTCGCGGCGGCCGTCACCGACACGATCCGGCGGGTCGTCCGCGCCACCCCCGGCGAACCCCTCGCCCCGCGGGTGGTCGCCGACCCGCGGGGCGCCGCTGAACTGTCCACAGCATGCCTGCGGGAGTGGCGCCGGCGGCATCCCGGCGTGGGGGCGGCCTGATGGACATCGACCTCAACGATCCGACGCAGGTGCTCCTCGGCGAGCTCCGCTACTTTGCCGACGTCCGGCCACGCTGGCGGGCCGTGCTGCCCGACCACGGCCCGGTGAAGGGCGTCAACGAGGCCGACGCCCGGCATCTGGCCGCCCAGTACGGCGGGCGCGCCGAACGGTCTGAGGTGTGGCTGCTGGACGGCGGGTGGGAGGTGCTGGCGCCGTGGCGGCCGGCCGCGCCGGAGGAAGCCGCCGCTGACGGCACCTGACCACGTGAGCTTTCGCGACATGTTCAAGTGCCACAAAGGCTCACGGATGAGGTACGCTGCACGTACCGCTCGCGGAAGGAATGCACGAAAATTCCGCAGCCGGTACGACCGCAGCTATAGAAACGGCCGGCGGGGTCAGCCCTGGTAAGCAACCCCCAACCGGCCGTCCACAACACCCACCCGTCAGGGCACGCGTCGCCGTATCAACATAGCGGCAACGCGCGCCCGGCGGTGGACCGACCCCGAAAGGGTAGCCATGGCCGACAGCAACATCTCCGAGGCGATGCGCGCGATCGCGCTCAAGCGCTGGGCAGACGCCAGCCCCGAGGAGCGCAGCCGAAACACCGCCGCCGCGAACGCCGCCAACAGGACCCGGCCTCGCAAGAAAACCCACGAACGATTCGCGGAGCTCGAAGCCCGCATCGCCGAGCTCGAAGCGCGGCTCGCCGCCGCCTGAACTCCCGCGCCCGGAAGGGCGAAAGCCGACTCTCGTGACGAGTCGGCTCTCCGAAGACACCCTCACCGGCAACTTCCCGCCGATCATACCAAGATTCTGATCGATGTCAGGGACGTTGCCCCCGAGCAAAGCGGGAGCACACCTTGACCATCACCGAACGACCCCACGGCTACGCCCGCTACAAGCTTGAAGGCTGCCGCTGCTACACCTGCGCATTCGCCGTCTCCGAATACCGCATCAACCGGCAGAAGCGGATCACCGCCGGCACCTGGCGCCACGACGCCGAGCCCGTCCGCGTCCACCTCCGCTCGCTCGCCGCGGCCGGCATCGGCGCGCGCCGGGTCGCCGAATTGTCCGGCGTGAACCGCTCCGTCCTGCGGACCCTGCTCCGCGGGCGGAAGGAGCGCGGCACCCCGCCGCCGAAGACGACCCGCTACGACATCGCCGAACGCATCCTCGCCGTCGGCCTCGACCACGCCCCCAGCGCCCACGTCGAGGCATCAGGCACTGTCCGGCGCGCCCAGGCTCTCTGCGCGATCGGCTGGACCGTCTCCGCCGTCGGCGAGGCAATCGGCTGGACCGCGCAGAACTTCTGCAACCTCGTCAGCCGCGGCTCGCAGCCGTACGCCGCCATGGTGCTGGCCCGCACCGCGGCAGCGGTCGCCGCCCTGTACGAACGCGAGTCGATGCGGCCTGTCGCCGGGCCCGCCGGTGACGCCGCCCGTGCCCGCGCGAAGAGCCGCGGATGGCTGCCACCGCTCGCCTGGGATGACGACACCATCGATGACCCCGACGCCTTGCCGTGCATCCTGCCGCCCGTCGACGACTCCGACCCGGCCGCCGACAACCGGCTCATCCAGCAGTTCGCCGCCGGGGCCGATGTCAAGCTTCCGTGGCGGGAGAAGCTTGAAGTCGTACGCCGCATGCACGACCGGCCCGTCGAAGAGCTGGCAGGACTGCTCGGCGTCGGCCCCCGCTCCGTATCGACGATGCGTTCGATGCGGCTGCCGCAGAAGCAGGCGGCATGACTACCTACCCGCCCGTGCCGCCCAAGTCGCCATACCAGGCCGGTGACCGCGTCCAGCTGCACGGCTACCCGGGTTACCCGCCCGGTCCGCGCCGCGCCGGCTGGGTCGGCACCGTCACCGGCGGGTTCGGCACCAACGCCCTCTACGTGCGCACCGACGACGGACATGACGCGGTCGAGAACTGGTCGGACCTCACACCCGTTGGCCAGCCCGAACGGACCGCGGCGCGCTGCACCTGCTGCCACGGCGGCGCCGCATGACCGCCCCCGGCACCACCCGCCTCGGTGCGAACGACCTCATGCCCTGTCCCGACGCCCGCCTGCGACACCTGGCCCGCATGGAGGCCTGCGCCACGTGCGGCGTCGAAGGGTCCGTGCCCGAGAACGTGTGGCGGCAGCGGGCCGACATGCAGCACCTGCGCCTCGTGGGGCGGGTGAGCGCATGACCACTACGGTGGCGATCCGCGCCTGCGAAGAGTGCTCCAAACCGCTCGACTTCAGTCACATCAAGTCGGAGAAGGATCGTCGGCTCGCGCAGCGGCGCAACCGGTTCTGTGGAAAAACGTGCTCGAACCGATACGTCGCCCGAAATCGCAAATCCACCTCTTATCGGCACATCACCCCCCGTGGCTACGTGGCGATCTGGATGCCGAATCACCCGATGGCCCAGAAGACGGGATATCTCCTCGAGCACCGACTCGTGATGGCTGAGCACCTCGGCCGGATTCTCCTTCCCGATGAGGTCGTCCACCACAAGAACGAGATCAAGACCGACAATCGCATCGAGAACCTCGAACTACTGGCGAAGCAGGAACACGATCGGCTCCCCAAACCGCCACCGAGGCCGTTCCCCTGCCCGCACTGCAACGGCCTTGTCCAGACGTTCGGTACCTGGGCACGGGTGCGCAAGGCCGTCGCTGTGGGCCCGCCTCCACCCGCGCTGCGACGTCGTACGACTCGTCGATCCGCATCACCGCCGCGGACCGACGGCCAAGAGGCGCTCGACCTATTCGACGGGCTGGTGGCGTGATGACCCAGGTAGCCACCACTGTCCAGCTGCGCAACCCGCGCACCATCGGCCGCTGCCCCCACGGCTCCGAGTCGCGTCTCACCGCGGGCGGCCCGGTCTGCGCCCACAACCCGCCGCCGGAGGTCCAGCCGCTGCGGCCCGCCGGGCACGGGCACGGCCTCGACGGGCCCGTCTGCTCCGAACGCTCGCGCCCGCAGTGCCCCGACCAGGGCGACTATCGGGTGCGCATGTGCGTGCGCTGCGGACGCATAACGGCCCGCATCGACACCGACGGGGCGGCGTGGTGCGGCGGGACGCTGGCCGGCGTCCAGGGCAAGCCGGTGCGGCACCTGGCGGTGGTGGGCGCGTGAACGGCACCTTCTACCTCGGCGTCCACATGCCGCACTGGCTGACCCTCCCGCCCCGCGACCGCGACGGGCAGCCCATCCCGCTGTTCATCTCCCACCGGCGCCTCGCCGGGCGTACCGCGCTGCCCCGCGCCCGCACCAGCTGGGCCCTCGACTCCGGCGGGTTCTCCGAACTGTCCCTGTACGGCGAATGGCGCACCACCCCGCAGGAGTACGTGGCCGCCGTACGCCGCTACGACCGCGAGATCGGCCGGCTGGAGTGGGCGGCCCCCCAGGACTGGATGGTCGAGCCGTTCATGCTCGCCAAGACCGGGCTCACCGTCGCCGAACACCAGCAGCGCACCGTCGCCAACTTCAGGCTGCTCCGCGACCTGTGGTGGGACGCCGAAGACGCCGACCTGCAGGCACTGTGGGGCCGGCCCGACGCTGCGCACACCCGCGACCCCGAGTTCTGCCCGTTCATGCCCGTCCTGCAGGGCTGGACCCTCGACGACTACCTGCGCTGCGTCGACCTCTACGAGACGGCCGGCATCCGCCTGCGGGACTATCCCGTCGTCGGCGTCGGGTCCGTCTGCCGGCGGCAGGCCACCGGCGAGATCGAGGCCATCTTCGCCGCCCTGTCGAACCTCGGCCTGGCCCTGCACGGGTTCGGGGTCAAGACGTCCGGGCTCGCCCGGTACGGGCATCACCTCGCCAGCGCCGACTCCATGGCCTGGTCCTACGACGGGCGGCGCACACCGACACGCTGCGGGTCCGCCACCCACATCAACGAAGCCAACTGCCTGACGTTCGCCCTCGACTGGTACCGCCGGCTCGGCGACATCGGCGAGGACGCCGGCGGGCAGCTTGCGCTCGACCTGTTCGAGGGGGCCGCCTGATGCCCGTCGCGCTCCTGCCCCCCGTCACCACCAGCGGCGGCAACTGGTACGGCCAGACCGCTCTGACGACCGCACCCCGGTACGTCCGCGGCCGGGGCAACAGTCGCTGGCATCGCGTCCGGTCGGCCATCGACAACCCCGCCAGTCATGGGCGCGGGCCGTGGACCACCTACAACTACTGGTGCGGACCGTTCGCCCAGACCAGCGACGACCGCGGACCCCTGTGGCTCGTCGACGACCTGCCGCCCGGCGAGCCCGTCTGCGGCACCTGCGTCGGACGGGCACTCGGCGCCGGCCAGGACGATGTTCCCGCCGGGCTCCCGCCGCTCGTCTTCTCGCCCCGCTGGCAGGCGCCGCCGTCGACCTGTCCCGGCTCCAACCGGCAGAACCTCGTCGAGCCCCTCGACGCGCGGCTCCGCGTCGGCCGGTGCCTCGCCTGCGGCGCCCACGACTCCATCCGCGCCCTCGGCCGCGGCTACAGCAGCTACGGGTGGGGACTCGTCAAACACGCACCCGGGACCGACCTGATCCAGCCGTGTCCGTTCCATGGCTGGCACCGCATCGTCGGCAAGGACGGACGCGCCGCTTGCGACTGCGGCTGGCCGGGAGGTGCGCCGTGACCACCACCATCACCGACCAGATCTGCAGCCTCTACGACCAGCAAGCCGTCCACGACTGGCTCACCACGCTCCACGGACGCAGCACTGGTCAGGTGTGGATCGGCTCCGACCTCGACCGGTTCCGGGGCCGCACCTACGACACCGCCGACCCCGGCTGGGCAGGCCGCGCCACCGACCGCATCACCCGCCTCGACCAGGCCGGCGCCGCCGGCATCTACACCCGTACCACCACGCTCGTCGCCCCGCCCCGCAAAGGCCGCGGCAGCGACCACGACTCGGCCGCCCTGCCAGGCGTCGCCGCGGACCTCGACATCGCCGGGCCCGGCCACAAGACCACCAAACCCCTGCCGCCCGACGAGGCAGCCGTCCGCGACCTCATCGACGACAGCGGGCTGCTCACCCCGTCCCTGTGGGTGCACTCCGGCGGCGGCATGTACGCCTGGTGGCTGCTCGCCGAGCCGGCGCCGATCCGCGACCACGAGCGGGCCGCCGCGTTCACCGACCGGTGGCAGCAGGTCATCGCCGCCGTATCCGCCCGGCACGGGTACACGTACGGCAACGTCGGGGACCTGTCCCGCATCCTGCGCGTCCCCGGCACCGTCAACCGCAAGACCGGCACCGAGCGGCCCTGCCGGATCGTCGAGGACACCGGCCGCCGGTACAGCCTCGCGAACCTCGCCGACAACCTCACCGACGTCTGGCCCGCCATCGCTCCCGCCGCGCCGGTGGCCCCGGCCGTTCCGCGCCGCCCCCTGGCGGCCGGCACCGGCAACCCGGGCATCGACTACGAACAGCAGGTCGACTGGGCCGACATCCTCGAGCCCCACGGCTGGACGTTCGCCTATGAACACGGCCACGCCCGCTACTGGGTGCGGCCCGGCAAAGACCGGCGCGGCGGCATCTCCGCTACCACCGGCCGCGACCCCGCCCGGGACCGGCTGTGGGTGTTCACCGACGCCACCGAGTTTCCGCAGAACACGCCGATGACGAAGTTCGGCGCCTACACGCTGCTCAACTTCGGGGGCACCAGCGCTCACCACTTCGCCGAGGCCGCCCGCGAGCTCCGGCGGCTCGGCTACGGCGGACGGGAGGCGGCGTGACGTACACCGAGGGACTCTGGGACGCCGACGAAGCGGAGTGGGAGGGCCGGGGCAGCAACGTCATCCACCTCTCCGAGCGGCTCGCCGACCGCGTCAACCCGCCGGCCACGCTCCCGGCTGAGCCGGTCATGGGACTCGGCGCCACCCCGTTCGTTGCCGGACGCGGGTACGCGCGCCGCTTCCCGACGCAGACGCTCCCCGAGCCGATGCGGGCCTACTGCCACGACCTCGCCGTACGCAAACAGGTCCCCGTCGACCTGGTCGCGCTCACCATGCTCGGGATGCTCGGCGCTGTTGCCGGACCCCGGATCATTGTCCGGCGCGACCTCGACTGGACCCAGCCGTGCAACCTGTACACCTGCTGCGGACTGCCGTCCGGCGCCGGGAAGTCGCCGACCATCGAGGAGCTGCGCCGCGGCGCTCGGAAGGCGCTCAAACTGCTCACCGAGCGGCACCAGCAGCGCCTCGGTGAGCGGATCGCCGGACTCGAACACGAGGCGGAGCAGCTGTACCGGCAGGCGAACGCCACCGCGCCGACGGCGGCCGGGGCCCGTGAGGCATTCCGGACGCAGGCGAAGGCCAAGGAGTCCGAGGCCGAGAAGCTGCGCACCGAGCCGCCACCCGCGCCGCAGATCATGTTCGACGGTGACATCAGCGTCGAGGCGTTGGCGGCGAAGCTCGCCGCCAACGGCGGGGCCGGCGCGATCGTCGATGACGAGGGCACGTTCCTGCGCATGTTGGGCGGCATGTACAACGGCGGGAAGACCGGCAACCTGGGTCTGGTCCTCGTTGGCTACGACTGCCGCTCCTACGCCCCGGCCCGGATCACCCGGAACTCGGAGCCGATCGACCGGGCCGCGCTGTCGCTGGTCATCGCCCCACAGCCGGGAATCATCGCCGACATGCTCCGCGACCATGCGATGGTCGACGCGGGCGTCATCAACCGGTTCCTGGTGTCGATCCCCGGCGACCTGATCGGCCAGCGTGAGGAACGCCCGGCCACCTACTACAAGGACCTGCCGGCGGAGCGCCCGGACCGGTCGGGCCGCGACTGGTGGTCGGGGCTGATCGCGTCGATCGTCGAGTACGACGTCATCGGCGACACCCCGACTGAGGACGCTCCGACGATCGACCTGACCCGGGCGGCGTTCAAGCGGCACCGGGAGTACGAGCGCGAGTTCGAGGGGCGGCTGCACCCGGCGTCCGGTGACCTGCTCGCTGCGGCGGCGTGGGGGTCGAAGCATCTGGCGCGTGTGATGCGGGTGGCGGCGCTGCTGCACCTGGCCGCCGGCCTGTCGACCGACGACGAACTGTCGGAGCAGGTGATGGAGGACGCGATCACGATCGGCGAGTGGTCGATCGAGCACTTCCTGGCGGCGGGAAAGGCGTCGGGCCTGTCGGAGGAGGCGGGCCGGATCAAGGAGTACGTCGACAACGCCGAGTTCGGTTACGCGCTGCGCAGTGAGATCAACAGGCGGGTGTTCATGAACAAGGCGTCGAAGGCTGCGATGTCGCGGTGGATCGGCGAGCTCATGGAGACGGGCAACTACTCGCTGGAGCAGGTGCCCACGCGCGGACGGCCGGGGTGGGCGGTCTGCCGGGGTGGCGTCAAGCCCAGGACGGGCGATGACGATGCCGCGTAGGGCTCTGGCGGGGGACCTTTTCTCGCACTTTTCTCGCCGTCGCTGCGAGAAAAGTTTTGGCCTTCGCGAGGCTGCGACCTGGGGAAACGCAAGATCGCTCGACTTTTCTCGCTTTTCTCGCTTTTGCGCTAACGAAGGGGTGCGGGTGTGGATCAAGGCCCTCGCGATAATAGAGGTGGTTTTTAATATAGATAGATATATATATTACCAGCTCACACCCCCTACGCCTCACCCCATGATCCATACCCACACTCTCACCCCTGCGCAGAAGCGAGAAAAGCGATAGAAGGTCCGGACCCTCAGCAAAACCGCAGGTCAAAGGCCAGATTTCGCGATCTCCACGCCGCGAGAAAAGTGCGAGAAAAGTGCGAGAAAAGTCCCCGCCCCGGAGGAGAACCCCGATGAGCACCACCACCGACGTCATCGCCGCCTTCCAGCCATGCCCGACAGGCATGGAAGCGCACTACGTCACAGCCAACGGCGAACACTTCACCCGGCCCGTCCTCGGCTGGCTCACCGTCGACGAATGCGACACCGACTCCAACGGCGACGCCCTCGCCAATCCCGACGTCCGGCCATACCGCCGGATCGTTGCCGGAGTCCTCAGCGAAGCCGAGATCGAGGCGGCCGACAACGACTCCACGTTCTGGCACATCACGTACCCCGGCGAGCCGGGGCCAACCACAGAGGAGATCGCCGCCCAGGCGGCCAAGACGCGAGACTGGATTGAGCGCCCCAGGGGTGCCGCATGATGCCGACCTGGGACGAATTCACCAACGCCGAGCCCCGGCTCACCGCGGTCCTGGAAGCTGCCGTCGCGCTCCTCGGTCACAGCGACGAATGCCACGCCGAAACCGTCTACGTCATGGCGAAACCCCTCATCGGCTGGCTCGTCGGCCCCCAGCGCGGCCGGGCGCCCCGCAACGGCCTCCGCGCCGTACCCGCTGGCACCCGCCTCTGGGCCATGGCCACCGTCGCCCGCGAATTCCAAGCCACTCCCTCGTGGCTCGACAGCAGCCACGCCTACGACCACGCCCGGGCTCACATCAACGAACTGCTTCACCAGGTCCAGCAGCAGCGCGAAGCAGCCTGACCCGCCCGTCCCTGGCACCACAAACCCGAAGGAGAACCGATGCCCGACCCTCGAGACCCGCGCCCCGACTGCGAACGCCACGGCTGCGGCCCAGCGATGGGCTGGGCTGCCTGGACCCACACCGACGACTGCAAGCGCGAGTACGCCGCTGCCCAGCACCAGACGTGGCCGGCGCGCGCGAACGCCGAGGCACCCGAGCACCGCGCCGCCCGGCAGCGCACCGAGGACGAGCGGGCGGCCCTCACCGAGCCGGCGTACGGCCTGCGGGAGCTGTCATGACCGCCTGGCACATCGGCCGGGCATGGTCCGGCACTGAGATCGAGGACGGCTGCCCGTGCCCGAAGGCGCCGTGCGGGCTTGTCGACCAGGCCGCGCTGAAGGTCGGTGAGGCGTGCCCGCAGCACCTCGTCAACAAGACGATCCGGCAATCGCATCCCGCCGACGCCTGTCCGGGGCGTCGGGCCGAGGACGTGGACCGGCTCGCCCGCGAGCAGGCCGAGGAGCGGCGCCGGCGCAACGCCGAGCTGGTCGCGAAGCTGGGGCTGCTGAAGCCGGAGGTGATCGCGGCGTCGCTGCGGGAGGCCGAGGACCTGCGGCGGGCGCGGCTGGCTGAGCGGGCCGGGCAGCTCGACCTCGGGGGCGCTTCGTCGTGAGCGAGGTGGGGGGCGGTCCGATCCGCGAGGGAGGTGGGGATCGGTATGTCGGAGAGCGGTCGAGGCGCTGGCCGGACGGGCGTCCGCTGTGCGGGGCGAAGAAGAAACGCGAGGAGGGCTTCTGTACGTGGACGGCCGGTCAGGGCACGTCACACCTGGGTCGCGGACCCTGCGAGCGCCACGGTGGGAACCTTCCGTCCCACGTGATCGCGGCCGAACGCGCTGAGCTTGCCGCGACGGCCGCCCGCTATTCGGTGCCCCGGCACATTCACCCGCTGGAGGGGCTGCTGGAGCAGTACGCGTTCCGGATGGGCGAGGTGGCGCACCTGCGCGAGTTGGTGAACGCCCTGCCGGCGGAGGCGCTGTTCTGGGGTGTCGAGTCGGAGACGGACCGCCGCTCGCCGGATGGGGAGGACGGGGAGCGGCTGCGCACGGGGACGGCGGCGGAGTTCGAGCGGAAGTCGAAAGCCGGGCCGAACGCGATCTTGGAGCAGTACGACAAGGCACAGGCGGCGGCGGAGAAGCTGGGCCTGGACATCATCCGTGTGGGCCTGGAGACGGCGGCGCAGAACCTGGCGGGCCGGCTTGCCGGGCAGCTCGGTCCGTTGCTCGACGGGCTGATGGCGGCGTGCGCGGCCGAGGCGGCCCGGTTCGCGGGTCTGTCGGAGGCGGATGCGGGTGTGCTGGCCGCCTCGTTCCGTCCGCTCGCGGTGGAGCGGATCGCAGCTTTCGCGGGGGCTCGGACGGTCGACGGGACGGTGGCGGCGTGACGGCCTCAGCGCTCCCGGGGACGCGTTTGGTGACCCGACCCACGCCCGGCGCGTTTTCGGGCCGAAGCGGTCGGCTGACGGACCCCGCAAAGCCACGCCCGCTCGAACCGGCCCAGCGGCATGCCCACCACCGGTCCTCAGATAGCGATTCCCGGCCCGCACGCCGAGCCAGGACGCGAGAAACGGCCACGGTGGTCCGCGGCCAAGCAACCCCCATTCCCGCGCAGCCCGAAGGAGACTCCCGATGACGACCACGACCCCCGCGAACTTCACCGCCGCCGGCACCCGCGCATTCGAGGACCTGCCGCACTCGTGCCGCTGCGGCACCCGCTGGTCCGGGTCGAACACCACGCACTGCGGCACCTGCCACAACTTCGTGGGCACCGGCGTCGAGGCCTTCGACCGGCACCGGCGTGGCGGACGCTGCAACCCGCCCGCTGACGTTGGCCTCGTGCTGATCCCGGGCCGCGCCTACGAGGTGTGGGGCACCCGGTCGGCCGAGGGCGAGGCGGCATGACTGAGCAGCCCATCGGCCCGACGGCCTGGTTCGACCAGTTCCCGGTCGCCCTCTCCGGCGTCAAGGGCAACGACCAGTGGTGCGCTCGCCACTGGGCGCCCTGCCCGATCCTCGGCGCGAACGGTCTCGGCGCCGCCACGGAGCTGATCTCGGTCTTTCTCCGGGAGGTCGCCTCGGCGAAGACCCCTGACGGACTCAACGCCGAGATGCAGCGCGTCGGCAAGCTCTGCTGCACCCTCGGCGACGAGCGGATGTACGAGATCTGGGGGCACTGGCCGCCGACCGGGGATGGTGACCGTGACTGAGCCCCGCATCGTCCGCTGCCAGTACGGCCAGGACCCGCACCCGATCGACGACGAGTGCGTCAACGTCACCGACGTGTGGACCGACGCGCAGCTCGAGGCCGGCCTGCGCCGCGTGTTCGCGGCGGTCGACGGGCCGCCGCCGAAGGTCGAAGCCCGGCCCGGCTTTGGCCCGGGCTTTGGGGGCGGTGACAGCGGCGACGGCGCCCTCAAAGGGGATGCCCGGCCGACCTGGGAGAACCCGGCCTCCGAGGCATCCGGCGGTGACCGGTGAACGCCGAGCCGTGCCGCCACTGCGGCCGAACGTCGCACGGCTTCGCCTGCTGCGGGCTGATCTTCGCCGACGAGCCGGGCGGCTGCCCGACCGACCACAGTGCCGACCTCGGCGCCAAGCCGCACCGGGCGCCGGTCAAGGGCCAGTCCGGACCCGCCCGCCCACTGCGCGCCCCGCGCCGGATCGAGCCGAGGGGGCATCGATGACCACCATTCTGCGCCGCGCTCTCCGCTGGCTCGGCGAGTTCTTCGACCTCGTCGAACCGGAGCCTCCCCGGCTCAACTGCGGCTGTCTCCGCAACGACCGCGCCCGGTTCGTCTGCCCGTGCGGCCATGACGCCTGCGAGCAGCACCGGGCCCACACCTGCCGGGAGGCCGCCGATGCCGTGCGATGAGCCGTTCGTGCCCCGCCCCCGATCCGCCGCCGACGACCTCCGCCCGGGCGAGGTGCCGCGCGCCGACGTCGAGCACCTGATCGCCCGGGTGCTGCACGAGCAGTCGTGCGGCGACGAGAACTACGCCGGCGACCCGCAGGTGGCCGCCGCTGACCGGGCCGGCCACGCCTGGGACGCCCGTGCCATCTGCGACGCGCTCGCCGAGCGCGGCTGGATCGTCCACCGCACCGACAGGAGAGACCGATGACCACCATCACCGCCGGCGAGATCCAGGACGGCATGCTCGACCTCGCCTACGTCCGCCTCGACACGCCGCTGGTCGACCCCGACCCGGAGACCATGTCGATGCTGGACAGCGTCATGAGGCGGCTATTCGACCCCGCCGAGCGGGAGCTGCTGACCGTCTCGGCCTTTTCGAGTGCGCTGTGAGCATCGACAAGGCCGGCGCGGCGCGAATCCCGCCGCCGGCGACGGTCCTGCCGCCCCCACCCCCGCCGTCGACCGGCAGGCGGGACCTACGGCCGTTCGTGGCCGTCGACCCAGCGATGAAGTCGGGCCAGCCGACCGTCAACGGCACCCGCCTCACCGTCGCCGCCGTCGCCGACTACGTGTGGGCCGACGGCGTCGACCAGGCCGCCGCCGACCACGACCTGACCCGCGGCGACGTCCTCGTCGCCTGCTGGTATGCGGGGACCGTCGGGTTGCCCGGCCGGCGCAAGTCCCTCGCCCCGACACCACTGTGGCGGCGCCGCTGGAGCGCCTGGGCCGATGACGTCCACCAGGCGTTGTGGAGCGTGACGACCGTCGACTACGACAAGATCCCCGACCCGCCGGGGAGTGACCGTGGCTGACCCCGACCGTCCCTGCCCACACGAGACGTTCGCCGCAGACGTCGCCGTCGGCCGCATCGGCACCGAAGAAACCCCGGACGGGATGCCCCACGCCTACATGGCCGACATCCGCGTGTCCTGCTCGGCGTGCGGTGAGCCGTTCCGCTGGCTCGGCGTCCCCGCCGGCCTGTCGTTTGCGCACCCGATGGTGTCCGTCGACGAGGCGAAGCTGCACGCGCCGCTGCGCCCGGCGAGCGCCGACCCGGACTTCGGGCTCGGCATCCCCGGGTTCGCCATCGGCTACCGGGGGGGGGCAGGCCGTGATGCCTGACGACATCGGCGCCGCCCTCGTCGCCCTCGACGGTGAGGTCCGGAAGCTCCTGGAGATGCTGCAGCGTGACGGTCGCCTGTGGGAGCACGCCGCCGACCCGCTGCCGCAACTCGCCGCCGACGTGTACGCCGCGGTCAAGGCCCAGGAGCGGCCGACATGATCCGCTCGACCGCGATGACAGCCGGCGCCGCCCTATTCATGGCGGTTGCCGCAGCCGGGTTCGCCTGGTCCATCGCCGGCCTTGACGGCGGCCGGCACGCGACGTGGATCGGCGGAGCCACGATCGCCGGGTTCGCTGCCGCCGGGTCCGTGTACCTGATCGGCCGCGCACACGAGGCGGCCCGAACCGAGAGGAGATCGCCGTGACCGCGCTCGTGTTCCGCACCGACCCACACAACCCGGTGCAGGTCGTCGACGAGGACGACGGCTGCCAGCCCGGCAACCACCGGCGCGACGCGCTGTGCGCGCGGACGCCGCTCGCGATCCTGCCGCAGGACGACGAGCCCGACGACGAACGAGGAGGAGCAACGTGACGAACCTGCCCGATCGCCTCGTCGACCTGGCCGAGGTGGATGACTTCGCCACGCTCGAAGATGCGGCCCGCGACGAGCTGATGCGCCTGTGGGACGACATGAGCCGTGCGCGCAGGCACGCTTATCGGGGCTGCTGGTCCGGCGAATGCGAGAGCCTCGCGAGGCGGATCGTCGTCCTTACCCGGCACGTCGGCGCCACCAACTGGACCCACATTCAGGCGCCGCTGATCCGGTCCGGCCTGTACGAACGCATCCACCGCGAGGCCGGACTGGAGCACCCGCCGATCGACTGGGAGCGGTTCGCGGCGTACGAGCGGCGGCTGGAGGCTGGGCGATGACCTTCGATGAACTGTGTGCTGCCATGCAACGCATCGAGGACGCAGTCACCTGCGCCGAGATCGAGCGCGAGGAGGCCCGCCGCACCGTCCTCGTGCCCGGTCCGGCTTCGGCGGTAAAGCTAGAAGCGTGGCTGGCCGCCCATCGCCTCGACGACGTGATCACCGTGCAGTGTTCGCCGCTGCTGCCGCCTGATACGTGGTACGTCATCGACGAACGGGCCATCGACGCCGCGCTCGCCGAGGCGGTCCAGCAGGACATGCGTCGACCACTATTCGAAGTGAAGACCAACGCGTGCTGCGGCCAGATCGCCGGGCACGGACACCTGCCGGGATGCATGATCGGCAACTACGCGTGGGCCGCCGCTACCGTCCGCAGCCCGAACTTGTGGCTGAAGGTGACCGGGACATGAAGATCGTCCGTTTCCCGGACCGTGACCGAGCGAGCGCTGCCCCCTGCCCACGCCGCACGCCGTCTAAAGGAGAGCGAGCCCATGCACGACCCTGATGTGGTGGCCTTCGACATCCGCCGCCCGTGGCCAAAGCGATCCCGGACCTACGACGCCAAGCCAGGTCAGCCGCGCTGGAAGGTCGGCCACGCGTTCTGGACGGTCGCCGGGCGCGGCCTGTACTGGCCGACGCTGATCACCGTCTGGCATCGCGAGCCGGGTGGGAAGGACTCCGGCGAGATCTGCAAGCACTACGTGCGCTGGCGCGGCGACGACGGCAAATGGCAGTCGAAGATCCTGCACGGCTGGCGATTCCACATCCACCACTGGCGCATCCAGGTCCACCCGCTCCAAACCCTCCGCCGGTGGGCGCTTACCCGCTGCTCATGGTGCGGCGGCCAGTCCCGCAAGGGCGACCACGTCAACATCAGCCACCAGTGGGACGGCCCGCGCGGGCCGTGGTGGCGGGGCGAGCCAGGGCTATTCCATCGCGACTGTTCATCCATCGAGCGTGCCCACCGCACCTGCCTGTGCGCCGACCCGCTCCTCACTCACGGCAGCTACGGCAGGTGCGCCATGTGTGGCAAGGGCTCCAGCTTCGGCCGGACCGAACTGCAGATCGCGCAGGCCCGCGTACTCGCCGCGGTGCCCGCCGGGCAGCGTGACGCCGACGCCTACCAGCGGGTCTGCGACATGTACGCCGCGTCGAAGAAAATCAAGGAGAGCGCATGACGACCACCGAACTCCCACCCGCCTGCGAGGCGCCCGGCTGCGACAACGACGCCGACAGCTCATGCGAGTGCTGGCCGCCGAGGGAACTCTTCGGGCGTGAGGTCAGCCAGACGGCGCCCATCGGTCTTTGCTCACTGCACGTCGTCGACCTCGAAGTGATCAACCCGTCGATCTTCTCCAGAGTCCGGGCATGCAAGCCGCAACGCCCCGAATCCGCCGCAGCCACCTTCTCGCTCGACGGCACCTGACACGACGGCGGCGCCCGGTCTGCCAACCGAACGCCGCCCACCAAGCCCCACCGCCAGTGGCTCCTGATCTAGCGGATCGTACATCTGACCTGCGGAAACGGAGCCCCGAAACCATGAGCGACACCCTCACGGACATCGCCGACGCCGCCGAGGCGCTCTGCGACGCCCGCCAACACGCCGAACCCCGATACGAGTGGGACGCCAACCGCAACAAGAAACCCATCGCCCCCCACCGGACCATCGTCCCCGGCCTCATCCAGCAACTCCGCGACCTCGCCGAAGAAGGCTCCGCCAGCGGCGACGAAACCGGCGTCCGCTCCGTCCCCGACAGCCGGCCACCCGGCGAGTTCGACGCCGTCGCCCTCATCGCCGCCGTCACGTTCGGCGCCGCCTGGCGGGCCGGGCAGCTCGGACTCCAGCCACGCGACACCGCCGAGGCGAACATCCGCGCCATCGTCGGCGCCGCATCCAGCATCGATTCAGACACGCAGCGAGACATTCGCCACGAGCTGACGTCGTGGCGGCGACAGGCCGACGTCATCCTCGGCTGGGAGCAGCCGCCGATCGAACTCGTCGCCCCCTGCCCGATCGTCGACACCGACGGCGCGGGCACCCCCTGCGGCGCCCGCGGGAGCCTCCTCGCCCAGCGCGACGGGACCGGCGCCCGGTGCGTGAAATGCGGCGCCGCCTGGGACGAGCGGGACGTCGCCCTACTGTTTGAGCACGTCAAGCGATACACGGAGGCGTCGAAGGCTGCGGCGGAGAAGGCGCGGAGGGTGGTTCGCGAGCAGAAGGCCGAGCAGCGGCGGCTCCTGGAGGAGGCGAAGAAGCGGCGCGCCGAGGCCGCCTGACGGGCGCGTTCTTGACACGATGGGGCGGCGACACCTACGATCCCGGCCTTAGAGGAGTCTGCGAAGAGCAGCCTCGAGGCCGGCCATCGTGCCGGCTTTTCTTGTCTCCGGGCAGCTCCCCGGCCATCACGCTGCTGGCGGGCGGCGGGCCGCGGTGAGCACCCGGACGGCGCGGCCCGGTTTCTGAGGGGTGGCTCGGCCGCGCCACACGAGCCCGCCACGACGCCAGCCTCCCCGGTCCGCGTCCACCGTGCCGCCCGTGAAAGTCGGGCCGGGTTCGCCCACCCTCACCGCAGCAAAGGAGCGCCGCAATGCTCCGCGCCCTCACAGCAGTCGCCGCCTGCACCGCCGCCGTCGCCGCCCTCTGGATCGCCTACCGATTGGAGCGCCTCATGACCGCCCAGAACGACAAGCTCACCGCCCTCCGCAACGACCTCACCGCCGTCTTCGCCGACGTCGACGCGAAGCTCGACCAGCTCAACGCCCAGACCGACGACTTCAACCCCGAGGCCCAGGCCACGTTCGACGCGCTCAAGCAGCTCGTCGCCGACAAGCAGGCCGAGATCGGCGACGTCGACGGGTCCGACAGCGCGCCGGCCGAGCCGGAGCAGCCGGCCGTCTGACCCCCCGGACGTCGGGCGCCGCCACCCCCACGGCGGCGCCCGGCACGGGATCCCGCAAGGAGACCAGATGCGGCTACGCCGGGCCCGCACCATCGCCGCCTGGGCGCTGCTCATCGGCTCGATCATCGGATGGCCGGTCGCCGCATTCGGCCCCGCACGGCATGAACCCCAGTTCGTGCTCGGCCTCTCCTTCCTGGCCCTGATCGTGGAATCAGCCTCATTGCTCACCGCCTCACAAGTCCACGAGGAGACCGGCAGCAAGTGACCGCCTATCGGTACGCGCGCCGCCCCAACCTCGTCGACGCGATGCAGGTCACCGAAGCGGACGCGGTCGAAATCGCCGACTGGGCCGACGGGCACATCGACCGCGACCCGCAGACCGGGAAGCTCCAAATTCGGCTGCCGCAGTCGAAGATCCCCGCCACGATCGGCGACTGGGTCGTCCGGGACCACATGCCCGACGGGCTCGGCCCTGCCCGGCCGATGCTCGCCAACGTGTTCACCTGGGCATTCCAGCTCGCCGAGTAGGTGAACGCCGTGACGCTCGCGCCGCTGTCGCCGCTCGAACGGCAGGTGTACGCCAAGGTCATCGAGGCGTTCCTGCCACAGCCTGAAATCGACGTCTTCGGGCTGCTCGAGTACGAGCCGAACTGCAAGCCGCGGTCCGAAGCTCGCAACGCCGGCGTGCCCGAGGACAAGCTACCGCCCATGTGTGGCCAGTGTCCTCAGGAGCTGTTCCACGCGGCCACCGAGTTCGATGTCCTGTTCGGCGGCGCGGCCGGCGGCGGCAAGACGAAAGCCCTGGTTGCCGACGACCTCCGCGACGCGGTGCGCTACCCCGGCATCCGCATCGGCGCGTTCCGCCGGACCTACGGCGAGCTGAAAGAATCCCTGCTCGCCGAGCTCGCCATGTTCGGGTTCGGGCAGGCGCTCGGCGCGAAGTGGAACGGCACGGAGTACGAGCTGCGGTTCCCGAACGGGTCGCTGATCATGTACCGCTATGCGGAGAACATGGCCGACGCCACCCGCCGCCAGGGCGGCCAGTACCAGAAGCTCACCTTCGACGAGCGGAACCTGACCTCGCCGGACGTGATCCGGTTCCTCGAATCGCGCATGCGTTCGGGTCGCAGGGACATCCCCGTCATCGGCACCCGATCTGGTACCAACCCCGGCGGTGTCGGCCATGGCGCTTCCCGAGACCGCTACATCGACCCGACCGAGTACGGCAAGAAGGTCGTCCTCGACGTCCGCGGCCGGACCGTCCGGTTCATCCCGTCGAAGCTTTCCGACAACCCGCACGTCAACGCCGAATACGCCATGGACCTCATGGCCCTCGACGGGCCGCAGCGGGCCGCGTTCCTCGACGGCAACTGGGACGCGTTCGCCGGCGCCATGTTCCCCGAACTGAAACGGGACCGGCACGTCGTCGAACCGATCGAACTGCCACAGTCATGGCGCCGCTACACCGGCATCGACTGGGGTTTCACCGCCCCGTGGGCTGTCCTGTGGGCCGCGGTCGACGAGGACGGCCGGGTCTGGATCTACCGGGAGATCTACGAACGGAAAGTCGGCGAAGCTGAACAGGCCCGCCGCATCCTCGCCGCCGAACAGCCCGGCGAACGGGTCAGCGTTCGGTTCGCCGACGACGCCATGTGGGCCACCCGCGGCGACGCGAAACCGATCGCCGACGTGTACGGCGACAATGGCGTTCACCTCACGAAAGCCGGCAAGGGCGCCGGGTCGCGGGTCCACGGCTGGCAGCGCTGGCACACCTACCTTGCCGAAGCGCCCGCCTGCCCGCACCATCGGGCGCTCGGTTGGGACACCTGCCCGAAGCTGCACATGTTCACCACCTGCCCGGAGACGTTCAAAGAGATCCGGGACCTGCCACACGCGATCACCGGCGACCCTGAAGACGCCGACACGCGCGCACCCGACCACCTCGCCGACGCCGGCCGATACCTGCTGATGAACCTCGACGGCGCCCCGCCCGGGGACATGTTCCCGCCTCTGCAATGGCGGCTGTGGCGGACCGCCGCCGACGGGCACATCGCGTGCGGGGACACACTGTGGCCGGTCGAGTCGAGCTGGCGGTTCGGCACACTCCACTTGCCGAAGGGCGACGACGCCGTCGACGACTACGCCGTCGCGTGCGCGTGGGCGCACCGGCCCGACGGGAACCTGATCCTTCTCGGCCGGGTCCGCACACCGGCGCTCGGCGCGACCGTCGCCGCGTTGGCCGGCGCGCTGATGAGAACGCACCGCCTGGACACCATGTTCGTGCCCAAGCCGCAGCTCACCGACGTGGTCCGCGCCTCCGGCCAGGCGTGTGGCGTGCACCTGAGCGCCGTCGACGCCGACACTGACCGGCTCGCCCGGGCCGTCCCCGCGGCGGCGAAGATGACCGCCGGCACGGTTTGGCTCCCGGCCGGCGCCGACTGGCTGGCCGGGTGGAAAGCCGAGTTCTCCGCATTTCCAGCTGGGCGGATAGCCGGATGCGTCGAAACGCTCGCCACCGCCGCCCGTGTCGTCGCAACCCGCTGGGTGCCGCCGCCGGCGAAAACCCAGCCAAGCCTCGACGGCGGCTACGACCTGGACTACCTGACGATGCCGCTGTAGGGGGTCCAGATGGCCACGGCCCCCACTACCCTGCGCGGCTACCTCGACGACCAGCTCACGTACGCGTACAACGCCGCGTACGGGTCGATCCTCACCGACCTAGCTGACCACGTCCCCGACTGCCTGTGGCCGTCGTCGAACGAGACGTACCGGCAGATGCGCAAGCATCACCAGCTCGCCGCGGTCCTCGGCGCCTACAGTCTGCCGATCAGGCGGGCACAATCGGCGGTGAACCCGGCCGGCTGCCGGGACGAGGTTGTGAAGCTCGTCGCCGACGATCTGGGCCTGCCGGTGTTCGGGCACGACGAGCCCGGCGCCGCCCGCGTCCGGGGCGTGTCGTGGGCCGAACATCTGCGTCTCGCCCTGCTGAACCTGTCCTACGGGCATTCCGGGTTCGAGATGCTCGCCGAGATCCGTGACGGCCTGGCCCGCCTGGTCGAACTGTCCGAGCGGCTCCCGGCGACGATCTCCGAGATCCACGTCGACAAGGTCGGCCGGTTCGCCGGCGTCACCCAGCACATGTACACCGGCAAGCGGGTGCCGCAGATCCGCGCCGACCAGATGGTGTGGTACGCCCGGGAACGCGAAGGCGCCGCCTGGTGGGGCCAGTCGCTGCTCCGCCCCGCCTACCCGGCGTGGCTGCTGTCCCGGGAGATGCTGCGCGTCATGGCGACCGGGCATCGCCGGTTCTCGGTCGGGGTGCCGACCGGCGAGTGGGACGCCGGCGTGATGCCGTCACCGGAACAGCACGCCGAATTGCAGCGGGCAATGACGTCCGCGCGGGTCGGTGAGACCGGCGGGATGGCGCTGCCGCCGGGCGCGCACATGAAGCTCGTCGGCCTGACCGGGTCCGTGCCGGACACGCTTGCGTTCGTGCGCTACCTCGACCAGGCGATGTCGCGGATGGCGCTGGCCGGGTTCCTCGACCTGGGTACGTCCGAGTCGGGGTCGCGGGCGCTGGCAGGCGAGTTCATCGACCTCTTCCTGCTGGCGACGCAGGCCGAGGCGGACGCGGTCGCGGACACGATCACCCGGCAGGCCGCCGCCAGGCTCGTCGAATGGAACTGGGGTGCCGACGAGCCGGTACCGGCGGTACAGATCGGCGACGTCGGCGCCCGGCACGAGGTGACCGCCGAGGCGCTCAACCTGCTCCTCGGCTCGGGCGCCCTGTCGGCGGACCCGGCGCTCGAGGCGCACATCCGCCGCCAGTACAAGCTCCCCGAGCGTGAAGGCATGGCGAAACCGGCGCCGTCCGTGGCCGGCGACACGATCGCGGCGGCGAACCGTCCGGCCCGTGCCCGCTCGTCACGGCGCAAGGAGCCTGCGCCAGGTCAGCTCGAACTTCCTGTTGCCTCCGCGGCGGAAGAACCGGCAGCAGACCTGGCACAGTTGCAGGCCGACTGGGAGACCGCCCGCGGCGAGGTCCTTGACCGGTGGCCGGATACCGCCGCCGATCTTGCTGCCGGTTTGGCTGCTGCCGCCGCGGCGCTGGTCGCTGCTGGTGCGCTGGCTGGTCTCGGGTCACTCGCAGCGGATGCTGCAGCGGCTACGACCCTGGCTGGTGCGTTGTCGGCGGCGATGGCGCCACTCGCAGCGGCTGCTGCTGTTGGCGCGGCGGCTGAAGCATCGGCCGTTCTCGGCCGGACCGTCTCGGCCCCGGCCGAGGTCGGTGGCCAGCTGGACGAGTTAGCGTCGGTGTTCGCCGGACAGGTCACGGCCAGCTATGCGCAGGCGGCGAGCCGACGGGCGGTCCTGTTCGCCCCAGGCACGGCCGAGGCCGAGGTGACCGCCGAGTTGCGCGCCTACCTCGACGACATCAGCACCTCCCGCACCGGGCTGGTCGCCGACATCGTCGGGGGCGCGTTGACGTCCGCGCAGAACGCGGGCCGGTCGGCCGTGTTCGCCGAGCTCGCCAACGTGGTGTTCGTCAGCGACGAAACCCTCGACCGGAACACCTGCGTTGTCTGCGCAGACGCCAACGGCACCGAATATCCGGACTGGGCTGACGCCCGCGCCGTCTACCCCGTCGCTGGACATCACGGGTGCCTCGGTGGGCTCCGCTGCCGCGGCGCGCTCCGCATCAAACTCGCGAACTGACCCCTTCCGGCGTGGCCGGCCAACCCGCGGAGGGTGGTCGCCGTGGCGGACATTGTCGTGCCGCAGCCGCCGGCGCTGGTCCGTATCCCCCGCGTGGAGTTGATCCACACTGGGCAGTGGCCGATTTCGACCGGGGTGTGGACGGCAACACGGGAGGACCTGCAGGCGGCTGTTGCAGCGCTCGACTGCCCGGCCGTTCACCGCCCCGGGATCAAGATCGGTCACACGGATGGCCGGTTCACCGACCCGATCGGCGACGGGGAACCGCTCCTCGGCTACGTCGACAACCTCGCTGGCGAGGACGACTGGAACATCCTCGTCGGCGACTTCGCCGGTGTGCCCGCCTGGCTCGGCGCGGTCGACGACGACGGCAACTCGGTCATCTCCTCGGCGTACCCGCACCGCTCGATCGAGGGCGTCCACGACTTCCGCTGCCAGATCGGGCACACCCACCCGTTCGTCCTGACCGCGGTCGCACTGCTCGGCGCCACCCACCCGGGCGTCGGCACCCTCCAGTCCCTGCCGGACCTGATGGCGCTCTACGGCGTGCACGCCACGACCGGGACGGGCGGCACACCGGTGCGTGCCGCGGTCGACGACCCGGCCAAGACGAAAGCCATGGTGGCGCTCGTCCCGTCCGAAGCTGACGCTCGCCGCCTCGCCGTCGACGATGGCCTGCCAGCCGCCGAACTGCACTTGACGTTGCTGTTTCTCGGCGACGCCGCCGAGTGGGACGAGCCGGCACGGGCCGCACTGCGAGACGCGGCCCAGACACTGCACGGCGACGGCGTGGTCGAAGGTGACGGGTTCGCCCTGTCGGTGTTCAACCCGGGCAGCGACGACAAGGACACCTGCATCGTCCTCGGCGTCGGCGGCGAGCAGGTCGCCGCCTTCCATACCAAGGTCACCGAGACGTTGCCCGCCGATGGGGTCCCCGCCCAGCACGAGCCGTGGGTGGCGCACATCTCCCTCGTCTACTCCGACGACCTCGCGAAGGTCGCCGCACTCGTCGACCGGACCGGGCCCGTGACGTTCGACCGGCTCCGGGTCGCGTTCGCCGGCGACATCACCGACATCCCGCTCACCGCGACAACGCAGGCCGCTGCAGGGCCCGGCGAAAGGAGCCCCATGCCCAACCCGAGCCCGACGAAGGTCGCCGCGGGCGTCACCACCGAAGACGTGCGCCGCGCCTACTACGACAACGCGCCCTCCTGGGACTACTGGATCACCGAGTTCCACCTGGACCCGCTGCAGCTGATCGTGTGCGACGACCGCGACGGCAAGTACTACCGGATTCCCGTCTCGATCACCGGCGAGGACACGTTCGAATTCGGCAACCCGACCGAGGTCCTCATCCGGTACGTCGACGCCGGCAACGACCAGACGGTCGCTGCCGCCGCCGCGGACAAGCGGCTCGTGTACGCGTCCCGGGCCGAGTCCAGGCCCGGGAGCCGACCCCAGGCGAACACCGCCCCGGACGGCGGCCAGCCCGTCGAAGTTCAGCCCACCCCAGCCGACGGCGAACCGGTCGTCACCGAGGCGCCGACCACACCCGCGGGACCGCCCACCGAAGCCCCGGCCGCCGAGCCGGACGTAACAACCGACCAGGAGGACAACATGTCCCTGAGTGCGATCCGCGCTCGGCTCGGCCTGGCTGACGACGCTGACGAGGCGGCCGTGCTCGCGGCGCTCGACGCGAAGCTGCCAGGCGAGACGGGCGACGGTGCCACCCAGCCCGACACCCCGGCCGCTGCGCCGGAGCCCGTCGCCGCGTCGCCGGCGAAGCCGGCACTGCCCGACGGTGTCGTCACCATCGACGCCGCCACCCTCGCCGAGCTGCGCCGCGGCGCCCAGCTCGGAATCCAGGCCGCCGAACGGCAGCGGGTCGCCGAGCGCGACGCGGCGATCGCCGCCGCCCGCGACGACGGCCGGATCTCCCCCGCCCGGGTGGAGCACTGGACCCGGGCGTGGGAGGCCGACCCGGACGGTACCCGCGAAACGCTCGCGTCGCTCGAGCCGGGCCTGATGGTGCCGACCGTCATGGCCGGCGAGACCGGCACCGGCGAGGAGCACGCCGACCCGCTCGGCGTCTCCGAAAGCGAGGCGGGCGACTGGGCCCGGATGCTCGGCATCGACGCGAAGGAGCTCAGCCGTGGGTGACTGGCGCCCCAAGTTCAAGCCCGGCCAGGCGATCACCAGGTCGGCCACCGCAACGATCACCGGCGGTCAGCTAGTCACCGTGGCCGGGGCGGTCGCCGCCGCCGACTCGGTGACGTGGCTCGGCGTCGCCGACAAGGACGTCACCTCCGGCAACCAGTTCGGTGTGCTGTGCGGCGGCGTCCAGTACCTGACCGCCGCCGGCGCGATCTCGGCCGGGACGTCCGTGAAGTGCGCGGCCAACGGCCAGGTCACCACGTTCGTCGACGGCACCGACGCGATGCTGCGGTTCGTCGGCATCGCTCTGGACGCGGCGACGAACGCCGGTGACGTCATCGCCGTGCGGATGGCGCGGTAGAGGGGGACTGAGAGATGCCTACCGTTGCACCGCCGAACCCCACGGTTTCCGGCGACAACATCACCGTTTCGCGGCTGGTCAACAGCCCCGTACTGATCCAGCGGGCGCTGCGCACGCTGGTGCAGCAGCGTCTCGTCGGTGACAAGGTCCTGTCCGGTGAGGTCGACCTGACCGGTACGGGTGCCGTCAACTACGAGGTGTCCGAGGCCATCATGGCGAACTCGCTCGCGGAGCGGGTCGACGACCTGATGGAGTACCCGGAGTCGCTCGACGGCACGGCCACGTCGGCGATGGCCGCTACCGAGAAGTGGGCGCTGGCGACCACGATCTCGGACAAGCTGGTTGCCCGGAACCGGATCGACATCGTCAACCGCAAGCTGATCAAGCTGGCGAACCGGATCGCGTTCGGGTTCGACGCGCTCGTCATCTCCGCGGTCGCGTCGGCGGTCACGCAGACCTCCGCGGCGGTGGCGGCGTGGTCGAACTCGTCGGCGGACCCGTTCGCCGACATCACCCTCGGCGCGTCGGTCGTCGACTCCCTCAACCAGGGCTACGAGATCGACACGGTGCTGTGCACGCCGAACCGGTGGGCGCGGCTCATCGCCGCGGCGAAGGTCATCGAGCGGGCGCCCCGCGAGGGTTCCGACACGCTGCTGCTGACGGGCCGCCTGGCGGTCGTCGCCGGCCTGCAGATCTGGAAGACGACGAACATGCCGTCCGGTGTGGACGTGATGCTGCTCGACTCGAAGCAGCTCGGGTCGATCGGCTGGGAGGACCAGGGCGGCGGCTACCAGGGCGACCCGCGTGGTGTGCAGACGAAGCGCATCCGGCTCGAGGAGAACGACGGCTGGAAGATCCAGGGCCGCCGGATCGGTGTGCCGATCGTGCAGGAGCCCGGCGCCGCCGTCAAGATCACGAGCACGTGAGCGGAGCTGACATGGCCAACAAGAAGATGCTGCGCGGCAAGGCGCCACTCACCATGTACCGCGGCGCCCACGGCGAGCCCGGCGGTCACCTGTACAAGAACGCGGTCATTGACCCGCGGCTCGTCGACGAGACCGACCGCGACCGGCTCGTCCGCGAAGGGTTCGTCGAGTACGTCGTGCCCGACGGTGAGACGTGGAAGCTCGCCGAGGGCACCGAGAGCGGCGAGGCCGGCGACCCGGTCACCGTCGGCGACGTCGGGATCGTCGACCCGTCCGACCGGGACCCCGGCAACACCAACACGGAGGCGGACGTGTCCGCTGCGGACCCGGAGACGGAGCAGAAGCGGGCTGCAGCCCGGGCGAAGCTCGCCGAGCTCGGCGGCACCCCGGACGGGCGGGCGTCGAACGACGTTCTCGTCGAGTACCTGGTCGGGAAGGGCTACGACCGGGCCGAGCTCGACAAGGCGGACCGCAAGGAGCTGCAGAAGCTGGCCGCTGACGCCAGCAAGTAGCCGTGGGGTGCCGGCACACGTCCGGCACCCTCACCCCGCCCTGACCAACTGACCTACCCGGCGCGCGGCGCCACCCGACTCTTGGAGGTGCCGCGATGGCGGACAACCCTGTCCGGCCGTGTTTCGGCTGCCGGACCTTCGACGATCACCCCCGCCACGAGATCGTCGGGCCGGACGGCTCCGACCTGGTCGGCGGCCCCATGCACATGGACTGCTGTGCCGAGATTCGCGGCTGCCAGATCTGCGCCAGCCGGCGCGAGGGCCTGCCGGCGCATGTGATCGGCGACGAGTTCCGGGATCACCTGCTGTCGCTGCCGCCGACCGAGGTCGTGCACGTTCCGAATGACGATCCGGGCGACCCGCTGAACCTGACCACCGCCACCGTGACCGTGCTGGAGGGCTGACCTGTGGGTGCTCTCGACCAGGCTGAGGCGCAGCGGCTGCAGAACGCCCACCTGGGTCTGGCCAGCTACACCGCGCCGACGACACCGATCATGCAGCGGTTGATGTCCAGCAACGGTTCCGCCAGCTCGAACGGGACGCAGGTGACCGGCGGCTCGTATGCCGCGCAGTCGCTGTCCGCGGCGCTGCCGGCGTCGTCGACGAACGGCAGCATCAGCACCAACGCGGCGATCTCGTACACGGGCATGCCGGCCACCACCACCGTCGGCGTGGAGTGGTGGGACTCCGCCGGCAGCCCCCGCCGGCAGGCATGGGGTGCCCTCAGTGCGAGCAAGACGACGGGGGCCGGCGACACGTTGACCGTCGCATCGGGAAGCGCCAGCGAGAACTTGAACGCGTGATCAGCCGCACGGCGCATCACCGGGGGTGAGCCGTGGCACTGGCCGGCACCACACTCCACGCCAGCATCAGCAACACCAGCGGCAACCGCGGCACGTCTGCGTACACCACGTCGAGCTTCACCCCAGCCGCGAACAGCCTGCTTGTCGTCGGTGTGGGCCTCATCGAGGCGAACGGCTCAACCACCTCGCCGCTGACGGCAATGACCATCACGGACAGCGCCGGGCTCACGTGGACCGCGCGGGCTTCCATCGACGTCTCGCCCACGTCGTTCCCGACCGCCGTGAGGATCTACACCGCTCCGGTCACGTCCTCGGCAGCGATGACGATCACCGTCGGACTGGGCGGCCGGACCGCTGGTTTCTACGCCGTGTCCGTCCGCGGCTACACCGGCTACGACACTTCGACACCGACCGGCGCGACCGGTACCGCGGCGAAAGGGTCTGGATTCGGGTCGCCGCCCGACCCGGTCACGATCACGCTCAGCGCCACGACCGCGGCCACCAGCGAAACGTTCGGCATCGCGGCCAAGGACGGCAGCACCACCGGCATCAGCGAGGGTGTCGGTTGGACCGAGATCGGCGATGTCTTCAACTCGAGCTGGGGCGGCGCCGAGGCCGAGGTCAAGGCCGGCTCGACGTCGACCGCCGACTGGGCCGACATGCGGCCCAACGCAGGCAACCTCTTCAATTACGTTGCCTGCGCTGTCGAGGTTCGCGCTCTCGCCGCTGTCACGGGCGCGGCTGCGCTCGCAGCGACACCAACCCTGACAGTGGCCGGCACCGCGACGGTCGGCGCCGCAGTCGACCTGTCCGTCTCGCCGACGCTGACCGCTGCCGGTGTGGCCGCGACGTCCGCCGCTGCCGCACTCACCGCAACGCCGACACTCGTCGTTGCCGGCACCCCGGACCGTCCCGCCGCCGCAGCGCTGGCCGCCACGCCCACGCTGATGGCCACCGCGACTGCTGCGGCGGTTGCCACGGCGGCACTGTCGGCGGCGGCCACGTTGACCGTCGCCGCCATCCGCGACCAGCCGTCGTCGGTGGCGCTCACCGCCACACCGGCGCTGACGGTCGCCGGGACCGCCACCGCGCAAGCCTCGGCCGCACTCGCCGCCGCTGCGACACTCACGGTCGGCGGTGTCGCCACAGCCCAGGCCGCCGCGGCGCTCACCGCGACTGCGGTCCTGACGGCGGGCGCGACCCGCGACCAGCCGGCCGCCGTCGCCCTCACCGCCACGTCGGCGCTCAGCGCCGCCGCCGCCACGACCACCAGCGCCGCAGTCAACCTGACCGCCGCCGCCATCCTGACCGCCACCGGCTACGCGACTACCACCGCCGCCGTGGCACTGGTCGCGTCCCCGACGCTCACCGCCGCCGCGCTCGGCGGCAACGAGGCCGCAGCCACATTGACAGCGTCACCGGTGCTCGTCGTGACCGCCGTCGCCGACCTGCAGGCGGCCGTGGTGCTCGCCGCCGCGCCAGGCCTGACCGCCGGCGGGTGCGCCGAGACGTTCGCCGTCGCAGCCCTGGTAGCAACGCCAGTCCTTGTCGCGGCTGGCGACTCCACGGACACCGCGGCGGTCGCGCTCACCGCTGCGCCGCTACTGACCGCCACCGTGCTGGCCGTCCGTGCTGCCGCCGCGCTGCTCGCCGCCCACCCGGTGCTCACCGTGGCGGCCGGTACGAGCGGCGCCGCCGGCCCCCCGGCCCGGTACGTGCGGCTGCTGGCCGCCCGCCCCACCGTCCGCACGGGCGCGACCCGCCCCTACGTCCGCACCGGCACAGGACGGGAGGCACTGTGAGCGTCCCCGACCTGACCGTCGGCGACAGTGAACAGCCGTGGCTCGACATCGCCCCCTACCAGGTCGGCGACACGACGGCGACGCTGACACTGCACTCGCCCGCCGACACCGACCCATCGGGTACCAACGTCCCGCTCGACGGCGGGGTTGAGACGGTCGTCGACGGACTGCCGGTGTTGCGATTCACGACCACCGGCCTGACCGCCTACCCGGCTCCGGGCTGGTGGGTGCGGTCCTGGACGGTCACCGGCATAGGCGCCTGTCAGCCCGACGAGCGGTTTTTCGTCGCACCCAACCCGACCGCGGGTGGGCCGGAGTGGACACCGACCCGAGCGCGGGTCGCATCGTATGTGCCGTCCCGCCCGCTCGTTCCAGCCGCTGACGGCTCCAACCGCGACACCCATACGTTCGACAGCAGTACGCGGCCTACCGGTGGCCAGGTAGACCAGCTGATCGCAGACGCCGTCAACTGGCTCACCGACGAAACCGGCGAACTGGACCCCAGCCTGCACGAGTCGGCCACTGCCTGCGCCGCGATCCGCGCCGCCGGTTTCGTCGAGCTCGGCTACCCGGAACGCGACGACCCGACGAAGAGCACAGCGAACGCCACCTCGGACCGGCTGCTCAGGCAGGCCGACCAGATGCTCGCCAGGCTCGCCGCCCGCAACGAGGCGATCACCGGCGTCGACCCCGCCGTACACGCGATCGTGCCCGTCTACAGCTTCCCGGCCCCGCCCCCATGGGGGGATAGCTTGCTTTAGGCGGCCAGCCGCTGGGCACGCTTGCGAGCCTTGTACCGCCGGGTCGCCTCCCTGCCGCACGCCCGACAGAAACGCCCCTTCTTTCCGTGGTACGTATTCGATTCGTCGTACGGGTGCCCCTGGGGACAGTGCGTTTTGCGCAGCTGGTTGCTACCTGCATTGCCTCGGACAAGGTTCTCTCGCGGCGTCACAGCCTCGAGGTGTTCGGGATTGCCGCATGAGCGCTGCCGGCACAGATGGTCAATGTGTAGGCCCGGCGGTATGGGGCCCACGAAAGCCTGGTAGGACGCCCGATGGAGGAAGATCTTCTTCTTTTGATGCTGGTCGCTCTCGTGGACCATGGCGTAACCGTTCTTCCGAACATAGCCGGCCCATAGCCAGCAGTGCCCCTTGATGGGCCTACCGAGGCGGTCGAGGGCGAGCGGACATTCCACCTGCCGCGTGCTCCGGATAATGCGCTGCTGCATTGTTTCGACGATTTTCGGGGGCATTCACAAATTGTACGTGAATTTTCCCAGCGGTTACGCCCATCAATAAGCGGAGGAACTCACATGGCCGACTACGTTGGCGTCTTCCCGAACGGTGCCGTCTCCGTGGTGTCGACCCCGGTCTCGGTCGCGTCCGGTGACCGGATCGACGGCGCCGACATCGAAAACGGTGCCGTGTTCACCGTGTTCGCGGGGAACACCCCGACGAACGTGACCTTCGTCGACCCGGGCAAGACGCCCGCAGGGACGGCGGCGGGCACGGTGACGCCGGTGACGGTTGCCGCGAACACCTCCCGGTCGTGGGGGCGGACGGCGCTGAAGGGCTACGTCGACGCGACCTCGGGCAAGGTCGTCGTCAACTACTCGTCGACGACGACGATCACCGCGCAGGTCGTTGGCTGACGTCGTGGCCGACGTTTCCTTCCGCGAGGATCGCGCCGGTGTCGCGGAGATGCTGCGCACCCCGGCGATGGTCGCTGCGATGGAGCACCTCGGCGAGATCGTCCGGATCGACGCCGAACGGACCGCCGCCGTCGACACGGGCGCGTACGCGTTCGGCATCAACCACAAGCCGGGTGTGACCGGCGGCGGCTTCAACGTGGACGCGCGGATCCGCGGCGGCAAGGCGAGCGTGGTCGTCTCCAACGACGTTCACGCGGCGCCCTCAAAGAACTACGCCGATGGATACCCCTATGGGGTGGCCCAGGAATTCGGTAATTCGCGCGTCGAAGCCCGCCACACCCTCGGCCGCGCCCTCGACGCCCTGTCCACACACATCTGAGCACGGAGGAGCCGCGATGCTCGTCACGATCGTTGTCGTCCCGAACGCCGACAACACCGGCCTCGACCCGGACCGCATGGGCCGGGTCGAGGACATCCCGGACGAGGTGGCGGTGAAGATGCTGCAGATGGGCACCGCCCGGGAACCGTCCACCGGCGAGCTCGACGCGTACCGCACGGCGCAGACCGCCGAGGCGGGCGAGGAGCGCACCGCCGATCAGGACGACAGCCAGACCGGCGGCGAGGCCGCCACGCCCACCCGGTCGCAGGCGAAGCGCTCGGCGGCCAACCAGACCACCTGACCCGCACTGAGGAGACGTCGTGGCCGGCTACGTCACCGCATTCGCGCTCCTCAAGGCATTCCTCGCCGAGGTCGCCGTCGCCGACCAGGCCGGCTGGCTGAAGAACGTCCACCGCCGGCCGCCGGGCAACCTGGCCAGCAGCGTGCCGCTGCTCACCGTCGCCCGGTTCGGCGGTACTGACGACACGATCACCATCGACCGGCCGACCGTCCAGGTCGACGTGTTCGCCTCCACCGAGGACAGCGCCGAGCAGCTCGGCGAGGACGTCCGCGCCGCACTCCGGACGCGACTGCCCCGGCACGTGCACGGCGGCGCGGTCGTCGGCCGGGTCGAAACCCTGTCCGCGCCGCAGCTCGTCCCCTGGTCCGCAGCCAGCGTGTACCGGACCAGCGCCCGCTACCGGCTGACCGTGCACCAGTACACCGGCGTCAGCTGACCCCAGCACCCACCAAGCAGCCCCGGACCGTTCAACGGCCGGGGTTTTTTCGTGCACCCGAAAGGACACCCGCGCCGTGAGCGACAATCGGAACCTGCTCGCCGGGATCAGCGCCACCGGCGCGGACGGCACCGGCCTCGTCTGGATGGCCGCGCCCGGATCGACCGCACCCACCGACGCCACCACCGCACTGGCCGCCGCCTGGAAGAACATGGGCGGCATGACCGAGGCCGGCGTCTCGATCAAGCAGTCGACCAGCACGACGAAGAAGAAGTTCTACGGCTCCACGGTCGTGCAGCGGACGCTCGTCACCGAGCAGGAGTACACGATCGAGGCGGTGTTCGGCGAAACCAACGCGCGCGTCATGGAGGTCTTCTGGCGCAAGGCCCTCAACTCGATCACCCCGGCCGCGGTCACCGGCGCGTTCGGCACCACCGCCGGCGTCTACACCCGGCAGCTGTACGCCCTCGTCGTCGACATGGTCGACGGTTCCAACCGGGCCCGGTTCTACTTCCCGCAGGTCGAGGTCACCGGCCAGGGCGACGTGAAGATCGCCAACTCGGAGTCGCTGGACTGGGGCGTCACCCTCTCCGCCTACCCGGACACCAGCGGCAACGCCATCTACCCGCTGTTCGCCCTGCCCAACCTCGGCTAGGAGTAGCCCCGTGACAACCCCTGAAGCCGCGCCCGCCACCACGGACGGCGACAAGCCGGACACCGCCGACCTCGACGCACTGCGCGCCGAGGTCGGCGCGGAACCCGACGCCGCCGACGACACGGCGATCGTGCCGCTCGCCGACACCGCCGTCCGGGTCAAGCATTTCTTGGACTGGCCGGCCAGCGCGGACGACGATCTGGCGCTGGGGCGGATCACCGCCTGGGCGGGCAAGATCCTCGCCGAGGACGATTTCGCCAAGGTCTGGGCCAAGACGGACCCGACGAACCGGCAGGTCATCGCGTTCATGGCCGACCTGGAGAAGGTGACCGGCATCCCTTTCGCGTCGCGGCTCGTCTTGCCGACCAGCTGACCCGCTACACCCGGCAGATCGAGGGCGACCTGTGGGTGCGGGGAACCGACCTGCGGGACCTGCTCCGCAAAGGCGGCGGAGTGTCGCGGCTGACACCGCGGCGTCTTGACGTGCTGCTCGACGCACTGCCCGGCGACAGCCTCTACAAGACCGCTGTCCGGGACGCGATCAGCGACGACGACCTGGCCGAGCTGGCGGCGACCCCGCCGAAGGGTCACGGCCGCTGGTCCCACACGGACCTGCTGCTCGCCGAGGTCGTTGACCGGCTCGGCGTCGTCGCCTGGGCGCTACACGCCTACGAGAAACCGCCCGAGCCGTACCACCGGCCCGGGATCGTCCGCCGCCGGCGTGGCCGGTCCAACCCGGCGATCAAGGCGCAGATCGAAGCGATCGCCCGCGAACACGCCGAACTGCACGGATACAGCCTCGACAACCCGCCCGCGTAGCAGCAGAGGGGGTTGTCGATGGCCGCCGACGATCGGGGGGTTTCCGCAGGCTCCGTCTATGTGACCGTGACCCCGCGGTCGACAGGCTTCTGGGCGCGGTTCGTCGCCGACAACCAGGCCGGTGCCGCGAAGGCCGGAGACGACCTCGGCGACCGGGTCGGCAAAGCGATCGCCACCCGGATCGCCCGCGGTGTCCGCGACGGGCTCGACGGCGCCGGTACCGGGGTGCGCGCCCAGGGCGGCCGGTACGGCAACGACTTCGGCGGCACCTTCGCCGACACCGCCCGCCGCCGCATCGAGGCGGCACTGCGGTCGCTGCCGACACCGCAGATCGGGGTCGCCACCAGCGAGGCCCAGCAGAGGCTCAACGACCTGCGCGCCGAACTTTCGACCCTCGCCAGCAAACGCATCGGCGTCGACATCGGCGCCACGGAGGCGCTCGAAGAAGTCCGCCGGCTGAGGGTCGAACTCGACCGGATCGCCGGGTCGTCGCCGTCGGCGCAGGTCCGGGTCGACACCGCCAACGCCGCAATCGAACTCCTCGCCATCGACCGCGAACTCGCGCGCCTCGACGGCCGCCGCGCCAACGCCACCGTCAACGTCAACACGAACGCCGCGTCCGCAACCGGCGAAATGAACCACCTGGTGAGCGCCGCACTGGCGCTGGGTCCGGCGATCGTGCCGGCCGCCGCTGCCGGGACGGCGGGTATTACGGGCCTCGGCGGAGCGGCCCTGTCGGCGGCACCCGCGGTCGGCGTGCTCGTGCTCGCGTTCCACGGTGTCGGCGACGCCGTCAAGGCACTGAGCACCGCGCAGCAGGACGCGGCGAAGACCGGCAACACGGTCGTGCAGCAGCAGCGGTCCCTGGCGTCCGGCGCCGACCAGGTCCGGTCCGCCGAGGCGTCGTTGGCGAACACCCGCGCGAACGCCGGCGACGCCCAGCGCCGCTCGCTGCAGCAGATCGCGGACGCCGAACGGCAGGTCGCCGCCGCCCAGCAGGATGCGAAACGCGCCCAGGACGCCCTCACCGACGCCCGCGAGGCGGAACGCCGCAGCCAGCAGGACACCGCATTCCAGCTGCGGCAGAACGCCATCGACCAGCGGCGAGCCGCCGCCGACGTTGAGGCCGCGACGGCCGCCCTAGCGAGCAAGGACAACCAGCAGACACGGGACGCGCTCGAGGAGGCACTGCTCCGCCAGGAGGAGCTGCGGGTCGCCGGCGAGCGGCTCGCCGCCGAGCAGCAGCGCAACACGCAGACCGGCGTCGACGGGTCGAAGCGGGTCGTCGCCGCGCAGGATGCGATCGCCCAGTCGCAGCAGCGGATCGTCGACGCCGAACGTGGCGTCAGCGACGCCCGGCAGCAGGCGGCGGCGCAGGCCCGCCAGTCCGCGTTCGCGATCGCCCAAGCGCAGCAGGCGGTCATCACCGCGCAGCGGGCTGCGGGCGCGGCTACGGTCGCGGCGGCAGCGACCGGCGGCGCTGCCGTCGACAAGCTCGCCGACGCCATGGCCAACCTGCCGGTGTCGGCCCAGTCGTTCGCGCGGTTCCTGTTCGGGCTGCAGCCCCGGCTGCAGCAGTTGCAGGCGACCGCCGCCGACGGTATTCTGCCCGGCGCCCAGCAGTCGATCGAAACGCTCCTGCCCTACTTCGGCAGCCTGAACGCGTTCGTCGGCAACGTTGCCGGGACCGTCGGCACGCTTGAGGTCCGTGCCGCGCGCACCTTCACCAACCCGTTCTGGCGCCAGTTCTTCGGCTTCCTCGCCTCCGAGGCCAGCCCCTCCCTCATCAAGCTGTACGACGCCAGCATCAACGTCGGCGAGGGCTTCGCCCACATCCTGCTCGAGTTCGCACCCGTCCAGCGGCAGGTCGGCGGCGGTCTCGTCACCCTGTCCGAGCGTTTCCGGGACTGGTCGCGCACCATCGACCAGAACCAGGGCTTCCAGGGTTTCATCCGCTACGCCCAGACCGAGGGGCCGCGGGTCATCCAGACGATCGGCGCGATCGTCACCGCAGGCGCGCACGTCGTCCAGGCGTACGCCCCGATCGGGTCGGTCGTCGTCACCGAGCTGCGTATCCTGGCCGAGGTCATCGACGCGATCCCGGTGCCGGTCGTCACGGCCCTGGCGGTGGCGATCACCGCCTACCGGACCGCCGCCCTGGTCACGGCCGGCACGCAAGCACTCCTCAACTCAGGTCTGCTCACCGGCATTGCCCGCATGATCACCTACGGTACGGTGACCACGACCACGGCCACCGCGACCGGGACCCTCACCACAGCAACCACCGCGATGCAGCGGGCCCTCGGCGCCACCAGCGCGTTCGTCGGCGGCCCGTTCCTGCTGGCACTCACCGCCGCCGCCGCCGTGATCGGCGTCATCGCGAGCCGCCAGACCGACGTCAAGACCGAAACGAACAACACCAGGTCGGCGCTGGAAGAATATGCCCGGATCTTCAAGGACGGCGTGACACCTGCCGCGCTCGAGTCCGCGAAAGCGACTCTCGCCCAGGACGACAAGCTCCGCGGTCTTGTCAACACGACCAAGCAGGCCGGGATCGCCACCGATGTTCTGATCGCCGGCCTGAACGGCGACAAGGACGCCCGCGACCAGGTCGTCGCCGCCCTGGACAAGCAGATCGCGGTGCAGCGGGGAGCCGCCGCGGAGTACGCCGCGCTCGGCGTCGGTCAGCGGGCGAACGCCGAAGCCGCGTCCGAGGAGGCTGTCCGGCTCGAACGCCTGCGGGACGCGTTCAAGTCGTCGAGTGGCGCGGCCTCCGAGGCCAGCGACCTGACCAAAGCGTTGACGGCTGAGCAGCGGCAGGCCAACGACGTGTTCGCCGACGCGTCGCCGCGGGTGAAGACTCTCGCCGAGGCGTACAAGACCCTCGCCGACGGGGCCTCGACCGCGGCGGACAAGTCGAACGCGCTGAAGCAGGCCGAGGACGCCCTGTTCGGCGCCGCGCGGGACGCTGACCAGGCCGCCGCCGACCAGGCGAAGGCGATCCGGAACACCAACAAGGCCCTCGACGACCGGAACCTCCTCAACGAGACCGGGGCCCGGAAGCTCGACATCAACACTGAGGCGGGCGCCCGGCTGCGCGACAGCCTCAAGGACGAGCTGATCGCGATCAACAACACGTACCGCGCGAACATCGCCAACGGGATGTCGGTCGCGGAGGCGACCAAGCAGCACGACGCTGAGACCGAGAAGCTCAAGCAGAAGTCGGCGCAGAAGGGCATCGACAAGGACGCCACCCAGAAGCTGATCGACATCTACGGCAAGGTGCCGACGTCCGCGACGACCGACGTTAACGTCACCGGCCTCGACGCGACCAAGTCGCAGCTACAAGAGCTGTTGATCTATCAATTCGCCCTCAGAAATGGCATCACGGTCGGCGAGGCGCGCGACAAGCTTGACCCGCTGATCCGCACCGGCGGCGGCCAAGGCAACTCGCGGGGCGGCTACCTCGCCGGCGGCGGCCCAGTGGTCGGGCCAGGCACCGGGACATCCGATGATGTGCCGGCGATGGAACGCACGACCGGCACCCCATACTGGTTGTCGAACGGCGAATGGGTGCATCGCGCTGCAGCTGTGGACTACTACGGCCAGGGCGTCATGCGTGCGATCAACGAGCAGCGCATCCCGCGCCAGGCGATCGCCGGCTATGCGGCCGGCGGCCTTGTCGAGCAGATCCTCACCGACCACTACCCGTATCCGACGACGACGGCGATGACCCGTATCCCGTCGCGGCCCGAGGTGGCGGCAGCGGCCTACGGGTCGGGGCTGGGTTTCCCGCCGTGGCCGAGCTCGCCAGCCGCATCACGTGGCGACAGCGGCGTCTGGCGCGCCATCGTCAACATGATCAAAAGTACGGGGCCGCTCTCTGGCACGTTCGGCAACGCGTACCGCGACGGTGACCCGTTGTGGCACGGCTGCGTCCCCCTGGACACCCAGATCCTTACGAAGCGCGGGTGGATCGCCCACGACGAGCTGCGCATCGGCGAAGACGAGACGATCGGCTACAACCCGGCCACCGGCGAGAACGAGTGGACGAGGGTCGTCGGTATCCACCGCTACGACGACGCCGAACTATGGACGCTCGACGCGGACGGGTGGTCCGCCGAAGTCACGCCGGGACACAAGTGGCTGACCGATGACGGCCTTGTCGAGACCAGCGCTCTCAGCCGCGGCGCCCGCATCCGGCTCGGCGCGCCGCTGAACGCGGACGCCGCTGGCACCGGCCTCTTCGACGGTGACCGCCACGTCACGATCGTCGGGGTCGCCGCGACACGCAGCACGGACGTGTGGTGCCCAACGACCGAACTGGGCACCTGGACGGCCCGTCAGGGCGAGGAGATCTTCCTCACCGGCAACTCCGGCCGTGCGGTGGACTGGATGGGCTACAACCAGGACGCCCTCGCCACCTGGCTGTCGCAGCGCCGCCCGCTGGAGCTGATCCACCGCAGCAACAAACGCGACTACGCGTACACCCGCGGCCGGGACAAGGGCTCCTTCAACAACGCCCTGATGGAAGAGCACCGCAACCACATCCACATCGCCATGGCGCTCGGTGGCCTCGTCCGGGGGCTGCCGCGCGGCACCTACGACCGCGGCGGCTACCTACCCGAGGGGCTGAGTCTCGCCTACAACGGCACCGGCCGCGCCGAGCCCGTGATCCCCGCCGACCGACTCCAGCGCATGTCCGGTGACCGCCCGCCGGTGGTGCAGAACTTCTACCCGGCGGCGGACCTTGACGAGCGGGCGGTGGCGACGATGGCGGCCCGCAGGATCGCGCTCGCGGCGGTCGGCTGATGGCCGGCGACGAGCTGAATCCGCTGGTGCAGATCGGCGACATCGTCTGCAACAGCGGCGTGCCCGACGACGCCGGGGTGATGTGGCTGTGCGAGGAAGTGGAGGGCTGGGGGTCGCCCGGCTCGACGCTCGAGGTGGCGCAACGGTCCGGTGACCACGGCGGCTGGGACGGCGACGCGTACCTGCGACCGCGGGTGATGACAGTCAAGGGCCTGATGTCGGCGCCGACGGCGGCAGCAGCGCGGGATGCGATGTCCCGCCTGTACCGGGCGGTGCCGCTGGGGCTGTCGCCGCTGACGGTCACCGAGGCCGGCCTGGCCCGCACGTGCATGGTGCGCCGGCAGGACGACGTCCTCGCCAACGCGATTTCGACGTGTGACGTGGAGTGGTCGGCGCAGGTCGTCGCCCGGGACCCGCGCAAGTACACGGCGGAGGTGTCGGCGTCGACTGGGCTGCCGTTGACGTCGGGTGGCCTCACCTGGCCGGTGACGTGGCCGATGACCTGGGACGCGACGGTCGCGTCCGGCCGGCTGTCCGTGACCAACGCGGGCGACTTCCCGACCCGGCCGCGGCTGCGGATCGCCGGGCCCTGCCAGGGGCCCCGGGTGACCTTCGTCGGCAACGGCCTGGCGCTCGCCTGGGATCTGACCCTCGCCGCCGGCCAGTGGCTGGACGTCGACACGGACAAGCACACGAGCCTGCTCAACGGGCAGGTCAGCCGGTCGACCCTGATGCTCTCGCGTGGCTGGTTTGAGATCGCAGGCCAGGCGCAGGCGGAGATCGCGTTCACCGCCGACGCCTACGACCCCGCCGCGCTGCTGACCGTCACGTACAGATCGGCGTGGCAGTGACCGAGCCGCAGCCGATCCGGGTCCAGTGGCTCGGCTGCGACCTCCAGACGGGCCTGATCGTCGAGGAGCTGCCGGCGCTGGCCCCGTCCGGCAGCATCTCCCGCCTCCTGGGCAAACCCAGCAACTCCTCGTTCAGCCTTAACCTGGCCGGAGCCCCGCAAGGATGGGAGGCCGCGACCGTACCCGGGCGGACGATGATCGTCGCGGTCGCCGACGACACGCCGGTGTGGGCCGGGATCGTGCTCACCAGGTCCGGCGGGTCCGCGTCCACCGTGGAACTCGGATGCGCCACGCCCGAGGCGTACTTCGACCGGCGCTACACAGCCGACCACACGTGGACGCAGCAGGACGAGGCCAGCGTCATCGCCTCAGGGCTGATCGGCGACACGCTCGTCAACGGCATGCGCCTCGCCGTCGACGCCCCCGCCACGGGGACGCTCCGCGACCGGACCTACCTGGACAGCGACGACGCCACGGCGCTGTCCCGCCTGCAGGAGCTGATGGGCGTCACCGACGGCCCGGAGTGGACCGTGGATGTGCGGTGGGCCGGCGCGTCCGCTGTTGAACTGGTCGCCCGCGTACGGAAGCGGATCGGGTCACAGTCCGCGCCGTCGGCGATCCTGACGTACCCCGGCGACGTCGTCGGCTACACCCTCGCCGAGTCGTACGAGTCCGGGAAGGGCGCCACCGTCGTCCGGGCGCGCGGCGAGGGCGAAGGCGACGACCGGTACACGTCCGCGGACATGGTGGCCGTCGGCCTGATCGCCGCCGGCTGGCCCCGCTACGAGCACCGCTTCACGCCGTCGACGAGCATCACCAGCCAGAGCGTCCTCGACGGGCATGCCTCCGCAGCGCTCGCCGCGATGCAGTTCGGCGTGCAGGTGTGGACGATCGAGGCCGTCGCCTCCTACGCGCCGCGGCTCGGTGTGGAGTGGGGGCTCGGCGACACCATCGGCCTGCACGTCATCTCCTCGCCCCGCCACCCCGGCGGGCTGATGGTGACGGCCAGGGCGTGGGGCTGGGAGTGGGACATCGCCGGCGACCGCGTCAAGCCGATCCTGCTGGGGGACTGATGTCGATCCGCTCAGACCAGCTCTCCCCGGACCCGATCGCTGCGCTGGTGGAGCGGATCCGCCGGCTGGAGTCCCAGCTGCGGGAGCTGCGCGGCGCCCGCCCGCTCGAGTCCGCCTCGATCCGGCGTGGGGCGCTCGCCGTCCTGGACACGGACGGCCGGGTCATCGCCCGGCTCGGCAACCGGGGCGACGGCTTCAGGGGCGTCATTCAGTACGACCGGGCCGGCAACTACGTGGCCTCCGACGATGTGTACGCAGGCCAGGGCATTGCCCGCCCGTATGTGCCGCTCACGCTCGGCGAGCTGTCCGCGCCGGCCGCGACAACGACGTCCGCAACCATGGTCGATCTCGCCGCCGGCTCCGCCATCGTCCAGCACGCCGGGCTGTACCTGCATCTGCTCGTGCGGACTTCCGACGGCACGACGGCGGGTGAGGCGCGGCTGACGGTCGGCGGTACGCAGGTCGGGGCGACGCTGACGATTGCGGCGGGCGCCAACGCTGAGGCGGTTATCGGCCCGGCCGCGGTGGGTGGCGCGGGTGGCGCGTACGGGTCGATTCAGCGGAT
Source organism: Dactylosporangium sp. CA-139066 (assembly GCF_050936175.1). NCBI lineage: Bacteria > Bacillati > Actinomycetota > Actinomycetes > Micromonosporales > Micromonosporaceae > Dactylosporangium > Dactylosporangium sp. CA-139066. Next base: position 57,811 of record NZ_JBNJNH010000003.1, on the reverse strand, counting down.
CGCTGTGCAGGCGAGGCGGACAGCCGGGTCGGGCACGATCGGTGTGCGTGCGCTGTCACTGCTCGGGGTCGACTCCTCCTGGCTGTAGCGGCGGGCACTGCATCTCGTTTCCGTTGGCGTCCTGGCATCGCCGCTCCTCCGGGGGTGCTGGCGGGGGTGCGGTCGGCCCGGTCGACGGGTCGTAGGCGTACGGCGGCGGGTCCGCGCCTTCGGCTACCAGCTCCACGGTCCTCTCCTCTGCTCGATGTCCATCCACCGTACGGCTCCGCCACCGCGGGCGAGCTGCCCTTTCGACAACCATGAGGGGGTCACATGGCGCTCACCGCCCTGCCGATCAACGCCTCCGGCGGTAGTCCCGCCTACAGTGCGCGCCAGACCAGGCAGGCGTTCTCGGCGCTGATGATGCCCGGTGTGGGCCCGCTACGGACCCGGTCCGGGATGCGGCCGGGCGGCGCGCCGACCGTGACGGTGTCCTCGTCGACATGGACGGTCGGGCCGTTCTCGGCTGTCGTGGATGCCGGCGTGTCCACCATTCAGGCGCCGTACCTGGTCGCCTCCGACGCCAACGCGACCGGGTCGGTCACCGCCGCCGACGCAACGAACCCTCGCAAAGACATCCTGTACGTGCAGGTCAGCGACACGGATGAGGACGCGTCAGGGTCGCGGGCGGCGACAGTCGGCTACCTTGCCGGCACTGCCGCAGCTATCCCGTCCGCGCCGGCCACCCCAGCAAGGTCGCTGCTGATCGGCGTCATTGACGTACCGAAGGTCGGCGCCGGCAGCCCCGCGTTCACCGGCTCCGGGCTGTGGTTTGTGGCGGCCGGCGGGATCGTGCCTGTGCCGTCGCAGGCCGCGCGTGACGCACTGTCCGCCTACGCGGGCCAGGCGGTGTGGCGGCTGGACACCAACCAGGTCGAGATCTTCGACGGCACGAACTGGGTTTCGCCCCCGAGCTTCGGCGCCCGCGCGGTCGGCCTCAACTCGGCGATGGCCGCGACCAACATCACGGCGACGACGTACACGAGCGTTCCCCCGCCCAGCAGCGTCGGCTTCACGAAGAAGCGTGGCGACACGAACGTGAAGGTGACGCTGCAGCTGAGCTGGCGCTCGCCGGCGGTACCGCAAAGCGCCAAGTTCGCCGTGAACATCGCCGGCACCGACTACGACGTGTTCGGGATGGAGATCACCACCCCGGCGAACGCGCACACGCCGCCGTGTGGCGGGGTCACCATCATCACGGGCATTGCCGCAGGCGGACCGTACACCGTCCAGGTCCGCGCAAAGCGGGTGTCCACGCCGGCCGGCGGCGCCATCGTCTGCGACACCAACGACTGGATCTCGCTCGTGGTGGAGGAGGTCCAGGCGTGACCCTCAACGCCACGATCTATCGTCCTGGGAGGCCCCTATGGCATGGAGAGCCGCGCGTTCCCTGTTGACCCTGCACAAGCAGCTCAAGACCGGCAGCCGAGCCGCACCGCCCGCGACGAAGGCTGACGAGTGGGGCCTGATCGGCGACGCGGCCCACGACCCGACCTCGGACCACACCCCGCACAACTTCCCCGGCTGGGGCAACCAGATCGTTACCGCGGCCGACTTCCCCAACCGGCCCGACCTCGGGCTGGACGCGCACCGGGTCCTCGACGACATCCGGCGTTCCCGCGACGCCCGCGTCAAGTACGGCATCTCCAACGGGCAGATGTTCTCCAGCTACCCGGTCTCCGGGTACGCGGCGTGGGCGTGGCGGCCGTACAACCCCAAGAACGGCGACAAGCACTTCACCCACGGCCACCTCAGCGTGGTCGGCGACGCACGAGCCGACGGCACGAAGCCGTGGGCCACGATCGGCGCGCCCGCCGTGGCCGCCGCCACGAGAGATGAGGACGACGACATGGGCGCCAGCCTCGGCCCGATCACGATCAACGTCGACGGCACCACCTCCCTCAACATTCCCCCGGTCCAGGACGGCGCCGCCGACCCGCGCAGGGCCTGGTTCAACGCCAACAACGACACCGGCAACGCGCAGTACGCCCTGCGCCTGTGGCTGTCCAAGGGCGCCGCCAACCAGTGGGAGGCCTTCCCCGGCACCGGCGACAAGGGCCTCGTACTGCTCAACAGCGGGCAGCGGTACTCCGTCGAACTGCCGAAGGGGACCTCGGCCCTGTCGATCACCCGCTCGCCGGTCGGGCCGGGACCGGACGTGTACCGCGGGCACCTGACCTGCTGCATCGAGCGCGGCCCGGTCATCCCCGCGTCGGCGTAGGCGGACCGCGGCGGTGACCGGCCTGCAGCCGCCGCTGTGGCGGCGCGCCGTCGGATACTTCGCGTGGCGGTGGCTGACGGCGGCGCTGATCGTTCTCGTCGTCGGCTGGGACGGAGTCAGCCTCACGTTCTTCGGTGACGTCGGCTACCGCTCCAGCGCCTACACCCTGCTCCGCAACGTCAACCCGTGGGGCATGGCCGGCTACGGGCCGCCGCTGCTGGCCCTGTTCCTCGTCGCCGTATACGCATACGGCAGGCACCGCGGCGGGCGCGGCAAGTCGTACGTGCTGCTGCGGGTCACCCTGTCCACCGTCGCGGTCTGGTATACGGGCTGGACTGCCGGGATTGTCGGCTCCTGGTTCATCACCGGCGAGATCAGTTCCCTCGGTGTCGGGAAGTTGTTGTTCGTCGCCGTCGTCTGCGTCGTCCTGGCTCGGCTCACACCCACATCGCTACCGCCAGGAAAGAGGTGAACGGGTGTGGCCGGGCGCCCTGCTGCTGATCGATGCCGCCGCACCCGCATGGCAGCAGTACATCCTGCCGGCAGCGCTTGCCCTCGTCGGGGTTGTCGGGGCTGCCTGGCTGGCGCTGCGGGGCACGTTCAAAACGGCGTCGGTCAACCATGAGACCGAGTTCGACAAGCTCGTCCACGCCCGCATTCAAGCATTGGAGAAGCAGGCCGCCGAGAAGGATGCGCGGATCGAAGTTTTGACAGCCGATCGGGACCGCTACAGAGAACTGCACGCGCAGCTGCGACTCGACGTGATCGCCGCCGGGCTCAACCCTGACCAGCTGGGGAAGGGTGGCAGTGGTGCGGCACGCAACGCCCGACGACGAGACTGAGCGGTTGCATCCGCTCGCCACGGACCAGCCGGGCCTGATCCTGCACCGGCCGGTGGCGAAGTGGCGGCAGATCGCGATCATGTACGCCTTGTTGCCGCTGCTGTGCGCCGGGGTGGGGGCGTGGATCGCGACGCAGGTCGCGTACGCCAGGGCTGAGGCGCACACGGACCGTCGGATTGCCGCGCTCGAGCGGGACCTTGCGGAGCGGCGAGCGGCGAACACGAGCGCGAATGCGGAGCGGGACCGGCAGATCGCCGAGCTCCGCCGGCTCGTCTGCATCTTCGCCGATCATGCGCAGCCGCGGGACGCGCAGGTTGAGGAGGTCCGGGCCCGGTACGGCTGTACGGGCGGGCCGTATCCGGTGCCACAGTCGCCTCCGCCGTCGGCGCCGATCTCGGGCCGGCCAACGTCGGGGGTGCTGCCGCCGACGGCCCGGACGTCGTCGGTGATCGCGGTGCCGTCGCCGGCCGGCCCTCCGCCGCGCCCGTCGCCGAGCAGCGCCGGCCCGCTGCTGTGCGTGGATCTACCGCTGCTGCCGCGGGTCTGCCTGTGACCGGCAGGCGTCCGGGTGGCCGTCGGCGAGGGTGACGTCCCCGCAGGTCCGGCAGGTCCAGGTGTTGTGCCGCTGGTAGCGGCCGGTGCCGGGGTCGCACAGTTCGGTGCTGACGTGGACTTGGCGCGGGCCGAGCGGGTGGCCGTTGCGGCAGTGGGTGGGCGCGACGACCTCGACGCGGGGGCCGCCGTTGACGGGCCGCAGGTCACCGGGCCGATATCCCATGACCAGCAGTTTCGCACACGCGTTCGCATCGCCGTCAAGAATCGGGGCACCTTCATGCAGCACTTCACCACCGACGACCAGCTCGACAACTGGTTCGCGTACCACCGCCCGACGGGTGACGCCATCGCCGCCCACGAGCGGGTCCGGACCGAGTTCCGGGCGCTGGCCGCCACGCTGCAGGAGCTGATCCCGGAGTGCCCGGACAAGACCGTCGCGTTCCGGGCGGTCCGGGAGGCGATGTTCGCGGCCAACGCGGCGATCGCCTGCAACCAGCCGAGCCCGTCGTGACCCTGGAGTACGGCGACCCTGACGAGTACGAGCGGGAACTGACCACCGACGAGAAGCGCGCCCGCACGCCGGACACATGGGGCGGCGCTGTTCACCTCGGCCACGACGTCTACCTGCGCCGCGAACCGGAACGGCATGGCGCGGAGGCGTTCGGGTTCTGGCATTGGTGCACGCTCGGCGACCGGTGGGCGTACGCCGTCGCAGGGAAACACGACCTGATCGCCGACGAGCCGCTGCACCTGGAGCCGTCGATCCTGTGGCCTTGTTGCGGCAAACATGGCTTCGTTCGCGGAGGCGTCTGGGTCGAGGCCTGAACTGCCGCTACGCCCAGCCCCGGCGGGCCCCGTCGACAGTCACCACGGACTCGAAGTGTTGGCCGCTGCAGCCGTCGCGATGCGGCGTGCCGACAACAGCCTTGCACTCGCCGCACTGGCTCGGCACCCACAGTGCGCCGTCGGGCGTGTTGTGCGGGTCGCCTCGCCAGATTTCCGCGTCTTCCATCTCGCCACCTTACGACTCCGCCCACGCTGGCCGGGCGGTCACCACAGGCCAGAAAACACCAAAGGAGCACGTCATGGGAGATTTCCGCGTCGTCGTCGAAGCGGTCGGCGGCCACGGCTGCCAGCGGGAGAAGGGCACCGGCGAGACCGTCATCGGCTGCGACCGTCCCGGCTGCCCGGACTGTATGGCCCGCGAGTTCGTCCGCCGCCTCAAGCGGTCCGGGGCGACGGTGAAGAAGGCCGAGATCCAGCACTGGCCCGCCGACCTGCCCGGCTACACCGAAGAAGGCCAGGTCCACGACGACCTGCTCACCGGCGTCCGGACGGGCGAGTTCCCGGAGCGGGACCGCTACCTGGCGGCCGGGTCGTGAAGGTCCCCGGGCATCTGATGCGGGTCGGCCGGGTCCTCCACGAGGACGCCGACTTCGTGACGCTCGAGGTCGCCAAGTCCGACCAGCGGCAGCTGCGGGTTGAGGGCGGCGACCAGTTCCTCACCCTGCTGTTCGTCCACCAGGCGCAGACACGCCGCACGGCCCGCGCGCCGAGGCGTGGCTGCCCTGGGCGAACGACTGACCAGCACAACCGAAAGACGGCACGTGGCACATCGCGCAACCTCCCCCAACCCGTCTCCTGACAGGAGCACGCCCATGTCCGACACCGGCACCCCCGCAACCCCGCCGCCCGGCGCGCCGAAGGAACCGCTCCTCGCCGTCGGCTCCATCACCACCGTGGTCACCGCCGGGATCGCGCTGCTCGTCGCCTACGGCCTGCACATCTCCGACGGGCAGCAGGCGGCGATCCTCGGCTTCATCGCCGCGGCCGCCCCGCTCGTCGTCGCATTCTGGGGCCGGCTCAAGGTGTGGTCGCCGGCGACGGTCCGGGCGGCGCTGCTCGCCGCGGGCCCGCGCGAGCCGCGCAGGATGCCGTACGCCAGCCCGGGCGGCTCGACGGGCGGCAACCCGGTGGCACCGCTGGACGGGCCGTGAGCACCCGTACCGCGGTCGCCTGTCCGGAGCCGCCGCGGCGGAACGAGCCGGTGACGTGGACCGGCAACACGACCAGCAACACCACCAACGCATGGATGCGCATCAACATCAAGCGGTAAACTGCAACCGCGGCTCGCCTCCCCCGTGGCGGGCCGACCAGCATGAGAAACGCCCCCGTGGTCTTCGGACCCGGGGGCGTTTTTCGGCGTCTTCAGCCGGTGACCAGCCACAACGCAGCGCACGCCACGGTGACGACGGCCACGACCATCCTCCGGTCACGCCGGCGACGCACCCGCCACGCCGGCACCAGCGCCGCGGCGAGCAGCCCACCGATCGGGTAGGTCCGTCCCGGCACGTCCACCGCGACAGTCACCGCGTCCGCCCACCACAGCAGCAGCGTCACCGCCAGCCAGCCAGCGCCGAGTCCGGCTGACCAGTTGCGGAAGCGACGCCACGCCGGCGACAACCCGACCGGCCGCGCAACCACCTTCGGCGGCCAGCCGGCCGGGCCCACCGTGTCCTTCGCGGCCCAGTCGGGGCTGACGACGCCCCGCCGCCGGTCCCGCTCGGCGCGCTGCTCGCGGGCCGTCCACTGCGGGATCGCGTGCGGAGCGCCCTTCTGGTACTCGATGTTGTACAGCGGCTTCTCCGCCAGCACCGCGGACTCCTCGGCGGCCATCACGTCGGTCTTGCCGCAGAAGACACGCGGGTCGACGTGCGGATGTCCGACGATCGTGTCGCCCCACGGCTGGTCGTACAGATGCTCCAGGAACCGGACGAACGGTTGCCGGGCGGTCTCGCCGATGTAGCCGAGCACCACCCTGCCCGTCGCCGGATGCAGCACCATGACCCGGTAGAGCGCGCAGTCGCGCCGGTCGTCGCGGGGCACTGTGAACCGTGGGGTGAGCTTCACGTCTCGGCGCGCCCTTCGTCCCGGCCACTAGCCGCGACGGCGGTGACCACATGCCCCGACTTCAGGCACCTGGCCAGGTCTGTGGCGAGCTCCTGCGCGTCGCGTGCCGTCCACGGCGCCGGGGTGACGGTGGCCGTGAAGCACGTCGAGCCGTCACTGCTGTCGATGACGGCGATCTCGTAGGTGCTCACGACGTCACCTCCGGGAAGTCGACCCGCAGCACGTCGCGGTACTCGATCGAAACCTTGACCGGGTTGCCGTTCGGGTCGATGGCGTTGATGTCGGCACCCCCGCGGCGGCCCGACTGCCACACGTCGACAAACCTGATCAGCTCGTCGATACCCTCGACCATGCCGCAGTCGATCGTGATCCGCGTGCCGTTGTGCAGCGTGATCACTGCGATGCCGGCGCTCACGGCCCCACCTCGAACGGGCCGCGCTGCGACAGCTCCCGCCACTGCCGGAAGTCCTCGTACGGCTCGCCGTCCTCACCGGTGTGGCCGATGAAGCCCCACCACACGCCGTCGCGGGGCGTCCACGTCACGCCATGCCGGTCGGTGCGGGGACGGCCGTCGGTCGGCTCGACCGGATTCCAGTTCTCGATCACGACGACCTCCCGTGGAGGCGGTTGACGAGCGCCAGCCGGAGGTCTGCGACTTGCAGAATCGCGGCGAGAGCGTCCTTGTCGAAGTTGCTCTCGGCCCTTTACCGGCTGGATTCCTTCCCGGCGCAGAACCAGTAGAACCTCGCGTTCGAGCTTCTGAGCGAACCCGACTGGCAGGTCGGTTGCCAGTCGAACAACGGCGGCGTAGCCAGCTGCCCGATGAGCCGCGATGCGCCTACGACCGCTACCGGAGGTGATTCCGATCTTGACGCGCAGCGCAACTTGGTTCTCTACGACGTAGAAGACGTTCCACTCCTTGCCGGCGCAGGTCGCGCAGATCCCGTAACCCTGGTGAACATGTCCGGGTCTGGGTGCGGACTCGTGCCCAAACTGGCACCTCACCTTGTGCGGAATGTGGCTACCCAGCCACTGTTCTTCCAGGACGGTTCCGCCAAGTCCGGCAACACGCTCACGGAAGGACGTCCAGGCTTGTTCGGCGTCCACCCCGCCGCATGTCCGGCATCCCATCCGGCCCGGTTGAGCATTTCCGGGCTTGTGCCGAAATTCATGACCGGCGGCGCAGCGAACCCGATGGGCAGCGCGGGCGCCAAGCCACTCGCGTTCAAGAACTTCGCCGCCAGCGGCCCGAACGCGTTTCAAGAACGCTGCCCAGGCCTCAGGAGCCGAGCGCGCACAGGTGGCGCAGATTGCGCCGCCTCGCCGCACGTCTCCGGGCCGCGGTTTGCCCTCGTGACCCTCTGGGCACTGCACCAGGTGTTTGGCTGCGTCGCCTCTCCATGCCGGCTCAAGGACCTTCCCGCCGGCAAGTTCAACACGGAAGCGAAAGCTGGCCCACGCGGTTGGCTGGTCGAGGCCCGCGCAGATCCGGCAGATGCCGACGCCCTGCCTAACATGTCCGGGTCGAGGGTTGGACAGGTGCCCTGCGCTGCAGCGAACGCGATGCGGGGTGTCCTTACCGAGCCAATGCGGCTCCACGACTACCCCGCCGCGGGCAGCGACACTTTCTTGAAACCGCCGCCAAGCAGCCGCAGGGTCTCGACCCGCGCAGGTGCGACAAATGCCGACGCCTCGTTGGACGCTGGTCGGATGCGGTCGGCTCTCGTGCCCGTTGCGGCAACGGATGCGGTGGGGAGCTCCGGAGCCTAGCCACGTCGGCTCCAGGACCGTGCCGCCGAGTTCCTCGACCCGAGCGCGGAAGGCATTTTCCGCGGCGATCGCCTTGGCCTGATTGTTCATCTCGTCCGTCCGTGGAGTCGGTCGAGCGCAGCGAAGTACTCAGGGGAACCAGATGGATGGCAGTCGCACGGTGTGTGGGTGCAGAGGACGCAGCGGACAGCGCACGCGTCGATCGCGCCGGCGGCGTAGGCGTCGAAGTCCGGCGACCACACGGCGCCGAGCTGGTTGACGGCCTCGACCGGGTCGCTCACGATGCCTCCAGGCGGACCGCGGCCAGATCGCCATGGTCGATGACGATCGACTGCCGGGTGCCGTCGATGTCCGCGTCGACGAACCGGGACTCTCCCGGCAGGTGCGCCGCTTCGGCGAACCGGCGCAGGTCGGCGACCCCCTGGGCGGTGTCCGCCGTGATCGTGATCGTCGACTCGTCCAGGTACGTGATCAGTGCGGTCGCGGTCATCGGGCCACCGCCTCGAAGCGGCAGCCGGGACGATGCCCATGACCCCACTCGCAGCCGACGGCTCGGATCCGCCCGTCGTTGACCATTCGGCATACGGCGATGTTGAACCGGGCGGTCTCGTAGCCGTCAGTCGTGAACGACTCCAGGTCGGCCCAGTCGGCCGGCCCGTGATGCAGCCTCTGGGCAATCCCGATTTCGATGGTGCCGGTCTCGTGACTCATGATGATGTTGCCCCTCTTCCTGATGGATGGACGGGAGGCTCCGGGCCCGCCGACTGCTGCCAGGCTGGGGCGGGCCCGGAGGCGGTGCTACTGCAGGGCGGCCTCGATCGCCGCCTCGGCGGTCGGGAACTTGATCGCGAACCCGCCGCCGGCGGCCGGCACGAAGTCGAGGTTCGGGCCGTGGCAGACCGTCCAGCCGAACACTCCTCCCGCCGACAGCAGCACCTCAACGGTGTCGCCGCCGGGCCGGACCACCGTGAACCCGCCGCCGCTACGGGCCGTCACTCGCGGATCGTCCAGGACCGTGCTCATCTCGCCCCCTCCGGCGCCTGCTGCGCCAGCGCCTCGACCGCCGCCAGGTCGGCGGCGGGCACGATGATGTGGCCGAGCTCGGCCAGCCACGACACCCACACCGGCTCCAGCCCGGGGGCGACCTCGAACGCTGCGGCCAGCAGCTCGCCTCGCGCGTGGGCGACCGTCAGGTCGGCGAGCACCTGCAGCTCCGCCGGGCCGTACCAGCCGGCGTTCGCCGCCTCATCCGGCTTCAGTTGCAGCGTCCCGGACACCTCGGCCCGGTAGATCCGCCACATGTGCCCGTCCGAGCCGCGCCGGCACCACGTCGACCGCCAGCCGCGGGCCAGTTCCTCGAGCCGGACCACGGTCAGGCCGACCTCCTCGGCGACCTCCGCCCGGGCGGCTGACTCGAAGTCGCCGTGCTCGCCAACATGCCCGGCGACCGGGGCGACACCCGGCGGCGGCTGCTGGCGGGCGAACATCAGCAGCCGGCCGGCCTCGTCGGCGATGAGCACGCCGACGGTCTCCCGGCAGCACGGGTCGTAACCGGTCACCGCTGAACCTCGAACCGGCGCAGCCGGCCGACCCGGAACATGAACTCGCCGCGCTGCGGGTCGTTCTCCCGCAGGCCCACGTTCTGCAGCGTGATCACCGATTCGGCTTCGGTGTCGCGGTGCTCGAACGCCGCCTCCACCACCTGCGCGTCCCGGTCGGTGGCGTCCTCGACGTACACCGTCTGCTCCGGCCCGCTAGCCGGTTGCCACGTCAACACGATCCTCAACGGGACTCCTCCCCAAATCTGTCCACGGCCGAACGCCGTGGACACGTCAAAACAGCGGTGACTCAAGGAACCTTGGACACCCGCTGCGCCATCTGATCCGCCTCGGCGGCGGTCAGGCCACGCGCCAGGCAGAACGGCACCACGTCGTCGTCCCAGCCGGCGTCACGCAGAAACGCGACCGCCGCACCCCGGGCGCCGTCGGACCACAGCGTTTCCGCCTTGCCCCACGCCAGGCCACGCCGTGCCGTCCGTGCCTGCTCGTCGTCGTAGTTCACGCACAACCTCCTATCCGTCACGGCCGGACGCCGTGAACACTCCGAACTTCAAGGTCAGGCGCTACCCTGACCGGCATGGCCCTCGAACTTCGCCGCATCGACGAACGCTGGATCCTCGATCACGCCCAGCGGCTGTGGGACTGGCTCGACGACGAGCTCGAGAACCGCAAAGTCGCCGCCGAACGAGAGAAACGGGCCGAGGAACGCCACAAGGAACTCCTCGCCGCGATCAACACCTCCACCGGCACCATCGTCAAAACCCTCGACAGCGGCTTCCGGCTCCTCGCCGACGCGCTGCGCCGCTGACCGGCTCACTCCGCCTCCTCGGCCCTGGCCGCGGCCTCCTCGATCTGCGCCGCCAACTGCCGCTCGATGTCGGCTCGGGCCTGCGGCGTCAACTCGTGCCGGGTCGACGGACCCGCGCCCGTCGTGAACACCAGGCCGGCCTCGTCGCGGAGCTTCTGGATCGCGGCCCGGATCGCCCGCGTCGACCAGCCGCCCGCCGCGACAACCGGCGTCGACTGCAACGCGTCCATCCCCAGCGGCACCGGCGAACCGGCAAGCGCCGACAGGACCGCGTCGACGCACCTCGCGTCGGCGGTCTTCGCCTTCGGCGGCGAGGCATCAGACGGGCCGCCGAGCCGCTTCGGCAGCGCCGGCGCGGGATCGCCCGGGTTACGGGCCTGACACTCCCGCATCCACTGCACGAACTCAGGCCCGAACGCCTCAAGGGTCTCCGGAGGCCACTCCACCGGCATGATCCGCGACCGGTTGTGCTCGTCGTACAGCCGGTTATACAGCGGCTCCGACGGGACGTACGCCACCCGCGACTGCATGGTGTCGTCGTCCCCGGACGCGAACAGCACTGACCCGGGCTCACGCGGAAGGCCGCGGGGGTCGCCGACCAACTGCCCACCCGTGGCGAGCGAAGCGTTCAACGCGGACGTGGTCCTGAACAGCCACGCCTCGCCGCCGGCGAGCATGTCGCGGAACACCTGCGAGCCTGAGTCGCCGATCGTCGACATGTGGGTGGCGGCAACGATCTCGATCCCGGCGGCGCGCATCTTGCGGGCCATCGGCTCGAGCTTGCCCATCAGCAGCTGGTCTTTCGCAGGCTCGTGGAACTCGTCGACGACCAGCGACAGGATCGGCCCGTGGATCGACGGGTCGAACGCCGTTTCGCCCTCACGGGGTCGGCCGTGCTCGTCGAACCACACGTCGGAGCCGAGGGAGTCGTAGCGGCGGTCCATCTCCCGGATGAGCGCCTCGACGATCAGGTGCAGCATCTCCGGGTCGGTGGAGAACCCGGACACCTGCCGCCGGAACGCGCCGAAGTCCTTGCCCCGCTTTGGGTCGTGCAGGAACGGGGCGATGAGCCGGCGCGGCCCGTCCGGGCTTGCGACTTTCGCTTCGAGCATGCCGAGGAGCAGGAGCCGCAAGGCTTCCGTCTTGCCGGAGCCCTTGGTTCCGACGATGAACCGTGATGGGGCGCCCCAGCCGGGTGTCCACAGGCGGGTCCGCAACGGATCGCCGGTGATCTTCATGCCCATGTGCAGGAACGCCCGGTCTACGTCGAGGACTCCCGGTGGCTGCCAGGTGATGTTGTCCCGCAGCGGGCTGTTCGGCTGGACCAGCAGCAGCGCGCGGTTCGGGGAGCCCTCGTACTCGTCGATCCAGCCGACGGCGGCGCGGGGCACGTCGAACCCGGCGGCGATCCGTTTCACGGTGCTGGTCATGTTGTCGCCGCCGAGGGCGTTCAACGCGCCGCGCTTCGTCGCGACGATCACGGCCTGCCAGCCGCCTTTGATCTTCCGCCACGATCCCCGGTCCAGCTCGGTCCCGTCGACAGCGACGTCCAGCCGCCAGATGTTCGCGGCAACATCGGCATCCGACGGGCTCGCCGATGTCGGCACGGGCGCAGGAGCGGGCATCGGCTCGGCGGCGGGTGCGCGCCGGTCGGCGCGCCACCACCATGCGGCCGGGGCCAGCCACGCAACGAACGCGACGGCGGCGGCGACCCGGCCGGGCCACGTTCCGAGGTCCACGCCCAGGGCGGCGACGGCGGCGAAGGCCGCGAACCCGCCGGCGGTGACGTAGCCGAAGCCGCGACCCACCCGGCCGATCGCCGCGCGGAGCCGCTCCTCGTCGGTGAGCACCTCGAAGTCGAACCGGCCCTTCGCCGGTTTCGCCGTGAGCTCGCGCACGACGATCCGTCGCGCCACCCAGCCGGCGACCGGCGCCATCCCGGCGAACACCAGCGGCGGCAGGTCGGCGGCGTCGACCGCGACGGCGGCACCGCCGGCGGCGACCAGCGCCCACACGGGACGCAGCGGCCGGTCGGCCGCCGCCCACAGGTCACGCCACGGCAGCAGCGGCGCCCGCTCGACCTCCATCGCGACCATCCGACGGCCGCACCGCTCACACGTCGGGGCGTGCTTCGCCTGCGCCGGGAACCACCCGGCGGGGCCGTGCTGCCGGCACCGGTACTGGACTGCGGTGATGACGCCGTACTGGTCGACGGGCACGTCGTGGGCGGCGCGCCGTTCGACACCGGCCGTGTCGTAGTAGGTGCGGGACATGCGGGCCGCCCCCCCGGGCAGCCCGGACCGGCCGGGCGTGCCGGCCGGCGGCGGGCTGGTCGGCGGTGCGGTCTGCATGGCTTCTCCTCAGACGTGTTCGATGGTGCTGGCCGTTACCGCACAGGCCGGCGCAGGTCCGGCCCGACGGAAACGGTCAGCTGGGGCTCGCGGCCGGTGCGGTGCTGTCGCCGGCGAGGAACCGGGAGTCGCCGCCGAGGTTCTCCTCGACGGTTGCGGCGGCGTCGGCGTATTTGGCGACGAGGCTGCTCCGGGCGGCACGCAGGCAGGTGATGGCGGCGTCGCACGACGCGATGACCTTCATAACGATCTTGCGGAGGCGCTCCAGGTACTCGAGCATCTCGTCGACGACACCCCCGGACAGCACCTCGGCGGCGTCCATGACCGGGCCGAGGGAGCCGGCGTCGAGGTGTAGCGCCGCCAGGTGCTCGCTGAGGGCGACCGCCGCGCCGGCGATCGTCTTCTGCCGGTCCTGCATGCCGTCGATGGCGTTGTCGACGAGCTGCAGCGCCCGCAACGTCGCGGACGCCTGGTCGTGCTGGACCTGGATGAGGCTGATGAGGGCGTCGATCTCGGGAATGGCGGAGGCGAAGTTCGTCACTTCACCGGTCGGTGCGGTCATGGTTTCTCCTGCGGGTGGGGCGGTCGGTGCGGGATTGGTCGGCGGCGCGTTGAACGTGTCCGGCGTGGTCGGGACGGGCCGCCACTGGCCGTCGAAGAACTCCTCCACACCGGCGTCGGTGTATCGCTTGGTGCCTTCGGGGACGTCGCCGCGGTCGACCGCCAGCGCTGGCTCGGGTTCTGGCGGCGTAGCCGGAGCGTCCACCTCCGGGCGGCGCTCGACGGGTTCGATGAGCCTCCGCGCCACCGGCGCCGCCCGCCGGGCGACCCGGGTGAGGGCGTTGCTGGCGGCGGCGAGCCGGTCCCGGAACCGCACCCTCGGCCGGTCAGGCTCCGGCTGCGCGGTGCGGGCCGCGGCGAGCGCGTCGCCGCGGCGGCCCCAGAAGTCGTGGTAGGCGTCGCGCAGGTAGTCGAAGAACCCGTACTGTTCGACCTTCGCCCGGGCGCCCGCCCCGTACTTCGCCTCCAGCCGGGGCGAGATCTTCCCCTGCTTGGCGAGCTCGTGGTCGGTGCGGGCCGCCGCCCACAACTTCTGGATGATCAGCGCGTAGACGGCGGCGCCGATGAGCAGTTCCACCGCCGGCCTACCTGCCCTTGGTGACGACGCGGCGGGCCATCAGCAGCGACACGACCACGCACGTGATCGCCAGGCCGATCGCCGAGGAGGTGCCCAGCCACACGCCGAGCGCCCCGTTGACCGAGCCGAGCAGCTGCCGGGACAGGTCGGTGACGGTGTCGCCGAGCTTCCCCGGCACGGCCCGGGCCACGGACGGCAGCACCATGGCCGTGTAGAGGGCGACCTGGTTGGGGATGCCGTCGACGAACAGGTCGATGGCCATCGCGGTGAACGCGCCGGCGAGGATGACGATGCCGACCCAGTCGGGGAAGAAGCCGATCAGGCCGGACACCCAGTCGCCGAGGAACGTGCCGGCGACGGCGGCGCCGCCGGTCACGGCGAGGATGAACGAGATCCAGGCGAGGGCCTTGATGCCCTTGGCCTTGTTGAAACCGCCACCGGGTCCCATGGCGTGCCTCCTTTAGTTGGTTGCGATTGCGATGAGTGCGGTCGTGATGACCGCGGCGAGCAGGAGCCGGGCCGGGTGCCGGGCGATCCACAGCAGCGGGGTCAGGACACCGACGACGGCGAGGGCCGCGAGCGGCACCGCGAGGCCGACGGTGTGGTTGTAGGCGATCCAGCCGGCATACAGGGCGGTGTTGCCGCCGGGGACGCGGTCGCGGTCCGGCATCCGCTCCGCCCACGCGGTGCTGAAGGTGGGCAGAGCGGCGGGGGTCCACCACGCGTCGCGCAGGTCGGCCAGGGCCTGCCGGCCCCAGCCATCGAACGTGTTGACCATGACGGAGAGTGGCTGTACTCTCGCGCGCGGGCTCGGGCCCGCGCGCGCCTTCTCGACCGCCACGGCAGGGCTTCCGGATCGGCTTCCGGATCCGGTTTCCACCGCATACGCGTCACTGATAGTCACGGCCGCCTCCTGTTCTCCGCGACGTCGAACCGTTCGACAAGCTGCACGATGTGCAGGGCCAGCTCCCGCGCCGCCCCGTCGGTGAGCCCCTTCGACGCGGCTTTCGCCGCCTGCGTCGCGGCGATGACCTTCTCGTGGCCGGTCTGCGCGGCGATCCCCGCCTGGCGGTGGAACGCGATCTCGTTCGCGCGCCGCTGGTCGGCCTTCTGCTGACGCCGCTCCGCCGGGGTGCCCTTGAGCGCCATCACGCCCCCTGACCTGCGGCAATGCGCTGCTGACGGTCGTGGAGCGCGGCGTACCAGACGGCCGCGCCGAACGCGACGCCACCGAACGCGATGCCGGTGTAGCCCTGCACGGTGCAGCCGGCCCGGTCCGCGGCGAGCGCCACGACCGCGAACGAGCCGGCGACGATGCCGGCCACGTGGGCGGCGCGGCGGTAGTCGGGGGTCATGACGCGGCTCCGATCAGGGGGCGGTTGCCGTTGATCCGGGGTGCCGGAACACGGTCAGGGTCGTCGTCGCCGGTGCCGGCACCGTCCTGGGCGGGGGTGCCGCCGGGGGTGCCGGAACCGTCATCGGGGTCGGGGTTCTGGCGCAGCCCGAGGGTGTCGAGAAGCCGGATCGCCCGGGGGCGTCCGACACCCAGCACCCTGATCGCCCGCTTCGTCGGCACGGTGCCGTCGGGGTTCCGCGGCACCCTCGCCGGGTCCCGCAGCACCGCCAGCAGCTCGTCGTCGCCGGGGGTGCTGTCAGGGGTGCCGCCGCTGGTCACGGCGGGTGCCGGGGTGCCGGAACCGGTGCCGTTGGCCCGGGGTGCCGGGGTGCTCGCGGTAGGGGTGCCGGGGTGCAGGACGGGGTTCCGGCACCCACCGACAGGGGTGCAGCACCCCCGGCGCTGGCACCGTTCAGGGGTGCCCCGGTAGGGGTGCTGCACCCCGGTGTCGGGGGTGCCGGAACCGGGCGTGCCGGCGCCTGCGCGGCAGGGGTGCCGGGGTGCTGCGGGTCGGCCGGAACCGGGGTGCCGGGGGTGCCGGAACCCTGGGGGTGCCGGTCCCGCTCCGCCGCGACGGCAGCCCACGGCGACGCCATCTTGATCTCCGCCAGGTCGGCGACGCTCCGCAGCACCGCCACCTGCTCGACGAGTCGGTCACGCTGCACCGGGTCGAGGGTGGCGCCCGACGCGCGGACGGCCTTCGCGAGACGCTGGGTGCGCCGCGGCACCCAGCCGGTCGCGGTCGCGAGCCGGGCTGCCTTGTCCCGGGCCCGGTCGCGGGTCCGCTCGGCGGCTTTCCGTTCGTCGTCGCCGAGGCCGAGCCGGGACAGGAACCGCTCCCGGAACTCGGCAACGATCCGCGCCCACGTGCCCGTCTTGACGCCGGAGTGGACCTTGACCTCGATGCCGAGCGCCAGGTGGAGAGTGATCAGGGCCAGGATCGGGCCGAAGAACGCCCGCAGCGCGCCGGCGACCGGGCCGTCCAGCGCGATCGCCATGAACGTCGCCGCCGAGCACATGGACAAGGCGACGAGCTGGGCCGCGCCGGGCTTGCCGTCGCGGCGGACGCTGTGCCGCATCGCGTAGCCGCAGGCGACCAGGGTCAGTTCGCCGACGCCGCAGATGGCGGCCAGTTCGGCGGAGATGCCGTGGATGGGCAGGCCGTTGATGCCCATGTGTCCGTGGAAGTAGCGGGCCGCGGTGTCCAGGGACAGGCCCGAGCACACGAGCGCGACGAGGTAGAACGGGCCGGTGCCCTTGGGGCGGTCAGTGCTTGGCGTGCTCATCGTGGTCACCTCCTCCACGGGTTAGGCCCGGCCGGGGGCGCGACGGGGGACGCTGCTCCCCGGCCGGACGTTGGAGCCCAGCCGCCGCCTTGTGACGGCGGCCGGGGGTCTGTGAGGGTCACGCCGTCGCTCCGGTGGAGGCCCGGCCGCCGCCCGACGGGGGACGGACGGCAGCCGGGGGCTTCTGGGCGAGGGTGATGGCAGCGCCGAGCCCGGCGAACAGGTCGCCGGCGGCGGCCGGGGTGAGCTGGGCGGCGACGTCGCCGACGAGGAGGGTGATTTCGACGTCGTAGACGCCGCTGTCGCGGTCCTCGTAGCCGGTGACGGTGACGGAGGCGGTGATGTCGCCGCCCTCGGCGTCCGTCCCGGTGACGTACTCGACGGTGCGGGTGTGGATGCGGTCGCTGATGATCTGGTGTCCGCCGGGCGCGATGTGGGTGTCGCCGCCGTGGCAGCCGGGCCCGCCGGGCTGCTCAGCGCACCACGGGAGCGGGCACGGGCCCCAGCCGGGCGTCGCGACGATGCGCGGCTCGGCCGGCTGGGGGACGGCGCGGCGGCGGGTGTGGAAGTCGACGGGGATCACGGCAGTGGTCATGCGGCGGCCTCCGTGGTCTGAGTGGTCTTCGGCTTGGGGCCGAGGAGCTTCGTCACGGCGGACGGCGATATGCCGAGCAGGCGAGCAATCCAGCTGCGCTGACGCCCTTCACTCCACCGGAGTGCGCGGACGGCGCTGCGGTACTTGCGCGACTCGTCAGGGCTCAGGGTCTGCCGCTGCTGGACTGCGGCGCGGAAGGCGAGGGCCACGTCAACGGGACTTGGCGTCTCGCCGGCGGTGTGGTCCAAAACCTCCACCACGCCTCCTTGATCTGGGTCTGGGTCGCCTGATCGACAACCGGTTCACTGCATACACTGTGACACAGTGCATGCAGTGCGGTCAACCACGACACGACGCCCGGACTTCTTCTGCGGCGCCAAACTGTGCTGAACTGTCACGACAGGGTGAACAGTGTTGGACAGGGTGGAGGGGTGGATGGCAGGGGAAAGCGTTGGCCCGGTCGGGTACCGGAGGATCTCCGACGACCTCAAGGACAAGATCGAACGCGAGGTCTACCCCGTCGGCGGAGCGCTCCCCTCCTACGACAGCCTCGCCGAAACCTACGGCGTGAAGGTCGGCGTCGCCCGCAACGCCGTGTACTCACTCCGCGACGAAGGCATCGTCAACGTCACCCCCGGCATCGGCACCGAAGTTCGCCGCAAGCCGAGCGACATCCCGCCCCCGCCGGACATCCCGGCCCGGCTCGACGAGGTCGCGGCCACCGTGCAGCGCATGTCCGACCAGATCGACGGGCAGATCACCCCCGACCTCGCCGACCTGCGCGAACAGCTCGGCGTCCTGCAAAGCCAGATCATGGACCTGTACGCCAAGCTCGGCCTCACCAACCCCCAGCAGCAGCCGGCCACCGCCCCCCGCCGGGCCGGAGGCAGAACCGCCCGATCGGCATGACCGCGCTCAGGACGGGACACCACATGCCCGACGCCACACCGAACAACGTCATCCAACTCCGCCGCCGCCACGACTTCGCCAGCTCGGCACGGAACACCATCACCGCCGTCCGGCGAGTGCTCGAGCAGACCGAAGGGCAGTTCGCCGCCACCCTCGCCGAACATCTCGGCTGGACCCCAACCTCGGCCGCGGTCCGCGGATGGGAAACCACCGGCGCGGTCCCGCCCGGCGACGTCCTGCTCGCGGCCCAACATCTCGCACGGGCCGCTGGCGCCGCCGAACTGCCGCAGGGACTCGGCGGCGACCCCGACGTGGTGTACGCGTGGGCCGCACGCCGCGACCTGGCCCGCCCGGAATGGCAAGACATGATCCGCGACTGCCAGGAGTACCTGTGGTTGTACGGGCTCTCCGAGCAGGGCTACGCCAATGACGCTGACGTGCCGCGCCTGCTCCGGGACGCCGCCGGCCGCGGCTGCGACATCCGCATCCTGCTTCTCAACCCCGACTACCCGGGCATCGCCGACATCGACGCCGCCGAGGGCAGCCCGCCGGGAACCCTCGCTGCGCGCATCCGAGGTGCCCTGCACCGCTTCCACCGCATGGCGGCACGCTGCGGCGGGCGGATGCACATCCGCACCTACGACGTGCCGCCGACCGCGTCGATCGTCCGCGGCGACAACCGGATGCTGACCACCCCGGCGTTGCGCTACCTCACCGGCGGCGACTCGCCGACATTCCTGCTCGAGTCCACACCTGCTGGGCAGATGTTCCGCACCTACGAGCAGCACTTCCACCAACTCTGGGACGACGCCAAGGAGCAGGCCGCAGCATGACGAACTGGACCGCGAAGATGCGCGACGCCGAGCTCATCGAGTCCGAGGTGATCCTCGAGACTCCGAAGCGGTGGGTGCGCGAGCAGCTGCGGATGCCCGACGGGGCGATCATCGATTGGTTCTACACGGACAATCCGTCGTCGGTCGTCGTCGTCCCGATCACTGCCGACGGCGGCGTGGTCCTGGTTCGGCAGTACCGGCACAACCTGAAGCGGGACACGCTCGAGCTGCCGGCCGGAATCGTGTCCAAGGGCGAGGATCTGGACAAGGCGGCGCTGCGCGAGCTTGTCGAGGAGACCGGCTACGATCTCGCCGACGCCGGCCACCTGCATCCGCTCGGCGCGTTCTACGCCCGCCCCTCAGAGACGGCCGGCTACTCGCACCTCTATCTGGCTTCACCGGTTTTCAAGTCTGGCGCCGCGCAGCTGGACACGGAGATTGAGCAGTACTTCGACATGTCGGTGGTGACGATGCCGCTGGGCGAGGCGATCGCGGAGATCGGGCGGTCGATCAATGGCCTGGAGACCCTCGGCGCGCTGCTGCTGGCCCAGCGGCAGCTGGCGACGTTACGCTGAGGCCCGCCAGGGCTTCGCCGCGAACCGCCCCGCGCTCTTCGGAGCCGGGGCGGTTTCGTCGTGACCTGCCTCAAGGGCGGCAGATCTCAGGGCTGGCCTGCGCTTCGGCGAGGCTGGCCAGCGCCTCCAGGGCAGTCTCCAGCGCGGTGCGCGCCTGCAGGTCCAGAGGTCCGCGGGGGTCGAGCAGGGCGGCGAGCCGGTCGAGGGCGTTGCCGGTGTTGACCCGTGGGCTAGGCGGCGGGCCGGACGGCGGTTCGGCGTCGCCAGCAACGATGCTGCGCGCGGTACCGAAGGGCCAGCGGAGCGCCTGCTCCAGGCGCGCGATCGTGGCTGGGTCGTAGTTGGAGCGCCTGGCCTTTTCGATCTCGGCCAGGACGCGCTCCGACATGAACGCCGCGGCGGCGAACGACTGCCGCGTCTTCATGCCCAGTTCGACGCGTCGCGCTACGACCGCCTGTCCGAGTCGCTGCCAGTCCTCGGTCTTCTCGAGAGTCATCGTTTCGTCCGTTCGTCAAGATGATCGGGGGCAATGTGGCGTGTATGTCGCGTGCCGGGAGGTTCGCGCGCGCTGATGCTCGCGGCTCCTCGGCGTCGTTACGGTCTGGCCCGGAGGTGGCCTGTGCGCTGCGGTCCGGGCCGTCATGCGGCTCTGCGTTCGCATCCTGGATGCGTTGTGGCGCCGAGGCGCGGGTCAAGGCTCTCGCCACAGATTGCGCACCCAACGTAGTCAAGTGGTCGCTCACTGCTGGCTGACGCCCTCGCGACGTGCCCAGAAATCCCCAACCTCGGGTTTTTGGGTTCAAGAAGAGACGGCTGCTGCGACGTCGCCAGTGCGTCAGATTGGGGATTTCTGGGCACGTCCGCCGGTGCACTTCTGGACCACACCCGCTCCAGCACCGGCACCTCGACCTCGCCGCTGATCACGTACCGCCACCCTTGACCGCCATCGGGGGCGTCGTCCTGGTGCAGCAGCCCGATCAGATGCAGCGCCTGAAGCTCCCGGTCGACCGTCGTCCGGGGCTTCTGGAGCCGCTTCGCGACCTGCGTGTAGGTGCTGCCCGGATGCTGGTAGACGTCCCAGAGCGCATCCAGCCGCAGCGGCGGCATTGAGTCGCCTGCGGCGTGCACAGCAATCGACACCGCGTACTCCTCGGTCATGCCCAGCGACAGCCCGCCCCGCACGATCTGCGCCAGCATCTTCGCGAAGCGGGTCGGCATCTCGGGCGCTTCGGCGCTGACGACGTCGCCTCGGTAGTCGCGCTGGACGGCGGTGCGGCCGAGCGTGATCAGGTTCGCGACCCGAAGCAGATCGTCCTGCACCTGTTCGCTGAGGACGGCGAGTTCGGGGTTGACGTGCTTGAGCACGTCGCCGACCGCCTCGGCAAGTTCTGCCCGCATCTGCAACTCGTCGCCGACGTTCAGCAGCGACTGGCGGCCGGCGGCGAGCCGGACCACCGTCGCCGAGGAGTTCATGCGGTACAGCACGAACCGGTCACCCATCGCTGCGATCACGCCGTGCGCCGAGTCGTACGCGGTGGTGCATGCGGCAACGACGACGATCCGGCCGTCCCAGGTGAGGATGACGCCGCCGTCGGCACCGACTTCGCGGTCCCAGTGTCCGTCGTAGACCTCGCGGAGTGCGCCGAGGACTTCGTTGCGGCGTTCACTGTTCATGCTGATGATGCTGGTGAAGTCCTTGAGGACGAGGATGCCGCGTTCGCCGATGCGCCGCAGCAGACCGCCGGTGGCTTTGGCGGAGCGTTCCTTCTTTGACGTACCGGACAGCAGGGCGGCTTCGCCGGTGACTTTCGAGCTCGTGAGTGCCCCTGCTCCGGTGAGTGCCATGACGGTTTCAGTCTTGGCATTGCCGGAGCCGGAGATGAGGATGAGCCAGCACGGGTCGCCGTCGAGTTGCTCCACTGCCGCTGTCGCGCAGGTGGCGTCGATGGCACCGAGGTCGTAGCTGTCGCCGAGCCAGCGGCGGAACCGCGTGTGGAGCGTTTGCAGGTGTTCGGGCTCCTCGGCGTTGCTCACGGGCACCGCCGCGGTGTCGCGGTCTTGGTTGTGTTCGTCGTATGCTCGGGGGCGAGCATGATGGTTGGACCTCCCTAGTCCAATCCGGGCCCGGCAATGCGGTGGTCAGACCGCGCCGGGCCTTCTGCTTGTCAGGACTCGGGACGGGCCGGCAGGCGGATCTCGAAGAGGTCCTCGAACTTGGGCGCCTTCGCGCGGCGTCGCCGGGCGATCGCAGCAGTGCCAGCCATGATCTCGACGATGGTGCGGTCGCCGACGCGGTTGTCGTGCTTGGCGCGGTGAAGGTTGAGCGGGCGCATCTCAAGCTGCCGCGCCTGCCCCTCGACGGACAGGAGGCTCAGCTCGCCCATGAATTCCTGGAGGCGGTCCCACCGGAGGTGGATTCCACTCTCGACGGTTGATCCTGCTTTCATGGAAGCGATCTTAGCATCATTCTGCGGAAGTCACTTCGCGCGGCGAGGGCTGCGCCATCTTCTGTGTGGGCGCGCGGCATACTGGCGGCATGGCGGACGGCGAGCGTGGACCCACGCAATTCGGGTTCTACCTGCTCAAGCGGATGACCGAGAAGGGCATGCATCGGCAGCTCGACCTGGTCAAGGCCACCGGCATCAGTGCCGCTACGGTCAGCCGTCTCACCTACAGCGACGAGTACACGCCGGACGTGCGCACGCTACAGCGACTCGGCGACGCCCTCGACGTGCCCGTCACCGATCTTGTGGCGCGCTGGACTGGCGGCGTGCGCCACGGCGGACGGGGGGCTATCCCCCCGACGTTGGTCGAGCTGGCCAGCCTGATCGAGGACGACTCACTGCTGACCGCCGAGGAGCGCGACCGCCTGGAGACGATCCTGCAGGCGCTCACGGACACCTACCGTGGCATCGTGGCGCCGCGCTGGGCGCAACGGGCGGCCGAGGCCGGTTAGCGGTCCCGTTCGTCTACCTCGGATACGTGCGCCACGAACGTCAGCTCGACGTGGCCGCTGCCGGCTTTCCGGAGCTGCAGGTCGTACTCGTGCAGGTTGCTGATCTTCCCGCCGCTACGTTTCACAGCGTCGGCGAGGAGTTTGACGAGGAGACTTTCGACGGTGGACAGCTGCGCGGGGTCGTCGAGGTCGACGGTGCGGCTGAACGGGTCAAGGCGCTCTTTGTGCTGGTTTCGGCGGAGCTGCATCTCGTAGCGCTGCAGAGTCACGGTCACCGTCCGGGTTGCGAGGGGCGCGCAAGGTGACCCTGAGGATAGCGGCTGGCCGGCGCGTCAGGCCGGTAGCCAGTCGCCGCAGCCCCGGGTCACCAGGGTCTCGTCGCCTTTCTGGACGGTAACCCGCGCCGACCTTGCCCCGGTGATGAAGTTGTTCGCCAGGATCTTCCCGCCCGCATTGCGCTCCCAATAACAATCTTGGACGCCGCCGAGTGTCTGATACGTGCCCGGTTGGACGTCCTCGGGAACGAGGTGGGTGCCGTCGGCGAATCCACGCTGCGCTTTTCGCCACGTCGGCAGATACTGCGGGCAGTCCTGCAGGTCGGCCTCCTCGACCTCACCCTTGTTCTCGATGAACACCTCGAGCAGCGCATCTCCGTGACTTTTCGAGGCTTGGCAGGCGTCAACAGCGAATGAGGTTTCGCAGGCGTCGCTGTTGGGTTGGAGGATCTGACTCTTCTGGGGGTCGCAGTTCCGCCAGGTGACCACCAGCTTCGATGGCGACACGGATGGGGTGTAGCTGGGTACAACGACGCCGGGTCCGGGGCTGTACACGCCGGGTGTGGGCGCTGCTGTAGCGGATGCCTCCGGGTTGCTGCTGTTGCCGCATGCGGTGAGCAGGGCTAGGGCGGCGAGTGGCAGCAGGCGGCGCACGGTGAACCTCCTCGGTTGCGGATCCCCGATCCTTCCGAGGCGGCGGACACCTGGCAACTGGACGGTTGGCCGCCTGAACGGTCCGAGGGGTGCGCGGCGGCTGGCCAGTCCGCTGACCGCTTCCGCGTCGGCGCTCCAGTGAATTCCAGCCTTGTAGTTCGCCTGGCACCCTTGACCTGCCAAAACGTCGAGCGATCATGGGCTGATGGTGGAGGCGGTGCTGCACGCGGACGGGTGGCGGGTCGAGGCGGTGTGGTGCGACCTCGACGACTCCGGCGACCGCATGTGGCATCGCGCCGTCGACCCGTGGGGTGCCAAGCACTGGTGTACGACCAGCCAGCTGCAGGAGTTGCTGCACCGGCACGGGCTCGACGTCGGCGACCTGACGCCGGTGGCAACCCGCCGCCGCGCCCACATGACCACGTGACCGGGTCGGGCCGACCCGGTATGGTCGAACGTATGGCCGACCAGCAGCCCGACACCCGAGGCGACTACTTGGACGAACGCGGCGTCCTGATCACCGCCGCCGGCCGGGCCCGGATGCGGGCCAAGCTCGACGAGCTCGCCACCCGGTGGACGCCGGAGCAGCGCGAAGAGCGCCGCCGGGCACTGCTGGCCCGCATCACCTCCCGGTGATCAACGCCCAGCTCACCCTCGACACCTCCACCGTGCTCGCCTACGTGGCGGGGTCCACGGGCCTCGGTGAACTCCTCGGCGAGGTCGCGGAGGAGAAAGCGGCTGTCGCCGTCCCCGCGATCTGCCTCATCGAAGCGGGCGTCCAGCTGGACGAGGCGGCATGGCCGATGCTGGACGTTCTCACCGGCCACCCGTCGGTTGTCGTTGTCGGGCTGGATGCGGATGAGTGGAAGGCGCACGCTTCGGCGGCGGCCCTGTTCGGCGGCCCCGGGTCGGGTGCGGCGGCACTTCTCGTCGCACGCGGCCAGGCGTGGTATGTGGCGACCCGAACCCCGGACGCGTACAGCGACGGTGTCGACACGGTGGTCATCGAGGATTTCTGAACTGCCAGTCTGGCGCCAGTTGCGTCCAGACTGGCAGCAGCGTCAGGCCGGCCCGTCGAGGCCGAGCCGGCCGGCCAGGCCCGGGTCGACGAGCAGGCCGGGATTGTCCTCGGCGAGGCGCAGCACGGCGGCCGAGGGCGCGCCGGCCGGCAGCGGCGTGCTCACCGCTTCTCCTTGATCTTCGGCCACAGCACGGCCGGGGTCTGATCCTGGTCGCCGTGCTCCCACCGGATGTGGCTGAGCAGGTCGCCGAACGCCGCGTCCGGGTCGGAGTCCTCGTCGACGTCCGGGTCGGTGAACGCGGTCGTGTGCGGGCAGAACGGGCACGCCAGGTGGCGCAGGGCGGCGGTCACCGAACGACCTCGATGCCGGCCAGGTCCTGCACATGGAACTGGCGCACGGTGTCGTCGACGGTCACGGTGAACACGCCCTGCTGGCCGGCGAGGAAGGCCTCGACGACGCTGCCGATCGTGCCGGACGCGCCAGCGTTGGAGACGGTGCAGGTGCGGCCGTCGGTGAGGTGGAGCTTCAGGTCAGCCATGAGCTTCTCCTTCAGGGTCAGGCGCCGGGCTCGTGTTGCATCCGCCGCGGCGCGGGCTCGTCCAGGTGCTGCATCACTTCGCCGAGCGTGACCAGCCGGGCGACCGCCGAGGCGTAGTTCACGGCCACGAAGCCTCGGCCCTCCTGCCGCCGAGAGTTCGCGGCCAACCGGGCGAGGCGGACGTCCTCCTGCGCCTTCGCGAACTCGGCCTCAAGCCAGCGGCGGAGGTCGCTCACCGGGTCGCCTCCCGGAATCGGGTCGTGCGCCGGCACCGCGGGCAGTTGACGTGCGACAGGTCCATCACCTGCCCGGCGAATCGGCTCCCGGCGCCGGCCTCGCCCCAGCCGCGCTCGCCGCACAGCGACGTCAGCTCCGGGTAGTGGTGGTCCCAGCCGCCGAAACTGTCGTGGTGGGCGATCGTGTCCTCGGCGGCGTGGACGGTCGTCGACCCACGCTCGCACGCGGCCCGGGACGGTAGCAGCGCGGCGAGGTCGCCGGTGCGTTCGTAGACCGCGGTCACCGCCCCACCCCCTCGCGCAGCACCTCGCGGGCCAGCCGGACGATCTCCATGAGGTCGGCGAGGTGCGCCAGGTGCGCCTCTGTCATCCGCATCTGGCGGTCTGTGTCGTCGAGGCTGTCCATCGCGGCGGCGGCCCTGTCGAATAGCGCGGCGAGGCCCTCGGGGACCGGCGGGTGCATGAGTTCGATCAGCCGGGCGTCGGCGTGCCGGGTCCGCGGGTCGCCGGCCAGGACGGCGATCGCCTGCCCGGTGCCGCGTTTCGCGACCGCGCCGACGAGGGCGATGCTGTTCTTGCGGTTCGTCTCGCCGACGGACATCCACGGGCCGGGGGTCACGTCGACCAGGTGCCCGCGAACGTGCCCGGCGGCCCGGCGTAGCAGGTCGGCGTGCTCCCTGAGCTTCGCGTTCACCACGCACCTCGCTGCCGCCGGACCGCGTCGGCCTCTGGCGTGTCGATCGGCTCGATCGCCACCCAGCTCGTGCCGGCGGGCGCCCCGGTCCACGCCTGTATGTACCAGGAGCCGTCACCTCGGACCTTCCAGCCCAGCCCGGCGAGCTCGGCGACGGCGCGGTCCCGCGGCGACTGGTCCTCGGCGAGATGCCGGCTGGTGAACAGCATGCGGTGGACCATCTGCCCGGTGCGGGCGTACAAGCTCCAGCCGTTCCGGCCGAGGTTGTCGAGGACCGCGTATCCGTACGTCGAGGGGACGGCGCTCACCGGGCCACCCCTTCGGCGTCGAGGAGCGCTTTCGCCTCAGCGTGCGGACATTGCTCGCCCGGCTCCAGCGACAGGTAGCCGTGGGCCTGGCAGCCGCCGTGATGGTCGAACCAGCAGTCGTCGGAGTCGAGCAGGTCCCGGATGAGCCGGAGCAGTCTGCTCCGGTCCTCGCGGATCGCATCGCAGGCCACCTCCCAGCGGTCCTGCGCGGACCGCGTCTGCTCGGTGTGCAGGGCAACGGAGGCGTCCTCGAAACGGGACAGGAGGCGGTTGAACTCCTCGGCGTTCACGCGGACACCTCCTCGTGCTCGTCGCGTTCGACGCAGCAACGCATGCAGCGGTCGTCGACGCCGTAGGGCCGGTCGACCGGCACGAACTCGTGCGGCTTCAGCCGGCACGGGCCGCACAGGTCTTGGCCGCCGACGGACACCGGGTCGCGGCCCGGGTCGTCGTCCCACTGCTCGTTGATCTCCTCGCGGGCCTCCTCGACCGAGTCGAAGTGCCTGATACCGCCGTCCATGTCGACGTCGATGTTCTTGCCGCAGCCGTCACAGACCAGCAGGTAGCACGTGATCGTCTTCGCGCTCATCGAACCTCCTCCATCGCGAACGCCGCCCCTACAGCGGCGCCGATCGTCTTCACCGGCCCGCACGGCCACGGCTGGCCGCAGCCGCCGCAGAACGGCGTCTCACACCCGCACTCGCCGCCGAACACGGGCCCGTTCTCGCCGAAGCCGTGGAACACCTCGCCGGTGCCGCCGCACGCCCCGCACGAACCGGTCGGTGACGGGACCGGGCCGGGCGCCTCATGCCGCCAGTGCTCGACCAGCAGCGCCTCGAACGCGGCGATCGAACGGCTCAGCCGGTCGTGGTGACCGGTCCAGGCCCGCGCCGGCGCCAACTCCTTGCGCCAACGATCGAGCCGCCGCGCGACCTCCCGGACCTCACCGCCGTGCGCCGGGCAGCCCTCGACGAACGTCGGCGGGTCCGCGGCGAACGGGTCGTCGCAGGTGCAGGAGTCTTCCCAGTTCAGGCCGGTCACCGGGCGACCTCCGGCGCCAGCTGGAATACGTGGGCGAACCCGTCGGCGTCCCACACGAACCAGCCGCCGGGCTGCTTCACAACCCAGTCGCCATGCACAGCACCGTCGAGGCCGAGATCCAGCACCGAGTAGATGCCGGTCTCCGGCGAGCCGTCCACGCGGATGTCGGCGCCGCACCAGTCGGCGACCGCACCCCAGTCGGTGTCGGTCTCGTGCAGCCGGACCGCCTCGACGACATACGACGGGTCGGCCTTCATGACATAGCGGGTGTAGCTCATCGCGTTACCTCCGTCTGATCGATAGCGGCGTAGCGGGCCAGCACCGGCCGCAGCTCGGCGTCGACGCCGGGCAGCAGCAGATCCGCGTCGGCAAGCAACGCCAGGACCGCCCGTGCCTGCCCGACACTCCTGGATACGACAAGGTCATCGACGATCCGCGCGGCCTCGGCGAGGAGCGGCGACCGGGCTTCCATCCGGCGCTGCCACGAGACGAGCAGATCCCGGTGTTCGCGGCCGATGTCGGCCTGGTCGTGGCCGGCGACCGGGCTGGCGTCGACCTCATCGGCGAGCGCGATCAGACCGTCGACGACCGGCGCGCACGGGAAGGTGCCCCAGTTGTCGCGGTGGTCGCCGCACTCGCGGATCGACTCGGCGATCGCCCGCAGGTGCGCGGTGGGAATCCAGTCGGCGTACTCGTATAGGCCGGTCAGCCGGTACGGCGAGGACAGGGTCCGGGTGCCGCCCTTGTCGGACATGACGGCACGGACGCGGCGGCCCGGCACAAGCCGGGTGATCGGGCTTGCGGCGGTCATCGGCCCACCTCCTCAACCCGTTCAGGCGGGGCGCACGACCGCGCGTGTCCACCCCGCTCGCCACACCGGTCACACGTCGGCGGCCCGACCTCGGTCGGCACGGGTACCAGCAGCCACAAGTCGTAGCGGTCCGGCCAGCCCTCGGCGAGGGCCCGCGCGCGACGCTCAGCGACCCGCTTGGATGCTGCGCCCTCGTCCGTGTAGATGATGTTGCCGAGGGTCCGCTCGACACCCTCGGCGTCGGTGTGAACGACCACGAACCGGGCGTTCACCGCCCCAGCTCCTCGTCCAGCCGCCTCGGGCGCGTCCCCGCCGATGGCCTCGATGTCGAACGACCGGACCGTGTCGAGCGGGATGTAGGTGCGGGGGAACTTCCCGACGACGAGGCACCGCGACGCGTTGTCGATCTTCCAGCCGCAGTCCGGGCCGACCGGGAAGTACATGTGCTGGTGGTCGTGGTACAGGACGACCAGCTGGGTGCGGGCGGTCATCGTGGACCCTCCTGATCGACGCTGATCGGCATGAACCGCAGCGAGAACACGGCGAACACCTCGGCCTTGCGCTTCGCAGCCAGCGCGTCCGCCTCGGCGCGGGTGTCGCAGTAGCTGTACCAGCGGTCGCCAGGGTCGTCGGGGTCGCCGCCGCGAACCTCCCAGCGGGACTCCAGGTCGCCGAGCGCGAGGACGGCGTCGGCCAGTGCGCCCGTTGCGGCGTTCGGCCCGCAGGACCGCAGCGCCTGGACCAAGCGGCGACGGAGGAGCTCCTCGGGGGCGGTCATCGGGCCACCTCTACGAGCTCGCCGAGCGGCTCAGCCTTCGCCGCGTCGTACCGTCCGACGCCCCACCGGATCGCGTGGCACGCCCACAGGTACGACCAGTGCCACTCGGCAAGGTCCCACTCC
This sequence comes from Dactylosporangium sp. CA-139066, assembly GCF_050936175.1. Classification (NCBI taxonomy): domain Bacteria; kingdom Bacillati; phylum Actinomycetota; class Actinomycetes; order Micromonosporales; family Micromonosporaceae; genus Dactylosporangium; species Dactylosporangium sp. CA-139066. The sequence continues at coordinate 28,588 of NZ_JBNJNH010000003.1, read as the reverse complement.
CACGCGTCCACGAAACGGAACTCCTGCTCAACGCCAGCCCGGTCGGCGTAGCGGTACCTGAACCGCTGGAGGAACTCCTGCGCGCCGTCGGCGTCCTCGTGGTTGAACTCGTCGGTCAACGCCGCCTCGACCGCGGCGGCCAGGCCCGGCTGGTCATCGTCGACCGGCGCCAGGTCCACGTCGGCCTCGACGGCGTCGGTGACGTGCTCGTCGACGAGCAACCGGAACAGGTCCATCGAGTACGTCTCCAGCGCCCGGCGGTCGCCGACGAGCTTCTCCGCCCAGTAGCCGGGGTTGATGTCGCCGGCGCCGCGGAAGAACGCGAACATGTCGTCGGCGCGGCGGAACGTCAGCGCCGACTCGACGTCACCGGTGATCGTCAGATGCCCCGGCCAGGTGATCAGGTCGAAGCGGTGGATGGCGCGGCCGGGGGTCGCGCAGCGGATGTGCCGGTACAGGCCGTCGTCGTGGAGGATCGTCAGCTCGTGGCTGGCGGTCTCGCGGGCGAAACGCTCCTTCGACTCGGCGAGGAGCAGGGCGTGGCGGGCGTAGGACGTGGTCATCGGGTCACCGCACCGAGCCGGGTCAGCACCTCGGACAGCCGTTCCGCGTCCAGCGCGTGGAAGCGCCGCAGGTCCTCGGCCTCGTCGAAGCCATGGCGCGCGCAGCTGTCGGCGCCGCACGGGCAGCCGGTCGGGCCGGGCAGGAGCACCACGTGCCCCTCGGCGCACGCCACCCGCCAGCCGGCACCGTCCGGGTGGGCCGGGTCCGGCATCCACGAGTCGTCGGCGACGGTCAGCAGGCCGCGGGACAGCCCGATCGACGCCGTCCAGTCCAGAAACAGGTCGGCGTCACAGTCGGGCATCGGGCACTTGATCGGGTCGTACTCGTCGCGGCTCATCGGGCTACCTCCTTGTCGATCCGGATCTCCTCGACCGCACCGCCGTTGATCTGCACGACCTTGGTCCGGTAGTGCGCCTTCTCGGCCTCGGTCAGTTCGCGGGTGGTGGCCTTCGGGAAGCGGACGTTGACGAGGCCGAACCCGGCGGCCCACTGCCCGATCCAGTCGGTGTCGGTTTCGCCGTAGATGACCGCGAGAGCGGGCTTGTCGCGGGAGATATCGCCAAGCTTGTGGTGGGCGACTGTCGCCATCATGTAGCGGTCCGTGGGGAACGGGTCGTTGCTCATTTCGTCTCCTCGGGGGTCTCGGCCCGGAACCTCGCCCGGGCCTCTTTCGTCATCTCGCGCAGTTCGTCGCGGTTGTCGTCGTGCAGGCCCCACGCGGCGATCCGCAGCAGCGTCTGGAACGCCCACTCGGACGGGCCCAGCTCGTCGAGCTCGGCGCGCAAGCCAAGGTTGTCGGCCATCAGGCACCCTCCCGGAGCTTCACGCCGACCTGGATGAGGTCGAGCAGTTCCTGCGCCCGGTGCGGGTCCTTCGTCGCCAGCAGCCGCAGCGCGTACACCACGCCGCGCATGTCGTGCCCGCCCAGCGCCTTGTGGAAGATCGCCTCGACGTCGGCGGCGGACAGGCGGGCCGCCCACTCCTGCGCGGTCTCGGTGGCCATCAGGCGCCACCCGCCGGCGTCGCAGCGGCACCGCGGGTCCGCCACACCTCGTCCGGGTCGTAGTCGAGCGCGTCGAGGTACGCGGGCCGGCTGAACCCAGCCCGGTTGAACGCCGCGTCGCACCGATCCCGCAGCAGCAGGAACCAGCACCACTTGCAGTCGTTGCAGCACGGGTCCGCACCGCACTCTGATTCGAAGCTGAGCGTCAGCCCGTCGAGAATGTTGCGGACCTCGGACAGGAACTGCGCATCGACGGCGCCGCCCGGTGTCAGGCTCGCCCGGAGCCGCTGCACCGAGTCGACCTCGCGGACGTACAGCCAGTCGTGGATGCCTTCGACGTGGTCGCGGTCGTAGTCCAGGCTCAGGTCCCGGTGGTAGTCGCGGAGCTCGTCGCCGAGCGGGCGCACCACCTCCGGCGCTGCGGCCGTGTCCATGTCGAGGACCCAGTCGATGTCGTCGAGCAGGGTCGGGTCGATCTGGACAGCGCCGCGGTGGTGGCGGGTCACGGGGCTCATCGGGTCACCTCGGCCGCGATCTCGCCGATCCGCTGCGGGTTGAACACGAGCCGGTCCCGGTCGACGCCGAGCCGCTCGCACAGCAGCAGGAACGCCAGGTTCGCGTTCGTCATGTGGGAGCCGTTGCGCAGCGCGTTGTCGATCGAGCCGAGCATGTCGAGCACGTCCTGGTCGGCGAGGCGCTCCAGCTCGCACAGCAGCGCCTGCACGTCGTGGCCGACGAGGTGCCGCAGGTCGGCCTCGGCCGCCTCGTGGTCAGCGTCCGGCTCGAGGTTGCCGGCCAGGAGTGCCTCGGCGTTGCACTGCCGGCGGGAGATCAGGTCCGGGTCCAGGTCCGTCATCGGGCGCTCGTCTCGGTCAGCCCGATCTGCTCGGCGATCTCGCCCAGGTCGTGCCCGAAGTGCGGGGTGCCGTCGACGTCGGGGCCGAAGTCGTCCATGCCCGAGCCGAACGCGACGATCCGGCCGTCGGTGACGGTGGCGATGTTGAGGTCGTCGTGGTCGAACTGGGCGCTGGCCCAGCGGAGCGCCGTCTCGCGGCGGGCGAACTCACTGCTGACGCAGCGGTACTCGACGCCGTGGCCGGACTCGTTCAGCCACGCGTGCTGGGTGACGATCAGGAAGTAGGTTCTCATCGGGTCGCCTCCAAGGCGGCGTCGGGGTCAGGCGTGTACCAGTCGGGCGGCCCATCGAGGCGCGTGTAGGCGTGGGCGAACTCGCGCCCACCCGCCTTGCCCCAGGCGCGGCTGCCGTCGCGGCGGTGCAGGACGAAGGTGACGATCTGGTCGCCGGGGCCGTCGAGGTAGTCGCCATCGACGTAGGCGGCGCCGTCCGGGGCCTCCCACCACGAGCCGACCGGGGCAGGGCGCTCCACCCAGCCGGAAGGACGGGGGCGCCAAGCCGGGTCGTCGGGCTCGAACACGCCCACACAGTCACCGAGGACGCGGAGGATGTCGGCACCGTGTCGCTGGACGAGTTCGACACCGACGAGGGCGCCGTCGGTGCTGTCGTGCTCGTCCGCACGGTACGAGATACAGCCGACGAGCGGGCCGCGAATCTTCCGCGGCACGTCGATCGTGCACTCGCCGCGCGTCCACGAGTGCACGTAGCAGCCGTCGTCGAACGGGGCGCCGTCCGCATCGCGGGGCGACTCCTCGTGCGTGATCCGGTACGACCAGCCGGCGGCGTGCAGGGCGCGGATGAGGGCGGGAATCGTGGTCATCGGGCATCCACCGCCGCTGCGACGTCGCTGGTCAGCGGACCGAGCGCGCCCGTGGGCTGATTGACCGTAGCGTCGAATGCCTCGTCGAGGGCGCGGTGCCGCTTCCGCTTCCGTCCGTACCGGATGCCGTCGATTTGAACGGCCTGTTCATACGTCAGCTCACCTCGGTCAATCCTTTCATTCAGTCCGTTGTCGAGCACGGTCTGCAGCAGGACGTCGCCAGTCTCGGCGTCCCGGGGCGCCCCGAGGTCGATGAAGCCGCCGACGTACTCCATAGCCTCGACGTGCGTGATGCCAAGCGCCTTGGCTATGAACCCGACAGTCCGTTCGGCCATCCGGCCCTGCTTTGCCCTAGCCTTCTCGGCCAGGGCTACCGCCTCGTCGCGCTGAGCGCGCATTCGCTCTATCTGGTCTCGCAATTGCTGAACGACAGGTGTCACCGCCTCGCTGGCCGCAGTGCGGAGCGCCGCGATCTCGCTCTCCATCGCCGCCTGCCGGCGAGCCCAGGCATCGCGGTCCGCGGTCAGTTGCGCCTGGAGCTTCATCGCGCGGTCCATCGCGCCGTCGCGGTCCCGCTCCAGGTCTAACCATTGCTGGCGGGTCTCGGCCGCGCGGCCATGCTTGCCCTTCACGCCGCAACTCCGGCGGCGGCACGGGCGACGTCGAGAGTCAGCGGTCCGAGATGGCGTGGGCCAGTCTCGCTGGAGCTGTCCGAGCGGGCGGCGGCAATGAACTGCCGTGCAAACTCTCGGTACTCATCCCTGACCCCGTCCTCACGCCAGCGAAGGTTCTTTTCGCCGTTACCCATCCCGACGCCGAGGCCGAGGCGGTAGGTCGGACCACTGCTGCGGACCCCTGCGTCGAAGTCGGAGATTGGCGACGTGAGACCGTCATCGAAGTTGACTGGGCCTAGCCGGTCGAGTTGCCGAGCCCGACACACGCCCGCGATAAACCCAAGTGCGGTAATCGAGGAGAGTCCATACTCGGCCATCAGTGCCCGCGCGATGTTGATTTCAAGCTGCGCCGTCTCAAGCTGGGAGGATCTGATCGCATCCTCCAATGCCTCGGCGTACCGCCGCGCGCGCTCCAGCTTGAGCCGAAGGTCTTCCGTCTCGGGCGAGGTCGCCTCCGTCGCAGCCTCGCGCAACATGCGAAGCTCACGACTCGCGGTCTCCGATTCCCTTTGCGCTCTTTCGCGCTGCTCCGCAAGCGCCGTCTCGGCTCGGACGGCCCGCGCCAAGGCACTGTCGCGCTCCGACTCGATCGCCGAAACGTCGCGACGAACCGCCGCCGCCTGTGAGTGCTTGCCTTTCACACTTGCCTCCCTGGCGCCGGAATGGGACGGAAACTACGGGTACCGCGGTGCTGGGCGCTGGCTGGCGCCGACTTCATCAGGGCCTCGATTCGCTGGAGTTCTTCGCGGCGAAGCTCGACGAGTTCGGCAGCGACGCGAGCCTCGTGCTCGCGCGCCGCTGCCTCCTTCTTCTTGGCAGCCCTTGCGGCGGTCTTGGCCTCGGCCCGTTCAAGCCGCTCCTCGGCCGAGCGAAGGCGGCGCTGGGCCCGCTCATAGTCGAGCATCAGCTTGTTCGTGGAACGGTCGACCTCCGCCTGGTACTCCGGCGTGATCGGATCGCTTCGGAACGCTCGTGCCGGCACGTTGTGCTTGAGCTTCATGCTGTAACACCCGCACGTCGAGCCTCGCTGAGCGCCGAGACGGCACGGTCTCGCTGCCCCTGAACGCGTCGCAGTTCGCGGCGCAGGGCTTCAACTCGGGGTGAGGTGCCTTCAGCGAGCTGGGCGCGCAGGATCTGCACCTCGTTGCCCCAGTTGGCAAGGGCTTGGTCGCGCTCATCGCGCGCCTCGTTCCGGTCTTTGGTGAGCTGGACGATCTGGCGGCGGTATGCCTGTTCAAGGTCTTCGTTCACAGGAAGTTCCGTTCGTTGTGGCGATCAGGGGTTGCGCTTGAGGCGGCGAGGAGTAGATGGCCGTTGTGGCTCCGGAAGGTGCCGTCAGCCGATGTGGAGAATGTGGAGATCTCCACATTCGGCGGGTCGCGGTGATCGAAAATCACGCAGATCGACGTACCGCGATCGATGGCACTGAGCTGTGAAAACACGTGTCCTTGTCGTAAACGGGGCGACTCGCGTAGCGCGCGCGGACATCCGGGAGATGTGGAGATCTCCACATCTCCACATTTCTCCACTCCGCGGACGGCGCTCATACCGGCCGCGCCGAACCCGGACGCAACGCCCTGTTGTCCAAGCTCACCCACTGCTGCGCAAGCGCATGCTCCAAGCCCACGTCGAAGAACGGGCGGTCCTCGGCGGACATGGCCCGCTTCGTCGCACCGTGCGTTGCCTCGCCCCGCTCGTGGATGCGCCGCCCAATCCAGCGGGCAATCCGCTCGGCGCGAGCATCAACGGTTCGGCGGGCAACGTGCGCCTTCTCCTCGCGGTCGACATGCGCCGCTGTTTGCTGCGCGGCAAGCATCTGCGCCTGCCGCCGGCCGAACTCGACCATCCGGTCGCGGGTCTCGCACGACGTCGTCCACAGCACCTCGGACAGCTGCCAGTCCTCGTCGCTGACCTCCATGCGCCCGTCGATGACGGCCAGCAGGGCGGCGAGCTTGCACCGCATCAGGTCAACGTGCGAGTCGAGCTCTTCAACGACCTGTTTCCCGCGCACGACGTCGACCCGGCGTGCCCAGAGCTGGTCGGCGATCCACTTCGGTCCGCCGATCGTCCCGGTGATCGCCTGGCCGCTGTCATCGTGCAGTGGCAGCCAGAACGGGCGCTGTGCGTCAGGGCGAGTTGACGGCAGCGACGGGTCGATCGCCGATGCCCACAGGAAACGCTGTGGTGTACCGGGCCCGCCGTCGCCGAGGAGATCCTGGACCGTCTTCGGCTGGTAGCCGATGACCATCCCGCACGAGTAACTGCGGCGAGGGATGAGCCGGGTCGTTTCGTCACGTGCGTTCTGCTGGCCGAGCGGGCCGCCGACCCATGCGGTGCGGAGCGCCTGGCCGATCGTTGCACCCTGCCGTTCCTTCATCATCTTCGTGAGGGTTTCGCCCTCGTCGAGGTAGTAGAAGACGTTGTGCCGGACCTGCGCGCGGACCTTCTCTGTCTTCGGGTCGCCCTTGTTCGCGTTGGCGCTGTTGCGGGTGTGAAGCTCGCCGGTCTCACGTTCGGCGGTGCCCATGTAGGCCTCTGCGAGTCCTTCGCCGGTGCCAAGGGGGATGCCGTCCTTGAACTTGTCGGGGTCGATGTTGCCGTCGGCGTCGACGAGGTAGGCCGGCGCGATGACGATCTCCTGGCCGACCTCGACGGCCTGGCTCTTGCCGCCGCCGGACGGGCCGACGGCACCGCCGAACAGGTTGAGGCTGCCCGGGCCGCGGCCGAGGTCGAAGATCAGCTTGGGGCTGACCATCGCCGAGGTGCGGCACATGACGGTGAGCATGGCTACGTCTCCACTGCATCCGTTGCGCCAAGCCGCTTGGCGGATGGCGCGGAATCTTTCGCGGGCTTCCCAGAACTCTTCGGGGAGGTTGGCGACGGCGTGCATCAGCTCGCGCTGCTCGGCCTCGCTCAGCGGCGTTTCGGGGGGAGCTGGTTCATCCGCCCGGTCGTCCGGTGGCTCCATGTCGACGCCCGCTTCGTAGGCGTCCCAGAGGTCGGGGTCCCATGGTGAGGCGCCATCGGGCTGGTTGACTTCGGGTGGTGCGGTCATGAAGTCCCCCGTGTGCCGCCCGCCCGCGGGCACGGGGTATCGCGGGCGGGCGGCACCTTGTGGTTGTGCACGGTCAGACCGCCGCCGGGCGCTTCACGCCGAGGAGCGCGCGGGCGTCGCGCAGCTGCTGGCGGAGATCGCGCAGATCGGAGCGGTTGAGCTGGTTGCGGCGGATGCGCCTGGCGCGGCGCCGGTCGCTGGCCGACTCGGCAGTGTCGGCGCTGGCGAGGTTTGTGCCGCGGTTGGTACCGTGATGGACAGACACGACGGAGGCTCCTTCCGTTGGGCCCGGCGCACAGGTGGTTGCACACCTGCCGGGCCAATGTCGTTTCTGGGGTCAGGCCGCGATCGCGGCTTCGATCTCCTCGTCCGCGTCGTCGATCTCGCGGATCTCCAGCACCTCGTCGAGGCTCAGCGGCTTGCACCTGTAGCGCTTCGCGAAGAGTTCGATGCCGGCCATGAGTTCGGTGATGGTTCGCACGCCGACGCGCCGCCCGCCGCTGGTCGCGTTCCAGAAGCTCTGGTACGGCACGTGCAGCAGTTCGCTCTGCTGGCGCCGGTTGAGCTTCTTCACGCCGACCGCCGCGGTCAGACGATCGATCGCTTCGGGGCGGAGGTAGATGCCTCGCGTCATGTGCTCAATCTAGCATTTCCGGATGTGGAAATTCCAGAGATGGGCGGGCCGGATTTCCAGATCTGCCCGAACGAGGGAAGATGGCCGCGTGGGGGACAAAAACGAGCCGAAGACGCCAGCCGGGCACTACCTGGAAGCCCGCATGAAGCAGGTCGGCCTACAGCGGAAACTCGACCTCGCTCTGGCTGCTGACGTGTCGCCGTCGACGATCACCCGGCTGTTCTCCGTCGCTACCTACCGGCCCGACGTCGGCAACGTGCGGAAGCTCGCGGCAGCCCTGCAGGTGAGCCCAGACGAGCTGATGGCAGGCATGGCTGGCGAGGCAGCCGCCGCACCGGAGCCGCCGGCCCTGCCCCCACTCGCCGCCGAGCTCGGCCGGATGCTCGCCGACGACTCGCCCCTGTCGGAGCGTTCACGGCAGGCGCTCGCCGCGCTCGTCGACCGCGTCATGGACGGCAGCCGGCGGGAGATGCGCGGCGGCCCCGAGGCGGACATCGCCGTGGTCCTCACCGAGGGCGAGACGGAGCGGCACATGCTCGTCCAGGTCAAGGACTCCCCGCAGCCCCCTGTGGCGCCGCCGTTCGCATCCCTCGCCTGGCTGGCCTCGGACGGCTCGCCGATGGAGGACGATGCCCGTCAGGCGCTGCGGCAGCTGCTGGCGTCGGCGTTGCGTCTCGGCCAGCAGGCGATGCTGTTGCACGACGAGCTGTACGGGCCGCTCGACGACGGGGACCTGCGGCGGGGCGGGCTGGCGGGGCGGGCACAGGTGCCGGCGCCGAAGCGGGACGCGACAGACGTGGTGAGCGGCCGACACGCCACCTCCGGTTGAATCGATGAGACAACATCGCGGCCTGCTGCTACCGTGACCTCTGCTGTTCCTATGTGAAGCCACACGGTTACTTCTCTGGCTGAAAACACCGTGCGGCGTCTTGTTCTCGGGACGGCCCACAACTTCACGAGCGGGGCCTGTGCGCAGATGAGGAGTTCTTCGCCTCTTAAGCGGGTTGTCGCGGGTTCGAGTCCCGCTGGTCAGGCGAAATCCTGGCTGTAGCTCAGTTGGCAGAGCACCTACGATCGCCTCACCGATTGGTTCTCGGCCCCGCTCAGAAGTGCGTGTGCCTCCCCATGCGAAGGGTTGAGGCAGTGTCGAAGTTCAACGTCAGGGACACCCGCGCGGCATCCGGGACCGGTCCGATCGTCTCTGAGCAGCGCCCGACGGGCGTGACCCACGAGGGCGGCGCCGGCTACGCCCGCGACGTCAGGTCGGGGCTGTTCCTGCTCGCCGTGGCCAACATGGTCGGCGAGGCCACGTTCTACGAGTCCGCCGGCGGACGCGACTCCCGGTACGTCCAGCTCGTCCACGAGGCCGCGGTAACCGACCCGGCATGGACGGCACAGTTCCTCGGCTGGCTCCGCGGCGCCGGCAACATGCGCACCGCGTCGATCGTCGGTGCCGCCGAGTACGTCCGCAGCCGCCTCACGCTCGGCGGCGGCGACCAGGCCCTGCCGGCCGAGGCCCGGAACCGTGCGGTCGTCGCGTCGGTGCTGCAGCGCGCCGACGAGCCCGGCGAGCTGCTCGCCTACTGGACGTCGCGGTACGGCCGGAAGATCCCGATGCCGGTCAAGAACGGTATCGGCGACGCGGTGCAGCGGCTGTACACGGAGCGGTCGCTGCTCAAGTACGACACGGCGTCGAGGGGCTGGCGGTTCGGTGACGTCATCGACATGACCCACCCGAAGCCGTCCGCGCCGTGGCAGGGCGACCTGTTCAAGGTGGCGCTCGACTGGCGGCACGGCCGCGACGACGTGAAGCTGCCCGGCAGCCTGTCGACGCTGGTCGCGAACCTGCAGCTGCGTCTCGACGCCGCCGCGGACCCGGTGGTGCTGCTCGACGCCGGACGGCTCGCCGAGGCGGGCTGGACGTGGGAGAACGCCCTGTCCCTCGCCGGGTCGAAGCTGGACAAGGCGAAGCTGTGGGAGGCGTTGATCCCGGCCATGGGGTACATGGCGCTGCTGCGGAACCTGCGCAACTTCGACGAGGCCGGCGTCTCCGACACGGTCGCCGACCAGGTCGCGGCACGACTCTCCGATCCGGAGCAGGTGGCGAAGTCGCGGCAGCTGCCGATGCGGTTCCTGTCCGCGTACCGGGCGGCGCCGTCGCTGCGCTGGTCGTACCCGCTCGAGCAGGCCCTCGGCCACTGCCTCGGGAACATTCCGCGGCTCGGCGGCCGGACTCTGGTCCTTGTCGACACGTCCAGCTCGATGAACGAGGCGTTCTCCAAGGACGGCACGCTGATGCGCTGGGACGCCGCGGTCGTGTTCGCGGTCGCCCTGGCCCAGCGGTGCGCGGCGGCGGATGTGGTGTCGTTCTCGTCGATGCAGCAGTACTGGGGCGATCCGGCAGGCGCGAAGACGAAGCCGTTCGACATGCGCGGCGGCGAGTCGCTGCTGCGGGCGATCGACCGGTGGAGGTCGGGCGGCTGGTTCCTCGGCGGCGGCACCGACACGGCGGGGGCGCTGCGGAAGCACTACGCCGGCCACGACCGTGTTGTGATCGTCACCGATGAGCAGGCGGGTGTGGACGGGTCGGAGGTGTCGCAGTCAATGCCGCAGGACCGGCCGCTGTACACGTGGAACCTCGCCGGGTATGAGCGCGGGCATGCCCCGTCGGGCCGGAACCGGTGGACGTTCGGCGGGCTCACGGATGCCGGCTTCTCGATGATCCCGCTGATCGAGAGCGGGCGCGAAGGCGCCTGGCCGTGGCAGGCGGCGGTGAGCTGACTCGCGATGCACGACGCCCCGGACCGCTCGTTACGCGGCCCGGGGCGAAGGCGGGCGGCTCCGGGGCGCCTCAACCGAACGGTGTCGGAAGGGTCCGACAGCGGACCTGGCGTGATCCCCGCGAGCTGCGGCGGGACGTCGGCCGGCTGTACCGCCGCGGCGGGTGACGCGGTTGCCCGCGCCAGACGGCCGTCCGTCCCGAGGCCAGACTACGCGTAGCCGGGCCGGTCAGCCGCCGGCAAGGCTATTCGGATCACGGAACTCGCTGCACTGCCGGTTCCGGCACTTCTCGTTCGGCCGCCACTGGTCGGTGTTGACGCTGTTGCTGACGTCGACCCAGCCGAGCTCGCGGCGGCTACCGCACTCAGGGCAGGGCGTCGGGCGGTACCGGTGTCGGTCGGCGGCCGTGTAGATGGGTTCGTCCATGGCGGCGACGCTACTCACGATTGAATGACGTGCGGACGGCCGAGTAGGGCTCCACCGCTCCGGTCGTTACGGCACCTGTTCAGGTGGCCGTTTCGGCATCTTGGCGCCGGGCTTGCGCAGCCACCAGTCGAGGAATTCGCGGACGAGTTCACCGACCGAGGTGCCTTCAGCCTTGGCGCGCCGGATTGCCGCGTACCAGGTGTCGTCAGGTACGCGCACCGAACGGTGCTGAGTTTTGGGCTGGTCAGGCACATCGCCGACTCTATCGGGTGTACGTACAGATCCACAACGAACAACTCTTTGGTGTACGTACCCGGAGAGGTATGGTGTACGTACACCTGCGAGCTTGGAGCTGCGAATATGACCAACCTGTCCCGCCACCTCGTCAGCCGCGACCGCGCCGGCCGCCACCTCTACCGCTTCCCGAACGGCCAGGAGGTGTCGGTCATCCCCGACCCGGGCACCCCGCTGCGCTGGGAGCTGCTCGCCTACGGCGGCAGCGGCAACCCCGAGGTGAACCTGACCTCCGAGCAGGCCGAGAAGCGGCTGGCCGAGATCGCGGCGGAGCCGATGCCCGAGTGGGACGGCAAGTCGTGACCGAGCTTCCCGAGACCGTCACGATCTCCACCGACGAGTACCTGGAGCTGGTCGAGTCCAGCCTGATGCTCGACGGCCTGCTCACCGCCGGCGTCGACAACTGGACCGGCTACGACCACATCGACCGGGCCGCGATCCGCACGGGCGTGGCCAACGCCGAGGCGGCCCTGATCGCGAAGGGGAACGACCGGTGACGATCGCCAACATCGAGGCTGAGATCGGCGTGCACCTCGCCGCCATCGCCGACCTGCGCGGACGGGGGGCCCGTGCGCTCGCCGACTACGGCGCGTCCGGCCGCGAGATCATGACGTGGCTGCGGGTCCGTGGGCTGTCCGACGCGGAGGCGAGCACGCTCTGCGTCGACATCATCCGGGAGCGCCGGGCCGCTGCGGGGCTGACCTCGTGACCTCCACGATTGACATCCCGGTCGCCGCCTGCGAGGTCCGCCCCGGTGACCGCCTGGTCCCCGCCCGCGGTAACGTCCGCCTCGTTCGCGAGGTCGAGCACCGCGACCGTTCCCTCATCACCTGGCCGGGCTTTGAGCGGATGGTCGTCGACGACCTCGACCCGCACGAGCCGGTCACCCTGCGCTGCCCCACCGAGCCGACCGACGGGTGGGACTACTACGCCGGACGGCAGCCGGGCACCGTCCTGCCCTGCTCCTGCATCTACCGCCGCGGCGCCGAACCCGGCAACTGGGTGCGGGCGATCACCGTGCCGGGCTGCGCCTGGTGCGACCCCAGCGACGAGGAGGACTGACCGTGGCCGAGTGGACGGTCGACGTGCCGGTGACCGGGTCGATGACCGTCACCGTCCATGCCGACACCGAGGACGAGGCACGCAACCTTCTCGCCAACGGCGAGTACACGCCGGACGGCACCCTGTGCATCCAGTGCTCCGGCTACACCACCGAGGCGAACAAGTTCCCCGTCCGGTTCAGCCTCGACCTCGACCCGATCGAGCCGCCCGACGAACTCGACCTGTACACCCGCGAGGAGGACTGACGTGGACGAGACGGTGAAGCTCGACATCCGCATCGAGATCAGCCAGCACGACCCGGAGTACGACACGGAACTGACCGTCGACCAGTGGAATGCGCTCACCGACGCCGAGCGCAGCGCGATCTACCAAAACGCTTGGAGTGCACTCGCGGAGCGCGACAACGGCGGTGTCCGTGTCGTCACCGAAGGCGCCGAGGGCCTCTGATGGGCACGCTCGCCGACATCCGCAAGGCCGCCGACGCCGACGTACACGTTGGGCCGTCGGACTGCCCTCCGGGGCACTTCATCGTCACGGCGAAGGTCCTGGGCGTCATCACCGACTACCTGTGCGCCGGCGGGCCCGGCGACGACACCGCGGCGATCGTTGGCCGGATCGAATACCCGCCGCCGGGCGGCGAGCGCCGGGCCGTCGCCTACCGGGGCGACGGCATCAAGGGCGGCCAGTGGCTGACCCGGCCGTGGGAGTACGCATCCGAAGCGTTCAAGGAGATGACCGCACCGTGACCTACGACATCTACGGCATGCGCCACCCCGACGTGGACCGTCTCGTCGCCGAGCAGATCCGCGACATGATGTTCCCGGTCCGCTGCACCTGCGGGCAGGTCTACGACCTCGGCAAGGTCGAGGTGACGGCCCGGTACACGGACTGCTCGATGTGGAAGGCGCCGTGCTGCGGCCGTCAGGCCGACGACCGGGGCGAGACCGGGTGGAAGTCGACACAGGACTACTACCGGCTTGACCGCGACGGGCGCGTGGTGCGGCGATGAAGGCCTGGTGGAACGGGCTCGACAACGACGTCAAGCAGATCATGTTCGTGGTCGGCACATTCCTGGCCAGCCTGTACCTGGCGACGATCGGGCTGTGGGTGGCGACCGGCTACCCGTGGGCGTTCGTGACCGTCGCGTGCGTGTCCGGTGCCCTGTTCAGTCTGTTCGGCCTGGTGAAGCTCGCGGAGGCAGTGTTCCCGACGAAGGAGACCAAGCGATGACCGACCAGTCCCCGCTCGCCAAGGCTGAAGAGGCGAAGCGCCGCCGCGACATCGGCGGTGAGATCGGCGCCCTCATGGCCGGCGCTGATGCGCTCGCCCGCCAGCCGTGGGCGCCGCTGCGCCCCGGCGACGTCGTGCTGCTGTACTCGCCCGCGGCCAACGGTGCGCCAGCGCTCGGACAGACGTACCTGGGCGTCGACGAGACCGACGTCGACGGGCACGCGATGATGCGCGAGGTGTCCCGCACCGTCGAGGAGTTCGCGGAGGATGGCCTGGCGTCGTTCTGCGAGCTTTGGTTCGAGGCCGGGCCGGGTGCGCTGACCGTCATCCGCGCCGGTGCCGTCGTGTACGGCACCCCGGCCCGCGACGTGAGGGCGGGGCGATGACCGACTACCTGTACGACCCGCCGGAGTTCGAGGCGGCGCTGCTGCGGTATGCGGAGGTGCGGTCGTGATCGACCCGGCCGCCCTCGTCGCCGCCCTGACCGCCGCCGGCTTCACGACCGTCGGCGGCCGGTCCGGCGCCTACACGCGCATGGGCTGGCCGCCGCACCTCGGCGAACGCGGCACCCTCGTCGTGTCGATTGACCCGACGGCACCCGAGCACGAGTCGATGACGGCATCGCTGCTGCTGCAGCTGCGGCGCTCCGCCGAGGCCGGCGCTGCGGCCGGGGCTGTGCTGGCGGCGCTCGGCGAGGAGGTGGCGGCGTGAGCGAGTCCGCGACCTACACCACCACCTGGTACGACCTGTATCACCACCTCGCGGCGACCGGCGGCACCATGACCGTCCGGGGCGTCCCGGAGCAGCTCGACTGCGAGCCGATCGAGTGGGTGGCGTCGGCACGAGGCCTGAACCGCTACGACGGTGACGGCGAGTCGACGGCCACCTGGTACCCGGACGCCGGCGATGTGCTGCTGGCTCCCGAGTCGATCCCGGTGCAGCCCCGGAAGCCGCGATGCGCGGACGGTGTCGCCGAGGCGGCTCGTCTGCTCCGTCAGGCCGCCGAGGGGCGCCTCGAATACCTGGCGTCGTGCCCCGACCAGCGTGCCCGTGACGTGCTGGAGACCGAGGCGAGCACGCTCCGGCACGCGGCCGACGTCGTCGAGGGTGACCTGACGCCGTTGTACGGCTGGCTGCCGTCGTGGCGGTGGACGGACGAGATGACCGCCGCGGCGCGGGAGCAGTCGTGACGACCCGGGACATGGACGCGCTCACCCCCTCGCAGCGGGACGTGCTCGGCGCAATCGCGATCGGCCTTGACAGCGGCCATCCGTACGAGGTGCTGGTGGCGCTCGCGGAGAAGGGGCTGATCGTCGGTCACCACGAGCGCGCGGCCGGCTGGCCGCCGGTGGTCGTGACCCGCTGGGAAGTGCCGCTCGACGTACACATCCGGTGGGCGGCGTGGTGTTCGGCGCAGCCCGACGAGGTCAACGAGTGATCGTCGACGGTGACGAGCCGATGACGGAGTACGCGGTCACCGTCGCCTACCCGCCCGGCCACGGTTCGCAGTGGGCTGGCGAGACGGTGCTGATGTCGACCGGCGGCGACCTGTCGATGGCGCTGCGCCGAGCGAACGTCCACGAGGAGAACGGCGCCGAAGTCCATGTGCTGAGGCGGTCGTGGCGCCCGGGGAAGTGGGAAGGGATCTGATGGCCGCGCCTCTCCTTGACCGCTGGGTCGCACGTCGCGCTGGGTTCGTGCTCGTGTGGCTCGGCCGGCGCGCCCACGCCCGCGGCGACCTGCACGAGTTCAACCACATGCGGGCCGCGATCGAGGCGGGCAACTCGGCGCCGTGCGACCGCGACGGGCGCTGCCATCTGCAACGCAACCTTGAGGAGAAAGAGTGAAGCTGATCTTTGCAGACTGCGAGACCACCGGCGTTCAGCCCGACCGGCACGGCCTGTGGGAGCTGGCGCTGATCGTCCGCGAGGACGGCAAGCCCGACGCCGAGTACGCGTGGCAGGTGCGGCCCGACCTGACGACCGCCGACCCGATGGCGCTGAAGATCGGGCGCTACTACGAGCGGGCATACCGCGTCAGTGATCTCCCGGTGGGAGGCGCCTTCGAACTCGCCCATCCCACCGGCGAGAGCCCGGTGCGCGTGCTCGTCGAGGACATCGCTCTGGACATCGCGGCGATGCTCGACGGCGCCACGCTCGCCGCCGCGAACGTGGCGTTCGACCGGGACTTCATCGCCGCGTTCCTCCGCGCCAACGGCCAGGCCCTCGCCTGCGACTACCACCTCCTCGAGATGGAGTCGTACGCTGCCGGCGCGTTCGGCTGGAAACCGCCGTGGAAGCTCGACCGACTGCTGGGCGCGTTCGGGGTAGTGCTGCCCGAAGCGGATCGCCACACTGCCCTGGGGGATGCCCGCGCGGTCCGGGACCTCTTCGACGCCGTGCTGGCGCTGCGCGGCCCGGCGGTGGCCGCATGATCCGCACCGTCGCCGACGCCCGCGAGCTCGCCTACGCCGCGCACGATGGCCAGGTCGACAAGGCCGGACGGCCGTACTTCGAGCACGTCGCCGAGGCGTCGTCGTGATGCCGCAGGCCACCAGACGCCTCGCAAGGAGGCGTGGCCTCGCTATCACACGGGATATCCGAACAGGCCTCTATTCCGTTTCCGCTCGGGTCGCTGCGGAGGCTGACTCGTTGGTGTTCTTCCAGGCCCAGATCCGCGATACGCGCTGGCATGGTCGAGAACTGCGAGAACTCACGATGGCTGACATCGTTGAGCTATTGAACGTTCCAACCGTCACGGTTGACGGAGTCAAGGACGAACGGCTTCCGGTCCCAACCACAGTCGGCCGACCCGCAACCCCGATTGCTGACAGGTTCTGGGCGCGTCTGGACGCAGACCTTGACCCCGTCCAGTGCTGGCACTGGACGGGCACGCTCAGTTACTACCGATACGGGACAATCACGACTCGCAAGAAGGTGCGGCAAGCGCACGTCGTGGCGTACGAGTCGGTTCACGGGCCCGTCCCGGACGGCTACCAGGTTGACCACACTTGTCACAATGCGGACCCAGACTGCCCCGGCAACCGCGACTGCCTCCATCGTCGGTGCGTCAATCCGGCGCATCTCGAGGCGGTGACGCCCGCCGAGAACAAGCGGCGCGCTCACGATCGAATTCGAAAGCCGGTATGTCCGCAGGGGCATCCGATGGACGGCGACAACCTCTACGTCAATCCGGTCTCCGGCCAGCGAGCCTGCAAGACCTGCAAGCGCGCAAAGGTTCGACGCTGGTACGAGAGCAACAAGGATGCGTACAACGCGAGTAGGAGGCGGACCCGTGCGGCCTGAGACCAACAGCGACGAGGAGCGGCTGGCGCTGCTCGACGACGCGACCGCCGCCCGGCTGCGGCAGAAGTACGCCCGCGCCCGTCAGGTGCTGCTGACGCCGGCAGGAGGCTGCGTGGACGAGTGACACTACATCGGTGCGTCGCCGACCGGGCCGTGCCCGACGTGCGGTGATGCGCCGTGAGGCTGCATGAGCGCACGATGCTCGTCCAGCAGGCCCGCGCCGAGTTCGGGATGCTGTGCGTCGAGTTCCTCCGCGGACACGACCTGACGTGGGGCGAGTGGACGTCCATCCTCGGCGGCGAGCTGGCGTCGCAGGCGAAGTACCAGATCCGTGACGAGCGGCACCCGGACGATGCCGACAAGGGAGGCGATGAGGCGTGAACGACGAGCGCTACGAGGACCGCTGGGCTGACGACGAGGAGTACCGGTGAGCGACGTGGCGAAGGTGAAGGTCGTCGAGGACACGGCACTGACGACGTACGTGACCGAGGTGACGGGCGCGGCCGAGGCGTATTGGGAGGTGCCGCGCGGGCTCCTGGAGGCGTACGAGACCCACGAGGCCGCCGCGCACGAGGCCCTGCAGGAGCTTCTGGAGTATCTGCGGACGGCGCCGGTTGTCAACCCGATGGACGAGTACGGGCGATGACCGACGACCAGCGGATCGTCGCCGCGCTGCTGCACTTCGAGGAGCGCGGCGCTTTCCGGCCTCTCCTCGTGGACCTGGTCGCGTTCGCCGACAACGAGCACGAGTACCGCGACGGCGGCTGTCACCCGCAGCCCGGCGTCGACTGCTACGACTGGTGCGAGGCGTGCAAGCTGCTTGCCCGGGTGCCGGCGGACGTGCTCGGCGAGGCGCGGCAGCAGTTGCGGGAACGGGGGTTGGACCGTGACTGAGCGTCTGTCGTGGGCCGAGCAGGAGGTGACCGGCGAGCTGGCCGGCGCCGCGACCGGGCTCGTCGGCCTGTGCCGCGTCCGCCCGGAGCGGGCCGACGTACTACGGCGCGCGGCGGTCGCGAAACTCGACGGGGACGAGCGGGCGCTGATCGTGGCGCTCGCCGCGCAGATCTCAGAGGAGACGACGTGATCAAGGAGATCGTGGCGTTCATCAAAGCGCGGCTCGCCGAGGACGAGGCGGTTGCGCGGACCGCCGCTCGACACGCCAACCTGCGAGGCGGCAGCCATCACAAGACCGCGCGCTGGACCACGTACCTCGAGGGCGGCGACGACGGCTACGCAATCGAGAGCGAGGACGCGCAGACGACGTTCATCGTCGGCCGCCAAGACGTTGCCGAGCACATCGCCCGCCACGACCCGGCCCGCGTGCTGCGCGACGTCGAGGCGAAGCAGCGAATTCTGGCGCGCTACCAGGACGCCATCGCGCGACAGAACGACCCGGCCTACTCGCGGCCAGCGGCCAGCATCCAGGTCGCCGAGTACGAGGACTGGGTGCTGCCGCTGCTGGCGCTCGCGTGGGACGCGCACCCGGCTTTCGATGAGGCGTGGCGCCCGTGAAGCCGTGGCCCGTGCACTGGTCGCTGTCCGGCCCCGGCCGTGCCCGTGACGCCCGCGAGTTGATGCGGTGGGTGGACGCCGCCGGCCGGCACATGGGCACCTTCCGGCGGCTATTCAGCTTCGGGCCGTGGGCGGTGTACGTGGGGCGGTATCGCCCCGGCCAGGTTGACGAAGAGCGCTAAGCCCTTGCCTGTCGCGAGATCAGGTGCGGCACGTGCGCGACGGTCAGGATGGCGAAGTGCCCGCCGTCAAAGTCGGGCTCCAGGACCATCTCGTACGTCTGCGAGCAGGCCCGGCACACCGCGACCGCGCTGACCGTGTCGCGGGTGGCGGTGACGTGCTGGCGTTCGTGGCAGGGCATCGGCACCCGGATGGCGGTCGGGGTGGTGTCGGTCCAGCGTTCGATGACCCGACCCGGCTTGAGGTCGGCCTTGGTGACCAGCTCGCCCGCCCCGATGGCACGCGGGGCGGGCGTTTCGTTGGTCATGTCGCGGCTCGCAACGCTGCCTCGATGATGTCGAGCCGCCGGCGCATGGTGTCGACGATGACCGGGCTGACGCTGCTCGGCAGCCGGTTGAACTGGAGGCGCAGCCGCTCGACTTCCTCGTGGGCCGGGTAAAGGTCGGCCGCGTCGATGAGGGCGTCGCCGTGAAGCCGGTCGAGGAAGTCGGCCCACGGGACGCCCGCAGCCTCGGCGCCAGCCGGCGTGACGTGGTAGCCGTCGAGGTACCCCGCCGCCTCCATCCGGTCGATGACGTCGGAGCGCTTCAGCCACAGTGACCCCTCGCCTGAGGCGTAGGCGTCGAGGATGACTTCGAGCTGGTGGGGCGTCATCGCGCGGCCCCCAATGCCGCCTCGATGCGGTCGAGGAGCGGACCCACCTCGTCGTTGTACGGCATGCGCGCGTCGAGTGCGGCGCGCAGCTTGGTCAGGTCTTCGAGCGCCCACGCGAAGACGACCGGCTCAACGGACGGAGTGCGCCGCGCCTCGTCGGCGTGCTGCCGGCCGATCTCGTCGAGCAGGTCCTGAGCCGTGTTGGCGTAGCTGAGGACCACGGCCTCGCTGGCGCCGGAGTGGAGGGCGCCGCCCTGGTCGTACTTTGCCTGACCGTAGGACTTGATCAGGTCGATGAGGCTACGCTCGGTCATCAGGCGTCCTCGTCCGTCTCATTGAGGATGAGCGTGAAGGTGCAGTGCTCGCCGTCGGGGTCGGCCTGGTGGACCTCGGGGTAGCCGTCGTCCTTCAGGTCGAAGCCGCAGACGGGGCAGGTGTCGACGATGGTCCGCGGGCGGGCCTCGTAGCTGCCGGTCGACGGGTTGCGCTCGAAGCCGGCGAGGACGCGCCGGTAGTTGGCGTCGGCGTCCTGCTGGATGGAGGCGTACCCGGCGTCGCGGCCGTCGCGGTAGATCTTCCAGGACTGGAACTTGGTGCGGCCCTTGCCGGAGTCGAAGCGGCGCAGTTCGACGTAGGCGCCGTCGGGGGCGGTTTCGGCCTTGATGGTCTTCCAGTTGCTCGCCATTGTGGCTCCTCAGTGGCTCAACTCGTGACACCACTGACAATAGGTCCCCCTATTGCTCAAGTCAAGCGCCCAAGGCAACAGGGGGACCTAGTTCACTCCTTCGGTTCTGCGCCCGCCTTGCGAGCCATCGTTACCAGCCGGTTGACCGTCGCCTCACTCACGCCGAGGGTCGCCGCGACCGTCGCCCACGACGCGCCCGGCGCCTTGGTCATCTCCTGAACGGCGCGGGCGCGGACAAGGCCGATCAGCTTGACGGATTGCGGCTCTACCAGCACTCTTGCCACTCGCTCGCGCTGAACTGCGGGCATAGCGTCGAGCCATGCGATGACGTCATCAATGGACGCGGGCGGGGGTAGTCGCGTTCTACTCGGTGTCATGCGACCACAGTAGTACCCCCTGTTGCTCCGTGTGAATGAGTAGCGAGGTAGCCGAACGGATGAACAATAGAGGGATCTAGTGCCTGAGCCTTGCGCTCAAACAACAGGGCCCCCTATTGTTTAGGGCATGACGCAGACGAGCACCGCCGCCCCGATCGCCACCATCCCGGCCGCCGGCCTGGTCCAGGTCGCGGGCGACGTCGAGATCCGCGCCTTCTACGTCAACGGCGCCGGCTACAAGGTCCAGGCCCGCCGCAACGGCCAGCTCATCGCCTCGCAGTTGCACACCTTCGAGACCCACGCGATCGCCGCGATCGAGGCCCTCATCGCCGAGCACACCGCGCCCGAGCCCACCCCGGCCGCACCCGCCATCCCGACCCAGCGCCTCGCCCCCGCCGCCAAGGGCACCCAGACGTTCATGAGCCCCGCCGAGGTCATCGTCATCGGCGAGGCGCTCGAGACCACCGGCCACATCCGCCGCGGCCGTGGCCACGCCGCCGCCGACCTGCGCTCCCTGCAGGCGATGGCCCGTCGCGGCTTCGTCACCCTCACCGGCCACCCGTTCCGGCCCGACGGCGCCGAGGTCAACGACTGGGGCCGGCGCGCGTACAAGGAGGCCGTCGCCGCCCAGCAGGAGCAGCACGACCGGGCCGAGCGCCTCGCCGCCATCGTCGCCATCACCGCAGCCTGAAGGAGCCAAGCCATGCGCCGCACCGTCACCAACACCGCCGACCGGCTCCGCACGTGCGACCTGCTCCAGCTCGACGACACCCTCCGCAACCACACCCGAGTCCAGCTGCCGGACGTCGTCCTCGTCGAGGACATCGCCGCCTGCATCACCCACGGCGGCTGCATCGCCGTCGCCGTTGCCAACCCCCACGGCGCGCTCGGCGAACCCGACGCGGTCCTGCACATCCTCGCCGGGCACATCCTCACCTGGACCGGCGACTACACCCACGTCAGCTGCACCGGCTTCCGGCCCGGCGGCGTCGACTTCACCCGGCCCGCGGCCCGCACCGAGCACGCGCCCGAAGTCGCGGTCGGCGCGACCGTCGCCCACCCGCGGACCGGCCGCCCGATCGCCGTGCACCGCGTCGACCGCACCCTGACCACGATCGGCGTCCGCTACGCCGACGACACCTACGCCATCTACCCGCGCACCTCCGCCTGAAGGAGAACGCCATGCGCCGCACCATCCTCGACCAGCCCCGCACCCGCGTCTTCCTGCCGACTACGTGGGGCTGGGGCTGGGCCTGGCGGTGCGACACCTGCCTGGAAGGCGTCGACCGCTACTCGCCCGCCCGCGCGTTCGGCCCCACCCGGGAGCTGGCCCAACAGGTGGCCGACATGCACCGCTGCGACCGCTGAGGAGAACGCCATGCAGCCGACCACCGCGCTCTGCGGCCACGACACCTGCGACCCGTACGTGCGCCGCAACTCGGTGCTCGACGAGCCCGGAGACGTCGTGCTCTACCACGCCTGCGACGGCGTCCGACACGTCTTCCGCGACGGCCACGACGACGGCCTCATCCTCACCGCGACCGCCGGCGGCTGGGCGCTGACCCGCGAACGGCACGTCGAGGTCGAGCCCGGCCGGTGGGCGCTGATCCCCGACGCAGAGCCGGTCTGCACCGGGCGCCCTGACGGCGACCACTGGATCGCCGTCCACCACACCGGCCGGACCATCGCCCGCACCGACACCCTCTACGGCTGCGTCGCCCGCGCCGCCCGCTTCTACCTCCGCACCAGCGGCTGAAGGAGGCCCAAGTGAACCTGCCCGAGCTCGACGAGATGACCGCCGACGAACGCGCCCGCGTGCTCGCCGCCGCCGAACAGGGCCGCCCCGTCCAGCTGGTCAGCCCCGCCGGCCGGACCGTCACCGTCTACGGCTGGCAGGTCGCCGAGCGCCTTGACGCCGGCTACACCATCGCCACCCCCGACGCCTGAGGAGACCCCCGTGCGCCCTACCGATAGCCGCATCCAGCCCGGCGCAGCCCTCTACTACGCGGCCGGCGACCCGTGGCGGGTCGTTCCGCCGAAGCGGGCGACCGTCATCGACGCCGGCCCGTACCGGATCGTCCGCCGCCGGCAGGGCGCCTTCTACGTCGTCTCGTGGCACCGCGACGACGCCGGCACCGCGGTCCTCGTCCACGTCGGCGGCGAGCCCGGGCCGCGGGCGGTACCGGCCCGGGACCTGCGCGGCCTGTGGCTGGAGACGCTCGCCGCCACTGGGCGCACCATCGCCGGCGTCAAGGCACACGAGGCGGCCGTGTCGGAACTTGCCACGTCCGGCCGCCCGATCACCGGCGACGGCCTGCTGCAGCTGGCGGCCCGGGACGATGGGCTCGGCGACGACACGTTCGCGATTCTCGCCCAGGCGGTGGAAGACCGGCTCGACGCCTGTGGATAACCCGTGTGGATAACTACACCGCTGTGATTCGCCCGTCGGCCTTACCGCAGGTCGGCGGGCGCTCTAGCGTCGGATCATGAGCGCGTGGGCGGGGTCGATGCAGACCAGCGACGGGACGTGGCGTGTCGACGTCGGTGGCGTCGGAGCGACGAAGTGGTACCGGCTCGTCGGGCCGGACTCCTGCCGGAACCTACCCAGCCTCACAGCGCTCACCGTCGCGGCGGACGCAGCCGGTGTCGACCTGGGCGACCTGCGCGAGGTCCCTGCGGCCGGCTGAACCGTCCGATCGGCTCAACCCATTCCGGAAGCCACCCGCAGTAACGTGCCCCGATGGACGACCAGCCGATCTACCTGAACCAGTTCGGCGGTGGTAAGCCCCGCCGAAACCGGACGCCCCTCGTCGCGGCGATCACCGTTGCGGTGCTGCTCGTCGCAGGCGCGGTCGGCATCGGCTTCGCGCTCCGCTCGGGCAACGGACCGGCGCAAGCCGGTCAGGCGGCGCCGTCTGCGGCCACCGCACCGGCTGCGGCTTCACCCGCGCCCACGTCACCGTCACCTTCGCCGAGCCCGTCGCTCGCTGGCGACGACATCACCCGCGAGGCGTGCGCGGAGGCTCAGGCGCTGTACAACCGGGCGGCCGAGTTCACCGAACAGGATGCGGTTCGGGCGATCGGGGTGAAGGCGCAGAAGTCGAGCATCCCCGAGGCGCAGGCCTTCGGCACGCAGATGGTCACGAAGGCCGACAACGCCATCAAGAACAAGGGTAAGGAGGCCGAGCTCACCACCACCCTTGAGGCGTCGACAGTGCTCACGCAGTTCGTCACCTGGTGCTTGAAGGGCGGCTACGTCAAGCCGTAGACCGCAGCCCCTCAATGCACGAGCAGCCCGGCCCGTGCACGACCTGGCGGGCCGGGTCCAGATGCACGACCGGCAGGCCACGCCTCGCCGCCTTCTTCACCGCCGAGAACGTGCCCCCGGACCGCTTGGCCGCGTTCCAGCAGGCCAGCAGCCCGTCCGCCTTGAGCAGCCCGTCGTTGCGGGCACGCAGCAGCGCGACAGCCTCACGCTTGAAGGCGGGATTGCGGCCGTACAGGTGCACCGACGCGGCCAGCGTGACCAGCCGGCTCCACTCCGCCTGATCCTCCGCCTCCCAGCGGTCCGGCTGCGACTGGTACGGCACGTGCGCCCGCAACGTCAGCCCCAGGTCGACAGCCGCCGCGGCGAGGATCAGGTCCCAGCCGAGCGCCATCCCCGACCACACCTCTTCGGTGCCGTGCTCGGCGGCCAGCCACTCCAGCCCGGCGCGGGCCTTCGCCTGCACCCACGGCAGCTGCGCCGGCGTCAGCCCGTCCGGGTCACGGCTGGTCGCCGGGCGGTGGCCGGTACCGGAGACGGTGTGCATCACGGCCACCACGCCACCGCGTCGTTCAGCGCTTCCTTCGCCGCAGCGATGTGCTGCCGGGCCCGGGCCAGCGCCTCGGCGCGGTGACCGGTCGGGTGGTCGCGGACGTCGCCGGCGCCGAAGCGCAGCACGTCCTGGGCATCGCCGAGCAGCTTGTACGCCTCGCTGCGGACCGTCTCGAACGGTGGCAGGTCGCTCACGGCGTCTCCTTCGGCCAGTCGCCGACACCATCGCAGTTGAGCCAGGTCTCGGCGCTGCGGTGGGCTCGGACCTTCCCGTCCTTGCGCAGGTTGAACTCCCGCCCGCAGACCCGGCAGGTGCCGCGACCCCACGGGCTCGTCGTCATGTCCTCGGGCTTCACGCCGACCATCCCAACCGCTCGATCTGCTCGTCGTGCAGACGCTTCCAGTCGGCAGGCTCCGGGAAGACCTCGGAACGGTCGTCGTAGTACAGGTTGTGGTCCTGGAACTCGATGCCGAGCCGTGCCGCGTCGGCGAGGAGCACGTCGATGGCGGCGGTGAGGGCGTCCGTCCGCTGGCCGTCCTTGACGCCGTAGCGGGTGTGCAGCCTCCCCTCGGTCGAGATTCGGCCCGAGTCGGTGTCGTCGTCGGCGAACCCGTCGTCGAGGAAGTCGAGTCCGGCGCCCCAGGTCTTGCGGTACGCGTCGTAGGTGACGCTGATTCCGGTCGCCCAGTAGCTTCCACTTTTACCGATCATGCTCGTCTCCTCAGGCCGCGACGCGGCGGTAGTCGTGGTGGTCGAGCACGGTGCAGCAGGTGCCGTCCGTGCAGTGGGCGTGCCGCATCCCATCACCGACGGTCCGCAGGTAGCGGTCCAGCCGGGCGATCGTGTGCTCCCCGGTCACAGCCAGAACGATCCGGTCGCCCTCGTGGAGGTCGGCGCCGGCAACGGTCTCGAGCGTCGGGGCGGTCACGACGGCACCTCGCCGTACAGGACGGTCGGCAGCCCGTGCTCGACGAAGAAGTCGTCGACGAGCTGCACGACGTCGTTGCTCGACGCGTCCTCGCGGATCGCCTCGGCGACCTGGCGGTGCAGGTCGAGCAGCTGCGCCGACGGCGGATCGGCCTCGGCCGGCTGCGGCGCGGGCCGGAACGGGGCCTCGAGGTACGGCGGGCGCTGGCCGGGTATCTTCGCCATCACAACTCCCCGGCGGCGACGAGCGCGTCGTGGCAGGCCTCAACCTGGCCGGCGGCGTGCGCGGCCAGCACGGCGTGGGAGGCGACGTTCGCCCACGCGGTCGGGTGCCGCTCGGCCTCTTCCATGGTGCGGCGGGCAGTGTCGGCGGCGGAACGAAACTCCCGGTCCGCGTTGGCGAGACTGGACCGGAGCAGGCGGATCGCGGCGTCATTCACGGCTGCTCCTCGCGGATGTTGACGACAATGCGGCGCCCGTCACGGGACCGCAGGGTCAGGTCGACGTCGAGGCCGCGGGTGTCGACGCGGGTCACCTGCACGTTGGCGTCCTCAGCGACAAGCGCCGCCAGGATCACCGTCACGACCGGGTGCGGGTGGCGGGCCATCAGTTGCCGTCCCCGACGCGCAGGATGGTGATGCCGCCCTGCCGCAGCATGTCGTCGATGTCCTGGTCGCTGTACTTGTCGACCCGGGTGATGTCGACGGTCCCGAACCACGGCTGGTCGCCGAACGGGTCGGAGCGCTTCAGGAAGACGCAGTCGATGCCGGCCGCTACGGAGCCGATCGGCAGGTCGGCGGCGTTCACGATCCGCCCCCGACGCGCAGGATGGTTGCCCGGTCGGTGCGGAGCAGGTCGTCGATCTCGGCGTCGGAGTGGTACTGCTCGGTGTGGGTCGACACCCACGGATTGTGGGACTGACCCGGCCGCGCCTCCTTGAACCAGGCGGCGTGCGCCGAGCCGACGATCGAATGCGCCGGCAGCGTCGCGGCAGGCGGCCGGTCGAGCGCCCAGTTGACGGCGTCGATGGCGTCGCGCAGCGGGCAGCCGGTCCGGTCGCGGACGATCTTCGTCGCACGGATGACTCGGCCCTGCCCCTCGTACTCGGCGGGCACCTCGGCAACGGCGGACAGGGCGGCGGTACGGATCTCGTCCATCAGGCGTCACCCGTGCCCGAGCGTCTTCAGGATGCAGACGAGCGCGTCGTCCCAGCCCTTCTCGTACAGGCCAGATTCCTGGTGGCCGCTGCGGTACTGGGCGATGTGCTCGCGGACTGCGGCGACCGCGACCTCGGCGAGCTGGCCGGCGCCCATGGTGTTGTTGCCGTCGGCGGCACGGATCGCGTTGGCGATGATGTCGATCGGGTTGGGCATCAGGACTCCTCGATGATCGGGGCGACGGCGTACAGCCGCCGCTTCGCGCTGTTGGCGTGGGTGCCGCAGGCGCGGCCGTTGACGTTGAACGGGCACGAGGCGTCGACGGTGAACTTCGGCGGCTTCCCGCACACCGACGGGCCCGACCCGGCGGTGCCGGTCATGTGGCCGCAGTCGGGCGAATTGCGCCAGCGGGCGTACTCGTCGTAGGGCATCAGCCGATCCCGTGCTCGCGGCACCACGCCCAGCCGGCGGCGGTGAGCTCGACCACGCTGACCCGTTCCTTTGTCGCGCGCTGCAGGCGGCCGTCGGCGAGCCAGCGGTCCCAGATCTGCCGTTCGCCCGTGAACAGCATCTGGGGCTTGTCGGTGCGCCAGCCGCCCAGGTCGACGAGGTGGCGGATGAAGTCGTCCTCGATGCGGGCGAGCTCGTCGGCGGTGTAGATCTCGGTGTCATTCATGGCACTCCTCATCGCTGCTCCTCGAGTTCAAGCGTTAACGGATACATGTAAACATTAATGCGCAGCCATTGAGTGTGTCAATGGGAACAGTTATGGTGGGATCATGGCGCGGCCCGCATTCACCCCGGACGACGACCAGCGCAAGACGCTGGCCGTCCTCGCGCGCATCGCTGCCGCCCGCGCCAAGCTCGACGTCGAAGCCGACGGCGCCATCAAGCGCGCCAAGGAGCAGGACATCCCGATCGCACACATCGCCGAAACCCTCGGCGTCGAACGCAAGACCGTCTACCGGCACCTCGGCCGTCCGATGAAGTAGCTCAGCCCGTCTGCTGCTCCGCCTTCGCCATCTCGGCCGCCCGCCGCAGCGCCTCCCCGAGGCGCTCGGCCACGTGCGGAGCCCACGACTGCGCCCGTGAAAACGCGGCCACCATCAGCCGGCCAGACGCCGCCTGCTGCAACACCACCGACGCCACCCGGCGCCCGTCATCGTCATGCACGGCGATCTCCCGGGACTGATGCCGGCCACCCACCGCCATCAGCTCGAGGGGGCAGTTCGCGGCGTCACACCAGCTGGGGTGCTCCAGCTCGGCCCGGCCCACCTCCCGCGGCGCCGTCACAGCCCAACCCCGGCCGCACGAAATAGGTCATCCGCCCCCGGCGACAGTGACTGCGCCTCGCCGATCGGCAGCACCAGCACCACATCGCCGCGGCGGACCTCCACCGACGGCACCCGCTCGTTTGGCGCCTGCCGCAGCCGAAGCTCCGTCAGGCCGACCCGCTGCGCGCTCGAGCGGTGCGCGCCGATCGGGTGGCCGTTGAACGTGGGGCGGTCCGCGGTGCAGGCGACATCGACACACCACAGCGGATGGTCCAGCTCGGCCACACGCGCCTCCGAAGAGTGAGGTGTGGCGGCGCCCAGCAGTCCGGGCCTGGGTGGAGGTGCTGGACGACCGCCACACGGTTCGGGCGGCAAGGCGCCGAAGCGCCCCGCCGCTGCCGCCCGCCGACCTGGTGTTGAGGCAGGGAGTGGCGGGTGCGCCCATCACCGTACCCGACCTGCTTCATCAGGTGCAGTACCTGCAGGTCATCAACCTGCCGCCGAAACGCACGACCTTCTTTGCGGACCGCCGCCGGGCATGGTCGGATGTGCCTGTTGAGGCAGGGAGTTCCATATATGCAAAGGAGTGCAGACGCGCCGTTCTGGCGCGTCTTCAACGGCGTGCTCAGCGACATCCGGACCGGCGTCTACCCTCCGGGCGGCAGGGTTCCGTCGGAGTCCGCGCTGGCCGAAATGTATGAGGTGTCACGGTCGACGGTGACGAGAGCCATGGAGCGGCTGCGCTGGATCGGGCTCGTATCCGGCCCGGCCGGCGGGATTGGGCGGGTTGCGCCGGAGCCGCGCCGGTCGCGGGCGTTGGAGCTGGTTTCGGAGGCCGACCGGTTGCGCGCCGAGGCGGACGGCGACAGTGGACGCTGACGGGCAGGTGCCGGAATCTGCCGACTTGTGGCGGACCGCTACCTGTCCGATCATCGTGGTGTATATCGATAGATCGGACAGAACTCGCCAAAGCGGCGCGCGGGCACCGTTGACCTGTTGAAGCAGGTACGGCTGAGGTCCACAATCGCGGACACGCCCCTGTGTGATTCATGTGCCGTCGAGCATCCGCGGGGGTGTGCGGCTCGGGTCCTTCCTCCGGGATCGATCTGAGGGGCGCCCCGCCGCAACACCTGGCTGACCCCCGGGGAGCGCGGTGGGGCGTTTCGCATTCTCGCCACGCTGACCTGCGGAAATATGCCGATGTCACGATGCGCTATTTGGTGTTTGCATCGCCGGACGA
>NZ_JBNJNH010000004.1:0-47885 GCF_050936175.1 Dactylosporangium sp. CA-139066 | reverse complement strand
TTCCAAACTGACGGTGGGAGTTCGATTCTCCTCGCCCGCTCCAAGCTCCAAGTCCAGGTCAGGCGGCATCAGGCAGACTGGCTACCGATGGCCATATGGTGTGCCAGGCGAGATCATCTCGCACAGTTTTCTCACATGCGGTTTTCGGCGCTTAGCGGGGCGGATTGATGCTGTTCCGATTGATCACTATGTCGTCGCCGGAACCGGCGTATGCAGCGCCGATGACCCCGCCGGCGGCCGTGAGCGCCTCGTCCTGGCTGTGCACGTAGGTGTCCATGGTGAAGCTGACCTTGGCGTGACCGAGCCACGCTGAAATCACCGCCACCTTCACCCCGCGCAGGTGCATGAGCGTCCCGCAGGTGTGACGCGCGTCGTGCAGCCGGATCACCGGCAGCCCCGCGGTGCGGGCGAGCCGCTCGAACTGGTCGCCGTACCACTCCGGCCGATACGGCTGGCCGAGCTCGTCGGTGACCACATGGTGCCCGCCGCACAGCGGACACAGAGGCTGGTACGCCTCGCCCGCCAGGTCGCCCTCCTCACGCTGGCGCAGCTGTAGCGTCACGAGCGCATCAACCAGACCCGGGATCGACTTGAGCGGCAGGGTTCGCTTCGACCGCTCCGTCTTGGGGTCCTCCTCGTAGATCACCCCGTCGGACATCTTCCGAGCGTTGTTGACCGTCAACGTGCCCGCCACCAGGTCGAGATCGGACCAGCGCAGGCCCAGAACCTCCGAGCGGCGCAGCCCGTACAGGCTGAGCTGCCAGGCGGCCGACAGGCGGTGCGTGCTCACCGACTGCAGGAACGCCGCGGCGGTGTGCTCGGTCCAGGTGCTCATCTCGTACGCGTTCGGCGACGGCCGCTCAACGAGCCGGACGACGTTGCGGCCGATGATGCCCTGGGCGAGGGCGTTGTCGAACGCCTGCTGCAGGACCGTCAGGGTCCGGTTGACGGTGGCCGGCTCGAGGGATTGGCGCTGTACGTTGCCGGTGCCTCGCCGCCCGCCGCTGAGCATGTGGTCCACCATCTTGTCGATATCGGCCTGGGTGACCTGTTGCATGCGCAGGTGGCCGATGCGTTCGACGGCGTGGGCGAGGTTGTTGCGGTAGGTGGTGCGGGTGCCACGTCTGATGTTGCGCTTGGACGCCAGCCACTGTTCGCAGAACTCAGCGACAGTGATCTTCGACGGCGCGACGTACGTCCCGGCTGACTTCGCCGCGATGATCTTCGCCCGTTCGGCCTTCGCCTCCTTCAGCGTGTCGAAGGTGAACGTCCGCTGGTCGCGGCTCCCGTCGGGCTTCTTGCCGACGTCGATCACGAACCGGTACCGGGTCGCCCCGTCGGCGAGCGTGACCTTCTTGATCGGGTCCTGGCGTCTCGGCGCCATCACTCCTCCGTCTCGTCCTGGTCGTCGTTGTCGTCGTTGAACGTGACCGGCCTCAGCTTCCGGCGCTCCTCGGCGGGAAGCGCCAGCCAGTCGTCAACTGGGACCCATGTGAAGCGCTGGCGTTCCAGCAGCGCCGCAATGTCCTCGTCGACGGCGGGGAGCTGCATCCCCCGCCGTTGCATCGCCGCGCGGGTAAGGCTGAGATCCCGCAGGGCCACCCGAGCGCGCCGACGCGCGGCCTTGCGCTCCGGGTCGCCTTCCTCCGCTGGCCACAGCTCGGCCTCAGCGTGCGCGTAGCCGAGCTCGTTGACGAGGCGCTCGTGTTCCTCATAGATCCGCACGTGCGACCACTCATCACGGGGTTTGCCCTCGTTGTCGAGACGCCGCCGGCCGCTGAACCACTGGGCCGCACTCCAGGTGTCGACGACCTTGCCTGGCAACAGCTCAACAGTGGGCACTTCGCCCAACGGCAGGATGAGCACGATCGGCGGCACGTCCAGCGCAGT
This sequence comes from Dactylosporangium sp. CA-139066, assembly GCF_050936175.1. Classification (NCBI taxonomy): domain Bacteria; kingdom Bacillati; phylum Actinomycetota; class Actinomycetes; order Micromonosporales; family Micromonosporaceae; genus Dactylosporangium; species Dactylosporangium sp. CA-139066. Next base: position 45,995 of record NZ_JBNJNH010000004.1, on the reverse strand, counting down.
TGCCAGGGCGGCAAGCTCGGTCAACTCGACTCGGCGCTCGCCCTTCTCCAGTCGCTGAACACCCATACGCCCCATGGGTGCGCCGAGCTTTGCGAGCCGCTCCGCGAAGTCGGTTGCGGAAATGCGCTGCTGCTCACGAAGCCGTCTGACATTGGCCGCTAGGTGCTCCGCCATCGTGCGGGGCTTGTCCTGCCCGTCGGTTTCACTGGTCACCGGGCGAGTATTGCACGGATTCTGTGCATAGGGTGCGCCGGTGCATCACTTGCGTGCATTGCGTGCGGCGACTACCGTGATCGCATCAAGACCGAGCGCTTCGTCGGATCTTGCTAAAAATCCGTTCACCGCAATCAGGAGCGACCCGTGTCAACAGCCCAGAGCGCGAGCCGCAACCCCGAGCAGTCGCGCGAACTCCCCGACCCCAAGACCGAGCCGACGATTCCGATCGAGCGCGCGAGCCTGATCCTCGGCGTCAGCCGCCGGGCGGGCTACAGCGCCGTGGAGCGCGGCGAGATCCCCACGATCACCGTTGGCCGCCGCAAGCTCGTGCCGACGGCCCGGTTCCTCGCCAAGTACGACCTCACGCCGGCCAAGACCGATCCGCTAGCGGCGTAACCGTCAGTTAGCAGAACTGACGGCGTGGCTCTGACCTGCGAAAACAACCCGCCATCTAACGCGAATCTCACGCCCGGGAGACCCCTCGACTCGGCGCAGAGACCCCCCGAAACGAAGCGGGCCGGTCCCCCGACAGGACCGGCCGCTACCACCAACGCCCATAAGAGGGACGCACCCGTGAACACAGTAACCAGACCCGGCCGCGCCGCGAAAGCAAGCGACCCGGAGCGGCAGCGTGACTGACACCGGACTGGAGGGCGTTCAGAACGACGCAGATGACCTGCCCGCACTGCCAGCCCTCATGGTCGAGCTGGCCGGCATCAAGGCCGACGAGCTCGCGCTGCGACGCAAGCTCAAGAACGTCATCGACCTGCTCGGCGCCCGGGACAGCCACGTCCAGCAGTACTACCGGGACGCCATCGTCGGCGCCGGATACAAGACGGCGGGAGACTGGCGAACCTCACTCGCCGAAGCCAAGGCGAAGCACAAGGCGAGCCGTCGCAAAGAACGCACCACTGCAACTCTGGACGCCGAAAGCAGATACCTCGACGAGGGCGGCTGCATCTACATCGTCGACGAAGACGGTGGCCGGACCCTGCTCGCAGAGTTCGATCCCCGCATCCTGTCCGAGGTAATCCGCGACGACGGCACCGAGCGGCTCAGCTTGGTACAAATCCGCGTCACCCTGCCCAACGGCTACACCGGCGAGGCCGAGATCCCTGCCGAGGAGGCGCCCAAGGCGCGGAAATGGGCAGCGATCGCCGTCGGCGCCCACGCCACGATCATGCCGATGAGCAGGGCCGAGGACCACGTCTGGACCGCAACGCAGATCCTGTCCCGCGGCAGATGGACACAGACCGTCCGCTACGCCCACACGGGGTGGCGGAACATTGGCGGCAAGTACCGGTTCCTCACCACGTCCGGCGCGATCGGCGCCGACGGGCTGGACCCGACCGTCGCCGTCGATCTCGGCAGTGAGGCGCTCAACCGGTACTGGCTTCCCGACCCGACGGCGGTCGCCGAAGGGGACCTGCGGGCAGCCGTCGCGGCATCGCTCGACATGCTGCGAATCGCGCCCGACGCGGTCATGGTGCCAATCCTCGCCGCGGTCTACCGTGCCCCGCTGCCCGGTGACCCCGAAACGACCGTATGGGTCCACGGCCCTTCAGGCTCACTCAAGAGCGCTGTGCTGGCCGTCGCCCAGCAGCATTTCGGCCCTGCCATGAACGCCAAGGCGCTGCCCACCTCCTGGACATCAACGGGGAACGTTCTCGAGGGCCTGGCGAACGTCCTCAAGGACGTGCTGATGGTCATCGACGACTACGCCCCTCAGTCGGTGGCGAACCTGGCCACCCTCAATGCCGCCGTGGACCGCGTCGTGCGCGGGTCGGCGAACGCCGCCGGCCGCCAGCGAATGAACGCGGACGCCACGATCCGCCCGCCGAAACCTCCGCACGCACAGCTGATGTCCAGCGGCGAAGACCTCCCGAGCGGGCAGTCCCTGCGAGCCCGGATGACCGCCGTCCCGACCGAACCCGGGAACGTCGACAAGAAGCTCCTCACCGAGGCGCAGAAGCGGGGCCGGGACGGGGTCTACGCCCTGTGCATGGCCGGGTACGTCCGATGGATCGCCAGCCAGATGGACGCCAACCCGACCTACGCCAACGACCTGCAGCAGCAGATCATCGACCTGCGGGATGATCTCGGCAGCGGCGGGCACCTCCGGCTGCCCGAGGCAACAGCCGGGCTGCTCACCGGCTGGAGGGTGTTTTTGGACTTCGCGGTCGCGGTCAAGGCGGTCACGGCGACGGAGCGGGACGAGTTGTTCGCCCGGTGTAAGGCCGCCCTTGGTGCGCTCGCCGGCGAGCAGCACGAGAACACGAAGCTTTACGAGCCGGTCCAGATCTACCTCAGCGCCATCGACAGCGCCCTCGTCGGCGGGTATGCGCACCTCGCGGACCGGAAGACGAACGACGTCCCGGAACTCGGCGGCACCATCGGCTACCGCCAGCTTGGCTGGGAGCGGGTCGCCTCCGGTGACCGCGTCGACTACCGGCCCCGCGGCGAGCAGGTCGGCTGGATCGACAAGGACGGCGTCTACCTCTACCCGGCGAACGCGCACTCCGTAGCGACTGCCCAGGCGAAGCGTATGCACATGCCGCTCGCCACCACGAAGGAGACGCTGCACAAGGAGCTGCACCGACAGGGCATCCTCGCCGCCGTCAGCAAAGACGGGAAGCTGGTCGTGTCCAAGCGGGTGGGCGGTACCAGTCTGTGGGTTCTGCACGTCAGGTCTGAGGTGCTGTTCAACACCACTCCGGCTCCAACCCTGGACCCGGTCGAGAACGACGACCAGGCGGCGGAGACCTCCGAGACTCGGGTCGCGGAGGTCGAGCAGGCGCCCCGCGACGAGCAGCTCGACGTGTTCGACGGCCCTCCGCGCTGCCCCGCGTGCAGCTTCGGCTTCGACGAGCAGGGCCACGCCCTCAACTGCGAGGCATCGTGAGTGCCGCACCGGCAATAGCCAGCAAGATCAACAAGGACATCATTTGCGTCCCTAACGCGTGTCTCTTGCGCCAAGAACCTGTGACACCTGTGACAGAGACCGTGAAACGAACCATTAGCGCAGGTCAAGGCCGTCACAGGTTGGTGTCACAGGTTCCGCCGGACGACCCGCGAACCTGTGACACCTGTGACAAGCCCGCGACAGCACACCAGCAGGCCAGGAAGTGCGCCACGTTGACTGCGTCACGTTCGGACCTCGGCGCTCCATGCCCCACCGGCGCGGACGCCAAGCCACCCGTGCGGACCCAGCCCACAGCCCTCCTCGCCGCCAAACCACCCACGACCGCTCCGGAGGAGACCACGTGATCCCCCACTCGTCCTCACCGCTCTACGCCGTCGGTGAAGCGGACACCCACATCGACCTGCTGCTCGTCGTCGCCTGGACGCCCCTCGACGGCTACAGCGCACTTCCGGTGATGCTCGACCTGCACTCCGCGAAGGACACCGCTCGCACGATGGCCGGCGAGCACCGGCGCATCACGTTCTACGACAATCGCGAGCTCGCCGGCATCGCCTACGAGTCGTGCATCAACAAGGTCCGCCAGTACGAACGCCGGCTTGCCGCCGAACGCGAAGACGCCGAACGCGTCGTGCGGCTGGCTGCCCGCGAGGAGGTGCCGGCATGATTCCGCAGTCCTTCCCGCTGTACGCCGTCGCGTCCGGCAAGTACGGCGCCGACCTGTTCCTCGTCGTCGGCTGGCAGGCCGTCGAAAGCCTCGACGCCTTCCCGTACCTCGTCACGCTCTCCTCGTCGGAGGCGCACCTCAAGGCGCCGACGGCGTCGATCGAGCACCGCCTCATCGAGGACGAGGTGACCCTCTCCGGCCACGACTGGATCATGTACTTCCAGGATCTGGAGCAGGCGCGCTCGAACTACGAAGCCGCAGCCGCACCCGAGCCCGGTATCAAGGTCGTGCCGTAATGAGCCTTCCTGAGATCCGCGGCGACGGGAAGTTGATCACCGAGCCGCGCAGCGGCATCGCCAAGACCGGAACGCCGTGGGCGAACTGCATGGTGCGCTTCACCGGCTACCGCAAGGACGGCGACGACTGGGTTGAGGACAGCTCGTTCGTCGCCGCCCTGGCCGCGTTCGGCGACGAAGCCAAACAGCTGACCAGGTACGCGAAAGGCGACGCCGTACACATCGAGGGCCGGCTGCGCAGCCTGCGCCTCTGGCAGCCGGAGCGCGGCGAGCGGCCCGAGCTGGAGATCACCGTCAAGTCGGTGACGCCGCCGGAACGCCGGCCGCGCGGCAACCGTGGCGGCCAGCACCAGGGACAGCAGGGCAACGACTGGCCCCGCCCTGCCACGTCCGGCGCGGGCAGTCATGGGGCAGAGCATCACGGCCAGGCCCGCACCGACCCGCGTAGGCATCAGCCCCACGCAGCGACCCGTACCGGTGTCACAACGGTCCAGCCCGAGGCGACCCCACGCCAGCGCGACGCCGGACAGCGTGACGCCGTCGTGCTCGCCATGCCCACCAACGGCGTCGAACGGCTCCGCCGCGCCCACGCCCGCAACCCGTACGTCCAGGGCAACCGCACCGGAGGCGAGCCCGCATGAACGAACGCAAGGACCGGGCGCCTCGCACGCGCCCGGTCCCGCCACCACCCAACCACAGCGGGGGAGACCGCACCATGACCACGACGCCCGCGACATGGAACACCCTGCTCAACCGGCAGGACGTGGGACACCTCGACTGCTGCGAGCCGTCAGCCGCCCCGGCGCGGTGTGCCCCATGAGTGCTCATGGGAACTTGGAGCACGGCCCGCAGCGCCGACCCCATGGACTGGACCAACCTCATGGGGCACGCCGATGCCCGTCGCGGCCGACGCCGGGGATGCCGTTGCGGAGAATCACCGTCGCAGGGTCACCGTCCACGCAGAGCGCGTCGACGAGTTGTGCGGCCAGCCGGGTCGACGGGGCTTTCTCGCCACGCTCGAGCGACCCGAGGTACCCGTGGCTCATCTGCAGCTTGGCGGCGAGCTGGCGCAGCGACAGCCGCCGGGCCTGGCGCACGTGGCGCAGTGTCGGGCCGAAGTCGGCGTCGGGGATGTGCCTGGTGCTGAGCGCGGCGGTCATTGCCTGATGATCGCCTACAACTCCCGGAAGCCGGAAGGTGCGGAGCAGGTGCGTCTCGCCGCGACGGTGGGCGCCCTGCTCCGGGGTCGCCGCGAGGCTGCCGCGTTGAGCCGTACGGCGCTCAGCGCCAGGTGCGGCGTGAATTCGAGCACGATTACCGCGATCGAGGGTGGCCGGTCCCGGCCGTCGTGGAAGACGCTGGTGCGTCTTGCGGCTGGCTTGCACCCTGCCGATCCGGTGCGGGCGGCGGCATTAGCTCACGACCTGGCGGACGCGGCTGGGCCTTCGCTGGCCTCGGACCCGACGCTTCCGCCGTGGGTCGCCCGCGAGCTGTTCACCGACATCTTGACGGCGTCGATGCGCCGTCTGGGCATCGACGCCGAGGACGACCACGTCCGGGCCGTGGTGATGGAAGAGATCAGGGCTGCGCTGCACCCGACCGCGGATGCAGCCGCACCCAGCGAACTGACGACCGGAAGCGCGTGAGGCGCTCCCACAAGTAGGAGGGACCGGAGGATGACCGGCACCATGGACACATCAGGCCAGGGACACAATGCCGCGCCCACCCAGGCGGATGCTGCCACTGCCAGTGAAGGGCAGGGTTGATCCGTCGGGCACCCCTCCCCGATGGATTGTCTCGCCGCCCTACAGCCCCCGTCGGTGCGGTCCCGCCCGCCGCGCACCATGGCGAGCCCCTGCTTGGCGCTCATGTGGGCGGCTTCTCGGCCTTTGTCATCTCGGTGCTGCTCGCCAAGCACCTGCCCGCCGAACTGGTCAGTCTCGGCCGCAAAGTCGAGGAGGGCCGGCTTGATCCGGCCCAGCTCGTCGCCGTGCGCCAAACGTGGGCTCAGGTCATCGCCGCGGCGGAGATGTGGAAGGCTCGCCGCGCTTCCGCAGACGGCAGCACGGAAGTCCTCGCAGCGGAAATGCCCGCAGGCTCAGATCCATGGATCGATACAGCCGTCGCCGCGGATCTGCTTGGGGTGAGCACCTCGAGGGTTCGCCAGCTACTGCGATCAGGCGCCTTGGCCGGCCGCCGGGCGGGCGGCGTCTGGTGGGTGCATCGCGCCGACTGCGAGTCGTACCTGGCAGCCTGACGACGGATGCGCCGGCGGGGCTTGCCGCTACGACTGCTGCGCTTGCGGTGGCCGTCCACGATGCGCTCGGCATGGATGCTGTCGCGGCGCAGCGGTACGCAGCCACGCTGCAGCGTCGGGAGACGGCACGCGGCGGCGTCGAACACGGCAAGCGGTGGCTGTCGGCCCTCACCAACGCGCTGCTGTTGGAGACCGCCGCATGAGCCATCCAACGGCAGTACCGTTCGTCCAGTCGATCCGCCGCGGAGTTCGTCAGGCTGGCGACGTTGCGCTGCTGCTCTCGGCCGCCGTTGATGCCGGTGTCGACTCCATGACCGCGGTCGAATCGGCGATCATGCACGTCTACGACTCCCGGATCGACGCGGCGGCCGTCAGCGCCCGCAGTCCCCTCTTCGGTCCCTGCCCTGACCTTGAGGCAGCGAAGCTGCTCGGGCGGATCGTCGGCGAGCAGGCCGTTGCGCTCACCTTGGCCTTCCAGATGCTCGCCGACGCCAAGGACATTTCGGTGGCCGAGGCCGTTCAGCAGCTCAACCACGTCGTGGAGGGGTGAGCCGTGGCTGACAACGGCATCTCCGCCGGATCGGTATACGTCGATATAGTTCCGCGTGCTGACCGCTTCTGGCCGGAATTTGTGGCCAAGAACCAGGCCGGCGCCGAGAAGACCGGCCAGGAGATCGGCAAAGTCATCGGCCGGGCCATCGCCGTCGAAGTCGCCAAGGGCGTCCGGGACGGGCTTGATCGCGCCGGCGCCGGCGTCCGCGCGCAGGGCGGCAGGTACGGGCAGGAATTCGGCGGCACGTTCGCCGACACCGCCCGCCGCCGGATCGAGGCGGCGCTGCGGTCGCTGCCGACCCCGCAGATCGGCGTCGCGACCACCGAGGCCGAGCAGAAGCTGAAGGATCTCCGCGGCGAACTGTCGACGCTTGCCAGCAAGCGGATCGGTGTCGACATCGGCGCCACCGAGGCGCTCGAGGAAGTCCGCCGGCTGAAGGCCGCCCTTGACGAGCTCGCGGCGAAGTCCCCCAATGCGCAAGTGCGGGTCGACACCGGGCAGGCGTCGCTCGAGCTGGCGGCCATCGACCGGGAACTTGCCCGTCTCGACGGGCGCCGGGCCAGCGCCAAGGTTGACGTCGACACGGGCAACTCCCGCGGGGAGATGAACGCCCTTGTCGCTGCCGGGCTGGCGCTGGGTCCGGCGATCGTGCCGGGCGCCGCGGCCGGCGCTGCCGCGATCGTCGGCCTCGGTATCGGCGCCGCCTCGGCCGTGCCCGCAGTCGGGGTGCTGGCCCTCGCGTTCCACGGTGTCGGCGACGCCGTCAAAGCGCTCGACGCCGCCCAGTCGGCGTCAGCGAAAACCGGCGCGACATTGCTCGGCCAGCAGCGATCGCTCGCGTCCTCGGCCGACCAGCTGCGTTCCGCTGAGGCCGGGCTGGCTAACTCGAGGGCGACCGCCGCCGACGCGCAGCGACGCTCCCTGCAGCAGATCGCAGACGCGGAGCGGTCCCTGGTCCGCGTTCAGGAGGATGCGCAGCGCGCGCAGCAGGCGCTCAACGATGCCCGCGAGGAGGAGAAGCGCAGCCAGGAGGACACGGCGCTGCGGCTTCGGCAGAACGCTATCGACCAGCGGCGTGCCGCCGCCGAGGTTGAGGCGGCCACCGCCGCAGTCAAGACCAAAAGCACCCAGCAGACGCGGGATGCGCTCGAGGAGGCGCTGCTTCGCCAGGAGGAGTTGGCGGTTCAGGGCCGTCGGCTCACCGAGGAGCAGGCTCGCAATCAGCAGACCGGTGTTGACGGGTCGAGGCGGGTTCAAGCTGCCCAGGACGCTGTCGCCCGCTCCCAGGAGCGGATCGCCGAGGGTGAACGTGCCGTCACCGAAGCCCGGCAGCAGGCCGCGGCCCAGGCCCGCCAGTCGGCGTACGCCATCCAGCAGGCGCAGCAGGCCGTCGTGGCAGCGCAGCGGGCCGCTGGCGCAGCGACCGTCGCTTCCGCAGCCACCGCCGGCTCGGCGGTCGACAAGCTCGACGACGCTATGGGCAACTTGCCCGCCACCGGCCAGCGTTTCGCCAGGTTCCTGTTCGGCCTCAAACCGGAACTGCTCGACCTGCAGACGGCAGCCTCGGATGGGCTCCTGCCGGGGGTGCAGGAGGGCATCCAGATTCTGCTGCCGCACCTCGCCGACGTGCGTGGCTTCATCGGTGGCGTGTCGACAGAGATGGGCACCCTGGCCCGGCGGGGCGCGGAGACGTTCACGAACCCGTTCTGGCGGCAGTTCTTCTCCTACGTCGGCTCGCAGGCCGTGCCGACGATGGACGGCTTGTTCACCGCAACCGTCAACGTCGCCGAGGGCGGCGCACGGATCATCCAGCAGTTCGCGCCGTTCGAGCGGCAGGTCGGCGGCGGCCTCGTCAACGTCACCCGACGCTTCGCGGAGTTCAGCCAGGGGCTTGACCACAACCAGGGCTTCCAGGAGTTCATCCGTTACGCCCAGACCGAGGGGCCGCGGGTCGTTCAGACCGTTGGCGCGATCGCCACCGCCGGATCCCACATCGCCCAGGCGTACGCGCCGATCGGTTCAGTAGTTGTCACCGAACTGCGCATCCTCGCTGAGGTCATCGACGCCATCCCCGTGCCGGTCGTCTCGGCGCTTGCGACGGCGCTCACTGCCTACAAGCTCGCAGCGCTTCTCGGCGGGGGCGCCCAGGCCGTCCTCAACTCCAGCTTGCTGCAGGGCACGGGGCGGATGCTCGGCTTCCAGGCCGCTACAGCCAGCGCCGCAACCGGTGTGACGGGCTTCCAGTCGGCGGCGAAAGCCACCTCCTCGTTCATGGGCGGCCCGTTCGGGCTGGGAATCGGTCTGGCCGTCACCGCGATCGGCTACCTGATCACCGCTCACCAGCAGGCAAAAGCCGAGATCGATCAGAACGCTCGGTCGCTGAGTGACGTCGGCGACGAGTACAAACGCACCGGCAAGGTGTCAGCCGAGTCGATCGCTTCGATGGTCCGTCAGAACCCGCAGCTGCGTGACCTGACCGCAGTCCTGCGGCAGCAGGGCCTCACCGTCGACGACCTCGGCCGGTCGTACCAAAACAATCTTGAGCTGCAGAAACGGGTGTTGGACGCGGCTAAGGCGCAGGCCGACGCGGACGCCGAGGCGCACAAGAGGGCGTTCCAGGGGTCCTTTGGTTTCGGCGGCGGCGCGGAGCTCGACAAGGCGAAGCGGTCGCGTGAGCTGTACGAGTCGCTGAAGAAGTCGTACGAGGACGCGAAGTTCTACGCGGACGCCTACTCCGATGCTGCCAACAATTCGGCGGACCGGACCAACAGGGTTGCGATTGTGTTCCGGGACGCCTCGCCGTCGGTGAAGTCCCTTGCCGACAGTTTCCGGATCGTCGCCGACACGGCGTCTACGGCGGCGCAGAAGACCGATGCGTTGCGCGCCGCTGAGGATTCCCTGTTCGGTGCTGCCCGGCAGGCCGACGAGGCAGCCGAGGACCAGGCAAAGGCGATCATCGCCGCGAACAAGACCCTCGACGACCGGAACCTGCTCAACGAGAAGGGTGCCAAGAAGCTCGACATGACGACCGAGGCGGGCCTGCGTGTGCGGGACAGCCTGAAGGACGAACTGATCGCGATCAACAACACGTACCGGGCGAACATTGCCAACGGTATGAGTGTCGACGCGGCGACGAAGGCGCACGACGCCGAGGTCGAGTCGCTGAAGAAGAAGTGGGAGGCGAAGGGCCTCGACCGGGATGCCACCCAGAAGCTGATCGACATCTACGGCAAGGTGCCGACCTCGGCGACGACCGACATAGCCGTCACCGGCTTGGATGCGACGAAGGCGCAGCTCGACGAGCTCTTGACCTACCAGTACGCGCTGCGCAACGGCATCACCTTCAGTCAGGCGCAGGGTCAGCTTCACCCCGAGACCCACAGCCCCGGCGGGCGGGGCCAGTCGCGCGGCTCGCTCCTTGCCGAGGGTGGGCCGGTCATCGGACCGGGGTCCGGCACCTCCGATGACGTGCCGGCCATGGAGCGGTCGACGGGCGCACCGTTCTGGCTGTCCAACGGCGAGTTCGTGCACAAGACGGCGGCCGTCAACTACTACGGTCCGGCCTTCATGCATGCCGTTAACGACATGAAGATCCCGAAGCAGGCGGTCCGCGGGTACGCGTCGGGTGGGCTCATCCAGCAGCTCCTCACCGACCACTACCCGTACCCGACGACGACCGCGATGACCCGCATCCCCACCCGGGCCGAGGTGGCCCGCGCTGTCACCGAAGGCCCCTCCTCGGGTGGCCGCGAGGACATCAAGGCGTTCATTCGGGCCGTGGACCGGCTGCCGTACATCTGGGCGGCTGCGGGCCCGTTCGGCTACGACTGTTCCGGCCTCGCATCAGCGGTGTTCGGCCTTGTCACGGGGCGGGGCGGCGGCCACGGGCAGCGGTACTTCACCACCTACGACTTCGCGAACGGCGCCCCGGCAGGGACCGGCCTGAAGCCCGGCGCAGGCGGCGTCCTGACGCTCGGCGTGAACCCGCAGTCGCACATGGCCGGCAACTACGGCGGGCTCGGGTTCGAGGCGGCATCGACCCGCTCCGGTATCAAGATCGGCACGTCGGCTCGGAAACCGTCGACTTTCCAGAAGCAGTTCCACCTGGCCTCGGGTGGTCTCGTGTCGGCAGCGCTCCTCGACGAACTCGGCCTCGACATCGGCGGCGACCCTTCCGGGATCACCGTCGACGGCCGCCGTATCCCGCTGGGCGCCTACGACGTCGGCGGCTACCTCCCTCAGGGTCTGTCCCTCGCCTACAACGGCACCGGACGGCCCGAACCGGTCATCCCCGCCGAACGCCTCGAACGGGCAGCCACCGGCCGGGCGCCCGTCGTGCAGAACTTCTACCCTGCCGCCGACTTGGACGAACGGGCGGTGGCGACGATGGCGGCCCGCAGGCTCGCCCTTGCAGCCGTCAGCTGACCGGGCTAGTTCTTGAACCCGGACTGGGCGCACACGGTGGCGAGGTTCGTCACCGCCGTGCCCATCTCGATGCTCGCGGCAACGTCGTCGGGGTTGCTTTTCGCCGCCTTCGCCTTCTCCACGATCGCCCGCCCTTTCGCCGCGATGAGACTGTCAGCTGATGTCGCCGCCTGTTCCCCGATTGCCAGCATCGCAGCAGCATCGTCGTAGATCGCCGTCGTGCCCATCGCTTTGGCTACCTTCGGGCAGACGATCGCCCCGACCGGGTCCGGCGCCGCCGGTGATGGCGGCGGAAGCGGCTCGTCGGTGCCGCCGGCGCAGTAGCCGCTGGGGAGCCGGCCGTGCGGGCAGCGACTCGGCGTCGGCGGCGGGGCCGCCGACGCTGAACTGCTCGCCGCCGTGCCGGGCTCCGCGGTGTTCGACGCGGGTTTGCTCGAACATCCGCCGAGGGCCAGGAGCAGGGTTGCGGCGAGTAGGGGTGTGCGGCGCACGGCGGGGCCTTCCAGGTCGGCGTGATGGCCGAGAATGTCACATCGGCGCGATGGAGCGTCAGGCCTCAATACTTGGTTCGGCACGTACAGCCGAGTCGCTTGGTCCGGATGGTGGGCGAGAACGACCGGTCCAGCTGGCCGATTCCGGATGGCAGCGAGGGATGCCGAGTCGGCGCGGTGCACTGTTACGTCGGCCCCACCGGCTGCGGACGGGCTGGGCTGCTCTCGCGTCGCTGCGCTGATGCCGCGGGCATCACAGCAAGAAGCCCCGCGTCCAGCTGGACAGCGGGGCTTCTGCCTGGGCGGGGGTCTTACCGGCGGAACAGCGCGCCGGTCGCCACGAGCATGGCCACGAGGACTGTCCCGTAGTGCGGCTCGTAGTGGGTGACGACCCCGGCGAGAAGCACGGCGCCGGCCTTGCCGACGGCGCGCCAGGTGGGCCGTTTGACCCTGAACGTGAAGTACCGCGCGCGGCGGTCCCCTCGGTGCTGCACCTCAATCTCCACTTGACGCAAGCGTTGAGGTGGCGCCTATAGTGGGGCGCCACCATACCTGTGGCACCGGGCGGCGCGGAGGTGAGAGTCCGTGCCGTCCTTTGCTGTCCGGGTCCGGTGGTGGCCGGGTGCCGGTTGGCGGCCCGCACGAGGGTGAGCGGGCACGAGGGCGGCGTTGCGCTCGGTGCTGAGCGTGGACCCTACACCCGAAAGTGGCAGTGCGGAATTAGACCGTAATGGATCATGGCACTCTTGTTGGAAAAGCGGCAAGAATGTTGCGTGGAGCCAAGCCCATTAGCTGCCATGATTGCCGAAAGTCAGCCGAACGCTACGCGTTGCAGTCGGGAAATGTGGCGCTCGTCACCATGCCTAGGCGGTGTGGCATACCGCCTCTGAACTGTGCGTTCGAACTAATGTTTGAAATTATGTGACTACTGACAGTGGGGTAGAACGCCTGTGTGTAGCGGTTCGCTAGTGGATTCGGACTGCAATTGGGTTGGCGACGGTTAGCGTCGGTCAGCGACGAACTGAACCGCAATCTTCACGGTGCGCGCTGAGATTTCTCAACGGGAGAATTCTCAATTCGAAACCAAGTCAACTTCTCGCAAGGTTTCCCGATTGCTCCCGCAAGTCAACGATGTCCACGCCGACCGTAGCCGCGCCGGCAGTCAATGCCGTCAGGCTCGGGAAGTTCCGCTCGTAGCTGGCCCCGGCAAGCCGGCACCACTTCGTCGCCCCGACACCGCCCACGTCGACTCGCCCCCGTCGCCGGTGCACATCGACCCGACCCACGCCCCCATGCCTCGACGCTAAGACACGCGTTGGCCAGGCCAAAGACCAGCAGACGAACTACCCCGATGTGATGCGGGCCCGAAGAGTGGCCAGATACATCCGCAAGCCACAGGCGCAGACGGCGAACCCGCAGAACAACCGCAGCGCCCGCAGCGCAACCCCATCGTCACCCGGACCACGGGTTCCGTCCGGGCTGCGGGGACCGACATACAAAGATCGTTCGGCCCCTGCGAAGCCAGGTAGGCGACCCGCAGTGGGTCATGGTCGGCGATGTCGCGGTCGTGCAGAGCCGCCTGCTCCTCGGTATGCCGTCGCAACGTCTCCGTCGCGCGCAGCAGGTCGGCATCGACGACAACAGGCTGCTGCCGCCCCGCTTCGACCTGAAGCGGGTCCGACAGTACCTGGAACTTCGAATCCCAACCGATGCTCGCCTTGAGCTCCGGCATCGACGGCGGGTCGTCGTCGCTGATCCGTATCACCACATCCAGCGTCAACCCCACGTGCGATCGCAGAAGCGGGACCGACAAGTCAACCGCCCGGCCGTTGTTCAGCTCGCGGAACGCGTCGATTGCACCGGCTACAAGCTCAGCGACTTTGACGACGCAACCCCAGCCGGGGAAAAGTGCCTCAACGCCACGTTCGGCCGCCAGCATGACGACGCTCTCGAGACTCTTGGAGACGAGTTCGCCCAGCTGTTGCTTGACGTCGGGCCGGTCGGTGGCGCGTTCGCCAGTTTCGTGGCTGAGCTCGCCGTGGCTAAGTTCCTGGGCCGCTTCGGCCAGCCGCTGAGGCGCGGGCCGAGCGAGCTTGCCGTGGCCGAACTCCTCGTACCGTTCGCTGCGCTTCACGACGCCCGCGTCTTCATGTAACGCCACGCGGTTGGGGCAACAGCAGTCGGAGATCACAGCGTCGGCTGCCGATGAGATCCAGGCACCAGCCGACGTGTTCACGGAACGCCTGAGCGGAATCTCGTCGCGGACGGGGTCCTCATGCCAAGGCTCAGGCAGCTCCGACGGCCCGGAAATTGCGCGGCGCATCACCTGACGGTCGCACATCGGATGAGCGGGCGGACAGTGACCGACGTGCCGATCTCGTGATCATCAACCGGATGGCGCCCCGTCAATGTTGGGGCACTGTCCCAGCTGACGGCGTTTTCGCCCTGAGGGACGAGATCCGCTCTGACCCGCCCGCTCTCAAATGTAGCCATCGCCGCCCCTCCTGCGAGAGAAGGCCACCTCGGTAGGGGTGTCGGAATCTCGGCCCGTCCAACATGATCGCGATGACCGGCGGTTATGCGCATGACTCCCCGGCCCAGCGCCGGCCGTACCGAGACTATGCCCTGGCTGACCCCGCGGCTGACGTACGCACTTTTATCCACAGGCTGCGATCCGCTGTTGAACCCTTGCGCCTTCGCGCGGCACCCTGGTTCACGTCCATCGATCACCATCGGCTGAGGAGAACCGTGCCCCCTGACCAGCAGCCCGACGACACCCGGCGCCTCCGTCGTGCCCCGGCCATCATCGCGCTCCTCACCACCGCATCCGCCCTGCTGATCGGCATCCCCACCCTCGCTGCCAACGCCCGCGACCACCTCATCAACGCCGGCGCCACCACCCTCTGGGCAGTCGGCACCGTCGTGCTCATCGCGTCCAGCGTCCTCGCTGTCAAACTGCTGCGCACCCGCGATCGTCAACGCCAGGGCCACCTGGCCATCGCCACATTCATCGTGTGGCTCGTCGGCGCCGGCATAACCATCTACGGCCGCAGAGCCTGGGGGGCGATGTGAACCTGCGGATCGACCCAGCAGTTCTCGACGACGCCGCCAGCAACCTCGACCAGATCGCACACCACATTGGCGCCGCGACCACCTACCTGCCCCGCGTCGACGGCCAAGGCAGCATCTTCACCACACTCGTGCAGCGCCATCAGGACATGCTCACGAACCTGGAATCATGGCTGGGCAAGCTGCAAACCCTCGCGAACGGGTCCCGCACCGCGTTGACCGCTGCCGCCGGCTACTACCGCGGCACCGACATCGGCGCGGCAGCCCGGTTCGACGCGGCACTGCCGGACGCGAACCCGGGCACGTACCCGGGCGCCGACCATCAGCGGGTGTCATGATCCCGATCGAGGATGCGACGGCGATGCTGACGGCCCCCGACGCCGGCGACGCGACGCCCGGCGGCGGCTACTTCGACGCCACCGAGTTCACCTCCTTGTTCTCCCCGACCTGGTGGGGCAACGAGATCATCAAAGAGGTCACCGGCTTCGACTTGTTCGGCGAGGTCGGCCAGGCCCTGATGGGCAACTGGGAGCTGTTCGCGAAGGCCGGGGACGCGTTGAAGCACCTCGCCGACTGGGCCGAGGTGACCGGCACGAACGTCAACTGGGTGGCGGCCGAGCTCGGCAACCGCTGGGACGGGCACGCCGCCGACGCGGCCGTCAACTACTTCGCCGGCACCGCCGCGCCGGTCCTGGCGCTGCCCGAGCCGCTGCGGAAGGCCGGTGAGGGCTACATCAGCACGTCGAAGGGGATCTGGCAGCTGTCGAACCAGGCGACGAACTTCGCCGAGGCGCTCGCCGATTCGTGCATCGTTGCGGTCGCGGCCACCGCGGCCGGCACGGTGGCGGTCGAAACCGGCGTGGGCGCGGTGATCGGCTACGGACTCGCCGCGCTCGAGTTCGCCCGGGCCGTCGAGCTGGTGTCGAAGCTGACGCAGATCGCGGTGGCGGCGAACGCGCTGGCGTTCAGCAGCATGGGTCTGATCAAGGCATTGGAGACGCACCTGATCCACACCGGCGACTTCCCGCTGCCCGACGTCCCGTACGCGTTTCCCGGCCAGGGGAGGTAGCGATGATGTTCGACGCCGACGACCGGGCTCGCACCGAGATGCGGGCCGCGCTGATGCGGACGCTCGCCCGCGGTGTGGCCGGCGAGATGTGGCAGGAGATCGGCCGGGACGTCGCCGACGGCGTGCTCGATCTGCGGGACGCGGCCCGATCGGGCGCGTACCGCCACATGTTCGCCGAGGCGGCTCGGGAGTTGGCGAGCCACCGCGCGGAGATCGGGGAGACCGCGTTCGACCGGGAGGGTCGGCAGGCGGCCGAGGTGGTGGCCGAATTGCGCCGCGGCGGCTCGACGTGATCACGCCGGCAACCGCCCGCGAGCACGGCGGCGTAGTGCTGGCGTGTGGACTCCGGCGACGCGCACCGGCGAACCCTTGACGCGGTGAAGCGTGCCGCCGGGATGGTGCCGGTCATCCACTTCGACCTCGGCCGGCTGAAGGTCCACGGGCCGGGCTGCTCGTGTTCAGGCGTTGAAGCCATCACCACCACAGCTGTTCCTCAACGAAGATGGCCCGTGCTAACTAGCACGGGCCATCCTCTGGGGCTTGCTAGTTCTGCTCGACGTTGACCGTCACGTTAACTTCCACCGGGATCTCTGTAGTTTCCCCGATTGCTCCGCCAAGTACCGCGATTGTCGTTGCAATCACTAGGACCCTTCGGTGTTTTTCGCTTCGGTTTTTAATCCGTTGAAGTTTTCCGCGTGGTTCGCCGGGCAAGTTTTCGTGTAGTCTTGGCTTCGCCATACGTCCTCGCTTCCGTCCCCTGCAGGGCTCTAGTGCGGATGTCGGCAACCTGCGGGTCTCCAGTTGCAGCTGGGGGCCCGCGTTGCTGTCCAAGGGGACTGCACGTCCTCGACCCAAATGGGTGGTGGTCGCGCTGACGACAAAAGCCTACGCTGCCCCCCTATCAATTTCGCAGCCGGAAAGGCGGGCGAGACTTCCGCTTTCCTTGGCTGGAAGCTGGGAGGCTCTGGCTTCTTGATCGACAGATGCCTGACCTGCGCGAATTACTGGCGGTGAATGTCGAGGGTGTGACACAGCGTCACACCCTACTCAGCCATTCGGCTAGTCCACTCTCGCCCCGCAGGTTCTAGGCGAGTAAACGATTGGCCATCAGAGGCAACTGAAAAGTCGAGTTTCATAACGTCTGAAGTCGGACATCGCGGACGAATATGTCGGCGCCGGAGTGTCTCAAGTCACATGGGCTTACTTGATCAAAAATGACGCTGCGAAGTCGCGGGATAACACGATCGGTATTGCTTATCCCGTTCCGTAATGCATGGGACCCAACGCTGTCCGCATGTTATTGCAATCCGAACTCACGTAGGGCGCCAGGTCGATACCGTTTACACCGGCCGCCTTGAGTACCGACGCCATTGACGGCAGGTTCCCGGCTGACGCCCGGCCCCGACAGGCCGACACCACTGGACCTTGCCCGCACCGCCAACCCCCACGCCTCGATGCGAGAACGGGCGTCACCCCCAGACCTAGGGTGACGCCCGAACTACACGGCTGTCGTCATCTACAGCGGCTGTCCACAGCCCTACAGCGGTTGCGACCACCGCCAGCCCGGCATACGCCGCGCCTGCTGCTCGTGCCCCAGGCAGCGGTCGGTTACGCGACAGCGCGGGATCTATCCCGCAGCGGTTGGTTCGAGATAGCCGATCGGGCCTCCACTGGAGACAGTGATCCTGCTGGCCATTATTTGCTTCGCCAGCTCCCGCAGGTGGCCAGGCGCGTTCTTCAAGTGTTCCGCCTGCATCCCGGGGTGGACCCGCGCCAGGAGTTGCCCAGCGTAGTGGTGGCGAGGTTGGTCCTCGCCTTCCCGGTACTTCTCGTTGACGCGGTTGGTGACGCGATACACCGCGACGGGGAAAGTCGCCAGAGTGACGGCGAGCAGGACGTTGTCAAGAACCCGGGCTGGGTCGGAACGCCACCACCGGAGGCTTGATTGTTCAAGTTCATCGTTGCTATGCGCGACGTGGAACCCGATGTACTTCCTGTCCTCCCCGGGGTAGGCCTCCGCGCGTGCGTCGATGCGGAGAACCGTGAGCTCGCCATCAACTACCTGGAGCGGATCGCGCAAGGCCAACTCTTCGACCCGGCCGGTGGCGATAGGCACGTCGAGGACGCCGGCACGGACCAGTTTGTCGACGCCGGCAGGGGAGATTCCGAGCCGACCCGCGGCCTGAGGGCGGGTCAGTGTCGCCGACCGCACAGGGGGTTCTGAAGGCGGCGCAAACGTGGGCAGTGGCATGTAGTCGTCCCTTTCGACAGGGGGAGTCCCAGGCTCTCGCGGCCCCTGTACTCGATGACTCTTGCACCGTACCGTGCGTTGTTCACACGCACCAGTCGAGTTGTGCTTATACCAACTGGCGAGCTGTATCTGCTACCGCAGCGCAGCTCAACAGCTGCTGCCGCGGTCTCGAATCCGATGACGGACCCCCCGTTGAGCGGCATGAAGGGCAGGTTGTCGCCGAAGCACACGCACCGCCGGTACGAGCCCATCCACAGCACATAAACGGTGAGACCGATGCCGCGAACAACGGTGTCGCCGCCGCCCGCCTTCTCCGTCACCCGCGGGTCGGCAAGCACGCTCACGCCGACACCTCCGCGCCGCCAGCGATTACCACGATCGACAGTTTCGTTCATCTGTGCCCGTTACCTTTTCTCTGATCGGTGTGGGACGGCTCGACTGCCGTAGCGAAGTGGCATTAGCTGGTCGGCACCTCGTACAGGCCGCGGCCGGACCGCCGCAGCACGTCCTCTTTGACGAGATCCGTCAGGGCCTTGTCCCGGGCGTCGTCGCCGATGCCTGGCGTCGCGGCGACCAGGTCCGGTTTGGTCAGCGGCAGACCCTCCGCGGCGAGCTGCTGGGCAGCGGCCAGGACGACATCGCGCGCCCGGCCCGTCTGGACCACCGGCGGCGTCTCGTCGCGCGGCGGCCGGATCCTCTCCTGGATCACCAGCGGCATGTAGACCGGCTCCGCCTGCCGCTTGCAGTGCTCAACCACGGCGTCGATCTCCGCCTCAGACACCCACGCAGACTGAACCCGCACCGGCTCGGCGGCGCCCATCGGCAGGAACAGCGCATCACCCTTGCCCAGCAGCTTCTCGGCGCCCGGCCGGTCGAGGATGACCCGCGAGTCGGCGAGGCTGGACGTGGCGAAGGCCAGCCGCGACGGCACGTTGGCCTTGATCAGGCCGGTGACGACGTCGACGCTGGGCCGCTGGGTCGCGAGCACCAGGTGGATGCCGGCCGCGCGGGCCAGCTGGGTGATGCGCACCACCGAGTCCTCGACGTCGCGCGGGGCGACCATCATGAGGTCGGCGAGCTCGTCGACGACGACGAGCAGGTACGGGTACGGCCGGATCTCCCGCTCGCTGCCCGGCGGCGCGGTGATCTGCCCAGCCCGCACCTTGCGGTTGTAGTCGTCGATGTGCCGGACCCCGGCCGCGGCCATGTCGTCGTAGCGCATGTCCATCTCGGCAACGACCCATTCGAGGGCATCGGCTGCCCTCCTGGCATTGGTAACGACGGGCGTGACCAGGTGCGGAAGACCGTCGTAGTTGGTGAGTTCGACCCGCTTCGGGTCGACCAGCAACAGACGTACCTCGTCCGGCGTCGCCCGGGTCAGCAGCGACACGAGCAGGCTGTTGAGGCAGCTGGACTTGCCCGCGCCGGTCGCGCCAGCGACGAGAATGTGCGGCATCTTGGCGAGGTTCGCGACTACCGCCTGGCCCTCGAGGTCCAGGCCGATCGCAACCAGGAGCGGATGCCGGTCCGTACGCATCGCCGGGGCGTCGAGGACGTCGGCGAGCGCGACCGTGACCCGCTCGGCGTTTGGGACCTCGAGCCCCATGACGCTCCGACCGGGAATCGGCGAGTGCAGCAGGATTTTGGGCTGTCCGACCGCATACGCGAGGTTCCGCTGCAGCTTGGTGACCGCCTCGACTTTGACGCCGGCGCCGAGCGTGATCTCAAACCGGGTCACCGCGGGGCCACGGGTTGATCCGGTGACCCTCGCGTCGACGGTGAAGTCCGTGAGCACCTGCTGGATCATCTTGCCGCGTCCGTCGGTGTCGTCGGTTTTTGCTGCCGATCCGGCTGCCGCCGTCAGGCTCGGCAGCTGGTAGCGGGCGGTGGGTTGGGCTGCCACCACGGCCTCGTCGAGCTTGCGGTCGTTCGCGACATCGGCGGCCGGCGGCTGGCTCGACGGGCGCGGCGGGCGCTCCGGGTCGGGCAGTCGCAGCCGGCGCCGCTCGGCCGCCGTCCACACCGGGTAGGACCACAGCGCCCACACCGTAGCGCCGGCGATCCACACGACACGGCCCGCGGCCGTGCCCGGGTCGGTGGCCGCCGCGGCGGCCAGCCACAGCCCGGACGTGCCGCCGGCGGCACCCCACGCGAGCGCCTGCTGATGGATGCGGAGGACCCTGCGGCCGGTCCGCTGCGCCCGCTCGATCCGCCCGCGCCTGATGGCCCGCGCAGTCAGTCGTTGACGGCGGACCGCATACCCGCCCACGGCGAGGACCGGCGCGGCAGCAAACGCAGCCGCGAGGTTCACGCCGTCGACGGCGACGAGGCCCGCCACGATGTGACCGCCGAGGATCCCCCACGGGATCAGGTGGTCGCGGTACGTCTTCGCCGAGGTGCGCATGAGCGCCTGCAGCTCGAGCCGCTCGACGAGGGACGGGCCCGGACCGCCGTTGCCGGCCCCGGCCGGTTCGGGTGTGGCCTTGTTTTCTTGGACGGCCTTGGCGATGCTGCGGACGTAGCTCCATGTCGACGGCATCGGAGTCCTACCTCCCGGCCATGACGGCGGCGAGGACGAGCGCCACCAGGTAGAAGCCCCACCGCCGGGTGGGTCGCTGCAACATCCAGCGGAGCGGGCCCTGGGCGCCGGTCGGCGCGACGAGCACGAGCATGAACATGATCAGCCGGTCGGTGCGGTTCGACCACCGCCAGGCGGTGATCAGCCACGGGAACCGCTCGGGTGCCCGGTCGGCGTCGACGCCAGACAGCCGCCACATCGAGGCCAGCGACGCCGGCCGTGCCGTCCATGCCCACCAGCCGCGAACTGCCCGGCCGATCACGGAGGGTGCTTGCCGAAGTTCGACGACACGGCTACTCTCGCGCGCGCGTCGACACGGCCGGGCTGTCATCTTCGACCCCTTGGGCTTCCAACTTCGATCGAACATCACCGTCAGTGACGGATGCGGTCGTGGATGCGCTCAACGTCGATCCCCTCTCGGATCAGGTCGATCACGGTCCGGACCAGGCTCGTGACCTGCTCCAGCTGGGCGACCTGGCCCCCCTCAACGAGGAGCCAGGCGCACGTCTTCCAGAAACGGCCGCGGTCGGTGGGCTGCTCGGCGATCTGCGCCTCGGCGTGCACCCGCCGCCGCTCACGGGACTTCTCAGCCCGGGTTGGCACAGATCAGCCCCGCACGCCGGCGGGAACGTTGCCGCCGCGCTGGCCGGCCCGGGTCTTGGCGATGACGCGGCGGGCCAGGACGAGCGCGACGCCGGTCGCGATCAGCGCGAGCGCAGTCAGGGAGCCCTGCCCGAGCCACTCGCCGAGCTTCGCCGAGCTGTAGGCGTTGAGGTCGGCCGCCCACTGCTGAATCGTCTGCCCACCCTTGCCGTTGATCGACTGCGCGATCGACGGCAGCAGGATCGCCGTCCAGATCGCCGGCCGGTTCGGGGTGCCGTCGAGCAGGATGTCCAGGATGGCGGCGACGCCAAGCACGACGCCGAGCAGCGGCGCGAGCCAGTCGGGACCGACGCCGACGATGGCGGCGATCCAGTGCCCGAGGAAGCTGGCGGTCATCGCGCAACCGCCGATGACGGCCAGGGCGAGCGAGGTCCAGCCGAGGTAGACGATGCCCTTGTCGTTGATGATCGGGTTGGCCACGGGGTGCTCCTTCTGTCGGTCCGGCGGCCCGGTCAGGCGCCGGTGCTGTCGGTGTTGATGTCGGCCTTGGCGTGGTGGGCGGTGCGGGCCGCGCGGACGCGGTCGTGCGACCACTTCATGTCGGTGCGGATCGTGTTGTCGGCGGCCGGGAGCCGGTTGCCGTACCGCTCGCGGAGTGCGGCGGCGTTGGCGATGGCCGACGGCGAGTGCTTGGCTTTCCCACCCCGCCTGGCGGTGCCGGTGGCGGTCTTTCTGGCGGGCTTCCTGTCGGTCCCGCTGTCGGTGTTGTTGGCGGTCGAGCTGTCGGTCCCGCTGTCGGTCTTCCTGTCGGTCTGGCTGTCGATGTCGGTGTCGGTCCCGCTGTCGGTGTCGACGGCCGACACCTGTCGGCGCGTGGCGGTCCGTACCTGTCGGCGGTTCTGTCGGTGCGCCTGTCGGTGTGCGAGGCGCCGGGCTGTCGATGGCGCTGTCGGCTCCGGCGCCGACAGGTTGGCGATGTCGGTGTCGGCTCCGCTGTCGATGGCGCTGTCGATCTGCCCGTCGATGGCGAGCACGTCGCGTAGGGGTGTACCGACGTCGGCTTGGACCTTTCGCGGAGGCTGCTCGGCGGCGAGCCGGTCGGGCGTGAGCGCAGCGCCGATGAGCGCAGTCAGGCCGTCGTAGTCGGCGCCGTCGGCGAGGCGGACCGCGATCTCGTCGAGGTCGTAGACGGCCACGGCGATGTCGGCGGTGGTCGGGTCGACCGCGGCGCGGATCTTGCGGTGCAGCACCTTGGCGATGGCGGCCGTGCGCACCTCCCGCCGCTTCTCCGCCTGGGCCGCCGCAATCGACGGGTACAGCCCGAGATCGGGATTGGCCTTGGCGAGATTCTTCGCGCGCAGCGTCTGCCAGGGGTGCCGCAACCAGTGCCCGATCAGCTCATACGCCGGCGTCACCGGCGGCAGCTGCCCCTTGGCCCGCAGCCGGTCGCGGCGCTGGTTCTCGGTGTGCATCAGCCACACCAGGTAACCCAGCGCGGACATCGCCGCGAAGAACCCGGCGAGCAGTTTGTTGTCGTGCGCCATCCAGTTGAACGCGACCGCGAACGCGGCGATGGCGGCGGACAGGATGCGGGAGGCGTTGGCCTTCTCGCCGAGCCGGCGGCGCACGTCGGCGTTGGCGAGCACGACGATGCCGCCGAGCTCAAGGGCGCCGACCGCGGGGATCGCCCAGATCAGCGGAATGCCGAGGGCGGCGACCGCGCCGGAGACCTGCCCGGCGAGGGCGACGAGGAGCACGACGACGTAGAAGAGCTGCCGCATGTACGAGGTGCGCTTCACGGTCTTGGCCAGGTCGGCGTCGAGCTCGGCGGCTGCTGCGGTGTTCGCGCTGCGCGGCTCGTCGGCGGCGAGGACGGCCGGGATGTGACCGTTGACCCGCCCGACGGCCGGGGGAACCGCCGGGCGGGGGTCAAAGGTGGTGAGGGCGTTCACAGCGTCACCTCGGTGGGAGTCGTGGGGCTCCGCCTGGCGACCTGGCGAGTGCCGGTCCGCGGCGGGCGGGGCGTCATGCCTCTCATTGTAGAACGTTGCGAACGTTGCGAACAATACGAACGTTAACGCATACTCGTAGCGTGAGACGACAGCCGAACATCACGAACGGTGCGAACGATCTGTACGATCGCCAGCAACCGTCGAAGGCAGGCTGCGCAGTGGTCGTCGAGAAAGACCCCGGGAAGCTCGAAGAGCGCCTCAAGCGGGGCGACTGGCTGACGCCCGGCGAGGTCGCCCTCCTGCTGCAGCTCGGCCGGACCAAGGTCCACACGATGCTCGTGCAGGGCCAGATCCGATCCCGGAACAAGCCAGCCAGCCGTCACCGGGTCTGCAACCCAGAAGACGTCCGCCGCGAGCTCGCGAAGCTCCGCGACGCCGAGGCCGAAACCACTGCGCCGGCATCCGACACCGAGTAGCAGCTGCTCATGCACCGAGCGCCGCCCCGTGCTCCCGCATGAACGGCACCGGGTTGACCGCGCCCTGAGGCGAACGGTCGTTGTTCAGATGCACCTCGAAGTGCAGGTGCGGGCCCGAGCTGTGCCCCGACGAGCCGACGATGCCGATCTGCTGCCCGGCCGCCACGTGCTCCCCCGCTGACACCGCTGGCCGCTGGGTCATGTGGCAGTAGCGCGTGATGATCCCGGCCGCATGCTGGATATCCACGAACCAGCCGCACCCGGCCGCGCTCGGCGACCCGTCCCTGTCGCAGGTGCCGACCGTTCGGGCCGTCGACGCGTCGCAGACCGCCTTGATGACCGTGCCTGACGACGCGGCCCGGATCGGTGTCCGCCGCGACGCCATCAAGTCGACGCCGGCGTGCAGCCGACCACCCCGCGGCCCGAATGGCGAGCCGACCTCACCCGACACCGGGCGTACCCAGCCGCCGGCCGTGACCTCGGCGGGAGCCGCGCACTGGCCTGGCTGCTGTCCGGCCAGGTCCGCGCCGCCGGAGACCGCACCGACGAGGGCCGCCGCTCGAGGTTCGTGCTTCGCGTAGGCCCCCGGGAACGCTGAGCGCTGCACCCGCTGGGCTGCCTGTGTGAGCGACAGCGACTGCCAGCCGGACACGCGCTGCAGCGCGTCGTAAAACTTCCTCGCGGACGTCGCCGGCGTCATTAGGTCCTGGACCGTCCCCCACGAGCCGGCGCCCTCCGGCGGGCTTGGCCTCTGCTGGAACAGGCCGACGCTGTCGTGGTCGCGGCCCGAGCCCTCGTGCGGCAGCGCCATGGACGACGGCACGCCGGGGTTGGCGAGGTTGTGCAGGTTGCTCTCCTGCATGGCCGTGGCCACGGCGATCACCCAGCCCCGCGGCGGCACCTGCATCTGCTGGCCGGTCCGAACGATTGCCGTCGCGTTCGCCACCTGGGTCGCCGTGAACCCGTCGGCCTTTACCGCTGAGGCGTCGTGGACCTGCAGTTGGCCACCGCCACAGTCCGACGCCGGCGGTGCCTCCTGCTGCTGCGTGAACCAGCCCTGCATCGACGACGCCAGGCCGACCCCACCCATGCACAGGACCGCCCCGACGCCCAGCGCAATGGCGAGCGTGACCGCGCCGCGGCCGGTCACGCCTGCTCCAGGTCGAGCTGCGACCCGAGCCACCGATGGCCCGCCCCCGTCAGCGTCACCTTCGCGGTGGCCACGAGCGTCTGCCCAGAAGCGCTGACGATCGGGATCGTGACCGTCACCAGCTCATCGCCGGCGGGCGCGACCGCAATCTGGTCACCGACCCGACCGACCGGCACCTTCGCCGGGTCGGCGTCGGCGAGCTCCGCAGCCAGCTCATCGGTGACGAGCGGCCGGAACCCGGCCCGCCACTGCTCCGGTGACTTGCCCTGCGTGTTGAGGATCTTCACGAGCAGGTCGACGGCCGCCTCCCGTGCCTCGATCGGCCCGGCGGTGATGTCCGCCGGCTGGTCGCTCACGTCGGCGCTGCCGTCGTCGCCCGACTCCTCGTCGCCGCTCTCGGCCGCCGCGGCGGACGTGGGAGCGGCCTGCGACCCGCCCGAGGCGTGCTCAGCGCTCCCGGAATGCCGTCCGGCCAGCAGTACCGCGGCGATGACGGCAGCGGCCACGGCGGCAACGATCCAGCGGACCGGCAGGCGCCTCATGCCCGGTTCCCCGCGGTCGTCTCCGGCCGGGGCCGTGAGGCGGGATGCGAACTGGGCGCCGCTTCGCGGGCGTCTTTGACGGTCTGCCCGGCGAACGACAGCAGCCGGTACAGCAAGCCGGGCTTCTCGTCCTCCTCGTCGCGTTTGCGGGCCCCGACCCGGACGAGCCGCTTCACGGGCCGCAGCACCATCCACAGCACGACACCGGTCAGGCCGACCGCGCTGATCTGGACGAAGCCGGACAGGTCCGAGTCGAAGACGGAGTCGACGATCCACAGGTAGAGGCCGGCACCGGCCCCGAACATGATGATGTTGGCGACGGAGCCGACGACGGCGTTGAACAGCCGCATGACGGACGGGTGACCGGGCTGCAGGATTCCGATGGTGGCCATGAGCGGGAACGTCATGACTGCCACCCGCACGACGAGGAATCCGAGCAGGATGACCACGCTGGCGCCAATATCGAAGATCGAATAGATCCCGGCGGACAGCATCGCGATGAAACCGCTGCCGAGCCGGTCGTCGCCGTGCAGACCCTGCAGATGCTCGTACGCTTCCGGATCTTCGGCCTTGACCGCCTCGGCGATCGAGATCCACTGTTCAGCCTTCGCCTGCACGATCACCGGCCGCAGTTCCGGGTGGGCGTCGATGTCCGCGGCTTCGCCCCATGTGATCGTGGTCGCGTCGTACAGTGCCGGGCCGTACTTCTTGGCGATCGGGCAGTCGTCGCAGCCGAGCATGGCCCGGACCCAGTTGCGGTACAGGATCGCGTAGACGGCCGCGTCCGACGACCTCACGGCGACGGTCCGGTGGTCCTTGCACGCGTCAGGGTTCCTGTCCCGCGAAGCGCAGTCCTCGAGCGGGATGTCGTTGGAACCCGGGCCGACAACCTCGTGCATCGCGCTCAGGCCGGTGACGGCGACCCGGTCGGCGCCGTGGGTCACGAGCAGCGGGTACTTGCCGATGCCGGTGACGGCGACCATGACGAGCAGCGCCCATCCGGCGAGCTTGGTCGCCTCGGACAGCCTGCCGAGCCGTGCCCGCCAGATCAGCCATCCGCCGGCGGCAGCGAGGGCCAGTGCGCCGAGCACGGAAAACACGTAGTCGTAGGTCTTCTCGGTGGCGGTACGGACGATCGAGTCGGACCAGCCCCACATCGCGTGCGGGTCGTAGGCGAGTTCCCGCAGCCCGTTGGCGGTACCGAGGGTGATCTGGGCGATCGAGAACTCCATACCGGCGATTGCGTTCTGGCCCGTGTCCGTTGGGTGCGTCACCGCCCCGGCGCAGGAGGTGTCGTACATGTCGAGCGGGTAGCCGGCCATGCCATGCCGGGCGTACTGGCCGAGGACGCCGGGACGCAGGTCGGCGTCGGGGCGGCGGCTGAGCCAGCCGGAGATGCCGGAGTCCGGCGAGGCGGGTGTTGGTGCTTTGACGCAGTCGGCGCGGCGAGCGGCAGCGTTGCCGAGGCGGTGGGCGCAGTCGAGGAAGTTCGCGGGTACCTGCCACTCCTCGACCGTGCATAGCGGCTTGACCGGCTCCGGGTCGGCGTGCGCTGGAACGCCGGGACCGAGGACCAGCAGCGCGGCGGCAGTCAGGGCGGCAAGCGCGTGAAGGGTGCGGCGGATCATGCGACGCCTCCAGGGGTGGTGTCGAGGTGAGCGAGCAGCCGGTCGGCGTAGGACACGTCGACGCGGATCTTCTGCATGCGGCCGTCCACGTCGCGCATCACGAACTCGCGGAACCCGAGCCGGGCATCCGATGTCGGGTCGGCCTGCGAAAGTGCGGCCAGGGTCTCCTCGTAGCCGACTCCGCCAGCCAGGCGCAGCAGCTGTAGCGCCCCGGCCGCGACCTCCGGATCGGCGGCGATGCGCCCCGCGAAGACGGTGGAGACAAGGTTCTGGACGTCGAGGTCGAGAATGTCCTGCGGGTTCTGCGACGCCACCAGCGCGGCGATGTTCCACTTCCGAGAGTCGCGGGCCAGGCGGACCAGGAACGAGCGGCCGGAACGCCAGCCCTGCATCACGTGCGCCTCGTCGAGCGCCACCAGCTTGCGCCGGTGCATGTCACCGCCGTAGCAGCGCCGGACGGCCAGACGGTGCGCGAGGTGCAGCATCGGCACCGTCAGCGCCTCGGCCGCCGACCAGTAGTCGCGCTCGACGGTCATGTCTGGCAGCCGCAGACCGGCCATGGTGATGATCGTCAGGGGGGCGTCGGAACCGAGCGCCCCGACGGGCGGGCGGCCGAACAGCAGCCGCGCCATCTGCAGCTCGGCGGCGTCGTTGAGCAGCGCCGCGAGCTCCTGGGCGCTGCTGTCGCCGGCATTCAGGACCGCGACGATGTCCTCGAGCTGCGACGCCTCCTCGGCGGGAACCTGCCGGGCGGCCCGGCGCAGCAGCGACGCGGCGGCTTCGCTGCGGGCGACCTGTGGCGGCAGCAGCATCATGGCGATGTCGAGGACGAGGGTTCGCCGCTCGGCGCGGGCATCGGTCACCGCGACGTCGAACAGGTGGTCGCCGTGCTCGCCCGCCGCGAAGTCCGTACGCCGCGGCGTCGGGATCAGGGCGTACGGGGCGAGGGTGCCCCGGTTGGCGCCGACGAGGTTGAGCACCTGTGCTCGTCCCCGCATCAGCGGCATGTCGGCGAGCCGGGCGAGGGGCCCGGACGGGTCGAGCAGCGTCGTCTGGACGCCACGCAGCGCGGAAAGGTAGCCGATGGACCCGATGAGCGTCGACTTCCCGCCGCCGGGCTCGCTGACGACGATGGCCAGGCCCGAACGCTCCCGGACCTCGGTCGCGAAGTGCGGGTCGAACATGACCGGCCGGCGGCCGGTCCCGGACGTGTAGCCGATCAGGTCGCCCCGACCGTCACCAACCGCGGCGGCGGCCTGCGGGACGGCGGCTGCGAACAGCTTCACGGACATGCGCCGCAGGTAGCCGGTGTCAGCGATCGGCTCGCCCGGGATGAACTCGCGGGCCAGTTCGGGCTGATCCTTCGGGTGCTGCAGGGCAATCCGGGCGTGCTGCTGGTAGAGCCGGGCGACCTCGTCGGCGCGTTCGAGCGCCACCTTCTCGGTCGGGCCGGTGACCGCCAGGCGGTGCCAGCCGTGCACGCGTGCGGCGTCGACGGGCTGCCCGGTCGAGATCTCGTCACCGACGGCCACGGCCCGCTCGGCGAGCCGCCCGAGCTCGGGCGGCATGTCCAGGCCGTGCTCGGCGTAGTCGCGCTGCTGATTGCGCAGCAGCAGGAGACGCCGGTTCAGGCTGGACGTGGCGCCGCCCGGGCCGAGGACGTCGACGCGCGAGGACACCTCGACCGGGTACGGCAGTTCGTCGGCGAGGTGCAGCCACGGCAGGTGCTGCTGCGGGATTTCCAGCGGCTCCATCCGGCCGACGGTGAGCACGGCGGCATACGACTCTTCGCCGGTGAGACGGTTGACGACGCGGGTCGTCGCCCCGTACCGGGTCCGGTACCGGTCGACGTGCTCGGTGAGGGCCATGATGTCCTCGGGCCCCGTCGCGGTGACTCGCCGGTCGGGCGGAGTCAGGCCGAGGCCAACCGACCGGTACAGCAGCCACGCAAGCTGTGTCGGCGTCGCGGGCTCGGCGCCGAGGCCGAACGGCCGCAGCAGGGCCGTGAACTTCTCGACCTTGGCGGCGATCCGGTCCCGCTCGCTGCGGGCCACACCGCCGCGGCCGGCGCGGGCGCGTACCCACTCGCTGACCGCATCGCCGACGTGCCGACGGGCCACGGTCACGCCGAGGTAGGTGACCCCCTCGGCGTAGCCGAGCGCGTCGACGTGGTTGGCGGCGGCTCGCAGGTGATCGGCGAGGGCCTGCTGCCCGACGATCGGCGCCGAGGACCGGAGCAGGTTCCCCGCCCACTGGCCGGTCGGGTACGGCCGGGACGTGCGGCGCAGGTGGAGCCGATGCCCGGCGAGCTTCGCGTACTGCTCGGCGACGGCGGTCATGAACGTCTCGCGGTCGGCGTCGGGTCGGAATGCCCACACCCGCTCCGGCAGGACGTACCAGGCGGTGGCGGTGCTCGCGGTGAAGGTCAGGTTGCTGACGAACTCGCGGAGCTGCAGGTCGACGGTCGGCGCCGGGTCGCGGGGCTGCCGCACGTACGGCGTGAGCGCCACGACCCGGCCGAGGGTGCGACCGTCGGTGAGGTTGCGCTTCATCGCGGGCCTCCGATTCGGATACGGGCGGCTGACAGGCTCGGCAGTTGGGCCGGCGGCGGGGGCCCGGTCTGGCGCCAGTCCCGGGCGGCGGTGGCGAGGATCTTCCGTGCGGGCCGGTCGGGGTCGACGTGCCGCCAGATGGCGTAGGTGCTGACCATGGCCGCGCCGATCTCGACACCGATCCAGCCGAAGCCGCCGGTCAGCAGGGTCCCGGCGCCGACGAAGCCCGTGCACAGGACGGCGAAGAGGCCGTACTGGGCGTACGGGAGCTGGATCGGGAGTGTGTAGTTCGGTGGGCCGAGGTAGACGAGCCTCGCCCGGTAGATGTCGTCGTCGGTGCGTAGCAGCACGTCAGGCTCCTTGCAGGAAGTCACGGCCCGCGGCGGTGAGGTGGATGCGGAGGAGCTCGCTGCGCTGGGCGCTGCCGGCCTGGCGGAGCGCCCAGCGCATGGAGACGGTTCCGCCGCCGCTGTGGCGGACCTCGACCAGGCCACGGTCGGCTACGTCGAGGAGGAGATGCTCGGTGAAGTTGTCGGCCATGTAGCTCACGGGGTGGCCGTACTGGGCGGCTTCGAGCAGGTCGAAGGTGCTGCTGGTGGGCGTGGTCATCGGCTGGCCCTACTTGAACAGCAGGTCGACGATGGATCCGCCGAAGAAGAACAGGCTGGTCGCGCCGGCGATGAACGCGATGCCGATCAGGGCGACGCTGCTCGAGGTGAGCACCTTCGACACCTCGCCCTTGTTGGCGCGGGAGACGAAGATGATCCCGAGTCCGGCGAGCAGGATCGGCACGATCTTGGTGACGAAGAAGTTGAGGATGCCGTCGGTGTTGAGCTCCTTCGGCGTCGGTGCTCCCGACGGCTCGGGCGCGGCCAGGATGTGCAGGTGGTCGGCGGTCGTCTGGGCGACAGCGGTCAGGAGGTGCATGACGTGGTCTCATTTCCGGTCGAGGGTTGGTAGACGAAGTCGTAGAGGGCTTGCTGCAGGGCCACGAGGTCGCCGCCGTCGGTGACTTCGGGGAAGCCGTGTTCTGCGAGGACGCGGCCGACGGCGAGCAGCAGGCCGTACGTGAACCGCGGACCGGCGTCGGGCTGCGGCGTGATCGGGTAGGCGCGGGTCACGGAGCCACCTCCGCCAGGTCGGCCGGGTCGAACGTGGCGGCTGGGGACGTCTCGTCGACCGCCTCCGACAGGTCCGTGTAGACCTGGACCGTGCCGTCGCACGGCTCGTCGACGTCGTCGCAGTGACACGCGTCGACCATGAGAAACCGCACGACGTGCACCCGGCCGTCGAGGACGATCCGGTCACCGATGCGCAGGTCATCCGCGCGTTTCGAGCCGGAGGCCTCCGCCGCGGCGGCGAGCAACGCCATGGCGAGCTCGCGGGCCGCGGCCGGGGAGAATCCGTACGTCTCCGCCTTCAGCTGCGACGACGGGTCGACCCACACGACCGGGTCGACCGTGCCGTCCGGCCGCTCGTCGCGGGTCGCGCCGACGACGAGCAGGCCCGGCGTCGGCTCGTGGAAGCCGTCGAGGTCGTAGCTGGCCGCCCGCATGGCACCCGCGTGATGCTGGGCGCCATCGTGGTCGGCCTCGTGCGACACACACCAGGACAGGGCCGCGGGGCAGTCGACAGGCTCCGACGCGAGGGTGGTCCACTCGGCGCTGCAGGTCCGGCATGACCATGCATGCTTCGGGCCGGGCTGCTCGCCGAGCTCGTACACGGTCTCGGTGGTCGCCCCGACATAGACCACAGCGGCGCAGGTGCCGCACTTCGGGCAGTCCGGGTCGACGTCGGGGCCGGCAAGTGTCCCAGTTGGGACAGTTGCCGACACGGCGACCGGCTCGAGGACGGCCGTCATGACGGGCTCCCCTCGGCGTGCTGAAACTTCCGCATGGCCTCAGGGCCGGCGGGGTCGACGTCGACCCATGGGCCGTCGGGCCGGTAGCCGTCGGCGATCAACTGGCCGGTGATCTCCCGCTGGGCGCCGAGCATGGACACGGCGGTCAGGTCGCGGGTGCCGGTCGTCTCGTCGGTGTGGACGAGCATGCAGCTGATCGGCGGGCGTGCACCCATAAGCCAGACCTCGGCCACGGATGGCACCACAACGGGGCTTTCGACGACCTCGCCCGCGCTCGGCGCCTCGTCGACGACCGGCGCCAACTCCGGGTCCGCCGGCGGCTTCGTCGAGGGTGTATCTGTAGGTACACCCTCGGGGCGGCAGTGCGATCGACCAGCGACCTCGTCGAGGGGGTCCAAATTCGGACCACCTTGGGTCTCCAGCGGCTTGGTGAGCGACTTCGCCAGCGCCGCGTCGAGGTTGCTGTTGTGCGCGTCGCGGGCCTCGATCGCACGGGCGCGGGAGCAGGCTCCCAACGTGGCCCGGAGCAGTTCCTCGGCGCCTTTGGCGCTGACCCGCCGCCCACCGAACTCCTTGGCGAGCACGTCGACGAGCCGCTCGATCGGAACGACCGTCTTGCGCGACGGCTTGGCCTCGTCGGGCTTCGGCTCATCCGGCATCGTCACCTCGGCCGACACCGCCGAGGCGAGCCACTGACGAAGGTCCGGGATGTCGATGCCCAGTTCCTGCAGGTGCGTGAGTGACGTGTTGATCAGCCGGTAGGCGACTGCCTTGTCGGCGCCGAGCCGGGCAGCGACCGTCGACACGGGCTGCCGGTCGACGCAGTGCAGCTGGACCGCCATCCGTGCCGGCGGGCCGAGGAGGTCCCATGCCGCCTTCACGTCGTCCGGTTTGGCGGCGGCCTTGAGCGGCTTGGTCATGCCGGCTCTCCTTCGTGGCTCAGCGAAAGCAAGGCGTCCCGCGCCTCGGTCAGGAGGCGGGTCGCGGTGGTGGTGTTGACGCCGAGGCGTGCAGCGATCTCGCGCACCTTGAGGCACTCGACGAAGCGCATTGCGAGGATCTGGCGGTGATGCTGATCGAGCCGACGCAGCAAGCGCGGCTGTGCGATCAGCGAGAGGATCTCGGCCTGAACGTCCTCGTGGCGCCTTCCCTCGACCACAGGTGCGCCGGCGCGCAGACGCTCAAGGGTTCGGAACACGAGCTTCTGGGCGGCCGGAACTGGCACGTCCATGTACTCTGCGATCTCGTCCCAGGAGAAGCCGTGTAGGCACCACAGCTCGACCGCGGTGCGGCGTAGCGGCGGCAGGGATTCGATCACCGACGCGACGGCGGCCGCGGTCTCCTCGTCGGCCATGCACCGTTCGTCACCCTCGATCGGCTCGGGTTCGCCGAAGAGGTCCAGGAAGTCGCTACCGGCGATCTCGCGCTGGCGGTGGTGCGTGACCTGCAGAGCGGTGTGTTTGGTGGTCTTCATCAACCACGCGATCGGCTCGTCGAGCGCTGTGACCGTGTCTCGCTTCAGCAGGCCGATCATGAATGCCTGCTGAACGGCGTCCTCGGCGTCGTCCCAGGTGCGGGCGTGCCGGCGGGCGTAGCGGAGCAGTTCGCCGCGGTGCTCGCGGCACATCTCGTCGAAGATGTCGTTGACCTGCTGCTGGGAGAGGGCGAGCGTCATGCCGCACCCGCCGTGGTGGCCGAGCCATCGACCGTGACGCCCCACGCGCGCAGCTGCTGCTTGGCGCGGGAGATGTAGACGCGGACCCGGTCGGGGCCGACGCCGAGGATGCGGCCGATGTCGGCGAGGGTGAACCCGAAGCCGTACCGCAGCCGCATCGCGATCATCTGCCGGGACGACAGCCGCGACAGGTGCTCGTCGAGCTCGTCCATGACGGCCGGCGCGATGCTCAGCCCGCGGGCGGTCGCCACGTGGCCGAGGATCGTTCGGCCGACCTGCTCGGCCTCGTGGATCGTGGCGTAGCCGCCGCACGCGCCCGAAGGGGAGCCGTCACGGAGGAGCGCCATGTAGATGCGGGTGTGCCCGATCTCGCCGTCGAGGGTGTCGCGGCGCTCGAGGCTGACCGTGTACCCGTCGCAGCCCTCGCCCGACCCGGCCGTGAGCGGCAGGTCGACGGCGGCACTGTCGTGGTACAGCGGCTCCCCCTCGCGGGCGAGGTCGAGGTCGTGGTTGTTCGCGTTGCCGGTGCACCACGGCACCCCGGCCGTGCAGCCGGTCGGCTGCGGCGCCTCCGCGGTCTCAGCCGAGACGAGGGCCAGGTTGGGGCGGATCGTCGTGACGGTCATGCGGGGACTCCGCCTTTCTGGTCGTCAGGGTGGTTGAGGCTGGCGAGGTGCGGCTGGTCGGCGTCGAGGACGTGACCGGCCGCGGCGAGCGCGGCCCGGAGGCGGCGCAGCTGGTCGGCGCCGATGTCGAAGACGGGGCTGACGGGTCCGCTGGTCGCCGGGACGATCGACAGCTCGAGCAGCGGCTGCCCGTGGTGGGTGCCGTAGATGCTGACGACGTACCGGGCGCTGTCGCGGTCGGCGCCGGCCTCGGCCGGAACGTCGATCGCGCGGCTGTGGTGCAGCTGGAGCCCTTCGGCGTCGCACTGCGCGTCGTCGCACCACGCCGGATGGGTGGAGGCCGAGGTCCCGGTCACAGCGATCCGTCCTCAGTCCGGAGCCAGTCCATCTCCCCGGCGTACGCGTCCTCGGCCGTGCACATGGCCAGCAGCACCTCGGCCAGATGGGAGCGGACCGGCGGCGCCGACACGTACAGCTGGGCTTCGGGATGACGGCCACTGCCGACGGTCACCACCAGCCATTCGGCACCGCAGGACTTGTGCAGCGCCGTCCCGAGCAGCCCATCGGGCGAGGTCCACTCGCGGGCGTCGAACACGGCCGCGGTCAGCCCTTCGACGGGCACGGCGACCGACACCTTGCCGGTGCGGATCGACACGTACCCGGGGCGGGCGGTGCCGTGGATCAGGTAGCCGACCTCGCCGGCGAAGTCGGACCGCCCGGCCTGGGTGCAGAACACGGGGATGCGCGTCGTGGTGTTCACAGCGTCACCGGCCGGTCCCAGTGGTGCGGGTCGCCGACGACCGACGCGTGTCCCCGGAGCGCCTGGCCGAGGTGGCGGGCTTGCGCGCCGCGCAGCTCGTAGCCTTCCAGCGACGAGGCCTGCCCGGGGCGCATGAGGCAGATCTCGACGCCCGGCGGCTCCTCGGCGGAGTCCATCGCGTCGGCGAACAGCCGCACGAAGATCGCCGCCTCGCCGTCGTGCGACGGGTAGACGATCGTCCACTCCGACAGGTGGTGCGCGTAGTTCGGCGACGCGACCGTGCACTCGTTGGGCGAGCACCACGCCGGGTGGGTGATGCTCGCGTCGTCGTGGCCGGTCCGGATGCTGCCAGCGGCGATCCCGAACGGCTCCTTCGGGGTGCGCAGGTCCGTGAGGTACTGCGCCTCCCGGGCGCGGCGGCCCTCGTCGTCACGCGGCGGCACGAGCCACCTCCGCCGTAGCGGCGCGGACGAGGGCGGCGGCGTCGGACTCGACCGGCTTCGGCGCCTGTTCGCTGGAGCAGACCGTGACCCGGCGGCCGTGCCACCACAGGACGCGGTGGTTGTGGAGCGCGATGTAGCCGGTGCCGAGCGCGGTCAGCTCGATCTGGCCCATGCCGAACCACGCCAGCCACTGCAGCCCAGCCGCGATGGTGCTCGTGTGGACGGTGATGACGTCGTGGTGGGTCAGGACGATCTTGGCCGGGCAGGGCATGCCCTCGGCGACAGCGGCGGCGATCAGCAGTAGCGCGTCGCGGCGTGCGATGGTCATCGGGTCGCCTCGAGCTGCTCGGCCAGGTACAGCACCGCGGCGGCGACCTGGCGGGCCTCGGCGGCGGTCAGGTCGATCCCGTCGGGGCTGGCCGTGATGACGATCGCGGCCTGCCCGGTGATGCCGTACTCGTCGAAGCGGTTGAGGTACAGGTCGACCTCGCCGGCGACGAGGTTGCCGCCGCCGGCCGCCTGCACGGTGATCGGCTCGCCCTCGTGGCAGATCGACCCGTCGGGGTCGGTGCCGTGCTTGCGGCACCACGGCGGGCAGGTCCGCGCCGTGGTGCGGGTCAGGGTCGCGGCGCTCACGCTGTCTCCCCCGCCTTGCTGGGGAGCGGCTGGCGGGCGTCTGCGACCGCGGCGAGGATCGTGTGGGCGAGCCGCTCCGCGTCGTCGGCGTGGATGGACGTCAGGGGGATGGAGATGGTGACGACCGGCGCCTCGGGGTACCCGTCGATGTCCTCGATGGTCTCGACCTCGACGCTGACCTTGGTGCTGGCGCCGTCGATGTCCTTGACGTCGCCGACGAGCACCGTCCTGGCGTGGTGGCGGCTCGTGATGATTGCCGGGCCGCCGAAGCTCAGGGCATCGCCGCCGTAGCAGTTGTTGCCCTTGTCGCACCACGCCGGGCACTTCCACCAAGGGGCGAGGTCGATGAATGTGGGCTGCGGCACCTCGCGGATGCTCGGCTCGCCCGCGAGGCCGGTGATGGTCGCCGTGCGGGCGGCCGTAGTGTTGGTGTCCATGGGCGGACCTCCAGTTAGTTTTGCCCTAGGGCCCCGGCTGCGGCGGAATCGCAGGTTTGGGGCCCGTCTTGTTTCTGCTGGCCGGGTGGCCATCGGTGCGCCCGACGAGTGGTCGGGCGCACGGGAAAGTCACCCGGGCTACTGCTCGTCCTCCTCGGCGAGCCGGTAGCCGGCGGCGAGGCGTTCCTGGACTCGGTCGGCAGCGACGGGGACGTTGCGCCCGTCGGAGGGCCGGATCATGCGGACCGGCCGCTGGCCCTCGATGGCGGCGAGCACGCGGGCGCGCTCGCCGGCGGTCATCTCGTCGGGGCTGGTCATGCGCTCGGGAACCCGTAGTCCGCAGCGTCGGCCTCGTAGACCATGACGCCGAGCAGTCCGGCGCCGTACGCGGCGCGCCTGGCGTCATGCTCCGAGGCGTGCTGCGTCCCGTGCAGCTCGTGGCGGATGCCGTCGCCGCGGTGCACGTACAGCCGGCCGTCCCAGTCGGGAATGACCCGCCAGTCGGTGACAGGGACGAACGCGGGGGCGGTCATGCCCGGCTCGAAACGGGGCAGCTGGTTGAGGGGCATCAGGCCGACGGTCCACACGCGGTAGGGACGTCCGCCGTCGACGGACTTCAACTCGGGCAACTGCATGGGATGGGCTCCTTGGGCAGGGTGAGGGGTGGTGGCGGGGCCGACGGGGACGACCCCGCCACCACGACGGGGAGGAAAGTCAGGCGGGGTTCGCGGCGACGAGGGCCGCGTAGGCGCGGAGCGCGTCCCACTCGTGGTCGTGGCGGCTGCACAGCGCCGAGTCGATGACGCCGTTGCGGCGGCCCTGGACCAGCACACCGGCCTGCGCCGTCTGGAAGATCCGGATGGTGACCGGCCCGGCGACGTGCTCGCGGATCTCGCCGACGGCGAGCGAGCGGGCCGGGTCGGCGGCGGGCTCAACGGTCTCGGCGAGGGCGAGCTGGTAGTAGGCGGAGGCGGTGAGAGCCGCGGCCTGCTCGTCGGCGAAGGTCGCGCACTGGTCGGTGATCCGCCGGGTGCCGATGTAGGTCACCACGGTCCAGGCGGTAACGGTCACGCGCTGGAGGGTGATCACGGTCCGACCCGCCTGGGCCTCGATCTGCTGGCCGATGGCCAGGACGGGCTCGCGAGTGGCGGCGGGGGCCTTGATAGCGTGCATTTGGGTCGGTCTCCTGTTGGTAGCAGGTGTCCGGTCAAGGGCTCCGGTCGGTGTTGGTAGCACCGGCTGGGGCCCGTCTTGCTTACGCCAATAATCATAAGGCCCAGTGCCACATGGGTCAAGGCGTTTGGCATTGGGCCAACGATTGAGTGCTGTATGGCCGATGTGGGATGATCGGCCCCATGACCACGCAGAAGCCGAAGAAGGCGATGGGCGCGGCAGGTGATCCGCTCGCCGCCGCGGCAGCTGCATATGCTGCGGGCCTGGCAGCAGAGAAGGCCGCCATCCGCGCCGTGGAAGAAGCCAGACGCGCCCGCCAGGCCGCCGGCGAGAAGATGCGAGCCGCGAGGGACGCTCTCGCGGCACAGATCGTCGCCGAGGCGAAGGCCGGCATCAGGCAGAAGGACATCCTCGAGCGTCTCGCCGGCGTCTACACCCGTGAGAGCGTCCGGCGCATTTGTCGTGAAGCTGGCGTCGAGCCGAACGACTAGTCCGCGCACCGAGCACCTCCCTTGGTCTGGCGAGCCCGACGACGGCCGCAGTCGCCGCCGAGCCCGTGACCACCACGCTCCGCCCGGAAGGAGGCTTGCGGGAGATGGAGCAGGTTGCGCACCCCTGCGCATTCATGCCCGCCGTTGCGCGCCCTTGCGCAGACCTGTCCCCCGCCTGCGCCGCCGCCTACGCTCGAAACGCCCCAGCATTCACCGCTCTGCGCAACGGATCAGGGTCGCCATGCCGAAGCCAGTGACCAACCACGAGCTCGACGCACTCCTCGCCGAAGCCGGCTACAGCCACAGCCAGGCCGCCCTCGCGCGGCAGGTCAACGCCCACAGCCGGGCCACGCGCAGCGTCGAGCTGCAGTACGACGGCGCATCCGTCTACTGGTGGTTGCGCGGACGCACACCCGACGACCCGGCCCCCGCCGTCATCGCCGAAGTGCTCACGCGGCGACTCGGCCGGACCGTCACCCAAGACGACCTCGGGTTCCGCCGCGCTGGCCCCGACCTCACACGCCTCGGCCTGGAGTACCGGCCGTCCCTCGAGGACAGCCGCAACACCGTCGCCGACCTGTGGAGGTACCTGTTACTGCGCCGTGACGCCCTGACCGCCGCCCCGCTCATCGTGGGCGCCACCATGACCGCCGGCTGGGCCTGGCTGTTCGACCCCCGCGACCGGGACACCGCCCACGTCGGTGCCCGCCGCGTCACCGCCGGAGACGTCGCCGCTCTGCACGCCTCGCAGCGGCAGATCCTCGACCTGGACCGCCGCCACGGCGGCGGCCACGCCCGCGCGCTCATGGTCGGCTGGCTCCACCGCGAGGTCACGCCGATGCTGCACGGCTCCTACACCGACGCCGTCGGCCGGCAGCTGCTCGCCGCGGTCGCCGAGCTCACCGGACAGGTGGGGTTCATGTCGTACGACGTCGGCGAGCACGGCCTCGCGCAGCGGTACTTCATCCAAGCCCTGCGCATGGCGAAGGCCGGCGACGATCCGGCGTTCGGCGCACACATCCTCGCGAACATGGCCACGCAGGCCGTGTTCCTCCGCCAGCCTGCCGAGGCCGTCCGGCTGGCCCGGGCCGCAGTCGACGGCGCCCGCCGCGCACACCCGGCCGTCCTGGCGCGGCTCTACACCACCGAGGCATGCGCGCACGCCATCGCCGCCGACGAGGCCAGCTGCTCGACCGCCCTCCGCAACGCCGAGAAGGCCATGGCCAAGACCTCGAGCGACGCCCCCAGTTGGGCCGGCTACTTCACGCCGGCGCATTACGCCGGGACCGCCATGCGCTGCTGGCGGGACCTCGGCCGCCCCGACCGAGCATTGCGGCACGCCGCCGACGCGGTCGCCGTCGACGAGGGCGGCACCCGCACCCGCGCGCTCCACACGGCGCTGGTCGCCACCGTGCACGCGACCGGGCCGCGGCCTGACGTGGAGCACGCCGCCGCGCTCGGCGCCCAGGCGTTGACCCTCGCCGGTGAGGTCCGGTCCCGGCGGGTGGTGGAGCGCGTCGACGAACTCGGCCGCCTGCTGC
This sequence comes from Dactylosporangium sp. CA-139066, assembly GCF_050936175.1. Taxonomy (NCBI): domain Bacteria; kingdom Bacillati; phylum Actinomycetota; class Actinomycetes; order Micromonosporales; family Micromonosporaceae; genus Dactylosporangium; species Dactylosporangium sp. CA-139066. The sequence continues at coordinate 6,657 of NZ_JBNJNH010000004.1, read as the reverse complement.
AGCCGCACCGGCGCAACCGCGCCGCCGCCGCGTTCCTCGACCAGGCCGCCCAGCTCGCCAAGGCCGCCTGATGGGCGAGTGGGCACCGCCGGAGGTCCACTATGCGAACCTGCCGACGTTCCACGCGGCTGCGGCCGTGCTCATCACCGACCCGGCGGGCCGGGTGCTGCTGGTGAAGCCGAACTACCGGGAGTCATGGCTGATGCCGGGCGGGTACGTCGAGGCGGACGAGTTCCCGCACGATGCCGCCCGGCGTGAGGTCCGCGAGGAGCTCGGCCTGACGCTCGACATCGGCGCCCTGCTGGCCGTCGACTGGGCGCCTGCGGCCGACCCTCGACCGCGGGCGATGGTGAACCTGATCTTTGACGGCGGTGTGCTCGAGGAAGCGGAACACGCGATCCGGCTACGCACGCAGGAGCTGGACTCGTACGCGTTCGTGTCGGTGCTGGAGTCCGCGCAGCTGCTGCCGGCGGCGGTCGCGCAGCGCGTCCCCGCCAGCCTGGAGGCGCGCAGGTCGGGGGCGACCCGGTACCTGTTCGGTGGCGTGCTGCGCTGATCGCGCGCAATTATTCGGCGTTTCGCCGTCGCCGTGAGGCCCGTCTACCCGACGCGTACGCGATGCGGTCGGCGGCAAGCTCGGCAGTCGTCGCCGGCGACGACTGCCGCGATCTGGATGGCCTGCCGAATCTGCTCGGGGGTCATCCGTACAGCGCGGCCGGCGCGCACGTGAGGTAGCTCCCGGGTCTTGCAGCCACGGAGGAGCCAGCCCAGCGGAGGACCGCTCTCGGCGGCGGCATCCTGCAGCGTGAGGACGCGCGGGACGTCGTTAGTGGTCACCGCTGCTTGCTTCGCTGGCTGCGCTCGTCCGGGTAGGCCATCACTCGCAGTGCCGCGCCCTGTTCAGCGGTCAACGGCGGGGCGGCGGCCACAACGACACGGATGTACTCCTCGATGCCTGGTGCGAGCAGGCGCCGGGACGGCTTGGCGCCAATGCTGCGCTTCTCCCCCGCAACTGCTCCAATTTCCGGCTCAGGCAAAATTGCATCCACGGTCACGGCAGCTCGCTCCGCCGTCGGCGACCGCTGCGAGTCCGCGCCCTCCTGCGCGCCTCGATCTCCTCGTCGGCCGACGTCACCTCCGCCGGCTGAACGGTGAACTTCGCGATGAGAGCGTCGAGCTGCTCCTGGGTGAGCAGGCGGCTCTTGCCGAAGCTGACGAATGCGAACTCAAGTCTGCGGCCCCGGTCCTCGATGACCCGTAGACCAACGCCCATCAGCTCGGCCACTTCCTGGAATGTGTAGAGCCAGGGATCGCGCCGGGCGTTGGCGAGGTCCAGGAGGCGCGCGATGCCGTCGACGAGCTGCTGGCCGCAGGTGCAAGCCGGTGGGGGACTCGATGTGGAGGCGTCGGGGTCGTCTCGAGGCTCGGGTAGGTGGGCGTCGAGCGTCACGTCACGCTGCCTCATCGCTCATTCGCCCAGCCGTCCATGCCACTTGCCCGCCGGGCGGCGATGCTGGCGCGGACGTTGTCGATCGCGGCGGTGAGGGCGCGGGAGGCGGCCCGGCCGGCGGGGCTGTCCGGGTCGAGGGGCTCGACTTGTCGGCGCGATTTGTTCGTCACGTCCGTTTATCGCAGTTTTCTTCGCGCCGGTTGCGTGCTATTCGCGCTCGCCCGAACGTCCGAACGCCGCAGTGGGATGCCGGTCACGGGGCGGCCTGTAACGCCGTAGCCTCACCTCATGGACGAGCAGCACCTGCCCGCCGTGCCGCCCGCGTCTCGGAAGCGTTTCGCCGAGATCCAAGCCCAGGTGGACGCACGGACCGCCGCGGAGGCGGCCGACCCGTCGCTGTTCTGGCGCCGGATGGGCGTGCAGGCCGCCCGGGATGCGGCCCTGGCGGAGCGCCTGGTGCCGGTTGAGGGTGTGGCCGCGTTCCGGCAGGCGTTCGATGAAGCGCTTCCTAGTCTGCGTGAAAGCGATCTACTGGGCCGGGACGGCGGTACGGTGCGGTCATGACCACGCGCAGTTTCCGCGAGCTCGCTGAGATGGAGCAGCTCGTCGAGGATGCGGCCCCCGGTGGTTGGCAGTTCACGCCGGTCGCCGGCCCGGTGTCTGAGATTCCTCCGCCGGATGCGCCGCATGTGGTGATCCGGGCTGTTGCGGTGCCGTTCGTCGTCGATGAGCGGGCCCGGCAGGTGGCGGCAGAGCGTGGTGTGGATGTTGAGGTCGTGCTCGCCGAGTGGGTGGCGGCCAGCGAACAGTAGAGCCGGAACGCTCTGGCCTCTCCCGATCTACACGCCATCGCCGACACACGGATCGGCTACTTCTTGCGACCGCCGCGACCAGGTGACCAAGCCGCAGGAGGGACGCTCTACCCGGCAGCCGTGCCTGGCTGCGCGCCGCGCCGCTTGGCGCTGACCAGCATGGCCACACCCGCGACGATGAACGCCGCACCGCAGCACAAGCCGCTACCCGCGACGGCAAGGTTGCCGTACCGCAGGTCGGCGAGCGCGTCAGCACCCTCGACGTCGAAGAAGCCCTGCGTGGTGTAGTAGGCGATTCCGTATCCGACGCCGCAGAGGATTGGCAGCACACCGAAGACGATCAGGATGATGCCGCCGACTCGGAGGCCAGTCGACGGGTGGGCAGGCTGGGTCATGGCATCTCCTTGTGTCGGGCGGATCCCCGATCCTGCCGACGGTGTGGTGTGCGGACAACGGGATGTCCGGCAGTCCCGGATGGCTGACGGTTGTTCGACGTTGGCCGATACGGCGACCTGTTCCGCGTCGAGGCGGACCCGCGAATCCCATCGCTGTAGTTCGCTCGCACCACTTGACCTGCGGAAACGCCGAGCGATCATGGTCGGGTGGGTGTGGTGTTGCACGCGGGCGGCTGGCGGGTCGAGGAGACCGTCGGCGACTTCGACGACACCGGCTCGAGGACCTGGTTCGAGGCGGTCGAGCCGTCCGGGGAACGCCACTTCGTCACGATCGCGCAGCTGCAGCGGCTGCTTCGCAGGCACGGGCTGGACGTCGCCGACCTGCGGATGGTGCCCCCGGACCGGCTCAGCGAGTTCGACGACGGCTGCGAATAGCGGGCAAAAGCAAACGCCCGAGGGGTCACCTCGGGCGCGCTCGAAACCCTGCCCGGCCTAGATGACGCCGAGACGGCGCAGTTGCGCCGCGATGTCGTCGACCTCGACGAGCTCACCCCGGGCGACGGCCAGCATCATCGCCTCAGCATCGTCGACATCCACGTCGGGAATACCGCCACCGGTGTTCAGGACGATGAACGTGATCGTCGCAGCCCACGCCAGCCGCTTGTTGCCGTCGATGAGCGCATGGTTGGCGCACAGCGAGTGCAGCAACGCGGCGGCCTTCCCGGCAAGGTCCGGGTATGCCTCCTGGCCGAAGACGTTCGTCTGCGGCCTGGCCGCTGCCGAGGACAGCAGGCCGTAGTCGCGGACTTTCGCCGGGCTGCCGATGGCGGCTGCGGCGATGTCGAGGAGGTCATCGACGTCGAGGTAGATCGTCACTTGGCCAGCCGGTCGAGCAGTTCGCGATGTTTGGCGGCGACTTCGGCGGCGATGAGGCGTACCGAGGCCCGCTTGTCGTGGTTCTGGACGTATTCGGCGACGGCGCAGACGATGGTGGCGTTGGCGGAGCGGTGCTCGGCGGCGGCTACCTGCTTGAGGCTGTCGTGCAGCTCGTCGGGCAGGGTCACGGTCGTGGTGGTCATAGGACAATAGTAGGACTTTCCTACTGTACCGTCTAGCCGATCGGCGCCGCCCCCGCTGCCAATCTGCTGCCAGCTGCACCTTGCCGAGTTCGAGCAGGCCGAAGGTGGCATCGCCCTGGACTTCGCAACGAACGCGCCAAAGCTCGCCTACCGGACCGTCGAGGTCGACGGGTGGACGTGGCCGGATGTACGGGCGGTCGAACGCGAGCGGGTCCGGTAGCCGGAATCGCTCCCCCGTTCGCCGCCGGGACGTGCACCATCCGCAGACCTACCGCCATTCCACGACAGGGATCGCCAGCAGTCGATAGACATGGACGGTCGGCGCGGCGGCACGACCCAACCGGGGTCCGCCCTTCCGCAGCACGGCAACCGCCGCGCCAGCCCTATCGGCCTACGCGGACACGACCGAGGTGACGGTCGCCGTCAGCTTCGCCGACTTGTCCTTGACCTGGACGAACTCTTCGTCGGCGCGGCTGTACTGGTCGCCGGTCATCGTCACGGCGTTGCTGTACGGGTCTTCGGTCCCGTTCACCGTATACACGATCTTGTAGGTTTTCGCCGGGTCAAAGTCGTGGCCACCAACGTTCTTCAACTCGACCGAGAACGTCACGTTGCAGCCAGCACTACCGAAGCACTTCCTGCCCAACTCGTTGACGGTGACCTCGAAATCGGCGGGTACAGGCGTCGTGTACACCTTCGCCGGCGGCGACCACGGCTTCGCCGAGTACGTCGCCGCCGCAGCTGCCGCAGAATCGACGGGAGCCGGGTCGCTGTGCGACGAACAGCCGGCAAGGAAGAGCAGGGCGACGGCCGCGGAGGCGGGGTGACGGGGGCGCATCCGAGCATCCTGACGGAGGTCGAGCCGGAACCGGTCAGCCGCTGGGACGGTTCACCCGGGCCGGGGCGGCCGATCGGTCGGGCATAGCGAGTTAGACCTGCCGGTGGATCTGCACGTACGGATCACCCGGCATGATCACCGTGCCGGTCAACCCGAGCGTCCCGGTCGCGCGCATCTCCATGCCCCCGGTCGGCGCCGGGCTCGAGTTCCGGTTCAGGTCGACCGGCTCCACGGCGGGCTCAACCTCCGCCCGATCCCAGTCGGCCGCGTACGGCTCGGCCGGCTTCGGTAGGTGCGCGAGGAGCGGATCCCCGGCCTCGCCGCTGAACAGCTGCATCCCGAGCATGAGTGCGAACACCAGGTTCGCGCCCTGGCTCTTCAGCTTCCGCCGCCAAAGTTTCACCGGCCCATTGTCCCGCCCGGCGGCAACCGACAGCGGGAGCGCCTCTGCCATAGCGCTCGCGAGCCGCTTACGATCGCCCCGCCCGCCGCTCGATGGGCTTCTCCCCGCGGGCCATCTGCTCGCGCACTGCCTTGTTGTTGGCGTTCGCCGCCCGCTGCAGGTTCTCGAGTGCCTGCCGATCCTCGGCGGTCTCCTCAGGCACGTCCCGCCACCCTCAAGTGAACGAATCGTATTCACCCTATTGCCCCCTGCAGTGGCCCAGTAAGATATGCACGACCATCTATAGTCGAAGGGTGGCACGCCATGCGCCAGGGACTGGACGGTACACGCTGCGATCCGACCCATCCGTTCCCCGCGCCGAGCGCTATGGACTGGATCGACTCCAGAGAGTACGGAGCACGCGAACGGCGGCCAGGCAGCAACGGCATGCTCGATGTCGACACCACGCCCACGTGGCGCATGATGGCCGCCAACATCTGGGAAGCACCATGCCTCGATGCCCATCGAGCCGAGGTCGCAAGCGATCCCTATCTGACGACGCATCTCATCGCGGCCAGTGTGATCGTCGGCCTCCCCCGCCAGCCGATGATCTACGCCCTCGCACTCGAGCAGGTCGGCGCCGCCCCAGCGATCAACGCGCTCCAGGCCGAGGGACTGGAAGCTGCATGCGCCGTCGTGCAGGGCATGGGCCTGGTGGACCGGACGCGCACCGTCGCTGAATGCGCGGCGTTGGTCCTACACGGTTGGGTAACCCTGCGACTCGACATCCACGACGGCATCCTCGTCGGACGCAAAATCGCCCGCGGCAATTAGCCGGCGCTACCGCTCGGCGTCGGGCACCTCATCGACGGAGGCCGCGAACACGAACGCGGACCTGACCTCACCCTCTCGGCACACGGACAGGTCGAACTGGTTGACCATCTTCGCCGGGTCGAAGCCGGCCCGCTCGATCGCCGCCACCATCCAGTTGAGCAGGATGCGGTCGGTGCGTCGCGCCTCGTCGAGGTCGAGGGCCCGGGTGAACGAGTCCACCTCGCGCACCCGCTTGCCGTTCAGGCGCAGCGTGAAGGTGAAGCGTTCAGCGGCCATCAGTGCCCCCTGTCGCGGTCGGGTCGCGTCGCAGCAGACCGTACCGCCGACGCTGCCTGCCGTCACTGATAACGGCTTGGCGGGTGCCCGCGTAAGCAAATGGTCCCACTAGCCGCCGACCACACGCAGAGTGAGAATGGACCTCGGTAGCTACCAGGGCGGCGACCCGCGTCCGACGTCGGCCGCGTCGGTTTGCCGCCCTGTCACAGCTTTCGGAGGCGCTGTCACAGGTGCCGACCTGTGACAGACGGCTAGGCTGTGACGGCAAAAATGGCCCTTGACCTGCGAATGTCACACGTATCACAGGTGTCACAGGTTCCTGACACCTAAGAGCCCCTACAAGGGGAGAAACTAAATATCTCGCGGGCCGACCGACAACTACAGAAGGTAGCGTGCAGCCAGCGCACTGCTGGCGCTCATGAGATCTCCGCCCGCCCTCCAGACCGGCCCGGGAGGCACATCACGTCTCACGGACGTGTCACTGTATTCGACGCACCGGACGCACGGAGCGCACAAACGTCACATATCGGGTAGGGCCAAATGCCGCCTGACCTGCACTCGACGCACCGGAAGTACCCCGCGCACGTCACC
>NZ_JBNJNH010000002.1:0-2713505 GCF_050936175.1 Dactylosporangium sp. CA-139066 | reverse complement strand
TCGGTGCGGGCCGCCGCCCACAACTTCTGGATGATCAGCGCGTAGACGGCGGCGCCGATGAGCAGTTCCACCGCCGGCCTACCTGCCCTTGGTGACGACGCGGCGGGCCATCAGCAGCGACACGACCACGCACGTGATCGCCAGGCCGATCGCCGAGGAGGTGCCCAGCCACACGCCGAGCGCCCCGTTGACCGAGCCGAGCAGCTGCCGGGACAGGTCGGTGACGGTGTCGCCGAGCTTCCCCGGCACGGCCCGGGCCACGGACGGCAGCACCATGGCCGTGTAGAGGGCGACCTGGTTGGGGATGCCGTCGACGAACAGGTCGATGGCCATCGCGGTGAACGCGCCGGCGAGGATGACGATGCCGACCCAGTCGGGGAAGAAGCCGATCAGGCCGGACACCCAGTCGCCGAGGAACGTGCCGGCGACGGCGGCGCCGCCGGTCACGGCGAGGATGAACGAGATCCAGGCGAGGGCCTTGATGCCCTTGGCCTTGTTGAAACCGCCACCGGGTCCCATGGCGTGCCTCCTTTAGTTGGTTGCGATTGCGATGAGTGCGGTCGTGATGACCGCGGCGAGCAGGAGCCGGGCCGGGTGCCGGGCGATCCACAGCAGCGGGGTCAGGACACCGACGACGGCGAGGGCCGCGAGCGGCACCGCGAGGCCGACGGTGTGGTTGTAGGCGATCCAGCCGGCATACAGGGCGGTGTTGCCGCCGGGGACGCGGTCGCGGTCCGGCATCCGCTCCGCCCACGCGGTGCTGAAGGTGGGCAGAGCGGCGGGGGTCCACCACGCGTCGCGCAGGTCGGCCAGGGCCTGCCGGCCCCAGCCATCGAACGTGTTGACCATGACGGAGAGTGGCTGTACTCTCGCGCGCGGGCTCGGGCCCGCGCGCGCCTTCTCGACCGCCACGGCAGGGCTTCCGGATCGGCTTCCGGATCCGGTTTCCACCGCATACGCGTCACTGATAGTCACGGCCGCCTCCTGTTCTCCGCGACGTCGAACCGTTCGACAAGCTGCACGATGTGCAGGGCCAGCTCCCGCGCCGCCCCGTCGGTGAGCCCCTTCGACGCGGCTTTCGCCGCCTGCGTCGCGGCGATGACCTTCTCGTGGCCGGTCTGCGCGGCGATCCCCGCCTGGCGGTGGAACGCGATCTCGTTCGCGCGCCGCTGGTCGGCCTTCTGCTGACGCCGCTCCGCCGGGGTGCCCTTGAGCGCCATCACGCCCCCTGACCTGCGGCAATGCGCTGCTGACGGTCGTGGAGCGCGGCGTACCAGACGGCCGCGCCGAACGCGACGCCACCGAACGCGATGCCGGTGTAGCCCTGCACGGTGCAGCCGGCCCGGTCCGCGGCGAGCGCCACGACCGCGAACGAGCCGGCGACGATGCCGGCCACGTGGGCGGCGCGGCGGTAGTCGGGGGTCATGACGCGGCTCCGATCAGGGGGCGGTTGCCGTTGATCCGGGGTGCCGGAACACGGTCAGGGTCGTCGTCGCCGGTGCCGGCACCGTCCTGGGCGGGGGTGCCGCCGGGGGTGCCGGAACCGTCATCGGGGTCGGGGTTCTGGCGCAGCCCGAGGGTGTCGAGAAGCCGGATCGCCCGGGGGCGTCCGACACCCAGCACCCTGATCGCCCGCTTCGTCGGCACGGTGCCGTCGGGGTTCCGCGGCACCCTCGCCGGGTCCCGCAGCACCGCCAGCAGCTCGTCGTCGCCGGGGGTGCTGTCAGGGGTGCCGCCGCTGGTCACGGCGGGTGCCGGGGTGCCGGAACCGGTGCCGTTGGCCCGGGGTGCCGGGGTGCTCGCGGTAGGGGTGCCGGGGTGCAGGACGGGGGTTCCGGCACCCACCGACAGGGGTGCAGCACCCCCGGCGCTGGCACCGTTCAGGGGTGCCCCGGTAGGGGTGCTGCACCCCGGTGTCGGGGGTGCCGGAACCGGGCGTGCCGGCGCCTGCGCGGCAGGGGTGCCGGGGTGCTGCGGGTCGGCCGGAACCGGGGTGCCGGGGGTGCCGGAACCCTGGGGGTGCCGGTCCCGCTCCGCCGCGACGGCAGCCCACGGCGACGCCATCTTGATCTCCGCCAGGTCGGCGACGCTCCGCAGCACCGCCACCTGCTCGACGAGTCGGTCACGCTGCACCGGGTCGAGGGTGGCGCCCGACGCGCGGACGGCCTTCGCGAGACGCTGGGTGCGCCGCGGCACCCAGCCGGTCGCGGTCGCGAGCCGGGCTGCCTTGTCCCGGGCCCGGTCGCGGGTCCGCTCGGCGGCTTTCCGTTCGTCGTCGCCGAGGCCGAGCCGGGACAGGAACCGCTCCCGGAACTCGGCAACGATCCGCGCCCACGTGCCCGTCTTGACGCCGGAGTGGACCTTGACCTCGATGCCGAGCGCCAGGTGGAGAGTGATCAGGGCCAGGATCGGGCCGAAGAACGCCCGCAGCGCGCCGGCGACCGGGCCGTCCAGCGCGATCGCCATGAACGTCGCCGCCGAGCACATGGACAAGGCGACGAGCTGGGCCGCGCCGGGCTTGCCGTCGCGGCGGACGCTGTGCCGCATCGCGTAGCCGCAGGCGACCAGGGTCAGTTCGCCGACGCCGCAGATGGCGGCCAGTTCGGCGGAGATGCCGTGGATGGGCAGGCCGTTGATGCCCATGTGTCCGTGGAAGTAGCGGGCCGCGGTGTCCAGGGACAGGCCCGAGCACACGAGCGCGACGAGGTAGAACGGGCCGGTGCCCTTGGGGCGGTCAGTGCTTGGCGTGCTCATCGTGGTCACCTCCTCCACGGGTTAGGCCCGGCCGGGGGCGCGACGGGGGACGCTGCTCCCCGGCCGGACGTTGGAGCCCAGCCGCCGCCTTGTGACGGCGGCCGGGGGTCTGTGAGGGTCACGCCGTCGCTCCGGTGGAGGCCCGGCCGCCGCCCGACGGGGGACGGACGGCAGCCGGGGGCTTCTGGGCGAGGGTGATGGCAGCGCCGAGCCCGGCGAACAGGTCGCCGGCGGCGGCCGGGGTGAGCTGGGCGGCGACGTCGCCGACGAGGAGGGTGATTTCGACGTCGTAGACGCCGCTGTCGCGGTCCTCGTAGCCGGTGACGGTGACGGAGGCGGTGATGTCGCCGCCCTCGGCGTCCGTCCCGGTGACGTACTCGACGGTGCGGGTGTGGATGCGGTCGCTGATGATCTGGTGTCCGCCGGGCGCGATGTGGGTGTCGCCGCCGTGGCAGCCGGGCCCGCCGGGCTGCTCAGCGCACCACGGGAGCGGGCACGGGCCCCAGCCGGGCGTCGCGACGATGCGCGGCTCGGCCGGCTGGGGGACGGCGCGGCGGCGGGTGTGGAAGTCGACGGGGATCACGGCAGTGGTCATGCGGCGGCCTCCGTGGTCTGAGTGGTCTTCGGCTTGGGGCCGAGGAGCTTCGTCACGGCGGACGGCGATATGCCGAGCAGGCGAGCAATCCAGCTGCGCTGACGCCCTTCACTCCACCGGAGTGCGCGGACGGCGCTGCGGTACTTGCGCGACTCGTCAGGGCTCAGGGTCTGCCGCTGCTGGACTGCGGCGCGGAAGGCGAGGGCCACGTCAACGGGACTTGGCGTCTCGCCGGCGGTGTGGTCCAAAACCTCCACCACGCCTCCTTGATCTGGGTCTGGGTCGCCTGATCGACAACCGGTTCACTGCATACACTGTGACACAGTGCATGCAGTGCGGTCAACCACGACACGACGCCCGGACTTCTTCTGCGGCGCCAAACTGTGCTGAACTGTCACGACAGGGTGAACAGTGTTGGACAGGGTGGAGGGGTGGATGGCAGGGGAAAGCGTTGGCCCGGTCGGGTACCGGAGGATCTCCGACGACCTCAAGGACAAGATCGAACGCGAGGTCTACCCCGTCGGCGGAGCGCTCCCCTCCTACGACAGCCTCGCCGAAACCTACGGCGTGAAGGTCGGCGTCGCCCGCAACGCCGTGTACTCACTCCGCGACGAAGGCATCGTCAACGTCACCCCCGGCATCGGCACCGAAGTTCGCCGCAAGCCGAGCGACATCCCGCCCCCGCCGGACATCCCGGCCCGGCTCGACGAGGTCGCGGCCACCGTGCAGCGCATGTCCGACCAGATCGACGGGCAGATCACCCCCGACCTCGCCGACCTGCGCGAACAGCTCGGCGTCCTGCAAAGCCAGATCATGGACCTGTACGCCAAGCTCGGCCTCACCAACCCCCAGCAGCAGCCGGCCACCGCCCCCCGCCGGGCCGGAGGCAGAACCGCCCGATCGGCATGACCGCGCTCAGGACGGGACACCACATGCCCGACGCCACACCGAACAACGTCATCCAACTCCGCCGCCGCCACGACTTCGCCAGCTCGGCACGGAACACCATCACCGCCGTCCGGCGAGTGCTCGAGCAGACCGAAGGGCAGTTCGCCGCCACCCTCGCCGAACATCTCGGCTGGACCCCAACCTCGGCCGCGGTCCGCGGATGGGAAACCACCGGCGCGGTCCCGCCCGGCGACGTCCTGCTCGCGGCCCAACATCTCGCACGGGCCGCTGGCGCCGCCGAACTGCCGCAGGGACTCGGCGGCGACCCCGACGTGGTGTACGCGTGGGCCGCACGCCGCGACCTGGCCCGCCCGGAATGGCAAGACATGATCCGCGACTGCCAGGAGTACCTGTGGTTGTACGGGCTCTCCGAGCAGGGCTACGCCAATGACGCTGACGTGCCGCGCCTGCTCCGGGACGCCGCCGGCCGCGGCTGCGACATCCGCATCCTGCTTCTCAACCCCGACTACCCGGGCATCGCCGACATCGACGCCGCCGAGGGCAGCCCGCCGGGAACCCTCGCTGCGCGCATCCGAGGTGCCCTGCACCGCTTCCACCGCATGGCGGCACGCTGCGGCGGGCGGATGCACATCCGCACCTACGACGTGCCGCCGACCGCGTCGATCGTCCGCGGCGACAACCGGATGCTGACCACCCCGGCGTTGCGCTACCTCACCGGCGGCGACTCGCCGACATTCCTGCTCGAGTCCACACCTGCTGGGCAGATGTTCCGCACCTACGAGCAGCACTTCCACCAACTCTGGGACGACGCCAAGGAGCAGGCCGCAGCATGACGAACTGGACCGCGAAGATGCGCGACGCCGAGCTCATCGAGTCCGAGGTGATCCTCGAGACTCCGAAGCGGTGGGTGCGCGAGCAGCTGCGGATGCCCGACGGGGCGATCATCGATTGGTTCTACACGGACAATCCGTCGTCGGTCGTCGTCGTCCCGATCACTGCCGACGGCGGCGTGGTCCTGGTTCGGCAGTACCGGCACAACCTGAAGCGGGACACGCTCGAGCTGCCGGCCGGAATCGTGTCCAAGGGCGAGGATCTGGACAAGGCGGCGCTGCGCGAGCTTGTCGAGGAGACCGGCTACGATCTCGCCGACGCCGGCCACCTGCATCCGCTCGGCGCGTTCTACGCCCGCCCCTCAGAGACGGCCGGCTACTCGCACCTCTATCTGGCTTCACCGGTTTTCAAGTCTGGCGCCGCGCAGCTGGACACGGAGATTGAGCAGTACTTCGACATGTCGGTGGTGACGATGCCGCTGGGCGAGGCGATCGCGGAGATCGGGCGGTCGATCAATGGCCTGGAGACCCTCGGCGCGCTGCTGCTGGCCCAGCGGCAGCTGGCGACGTTACGCTGAGGCCCGCCAGGGCTTCGCCGCGAACCGCCCCGCGCTCTTCGGAGCCGGGGCGGTTTCGTCGTGACCTGCCTCAAGGGCGGCAGATCTCAGGGCTGGCCTGCGCTTCGGCGAGGCTGGCCAGCGCCTCCAGGGCAGTCTCCAGCGCGGTGCGCGCCTGCAGGTCCAGAGGTCCGCGGGGGTCGAGCAGGGCGGCGAGCCGGTCGAGGGCGTTGCCGGTGTTGACCCGTGGGCTAGGCGGCGGGCCGGACGGCGGTTCGGCGTCGCCAGCAACGATGCTGCGCGCGGTACCGAAGGGCCAGCGGAGCGCCTGCTCCAGGCGCGCGATCGTGGCTGGGTCGTAGTTGGAGCGCCTGGCCTTTTCGATCTCGGCCAGGACGCGCTCCGACATGAACGCCGCGGCGGCGAACGACTGCCGCGTCTTCATGCCCAGTTCGACGCGTCGCGCTACGACCGCCTGTCCGAGTCGCTGCCAGTCCTCGGTCTTCTCGAGAGTCATCGTTTCGTCCGTTCGTCAAGATGATCGGGGGCAATGTGGCGTGTATGTCGCGTGCCGGGAGGTTCGCGCGCGCTGATGCTCGCGGCTCCTCGGCGTCGTTACGGTCTGGCCCGGAGGTGGCCTGTGCGCTGCGGTCCGGGCCGTCATGCGGCTCTGCGTTCGCATCCTGGATGCGTTGTGGCGCCGAGGCGCGGGTCAAGGCTCTCGCCACAGATTGCGCACCCAACGTAGTCAAGTGGTCGCTCACTGCTGGCTGACGCCCTCGCGACGTGCCCAGAAATCCCCAACCTCGGGTTTTTGGGTTCAAGAAGAGACGGCTGCTGCGACGTCGCCAGTGCGTCAGATTGGGGATTTCTGGGCACGTCCGCCGGTGCACTTCTGGACCACACCCGCTCCAGCACCGGCACCTCGACCTCGCCGCTGATCACGTACCGCCACCCTTGACCGCCATCGGGGGCGTCGTCCTGGTGCAGCAGCCCGATCAGATGCAGCGCCTGAAGCTCCCGGTCGACCGTCGTCCGGGGCTTCTGGAGCCGCTTCGCGACCTGCGTGTAGGTGCTGCCCGGATGCTGGTAGACGTCCCAGAGCGCATCCAGCCGCAGCGGCGGCATTGAGTCGCCTGCGGCGTGCACAGCAATCGACACCGCGTACTCCTCGGTCATGCCCAGCGACAGCCCGCCCCGCACGATCTGCGCCAGCATCTTCGCGAAGCGGGTCGGCATCTCGGGCGCTTCGGCGCTGACGACGTCGCCTCGGTAGTCGCGCTGGACGGCGGTGCGGCCGAGCGTGATCAGGTTCGCGACCCGAAGCAGATCGTCCTGCACCTGTTCGCTGAGGACGGCGAGTTCGGGGTTGACGTGCTTGAGCACGTCGCCGACCGCCTCGGCAAGTTCTGCCCGCATCTGCAACTCGTCGCCGACGTTCAGCAGCGACTGGCGGCCGGCGGCGAGCCGGACCACCGTCGCCGAGGAGTTCATGCGGTACAGCACGAACCGGTCACCCATCGCTGCGATCACGCCGTGCGCCGAGTCGTACGCGGTGGTGCATGCGGCAACGACGACGATCCGGCCGTCCCAGGTGAGGATGACGCCGCCGTCGGCACCGACTTCGCGGTCCCAGTGTCCGTCGTAGACCTCGCGGAGTGCGCCGAGGACTTCGTTGCGGCGTTCACTGTTCATGCTGATGATGCTGGTGAAGTCCTTGAGGACGAGGATGCCGCGTTCGCCGATGCGCCGCAGCAGACCGCCGGTGGCTTTGGCGGAGCGTTCCTTCTTTGACGTACCGGACAGCAGGGCGGCTTCGCCGGTGACTTTCGAGCTCGTGAGTGCCCCTGCTCCGGTGAGTGCCATGACGGTTTCAGTCTTGGCATTGCCGGAGCCGGAGATGAGGATGAGCCAGCACGGGTCGCCGTCGAGTTGCTCCACTGCCGCTGTCGCGCAGGTGGCGTCGATGGCACCGAGGTCGTAGCTGTCGCCGAGCCAGCGGCGGAACCGCGTGTGGAGCGTTTGCAGGTGTTCGGGCTCCTCGGCGTTGCTCACGGGCACCGCCGCGGTGTCGCGGTCTTGGTTGTGTTCGTCGTATGCTCGGGGGCGAGCATGATGGTTGGACCTCCCTAGTCCAATCCGGGCCCGGCAATGCGGTGGTCAGACCGCGCCGGGCCTTCTGCTTGTCAGGACTCGGGACGGGCCGGCAGGCGGATCTCGAAGAGGTCCTCGAACTTGGGCGCCTTCGCGCGGCGTCGCCGGGCGATCGCAGCAGTGCCAGCCATGATCTCGACGATGGTGCGGTCGCCGACGCGGTTGTCGTGCTTGGCGCGGTGAAGGTTGAGCGGGCGCATCTCAAGCTGCCGCGCCTGCCCCTCGACGGACAGGAGGCTCAGCTCGCCCATGAATTCCTGGAGGCGGTCCCACCGGAGGTGGATTCCACTCTCGACGGTTGATCCTGCTTTCATGGAAGCGATCTTAGCATCATTCTGCGGAAGTCACTTCGCGCGGCGAGGGCTGCGCCATCTTCTGTGTGGGCGCGCGGCATACTGGCGGCATGGCGGACGGCGAGCGTGGACCCACGCAATTCGGGTTCTACCTGCTCAAGCGGATGACCGAGAAGGGCATGCATCGGCAGCTCGACCTGGTCAAGGCCACCGGCATCAGTGCCGCTACGGTCAGCCGTCTCACCTACAGCGACGAGTACACGCCGGACGTGCGCACGCTACAGCGACTCGGCGACGCCCTCGACGTGCCCGTCACCGATCTTGTGGCGCGCTGGACTGGCGGCGTGCGCCACGGCGGACGGGGGGCTATCCCCCCGACGTTGGTCGAGCTGGCCAGCCTGATCGAGGACGACTCACTGCTGACCGCCGAGGAGCGCGACCGCCTGGAGACGATCCTGCAGGCGCTCACGGACACCTACCGTGGCATCGTGGCGCCGCGCTGGGCGCAACGGGCGGCCGAGGCCGGTTAGCGGTCCCGTTCGTCTACCTCGGATACGTGCGCCACGAACGTCAGCTCGACGTGGCCGCTGCCGGCTTTCCGGAGCTGCAGGTCGTACTCGTGCAGGTTGCTGATCTTCCCGCCGCTACGTTTCACAGCGTCGGCGAGGAGTTTGACGAGGAGACTTTCGACGGTGGACAGCTGCGCGGGGTCGTCGAGGTCGACGGTGCGGCTGAACGGGTCAAGGCGCTCTTTGTGCTGGTTTCGGCGGAGCTGCATCTCGTAGCGCTGCAGAGTCACGGTCACCGTCCGGGTTGCGAGGGGCGCGCAAGGTGACCCTGAGGATAGCGGCTGGCCGGCGCGTCAGGCCGGTAGCCAGTCGCCGCAGCCCCGGGTCACCAGGGTCTCGTCGCCTTTCTGGACGGTAACCCGCGCCGACCTTGCCCCGGTGATGAAGTTGTTCGCCAGGATCTTCCCGCCCGCATTGCGCTCCCAATAACAATCTTGGACGCCGCCGAGTGTCTGATACGTGCCCGGTTGGACGTCCTCGGGAACGAGGTGGGTGCCGTCGGCGAATCCACGCTGCGCTTTTCGCCACGTCGGCAGATACTGCGGGCAGTCCTGCAGGTCGGCCTCCTCGACCTCACCCTTGTTCTCGATGAACACCTCGAGCAGCGCATCTCCGTGACTTTTCGAGGCTTGGCAGGCGTCAACAGCGAATGAGGTTTCGCAGGCGTCGCTGTTGGGTTGGAGGATCTGACTCTTCTGGGGGTCGCAGTTCCGCCAGGTGACCACCAGCTTCGATGGCGACACGGATGGGGTGTAGCTGGGTACAACGACGCCGGGTCCGGGGCTGTACACGCCGGGTGTGGGCGCTGCTGTAGCGGATGCCTCCGGGTTGCTGCTGTTGCCGCATGCGGTGAGCAGGGCTAGGGCGGCGAGTGGCAGCAGGCGGCGCACGGTGAACCTCCTCGGTTGCGGATCCCCGATCCTTCCGAGGCGGCGGACACCTGGCAACTGGACGGTTGGCCGCCTGAACGGTCCGAGGGGTGCGCGGCGGCTGGCCAGTCCGCTGACCGCTTCCGCGTCGGCGCTCCAGTGAATTCCAGCCTTGTAGTTCGCCTGGCACCCTTGACCTGCCAAAACGTCGAGCGATCATGGGCTGATGGTGGAGGCGGTGCTGCACGCGGACGGGTGGCGGGTCGAGGCGGTGTGGTGCGACCTCGACGACTCCGGCGACCGCATGTGGCATCGCGCCGTCGACCCGTGGGGTGCCAAGCACTGGTGTACGACCAGCCAGCTGCAGGAGTTGCTGCACCGGCACGGGCTCGACGTCGGCGACCTGACGCCGGTGGCAACCCGCCGCCGCGCCCACATGACCACGTGACCGGGTCGGGCCGACCCGGTATGGTCGAACGTATGGCCGACCAGCAGCCCGACACCCGAGGCGACTACTTGGACGAACGCGGCGTCCTGATCACCGCCGCCGGCCGGGCCCGGATGCGGGCCAAGCTCGACGAGCTCGCCACCCGGTGGACGCCGGAGCAGCGCGAAGAGCGCCGCCGGGCACTGCTGGCCCGCATCACCTCCCGGTGATCAACGCCCAGCTCACCCTCGACACCTCCACCGTGCTCGCCTACGTGGCGGGGTCCACGGGCCTCGGTGAACTCCTCGGCGAGGTCGCGGAGGAGAAAGCGGCTGTCGCCGTCCCCGCGATCTGCCTCATCGAAGCGGGCGTCCAGCTGGACGAGGCGGCATGGCCGATGCTGGACGTTCTCACCGGCCACCCGTCGGTTGTCGTTGTCGGGCTGGATGCGGATGAGTGGAAGGCGCACGCTTCGGCGGCGGCCCTGTTCGGCGGCCCCGGGTCGGGTGCGGCGGCACTTCTCGTCGCACGCGGCCAGGCGTGGTATGTGGCGACCCGAACCCCGGACGCGTACAGCGACGGTGTCGACACGGTGGTCATCGAGGATTTCTGAACTGCCAGTCTGGCGCCAGTTGCGTCCAGACTGGCAGCAGCGTCAGGCCGGCCCGTCGAGGCCGAGCCGGCCGGCCAGGCCCGGGTCGACGAGCAGGCCGGGATTGTCCTCGGCGAGGCGCAGCACGGCGGCCGAGGGCGCGCCGGCCGGCAGCGGCGTGCTCACCGCTTCTCCTTGATCTTCGGCCACAGCACGGCCGGGGTCTGATCCTGGTCGCCGTGCTCCCACCGGATGTGGCTGAGCAGGTCGCCGAACGCCGCGTCCGGGTCGGAGTCCTCGTCGACGTCCGGGTCGGTGAACGCGGTCGTGTGCGGGCAGAACGGGCACGCCAGGTGGCGCAGGGCGGCGGTCACCGAACGACCTCGATGCCGGCCAGGTCCTGCACATGGAACTGGCGCACGGTGTCGTCGACGGTCACGGTGAACACGCCCTGCTGGCCGGCGAGGAAGGCCTCGACGACGCTGCCGATCGTGCCGGACGCGCCAGCGTTGGAGACGGTGCAGGTGCGGCCGTCGGTGAGGTGGAGCTTCAGGTCAGCCATGAGCTTCTCCTTCAGGGTCAGGCGCCGGGCTCGTGTTGCATCCGCCGCGGCGCGGGCTCGTCCAGGTGCTGCATCACTTCGCCGAGCGTGACCAGCCGGGCGACCGCCGAGGCGTAGTTCACGGCCACGAAGCCTCGGCCCTCCTGCCGCCGAGAGTTCGCGGCCAACCGGGCGAGGCGGACGTCCTCCTGCGCCTTCGCGAACTCGGCCTCAAGCCAGCGGCGGAGGTCGCTCACCGGGTCGCCTCCCGGAATCGGGTCGTGCGCCGGCACCGCGGGCAGTTGACGTGCGACAGGTCCATCACCTGCCCGGCGAATCGGCTCCCGGCGCCGGCCTCGCCCCAGCCGCGCTCGCCGCACAGCGACGTCAGCTCCGGGTAGTGGTGGTCCCAGCCGCCGAAACTGTCGTGGTGGGCGATCGTGTCCTCGGCGGCGTGGACGGTCGTCGACCCACGCTCGCACGCGGCCCGGGACGGTAGCAGCGCGGCGAGGTCGCCGGTGCGTTCGTAGACCGCGGTCACCGCCCCACCCCCTCGCGCAGCACCTCGCGGGCCAGCCGGACGATCTCCATGAGGTCGGCGAGGTGCGCCAGGTGCGCCTCTGTCATCCGCATCTGGCGGTCTGTGTCGTCGAGGCTGTCCATCGCGGCGGCGGCCCTGTCGAATAGCGCGGCGAGGCCCTCGGGGACCGGCGGGTGCATGAGTTCGATCAGCCGGGCGTCGGCGTGCCGGGTCCGCGGGTCGCCGGCCAGGACGGCGATCGCCTGCCCGGTGCCGCGTTTCGCGACCGCGCCGACGAGGGCGATGCTGTTCTTGCGGTTCGTCTCGCCGACGGACATCCACGGGCCGGGGGTCACGTCGACCAGGTGCCCGCGAACGTGCCCGGCGGCCCGGCGTAGCAGGTCGGCGTGCTCCCTGAGCTTCGCGTTCACCACGCACCTCGCTGCCGCCGGACCGCGTCGGCCTCTGGCGTGTCGATCGGCTCGATCGCCACCCAGCTCGTGCCGGCGGGCGCCCCGGTCCACGCCTGTATGTACCAGGAGCCGTCACCTCGGACCTTCCAGCCCAGCCCGGCGAGCTCGGCGACGGCGCGGTCCCGCGGCGACTGGTCCTCGGCGAGATGCCGGCTGGTGAACAGCATGCGGTGGACCATCTGCCCGGTGCGGGCGTACAAGCTCCAGCCGTTCCGGCCGAGGTTGTCGAGGACCGCGTATCCGTACGTCGAGGGGACGGCGCTCACCGGGCCACCCCTTCGGCGTCGAGGAGCGCTTTCGCCTCAGCGTGCGGACATTGCTCGCCCGGCTCCAGCGACAGGTAGCCGTGGGCCTGGCAGCCGCCGTGATGGTCGAACCAGCAGTCGTCGGAGTCGAGCAGGTCCCGGATGAGCCGGAGCAGTCTGCTCCGGTCCTCGCGGATCGCATCGCAGGCCACCTCCCAGCGGTCCTGCGCGGACCGCGTCTGCTCGGTGTGCAGGGCAACGGAGGCGTCCTCGAAACGGGACAGGAGGCGGTTGAACTCCTCGGCGTTCACGCGGACACCTCCTCGTGCTCGTCGCGTTCGACGCAGCAACGCATGCAGCGGTCGTCGACGCCGTAGGGCCGGTCGACCGGCACGAACTCGTGCGGCTTCAGCCGGCACGGGCCGCACAGGTCTTGGCCGCCGACGGACACCGGGTCGCGGCCCGGGTCGTCGTCCCACTGCTCGTTGATCTCCTCGCGGGCCTCCTCGACCGAGTCGAAGTGCCTGATACCGCCGTCCATGTCGACGTCGATGTTCTTGCCGCAGCCGTCACAGACCAGCAGGTAGCACGTGATCGTCTTCGCGCTCATCGAACCTCCTCCATCGCGAACGCCGCCCCTACAGCGGCGCCGATCGTCTTCACCGGCCCGCACGGCCACGGCTGGCCGCAGCCGCCGCAGAACGGCGTCTCACACCCGCACTCGCCGCCGAACACGGGCCCGTTCTCGCCGAAGCCGTGGAACACCTCGCCGGTGCCGCCGCACGCCCCGCACGAACCGGTCGGTGACGGGACCGGGCCGGGCGCCTCATGCCGCCAGTGCTCGACCAGCAGCGCCTCGAACGCGGCGATCGAACGGCTCAGCCGGTCGTGGTGACCGGTCCAGGCCCGCGCCGGCGCCAACTCCTTGCGCCAACGATCGAGCCGCCGCGCGACCTCCCGGACCTCACCGCCGTGCGCCGGGCAGCCCTCGACGAACGTCGGCGGGTCCGCGGCGAACGGGTCGTCGCAGGTGCAGGAGTCTTCCCAGTTCAGGCCGGTCACCGGGCGACCTCCGGCGCCAGCTGGAATACGTGGGCGAACCCGTCGGCGTCCCACACGAACCAGCCGCCGGGCTGCTTCACAACCCAGTCGCCATGCACAGCACCGTCGAGGCCGAGATCCAGCACCGAGTAGATGCCGGTCTCCGGCGAGCCGTCCACGCGGATGTCGGCGCCGCACCAGTCGGCGACCGCACCCCAGTCGGTGTCGGTCTCGTGCAGCCGGACCGCCTCGACGACATACGACGGGTCGGCCTTCATGACATAGCGGGTGTAGCTCATCGCGTTACCTCCGTCTGATCGATAGCGGCGTAGCGGGCCAGCACCGGCCGCAGCTCGGCGTCGACGCCGGGCAGCAGCAGATCCGCGTCGGCAAGCAACGCCAGGACCGCCCGTGCCTGCCCGACACTCCTGGATACGACAAGGTCATCGACGATCCGCGCGGCCTCGGCGAGGAGCGGCGACCGGGCTTCCATCCGGCGCTGCCACGAGACGAGCAGATCCCGGTGTTCGCGGCCGATGTCGGCCTGGTCGTGGCCGGCGACCGGGCTGGCGTCGACCTCATCGGCGAGCGCGATCAGACCGTCGACGACCGGCGCGCACGGGAAGGTGCCCCAGTTGTCGCGGTGGTCGCCGCACTCGCGGATCGACTCGGCGATCGCCCGCAGGTGCGCGGTGGGAATCCAGTCGGCGTACTCGTATAGGCCGGTCAGCCGGTACGGCGAGGACAGGGTCCGGGTGCCGCCCTTGTCGGACATGACGGCACGGACGCGGCGGCCCGGCACAAGCCGGGTGATCGGGCTTGCGGCGGTCATCGGCCCACCTCCTCAACCCGTTCAGGCGGGGCGCACGACCGCGCGTGTCCACCCCGCTCGCCACACCGGTCACACGTCGGCGGCCCGACCTCGGTCGGCACGGGTACCAGCAGCCACAAGTCGTAGCGGTCCGGCCAGCCCTCGGCGAGGGCCCGCGCGCGACGCTCAGCGACCCGCTTGGATGCTGCGCCCTCGTCCGTGTAGATGATGTTGCCGAGGGTCCGCTCGACACCCTCGGCGTCGGTGTGAACGACCACGAACCGGGCGTTCACCGCCCCAGCTCCTCGTCCAGCCGCCTCGGGCGCGTCCCCGCCGATGGCCTCGATGTCGAACGACCGGACCGTGTCGAGCGGGATGTAGGTGCGGGGGAACTTCCCGACGACGAGGCACCGCGACGCGTTGTCGATCTTCCAGCCGCAGTCCGGGCCGACCGGGAAGTACATGTGCTGGTGGTCGTGGTACAGGACGACCAGCTGGGTGCGGGCGGTCATCGTGGACCCTCCTGATCGACGCTGATCGGCATGAACCGCAGCGAGAACACGGCGAACACCTCGGCCTTGCGCTTCGCAGCCAGCGCGTCCGCCTCGGCGCGGGTGTCGCAGTAGCTGTACCAGCGGTCGCCAGGGTCGTCGGGGTCGCCGCCGCGAACCTCCCAGCGGGACTCCAGGTCGCCGAGCGCGAGGACGGCGTCGGCCAGTGCGCCCGTTGCGGCGTTCGGCCCGCAGGACCGCAGCGCCTGGACCAAGCGGCGACGGAGGAGCTCCTCGGGGGCGGTCATCGGGCCACCTCTACGAGCTCGCCGAGCGGCTCAGCCTTCGCCGCGTCGTACCGTCCGACGCCCCACCGGATCGCGTGGCACGCCCACAGGTACGACCAGTGCCACTCGGCAAGGTCCCACTCCCACGCGTCCACGAAACGGAACTCCTGCTCAACGCCAGCCCGGTCGGCGTAGCGGTACCTGAACCGCTGGAGGAACTCCTGCGCGCCGTCGGCGTCCTCGTGGTTGAACTCGTCGGTCAACGCCGCCTCGACCGCGGCGGCCAGGCCCGGCTGGTCATCGTCGACCGGCGCCAGGTCCACGTCGGCCTCGACGGCGTCGGTGACGTGCTCGTCGACGAGCAACCGGAACAGGTCCATCGAGTACGTCTCCAGCGCCCGGCGGTCGCCGACGAGCTTCTCCGCCCAGTAGCCGGGGTTGATGTCGCCGGCGCCGCGGAAGAACGCGAACATGTCGTCGGCGCGGCGGAACGTCAGCGCCGACTCGACGTCACCGGTGATCGTCAGATGCCCCGGCCAGGTGATCAGGTCGAAGCGGTGGATGGCGCGGCCGGGGGTCGCGCAGCGGATGTGCCGGTACAGGCCGTCGTCGTGGAGGATCGTCAGCTCGTGGCTGGCGGTCTCGCGGGCGAAACGCTCCTTCGACTCGGCGAGGAGCAGGGCGTGGCGGGCGTAGGACGTGGTCATCGGGTCACCGCACCGAGCCGGGTCAGCACCTCGGACAGCCGTTCCGCGTCCAGCGCGTGGAAGCGCCGCAGGTCCTCGGCCTCGTCGAAGCCATGGCGCGCGCAGCTGTCGGCGCCGCACGGGCAGCCGGTCGGGCCGGGCAGGAGCACCACGTGCCCCTCGGCGCACGCCACCCGCCAGCCGGCACCGTCCGGGTGGGCCGGGTCCGGCATCCACGAGTCGTCGGCGACGGTCAGCAGGCCGCGGGACAGCCCGATCGACGCCGTCCAGTCCAGAAACAGGTCGGCGTCACAGTCGGGCATCGGGCACTTGATCGGGTCGTACTCGTCGCGGCTCATCGGGCTACCTCCTTGTCGATCCGGATCTCCTCGACCGCACCGCCGTTGATCTGCACGACCTTGGTCCGGTAGTGCGCCTTCTCGGCCTCGGTCAGTTCGCGGGTGGTGGCCTTCGGGAAGCGGACGTTGACGAGGCCGAACCCGGCGGCCCACTGCCCGATCCAGTCGGTGTCGGTTTCGCCGTAGATGACCGCGAGAGCGGGCTTGTCGCGGGAGATATCGCCAAGCTTGTGGTGGGCGACTGTCGCCATCATGTAGCGGTCCGTGGGGAACGGGTCGTTGCTCATTTCGTCTCCTCGGGGGTCTCGGCCCGGAACCTCGCCCGGGCCTCTTTCGTCATCTCGCGCAGTTCGTCGCGGTTGTCGTCGTGCAGGCCCCACGCGGCGATCCGCAGCAGCGTCTGGAACGCCCACTCGGACGGGCCCAGCTCGTCGAGCTCGGCGCGCAAGCCAAGGTTGTCGGCCATCAGGCACCCTCCCGGAGCTTCACGCCGACCTGGATGAGGTCGAGCAGTTCCTGCGCCCGGTGCGGGTCCTTCGTCGCCAGCAGCCGCAGCGCGTACACCACGCCGCGCATGTCGTGCCCGCCCAGCGCCTTGTGGAAGATCGCCTCGACGTCGGCGGCGGACAGGCGGGCCGCCCACTCCTGCGCGGTCTCGGTGGCCATCAGGCGCCACCCGCCGGCGTCGCAGCGGCACCGCGGGTCCGCCACACCTCGTCCGGGTCGTAGTCGAGCGCGTCGAGGTACGCGGGCCGGCTGAACCCAGCCCGGTTGAACGCCGCGTCGCACCGATCCCGCAGCAGCAGGAACCAGCACCACTTGCAGTCGTTGCAGCACGGGTCCGCACCGCACTCTGATTCGAAGCTGAGCGTCAGCCCGTCGAGAATGTTGCGGACCTCGGACAGGAACTGCGCATCGACGGCGCCGCCCGGTGTCAGGCTCGCCCGGAGCCGCTGCACCGAGTCGACCTCGCGGACGTACAGCCAGTCGTGGATGCCTTCGACGTGGTCGCGGTCGTAGTCCAGGCTCAGGTCCCGGTGGTAGTCGCGGAGCTCGTCGCCGAGCGGGCGCACCACCTCCGGCGCTGCGGCCGTGTCCATGTCGAGGACCCAGTCGATGTCGTCGAGCAGGGTCGGGTCGATCTGGACAGCGCCGCGGTGGTGGCGGGTCACGGGGCTCATCGGGTCACCTCGGCCGCGATCTCGCCGATCCGCTGCGGGTTGAACACGAGCCGGTCCCGGTCGACGCCGAGCCGCTCGCACAGCAGCAGGAACGCCAGGTTCGCGTTCGTCATGTGGGAGCCGTTGCGCAGCGCGTTGTCGATCGAGCCGAGCATGTCGAGCACGTCCTGGTCGGCGAGGCGCTCCAGCTCGCACAGCAGCGCCTGCACGTCGTGGCCGACGAGGTGCCGCAGGTCGGCCTCGGCCGCCTCGTGGTCAGCGTCCGGCTCGAGGTTGCCGGCCAGGAGTGCCTCGGCGTTGCACTGCCGGCGGGAGATCAGGTCCGGGTCCAGGTCCGTCATCGGGCGCTCGTCTCGGTCAGCCCGATCTGCTCGGCGATCTCGCCCAGGTCGTGCCCGAAGTGCGGGGTGCCGTCGACGTCGGGGCCGAAGTCGTCCATGCCCGAGCCGAACGCGACGATCCGGCCGTCGGTGACGGTGGCGATGTTGAGGTCGTCGTGGTCGAACTGGGCGCTGGCCCAGCGGAGCGCCGTCTCGCGGCGGGCGAACTCACTGCTGACGCAGCGGTACTCGACGCCGTGGCCGGACTCGTTCAGCCACGCGTGCTGGGTGACGATCAGGAAGTAGGTTCTCATCGGGTCGCCTCCAAGGCGGCGTCGGGGTCAGGCGTGTACCAGTCGGGCGGCCCATCGAGGCGCGTGTAGGCGTGGGCGAACTCGCGCCCACCCGCCTTGCCCCAGGCGCGGCTGCCGTCGCGGCGGTGCAGGACGAAGGTGACGATCTGGTCGCCGGGGCCGTCGAGGTAGTCGCCATCGACGTAGGCGGCGCCGTCCGGGGCCTCCCACCACGAGCCGACCGGGGCAGGGCGCTCCACCCAGCCGGAAGGACGGGGGCGCCAAGCCGGGTCGTCGGGCTCGAACACGCCCACACAGTCACCGAGGACGCGGAGGATGTCGGCACCGTGTCGCTGGACGAGTTCGACACCGACGAGGGCGCCGTCGGTGCTGTCGTGCTCGTCCGCACGGTACGAGATACAGCCGACGAGCGGGCCGCGAATCTTCCGCGGCACGTCGATCGTGCACTCGCCGCGCGTCCACGAGTGCACGTAGCAGCCGTCGTCGAACGGGGCGCCGTCCGCATCGCGGGGCGACTCCTCGTGCGTGATCCGGTACGACCAGCCGGCGGCGTGCAGGGCGCGGATGAGGGCGGGAATCGTGGTCATCGGGCATCCACCGCCGCTGCGACGTCGCTGGTCAGCGGACCGAGCGCGCCCGTGGGCTGATTGACCGTAGCGTCGAATGCCTCGTCGAGGGCGCGGTGCCGCTTCCGCTTCCGTCCGTACCGGATGCCGTCGATTTGAACGGCCTGTTCATACGTCAGCTCACCTCGGTCAATCCTTTCATTCAGTCCGTTGTCGAGCACGGTCTGCAGCAGGACGTCGCCAGTCTCGGCGTCCCGGGGCGCCCCGAGGTCGATGAAGCCGCCGACGTACTCCATAGCCTCGACGTGCGTGATGCCAAGCGCCTTGGCTATGAACCCGACAGTCCGTTCGGCCATCCGGCCCTGCTTTGCCCTAGCCTTCTCGGCCAGGGCTACCGCCTCGTCGCGCTGAGCGCGCATTCGCTCTATCTGGTCTCGCAATTGCTGAACGACAGGTGTCACCGCCTCGCTGGCCGCAGTGCGGAGCGCCGCGATCTCGCTCTCCATCGCCGCCTGCCGGCGAGCCCAGGCATCGCGGTCCGCGGTCAGTTGCGCCTGGAGCTTCATCGCGCGGTCCATCGCGCCGTCGCGGTCCCGCTCCAGGTCTAACCATTGCTGGCGGGTCTCGGCCGCGCGGCCATGCTTGCCCTTCACGCCGCAACTCCGGCGGCGGCACGGGCGACGTCGAGAGTCAGCGGTCCGAGATGGCGTGGGCCAGTCTCGCTGGAGCTGTCCGAGCGGGCGGCGGCAATGAACTGCCGTGCAAACTCTCGGTACTCATCCCTGACCCCGTCCTCACGCCAGCGAAGGTTCTTTTCGCCGTTACCCATCCCGACGCCGAGGCCGAGGCGGTAGGTCGGACCACTGCTGCGGACCCCTGCGTCGAAGTCGGAGATTGGCGACGTGAGACCGTCATCGAAGTTGACTGGGCCTAGCCGGTCGAGTTGCCGAGCCCGACACACGCCCGCGATAAACCCAAGTGCGGTAATCGAGGAGAGTCCATACTCGGCCATCAGTGCCCGCGCGATGTTGATTTCAAGCTGCGCCGTCTCAAGCTGGGAGGATCTGATCGCATCCTCCAATGCCTCGGCGTACCGCCGCGCGCGCTCCAGCTTGAGCCGAAGGTCTTCCGTCTCGGGCGAGGTCGCCTCCGTCGCAGCCTCGCGCAACATGCGAAGCTCACGACTCGCGGTCTCCGATTCCCTTTGCGCTCTTTCGCGCTGCTCCGCAAGCGCCGTCTCGGCTCGGACGGCCCGCGCCAAGGCACTGTCGCGCTCCGACTCGATCGCCGAAACGTCGCGACGAACCGCCGCCGCCTGTGAGTGCTTGCCTTTCACACTTGCCTCCCTGGCGCCGGAATGGGACGGAAACTACGGGTACCGCGGTGCTGGGCGCTGGCTGGCGCCGACTTCATCAGGGCCTCGATTCGCTGGAGTTCTTCGCGGCGAAGCTCGACGAGTTCGGCAGCGACGCGAGCCTCGTGCTCGCGCGCCGCTGCCTCCTTCTTCTTGGCAGCCCTTGCGGCGGTCTTGGCCTCGGCCCGTTCAAGCCGCTCCTCGGCCGAGCGAAGGCGGCGCTGGGCCCGCTCATAGTCGAGCATCAGCTTGTTCGTGGAACGGTCGACCTCCGCCTGGTACTCCGGCGTGATCGGATCGCTTCGGAACGCTCGTGCCGGCACGTTGTGCTTGAGCTTCATGCTGTAACACCCGCACGTCGAGCCTCGCTGAGCGCCGAGACGGCACGGTCTCGCTGCCCCTGAACGCGTCGCAGTTCGCGGCGCAGGGCTTCAACTCGGGGTGAGGTGCCTTCAGCGAGCTGGGCGCGCAGGATCTGCACCTCGTTGCCCCAGTTGGCAAGGGCTTGGTCGCGCTCATCGCGCGCCTCGTTCCGGTCTTTGGTGAGCTGGACGATCTGGCGGCGGTATGCCTGTTCAAGGTCTTCGTTCACAGGAAGTTCCGTTCGTTGTGGCGATCAGGGGTTGCGCTTGAGGCGGCGAGGAGTAGATGGCCGTTGTGGCTCCGGAAGGTGCCGTCAGCCGATGTGGAGAATGTGGAGATCTCCACATTCGGCGGGTCGCGGTGATCGAAAATCACGCAGATCGACGTACCGCGATCGATGGCACTGAGCTGTGAAAACACGTGTCCTTGTCGTAAACGGGGCGACTCGCGTAGCGCGCGCGGACATCCGGGAGATGTGGAGATCTCCACATCTCCACATTTCTCCACTCCGCGGACGGCGCTCATACCGGCCGCGCCGAACCCGGACGCAACGCCCTGTTGTCCAAGCTCACCCACTGCTGCGCAAGCGCATGCTCCAAGCCCACGTCGAAGAACGGGCGGTCCTCGGCGGACATGGCCCGCTTCGTCGCACCGTGCGTTGCCTCGCCCCGCTCGTGGATGCGCCGCCCAATCCAGCGGGCAATCCGCTCGGCGCGAGCATCAACGGTTCGGCGGGCAACGTGCGCCTTCTCCTCGCGGTCGACATGCGCCGCTGTTTGCTGCGCGGCAAGCATCTGCGCCTGCCGCCGGCCGAACTCGACCATCCGGTCGCGGGTCTCGCACGACGTCGTCCACAGCACCTCGGACAGCTGCCAGTCCTCGTCGCTGACCTCCATGCGCCCGTCGATGACGGCCAGCAGGGCGGCGAGCTTGCACCGCATCAGGTCAACGTGCGAGTCGAGCTCTTCAACGACCTGTTTCCCGCGCACGACGTCGACCCGGCGTGCCCAGAGCTGGTCGGCGATCCACTTCGGTCCGCCGATCGTCCCGGTGATCGCCTGGCCGCTGTCATCGTGCAGTGGCAGCCAGAACGGGCGCTGTGCGTCAGGGCGAGTTGACGGCAGCGACGGGTCGATCGCCGATGCCCACAGGAAACGCTGTGGTGTACCGGGCCCGCCGTCGCCGAGGAGATCCTGGACCGTCTTCGGCTGGTAGCCGATGACCATCCCGCACGAGTAACTGCGGCGAGGGATGAGCCGGGTCGTTTCGTCACGTGCGTTCTGCTGGCCGAGCGGGCCGCCGACCCATGCGGTGCGGAGCGCCTGGCCGATCGTTGCACCCTGCCGTTCCTTCATCATCTTCGTGAGGGTTTCGCCCTCGTCGAGGTAGTAGAAGACGTTGTGCCGGACCTGCGCGCGGACCTTCTCTGTCTTCGGGTCGCCCTTGTTCGCGTTGGCGCTGTTGCGGGTGTGAAGCTCGCCGGTCTCACGTTCGGCGGTGCCCATGTAGGCCTCTGCGAGTCCTTCGCCGGTGCCAAGGGGGATGCCGTCCTTGAACTTGTCGGGGTCGATGTTGCCGTCGGCGTCGACGAGGTAGGCCGGCGCGATGACGATCTCCTGGCCGACCTCGACGGCCTGGCTCTTGCCGCCGCCGGACGGGCCGACGGCACCGCCGAACAGGTTGAGGCTGCCCGGGCCGCGGCCGAGGTCGAAGATCAGCTTGGGGCTGACCATCGCCGAGGTGCGGCACATGACGGTGAGCATGGCTACGTCTCCACTGCATCCGTTGCGCCAAGCCGCTTGGCGGATGGCGCGGAATCTTTCGCGGGCTTCCCAGAACTCTTCGGGGAGGTTGGCGACGGCGTGCATCAGCTCGCGCTGCTCGGCCTCGCTCAGCGGCGTTTCGGGGGGAGCTGGTTCATCCGCCCGGTCGTCCGGTGGCTCCATGTCGACGCCCGCTTCGTAGGCGTCCCAGAGGTCGGGGTCCCATGGTGAGGCGCCATCGGGCTGGTTGACTTCGGGTGGTGCGGTCATGAAGTCCCCCGTGTGCCGCCCGCCCGCGGGCACGGGGTATCGCGGGCGGGCGGCACCTTGTGGTTGTGCACGGTCAGACCGCCGCCGGGCGCTTCACGCCGAGGAGCGCGCGGGCGTCGCGCAGCTGCTGGCGGAGATCGCGCAGATCGGAGCGGTTGAGCTGGTTGCGGCGGATGCGCCTGGCGCGGCGCCGGTCGCTGGCCGACTCGGCAGTGTCGGCGCTGGCGAGGTTTGTGCCGCGGTTGGTACCGTGATGGACAGACACGACGGAGGCTCCTTCCGTTGGGCCCGGCGCACAGGTGGTTGCACACCTGCCGGGCCAATGTCGTTTCTGGGGTCAGGCCGCGATCGCGGCTTCGATCTCCTCGTCCGCGTCGTCGATCTCGCGGATCTCCAGCACCTCGTCGAGGCTCAGCGGCTTGCACCTGTAGCGCTTCGCGAAGAGTTCGATGCCGGCCATGAGTTCGGTGATGGTTCGCACGCCGACGCGCCGCCCGCCGCTGGTCGCGTTCCAGAAGCTCTGGTACGGCACGTGCAGCAGTTCGCTCTGCTGGCGCCGGTTGAGCTTCTTCACGCCGACCGCCGCGGTCAGACGATCGATCGCTTCGGGGCGGAGGTAGATGCCTCGCGTCATGTGCTCAATCTAGCATTTCCGGATGTGGAAATTCCAGAGATGGGCGGGCCGGATTTCCAGATCTGCCCGAACGAGGGAAGATGGCCGCGTGGGGGACAAAAACGAGCCGAAGACGCCAGCCGGGCACTACCTGGAAGCCCGCATGAAGCAGGTCGGCCTACAGCGGAAACTCGACCTCGCTCTGGCTGCTGACGTGTCGCCGTCGACGATCACCCGGCTGTTCTCCGTCGCTACCTACCGGCCCGACGTCGGCAACGTGCGGAAGCTCGCGGCAGCCCTGCAGGTGAGCCCAGACGAGCTGATGGCAGGCATGGCTGGCGAGGCAGCCGCCGCACCGGAGCCGCCGGCCCTGCCCCCACTCGCCGCCGAGCTCGGCCGGATGCTCGCCGACGACTCGCCCCTGTCGGAGCGTTCACGGCAGGCGCTCGCCGCGCTCGTCGACCGCGTCATGGACGGCAGCCGGCGGGAGATGCGCGGCGGCCCCGAGGCGGACATCGCCGTGGTCCTCACCGAGGGCGAGACGGAGCGGCACATGCTCGTCCAGGTCAAGGACTCCCCGCAGCCCCCTGTGGCGCCGCCGTTCGCATCCCTCGCCTGGCTGGCCTCGGACGGCTCGCCGATGGAGGACGATGCCCGTCAGGCGCTGCGGCAGCTGCTGGCGTCGGCGTTGCGTCTCGGCCAGCAGGCGATGCTGTTGCACGACGAGCTGTACGGGCCGCTCGACGACGGGGACCTGCGGCGGGGCGGGCTGGCGGGGCGGGCACAGGTGCCGGCGCCGAAGCGGGACGCGACAGACGTGGTGAGCGGCCGACACGCCACCTCCGGTTGAATCGATGAGACAACATCGCGGCCTGCTGCTACCGTGACCTCTGCTGTTCCTATGTGAAGCCACACGGTTACTTCTCTGGCTGAAAACACCGTGCGGCGTCTTGTTCTCGGGACGGCCCACAACTTCACGAGCGGGGCCTGTGCGCAGATGAGGAGTTCTTCGCCTCTTAAGCGGGTTGTCGCGGGTTCGAGTCCCGCTGGTCAGGCGAAATCCTGGCTGTAGCTCAGTTGGCAGAGCACCTACGATCGCCTCACCGATTGGTTCTCGGCCCCGCTCAGAAGTGCGTGTGCCTCCCCATGCGAAGGGTTGAGGCAGTGTCGAAGTTCAACGTCAGGGACACCCGCGCGGCATCCGGGACCGGTCCGATCGTCTCTGAGCAGCGCCCGACGGGCGTGACCCACGAGGGCGGCGCCGGCTACGCCCGCGACGTCAGGTCGGGGCTGTTCCTGCTCGCCGTGGCCAACATGGTCGGCGAGGCCACGTTCTACGAGTCCGCCGGCGGACGCGACTCCCGGTACGTCCAGCTCGTCCACGAGGCCGCGGTAACCGACCCGGCATGGACGGCACAGTTCCTCGGCTGGCTCCGCGGCGCCGGCAACATGCGCACCGCGTCGATCGTCGGTGCCGCCGAGTACGTCCGCAGCCGCCTCACGCTCGGCGGCGGCGACCAGGCCCTGCCGGCCGAGGCCCGGAACCGTGCGGTCGTCGCGTCGGTGCTGCAGCGCGCCGACGAGCCCGGCGAGCTGCTCGCCTACTGGACGTCGCGGTACGGCCGGAAGATCCCGATGCCGGTCAAGAACGGTATCGGCGACGCGGTGCAGCGGCTGTACACGGAGCGGTCGCTGCTCAAGTACGACACGGCGTCGAGGGGCTGGCGGTTCGGTGACGTCATCGACATGACCCACCCGAAGCCGTCCGCGCCGTGGCAGGGCGACCTGTTCAAGGTGGCGCTCGACTGGCGGCACGGCCGCGACGACGTGAAGCTGCCCGGCAGCCTGTCGACGCTGGTCGCGAACCTGCAGCTGCGTCTCGACGCCGCCGCGGACCCGGTGGTGCTGCTCGACGCCGGACGGCTCGCCGAGGCGGGCTGGACGTGGGAGAACGCCCTGTCCCTCGCCGGGTCGAAGCTGGACAAGGCGAAGCTGTGGGAGGCGTTGATCCCGGCCATGGGGTACATGGCGCTGCTGCGGAACCTGCGCAACTTCGACGAGGCCGGCGTCTCCGACACGGTCGCCGACCAGGTCGCGGCACGACTCTCCGATCCGGAGCAGGTGGCGAAGTCGCGGCAGCTGCCGATGCGGTTCCTGTCCGCGTACCGGGCGGCGCCGTCGCTGCGCTGGTCGTACCCGCTCGAGCAGGCCCTCGGCCACTGCCTCGGGAACATTCCGCGGCTCGGCGGCCGGACTCTGGTCCTTGTCGACACGTCCAGCTCGATGAACGAGGCGTTCTCCAAGGACGGCACGCTGATGCGCTGGGACGCCGCGGTCGTGTTCGCGGTCGCCCTGGCCCAGCGGTGCGCGGCGGCGGATGTGGTGTCGTTCTCGTCGATGCAGCAGTACTGGGGCGATCCGGCAGGCGCGAAGACGAAGCCGTTCGACATGCGCGGCGGCGAGTCGCTGCTGCGGGCGATCGACCGGTGGAGGTCGGGCGGCTGGTTCCTCGGCGGCGGCACCGACACGGCGGGGGCGCTGCGGAAGCACTACGCCGGCCACGACCGTGTTGTGATCGTCACCGATGAGCAGGCGGGTGTGGACGGGTCGGAGGTGTCGCAGTCAATGCCGCAGGACCGGCCGCTGTACACGTGGAACCTCGCCGGGTATGAGCGCGGGCATGCCCCGTCGGGCCGGAACCGGTGGACGTTCGGCGGGCTCACGGATGCCGGCTTCTCGATGATCCCGCTGATCGAGAGCGGGCGCGAAGGCGCCTGGCCGTGGCAGGCGGCGGTGAGCTGACTCGCGATGCACGACGCCCCGGACCGCTCGTTACGCGGCCCGGGGCGAAGGCGGGCGGCTCCGGGGCGCCTCAACCGAACGGTGTCGGAAGGGTCCGACAGCGGACCTGGCGTGATCCCCGCGAGCTGCGGCGGGACGTCGGCCGGCTGTACCGCCGCGGCGGGTGACGCGGTTGCCCGCGCCAGACGGCCGTCCGTCCCGAGGCCAGACTACGCGTAGCCGGGCCGGTCAGCCGCCGGCAAGGCTATTCGGATCACGGAACTCGCTGCACTGCCGGTTCCGGCACTTCTCGTTCGGCCGCCACTGGTCGGTGTTGACGCTGTTGCTGACGTCGACCCAGCCGAGCTCGCGGCGGCTACCGCACTCAGGGCAGGGCGTCGGGCGGTACCGGTGTCGGTCGGCGGCCGTGTAGATGGGTTCGTCCATGGCGGCGACGCTACTCACGATTGAATGACGTGCGGACGGCCGAGTAGGGCTCCACCGCTCCGGTCGTTACGGCACCTGTTCAGGTGGCCGTTTCGGCATCTTGGCGCCGGGCTTGCGCAGCCACCAGTCGAGGAATTCGCGGACGAGTTCACCGACCGAGGTGCCTTCAGCCTTGGCGCGCCGGATTGCCGCGTACCAGGTGTCGTCAGGTACGCGCACCGAACGGTGCTGAGTTTTGGGCTGGTCAGGCACATCGCCGACTCTATCGGGTGTACGTACAGATCCACAACGAACAACTCTTTGGTGTACGTACCCGGAGAGGTATGGTGTACGTACACCTGCGAGCTTGGAGCTGCGAATATGACCAACCTGTCCCGCCACCTCGTCAGCCGCGACCGCGCCGGCCGCCACCTCTACCGCTTCCCGAACGGCCAGGAGGTGTCGGTCATCCCCGACCCGGGCACCCCGCTGCGCTGGGAGCTGCTCGCCTACGGCGGCAGCGGCAACCCCGAGGTGAACCTGACCTCCGAGCAGGCCGAGAAGCGGCTGGCCGAGATCGCGGCGGAGCCGATGCCCGAGTGGGACGGCAAGTCGTGACCGAGCTTCCCGAGACCGTCACGATCTCCACCGACGAGTACCTGGAGCTGGTCGAGTCCAGCCTGATGCTCGACGGCCTGCTCACCGCCGGCGTCGACAACTGGACCGGCTACGACCACATCGACCGGGCCGCGATCCGCACGGGCGTGGCCAACGCCGAGGCGGCCCTGATCGCGAAGGGGAACGACCGGTGACGATCGCCAACATCGAGGCTGAGATCGGCGTGCACCTCGCCGCCATCGCCGACCTGCGCGGACGGGGGGCCCGTGCGCTCGCCGACTACGGCGCGTCCGGCCGCGAGATCATGACGTGGCTGCGGGTCCGTGGGCTGTCCGACGCGGAGGCGAGCACGCTCTGCGTCGACATCATCCGGGAGCGCCGGGCCGCTGCGGGGCTGACCTCGTGACCTCCACGATTGACATCCCGGTCGCCGCCTGCGAGGTCCGCCCCGGTGACCGCCTGGTCCCCGCCCGCGGTAACGTCCGCCTCGTTCGCGAGGTCGAGCACCGCGACCGTTCCCTCATCACCTGGCCGGGCTTTGAGCGGATGGTCGTCGACGACCTCGACCCGCACGAGCCGGTCACCCTGCGCTGCCCCACCGAGCCGACCGACGGGTGGGACTACTACGCCGGACGGCAGCCGGGCACCGTCCTGCCCTGCTCCTGCATCTACCGCCGCGGCGCCGAACCCGGCAACTGGGTGCGGGCGATCACCGTGCCGGGCTGCGCCTGGTGCGACCCCAGCGACGAGGAGGACTGACCGTGGCCGAGTGGACGGTCGACGTGCCGGTGACCGGGTCGATGACCGTCACCGTCCATGCCGACACCGAGGACGAGGCACGCAACCTTCTCGCCAACGGCGAGTACACGCCGGACGGCACCCTGTGCATCCAGTGCTCCGGCTACACCACCGAGGCGAACAAGTTCCCCGTCCGGTTCAGCCTCGACCTCGACCCGATCGAGCCGCCCGACGAACTCGACCTGTACACCCGCGAGGAGGACTGACGTGGACGAGACGGTGAAGCTCGACATCCGCATCGAGATCAGCCAGCACGACCCGGAGTACGACACGGAACTGACCGTCGACCAGTGGAATGCGCTCACCGACGCCGAGCGCAGCGCGATCTACCAAAACGCTTGGAGTGCACTCGCGGAGCGCGACAACGGCGGTGTCCGTGTCGTCACCGAAGGCGCCGAGGGCCTCTGATGGGCACGCTCGCCGACATCCGCAAGGCCGCCGACGCCGACGTACACGTTGGGCCGTCGGACTGCCCTCCGGGGCACTTCATCGTCACGGCGAAGGTCCTGGGCGTCATCACCGACTACCTGTGCGCCGGCGGGCCCGGCGACGACACCGCGGCGATCGTTGGCCGGATCGAATACCCGCCGCCGGGCGGCGAGCGCCGGGCCGTCGCCTACCGGGGCGACGGCATCAAGGGCGGCCAGTGGCTGACCCGGCCGTGGGAGTACGCATCCGAAGCGTTCAAGGAGATGACCGCACCGTGACCTACGACATCTACGGCATGCGCCACCCCGACGTGGACCGTCTCGTCGCCGAGCAGATCCGCGACATGATGTTCCCGGTCCGCTGCACCTGCGGGCAGGTCTACGACCTCGGCAAGGTCGAGGTGACGGCCCGGTACACGGACTGCTCGATGTGGAAGGCGCCGTGCTGCGGCCGTCAGGCCGACGACCGGGGCGAGACCGGGTGGAAGTCGACACAGGACTACTACCGGCTTGACCGCGACGGGCGCGTGGTGCGGCGATGAAGGCCTGGTGGAACGGGCTCGACAACGACGTCAAGCAGATCATGTTCGTGGTCGGCACATTCCTGGCCAGCCTGTACCTGGCGACGATCGGGCTGTGGGTGGCGACCGGCTACCCGTGGGCGTTCGTGACCGTCGCGTGCGTGTCCGGTGCCCTGTTCAGTCTGTTCGGCCTGGTGAAGCTCGCGGAGGCAGTGTTCCCGACGAAGGAGACCAAGCGATGACCGACCAGTCCCCGCTCGCCAAGGCTGAAGAGGCGAAGCGCCGCCGCGACATCGGCGGTGAGATCGGCGCCCTCATGGCCGGCGCTGATGCGCTCGCCCGCCAGCCGTGGGCGCCGCTGCGCCCCGGCGACGTCGTGCTGCTGTACTCGCCCGCGGCCAACGGTGCGCCAGCGCTCGGACAGACGTACCTGGGCGTCGACGAGACCGACGTCGACGGGCACGCGATGATGCGCGAGGTGTCCCGCACCGTCGAGGAGTTCGCGGAGGATGGCCTGGCGTCGTTCTGCGAGCTTTGGTTCGAGGCCGGGCCGGGTGCGCTGACCGTCATCCGCGCCGGTGCCGTCGTGTACGGCACCCCGGCCCGCGACGTGAGGGCGGGGCGATGACCGACTACCTGTACGACCCGCCGGAGTTCGAGGCGGCGCTGCTGCGGTATGCGGAGGTGCGGTCGTGATCGACCCGGCCGCCCTCGTCGCCGCCCTGACCGCCGCCGGCTTCACGACCGTCGGCGGCCGGTCCGGCGCCTACACGCGCATGGGCTGGCCGCCGCACCTCGGCGAACGCGGCACCCTCGTCGTGTCGATTGACCCGACGGCACCCGAGCACGAGTCGATGACGGCATCGCTGCTGCTGCAGCTGCGGCGCTCCGCCGAGGCCGGCGCTGCGGCCGGGGCTGTGCTGGCGGCGCTCGGCGAGGAGGTGGCGGCGTGAGCGAGTCCGCGACCTACACCACCACCTGGTACGACCTGTATCACCACCTCGCGGCGACCGGCGGCACCATGACCGTCCGGGGCGTCCCGGAGCAGCTCGACTGCGAGCCGATCGAGTGGGTGGCGTCGGCACGAGGCCTGAACCGCTACGACGGTGACGGCGAGTCGACGGCCACCTGGTACCCGGACGCCGGCGATGTGCTGCTGGCTCCCGAGTCGATCCCGGTGCAGCCCCGGAAGCCGCGATGCGCGGACGGTGTCGCCGAGGCGGCTCGTCTGCTCCGTCAGGCCGCCGAGGGGCGCCTCGAATACCTGGCGTCGTGCCCCGACCAGCGTGCCCGTGACGTGCTGGAGACCGAGGCGAGCACGCTCCGGCACGCGGCCGACGTCGTCGAGGGTGACCTGACGCCGTTGTACGGCTGGCTGCCGTCGTGGCGGTGGACGGACGAGATGACCGCCGCGGCGCGGGAGCAGTCGTGACGACCCGGGACATGGACGCGCTCACCCCCTCGCAGCGGGACGTGCTCGGCGCAATCGCGATCGGCCTTGACAGCGGCCATCCGTACGAGGTGCTGGTGGCGCTCGCGGAGAAGGGGCTGATCGTCGGTCACCACGAGCGCGCGGCCGGCTGGCCGCCGGTGGTCGTGACCCGCTGGGAAGTGCCGCTCGACGTACACATCCGGTGGGCGGCGTGGTGTTCGGCGCAGCCCGACGAGGTCAACGAGTGATCGTCGACGGTGACGAGCCGATGACGGAGTACGCGGTCACCGTCGCCTACCCGCCCGGCCACGGTTCGCAGTGGGCTGGCGAGACGGTGCTGATGTCGACCGGCGGCGACCTGTCGATGGCGCTGCGCCGAGCGAACGTCCACGAGGAGAACGGCGCCGAAGTCCATGTGCTGAGGCGGTCGTGGCGCCCGGGGAAGTGGGAAGGGATCTGATGGCCGCGCCTCTCCTTGACCGCTGGGTCGCACGTCGCGCTGGGTTCGTGCTCGTGTGGCTCGGCCGGCGCGCCCACGCCCGCGGCGACCTGCACGAGTTCAACCACATGCGGGCCGCGATCGAGGCGGGCAACTCGGCGCCGTGCGACCGCGACGGGCGCTGCCATCTGCAACGCAACCTTGAGGAGAAAGAGTGAAGCTGATCTTTGCAGACTGCGAGACCACCGGCGTTCAGCCCGACCGGCACGGCCTGTGGGAGCTGGCGCTGATCGTCCGCGAGGACGGCAAGCCCGACGCCGAGTACGCGTGGCAGGTGCGGCCCGACCTGACGACCGCCGACCCGATGGCGCTGAAGATCGGGCGCTACTACGAGCGGGCATACCGCGTCAGTGATCTCCCGGTGGGAGGCGCCTTCGAACTCGCCCATCCCACCGGCGAGAGCCCGGTGCGCGTGCTCGTCGAGGACATCGCTCTGGACATCGCGGCGATGCTCGACGGCGCCACGCTCGCCGCCGCGAACGTGGCGTTCGACCGGGACTTCATCGCCGCGTTCCTCCGCGCCAACGGCCAGGCCCTCGCCTGCGACTACCACCTCCTCGAGATGGAGTCGTACGCTGCCGGCGCGTTCGGCTGGAAACCGCCGTGGAAGCTCGACCGACTGCTGGGCGCGTTCGGGGTAGTGCTGCCCGAAGCGGATCGCCACACTGCCCTGGGGGATGCCCGCGCGGTCCGGGACCTCTTCGACGCCGTGCTGGCGCTGCGCGGCCCGGCGGTGGCCGCATGATCCGCACCGTCGCCGACGCCCGCGAGCTCGCCTACGCCGCGCACGATGGCCAGGTCGACAAGGCCGGACGGCCGTACTTCGAGCACGTCGCCGAGGCGTCGTCGTGATGCCGCAGGCCACCAGACGCCTCGCAAGGAGGCGTGGCCTCGCTATCACACGGGATATCCGAACAGGCCTCTATTCCGTTTCCGCTCGGGTCGCTGCGGAGGCTGACTCGTTGGTGTTCTTCCAGGCCCAGATCCGCGATACGCGCTGGCATGGTCGAGAACTGCGAGAACTCACGATGGCTGACATCGTTGAGCTATTGAACGTTCCAACCGTCACGGTTGACGGAGTCAAGGACGAACGGCTTCCGGTCCCAACCACAGTCGGCCGACCCGCAACCCCGATTGCTGACAGGTTCTGGGCGCGTCTGGACGCAGACCTTGACCCCGTCCAGTGCTGGCACTGGACGGGCACGCTCAGTTACTACCGATACGGGACAATCACGACTCGCAAGAAGGTGCGGCAAGCGCACGTCGTGGCGTACGAGTCGGTTCACGGGCCCGTCCCGGACGGCTACCAGGTTGACCACACTTGTCACAATGCGGACCCAGACTGCCCCGGCAACCGCGACTGCCTCCATCGTCGGTGCGTCAATCCGGCGCATCTCGAGGCGGTGACGCCCGCCGAGAACAAGCGGCGCGCTCACGATCGAATTCGAAAGCCGGTATGTCCGCAGGGGCATCCGATGGACGGCGACAACCTCTACGTCAATCCGGTCTCCGGCCAGCGAGCCTGCAAGACCTGCAAGCGCGCAAAGGTTCGACGCTGGTACGAGAGCAACAAGGATGCGTACAACGCGAGTAGGAGGCGGACCCGTGCGGCCTGAGACCAACAGCGACGAGGAGCGGCTGGCGCTGCTCGACGACGCGACCGCCGCCCGGCTGCGGCAGAAGTACGCCCGCGCCCGTCAGGTGCTGCTGACGCCGGCAGGAGGCTGCGTGGACGAGTGACACTACATCGGTGCGTCGCCGACCGGGCCGTGCCCGACGTGCGGTGATGCGCCGTGAGGCTGCATGAGCGCACGATGCTCGTCCAGCAGGCCCGCGCCGAGTTCGGGATGCTGTGCGTCGAGTTCCTCCGCGGACACGACCTGACGTGGGGCGAGTGGACGTCCATCCTCGGCGGCGAGCTGGCGTCGCAGGCGAAGTACCAGATCCGTGACGAGCGGCACCCGGACGATGCCGACAAGGGAGGCGATGAGGCGTGAACGACGAGCGCTACGAGGACCGCTGGGCTGACGACGAGGAGTACCGGTGAGCGACGTGGCGAAGGTGAAGGTCGTCGAGGACACGGCACTGACGACGTACGTGACCGAGGTGACGGGCGCGGCCGAGGCGTATTGGGAGGTGCCGCGCGGGCTCCTGGAGGCGTACGAGACCCACGAGGCCGCCGCGCACGAGGCCCTGCAGGAGCTTCTGGAGTATCTGCGGACGGCGCCGGTTGTCAACCCGATGGACGAGTACGGGCGATGACCGACGACCAGCGGATCGTCGCCGCGCTGCTGCACTTCGAGGAGCGCGGCGCTTTCCGGCCTCTCCTCGTGGACCTGGTCGCGTTCGCCGACAACGAGCACGAGTACCGCGACGGCGGCTGTCACCCGCAGCCCGGCGTCGACTGCTACGACTGGTGCGAGGCGTGCAAGCTGCTTGCCCGGGTGCCGGCGGACGTGCTCGGCGAGGCGCGGCAGCAGTTGCGGGAACGGGGGTTGGACCGTGACTGAGCGTCTGTCGTGGGCCGAGCAGGAGGTGACCGGCGAGCTGGCCGGCGCCGCGACCGGGCTCGTCGGCCTGTGCCGCGTCCGCCCGGAGCGGGCCGACGTACTACGGCGCGCGGCGGTCGCGAAACTCGACGGGGACGAGCGGGCGCTGATCGTGGCGCTCGCCGCGCAGATCTCAGAGGAGACGACGTGATCAAGGAGATCGTGGCGTTCATCAAAGCGCGGCTCGCCGAGGACGAGGCGGTTGCGCGGACCGCCGCTCGACACGCCAACCTGCGAGGCGGCAGCCATCACAAGACCGCGCGCTGGACCACGTACCTCGAGGGCGGCGACGACGGCTACGCAATCGAGAGCGAGGACGCGCAGACGACGTTCATCGTCGGCCGCCAAGACGTTGCCGAGCACATCGCCCGCCACGACCCGGCCCGCGTGCTGCGCGACGTCGAGGCGAAGCAGCGAATTCTGGCGCGCTACCAGGACGCCATCGCGCGACAGAACGACCCGGCCTACTCGCGGCCAGCGGCCAGCATCCAGGTCGCCGAGTACGAGGACTGGGTGCTGCCGCTGCTGGCGCTCGCGTGGGACGCGCACCCGGCTTTCGATGAGGCGTGGCGCCCGTGAAGCCGTGGCCCGTGCACTGGTCGCTGTCCGGCCCCGGCCGTGCCCGTGACGCCCGCGAGTTGATGCGGTGGGTGGACGCCGCCGGCCGGCACATGGGCACCTTCCGGCGGCTATTCAGCTTCGGGCCGTGGGCGGTGTACGTGGGGCGGTATCGCCCCGGCCAGGTTGACGAAGAGCGCTAAGCCCTTGCCTGTCGCGAGATCAGGTGCGGCACGTGCGCGACGGTCAGGATGGCGAAGTGCCCGCCGTCAAAGTCGGGCTCCAGGACCATCTCGTACGTCTGCGAGCAGGCCCGGCACACCGCGACCGCGCTGACCGTGTCGCGGGTGGCGGTGACGTGCTGGCGTTCGTGGCAGGGCATCGGCACCCGGATGGCGGTCGGGGTGGTGTCGGTCCAGCGTTCGATGACCCGACCCGGCTTGAGGTCGGCCTTGGTGACCAGCTCGCCCGCCCCGATGGCACGCGGGGCGGGCGTTTCGTTGGTCATGTCGCGGCTCGCAACGCTGCCTCGATGATGTCGAGCCGCCGGCGCATGGTGTCGACGATGACCGGGCTGACGCTGCTCGGCAGCCGGTTGAACTGGAGGCGCAGCCGCTCGACTTCCTCGTGGGCCGGGTAAAGGTCGGCCGCGTCGATGAGGGCGTCGCCGTGAAGCCGGTCGAGGAAGTCGGCCCACGGGACGCCCGCAGCCTCGGCGCCAGCCGGCGTGACGTGGTAGCCGTCGAGGTACCCCGCCGCCTCCATCCGGTCGATGACGTCGGAGCGCTTCAGCCACAGTGACCCCTCGCCTGAGGCGTAGGCGTCGAGGATGACTTCGAGCTGGTGGGGCGTCATCGCGCGGCCCCCAATGCCGCCTCGATGCGGTCGAGGAGCGGACCCACCTCGTCGTTGTACGGCATGCGCGCGTCGAGTGCGGCGCGCAGCTTGGTCAGGTCTTCGAGCGCCCACGCGAAGACGACCGGCTCAACGGACGGAGTGCGCCGCGCCTCGTCGGCGTGCTGCCGGCCGATCTCGTCGAGCAGGTCCTGAGCCGTGTTGGCGTAGCTGAGGACCACGGCCTCGCTGGCGCCGGAGTGGAGGGCGCCGCCCTGGTCGTACTTTGCCTGACCGTAG
Source organism: Dactylosporangium sp. CA-139066 (assembly GCF_050936175.1). NCBI lineage: Bacteria > Bacillati > Actinomycetota > Actinomycetes > Micromonosporales > Micromonosporaceae > Dactylosporangium > Dactylosporangium sp. CA-139066. Next base: position 2,679,014 of record NZ_JBNJNH010000002.1, on the reverse strand, counting down.
GACTTGATCAGGTCGATGAGGCTACGCTCGGTCATCAGGCGTCCTCGTCCGTCTCATTGAGGATGAGCGTGAAGGTGCAGTGCTCGCCGTCGGGGTCGGCCTGGTGGACCTCGGGGTAGCCGTCGTCCTTCAGGTCGAAGCCGCAGACGGGGCAGGTGTCGACGATGGTCCGCGGGCGGGCCTCGTAGCTGCCGGTCGACGGGTTGCGCTCGAAGCCGGCGAGGACGCGCCGGTAGTTGGCGTCGGCGTCCTGCTGGATGGAGGCGTACCCGGCGTCGCGGCCGTCGCGGTAGATCTTCCAGGACTGGAACTTGGTGCGGCCCTTGCCGGAGTCGAAGCGGCGCAGTTCGACGTAGGCGCCGTCGGGGGCGGTTTCGGCCTTGATGGTCTTCCAGTTGCTCGCCATTGTGGCTCCTCAGTGGCTCAACTCGTGACACCACTGACAATAGGTCCCCCTATTGCTCAAGTCAAGCGCCCAAGGCAACAGGGGGACCTAGTTCACTCCTTCGGTTCTGCGCCCGCCTTGCGAGCCATCGTTACCAGCCGGTTGACCGTCGCCTCACTCACGCCGAGGGTCGCCGCGACCGTCGCCCACGACGCGCCCGGCGCCTTGGTCATCTCCTGAACGGCGCGGGCGCGGACAAGGCCGATCAGCTTGACGGATTGCGGCTCTACCAGCACTCTTGCCACTCGCTCGCGCTGAACTGCGGGCATAGCGTCGAGCCATGCGATGACGTCATCAATGGACGCGGGCGGGGGTAGTCGCGTTCTACTCGGTGTCATGCGACCACAGTAGTACCCCCTGTTGCTCCGTGTGAATGAGTAGCGAGGTAGCCGAACGGATGAACAATAGAGGGATCTAGTGCCTGAGCCTTGCGCTCAAACAACAGGGCCCCCTATTGTTTAGGGCATGACGCAGACGAGCACCGCCGCCCCGATCGCCACCATCCCGGCCGCCGGCCTGGTCCAGGTCGCGGGCGACGTCGAGATCCGCGCCTTCTACGTCAACGGCGCCGGCTACAAGGTCCAGGCCCGCCGCAACGGCCAGCTCATCGCCTCGCAGTTGCACACCTTCGAGACCCACGCGATCGCCGCGATCGAGGCCCTCATCGCCGAGCACACCGCGCCCGAGCCCACCCCGGCCGCACCCGCCATCCCGACCCAGCGCCTCGCCCCCGCCGCCAAGGGCACCCAGACGTTCATGAGCCCCGCCGAGGTCATCGTCATCGGCGAGGCGCTCGAGACCACCGGCCACATCCGCCGCGGCCGTGGCCACGCCGCCGCCGACCTGCGCTCCCTGCAGGCGATGGCCCGTCGCGGCTTCGTCACCCTCACCGGCCACCCGTTCCGGCCCGACGGCGCCGAGGTCAACGACTGGGGCCGGCGCGCGTACAAGGAGGCCGTCGCCGCCCAGCAGGAGCAGCACGACCGGGCCGAGCGCCTCGCCGCCATCGTCGCCATCACCGCAGCCTGAAGGAGCCAAGCCATGCGCCGCACCGTCACCAACACCGCCGACCGGCTCCGCACGTGCGACCTGCTCCAGCTCGACGACACCCTCCGCAACCACACCCGAGTCCAGCTGCCGGACGTCGTCCTCGTCGAGGACATCGCCGCCTGCATCACCCACGGCGGCTGCATCGCCGTCGCCGTTGCCAACCCCCACGGCGCGCTCGGCGAACCCGACGCGGTCCTGCACATCCTCGCCGGGCACATCCTCACCTGGACCGGCGACTACACCCACGTCAGCTGCACCGGCTTCCGGCCCGGCGGCGTCGACTTCACCCGGCCCGCGGCCCGCACCGAGCACGCGCCCGAAGTCGCGGTCGGCGCGACCGTCGCCCACCCGCGGACCGGCCGCCCGATCGCCGTGCACCGCGTCGACCGCACCCTGACCACGATCGGCGTCCGCTACGCCGACGACACCTACGCCATCTACCCGCGCACCTCCGCCTGAAGGAGAACGCCATGCGCCGCACCATCCTCGACCAGCCCCGCACCCGCGTCTTCCTGCCGACTACGTGGGGCTGGGGCTGGGCCTGGCGGTGCGACACCTGCCTGGAAGGCGTCGACCGCTACTCGCCCGCCCGCGCGTTCGGCCCCACCCGGGAGCTGGCCCAACAGGTGGCCGACATGCACCGCTGCGACCGCTGAGGAGAACGCCATGCAGCCGACCACCGCGCTCTGCGGCCACGACACCTGCGACCCGTACGTGCGCCGCAACTCGGTGCTCGACGAGCCCGGAGACGTCGTGCTCTACCACGCCTGCGACGGCGTCCGACACGTCTTCCGCGACGGCCACGACGACGGCCTCATCCTCACCGCGACCGCCGGCGGCTGGGCGCTGACCCGCGAACGGCACGTCGAGGTCGAGCCCGGCCGGTGGGCGCTGATCCCCGACGCAGAGCCGGTCTGCACCGGGCGCCCTGACGGCGACCACTGGATCGCCGTCCACCACACCGGCCGGACCATCGCCCGCACCGACACCCTCTACGGCTGCGTCGCCCGCGCCGCCCGCTTCTACCTCCGCACCAGCGGCTGAAGGAGGCCCAAGTGAACCTGCCCGAGCTCGACGAGATGACCGCCGACGAACGCGCCCGCGTGCTCGCCGCCGCCGAACAGGGCCGCCCCGTCCAGCTGGTCAGCCCCGCCGGCCGGACCGTCACCGTCTACGGCTGGCAGGTCGCCGAGCGCCTTGACGCCGGCTACACCATCGCCACCCCCGACGCCTGAGGAGACCCCCGTGCGCCCTACCGATAGCCGCATCCAGCCCGGCGCAGCCCTCTACTACGCGGCCGGCGACCCGTGGCGGGTCGTTCCGCCGAAGCGGGCGACCGTCATCGACGCCGGCCCGTACCGGATCGTCCGCCGCCGGCAGGGCGCCTTCTACGTCGTCTCGTGGCACCGCGACGACGCCGGCACCGCGGTCCTCGTCCACGTCGGCGGCGAGCCCGGGCCGCGGGCGGTACCGGCCCGGGACCTGCGCGGCCTGTGGCTGGAGACGCTCGCCGCCACTGGGCGCACCATCGCCGGCGTCAAGGCACACGAGGCGGCCGTGTCGGAACTTGCCACGTCCGGCCGCCCGATCACCGGCGACGGCCTGCTGCAGCTGGCGGCCCGGGACGATGGGCTCGGCGACGACACGTTCGCGATTCTCGCCCAGGCGGTGGAAGACCGGCTCGACGCCTGTGGATAACCCGTGTGGATAACTACACCGCTGTGATTCGCCCGTCGGCCTTACCGCAGGTCGGCGGGCGCTCTAGCGTCGGATCATGAGCGCGTGGGCGGGGTCGATGCAGACCAGCGACGGGACGTGGCGTGTCGACGTCGGTGGCGTCGGAGCGACGAAGTGGTACCGGCTCGTCGGGCCGGACTCCTGCCGGAACCTACCCAGCCTCACAGCGCTCACCGTCGCGGCGGACGCAGCCGGTGTCGACCTGGGCGACCTGCGCGAGGTCCCTGCGGCCGGCTGAACCGTCCGATCGGCTCAACCCATTCCGGAAGCCACCCGCAGTAACGTGCCCCGATGGACGACCAGCCGATCTACCTGAACCAGTTCGGCGGTGGTAAGCCCCGCCGAAACCGGACGCCCCTCGTCGCGGCGATCACCGTTGCGGTGCTGCTCGTCGCAGGCGCGGTCGGCATCGGCTTCGCGCTCCGCTCGGGCAACGGACCGGCGCAAGCCGGTCAGGCGGCGCCGTCTGCGGCCACCGCACCGGCTGCGGCTTCACCCGCGCCCACGTCACCGTCACCTTCGCCGAGCCCGTCGCTCGCTGGCGACGACATCACCCGCGAGGCGTGCGCGGAGGCTCAGGCGCTGTACAACCGGGCGGCCGAGTTCACCGAACAGGATGCGGTTCGGGCGATCGGGGTGAAGGCGCAGAAGTCGAGCATCCCCGAGGCGCAGGCCTTCGGCACGCAGATGGTCACGAAGGCCGACAACGCCATCAAGAACAAGGGTAAGGAGGCCGAGCTCACCACCACCCTTGAGGCGTCGACAGTGCTCACGCAGTTCGTCACCTGGTGCTTGAAGGGCGGCTACGTCAAGCCGTAGACCGCAGCCCCTCAATGCACGAGCAGCCCGGCCCGTGCACGACCTGGCGGGCCGGGTCCAGATGCACGACCGGCAGGCCACGCCTCGCCGCCTTCTTCACCGCCGAGAACGTGCCCCCGGACCGCTTGGCCGCGTTCCAGCAGGCCAGCAGCCCGTCCGCCTTGAGCAGCCCGTCGTTGCGGGCACGCAGCAGCGCGACAGCCTCACGCTTGAAGGCGGGATTGCGGCCGTACAGGTGCACCGACGCGGCCAGCGTGACCAGCCGGCTCCACTCCGCCTGATCCTCCGCCTCCCAGCGGTCCGGCTGCGACTGGTACGGCACGTGCGCCCGCAACGTCAGCCCCAGGTCGACAGCCGCCGCGGCGAGGATCAGGTCCCAGCCGAGCGCCATCCCCGACCACACCTCTTCGGTGCCGTGCTCGGCGGCCAGCCACTCCAGCCCGGCGCGGGCCTTCGCCTGCACCCACGGCAGCTGCGCCGGCGTCAGCCCGTCCGGGTCACGGCTGGTCGCCGGGCGGTGGCCGGTACCGGAGACGGTGTGCATCACGGCCACCACGCCACCGCGTCGTTCAGCGCTTCCTTCGCCGCAGCGATGTGCTGCCGGGCCCGGGCCAGCGCCTCGGCGCGGTGACCGGTCGGGTGGTCGCGGACGTCGCCGGCGCCGAAGCGCAGCACGTCCTGGGCATCGCCGAGCAGCTTGTACGCCTCGCTGCGGACCGTCTCGAACGGTGGCAGGTCGCTCACGGCGTCTCCTTCGGCCAGTCGCCGACACCATCGCAGTTGAGCCAGGTCTCGGCGCTGCGGTGGGCTCGGACCTTCCCGTCCTTGCGCAGGTTGAACTCCCGCCCGCAGACCCGGCAGGTGCCGCGACCCCACGGGCTCGTCGTCATGTCCTCGGGCTTCACGCCGACCATCCCAACCGCTCGATCTGCTCGTCGTGCAGACGCTTCCAGTCGGCAGGCTCCGGGAAGACCTCGGAACGGTCGTCGTAGTACAGGTTGTGGTCCTGGAACTCGATGCCGAGCCGTGCCGCGTCGGCGAGGAGCACGTCGATGGCGGCGGTGAGGGCGTCCGTCCGCTGGCCGTCCTTGACGCCGTAGCGGGTGTGCAGCCTCCCCTCGGTCGAGATTCGGCCCGAGTCGGTGTCGTCGTCGGCGAACCCGTCGTCGAGGAAGTCGAGTCCGGCGCCCCAGGTCTTGCGGTACGCGTCGTAGGTGACGCTGATTCCGGTCGCCCAGTAGCTTCCACTTTTACCGATCATGCTCGTCTCCTCAGGCCGCGACGCGGCGGTAGTCGTGGTGGTCGAGCACGGTGCAGCAGGTGCCGTCCGTGCAGTGGGCGTGCCGCATCCCATCACCGACGGTCCGCAGGTAGCGGTCCAGCCGGGCGATCGTGTGCTCCCCGGTCACAGCCAGAACGATCCGGTCGCCCTCGTGGAGGTCGGCGCCGGCAACGGTCTCGAGCGTCGGGGCGGTCACGACGGCACCTCGCCGTACAGGACGGTCGGCAGCCCGTGCTCGACGAAGAAGTCGTCGACGAGCTGCACGACGTCGTTGCTCGACGCGTCCTCGCGGATCGCCTCGGCGACCTGGCGGTGCAGGTCGAGCAGCTGCGCCGACGGCGGATCGGCCTCGGCCGGCTGCGGCGCGGGCCGGAACGGGGCCTCGAGGTACGGCGGGCGCTGGCCGGGTATCTTCGCCATCACAACTCCCCGGCGGCGACGAGCGCGTCGTGGCAGGCCTCAACCTGGCCGGCGGCGTGCGCGGCCAGCACGGCGTGGGAGGCGACGTTCGCCCACGCGGTCGGGTGCCGCTCGGCCTCTTCCATGGTGCGGCGGGCAGTGTCGGCGGCGGAACGAAACTCCCGGTCCGCGTTGGCGAGACTGGACCGGAGCAGGCGGATCGCGGCGTCATTCACGGCTGCTCCTCGCGGATGTTGACGACAATGCGGCGCCCGTCACGGGACCGCAGGGTCAGGTCGACGTCGAGGCCGCGGGTGTCGACGCGGGTCACCTGCACGTTGGCGTCCTCAGCGACAAGCGCCGCCAGGATCACCGTCACGACCGGGTGCGGGTGGCGGGCCATCAGTTGCCGTCCCCGACGCGCAGGATGGTGATGCCGCCCTGCCGCAGCATGTCGTCGATGTCCTGGTCGCTGTACTTGTCGACCCGGGTGATGTCGACGGTCCCGAACCACGGCTGGTCGCCGAACGGGTCGGAGCGCTTCAGGAAGACGCAGTCGATGCCGGCCGCTACGGAGCCGATCGGCAGGTCGGCGGCGTTCACGATCCGCCCCCGACGCGCAGGATGGTTGCCCGGTCGGTGCGGAGCAGGTCGTCGATCTCGGCGTCGGAGTGGTACTGCTCGGTGTGGGTCGACACCCACGGATTGTGGGACTGACCCGGCCGCGCCTCCTTGAACCAGGCGGCGTGCGCCGAGCCGACGATCGAATGCGCCGGCAGCGTCGCGGCAGGCGGCCGGTCGAGCGCCCAGTTGACGGCGTCGATGGCGTCGCGCAGCGGGCAGCCGGTCCGGTCGCGGACGATCTTCGTCGCACGGATGACTCGGCCCTGCCCCTCGTACTCGGCGGGCACCTCGGCAACGGCGGACAGGGCGGCGGTACGGATCTCGTCCATCAGGCGTCACCCGTGCCCGAGCGTCTTCAGGATGCAGACGAGCGCGTCGTCCCAGCCCTTCTCGTACAGGCCAGATTCCTGGTGGCCGCTGCGGTACTGGGCGATGTGCTCGCGGACTGCGGCGACCGCGACCTCGGCGAGCTGGCCGGCGCCCATGGTGTTGTTGCCGTCGGCGGCACGGATCGCGTTGGCGATGATGTCGATCGGGTTGGGCATCAGGACTCCTCGATGATCGGGGCGACGGCGTACAGCCGCCGCTTCGCGCTGTTGGCGTGGGTGCCGCAGGCGCGGCCGTTGACGTTGAACGGGCACGAGGCGTCGACGGTGAACTTCGGCGGCTTCCCGCACACCGACGGGCCCGACCCGGCGGTGCCGGTCATGTGGCCGCAGTCGGGCGAATTGCGCCAGCGGGCGTACTCGTCGTAGGGCATCAGCCGATCCCGTGCTCGCGGCACCACGCCCAGCCGGCGGCGGTGAGCTCGACCACGCTGACCCGTTCCTTTGTCGCGCGCTGCAGGCGGCCGTCGGCGAGCCAGCGGTCCCAGATCTGCCGTTCGCCCGTGAACAGCATCTGGGGCTTGTCGGTGCGCCAGCCGCCCAGGTCGACGAGGTGGCGGATGAAGTCGTCCTCGATGCGGGCGAGCTCGTCGGCGGTGTAGATCTCGGTGTCATTCATGGCACTCCTCATCGCTGCTCCTCGAGTTCAAGCGTTAACGGATACATGTAAACATTAATGCGCAGCCATTGAGTGTGTCAATGGGAACAGTTATGGTGGGATCATGGCGCGGCCCGCATTCACCCCGGACGACGACCAGCGCAAGACGCTGGCCGTCCTCGCGCGCATCGCTGCCGCCCGCGCCAAGCTCGACGTCGAAGCCGACGGCGCCATCAAGCGCGCCAAGGAGCAGGACATCCCGATCGCACACATCGCCGAAACCCTCGGCGTCGAACGCAAGACCGTCTACCGGCACCTCGGCCGTCCGATGAAGTAGCTCAGCCCGTCTGCTGCTCCGCCTTCGCCATCTCGGCCGCCCGCCGCAGCGCCTCCCCGAGGCGCTCGGCCACGTGCGGAGCCCACGACTGCGCCCGTGAAAACGCGGCCACCATCAGCCGGCCAGACGCCGCCTGCTGCAACACCACCGACGCCACCCGGCGCCCGTCATCGTCATGCACGGCGATCTCCCGGGACTGATGCCGGCCACCCACCGCCATCAGCTCGAGGGGGCAGTTCGCGGCGTCACACCAGCTGGGGTGCTCCAGCTCGGCCCGGCCCACCTCCCGCGGCGCCGTCACAGCCCAACCCCGGCCGCACGAAATAGGTCATCCGCCCCCGGCGACAGTGACTGCGCCTCGCCGATCGGCAGCACCAGCACCACATCGCCGCGGCGGACCTCCACCGACGGCACCCGCTCGTTTGGCGCCTGCCGCAGCCGAAGCTCCGTCAGGCCGACCCGCTGCGCGCTCGAGCGGTGCGCGCCGATCGGGTGGCCGTTGAACGTGGGGCGGTCCGCGGTGCAGGCGACATCGACACACCACAGCGGATGGTCCAGCTCGGCCACACGCGCCTCCGAAGAGTGAGGTGTGGCGGCGCCCAGCAGTCCGGGCCTGGGTGGAGGTGCTGGACGACCGCCACACGGTTCGGGCGGCAAGGCGCCGAAGCGCCCCGCCGCTGCCGCCCGCCGACCTGGTGTTGAGGCAGGGAGTGGCGGGTGCGCCCATCACCGTACCCGACCTGCTTCATCAGGTGCAGTACCTGCAGGTCATCAACCTGCCGCCGAAACGCACGACCTTCTTTGCGGACCGCCGCCGGGCATGGTCGGATGTGCCTGTTGAGGCAGGGAGTTCCATATATGCAAAGGAGTGCAGACGCGCCGTTCTGGCGCGTCTTCAACGGCGTGCTCAGCGACATCCGGACCGGCGTCTACCCTCCGGGCGGCAGGGTTCCGTCGGAGTCCGCGCTGGCCGAAATGTATGAGGTGTCACGGTCGACGGTGACGAGAGCCATGGAGCGGCTGCGCTGGATCGGGCTCGTATCCGGCCCGGCCGGCGGGATTGGGCGGGTTGCGCCGGAGCCGCGCCGGTCGCGGGCGTTGGAGCTGGTTTCGGAGGCCGACCGGTTGCGCGCCGAGGCGGACGGCGACAGTGGACGCTGACGGGCAGGTGCCGGAATCTGCCGACTTGTGGCGGACCGCTACCTGTCCGATCATCGTGGTGTATATCGATAGATCGGACAGAACTCGCCAAAGCGGCGCGCGGGCACCGTTGACCTGTTGAAGCAGGTACGGCTGAGGTCCACAATCGCGGACACGCCCCTGTGTGATTCATGTGCCGTCGAGCATCCGCGGGGGTGTGCGGCTCGGGTCCTTCCTCCGGGATCGATCTGAGGGGCGCCCCGCCGCAACACCTGGCTGACCCCCGGGGAGCGCGGTGGGGCGTTTCGCATTCTCGCCACGCTGACCTGCGGAAATATGCCGATGTCACGATGCGCTATTTGGTGTTTGCATCGCCGGACGATCGTCGGAAACGTGCTCAACGCGCCGGACTGCCGGCGAATCGTGGACAGCCAGGCGCTCGTGACGCACTTCAAGGTCGCCTCGACGTCGCGCCGCTTCGACCGGACGGGCGAGCGGTGGATCGACGGCGACAGCCTGCGGGTGCGGGTGAACTGCTGGCGCCAGCTCGCCGAGAACGTCGCCCGCAGCGTGCAGGTGGGCGACCCGGTGATCGTGACCGGCCGGCTGTACAGCCGCGACTGGGAGACCGAGGACCACGTGCGGCGGGTGAGCTACGAGCTCGACGCCCACTCGGTCGGCCACGACCTGTCGCGCGGCCGGGCCAAGTTCGCGCGCATCCGCCCGCACACCGCGACGAGCGCCATCGACGACGAGCTGGCCGAGGCCCGCATCGGCGAGGCCCCGACAACCCCCGCCGACGAGATCAACGGCCTGCCCCGCCGCCGGGCGTACGACGAGGACCTCGGCGGCTACGTCACGGTCATCGAGGACGACGACCCGTTCGCCGCCGAGGTGCTCGCGTCGCTGGACTCCGACGCCGAGACCGCCGACGACCCGTTCGAACGCCCCGAGGCGGACCTGGCCGCGGAGCTGTCGGCGCTGACCTCGCCGGACCCGCAGCCCGAGCCGGCATCGGACTCGGAGCCCGAGCCGGAGGAGGACGAGGACGAGGTCGAGCCGGAGGACCCCTCGGACGCCGCGGACGAGGCAGGCACCCGGACCGAGCCCGATGCGCCCCAGCGCGGACGCAGAAGACCGCGCGGACGCGTGCCCGCGGCCGTCTGAGCACCGGCGGCGGGCAGCGCGCAAGCATGCCCGCCGCCGTCTCAGCAACACCGTCGACCGGCGCAAACGCACACCCGCCGCCCGTCGAGAAACAGCGGCGGGCGGGGCGGGCGCGTTCCGCGGCCGTCCGGGAACGGCACCCGCCGCCGTCACAGCAACGGCGTTGAGCGGCGCGAAGGCGTGCCCGCCCGCCGCGCTGAGAACACGGCGGCGGGCGGGGCGGACGCGTTCCCGAGGCCCATCCGGGAACGGCGGCGAGCGGTGTGCGCACGGACTGTTCTCCGTTCGGCGCGCCGCCCGCCGCCAACCCGGTTGCCCGCCCCGCCCGCGGCGTGCTGTTCTTGAGAAGACGGCAATCCGGCTACCCTCAACCAATCCGAACCCGGATGACGGTAGCCTGTGCCACGACATGCGCTCGTAGCTCAGTGGATAGAGCAGGGGACTTCTAATCCCAAGGTCGTAGGTTCGAGTCCTACCGGGCGCACCACCAGCTAGCAGCGGAAACGTACCGCCCGTCATGGTCCGCAAGGCCGCAGCGGGCGGCTTGACAGCAACCGGGTCACTGCCGGTCGTCCTCGCCCGGGCCACCGAGCGCGTTCTCCATCCTTCCGGCCGCCTCCTGCTGCATGGCGGGAAGAACGTGCCCGTATGTGTTCGTCGTGATGGCGATTTGCGAGTGTCCGAGAATCCCCATCACTACGCGAGCGGCAAACCGCGGAACCGAAGCAGCGTCGCGCACGTGCGTCTGGGGTCGTGGAACCCAATGGACCAGACGTCGGTCCGCCCGTGCACCCCGTTGGGACACCGATGCCGCGGCTCGTCGGCTCCTGTTGCGAAGCCGGCAATTACACCACCGCCCGCAGCTCCTTCCAGACACGCGACGACGCGAACAGCACCAGCCTCGGACCCGAACACACGCATACGGTGAACGCCCGCGCCGACACGGTCGCAGGTTCGAGTCTTACCGATGGCACCGGCCGAAACCTGGCCCTGCGTCGGCTGTTCCCGTTGCTGGCGCGCGGCCCGGCCGAAGGGTCGTCGTGCCGCGGCGCCGAGCCGATCGACGATCGGATCGTCGCCGCAGGGGCGCTCGCGCCTACCTCGGAGTCGGGGTGAGCACCTCCACGCCGCTCGCCTTGAGGGCGTCGCGTAGGTCGGGGGGCGGCGCGGTGTCGGTGATCAGGTAGTCGGCGGCGGCGAGCTCCGACACCTGGGCGAACAGGCGGCGGCCGAACTTGGAGGAGTCGGCGAGGATCGCCACGCGGGCCGCGCGCGAGATCATCTCCTGCATCATCGCGGCCTCGGCGAGGTTGCTCGTCGTGTAGCCGGCGTCGGCGGCGACCGCGCCGACGCCGATCAGCGCCAGATCGCAGCTGATGTCCAGCTCGACGCCGGCGGTGGCGCGGAAGCTGACCGGGCCGATCGTGGCGAGGGTGAGCGCGCGCACCGCGCCGCCGAAGACGTAGATGTCGCGGATCGCCGTGGAGGGGAGCGCGCCCGGGACCAGCAGGTTGTTCGTCGCCACCGTCAGGTCGCGGTGCTGGACGAGGTTGCGGGCGAGGGCGAGCGTGGTCGTCCCGCCGTTGATCATGATGGTCGAGCCGTCCTGGACCAGCGCCGCGGCCAGGGCCGCGATCTTCTCCTTCTCCTGCTCCTGCACGGTGAGCCGCTGGTCGACGGTGCGGTCGGTGCGGGAGACCGTGGACAGGCTGACGGCGCCGCCGTACGTGCGCACGAGGATGCCCTCGGCGGCCAGCTGATCGAGGTCGCGCCGGACGGTGTCGATGGAGACACCGAAGCGCTCGGCCAGTTCGCCCACCGTGACCTGACCCGAGTCGGCCACGTACGCGGCCAGCTGAGCCTTGCGCCCCGCAGGTAGATGACGCTGCCGCTCGTCCCTGCCAACGCTCACTGTTCCCCCCTCGTCAGTGCGGCAGTATGCCACATCTGCGGGTCTTCTGAGGACATCCAAGCATGGAGCTGCGAAGACCGGCAAGGACGGGCATAGTCGGCCAAAACCCAGTGCTGGCTGGGCAAACTGCAGCTTGAAGCGGGGTTGCGGCGCGCCGGGTTCTGCCTCATGTCGCAACAGTTTGCCATAGTCCGCAGCTTTCTGCTGTTCTTCTCTTGTCCTGATCTGTAACACGCTGCTAACGTGACGCCAACGCGGCAGAGAACAGAAGGAACTCGATATAGGAGGAGCGTGCCATGGCGATACGCACATCCCGGCTGAAGCGAGCGTTAGGTGCGGTGACAGCGGCCGCGCTGGTGGCGTTCGTGGGGGCGTGCGGCTCGAGCAACTCGAGCGACACCGCCTCGGGCGGCGACGTGACGCTGGAGTTCGCCCAGTGGTGGGGGGCCGAGCTGCCGTCCGGGGAGTTCGACAAGATCATCAATGATTTCACCGCGCAGAACCCGAACATCCACATCAAGCTGCTGAGCGCGCCGTACGCCTCGACGAAGCAGCAGCTGATCACCGGCGCCGCGTCGAAGACGCTGCCCGACGTCGTGGGCCTCGACGGCGCCTGGGTCAACGACTTCGCCAAGCAGGGCGCGATCACCGACATGTCGAAGCTGATGTCGGACTCGAACTACGACGCCAGCCAGCTCGCCAGCCAGGTGCAGGTCAAGGGCAAGACCTACATGATCCCCGTGGTCAACTTCGTCTACCCGCTCTTCGTCAACAAGGACCTGCTGGCCAAGGCCGGCGTCGCCAACGTGCCCGCCACGCGCACCGAGTTCCTCGACGCCGCCAAGAAGATCAGCGCGACCGGCAGTGACGTGAAGGGTTGGGCGCTTCCGCTCGACACCGCCGTGCCCAACGGCATCCAGAACGACGTCATGTCCTGGCTCTGGGCCTCCGGCGGCAGCATGCTGAAGGACGGCAAGCCCGACCTGACCAGCGCGCAGGTCAAGAGCACGGTCAACTACGTGAAGAGCCTGAACGACGCGGGCGTCATCGCCCCGGGCTCGCTCACCATGAAAGAGCAGGACAAGGTCGAGAAGTTCACCAACGGCCAGGTCGGCATGATGATCGACTCGCTCGCGCACATCAACCTGATCAAGAAGAACAAGCCGGACCTGAAGTTCGAGGTGGCGGCCCTGCCGGCCGAGGACGGCTACACCGGCAAGCGCGGCATCCCGTACGCGTCGTGGGGCATCGGCATCTCCAACTCCACCAAGCACAAGGCCGAGGCGTTCAAGTTCGTCTCGTACCTGATGAGCCAGGAGACCAACGCGAAGCTCAGCACGATCGCGAACGGCTTCCCCGGCAACAAGAACGCCAAGCCCGACTTCAGCAACAGCGACCCGCTGTTCAAGACGGCCTTCGACATCTACCAGCAGGGCTACCCGGCCAACGAGTTCGTCGGCCTGCCCAAGTCCGAAGACCTGATGCGCAGCTTCGACGAGCAGCTCCAGCTCGTGCTGACCGGCAAGTCGACCGTCGACGAGGCTCTGACCAAGTCGCAGCAGTCCTGGTCCTCAGTGATCGAGTAGCCCGCCCGGGCGCCGCGCCGGTCCGCCGGCGCGGCGCCCGATCTAGGAGACAGCGATGACATCCATGACGGCACCGACAACTGCGGCGCCCAGCAAGGAGCAGGTCCCGCCCGGCCGGAAGCGCTCCAAGGTGGCCCGGGGCCTGATCCCGTACGGCTATCTGACCCCCACGGTGCTGCTGGTCGTGGTCCTGATGGTGGTCCCCATCGTCATGGTGATCAGCTACTCGTTCCGGGACAACGTGATCATCCAGGACAACTCGGTGTTCGCCGGGTTCGCCAACTACACCAAGGTGCTCACCGACCCGGACTTCCTGGCCGGGCTGAAGAACACCGCAATCTTCATCACCGTCAGCACCGCGGCCCACCTGGTCCTCGGCCTGGGCTTCGCGATGATGCTCAACACCCAGCTGCTGGGCGGCGTCGCCAAGGCCATCTTCCGGATCGTCTACATCCTGCCCTGGCTGTTCACGATCGCCGTCATCGCCGTCATCTGGCGGCTGCTGCTCGACCCGTCCGGCGTCGTCAACTACGTACTGCACACGCTGGGCGTCGTCCAGCACGGCGTCGACTGGCTCGGCGACCCGGGCAAGGCGCTCTGGGCGGTCACCTTCGTCAACGTCTGGTCCGGCTACCCGTTCTTCATGATCAGCCTGCTCGCCGGGCTGCAGGGTATCCCCGGCGACCTGTACGAGGCGGCCGCCGTCGACGGGACGAACTGGTGGCAGCGGTTCGTGCACGTGACGCTGCCCCAGCTGCGCCCGGTGATCATCAGCATGGCGGTGCTCGACCTGATCTGGACGTCCCAGCAGTTCGCCCTCATCTGGATGATGACCGGCGGCGGGCCGCTGAACTCGACCGAGATGCTCAGCACCTACACCTACAAGCAGGCCTTCAGCGAGTACGAGTTCGCGACCGCGTCCGCCGCCGCCGTGATCGTGCTGCTGCTGACGATGATCCTGGCCTTCTTCTACGTACGCCAGCAAAGGGAGCGGTGAGACGCATGGCCATGAACGTCAAGACCCGCCGCACCCTCGCCAAGGCCGGCGTCATCACCGGGCTCGTCCTCGGCGGCCTGTTCGCCGGCCTGCCCGTGCTGTGGATGCTGTCGACGTCGTTCAAGAGCAACGGGGACGTCTTCCACAACCCGCCGCAGCTGATCACCAAGAGCTTCTCGCTCGACGCCTACCGGGAGATCTTCGGTAACGGCGCGCAGCTGCGGTTCTTCCTCAACAGCTACATCGTCGCCTTCGCGGTGACCATCCTGACGCTGCTGGTGGCCGTCCTGGCCGGGTTCGCGTTCAGCCGCTACTCGTTCCCGCTCCAGAAGACCATCAACGCCGTGATCGTCAGCGTCCAGGCCGTGCCGCCGATCACGCTCGTCATTCCGTACTTCGGGCTCGTCGTCGGGCTCGGCCTGTACAACACCTATCCCGGCCTGATCCTCACGCACATGGTGTTCACGCTTCCCTACGCGATCATCATGGTCACCGCGTACTTCAACACCATGCCCCGGGCGCTGGACGAATCCGTCAAGGTCGACGGCGGCACCAGCTGGACCGCACTGTGGCGGATCCTGGTGCCCATCTCGGTGCCCGGCCTGATCGCGGTCGGGGTCTACACGTTCATGATCTCGTGGAACGAGTACCTGTTCGCGCTCACGCTGACCCGCACCGACGACATGCGCACGGTGCCGATCGGCATCCAGCTGCTCATGGGCCAGCACTCGTACGAGTGGAACCAGATGATGGCGATGAGCATCCTCGGGTCGATCCCGGTCCTCGTCCTCTTCCTGCTGTTCCAGCGGCGGTTCATCGGCGGGCTCACCGCCGGCGCCGTGAAGGCCTGACCCGCCATCGACATCACAAGGCAGTAACGCAAAAGGAGAAAGACAGCATGCTGACGACTGGCAAGGCGATTCTGGACGTCGCCAACGAGCACAGCTTCGCCGTGCCCGCCTTCAACATCAGCGACTGGGCGATGTTCAGGGGCATCGTGGAGATCAGCGAGGAGACCAACGCCCCCCTCATCGTCGGGATCCACCCGGACGAGGTCCGGCACATCGGCCGCGAGATGATCGCCGGCATCATCGAGCGGGCGCACAACTCGAGCGTCCCGATCGCGATCCACTGGGACCACGGCGCCACCTACGAGCAGATCCTCCAGGCGGTCCAGTACGGCTTCACCTCCGTGATGATCGACGGCTCGCTGAAGCCGTTCGAGGAGAACATCGCGATCACCAAGAAGGTCACCGACTCCGCGCACGTGCTCGGGGTGTCCGTGGAGGGCGAGCTCGGCACGATCGGCGGGAACGACACCTACGCCGAGGGCGGCGCCGCCGAGATCATCTACACCGTCCCCGACGACGCGGTCACCTTCGTCGAGCAGACCGGCGTGGACAGCCTCGCCGTGGCGATCGGCACGTTCCACGGCCTCTACCCGGCCCACCTCAAGCCGGAGCTGAAGCTCGACCTGCTCAAGGAGATCAAGAGCAAGGTCCAGATCCCCCTGGTACTGCACGGCGGCTCCGGCAACCCGGACGACGAGATCCGCGAGGCCGCGCGCATCGGCATCAACAAGATCAACATCTCCACCGACATCAAGGTCGCCTACCACGACAAGATGCGCGAGGTGCTCGGCAGCGACAAGAAGGTGCGCGAGCCGAACTCCATCCAGCCCGCCTGCATCGACGCCATGAAGGTCGTCGCCGCGCAGAAGATCGAGCTCTTCGGCGCCGCCGGCAAGGCCTCGCTCTACTGACATGGCCGACGCGTCCCGTGTAGTCCTGGGCCTCGGCGGTTGCGTCGACTACGAGTTGAAGCTGACCGCCGGCGTCCTGGAGCAGCTAGTCGCCGAGCACGGCCTCGTCGCCGCGGAGCTGACGTCGCCGGCCGCCGTGACCAGTGAGCGGGACCTCCTGGTATCCATCCTCGGATACGTGGCCCGGGGCGCGGGCGGCGAGCACTTCGTCGCCTCTGCCCCGGCGCTGTCGGCCTTCGTGAACCGGTTCCCCCACCGGGAGACCCTGGGCGGCACCTCGGTGCGGGCCGGGATCCTGATGAGCCGGCTCGGCGTGCCGTCGACGCTGCACCTGGTCACCGTCAACGACACCTTCCGCCGGCTGCTGCCGGCGGACAGCGAATACACCAACAGCGGCACCGGGGACACCTTCTACCCGCACCTGATCGTGCAGTACGCCAAGGGCCTGCGCGTCCGGGCGAACGACATCGACATCGTCGCGCCGTTCCCCAACCGCCTGATCTACGTCAACGACCCGGCGAACAGCACCATGCTGCTCACCGGCGACCTCGGCGACCGGCTGGGCCGGGCGGAGGTCTTCCTGATCTCCGGGTTCAACGCCATGCGCGACGAGGCGGAGCTCGACGAGCGGCTCGCCGCGCTGAAGGAGCACATGCGGCGGCTGCCGCCCGGCGCGGTCACCTACTTCGAGGACGCGGCGTACCACGAGCCCGCCTTCAGCCGCCGGGTCCGGGAGGCGCTGCTGCCCGAGATCGACGTGTACGGCATGAACGAGGACGAGCTGCAGTCGTACCTCGGGCGCCCGGTCGACCTGCTCGCCGCCGACGACGTCGCGGATGCGCTCACCGCCGTGCACCGGCTCATCCCGGTGCCTACGCTGGTACTGCACACGAAGTACTGGGCCCTGGCGCTCGGCCCCGGCGACTACGCCGGCGCCCTCGACAGCGGCACCGTCATGGCCGCCACCCGCTACTGCCACGGCGACGACTTCACCGACGAGGACGTCGAGCGCCTGCGCCGGTTGCCGCGGCGGCCCGAGTCCATCGCCTTCGCGGAGGCGCTGCGCGCACGCCTGGGCGAGGCCGTCGACTGCGTTCCCGGCTTCGAGCTCGACGTCCAGAACCCGACCACCGTCGGGCTCGGCGACACGTTCGTCGGCGGCTTCCTCGCCGAGCTGGCTCTGAAGGGACACCGATGACCGTCGAGACACTGTTCGCCAACCAGCCCGAGACGTTCTACCGCGGCGCCGGCCGCATCGCCGAGTTCCGCAACGTACCGGCGCTGCCCGACCGCCCCGAGGACTGGGTGGGCTCGGTGACCAGCCGGTTCGGGCTCGCCCCGTCCGGGCTCTCCACCCTCGCCGACGGCCGCGTCCTGGCCGAGGCGATCGCCGCGGACCCGCGCTGGTGGCTCGGCCCGCAGCGCGCCGACACCGGCGTGCTGGTGAAGCTGCTCGACGCCGGCCAGCGGCTGCCGCTGCACGTGCACCCCGACCGCCGCTTCGCCAACGCGCACCTCGCCACGCCCTACGGCAAGACCGAGGCCTGGGTGATCGTCTCCGCGCGCCCGGACGCCTACGTCCACCTGGGCTTCGCCCGCGACGTGGAGGCCGCCGAGCTGGCCGGCTGGGTGCAGGGGCAGCGGACCCAGGAGATGCTCGCCGCCACCAACAGGGTCCCCGTCGCGACCGGCGACGCGATCCTCTGCCCGGCCGGCCTGCCGCACGCGATCGGCGAAGGCATCCTGCTGGTCGAGGTCCAGGAGCCGACCGACTTCTCGGTGCTGCTGGAGTACGAGGGCTTCGGCATCGCCGACGGCCACCTCGGCCTCGGCTACGACCTGGCCCTGCAGTGCGTGGACCGCGGCGCCTGGACGCCCTCGCGCCTCGACGGCCTGCGCGGCACCGCGGCGCGGCTGCTGCCCGAGGCCGCGGACGAGTTCTTCGCCGCCCGCCGCCTGCGCGGCGGCGACCGCGTGGAGCAGGGCTTCAGCGTGCTGGTCGTGGTGGCCGGAGAGGGCAGGCTGACCGGCGAGCAGGACGACCTGGCGGTGCGGCGGGGCGACACGCTGCTGGTGCCGTACGCGGCCGGCCCGCTCCGGCTGGAGGGCCGGGTCGAGGCCGTCCGCCTCTCGGCGTCCGCCTGACTAGCGGCTGCTCAGCTGGAGGCCGGCGGCGAGCGCCGTCAGGACTGCGACGGCGAGGATCAGCAGGGTGAGGCGTACGGCTCGGCGGCGTGGCGCCATGGGTTTCACACCTCCTGCACCGGTGCGGGTGGGCGGCGTACCAGGTAGCCGGCGAGCGCGGCGGCGGCCCAGCCGACCATCGCGATGAGCAGCGGGCCGACCGCGAGGTCGACGATGTTGTTGCCGAGGCGGTCGATGACCGTGCCGCGGACGGTGAAGCCGCCGTCCTGGTCGGGTGGTCCGCCGCCGCCGAGGACGGCGACCGCGGTGGTGGCGTAGAGCAGTTGCAGCAGCCCGGCGCTGAGGGCGGCCAGCCGCGCGACACGGCGACCCGTGGCCGGGTCGCGCCGCCACAGGGTGCCGGCGGCGCCGATGGCGGCGGGCACCGCGATCACCTGCACCCACTGCTGCCAGGGGCGCGGAATGAAGGTGACCTGGTCGACCGCGGTGAACCCGGCCAGGACGAGCCCCACCGCGGTCGCGAACACGCCGCCCAGCAGGCCGGGCAGCGCGACTCCCGGGCGGCGCAGCAGCGCGCTGGCGCCGAGCACGTACGCGGCGCAGAGCAGGCCGACGACCGCGAGGGCGATCCAGCCGCCGGTGCCGAGCCGGTAGCCGACGGTCAGGCCGGCGTAGATGGCCGGGCTGGCCGCGGCGACTCCGATCGTCGCCCAGAGGCCGGCGGCGGCGCGGCCCCAGGGCGGCATGACCAGCGCGGCGCCGGTGCAGCCGAGCGCGAAGCGCACCCGCCGCCACCGGCCGTCGAGGTGGGCGAGCTCGCCGAGCATGGCCTGGCCCCACTCGGCCCGCTGCGGGGACAGCAGGCCGATCGCCCAGCGCAGCAGCCGCAGCGGCGCGTCCTCGGCCGGGCCGTCGAGGAACCGGCGCGGGTTGCGGCGGTACAGCGCGATCGCCACGCCGATCGGCGTCAGCAGGAACACCAGGAAGAACGGCATCACGCCTCACTCAAGCGGCGGCGGGGGTGCGCGGCGGCGCGGTCGCGGCCCGCGGCGGTCAGGGCGGCCACGAACTCGCGGCCGTCGCCGGTCAGGCGGTAGAGGTGCCGGGGCGGCCGGCTGCCGACGCCCGGCTCCCACGACGTCTCCAGCAGGCCGCGGTCGGCCAGCCGGACGAGGATCGGGTAGAGCGAGCCCGACTTGAGGTGCACCTCGGTGGCCAGGTCGTAGCCGTACCGCCACCGGGCCGGGTCGGCGGCCAGCGCCCGCAGGACGTTGACCGTCTGCGGCGACGGGGGGCGGTTACGCTGCACGGATGTTAACTCTACTCATGTAGTGGTTACCGTCAAGCGGCGGCGCGTCCGGTGTACTAGCGTCCTCGGAACGGGCGGCGAAACGGGGTGCGCAGATGATCGAGCTGGACGTGACGGCGGGCGACGGGCGCACGCTGCACGTGTACGACACCGCGCCCGACGGCGACGGGCGGCTGCCCGTGGTGTGGCATCACGGCACGCCCAACCTCGGGGCGCCGCCGGAGCCGCTGTTCGCCGCGGCCGAGCGGCTCGGGCTGCGGTGGGTGTCGTTCGACCGGCCCGGGTACGGCGGCTCGACCGTCGCGCCGGGGCGGACCGTCGCCTCGGTCGCCGGGGACGTGGCGGCGATCGCGGACGCGCTGGGGCTCGGGCGGTTCGCCGTCGTGGGGTACTCGGGCGGCGGGACCTACGCGCTGGGCACCGCCGCGGCGCTCGGCGACCGGGTCGCCGGGGTGGTGACGCTGGCGGCCATCGCGCCGTACGGCGCGGAGGGGCTCGACTGGTTCGCCGGGATGGTGCCGTCGGGGGTGGCCGCGCTCGGGACCGCGGCGGCGGGCCGGCCGGTGCGGGCGGCGCTGGAGGCTTCCGGGTTCGCGTACGACTCCCAGTTCACCGCGGCCGACCTGACCGTCTTCGAGGGGCCGTGGGGTTGGCTGGGCAAGGTCGCCGGGCCGGCGCTCGACGCCGGGCCCTTCGGGCAGATCGACGACGACGTCTCCTACACGCTGCCGTGGGGCTGCGACCCGGCGGCCATCGCCGCGCCGGTCCTGCTGCTGCACGGCACCGAGGACCGGATCATTCCGGCGAGCCATGGTTCCTGGCTGGCCGCCAACTGCCCGAATGCCGAGCTGCGCCGGTGTGCGGGCGACAGCCACTTCACGATCGTGACCCACGCCGAGCCGGGGTTGGAGTGGCTGCGGGAAACCGCGACCATGCGCGGACGGTGAGGCCCGGGAGTCACGGGCCGCAACCACGGCGGACGTCGCGGTAGCTCGGAAATTCGTCCTTCTCGGCCTCGAACAGCGCGGCCAGGCCGCCCGGGAAGCCGAGGCGGGCCAGGGCGGCGTCGAGCCAGGCGGGCTCGTCGCGGCACAGCCGGCACACCATCGCGAAGCCGGCCGGCTGCGCGCCCGGGCGATGCACGACGACGGACTCGCGCACGACGCCGCCCGGCAGCGTCCGCACGAAGCGCGCGCCGCGCCCGGACGGCTCGGTCGCCGTCGCCGCGGGGGCGGCGAGTGACCTGGTCAGTACGACGCCGAGCAGGTGCGGCCAGGCGTTGAAGACGCGCTCCAGGGGCTCGGCGGCGAAGTCGGCGCCGAGCGCGCCGCCGTCCTCGATCCACACCCACACCGCCGGGGCGGTGCGGGTCTGCTTGGCCTTGAGCTCGACCGCCCGCACGAACCGCCGCAGCGCGTCGGGGCCGCCCGGGTTGAGGCCACGCAGCTCCAGCAGCAGCGAGCCGATCAGCACGTCGCCGACCGGGGGCTCGAGGACCGGGCGCTCGCCGGCCAGCAGGCCCTGCGCGGCCAGGCGGGCCTGCAGGATGCCGTGGCGGAACTCGTCGGGCGACGGGTTGCGCGCGAGGTTGCCGCGCAGCTTCGCGATGCCCTGCACGTTGGCCTCCACGAGCAGCCGCAGCCGCGCCCAGAGCGCCACGAGCTCGAGGAAGGGCGCGGGGGCCGCCCACCCGGGGCCGAAGAACGCACCCAGGTCGGCGGCGGCCCGCGCGGCGACGGCGCGGCCCTCGGCGGTCAGCTGCACGCATCCATGAAACGTTCGCACCAACCATATCGACAAACTCCGACAAGCCGGGCGGGACCTTGCACCAAGACGGGCGTCGATCGAGCGTCGAAGCGATTCCCCACCCCGAGAGAGGTTTGCCCCATGCGGAAGGGTTCAGTGCGCGCCCTCGCACTGCTCGTCGCGATCGGCGGCGTCCCGCTGACCATGAGCAGCGCGTACGCCGATCCCGCCCCGACCAACGTCACCGTCAACGCCAACGCCGGCCGGGCCACCGTGGCCGACACCGCGCTCGGCGTCAACGACGCCATCTGGGACTCCCAGCTCGGCACGACCGCCGTGTCCGACCTGCTCGGGGCCGCCGGCGCCGGCATGCTGCGCTACCCCGGCGGCTCGTACGCCGACATCTACCACTGGAAGACCCACACCGCGCCCGGCGGGTACGTCGCCCCGGGCACCGACTTCGACACGTTCATGGCCTCGGCCCAGCGCATCGGCGCCCAGCCGATGATCATCGCGAACTACGGCACCGGCACGGCCGAGGAGGCCGCCGACTGGGTGCGCTACGCCAACGTCACCAAGGGCTACCACGCCAACTACTGGACCATCGGCAACGAGAACTACGGCAACGGCCACTACGGCACCGCGTGGGAGGCCGACGACCACGCCGACAAGAGCCCGGCCGCGTACGCGCAGGGCGTCGTCGACTTCGCCCGGGCGATGAAGGCCGTCGACCCGAACATCAAGGTCGGCGCCGTGCTCACCACCCCGGCCAACTGGCCCGACGGCCTGGTCGGGGCGGGCGACGCCGGCACCTGGAACCAGGTCGTGCTGTCGACCGCCGGCCCGTACATCGACTTCGTCGACCTGCACTGGTATCCGGGCGGCGGCTCCGAGGCCGACGCGCTTTCCAAGCCGGGGCAGATCGACGACATGATGTACATGGCGCGCGACCAGATCGCCCGCTACGCCGGCCCGAACGCGGCCCGCATCGGCATCAGCCTCACCGAGACCAACGTCGGCGTCGGCCAGAACACCCAGCCCGGCGCGCTGTTCCTCGCCCAGACGTACAGCGGCATGCTCGAGAACGGCGTGTTCACCGTCGACTGGTGGGACGTGCACAACGGCATCGGCACCGTCTCCACGGTCGGCGGCCAGACCGACTACGGCGACTTGGGCATGCTCTCCAGCGGCGGCTGCGACGCGAACAACGTCTGCGAGCCGCCGATGAACACCCCGTTCGCGCCGTACCACGCGCTGAAGCTCATGCACTCCTTCGCCCGCCCCGGCGACCAGCTCGTCCGGGCCGGCACCGACAACGCGCTGGTCGCCGCGCACGCCGCCCGCCGGCCCAACGGCGACCTCACGGTCCTGCTCGTGAACATGGACCCGGCCGCCGCCCACCCGGTGAAGATCAGCTACAGCGGCTACACGCCGTCCGCGGCCGCCCCGACCGTCGAGTCGTACCTCAACGGCGCCACGGGCATCACCTCCGCGCAGAGCGGCACGGCGGCGACGCAGAACCTGCCGCCGTACTCGCTGACCGTCCTCACCCTGCACCCGTCGTCACCGGCGGCCAACCTTCCGCAGGCCCCCGCCCGCCCGTCGCTGGCCTCGGTCACCGACCGCACCGCCACGCTCACCTGGCCGGCGACCCAGCCCGGCGTGAAGTACGAGGTGTACCGGCAGTACGGCGCCCGCAGCGAGCAGCTGGGCGAGACGACGTCGACGACGTTCACCGCCGCCAACCTGACGCCCGGCACGCGGTACACGGTGAACGTCCTGGCCCGCGACGGCGCCGGCCGCGTGAGCTGGTCCTCGCCGCCGCTGACGTTCCTGACCGGCACCCCGGCGACGAGCACCTGCAAGGTCCGCATCACCGACGGCAACGACTGGGGCAACGGCTTCGTCGGCACCATCGACATCACCAACACCGGCACGGCCGCGATCAACAACTGGACGCTGACGTTCACCTGGCCCACCAACTGGCAGAGCGTGAGCAGCGGCTGGAACGGCACCTGGACCCAGACCGGCACCACGGTCCGCGTCACCCCGGCCGACTTCAACACCAACCTGGCCCCGGGCGCCGCGACGAGCATCGGCTTCGTCGGCGCCTACAGTGGTCCGAACCTTTTGCCGTCGGCGTTCACGCTGAACGGCAACGTCTGTTCCGCCGGGTAACCGTTCTCGCGGACGTCGCGGTGGCTTTCAGAGCAGAGCTACCGCGACGTCCGTCGTGGTCGCGGCCCGTGACTCCCGGGCCAGGCCACGTCCGCGCCCAGTCGCGCTTCCATCACCGAGCCGTCGGTAGGGTGGTGCGCGACGGCGCCGTGGCGAAGAAGGAAATCGCACCAGCCTTCTAAGCTGGAGACGTCGGTTCGAGTCCGGCCGGCGCTGTCCTTCATCACCGAGGGGGAGCGCGCGAGTGCACGAGTGGCTGCCGCCGTCGATCTCGGCGTACATGGTCGCGGCGGCCACCCGCCTGCGCCTGGCCGGCGACTGGCGCGGCGCCTGCGCGGCCGCCAACGTCGTCGTCCACCCGAGCGCGGAGCCGGTCGAGGACCTGCGCCACCTGGCCCCCGACCTCCTGTGGTGGTACGCGTCGGACGGCGCCTACGCGCTGCTGCGCCACGACGGCACCACGGCCGTCGTGGCATCGGCAACGTCGTACGGCGGCCCGCGCCGGATCGAGCTGACCCTCCGGCCCGGCGGACGCCCCGGTCGCTCCCTGCTGCCGTACCAGTGGGACGCCCGCCACACCGCGGACCTCCGTGCCCGCTGCGGCGGCGCCGAGCGCATCCCCTTCTTCGACACCGCGGGCCGCCGCCTGCCCCCGGAGGAGCTCGGCGCGCCCGACCCGGCCGGCACCACCGAGCGCGCCCTCGCCCTGCACGAGTCGGGCCGCGCCGCCGCCGCGTGGGCCACGGCCGGCTTCGACCTGCAGTACGTGCAGCTCGAGCCGGAGCGGGTCACCGTCACCCCGGTCACCGACGACCTCGCCTGGATCGACAAGGTCCTGTCGGGCCTGCGCCGGCCGATCCACGCCGTCCTGGCGCCGCCGCGCCCCACCCCGATCAGACTGGAATGGCCCGGCTGGTGCCAGATCATCGACTGGCCCGCCGGCGCCCGCCCCCGCGCCCGCCTGCTGCGCACCCACGCGCGCACCCCGTCGCACCTGGAGCGGGAGGCCTTCG
Source organism: Dactylosporangium sp. CA-139066 (assembly GCF_050936175.1). Taxonomy (NCBI): domain Bacteria; kingdom Bacillati; phylum Actinomycetota; class Actinomycetes; order Micromonosporales; family Micromonosporaceae; genus Dactylosporangium; species Dactylosporangium sp. CA-139066. The sequence goes on along the minus strand of NZ_JBNJNH010000002.1, from coordinate 2,654,382 downwards.
GCGCCCCGCGCACGTCGTTCCCCCTCATCGACGCGTCCGACTTCCGCTGCCCACCCGAGGTGGCCCGCCTCTTCTCCGGCAAGCTGACCCGCGCCGAGCTGCACCCGCTGCTGCAGGCCGCCCTCTTCCCCGCCGCCGCCCCGGTCCCGTTGCCGCCCCCGAAGCCACTGCGCGACCGCGTCCGCGTCCACTGCGCCGGCGCCATCCACGAGATCGTGATGCACGACGGCCGCCTGCGAATCCCTCACACGGACGCCGAGGTCCTCCGCGAACAGGCCCTGGCCACGCTGGGCGGCCGCCTGCAGGGCTGCTTCGCCGCCGCCGCCGGCTGGCCCGACCCGAAGATCCGCATGCCCCGGCAGATGCGCACCCTGCGCTCCGCCGCGCTGTCCCTGGTCCACCACGGCGACCCGGACGCCATGGCCGCGGCGTTGGACCGCGGCCTGGACCCGACCCTGCGCGACGATCAGGGCCGCACGCTGCTGCACCTGCTCCCGTACTTCCCCGGCACCGCACTGCTCCCTCGCCTGCTGGCCGCCGGCCTGGACCCGACGGCGAAGGACGGCCTGCTGCGCACCCCGCTGCAGCGCGCCGAGGCCGCCGGGCGCGAAGACCTGGCCCAGGCCTTCCGGGCACAACGTTTGTAAGCCCGGACGGGCGGGGCCGTAGCGCAGAGGTCGTCGCGCTGTCCTGCAACGATGGAAGACTCCGGCCGGCCCCGCCCCCACGGCAGTTCCCACGATCGCGCGAGGGCCTGCGTGGGAAGGCGTCGACGCCGCATCGACGCGTGCGTGGGGTGGAGCCGGGCGCCCCGCTGGACGCCCGGCTCTTTTCAGTTGGTCTCGAAGACCTCGAACGGCACGCCGTCACGCTGGAGGCAGGAGACGACGCGTTGCGTCTGGAAGGACTCCGTCACCAGGATCAGCAGACGTTCGGCGCGGGAGGCGCCAACATACAGCACGCGGCGGTGTTCGCCGGCATCCCCGGAGTTCCAGAGCCCAACGCCGTCCGTTGGGCTCGGCCATTTGGACGCTGGGATGGCTACCGCGGCGACCGGCGACTGTAGTCCCTTAAAGCCGTGGATGGTGGACCAGTCGAGCGCGTCGGGCTCATCGGTGAGGAGCACGGGCCACTGGCCACCAGGCGGGATACGCAAGCTACTGGTCTTGATCCAGCTGTTCCAGCCCAAGGCCTTGATCCCCTCACACATCTCGCCGCGGAAGGCGCTGGGGGTGCCGTCGAAGGGTGACGTCCTGCTGGCAAGCCGCAAGCAGCCGTCCCGAAAGGTGCGGGGCGTGAGCCCCACCGAGCCCAGGAACTCGGCGTCGGCAATGGCATGGTGCTCTTCGTCAGCGAGCTCTCGGAGGATGCCCTCGATCATCTGCATTGCCTGGGTGCGAGCGCGAGCGCTTGCGCGGAGGTCCTGGAGAGTCGCTGCCGCCTGGGCGAGCTGAACAAACTTGCCCCCCTTCTTGTCCCCCGGAGGCGACGCACCAGCACATGCCCGAGCGTTCTTCTCGGCGTAGGCCAAGACCTTGATCTCGCCGGCCGAGAAGCCCATAGACTCCGCGACCTTGATGATCCCCAGGCGGGCGTCCGTCAAGCCACCTACTGGCAGGACCATCACGGCGTGCGGTTCGTGCTGCCACTTCCCCAGCGGCTTATCGGTGCTAGTGCCCGCCCGCAGACTGTCGACAACCGAGCAGATCGCCGGGGCGCTCCTGTAGTTGCCGTCGAAGCGCATGCCCCCGGGGACCCGGGAGACCAACTTCTCCACCGCCTCGATGGAGGAGCCGCGAAAGTTGTAGATCGACTGGTCGAGGTCGCCCACCATGACGACCTCGATGCCGAAGTCGAGCAGGAAGTTGATGAGGAAGATGTCGCTGTCGCTACAGTCCTGCACCTCGTCGACGATGACTAGGCCGAAGCGGGCGGCCATCAACTCGCCGAGGCGGGCTCGGTTGGTCTCGTCGGAGAGATAGTGCTGCATCAGCACCCGAGTCGCCGCGCAGTCCATGACCCCGTTGTCGGTGAACCGGCGGACCCGCCGCGACGCGTATTCCGCGGCCGCCTTTCGCTGCTGCTCCGACATGCCTGCAACCATCCTGGACTGCATGTACGTCATCTGGTGTTCGATGAACGTTGCGTTGCTGCCGTCGTGGTCAAAGGCGAACCAGCTGAGCTGAAACTCGATCGTCGGCATGCCGGGCACCTTGAAGGCGGTGCCCTGAACGGTGCTCCACGAGTCCTTGAACGTAGGGGTCGTGCCCGTCAAGGCGACGTAGAGCGGGGTGACGATGTACCTGTTGATGAAGCTGTCGATGGTGCCGACGAAGTTCGGCGACGCGAGGAGGTCTAGCCGCCCCGCGCACCGATGGCGCGCCTCGTTGATCGCGGCGTTGGTGAACGACAGCAGCGCGACGCCCTGCCGGGGGCTGACTCCGGGCCGTTGGATGAAGCGCTCGACGATGCTTTGAGTCTTGCCGGCGCCCGGACAGGCCGGGATGAAGACGCTGCCCGAGTTCTCGATCAGGGCGCGCTGAGCGTCGGAAAAGTTGATCTCCTCCATGGCCGCCTACCGCATCGCCGACTGGATGGCCTGCTTCAGGTAGTCCGGACACTCGAACGTCCCACCGCCCTCGACCAAGTCCGCGATGTCGTGCGCGAACTCGCCCTTGCCGATGTACCGCTTCGTCTTCCGAAGCTTGCGGTAGAAGACCTCGGCCGGGCTGGTGCTCTCGACGAGGGTCTTCCAGAACTTGCTCGACCTCGGCTTCTGGCGCTTGAATGCCTTCTCCAGCAGCGGGCCATTCACCGAGAACGGCTCCATGAGGTCCGCCTCGAGCGTGTACTCGGCGGCGAACACGGTAAGCACCTGCTCGGCGCCCAACTGGATGGCGATGGCGTCGAGACGATCCTTTCGGCTGAGCGTGGCGGCCGGCTCCTCCGCCGGTGACTCCTCAGCCTCGTCGTCGAGATCGTCTTCCTCGGCTTCGTCCTCGACCTCCGGGTCTCCATCGGTAATAACCACCAAGCGGTCGACGAGGCGAACGCCGCCGACCTCCTGCACGAGCAGCTTGATGTAGGGCGCGAAGTCAACGCTGCCGATGTTGATAATCGACACGGCGCGGAACTCTCGGCACTTGACCTTGTAGTCGTCCTTCGAGTCGTCAAAGACGCACTTCCGCGCGAGCGGGGGCAGGATGACCGCCTCGGAGACGCCCTCCACGAGGATCGCGCGCCGAGTGAACAGCAACTCGGCGCGGCTTACGTCAAGGTACTGGTCGATCTTCCGGCGCTCCTCGTCAGTCAGGTCAATATCGCAGAGGGCGACGGCAGCAGTGCCCCGCTGGATGCCTGCCGCAGCCGCCTTGGTCTCCGCCAAGGGGTCGGTCGTCTCCTCGGAGACCGCTGACTCCTGAGTACGCAGCACCACGACGTTGCGGATGCCCACGGCGCTGGCCAGGTTAGGCGAGTGAGTCGTGGCGATCACCTGGATGCGGCCTGCCGGCCCATCGGTGTCGTCGCGGAGCGACTCGGCGGCCTGCTCTTGAAGGTAGTCGAGCAAGACGGCCTGGAGCTGCGGATGGAGATGGGCTTCCGGCTCCTCTACCAGGAAGAGCGTGAGCTCGGCGTCCTTGGCGTTGCGTAGCTCTATGATGACGGACGCCATGTAGAGCAAGTTGGCGTAGCCGAGGCCGGAGTCCTCGATGTCGGCGAGGTCGACGCCGTGCTCGGCCATCTTTAGGCGCAGGCCGCGGGCGAGCCTGTGGAGCTGGACATCCCGGAAGCTGAGCCCGATCACCTGCCCCCGGACAGGGTTGGTGAGGTCACTAACGTGCCCTTGCAGCCGCCCCTGGGTGTCGATAATGACGGCGTGCGCCTCAAGTTTGCGCATCCCGTCGTTCGCCTGCTCGAGGAAGTCCGTGCGGTCCGCCTCGCTCGTCAGATACCTGATAATGAGCGCCATGCGATTGCCAGTGGCGGAGTCTAACTCGCGCTTGGCATCGCGCAGCGGTGCCAAGTAAACGTGCCGGATCTGGTCACGCTTCTCGGGTTCGGCGTCAGGCCCAGCGGCCCGGCCGACCAAGTTCTCCACCTTGGAACGGCGGGGGACATCCTCGTCGGGACGGAACCGGGTCATGTAGTAGGCCTTGTTCGTCCCTACATCGAGCGCTCCGATGTACTGCCCCCGCTGGAACCGCGTCAAGCCGTCGAACTCGCCGACGATCTCAATCGCGCCAGTCTCGCCGAAGGAGACGTCGTCGGTTTCCATGTAGCGCTGCCGTCGACCACTGAGCGGCGTGGTCAGCAGACGCACCCCGTCGATCACGTTGGACTTGCCGGAGTTGTTGTCTCCGACGAGCAGCGTCAGACCCGGCTGGAGCTTGATCGTGAGGTCGCGGCACGAGCGGAAGCCGGTGAACTTGAGGCTGGCCAGATACATGCCGGACCCCGAAGTCGATGCACTAAGTGTCGATGTTGCCATGGACATGCTGGTGGGAACTCCCCGCCTGAAAATATGACACTGTTCTCATAAGTGCCATATCAAAAAAATTTGTTGAAAACATCAACAAATCGCCACTTCCTCGCGGTCGGGCCACTCCGCTGCGGGTGAGCGGAGCGAGCACGGATTCGCGAGACGGGCGCGCAGTTGGTATCCCCCGGTTGGAGGTACGTCGATCTGCGTGCCGTGCAACGTCGCGGGGACGGGGAAGGGCCCGACCCGCAGACGGTATTCAGACGCATGAAGCGCTCACGCCAGGGCCCGTATGCGCGCTCGGTGGGGGCACATGGGGCGGCCTACGACGCCGATGAGTCATCGCTGGCCAGCGGAGTGCGTCATGGTACTGACGGAAACCTCGCACGACGATGGCGCGAATGCGCCACTTCACCTAAGCTACGAGGAGCCCCGTCGGCCCGAGGTGTCGGAAGCATCTCGGTACTGCGGGGCTTTTCTCGTCAGAGGTGGCAGCGTCGCATCGCAGCCCCACGTCATTTGTTGACGAGCGGACGGGCGCCGGGCCCGCGCGGTTGCTACGTGGCGATCTCCATGGCAATCCCCCCAGTTTCTCCGGCTGACCCAGCCGGTGGGGCCGGTTGCCGCGCGAGCGCCGTCGTGACGCCCTGTGATCGAGGTTAAGCCTCGCCCCGGACGGACCGCAAGTCAAACCGCTGCGCGGCGAATTGGTCGAGACTGTGTCTCGCGACACTGTCACTGCATCACAGAGGCGTTGACAGCGCACAAGTGTGTGGCTACGACACACCGCCCTCCGTGACGACGCTCCAAGATCCCCGTTATGGTGGTCGTGTGCGGATCTGTGCAGCGCTGATGCGATGAGTGACACGGACAATCAGCCGAATGCCGCCGGGGAGACGTTGCCCCCGGAGGAGGAACAGAGCTGGCCAAAGAGTGTCACGAGGGTCGTCGCTACCCAGGTCAAGTTCTGGCGCGACCGACGCGAGCTCAGCGCCAATGAGTTGTCACGACGCACCGCGCAACTGGGGTCTGAGGTGCCGAGGTCAGTGATCGCCAACCTGGAGACCGGGCGACGTGAGTCGGTCAGCGTCGACGAGTTGCTGATACTCGGCGCGGCGCTCGATGTACCGCCATTACTCCTCCTAACCCCAGTCGGCCAGGTCAAGAACCTTCGCATCCTGCCGGAGGTCGAGTCGTCTCCATGGTTCAGCCGTGGTTGGATCATCGGGGCTCGACTCGTCGAGTACGCCGGGTCGAATGTCCAGAAGTGGCGTGACGGCCGGCGGGCCGTCGCCCTGTACGACGTCCATCGGACGCTCGTTCAGCAGTACGCTGAAATCCAATCACGTATCAGACGCGTAGCGGACCAGACGCAGCTAGCCTCTGCCACTGGCGTTGACCGGACTGGACAACAGCGCTTTTTGCAGGCACTAGTCAACGAACTCGCCCGTAGCCTCCACGCCCTGCGCACACATCGCCAGCTAATCGAGCGAGAAGGATTTCTCGTTCCCGAGGTCCCGCCGGGTTTGACGACTCTCTTAAGCGAGGTCGAGGTGCCAGACGAAGAGGACCCCGGCCGGGACGACTGGGGCACTTCGCTGGCCGACCAGTCTGCGGCCGAAGAACTACTTCTCTTGATGAGACAGGCACAGTCGGGCCGACCGACCGATGACTCGTGACCAGTGACTAAAGTGCTGTCGCTCGGAAGAGACAGCATCCAGCCTTAATCCGCTTCTAGATGCGAATCTCTGCCACCGCGCCTATGGACGCCAAGGCGGAGTGCTCGGAGCGAACCCATTGGGTGCGGTAGGACCGGTCGGCAGGTTCGGTGGATAGTTGTTCTGCTGGCCCTGGAAGTTGATCCAGGCTCTTTGCGCGCTTGCCGAATGCTCATCTGGGGCGGCGGCCGCATCGTCTGGACGATTGGCTCCAGGGTGTCGGACAGAACCCGGCGAGCCGCCTCCATCCCCCGGATCTGTTGAGTGACCTGGCCTGTGGGTAGACCCCTCGCGGAACCGTCAGGGCACCACAAAGCCCAGCGCCTGTCCCAGTTCCATGGGCAGGTCCGGAAGCGCCGATCTCCGGGGTGGGGCGTTGGCCGGCGACGGCTCGACCGTCTACTTAGGACCGCTACGTACGCTTCGAGATGTTGCGTGGGGCGCGGTGTTTGTAGACTCCGCACCGGCGGGGCCGTAGCGCAGGGGTCGTCGCGCCGTCTTCGCAGGACGAAGGACGCCGGTTCGACTCCGGCCGGTCCTGCCGCCGAATCGGGTGCGCGCCGCCAGGTGCGGGGTGACTGGGCGCGGGCCTGGCGTGGCCCGGGAGTCACGGGCCGCAACCACGGCGGACGTCGCGGTAGCTCGGAAACCGGCGCTCCCGACCCGCGGGGCGGAAGCGCCGGTCAGAACCTCAGCTGTACGCCTCGAACTCGTAGATCCGGGCGGCTCCGCCCGTTCCGGACTGTTCGGCGGCGATGACGTTCAGGCGCAGGTAGCGCGCCGTCGTCGTCACCGCGGTCGTGGTCACGGCCGTGGTGTTGCCGCGGACCTGCGCGATCGTCGTCCAGGTGGTGCCGTCGGGCGACGACTGGAGGTCGAAGTCGCGGGTGTTCCAGGACGCGGACTCGCCGCCGGCGGCGGCGTGGCGGATGGTGATGGTGCGGACCTGCTGCGACGAGCCGAGGTCGACCCGCCACCACTTGCTGGTGCCGGTCGAGCACCACTTGTCGCTCGTGCCGCCCGAGACGCTGCCGTTGACCGCCTTGGCGGGGACCTCGTTCGCGTTGCAGGAGGAGTCTGCGGTGGCCGGGTGGTTCAGCGCGAGGTTGGTCGCCGCGGGGGGCGAGTCGAAGGATGGCGGGGCGTCGGCGGCGGCGCTGCCCCACGAGGTGTTGGCCGTGGCGCCCAGGGTCAGGTTCAGGGTGCCGCCGGCCGACAGCAGCGACTCCGGCAGCCACGGGCGCGTGTAGGTGGCGCCGTTGAGCGTGGCGCTCTGGATGTACGGGCCGCTGCCCGTGCCGTTCAGCGTGATCGTGGGGCCCGTGGAGCGGTGGATCGCGACCTGCGAGAACAGCGGGCTGGCCAGCAGGAGCTCGCCGCGGCCGGGAGTGAGGGGGTAGATGCCCATCGCGGCGAAGACGTACCACGCGGACATCGCGCCGAGGTCGTCCTGGCCGGGGATGCCGCCCGGGGCGTTGGACCACAGCGTGTTGACCACCTGGCGGACCGTCTGCTGCGTCTTGTACGGCTGGCCCGCGAAATCGTAGAGCCACGGGGTGCCGATCGACGGCTCGTTCGCCAGGTCCGAGTGGGTGCCGCCGGCCTTCGACAACGCCCAGCTGCCGTCCGTGTTGTGGAAGAACGAGTCGAGCCGGGACGCGGCCGTGGCCGAGCCGCCCATCTTGGCGAACAGGCCGTTGACGTTGAAGGGGACCATCCAGGTGTACTGCGCCGCCGAGCCCTCCGCGAATCCGTCGGAGCTCGCCGGGTCGAAGGACTGCCAGGCGCCGGCGGAGTTGCGCTGCTGGATGTAGCCGGTGGCCGGGTTGAAGACGTTCTTCCAGTTCTGGGCGCGGGATGTGAACTGGGTGGCCGTCGCCGTGTCGCCCAGGCGGGCGGCCAGCTGGGCGATGCCGAAGTCGGCGGCCACGTCCTCCAGCGTCTCGCCGGCGCCGCCCCAGGCGTTGCCGTCCGACGGGACGTAGCCGAGCTGCAGGTACTTGTCCAGCGACGGGCGCTCGCCCACCACCATGACGTTCCAGCCCGTGCGGCTCAGGTCGGCGGCCGTCACCGTCGTCGCGGCGTGGACCATGGAGGTCAGCGCCGACTGGGCGTCGAAGGTCGTGCCGCCGAAGGCGTAGATGCTCGCCACGGCGGCGTGGCCGGGGTCGCCGGTCATCACGTGGGTGCCGCCCTGGTTGTGCGTCCAGCGGTCCCACACGCCGCCGTTCTGGGCGGCCTGGTTGAGCAGGGACTGGGCGATGTCGGCGCCGACGTCCGGGCGCAGCAGGGTGACGAGCTGGACCTGGTCGCGGTACACGTCCCAGCCCGAGAAGTTGGCGTACTGCGCGTGCTGCGCGCCCGAGACCGTGTGGGTCTGCTGGTCCATGCCCTTGTACTGCCCGTTGACGTCGCTGAAGACGTTCGGGTGCAGCAGGGAGTGGTACAGCGCCGTGTAGAACGTGGACTGCTGGGCGGCCGTGCCGCCGGTGATCGCCACCCGGCCGAGCTCGGTGTTCCAGGCGTCGTGGGCGCGCTGGCGCACCGTGTCGAAGCTCGTGCCGGCCGGGTTCTCAGCGTCGAGGTTGGCCTTGGCGTTGGCGGCGCTGACGTACGAGATGCCGACCCGGACGCCGACGGACTGGCCGCCGAACGTGACGTAGGCGCCGGAGCCCTTGCCGGCCGCCGGCCAGCCCGCGGTGCCGTAGGTCGTGCCGCCGCTCGACGACGTGCCGCCGGCCGACAGCGTGCCGTCCTGCCACGTGCCGGTCGAGGTGAACGGCTGGTCGAAGGCGGCGTAGAAGTACAGCGTGTAGTAGCTGCGCCGGTCCTCGGTGTTGATGTAGCCGCAGAAGTTGCCGCTCGTGACCGAGCCGGAGATGGCCCGGTTCGCGGTGTCGACCGTGGTCTGGGCGGCGCTGCTGCCGACCTCCGAGTTCGATGTGCGCACGAGCAGCGACGCGGTCCTGCCGGTCGGGTAGGTCAGGCGGGCGGCGCCGGTGCGGGTCGTCGCCGACAGCTCGACGTTGACGCCCGAGTCCAGGCCGACCCGGTAGTAGCCGGCCGTGCCGGCCTCGTTGGCGTGCGAGAACGTGCTGGCGTAGGTGGCGTCGGTGCTGTCCGACGACGGCGACGAGGTGACGTTGCCGGGGTACGGCAGGAACGGCACGTCGCCGGAGCCGCCCGCGCAGCCGGTGCCCGACATGTGGGTGAGGCTGAAGCCGCGGATCTTGGTGACGTTGTAGTCGTAGCCGCCGGGCTGCGGGGTGCGGGTCTGGTCGCCGCGGGTGTTCTCCGGGCTCCACTGGACCATGCCGAACGGCGTGTCGGCGCCCGGGAAGGTCTCACCGGAGTTGGCGGATCCGATGAGCGTGTCCACGGTGGCGGCGGGGTCGGCGACGGCGGCCGACGCGCCGGGCACATTGACGAGCTGAGCTGCGACGAGAGCGGCGAAAGCGCTCAGAACAACAACAGGGCGCACGGAGTCCTCCCGATGACATGGATCGGGCTCAATGGGAAGTTTTGTTAAAAGTTGCCAGTCATCGATGGTTCTGTCAACCCTTGACTGAAATGGCATCGAAGGCTTTCCATGAGAGCGTGTTCCGCCTCCTGCCTCACGCGTCCGCGGCCGCGCTCGTCGCCGGCTCCGTGATCGCGCTCGCGGCCCCCGCCAGTGCCGCGACCAATGTCGTCATCGACGGCAACGCACGCTTCGAGGTCCTGACCCCGACGCTGATCCGCCTGGAGTACGCGGGCGACGGCGCCTTCCAGGACGCGACCACGTTCAACGCGGTCAACCGCAACTTCCCGGTGCCCTCGTACACCACGGCCGCCACCGCCGACGGCTACCGCGAGATCCGCACGAGCGCGCTGACCCTGCGCTACAAGCAGAACAGCGGGGCGTTCACCGCGGCCAACGTCTCCGTCGCCCTGTCGACCGGCGTCACGGCGGCGCCGGCCTTCCCGTCGTACTGCGCCTTCGGCACCGCCTGCGAGGCCGAGAACGCGCTGCTGACCGGCAACGCCTCGCCCGCCTACGACCACACCGGCTACACCGGCTCGGCGTTCGTGGCCGGCTACGAGAAGACCGGCTCCTCGCTCGCCGTGGACGTCGGCGGCGTGCCGGCGGCCGGCAGCTACCGCCTCCAGGTGCGCTACGGCAACGCCCAGGGCGCCACCGGCTCGCTCTCCACCCGGGTCAACGGCGCCGCCGGCCCGGCGCTGAGCCTCCCGCAGACCGCCAACTGGGACACGTGGGGCACCACCTCGACCACGGTCAGCCTGCCGGCCGGCACCAGCACGATCACGCTGCTGCAGACCGCGTCCGACACGGGACGCGTCAACATCGACAGCATCGCGCTGACCCCGGCCTCGACGACCGCCTACCCGGCCGCCTCGACCGCGCTGCGGATGACCGGCTACGGCGCCGGGCCGGCGGACACGCTCGGCGGCTGGTCGCGCTCGCTGGACAACCCGCGGGGCCTGCCGGTGCCGGAGCACCCCGGCATCCTGGACCGCTCCGGGTGGTACCTGCTCGACGACAGCCGCACCGCGCTGCTGTCCGCCGCGCACGCGGTGACCGACCGCCCGTCGCACGGCACGCAGCCGTACCAGGACGGCTACTTCTTCGGCTACGGGCAGAACTACAAGCAGGGCCTGGCCGACCTCAACGCGCTCACCGGCGGCACGGCGCTGCTGCCCCAGTCGGCGTACGGCGTCTGGTACTCCCGCTACTACGCCTACAGCACCGCCGACTACCAGAACACGCTGCTGCCCACGTTCCGCAGCACGTTCACGCCGATCGACTGGCTCGTCATCGACACCGACTGGAAGTCGCCGAGCCAGTGGAACGGCTGGAACTGGAACGCGTCGCTGTTCCCCGACCCCGCCGGGTTCATGAACTGGACGAAGCAGCAGGGGCTCAACGTCTCGCTGAACATCCACACGAGCATCGCCGGCAACGACCCGCAGTTCGCGACCGCCAACAGCACCGCCGGCGGGCTCGCCTCCGACGGCGGCAACTACGTCTTCGACTGGTCGAAGTCGTCGAACATGACCGCGTACATGAACCTGCACAAGCCGTTCGAGCAGCAGGGCGTGCGCACGTGGTGGCTGGACTACTGCTCCGGCTGCGGCGCCTCGACCGCCTCCGACCCGCACGTCTCGCCCGACACGCTCATCAACCAGGCCTACGCCGACGCCGCGGCCGCGCGGGGCCTGCGCCCGTTCTCGTTCGGCCGCATCGGCGGCTCGGAGATGGGCGGCGACGACTCGAACTACGCGATCGGCCCGTGGCCCGAGCGGCGCGACACGATGCAGTTCACCGGCGACACCCCGGCGACCTGGGACATGCTGAACTTCGAGGCGCGCTTCGCCGGTGACGAGGCGGCGGCCGGGCTGTCCAACGTCAGCCACGACATCGGCAGCTTCCACGGCGGGCACCTGGCCGACGACCTGTACGTGCGGTGGGTGCAGCTGGGCACGTTCCAGCCGATCGACCGGCTGCACTCCGACCACGGCGACCGGCTGCCGTGGAACTACACGGGCGCGGCGGCGTCGAGCGCCGACGCGTTCCTGCGGCTGCGCGAGGCGCTGGTGCCCTACACATACACGCTCGCCGCGCAGGCCCGGGCGACCGGCGTGCCGATCGTGCGGCCGCTGTACCTCAACTACCCGGGCAACGCCGAGGCGTACACGAACCCGACCGAGTACCTTTACGGCGACAACGTCCTCGTCGCCCCCATCACCACCTCGAGCGGCTCCCGCACCCTGTGGGTCCCGCCCGGCACCTGGACGGACTACTTCACCGGCCAGGCGTACACCGGCCCGTCCGCGGCCACGATCAGCGACCCGCTGTCGCAGATGCCGGTGCTCATCAAGGCCGGCGGCATCATGCCCGAGCGCACCGACTACGTCGACTACGCCGCGCAGCGCCCGCTCACCCAGCTGACGCTCGACGTGACGGCCGGCGCGGACGGCTCGTTCGCGCTGTACTCCGACGCGGGCGAGGGCACGTCGACGGCGTCCACGACCGCCCCGTTCTCGTGGAGCGACGCGGCGCGCACGCTGACCATCGGCGCGCAGCCGACCACCCGCGCCTACACCCTGCGCCTGTCGAACTCCAGCGCGCCCACCGCGGTGAGCGTCGACGGCGTCCAGGTGCCCGAGACGGCGTGGTCGTGGAACGCCAACCGGCGCACCGTGACGGTCACGACGGCCGCGCTGGCGGGCAACGCCGCGCACACGGTCTCGCTGTCCGGCTCGGCCATGGCGAACCCCACGGCCGGCGAGGTCATCGGCGCCGGCGGGCTGTGCCTGGACGTCCGCGACGGCACCAACGTGCGCATCTACGGCTGCGACCACACCGCGGCGCAGACGGTGTCGTACAACTCCGACAACACCGTGCGCATCCAGAACAAGTGCCTGACCGCGGGCGCCGCCGTCACGATCGGCACCTGCTCGGGGGCCGCGACCCAGCAGTGGTCGCACCGCACCAACGGCGCCCTCGTCAACGCCGGCCAGTGCCTGGACGTCCCGAACGGCAACACCACGCCGGGGGCGGTGCAGCTGCAGATGTACGCCTGCAACGCCACCGCCGCGCAGACGTGGAAGCTGCCGCCGGGCGCGGTGACCGGGCCCGGCGGCCTGTGCGTGGACGTCGTGAACGCCTCGCCCGCCCCGGGCACCGGCGTGCAGCTGTGGGGCTGCAACGGCTCCGACGCCCAGCGCTGGTCGGCGCCCGGCGACCAGACCGCGCGCACGTTCGGCAAGTGCCTGGACGTCGTCAACGGCGGGACCGCCAACGGCACCGCGGTACAGCTGTGGGACTGCGACGGCACGGGCGCGCAGACGTGGGTGTCGCGCGACGACGGCACGCTCTACAACCCGCCGTCGGGCCGCTGCCTGGACGACCCGAACAACAACCAGAAGGCCGGCGACCAGCTGCGCATCTGGGACTGCAACACCACTACGGCACAGAAGTTCCGGCTGGGCTGAGCAGTCTTTCCGCCTCGGCCGTCATGTCGGCGATGACATCGGCGCACGCCCAACGCGCTGCGATTGCCGCAGAGCGGAAATTCATCCGGATACATCTGTAGGTATCTATACACGGCTCGGCCACACTGTGTTCATGAGCGAACCCGAGGGTATGCGCCATGAATAGGCTCAGCCGCCGCACGTTCGTCCTCGGTGGTCTCGCCACCGCCGGGGCCGTGGTCGCGCCTCTGCAGAGCGCCCAAGCCGCCGTTCCCTACCCGTTCCAGCTCGGCGTCGCCTCCGGCGAGCCGGACGACAACAGCGTCGTGCTGTGGACCCGCCTCGCCCCGTCGCCGCTGAACGCCGACGGACAGGGCGGGATGGCCAACGCCGACGTCGCCGTCGACTGGCAGGTCTCCACCACGAGTTCGTTCGCCACCCTCGTCGCCTCCGGCACGGTGACCGCCCACTACGCCCAGGCCCACTCCGTGCACGTCATCGCGGGCGGGCTGCAGCCGGACGCCGAGTACTACTACCGTTTCCGGGCGCAGGGCCACATCTCGCCGGTCGGGCGCACCCGCACCGCCCCGGCGATCGGCACCCTCGGGCGCGACTTCACGATGGCCTTCGCCTCGTGTGCGCACTACGAGTCGGGGTACTACAACGCGTACCGCGGCATGGCCGACGACCGGCCCGACCTCATCCTGCACCTCGGCGACTACATCTACGAGGGCGGCGCCACCGCCGGCGCGCTGCGCCAGCACGCCGGCGCGAGCGAGATCGTGTCGCTGGCCGACTACCGGCGCCGGTACGCGCAGTACAAGTCCGACCCGGACCTGCAGGCCGCGCACCAGATCGCGCCATGGCTCGTGGTCCCGGACGACCACGAGGTCGAGAACAACTACGCCAACATGACGCGGGCCGACAGCAGCCCGGCGCTGACCACCGCGCAGTGGACGGCCCGGCGCACGGCGGCCTACCAGGCGTACTACGAGAACATGCCGCTGCACCCGGCCAACGCCAACAACGGCAACAGCATCCCGCTGTACCGCCGGGTCCGCTGGGGCCAGCTCGCCACGTTCCACATGCTCGACACCCGCCAGTTCCGCAACGACCAGGCGTGCGGCGACGGCTGGAAGGTCTGCGCGGACGCCGACCTGGCCGGCCGCAGCCTGCCCGGCACGGCCCAGGAGGCGTGGCTGCTCGACGGTCTCGGCCAGCACCTCGGCACCTGGGACATCATCGGCCAGCAGGTGTTCTTCGCCCGCCAGTTCGACGCCAGCGGCGCCGGCAACATGGACGCCTGGGACGGCTACCGCGCCTCCCGGGCCCGCATCCAGCAGGGCTGGGTCGACCGCGGCGTGCGCAACCCGCTGGTGCTCACCGGCGACGTGCACGCCTCGTGGGGCAACAACCTCAAGGCCGACTACGCCGACACGAGCTCGGCGGTCATCGGCAGTGAGCTGGTCTGCACCTCGATCACGTCGGGCGGCAACGGTACGGCGGCCACCGCGATCCCCAACGGCGCCACCAACCCGCACATCAAGTTCTACTCGAACCGGCGCGGCTACGTGCGCACCCGGATCACCCCGAGCCAGGTGACCGCCGACTTCCGCGGCGTGACCTCGGTGACCGAGCACGGCGTCGCCGCCACCACCATCAAGTCGTTCGCCATCCTCGACGGCCGGCCCGGCCTTCAGGCCCTCTAGGAGACCGAGTGCAGCTCTTTGCCGCCGCGGCCCTCGCCGCGGCCTCGATGACGTGGACGACCGCCAACAGCGTGGCGACCGGGGACCAGGACACCCCGGCGATCGCCGCCAACCGCAACGGCCAGGTCGCCGTCGTGTGGGAGGACGACCGGGACACCACCGACCCCGCCGACAACAACCACTCCGACGTGTGGGTGCGCCTGTTCACCAACGGGACCGCGACCTACGAGCTGAAGCTGTCGGCGGGCGGCACCAGCGGTACCAACTGGAAGCACATCAGCCCGGACGTCGCGCTCGACGACAAGGGCAACGCGGTCGTGGTCTGGGCCGAGGACGCCGACGGCAACGGGGTCTTCAACATCTCCTACCGGGTGATCTCGCCGTCGGGCTCGGTCACCGCGTCCGGCCGCGCCAACGCCGACACCGCGGGCGACCAGATCGCGCCGAAGGTCGCCGTCGACCCCGACGGCGCCCCGAACGGCGGCGCGGTCGCGTTCACCGTCGTTTGGGAGGACGTGCAGGGCAGCACGTACACCGTGAAGGCGGCCGGGTACACCGGCCCGTCCACGAAGGCCTACGAGGTCTTCGCGTCGCAGCAGACGGGCCAGCACCACCGCCCGGACGTGGCGGTCTCCGCGTCCGGCGACGCGCTGGTCGTGTGGGACGAGGATGCCGACGCCAACGGCTACTACAACATCGGGCTGGTCGGGCTGGCCAAGGCCAACGGCGCGGTCAACCTGTCCCGGCGTACGGCGAACAGCCTCGGCGGCGGCCAGCAGCGCCACGCCGCGATCGCCGAGGACTTCAACGGCGACTTCGCGGTCGCGTGGGAGTCCGACCACACCGGCACCGCCGGCGTGTGGACGCGCTCCTTCGGCCCGGGCGCGGTCGCGCGCGGCACCGAGGTGCTCGTCGCCGACGGCGGCGCCAACCCGGTCATCGGCATCGACGGCCAGACCAACACGGTGGTCGGCTGGTCCGCCACCGAGCTCTACGCCCGCGGGTTCAACGCGGACGGCACGACGACCGGCCGCCTGCCCGCACAGGTGCTCACCCAGACCACGACCGGGCGGCAGGAGCAGATCGCCGTCGCGGTGTCCAACTGGGGCGAGTTCTCGGTGGCGTACACCGACGACAACGACGGCAACAACTTCGACCAGGTGATCCTCGGAACCGGCGGGGCCAACTCCGACTGGTGACTCAGGAACGGGCGGCGCCCACCGTGCTTCGCGCGCTCATGCGGAGCCGGCGGTGGGCCCCGTCCGGGAGGGCGACGGCGGGAATCACCGCGGCGGCGGCGATGCCGCTCGCCCACCAGAAGGCGCCCTGGAAGGCGCCGGCGGCGCCGTGGCCGAGGAGCGACTGCAGGGTGACGGCGACGATCGCGGTACCGAACGAGGCCCCCACCTGCTGGGCAATGCGGGTGTTCATGGTGGCGTGCGGGATACCCTCGGGCTGCACGTCCTGGTAGGCCACGGACATCGGCGGGATCAGCACCGCCCCGATTCCCAGGCCGCGGACCAGCAGCACCGCCCCCAGCCACCACTGGCTGGTGCCCGGCCCGGCCAGCGCGAACGGGACCGTCGCGACGGCGGTGAGCAGGAAGCTCCCGATCGTCACGGCGCGCGCCCCGAGCCGGTCGACCAGCCCGCCGACCACGAAGCGCGCGGCCAGCGCGCCCACGCCCTGCGGGATCAGCAGCAGCCCGGCGGCCAGCACGCTGTCGCCGCGCAGCTGCTGGTAGTACAGCGGCAGCAGGAACATGGCGGCGTACATCGCCGCGCCGGCGGCGAACAGGACCGCGGAGGCGCTGCCGAGCGAGCGCACCCGCAGCAGCCGGACGTCGACGATCGGCTCTCGCTCGCCGGGCCGCGCCGCCCAGGCGATGAAGGCCGTCAGCAGGACAACCCCGGCCAGCAGCGGCACCAGCACCGCGGCGCGGCCGATCCCGCCGTGCTCGGACAGCTGCGAGAGGCCGAGCAGGATCCCCGCCAGCGCCGGCGCGAGCAGCCCCAGGCCGATCCAGTCCAGTCGCCCGGCCGGGGCCTCCCGCCGATCGTCCGGCAGGAACCGCCACGCGAGCACCAGCCCAACGGCGATTACCGGCACGTTGATCAGGAACAGCCAGCGCCAGCTCAGCCAGTTGAGGATCACCCCCCCGATCACCGGCCCGAGGATCGGCCCGAGCGCGATCGGCAGGCTGACGGCCGCCATCAGCCGGCTGCTGACCCGCCCGCCCGCGGCCCTGACCGCGAGCGTCTGCATCAGCGGGAAGATCAGCCCCGCACCGAAGCCCTGCAGCACCCGGAAGGCGATCAGGCTGGCGTCGTTCCACGCCGCCCCGCACAGCACCGAGGCGAGCAGGAACAGCACGAGCGCCGCCATCCAGAGCCTCTTGCCACCGAGGCGCCGCTCCGCCCACCCGGTGACCGGGATCGCGACCGCCATCGCCAGCAGGAACCCGGTGGTCACCCACTGGATCGCGCCGGTGTTCGAGTCCAGCTTCACCACCAGCGTGCGAATCGCCAGCGTCACCATCGTCGAGTCGAGGATCGCCGCGATCCCGCCCACGATCAGCGCCAGCAGCGCCTTCTTCATCGCCCACCTCTTCGTTAAGAGTGCAATCCCTCTCTTATGAAGGTAGGGCTCTCCTCTAGGGAACGCAAACCTCTCTTATGCTTGTTCTCGTGACGACCCGCCAACGCCGCCGCGGCCCTTCGCTGGAGGCCGCATTGCTGGACGCCGCCTGGGAAGAGCTGGTCGAGCTCGGCTACGCGAAACTGACCATGGAGTCCGTCGCCGCCCGCGCCTCCACCGGCATCGCCGTGCTGTACCGCCGCTGGTCCAACAAGGACGAGCTCGTGCTCGCCGCGCTCGAGCACTACCGGAGCAGCCACCCGGTCGAAGTCCCCGACACCGGCACGCTGCGGGGCGACCTGCTCGCCGCGCTGACCGGCATGGGCGAGGCCCGCGCCGCCTTCTTCGCCGTCGCCGCGGCCGCCGCCTTCTCGGGCCTGCTGGCCGGCACCGGCCTCACCCCCGCCCAGGCCCGCGACCGCATCATTGGCGACCAGCGCCTGTCCCGCGTCCAGACCATGTACCAGCGCGCCCACGACCGCGGCGAGATCGACTTGGAGCGCACCCCCGCCGCGGTCCTCGCCATGCCGTTCGACCTGGTCCGCCACGACCTGTTCATGGACCTCAAACCACTGACCCCGGCCCGCATCGAGTCAATCGTCGACGACCTCTTCCTCCCCCTGACCCAAACCCCCGCGTGACCACCCACACCCCCAGCCACCGCGCGAAGCGCGACAAGAAACCGCCCGTGGACGCCAGGGGCGCGAAGCGCAACAAAAGTGGCCGCGCAGCGGCCATGGGGGGCGCGGGGTGGGAACCCCCCGCCCGCGCCCGAGCGAAGCGAGCGCCAGGCTAGTTTTCGGACAGCAAGGTAGCGCGCGAAGCGCAACAAAAAACCCCAACCACCGCGCGAAGCGCAACAGCAACCTCAACAACCGCGCGAGGCCACCACCCACGAACCACGCTATTGTTGAAGCGTCAACAGGCTGCCCAGCAGACCCTATGCCCCACAGAACAACCCATCCGATCATCACCACAAGGAGCGCCACATGATCCAGATCGAGGTCCGGTCCGACATCGTCTGCCCGTGGTGCTACATCGGCAAGCGGCGCCTCGAGCGGGCGCTCAAGACGTTCGACGGCGAGGTCTCCGTCGAATGGCGCAGCTTCCAGCTCGACCCCAGCACCCCGATCGGCGACCCCCGCCCGGTGGGCGAGTCCCTGGCCGCCCGCAAGGGCCTGTCGCCGTCCCAGATCCGCGGCATGTTCGCCCACGTGACGGCGATCGCCGCGGAGGAGGGCCTCAAGTACGACTTCGACCGCGCCCGCACCGCCAACACCCTCGACGCCCACCGCCTCCTGCACTTCGCGAAGGCCAACGGCCGCCAGGGCGAGCTGAAGGAACGCCTCATGCAGGCGTACTTCACCGAAGGCGCCGACGTGGCCGACCACGCCGTGCTGGCCGAGCTCGCGACCGAGGTGGGCCTGGACGCGGTGGCGGCGAAGCAGGCGCTGACGGACGGGGCCTATGCCGACGAGGTCGAGGAGGATATTGCGCAGGCGCGGGCGTACGGCATCAATGGGGTCCCGTTCTTCGTCTTTGACCAGCGCCTGGGCGTGTCCGGCGCGCAGCCGCTGGAGGTGTTCGAGCAGGCGCTGCGCCAGTCCTCGCTGACGATCCTCAAGGCCCCCGCGCTGGACTCGTCCGGCGAGTGCACGGACGACTCCTGCGCCGTGTAGCGCACGTGCATCTGCGGCGCGCAATCTTAGGCCGTGCAGGCGCACAGTCAAGCGCAGACGTCAGCGGCATGAACATGAGTGACTACTTTCCGGCAGGCACCGAAACCGCCGGCGGTTTTACTCTGCACTCATGACCGCTGATGTACTGCACAGCTACCGCATGCAGGTGGCCCGAGGCGTGCGCCGGCTGGCTCCGGACGACACCGAGCAGGTCGCCCGGCTGCTGGAGCGCGACGGTCATCCCCAGGCCGAGACCAACATCGCCGAGCGCCTTCAGCGCTGGTGCGAGCACCCCGACGGCGCCGCGTTCGTCTGGGACGAGCGCGGCCATCTGCTCGGCGTCATCGCCGCGCACGTCATCCCCTCGTTCGAGACCGACGGCGCGTGGCTGCGCATCGTCGCCCTGGCCGTCGCCGAGGCCGCCCGCGGTCGCGGCATCGGCACGAGCCTGGTCGCGGCGGCCGAGACGTTCGGCCTGATGCGCGGCTGCTCCAGCGTCGAGGCCACCAGCCTGCGCACGCGCGAGGGCGCCCACGCCTTCTACCGGGCGCTCGGCTACCAGGACCGCACGGACGCGGCGGGCCGGTTCCTGCGCCAGCTGCCCTGACCCAAACCCGCCGATTTCCGCACCCCTAAATGCCGATTTATCGGTACTTAGGGGTGCCGCCACATTCGCCAAAAGCCCCCTGTCCGATTTGTCAGTTAGCGCGGCTGGAGCGAATACTCACGCCGCCAAGCGGGCTCCCAGCGCCGTCGCGACCTTCACCAGACCGTCCTCGGCCGACCCCGGCAGGTCTCCCCCGCTCACGTTCACGACCGACAGCACCACGATCAGGTTGCTCACCCGCATGCTGATCACCTGCGGCGCCCCGATCGCCTGCGTACGCTGCCGCATCGCCTGATCGCCAACGCCCTTCAACGTCTCCGAGCCCGACCCGCCGGTCGCGTCCAGATAGCGCGACGCCAGTTCCGGGCCGCCGACGGTGCCGTGCTTGGCGACCACGGTGTACCCCACATTGATCTGCACCTTCCCGTCCGTGGCGGTGCAGTTGTCCTCGTCGGCCTCGACCTGGGGCACGGACCCGGCGTCCGCGAAGACCGGCGCGATCGTCGAGGCGTCGAGCACCGCGCACCCGGGCGCCGCCTTGAACCGGCCCGCCTCGGCGAACGCGCCCAGCGAGTAAGCGGTGCCCAGCGCGGTCGCCGCCGCCGCCGCGACCACGGCCGCCGAGATCAGGACAATCCGCCAGAGCCGCTGCATCGCTGCAGTCTAGGCGTCACCGAAAGTGTCGTACCCCCGTGCGAGCATGTCCCCGCACAGCCGCCCAGCTTGAGGGCAACCTGAAGTCCCGATTAAGCCCGTGGCCGTCGGCCTCGGGTCCCTGATATCACCGACGACAGTGGAACCACATGCACCGTATGCAGAGACGACGATGACTGTCCCGAGACAGCGCCCGGCGAGCCGGCTCGCGGCCCCCGCGGCGCGCCCCGTCGAGCACAACACCGCCGGACGGTTCCTCCTTCGCACCCTCTTCTGGGGCGGCCTGGCGCTTGCGCTGCTGCCCTGGTGGCTCGGCACGAAGACGGGCTCGATCGACACGAAGGCGCAGCTGTTCCAGTCCGCCGGCCGGGTGACCGGCCTGATCGCGGGCTATCTGCTGCTGGTGCAGGTCATCCTCATGAGCCGCCTGGGCCGCCTGGAGCGCTGGATCGGCGCCCGCCACCTGGGCCTGTGGCACCGCGAGCTCGGCGGCTCGGTGCTCATCACGATCCTCACGCACGCCGCCCTGATCACCGTCGGCTACGCCTACGCCGACCGCGTCGGCTTCACGTCCGAGGTCGGCACGCTGCTGACCGAATACGAGGACATGGTCACGGCGTTCATCGCCACCGGCATGCTCGTCATCATCGGCCTGCTGAGCATCCGCGCCCTGCGCCGCGCAATGCCCTACGAGGCCTGGTATTTCCTCCATCTGACGTCCTACCTGGCCCTGCTGCTCGGCTTCGCCCACCAGTTCTCCAACGGCCAGGAGCTGTTCCGCCCCGGCCTCGGCCGCACGGTCTGGATCGCTTTCTACGTCGCCACGATCGCCGCCGTCGCGCTGGGCCGGATCATCGGCCCGCTCACGCTGAACCTCCGCCACCGCCTGCGCGTGGCCGAGGTCGTCACCGAGTCCCCCGGCATGGTGTCGATCTACATCACCGGCGCCCGCCTGGACGCCCTGGACGCCCAGGCCGGCCAGTTCTTCCGCTGGCGCTTCCTGGCCGCCGGCCTGTGGTGGCAGGCCCACCCGTTCTCGCTCTCCGCCGCCCCCAACGGCCGCTGGCTCCGCCTGACGGTCAAGACGGTCGGCGACCACACGAAGCGCCTCCCCTCGATGCGCCCCGGCACCCGCATCTTCGTCGAGGGCCCGTGGGGCGACTTCACCGCCAGCCGCCGCGTCAAGCAGCGCGCCCTGCTCATCGCCGCCGGCAGCGGCATCGCCCCGATCCGCGCCCTCCTGGAGGAGCTCCCCCCGGGCGCCATCGTCATCTATCGCGCGAGCGCCATCCACGACCTCCACCTCCGCCACGAGTTGGAGGAACTTGCGGAGATGCGCCACGCCCAGCTGTGGTTCGTCGTCGGCGACCGCCGCGACCCCGGCCCGAGGCGCCTCTTCACCCCGGGCGGCATGCGAGACCTGGTCCCCGACATCACCGACCGCGACGTCTACCTGTGCGGCCCCGACGGCCTGGTCGAACAGTCCCTCCAGGTCCTGCGCCGCCTGCACGTCCCCCGCCGCCAAGTCCACCTGGACCCTTTCGAGTTCTGATGCCCACCACAACGCCGCCCACCCGCCCCACGGCCACCCCCGCCGCGGTTTCGCCCCACACCCGCAACGCCGCCGCGGCCGCTCGGCACTCTCCGGCCGCGACGCCGCCCCGCATCGGCAGCACCGCCGTGGCCGCACCACACACTCCGGGCGGACCGCACTCTCCGACCGTGCCGCCACTCCACATCTGTAGCGCCGCCGCGGCCCCACCGCATACTCCGGCCGCGGCCCCACCGCACACTCGCAGCACCGCCGCGGCCGCACCGCACACTGCGGTCGTGGCCCCACTCGACACCCCGACTGCGGCTGCACCCCACACCCGCACCGCGGTCACGCCCCAAACGCCCACCACGGCCGCGCCTCGAACGCCCTCCGCGGCCGCGCTCACCGTGCCCGTCCGCCCGATGCGAGCCACAGAGGCGCCTCGCCCGCCCACCGTGACCGTCCGGTCGGCGGCGGATTCGCGCTTCTGGAGCAGGGCGCCGCGAAGTGCGGGGCGCGCAAACGACGACAAAGGAGTTGGTACGGCGTGCGACGCGCTCTGATGGCCCTCATGGGCACGGCGGCGGGCACGGTCCTGCTCGTCGGCGCCAAGGCGGGATTCAGCAGCCCGTCGACCGACCAGGCGATGCAGCCCCAGGCCGGTCAAAGCCCCTTGCCCGGCTCCTCTCCGGCGCCGGCCGATGCCGTGCCGCCCGGCGGGGGCGCGGGGGCCAGTCCGCCGCCCGGGGCGACGACGACGGCCGCGGGCAACCCGAAGCCCACGGCGACGCAGCCCGGTTCGACGAAGACGACCGCGCCGGCGGCCAAGCCGACGACGACGGCGCCGCGGCGTACGACGATGAAGGACGGGACCTTCAACGGGAACCCGATCTACGTCGAGTACGGGAACGTGGAGCTCTCCATCGTCGTGTCCGGCGGCAAGATCACCGACGTCAAGGTCCTCGACTCGCCGAGCGATCACTCGCGGTCGGTGCAGATCAACAACAGTGCGCTGCCGAAGCTGCGGGCCGAGGCGCTCGCGGCGCAGAGCGCGAACATCGACACGGTGTCCGGGGCTACGTACACGAGTAACGGATACAGGCAGTCCCTCCAGTCCGCCATCGACCGCGCCTTCCAGGGCTGAGTTCCGCTCGCGATGAGTGCCGCACCGCCGCTCGCGTGTGAGGAGGGCGCGGCACCACGACCCGGGCGCTTTGACCACGAGGAAGCAACACCACGACGCGACCGCGCCCGCGGGCCTCGGCGACGCCGCACGACGACGCCCGTGCGCGCCCCCGCGCCAGGGCGACGCCGCACGACGACGCCCGTGCGCGCCCCCGGGTCAGGGCGACGCCGCACGACGACGCCCGTGCGCGCCCGCGGGTCAGGGCGACGCCACACGACGACGCCCGTGCGCGCCCCCGGGTCAGGGCGACGCCGCACGACGACGCCCGTGCGCGCCCGCGGGTCAGGGCGACGCCGCATGACGACGCCTTTGCGCGCCCGCGGGTTAGAGCAACGCCACGCGACAACGGCCGCGGGCCAGGGCGGCGCCGCACCACGGCGCGGATGCGAGCCTGCGGGCGAGAGCCAACGCCACGACGGCGCGAATGCGGGCGCGCGGGCCAGGACAACGCGGCGCGGCGGTGTGGGCGTTGTAGTGACGTGCAGGGGGCGGCGATCGCGGGCAGCGGAAGAGTTAGTGACCGGGCGACTCCCCAACGTGAAGGTTCCGGATGAGGGGGTGAAGGGGTGCACAGCCTCGTACGGGTCGAGCATGTGATGGGAATGGCGGTCAGCCTCGACCTCGATGACCAGCTGCCGATCGACGAGCTCGAGCGGCTCGCCGACGAGGTGTTCGACTGGCTGCGGGTCGTCGACGCGATCTTCTCCACCTACAAGGCGGACAGCGAGATCAGCCGGCTCGGGCGGGGGGAACTGCGACGGGAAGAGTGCTCCGGGCTCGTCGGCGAAGTGCTCGACCGCTGTGCGGAGCTCTGGGACGAGACCGGCGGCTACTTCGACATCAACGCCGGCGGGGTGCTCGACCCGTCCGGGTACGTCAAAGGGTGGGCCGTCCAGCGCGCCTGCGACCAGCTCCTCGAGCGCGGGTCGGCCAATCACTGCCTCAACGCCGGCGGGGACGTGTTTGTGCGGGGGGCGCCGCGCGGGCGGGAGCGGTGGCGGGTCGGGATCCGGCATCCGTGGGAGGCCATGGCCGTGGCCTGGGTGCTCGAGGTGTCCGATGCGGCCGTGGCGACCTCCGGGACGTACGAGCGCGGGCTCCACGTCGTCGACCCCTACCGCGGGGTGCCCGCGACCGATCTGCGCTCGGTGACCGTCGTCGGGCCCGATCTGGGGACGGCCGATGCGTATGCGACGGCGGCCCTCGCCATGGGGAACGCCGGCATCGACTGGCTGGCGACGCTGCCAGGGCACGAGTGCGCGGTGGTGACGTCGGACGGGCGCGCTCTGCGATCGGACGGGCTGCCGGTCGCGGCCGAGAGCTAGGCCACCACCAAGTCCAACGGGCGCGCACTGCGATCCGACGAGCCGCCGGTCGCGGCCCAGAGCGAGACGATCGGACAAACTGCCGGTCGCGGCCCAGAGCGAGACGATCGGACAAGCTGCCGGTTGCCGCCAGAGCTAGGCCATCGCCAGGTCCAGGTATTCGACCAGGTGCTCGTGCGTGGGTGCGCTCTCGTCGGGCTTGAACCGCAGGTAGCGCAGGCGTTTGCCGGTGCCCTCAAGAAGACCGTGCGGGTCGGGAAGGTCGGCGCCGTGCTCGAAGCCGACCGATACGCAGTCGGTGCCGGGAAAGACGGCGGCCACGTAACCCCGGGACGGGTGGTGGAAGCCGAGGCCGTGCCATCCGCGGTACACCCGCTCGGTCAGCTCCGGCCGGGCGCTCAGGATGACCTCGCGCAGATGGCGGGTCAGCGCGCTGATGTCGGCGCAGTGCTCTTCGAGTAGCTCGTCGAAGCCCGGTGGGGCATCACCCATCATGCGCACAGCTCACCACACAGGTACGACATTTTTCGGACCCATTTCCTGCCTGCTGGACTACCAGTCGAACTCCTGGCCGCGGACCTCGCCGCCCGGCAGGAGAGCCCGGCTGGTGTACACCCACTTCTCCACCACGACGTACCGGTGCCCGCGGGTCAGGTGAGCCTCGAACGGGCCGCAGTCGTGCTCCGGGGCGAAGTCGGTGAACATGAGGCCGTTGCAGGGATGCGGGCCGTCGGCGAGGTTGCCGGTGCCGACGTCGAGTACCGACATGGTGACGTCGGCCTGCACGCCGGGGATGCTCTGCATGTGGCCGACCAGGCGGATCCGGTCGGCCGCCAGCGCGTGGCACGGCTGCGCGAGCACGGGGTGACCAAGATCCCAGGTGTACTGGTCCCCGCACAACCAAGGGCCGAAGACGACGGAGGCCTCGACGTGGGGCTGCGTCGACGACGAGGTGCCGTCGGCGCGCGGGGAGCCGGGGCCGCGGCTCGCCGCGTTGTGCGGGGCCGCCGACGCGCCGGCGCCGGACGGCGGGGCGGCCGGCATCGGGGTGCTGCCGGGGCCGGAGACGGCGTCGGCGCTGTGCTCCCGGCTGGCGTAACGCCAGGCGGGTACGGCCAGCAGGGCCAGCACCAGCAGTACCATCGCGAAAACGACGCCCCGGGAACGTGCCGGCGACGTGCGGGGCTGCGGGACCGGCGGCTGCAGGGTGGTCAGGCGTTCGTGGACCGGCTGCGGAGGCAGGGCCGGGTCGTCCCGCGTGCGGCGGGCCACGGCGCGCAGGGTGATGGCCAGCTCGCGGGCCGACGGGCGGCGGCCGGGGCGCTTGTCCATGCACTGCTCGACGACCTGCCAGACGGCGTCCGGCATCCCCTCGACGCGGCGCGGGGACTCATCGACGTGGCGGCGCAGGATGGCCCAGGCGGGGCCGCCGGCGTACGTCGGGCGGCCCGTCGTCAGCTCGAAGAGCACGACGCCGAGGGCGTAGATGTCGGCGGGGGGCGCTGGGCGGCCGCCGTAGACGGCCTCGGGGGCCACGTAGTTCGCCGTACCGACGAGGGCGCCCGGCGTCGTCATGCTCGGGGTGTCGAGGACGCGGGCGATGCCGAAGTCCGTCAGCCTGCAGTGCAGGCGGCCGTCGACGCGGTCGAGGAGGATGTTGTCGGGTTTCAGGTCCCGGTGTACGACACCGCGGCGGTGCGCCGCCGAGAGGGCCTCGGCGACCTGTGCGAGCAGGGTCGCGGCCTCGGCGGGCGCCAGCGTGCCCTGTTCGACGAGGTAGTCGCGCAGGCTGCCGCCCTCGACGAGGTCCATGACCAGGCCGAGCGACGTGCCGACGGTGACCAGGTCGCGCACGCGCACGATGTGCGGGTGGCGCAGCATCAGCAGGATCGCGCGCTCCTGCACGAACCGGTTGACGGCCTTCGGCTCGGACATCAGGTCTTCGCGCAGCAGCTTGACCGCGACGTACCCGTCGGGGCTGTTGAGCGCGCGGGCGCGCCAGACGGTGCCGGTACCACCGCCGCCGATGGGCTCGACAAGCTCGTACGCGTCGCCGATGCGATAGCCGGTCAGGTCACCGCTCTGGTGACCATCCGTGTCGTAGCGCGCTTCGGGCGGAGTACGCATCGGGGTATTGGTACAGAATGCAAGATGAAGGTCACAAGCCGTACCAGGAAGTACGCCCCTTGAGGGGGAAACGCCGTGCGTTCAACACCTTCACAGGTACCGATGCATGATATGGAAGTCGACCATCCCGTGCTTCGTGCTGACGAAGCCGTCGGGGATGGTGCCGACGATGATGAAGCCGAGTGAGCGCCACAGCCGCACGGCCACCGTGTTGGTCGACACGACGGCGTTGAATTGCATCGCGCGGTAGCCCAGCTCGCGCGCCCGGTCGAGGCAGTGCTCGCCGAGGATGCGGCCGAGGCCCCTCCCCCGGGCCCGGGACGACACCATGAAGCTGGCGTTCGACACGTGGGCGCCGAGCTGGCCGCGGTTCGGACCGACCTTGTAAATCCCGAGCACCTCGCCCCCCTCGACGGCGACCCACTGCTCCCACGGCGCCGGGAGCAGCCAGTGCTCACGCGCGTCGGCCTCTGTCGAGTCCGGCGCGTTGTCGTAACTCTCGCCGGCCGCGACGACCTCGTGCCACACGTCCCACACGCCCGGCCAGTCCGTGTCCGCAAAGCGCCTGATCTCCACGCTGTTCATTCAACACGCAAGATGGCAGGCTCTGCATTCGTGTTCGACGTGTTGTATGACGCCCTCGGCCGCCAACCGTCCCCCGACCGCGCGGTCGTCATCGCGACCGCGGTCGCCGCACTGCTCGCGGTGCTGCTGCGCCCGGCGTGGAAGGTCATGCGCAACTTCGTGACGATCGCGCACGAGGGCGGGCACGCGCTCGCCGCGGTGCTCAGCGGGCGGCGCCTGTCGGGCATCCGCCTGCACTCGGACACCTCCGGGCTGACCCTGTCGAAGGGCCGCCCCCGGGGGCCGGGCATGGTGATCACGGGCCTGGCCGGCTACATCACGCCGTCGCTGCTCGGCCTGGCCGCCGCGGCGATCCTGGGCATCGGGCGGATCACGATCCTGCTCTGGGTGCTCCTGCTGATGCTCGTCCTGATGCTCATCATGATCCGCAACTTCTACGGCGTGATCTCGGTCGTCGCCGCCGGCGCGATCATCCTCGCCGTGTCGTGGTTCGCCGACCCGCAGGTCCAGGGCGCGTTCGCCTACGCCTTCGCGTGGTTCATGCTGCTGGGTGGCGTGCGGGCGGTGTTCGAGCTGCAGCAGTCCCGCTTCCGCCGGCAGGCGCCCAACTCCGACGCCGACCAGATCGGGCGCCTGACCAGGGTGCCGGCGATGGTGTACGTCGGGTTCTTCGTCATCGTCGTCCTGGCCTGCCTGGCCTTCGGGGTACGCCTGATGCTCGGCCCCGTCGGCGACCTCATCGGGTAGCTCACAGCACGTCGTCTCCTCCCTCACACACGGCAAGATCCGGGTGGGCAACCTTGCGCCCATCGATTAGAATGTGTGTACGAAAGACGCTCTTGACCTGGGAGGAGAGCGCCAGTGACCGCGCCCGTAACCACCACAGGATCCGTCCCCTACGCGACCCTGCTCAGCTTCACCCGCTATGTCGGCCGCACCGGCCCGCGCAAGGCGAGCTTCGTCGGCGGGCTGCGCCGCCAGCGCGAGTCGGGGCACGGGTTCAACCCCCACGGCCAGCTGGTGAAGGCCCTGAAGGCGGACATCCAGTTCCGCACCGGCGGCACCTACCTCAACGCCGTCGTGGACCAGGTCAACGCGCGGTGGAAGCCGCTCTACGAGTCGGTGGTGCCGGGCGCGCTGCGGTATTTGGAGACGCTGGAGACGCCGGTCGAGGTGACGCCCACGCGGGATGCGCTGTGCATGATCGGGACCTTGCCGGTGAAGATCAATCCGCACTTCGGGCTGCGGTATGCCGATGGGCGCGGGGAGGCCGTGCGGCTGCACTTCGACGAGGATCCGCCGTTGGATGAGGCGGCGGTGGCGACGCTGCATCTGATGGGTCGCCACATGGATCTGGTGCTGCCCAATGCGTCACCGGTGCTGGTGGATCTCCGGCGGGGGGAGGTGCTGCGGCCGGATGCCTCGGTCAAGGGGGACGAGGTTGAGCGGTGGCTGGCTGGGGAGGCGGCGGCGTTTGCTGCCATGTGGGCGGCGTAAGACCTAAAAGCTTTCTCTCCGGGGGCCCGGGGGGACGGCCGCGTCTCTTAACAACGGCGTCCGGGGAGTGGCTGAGCGGGGTGCCGAGGTTGCGGTTGGCGTTCGGCTAAGTAGTGGTTGAGCAGCTTGCCGATGCTGCGGTTAATTCCTAAAAGCTTTACTCATCCCCCCAAACGCGGAAGCGGGCGTGGCCATGCCAGCCCCCCGGTCGGTCACGTCCGCTTCCGCGGAGATGCCAACGCACGTGGCGCCCTGGTGCACATCGCCTCGATTTCTGCGGGGGGCTGTGGGCGGGAGAAGTGGAAGCCCTGGGCCAGGTGGTATCCGAGTTCCAGGAGGCGTTGTGCCTGCTGCTGGGTTTCCACGCCCTCGGCCACTGCTTCGAGGCGCAGCGCCTGGGCTATCTCGCTGATTGATGTCGCGATCGCTTCCTGTTCCACCGTGCCTGTTACGCCGTCTACGAACGACTTGTCCACCTTCAGGACGTCCACCGGGCAGGTGCGGAGCAGGCCGAGTGATGAATGGCCCGTGCCGAAGTCGTCGAGCGCGATTTTGACGCCCAGGGCGTGGAGTGCCCGCACGGTGTCCAGGGCGCGGCCGCCGCCGAAGACTGCGGTTTCCGTGATTTCGATCGTCAGGCGCGCGGGCGGGAGGTCCGACTCGGACAGGAGCGCGGCCACCGTGTCCACGAACGACGGTTCCAGGAGTTGGCGGGCCGACGCGTTCACGCTCATCTTCCAGGGGGCCGACTCGCCCAAGGTGGCCGTCCAGGCGGCGGCCTGGCGGCAGGACTCGCGCAGGACCCAGGCGCCGATCGGGACGATCAGGCCCGTGCGTTCCGCGACCGGGATGAAGACCGCCGGGGAGATCTGGCCCCGCGTGGGGTGGTGCCAGCGGACCAGGGCCTCCACGCCGCGGATTCCGCCGTCCGGGAGGGCCACGATCGGCTGGTAGACGACGCGCAGCTCGCCCCGTTCCAGGGCCTGGCTCAGCTCCGCGGCCAGCTGGGCGTGTTCGACGGCGTGGGCGTCCAGCTCCGGGCCGTACTCGACCCAGCGGCTCTTGCCGGACTCCTTGGCGGCGTACATCGCCATGTCGGCCCGGCGCAGCAGGTCGCTGGCGTCGCAGTCGGGGGTGTGCCGGGCCACGCCGATGCTGGCCTGGACCAGCAGCTCATAGCCGGCCGCCCGCACGGGCGCGGCCAGGGCGTCGATGAAGGCCTCGGCGAGGCTCGTGCTCTCGTCCCGCGTCGCCGACGGGAGCAGGACGGCGAACTCGTCGCCGCCCAGGCGGGCCACCGCGTCGCCGGGGCGGACGGTGGCGCGCAGGCGCTCCGCGACCTCGATCAGCAGGGCGTCGCCGACCGCGTGGCCCAGGCGGTCGTTGATCGCCTTGAAGTCGTCGAGGTCGATCAGGGCCAGCGCCAGGCCGCCGCCGAGCACGGCGCGGGTGCTGGCGACCGCTTCGGCGGTGCGCTCGGCGAACAGGGCGCGGTTGGCCAGGCCGGTCAGGCCGTCGTGCGAGGCCTGGTACGCGAGCTGGTCCTGGTAGCGGCGGGTCTCCGTGATGTCGCGGGCGTTGGCGACCACGCCGCGCACGCTCGGGTCGTGCAGCAGGTTGGTCGTGACGACCTCGAACCAGCGCCACGTGGCGTCCGGGTGGCGCAGGCGCAGCTGCAGCGTGGTGCTGGCGCCGGGCGTGGCGATCGTGGCGAAGGCCTGGCGGAGGCGGTCGGCGTCGCCGGGGTGGGTCAGGTCCCACAGCGACGTGCCGACGACCGACGAGAGCCCGGTGAGGCGCACGAGGCTGGGGCTGCCGTAGGTGAGGACGAAGCGCTCGTCGGAGATGGCCAGGATGTCCGCGGAGTGCTGGACCAGGGAGCGGAAGCGGCGCTCGTGGCGGCGCAGCTCTAGCATGCTCGCGTCGACCCGGGCCAGCAGGTGGGAGTTCTCGTAGAGGGAGATCAGCTGGCGGGCGGTGACCAGCAGGGTCAGGAGCACCGAGCCGCCGACCAGGATGCGGGTGTCGCGGGGGCTGTCGCCGACGCCGGCCAGGACGATCGCGTCCGCGGCGACGATGGCCACGTACGGCAGCAGGCTGAACGGGCGGGCCGGCTTGCGGGCCGTCGCCACGACCGCCTCGGCGAACGCCCGGCGCTGGCGCAGTGCGGCCAGCGCCACGCCCACGCAGCAGGGCGGGATCGAGATGTGGCAGTCGTTGAGGTACGGGCGGGACTCGAGCAGCGGCGCGGCCGAGCCGGCCACGGCGCCGACCAGCAGGGTGGCGCCCATCATCCACAGGGCGCGGCGGTCCAGGGCGCCCAGGCCGGCCAGGGCCACCTTCGCCAGGGCCAGCAGCCCGGCGAAGATCATGAGCAGGATGCCGAGCACGGTCCACTGCGAGCCGATCACCGCGGTCACCGGGACCGAGGCGCGGGCCGCGGCGAAGTAGGCGACCAGGCTCACGGCGGCCAGGACGATCGCGATGTCGAGGCCGAACGTGATCAGGTCGTTGCCGCTGCGCCGGCCCATCGGCAGGCGCAGCAGGGCGTACACCAGGACGACCACCGCCCCGACGTACAGCACCATCGTCAGCCCGCTCGAGCGCTGCGTGGGGGCGCCGGGGCCGAACAGGGAGTCGCGGGCGCTGCTCACGACGGCGCCGAGCAGCATGGTCAGGATGACCGCCAGGTGGTTCCAGAAGCGGCCGGCCCGCCGGTCGGGGGCGGCCCGCGCGGTGCGCACGCACACGACGATCGTGAGGATCGCGCACGCCGGCGTGGGCAGCCAGCCCAGCAGCGGGTGGATGATCGCGTGCGGCCACTGCGCCACCAACCAGGCGACGCTCAGGCCGGCGAGCCCGGCAATCCAGCGCACCAGGCGCGTGTCCAACGCCATCGTGCGCCGGCCCCTTCCTTGACCTATGTCGGTTCGACCGGGAGGGCGCACATCTGAGGGGTTGGAATGCGTGATTTGCCACAGTCTCCAGATGCTGCACGGCGAAGCATGATCACTACGTAGCCGGGCGGTCACCCATCGATGCTCTCCGGTGTTAGGTTGACCGCATCGCGCTTCCTCGAAGAGGTGATCCAGGAAAGGGCAGGGATGCCATGACGGAGGGCCGGCATCATCGGCGTCACGACGACGACCACACGGCCGACGGGATCTACGTCCCGCCCCCGCGTGAGGCACCGCGACCCCGATCGGAGCCGGCCGACCGGCCGCCACCCGCCCCACCCGACGCCGCTCCCTCCCCGTGGGCCCCGTCGGCGCCAGGCGGTCCCCCTCCGGCGCCACCGGAGCCAGGCGGGCGTCCCGTGCCGGGCCCCAGACCGCCCGCGAGATCGTCGCGCTGGTCGGAGCGCCCCTCCCCCTGGGTGCCCGACGAGCACGACGACGAGGAAGACCCGTACGCGCCGGTGGACGACGACCCCCCGGATCCGCCGGCGCGTACGGGCGCGGAGCAACCCGAGGGCTGGCTGCCCCCGCTGTATCCGCACGAGTGGCCGCCCGAGCCAACCCGCCGGGAGTGGACCGCGGCGCCGATCGAGGCGCCCGCCGTACCGCCGCCGGAAGATCCGCGGGAGCGCTCCTCGGCGACCGCGTGGTGGATCGCGGTCGGGGTGATCATCGTCGCGCTGGCCGTGGCCGCGGGCGTGCTCGTCGGGCTCAGCCTGGCCGCGCGCCACGGGGCGTCGCCGGCGGGCGGCGCGGCCGGCACGACGTGCGGCGGGCGGGAGGTGCTGCGCACCACCGTGGCGCCCGAGATCGCGCCGGCCGTCGAGCAGGCCGCCGCGGACATCGGGGCCAACTCGGCCGGCGGCTGCAAGCTCGTCGCGGTGACCGCCCAGCCCGGCTACGCCGGCGGCGAGGCGTGGATCCCGGCCACCGAGGCGTTCGCGACCATCGCGAAGTTCCAGCACGCGCCGGACCCCGTCTCCCTGGCCCGCACGCCGGTCGTCGTCGCCGCGCCGCGACCGTTCGCCGAGTCGCTGGGCTGGCCGGGCAGGCAGCCGACCTGGGCGGCGCTGGCCGCCGGGCTCAACGCCGGGCAGGTGCCGAAGCTCAGCATGGGCAACCCGCTCTCCGACCCCGCCGGGCTGCTCGGCGCCCTCGAGGTGCAGAGCGCGATGGCCGGGACCACGAACGACCCGGGCATCGCCCAGATGCGCGCCCTATCGGTGCGGGCGCGCCTGGCGGACGCGGAGGCGGTGCCGGCCCGGCTGCTGGAGCGCATGGGGCAGCAGGGCGACCCCGCGCGGGCGCTGCGCGACGTCGGGCTGTTCCCGGTCACCGAGCAGGACCTCTGGGGGTACGCCCGGACCCGCCACCCGGTCGCGCTGGCCGCCATCTACCCGGCCGACGCGCTGTTCGAGGCCGACTTCCCGCTGCTGCTCACGCCGGCGGCGGCCCGCGACGGCGAGCTGAAGTCGCTGGCCACCCGGCTGGCCGACCGGATGCGGGGCGAGCAGTTCGCGGCCGTGCTCACCGCGCGCGGGCTGCGACCGGCCACCGGCGGTGCGGCGCCGGCGGCCGACGGGCTGTCGGCGAAGTACCAGGCGCCGCGGGACCTGCCGCCCTCGACCGCCGAGTGGGCGGCGACGTGGGCGAAGTACAAGCGGCTGGCGTATCACACCCTGCTGCTCGTGGACGCCTCGGCGTCGATGAACGACCAGGTGCTCGACCGCACGGGCGCGGCCACGACGAAGGCCGGCCTGCTGCGCGCGGCCGGGGAGCAGGCCACCCAGCTCTTCGGGGAGGACACCAGCCTCGGCGTGTGGATGTTCGCCTCGCCGTCGGCGCAGGCGCCGCCGTTCACGGTCGCCCTGCCGTTCGGGCCGATGGACGGCAGCGTCGGCAACGTGCCGCGCCGAGAGGCGATGCGTCAGGTTGCGGCGGGCTATGCGGCGTATCCGAAGGCGGGCACCCCGCTGTTCGAGACCGTGCTGCGCGGCGTGGGCGACATGAAGGACCGGTTCGCGGCCGACGCGCTCAACCTGGTCGTGGTGCTCACCGACGGCCGCGACCAGGACTCCCGCTTCTCCATGCCGAAGGACCAGTTCATCGCCCGGCTGACGCAACTGCGCGACCCGGGCCGGCCCGTGCTGGTCTTCGCGATCGGCTACGGCGGCGACGCCGACATGGCGGTGCTGCGGGAGATGGCCCAACTGACCGGCGGCCAGGCGGTTGCCTCCAACGATCCGGGGGACCTGGCCAGCGCCATGGCAAGAATCTTTCTGGCGGCGCACGCCCCGCGCTGACTCGTCCAGGAAATCCGATCGCGCTAGGTGCATCTGCCGCAATTCGGGTAGAAACGCGGAGCCCTCGACCGGGGCGATGCCATGTGTACGCGATTGGGGTGATGGTCCATGAGCGGGCCTATCGTGGGCAAGCGCCGCCTCCGTGCCGAGCTGCGGCGGCTGCGGCGCGAGCGGGAGCTGACCCAGGACCTGGTGGCCGCCGAGATGGAGTGGTCGCTGTCCAAACTCATCCGCATCGAGAACGGCACCGTCGCCATCTCGGTGAGCGACCTGCGCAGCCTGCTGGCCTACTACCGGGTCCACGACCCGCGAACCGTCGACGAGCTGCTCGAGCTGGCGCGCGCCGCGAAGCGGCGGATGTGGTGGGACGAGTACCGCCCGCTGCTGGCCGCGCAGCTGATCACCTACGTCGGGTTCGAGGCCGAGGCGACCCGCATCGGCGAGTTCTCGCCGATCATGTTCCCGACACTGCTGCAGACGCGGCGGTACGCGCACGCCACCACCGACGCCGAGACGCCGGCGGCCGAGCGGCGCGTCGAGTACCACATGCGCCGGCAGGAGGAACTGTTCAACCGCGAGGAGCCGCCGCACGTGCAGGTGTTCCTGGACGAGTCGGTGCTGCGCCGCGCCCCGGTGCCGGGCGACGACGCGCTCCTGGTCGACCAGCTCGAGCACACGATCGAGTTTGCCCAGCGGCCGTACGCCGACGTGCGGGTCGTCCCGCTCAACTCGGGCTACCACCCCGGCTGGGAGGGCGACTTCACGCTGCTCGAGTTCGGCGCCGACGACGGCGTGCTCTACCGGCAGCAGCTGCTGTGGGAGGAGCCGGAGCTCATCGCGCAGTACCGCGGCAACCTCGAGAAGCTCGCGAGCCGCGCCCTGTCGCAGGAAGCCACCCTGGACCTCATGCGACAGGTGGCCGGCGAGCTCAAGTGAGCGGGGTGGGGGCGCGCGCCGCTGCGCGCCCCCGCGCCCATTCACCAGCCGGCACTCACAACTTCTCGTAGCAGGGCTTGTCGAGCTTGTAGTCCTTCGCCGTCGGCCCGACGAAGTAGTCCTTGACCAGCGGGACGTCGGTGGTGCCGTTGCCGGCCGCCGGGTTGTACACCAGCGACTCGCGCAACTGCGCGTCCGGACCGCCGGCGAAGTTGCCGGCCCCGTCCGGCAGCATGCCCTCATAGTCGACCTTGGTGAGCGACTTGGCCGCCTTCATCAGGCCGGCCCGGGTCAGGTCCTTGTTGGCCTCGGCCGCCTTGAGCGCGGCCAGCAGCGGATAGGACCAGACCCAGCCGGAGGTGTACCCGTCGTTGGGCGTGATCGACGAGCCGAGCGCCTCGCGCATGGCCTTGTGACCGGGCGAGTCGGTGCTGAACGTCTTCCACGGCGCCGTCTGCAGGTACAGGGCCTTCAGGGCCGGTGCGGCCGGGCTCTGCAGCAGGCCCGGGTTCCACGACGGGCTGGTGCCGATGAACTTGCCGGTGAAGCCGCGCTGGGCGGCGCCGCCGACGACCGCCGCCGTGTCGGCCGGGCCGGTGGTGATGATGACGAGGTCGGGCTTCTGGGTGACGATGGCGGTGACCGCGCCGGCCTGCTTGTCGGTGCCGGAGTCGGTCTTGACGTCGATGAACTTCAGGCCGAGCTTCTCGGCGGCGATCTTCGTGCCGGCCGCGGCGTCGTCGCCGTAGTCGCCGGCCAGGTGGACCGCCATGACGGTCTTGGGCTTGAAGGTGTCGTTGGCGTAGTCGACGGCGTTCATCGACTCGAAGCAGTAGTTGGCGCCCGACTCGAGGATGTTGTCCTCGAAGGCGTAGCCGGACGTCCAGGCGGCGGGGGCGGCCAGGATGTTGTTGGTCTTCATGTCCGGCAGGATCGCGGCCGTGGTCGGCGAGCCCAGCGACTGCGCGAGCGCCAGGACCTTGCCCTTGATCTCCTGGTACACCTCGTTGTGCGTCTGCGGGTTGTACTTGTTGTCGCGCACGTACGTCTCGGCGTCCACGTCGTAGCCGCCGATGCCGCCCTGCGCGTTGACCCGCCGCCAGAACGCCTTCTGCGCCTCGGTGATCGGCACGGCGAGGGCGTGGAACGGCCCGACGGTCAGGTCGGAGATGATGCCGAGGTAGATGCAGCCCCGGTCCTTGTGGTCGGACTTGGGGCAGGGTTCCTTGGTGATGCCGACGTCGGTCTTCATGCCGGTGGCGGACTGCTGATCGCTGTTGTCTTCGCCGCGGCAGGCCGAGAGCCCGGCCACGACGAGCACCGCGGCCAGGGTGAGGGCGCCCAACCTCTTCATTGAGGAGCTCCTTAGTACGAGAACGGCCAGGCCTTCCAGTAGTTGCGCAGCCGGATCCACACGCCGAACAGCCCGCGCGGCTCGAAGATCAGGAACACGATGATCAACACGCCGTAGAGGACGGTCTCGAGCTGGTAGGCGTTGGGCGACTCCGCCGGGGAGGTGCTGATGAACGGCAGGAACGACGGGACCTCCCGGGTCAGCCGCGGCAGCAGCGTGATCAGGAAGGCGCCGAGAACCGCGCCGCTGACGGTGCCGGCGCCGCCGATGAGGACCATGGCGATGTACTGCACCGACAGCAGCAGGTCGAACGACGTCGGGTCGAAGTAGCCCGCCCCGACGTAGAGCAGCGCACCGGCGCAGCCGGCGTAGAACGACGAGACCCCGAAGGCGACCGTCTTGTACCTGGCCAGGTTCACCCCGATGACGCCGGCCGCGATGTCGCGGTCGCGGATCGCGGTGAGGGCCCGGCCCACTCGCGAGCGCGCCAGGTTGCGCGCCGCGAGAGCCGCGAGGAGCAGCAGGACCAGCATCAGGAGGTACAACTTCTGGTCCCTGGTGAGGAAGGAGTCCGACGTGTTGAGGTCGTAGCCCAGCAGCGACGGCGCCGGGGGCTGGCGCCCGACGCCGGGCCCGCCGGTGAGCGCGGACCACTCGTTGATCACGTGGCCGCCGATGAAGACGAGCCCGAGCGTCACCACCGCCAGGTAGAGCCCGCGCAGCCGGGTGGCCAGGGGCGCGACGAGGACGCCGGCCAGCGCCGCGACGATGCCGGCCGCGGGCAGCCAGACGAGCACCTCGGTGACGCCGAAGCCGATCGTGCGCGCGTGCGGGTCGCCGGCGATCGCCGCGGCCGTGTAGGCGCCGATGGCCAGGAAGAACGCGTGGCCGAGCGACACCTGCCCGGCCAGGCCGGTGACGATGTTGAGCCCGAGCGCGCCGATCGCGGTGACGCAGGCCATCCCGAGCAGCTGCAGGACGTCGTCCTGGATGATCCAGGGCATGGCAAGCGCCAGTAAAAGCCCAAAAACCACGAAAAATCGCTGCGTTGTACTCCCGAACAGCGCGACGTCCTGGGAGTACGACGTGTGCAGCAGCGGACGGTTCCTCATACGCGCGTGACCTCCCGGGTCCCGAACAGGCCATAGGGGCGGACGAGCAGGACCAGCAGCATCACCACGTAGGGCGTGACGACCGAGACGTTGCCGCCGAGGAAGGCCAGGTGCCCCTGGTAGGTGGCGGTCACCTCCTGCACCACGCCGACGACCAGCCCGCCGATGACGGCGCCGGGCAACGAGTCGAGGCCGCCGAGGATGATCACCGGCAGCGCGGTCAGCGCGACCAGCCACAGCGACTCGCTCACGCTGCCGCCCACCGCGGCGAACGTGCCGGCCACCGCGGCCAGGGCCCCGGCCAGGGCCCACGACATCGCGAAGACCGCGCCGACGCTGACGCCCTGGGCCAGCGCGGCCTCCTGGTCGTAGGCGGCGGCGCGCATCGCGAGGCCGGTGCGGGTGTACCGGAAGAAGGCGAACAGCGCGGCGATGAGCACCGCGGTGGTCAGCGCCATCGCGACGTGCCGCTGCTCGACGACGATCCCGCCGGGCAGCGTGAACACCTTGAGCCCCCACGGGTCGCCGACGTGGCGCACGTCGAGGCCGATGAAGGCGTTGTCGACGACCCGCACCGCGATGTCGATGCCGAGCGTGATGATGGCGACCGTGAACACCGGCCGGCCGACCATCGGGCGCACCGCGAGCCGCTCGACGCCAAGGGCCAGCCCGCCGGTGAGCGCGGCCGCGGCGACGAGCGCCGGGAAGAAGCCGATCGGGCCGACCAGGTAGGTCACGATGACGGCGCCGGCCAGCATGAACGACGGCTGGGCGAAGGAGATCACCCGGGTCGCCTTGTAGATGATGACGAAGCCGAGGCCCAGCAGCGCGTAGACGCTGCCGGTGCCGAGGCCGCGCAGCACGCTCTCGAGCAGATCCTTCACGCGGCGCTCCGGTGCATCTCGTCGATGGCGGTGTCCTCGGTCGTGCCGGGCACCTGGTGCACCGGCACCCCGATGCCCGTGAAGAAGCGCAGCACCTCGGGCGCGACCGGCGCCGTGGGGCAGGCCGCGTAGCGCACCCGGCGCAGGCCGATGCGCTCCCGCAGCGCGCGGTAGCACAGCAGCCAGCCGGCCGCGTAGCGCAGCCGGCCGGCGGCGGTGTGCCGCCCGCCGCCGGCCGCGAGCGTGGCGCCGATGCCGTCGGCGACCCGCAGCCACAGCCGCGCGTTGGCCCGCTTGAGCCGCGAGGCGCCGGCCACCCGCGCGGTGACGCCGGCGAGCATCTCTTCCCACATCCGCGGGTCGCCGAGGATGATCGTCGGCTGTACCTCCCGCAGCTCCGGCGGCACGGTCGCGATCGCCTCGCCGAAGTGCACGACCACTCCGGCGGCGGCGTTGAGCCCGGTGGTGAAGGCGCGCTCGGTGGCGTGACTCAATGGCCGGCTGGACAGCAGCAGGTCGCGCGGGCCGGGCGGCGGATCGGCGAGCACGCCCTCGCCGAGCAGCGCGGCGAGGTCCTCGGGCGCGGCGTCCAGCTCCGGCTCCGGGCCCGGCCCGCCCTGCAGCAGGTCGTCCCAGGAGGTCAGGACCTGGTGGCGGTACCGGTGCCGGATGCCCCTCGGGTCGAGGTACACGATGCGCCGCAGGTCCGGGCAGTCGTCCAGCACCGCGAGGGCCTTGTCGACCTGCTCCTGGTCCTCGGCGATGAGCACCTTCGCGCCGCAGCCGGCCAGCCGGTGGCCGATGGCGCCGGCCGGGTCGGCCGGGTGGAGCCCGACGGCCGCGGCCCGCAGCGCGACCGTGGCGACGTCGGCGAAGAGCCACTCGGGCCGGCTCTCGGACAGGATCGCGACCCGGTCGCCGGGGCCGACGCCCAGGCCGCGCAGGGCGTTCGCGGCGGCGCGGGCGGTGTCCCAGTACTGCCGCCAGGTGATCTCCCGCCAGATGCCGCGGTGCTTCTGGCGCATCGCGACCGCGTCCGGGGCGTTGCGCGCCCGGTCGCGCACGAGCGTGGCGACGCTCATCGCGCCTCCCCCAGGTTTGGCCGGGCCTCGCCGAGATATGCACGGATGACGTCGGGGTTCTGCTGGACCTCCGCGGGGGCGCCGCACGCGACCGGCACGCCGAAGTCGAGCACCAGCACCCGGTCGGCCAGGTCCATGACCAGGCCCATGTCGTGCTCGACGAGGATCATCGGGATGCTCAGCTCGTCGCGGATGTCGAGGATGTAGCGGGCCATGTCCTCGGTCTCCTCCAGGTTCATCCCGGCGACCGGCTCGTCGAGCAGGAGCAGCCTCGGCTCCATCGCCAGGGCCCGGCCGAGCTCGACCCGCTTCTGCACGCCGTAGGGCAGCAGCCCGACCGGCAGCCGGCGCCACTGGGCGAGCTCGAGGAAGTCGACGATCTCCTCGACGCGGGCCCGGTTGGCCAGCTCCTCGCGCCGGGCCCGGCCGGCCCACGCGATGGCCGCGAGGGTGCCGTAGCGGATGTGGTGGTGCCGCCCGAGCATGAGGTTCTCCACGACCGTGAGCTGCCGGAACAGCTCCACGTTCTGGAAGGTGCGGGCGACGCCGAGGCGGGCCACCCGGTCGGGCCGCGCGCCGGTGATGTCGACGTCGCCGAGCAGCACGCGGCCGTGCTGCGGGCGGTACACCCCGGAGATCACGTTGAAGATGGACGTCTTGCCGGCGCCGTTGGGGCCGATGATGGCGAACAGCTCATCGGCCCCGACCTCGAAGTCGACCCCGTCGATCGCCCTCACCCCGGCGAAGCTCAACCGGACGTCGCGGAACTGCAGCACGTCGCTCACGCCGTCGCCTCCGCTTCGCTCCGGCGCCGCCGCGAGCACAGAGCTGTGCAGGCCCCTCCGCTCCGCTCCGGACCGCTCATGCCATCCACCGCTTCCGGCGCTTGTAGTGCTTCACGTCGCGGAAGGAGTGCGCCGCGTGCGAGCCCAGGTAGAACTCGCGGATGTCGTCGTCGGCGAGCAGTTCGGCGGCCGGCTTGTCCAGCACGACCTTGCCGTTCTCCAGCACGTAGCCGTGCTCGGCCACCGACAGCGCCATGGTCGCGTTCTGCTCGACGAGCAGCACGGCCGTGCCGGCCCGGTTGATCTCGGCGATGAGGTCGCGGACCTGCTCGACCATGCGCGGGGCGAGGCCCAGGCTGGGCTCGTCCAGCAGCAGGTACTTCGGGTCGGACATCAGCGCCCGCCCCATCGCGAGCATCTGCTGCTCGCCGCCGGAGAGGTAGCCGGCGACCGCGCCGCGGCGCTGCTTGAGCACGGGGAACAGCCCGTACATACGCTCCATGGCCTCGGCCGCGCCCCGGCGGCGTGTGTGCGCGCCGAGGCGCAGGTTCTCCTCCACGGTGAGCTCGGCGAACGTGCGCCGGCCCTCCATGACCTGGCTGATGCCGCGGCGGACGATCGCGGCCGGGCGCAGGCGGTGGATCGGGCGGTCGTCGAGGGTCACGGCGCCGCGGGCGACGGCCCCGTCGTGCACGTCGAGCAGGCCGGAGACGGCCCGGAGCAGGGTGGTCTTGCCGGCGCCGTTCGCGCCGAGCAGGGCGACGATCTTGCCGTCGGGGACCGCGACGCTCACGCCCCGCAGCACCAGCATCACATCGTCGTAGACGACCTCGAGGTTCTGGACCCGTAGCACTGTCGGACCCCCGAACTATTTGCATCCTCGGTGTATGAAGTTACACGTATTTAACCCGCTCTCTGGAAAGAAGCAAGCCTCAAATATGTAACCGCGACATGATCGCAAGCGTCGATGTCACGGTCCGATGACGACAGCCAACCGGCAGTAATTCGGACTTTTCCCCGCGTTATATGTCGAGCAGGACAGGCGTCTTTCGCCCGGCGGATGATCACGTTAAGTTAGGCTCTGGCCTGCTCGGAAGTCCGTCATCCACCCCGGATGGCGCCGGGCAAGCGCCGCCGAATCGAACTCCTCGCGCCGCCCGATCCCCTCGTCGCGGCGCGCATCGAACCGGGGACCCAGCGTTGTTTCGTGGGGTGAATCCGCAGAGCTGCGGTAGGGCGCCTTCCTCTTCCCGCCCGAACCCGTCAGCTAACCCGGTAGGCGGTAACCAGGTGAAGAAGGGTCAGCCTTGTCCACTGGACACCGCGCCAGGCGCTCGGTGCTGCGAACCCTGCTGATCGGGTTCGTGTCACTGACCGTGCTGGCGCCGGCCACGGTCGCACACGCCGATCCCTCGCTCTCCGAGATCGAGGCCCAGCTCGAGAAGTCCAGTCAGGCGCTCGAGGCGAC
The DNA here is from genome assembly GCF_050936175.1 of Dactylosporangium sp. CA-139066. NCBI lineage: Bacteria > Bacillati > Actinomycetota > Actinomycetes > Micromonosporales > Micromonosporaceae > Dactylosporangium > Dactylosporangium sp. CA-139066. The sequence continues at coordinate 2,612,788 of NZ_JBNJNH010000002.1, read as the reverse complement.
CGTCGAATCGTGGAACCACGTGAACGACGAGCTCACGGCGACCCAGGCCAAGGTCGCCGAGCTGCAGAGCAAGCTCAAGCCCCTCGAGGACGGGGTGGCGACGACCGGCGCCAACGTCGAGCAGTTCGCGATCGCGCAGTTCAAGACGGCCGGCAACATGCGCGGCCTGTCGATGATGCTCAACGCCTCGTCGTCGGGCGACCTGGTCGACCAGCTGTCGATGCTCCAGCAGATCACGCACAGCCAGAACGCCGAGATCGCCGGCTACAAGGCCGCCAGGAGCAAGTACGACGACGAGAAGAAGTCGCTCGACGAGGCCCTGGCCGCCGTGACCTCCCAGAAGACGCAGCTCGAGGCGCAGCGTCAGAAGATCGAGGGCGACATCAAGAAGCTGCAGGACCTCAAGAACCGGGCGACCGCCGCCGGCTCGACGAAGGTCAACGGCTCCGGCGTCACCAACGCCAAGGCGCCCGTCATCGACGACGCGACCCGGCAGAAGGTGGTCAGCTTCGCCTACGCCCAGCTGGGTAAGAAGTACGTCTGGGGTGCGGCCGGCCCGAACTCCTACGACTGCTCCGGCCTCACGATGACGGCCTGGAAACAGGTGGGCGTGAACCTTCCGCACAACGCCGCCGACCAGTACCGGACGATGGTCCACATCAGCGCCTCCCAGCTGATGCCCGGCGACCTGATCTTCTTCTACTCGCCCATCTCACACGTCGGGATGTACACCAAGCCCGGCAAGATGGTCGACGCGCCGACCACCGGCAAATTCGTGGAAGAAGTGTCGTACGCCGGCCGCCAGATCACCGGTTACGCCCGGCCCAAGTATTAGCCCCCACAGCGATCTCCTGACGCCATGCCCCGCAGAATGGGGGCATGGCGTCTTGGGATCCAGGGCAGTACAACCGGTTCGCCGAGGAGCGGGCGCGGCCGTTCCGGGAGCTCGTCGGGCGCATCCCGACCGGTGACGCGGTCGCCGTGGTCGACCTCGGGTGCGGGCCCGGGACGATGACCGCCACGCTCGCCGAGCGGTGGCCCGACGCGGCGATCCTCGGCATCGACTCCTCGCCCGACATGATCGCGGCCGCCGAGCCGCTGCAGACGCCGCAACTGCGCTTCCAGCTCGGCGACGCCGGTGCGTGGCGGCCGCCGCGGGCATCGGTCGACGTGATCGTCGCGAACGCCTCGCTGCAGTGGGTCGACGACCACGAGACGCTGCTGCCGGCCTGGGCCGCCGGGCTCGACGACGGCGGCACGCTGGCCTTCCAGGTGCCGGTCGCGGCGTACGATCCCGGGTTCGGGCGCGTCGCCGCCCGGCCGCAGTGGGCGCCGCTGCTCGGTGGCGCGCTCACCGCCACCGGGCCGCGCTCGGCGACGCCGGTGCTCGACGCCGAGGAGTACGTGCGGCTGCTCAGCGCCGCCGGGCTCACCGTCGACGCCTGGCAGACGACGTACTACCACGTGCTCCCGGGCGACGACCCGGTCTTCGAGTGGTTCAAGGGCACCGGCCTGCGGCCCTACCTCGACGCGCTCGAGCCCGAGGACGCCGAGGCGTTCGCCGCGGAGGTCCGGGCCGAGCTGCGCATCCTGTACCCGCGCGAGCCGTTCGGCACGATCCTGCCCTTCCCGCGCCTCTTCGTGGTCGCGCATCGGGCTTGATCGGCGTCGGCTGGTTTACATCACGGGTCGCCCCCGGTCTCTAGCGTGGCCAGGGTGAGTAAAACTGCCAAGGTCATTATCTTCAGCCTGATCGGCGCCTTCGTGCTGTGCTGCGGCGGCGGCGGGGCCGGGCTGTTCTTCTTTGTCGACTCGAAAACCAAGGCGGCCAAGACCGCGACCGGCGACTTCCTCGCCGCGCTCGAGGCCGGCGACAACCAGGCCGCCTACGAGCTGCTGTGCGCCCCGACGCAGGTGCTGTACGGCCCGGAGGCCTTCGACGCGTACGTCAAGAAGAACCCGCCGACCTCGCACGACATGGGCTGGGGCGGCTCCTACAGCAACGACAACGGTCACGAGACCGCGACGATCACCGCCACCGTCACCTTCAAGTCGGGCTCGGAGTCGCACGAGTTCGAGCTGATGAAGCAGGAGGGCACCTGGAAGGTCTGCGGCAACCCGTACTGAAAACCGTCCGTCAGGAACACAGCGAAAAGCCCCGGGTCCCTCGCCCCGGGGCTCTTCGCTCTGCTGCGTTGTTGCCGGCTACGCCGCCTGCAGGCCTTCCGCGCGGGCCAGCTCGCGCAGCCGGCCGAGCGCCTGGATCTCCAGCTGGCGGATCCGCTCGCGGGACAGCGAGAACCGCGTCGCCACCTCGGTCAGCGAGTGCTCGCGGCCGTCCTCGAGGCCGTAGCGGGCCCGCATGATGCCGGCCGAACGGTCGTCGAGGTGGTTGAGCAGGCCCTCGATCCGCTGCCGCTCCAGTGCGGCCAGGACGACGTCCTCCGGCGACGGGGCGTCGGAGTCGGCGACCAGGTCACCCAGGTTGGTGTCGCCGTCGTCACCCACGGGGGTGTCGAGCGACACGGTGTCCTGCGACCAGCGCATGAGCTCGTGCACCCGCTCGACCGGCACGCCGAGCGCGGTGGCCAGCTGCTCCGGCTCCGGCTCGTTGCCCAGCTCGCGGGTGAGTTGACGCGCGACGTTGCGCATCCGGTTGACGTCCTCGACGAGGTGCACCGGGAGCCGGACCGTGCGCTCCTGCTGCGCGATCGCCCGGCTGATCGCCTGGCGGATCCACCACGTCGCATATGTCGAGAACTTGTATCCGCGCACGTAGTCGAACTTTTCGACGGCGCGCACCAGGCCGGTGTTGCCCTCCTGGATGAGGTCGAGCATCGGCATGCCGGACCGCACGTAACGGCGCGCGATCGACACGACGAGGCGCAGGTTGGCCCGGATGAACCGGTCCTTCGCCCGCTCGCCCTCGGCCACCAGGCGGTGCAGCTCGGCGGCGGTCACGCCGTCCGGGATCTCCTCCGAGTCGAGCAGGTGCTCCGCGTAGAGCCCGGCCTCGACCGCCTTGGACAGCTCGACCTCAGAAGCGGCGTCGAGCAGCGGCGTGCGGGAGATCTCATGCAAGTACACGCCGACCAGGTCGCGCTCCTCGGCACCTGTGTCGGTTCGCATCTCCACTTTCACGTTCTCCACTTCGGGCCCCTCCCCGCTCCATCCTTCGCCTTCCCCGTTTCACCCTGCTAAAACGGGTGCCCCCCGGGTATGCCCCCTACACAACAGTCAAAGCGCCTTCCGAATTCCGCCCGCAGGGGCGATTCGGTGACGACCCCTGAGAGTTGCACCACTTACCTAGACGCTCTGGAGGCTGCTCCGGTTCGCTTCGGTTGCAACAAGTGATACGTGGTGTTCCTGCCCGTCAGACGCCTGAATTCGCTGTGAGTTCCCTGGGAACGCCGCCGTGGGACCCTCTTACGTCGGCAGCTGTCGGCGGTATGACAGCTTTTTGGCTGAACGAACTACCCCGCGTGCCATTCCCGCAACAGCTCGATCTCCTCGTCGATACCCAGTCCGTGTTTCGCATCGATGTGTGTTGCGTCACGAAATGCCGCGAAGGTGTCCCGGACCGTGTCGGCGAGGGGGCGTATGCGCAGGCCGGCCTCGATCGAAGGGGTGACGTCGCGGCTCATGAACCCGGCGTACTGCGGCAGGGGCAGCCAGAACGGCAGCGACCGCGGGGCGGCCCACGGCGCGACCTCGTGTGCGGTGAGGAACTCCTGGTCGACCCAGGTGAGGGACTGGGTGACGCCGACGCCCGCGCCGAGGCCGTCGTGGAACTCCTGGCGGGTCATCGGCGCCCCGATGCCGTCGAACGGGCCGGCCAGCCCGTCCGCGGCCGCCCGGATGATCCAGTCGGCGAGGTCGCGCACGTCGACGAGCTGCACCGCCTCCCCCGGGCCGCCCGGGGCGAGCACCTCACCGCCGCGGGCCGAGCGGCGCACCCAGTAGTCGAAGCGGCCGGTCGGGTCCTCGGGGCCGACGATCATGCCGGCGCGCAGCAGGAACGTCCGGCCGGCGCCGAAGCCCTCGGCGGCGAGCCGCTCGCAGGCGACCTTGGCGCGGCCGTACGACTCGGCATCGGCCCGGGGGTCGTCGTCGTAGCCGGGCGGCAGCAGCGGGGCGCCGGCGGCGCGCTGGCCGGGGGTGGCGACGTCGGCGTACGCCGATCCGCTGGACACGAGCGTGTAGTGCCCGGCCCGGCCGGCCAGCGCGGCGACGGCGTGCCGGACGTGGTGCGGGTGCCGGGCGACGTCGACGACCGCGTCGAAGGCGCCGTCGAGGGCCGCCAGGCCGCCCGGATCGTCGCGGTCGACGCGGATGAACCGGGCGCCGTCCACCGGCTCGCCGGACTCGCCGCGGGCGGCGCAGACGACGTCATGGCCGGCGGCGAGGGCCTGCCGGGCGACGGCACGGCCGAGGAACACGGTGCCACCAAGAACGAGGATCTTCATCGACCGAGCATTGCCGTACCGAAGCGGAAACATCGGCGCCGTTCGCGCCCGGCGGATCCGCTGTGAACGAACAGCCGCTTTCGACGAAGATCACGCCCGATGCGAGGACGGCGGGCGGTGCGGGCGCGTTTTGTGGATCACGAAGGCGAACAGCGCCAGGGCCGAGGCGATTACGGCGATCGCGGCCAGCCACAGCGACCAATGGCGCGAAACCGGCGGTTCGGCGCCCGGCGCGGCTTCCACTGTGGATGGTCCGGCGGGAGCCGCCGACGCGTTCGGCTCGAACGCCCAGATCCTCAGGTAGTCGATCTGGAACTCGGCCGGCAGGGTCGTCGAGGAGCCCGGCGTGCCGGCCCGGTCGCCGGTCGTGACGGCGAAGCCGAACCAGCGCGGCTCGGTGGACACGGCCGGGTCGAGCCAGCGGCGCTTCGAGTCGACGTAGACGCAGAAGCCCGACGGCGCCCACTCGATCACGTAGGTGTGCCAGTCGCTGAACGGGCCGGGCAGGACCTTCGTGGTGGTCGCGCTGCCGTCGCCGTTGCTGACCACGGCCTGCTCGGCGCCCGGCTTCGCCATGATCTCCAGCTGCGAGCCGTGCCGGGCGGCGATCCCGGCGTCGGCCACGGAGACCGGACGCAGCAGCGCCACCGACTCGATCCCGGCGCCGACCGGCACCCGGGCCCGGAACTCGTAGCGGCCGTACTGCTGGGCCGCGCCCGCGCAGCGCAGCTCGCCAGTGACGAACGGCCTGCCGCCGTAGGTGCGCCGGTGCAGCGCCAGGCGCAGGTGCCCGTCGGAGACCGTGACCGCCTCGGGCCGGAAATAGCTGGCCTGGGCGCCCTCGGGCGCGCCGTCGTAGGCCGAGCAGCCCGGCGGCAGCGCGCCGGGATCGTCGAAGGAGTTGGAGAACACCGGCCGCCAGCCGACGGTATCGCCCGCATTCACCCGATCGGGAAAGGTCAACACGGTCGACGCGACGACGACCAGCACGGCCGTGACTCGCCTGAACATGGTGACCGCCTCCGCACACGCGGTGTACCTTCCCGGGCAACGTACCCGATACCTACGGGTAGCGCATCGTCGCAGAGCGTTCATATCCGTTCGTGCGGCGGATTCCGATACCTGGATGAGCAACCCTCTCCTTTACCCGCAGGACACCAATCCGACGACCAGTCGTGCTCGCGCCCGATCGACGTCTTCGGAAGGATGCAGGTCGACGCATGTGTGTCCAACCACCAGGGAGAGAAATATGGCCCAGCCCCGCGCCCGCGGCTGGCGGATCGCGCAGCACCTCGCGGTGCCCGCGCTCGCCGTCGCGGTGGTCGCCTTGCTGCCATTAGCCAAGAGCGGCTCCGCTCCGGACGCCGGCCGGTGGACGCCGCTGACTCCGGCCAAGGTCGCCTTCACGCAGAAGGCGGGCCCGACGGTCACCGCGCAGCTGCTCGGCTTCAACGACTTCCACGGCAACATCGACCCGCCGACCGGCAGCGGCGGGCTCATCAACGGCGTTCCCGCCGGCGGCTCGGAGTACCTCAGCACGTACCTCACCAAGCTGCGCGACGCCGCCAAGAAGGACGGCGTCAAGAACAGCGACACGGTCGTGGCGGGCGACAACATCGGCGCCTCGCCGCTGGTCAGCGCCGCGTTCCACGACGAGCCGGCGATCGAGGTCCTCAACGCCATGGGCGTCGACCTCGCCTCGGTCGGCAACCACGAGTTCGACGAGGGCGTCACGGAGCTCTACCGGATGCAGTTCGGCGGCTGCCACCCGACCGACGGCTGCCAGGACGGCGACGGGTTCGCGGGCGCGAAGTTCCCGTACCTCGCCGCCAACGTGACGAACAAGTCCAACGGCCTGCCGATCCTGCTGCCGTTCACGATCCGGCTCTACGAAGGCGTCCCGGTCGCCTACGTCGGCATGACGCTCGAGGCCACCCCGGGCATCGTCAACCCGGCCGGTATCAAGAACGTCGACTTCCACGACGAGGTCGAGACGGCCAACAAGTACGCGACGATCCTCGGCTGGCTCGGCATCAAGTCCATGGTGCTCGTGGTCCACGAGGGCGGCATGCAGAGCAGCCCGCCCGCGCCGCTGGACCCGTCGGGCTGCGCCAACTTCGCCGGCCCGATCACCGACATCACCAAGGGCCTCAACCCGGCGTACGGCGTGGTCGTCTCCGGCCACACCCACCGCTTCTACACCTGCGAGCTGCCCAACTCCTCGGGCGCCAACTCGCTGGTCACGAGCGCGGGCACGGCCGGCACGCTGGTCAGCGACATCCGGATCACGCTGGACAAGAAGACCCGCAAGTTCGTCGACGCGTCGGCCACCAACGTGATCGTCGACAACGGCGTGAAGAACCCCGACGGGACCTACCAGAAGGACGCGACCGGCACCCCGGTGCGCAACACCGCCCTGGTCGACCCGAAGATCAAGACGATCGCCGACAAGTACCGCGTCGCGGTGGCCCCGCTGGCCAACAAGGTCATCGGCAGCATCACCGCCGACATCACCACCACACAGGCGGCCTCGGGCGAGACTCCGCTCGGTGACGTGATCGCCGACGCCCAGCTCGCCTACACCAAGGCCTCCGCGGGCGCCCAGATCGCGTTCATGAACCCGGGCGGCATCCGGGCGTCGCTGATCTACGGCAACAGCCCCGGCGGCGAGGCCCCCGGCCAGGTGACCTACGGCGAGGCCTTCACGGTCCAGCCGTTCAACAACCTGGTCGTGACGCAGTCGTTCACCGGTGCGCAGATCAAGGACGTCCTCGAGCAGCAGTTCGTGGGCTTCCAGGGCCAGACGGTCCAGCGCATGCTGCAGGTGTCGGACGGCTTCACCTACACGATCACGCGCTCGGCCCCGGCCGGGTCGAAGATCAGCAACATCCAGCTCAACGGCGTCGCCCTCGACCCGGCGGCCACCTACAAGGTGACCACGAACGACTTCCTGGCCAACGGCGGCGACGGCTTCCTGAACCTCGCGAAGGGCACCGGCCGGGTCACCGCGCCGGGCTTCGACGTCGACGCCCTCACCTCCTACCTGGCCACCGGCCCCATCGCGCCGGGCCCGGCCAACCGGTACACGCTGGTCGCCTGACATTTCAGGCGTCCCGGGCGGGCGGCTGGGTTTCCCCGCCGCCCGCCCGCACGTATGCTCGCAGGCGCCGCCAGCCGACAAGGTCGAGGAGTGTTGATCTGTGGACCGTCCCAGCTGGGCTCCTGCGGACGTCGACCTCGACCGGCCGAGCGTGGCCCGGGTCTATGACTACTACCTCGGCGGATCGCACAACTTCGCCGCCGACCGCGCCTTCGGCGAGCAGGTCCTGCGCGTGATGCCGGCCGTGGCCGGGCTCGCCCGCAGCAACCGGGCGTTCCTGCGCCGGGCCGTGCACGGACTGGCCGCAACGGGCATCCGGCAGTACCTCGACCTCGGCTCGGGCATCCCGACCGTCGGCAACGTCCACGACGTCATCGCCGACGCCGGTGTCACCGACGCCCGCGTCGTCTACGTCGACCACGACCCGGTGGCGGTCGCGCACAGCCGGGCCATCCTCGCCGACGTGCCCGGCACGGCCGTCGTCGCCGGCGACCTGCGCAACCCCGCCGAGGTGCTCGCCCAGCCGGAGGTGCGGGGCCTGCTCGACTTCAGCGAGCCGATCGCGTTCCTGCTCGTCGCGGTGCTGCACTTCGTCCTCGACGAGGAGGACCCGGCCGGCATCGTCGCCCGCTACGCCGAGGCCGGGGTGCGCGGCAGCCACGTCGTCCTCTCGCACATCGGCTACGACCGGGCCCTCAACCCGGCCGAGGAGGACGCCTACCGGATGTACCGCAACTCGCCGACCCCGCTGATCCTGCGCTCGAAGGACGAGATCGCCAAGCTGCTCGGCGGCCTGTCGCTGCTCGAGCCCGGCGTCGTGGCCACCCAGCAGTGGCGCCCGGACGGCGAGGAAGCGGCGCTGAATGTGGGCGGCGCGATCAACTGCGCCGCCGTCGCCCGCAAGGACTAGCCCGATCGATCATGACCGCCATCAGCCCTACGCCTACGTCGTGGGACCGCCCGCATCGCGCCGCCGAACGGATGGCGCGCGCCTGGTCGCTGGCCATCGCCGGCACCAGCTACGTGTCGATGAACGGCCTGGAGGTCCAGGACTTCCTGACCAGCCTGGCCACCCGGATCATCCACGCGCTGACCACCGAGGTCTTCGACCCGGCCGACGTGCGCGAGGTCGGCTCGACGCTGGTCGCCGCGCACTTCACCGAGCCGACCACGCTCGAGCGCACCCTGGCCGTGCTCGCCGAGCAGTTCGGCAACGCGCCGGTGAAACGGGTCGCGCAGGTGCAGGGGGCGCTCGCCTCCGGCTACGCGCTCGCGCTGCGTGACCGGGTCCTCGACGAGCAGGAGGAGATCCGCACCGCCGCGCTGTGGGCCCGCGCCCGGGCCGAGGAGGGCCGGCGGGTCAGCGAGGCCCGCTTCCAGGCGATCTTCGCCGGCGCCGCGATCGGCATGAGCGTGAGCACGGTCGACGGGCAGGTGATCGAGGTCAACCAGGCGCTGTGCGACATGCTCGGGTACAGCGCCGACGAGCTGCGCGCGATGTCCTTCGAGGACTTCGTGCTGCCCGAGGACCCGCCCACGGCCGGCGCGATGTTCGAGGAGATGCTCTCCGGCGGCAGCGACCAGTTCCGCATCGAGAAGCCCTACGTGCACCGGGACGGCCACCGGGTCTGGACCGACCTGGTCGCCTCGGTCATCCGCGACGAGGACGGCCGCCCGCGCTGGCTGGTCGCCATGTTCGAGGACATCACCGAGCGGCACCTGCTGCAGGTGCGCCTGCGCCACCAGGCCCTGCACGACCCGCTGACCCAGCTGCCCAACCGCACGCTGTTCTTCGAGCGGCTCACGACCCTGCTCGAGGACGCCGCGGACGACGATGCCCGGGTCGGCGTCTGCTACCTCGACGTCGACGGCTTCAAGGTCATCAACGACACGCTCGGCCACGACATCGGCGACCAGCTGCTGCAGACCGTGGCCCGGCGCCTGTCCCGCTCCATCAGCGGCGACCGGCAGCTGGTCGCGCGGATGGGCGGCGACGAGTTCGTGGTGCTCGTCGAGGGCTGCCGGGGCATCGCCGACGTGGTCGCGGTCGCCCAGAAGGCCCTGGACACGGTGCGCGCCCCGGTCCACGTCGGCGGCCACGAGATCAGCATCTCGGCCAGCATCGGCGTGGTCGAGCAGCCGCTGCGCGGGATGAGCACCGGCGAGCTGATGAAGGCCGCCGACACCACGCTGTACTGGGCCAAGGCCGACGGGCGCAACCGCTTCGCGCTCTTCGACGCCGAGCGGCACGCGAAGGAGGTGACCCGCTACGAGCTGTCGGCGAGCATGCCGGCGGCGCTCGAGCGGCGGGAGTTCTTCGTGGAGTACCAGCCGCTGGTCCGCCTCAGCGACGGCGTCACGATCGGCGTGGAGGCGCTGGTGCGGTGGCGGCACCCGCGCTTCGGGGTGCTCGGCCCCGACGCGTTCATCGGCATGGCCGAGGAGACCGGGCTCATCGTGCCGCTGGGCCGCTGGGTGCTGCACGAGGCCTGCCGGCAGGCGGCGGAGTGGCGCCGGGCGGTCGGCGATCGGGCGCCCGTCATGAGCGTCAACCTCGCCGTGCGCCAGATGCGCGACCGCACGATCGTTCGCGACGTGCGGGCCATCCTCGACCAGACCGGCCTGCCGCCCGAGGGCCTGCAGCTGGAGCTCACCGAGAGCGCGGTCATGAGCACCGGCGGCGACCCGATCGAGGCGCTCAACGCCCTGGCCGCCCTCGGGCCGCGGATCGCGATCGACGACTTCGGGACGGGGTACTCGAACTTCGCGTACCTGCGCAACCTGCCCGTCCACAGCCTCAAGCTGGCCGGCTCGTTCGTCGCCGGCCTGCGCCCGCCGGAGCGCCCGGACCCGGTCGACCAGGAGATCGTCGCGGCCGTCATCGGCCTGGCCCACACGCTCAAGCTGAGCGTGACCGCCGAGGGCGTGGAGACCGCCGAGCAGGCGGCGCGGCTGCAGGAGCTGGGCTGCGACACCGCGCAGGGCTGGTACTACGCCGCGGCCGGCCCCGCGTCCGCCATCAACCTGGCGAACTGAGGCCGGCCGCTCCTGCTAGTTGGCCGCGTACGGATTGACCTCTTCGTGCATGTCCGTCATGAACTGCGACCACATGTCGTGCTCGTGCGGGTCGGCCCCGACCAGGTCGTAGTGGCCGTCCAGGAAATCGGTGTCAAGCTGCCACTGCGGGAGGTCGAGGTCCGGCTCGTCGAGCCCGAGCGGCTCGTCGTGCTGGTGCTCGCCGGTCTCCCCCAGGTCGGTGTCGTGCAGGTCATCGTGGTGGATATCGTGCGAATCGGCATCTTCAAGCTGGAGGTCGTGCTGGTGGTCGTACCCGTGGTCTCCCGCCAGGACATGGTCGACTCCGCCGTCATGGTCGACGTGGAGATCGTGCTCCATGCCCCAGTCGAGGTCAAAGTCGCTCATAACCTGCTCCCGGTCTTTTCAGTCCCTCTGGTGAGGTACCTCTAGAACGGTAGGTTCCGATCTCCCGCGCCTGCTCCCGGAAACGTGCCACGCTGTGCCCCGGCCCGCCGGGCCGGTGCTCTAGCGGGTGCGGCGGTCCAGCCAGCCGTCGCCGTTGGTGTCCTCGTAGCGGGCGTCCATGACCCCGTCGTGGTTGGTGTCGATCTCGGAGGAGTCGATCAGCCCGTCGCGGTTGGTGTCGTGGCCGATGAACTCCGCGCGGCCGTCGCCGTCCGTGTCGACGACGATGTCCACGCCGCCGTCGGCGCGGTTGACGTAGGTGTGCTGGTCCCAGCGGCCGTCGCCGTCCCAGTCCACGCGCGTGTGGTAGCCGTCGGTCGGGGCCTGGCCGGGCACCTGGCCGTGGCCGACGTGCTGCGCAAGGCCCTCCAGGCCGCCGCCGATGCCGCCACCGTGGTGCTGGCCGGCGTGCTGGGCCAGATCGCCCAGGCCGGCGCCGATGCCGCCGCCGGACGTCCCCACCCCGCTGTAGCCGGCCAGGCCGCTCGCCACGCCCTGCGCGCCGCCCCCGGGCAGCGCGGCCCCGACGTCCTGGCCACCGCCGCCCGACAGCGCGCTCCCGACACTCTCGGCGCCGGTCGGGGCCTCGTGCGGGACGCCGCCGCCGGTGTACCCGCTCGAGCGGTACACGGTGCCGGACTCGCGGTGGGACTCGTGGTGGTACTCCGTGTGCGACGACTCGGTGTGCACCTCTTCGATGCCGGCGTGCCGGCCGCCCTGGGGGATGTCGTCCATGTGGCCGCCGAAGAGGCCGCCGTGCCCGCCGGCGCCGGTGGGCTCGGGGGCGGTGTGCCGTCCGCCGTACTGCTCGACGACGTCGTGCATCCCCCGCCCGGCCTCGGCGCCGCCGGAGCTGACGCCGTGGCCGACGGCGAACCCGTGGCCGTGACCACCGCCGTGCAGCACGTCGTCGAGGCCGGAGCCGATCGCCGAGAACACCCCGAACATGCTGGCCTTGCTGGTGCGCTGCTCGACGTGGGCCTGCCCGCCGGCCTCGCCGATCTGGGACTGCAGGATGTCCAGCTCGTCGGGGGTCAGCTGATACCCGGCCAGCGCGCCCTGCGGGTCGGCCGCCAGCCGCGCCTTGAAGGCCGGGTCGCCGAGCAGGCGCTCGAGCACCTCGTCGAAGTCGGACATGACTATCCCCCAGTTATGCGATCAGTCGAGTTCGGGCATGGGAATCGGCTGCGGCCGCGGACGGCAGGTCCCGCACTGCACCGCGTCCTCCACGACGAGGCCCTCGGCCCGGCCGCGGCGCTGCGAGCGGTGCACCTCCAGCAGGTAGGGGCCGAACTTGGCATGGTCCTCGCACAGCCCACGCCCGCAGAACCGGCACGACCCCCGCGCCGCCTTGGCACAGAACCAACAAAGCACGTGCGCTCCCTTTTCAGCCGATGATGACGCAGGAGTAGATGGTCACGGTAGCGCTCGCAGCCTTGGACACGTTGCCCGCGGCATCGGCGATCACCGCGGTGATCGTGATGGTGTCGTCCGATCCCTGGCCCGGGAACGGCCCGAGCGTGGCCGACCACTTCCCGCTGCCGCCGGAGTACTTCAACGACTGCGTCTTGCCCTCGAACGTGTAGGTCAGCGTGCGGATTGTGAGCCCCGCCGCGCCGTTGTTGTCCGAACCGGCGACGGTCACCGACGACGTCGTCGGCGTCGACGGCGGCTGCGCGCCGTTCCAGCAGGGATTGCCGCCGTAGGTGTGGTAGATGCCGCTCGGCGCGGCCCGGACGACGACCGTGGGCGGCGTGGTGTCCGCTGGGGGCGCGGTCGTCGTGGTGGGCGGGGCGCCGGTCGTCGGGCCGGCCGTGGTGCGGGTCGGGGTGGGCGTGCGGCTGCGGGTCGGCGTCGCGGACGGCGACGTCGAGGCCGACGGCGACTCCGACGGGGAGTCGCTCGGCGACGGCAGGTCCGACGGGCTGTCGGTCGGCGACGGGTACACCGTCGGGGTGCCGCCGGGCTTCGGCAGCGCCACGCCGTCGCCGCAGGTCAGGTCGGCCTGGTTGTAGGGCTCGACGACCTCGCCGTTGAGCTTCACGATGCCGCGGCCGACCTCCGGGTCGTTGCCGGCCGAGAGCGCGAAGCGGGCCGCGCCCTCGTTCTTGACGTCGCCGACGGTGAGGTTCAGCGGCTTGAACGCGGTCGTGGTGCTCGTGGTGTCGACCAGCAGGCGGCCGCCGGTCAGGGTCAGGGCGGCGCTCGGCTCGATCGGCGTCTGCTGGCCGCTGACCAGGTCGCCGATGCCGACGTCGACGCCGGCGCACAGGACCGTGGCGCTGCCGCCGCGGAACGTCAGGGTCGCCGTGGACTTGGCGTTGACGCGCACGGAGTCGCCGTGCTGGACGTACAGCTTGCCGTTGCGGCTCAGCGGGCGGTCCTCGCCGTTGACGCGGACGGTGGCGCCGCCCCGCGTGACGGTGACGAGGGCGCTGTCGGTCGGCATCTCGGCCCACACCGGGCCGGTGAACAGGTTGGCGCCGGTCAGGAACAGCGCGAAGAGCAGCAGCAGGATGAGCAGCCACCACAGTTTGCGCTCGAAGCGGCGGTCGACGGTGTCGTCGGCGGGGGCCGGCGGGCCGGGCGGAGCGGCGAGCGGCGGGTAGATCGACGGCGGGTGCGCGCCGGCCACGGGGCGGCGGCCGCCGGCCGGGATCGTGTCCGCCTGACGGCCGAGCAGCAGCGGCAGGCCGGCGACCGCGGGCAGCAGCCACGCGCGGGCCGGCGTGCGGGCGGTGGCGACCTGGCCGGGCGAGCCGTCGCCGTACGGGCCGATCATGGAACCGCGGTGCAGCTCCGCGCCCTCGGGCAGCTGCAGCGAGCCGGACTCGACCACGAGCGCGTCGTTGCCGGTGCGCAGCACGACCGGCTCGCCGGGGCCGAGGTGCATCGGGCGGGCCCGGGTGAGCAGGCCCAGGCGGTCCTCGGGGCCGAGGTTCTGCAGCGCCGGCGTCTCGCCGACCAGCGTCTCCAGCTCGGCCCACTCGACCGGCGGCGGGCCGGGCAGCGGGCCGACGGCCGAGGCGACCGCCGTGGACGGGATCGAGAGCAGCGTGGTGCCCGCGGTCGTCCAGCCGAGCGCGGCCGGGGCGCCGGTCAGCGCGTTGGCCAGGCCCACGACGCCGCCGCGGCCGACCCGCTCGCGCACGGTCCCGGTCGGGTCGCCGGGGCGGCGGGCCTCCAGGGCGCCGTCGACCACCACGTACACCATGGACTGCGCGGCGCCGGCGAACACGAGCTGCTCGCCGGTGCGCGGGTGCACCCAGCGGGCGTGCTCGGAGAGCTTCGCCAGGGCCTCCGGCGGCAGGCTCGACAGCGCGGAGCCGCTCAGCGCCGCGAAGCGCCGCGGCTCGTCGCGCACCAGTTTGCGCTCCCCCAGCCGGTCGCGCAGTCGCCGTCCGCGGCGGCGCAGCCAGCCCATGAAGAGGTACACCAGGGGCGACAACAGTCCGGCGCAGACCACGACCAGCAGGGCACGCCCGAGCCAGCCCGCGTTCCACAGGCCCGTCACGACGCCGGCGACGCGGTCGGTGTACACCCGATAGATGAGGTTGACCGCGATCGCGATCCAGATGACGGCGAGCATGCCGTACAGCGCGACGAGGCGCCCCTCGCGGTCGAGCTCGGAGAAGCGCGGCGGGCGCCGGCGCAGCCGCGCGATCACCCAGGCCAGGCCGCGGGCCCGCAGGTTGGGCACCTCCAGCCAGTCCATGAGCAGGTAGTACCCGTCGAGCGCCATGAACGGGTTCAGGTTGAACAGCGCGTTGAGGTACCACGCGAAGGCCAGCTTGAACGTCCACGGCTCCAGCTCGGGGAAGAACACGCCCACGATCTGGCAGGTGCCGGCGAGGATCAGGCCGGTCGCCGGGCCGGCCACGGTGGTCACGATGCGGGCCCGCCGGCCGGCCATCCACACGTCCGTGGTGTCCACGAAGACGGAGGGGATCCCGAAGTACACCAGGAAGCCCGCCACCGGCACGCGCCGCCCGGCATGCTTGGCGCCCAGCGCGTGCCCGAGCTCGTGGCAGGCCAGCGCCAGCACGTTGAGGCCGAGCAGGACGAGGGCGCCGGCGAAGTACGAGTCGTTGGTGAGGAACACGGACTGGTCGGCGCGGAACCAGTTCCACACGAACACGCCCAGCCCCGCCACGGCCACGAGCCCGGCCAGCACCGCGAAGACGCGGGTGAAGAACAGCCGCCCGCCGGCCTTGTACAGCAGCGTCACGAACGGGTCGACCTTGGCCAGCACGACCCGGCGCCCCTGCGCGGTGGCCAGCAGCGCCTTGCCGAGCCGGATGGGCCACGGCCGGCGGTGCACCTTCTGCATCCCGTGGAAGGCGTCGACCGGCAGCTCGGCGAGCATGCGGTTGCCGGCGAGATCGGCGACGACCCGGGTCACCTGGTCCGGGGCGAGCCGGCCGGAGATGCGCGCGAACTCGGCCACGAGCCGGGCCACGGTCCGGCTGCCGTCCATGAGCTGCGCGAGCTTGAACTCGTCCGGCGCGAGCCGCAGGTAGCTCGACTCGCCGCTGTCCGGCGAGCGGAGCATCACGTACTCGACGCCGCGGGCCGACGTCAGCGTGACCGCCTCGACGCCGTCGCGCAGCAGCGGGCGGGCGCGGGCGGGGTTGAGCCGGTCGGACACCGCGTGCCACAGTCCGACGTCGGAAGGGCCGGACGGTACACCGGGGGCACGCCCCGCGAGGGCCTCCCAGACACTGATGCGCGTCTCGATGACGGCCACTGTCGCTCCTGTTCAGGCACGGTTCCGGCCACGGACTCTAGGCGGGTTTCCGCCGCGCCGGAAGGTTGCGTCCCGAACGTGACAATGCTTCGGCGAAGATGACAGGCGTGTACATCCTCGCCATCGACCAGGGCACGACCTCCACCCGTGCGATCGTGTTCGACGCCGACGGCGCCATCGTGGCGCTTGACCAGCGCGAACACCACCAGAGCTTCCCCCGCCCCGGCTGGGTAGAACACGACCCGGTCGAGATCTGGCACAACGTCCAGGCGGTGTCGACCCGCGCGCTGGACCAGGCCGGCCTCTCCCGCGCGGACGTCGCCGCGATCGGCATCACCAACCAGCGTGAAACGACCATCCTGTGGGACGCCCGCACCGGCGAGCCGGTGCACCCCGCCATCGTCTGGCAGGACACGCGCACCGACGCCGTCATCCGCTCCCTGGCCGGCGACGCCGGCCCCGACCGCTTCCGCGACCGCTGCGGCCTGCCCCTCGCGACCTACTTCGCCGCCCCGAAGGCGGTCTGGCTGCTGGACAACGTCCCCGGCCTGCGCGAGCGCGCCGAGGCCGGCGAGATCCACTTCGGCACCGTGGACACCTGGCTCATCGAGAAGCTCACCGGCCGGCACGTCACCGACGTGACCAACGCCAGCCGCACCATGCTCATGAACCTCACCACGCTGGACTGGGACGACGAGCTGCTCGCGGCCTTCGGCATCCCCCGCGTCATGCTGCCGGAGATCGGCTCCTCGTCCTTCGTCTACGGCGAGGCGCGGACCATGCTGCATGGCGTGCCCGTCGCCTCCGCGCTCGGCGACCAGCAGGCCGCTCTCTTCGGCCAGACGTGCTTCGCGCCGGGCGAGGCCAAGTGCACGTACGGCACCGGCTCGTTCCTCCTGCTCAACACCGGCACCCGCCCCGTGGCCAGCGAGCGCGGCCTGCTCACCACGGTCGGCTACCGCATCGGCTCGGCCGATCCCGTGTACGCCCTCGAGGGCTCCATCGCGATCACCGGCTCGCTCGTGCAGTGGCTGCGCGACAACCTCGGCATGATCTCCTCGGCCCCGCAGATCAACGACCTCGCCGCGACGGTCTCCGACAACGGCGGCTGCTACATCGTCCCGGCGTTCGCCGGCCTCTTCGCCCCGCACTGGCGCCCGGACGCCCGCGGCGTCATCACCGGCCTCACGGGTTACGTCACCAAGGGCCATCTCGCCCGCGCTGCCCTCGAGGCGACGGCCTGGCAGGTGAAGGACGTGGTCGACGCGATGATGGCCGAGTCCGCGGTACCCCTGGAGACCCTCAAGGTCGACGGCGGCATGACCGCGAGCGACCTCCTGATGGGTTTCCAGGCCGACGTGCTGGACGTGCCGGTGGTGCGCCCGACGGTGGCGGAGACAACCGCGCTGGGCGCCGCCTACGCCGCCGGCCTGGCCGTCGGCTTCTGGCCGTCGACGGACGCCCTTCGCGAGAAGTGG
Source organism: Dactylosporangium sp. CA-139066 (assembly GCF_050936175.1). Taxonomy (NCBI): domain Bacteria; kingdom Bacillati; phylum Actinomycetota; class Actinomycetes; order Micromonosporales; family Micromonosporaceae; genus Dactylosporangium; species Dactylosporangium sp. CA-139066. Next base: position 2,595,514 of record NZ_JBNJNH010000002.1, on the reverse strand, counting down.
CACGTGGACCGCCGCTGGGAACCGTCGATGTCCGCGGAGGCCCGCGACCGCGGCCACGCTTTGTGGCTGCGGGCAGTGGAGCGCTCCTTCGGCTGGGCCGACTGACCGGCTCACTACGGCTCGGGCCCCTGGAGCGCTGCGCAATTTCTCTCCACGATCATGCGATTTCGCCATGATCGTGGAGAGTCAATGCACTCAGGACGACGTTTTCTCTCCACGATCATGGCTGCGTTTGATTTGTCCGCGCGCTTTTTCGTGATCGTGGAGCGGAAATGCGTCTTTGCCCCCTTGGGGTGCGGGAATCGCGCCGCTCGGGTGCGCGCCGCCTTTGGGGTGCGACACCGCTGAGGCCGGCGAACGACACGCACCAGCAGCGTCCGCGAACGACATGTCGGGCGCTCCGCGCCGCGACCTGTCGGATTTATGCCCCGACAGGCGAAAAATGCGATAAGTCGTGGCGCGCCAGCGCCCGACTTATCGGGAAACGCGGCTCGAGCAGGTAAAACGCGGAACGGGGATCAGTCCTCGTCCTCGTCGTCGAGGCGGGCCAGGTAGACCGCCAGGCGCTCGATCGGGGTTTCGAACTCCGGGTTGAGGTCGACGAAGTCGCGCAGGCGCTCGGCCAGCCACTCGAGGGTGACCTCGTCCTCGCCGCGGCGCTGGGCCAGCTCCTCGATGCCGCGATCCGTGAAGTACATGAGGCGAACGGGCCTTTCGGGAAAAGGGGCGGGGCACGGCGGCCGGCGCCGTGCCCCGGGTGGTACCGGATGAATCGTCAGCGCTTCGGCAGCGCGGCCTCGATCAGGGCCTGCTGCTCAGCGTCGTGCAGCTTGGTCGAGCCGACCGCCGGGGCGGCGGCCGCGGGGCGCGAGATGCGGCGCAGGCCCACGCCCTGCAGCTGCTCGAGCAGGTTCAGCGCGATGAACGACCAGGCGCCCTGGTTGGCCGGCTCCTCCTGGACCCAGGCGAAGTCCTCGGCGTTCGGGTACTGCTCCAGCGCCGCCCGCAGCTCCTCGATCGGCATCGGGTAGAGCTGCTCGACGCGGATGATCGCCGTGTCGGTGATGTCGCGGTCGGTGCGGGCCTGCAGCAGGTCGTAGAAGACCTTGCCGGAGCAGAGCAGCACGCGCTTCACGGCGGCCGGGTCCAGCGCCGTGCCCTTGATGCCGGGGTCGGCCAGGACGGTCTGGAACGTGCCGGTGGTGAAGTCCTCCACGCCCGAGACGCACAGGCGGTGGCGCAGCAGGGACTTCGGGGTGAAGACGACCAGCGGCTTCTTCTTCGGCGACAGCGCCTGGCGGCGCAGCAGGTGGAAGTGGTTGGCCGGGGTGGTCGGCACCGCGACGCGCATGTTGTCCTCGGCGCACAGCTGGAGGTACCGCTCCAGGCGCCCCGACGTGTGGTCCGGGCCCTGGCCCTCGTGCGAGTGCGGCAGCAGCAGCGTGACGGAGGCCAGCTGGCCCCACTTGACCTCGCCCGACGAGATGAACTCGTCGACGATCGACTGGGCGCCGTTGACGAAGTCGCCGAACTGGGCCTCCCACATGACCAGGGCGTCCGGGTTCTCCACGGAGTACCCGTACTCGAAGCCCATCGCCGCGAACTCCGACAGCAGCGAGTCGTAGATGAAGAGCTTCGCGTTGTCCTTGATCAGCGTGGACATCGGCAGGAAGTCGGCGCCGGTCTCGGCGTCCACGATCGACGCGTGGCGCTGCACGAACGTGCCGCGGCGCGAGTCCTGGCCGGAGAGGCGGACGGTGACGCCGTCGTTGACCAGCGAGCCGAACGCGATGATCTCGCCGAAGCCCCAGTCGATGTCGCCCTCGGCGGCCATCTTGGCCCGCCGGTCCAGCAGCTGCTGGACGCGCTTGTGCGGGGTGAAGCCGTCGGGGAGCTTGACGTGGGCCTCGCCGATCGCCCGCAGTACCGACTCATCGATCTTGGTCTCGACCACCGGCTCGGGCTCCGGCTCCCGCAGGCGGGTCAGGCGCGCGGCCGGCGACGACGAGGCGTCGCGGGTGGCCTTGAAGACCGTCTCGAGCTGCTCGTGGTAGTCCTTGAGCAGGGCCTCGGCCTCGGTGATCGGGATGTCGCCGCGGCCGATGAGCTCCTCGGTGTAGATCTTGCGGACCGATCGCTTCTGGTCGATGATCGCGTACATCAGCGGGTTGGTCATCGACGGGTCGTCGCCCTCGTTGTGGCCGCGCCGGCGGTAGCAGACGAGGTCGATGACGACGTCCTTGTTGAACGCCTGGCGGTACTCGAACGCCAGGCGCGCCACCCGGACGACGGCCTCGGGGTCGTCGCCGTTGACGTGGAAGATCGGCGCCTGGATCATCCGGGCCACGTCGGTCGAGTACAGCGACGAGCGCGAGTACTCCGGCGCGGTGGTGAAGCCGACCTGGTTGTTGACCACGACGTGGACCGTGCCGCCGGTGCGGTACCCGCGCAGCTGCGACAGGTTGAGCGTCTCGGCGACCACGCCCTGCCCGGCGAACGCGGCGTCGCCGTGGATGAGCAGCGGCAGCACCGTGTAGCCCTCGAGCTTGAGGTCGATCTTGTCCTGCTTGGCCCGCACGATGCCCTCGAGGACCGGGTTGACGGCCTCCAGGTGCGACGGGTTGGCCACGACCGAGACGGTGGTGGCGTGCTCGCCGTCGGGGTGCGTGAACTTGCCGGTCATGCCCAGGTGGTACTTCACGTCGCCGGACCCGTGCGCGGACTTCAGGTCCAGGTGGCCCTCGAACTCGGAGAAGATCTTCTCGTAGGGCTTGCCGACGATGTTGGCCAGCACGTTGAGCCGGCCGCGGTGGGCCATGCCGATGACGACCTCGTCGAGGCCGCCCTCGGCCGAGTTCTGCAGGATCTCGTCGAGCAGCGGAATCAGCGACTCGCCGCCCTCCAGCGAGAAGCGGCGCTGGCCGACGTACTTCGTCTGCAGGAACGTCTCGAACGCCTCGGCCGCATTGAGCCGGTTCAGGATGTGCTTCTGCTCTTCGGTGGTGGGCTTCTCGTAGGGCTTCTCGACCCGGTCGGCGATCCAGCGCCGCTCCTCCGGGTCCATGATGTGCATGTACTCCACGCCGACCCGCCGGCAGTAGGAGTCGCGCAGCACACCGAGGACGGCCCGCAGCTTCATCTTCTGCTTGCCGGCGAACCCGCCGACCGGGAAGACGCGGTCAAGGTCCCACAGCGTCAGGCCGTGCTCGAGCACGTCGAGGTCCGGGTGGCGGCGGATGCGGAACTCGAGCGGGTCGGTGTCGGCCATGAGGTGGCCGCGCACCCGGTAGGCGTGGATGAGCTCCACGACCCGGGCCGCCTTGTCGATCTGCCCCTCGGACGTGCGGGCGACGTCGCGCACCCAGCGGACCGGCTCGTACGGGATGCGCAGCGCGGTGAAGATCTGGTCGTAGAACCCGTGCTCGCCGAGCAGCAGCTCGTGCATGACCTTCAGGAACTCGCCGGACTGCGCGCCCTGGATGATGCGGTGGTCGTACGTGCTGGTCAGCGTGATGATCCGGCTGATGCCGAGGTCGGCGAGGGTCTCGTCGGACATGCCGGCGTAGGGCGCCGGGTACTCCATCGCGCCGACGCCGATGATCGTGCCCTGACCGGCCATGAGGCGCGGCATCGAGTGCACGGTGCCGATGCCGCCCGGGTTGGTCAGCGAGAGCGTGGTGCCGGCGTAGTCGTCCATGGTCAGCTCGTTGCGCCGGGCCCGGCGGACGATGTCCTCGTACGTCGACCAGAACTGGCGGAAGTCCATCGTCTCGGCGGCCTTGATGCTCGGCACGACCAGCGTGCGCGAGCCGTCCGGCTTGGCCAGGTCGATCGCGATGCCGAGGTTGACGTGCTCGGGCTGCACGAGGACCGGCTTGCCGTCGACCTCGGCGAAGCTGTTGTTCATCTCCGGGTGCGCGGCCAGCGCCCGGACCAGCGCAAATCCGATCAGGTGCGTGAAGCTCACCTTCCCGCCGCGTCCGCGGGCGAGGTGGTTGTTGATCACGATCCGGTTGTCGGACAGCAGCTTGGCCGGCACGGCGCGCACGCTCGTGGCGGTCGGCACCTCCAGGGAGGCGTCCATGTTCTGCACGATGCGGGCGGCCACGCCGCGCAGCGGGATCTGCTTCGCGCCGCCGGCCGGCGCGGGCGCCACCTTCTTCGGCGCGGGCTTCTCGGCCACGGCGGGGGCGGCCTTCTTCGCGACCTTCGGTTCCGGCCGGGCGGCGGGCGCCTCAACGGGCTTGGTGACCGTCGGCGCGGGCGCAGGGGCGGCCTCGGCGGCGACCGCGTCCGGGCTGGGCTTGTAGTCGGCGAAGAAGTCGTGCCACGCGGAGTCCACGCTGGCCGGGTCGGCGAGGTACCGCTGGTACATGTCCTCGACGATCCACTCGTTCGGGCCAAATCCCGCCAGCGGGTTCTCCTGCGAGTTGGTCGCTTGGGTCGACACGGCTCTTGATCGCCTCTTCCAAACGCGAGTACTAGGGGTTCAGATGTCCGGGTCCAGGCTACGCGCTGCCTAACGTTCGTTCGTCGCCGACAGGGCCGGGAGTGACCATCTTGACGACCTCATGTCGTCCCCTCTTACAACTGTGGCCGCCATATGGCGGCCACAACTGTCCTAGATCTTGCACCGGCATCTTGCCGAACTCTTGAGTCGAGTGTTACGCGATGTCCCGCTTGCGCGTAATGAGCGTGCCGATGCCGCCCAGGACGATGGCGTACGCCACCAGGACCACCACGCCGACCCAGCGCGCGGGCAGATCGACCCCGCCCAGTTGGCCGGAGAGCCCGCCGACCACGTGCTCGGAGGCCAGCGGCGGCACGTACACCGCGGCCTGCATCACCCAGTCCTTCTTGATGAGGAACTCGTGGATGAGCGCCAGGGCGGCCAGGGACGCATAGGTGCCCACGGTGTACAGCACGGCGGCGGTGATCGTGGCGCCGAGCTGGCTGCGCAGAAGCACGCCGATGCCGATGCCGAAGATCGCCCACAGCGCGTACACCAGCAGGTTCAACAGCATCGCCTGCTGAGCCGTCCAGTTGCCGAGGCTGTTGCTCACGTCCTCGCTCGCGAAGAAGACCGAGCCGGCGATCACGTCGATCACGGTGGCGACCAGCCAGAAGGCCAGCGCCATCGCGGCGCCGGTGATCAGCTTGGCCACGATGACCTTGGTCCGCTTCGGCGTCGCCAGGAACGTCGCCGTCGCGGTCTGGTGGTAGAACTCGTTGGTGATCAGCAGGATCGCCAGCAGCATCACCATCATCAGGCCGAAGAACTGACCCGACGTGTAGATGCTGGCCGCGTGCTGGGCCAGCCCGGCTGCGGTGCGCGCCTGCGCCACCCGGTCCCGCTCGGCCTGCTGGTCCTGCAGGAACTGGGCCCGCTGTTCGTCGTTCATGCCCGGGCCCGGCGGTTCGGTGGCCCAGCTCTGCACGTGCAGCTCCTGGTGCGCCTGCGCGATGTTGACCAGCAGCGCGAGGCCGATGAAGACCAGCGAGCACAGCATGAAGATCCACCACATGTTCGTGGTACGCAGCTTGATCAGCTCGCTGCGGATGAGCCGGATCATCGGATGCCCGCCCCTTCTTTCGTCAGCTCCAGGAAGACGTGCTCGAGGTCGGGGCGCTCGGCGACGAGCTCGTGCAGCTCGACCCCGGCCTGCAGCGAGATCCGCCCGACGGCCGGCGCGTCCAGCCCGGTGATCAGGTGCGCGCCGTTGCCGTTGGGGTTGATCACCCCGCCGGCGGCGCGGACCGCGGTCACCAGCTGCTCGATGTTGGGGGTGCGCACGCGCACCGAGGCCTGGACGGTGTTCTGCCCGACGATCTGGTCGACCGGGCCCTGCGTGACGAGCTTGCCCGCGGCGATGATCACGACGTCGTCGGCGAGGATCTCCATCTCCGACAGCAGGTGGCTGGAGACCAGCACGGTGCGCCCCTGCTGGGCCAGGCCCTGCAGCAGGCCGCGCATCCAGCGGATGCCCTCGGGGTCCAGGCCGTTGGCCGGCTCGTCGAGGATCAGCACCTGCGGGTCGCCCAGCAGCGCCTGCGCGATGCCGAGACGCTGCTTCATGCCCAGCGAGTAGCCCTTGAACTTGCGCTTGGCGGCCGGGGTCAGGCCGACCTGCTCGAGCACCTCGTCGACGCGCGATGCCGGGAGCCCGGCGGCGGCCGCGACCCAGCGCAGGTGGTTGCGGGCCGAGCGGCCCTTGTGCGCGGCGGACGCCTCGAGGATCGCGCCGACCAGGCGCAGCGGCTCGGCCACGTCGGCGTACCGGTGCCCGCCGATCGTCGCGGTCCCGGCCGTCGGCGTGACCAGGTTGAGCACCATGCGCAGCGTGGTCGTCTTGCCCGCGCCGTTCGGGCCGAGGAAGCCGGTCACGCGCCCCGGCTCGACCACGAACGACAAGTTGTCGACGGCTCTGACGTTGCGGTAGTGCTTCGTCAGGCCGGAGACGACGATCTGTCCGTTGGACAACGCGCCGCTCCCTCCAATAGGTGAAGCCGTCAATATGGCATGTCCGGACAAGTCCGTCCGCCCCCGGCACGCAGGTCTCAGGGGAAGATCCGGGTTTCGCTATGTTGCCGGACGCTCCGCCACCCGTATCACGTGCTTGAGCCCTGACCAGGTGTCATCGATCGCGCACACTTTGACGTCGACCCGGCCGTTGGCGAGGGCATATTCGCGTACACCGTTCTCGTCGAGGTCGGTCGCCAGCCCGGAGGACCGCTTGGGCCACGCCACCCAGAGCGCACCGGCGGGCGGGGTCAGCCGGTGCAGGACCGGCCACCGGCGGCGCAGCCGGGACGAGTTGGGACAGAAGAGCACGATGATGTCGTACAACCCGGGGGCGGACCGCCGGTGCAGCAGTACGTCAACCGGCAGGTCGGTCAGCTCGAACCCGGCCGGGGCGCCGTCGAGCAGAACGCGATGTCCCGCGTGGACACCGAGCTTCTTGGGTAATGGTGTGCCTGAATATCCCGCCATGGCTGACCACGGTAACCACAGTTCACCCGCGCGCCATCAGGGAAACCTGTGAGTGTCAGCCATCCGCAGGGGTCGACGCTTACACCGAACGCATGACGATTCTCGCCGTCGCCGCCGGCCCGCAAGACCTGGGCGACTTGCAGCGCTACACCCTGCTGGTGGCCACCGACGGCGCCCAGGTCCGGGCCGCACAACGGCTCCGCCACGAGGTCTTCGCCGGTGAGCTGGGCGCCACCCTGCACAGCGCCGAACCGGACCTCGACGTCGACGCCTTCGACGAGTACTGCGACCACCTGATCATCCGTGAGGAGCTCACGGGTCAGGTCGTCGGGACGTACCGGATGCTCCCGCCGGACCGCGCGACCGCCGCCGGCGGCCTCTACGCGGAGACGGAGTTCGACCTGACCGGCCTCAACCAGCTGCGCGGCGGCCTGGTGGAGACCGGCCGCTCCTGCGTCCACCCGGACCACCGCAGCGGCGCCGTGATCAACCTGATGTGGGCCGGCATCGCCCGCTACATGCACCTGCACGGCCACCGCTGGCTCGGCGGCTGCGCCTCGGTGCCCCTGGCCGACGGCGGCACGACCGCCGCGGGCGTGTGGGACCTGGCCCAGCGCAAGCACCTGGTGCCCTCGGCGTGGCGCGTGCGCCCCCGCACCCCCTGGATCTCCGACGTCGAGCCGCCCGCCAAGGTCGACGTCCCGGCGCTGCTCAAGGGCTACCTGCGCCTCGGCGCGTGGGTGGGCGGCGCGCCGGCCCACGACCCCGACTTCGACTGCGCCGACTTCTACGTGCTGCTGTCGCTGGACCGGGTCAACCCGCGGTACATGCGTCACTTCCTCGGACAGGAGTGAGCTCCATGGCTGTCATGGACAGCCTCTGGCTGCCCCGCTCGACCTGCGGCACCGACTGCCTCCCGGAGCCGACCACCCGCGTCGTCTCGCGCCTCGTCGTGCTCAAGCGCATCGTGTTCACCGGCGCGGTACTGCTCCTCGCGGGCCTCTCCGTGCCGATCCTCGCCCTGCTGCCGCAGCGCCAGCTGGTCCGCGCCCAGCGCGGCCTGGCCCGCGCGGTCCTGGCCGGCCTCGGCATCAAGCACTCCGCCTCGGGCCGGATCCCGCAGAGCGGCGCCCTGCTCGTGGCCAACCACGTCTCGTGGCTCGACGTGATCGTGATCCTGGCCCACGCCCCCGCCCGCCTGCTGGCCAAGCACGAGGTGCGGTCCTGGCCGCTCATCGGCCGCCTGGCCGCCACGCTGGGCACGGTGTTCGTGGACCGCTCCCGCCCGAAGAGCCTGCCGGCCACGGTGGCCGAGGTGAGCCGCAACATCGCCGCCGGCGGCGTCGTGGCAGTATTCCCGGAGGGCACGACCTGGTGCGGCCGCATGGGCGGCACCTTCCGCCCGGCAATGTTCCAGGCGGCGGTCGACGCGGGCGTACCCGTGGTGCCGGTCCGCCTCACCTTCGCCCAGGCCGGCGTGGTGTCGACGGTGGCCGCGTTCATCGGCGACGAAACGCTGCTGCAGTCGCTGAAGCGCGTGCTGGGGGCGCGCGACCTGTCGATCAGCCTGCGCGCACACCCGAAGCTGCACCCGGCCCCGTGCGAGCGCACCACGCACCCACGCCGCATCCTGGCTCGCGCCGCGACGGCGGTTGTGGCGGCCTGACCGCTGCCGCCGCCGTCGCCCGCTCCGCTGGTCTGCCTGGTGTGCTTCCGATAAGTCCGGCGCTGGCGCGCCTGACTTATCGGATTTATACGGCGTCAGGCGAAAAGTCCGAAAAGTCGTGGCACGGAGTGCCCGACTTTTCGTTTTGGGGCTGATTGTCCGGACAGTTCGCGCTCATCACCAGGCGGCAAGGCCCTGCACCGTCGCGAGTCCACGGGCCGAGTCGTGCGCCGATGGCGATCACCCGCCACGCGCCTCGCCTAACCACGCGCCTTCCCCGCCACGCAGCTCAGTCCACCACGCAGCCCGCCACGCGACGCAGCCTGTGCAGCCCGCCACGCGACGCAGCCTGTACAGCCCGCCACGCGACGCAACCTGTACAGCCCGCCACGCGACACAGCTCGGCCCGCGACGCAGCCCGGCCCACCGCACAGTTCGGCCCGCGTCGCCCCACCGCGCGCGGGCGCCGCGCAATCCGCCCTCGCCGCACACCCCCGAGGAGCCGTTCGGCACGCGTCGGACGAGCCCTATCGCGTTTCCCGTCGCATTGTTGCGGTCGTGGCCGTCCGATTTGTCCCGAAAAGAAGCGTGGGCAAGGGCAGACGCGAGTGTGTCGCGAGGTACAGTCGCGATGTATCGCGTTTTGCGATACGCTCTCAGCACGGAAGTGAGTGAGAGGTGCGCGATGACCGCGTGGAAGATCACCGAGCCGGAGCGGCTCACGCTTGAAGAAGACGTCAACGACCTCAGTGTGTCGCTGGTGTCCGGGCGGCTCAACGTCGTCGGGGGTGACGGGCCGGCGCGGATCGAGGTGACGCACATCGGGGATCGACCCGTCGACGTCTCGCTCGAAAACGGGCGGCTCACGATCGCGCACGAGTTCCCCAAGGGGTGGCCCGGGTTCCTGTGGTGGCTGGTCGGCTCGCGGTTCAAGGTGGACGTCTCCGTCGTCGTGCCCGAACACGCGGCCGTAAGGCTCAGCGTCACGTCCGGGTCCGTGATCGCGTCCTCGCTGCGCAACGGCGCGACCGTCGACGTCACCAGCGGGCGGATCACGCTGCTGGGCATCGACGGGCGGGTCGCCGGCAAGGTCGTGTCCGGCTCGATCGAGGCGCTCACGCTCGGCGGGCAGGTCGACCTCGAGACGGTGTCCGGGGAGATCGTGGTCGCGGACTCGACGGCGGCGGTCGTGACGGCGCGTACTATTTCCGGCTCCCTGACCTGCGACCTCGACAACCCGCCGGCCGGCACCGAGGTCCGGCTCGACACCGTGTCGGGCGAGATCACGGCCCGGGTGCGCGAGGACAGCGACCTGCGGGTCAGCCTCAACGCGATCTCCGGCCACGTCGTGAACGCGTTCCCCGAGCTCGACCAGCACAGCCGGAAAACGGTGATGGGGCGCCTCGGCACCGGCACCGGCGGGCATCTGGCCGCGAACGCGACGTCTGGCACGATCTCGTTGTTGCGCCGGCCCGTCGACGACGAGGAAGCAGTGGACGAATGAGCGCGGTTTTTTCCCATGGGCGCCTGAGGTTGTACCTCCTGAAGCTGCTCAACGAAGGCCCGCGCCACGGCTACGAGCTGATCCGCCTGCTGGAGAACCGGTTCCACGGCCTCTACCAGCCCTCGGCCGGCACGATCTACCCGCGGCTGCAGCGCATGGAGGCCGACGGCCTCATCACGCACACGGCCGAGGGCGGGCGCAAGGTCTACGAGATCACCCCGGCCGGGTTCGACGAGCTGCAGCGGCGCGCGGTCGAGCTCGAGGCGCTCGAGAGCGACATCAACGCCTCCCTCGCCGACCTCTCGACGCTGGCCGACGAGGTCGAGCAGGGCGTGCGCGGCTCGGTGCGCGACCTCAAGCGCGAGCTCAAGGAGGCCAGCCGCCAGGTGCGCAACAACAGCGCGCCGGCGGGGCCGGGGTCGTTCGGGTGGGGGTACCCGACACGGCCGGGCGCGGCCGGCACCCGCCCGGCGCCGGCGCCCTCCGACGCCGTGCGCGAGCTGGAGGACAAGGCCGCTCAGCTGCTGGCCGAGGTGCGCCGGCTGGCTCGCGCGGGGCGGGCGAGCCAGGAGACGATGCGCGCGACGCTCGTGGTGTTGGACGGTGCGATCGACCAGGTGAGACGCTTGCTGCGGTAGGGCGCGCCCGGCGAGGCAGGCGGGTTGCCCAGGAACTTCCCAGGCAACCACCAGCCCTACACCAGCGGAGGGCGGAAAGATATGCGCATGGGGGTACGAGGCGGCGTAGCACAATCCGGGGGTGCATCGTCGCCAGGCGTGGCGCAGGCTGAGGCGAGGCTGCTCGTGGTCGAGGACGACCCGAATATCCGCGAGCTCCTCTCCGCCAGCCTGCGCTTTGCCGGTTTTGCGGTTGACGCGGTGACCACCGGTAGTGAGGCGGTCACCGCGGCCCGCGAAAGCAAGCCCGACCTCGTGGTCCTCGACGTGATGCTGCCCGACCTCGACGGGTTCGAGGTGATCCGGCGGCTGCGCGAGGGCGGCGTCCGGCTTCCCGTGGTGTTCCTGACCGCCCGCGACGGCACCGAGGACAAGGTCCGCGGCCTCACGCTCGGCGGCGACGACTACGTCACCAAGCCGTTCAGCCTCGAGGAGCTCACCGCCCGCATCCGGGCCGTGCTGCGGCGCACCGCGGGCGACCCCGGGCCCAACCGGCTCGTCTTCCACGACCTGGAGCTGGACGAGGAGACGCACGAGGTGAGCCGGGCCGGGCAGACGATTGCGCTGTCGCCGACCGAGTTCAAGCTCCTGCGGTACCTCATGCTCAACGCCGGCCGCGTCCTGTCCAAGGCGCAGATCCTGGACTTCGTCTGGAACTACGACTTCCGCGGCGACGACAGCATCGTGGAGTCCTACATCTCCTACCTCCGGCGCAAGGTCGACATCGCCGAGCCGCGGCTGATCCACACGCTGCGCGGCGTGGGCTACGTCCTGCGCCTGCCCGTCTGACGCGAGGCCGTCGTGCGGTTCATCGCCGACGTACCGCTGCGAGTCAAGCTCATCGCGGCCGTCCTGTCGCTCGTCACCCTGGCCCTGCTGGTCATCGGCATCGCGAGCGCGCTCGTCATGCGCAGCTCGATGATCGACAAGGTCGACAACCAGCTGCGCGCGCTCGCCGGCACGCTCACCACGGACCGGCTGTCCAGGATGAGCCCGCAGACGGACACGTCGATGCCCAGCAACTACTTCTACTTCGTCTACACCCCGATCGACGACGACAACGCGCGCCTCACCGTCATCGGCGTCTCCCAGCAGAACGCGCCGCCGCTGCCCACCAACGGCGACGAGCTGGCGAGCCACCTCGACGAGCCGTACACGGTCCGCGCCGCCGCCACGCACGAGCGCTGGCGGATCTTCGTGACCCAGCGCCCCGGCGGCGCCGTCGGCGTCGCCGAGAACCTCTCGATGGTCGACAGCGCGGTCGACGAGCTCGTCGCCGCGGAGCTGTTCATCGGCGCGGGCGTGCTCGTCGTCATCGCCGCCGTCGGCGTCACGATCGTGCGGACCAGCCTGCAGCCGCTGCGCGAGATCGAGCGGACCGCCGCCGCCATCGCGGCCGGCGACCTGAGCCGGCGCGTGCCGGAGAGCCCGCCCGAGACCGAGATGGGCCACCTGGCCGCCGCGCTGAACACCATGCTCGGCCAGATCGAGGGCGCGTTCCGGGTGCGCGAGGCCTCCGAGGACCGGATGCGCCAGTTCATCGCCGACGCCTCGCACGAGCTGCGCACGCCGCTCACCACGATCCGGGGCTTCGCCGAGCTGTACCGCCAGGGCGCCGCCCGCGACCCCGAGGACACGGCCGGCCTCCTGCGCCGCATCGAGGACGAGGCCTCCCGGATGGGCCTGCTCGTCGAGGACCTGCTGCTGCTCGCCCGGCTGGACCAGGAGCGCCCGCTCAGCCTCGCCGACATGGACCTGCGCGTGATCGCCGGCGACGCCGCGTCGGCGGCCCGCGCCGTCGCCCCCGACCGGCAGATCGACCTGGAGCTCGAGCGCGACGAGCCGATCGAGGTCAACGGCGACGAGGCCCGGCTGCGCCAGGTGGTCGGCAACCTGGTGACCAACGCGCTCACCCACACCCCCGCCGGTACTCCGATAGAGCTTCGGCTGCGTCGTGACGGTACCGACGCGCTCATCGAGGTGGTGGACCACGGACCCGGCCTGACGGACGAGCAGGCCGCGCGGGTGTTCGAACGGTTCTACCGGGTAGACAAGGCGCGCACCCGGCGGCAGGCCGGCGGCGCCCACAGCGGCAGCGGGCTGGGCCTCGCCATCGTCGCCGCGCTCGTCGCGGTGCACGGCGGCACGGTGTCGGTGTTCGTCACGCCGGGTGGTGGGGCCACCTTCCAGGTTCGCCTTCCCCTCACAGCCGCTTCCCAGGCTGCTCCCGGTGGTCCGCAAGCTGCCGTCGGCAAGCTCAAATCATGAGCGAAGAGCAGGGATGGGTTCCGGAGCCGGCCACGGAACAGCAGCAGCACATGCCTTCCAACCACGTACCGCCGCACGTGCCGCACATGCAGCACCCGCCGCAGTGGTACCCGCCGTCGTCACCGTACGTGACGCCGGTCACCGCCGTCCCGGCCCCGCTGCAGCGCCGCCGCCTCGGCAGGGGCGTCGCCGCCGTGGTCGCCGCCGTCGCGCTGTCGATCGGCTCGGCGGTCGGCGGCGGGTACGCGGCCCTGGAGCTCCGCCCGGCCGCCACCGCCAGCAACACGGTGATCAGCGCGCAGAACTCCAGCTCGCAGTCCGGCACGGCCAACCTGGCCAACGTCGCCGCGGCGGTCCTGCCGAGCGTCGTGTCGATCAACACCGGCACCGCCGTCGGCTCCGGCGTGATCATCACCCAGGACGGCGCCATCCTCACGAACAACCACGTCGTCGCCACCGCCCGCGGCACCACGGTCCAGATCACCTTCTCCGACGGCAAGACCGCCCAGGCCCAGATCGTCGGCGCCGACGACTCCAGCGACCTGGCCGTGGTCAAGATCGTCGGCGGCGGCAGCTACACCCCGCTCGCGTTCGCGGACAGCTCGTCCGTCCACGTCGGCGACACGGTCCTCGCGGTCGGCAGCCCGCTCGGCCTGGAGTCCTCGGTGACCTCGGGCATCGTCAGCGCCCTGAACCGCACGATCGACGAGGGCGAGGACAACCGCTCCGCCGCCACCAAGATCCCCGGCGCGATCCAGACCGACGCCGCGATCAACCCCGGCAACTCGGGCGGCGCGCTGGTCAACACCTCGGGCCAGCTCATCGGCATCAACACGGCGATCGCGACCTCGGGCTCCACGGCCGGCAACATCGGCGTCGGGTTCGCGATCTCGAGCAACACCGCGAAGTCCGTGGCGCAGCAACTCCTGGGCTGATCGCGTCATCCAAGGCTGGTTTCCCCTCCCCGAAGAGAGGCGGCGCACCTGGCGGGGTGCGCCGCCTTTCCTTGCCCGACCCCCTCTTACTTCGCGCGCACCCAGAATGGCGCATAACCGAAATGTCGGATATGTCCGTCGCGGAGCGGCGGACATATCCGGTTCACCCACCGCAAGGCATCCAGTCACGAAGCTCGAAGCGACCCACGTCACTTCACCAACGAGCGACCGATCGCGCCCGCCGCCGGCCACCATGGGCCACGCCGGCGAACGTAAGCGGGTGGCGCGAATCGCGGGATATGTCCGGATAAATCGGATATTTCGCCTGTTCAATGTGAATATCAGGTGGCCAGGCGATCCGTACGAGGGTAGTTGTGTCCGCCAAATGGGTCATCCGCTGACAACCTGGTGTAGTCCGGCAAGCTAATCGATTGTCCCCAGTCGGGCGATAACGGCCTACCACAGGCCCCACTTACATTCTTCACGTGCCCCCGCGTCGCACCCGAACTGCTACCGTCTCGCTCCTGACCGCTGCCCTCCTCATCGTGGGCGGCGCCGCAGCAGCGTCCGGGTCCGATGACGGCGGCACGCCATTCACGACGCCCGCCGGGGCGACCGCCGTCGCGAGCGCGGCCAATGTGCCGCACGCCGTCGGCGTCCGGCACTTCGCGTTCGCCCGGGGCAAGGATCGACCGCTGCCGACCACCGTGTGGTATCCCGTGCGCGGCTCCGCCCGGCAGACGCACGGGCACACCCAGGTCGACGCCACGCCGCTGCCCGGCGAGTTCCCCCTGCTGCTGTGGAGCCACGGCTTCTACAGCAACCCGCAGATGCAGGAGGGCATGACCAAGTTCCTGGCCGAGTCGGGCTATGTGGTGGCCGCGCCGGCGTACCCGTTCACGAAGAAGGACGGGCCCAGGTTCGACAAGACCGACGTGCCCAACCAGGCCACGGACGCGTCGTTCGTGATCTCGCAGCTGCTCCGGGCCGACAACCCGCTCGCCGCGAGCATCGACCCGGACCGGCTCGGGGCCGTCGGGCACTCCGGCGGCGGCACGACCACCGACTGGCTCTTCACGGGGCGCCGCGACCCGCGGCTCAAGGTGGGCGTGATCTTCGCGGGGCGGCCGACCACGGCATACAAGGGCAGCCCGGTCCCGATCCTGTTCATCCACGGTGACAAGGACCCGGTGGTGGCCTACAGCCAGGGGCGGGAGTCGTACGGCAAGGACCCGTGGCCCAAGGCGTTCCTCACGATCGAGGGCGGCGAGCACGGCGCCGGCACCAACGACCCGGAGCGCGGCCACGTGCAGGCGATGGCCACGCTGCTGGACTTTCTCGACTGGGCGCTCAACGACGACGACGAGGCCCGGCTGCGGCTGGCGAACGACGCCACGCTGCCCGGTTTCACGCACTTCGAATCGTCGGGGATCTACGCCCCGTCTGGGATCTACCCCAGCGCGACGAACAGCACGAGCGCGACCACGACGACGGCCACGCCGACGCCGACCCAGAGCAACGTCCGCGACTTGGCGGGCTCGGCCGGCTGATTCTGGTCCACCCAGGCCTGGAATGCCTGGGTGTTCTGACTAGGGTCAATGCGGTCATCGGGCATGGCCGACAGAATACCGAGACCGCCACTGCCCACAGTGGCCGAACAGTGTCGGATTGTGGCACTCTCCCCCGCGTGGGGTACCGCGAGCGATCCTGGTGGGGCTGGGGCCATGCCGATGAGGCCCTCGACGACGCGGCCTGCCGCCGCCTCGCGGAGCGGGCGCTGCGCCCCTGGATGCCGATCGACGGTTCGGTACTCCCGCTGCCCTTCGACCCGCTCCTCGGCCCGCCGCGGCTCATCCCTCCGTCCATCATGGAGGAAGCGTTCCTCGCCGACTCGATGAGCCGCGCCTCGCACGCGTACGGCAAGGCGTTTCGCGACGTCGTGCGCGCCCTGCACGGCGACCTGCCCAACCCGCCCGACCTCGTGTGCCTGCCCCGCACGGTGCACGACATCGTCGCCGCGCTCGACTGGGCGGAGGCCGCCGGCGCCGCGGTCGTGCCCTACGGGGGCGGGACGTCGGTGGTCGGCGGGGTGGAGTACCGCGGCGAAAGGCCCTGGGTTTCCCTGGACCTGAGCCGGCTCAACCGGATCGCGGAGATCGACGACGTCAACCGCGCCGTGCGCGTGCAGGCCGGCGTGTTCGGGCCGGCGCTCGAGGAGGCGCTGCGCCCGCACGATCTGACGCTGCGGCACCTCCCGCAGAGCTTCGAGTTCTCCACCGTCGGCGGCTGGCTGGCCACGCGCTCCGGCGGCCACTATGCGACCGGCCCGACGCGCATCGACGCATTTGTGGAGGCGCTGCGCATCGTCACGCCGCAGGGGCCGGTCGAGTCGCCGCGCGTGCCCTCCAGCGGCGCCGGGCCGGACGCCAACGCGCTGTTCCTGGGCTCGGAGGGCGCGCTCGGGGTCATCGTCGAGGCGTGGCTGCGGGTGCAGAAGCGACCGGCCGAGCGGGCATCGGCGGCGGTGAGCTTCCCGGTGTACCTCGACGCGGTGGCCGCCACCAAGGAGATCGTGCAGGCCGGGCTGCGCCCCGCGAACTGCCGGCTGCTCGATCCCGTCGAGGCGATGCTGAACGCCGGCGCCCAGGACGGGCAGGTCCGCCTCATGCTGGGCTTCGAGGGGCCCGACGCACCCCTGCTGGCGGGCGCGCTGGAGATCTGCCGGGCACATGGGGGTACCGAATCCGAAAAATCGGAATCGAGGGGCTTTCGCGAGGCGTTTCTCAAGGCCCCGTACACCCGTGATGCGCTGATCCGGCTCGGGCTGGTCGTCGAGACCGTCGAGACCGCGTGCACCTGGGGCCGGTTCGAGGCGCTGCACGCCGCGGTCCTGGCCGCCGCGCGGGAGGCCGCACCGACCGGCGTGGCGGTCGTGACGTGCCGGTTCACGCATGTGTACCCCGACGGGCCCGCCCCCTACTTCACGATCATCACCCCGGGCCGCCGCGGCGCCGAGGTCGCGATCTGGGACGAGATCAAGGCGGCGGTCAGCGACGCGATCGCCCGCAACGGCGGGACGATCACGCACCATCACGCGGTGGGCCGCGACCACCGCCCGTGGTACGACGACGAGCGCTCCCCGCTGTTCCACGAGGCCCTGCGCGCCGCCAAGCGGACGCTAGACCCGCGCGGGATCCTCAACCCGGGCGTCCTCGTCTGACCGCCCGCCCGGCAGCACCCCGCGCAGGAGCGCCCCGATCCCGATGAGCAGCAGCCCGAGCAGGAAGAACGCGATCGTGAACCCGATCGAGTTGACCGTGACCCCGCCGGCGTGCTGCTTGTTGAGGTCGATGAACGGGTACGGGTACTCGTGCACGAACGCGCCCCGGATCAGGGCGAACACCAGGTACGCCAGCGGGTAGGCCAGCCAGACGGCGGCGAGCCACCACTTGACCCGCTCCCGCTCGATCACCAGCCAGGTCACCGCGGCGAGGATCGGGGTGGCGGTGTGCAGCAGGAGGTTGTGCACCGTGTGCGCGCCCGAGTCCTCCTGGTAGAACGGGCTGGACGGGTTGGCCAGCAGGGCGTGGTACACCGTCCCGGTGATCACGCTGTACAGGGTCGCCGCCCCGCGGACGGAGGCCGGCACCGCGCGAAACACGGCCACCGCCGACACGACGGCGATGACGACGCTGCTCTGCACCGTGAAGTACACGAACGCGCCCAGGTCGCCGTGGTTCCACACCAGCAGGAACACGATCCCGGCGACGGCGCACGCGGCGGTGAGCGCCCGGAACACGACAGTCATGCCGCGGAACGTAGCGGGATTTCGCCCTCCGGGGAAGCGGTCGCGGTGGTGCCCCGCTCGTACCGTTGTCAGCATGCGCCCGCGCCTTGCGATCGCCGCCCTGGCCGCGTCCGCCGCCCGCGCCGTGCGGACGTCCCCTCGTCACCCCTCAACCCCGCACGGGCGCCTGCGCGTTGCGGTCGCGGGGCTCGCGGCGGTCGCCGCGCTGGTGGGCGGCTGCTCGACTCACACGGAGCCCGCGCAGTCGGCCACCCCAACGTCCTCCCCCGCCTCGACCGCCCTGCCGAAGCTCGCCGCCGTCCAGCTCCCGCCGCCCCTGGCCCTGCCGCCGTCGGGGTTGTCGGTGTCGTCGCAGCAGATGACGTACACCCGGGAGGGGCGCGCGCTGCGGACGGTCATCTGGACCCCCGACCGCCCCGGCCGCTACCCCGCCGTGATCTTCAGCCACGGCCTGAACGGCGCGCCCGAGGAGTTTGCGCCGCTGCTCAAGACCTGGGCGCAGGCCGGCTTCGTGGTGATCGCGCCGGCCTACCCGAACACGACCCGCGGCGCCCCCAGTTTTGACCTGTACGACGTGCTGAACCAGCCCGCCGACGCGAGCTTCGTGCTCGGGCAGGTGCTCGGCGGGCCGGTCGGGCAGCACATCGACGCCCACCGGCTGGCCGCCGCGGGGCACTCGGCGGGGGCCATCACCACCGTCGGGTTGTTCACCGCCGCGCGCGATCCGCGGCTGCGGGCCGGGGTCATTCTCGCCGGGAGCGGGCTCGGGGTGGGGACGGACTTCACCGGTTCGCCCGCGGCGCTGTTCTTCGTGCACGGCGACGCGGATCCGATGGTGTCGTACGAGAGCGGGAAGGCCACCTACGACCTGGTGCCCTGGGCGAAGGCGATGCTCACCATACCCGGGGGCAACCACAACGATCCGTACCTGCAGCCGGGATCGGCGGCGTACCAGACGGTTGCCACGAGCACGCTGGAGTTTCTGCGGCTTGAGCTCTACGGCGACCAGGACGCGCGCGCGTCCCTGGCACCCTCGACCGACCTCGACTCACACCTGTAAGCGCTTGGTCGCGGCGGCCATCGCTCAACACAGGCCCGGCGGTGGCGTTCCGTATATCCACCGTAACACATACCCACAAATCCCGATCGAATCCGGCTACGCAGCGCAAGAATCCGTCACGCGGTGTGGTCGAGCACCACCTTGCCGAAGACGTCGCCCGAGTGGAGGAGCTCGAACGCCTTGCGGGCCTCCGAGAACGGGATCACCGAGTCGATGACCGGGCGGATGCCGGTGCGGGCCAGCAGGGCCATCAGGTCGGCCAGCTCGTCGGGGGTGCCCATGCTCGTGCCGAGGATCTCCAGCTGCAGGGCGAACATCCGGCGCAGATTGACCTTCGGAAGGTGACCGCTGGTCGCGCCCGACACGACGATCCGGCCGCCCTGCTTCGCGCACTTCATCGAGTGCTCGAACGTGGCCTCGCCGACCGTCTCGACGACCACGTCGACGCGCTCGGGCAGGCGCCCGCCGGGCTCGGCGGCGATCGCGCCGAGGGCCGCGATCCGTTCGCGTTTGGCGGCGTCGCGGCTGGTGGCGTACACCCGGGCGCCCAACGCCGTCCCGATGAGCACGGCGGCGGTGGCGACCCCGCCCCCGGCGCCCTGGACGAGCACGGCACCGTCCTTCTCCAGGCGGCCCCTGGTGGTGAGCATGCGATAGGCCGTCAGCCACGCCGTGGGCAGGCAGGCCGCCTCGGCGAAGGTGAGCTCCGCGGGCTTGGGCACGAGGTTGTACGCCGGGACGCTCACCCGCTCGGCGACGGTGCCCGGGTAGTACTCCGACAGGATCGAGGTGTCGCCCTTCTCGGTGGGGACGACCGGGTACACGACGACCTCGGCGCCGTCGGGGCCGAGGCCCGCGGCGTCGCAGCCGAGGATCATCGGCAGCTGCTCCTCGCGGAGGCCGACGCCCCGCAGCGACCACAGGTCGTGGTGGTTGAGCGCGCTGGCGCGCACCTCCACCTCGACCCAGCCGTCGCGGGGCGCCGGGTTGTCGGTCTCGCCGATCTCGAGCACGGAGAGCGGGTCGGCATCGTTGAACGCGGTTGCAAATGCGGCACGCATATCCGTGACCTTAATCCTCGTTAACGCGTCACGCCGTCGCGCAGCGCGGCCTCGGCGACCGCGGCCGCCACGGCCGGGGCCACGCGCGGGTCGAGGGCGCTCGGCACGATGCAGTCCGCGGCCAGCTCGCCGGCGCCGAGCACGCCGGCGATCGCCGACGCCGCGGCGACCTTCATGCCGTCGCTGATGCGGGTCGCGCCGGACTCGAGCGCGCCGCGGAAGATGCCGGGAAAGGCGAGCACGTTGTTGATCTGGTTGGCGAAATCGCTGCGGCCGGTGGCGACGACGGTGGCGTACCGCGCGGCGATCTCGGGGTGCACCTCGGGCGTCGGGTTGGCCAGCGCGAAGATCGCGCCGTCCGGCGCCATGCCGGCGAGCGCGTCCTCGCCGATCGTGCCGCCCGAGACGCCGATGAGCACGTCGGCGCCGCGCAGCGCGGAGACGATGTCGCCGGTCACGCCGCCGGCGTTGGTCTCGGCGGCCAGCGCCGCCTTGGCCGGGTTGAGGTCGGTGCGGCCGGTGTGCAGGCAGCCGCGCGAGTCCAGCACGATGATCTCGCCGCCGTCGGCGCCGCCGTTCATGAGCATCCGGGTCACCGCGACGCCCGCCGCGCCGGCGCCGCTGACCACGATCCGCAGGTCTGCGAGGCCGCGCCCGAGCACGGCGGCGGCGTTGCGCAGCGCCGCGAGCACCACGATCGCGGTGCCGTGCTGGTCGTCGTGGAACACCGGGATCGGCAGCGTCTCCTCGAGCCGCCGTTCGATGTCGAAGCAGCGCGGCGCGGAGATGTCCTCGAGGTTGATCCCGCCGAAGGACGGCGCCAGCGCGGTCACGATCCGCACGATCTCGTCCGGGTCCTGAGTGTCCAGGCAGATCGGCACCGCGTCCACGCCGCCGAACTGCTTGAAGAGCACGGCCTTGCCCTCCATCACCGGCATCGCCGCGCGGGGGCCGATGTTGCCCAGCCCGAGGACGGCGGAGCCGTCGGTCACCACGGCGACGGCCTTGCCGACCCAGGTGAGCTGGTGGACGAGCGACTCGTCGGCGGCGATCGCCTCGCAGACACGGGCCACGCCGGGCGTGTAGGCCATGGAGAGGTCCTCGCGAGTGGACAGCGGGACCGTGGACTGCATCGACAGCTTGCCGCCGCTATGCAGATCAAAGACCGGGTCAGAGACAGTGTTGGACACGGATGTAAGCACGAGGGCTCCTTTGCCACGGCTTGTAATACGGAGGGACGCGCGGCGCGGGTGAAAGCGCGAAAGAAGCTGCGAATGCGGCGGGGGTCTCCCGTATCCGCATCACCTTAGCGTGGTAGCCGCCGGAAGCGCATCGGTTGTGGCCACCAGCGAAATGTCACACGGCCGATGACGTCGGCCCGACCGTACCGCAAAGAATCATCACTGCCGAACGGGTTGTCGCCGACGATCCACCATCCGTCGCCGTCGGCCCGTTCCACGCGCTTGACCACGAGAAGATCGGGCCGGCTGCGAAACGCGGCGACGACAACGTCCCCCACTCGGGCGGATCCCGTGCGCCGCACCAGGATCCGGTCCCCGGCGCGCAGCGTCGGCGCCATGGAAGGGCCCGACACGAGTGCCGCAAACCACGGCAGGCGCATGAAATCCCCGAACTTGGATAGGAGTACGGTGAGCACTGAGGATCATCGCAAATCACCCTGGAGGGTTCGATGCGACTGTCGCGGCTTTTCACCCCGCGGACCGTGGTGAGCGCCCACTGCGACCTGCCGTGTGGTGTCTACGACCCGGCGCAGGCCCGAATCGAGGCCGAGTCCGTCAAGGCAATCTGTGAGAAGTACCAGGCCAACGACAACCCCGAGTTCCGCACTCGCGCCCTCCTGATCAAGGAGCAGCGCAGCGAGCTCGTGAAGCACCACCTTTGGGTGCTGTGGACCGATTACTTCAAGCCGCCGCACTTCGAGAAGTACCCGCAGCTGCACGGCCTGTTCAACGAGGCCACGAAGCTCGCGGGTGCCTCGGGCGCAAAGGGCTCGGCCGACCCGGCGGTCGCCGAGCAGCTCCTGGCGAAGATCGACGAGATCGCGAAGATCTTCTGGGAGACGAAGCAGGCCTGATCCGGCCCCTGTACCGTGGGCCCCCACCCCGCCACCGCGCGGGGTGGGGGTCCGTTTTTTCCGCGAAGGGTTCCTGCGTTGCACATCCGCCTCGCCCGCCCCACCGACGTGCCCGCGCTCGTCGCGATGGTCTACGAGCTCGCCGAGTTCGAGCGCGCCCGCGACGAGTGCCACCTCGACGAGGAGCAGCTCACCGCGGCCCTCTTCGGGCCCTCCCCCGCCGTCTTCTGTCACGTCGCGGTCGAGGACGACGCGCCGATCGGGATGGCGCTGTGGTTTCTCACGTACTCCACCTGGGAGGGCGTGCACGGCATCTACCTCGAGGACCTCTACGTGCGCCCGCCCGCGCGCGGCACCGGCGCCGGCAAGGCCCTGGTCGCGACGCTGGCCGCGGTGTGCGTCGAGCGCGGGTACAAACGGCTCGAGTGGGCCGTGCTGGACTGGAACCCGGCCCGGGCGTTCTACGACGCGCTGGGCGCCGGGCCCAAGAGCGACTGGGTGCCCTACCGCCTCTCCGGCGCGCCCCTGGCCGCACTCGCCGCGTCATCGCGAGCGCTGACGTCGTAGAGTCGCCTTCGAGGGGGTTCATTCGCGTGACTCAGGTCGTATCGAAGAGGTCCGGCGCCGACGGCGACGACGTGGTGCTGCTGGCCGTGCCGGCATCGCCCGCGTACCTTGGCGTGCTGCGCACGGCCACGGCCGGCCTGGCCGCGCGCCTGCAGTTCACGCTGGACGAGATCGAGGACCTGCGCATCGCGGTCGACGAGGCCTGCGCGATGCTGCTCGCGATCGCCGCCGACACCCCCCAGCTGGGCGACACGGTCGAGCTCTCGTGCCGCTTCACCGTTACGAGTGACGCGCTGACCGTCTACACGACCGTCCCGCTCGGCTCCCCCGACGAGCGCCTGCCGGGCGGCGAGTCGTTCGCCTGGCAGGTGCTGAGCGCCCTGGCCGACGAGGTCTCGGCGACGGTCGACGGGCACCAGGCGGGCATCCGCCTGACCAAGCGCCGTCCGTCACCGAGCTAGCGCCTGTTTCATTACTGGGGTGGGAGCGAGGCCGAGTCCAGATTTCGTCTGGCGGTGGCCCGCGGAAGCCTGGCTACCGGTGTTGTAACCCGGCTTTCGCGGGACGCCGCCAGGCGGAATCTGGGCCGGCCGCAGCCCCGCCTCAGTGATGAAACAGGCGCTAGCGCCGGTAACCCGGCTTTCGCTAGGAGACGGGGCGCACGTTGTCGATGTGGGCGCGGGCCAGCCCCATCGAACGGGAGACGTCGCCCTCGCGGATCGCCGCCAGCAGCGCGCGATGGTCGCGGTCGACCGCATGCCAGAACGGCGGCGGCGCGACGCGCTCCACGGCGCGGCGGTCCGGCATGCTGTACAGCGGCCACACGACCAGACCGAGCAGCGAGTTGCCCGTCGCGGCGGCCACGGCCAGGTGAAACGCGGCGTGGGCCTCGATGCGCCGCTCAAGGTCGTCGCGGTCCGGGTCGAACATCGCGCGCTCGAGCTCGGCCAGGTGGTGGGGCAGGCGGCGCGACGCCGCGAGGCCGGCCGCCGGCACCTCGAGCATCCGGCGCACCTCAAGAAAGTCGTCGCTGGTCACGGCGCCGCTGGTGAGCAGGCGGCCGACGCCGTCGGCGAGGGTCTCGCCCAGCTGGTGCGGGTCGGGCTCGGCGACGAAGCTGCCGCCGTTGACGCCGCGGGTCGTGACGATCAGGTGCTGGCTGCTCAGCAGGCGCAGCGCCTCGCGGACCGTGGAGCGGCTCAGGCCCGACTGCTCGCACAGCTGCGGCTCGGTCGGCAGGCGCTCGCCGGGGCGCAGCTGGCCGGAGATGATGTCGACGCGGATGCGGTCGGCGAGGACCTGATACGCGGGAGCGACCGTCACGACACCAGAGCGTAGAGCAACCGGAGCCGTCTGGGACCTGTCTATGCGCTCAGCGCACTCCGAGCGCGATCCGGGTCGACGGCGCGAAGAGCAGCACGGCGCCGGCGAGGCCGAGCAGGAAGAGCGGGGCGCCGATGTACGGCTGGTGGCCCTGCGTCAGCATCGTCCACCCGATCGGCATCTGCAGCATCTGGACCACGATGCCGGGGCCGCGGGCCCAGCGGCGGCGGCGGTGCAGCGCGTAGCCGATGCCGAGGAAGAGCACGGTCATGAGGGCCAGATATGCGGTCACGCCGAGCGCGGCGCGGCGGTCCTGGGGGTCGGCGGTGACGTCGAGGTACACCAACCAGAGCGTCACCAGGGCCAGGCCCGCCCCTTCGAAGAGGAGCAGCCGGACCGCCCAACGGAGGGTCGCCGGAGCGCTCACCTGCGTGTCCTTCCTGCTCACGAACATCTCACGGGGATATGCGGCTACAACCTTATCGCGCCTTGGAGCGGGTACAGTGCCGCCCATGCGAGCGCTCTTGGTGGTCAACCCCAACGCGACGACCACCACCGAACGCGGCCGGGACATCCTGGTTCGGGCCCTGCGCAGCCAGGTCGACCTGGACGTGGCCTACACGCAGCGCCGGGGGCACGCCGCCGATCTCGCTCGCGACGCCGCCCGGGAGGGCATGGACCTCGTCGTGACATTGGGCGGCGACGGTACCGTGAACGAGGCCATCAACGGCCTCATGACCTTCGACGCCGGGCCGGCCGCCGACCGCCACCAGGAGCGCCCCGCCCTCGCCGTCGTCCCCGGCGGCTCCACCAACGTCTTCGCCCGGGCGCTCGGGCTGCCCAGCGACTGGGCCGAGGGCACCGGCGCGATCCTGGAGGCGCTGCGCGACCGCCGCGAGCGGATCATCGGGCTCGGCCGCGCCGACGACCGGTACTTCACGTTCTGCGCCGGCCTGGGCCTGGACGCCGAGGTCGTCCGGCGGGTCGACCAGGCGCGGCACAAGGGCTCGACGTCGACGCCGTGGCTGTATTTCCGCTCCACGATGACCCAGCTGGCGGTCACGAACCGCCGCGTGCCGCTGCTCACGATCGAGATGCCGGGCGAAACGGCGCAGACCGGGCTAGCTTGGATGTTGGTGCAGAACACCGCACCGTGGACATACATCGGCGAGAAGCCGGTGAACCCCAACCCGCGCGCGTCGTTCGACACCGGGCTGGACGTGCTCGGCCTGCGGGAGCTGCAGGTCGGCGACACGGCCCGGACCATGGTCCAGCTCGTGACCAGCCGGCACAGCCCGCGGGGCAAACGGGTCGTGCGCCTGCACGATCTGCCAGGGTTCACGGTGACCGCCGCCAAACCGATCGCTTTCCAGGTCGACGGGGAGTACCTCGGGGAGGTCGACAAGTTGGATTTTGCGTCCGTACCGGGGGCATTACGCGTAGTGTGTTGAGCCACTCCGGGCGGTCGAACACCGAAGGGGGAGAAAGTTGCAGAGCGTGGCCGAAGAGACACCGCGGCCGCATCTCCGAAAGCCCTCCGGTCGTTGACCGAACCGTACTACATTGGTCACTGACTGTTGCGATCCAGGGTCACCAGCTACCATAAAATCGGACAAACAGTGCGTGAGCTTGCTCACCGACTTGGATTTTTTTGGTTTGGACCCCTTGACATCGCGGTAGTTCGTGAAAGCATTCACAAGCGAAACGACCACTGAGCGTTGCCCGCACGCATGTTACGGATCTTCAGGCTCCGCCTAGCCGAACCGTCGCATGAGATGCATATAGGGAATCACCAACAACGATCCGCGAAAAAAACAAGGAGTGTTGCCGCCATGTCGGACTGGCGCCACCATGCCCTCTGCCGCGACGAGGACCCGGAGCTGTTCTTCCCGATTGGGACCTCCGGACCGGCGTTGCTGCAGGTTGAGCAGGCGAAGGCGGTCTGCCAGCGCTGCTCCGTGACCAGCGAGTGCCTGCAGTGGGCGCTCGACTCCGGTCAGGACGCAGGCGTCTGGGGCGGAATGAGCGAAGACGAGCGTCGCCTGATGAAGCGTCGCGGTGGCCTGCGGGTCCGCGCTCACTCTGCCTGAGCCTTACTACTACGCACGAGTCGCCGAACGCCCCGGCCATTTCCGGCCGGGGCGTTGTTGCGTCCCGGACTAATCGAACAGCTCGCCGAAGAAACTCTCGCGGTGATGGCGGCGGTGCTTCTTGTGATGGCCGTAGTGCCCATAGCCACCGTGCTGAGCGGGATACGGTTGTTGATACGGCTGTTGATACGGCGCCTGGTGCTGCTGCTGGCGAGCACCCTGCCACGCCTGCTCCGCGTCCATGAGGCGCTCGAGCTCGCCCCGGTCGAGAAAGATTCCGCGGCATTCCAGGCACTGGTCGACGGTGACGCCGCTGCGTTCGTACTGACGCATCTCCCCGCGGCATTTCGGGCATGTCATCATCCGTCAACGGTAACCGGCACGTGCCACGTGATGGTTCACCGGCCCGGGAGCGGCCGCAAACGGCCTCAGGCGGCCCGCAGGAGCCCGAACGCCCCGATCCGGGACATCACCAGGCGGGCGACGTCGAGGTTGGCCTCCAGCGGCGGCGCCACCGGCGACAGCGCGCCGGCCGACAGCGCCGAGTCCACGGCCAGGTCGTGCAGCTTGCCCGGCGCCAGGAAGTACGACGACACGGCGATCCGGGAGCAGCCGCGGTCCCGCAGCGCCGCCACGGCCACGGCCCCGGTGACCGGGGAGCCCGACGCGTACGCCGCCAGGCACGGCACGCCCAGCGCCGCGCCCAGGGCGCCCGCCGCCACATCGACGGAGTGCCGGGCCAGGTCGTCGCGGGTGCCGGCGGCGACGAGCACGACGCCGTCGTACGACACCGGGGGCAGCAGCCGGCGAAGCGCCGACAGCAGCAGGACCGGCGCGCCCGCGCCGAGCACGTCGGTCGTCGTCACGTCCATGCGCAGGCCGTCGGCCCGCGCCTGCTCCAGCACGGCCGGCAGGTCGAAGCGGCCGTGGAAGGCGTTGGTGAGCAGCAGCGGCACGACCATCGCCGCGCGGTGGCCGAGCCGCTCGAAGGCGAACAGCTGCTCGCCGGGGCGCGGCCCGGCGTGGTCGAGGAACGCGCAGCGCACGTCGAGGCCGGGCCGCTGGGCCGCGACCGCCCGCGTCAGCGCGCGGGTGGCCGCGGCGGCCCGTGGGTCCGAGGACCCGTGGGCCACCAGAAGAACGGCACCGGGCCCGAGGCGATGGCCGGTCATCCCGACGTGTGCAGCCCGCACTCGGTCTTGTCGAACGCCGCCCAGCGGCCGCTGCGCGGGTCGCCGCCCGGGGGCGTGCGCCGCGTGCACGGCCAGCAGCCGACCGAGGCGTACCCCTGACGCATGAGCGCGTTCACCGGCACGTTGTACCGGGAGATGTACGCGTCCACGTCCGCCTGCGTCCACAGCGCCAGCGGGGAGACCTTGAACTTGCCGCGGGCCCGCTCGAAGCTCACGATCGGCGTGTTGGCGCGGCTCGGCGACTCGTCGCGGCGCAGGCCCGCGGCCCACGCGTCGTAGTCCTCGAGGGCCCGCTCCAGCGGCTCGACCTTGCGCAGGAAGCAGCACTCGTCGGGGTCGCGGGCGTAGAGCCGCGGCCCGAACTCGGCGTCCTGCTCGGCGACCGTCTGGCGGGGACGGATCGAGCGGACGGTCACCGGCAGGGTGCGCTGGACGATCTCGCGCACCCGCAGCGTCTCGGCGAAGTGCAGGCCGGTGTCGAGGAACACGACGTGCACGCCGGGCACGACCTTCGACACCACGTGGGCGAGGACGGCGTCGGCGAAGGAACTGGTCACGCAGAAGCGCTCGCCGAACTCGCCGGCGGCCCACTCCACGATCTTCTCGGCGCTCTGGCCTTCCAGGCGCGCCGAGGCGGCGTTCGCCAGCTCGATGGATTCTTGTGCGGTTCGGGCAACGGTCGTGCTGCTCATCGCTTCGCCTCCAAAGCGTTCGCCGCCAGTCCCAGGAATTTCAGCGAGAAGACCCGGGCGCAGCTGCGGCATTCCCATGCGCCGTGCGAGTCCTCGTGTGGCCGGAGGTCCTCCTCGCCGCAGTACGGGCAGTACAGCGGCGCCATCCGCTCGTTCATCGCAGCTCCTCTTCGGGAGCGCGCATGACCCAGCGGGCGAAGGACTCGCCGGGCTCGCGCCCGGCCAGGTAGTGGTTGGCCACCCGCTCGACGTAGGCGGGCAGGTCGGCCGCGGTGGTCTTGAGGCCGCGCAGCTTCCGGCCGAAACCGGCGGTCTGCCCCTCGGCCATGCCCAGGCCGCCGCCGAGGTGAATCTGGAAGCCCTCGACCATCTCGCCGGCCTCGTCGCGCACCAGCATGCCCTTGAGCCCGATGTCGGCGACCTGCGTGCGGGCGCAGGCGTTGGGGCAGCCGTTGAGGTGGATGGAGATGTCGGCGTCGAGGTCGGCGACCCGCTTCTCGAGGTGCTCGATGAGCTCCGCGGCGCGGGCCTTGGTCTCGACGATGGCGAGCTTGCAGAACTCGATGCCGGTGCACGCCATGGTGCTGCGCCGCCACTTCGACGGCCGGGCCTCCAGGCCGATCCCGGCCAGGCCCCGCACCAGCGCCTCGGTGTCACCCTCGGCGATGTCGAGGACCAGGATTTTCTGGTACGGCGTGAGCCGCACCCGGTCGGAGCCGAAGCGCTCGGCCAGGTCCCCGACGGCGGCGAGTTGCGTGCCCGAGCTGCGCCCGGCGATCGGGGCCGCGCCGACGAAGTACTTGCCGTCCCACTGCTTGTACACGCCGACGTGGTCGATCGGCTTCTCCGGCAGCTCCGGCGCCGGACCGTCGATCAGGCGGCGGCCGAGGAACTCGTTCTCGAGGATCTGGCGGAACTGGTCGGCGCCCCAGTCGGCGACCAGGAACTTCAGCCGCGCGCGGCTGCGCAGCCGGCGGTAGCCGTAGTCGCGGAAGACCTTGACCACGCCGTGCCAGACCTCGGGCACCTCGTGCAGCGGCACCCACACCCCGAGCCGCTGGGCGAGCATCGGGTTGGTGGACAGGCCGCCGCCGACCCACAGGTCGAAGCCGGGGCCGTGCTCGGGGTGGATGACGCCGACGAACGAGACGTCGTTGGCCTCGTACGGGGTGTCGGGCAGCCAGGAGATCGACGTCTTGAACTTCCGCGGCAGGTTCGACAGCTCCGGGTCGCCGATGAAGCGCTGGTTGATCTCGGTGATCGCCTCGGTCGGGTCGAGCACCTCGCTCTCCGCGACGCCGGCGATCGGGCTGCCGAGGATGACGCGCGGCGTGTCGCCGCAGGCCTCGGTCGTGGACAGGCCGACCGCCTCGAGCTCCTTCCAGATGGTCGGCACGTTCTCGATCTCGATCCAGTGCAGCTGGATGTTCTGCCGGTCGGTGATGTCGGCGGTGTCGCGGCCGAATCGCTGCGAGATCGAGGCGATCGCGCGCAGCTGGGCCAGCGAGAGCTGTCCGCCGTCGCTGCGGATGCGCAGCATGAAGTAGCGGTCGTCGAGCTCCTCCGGCTCGAGCACGGCGGTGCGGCCGCCGTCGATGCCGGGGCGGCGCTGGGTGTACAGCCCGTACCACCGGAAACGCCCGCGCAGGTCGGCGGGGTCGATCGAGTCGAAGCCCCGGTGCGCGTAGATGTTCTCGATGCGGGCCCGCACGTTCAGCGGGTTGTCGTCCTTCTTGCTGCGCTCGTTCGGGTTGAGCGGCTCGCGGTGGCCGAGGGCCCACTGGCCTTCACCACGAGGGCGCCCACCGGCCGCACCACGTCCGCGGACCGTGTTCACCGACATGTCGGCGTCCTCTCAGGATTGAGAGCACGCGACCAAGCGCCGGCCGTCTTCGGAAGCTACCGAGAACGGATGACGTCGATGTCATAAAAAATTCCGGCGCAAAGTCGCGCGCCCGGGAAAAATCAACGGGCGGCGTTCAGCAAGCCGGACACATGGCGCTGCGCACGCGACCGTAGTCGACGTGTCGGCGGCTGACGAGCCGCAGAGAAGCAGCGTGCATAGGTTGCAGTCTTCCATGGGACCGGTCCTTACGCCACGCCCGCGTGAGGGTTCTCTCAGCGCGATTTGACAGACCGGTAACGCAAATAAGACTCAGCCGATAGGAAAAACAGGCCCAGTTTGGGCAGGTGACGTGCCCTTTCCCGACACTGTCCCACACTCCGGTCGATTCACCGTTTGGCCAGCGGTACCACCATGACCGCCTCGGTGCCGCCCTCCGCCCGCCCCCGCAGCTCGATCGTGCCGCGCAGCTCGCCGGTGGCCAGCGTGCGCACGATCTGCAGGCCCAGGCGCTCGCTCGCGTCCAGGTCGAAGCCCTCGGGCAGGCCGCAGCCGTTGTCGGCGACGGTCACGTGCAGCTGCTTGCGGAAGCGGTGCACGGACACGACGACCTCGGGCGACTCCGGCGCCTTGGGCTCGAACGCGTGCTCGACGGCGTTCTGCAACAGCTCGTTGAGGACCATCACCAGCGGCGTGGCGATCTCGGCCGGCAGCACCCCGAAGTCGCCCTCGCGGCGCACCGCCACGTGGAAGCCGGTCGCGCCGACCTCGACGGCGGCCGCGGCGACCCGGTCGACGATGCCGTCGAACTCCACGGCCTCGTCCGAGGACTCGGGCGACATGGACAGCGTCTCGTGGACGAGGGCGATGGAGGCGACCCGGCGTACCGACTCCTCCAGCGCGTGCCGGGCCGCCGGGACGCCCACCCGGCGGGCCTGCAGGCGCAGCAGCGCGGCGACGGTCTGCAGGTTGTTCTTGACCCGGTGGTGGATCTCGCGGATCGTCGCGTCCTTGGTCATCAGCTGCCGGTCCCGCCGGCGTACCTCGGTGATGTCCCGCACCAGCACCAGCGCCCCGATCGGCACGCCGGCCGGCATGAGCGGCAGCGCGCGCATGAGCACGGTCGCGCCGCGGGCCTCGAGCTCCTTGCGGGCCGGGGCCTCGCCGTGCAGGGCCAGGCTGATGCGCTCGGTCGCGTCGGCGCCCTCGAGCGGATCGTCGACGAGCCGGCCGGTGATCTCGGCGAGGCTCTCGCCGACCAGGTGGGCCGCCAGACCCAGCCGCCGGTACGCCGACTGCGCGTTCGGGCTGGCGTAGGTGACCTTGCCGGTGGCGTCCAGCCGGACCAGCCCGTCGCCGATGCGCGGCGCGCTGGTGGTCTCCCCCGGGTGCCGCGGCGGCGGCCAGCTGCCGTCGGCGATCATCTGCGCGAGGTCGTCGGCGGTGGTCAGGTAGTTGAGCTCCAGCTGGGCCGGGGTGCGCGCGGTGCTCAGGTTGGTGTCGCGCCCGAGCACGGCGATGACCTTCTGCTCGCCGCGGCGGCGCACGGGGATCGCCTCGTGGCGGGCGGGCATGTCGCCGTACCAGACCGGGTCCCCCTCCCGCCAGATCCGGCCCTGCTGGCGCACGATCTGCAGGTGCGCGACCTCGGGGCCGCCGGCGACCCGCCCGACCTGGTCGTCCTGGTAGGCGGTCGGGGCGGTGGTCGGGCGCACCTGGGCGACGCAGACGAACTCGCCGCGCGCCTCGATGGGCACCCACATCAGCAGGTCGGCGAAGCTCAGGTCCGACACGATCTGCCAGTCGCCGGCGAGGCGGTGCAGGTGCTCGATGTCGTCGGGCTCGAGGGAGGTGTGCTCCTCGACGAGGTCACGCAGGGTCGACACGAGAACAAGACTAAGGTTGCCCGGTGCGGCCCTTGCATCTGATCCGGCTCTGCCTGCTTCCCCTCCTGCTGGTGCTCTCGCTGGGCGGTTGCGGTTGGGCCGGGCGCCATGACGAGAAGTCCAAACCGGACGGCATCCTGATCCACGGCTACGTCAGCGTCGCCGGCGCGGCGGCCGGCGTGCCCGGCACGCCCTGCCTCGCGCCCTCGTCCGTGCCGGACATCGTGGAGGGCGGCACGGTCAAGGCCGCCGACGAGGGCGGGCGGCCGATCGCCGCGACCACACTCGCCGGCGGGGTGCTGGCGCAGAACGGCTCGGGGTACAACTGCAACTTCGCCTTCGAGCTGCGCAACCTCCCGGGCGCTCGCCCGACCTACCTGATCCTGGTCGGGACCCAGCCGGCGACCCCCTTCGACACGAAGGAACTGCGGGAGGGCCGCCCGGCCGTGATCAACGTTTCCGCGGCGCCCGCTACAGCGTCGTCGAAACCTTCTTGAGCCCGGGCGGGGCTGTCCGCGTTCTCGCCGCGCGCAGCGTTTCCGCGGCGCCCGCTACAGGGTGGTGGTCACCTTCTTGAGCCCGCGCGGGGCGTCCGGGTTCTCGCCGCGCAGCAGTGCCAGCGACAGGGCCAGGCGCTGCAGCGGCAGGATGTCCAGCAGCGGGCCGTAGCGCTCGTCCACGTCCGGCGTGCGCACCCAGCCCTTGGCGCCCTCAACCGCGCTCGGGCCGAAGACGACCGTGTCGGCGCGGCGCTCGCCGAGGCGGGCCACGACGTCGCGCATCGACGCGCCGGCCGGGCCGTTGCCGACGACGGCGAGCACCGGCACGTCCGGGTCGGCCATCGCGAGCGGGCCGTGCAGCAGGTCGGCGCCGGAGAAGGCGAGGCCGGCCAGGTAGCAGGTCTCCATGAGCTTGAGCGCCGTCTCGCGGGCGGTCGGGTAGGCGTAGCCGCGGCCGGTGGTGACCAGGCGGGCGGCGAAGCGGTAGCGGGCGGCGAGGTCGACCACGGCGTCGTCGGCCAGCAGCGCCTCGGCGTGCCCCGGCAGCGCGCGCAGGGCGGCAAGCTCGTCGGCGGGCAGCGCGCCGCCGCCACGGACGCTCTCCACGAGCATGAGGAGGGCGAGGAGCTCGGCCGTGTAGGTCTTCGTGGCGGCGACGGCCACCTCGTGCCCGGCGACGACGTCGATGTGCAGCTCGGCGACCTGCGCCAGCGGCGACTCGGCGTTGTTGGTCACGGCGAGGGTGTGCGCGCCCTGCTCGCGCGCGACCCGCAGCACCTCGTGCAGGTCGGGCGAGCCGCCGCTCTGGCTGACCCCGACGACGAGCGTGTCGCGCAGGTCGGGGCGGGCGCCGTACACCGTCATGGCGGACGGGCTGGCGAGCCCCGCCGGGATGCCCAGGCGGATCTCGGTGAGGTACGCGGCGTAGAGGGCCGCGTGATCGGAGGTGCCGCGCGCGGTGAAGACCACGCTGCGCGGGCGCCACTGCGCGATCTTCGCGGCGACCTCGCCGATCGCGCCGGCCTGCTGGTCGAGCAGGCGGGCGAACACCTCCGGCTGTTCGGCGATGTCGGCCTTCATCCCGGCGCCGGGCTGCTCGGTCACGTTGATCTTCCCCTTGTCGGTCCCACGCGCAATCGGTGCGCGATCCTGCTCGTAGTTTGACAGTTTCGCGCACCGATTGCTAGTTCAAGGGGTCTTTCCGAGCAAATTCGCGCACGCCTTGCGCGAAACTAGCCTTCCTGCGCAACCAGTGTGCGCTCGGCCGACTCGGTCGGGCCGCCGCGCAGGGCGACCTCACGGATGAAGAAGGCGAGCAGCGGGATCGCCACGGCCGCCGCCGTCGACCACAGGAACACGCTCGAGGTGGCCCCGGCGATCGCGTCCACGACCGCGGTGCGCACCGGTGCGGGCAGCTGGGCCAGGGTCGACGGGTCGATCCGGGCACCCCCGCCGCCGGCCGCCATCTTGTCGGCCGCCGCGGTGCCGAGCCGCTCGCCGAGCAGCGCGTGCAGCTTGTGGTTGAAGATCGCGCCGAAGACCGACACGCCGAACGCGCCGCCGATCGACCGGGCGAACGTCGCCGTGCTGCTGGCCACGCCGATGTCCTTGAGCTCGACGCTGTTCTGCGCGATCAGCATCGTCGTCTGCATCAGGAAGCCCATGCCGAGGCCGAGGACGGCCATGTACGCCCCCGACTCGAGCTTCGACGTGTGCGCGTCGAGCTGGGCCAGCAGCAGCATCGCGCCGATCATGACCACGCCGCCGATGACCGGGAAGACGCGGTACCGCCCGGTCTTGGTGATGATCCGGCCGACCGCCAGCGACGTGACCAGCAGGCCGCCCATCATCGGCAGCAGGAGCAGCCCGGAGTTGGTCGCCGACGCACCCTGGACGATCTGCTGGTACAACGGCAGGAACGTGATCGCGCCGAACATCGCGAAGCCGACGAGGAAGCCGACCAGGGCGACCAGCGTGAAGTTGCGGTTGGCGAAGACGCCCAGCGGCACGATCGGCTCCGGGTGCCGGCGCTCGACCAGCACGAAGAAGACGAGCGACACGACCGCGACGATGCCCAGGCCGCGGATCTCGGCGGAGCCCCACGCGTACTGGTTGCCGCCCCAGGTCGTGATCAGCACGAGCGCGGTGACGCCGATGGACAGCAGCAGCGCACCCAGCCAGTCGATGCGGTGCTCGGTGCGCCGCTTCGGCAGGTGCAGCCGCAGCGCGAGCAGCACCAGCGCGGCGCCGCCCAGCGGCAGGTTGACGAAGAACGCCCAGCGCCAGTCGGCGTGGTCGGTGATGAAGCCGCCGACGAGCGGGCCGCCGACCATCGCGATCGCCATGACGGCGGCGAACTGGCCCTGGTACTTCCCGCGCTCCCGCGGCGGCACCAGGTCGCCGATGACCGACATCGCGCCGACCATGAGACCGCCGGCGCCGAGCCCCTGGAACGCGCGGAAGCCGATCAGCTCGGGCATGCTCTGGGCCACGCCGCACAGCATCGAGCCGACCAGGAACAGCACGATCGAGGTCATGAAGACGGTCTTGCGGCCGTAGAGGTCGCCGAGCTTGCCCCACAGCGGGGTGGAGACGGTCGTGCCGAGCACGTAGGCGGTGACCACCCAGGACAGGTGGTCGACGCCGCCGAGGTCGCCGACGATGCGCGGCATCGCGGTGCCGACGATGACGTTGTCGAGCATCGCCAGCAGCATCGCCATGAGCAGGCCGGGCAGGACGGCGTTGACTTTCGACTTCTCTGACGCTGCCGCTTGCTGCGGCCCTCCCGCTTGCTGCGTCCCAGCCGCTTGTTGCGTCCCTCCCGCTTGTTGCGGCGCTGCCGCTTGTTGCGTCCCTCCCGCTTGTTGCGGCGCTGCCGCTTGTGCGGACGTTGCCGCTTGTGCGGACGTTGCCGCTTGTGCGGACGTTGCCGCTTGTGCGGACGTTGCTGCCTTTTCGGACATTTCGCCCTCGCCCCCGGAACTTACCTGTCGACCGGCTAGTTAACTTACTAGCCGCACGGTAAGCTGGTTACTAGCCGGGCGTCAAGTAGGATGTGGGGCGATGTCAGAGAACGAGCCGAGCAGTGCGCGCGTGATCCGCGGGCGGAACCGGATCCGCACCGGGGAGTCCGAGGGCGCCGACGTGCGTGCCCACATCCAGCGGGTGGCGCTCGATCTGTTCATCGAGGAGGGCTACGACAAGACGTCGCTGCGCGAGATCGCCGAGAAGCTGGGCGTGACGAAGGCGGCGCTGTATTACCACTTCCCGACCAAGGACGACATCGTCGCCAGCCTGATCGAGGAGCGCATCGCCGCCGTCGACGCCCTGCTGGACTGGGCCGCGTCGCGGCCGCGCGACTCGGCGACGCGGCTGGAGTTCATCCGGCGCTACGCGAGCCTGCACAGCCAGTTCGCGCACGAGAACGTGATCCGGTTCTTCGAGCGCAACCAGACGGTGATCAACACGCTGCCGGCGGGCAAGCGCCTGCGCGAGCAGATGAACCGGGTGATGGAGCTGCTCGCCGACCCGTCGGAGTCGCTGAGCCAGCAACTGCGGCGGATGATGGCGCTGTTCTCGGTCCACGCCAGCTGGTTCATGCTGCGGGAGCGACCCGGCACGCCGGAGGAGCGGCGGGCGGCGGCGCTGGAGGTGGCGTCGGAGCTGATGGCCGCGGCCGACCGGCACGGCTGCTGCGACCCCGACCGAGAGCCCGGCCCTGAGGACTCGGACCGGTTGCCCGGCCCCGAGGACCCGGACCGGGAGCCCAGCGCCGAGGATCCGGACCGGGAGCCCAGCGCCGAGGACCCGGACCGGGAGCCCAGCGCCGAGGACCCGGACCGGTTGCCCGGCCCCAAGGACCCGGACCGGGAGCCCGGCCCCGAGGACTCGGACCGGGAGCCCGACCCCGACGTGGTCTCCGACCTGGCCGGCGATCTGGCCGATCAGGTCGAGGCGGCGTTATCTCGCGAGGACGGGCAGGGGCAGTCGCATGCCGAGCAGGTTGACGCCCGCGACCGGTGACCAGTCGAGGCTCGGGTCGCGCTCGAAGCCGAAGCCGCCGTAGAGCCGGTGGGCCGCCGCGTTGTCGTCGCGGACGCAGATGACGAGCGCCGCGCATCCGAGATCACCCGCCCGTTCGATGCAGGCCCGCACGAGCGCCCGGGCCACACCGCGGCGCTGGGCCGCC
This sequence comes from Dactylosporangium sp. CA-139066, assembly GCF_050936175.1. Classification (NCBI taxonomy): domain Bacteria; kingdom Bacillati; phylum Actinomycetota; class Actinomycetes; order Micromonosporales; family Micromonosporaceae; genus Dactylosporangium; species Dactylosporangium sp. CA-139066. The sequence goes on along the minus strand of NZ_JBNJNH010000002.1, from coordinate 2,559,166 downwards.
GGATCGACGGCAAGCGTGCGAAACTCGGCCTCGCCGGGCTTGGAGACCTCCGCGTACGCCCCGCCGGGCAGCGTGAACGTGACCGCGCCGAGCACCCGCTCGCCGTCCACGGCCACGAGAATGTCCGCGGCCGCGGCGCGGCCGTCGACGTCGGCCAGCACCTCGCCGTATTCGGGCGAGGCCTCGAGCTGGCCGTCCTCGCGGTATGCGGCGACCGTCAGCCGCCCGACCTCGGCGTGGTCGCCCGGCTCGATGAGGCGGACGACGACCGCGGAACCGCTCACCCGATCACGGCGATCAGGTCGCCCTCCTGCACCACGTCGCCCTCGTGCACGGCGATCTGGCTGACCGTGCCGTCGGTCTCGGCGACGACCGGGATCTCCATCTTCATGGACTCGAGGATCACGAGCGTGTCGCCCTCGGCGACCTCGGCCCCGACCTCGGTGGTGATCTTCCAGACGTTCGCCACCATCTCGGCGCGGACTTCGTCGGACATCCCGGGCTCCTTCGCGGCTCTGCGTGCGCTCGCAGCATATCGGCAAGCGGCCCGGGCACCCTCGCTTGACGGGGTGTCCGGGCCGCTTCGCTCGTGAGTCCGGGTGGTCGCTCCCTGGTCCGGCCGCAGCTCGCGAGCGGTCGCGGCCCGTCCCGGCCGCAGCTCGCGGGAGGTGGCGCCCTGTCCCGGCCGCAGCTCGCCGTTGGCCGCGCTCCAGCTCGTGGACGATCGCGGCCCGTCCCGGCCGCAGCTCGCGGGCGGTCGCGCCCTAGTCCGGCCGCAGTTCGCGGGAGTCGGAGTTGAGGACCAGCTCCGAGAGCTTCGCCCGGAGGCGGGCCTTGAGCTCGAGCGGGGCAAGCTCCGAGCCGCAGCAGCGGGCGACGAGGGCCTTGACCTCCTGCTCGATCCCATACTCCCGCAGGCACGGCGAGCACTCGTCGAGGTGCTCCCGGATCAGCGCGCGCCGGTCGTCGGCGCACTCCAGGTCGAGGTAGAGATAGACCTCGGCGAGGACGTCGCTGCAGTCGGTTTCGTGCGGGTCTCCACAGCTCATCGGATCTCAGACCTCGCTCGGCTCAGCGGACGGGTTGCGGGTGAACCCTCGGTCGGCAGCATAAGCCTCGAGCTGCCGGCGCAGGTTGCGCCGTCCGCGGTGCAGGCGGGACATGACGGTGCCGATCGGCGTGTTCATGATGTCGGCGATCTCCTTGTAGGAGAAGCCCTCGACATCGGCCAGGTACACCGCGAGGCGGAACTCCTCGGGCAGCGACTGCAGCGCATCCTTGACGTCGGAGTCGGGCAGCCGATCCAGGGCCTCGGTCTCGGCCGAGCGCAGACCGCTGGAGGTGTGCGACTCCGCCTCGGCCAGCTGCCAGTCGGTGATCTCCTCCGTCGGCGCCTGGACGGGCTGGCGCTGCCGGCGCCGGTAGGAGTTGATGTAGGTGTTGGTCAGGATGCGATACAGCCAGGCCTTGAGGTTGGTGCCGGTCTCGAACTGGTGGAAGGCGGCGAACGCCTTCAGGAACGTCTCCTGCACCAGGTCCTCGGCGTCCGACGGGTTGCGCGTCATGCGCAAAGCGGCCGCGTAGAGCTGATCGATGAAGGGCAACGCGTCATGCTCGAACCGGACACGCTGCTGTTCCGCGCTCTCGCTGCTGACCACTCGTGCGACTCCCACCCTCGACCGTCCCGCCGAGGATACGCCGAGTTGCTGTGCGAGATCTGAGTTTGTGGCGCCGGTCAAGCGCTCCCGGGCGATCGGCTGCCAGGACGGGTCGGGCTCCGCGTCGGTGGCGGCCGGCCAGGCCGGGCTGAACAGCAGCTCACGGATCCGCAGATCGTCACGCTCAAGTGTTGCCACGCTGGGTTTCCCTCCGCTGGCGGCGCCGTCGGCAGCGCCACACAGGGGATGTAACAACCGGTCCCACGCGACCATTCCGCGTGACGGACCTAACGGACGTAACGCCGCTCACCACCGCCGGTTTCACCCGGCAAACCACCCGGCCTGCCCCGGTGGCCGGCCGCACTGATTGGGACCGGGCCGGCCACCGGAACAGGATGGGCCTGGGAGGTTGTGGAGCGTGTCCGGTTTGCGCCGGTCACGTGAGGATCAACGAGCCACGTCGGCCCTGGTGACGGGCCGCCGGTTCCCGCCGCGCCCGCTGGACCGCCCGCCCGCCCGCGGCACCGCCCGCCCGCCCGCGGCACCGGCTCAGGCTGCCCGGTTCAGCCGCCCACGACGAACTCGATCGCCGCGGCGGCGACGGCCCCGGTGTTCTTCGACAGCCCGTGCGTCTCGCCGGGCAGCACGTGCACGGTGACGCCCGGCCGTTCCTCCGGCACCCCGAACGAGTCCCGGTCCCCGTTGATGACAAGGGTGGGCACCCCGGAGTCGAGCTCCTCGGACCGCGACTTCTCGGGCTTGCCGGGCGGATGCAGCGGAAACGCGAGCGCGAGGATGCGCGCCGCCATGGCCTCGCGCGCCGTACGGCAGGCAACCCGCGCGCCGCTGGACCGCCCGCCGACCACGAGCGTGTCGAACGTCAGGTTGGCGCGCAGGTCGTCGATGACGGCCAGCCAGGCGGCATCGAGCTGGTGGGCCGGCGCCGGCGCGCGGCGCCCCGCGACCCGGTACGGCTGCGTCACCAGCGCGACGGCGACCCCGCGGGCCAGCGCCGCGGCGTGCACGGCCACGAGGTCGGCCGCGTCGACGTCGCCGCCGGCGCCGTGGCCGAGGACGAGCAGCACGCCGCCGTGCGGATCGGGGACGTCCAGCCGGTACCGAGCCACCCCGAACGGGGTGTCGACCTCCCGCACCGCTCCCCCGCCGCGAACAGAGCTCACGGCCCCGGTCCCGGCGGCCTTCCTGGTCGCGGCGGCCTTCTTCGCAGCCGGCGCAGCCTTCGCAGCCTGCTTCCCCGGTGCGGTCTTCTTCGCAGCCGGCGCGGCCTTCGCAGCCTGCTTCCCCGGTGCGGCCTTCGTCGCAGCCTTGCTCGGCACCGCAGCGGCCTTCGCAGCCGACGCGGCCTTCGTCGCAGTCCTGCTCGGCACCGCAGCGGCCTTCGCAGCCGACGCGGCCTTCGTCGCAGTCCTGCTCGGCACCGCAGCGGCCTTCGCAGCCTTCGTCCCCGGCGCAGCCTTCGTCGCAGCCTTGCTCGGCGCGGCAGCCTTCGCGCCCTTCCTGCCGGCCGCCGCCTTGCCGGCGGCCGCCTTGGACGCGGCGGCCAGCCCGCCGACGGACGCGGCGGAACCACCTGCGACGGAATCGTCCGCCGCGGGTGGTTTCCGCGAAGACCGTGCCGGTTGCGGACCCGGCCGATGCGCCGCCGCCTCGTTGCGGCCACGCGTGCCGGCCGGGGCCAGGCTCCCGACACCACCGCGACCGCCCAGGCGGCGGCCGTCAACGGCTCCGGGGGCCGCCGGAGCGCCGGGAACGACGCTGCCGGAGCCCTCGTCGCCGGGTGCGGTGGCGCCCGCGGACGCGGTCGATCGAGCGGTCGCTACGTCGCGGCCGCGCCGACCGGGTCGGGGGTGTCCTGGCGGTCCGGCGAGCGCGGCGCCCGCTGGATCGGCATGATCGGCAGGCACGCCATCGCGCCCAGCCTTGGTTCGGTCGCTCCGGCCGCGGTGGGCATCACCTGGCCCGGCACCTCGCTGCGCCATGCGACGAGCATCGCACGACGTTCGCGTGGTGTGGTGGCTCCCCAGACACCATGGCAGTCGCCGACGTCCAGGGCCCACGCCAGGCAGGCCCCTTGAACGTCACACGTGCGGCACAGCGCCACGGCCGCATCGGCCGGCTCCGTCGGAGCCGGGAAGAATGTTTCTGGGTCCACCGTCTGGCATGCGCCTCGGATGCGCCAGGCTCCGTCGCCTTGCTGCTCCTTGACTGCCCGCAGCAATCGCGGGTCTCGCCGCGCGGCTGCAACTTCGTGAGGGCGTGGCATCCTCGCCCGGGTCATTACACCCACCTCCCCCGTGGGTCAAACGAACGCAGGGTGGGTAAATGTCGGGATGCCCCCATCCGACATAGACCCACCGGCGCTGTGTTGTATCGCACATTCGCCGGCAAATACAAGAGTTTTCCGGCTGATTCTCTGAACCGGTTGAATTTTATCTGGACTTAGGGCCTAAAAAAGGGTCAGATCGATCGGCTCGACGTCGCTCGATCGCAGTGGCGGGGCGGGAACTTTCGCGACCAAGTCAGGACCGTCGTTGCGCACGTCGCCGACGCGCGACCCTACGGGGCGTAGTTCCAGGCGTGCGACGTGCGACGACGGGGTCGGGGCGAGCAGGCCGGGATCCGCGTCCGCGCCGAGCCACGCGTCCCATCGGTCGCGGGGCAACAGTAACGGCATGCGGTCGTGGATGAGCGCCAGGTCATCGACGGCCGGCGTGGTGATGATGGTGCACGTGAGAAGCCGACCCTCGTCTTTGCCCCACACCGTCCACAGCCCGGCGAATACGCACGGCTCGCCATCACCGAGCGTCATGAAGTAGGGCTGTTTCGCCGATTTTTCGCCGCGGACCCACTCGTACCAACCGTCGGCCGGAACCAGGCAGCGGCGCCGCGTGAACGACTGCGCGAACGCGTTGGACGTCGTGACGGTCTCCACGCGGGCGTTGATCATCCGGGCGCCGACCTTCGGATCCTTGGCCCAGGCGGGGACCAGGCCCCAGCGGGCGCTGTTGAGCACCCGGCCGCCGCCCGACTGCGACACCCGCACGATCGGCACCGAATCGGTCGGGGCGACGTTGTAGTCGGGCTCGAGGCCGCCGGTGTCGTCGGTGGCCTCGAACAGCTGGCTCAGGTCGACGTTGCTGCGCGAGGTCGCATACCTGCCACACATGCCGCCACGGTACCGAGGGGGTACGACGAAAATGCCCACGTGCTCGCTACATATCGAAACTGCTTGCACACTGAGCGCGTGGATACCGCGTTACCGTGGCACGCCCCGACCGCGCCCGGCCCCCTCGACGCCTCCCTGCGGCTACCCGGATCGAAGTCCATGACCGCCCGCGCCCTCGTGCTGGGCGCCAACTCCCTCGGCTCGAGCACGCTGCGCGGGCCGCTGCGGGCGCGTGACACCGAGCTGATGGCGGCCGGGCTGCGCGCGATGGGCTGCCACGTGTCGACCGCCGACGACAACCTGTGGCTGCTTCGGCCCCGCCCCCTCGCCGGGCCGGCCCGGGTCGACGTCGGGCTGGCCGGCACCGTGATGCGCTTCCTGCCGCCGGTCGCCGGCCTGGCCGACGGCGCCGTCGCGTTCGACGGCCACCCGCGCGCCCGGGACCGCCCGATGGCGCCGCTGCTCGGCGCGCTGCGCTCGCTCGGGGCGCGCATCGACGCGGGGGCGCCCGCCGGCTCCCGCGACGGCCTGCCGTTCACCGTGCACGGCGCCGGCCGGATCGCCGGGGGGTCGGTGACCATGGACGCCTCCGCGTCCAGCCAGCTCGTCTCCGGCCTGCTGCTGTCGGCGCCCGGGTTCGAGCGGGGCGTGGTCGTACGCCATGTCGGCGCCCCCGTGCCGCGGATCCACCTGGACCTGACCGTGCACATGCTGCGCTCCGCCGGCGCCGGCGTGGACGACACCCGCCCCGACGTGTGGACGGTCGAGCCGGGCCGGCTGCACGGCCGGGCCTGGGACATCGAGCCCGACCTCGGCAGCGCCGCGCCGTTCCTGGCCGCCGCGCTCGTCACCGGCGGCACGGTGACGGTGCAGGGCTGGCCGCCGGCGACCAGCCAGCCCGCCCGCCGGCTGCTGGAGCTGCTGCGCGCGATGGGCGGCGAGCCGGCGCTCACGCCCCGCGGGCTCGTGATGCGCGGTACCGGCGCCATCCACGGCGTGCGCGCGGACCTCGCGGGCATCTCCGACATCGCCCCGGTCGTGGCCGCGCTCGCGACGGTGGCGGACGGGCCGTCGCACCTGTTCGGCATCGGGCACCTGCGCCGCGACGAGAGCGCCGACGGGCTCGGGCGGCTCGCCGCGGAGCTCGCCGGCCTCGGCGCCGAGATCGTCCAGGAGCCCGACGGCCTGTACATCCGGCCGCGGCCGCTACGCGGCGGCACGCTGCGCACGCACGGGGACCGCCGCCTCGCGTACGCCGGCGCCGTCCTCGGCCTCGCCGTCGCCGGGGTGAGCCTCGACGACGTGGCATGCACCGCGAAGGCGCTGCCGGAGTTCCCCCGGCTATGGTCGACCATGGTGCTCGGATACGAGGGAGGGTCGCCTGAGGCGGAAGCGCGAGTACGACGAGGATGACGTGCGGGTGCGCCCCAGCCGGTCCTCGCGACCCCGCACGCGCCAGCGCCCCAAGCACAGCGACGCCGTCGAGGGCTTCATCGTGGCGGTCGACCGCGGGCGGTACACCTGCCACATCGCCGACACGGGCGCCACCGTGACCGCCATGCGCGCGCGGGAGCTGGGCCGCCACGGCGTGGTGGTCGGCGACCACGTGCAGATCGTCGGCGACGTCAGCGGCCGGCCGGACACGCTCGCGCGCATCGTGCGCATCGACGAGCGGGCGTCGGTCCTCATGCGCACCGCCGACGACGAGGAGGGCGGCACCGAGGGGCGCTTCGAGCGCGTCGTGGTCGCCAACGCCGAGCAGCTCGTGATCGTCAACTCGCTGCAGGACCCGCCGCCGCGGACCGGGTTCATCGACCGGTGCCTGGTCGCCGCGTACGACGCGGAGATCGACCCGCTGCTCTGCCTGACCAAGGGCGACCTCGCCGGCCCCGAGGCGGTGCTGGACTACTACGCCGAGCTCGACCTGCCGTACGTGCTGTGCCGCCCCGACGAGCCCCTCGACGCGCTCGTCGCCGAGCTGCGCGGGCGGGTCTCGGTGCTCATCGGCCACTCCGGCGTGGGCAAGTCCACGCTCGTGAACCGGCTCGTCCCCGGGACCGACCGGGCGGTCGGCCGGGTCAGCGCGGTCGGCAAGGGCCGGCACACCTCGACCAGCGCGCTCGCCCTGCGGCTGCCCGACGACGCCGGCTGGATCATCGACACGCCCGGCATCCGCTCGTTCGGGCTGGCCCACGTCTCCGCCGACAGCGTGCTGCACGGCTTCCCCGACCTGGTCGAGGCCTCCACGCGCTGCCCGCCCAACTGCGACCACACCGGCGCCGGCGGCGACTGCGGCCTCGACAAGCTCATCGCCGAGGGCGGGGCCGACCCGCGCCGGCTGGAGTCGTTCCGTCGCCTGCTCGCCTCCAAGGAGGGCATCTCAGACGACGACGGGACCGCCTGAGCGCCAGTACACGTTGTTGTCCCGGGACAGCAGGTCGGCGTCGACGAGATATCGGCGAAGGGCCGCGTGGTCCTCGTGCCAGGCGCGCAGGATCGCGTCGACCTCGCGTTCGGCGTACCGGATCCCGGGCTCGAAAGAAGAGGCGATGTGCTCCAGCACGACCATGCGCTTGCCCTGGGCGGCCGGAATCTGGGTCAGCCGTCCGTCGCTGATGAAGGTGCGCAGGATGAGGTCGCGCTGGCGGTCCGGGTCCATCGAGGGCTGCGGGGCGGCGGGGGCGGAGGTTTGGCGTACCGCATCCTTGAACGCCTCCTCGGCCGCGGTGAGCGCGCCGTCCGCCACGACCAGCAGCCCGCCCTGCTGAAGCCGGCGGATGGCCGGCTCGACCAGCCGGGCCGGCAGGCCGGTGGCGGACTCGACCTCGCTGGGCGTGCGCGCGCCGAGCACCACGGCGGCAAACACGCGCAGGCGGTCGGATTCGGCGAGCAGCCCGCACAGGGCAGTGGGAGTCACAAACGGCGACAGTACTGCCAGAAGGTGGCGATCGTCGGCTAAGTTTCCGCGCATGGCGCGCTACGCGGACGATCTGGCCCTCGCTCATCTTCTAGCCGACACCGCGGACGCGATCGCCGTCCCGCGCTTCCGCGCACAGGACCTGCACGTCACCGAGAAGCCCGACCTGACGCCGGTCACCGACGCGGACACCGCGGTCGAAAAGGCGCTGCGGGCCACGCTGGGCCGCGCCCGCCCGCGCGACGGCGTGCTCGGCGAGGAGTTCGGCGCGACCGAGGCCGCCGCGGGCCCCGGCAGCCGCCAGTGGGTCATCGACCCGATCGACGGCACCAAGAACTTCGTGCGCGGCGTGCCGATCTGGGCCACCCTCATCGCGCTGATGGAGGGCAACCAGCCGGTCGTCGGCCTGGTGTCGGCCCCCGCGCTCGGCCGGCGCTGGTGGGGCGCGATCGGCCACGGGGCGTACGCCGGACGCCACACCGCCGCGGCGAACCCGATCCGCGTGTCGGACATCAGCCGCCTCGCCGACGCGTCGTTCTGCTACTCGGATCTCGGCGGCTGGGAGGAGGCCGGCCGGCTGGGCGCCATCCTGGACATCAGCCGCCGGACGTGGCGGCAGCGGGCGTACGGGGACTTCTACGGGTACATGCTGCTGGCCGAGGGCGCGGTGGACATCATGGTGGAGCCCGAGCTGTCACTGTGGGACCTGGCCGCGCTGGTGCCGATCGTGACGGAGGCCGGCGGCACGTTCACCGACCTGCAGGGCGAGACCGGACCGGGCGGCGGCAGCGCCGTGGCCACGAATGGCCACCTGCACGAGGACGTGCTCACCCGTTTGAGCCATACCAGATTGTCCGGATTGTCCGGGTGAACCGATAGGTCCGTATGCCGGGCTAGCCCGGGGGGTCTATCCTGCCCGGGTGGCATCTTGGAGTTGGCTGTTCCTCGGCGCGATGATCGCCGCCTATGGCGTCGCCAACCTGCTGCAATCCATGGCCGCCGCCCGCACCGACCTGCACCATGGCTTCCAGCCGATGCTGCTGCTGCGCCTGGGCCGCCACAAGTCGTACCTCGTGGGCGTCGCCTGCCAGTGCGCCGGTTTCGCCCTGGCGTTCTTCGCCCGCCGCGACCTGCCTCTGTTTCTCGTGCAGTCGGCCATGGCCGCCGGCCTCGGCGTCACCACGATCCTGGGCGTACTCATCCTGAAGTGGAAGCTGCCGCGCACGGAGATCGCGCTGCTGCTGGCCCTGACCGTGGGCATCGCCGCGCTGGTCCTGGCCGCGAAGCCGGCCCCGTCCCGCCAGCTCGGCACCGGCGGCGTGGTGGCCCTCATCGGCGTCCTCGTGGGCCTCGCGGTCCTGGGCTTCTTCGCGGGCCGCCTGCACGGCGCCCCCGGCTCGGTCGTGCTCGGCTCGCTGTCCGGCGTGGCCTTCGGCGCCGCCGCCGTGGCGTCGCGCCCGCTGGCCTCCGCCGACTCGTTCGGCCAGTTCGTGACGGACCCGCTGTCGTACCTCCTCATCGCCAACTCGCTCGTCGGCCAGCTGCTGCTGGGCCTGGCCATGCAGCGCGGCTCGACAACGGCGGCGGTGGCGGCGATGGACGCCGCGGGCGCGGTGCCGGCCGCCCTGGTCGGCCTCCTCTTCCTGGGCGACGGCGTGTGGCCCCATCGCGAGTGGCTGGTGGCGGTCGGCTTCGTCGTAACGCTGGCGGGTGTGATCGGGCTGAGCTTCTACGCCGAGCCGCAGCACCACCACAAGGTCGCTCCGGAGCCTCCCCACGTGCCGCACGGGCTGGCCTTCAGCGGCGGCTCCCACACGGCGACCGCCGCCCGCCGCGCTCCGGGTCGCTGACGGTTGCGACATGTCGGGCGCTGGCGCGCCACGACATGTCGGATTTATACCCCGCCAGGGGATTAATCGTCATTTCGGCGGTTCTTTGCTCGGGTCCGCGCCACCTGCGGACCGTTTCTCCCGAGCCACCGGTCGACGCTGGCGCGTCTCCCTGCCACCTCCGTGCCGCCAAGGGCGCCCCGAGGCCGGCGTGGACGTCTCGTCGGCGGCCGGCATAACGCGAAGCACGGCTGATCGGCGCCCAGCTCCTGACTCACGGCGCGTTCGACGCGAAGCACGGCCGATCGGCGCCCAGCTCCTGACCCACGGCGCGCACGCGCGAAGCGCATGGCTCATCACCAGGGCGCGATGAACGGCTCGCCGCAAAAGCGCGACCGAGCCGGCCAGACCCAGGCATCGGCCCGCTCAACATCAGGGCGCGAAATTCCTGCCCACGGGGCGATCGACGCACAGAGAGATGATTTATCGCCCGACGAGGTATAAATCCGACAAGTCGTGGCGCGGAGCGCCCGACTTGTCGAACAAAGCCCCCGAAGCGCCCCGAACAGGCACGACTGGCCGTCGCCGACAACGGGTTGATTACGTTTAGTGTTCAAGCAAACACCGCTCGTCGTCCAAATGGAGGAACCTTCCAGCAACAAGGACGACCCTTCCCGCACCCCGGTTCTCGTTCAGACTCCCCTCGGCCGACCGATCAGGGAGTTCGCGACAAGCCGATCGTGAACGGGAGGGAGGCTCGGCTGTGCTGGACAAGAGCAGGCTCAGCGCCTGGTTCGCGATCTGGATGGCGCTGCTGACGGTGGCCTTCTACCGCTGGCCCGAGATGCACATGATCTGGTGGGGCGCGATCGGCCTGTCGAGCACGATCGGCGTGGTCGTGGGCGTGGTCGTGCACAAGCCCAACCGCCGCTGGCCGTGGTTCCTGCTGGCCGCCGCGCTCGCCTGCTTCGGGCTCGGGGACTTCGGCTACAACCTGCTGACCGACGTGTTCGGGCTGGAGAACCCATTCCCGTCGTTCAACGACGTGCTGTACCTGGCGATGTACCCCCTCGTCGCCGGCGGCCTGCTCGGCTTCATCCGGTCGCGTACCGGGCGGAACAACCGCGACAGCCTGCTCGACGCGGCCACGCTCACCATCGGCCTCGCGCTGCTGTCCTGGATCTTTCTCATCGACCCGTACGTGCGCAGCACCGAGCTGACGGTGGTGCAGAAGCTCGTGTCGGTCGCGTACCCGCTCGGCGACGTGCTGACCCTCGCCGTCTTCGCGCGGCTGCTGACGGGCGGGGTCCGGCGCAACGGCTCGATCAACCTGCTCGGCCTCGGCACCGCCGGCCTGCTCATCGCCGACGTGGTGTACGGCCTCCTCCAGCTCAACGGCAACTGGCACGTCGGCGGGCCCACGGACCTCGGCTGGGTCGTGTGTTACGCCGGCTGGGCGGCGGCCGCGCTGCACCCGTCCATGGTCCAGATGACCGAGCCGACCCGCTCGGCCGCCGCCGACCTCGGCGTGCGCCGCATCGCGCTGCTCGGCGCCGCGTCGCTGATCGCGCCGGCCGTCCTGCTGGTCGAGGCGAGCCTCGGCACCGTGCGCGACGCCGCCGTCATCGCCACCAGCTCCGGCGTCATGTTCGTGCTCGTGCTCACCCGCCTCGCCGGCGTCATGGGCAACCACCGCCAGTCGCTCACCCGCGAGCGGGAGCTGCGCGAGGCGACCACCACGCTCGTGTCGGCGGCCGACGCCGCCGAGGCGCTGTCCGCGGTACAGACGGCGCTCGACCGGCTGCTTCCGGCCGACACCCCGCACATCATCTCGCTCGTCCACCTCGACCCGGAGGCGGAACTGCCGCCGCCCGGCCTGGTCCGCGTGTCCGGGCTGGCCCCGGACGTGCGGTCGCAGCTGCGCGAGTTCAGCTCCGCGCTGCGCCACCCGCTCGGCGTCACCAGCGACGCGCTGTACCTCGCCGCGCCCACCCGCGCCCTACAGGCCCTGCAGCCGACGTTCGAGGTACTGGCCTCCCAGGCCGCCATGGCGCTGGAGCGCATCACGCTCTCGGCCGAGGTCAGCCGGCGCAACAGCGAGGCGTACTTCCGCACGCTGATCCACAACACGTCCGACGTGATCCTCATCGTCGACGACAACGACGTCATCCAGTACGCCAGCCCGTCCGCCGGCACCGTCTTCGGCGACGAGCGCATCGCCGGGTACGAGCTGTGGGAGTTCGTGGCCCGCGACGAGCGCGCCCGCCTCGCCGAGCTGCTCGGCCAGGTCCGCGCCGGCCTGCACGGCCACGACATGATCGACGTGTGCGCCGTTCGCGTGGACGGCTCCGATCTGCGGGTCGAGGTCGACTGCCGCGACCTGCGCGCCGACACCACCGTCGGCGGCCTGGTGCTGACCGTGCGCGACGTGACCGAGCGGCGGCGCATGGAGGAGCAGCTCATCCGCCAGGCGTTCCACGACTCGCTGACCGGCCTGGCCAACCGCGTGCTGTTCCAGGACCGCGTCGAGCAGGCCGTGTTCCGCGGCCAGCACAGCGGCAGCCTGGTCGGCGTCCTCTTCATCGACCTGGACGACTTCAAGATCGTCAACGACACGCTGGGGCACGCCGTCGGCGACGAGCTGCTGCAGGCGGTCGGCCGCCGCATCACCGGCGAGCTGCGCCCGACCGACACCGTCGCCCGCCTCGGCGGCGACGAGTTCGCGGCGCTCATCGAGGCCGACTCGATCAACGACCTGGAGCTCGCCGCCGAGCGGATCGTCGTCGCGCTCGCCGAGCCGTTCGGGGTCGCCGGCGAGACGGTCAACGGCATCAGCAGCGTCGGGCTGTCCACCACGACCGACGCGCGCTCGGGCGAGGAGCTCATGCGCCAGGCCGACCTCGCGCTGTACGTGGCCAAGGGCGCCGGCAAGGGCCAGTGGCGGCGGTACCAGTCCGACCTGCACACCGCCGTGCTGGAGCGGCTGGAGCTGCGCGCCGCGCTCGACCAGGCGGTCAAGGAGCACCAGTTCGTCCTGCACTACCAGCCGATCGTGGACCTCGAGACTGGGGTGCCGCTGGGCTTCGAGGCGCTGGTGCGCTGGAACCACCCGACCCGGGGCATGATCGCGCCCGGCCACTTCATCGAGGTGGCCGAGGAGAGCGGGCTCATCGTGCCCATGGGCCGCATGGTGCTGCAGCAGGCGCTGAACACCGCCGGGCGCTGGCAGCGCTCGACGGCGCCCGGCGCGCTGCGGTACATGAGCGTCAACGTCTCGGCGCGGCAGTTCCGCACGCCCGGCTTCGTCGAGGAGGTGCGCCAGATGCTGCGCGCCTCGGGCGTGGAGCCCGGCACGCTGCTGCTGGAGATCACCGAGAGCCTCCTGCTGCGCAACGACGACCAGGTCCGCGCCGACCTCGACGCGCTGCGGGCGATGGGCATCCGGCTCGCCATCGACGACTTCGGCACCGGCTACTCGTCGCTGTCCTACCTGCAGCACATGCCGATCGACGTACTCAAGATCGACAAGTCGTTCATCGACGACATGCTGTCCTCGGCCCAGCAGCGCGCGGTCGTCACCGCGATCGTGCAGCTGGCCCAGACCTTCAACCTTTCGGTGGTCGCCGAGGGCGTCGAGGAGCCCGGCCAGCGCGACGCGCTGCGCGAGGTCGGCTGCCCTTACGGCCAGGGCTACCTGTTCGCCCGGCCGCTGTCCGAGCCCGACGCGTTCGCGCTCATCCCGAAGACGGCGCCATTCGCCGCAATGGCGTAGCGCGCAAGGAAATGACACTCACCAAGGAAGGTAGTACCGCATGACGGTCCACCCGCTGCACAGCACCAAGGGCGCCTACGTTCGTCGCGACGGGCGCTGGGACGACCTCGAGCGTCTGCGCACGACGAGCCCGATGTACGACGCCGTCATCGAGGAGATCGACGGACGTCGCATCCGGGTGGGCAGTCACTGGCTGACCGACTGGGCCTCCTGCAACTACCTCGGCTTCGACCTGGAGCCGGAGATCATGGACGCCGTCGAGCCGTACATCCGCACGTGGGGCACCCACCCCAGCTGGTCGCGCCTGCTGGGCAACTCCAAGCCGTACATCGAGATCGAGGAGCGCCTGACCGAGCTGCTCGGAGCGCCGGACACCCTGCTGCTGCCGACGATCACGCACATCCACATGTCGGTGATCCCGATCCTGGCCGGCGACGGCATGATCTTCCTCGACTCGCAGTCGCACAAGACCATCTACGACGGCTGCATGTACGCCAAGGGCCTCGGCGCCACGGTCCAGCGCTTCAAGGCCGGCGACCCGGAGCACCTGGCCCAGCTGCTCGCCGCCGCCCCGGCCGGCGTGGCCAAGCTCGTGGCCATGGACGGCGTGAACAGCATGACCGGCCTCGCGCCCGATCTGGCCCGCTTCGCCGCCGTCTGCCGCCAGTACGACGCCCTGCTGTACGTCGACGAGGCCCACGGCTTCGGCGTCATCGGCGAGCGCCGGCCGGACGAGACGTCGCCGTACGGTTCGCGGGGCAACGCCATCGTGAAGTACGCGGGCGAGACGTACGACAACATCGTGCTTGTCGGCGGCTTCTCGAAGTCCTACTCGTCCCTGATGGCGTTCCTGGCCCTGCCGACCTGGCTCAAGAACCACCTCAAGGTCGCCGCCCCGCCGTACCTCTACTCGGGCCCGTCCCCGACGGCCTCCCTGGCCACGGTCATGGCCGGCCTGGAGGTCAACGAGAAGCGCGGCGACGAGATCCGCGCCGACCTGTACCGCAAGACGATGCGGGTGCTGGACCACGTGCGCTCGCTCGGCCTGTACACGCCGAACACCGGCACCACGCCGATCATCGAGCTGCCGCTGGCCCCCGGGCAGGACATCGCCCAGGTCGGGCAGTTCCTGTGGGACCGCGAGACCTACGTGACGCTGGCCGCCTACCCGCTGGTCCCGCGCGACCAGGTCGGCTTCCGCATCCAGGTGACCGCGGCCAACACCGACGAGGAGATCGACCAGCTCAACGCCGTGCTGTCGGACCTGGCCGGCGCGGACCGCCTCCGGGACGCGGCTTGAGGCACGGCTTCGTAGCCCGGCACCGCGCCCGGCGCGCGCTCCCGGGGCTGCTCATCCCCCTCCGCGGCCGGGACTTCCGCCTGCTGTGGACGGGGATGAGCACCTCGCTGATCGGCGACGGGATCCTTCTCGTCGCCCTGGCCTGGCAGGTGTACGCGCTGTCGGGCGCCCCGGCGGCGATGTCCGTCGTCGGGTTCGCCCTCTCGCTGCCCCAGGTCGCCACGCTGCTCTTCGGCGGGGTGATCAGCGACCGGTTCGACCGGCGGAAGATCATGCTCGGCACCGACCTGGTGCGGGGCGCGGTGCTGACGGCGCTCGCGGTACTCAGCCTCACCGGCGCGGTGCAGGTGTGGCACATCGTGGCGCTGGTCGCGGTCTACGGGGCGGCGTCGGGCTTCTTCGGCCCGGCGTTCGACTCCCTCGTGCCGACGCTCGTGGACGACGAGGAACTGGTCCAGGCCAACGCCCTGGACCAGTTCGTCCGGCCGGCCGCCCTGCAGATGGCCGGCCCGTCGCTGGGCGGCGTGCTCATCGCGGTCGGCGGCGCCGGGCTCGCCTTCGCCCTGGACGCGGCCACGTTCGCCGTCTCGGCGACGTGCCTGCTGCTGATGCGCTCCCGGGCGGCCACCCCCGCCGAAACGGACATTTCCGAAACGTCGGTTTGGGTGGAGTTCAAGGAGGGCATGAACTACGTGCGCGGCAACGTGTGGCTATGGGGCACGTTCGTCGCCGCCACGTTCGCATACCTGCTGTTCATCGGGCCGACCGAGGTGCTCTTGCCGTTCGTGGTCAAGAACGAGCTGCACGGTACCGCCGGCGACCTGGGCCTGGTCCTCGCCAGCGGCGGCATCGGTGCGATCGCCGCGGCGCTGATCGTGGGCCAGCGCGGGGTACCGCGGGAGTACATGCGCTTCATCTACGTCACCTGGACGCTCGCCACGCTCGCCGTGGCGGGGTACGGCATGGCCACCGCATCGTGGCACCTGGCCATCTCGTGCGCCCTGGTGAACGGCCTGGAGGCGGCCGGGACCATCGCGTGGGCGACCGCGAAGCAGCGGCTCGTCCCCGAGGAGCTGATGGGCCGCGTCTCGTCGGTCGACTGGTTCATCTCGATCGCCCTGGTCCCGCTGAGCTACGCCCTGGCGGCCCCGGTCGCGAACGCGATCGGCGTGCAGAACACGCTCATCGGCGCCGGCGTCCTCGGCGCCGCGGTGACCTTCGCGTTCCTGTACCTGCCGGGCATGCGCTCGCCGAAGCAGCTGGTGGTGACGACGTGAGTGACGCACTGGAGATGGTGGACCGGCTGGGGCGGGCGTTTCTGGCCCGGGACGTGGAGGCCGCGCTCGCCTGCTTCGTGCCGGACGACGACATCACGTACGTCGGCTCCGAGGCCGGCGAGTCGGCCACCGGCCGGGAGGAGGTGCGGGCATTACTGGCCGGTCTGTTCGCGCGCGACGAGGCGTACACCTGGCAGGCCACGTCGGCCACCGTCCACTCGCTGCCGGGCGCCGCGTTCGTCATCGCCGAGGCGGACGGCGCCGAGCACGCGCCCGGCGGGGCGGTGGAGCCGTTCCCGTACCGCGTCACGGGCCTGCTCTCGCGCCGCTCCTCGGGCGCCTGGCTGTGGCGCGCGGTCCAGGGCTCAGAACCTGTGTCATAGCGCGCTTCCTGCGGCGTCGTGCTCGACCACCGGCATGCACCCGCTGAACGGCACACGATATGTCGGGCGCTCCGCGCCACGACATATCGGATTTATACCCCGACAGGCGAAAAGTCCGAAAAGTCGTGGCACGGAGTGCCCGACTTTTCGCAAACCTCGCAAAGCCGCGTAAGTCAACGCACGTTCGCAGAGCCACGATCCGCACAAACGCCGGCCAGATGATCGGCGCCGGCCCGCTCACGCCGCCGGCTTTGTGCGGAGCCACGATCCGCACAAAAGACGCACTGCCCGACATACGTCACGTGACTACGAAATTGGCGAAAAGTCCGGCGCCGCCAGGCGCCGGACTTTTCGGATCCCCAACGGATCAGCGCGCCAGGTCGGCGCACGACGTCTCGTCCGGCAGCAGCAGGCGGAACTGCACCGACCAGCGCGCATCGCCCGAAAGCCAAGGCGTCCGAGCGTTCGCCTGCCGAGCCGCCGCCAGCACCCCCGGCGCGTCCACGACCAGGCAGTTCACGCCCGGCCGGTTCGGCACGGCCGGGCCGGGCAGGTCGGCGCTGCCCGGCCACGGGAGCGCCGGCGGGTCCGACGGCTGGCCCGTGTCCGACGGCTGCCACTCGCCGGCCACCGCGGCCAGCCGCGCCGGCTCGTAGGGCGCGGGCTCGTCGATGTGGTCCTTCCCGAGCGTCTTGCGCAGGTCCCGCAGGTCGGCAACCAGGTCCTGCATCCGCTTGCGCACCGCCCGCTGGTCCCGGCTCAGCGTTGCGTCCTCCAGGCCCAGCGCCATCACGTCCGTCGAGACGAGGCCCGCGTCCGTGCGCACCGTGATGCGGGTCGCGGGGGCGTCGGCCACGCTCGGGGTGCCGGCGTCCTCGCCGTTGCCGACGCCCGCGTCGAGGGCCCGGCGGGTCAGGGCCGAGACGTCCGCCTGGGCGATCCGGGTCACCTGGACGTTGGGCAGCGCCGGGCCGGGGTAGATGGCCGGCGTCGGGCCGTTGGTGATGACGCGGCCGTCGCCGTACACGCTGATCTCCGGCATCTGCGTCACCGTTACCGAGACGGGCACGAAGCCGCCGAAAATGCGCACCTGCAGGACCAGGTCGGCGGGGGCGTACGTCGTCGCGGGCGGCCCGGCGACCGTCGGCGACGCGCAGCCGGCCAGCAGGGCGCCGGCCACCACAACAAGGCACGAGAGCTTCATGGGCGATGAGACGCTGTGGCGCATTGGACGGTTCCATCGCCTACTAACAGTGTTAGTTTCGTGGGCATGCGAACCGTGTACTTTGCCGCCGCGCGGCGCACGCCGATCGGGAAGCTGCGTGGGGCGCTGTCCCACGTGCGGCCCGACGACCTCGCGGCGGCCGTGGTCAGTGAGCTGGTGGCCGGGATCGACCCGGCGCGCGTCGACGAGGTGTACTGGGGCGCGGCCAACCAGGCCGGCGAGGACAACCGCAACGTGGCGCGGATGGCGGTGCTGCTCGCCGGGCTGCCCGACAGCGTGCCGGGGGCGACCGTCAACCGGCTCTGCGCGTCGGGGATGGAGGCGGTCACCATCGCCGCGCGCACCATCGCCGCGGGCGAGGCCGACGTCGTGATCGCCGGCGGGTCGGAGTCGATGAGCCGGGCGCCGTTCGTGCTCCCCCGGCCCGACGACGCGCTGCCCAACGCGATGTCGATCGCCGACACGCGCCTCGGGTGGCGGCTGGTCAACCCGCGCATGAGCGAGCGGCACGGGCTGCTGAGCATGGGCCAGACGGCCGAGGAGGTCGCCGCCCGCCACGGCGTGAGCCGCGAACGGCAGGACGCGTTCGCGCTGCGCAGCCACGTCAACGCCGACCGAGCCACGAAGGCGGACCACTTCGCCGCCGAGATCCTGCCGGTCGACGGGGTGAGCGCCGACGAGGGCATCCGGGCCGACACCAGCCTCGAGAAGCTCGCCAAGCTCAAGCCGGTGTTCCGCGACGGCGGCACGGTGACCGCCGGCAACTCCTCGCCGCTCAACGACGGCGCCGCCGGGCTGCTGCTCGTGAGCGAGGACGCGCTGCGGGAGTTCGGGCTGGAGCCTCTCGGGCGGTACGTCACCGGCGCCTCGGCCGGCGTGCACCCCGACGTCATGGGTCTGGGCCCCGTGCCGGCGACCCGCAAGGCGCTGCAGCGGGCCGGGTGGAAGGTCGGCGACGTGCAGCAGGCCGAGCTCAACGAGGCGTTCGCCGCGCAGGTCCTGGCCTGCGCCGACCAGCTCGGGCTCGACCCGGAGATGATCAACCCGGACGGCGGGGCCATCGCGATCGGGCACCCGCTGGGCTGCTCGGGCGCGCGGATCCTGACCACGCTGCTGCACCGGATGCAGCGGACCGGCGACACGCGCGGCCTCGCGACCATGTGCGTCGGGGTCGGTCAGGGCTCTGCGGTACTGGTGGAAAGGTGAGCCGTATGCGGTTCGAGGGCCGGACGGCCGTGGTGACGGGGGCGGCGCAGGGCATCGGCGCGGCGACCGCGGCGCTGCTGCGCGAGCAGGGCGCCAACGTGATCAGGCTGGACCTGAAGGGCGACGACGACGTCATCGCGTGCGACGTGACCGACAAGGCGCAGGTCGACGACGTGTTCGCCGGAATCGGCCGGATCGACATCCTCGTCAACAACGCCGGCATCACGCGGGACAACCTGCTGTTCAAGATGCCGTACGACGAGTGGCAGGCGGTCCTCACCACCAACCTGACGAGCATGTTCCTGTGCTGCCAGGCGGCCCAGCGGGTCATGGTGCCGGCCCGCTACGGCCGCATCGTCAACCTCAGCAGCCGCTCGGCGCTGGGCAACCGCGGCCAGGCCAACTACGCCGCCGCGAAGGCCGGCGTGCAGGGGCTGACGGCGACCCTGGCGATCGAGCTCGGGCCGTTCGACATCACGGTCAACGCGGTCGCGCCCGGGTACATCGCCACCCCCATGACGGCCGCCACCGCCGAGCGCGTGGGCAGTACCGCCGAGGAGCACCAGGCGCAGGTCGCCGAGCGCACGCCGCTGCGCCGGGTCGGCCGGCCCGAGGAGGTCGCCGCCGTCATCGCCTTCCTGGCCAGCGACGAGGCCTCTTACGTGTCCGGCCAGACCCTGTACGTCAACGGCGGCGCCCGCTAGCCATTATTTGAGAGCCAGGTCGACCTCGGCGACATCGCCCGCCTGGCGGTCCTTGTGGTCGCCGAGGTCGACCAGGCGCAGCTTGTACGTGCCGACCAGGTCGATCTTCACCTGGAACGCGAGGTCCGTGCCGACCGCGACCTGTCCGCCGGAGAGCGCCTCGTTCGGCGCCGTGAGCGGGCCGATCTCGGTGCCGTCGGGCTGGCCGAGGCGGAAGTGCTCCTCGCCGACGTACTTGCTGGACTTCCCCGTGTACTGGATGTCGACCTTGCACATGACCACGCGGTAGCCCTTCTTCGCCTGGCTGTTGTAGTCGAAGAAGCCGCCGCGCAGGTCGCAGGTGGTGAAGGTGGCCGTGACGTCGTGCACGGTGACCTTCTTGTCCTTGACGAGGTTGCTCGGCTCGTACGCCACCACCGGCCCGCCGCCGAGCGGGATCTTCGGCTGCTCGCGGTCGCCGTCGCCGAAGATGAATTCGCCGGTGGCAATGCTCGCCTTCAGCGGGTCGTAGACCGAGAAGTCGATGTTGTAGTTGCTCTTCTGGCCGGCCGAGACCTGGGTGCTCTCCCGGAACGAGCCGGTGTACTGCTGCCCGCCGACCGAAAACACGGTGGTGACGTACGGCGAGGCGTTGTTGGAGCCGAGGTTCTCCACGACGACCTCGGCCGAGAGCTGGTCCGAGGTGGCCTTGGCGTCGTAGGTCAGCTTGTTCACGGTGATCTTGAACTGGGCGTACCAGACCGACTTGTTCACGGCGACCGTTTGCTGGTCGGCGCCGGGCTTGGCGTTCGCGGTGCTCACCGCCTGGCCGCCGCTGCCCGCGTCGCCGGTCGAGCCGCCGTTGCCGCCGCCGTTGTTGCCGTTGCCGTTGCCGCCGTTGTTGCGGTTGGCGCTGTTGCCGTTGTCGGTCGACTTGTCGTCGCTGACCGCGCGCCAGGCGACGACGCCGCCCACGCCGAGCAGCAGCACGAGCACCACGACGGCGGCGGCCACCAGCGCGAGCGGCCGGCCGGACCCGCCCCGGCGCGGCGGCGGGCCCGCGCCGTACGGCGGCGGGATGACCGGCGTCACCGGGGCCGGCGGCGCCGCACCGAACACGGCCGTGCTGTTGGGCGGGGCGCTCGTCGGCGGCGACTGCGGCGAGGCCGCAGACTGGAACCCGGCCGGCGAGCCCGGCGACTGGAACGCGGCCGGCGAGACCTGCCCGGCGACGGGCGCCGACACCGGCGCCACCGGCGGCTGGCCGCCGGAGACCGGCACGCTGGACACCGGCATCGCGGTGGGCGCCGACACCGGCGCGTTCGGCGGCTGGCCGCCCATCGGCGGCGGGATCGGCAGCCCGACGCCCGGCCCCATCATCGGTGGCCGCGGCCCGGCCGGCGTCGGCGGGACCGGCCGGCCCGGGCCCGGGAACGGCGCCGGCCGCGGCGGCATCGCGGCCAGCACGCTGCCGAGCGCGACCACGAGCTCCGGCTGCTCGATCAGCGTCGGCGCGACGCCGAGCCGCTGGTGCAGCAGCGTGCTGACCAACGGGATCCGGCTCGAGCCGCCGACCAGGAACAGCCCGCCGATCTGGTCGTGGCGCACGCCGGCGCGCTGCAGCGTCGAGGCGGTCAGGTCGACCGTGCGCTCCAGGTAGGAGCGGGACAGCTGCTCGAACTCCGAGCGCGTCACGTGGATGTCGGTCTCGAACAGCGGCAGGTGCACGCTCGCGGTGGAGCTGCGCGAGAGCTGCTCCTTCGCCGAGCGCACGTCCTCGCGCAGCAGGTGGTTGCGGCGCCGGCCGGCGTCGTCGGACGGCGCGACGAGCTGCTGCCAGCGCTCCCCGTCGACCGTCGTCATCGTCTGGCCGAGGTGCCCGATGATCGCCGCGTCCAGGTCGACGCCGCCGACGTCGGGCAGGCCGTCGCTGGCCAGCACGTCCCAGCCCTGGTCCGGGCGCCGCCGCAGGATCGTCGTGTCGAACGTGCCACCGCCGAAGTCGTACACCACGAGCACGCCGCCGGGCGCGATGTTGCGCCCGAGGATGCTGGTGAAGTACGCGGCGGCCGCGATCGGCTCCGGCACCAGGATCGGCGACGGCATCCCGGCTCGGGCCGCCGCGTCGGCGAGCACGGAGCGGCGGTGCGTGGCCCAGTTGGCCGGGTAGGTCAGGACGGTGCGCACCGGCATGATCCCCAGGACCCGCGACGCCTCGTCGGCCGTGCGCCGCAGCAGCGCCGAGAGCAGCTCGGACACCGCGTACTCGCGCTGACCGAGCAGCACGGTGCCGTCGTCGACCCGGCGCTTCGGGTTGGGCTCGAATCGGGCCGGGTCGAGTCGCGCACTGCGCTCCGCGTCCCTGCCGACGAGCAGGTGCCCGTCGACCTCGGCGTAGACCGAAGACGGCAGCAGGAAGCTGGCGTCGAACAGCAGCGGCTGGCTGCGACCGTCGGCGGCGGTCAGCGCGGCGACCGTGTGGGTGGTGCCAAGGTCGACGCCCAGCTGCGACTCGATATGCCTCGTCACGCCGACACGGTAGCGCCTCGCATCAACGCCGTCCGTTCGCGGCCGCCTTCACCTCCTCTTCCGTGCGCACGAGCGGGGTGTCGACGAGGTGCTCGGCGAGGAACCAGGCCTCGAGCTCGCCGGTGCGGATGACCTCGGACACGAGCAGGTCGTTGGTGCCGTCGTCGCCCTGCTCCATGACCTTCGCGGCGGCGTCGTGGCACTCGATCAGGATCATCTCGTGCGCCTCGAGCAGCCGCGAAAGCATTGCCGGTACCTCTTCCGCCCCGTCCGGCGGCCGCGGCACCCGGGTCAGCTCGGCGACGTGGCGCGGGTCCCCGACCGCGATGCCGCCGAGCGTCTGCACCCGCTCGGCGAGCGCGTCGACCAGCTCGAGCTGCTCACCGGCGTGCTTGTCCAGCAGCAGGTGTAGCTGGTAAAAGGTCGGACCGCGCATCAGCCAGTGATGCTTCTTGTACAGGGCATAGAGAATCTGGGTGTCGGCGAGGACCTGATTGAGCCGCTCGCAGGAGTACATGCGGGCATCGTGGGACAGCGCGACCGGGAACTGCCGGATCTGCCCGAAACGCTGGATCTCACGGCCCTGCTGATGCAGCCATGGCTGGCTGCCCTTCTTCTTCGTCGCTGGCATGCGCGCCCATTGCCCACGGGGTCCGCCTCGACCCTCACCCCGCACGGTGACTCGCGGCCGCCGGTCGGGTTTCCGACAGACCGCCGCCGGGGCTTCTGTACCTCCGCGGCCAGCCGGGCCCGCCGGGCGGTCGCCGCCCCGCGGCATCGGCCACGGGGAATGGGTAAGCTGCGGTCCCATGACGCAAGCCCCCGCGCCCGCGCAGCCGCCGCGGCTGCGGCGCCGGCCGGGGATCCTCGGCGCCGTCCCGCTCGGGCGGATGGTGCTCGTCGAGGCCGTCCTGATCGCCATCGCCGCGGTCCTGCCGCACGGCCCGCTCGTCGCCGGCATCACCGCCTTCGCCGGCGTCCTCGTCATCGTCGTCGCCCTGCTGCGCACCCGCGGCCGCTGGTGGCTCGAGCGGCGCGCGATGGCCCGCGAGCACGGCCGCCGCCGCAAGGCCGGCCCGGACCTCCCGGCGGCCGACGGGCTGCCGCTGGCGATGCTGCGCACGCTCGCGCCCGGCCTGACCGTGCGCGACGCCGCCGGGGACACCCCGGACGGCCCGCCCGCCGGGATCGGGTGCGACGCGGCCGGTTGGTTCGCCGCGATCCAGCTCGGCGGCGAGGGGTCCATGAGCGGCGAGGGTTCCGCGGGTGTACCGCTGGATCTCCTCGCCAGGGTCCTGCACAGCGCCGACCATGCCGGCGCGGTGGTGCAGCTGTGCACGGTGAGCGTCCCGGCGCCGTGGCAGCAGATCGACAACGCCCAGTTCGCCGCGCGCTCCTACCACGAGCTGCAGCAGCTCGGCCAGGGCGCCCCGCCGGTGCCGGCCGACCGGGTCACCTGGGTGGCGGTGCGCCTGGACGCGCGCACCCGCGCCGAGGCCGGCCTGGGCGGCGCCGACGACGCCGAGCGCGCGCCCGCCCTCGTCGCCTCGCTCGCCCGCAAGGCCGGCCGGGTGCTGCGCGCGGCGGGCCTCGAGCACCGCCTCCTGAGCGCCCCGGAGCTCGTCGCCGCCCTGGCCCGCGCCTGTGAGGTCGACTCGGCGACCCCGCCCGCCGGCGACGCCTGGCGCCCGCGCGAGGAGTGGACGGCGTGGCGCAGCGGCGAGCTGTCGCACAACGGCCTGTGGCTCAAGACCTGGCCGCGCCTGCCCGACACGACCGCGCTGCTGGAGCGGCTCCTCGCGATGCCGTCCACCTCGTCGGCCGCCTCGCTGACCCTGACGCGCGAGGGCGACGGCCTGGCCGCGCGCTGCGTGCTGCGGGTCGCGGCGACCGCGAGCGCCCTGGAGCCGTCGGTGCGCGCCATCGAGGAGGCGGCCGCCGCCGCGAACGCCGAGCTCGTGCGCCTCGACGGGGAGCACGGCCCGGCGGTGTACGCCTGCGCCCCGACCGGAGGCGGTGCCAAGTGAGCCAGCCGGTGTACCCCTTCCAGCCCCAGGAACCGCACGTCACCGCCGAGGTGCGCCCGGCGGTGGCGCCGCCGCAGTTCGACCTGGAGAACTCGCTGTCGCGCGCCGCGGCCCCGCAGCTGCCCTGGCAGCAGGCCGCTCCCCCGGTCTCCGCGCCACCGGTGTCCGGACCTCCGGTGTCCGCGCCACCCGTTTCCGCGCCGCCGGTCTCCGCACCGCCAGTGTCCGGGCCTCCGGTGTCCGCGCCACCCGTTTCCGTGCCGCCGGTCCTCGCGCCGCCGCCGATGCCGGCCCGGCCGAACGGGCCCGGGCCGCTGTCGGCCACGCTGCCGGCGCTGCACGTCGGGTGGCACGACATCGGCGCCGAGACCCTCGGTGCGGTGCGCGGCGGTATGGGGCCGGCCGGCCTCATCGTCGGCGTGGACTACCAGCGCCGTCCGGTGCCGATCCGCCTGTTCCGCCCGGCCCCGACCCGCGTCACGCTCGTCGGCGGCCTGTGGGTCCAGCGGATCCTGGTGTTCCGCGCCCTCGCGCTGGGCGCCCGCGTCATCGTCATGACCGCCGACCCGCGCCCGTGGCAGGGCCTGGGCGAGTGGGCGACGGGCTCCAACGACCGCCTGGTGCTGTGGAACGACCCGCGCCCGCCGGCCGCGCCGGCGAGCGCGCGCCAGCCGCTGCTCATCGTGGCCGCCGCCGGCACCCCGACCCGGCTCGGAGCGTGGCAGACCCAGTTGGCCGTGGTACCGCACCTGGCCCCCGAGCACACCCACGCCCTGCAGGGCGGCGACCTGGTGATGCTGCAGCAGCTGAGCCCGCCCGAGGCCGCCGTGGCGGCCGCGGCGCTGAACCTGCCGGAGAACGGCGCCGGCCCGCTGCAGGAGATGACGCCGGACATGCTGGCGCTCATGGGCGGCGGCGCGAACCGATACGTGTGGGTGGCGCCGACGGGCATCGAGCGGCAGTACCACGGCCAGCCGGCCCGCTAACCGTCCAGGTCGGCGTGGTCGGCGCGCCACTGGGAGTACCACTGCTGGAACCAGGGCCGTCCCTCGGACAGCGGGACGATGGTCGCCACCGTCTCCCGGTAGTAGGACGCGCGCTTCTCGGCGCGCGGGTGCGTCCGCAGGCGCTGCACGTTGCTGAGCCGGTCGGCCAGCTTGACCGCGATGGCCGCCTCGGGCGCGTCGCGCAGCCGGGCCAGATACTGCGCGCGGTCGCCGCTCTTCGTCACCCACCCGACGAGCTCCGCGACCCGCTCCCCGAACCGCTCCCGCACCTCCTCGAGCGTCGTCGGCGTGTCCTCGACGACGTCGTGCAGCACGGCGGCGCGCAGCGTGTCCGGGTCGCGCTCCCCCACCGCGTCGACGAGCACCTCGAGCGCCTCGAGCAGATGCTCCACGTAGGGCTCGCCGGCCGGGCGCCGCTGCTCACCGTGCCGCTCGACGGCGAACGCGACGGCGTCGTCGAGCGCCGCGAGCGTCCCCGCGCCGAGCCGATCGGCGAACCGTGAGCGCAGTGCCGCCCACCCGACCGATCCGTCGAAGGTGCGCACCATACGCCGTACCATAACGTGGTCCGTGCGATAGAGGGGGCCGTGACGTGCGCTGGTGGGCCGCCTTGGCCGCATTGTCGGCCGCCGCCGTGGTGCTCCTCCCCGGCGCCCCCGCAAGCGCCGCCCCGCCACCGCCCGGCGTCTGCGACACCCCCGCGGCCCCCGGCTCGGTGATCACCGACCTCCCGTGGCCCCAGCGCCTCTTCGACGCCCCGCGCATCTGGCCGGTCACGACGGGCGCCGGCATCACGGTCGCGGTCCTGGACTCGGGCGTGGACGGCACCCACCCGCAGCTGGCGGCCCAGGTCTGGCCCGGCTTCGACTTCGTGCGCAACGTCGCCGGCGCCGATTTCGACTGCACTTCGCACGGTACGGCGACCGCGAGCCTCATCGCCGCCAAGCACGCCGACGGCGTCCCGTTCGAGGGCCTGGCCCCCGGCGCGAAGATCCTCCCCCTGCGCGTCAACGACTCCCCCGACGTCCTGGCCCAGGCGATCCGCTACGCCGCCGACCAGAACGCGAAGATCATCAACGTCTCGATCGCCATCGACAAGGACACCCCGGCGCTCGCCCAGGCGGTCGACTATGCGATCACGACGAAGGGCTGCCTGGTCGTGGCGACGGTCGGCACCCGCCACACGACGGCGGACGCCTCCCTGCCGCCGATCGGCTCCAACCGCAACCCCGTCCCGAACGACCCGCCGTCGTACCCCGCGTCGTACGACAACGTGCTGGGCGTGGCCGCCGTCGACGAGCACCAGGACCGCCTCCCGGAGTCCCCGGTCGGCAACTACGTCGACCTGTCGGCCCCCGGCGACCGCCTCGTGACGGCGACGAGGGCGAGCGGCCACCAGTACGCGAAGGACCCCACCCTGGCCCCCGCCTACGTGAGCGCGACGGCGGCGCTGCTGTGGTCCTCCCAGCCGTACCTGAAGAACTCCGACGTCTCCTGGCGCCTGCGAATCACATCGGACCGCATCGCCGGCGGGTCGCGCAGCAACGAGTTCGGCTACGGGATGGTCGACCCGTACCGCGCGGTCACGGAGGCCCCGCCGCGCGACGACCCGGGCAGCGGCCAGCCCATCCCGCCGGCCGCCGCGCCGGCGGCCGCTCCGCACCGCTCAGCGACGGCCCGGACCGCGGCGTGGATCGGCCTGGCGGTCCTGCTGGCCACCGGGCTGCTGTTCGCCGCCCGCGCCGCGTACCGCCTGGGCCGCGCCCGCGGCTGGCGCCCCGCCGAGCCCTCGCCGCCCCCGAGCCCGGCCGAGCGTCCATTCTGACCGGGCTCCCTTCCACGACCTCGACGTCGAGCAGGCATCGGCACCGCCTTGGGGCTAGGTCGGCGCGCGGCCGGCGACGGTGATCCGGCACGAGTCGCGCGGGGTGGTGCGTCTGCGCTAAGAATCGATTGAGATACGCATCCGGCCACAATGCGTCCGTAGGATGTGGGCGTGGAGCCCGAGTCGCACCTGGAGCTTGAGGTCCTGGCGGCGCAGCTGCGGCGGTGTGCCGACGACCTCTCGCTGCACGGCGGGATGCTGCTGGCCGTGCTGTCGGCGGCGCTGCCCGCGCAGCTCGTCGAGGTGCGGCGGGAAGGGCGGCTCAAGGCGCGGCTCAACGGGCGGGAGCCGGCCGTGCTCGGGGTGAGCGTGACCGTCGGCGGACGGCGGTTCGAGATCGATCGGGACGGCGTCGGCGCGCGGCCGGCGACGGTGATCCGGCACGAGTCGCGCGGGGTGGTGCTGTCCTCCGAGACGGTGAGCGCGGACCAGTGGTGCCGTGCGCTCACCGCCGCGCTCGTCGAGGTCGCGGGGAACGACGACGCGGCGGTCGAGGCGCTGCGGAGGCTGACCTCCTAGGTCAGGGGCATGACCATCGTCGGGTGCTCGGGCTGGGCGTCCGGGTGCAGGCGGGCGACCGCCGTACCCATGGCGAAGAACTCGATCGCGTGCTGGCCCCACTCCCAGGCCGACTCGTCGACCGTGACGCCGACGATGCCGTCCGCATCCAGCAGCTGGCCCTCGTACTGCATCCGGTCCATCGCGATCTCGCGGGCGTCGTACGCCGCCTGGGAGAAGTTTGTGAGCTCGACGTTCTGGCCGACGTTGGACAGCATCTGGCGGAACGTCATGTGCGCGATGTGGTACACGCACGTGCCCAGGACCAGCCCGCGCGGGAGCCAGCCGTGGCGGTGCAGCGTCCAGAAGTCCTGGCCGCTCAGGTGGGAGGTGAACGGGCGGCCCTTCGGGGTGCGGTACGACTGGCCGTTGGTGGACTTCACCGCCGTACCGACGGCGACGAACTCCAGCACGTCGGAGGCGAACTGGTAGTTCAGCGAGCGGATGCGCACGCCGATGACGCCGTCGGCGCCGAGGGTGTCCGCCTCGCTTTCCATGCGGGCCATCGCCAGTTCGCGGCACTGGTACATCGCCTGGCTGAGCACCTGCAGCTCCTGGCTGACGCTCCAGCGGGACTGCTGGACGCCGACGTGGTAGATGCACGTGCCCATCACGAGGCCGAGCGGCTCGAAGCCGGTCTGCGTGGTCAGCACGAACTCGTTGACCGACAGGTCGGAGGTGAAGAACGGCTTGCCCTGGCGGGCGCGGTTGAGCCGCGCCCGCGCGCTTTCGGGCAGCGGCTGCGGCCGCTGGGAGACCGGTTCGCTCATGAAAAATGACGCTACGCCGTGCCGGCAACGCTGCTACGTTGGCGCGCGTGAGCGGCCGTTTGCGTGAGATTGCGCGTCAGACGGTGGCGATCGCCGAGCGCGGCGAATACGTCAATTCGAGCGGCGCGACGGTCTCGATCGCCGCCGCGGTTTCGGCTTCCCTGGCCGGGACGCTTTTATACGAGCCGGATGTTGTACTGCCGGAAGCCCGTTCGGCCAGCGGGCCCCCGGTCATCGAAGTGACACGGGAGTCGACCCTGGAGGCCGCCCGGCGCGCGGGCGACGGGGCGGCGACGCTCGTGTTCGCCTCGGCGAAGAACCCGGGCGGCGGCTTCCTCGGCGGCGCGGTCGCACAGGAGGAGAGCCTGGCGCGCGCCTCCGCCCTGTACGCCGGCCAGCGCACCGCACCGGCCTTCTACGACTTCCACCGCCACCAGCAGGACCTGCGCTACAGCGACCGGGTCATCTACTCGCCGGGCGTGCCGGTGTTCCGCGACGACAAGGGCCGGCTGCTCGACTCGCCGTACACCACCGCGTTCCTGACCGCCGCCGCCCCCAACCTGGGCGCGATCCTGCGCAACCAGCCCGGCGACGCCGCCGACGTCCCGGCGGTGCTGCGCCGCCGCGCGACCCGCGTGCTGGCCGTCGCCGCCGCGCACGGCCACCGCACGCTGGTCCTCGGCGCGTGGGGCTGCGGCGTGTTCCGCAACGTCCCGGCCGAGGTCGCCGCCGCCTTCGCCACGGCGCTGCGCGACGTCCCGTGCTTCGAGCGCGTCATCTTCGCCATCTACGACCGCCTGCGCAACACCCCCGTTCACGCCGCCTTCGACGCGGCCTTCGCCGGCTGACTCAGCCGGTCAGGGGGCGGCGGGCGGCTCGGGGGTCGAGGGCGGGGCCGGCCGGGATGCGGGCCACGACGTACGCCGGCAGCTCGATCGGCTTCACCGAGCCGTAGCCCAGCCAGGCCGGCGTGTCCGCGCCCGCGAGCGCGAAACGGCGGCCCTGGTCCGTCACCAGGAACAGCGTGCCCGAGCCGGCCTCCGAGGACTGCGCCGAGCGCACCAGGACGCCCGCGGCCGGCGGGACCACGACGCGGTCGGCGACGAGGTCGGTGGCGCTGCCGTTGGTCGCGATGCCGGTCTCCAGGCGCGGGTCGGCGTTGATGACGAACTTCGGGGTGGCCTGGCCGTCGGCGAAGGTCGTGCAGATCATGCGGGCCGCGTCGGCGTTGGCCATGGCCGGGGGCTGGGCCGGCGGGTCGAGGTCGGAGGCGGGCGGGCGGGTGGCCCTGGTGACGTTGGCGATGTCGGCGGCCTGGACCGTCTTGGCCGCCGGGGTCGCGTTCGGGTACGCCGACGCCGTGTTCGGGTCGGCCAGGATCATCGCCTGCTCCACCGGCGTGAGCGGCAGCAGGTCGGCCTGGCGGACGAGGTAGCCGCTGCCGCCGGCCGTGATGACCTGGCCGACGAGGAGGTTGGGCAGCGGGGTGGACGCCTTGCCGCGGCCCTCGACCGGCGGCTGGGCCACCTGCAGGCCGACCGGGACCGTGTTGAGCCAGGCGTCGGCGACCGGGATGCGCGGCTGGGCGTCGACGTTCAGCGCGGTCAGCGCCTGCTTGCTGTTGATCGCGAACCGGCGGCCGTGCCACACGAGGTACACCTTCTGGCTGCTGTTCTCCCGCACGAGAAGTCCGGCCTCGCCCAGGTCGGTGCCGCCCGCGGGGGCACGGGCGACGAGCAGCTCGCTCGTCACCGTGGTCGCGCCGCCGGAGTCGCGCCCGCTCGTCACGCACATCGACCAGGCGTCGCGCAGCAGGCGGTCCGCGGCCGGGAGCGCGTCCGGGGCGCCGGCGATGCCGATGAGCGGGCCGCGAGCCGTGCCGGCCAGCGACGCGCGCGACACGATGACGGGCTCGGTGGCGCGGCCGACGGCGAGCACGGCCGAGGAGAAGTTCGCGACCGGATAGAGGGTGCCGCCGCGGTACACGAACCGGGTCCCCGTCTCGCGCTCGATGACGACGGCGTCCTCGCGCTTCCAGCCGCTGTTGCCGCCGGGGCGCAGCAGCCCGTACACGCCGGCGCCGGCCAGCACCACCGCCGCCACCAGCAGGCCGGCGAGCGCGGCCGTGCCGAGGCGGCGGTCCGGCTCGGCGGCGGGCTCGGCCTCGCCGGAGACGAACGCGCCGACCACGCGCTGCATCGCGTACTGGTGCGACTGGATCTGCTCCCGCCGGGACGGCATCGGCGTTGTCCCTTCTCCGGGGATGTCCCTGTCGTCGGCCGCCATGTCTTTATCAGCCGCCGAGGCCGCGCGCCCAGGCGTAGGCGCCGAGGATCTGGCCGGCCAGCGGGATGAGCGCGAGCACGAGCACGATGTCGAGCACGTCGGCGGCCCGGGCCAGGTACACCGACGGCGGCCGCGCGGCGAACCGGATCCCGGCCGCGACCGCGGCGATCGCGAGCAGCAGCAGCCCGGCGCCCACGCCGGCCTGGACCGGCCGGTCGGCGCCGGGCAGCCGGGTGATGAGCAGCGCCGCCCCGGCCACGCCGGTGAGCAGCAGCGGCAGGCGGTGCCGCACGGCGGCGAACGTCCGGGCCCGCACCGCGTTGGCCGCCGCGACCACGCCGACGAGGACGCCGGCCACGACGCCGCCCTGGCGCTCGACGAGCCAGCTCGCCACGACGTTGAGGATCGCGAACGCGAACAGCAGGCCGGTGAGGATCTCGTCGGCGCGCGCGACGCGGGCGTAGGTGGCCGCGGCCGGCGGCACCGGGTCGGGGCGCAGCAGGTCGTCGGTCGGGCGCGGCAGCTGCGGCACCGGCACCCGGCCGAGGCGGATGGACGCCTGCGGCACGGCGGGTGCCAGCAGGACCAGGACGCCGAGCAGCGCCGCGGCGCACTCGGCCGCGCCGAGGCCGGTCAGGCCGAGCAGGCCCGCCCCGACACCGAGGCCGCCCGCGGCGATGCCGGCCACGAACAGGCGCAGGCGGGCCGCGATCCCGGCGTACCCGATGACGGAGCCCACCAGCAGCGCGCCCGCGCCGACCAGCAGCTGCGGCGCGCCCAGGCCCGACAGCGGCTCGTCGCCGCCGAGGACGAGCAGGCCGCCCACGAAGGCGTACGCCAGCCCGGCCGCCCCCAGCGCCGCGCCCGCGGTCGCCTCGGACAGCGCGCGGGACAGCACGACGCCGCCGGCGAGCAGGCCCGCGGCCAGGGCGAGCGCGACGATCGCCGGGATCAGCCAGGACGGCCCGGCGGCGAGCAGCAGCCCGAGCCCGGCGACCAGCACGAGCACGCCGGCCGCGATGCCGGTGCCGCGCGTCCACGCGGGCGTCCAGGCCGCGCCGTGGCGGCGGGCGCCGGCCGCGACCGCGTCGACGACGTCGTCGTAGTCGGCCTCCGGCCACTGCGCATAGCGGGGGGTGAGATGCAGGATGTCGCCGTCGCGCACGCCCTGCGCCGCGAGGGTGCCGCCCAGGTCGAGGCGGCGGCCGTCGGTGTGGCACAGCACCCAGCCGCCGTGCTCGAGGCCCTCGTCGGCGAGCGCCTCGCCCGCGCGCGGCAGCACGCCGGGCAGCAGCATCGCCAGCGGGATCTGCTCGGGAAGCACGAGGTCGAGGCGCCGCTTGGGCGCGGCGAGCACCACCCGGGCCAGTCCGGCACCAACGTTCTCGGCCATCGCCGCGCGCTCCCTAGCCTCCGCGTCCATCGAGAGTGCCCAACGTAGCAGCGTTAGCATGTGTCCCCGTGAGCACGGTCATACGCACCCGGGCATCGCGGCGGGCCGAGCCCGAGTACCCGGCGGGAGAGCTGGTGCTCGATGCGCCCCCCGTCCTGCCCGCCTCGCCGGCGCGCAGTTGGCCGCTGCTGCTCACCGTCGTCCCGCTGCTCGTCGGGGCGGGGTCGATGGCGCTGTTGTTCGCCGGGCAGCCGATCGGGCCGCTGGTGTACCTGACGGGCGGGCTCTTCCTGCTGTCGGTCGTCGGCGTCCTCGCCGTCATGTTCGGGCGCGGCACCGGGCCCGGCCGCCGGGAACGGCTGCTCGCCCGCCAGGCCTACCTGCGCCACCTCGGCCAGCGCCGCCGGCAGGCCCGCCGGAGCGCGCAAATGCAAAGGGCGACGCTGCTGTACCGCCACCCGGACCCGGACGCGCTGTGGTCCATCCCGCCGAGCCGGCGCCTGTGGGAGCGCCGCCCCGGCGACACCGACTTCGCCGTGGTGCGGGTCGCGCTCGGCCCGCAGGCGCTCGCCACCCCGATCGTGGCGCCGCCGGCCCGCCCGCTGGACGACCCGGACCCGATGAGCGCGCTGGCGCTGCGGCGGTTCATGGCGTCGTACGCCGCCGTCGACAACCTGCCCGTCGCGATCCCGCTCGGCGACCACGCCCGCCTGCACGTCCAGGGCAGCCCGGAGCAGGCCCGGGCGCTGGCCCGCGCGATCGTCGCCCAGGCCGCCGCGTTCCACTCCCCGGACGATCTCATCGTCGCCGTGTGCGCCGGCCCGGGCGCGGCCGCGCAGTGGGAGTGGGCCAAGTGGCTGCCGCACGCCCAGCACCCGAAGCTGCGCGACGCCCTCGGCCCGGCCCGCCTGGTCGCGCCGTCCGTGGTGGCGCTCGAGACGCTGCTCGACCCGATCACCGGAAACCGCCCCCGCTTCGAGCCCGGCTTCGTCGCCCCGCACGTCCTGCTGGTCCTCGACGGCGGCGACGAGCTGCAGTCCGCGCACCTGCTTCGCCCGGGCGGCGTCGCCGGCGTGACCGTGCTGGACCTCTCGCCCCGCCCTTCGCCGCTCGACGGTGCCGCCACCGTCTCCATCGACGGCTACGGGACGCTGCTGCGCGCCACCGCCGAGGGCTGGACCCCGGCCGGCCGCGCCGACGCCCTGAGCCTTGCGGAGGCGGAGGCCCTCGCGCTGCAGCTCGCGCCCCTGCGCCCCGACTCGCCGGACGCCTCGGAGACGACCGGCGACCTCGCCCTGCTCGGCCTCGACGCGGTAGACGACTTCGACCCGGCCGCCCGCTGGTCCGCCGCCGGTGAGGGCCTGCGCGTGCGGCTCGGCTGGTCGCCCGACGGCGCCCCGGTCGAGCTCGACCTCGACCGCGACGGCCCGCACGGCCTCGTCATCGCCGCCGACGACGCCGGCCGCGCCGAGCTGCTGCGCGCGATCGTGGCCGGCCTCGCCGTCGCGTACGGCCCGGAGCGGATCAACTTCCTGCTCGTCGACGCGCACGGCGCCGGCACGTTCGCGGGCCTCGACGCGCTGCCGCACACCGGCGCGCTCATCGCCGGCCTCGCCACGCAGCCGCCGCTGGTCGACCGCCTGGCCCAGACCATCGAGGGCGAGCTGCGCCGCCGCCGGTCGGCCCGCCCCGACGCGTCGCTGGTCATCGTCGGCGACGGCCTGGGCGACGTGCCGGGGCTCGCCGCCGCGCTCGAGGAGGCCGGGCGGGCCAGGGGCCCGCTCGGGGTACACCTGCTGCTGGCTTCCCGGCGGCTGGACGAGGGCCGGTCGCGCGCCCTGGACGCGCACCTGACGTACCGCATCGGCCTCGGCCCGGCGCCGGCCGGGGACCCCGACGTGCCCGGGCGGGGCCACCTCAGCGTCGGCAGCGAGCCGCCGCGGCCGTTCCGCCCGGCGAGCGTCTCCGGCCTGTACGGCCGGTCCGCCCCGGCCGCGCCGGTCATCCACGACTACGTGGCCGCGTACGTCCCGTCGGCGACCCCCGCCGACGCCCCGCCGGTCGCCTCCGCCGGCGCCGCCGCGCTGGACGTGCTCGTCGCCCGCATGCGGGGCCAGGGCGTGCCCGCGCACCCGCTGTGGCTGCCCCCGCTGGCCGAGTCGCCCACGCTGGGCGCCCTCCTGCCCGCACCGGTCGCCGACCCGCAGCGCGGCCTGACGGTTCCCGCTCCCGAGCTGCAGGGCGGCCTGTACGCCGCGATCGGCGTCGTGGACCGCCCGCTGGAGCAGCGCCGCGACCCGCTGTGGTGGGAGCTCGCCGGCCCGGCCGGCCACGCGATCGTCGTCGGCGGCCCGGCCAGCGGCAAGAGCACCGTGCTGCGCACCCTGATCCTGGGCCTGGCGCTGTCCCACACGCCGGCCGAGGCGACGTTCCACTGCCTGGACTTCGGCGGCGGCGGCCTGCAGGCCCTGCGCGACCTCCCGCACGTGGCGGGCGTCCTCGCCCTCCACGACCAGGACGCCGTGCGCCGCACGGTGGCCGGCCTGCAGTCGCTGCGCGCCGCCCGCCAGCGCCGCTTCGCCGCGTCGTCGGTCGATTCGATGGCGACGTACCGCCGCCTGCGCCGCGCCGGCCAGCACGCCGACGACCCGTTCGGCGACGTGTTCCTGGTGATCGACGGCTGGTCGGCGCTGCGCGACTTCCCGGACCTCGCGGAGGCCCTCGACGACCTGACGAGCCGGGGCCTGACCTACGGCGTGCACGTCGTGGCCACCGCGACCCGCTGGCCGGACGTGCCGGCGCCCGTTCGCGAGCGCTTCGGCAGCCGCGTCGAGCTCCGGCTGACGGAGCCCACCGACTCCCAGATCGACCGCCGGGCCGCCGCGAACGTCCCCGACCGGGCGCCGGGCCGCGGCCTGATCCCGGGCGGCCTGCAGTTCCTGGGCGCGCTGCCGCGCCTTGACGGCCGCCCGACGACGGAGGACCTGGCGGAGGGCGTCGCGAGCCTGGTCACCCAGATCCGCGAGGCCACCCCGAAGCGCGACGCCCAGCAGCCCGCCTGACCCACACGGATCGAGGGGCGTGGAAGGCTCGCCGCGGCGGCCGGGCGTCATCGCCGGGCTCGGCGGGCTCGTCGCCGTCCTGATCGCGGCGCGGCCGGGGCTGGGGCGGTTCGAGCCCACGCTGGACCGGCTCGGCGTGGCCGCGCTCATCCTGGCGCTGGGCACCGCCGCGCTGGCGGCGGCGCACGCGGTGCACCTCGCCCGGGCACGGTAGGGCTGGCCATACCCCGAAGATCCAAGGGCGCCATGTGTCGGCGCGGCGCGGAATTTTCGAGGCTGTACGGCATGGACAACACGGCGGTCGTCGAGGTGCACGACCTGATCAAGACCTACCCGGGGGCGGGCGTCCGGGCGCTGGACGGGGTCTCGGCCCGCATCGAGCGCGGGACCTTCTGCGCCGTCATGGGGCCCTCCGGCTCGGGCAAGTCGACGCTGCTGCACTGCGCGGCGGGGCTCGACACGGCTGACTCCGGGCGGGTCACGCTGGCCGGGGAGGACATCGGGCGGCTGCGGGAGCCGCGGCTGACCGAGGTGCGGCGCCGTCGCGTGGGGTTCGTCTTCCAGGCGTACAACCTGCTCGACTCGCTCTCCGTCTGGCACAACGTGCTGCTGCCGCAGCGGCTGGCCGGAGTACGGGCGGACAAGGCCTGGGCGCGCGAGGTGATCCGGCGGGTCGGGCTCGACGGCCGGGAGGACGACCGGCCGGCGCGGCTGTCGGGCGGGCAGCGGCAGCGCGTGGCGCTGGCGCGGGCGCTCGCGGCGCGGCCCGAGGTCATCTTCGCCGACGAGCCGACCGGGGCGCTGGACCTCGCGACCGGGCGGGAGGTGCTGGGGCTGCTGCGCGAGGCCGTCGACCGCCTGGGTACGGCGATCGTCATGGTCACGCACGACCCGGCCGCGGCGGCCTGGGCCGACCGGGCGGTGTTCCTGGCCGACGGGCGCGTCGTCGACGAGCTGGACAGGCCGACCGCGCAGGGCGTCGCCCTTCGCATGAGCCAGGTGAGCGCGCGATGATGCGGCTCGCTCTCGGCACGCTGCGCCGCCACCGCGGCGCCTACGCCGGCACGTTCCTGGCCGCGCTCCTCGCGGTCGCGCTGCTCGCGGCCGGCGGGCTGCTGCTGTTCTCCGTGCTGACCGCCCGGCCGCCGGCGGACCGGTTCGCCGGCGCCGATGCGGTGGTGTCCGGCCCGCGCGAGGTGAGCGCGACGACCGTCACGCACAAGAAGCAGGACAAGACCAAGACGAAGACCAAGACCGAGCGGCTCACCGGGGCCGGGACGCTGCCGCCGGAGCTCACGTCGCGGCTGGCGGCGCTGCCGGGCGTGACCGGCGCCGTGGCCGACTACGCGTTCCCGGTGCAGCTCGGCGCCGGCGGGCCGCCGGTGGTCGGGCACGGGTGGAGCTCGGCGGCGCTGACGCCGTTCACGCTGCGGACGGGGGCCGCGCCGAAGGCCGGCGAGGTGGTCGTCGACGCCGAGCTGGCCGCGCGGATCCACGGCTCGACCGTCGAGGTGACGACGCGCACCGGGGTGTGGCCGCTGCGGATCTCCGGGATCGCCGCGCCCCCGCACGGCGACGGGCTGCCGGCGCAGGGTGCGCTGTTCGTCGCCGACGGGGACGTGGCGGCGCTGTCCGGGCTCGCCGGGCCGACCGCCATTGCCGTGCGTACCGGCGACACGACCGCCTTCGCGGCGGCGGCCCGGACGGTGACCGACGCGCCGGTGCTGACCGGCGACGACCGCGTCCGCGCGGACCTGCCGGGGGCCCTGCCGGACTACGTCGCGCCGATCTCGATCTTCGGGTTCGTCATCGCGATCACCGCGTTCGCCGCCGTGTTCGTGCTGGTCGGCACCGTGGCGCTGGGGGTTCGGCAGCGGCTGCGCGAGCTGGCGCTGCTGCGCACGATCGGGGCGACGCCGCGGGCGCTGCGGCGGCTGCTCGGCGTGGAGGCGGCCGCGCTCGGGCTCGTCGCGGCCGTACCGGCGGCGCCGCTGGGCATCGCGATCGCCGGGATGATCGCGGGGCGCTTCCGCGGCCTCGGCGTGGTGCCGGCCCAGTTCGCGGTCCGGGTCAACGTCGGCGTGCTCGTCGCCGCCGCGGCCGCCGGGGTGCTGCTCACGGTGCTGTCGGCGCGGGTCGCGGCCCGGCGGGCGGTGCGGATCGCCCCGACGCAGGCGCTGGCCGAGACGGCGGTCGCGCCCCGCGGCGCCGGCGCGCTGCGCGCCGTGCTGTCGGTGGTGGCGGCCGCCGGTGCCGTCACCGTCCTTTCCGTGGTACCCCTGGACGGCCCGCTCGGCATGGGCATGAGCTTCGTGTCGTGCGCGCTGCTGCTGTGTGCGGTGGCGGCGAGCGGTCCCCTGCTGGTGCGCGGGCTGACCGCGGTCGTGGGCCGGCTGGCGCCGGGGCGCGCGGGGCGGCTGGCGGGGCTGATCGCCCGGGCCGAGCACCGGCGCGTGGCCGCGGTCGCGGTGCCGCTCGTGCTGATGTTCGCCGTCAACGCGACGATGCTGCTGAACAGCTCGCTGCTTTCGAGGCTCGCCGCGGACGAGCAGGCGGCCCGCGGTGCGCCGGCCGACGTGCGGGTCGACACGCGGGCCGGGATGCCGCTCGCGGCCGCCGAGGCGCTCATCCACGACGCGGGGGCCACCGGCGCGGCGGCGACGATCCCGACCCGGGCGATCCTGGTGCGCGGGGGCAAGCCCGAGGACTACGCGGCGCAGGGGCTGCTGGCCACCGGCGCGCCCGCGCTGGACCTCGGCGTGCGCGACGGCGCGCTGCAAGCCGGCGGGCTGGCCATGAGTGCCTTCCTGGCCCGGCAGGAGGGGCTGCGGGTCGGCGACCGGGTGCCGGTGTGGCTGGCCGACGGTTACCGCACCGAGCTGCCGCTGACCGCTGTGTACGAGCGCTCGCACGGGTTCGGCGACCTGGTGCTGCCGGCCGCCCTCGTCGCCGCGCACGACCCGCGCGGGCTGGTCACCGGCCTGTCGCTGCGCGGGGCCGCGAAGGGCGCGGCGGTGCGCGAGGCCGCGCCGGTGGCGGGCGACGCGCCGCCGCAGCAGGGGGCGTGGGAGCTCATGGTGGCGGTGTCGCTCGGGTTCACCGCGATCGCCGTGGTCAACACGTTCGCCATCGCCACGGCCGCGCGCCGGCGGGAGTACGCCGACCTGCGGCTGGCCGGCGCGACCGGCACCCAGGTACGCCGGCTCGTCACCGCCGAGGCCGGGATCGCGGTCGCGGTGGGGGCGCTGCTCGGCGCCGCGGTCAGCGCGATCGTCGTCGGCGCGTTCAGCCTCGCCCAGGACGGGACGCTGCGAGTGTTCGTCGACCCGCCGGTGTACGCGGCGCTGCTCGGCGGCACCGCCCTGCTCGGCCTGCTGGCCGGCGCTGTGCCCGTGCGCTTCGTGGTCCGCCGGCGATGCGTACCCTGGTCCGAGTGAGGCGTACGGCGGCGGCACTGGCCTACCTGGCCGGCGGCGTGCTGGCCGGGCCGGTCGGGCTGCTGTGGAGCGTCGCCTCGACGGTCGCCGTCGCGGTGCTCGCCGTCACGCAGCTCGGCGGCCCGGCCTTCCTGGGCGCCGCCTGGGTCACCCGCCGCCTCGCCACGGCCGAGCGCCACCGCGCCGGCTGGGTGCTGGGCCGCCCGATCGCCGCGCCCTACGCGCCCACCGCGGGCGACACCCTGCGCCGGCGGGTCGCCGCCGTCGGCGCCCAGCCCGCCACCTGGCGCGACCTGGCCTGGCTGGTACTGCTGTTCCCGCTCGGCCTCGGGCTCGGCATCGCCGGGATCGTCACCGCCGCTGTCTCCTTCGGCGTGCTCACCGCGCCGGCGTGGGCCTGGGCGGTGCCCAACCCGCGGGCCCCGTTCCCCGTGAAACCATTGATGACCACGACTGCCGGGCGGTTCGGGCTGACGCTGCTGGGCCTGGCCCTGGTGCCGCTCGCGGTGTGGATCGTGCGCCGGCTGGCCGCGCTGGAGGCGGGGGTCGCGCGGGCGCTGCTCTCCCCCGGCGAGCACCTGCGCCTGGTCGAGGAGGCCGAGCGCCTCGCCCGGACGCGGGCCCGGGTCGTGGACGCGCAGGCGGCCGAGCTGCGCCGCATCGAGCGGGACCTGCACGACGGGGCGCAGGCGCGGATCGTGGCGGCCGGGATGACCCTGGCGCTGGCGGCGCGCAAGCTGCGGGCGGTCGGCGACGCCGCGCCGGGGGCCGCCGACGTCGACACCGCGCGGCGGCAGCTGGACGAGGCCCTCGCCGAGCTGCGGCGGCTGGTGCGCGGCATCCACCCGCCGATCCTGACCGACCGGGGCCTGCACGCGGCGCTGGCCGCCCTCGCCGCCGACAGCCCCCTGGCGGTCGAGGTGCGGGGCGACCCGCAGCTGCGGTTCCCCGCCGCGGTGGAGTCGGCCGCGTACTTCGTGGCCGCCGAGGGGCTCGCCAACGCGGCCAAGCACTCGGGGGCCGGCGCGTGCGTGATCGGGCTTCGCCGTACCGCCGACGGGGTCTCGATCGGAGTCGAGGACGACGGCCGCGGCGGCGCCGACCCCGCGGGCGCGGGCCTGGACGGCCTGCGGCGGCGGGTCGAGGCCCTGGACGGCACCCTGACCGTGGACAGCCCGCCGGGCGGACCCACACTGCTGCGAGCGGAGTTCCCATGCGCATCGTGATCGCCGAGGACCTGCTCCTGCTGCGCGACGGCCTCACGCGGCTGCTGACCGACACCGGGCACACCGTGGTCGCCGCGGTCGGATCGGCACCGGAGCTGCTCTCGGCGGTCGCGGCCGAGGAGCCGGATCTGTCCATTGTGGATGTACGCCTGCCGCCGGGCTTCCGCGACGAGGGGCTGCGGGCCGCGCTGGAGATCCGGGCCGCCGACCCGGCCGCGCGGGTGCTCATCCTGTCGCAGTACGTCGAGCGGGCCTACGCCGCCGACCTGCTGGCCGACGGGCGGGGCGGGGTCGGGTACCTGCTCAAGGACCGGGTGACCGCGCTGGACGAGTTCCTTGACGCGATCGAGCGCGTCGCGGCCGGCGGCACGGCGATGGACCCGGAGGTGGTCCGCCAGCTGTTCACCCGCAACGACCGCAACGCCGGCGTGGGCGCGCTGACGCCGCGGGAGCGCGAGGTGCTGGCGCTGATGGCGCAGGGGCTGTCCAACTCGGCGATCTGCGCGGCGCTGGTGCTCGCGCCGGTCTCGGTCGAGAAGCACATCACCAACATCTTCGCCAAGCTGGCGCTGCCGCCCGCGGACGACGCGCACCGCCGGGTGCGCGCCGTCCTGGCGTACCTGGGCGCGCAGGCGCGGTAGGTCAGCGGGCGGCGCCGGCGACCCGCCGCCGGCGGGCGGCCACGAGCACGGCCGCGCCGATGGCCACCAGGCCCACGCCGACCCCGGTGATGAGCACGATGTTGAGGCCGGTCCTGGGCAGGTCGCCGCCGCCACCACCCCCGCCGCCACCGGGCGTCGGGCTCGTCGTCTCCGGCGTGCCGCTCACCACGACCACGATCGGCATCCCGTCGTCCTGCGGCTGCGCCGACGCGGGCGCGCCGGCCAGGAGAAACGCGACGACCGCGGCCGATACCACGGCGAGGCGAAGGTACGGCGGGTTCGATCGGGCGACATTCATGCTTGATCCGTTCCGGCGCAACGTCTTGAGCATCCAGGCATCCTGCCCCCGGCGGGTGTCGTTCATCGACACACCGTCCGGCAATTCGGTGAACAACCCCGAACCGGCCTTTTCGGCGCAAGCAGGAGCGGCTCTGATCGGCAATATTCGAATGAATTCACAAATGCCATCACGCGGTCCTGATGGCTCTCCAGGCCGTCGTCTCGCCGTGGGCCCGGCGCTGTACCGCCGGACTTTCCACGACGCCCCGGGTCAGCCGCTCGACCGCCCGCGGCGCCTCCCGCAGCAGCCGCCGGCCCTCGGTCAGCAGGCCCGCGGGCAGGGCGGCCAGGAACCGGCCGACGTTGTACTGACACTCGCGCGCCCGCAGGTAGGAGCGGTGCGAGACGGCGACCGGCACGCCGTCGAGCTCGACCCGCCACACCCAGTGCCCGCTGGTGCCCAGCGCGGTCGAGACGGGGTTGAGCCGGTCGGCCGCGCCCACGAGGTCCAGGACGGCCCGGCGGCACTGCGCCTCGGTGTCGAAGGGGCGTTCACCCCGGCCGAGGATCCGGTTGTTGGGCGAGCACAGCATCCAGGCGGTCCGTTGTTGCCGGTCTGCAACAGAGTCGTCATCGTCGGGTGTGACGATCGCCAGGAAAATGAACCGCGGCGGCAGCATGTGGACATTCCTCCCCGAATGTTCGTTGCCGGCGCACCGGTCGGCTCGTAGCCGTCCGGCGCGCAGGCCACCGTGCTGACCCTCGATATCGGCGATGACGCGGCACGCGTACCTGACCGCACGCCGGACATGCACGAGATGAACATCAAGAAACGTTGAGTAATCCATTCAGCAGGAATGGCTGACCGAACAGGCGATAGCCAGAAGCGGCCCTATCGCGCGTGATACCGGGCGGGCGTCGGAATTGATCCTGAATGCCCGCTGTGAGCGGGCATCGGGCCGGCTCACGCCGCCGGGACATCGACCCGGACGACTCAGAAATGGACCACCGCGGCCGTACCAATCGGGCCCCAGAACGCCGCAAGGCCGGGGTGACGGGCCACTGGGGCCGATCACCCCGGCCTCGGCGGGCCGGGTGGGCGTCGATCAGGCGCCGGACGCCCGGCGACGGCGTGCCGCGTACACCAGCGTGACACCGGCGGCGATCATCGCGAGCGCGACGGCGACCAGCGAGTACACGTCGACGCCGGTCACCGGCAGGTTGCCGCCGGCCGGCGTGGTCGACGTGGACGCCGTGGGCGTCGGCGTGGGCGCCTCGGTCGTGGTGGACGTCGTCGCCGACGGGCTGGGCGAGACCGAAGGCGACGACGGGGGCTTCGACGTCGTGGGCGATGCCGACGGGGACTTCGAGGCGCTGGCCGACGGGCTCGGCGACGTCGGCGTCTCGCCGTGCACCAGCCAGCTGCCGTCGGTCTTGTAGTCCACCTGCACGGCGTCGGTGTAGGTGCCGTGCCCGGCGCCCGTGCGGCAGTCGATCATGAACAGGAACGACTCGTCCGTGCCGGGCGTGCCGGCCAGCCCCTGCACCGTGGCCATGTCGATGATGAACTTGCCGCCCCACTTCGGGGTCATCGTCACCGGGCCGAGCACGTTGCCGGAGAGCGTCTGCTCGGTGTTGCTGGTGTCGATCGTGTTGACGTTGCCCAGGCCGGTGCCCGCCGCGCAGGCGGAGTCGGCGACGAAGCTCGGCGTCTCGCTGCCGTCTCCGTTGTTCGGGGTCAGGTGGAGGCCCCCCATGTTGAGGCCCGCGGGGATCGGGTCCGGCATGGCGGACAAGGCGACCGCGGGAATGAGCATGCTCACCCCGATCGCGCCGAGCATCGCGGCGACCGCGAGGCCCAGCCGTTTCGAGAGATTCGTCTTCATGGAGAAGTACGCTGACCTTTCTGGTTTCGGATCGATCAGACGGTGGACTTCGTGCGGCGGCGGCCCATGAGGTACCAGAGACCGGCCCCGGCGCCGATCAGGGCAACCACGATGCCGACCAGGACGAACACCGTGAGGCCGCCGTCGCTCGACCCGGCGGCCGACGACGCCGGCTGCGAGCCGCTCACCCGCCAGCCGCCGCCCGCGTCGAAGTCGACGACCGCGGCGTCGGTGTAGGTGCCGTGGCCGGGTCCGGTCCGGCAGTCGACCATGAACAGGAACGACTCGGCCGTCCCGGGCGTGCCGGCGGCGGCCTGGACCGTGTTCATGTCGGCGATGAACGCGGCGCCGAAGCCCTTGGCCCGCGTCGCGTCGCCGATCACGTTCTTGGAGATGGTCTGCTCGACGCTCGCCATGTCGATCGTGTTGACGTTCGCCACGGTCGTGCCCGCCCGGCACGCGTGGTCGGCCGTGAACGCGGGCGTGTCGGTGCCGGCGCCCGAGCTCGGTGTGATGTGCAGGCCGCCGTAGGTGATCCCGGCGGGAACCGTCTTCGGCATCGCGGCCAGGGCGGCCGACGGCGAGAGCACGGCCACGGCCGCCACGAGGAGCGCGACCGCGAGCCGCGGCAGGAGCGGGGTCCTCATCCGAACCGGCCGTTGACGTAGTCGGCGGTGCGCGGGTCCTGCGGCGCGCCGAACATCGCGTCGGTCGGGCCGTGCTCCACGATGTACCCCGGCGTCCCCTGCTCGGCCAGGAAGAACGCGCAGTGGTCGCTGATCCGCTGGGCCTGCTGCATGTTGTGCGTGACGATCACGATCGTCACCTCGGCCACGAGCTCCTTGATGGTCTCCTCGATGACCCGGGTCGAGGTCGGGTCCAGCGCCGAGCAGGGCTCGTCCATCAGCAGCACCCGCGGGCGTACGGCGAGCGACCGGGCGATGCACAGCCGCTGCTGCTGGCCGCCGGAGAGCGCGCCGCCGGGCTGGCGCAGCCGGTCGCGCACCTCGCGCCAGAGCCCGGCCTTGATGAGCGACTGCTCGACGAGGTCGTCCTTCTCGGCCCGGCCGGCCCGCTGGCCGGTGAGCTTCAGGCCGGCGACCACGTTGTCGTAGATGGACATCGCCGGGAACGGGTTCGGCTTCTGGAACACCATGCCGATCTGCCGGCGGGCGTCGGTCAGGCGCCGGGACGCGTCGTAGATGTCCTCGCCGTCCAGCAGCACCTCGCCGGCCAGCGCCGCCCCCTGCACCAGCTCGTGCATCCGGTTGAGGATGCGCAGGAAGGTCGACTTGCCGCAGCCGGACGGGCCGATCAGCGCGGTCACCTCGCCCGCCGCCATGGACAGCGACACCCGGTCCAGCACCTGATGGTTGCCGAACCAGGCGCTGATGTCGCGGGCGTCGAGCCCGGCCAGCGGGCGCGGCTCGCGGTGCGCGCCGAGGTACTCGTCGTACGCGGCCAGCGCCTCGTGCGAGCTGACCCAGCCGGCTTCGGGCAGGGTCGCGTCACCGAGGTCCAGTGCGGCCGTTGGCAGGGCCGCGGTCCTTTCGTTGCCTTGGTTCACCGTGCGACTTCCCTCGTCCGTCGGGTCATATCAGGTTCGGTAGCAGCCGGGAGACCTGGTCCGCGGTCGCGAGGCCCAGGAAGCCGACCACCGGCACGGCCACGATCCACGTCTGCCAGGTGCCCCAGTACACCCGCGCGGCGGAGAGCAGGCCGACGGCGAGCAGCAGCGCCTCGCCGATGAAGACCAGCGGGAACCACACGCCGCGGTCGATCGCCATCACCTGCTCGGACGGCATGAGCTGGGAGGCCTTGAACACCTGCCGCGGTGCCGGCTTCACCTCCGAGATCAGGTCGGCGTCGACCCGCAGCGCGTCGGTGGGCGCGAACATCCCGCCGTACGCCGTGGTGAGCACGAGCCGCCCGGTGCCCGCCGCCGGCGGTGGCGGCTGCGGCATGCCGCCGTGGCGCACGTCGAGGACCTTGAAGCGGTGCTCGCCCTGGCCGGTGGTGACGGTGAACTCGTCGCCGGGCACCAGCGCCGAGAGGTCCTTGAACGGCCCGCCGTAGGTGGTCGCCTTGCCCATGATCACGCTGGCCCCGGGCTGCCCGGGCAGCGGCGTGTCCCGCCGGTGGCCCGGTC
The DNA here is from genome assembly GCF_050936175.1 of Dactylosporangium sp. CA-139066. NCBI lineage: Bacteria > Bacillati > Actinomycetota > Actinomycetes > Micromonosporales > Micromonosporaceae > Dactylosporangium > Dactylosporangium sp. CA-139066. Next base: position 2,514,573 of record NZ_JBNJNH010000002.1, on the reverse strand, counting down.
CCTTCTCCATCACCTCGCCGGTCGTCCCCTCGAAGACGACCTCCTTGCGGTGCAGCTGCGGGATGTCGAGCACCGCGACCGGCGTGCCGAGCTCGAGCAGCTTCGACGGGTCCTCGGGCTGCGTCTGCCCGGTCGGCGCGGTCCCCTGCGCGAGGTCCTTGCGGAAGTTGGCGTACGAGACGAACTGGGCCCGGTCGTGGTGCAGCCGCGACACGAAGGCCATGTAGGCGCCGAACCCGAGCAGCGTGACGGACAGGATCGTGATCGCCGTGGTGAAGACCTGCACGCCCGGCGGCACGACGCGCGGGCCGCGCCTCGGCGGCTCGGCCGGCCCCGACGCCAGGACGTCCACGCGCGGCGGTGCTGCCGGCCCATCGGCCGGCAGCACTACGGGCGCGCTCATCGCCGCCCCGCCAGGACAGCTTCGATCCGGGTCATCCGGAGGCCCCGGAGTCGCCATCGGCGGCCTTCGCCGCCAGGGCCTTCTTCTTCAGCTCCTCGACCGTGTCCTTGCGCGCCTTCGCCACCGCGGCGGCGACGACCCGGTCCTGGCGGCCGCGCCGCGTGCGCCGCAGCCACCGGACGCCGAAGTACCCGCCGACGAGCAGGACGATGAGCAGCAGCAGCGGCCACGGCGTGGCCCACAGGAAGGCCTCGGTCTCGACGGCCTTCGGTTCGGTCTCGGCCAGCGGCAGCCCGAGCGCGGTGATCTGGCTCGGCACCGCCTTAACCCGCACGGTCATCGGGCCGAGCGGGAAGACGCCGTCCAGGTGCACGGTGATCTGCGTCGACGAGCCGGGCAGCAGGTTGGGGAAGGCGGTCGGGTGGGCGCCGGCGACCTTCAGCCAGTACAGGCCCTTCACGACGACCTCGGGGCTCACGTTGAGCCGGACGTTGCCGGTGTTGTGCACGGTCAGCGTCACGTCGGTGCTGCCGCCGCTGAACGGGTTGGGGCTGCCGTGGTAGCTGGCGCTCACCGACTCGACGGCGATGCCCGGGCTCAGCGGGCCCGCGACGCGCAGGTACAGCGGCACGCCCAGGCGGCGGTCCACCTTGACGGGGCCGTTGGCGCTGTTCTCCTCGACGCCGATCGAGGCGAGGATGCCGCCGGTGTGGTCCCCGGGCGTGGCGGTGTCCGGGATCGTCAGGGTGATCGGCTCGTTGGCGCGCTCGTTCGGCTTCAGGGTGACGCTGGTCTTCATGATCTGGACCCAGGCGCCGACGTCCTTCGGCTTCTCGGCGGCCGGCTGCAGCTGCAGCGCGCCGTTGTTGCCGTTCAGGGCGTCGGTCGCGTAGAGCTGGAACGTCACCGGCATTGCGCTGAAGTTGGTCACGGCGACGTAGTCGTGCACGACCGTGCCGGGCTTGATGTCGCGGTACGAGAACTCCTTGCGACCGTCCGGGCCCTGCGCGCCGGCCGGCTGGACCGACCACCGGATGGAGCCCGGCGGTGCGGGGTCGACGCCGCCGGCGGTGCTGGTGGGGGCCGACGGCGTGGGCGTCGGCGTGGGCGCCGCGCCGGCCGGGCCGCCCGTCAGCGTGATCGCGGCGGCGACCAGCAGGGAAACCACGACGCTGGTCGCGCTCGCTCGGCGCAGGTGGCGCGGAGTGGTCATCTCAGCACGTCCGTTCAGTTCGGTGGAGCTCTACGGCCGGATCGGGGAGGAGCCCGCGGCCGTGCCGCGCGCCCCTCCCCTTTTCAGGACCTAGGCGAGCGGGGTGCCGCCGAGGCCGGTGATCGTGATCGTCGCGGCGTACGTACCCGGCGTGGTGCCCCGCGGGAAGTCCAGGGACAGGGCCGCACCGAGCTTGCTGTCACCGAGACCCTTGCCCGCCTGCGCGCCGCCCAGGATGCTGGCGGAGGTCAGGCCGGGGGTCGTCCCGGTGGTCACGGTGGTACCGGCGGAGACGTTCGCCGCCGGGTTCTGCGCCACCACGGACGGCGCCCAGCCCAGGCTGGAACCCGGGAAGTGCTTGGTGGCGTCGGTGGTGTTGGTGAACTGGCCGACCTGGCCGGTGACGGACCAGCCGGGAACCGTCTGGTCACGGCCGTCGGAGACGTTCACGTTCTTGAGGTTGCCCTCGGCGTGGAAGTGGCGGGCGTCGCCCGTGCCCGTGAGGTGGGCGGTGCCCATGTCGACGATGCCCGGGTCCACCGTCATGGTGAACACGCCCTGCTCCTGCGGAACGCCGACCTGGATGTTCTCCGTGGCGGTCGCCGTGTCGCTGGCGACCTGAACGGTGGCCGAGGAGGTCGAGTTCGAGTCCGAGAACGCGGCGGCGTTGGCCGAGTGGAACGTCGCGGTGATGGTGTGCGAGCCCAGGGTCAGGCTCGTGGACGAGAAGGTGAAGGTGCCGCTGCCCGACGGGGTCGTGAACAGCGTGGTGGCGCCTTCCTTGAACTCAACGGTGCCCGTCGCGGCCGCGGGGCTCACGGTGGCCGTGACCGTCACGTTGGTGCCCGGCGCCACGGTCTGCGAGGCGGGGGTCAGCGTGGTGGTCGTCGGCTGGACAACCGGGCCCGACCCGTGAACCTGCCAGGAGCCGTCGGCGGCGAAGTCCACCTGCACGGCGTCCGTGTAGGTGCCGTGACCGGCACCCGTGCGGCAGTCGATCAGGAACAGGAACGACTCGGCGGTACCCGGGGTACCACCCAGCGCCTGAACCGTGGCGAGGTCGGTGCTGAACGTGCCGCCGAAGCCGGCGTTCACCGCGACCGGGCCGAGCACGTTGTTGGAGATCGTCTGCTCGGTGCCGCCCAGGTCGATCGTGTTCACGTTCGCCAGGTTGGTGCCCGCCGCGCAGGCGTGGTCGGCAACGAAGCTCGGGAGCTCACTGCCGTTGCCGGAACTCGGGGTCAGGTGAAGGCCACCGAGGCTGATGCCCGCGGGGAACGGGTTGGGCAGCTCGGCGTTGGCGATCGAGGGAACGAGCAGGCTCGCACCCATGGCACCGAGGACCACCCCGGCCGCCAGGGCCTGGCGCTTCAGGGAACTGGTCTTCATCAGGGGCTACACTGACCTTTCTGGTAGAGGGCAATGCCCGCTGCACGGCCCCGGATCACCCTGGGGATTGCGCCCCCAGGGAGTCTGTTGGGGTGTTCGGCGGATTGATCCACGGGCGTGCAATGGCGTTGCCGAGGGTCGGTGCCCGGCCGGCCTGGCCGGCCAGGCACCGACCTGATTTCAGAGATCTCAGTCGTTGGCGTAGGCGCGCAGATTGTCAGCGATCGCGCCGCAGGTGTGGCCGAGCGGCGAGGACGAGAGCAGGGCGAAGCCGTAGCTCAGGATGACCGCCGACTTGCCGCAGAGACCCTGCTGCGGGCCGAAGACCGAGTAGAGCGTCGCGTCGAACTTCGGGTCGCCCTGCTTGACCTTCGCGTACTCCACGACGTTGTAGACCTCACGCCGGACGATGAAGGTGGACTGGAGGTTGCCCGTCTCCACCGTCGGGAAGGCGCCGGTGAGCGGGTTGGAGACCGCGCTCGTCGTGACGTTCACCAGGCTGTGCAGGTGGGCGCCGTGACGACGGTCGCCGTGACCGTTGCGCTGCGCGACCCACTGCGCGACCGAGAACGGGGCGAGGCCCAGCGCGTCGTTCTGCAGGACCGTGCCGTCGTGCTCCTCGACGAGCGCGCCGGTGTAGTCGGTGCCGTTCCAGGCGTGGTCGTGCACCCAGCCGCCGACCGTGCCGATGCCCATCTTGCTCAGCCAGAAGCTGCGGGTGCCCGAGCCGTTCTGCGGGATGTACAGGTGGATCGGGGTCGCACCGCCGGCGCAGGGGGCGACGTTGCACTGCGGGTCGTAGGTGGTGCCGTTGACCGTCACGGCCGCGCCGTCACGGTACAGCTTCTGCAGCGTGCCCTGGCCCGTGGTGGCGTTGAGCGGGTCGATGCTGAGCGCGTTGTAGTTGGTCGCGGTGGCGTCGCCGAAGTGCTGGCTGGCGATGGAGACCGCGTCCAGCGCGAAGGGGATGTACACCCACCGGCCGGAGTTCGACTGGTTGGTGCCCGGGTCGCCGGACGAACGGGCGAAGTCGACGCAGCCGGCCTCCGGCTGGTCCACCTCGTCGGCGAACGGGGCGTTGATCGCGGCCGTCACGCCGCCCGACTGACGAATCGCGGTGACGCCCTGACCCGAGCCGTTCGGGCGGTTGAAGGTGCAGTCGCGCTTCGGGCTGATCACCAGGTGCTGCGCCTTGGAGATCGGGTCGATGGCGTCCCAGGAACCGACGACACCGAGGCCGATGGCGTCGGCGGCACCGTTCATGACGTCCTGGGTGGTGTCGGAGCCGACACCGGCCAGGCTGCCCACCGGGTCGGCGGAGGCGGGCCCGGCCACGCCGACGACGAGGCCCGCGGCAACGGTGGCCGTGGCGATACCGCCGACGAACAACCTCCGCACGAGCCGCTTCGTGTTGATCATGTGCGTCCTTTCCTGCGATGGGGGCCGCAATGCCCGCCCCGGCTCGGAGCGAGCGACATCATCTTGTGGAAACCAACAGCCGGGCCGATACCGGTTGTGCATGGAGGCTCGCGATACTTGCGGGCACGCCGTTCTTAAGGACGGGTTAAGCAGTTCTGTACGGCCGTTCCAGTGACCGTCGTCTGTTGTTCACGACGACGGTCACTGCGAGACGGGATCGCGGGCCTGGCGTCACGGCGGGAGCCGGCGGCTGAGACCCAGCCGGAGCAGCGGCCCGCCGACGGCCCCGACCAGGCCGGCGGTGAGCACGACCACCAGCGCCCACCGGACCAGGCCCACCGCCGTGTGCGGGGTGGACAGTGCCGCGGGCACCGCGCTGGCCGACGTCGTCGTGAACGCGCCCGCCGACGAGCTGGACGCCACCGGTCGCGCGCCCGGATTGGGCACGGTGCCGGTGTTGCCGCCGCCCCCGCCGCTGCCGCCGCCTCCGCCGCCGTTGCCGTTGCCCGACCCCCCGTTGTCCGGCGTGGTCGCCGTCGGCGAGGGCAGGTTGGCCAGGAGGTCGGCGATCTGCGTGGAGGCCTCGCGCAGGGGCTGGGGCAGCGGGAGGTATCCGTGCGGCAGCTGACCGGGGTCGACGCCGGGCGTCTGGCCCTCGTTCACCGCGAACTTGATGAACGCGGCGTAGTCGGCGAGCGCGTCCCGCTCCTGGTTCAGCCGGACGGCGGCGTACGTGATCGAGGTCAGCGGGTACGCGCCCGCCATCACCTTCGCCGGGTCCACCTGCGGCACCTGGTCGGGCGCGATCACGATGCCGGAGAAGGCGGCGGTCACCGACGCCACCGTGGGCGACACGCATCCGGTACCGTCGCCCTTGCACAGCTGGGCCGGCACGACGCCGTAGTTGGCCAGGCTCGCGGAGTCCATGACTCCCCACATGAAGATCGAGCCCGGGAACTGGACCGGCTGGTCGACGACCCACCAGCCAGGCGTGCCGCTGGGCGAGCGCGCATTGGGGTTCCAGCTGACCCCGTCGGGGTTCGCCGCGCCCCGCACCCGGCTCGCGCTTTCGTCGAAGTTCTCCATGTAGGGGATCTGGTCCAGCGTGCACTTGCCGCGCTCCGGCTCCTCGGACTGCGGCGTCCGGTAGCACTGGTTGACGCGCGGGAACGAGTCGATCGGGCCGGCTCCGGCGAGGTTCAGATCCTTGTAGGCGGGGTTGACGACCATGCCGTTCTCGTCCGCGGTGCCGGTCAGCCAGGCGCGCGCCGACTCGTCGGTCAGGATCCACGCCCAGACCTGCCGGAGGATGCCGGAGTGCTCCGCCGTCAGCTGCGGGGTCATGAGCTCGGCCCCGCCCCGCTGGCCGACGTCGGGATTGACCTTGATGAACTCGGGGTCCTGGGTCATCAGGCGCGGGTTCTTCCGGGCCCACTCCGGGCCGGCGCCGCCGTTGCTGTCGACGTCGACGAGGTCGTTGCGGTAGGACTGCGTCAGCGCCTTGGCCAGCAGGCGCGGCGTCATCTTGACCGGCGCGGTCCGATAGCCCCCGGGCGCGAGGTTGACGTGGAAGCCGAACGTGAGCGCCGACACGGCGACCGGTGCGTACACGATCGGCGGCAGGGCGGGCGGGGTCGAGCCCGAGCGGGTGGCCTCGCTGCCGATGTTGACGGTGGTGAAGGCGAGCCCGGTCTCGGAGAACGAGTTCGTCAGCTCGGCCGTGTTCGAGGCCTCGGGGGTCGAGGCGAACCCGTAGAGCTTGCTGCAGTTCGCCGCGGTGTTCAGCGCGAGCTGCCACGAGTAGACCGCGCGGGAGACGACCTCGGTGCCCTGGGTCTGGCGCTCCTTGGCCGACCCGATGGGGCAGTTGGGCTCGACGGGGCTGTAGCCGAGGTGGATCTGGATGCGCTGGGCCCACGACCCGGCCCCGAGCGGCGAGCCCTGCATGACGTAGCCCTGGTCGTCGGTGCCCAGCTTCCAACCATTGGCCATGTACTCCCCGCGCGGCACGATGACGAGCCAGCACCCCCGGGGCTTGCCGTTCGTGAGCACCTCGCCGCAGCCGAGCCCGGACGCCTCGCGGCGGGTCAGCGTGTTGAAGAACACCTCGCCGGTCCCGTCGGCCCGGGTCTCGGCCAGCTGGATCTCGTTGGAGTTGAACTTGTTGTACGGCCAGTCGATCGGCTTGAACAGCGGGTCGGTCGTCTTGACCGGGATGAAGGGCACGAAGAAGGAGTTCTCGGCGCCGGGGTCCTGATGGCTGTAGCCGGGCGCGCCCTTGTCCTCGCCCGGGTCGCAGCCGTTGGCGGGCGAGGAGCCGTCCGCCAGCGTCAGGGGCTTGTCGGCGCTGGGCGTGCCGCCGGAGCAGACCTGGCCGCCCCGGGACACCGCGCTCTGGCTTCCGGCGTTGGTGGCCCGCAGGCCGTCGCTGCCGAACTGGCAGTTCTCCGGATTGGGCCCGGCGTCCGTGTCGCCGTAGCACTCCATGATCTGCAGGTAGTTCGAGAGGAACGCGCCGCCGGCGCCGGTCGCCTTGCCGCCCTTCCAGCTCACCCGGACGGCCTGGTGGACCAGGTTCTCGGTCTGCCCGACGGACACCTCGAGGTTCTTGAAGTCGTCGTACATGAACTTGTAGGCGCTGTCCGGGTCCCGCGGCTTCACGACCGTCTTGTTGTCCGGGCCGAGCAGGCCCTTGTCCCACCGGACGGTGACCTTGGAGTCGGTCTCCCCGTTGCCGGTGATCTGGTCGACGGTGTCCGCGCCCCGCGCCGGGCCGACCGGCCCGAGCGCGACCAGCCCGAGCGCGGCGACCGCGGCGACGAGGCCGCTCGCCAGCCGCCGGCGCAGGGTCAGATTGACCATCATCACAGGCCCCCGGATCCGTCGCGCCGGGCGCGGCGGTTCGCACCGGCCTGGGCGACCAGCGGCGGGATCAGGCCCAGGCCCAGCAGCAGCGCCGCCGCGACCACCATGAGGGCGATCTCGAAGCCGTTGCCGAGGTCGGCGGCGGTGTCCACCGCCGCCGCGTCGACCTGGTTCGGGCCGTTTTCCGAGCCCGAACCGCCGCCGCTGCCTCCGCCCCCGCCGCCGCTGCAGATGCCGGTGTCGGCGTCGCAGGTCTGGCCGGAGCCGGGTCCGGCGCTCTCGTTGCCGCCGGTGCCGCCGCCGTTGGTGCCGCCGGTGCCGGTCCCGCCGCCACCGTTGTTGTTCCCGCCGCCGTTGTTGTTGCCGCTACCGCCACCGTTGTTGCCGCCGCCACCGCCGTTGTTGGGGTTGGCGCCGCCGGTGCCGGTCGTGCACTGGGACGGTCCCTGCTTGTCGCAGTCCGGCGGCATCGGGTCGTTGGTGGCGAGGGTGTTGGTGCCGTCGGTCGAGAACGTCGGGTTGTTGCAGGAGCGCAGGTCGGACGGGGGCGGCACGCTGGCGCCCGGTATCAGGGCCAGCTGTTCGAAGCCCGCCTTCACCAGGTTGATCGGCAGTGCCGAGTAGCCCAGCGCGTTGACCTGGCTCTGCCCCTGGCACAAGAGATATTTGCCGAAGTCGCCGAGGGTCTTGCCCTTGGCATTGCTGAAGCCGAACTGGTTCGTGGTCGGCATGACCATGTACGAGTACGAGGACAGCACATACGTGCGTTTGTCCATGTTGGTGTACACCTTGCCGAGCTTCTGCGTCAGATAGCTGGCCTTGTCGTTCTTGTCCATGTTGATCTCGGCGGCGAGCAGCGACACGGCCACGTGCCCGGCGGTGGGCTCGGTGTAGTAGCCCGCCGGGTTGAGCACCTTCGCCACCGGGAAGCCGGCCTGGATCGCGTACGAGTACTCGACGTAGCCGATCGACCCGACCGCGCCCTCCTGGCTGACGTAGCCGGAGACGCCGAGGTCGCCGGGCTGCCCGATCATCGCGGAGCCGCTGAGGACCGGGTAGGCGGACGTCTGCGTGCAGGGGTTGCGGCCGACCTTGGCGCAGTAGTCCGTCCAGTACCGCCCCTGTGTGGCGATCATCCACTGGCTGAACTGGGCGCTGGAGCCGGAGCCGTCCGAGCGGACCACCGGGACGATCGTGATGGCCGGCAGGCTCAGGCCGGGGTTGTCGGCCTTGATCGCCGGGTCGTTCCACTTGGTCAGCACGCCCGTGAAGATCTTGGCGATGTTCTCGCCGGACAGCCGCAGGTTGGTGACCCGCTTGGTGCCGATCTTCAGGTTGTACATGAACGTCGTGCCGCCGGCGGTGTCCGGCATGTAGACGTACCCGCGGTCCGGCGGGTCGTCGCGGCTGTTGCCGTCCGTGACGCCGTAGGGGATGTCGGTCGCGGCCCAGTCGAGGGTGCCCTCGCGGAACTTGGACCGGCCGGTGGTCGAGCCGCTGCGCTCGTAGTCGACGCGCATGCCGTACTGGGCCACGTTGCCGATCCACGCGTGGAACGCGTTGTACGACCAGGTGGAGCCGCCGCCGGAGATGGGCACGTAGTCGGCCGCGACCGCGGGTCGCGCGGGACCGACGAGACTCACCATCGCGCCCAGGAGCGCCGTGATGAGCGCCGCCGATCGGCGACGCCATCGGAAACGCCGATTGTTCATGGTCGAGCCTCTTCCTGCCTCTCAACAGCGGGTGCATTGACGGGGCCGGCAATGCCGAAGGATTCCGGTCGTCGCCCGGCGATGCGCCGGGCGTCACGTTGCGAAGCGGCCGCGCGGCGCCGGCGGCCGCCCGCGGAGAGCTCGCCGGGGGCTCGGCCGCCGATCGCGCGGGTGGCGAGGAACAGCACGACGACGATGAACAGCAGGACCAGCGCCGTGCCGAAGCCGCGGGCGATCTCGTTCTTCTCCGGCGCCTGCACCTGGGTGTACGCCAGCAGCGGCAGCGACATCATCGAGCCGCTCATCGGGTTGAGGTTCATGTAGCCGGTCGCCCCGGCGGTCAGCAGGACCGGGCTGGTCTCGCCGATCGCGCGGGCGGCGCCGAGGATCACGGCCGTCGCCAGGCCCGATCGGGCGGTCGGCAGCAGCACGTGCCACGTGGTCCGCCAGCGGCTGGCGCCCAGCGCCAGCGAGGCCTCCTTGAGCGAGCCGGGCACCAGCCGGAACACCACGTCGGCGGCTCGAATGATGATCGGCAGGATCGAGACGGCGAGCGCGGCGGCGGCCGCGAAGCCCGACGGCCCGAGGTGGAAGATCAGGATCAGGGTCGCGTAGATGAACAGGCCGGCGATGATGTCCGGCAGCGCGGTCATCGCCTCGACGACGGTGCGGATGAAGCGGGAGAACCGCCCGGGGACCTCGTGCAGGTACACCGCGGCGAGCAGACCCAGCGGCACCGCGATGCCCAGCGCGATGCTGAGCTCGATGAGCGTGCCGGCGATCGCGTGGGCCACGCCGCCCTTGGTGAGCGGGTCCGCGGCCAGGCTGCGGCTCGCATCCTCGGTGTAGAAGTTCAGGTGCACCACCGCGCGCCAGCCGCGCCACACCGCGTACCCGATGACGAAGACGAGCACGACGGCCAGCACCGCGGCCAGCGAGTGCACGACGAACCCGCTGATGCGGCCGCGCACCACCGCGCGGTTCTCGTCGAAGGAGACCAGCGCCGCGTAGCAGATGACGGTCACCAGCCAGGTCACGACGACGTACCCGAGGAAGCCCGTGAACGGGCCGAGCTGGGTGAACAGCACACCGGTCGTGGCGCACCCGGCCGAGACCGCGCCGAGGATCGCCAGCACGTCGCTGCGCCGCACGCCGCTGATGCGGCGCGGGCGCTGGGCGGTGGACCCCGCGGGGCGGCCCGGCACGCTGGTGGCGCCGCGCACCGGGACCTCGGTCCGCGCGCCGCCGATGTTCTCGGTCGGGCCGGCCGATGACTGAGCCTGCAGCACGGTCGTCACACCTCGCTCATCGCGCCGGACCGGGACCGCGAGACGACCCAGGCCGCGCCGAAGTTGACGAGCAGCGTCAGCACGAACAGTGCCACGCCGGCCGCCATGAGGGCCGAGATGCCGAACGGGCTCGCCTCGCCGTAGCGCAGGGCGATCAGCGCCGAGACCGTGCCGGTGCCGTGCTCCAGCACGTGCGGCTGGATCTCGAAGCGCGGCGAGATGATCATGACGACGGCGATCGTCTCGCCCAGCGCCCGGCCCAGCCCCAGCATGGTGCCGCCGATGGCGGCGCCGCGGCCGAAGGGCAGCACGACGCTGCGGATCATGCCCCACTTGGTGGCGCCCAGCGCGAAGGCGCCCTCGCGCTCGCCGACCGGTGCCAGGCCGAACGCCTCCCGCATCACCGAGCAGGCGATCGGCGCCACCATGAACGCCACGACCACGCCGGCGATGAACGCCGAGGAGGTGTACGCCGTCGGCGTGGCCAGCGGGTCGTGCCGCTCGACGCCATCGACCTTGAAGATCGGGATCCAGCCGAACCAGTCGGAGATCCACCGCGACAGGTCGACGATCCACCACTGCAGGAAGAAGGCGCCCCACAGGCCGAACACCACGCTCGGCACGGCGGCCATGAGGTCCACGCCCATGATCGCCCAGCGCTTCAGCCACCGCGGCGCGTACTCGGAGATGTAGAGCGCGGTGCCCATGGCCAGCGGCACCGCGACCAGGATCGCGATGATCGCGATCAGCACGGTGCCGACGATCACCGCGGCGATGCCGAAGCCGCCGCCGTCCGGGTTCCACGTCTCGGTGGTGATGAAGCTGAACCCGCTCCGGCTCAGCGCCTCCCAGGCCCGGTAGACCAGGAACGTGCCGACCAGCACCATGAGCACCAGCACGAGGCTGCCGCCGCTGCGGGCCACGCCCCGGAAGATCCGGTCGGTCGGGCCCGGGTTCTCGACGAGCTTGCGCCGCGTCGGCCGGACCGTCGTGGCGCTCATTGCCCGCCCCGGACGGCCTGGCTCAGCAGGCCCACCGGCCGCCGGTCCGCCATGGTCACCACGGTGTCGGCGAGCTCCGCGTCGGCGGACAGCTCGAGGAACTTGGCCGCGCCGAGGCGGCTGTCCTGGTCCCGCTTGTACCAGCGACCGCTGATCGCGACGGCCGCGCCGTCGAGCTCGAGCCGCCATCCCCAGCGGCCGGTCGGCCGGTCGCGGACCGCCTGCGGGACGAGCCGGTCAAGGCCCTCGGTCAGCTCGGCGAACGCGTCGAGCGCGAGCCGGTAGCTCGGGAAGCTGAGCGCGCTGCGCCCCAGCTCGTGGTTGTTGGTGCCGATCAGCCGCCACGCGTACCACTCGCCGCGCCAGATCGCCCGCGCCGCGGAGTCGGCCGAGCCGGCCGCGGACAGCGCCTCGACCGGCACCGTCGCCAGCGACCAACCCATCCGGTGCGGGTGCACCGAAGCCGGTCCACACAGGACCTGGATACGTACGTGGGGCATCAATCAGCTCCAGCCTCGCGCTTCGCACTCCCGTACGATCCCGCCCGGGTGCAGTGCTGAACCTTGCAAGGCCGTGCCACGCCCCGACGGGCAAATAGTTAACGCCGAACGAACCGTGCGTCGCCGAACGTGGATCGTGACCGATTCGGGGTTTAAACACAGAATGAGATCTTCAGCGCTGTAACCGTTCAGCCGATACGATTCGAGTTGGTCGGCGTGTTGACGGCTTCGCGAAATGCAAATAGCGGAATATTCGTTATTTCGACAGGGATGGATAGTCTGCCTCGCACGGCGGTCCGGTGCGGGTTGCGATTCGCCCGCTATGCCCCGCACGTCGTGGCCGGTCGCCGGCACGGACGCGGCGGGGCGCTAGGCGCGGCGAAGGCGCGGCGGGGCGCGAAGGCGCGGGCGCAGGACGCGGTTGCGGGGAACGCCGGCACCGACGCGGAGCGCGGACGCCGGCGCGGGGCGCGGACGCCGGGGAGCGGGCGCGGAGAAGCAGGCGCGGGCGCGGAGGCGTGGGCGCGGAGACGCGGGCGCGGAGACGCGGGCGCGGAGGCGTGGGCGCGGAGGCGCGGGCGCGGAGGCGTGGGTCAGGGAGAGTGGCCGAGGCCGGCGTCGCGGGCGCGGACGATCGCCTCCGCGCGGTCGGCGACCTGAAGCTCCGCGAAGTTTGCGGTGATGTGGTTGCTCAGCAGCTGCGCGGGCGAGGCGCCGGCCAACTCGAGCGGCACCGTCGCCCTGGCCGCCGACGGGGCGCCGAACGCGAGTTCGACCTGCCGCCGCTGCCGCGCCTCAGTCCGGCGCGACGGTGATGTCGGCCTTCTCGTTGTAGAAGCAGAGCAGGCCGGCGATCGCCCGGCTCTCGGGCAGCGGGGTGCGGTACGACCACACGATGTCCGCGTGCAGCGTGTCGCCGATGCGCACCGACCAGTACTGCGCCGTGCCCTTGTAGGGGCAGGTCGTCACCGTGTCGGTGGGCTCGAGCAGGTCCATGCGCACGTGGGGCTTCGGCAGGTAGTACCGCACCGGCAGGCCGGTCTCGAAGAGCATCCGCGGCGAGGTGGACTCGGCCACGGTGACCCCGCCGACCGCCACCCGCACGAGCCGCGAGCTCGTCAGGATGTCGACGCGGGTGTACGGGTCGCGCGGGTGGGTGAACACCTCCTCGTCCTCCTCGAACCACGCGTCCAGCGCGTTCCAGTCGAAGCGGTAGTGCCCGCGGATCTCCTCGATCGGCGAGTCGTCGTAGTACAGCGCGGCGCCGGCCGCCGTCCGCCCACCGGCGGAGATCGTGCCGCGCCGCGCGTCGCCCCGGCTCGGTGAGTGGGCGCGCTCGCCGTCCGGGGTGATCAGGTCCTCGCGCACGTCGGCGGCCGGCAGGTAGTACGCCGGGTAGTGCGGGCCCTCCCACACCAGCAGCGGCCGCACGGTGTCGGCGACCGGCACTCCGCCCAGGTAGGCCCGAACCCGCTTGGCGCCGGGCTCCACCCTGATCCGTCCTCGGTTGGTCTCCATGTCCCGATTCTCACCCGGTCCGGGCCAGGAAATCGGCGAGGATCGGGGTCGCCTCGTCGAGGTGGGACTCGAGCAGGAAGTGCCCGCCGTCGAGCAGCCGGACCTCGGCGCCGGGCAGGTCGCGGTGGAACGCCTCGGCGCCGGCCGGGCCGAAGATCCGGTCGTTGCGGCCCCACATCGCCAGCAGCGGCACCTGCGTGGACCGGAAGTAGTCGTGCACGGCCGGGTACATCGCGACGTTGCTGGGATAGTCGGCGAAGAGCGCCAGCTGCACCTCGTGGTTGCCGGGCCGGCTGACCTGCGCGAAGTCGTGCCGCCACGAGTCCGGATCGACGAGGTCCGGGTCCGGTACGCCATGCAGGTACTGCCACCGGATACCGGCCTCGCTCAGCGCCTGGAGCAGGGGCTCGGCGTCCCGCGGGGCGCGGGTGTCGGCGTACTGCCACAGCGGGTCCCAGAACGTGTCGACGAAGCCCTCCTCGTAGGCGTTGCCGTTCTGCGAGACGATCGCCCGGACGTGCTCGGGGTGGCGCAGCGCCAGCCGCCAGCCGATCGGGGCACCGTAGTCCTGGACGTAGACGGAGTAGCGGTCGATGCCCTGCTGGTCCAGAAACGCCTCGACGAAGTCGGCGAGGCGGTCGAAGCTGTAGTCGAACTCGGTCACCGGGGGCGTGCTGCCCAGGCCGAAGCCGATGAGGTCGGGCGCGACGACGTGGTAGTCCCCCGCCAGCCGCGGGATGAGCTCGCGGAACATGTGCGAGCTGGCCGGCGCGCCGTGCAGCAGCACGACGTGCGGCGCGGCCGGATCGCCGGCCTCGCGGTAGAAGACGGTCTGGCCGTCCACGTGCGCGGTGCGGTGATGAACGTGAGCCACGACAAAGAACGTGCCCCGCCACCACGGGCGAACCGGGGTGACGGGGCGGCAGACCGGGTGAGCGTTCATCTGGCGCGCGCTTCGCGCGGGCGCGGCGGGGGGTTCCCACCCCGCACCCCCCATGGCCGCTGCGCGACCACCAAAACTCAACCCGGCGCGCGCTTCGCGAGCGCGAGCATCAAGAGCTCAATCTCCCGCCGAGGGATCGACCTGGATGAGGACCTTGCCGACGGCGCCGGACTCGACGGCGGCGTGGGCGGCGGCGGTGTCGCTGAGCGGGTAGATGTGCAGCGGCACGCCCGCGTCTGCGCCGAAGCGCAGGCCGCCGTCGGCGAGGGCGGCGTTGACGGCGGCGACGCCGTTGGCGAGGGCCTCCTTCGTCACGGTGTACAGCAGGATGAACTGCCACCGCGAGTTGAGCACCATGTTGCGGCGCACGTCCATGGCGAGCGGGCCGCCGCCGGAGTCGTTGGCGTAGACGGCGATCACGCCGCCGGTGCGCAGCACGGCGAAGTCCAGCTCGGCGTTGTGCGCGGCGGCCACCTCGACGATGACGTCGGCGCCGGCCGGGAACGCGTCGCGGATCTGCTCGGCCGCGTCCGCGTCGTGGTAGTTGACCACGCGGGCGGCCCCGGCGGCCCGCGCGAGGGCGGCCTTCTCCGGCCCGCTGACGGTCGCCACGACCGACGCGCCGGCCCACGTGGCGAGCTGGATCGCGGCGTTGCCCACCGCGCCGGCCCCGCCGGCGACGAGGACGTTGACGCCGTCGAGCGCGCCCGGGGCGAGCCGGTCCGGTGCGCCTTCGTGGACGGTGAGCGCCCGGTGCGCGGTCAGCGCGGGCACGCCGACGCACGCGCCCGCGGCGAAGCCGACCCCGTCGGGCAGCCGCGCGGCCCGCTCGGCCGGCACGACCGTGTACTCCTGCGCCGTACCGCTGCCGGGGCGTTGATAGGCCGACAGCAGCAGCCACACCCGGTCTCCGGGCGCGAACCCGGCCACGCCCGGGCCGACGGCGTCGATCACGCCGGCGCCGTCCTGGTTGGGCACGGCGCCCCCGGCCGGGATGTCCGACGTCGCCGTGGCCCCGCTGCGGGTCTTCCAGTCCGTCGGGTTGACCCCGGACACGACGACCCGCACCCGTACCTCGCCCGGCCCGGGGTCGGTGAGCTCGCGCTCGACCTGCCGCAGTACCGCCGCCCCACCGAACTTGTCGTACACGATCGCCCTGTACGTCGTCTTTCTCATCAACCAACCCTACGACCGCGGACGCCCTCTCAGCAGCCGCATCGAGCTGTGGAACGCCGGCTGGGTGCGCAGGTGGCCGTGCCGCTCGTCCCGGGCGCCGGAGGCGAGGTCGGCCCGCACCCGCGGGGCCGGCTCGTAGGAGCCGGCCCCCGCCCCGACGTTGAGCACGGTGCGCGCGTCGCTGAGCGCGTCGAGGATCATGGCCGCGATGCGCGGATCCGGGCGGCGCACGTGCGGTCAGGTCACCTCCAGGCGGTCGATGTTCGCGCCGCTCGAACCGGTGGCCGTGGCCCGGATGGTGTAGGTGCCGGCGTTGAGGGTGACGGTGCGGGTGACGGTCGACCACGTGCTCCAGTCGGCCGTGGCCGGGAAGGACAGGTTCGCCGCCGAGCCGCCGTTGATCGTGATGCTCAGCGGGCGGTCGGCGCCGCCGCCGTTGGCGTAGCGGAAGGCGAGCGTGTGGCTGCCGGAGGCGCCGACGGTGACCGTCCACTCGGTGTAGTCGGCGCTCGCGTGCTGGTAGTCGGCGTAGCCCGTGCCGGTGAAGCCGGGCCACTCCTGCGATGCCACCGGGCCGGACAGGGTCGCGCGCTCCGCCTCGTACCAGGTGGCCGGGCTCGCGGCGGCGGAAAGGTTCACCACCGCGGTACCGTCGGCGGATGCGTTGACGACGACCGAGAACTGGCGGGTGGCCGCGTCGTAGAACACGGCGCCGGCGGTGCCCCTGCTCATCGTCAGGCGCGGGGCGCTCGGCGCGTAGCCGTGCAGGGTCACGCCGCCCTCACCCGAGGCGAAGTTGACGGTGGCGTGCAGCGTGCCGTCGTCGGTGACGGCGCCGATGCGCTTCTTGCCCAGCGACGCGATCTTGCCCGCGTCGCCGAGGAACCCGATGTTGGAGCCGCCGACGGGGACCGCGATGTAGGAGCCGCGCCCGGCCGCGCCGATGTTCTCGGTGAACGCGGCGCCGGCGTCCATGAGGGTGCCCGCGCCGGTGCCGGTGTTGTACACGTAGACGCGCCCCGAGAGCCCCAGCCTCGCCGGCGTGAAGGACGTCGTGACGTTGGTGCCGTTCTGGTTGTACGCGAACACGTAGTGCGCCTTGAACGCGCCGAAGTCGGAGTACGTGTGCCCGACCACGGGCAGGTCGAGGCCCTTCGCGTCGTTGACGTAGCTCGCGTCGGTCGGCACGGGCGCGTCTTGCCCTGCAGGTCGGTGAGCGCTTTGCCGTAGGTGCCGTAGGCGTTGTTGATGCCGGGCTGCACCACGAGCATCGTCTGCTGGGTGAACCCGGCCGGGAAGCTCGTGATGCCGGGGATGATGCCGCTGATGATTTTGTTGTCGGAGGTCTTCTGGAGGGTTCAGCAAAGCCGGCATCGTCGCCGGCACCGTGACCGGGCCCGACTTCCTGCCGCACGCGGCCAGGTGGAGCGCCGGCAACGCCCGCACCGACCTCGGCGGCCTGCCGGGCGGCTCGAGCAGCGTCGCCAACGGCGTCAACGACGCCGGCCACGTCGCCGGGTCGGCCGACCGCTCCGGCGGCGGCTACGCCTACCCGGTGCGCTGGAGCGCCGCGGGTGCCGTCCAGGACCTCGGCGCCCCGCTCACCAACCGGCTCGGCCAGGGCCTGGCCATCGACCCGGCCGGCCGGGTCGCCGGCGGCCAGCGCCCGGCCGACTCGGAGGGCGACCCGCTCGGCATCCTCTACGGCACCGACGGCACCCCGACCGCGCTCGGCCCCGACGCCGGCCTCGCCCGCGGGATCAACGGCCGCGGCCAGGTCGTCGGCGGACCCGGCCCCTACGTCTGGTCGGCCGGCACCCGAACGACGCTGCCCGGCCTGCCCGGCGGCGGGGGCGGCAGCGCCTACGGCATCAACGACAACGGCCTGATCGTCCGTTGCTGACGCCATGATCGATACCGCGGCACCGCCGGCACGGCGTCGGGCTCGCACGCGGCGGCCTGGCGCAACGGGGCGATCACCGACCTCGGCACCGTGGACGGCATCCAGTTCAGCACCGCCCGCGCGGTCAACGCGGCCGGCCAGGTGGTCGGCACGTCCGACCCGCTGTGCCAGCCGTGCGCCGCCCCGCGGGCCTGGATCCGGCAGGCGGGCACCGCGATCACGGCGCTGGACACCCTGATCCCGGCCGGTTCCGGCTGGACGCTGCGCGAGGCCAACGGCATCAACGACCGCGGCGAGATCGTCGGCGTCGGGCTGCACAACGGCGTCCTGCGCGGCTACCGCCTCACGCCCGCGCCGGCCGTCACCGTCAACTTCGCCCCGGCCGGCTGACCATCGGCAACGCCGCCGGCGCGGCCAATAACAAGATCGACTACGTGGACGTCATCGCGGGCTGAGCCGGGCGCGCGTATGCCGCGCTTCGACGGACCGGCACGCGTTGCCGGCCGTCGAAGCGCGGCGCCGGCTCAGAGGCGGACGACCTCGCCGTGCTCGGCTGAGCGGCGGGCGGCCTCGAGGACCCGCAGCGCGGCGATCGAGCCGGCCGGGTCGACCGGCGCGGGGCCGCCGTCGCGCAGGGCGGCCGCGAAGCCGGCGTAGAACTCCTGGTAGGCGCCCGGCTCGGTGGGCACGACGCGCTCGTTGCCCTCGGCATCGGTGAGCACGCCGTGCGCCGCCGGCGGCTCCTCGCCCCAGCCGGGCTCCGTCGGACGGCGGCCGGCGCGCAGGGCGTCCTCCTGGACGTCCAGGCCGTACTTGACGTAGGCGCCGCGGTCGCCCAGGACCCGCAGGCGGGGGCCGGGCGCGGCGGCGAGCGCGGTCATCCACAGGTGCGAGCGGACGTCGCCCGCGTGGCGCAGGGCCACGAAGACGTCGTCGTCGGTGGTGAGGGCGGCGCGGCGGGTGTGCACCTCGGCGTACACCTCGGTGGCCGCGCCGAACAGCTGCAACGCCTGGTCGACGAGGTGGCTGCCGAGGTCGTACAGCAGGCCGCCGGCATCGGCCGGGTCGCCGCTCTCGCGCCAGCCGCCCTTTGGCACCGGGCGCCAGCGGTCGAAGCGCGACTCCAGCCGCAGCACCCGGCCGAGCTCGCCGGACTCGATGAGCCGCCGCGCGGTCCGGAAGTCGCCGTCCCAGCGCCGGTTCTGGTACACGGTCAGCAGCAGCCCCCGCTCGGCGGCCAGCGCCGCCAGCTCCTCGCCCTCGGCCGCGGTGCGCGTCAGCGGCTTGTCGACGACGACGGCGAGGCCGGCCTCCAGCGCCGCGCGGGCCAGCGGGGCGTGGGTGCGGTTGGGCGAGGCGACGACGACGGCGTCGAGCTCGCCCGGGTCGGCCCACAGCTCCTCGGCGCGCTCGACGATCCGGGCGTCCGGATAGGCGGCCGCGGCCGCGGCACGCCGGCCCGGATCGGCGGTGACGATCGCCGCGAGGCTCAGGCCGGGCGTGGTGCTGATCAGCGGCGCGTGGAACGCCGAGCCGGCCAGGCCGTAGCCCACCAGGCCGACGCGCAGGGTGGTGTCGCTCATGCCCCTAGTCTTCAGCACAGCGCGGTTGTCGATGGAAACCCGGCCACCCCGCCGCGGCGCAGCTGCCGCGGGGTGAGGCCGTAGGCGGCCTTGAACACGCGGCTGAAGTAGCTGTTGTGCAGGATCCCGTGGCGGCGCGCGATGTGGTAGATCGGCACGCCGGTGAGGGCCGGGTCGAGCAGGTCGCGGCGGCAGCGCTCCAGCCGCAGCATCTTGATCATCTCGCTGACCGTCCGGCCTCCCTCGAACAGGCGGTGCAGCTCGCGCACCGAGACGTTGTTCGCCGCGGCGACGGCGCGCGGGTCCAGATCCGGATCGTCGAGATTGCCTTCGATGTACGCATTGATGCGGCCGCGCAGTGCGCGACGGCGGACGTCCCCCATGATGTACGTCGTCACAGAAGACATTGATGCACTGTCAGCTGTCGATCGGCTATCAATCGCCTACTCCGCGATCTGGGCACCCCCCGTCAACATCCTGGCGCGGTGAGTCAACAAATATCGCACCCGGTCGATGCAGACTGGCCCCGGTTGGAAAACGAGCAGCGCCGAGTGCGACGACTCGACGGGGGACGCGGCAATGCAATGCTGTCGGTCACGATCGTCGCCGGGCGCCAGGGTCGCGATGCCTCGCGCCCGGCGTTCGCCTGCCCGACCGGCCCCCGCTCCGACGTCCATCCGTCGCAGCCCGGGGATCGCGGGCCCCCGATGCCATGACGCCACGAGGGGGCTCGCCATGCACAACGCGCCGAACTTACGCCGACCCGGACCGTCGCGGGACCGCTGGCTGCGCCGGCGCTACCTCGACGAGCTGGCCTCCGTCGGGGAGCTGGCCGACGAGGCCGGCGTCCGGTCCGTCACCATCTACCGCTGGCTCGAGCGGGCCGGGATCCCGCTGCGGCCCCGCGCCAGCGCGGCCGTCACGCCGGCGCGGCTGGCCGAGCTGTACGCCGCCGCCCCCAGCCTGCACCGCCTGGCCCGCGAGACCGCGCTGAGCCGCTCGACCGTGCTCGACCGGCTCGCCGAGCACGGCGCACTGGCCGCCCCGACCGACCCCCGCGCGCAGCGGGCCGCCGCCGGCTACCGCGACGGCCGCTCGCTGGAGGACATCGCGCAGGAGGTGAACGCGAGCCGGCGCAAGGTCACCCTGTGGCTGCGGGCCCTGCAGGTGCCGATCCGCCGCCCCGGCCGCCCGGCCATCCCCGCCGGAGCGCCGCAGGCCTGATCCACCGGTGGGAGCGCTACCGACGGTGATCAAGTGATGTTGTTAACAGCGCATTCACATTCAGGGGATGCGCTCAGTGATCCACACCTATACACTGCGCTGCGACATTCGCCATATTGATTGCCTCGGCCGGTCTCCGCCGGCCCCGCCCGGAACTGGAGAACGCGCCGCGATGCGTCCTTCTGTGTGGCCCAATGCCGTCCTGCGCCGGCTCGCCCGACCCCTCGCGGGGCTCAACGACCGGGGTGAGGCACGGTGACGACCCCAGGGCTGACCCGCCGGAGAATGTCCGGCGGCGGAGTGTGGCTGTTCCAGGTCGGCGCGAGCTCGCCGATGGCGGTCCTCGCCGGCGGTATCGTGGCCACCTACGCCACCACCGCGGTCGTCGCGACGCCGCTGACGTTCCCGCTGCTGGGCGCCCTGATGGGGCTGCTCGCGGTGGGCTACGTCGCCATGTCGCGCACCGCGCCGCACGCCGCGCCGGCCTACGCACTGCTCGCCCAGTCCTTCGGGCCGGTCGCGGGCCTCGCCGGCGGTGCGCTGGCCCTGGTCTTCTACTCGGCGATCCAGATGAGCCTGTACGGGCTGATCGGCTTCACCGTCGCCTCGCTCGTCGGCGGCAGCTGGGTGCTGTGGGCGGCGGTCATCTGGGCCATCGTGGCCGTCTGCGGGCTGCTGCACGTGTCGCTGTCGGCGTTCGTCGTCGGCTCGGTGCTGTGCGTCGAGCTCGCGGTCATCACCCTGTTCGACATCGCCGGCTTCGCGCACCCGGCCGGCGGCTCGATCAGCGCGGACCCGGTGGCCTTCACCGGGCTATGGGCGCCCGGCATCGGCGGCGCGCTGGCGCTCGGCATCGCGGCCTTCATCGGCTTCGACACCGCCCCGGCGTACTCCGAAGAGGTGCGCACCAGCAAGAGCATCAGCCGCTCGACGCTCGCCGCGGTGCTGTTCATGGCGCTGTTCTACGGCGTCTCGGCCTGGGCGCTGGCGGTCGCCGTCGGCCCCGCCAAGATCGCCGACACCGCCCGCGATCCCAACGCCGGGCTGCCGTTCGCCCTGTTCGACCAGTGGTACGGCGGCGGCCTCAGCCTGCTGGCCACGCTCCTGCTGATCACCAGCGTGACCGTCGCGATGCTGTCGTTCCACAACACGATCGCCCGGTACCTCTTCGCGATGGCCCGCGAGGGCGTCCTGCCCACCTGGCTGGCCCGCACCGGGACCAGCGGCCGGGCCCAGGGCGCGCCGACCGGCGGTTCGATCGTGCAGAGCGCCTCGGCGCTGGTCGTGGTCGGGGTGCTGGCGATCGCCGGCGCCGATCCGATCAAGGTCGTCTTCACCTGGCTCTCGGCCGCCGGCGCGGCCGGCATCCTGGTCATGCTGGTGCTCATCTCGGCCGGTTCGCTCCGCTTCTTCCGCCGCGGCGGCGGCACGAACGAGAGCCTGTTCATCACCACGATCCTGCCCTCGCTCGGCGTCATCGCCGGCTCCGGCGTACTGGTGATCATGCTGCTGCACCTGGACTCGCTGCTGGGCATCCCGGCCGGCTCGCCGCAGCAGCTGATCATCCCGGCCGTCGTGCTCGGCACGCTGCTCGTCGGCATCCTGTGGGGCAGCCTGCTGCGGACGAAGGGCTCCCAGGTGCTCGACGACGTCGGCCGGGGCAGACCGGACCCGCTTCGGGTGCTGGACCAGCGACTTCAGGACCTCGATGTTTGAGCCGCGCACGGCCACGTCCGGCTGGCCGCCGGCCGACGGCCCCGCATCCGTGTCGGGACAGGGCGGTTGGACCCCCGAGGGCCGCGCCCCATCGGCCGGCCAGGGCGGCTGGACCCCGGAGGGCCCGGCCGCGCCCATGGGGCACGGCGGCTGGACGCCGGAGGGCCCGGCCAAACCCGCCGGGCACGGCGGCTGGACGCCGGAGGGCCCCGAGGGCCCGCCCGCGGGCTACGCCGCCCCCGAGCCCGACGGGCCGCCGCCCTGGTGGCGGGAGGCGACCGGCGAGAACACCGGCGCCGGGGCGCACCGCTCCGACGGCCGGCACCTGCACGCCGTCCCGCCGGCCGGCGCCACCCCGGCCGCCCCGGCGGCCCGGCCCAGCCACGACATCACGCCGACGTTCCGGGGCGCGGTCGTCGCCCGGCTGCGGCGGTTCTCGTTCCTGCACGCCCGGCACGCCTGGGAGCGGCGGCGCAGCGACCCGCTGGCCGCGCACGGGATCGCGCTGTTCTACCACGAGCCGCGGGCGAAGCTGTTCGACCAGCTCCGCACCGCGACCCGCATCTTCCTCGCCGACGACGAGGCGGCCTCGCTGCCGCACCTGCTCTTCGGGCTGGCCCAGCACGCCCGGGAGGGGTACACGGCCGACCCGGGATTCGACCCGCGGCACCAGATGGCCAACCGAGTCGACGAGATGTCGCCGTATGCGGTGTTCGCCGGCGTCGGCGTGGTCACCCTCGACACCCCGTACGGGGCCTGGTCGGATGTCCAGCGCCGGGCCCGCGGCGAGCAGGACGTGCCGGGCAGGTGCTACGCGCGGCTGATCGACGGCACGATGCTGCTCGTCGACCGCGGCGGGGAGCCGCAGTTCAACATCCTGACCGTGGAGTGCTCGATCCGGGACGGCAACACGCAGTACGGCACCCCGAGCATGCACTGGAAATGGAACCCGGCGCTGGCCGAGACGCCCGAGACCGATCCGACGTTCCACGTGTGGCGCTGGATGGGCGAGCTCGGCCGGGTGATCGACCACGGAACGCAGCCGCGATGAGTCTCGTCTCGGCCGTACCCGATGATCCCACGATGCCGGGCCGGCTCGACCAGCTCCATCGTGCCTTGATCGAGCACGGCCGGTTCGACCTCGGCTTCCCCGGGGCGACCGACCTTCCGGACATGACGGCGGTGTCGCGGTTCGACCCGATCCTGCTCAACAACGTGGGACACCCGTTCGCCACCAGCGGGGCCTACCGGCTGCACACCAAGCACCTGGAGTACGAGGTCATCGGGTTCTTCGCGGACCTGTTCGAGGCGCCGCTGAACAACCGGCACGGGTACGTCACCAGCGGCGGCAGCGAGAGCACGCTGTGGGCGCTGTGGCAGGCCCGCCGCCAGCTGCCCGCGGCGTGGGTGTTCACCTCGTCGGCCGCGCACTACAGCGTGGCCAAGGCGGCGGAGCTGCTGCGCATGCGCGTGCAGACGATCCCGACCGACGCCCGGGGCGAGATGCGCTACGACCTGCTCCACGCCGCCGTCGAGCGACAGCATCGGCGGCGGCGCGGGACCGGCATCATCGTGGTCGCCTCCGTCGGTACGACAATGACCGAGGCGGTCGACGACGTGGCCCGCATCGGCGACGCGCTCGACGCCGCCGGGGTCGAGCCCGAGCAGCGCTGGATCCACGCCGACGCCGCGCTCGCCGGCATCCCGCTGGCCCTGGTCGACCGGGACCTCCGGCCGGCCTTCACCTTCCCCGCCGGCGCCCACTCGATCGCCATCAGCGGCCACAAGTTCCTGGCCACCCCGTTTCCCTGCGGGGTGGTCGTGGCGCTCGCCGACCGGCACACCGGCCGCGGCGACATCACCTACACCGCCACCGCCGACAGCACCATCAGCGGCTCGCGCTCGGGTCATGCCCCGCTCTGGCTGTGGTACCTGCTGCGCCACTGGGGCCGGCCCGGCCTGCGCGACCGTGCCGAAGCCGCCCGCGACCTGGCCGCCTACGCCGAACAGCAGCTGCGCCGCATCGGCTGGCCGGCCTGGCGGGCCCAGAAGCACGCCTTCACCGTCGTCTTCCCCCGCCCGCCGCAGTCCCTGCTGGACCGCTGGCCCCTCGCCACCGACGGCCGCAACGACGCGCACGTCGTGTGCATGCCCGGGAAGACCCGCGCGCTGATCGACCGCTTCGTCGACGACCTGAGCCTGTCGGTCTCCGAGCCGGACGAGATGCCGGAAGCCCTCGCCTGCTGACAATTACTGATCGATAGACCTTGGTACATGAGGGTCATATGCCGTAAACTCTTCGACGGGACCGGCATCTTCCCCCGTGGATGCCGGTCCCTTCAGCTTTTCCAGGCCACCCAGCTTTTCCAGGCCACCCAGCTTTCCAGGCCACCCAGCTTGTCCAAGCCACTCAGCTTTTCCAGGCCACCCGCAGCGTCGCCAGGCAGCGGCTGCGAAACGACCGGCGCCACTCGGGACCGCCGGCCGGCTCGGCCAGGGTCAGGCGCGGATGGCGCCGCAGCAGCTCGCCCACGGCCACGTCGGCCTCCAGGATCGCCAGCGCCGCGCCCAGGCAGTGGTGCGGGCCGTAACCCAGGCCCAGGTGCGGCGCGCTCGGCCGGCGCAGGCGAAACTCGTCCGGGTCCGCCACGACCGACGGGTCGCGGTTGGCCGCCAGCAGGCTCAGCAGGACCGTCGCGCCCCTGGGCACCGTCACGTCGCCGTACGTCAGGTCCTCCAGCGCGAAGCGGCGGATCGCCTGCTGCGCGGCCGGCTCGTACCGCAGCGTCTCGTCGATCGCGGCCCGGCGCAGGTCGGCGTCCTCGCGCACCCTTTCGATCAGGTGCGGGCGGTGCAGCAGGGCCAGGACGCAGTTGGCGATCAGGTTGATCGAGTTCTCGTAGCCGGCGAAGATCGTCAGGAAGGCCAGCGACGTGAGCTCCTCCTCGCTGAGCCGGTCGCCCGCGTCGCGCGCCGTGATCATCGCGTTGAGCAGGTCGTCGGTCGGCTCGGCGCGCTTGCGGCGGATCAGCTCCACCAGGAACTGCTCGATCGCCACGACCGCGCGGGCCGGGGCCTTCGGGTCGTCGGCCGGCGGGAGCATGAGGGTGTTGGTCCAGGCCCGCATCCGGTCCGCCTCGTCCTCGGGCAGGCCCAGCAGCTCGCAGATCGTCGCGACCGACAGCGGGGTGGCGTACCCGGTCACCAGGTCGGCCTCGGCGTCCGCGGCCAGGCGGTCGAGCAGCTCGTTCGCGGTGCGCTCGATGCTCGGGCGCAGCGCCTCGACCCGGCGCGGGGTGAACGCCGGCGCGACCAGCCGCCGGATCCGGGTGTGGTCCGGCGCGTCCATGTTGAGCAGGTTGGCGTCCAGCCGCGGCGGGAGCGAGAAGCCGGCCCAGCCGCCGGCCGAGTTGCGCTTGTCGAGGGAGAGCCGCGGGTCGGCCAGCGCGGCGCGGACGTCCTCGTAGCGGGTCAGCAGCCACACCGGCGAGCCGTCGGGCAGCACCACCCGGTGCGCGGGCCCGGCGGCGCGCAGCCGCCCCAGGACGCCGTGCGGGTCCGCGAGCAACGCGTCCATCGTGGCCTCGGTCATGTCCTGCTCCCCATCTCGCTGATGATCCCAGCCTCGCGCATCGCCCTGGAGACGGAGACGAGCCACCGCACCTCGGCCGCGAAGTCCTCATGGTCGACGTCGGCCGCCGGCACATCGGCGGGCGGCGGCCGGCGAGCGGTGGCCGGCCGCGCGGCGAGCCAGGCGTCCCAGCGCGCCCGGCGCTGCGGCTCGTCGTCCTCCCCCGCACGGCGCGCCGCCTCGTGCGCGAGGCAGGCCGCCAGGATCCGCTCGGCGGACACAGCGCCGTCGCCGTCGCCGCTCATGTAGGGGCGCAGCTGGCGGATCCCGTCGCCGATCTCGACCACCCGCCGGCGCAGCCGCCGCTCCACGTGGCGCACGACGCCGCGGTTCCCCGCCGCCGACGGGTCGAGCACGACCTCGGGGACGGTGACCGTGACGGCCTCCCACAGCGGGTACATCCGCCGGTAGGCGCGGCGCTGCGCGTGCCAGGCGCCGATGCGCGACAGCCGGGGCCCGAACGACGGCAGCGTCAGCCCGACGATGACGAGCATCGCACCGAGCGCCGCGAAGACCGGCACGAGCGCCTCGAGCCGCCGCGGGTCGCCGCCCAGCTGGCCCTCGATGAGGGTCGCCGCGCGGACCAGGCAGTACAGCAGCCCGAGCCCGGCCCCGGCGGCGCACAGCCGCAGACCCCGGCTGAGCCACACGCGGCCGGCGGCGCGGGCGTACGGCAGGCACAGCCGGACGATGTCGGTGAAGCCCACCGCCACCATCGCGATGTAGCAGCCGAGGTAGGCGGCGTAGACCGGGTCCTGCGCATAGGTCGCGGCGGCGTCGGTCGGGTGCTCGTCCTGCCGGCCGGCCGCGGTGAACAGCGCCGCCATCGCGACGAGGACGCCCACGACCCACACGATCCGCAGGCGCGCCCGCCGCCAGCTGCCGGGCCGCGGATGCGTCCAGAAGATGATGATGCACTGGATCGTGCCGGAGAAGGCGATGACGCAGCTCTGGCTGATGAGCAGCGACAGGTTGGGGACCGCCAGCGCGTGGTCGATGCGCGCCCACACGGCCGGGGTCGACACGGTGAAGATGATGCCGAGCAGCGCGAAGGCGGCGCCGACGGAGTACAGCGCCGGATCCCGCGGATCCTGGCGCAGGCCCCGCCCGAGCCGGTACGCCAGGGCGGCCCACGCCAGCACCGCCGCCAGCGGATACAGGACGCCGTTCACTCCTGGTCGCCCAGCGCGCGCTCGATGCGGTCGATGACGCCGGCGGCCCCCTCGGGCACGTCCCAGCGCTGCTCGCCCCGCCACGGGTTGAGCAGCTCGAACAGCTCGGTGCCGAGCTCCTCGGCCTCGCGCTCGGCGGCCCCCTCGAAGCACGTGCGGGCCAGCACGCCCCGGACCGCCGCCGGGTCGAGGCTGGGCAGCAGCCGCCGCATCGCCTCGGGGTCGTCGAGCTCGAGCAGGTGGTGGCCGTGCACCAGGTGGGCCAGCTCGTGGCACAGCACCATGTCGCGCAGCCAGCGCGGCGCGGCCGCGTCGATGATGATGCTGAGGCTCGTGGCCCGCACCGCGACCCAGCCGCTGGGCAGCTCGGGCGGCATCGCCACGTAGAGCCGGTGGATCGGCTTGCCCACCCGCGCGCTGACGGCGTCGCAGAGGGCGTCCGGGGTGACGCGCTTCGGCAGCGACAGCCCCGCGGCGAGACTGCCGCGCCGTCGCGGCCGTGCCCATCTCATCCGTGCACCGCTTCGCTCATCCTCCAGACCGGCACGTGGCGGCCGCACCCACTCCGCGACCAGGCGCGCCGTCACGCCGGCTTGTCCGGGTTGCCGATGCCTTTCGGCTCGATGCCTTCCAGTTCAAGCAGTTGCGCCAGCACGGAGTTGAGCGCGTGCTGACTGGCCGAGGACAGCCCGGTGCGGCCGATGACGTCGCGCAGGACGACCTTCTGCACGTTGAGCTCGCGCATCGTGCGCAGCCGCGTGAGGTCGCCCTCGACGTCGTCCAGGGCCGGGTCGTCGTCGGCGGACACGAGGTACGTCGTCGGCACGCCGAACGCCATCGCGAGCGCCTTGAGGTGGCTCAGCCGCGGGTCGGTGGCCTTGCCGCTGCGCAGTTCGCCGATGTACGCCCCGCTGATGGTGACCGGCGAGTCCATCTCCTGCTGCAGCCGGTCGGCGAGCGCTCCCTTGTTGATCCGCTCGGCGATCTCGCTGTTGAAATACTCCCCGTCGGAACGCGCGCGGTTGACGCCGTCATTGGGCTTGAAGGTCGCGAAGAGCAGATTCAGGCGATCTGCCAGGGAGCGGCGTCCCTCCATGGCTGGCTCCTACGTCCGCACAGACGGTCATCGATCGACAACGGTTCGGCCAGAGTATAGGGCAACGCCACCCCATAACGTTGACATGCACCTATTGACTCGGCGTATCCTCTGTGCGTCGCGCGAAACGTCCGTTGAACGAGATCTGTCATCCGCAACGTGCGTGAAGCGGGACTGTGCAGTGGAAGGTGCGGCACCGAGGTGCCATCGAACAGGGGGCACCTTCCACTCACCGGCCCTTTTCACTCTCCGGCCCTTTTTTCGCTCACCGGCCCTTGAAGAACGACACCGCCGCGTCCAGCGCGAGGTCGGTGAGCACCGGGTCGTGGCGCGCGCCGATGTCGCGCATGAAGGCGTGCTCTCCCCCGGCGTACACGTGCAGCTCGAGGTCGTCGTGCCCGGCGGCGTAGAGCGCGTCGAGGATCTGCACCCGCGCGCCGGCCGGCACGTGCGGGTCCTGCGCCCCGAACACGATCATCAGCCGCCCGCGGATGTCCCCCGCCGCGGCGAGCGACCCGGCGTCGGCGTCCGCGCCGAGCGCGCCGTTGTGCAGCCCGGTCGGGTAGAAGCAGACGGTCGCCTCCACCCGCGGGTCGAGCGCGGCCCGGAAGGCGAGGTGCCCGCCGATGCAGAAGCCGGCCGCGAACAGCGCCGTCACGTCGGGCCGCTGCCGCAGGTGGTCGAGCACCGCGACGCGGTCGGCGTCGAACTCCTCGGTCGTCGTGGCGGCCGCCGCGGCCAGGCCGCGCTGCTTGCCGGCGTCGTCGAACTCGAGCGCCACCCCGGCCAGCTCCCCGCGCGGGTAGATCTCCGGCACGCCAACCACGAACCCCTCGGCCGCCAGCCGGCGCGCGCTGCGCAGCGTGGACTCGGTGAGCTGGAAGATGTCGGTGTACAGCAGGACGCCCGGCCAGGCGCCGTCGCCCACCGGGCGGATCACGGCGGTCCGGATCCCGCAGTCGCGCCCCGCCACCGTGACCTCGTCCTCGCGCAGCTTCATGGCGCAAACCCTAGAGGCATCAGCGGTCCAGGTACGTCAGGACCGCCATCACCCGCCGGTTGTCGTCGTCGGACGGCGGCAGGCCGAGCTTGGTGAAGATGCCGTTGATGTGCTTGCTGACCGCCTTCTCGGTGACGAACAGGCGCCCGGCGATCGCCGCGTTGGAGCGGCCCTCGGCCATCAGCCCCAGCACCTCGCGCTCGCGGGCGGTCAGCCCGTCCAGCGGTCCGGCGGCCGGGCGGCGGGCCAGCAGCGCCGCCACCACCTGAGGGTCCATCACGGTGCCGCCGTCGGCCACCCGGCGTACGGCATCGATGAACTGCCCCACGTTGGACACCCGGTCCTTGAGCAGGTAGCCGACGGCGCCGGTGCCGCCGGCCAGCAGCTCCCGCGCGTACAGCTGCTCCACGTGCTGCGACAGCACCAGGATCGGCAGGCCGGGGATCCGCTCCCGCGCGGCGATCGCGGCCTGCAGGCCCTCGTCGGTGAACGTCGGCGGCAGCCGCACGTCGACGACGGCGACGTCGGGGCGGTGCTCGAGCAGGGCCGGCAGCAGGGACGGGCCGTTGTCGACGGACCCGACGACCTCGAAGTCGAACGCCTGCAGGATGTGGATCAGCCCGTCCCGGAGGAGGGCGAGGTCCTCGGCGATGACAACGCGCACGGCAGCTCCATCGTCACGGTGGTGGGTCCGCCCGGCGGACTGTCCACGGACATGGTGCCATCGAAGGCGGCGAGCCGGCGCTCGATCCCCCGCAGCCCGCTGCCGGCGGCGGGATCGGCCCCGCCCCGGCCGTCGTCGCGCACGACGATGCGGAGCCTTTCCAGGTGGTACTTCATGTGGATGGTCACCCGCGAGGCGCGCGCGTGCTTCGCGGCGTTGGCCAGCGTCTCGGCGACCGCGAAGTACGCGGCCGACTCGAGCGGCGCGAGCGCCCGCCCCGGCAGGTCGATCTCCACGTCGACGGGCACCGGCAGGGTCAGGGCCAGCGCGCGCACCGCGCCGTCCAGCCCCCGCTCGGCGAGCACCGGCGGGTGGATCCCGCGGACCAGGTCGCGCAGCTCCTCGAGGGCCTGGCCGCTGTACTCCCGCGCCTGCGCCATCAGCCGCTGCGCCGCCTCCGGGTCGCGCCCCATGAGCTCCTCGGCCAGGCCGATCTTCATGCTCAGCGCGACGAGGCGGGCCTGCGCGCCGTCGTGCAGGTTGCGCTCGATCCGGCGCAGCTCGCTCGCCTGCGCGTCGACGGTGTCGGTGCGGGTCCGGGTCAGGTGGTCGACCCGCCGGGCCAGGGCGGCCGCGCGGGTCGGGCCGAGCATCGAGCGGCTGAACCGCGCGAACCAGCGCAGGGCCGGGGGCGCGAGCGTCAGGCCGGCGGCGAGGATCGCGATCCCCTGCGGCCAGCTCAGCACCGCCTCGACGGCGCTGGTCATGGGCCAGAACAGGCCGTAGCCGTACCAGTCGACGATGAAGTAGAGCAGTACGGGTACACCCGTGATGCCCTCGGTCCCGGAGAGGATCAGCGCCGCCGGCACGATCAGCAGGGGCACGGCGCCGTAGACCGACATGGCCAGCCAGAGCAGGTCGCGCCAGGTGGCCGGGTCGGTCATCACCCACCGGTAGGTCTCCCAGGCGCCGAGTTGCTCGGGCCGCGGCCGGTAGGGGCTCGGGATCGCCACCCCGGTCCACTGGGTCAGCGTCCGCCGGTCGTAGTCGGCGACCGCGCGGACCACGACCGCGAGCAGCGGCACCAGGAAGATCCCGACGCCGATGACGGTGAGCAGGACCGCGACCACGAACAGCCCGAACAGCGCGCCGTTGACCGCGACCACACCGATCGCGAAGGTCAGTCCGCGCAGCCCGGCGAGCAGGCCGCGCCGCAGCCAGGGGCGCACGGGCCTCATTCTCGCGCACCGCCGCCCGCCGGTGCGGTGGTGCTAGCTCCACCATCGCTCGGGACATGGCACTCCTGACCCGCGCGCCGCCCGCGCGTTCGATCGAAGGCATCGCCAATCGACTTCTGGATCCTGGTTTTGGAGAGGAACCGCGATGCCCACCGGCCGGCGCACCAAGCTGCTGACCCTGGCCCTCTGGGTCCTGATCGTGGGCGGGCTGAGCCCGCTCGCGCTCAAGCTCACCGACGTGCAGAACAACGACACCCTGGGCTCGCTGCCCGCCTCGGCCGAGGCGAGCCGGGCCGCGGCCCGCGAGGCGGCCGCTTTCCCGCAGCCGGACGCGCTCGTGGCCGTGGCCGTGTACGCGCGCGAGTCCGGGCTCACCGCCGCCGACCGGGCGAAGGTGGACGCCGACCGGGCCGCGTTCGCCGCCTACGCCCGCGGCGGCACGGTCCCCGAGGCGGCGCCGGCCGCCGACGGCCGGGCGCTGCTGCTGACCTTCCCGCTGGCCGGGGACGACGAGCGGCAGTCGGCCGCCGTGGCCCCCATCAAGCAGCGGCTGGCCGCGCAGGTGCCCGACGGGCTGAGCACCGCGCTGACCGGTTCCGCCGGCGCGGAGGACGACTTCGGCGAGGCCTTCTCCGGGCTCGACGTCACGCTGCTGCTCGCCACCGTGGGCGCGGTCGCGTTGTTGCTGCTGCTGACGTACCGCAGCCCGGTCCTGTGGTTGATCCCCCTGCTGACCGCGGGCATTGCCAGCCAGTGTGCGGGCGGCGTGGTCTACCTCCTCGTCAGGCACACCGGGCTGACCGTGGACCTGCAGAGCCAGAACATCATGACGATCCTCTCGATCGGCGTCGGCGTGGACTACGCGCTGCTGCTCATTTCGCGGTACCGCGAGGAGCTGCGCCGCCACGAGGACCGCCACGAGGCGATGGCGGTCGCGCTGCGCCGCTCGTTCCCGGCGATCTGCGCCTCGGCGATCACCGTCGCGATCGGCCTGCTGTGCCTGCTCGCCGCCGATCTCCCGGCCACGCACGGCCTGGGCCCGGTCGGCGCGATCGCGGTCGTGGCGACGCTGGCCGCGATGACGACGCTGCTGCCCGCGCTGCTGGTCCTGCTCGGCCGCTGGGTCTTCTGGCCGTTCATCCCCCGCCACGGCGCCGTCCCGGCCGAGCACGGCTCCTGGTCGCGCATTGCCGGGTTCGTCGGCACCCGCCCGCGGATCATCTGGCTGGCGACGGCCACCGCGCTCGCCGCCCTGACCATCGGCATCGGCCAGCTGAGCATCGGCCTGCCCAGCGACGAGACGTTCACGAAGGAGGTCGGCTCGATCACGGGACAACGCCTGATCGAGCGGCACTACCCGGGCGGCACGCTGGCTCCGGCCGTCATCACCGCGAGCGCCGGCACCGCCTCGCCGGTCGCCGACGCCGCGCGAAGCGTGACGGGCGTGGCCCGGGTCGGCGAGCCGGAGCGCTCCGCGGACGGCCGCTGGGTCCGTATCGAGGCGACGCTGACGTCGGAGCCGACGGGCCCGGAGGCCGTCCGGACCCTGGAGCGCCTCCGCGCGGCCGTCCGCTCGGTGCCCGGCTCACAGGCCCTCGTCGGCGGCGACACCGCGCTGGAGGCCGACGGCGACGCGGTCACCAGCCGGGACAACCGCGTGGTCGTCCCCCTGGTCCTGGCGGTCGTCCTGCTGGTCCTCGTCGTGCTGCTGCGCGCGCTGGTGGCCCCGCTGGTCCTGCTGGCCAGCGTGATCCTGTCCTACGCGGCCGCGCTGGGCGGGGCCGGCTTGATCCTGGACGCCATCGGCCACCCGCGGCTGTGGAGCGCCGTACCGCTGCAGACGTTCCTGTTCATCGTGGCGCTGGGCGTCGACTACACGATCTTCCTGATGACGCGGGCCCGCGAGGAGACGACCCGCCTGGGCCATCGCCCCGGCGTCCTGCGCGCCCTGACGGTCACCGGCGGCGTCATCACCAGCGCCGGCGTGGTCCTGGCGGCCACGTTCGCCGCCCTGACGGTGCTGCCGATGGTCCCGTCGGTCCAGATCGGCGTCATCGTCTGCGCCGGCGTCCTCATCGACACCCTGCTGGTCCGCAGCCTGCTGGTCCCGGCCCTGACCCTCCACATCGGCCGCCGCGCCTGGTGGCCGGCGACGACCTAGTTCGAGAAGTCCTGGGTCAGCCAGACCGTGCCCGACGAGTCGCGGATGACATCGATCCCGACGTGCGTGTAGGTCGAGCTGAGCAGGTTCTTGCGGTGCCCGTCGTTCGGCGGCGTCTCGTTGTACATGCTCGTCGTCAGCCCGTTGGCGGACGCGGTGATGGCGGCGGTGGTGTTGGCCACGCCGCCGCCCTCGCCGATGTTCTCGCCGAGCGCGGTCCACTGCACGCCCTGGGCGCTGATGCGGGGGCCCAGCCCGCCCTCGCCCGGGCACTGGTGCGACAGCCCGCACCCGTTGACCATCAGCAGGTTGTGGGCGTGGGCGCTGGCCATCAGGCCGGAGGTGAGCGAGTACGGCGGGAGCCCGTTGCTCGCACGCAGCTCGTTGATGTGCGCCAGCACCGCGTTCGCCACCCCCGCGGGGGCCGTCGCCGTGGACGCCGGCTTGGTCGTGCGGGTCGGCGCGGCGCCCGCGGTGGTCGGCGCCGGGTTGGTGCGGGTCCGGCTCGGCGAGGCCGCGGCGCTCGGGCTCGGGCTCGCGCCGCCGGCCGGGCTGCTCACGGCGGAGGGCTGCGGGCTGGGGGCGCCCGGGCCGCCGCCCCATCCGGCGCCCGCCAGGTAGGCCTGCCCGACGGCGGCGTCGTTGCCCTCGCGCGGCCCGGACCCGTGGGCGGAGGCGACCGCCACGGTCACGGCGGCCCCGACCACCCCGATCCCCGCCAGCACCAACGCGAGCCGGACAGCCTTCAGGCGGAGCAGGGATCGCACGGGCCGGAACCTTCCGATCGGGGCAGTTCGATCGAACGTATCGACCGACCAGACCCGCAGGAAGCGAACAAAGCCCAACTTAAAGTCACGCAAAGCCAACAAGGCCCTGCACCCGATCGGCCACGGGCTGTTGGTCCACCGTTTACCTCAAACCCGCGCGGGTAGCAGGGCGACTTGCCCAGAACCTCGGCCGAAGGAGGTTGCGATGGCGACGCAGACCAAGGCCGTCCCCCACGCGCGACGGGCCGCGCGCAAGGAAGCTGCGACGGTCCTGCCGCACGGCACCGATGGCGCGGACGCGCACCCCATGCGCACGGCCGCCCACCTGGCGACCGACCACAACAGCACCCAGGTGAGCCTGCCGATGCTGGGCACGTTCCGGCTGCCCGCCGGCGAGGAGCTCGCGTTCCTGGGCGGCATCGGAGTCCTGGCCGTGCTGGGCGCCATCGAATGGCCGGTGGCCGTGGTGCTCGCGGCCGGCCACGCGCTCGCAACAAATCGGCGCAACAAGGTAGTGCACGAATTCGGCGAGGCGCTGGAAAAGGCCTAGCCGGGTGGCGCTGCTGAGCCTGGTGCGGACCCCCACCCGCCTCGTGGCCGGGGCCGCCCGTACCGTTGCCGGCCTTGCCGGGGACCGCCGCAGCGAGTCCCCGGGCGAGCCGGTCACCACCGATCGCGTTGCCGTCGACGCCCCGGGCGTGGGCCGCCCGGAGGCCGCGGACTACCGGGCGGCGTTGTGCGCCGCGCTGCGCCAGGTGCCCGGCGTCTCGTGGGCGGTGGTCAACGCCCCGTTGCAGCGCGTCGTGCTGGGCGTCACCCGGCCCGCGCCCACCCGCGCGCAGCTCGCCGCGGTGGTGCGCGCCGTGCGGGAGCAGCACCCCGAGATCCACGGGCCGGCCGACCGTCCACCGCCACCGGACCACCCCGGCGCCATCGAGCGGGCGGCCACTGCGCTGGTCGCCGACGCGGCCGGCCTGGTGGTCGCCACGTTCGGCCGCATCGCCCGGCACGTGCCCGGCGCGGTGGAGGCCGCCTCCCTGATCACCTTCGTCGACACCCAGCCAAAGGTGCGCTCCGTCCTGGAGCGAGCGCTCGGCCGCGACCGGACCGACTCGGTGCTGGCGCTCAGCAACGCCGCCGCGCAGGGCCTGGTCGGCGGCGTTGCCGGGCTGGGCCTGGACGCGGCGCTGCGCATCAGCCAGCTGGCCGAGGCCCGGGTCCGGCGCGACGCCTGGCGCGCCGAGCCGGCGCTGCTGCGCACCCCGCAGCAGGCCGCCGCCGACCCGGTCGTCACCGAACGGCCCTGCCCCGTGCCCGACGGAATCGTCGAGCGGTACGCCCCGCGCAGCGTCGCCGTCGGGGCCGGCGCGGCCGGCGTCGCGCTGGCCGCGGGCGGCGCCGGGCGCGCGGCCGCGATCGCCGTGGCCGGCCTGCCCAAGGCCCCGGGTATCGGGCGAGAGGCCTTCGCCGCGCAGCTGGGCCGCACGCTCGCCGGCCGCCGCGCCCACGTGATGGACCCCCGCGTCCTGCGCCTGCTCGACCGCGTCGACACGGTGATCCTCGACCTGGCCGCCCTGACCACCGGCCGGCTCATGGTTCAGGAGGTGCACCCGCTGCCCGGCGCCGACGAGGAGCGGGTCCGGCTCCAGGCCCACCGGCTGTTCAGCGCCGAGGCGACCGACCAGCCGGTGGAACAGGGCGGCTGGCACCTGGGACCCATCGGCCGGCTGCGGCTGCACGGGCGGACCGGCGCCCGGGAGCGGCAACGCCTGCAGCGCGAGGGCGCCGTGCACGTGATCGGGCTCGCGCGCAACACCCGGCTCGAGGCACTCGTCAGCCTCGTCCCCCAGCCGGCCGGCAGCGCCGATGCGCTCATCGCGGCGGCCCGGCGCAGCGGCGCCCGGCTGGTCTTCGCCGGCGGCCGGCCCCGCGGGGCCGAGGGCGTCGACGCCGGCGACGTTCCCGGCCGGCAACACCTGCTCGGCAACATTCGCGAGCTGCAGGCCGACGGCCACGTGGTGCTGCTGGTCTCCGATCAGCCCGCCGCGCTGGCCGGCGCCGACGTCGGCATCGGGGTGAACGGGCCGGACAGCCGGCCGCCCTGGGGCGCGCACGTGCTGGCCGGCGACGTCCTGGAGGCCGCCGCCCTGCTCATCGACGCGATCAACGTGGCCCGCCGGGTCGGCCGGCACGGGGTGCGCCTGGCCGAGTCGGGCTCCGCGATCGGGGCGATCACCACGATCACCGGCTCGCCCGGCGGCGCGGCCGGGCGGGCCCTGCTCGCCGTCAACGGCGCCGCCGCCCTGTCCTTGGTCCAGGGCGTGTGGGCCGCCGCGGAGCTCGCCCGCCGGCCCATCTCACCGCCGGTGTCGAGCACCGCGTGGCATGCCCTGCCGACCGGCAAGGTCCTGAAGCTGCTGCACTCCACCGGCAACGGGCTGACCGCCCGGGAGGCGCCGCGCCGGCACCGTCCCGACGTGCAGATCACCCCGCCCGCGCCCAGCCTGATGCGCTCCTTCGCCGAGGAGCTGGCCAACCCGCTGACGCCGATCCTCGCCGGCGGCGCGGCGCTGTCGGCGGCGATCGGTTCCCTGGCGGACGCGGGCATCGTGCTGGGTGCCAGCGCCCTCGGTGCGGTCGTCGGCGCGGTCCAGAAGACCGTGACCGACCGCGCCGTCGCGGACCTGCTGGCGCGCTCGGCGGTGATGGCCACCGTCCGCCGCGACGGCCGGCCGGTGCGGCTGCCCGCCGACCAGCTGGTGCCCGGGGACGTCGTCGTGCTGGCGCCCGGTGACGTCATGCCCGCCGACTGCCGGCTCATCGAGGCGCAGGCCCTGGAGATGGACGAGTCGTCGCTGACCGGCGAGTCGATGCCGGTGGCCAAGAGCACCGCGCCGGTCCTCGCCGCCGACGTGGCCGATCGGGCCTGCATGGTGTACGAGGGCACGACGGTGACCGCCGGGCGCGCGGTCGGCGTCGTGGTCGCCACCGGGGCGGCCACCGAGGCCGGTCGCAGCATGGCCACCGCCGCCCAGGCGGCGCCGGCCTCCGGGGTGGAGGCGCGGCTGGGGCAGATCACCCACACCACGCTGCCCATCGCGCTGGGCTCGGGCGCCGCCGTCATGGCCGCCGGCCTGCTGCGCGGCCGCCCGGTGAAGGACACCATCGGCGCGGGCGTGGGCCTGGCCGTGGCCAGCGTTCCCGAGGGGCTGCCGTTCCTGGTCAGCGCCGCGCAGCTGGCCGCGGCCCGCCGGCTGTCCCGCCAGGGCGCGCTCGTGCGCAACGCCCGCACGATCGAGGCGCTGGGCCGGGTGGACGTGCTGTGCTTCGACAAGACCGGAACCCTGACCCAGGGCCACATCCGGCTGGCCGCCGTCGCCGACGCCGACACGATCCAGCCGGTGCACGGCCTGGACCCGGCCCACCGGGCGGTGCTCGCCGCCGGCCTGCGGGCCACGCCGGCCCCGGCCGCCGGGCAGCCGCTGCCCCACCTCACCGACCGCGCCGTGCGCGGCGGCGCCGAGAGCGTGGGCATCGACGAGTCCGTCGGCGCCCCCGGCTGGCGACTGCACGCGGCGCTGCCGTTCGAGCCCAGCCGCGGTTACCACGCCACGGCCGCGACGACGACCGGCGGCCACCTGCTCTCGGTCAAGGGCGCGCCGGAGCTCGTGCTGGCCCGCTGTACCACCTTGCGCGCCGACGCCGGCGAGGAGCGGCCGCTCACCGGCCCGGCCCGCCGCCGCGTCCGCCAGCAGCTCGACCGGCTCACCCGGCAGGGCTTCCGCGTCCTCGCCGTGGCCGAGACCCGCCGCCCCGTGCAGGGCGACCTGACCGACGACGACGTGGCGCCGCTGTGCTTCCTCGGTTTCCTCGCCCTCGCCGACCCGGTGCGCACGACCGCCGGCGCATCGCTGGACGAGCTGCGCACGGCCGGCGCCCAGATCGTGATGATCACCGGGGACCACCCCGCCACCGCCGAGACCATCGCCGGCGAGCTCGGCCTGCTCAACAGCCACCGGGTCGTCACCGGCGCCGACATCGACGCCCTGGACGACCGCGCGCTGCGCGACCTCGTGCCGGACATCGCGGTGGTCGCCCGCGGCACGCCGGCCCACAAGGTCCGCGTGGTGCAGGCCTTCCAGGCCAACCAGCGGGTCGTCGCGATGACGGGCGACGGCGCCAACGACGCCCCCGCCATCCGCCTCGCCGACGTCGGCATCGCGCTCGGCCAGCGCGGCACCCCCGCCGCCCGGGCCGCCGCCGACCTCGTCGTCACCGACGACCGCCTGGAGACCATCATCGCCGCCCTGGTCGAAGGCCGCGCCATGTGGCGAGCCGTGCGGGAGGCGCTCGGCATCCTCGTCGGCGGCAACCTCGGGGAGATCGGCTTCACCGTCCTCGGCGCCGCCGTCACCGGTGCCTCGCCGCTCAACGCCCGGCAGCTGCTGCTGGTCAACCTGCTCACCGACCTGGCACCGGCCCTGGCGGTCGCGCTGCGCCGGCCGGACCCCGGCGGCACCGCCGCGCTGCTGTCCGAGGGCCCGGAGGCCTCCCTCGGCGCGGCGCTGACCCGCGACGTCACCCTGCGCGCGGCCGCCACCACCATCGGCGCCACCGGCGCGTGGATCGCCGCCGCCACCCTCACCGGCCGCGGCGTCCGGGCCCGCACGGTCGCGCTGGCCGCGCTGGTCGGCACGCAGCTCGGCCAGACCCTGCTCGTCGGCCAGGCCAGCCCCGGCGTCCTGGTCGCGAGCCTGGGCTCCGCCGCCGTGCTGGCCGGCGTCATCCAGACCCCGGGGCTGAGCCAGTTCTTCGGCTGCACCCCGCTGGGCCCGGTGAGCTGGGGCATCGCCGTCACCGCGGCGACCACGACGATGCTCGGCTCCGCGGTCGCCCCCGCGGTGGAGCGCCGCCTGCCGCCGGCCGTGACGGAGCGGCTCGAGGCGGCGCTGCACCCGGACCGCCTGGCCGACCTCGCCGGGCGCCTGCTGCCCGCCCACGTGCTGGGCACCCACCATCACTGACGCCCCAGCGCACCGACCATCACTGACGCCGCTGGGCACGGACCGTCACTGACGCCGCTGGGCACGGACCGTCACTGACGCCGCTGGGCACGGACCGTCACTGACGCCTGTCCCGGGTCGCACTGCACCCGGACCACCCGGCTGACCTCGCCGGACGCCTGCCCACCCACATGCTGGGCATGGACCGTCACCGACGCCTGTCCCGGGTAGGGGTACCATCGACGAAGCGCAATGCCGTGGGAGCCGGCCGACGCACTCTCCATCCGATGAGGAGCCTCCCATGCTGCGCAAATCCCTGTTCCCTGCCCTGATCGCGGCCCTGCTGACCGCGGCCGCCGTCGTGATCGCCCCGCCCGCCCAGTCGGCGACGGCGCCCGTGCGGATCATGCCGCTCGGCGACTCCATCACCGCCGGCCCCGGCTGCTGGCGCGCGAAACTCTGGCACCGCCTGCAGACCACCGGCTACACCAACATCGACTTCGTCGGCGGCGTCTCCGACGGCGGCGGCTGCAACCCCGGGTACTCGTACGACTTCGACCACGAGGGCCACGGCGGCTACTCCGCCACCGGCATCGCCGACAACAACCAGCTGCCGCCGTGGCTGGCCGCGGCCCGCCCCGACATCGTCCTGATGCACCTGGGCACCAACGACATGTGGGGCGGCTACATCCCGCTGTCGACCAAGCTGGCGGCGTTCACGAAGCTGGTCGGCCAGATGCGCGCCAACAACCCCGCGGTGAAGATCGTCGTCGCCCAGATCATCCCGATGGCGCAGTCGGCCTGCGCCACCTGCCCGGCCGACGTGGTCGCGCTGAACAACGCCCTGCCGGCCTGGGCCGCCGGCCTCACCACCGCCCAGTCGCCGATCACCCTGGCGGACCTGTGGACCGGCTTCGACGCGGTCGCCGACACCGTCGACGGCGTACACCCGAACGACGGCGGCTTCCAGAAGATGTCCGACCGCTGGTACCCCGCCCTGACCCAGGCCCTCGGCGCGGCCTCTGCGTCCCCATCCGCTTCGCCGTCCCGCTCGGCATCGCCGTCCGCTTCGCCGTCCCGCTCGGCATCGCCGTCGGCGTCCGCGTCTCCGTCCCGCTCGTCATCTCCGTCGGCGTCGGCGTCCCCCGGCGGCTCCCGCTGCGGCGCGTCCTACCGGATCGTCTCCTCGTGGGGCGGCAACTTCCAGGGCGAGGTCTCGGTGACGAACACGTCCACCGCCGCATCATCGGCCTGGACGGCAACGTTCGCCTTCGCCAACGGCCAGCAGGTCACCCAGTCGTGGAACACCACGCTGACCCAGTCGGCGGCCGCGGTCACGGCCCGCAACGTGACCTACAACGGCACGCTGGCGCCGGGCGCCTCGACCACCTTCGGGTTCCTGGCCACGTGGAACAACACCACCAACGCGGTTCCGACCGTGACCTGCACCCTTTCCTGACCCCGGGGGGCCGGCTTCCTCACCCGGAAGCCGGCCCCGCCTGCCCGGCGCCCAGGAAGAACTCGACGAGCCCGTACGGCGCGCGGTCGCCGAGGCACAGGTCCAGAATTTCGTGCGCGTCCGCGTACTCCGCCTCGCTGCGCGGGAACAGCGCCGCCTCGTAGGCGGCCAGCGCCCCCTCGACGTCGCCGGGGTGCGCGGCAATCGCCTGCCCGAGCTCGGCCCCGTCGAGCATCGCCAGGTTCGCCCCTTCGCCGGCCGGCGGCATCAGGTGCGCGGCGTCGCCGAGCAGCGTCACTCCCGGCACGCGCTCCCACCGGTGCCCGTCCGGCAGCGTGTGGATCATGCGCGGAACCGGCGCCGTCTCGCCGTCGGTGATCAGCGCGGTGAGCTGGGGCGCCCACCCGTCGAACTCGGCCGCGACCCGCGCGGCCGCGCCCGCCGCGTCGGCGAAGTCGATGCCGGCCACCCACTCGGCGGCCCGATTCAGCTGGACGTACGTGTGCAGTACACCGCCGGCTTCGCGGTGCGCGGCGATCCCCTGGCCCGGCGCGCACGCGTACATCGCGCCGCGGCCGACCGCCTTGGCGCTCGCCGCGTGCCGCACGTCGGCGTCGTACAGGTACGTCTCGACGAACACGGTGCCGACGTACTCGGGCCGCGCCCCGGAAAGCAGCGGCCGCACCTTCGACCAGGCGCCGTCGGCCCCGACCAGGAGCCCGCTGGTCACGCTCGCCCCGTCGTCGAAGGTGACCTCGTGCCGCCCGTCGCCGAGCCCGCGGACGTCGGCGACCTTGCGTCCCCACTGCACCGTCCCGTCCGGCAGGGAGTCGAGCAGGATCCGGCGCAGGTCTCCGCGAAGCACCTCGGGCCGCCGGGACGTGCCCGTGTCGGGCTCGTCGAGCAGCACGTTGCCGTACCGATCGAGGATGCGCGAGGCTTCGGCGCCCTCGTGAATGATCGCGCGGAACTCCTCGGTGAGGCGGGCCGCTTCGAGGGCAACCTGCCCGTTGTGCTCGTGGATGTCGAGCTGCCCGCCCTGCGTGCGCGCCGCCGCCGAGGCTTCCGCCTCGTAGACCACCGCCGCAATGCCGTGGACGTGCAGGACGCGGGCAAGGGTGAGCCCGCCCAGCCCCGCCCCCACGATCGTGACCGGTGTCGTCATGACTGCCCCCTCGTTGACCGGCTGGAACGTCGTTCCATCACATACTGGAACACCGTTCCAGTCCGAGTCAAGTCCGCGGCGTCGCCGCCGCGTTCAAATGGGTGTAGGCAGGGCACTAGGCATGATCTACCGGTACCGGGGGTGTCGAATGGGACCGGGCGGGGACCTGGCGCAACGAGATCCGGCAGGCCGAGATCTGGCGGGAACTGTCCACGAAAGCGAACACACGCGAGTGACCCGGGTGCTCGTTCCCGGGCGTGGCACGGTCATCCGCAAGCAACCGTTGGGGCCGGATGCGCAGCGGCGGGTTCAGCACGAGGTGGCGATCCTCGAGCGGCTGCGCGGCGTCGAAGGGGTCGCGCAACTGGTGGAGGCGCCCCGGTTCCCGGGGTCGGTCGTGCTGGCGGACGCCGGTGACGCCTGTCTGGCCGGGTTGGCGAAGCCGCTCGATGTCGATGACCTGACCGAGCTGGGACTGGCGCTGGCCCGGGCGGTGGCGGGGATGCACCGGCGGGGTGTGCTCCACCGGGACATCGCGCCGGCGAACATCGTGATCTCCCGCGACGGCGCGCCGTGCCTGGTGGATTTCGCCCTGGCCTCGTCGCTGGCCGAGCTCCGGCCGGAGTTCACGCATCACACCGAGATCGTGGGGACGCTGGCGTATCTGGCGCCGGAGCAGACCGGGCGCACCGGCCGGTCGGTGGACCAGCGTGCCGACCTGTACGCGCTGGGCGCGACGCTGTACGAGCTGGCCACGGGTGCGCCGCCGTTCGGCTCCGGCGACCCGTTGCGCCTCACGCATGACCACCTGGCCCGGGTGCCGGTGCCGCCGTCGCAGGTGAACCGGGCGGTTGCCCCGCCACTGTCCGAGATCATCATGCATCTGCTGGAGAAGGAGCCGGACAGCCGGTACCAGACCGCGGAGGGCGTGGTTCACGACCTGGAGCGGCTGCGCGACGCCGGCCCTCGTGCCTTGGCCGCGCTGCGGGTCGGCGAGCACGACGTTCCGCTGCGGCTGCTGCCGCCCTCGCGGCTGGTGGGTCGCGATGCCGAGCTCGCGGTGCTGGAGACGGCGTTCGCGGATGCGATGGCCGGTCGGTGTCGCGGGGTGCTGGTCAGCGGTCCGCCCGGCGTGGGAAAGACGGCGCTGGTCGATCAGCTGCGGCCGGTGGTCACGGGCAGTGACGGCTGGTTCGTGACGGCCAAGCTCGACCAGCATCGCCGCGATCTGGAGTTCGACGCGGTCTACCAGGCGTGCCGCGCGTTGGGCCGCCTGCTGCTCGCCGAACCCGAAGGCGAACTGGCCGAGGTCCGCGCGCGGATCCTGGAGGCTCTCGGGCCGAACGCGGGGCTCGCGACCGCCGTGGTGCCGGAGCTCGCGGCGCTGCTGAGGGTGCCGCCCGATCCGGGGGATCCGCTGACCGCGCACGTGCGGGCCCAGCACGCGGCGGCGGAGGTGCTCCGCGCGGTCGCCTCGCCGAAGCGGCCGGTGGTGGTGTTCGTCGATGACCTGCAGTGGGCGGGGCGTGTACCGCTGGGCTTCATCGACATCGTGCTGAACGAGCAGCAGATCGACGGCTTGTTGCTGGTCGGTGCGTATCGCGAGGCCGACGTGGACGCGGCGCACCCGCTGGCGGCGCCATTGGCCCGCTGGCGGGAACAGCCGGGGGTGCAGCACCTGCGACTGGCCAACCTGCCGGTGTCCGGCACGATCGCCATGATCGCCGAGATGCTCCATGCGGACCCCGCCGAGGCAGCGGACCTGGGCGAGGTGATCAACCCGTACACGTCCGGCAACCCGTACGAGACGGTGGAGCTGCTCAACGC
This sequence comes from Dactylosporangium sp. CA-139066, assembly GCF_050936175.1. Taxonomy (NCBI): domain Bacteria; kingdom Bacillati; phylum Actinomycetota; class Actinomycetes; order Micromonosporales; family Micromonosporaceae; genus Dactylosporangium; species Dactylosporangium sp. CA-139066. The sequence goes on along the minus strand of NZ_JBNJNH010000002.1, from coordinate 2,471,536 downwards.
GCTGCGCCACGACGGCGAGCTGGCCGTCACGGCCGCCGGGTGGCGGTGGGACGCGGCGGCTGTGCGCGCCCACCTGGGCCGGTCCGAGGTTGCCGGGCTGCTGGCCGCGCGTGTGCACACGATGCCGCGGAAGTCCCGGCGGATGGTGGAGGCGATGGCGTGCCTGGGTGGGCGAGCGGAGCTGAGCGTTCTGCAGACGGCGACGGACGTGCCGGCGGACGTGTTGGAGCAGCGGCTGGCGCCCGCCTTCGACGATGGCCTGCTGGTGGTGGAGCCCGGGGTACGCCAGGCGGTGCGGTTTCGCCACGACCGGATCCTCGAGGTGGTCCTGGGCGAGGTGGGTCCGCGGCGGCGATGCGCGCTGCAGCTGGCGATGGCGCGGCGGCTGGCGACCGTGCCCGAGCTGTTCGCGGTCGCGGCGGAGCAGTACCTGCCGGTGGTCGACGCGGTCCGGGACGCGGCGGAGCGGCGCCAGGTGGTGGAGCTGCTGCGCCGCGCCGCCGGCCAGCCCGCGCTGATCGGGGACTATGCGCGGGTGAACGCGCTGCTGGCGGCGGCGCTGCGGCTGGTCGACCCGGCCGAGACCGCCACGCTGCTCCACGTGCACACCGGCCGCCACGCCGCGCTGTACGGCCTGGGGCGCCTGAAGGAAGCGGACGAGGAGTACCGCACGATCGAGGGGCTGTGCGCCGGCGTCATGGACCGCGCCGACGCGACGTGCGTGCAGGTGCGCTGCCTGACCCACCGCAACCGTCTTACGGAGGCGATCGAGCTCGGCCTCGAGTCGCTGCGCGAGCTCGGCGTCACCGTCCCGGCGCAGGACCGGCTCCCCGCCGGGCTCGACGATCTGTACCGGTGGCTGGACCATACCGATGGTGCCGACGAGCCGGATCGCCCGCAGATCACCGACCCGAAGCTGCTCACCGCGACCCGTCTGCTGCCCGGGGTACTGACGGCGGCTTATCTCGCCGGGCACTACACCACGTACAGCTGGCTGAGCCTGGAGGCGCTGCGGATCTGGATGCGGCACGGCCCGGGCCCCACGCTGATCGGGCCGGCCAGCGCCGCCGCCACCGTCGCGGTGCTGCGCGGTGACTACCTTGCCGGGTACCAGGTGTTGCGGCGGGTCCTGGCGCTGAGCGAAATCCACGGCCGCGAGGCCGACATCGCGCAGGCGCGCTTCCTGGCCGCGCTCAGATGCTGCTGGTTCGAGCCGCTCGAGGACGGTGTCCGAGCCGGGCGGCAGGCCCGGGAGGGGCTGATCGCGTCGGGTGACCTGACCCACGCCGGATTCGCCTACTACCCGACCGTGGTGGGCCTGCTGGACAGCGCACCGTCGCTGGACAGCTGCGTCGCCGAGGTGGAGGCCGGGATGGCCTTCGTGCGGCGTACCGGCAGCGAACAAACCGGTCAGTGGCTCGACGGCTACGGGTGGCTGGCCGGCGTGTTGCGCGGCGAACACTCCCCCGCGGCCGGCGGGCCGGCGCCCGACAGGTATGCCGACAACCCGCTGGCCCTGTTCCATGCGCATGTCAACCGTGCGCTCGCCGCCGCCGTCCTCGGCGATCCGGTCGGCCTGGCGCGGCACACCGAGGCGACGATGCCGCTGCTGCCAAGTGCCCCGGGCCTCTATCCGATCGCGCTGGCCCACCTGCTGCGCGGGCTGGCCCTCGCCGGGCAGGCCCGCGACAACCGCGACGGCGATCGCGGCCCGCTGCTGTCCGAACTGGACGAGGTGACGCAGTGGCTGGCCGCCCGCGCCGAGGACGCGCCGGCGAACTTCCTGCACCTCCTGCGACTGCTCGAGGCGGAGCGGGCGTGGACCGTCGGCGACTTTCACGCCGCCGTCCTCGCCTTCGACGCCGCACGGCACGAGGCGGCCCGGCGCACGCGCCCGTGGCATCGGGCCCTGATCGCCGAACATGCGGCCCGCTTCTATCTCGCCCACGGCATCGAGCACGCCGGCCACAACCTGCTCGTCGAGGCACGCCGGGAGTACCTCGCCTGGGGCGCGACCGCGAAGGTCCGCCAGCTCGACTGGGCCCACCCGACCCTGCGGCCGCAACGCGATACGAAGGCCGTGCGCGCCGACCAGCCCGGCGATCTTCACCGTCGGCACTCCACCGTCACGACCGGGACGATCGACCTGCTCGGCATCCTGTGCGCGTCGCAGGCGCTGAGCTCGCAGACCAGCGTCGAGGGGCTGCACTCCCGCCTGGTCGAGGTGCTCAGCGCGATCACCGGCGCCACCGACGTACAACTGGTGTTGTGGAGCGACGACCGGCAGGTCTGGCTGCCGGCGACACCGGGGGGCCGCGCCACCAAGCCGGTCGGCACCGCCGGCCATGAACACGCGGTCCCGATGTCCGTGCTGCGATACGTCCAGCGGGCCGGCGAACCGCTGGTCGTGGGCGACGCCACCTGCGACGACCGGTTCTCCCGCGACCCGTACCTCGCCGACCGCATCTGCTGTTCGCTGCTGGCCGTGCCGATCCTCAACCGCGGCACGCTGCAGGCGGTACTGCTGCTGGAGAACCGCCTCATCCGCAGCGCCTTCAGCAGCGCACGACTCGACGCCGTCAAGCTCATCGCCGGCCAGCTCGCCGTCTCCCTCGACAACGCCCACCTCTACGCCGAGTTCCGCCGGATCGCCAACGAGCAAGCGGCACTGCGACGAGTGGCGACGCTGGTCGCGCACGGCGTCGGCCCGGACCATGTGTTCGCCGCGGTGGCCGACGAGATCGGCGCGCTCTTCGGCGCCTACAGCACCGCGATCGTGCGGTTCGAGCCGGACGGGGACGCGGCGATCATGGGAGGCCATGGCCTCAGTCGCGGCCGCCCCGGTACGCGTGGCAAACTCGACCCCCGCTCGGCCTTGACGGCGGTCCAGGCCACCGGCCGCGCAGCACGCCGCCACGACGCGCACGGCCCGCTGTTGGGCGCCCTGGCCGAGACCGCCCCTGCCCAGCCCCGCTCCGCCTTCGCCAGCCCGATCGTGGTCGAGGGCCGCCTCTGGGGCGCCATCGGCGCCGCCGCCGAGCGGGACCGGCTGAGCGAGGACACCGAGCGGCGACTGGCCGACTTCACCGAGCTCGTCGCCACCGCCATCGCCAACGCCGAAAGCCGGGCCGAACTCACGACCTCCCGGGCGCGGATCGTCGCCACCGCCGACCAGACCCGCCGTCGCATCGAACGGGACCTGCACGACGGCGCCCAGCAGCGGCTGGTCGCCCTGGCGCTACAACTGCGCGCGGCGCAGGCGGACGTGCCGCCCCAGCTCCACGCACTCGGCCAGCAGCTCGACGAGGCCGTCGCCGGGGCCAAGTCCGCGGCGGACGAACTGCGCGAGATCGCCCACGGCATCCACCCGTCGATCCTGACCGAGGGCGGACTCGGCCCGGCCCTGCGCTCGCTGGCCCGCCGCTCACCGATCCCGGTCGAGCTCCGGACCACGGCGGGACGGCTGCCCGAGCAGGTCGAGGTCAGCGCGTACTACATCGTCGCCGAGGCGCTGACCAACGCGGCAAAGCACGCGGGCGCCTCGACCATCACGGTGACCGTCGGCGTCAACACCGCCGGCGACCTCCTGTGCATCGCGGTGCACGACGACGGCTCCGGCGGCGCCGACTTCACGCGCGGCACCGGCCTGCTCGGCCTCAAGGACCGCGCGGAGGCAATCGGCGGCCGGATCGCCCTCCACAGCCCGCGCGGCGCGGGCACCATGCTGGTCGTCGAAATACCGCTCACCGCCGCTAATGGCAGCCCCGATCCGTGAGGTCAAGCCACGCTTCCTTTCGTTTTGGAGAGGTCTCCACTAAGCTCGAGCCGTGGTCCGGTCAGACGCTCGGGAGAATCGCGCCCGGATCCTGGCGGCCGCCCGGCAAGCATTCGCCGAGAACGGCGACACGTCGATGAACCAGATCGCGCAGCGGGCCGGGGTCGGTCCCGGCACCCTGTACCGCAACTACCCGTCGCGCGAGGCGCTCATCCTGGACATCTACCGGGACGAGGTCGATCTCCTCATCGGCTCGGTGTCCGACCTGCTCGCCACGCTGACGCCGCCGGAGGCGCTACGGCGCTGGACGACCGAACTGGTGGATGCCATGCGCAAGAAGCACGCCCTCGGGGCCGCGCTCAGCCCGGACGCCCACAAGTCGATCACCGAGCAGACGTACGGCCCGGTGATCGCCGCGATAACCGAGCTGCTCGACGCCGGCAAGCGCGACGGCAGCATCCGCGCCGATGCCGAGCCCGGCGACTTCCTGCAGCTCACGGGCGCGCTCTGGCGGGCCGCACCGGACCGGGCGCAACCCATGCTGGCGCTCATCCTCGACGGGCTCGCAGTGCACCCGCTTCGCTGACGCCCGCCCGCCGGCCGACATCGCCGCCATCCTGCGCGAGCGGCTTGGAAGATGCCCGTTGTTGCGCTCGCTGCTGGGCCGCAACCTCGACGCGACGTCCGCGAAGGCCGAGCGCCTGCTCGGGTGGAAGCTCCGCCCGATCGAGGACACCATCACCGAGACGGCGGAGAGCCTGCTTCCCCTTCCGAAGTATCGGTCAGCGCCCGGTGGCGCTGGACGGCTCAGGCCGCCGCGCCGCCCGGGTGCCGCTCAAGGAACTCATCGATCGCCCGGCGGATGACGCCAGAGCGCCCGCCTTTGTCGTTGCCGGCGAGCGCATCAAGCCGCTCAACGGTCGCTGACGGCAGCCGGATGCCGGTCACGATCATCGGGATTTCGGCCGGTGCAGGTCCTAGCGCCGGTCCGGGCGCTGCGTCGCGGAGCAGCTCGGAGAGGTCGCCGCCGCCGTCGAAGTACGCCACCAGCTCGTCCCGGCTCATCGTCCGGGGGTCTCGGGATGCACTCATCGAGTCCCCTCCATCCACAGCTTGATCTCTTCCGGAGTGGCAGGCCGCGCCGCCAGGATCGCGTAGGCGTTCACCTTGCCGACCCGTTCACACAGCACAACGATCACCCGAGAGCTATCGGCCAGCCCAGCAACAGCAAGCAGCAGCGTCCCGATGCGATGCTCGATCCGCTGCGACGAGTAGAGGGCATCCACGACCTCGCGCTCGGTCACCCCGTTACGAGCTGCACTCCCCTTGCCAGCATCGGTCCACCCGTACTCCCGATCCACCGCAGCGTATAACGCGTCAAACGCCGCCACCAGACCAGCAAGAGGAACAGAGCGCAATCGAGCGCGCCGTTGTGCAACGCGACCGGGCCTCGGCCGCGGGATGCCACGCCCAAACGACGGTCGGCACAGCCATCCCGTACAGCCGGCTGCAGCCGAAGACCGCCCTCTGCGTACGAACCACGGAAAACCACGTGGCCCTGCTGGAGGTCGTATCGATCGACGGCACCCCGGCGCAGTCCGGGAAGATCACTTTCAAGGTAACCGTCCGGGGCCCATGACCCCGCGCTCGGCCCGGCGACGGCTCCTCCTGCGGACGCGGCGGGGCGCGTGGCCCGCGGTGTCGCCGGCCACGCGCCCCGCCATCGTTCAGGCGGTGTCGTCGTCGAGCACCGTCAGCCACGCGAAGCCGTCACCGATCACCGCGCCGGTGGGCGCCGAGATGGTGATCTTGTACCGCAACGAGGCGGTGTTGACGACCGTGTTGCCGACGATCGGCACCTCGACCGTCGCGGAGGTCGCGCCCTTGGGCAGGGTGACTGGGAACGACCCCAATGTCACCTGCCCCGCCGTGGCGGACCCGCTCGCCGCCGTCTGCACCTGGATCGTCGCGTCCTGCTTGAGCTTGCTGCTCAGGGTCAGGCGCATCGTCGCGGTACCCGGACCGTTGCCCTCCTGCACCGTCGCGTCGGCGATGCTGACCTGCACGGCCGCGGTAGCGACGCCGCCGCCGACGCCGGGCGTGTCGAACGCGATGTCGGACAGGTACGCGCCACCCGTCGCGGTGGCGGGGCGCACGCTGATGGCGCGGACGTTGCGCAGGTCCACGCCGGACAGCGAGGCGAGCGGCACCCGGACGGTACGCAGCCAGGTCTTGCCCAGCAGGTTGACGCCGTTCGTGGTGTTCGTCGACGACGGGAAGCGGGTGAGGGCCGGGCTGACGTCCCCGACCCGCACGGTCGCCGAGCCGCCGGCGCGGTCCACGAGGGTGACGTCGAGGTCGACGTCACCGTCGGCCGCGTCGTCGCGGGCGACTCGGAAGGTGAGCGCCTCGTACTTCGTGACGTTCGCGTCACCGGGCCCGAGGGCCACCCGCACCTCGGGGTTCACCGAGGACGCGCCCCACTGCAAGCGCAGCACCGGGCTGATCGGCACCGACGGGGCGAACGTCGCCGGCGTCCAGTGCGGGACCTTGGACGTCGCGGTGGTCGACGAGCACGGGGTGTCGCCGGGCCGCACGCGCGCCGCCACGCTGTAGCAGTACGCGCCCAGGTCGAAGCCGGAGACCGACACGTTGTCGGCCGGGCGCTCCAACGGGGCGAGGTCCAGCCGGCGCGATCCGGGCTGCTGCGCCTGCGCGTACACCACGGCGCGGCCGGTCGAGGGGACCGTGCCGTTCGTGCCGTCGAACAGCGGCAGGAACGCCGTCTCTCCGCCCTGCACGAGCCGGAAGAAGCCGGCCATGTACGCGGTGCCGACGGCGCGCTGCTCGGCGCTCGTCAGCCGGGTCGGGGCGCTGCCGCCGCAGACTCCGTCGGTCGAGGCCGACCAGTCGTCGCTCGACGGCGCGACCGAGGCGCCCGGCGTCCACTCGCTGTTGAAGAAGTTGTGGTCGGCCCCCATGACCATGAGGGAGGACCGCAGCACGTTGTCCTGCACCGAGTAGCGGGTGTCGTCGTAGAAGTGCTGCCCCTGCTGGTTGGAGACGTCACCGTCGCAGTACGGCAGCATCACCAGCATGGGCACGTCGGGCAGCGTCGGGCGGCCGAAGTCGACCGGGGCGAGCGGCAGGACGGCGCGGATGCCGTACGGGTGCGCCCGGTCGGCGTTGAGCAGCGCGGCCTCGACCACGCCCTCACCGCCCCGCGAGTGCCCCATCAGGCCCACGTTGGTGAGGTCCAGCCGGCCGGCCAGCGGATGCTTGCCCGGGCCGGTTTCGGCGTTCCACTTCGCCAGCCGGTCGAGGTGGTCCATGACCAGCTGACCGCGGGCCAGGGCGCCGTTGTCGTCGGTGAAGCTCGCGTCCTTGGCGTTGATGCCGTCGGCACTGACGGACACGACGACGTACCCATGCGTCGCCAGGGCCTGCGCGGTCTCGGTGTAGCCGAGGTAGCTGTCGATGGGCCGGAACCCGGTCGCGCATGGCCAGTTGGTGTTGTTGGTCTGCCGGGTGGCCGGGTTGTAGCACGCCGAGTGCCGGCCGTGCAGGAAGATCACGACCGGGCGGGCGCCCTTCGCTCCGGCCGGCGCGTAGACCGCGGCCCGGATCTCCACGGGCAGGTCGCTGAGGCCCGACAGGGTCGTGGCGGTGTCGCCGAGGTCGTAGTCGAGCCGCTCGACCTGGAACGGCCCCGGCTGCGCGGGATCGGTGTAGAGCTGCTTGCGGGCCAGCCCCTTCGGGGTGGTGGGCGCGGCGGCGGACTTCGGCGGCGCCGCCTGGGAGCCGGGCACCACGCCGTTCCAGGCGACGTCGACGCGCTTCGCGGCGGCCACGCCGGTCTCGGCGGTGTCCACGGTGAGGGTGAGACCGTCGGCCGACTCCTTGGCGGCGCCGATGACACGCCCGTCGACCGCGAGTTCCGGCACGGCGTCGCGGGCCGGCAGCGGCTCGTCGAGGCGCAGCGACACCCGTGCGCCGCCGTCGGCGAGCTTCTCGACAGTGAAGCCGTCGGTCGCGACGGTCTCTTCGCCGGGTTCGGCGCCGGCGGGCGTGGTCATGAGGCCGGTTGCGGCGATGCAGCCGGCGAGCATCGCGACCGAAACCCCGGCCGCCAATCGACGTCGACCCTGTGACGGGACGAAACGAAACATATGCGCTCTCCTTCGCGCACTGAATGCCTCAGTGCGCGAGGAAACCTATGAGCGCCGCGTTCCAAGAATCCGCCGTCGATGCGACGGAACGGTTACCGAGGTGGACGAAATTGTTTCCCGTCACCCACAAACCCCGGTATTTCCGACCCGAACCGGAGAAATGATCCACTCCCGCCGGATGTCGGAATGCCAGCTGGCACAGCCTGCGGCGATTCGCGGACCGGCATTTTGTCTCGCCCGCCAAATCGGTGAAGCCGTGCCCGAAAAGCACCCCAGGAGGGTAACGCAAATCGAGCCCGCCCCGCTTTTTACGCCGATCGGTGGCACATTCTTCGGCCACGACGCCGATCACGTCGCCACGCCCGCCGACCCCGGGGCATTTCAGTTCGGCGCGCTCAGCCGCCTATGTGGTCGGCCGGGGCCGTCTGCAGCAGCCAGGCCAGAGGCATCTTGGCCGTCACTTCGTACGTGGTGCCGTCGGGGCCGAGCTGATGCAGGGTCACCGTCTGCGCCGGGTCGCGCGCCACTGTCCAATACTGCGGGATGCCGGCCGTCGCATACTCCGCCACTTTGGCGCCCTGATCTATCGCCTCGGAGCCCCGCGACACGATCTCAATGACCAGCACGAGATCCGCGACGGCCAGCCACACGGCCCGGGCCTGGGGCCGCGACCATACGGTGAGGTCCGGCATGCGTCCGCCGTCCCCGTCGGGACCAGGGATGCGGACACCGGCAACCTGCATGATCTGATCGAGCGGCCAACCCGCCGCAATCAACCACGCCATCAGCCGGGTAGCAATGACGGCGTGCTCGCTGTCCGGAGGCGGCACGACGGAGAGAACTCCCTCGGGACTGGTCTCATACCGTCGCCCATGCGTGTCGGCGGAGATCATGGCGGCCAGGTCATCGAGCGTGATGATGGCCGGCATGTGCCTGCCAACAGCCTCCGCGCTCATGCCGCGATGCTACCTCCGCCGAGGACATCCGGGGTTCCTACGCGCAGAGAGCGACCCGCCGCCTCAGCCACCGCCCGCGCGGACCCGGGCCGCTCAAATCCGCGGGCCGGGGGCCGGCTTGCTAGGGGCGGGCCGGCCCGAAAGAGCCGGCCCGCGATGTTGTTGTTATCGAGTCGGCTTGCCCGGGGGGATCTGCAGAAGCAGGAGCTGACCGCCCTCGACGAGCTCAGGGTCGGCACTCGCCTTGTGGACCTGCACGTCGATGAGGTACTTCCCTGCGCCCAGGAACGGCACCGGGATCACGCCCGACGACTCCTCGTCCTGCGTGATGAATCCGGGAGTGCCGGGCGTGAACTGCGCCGGGTCGTGCTGCGCGATGCGGGCCAGCCCCTTCGTGGCCGGGTCGTACTGGTACACGCCGCCGAGGTAGGCGTTGTTGCCGACGTCCTCGGTGATGATCACCTGGCCGCGCTCGTTCACGGTGAGGTTGTCCATCATGCGCGGGCCGGCCTGGTCCGCGTCCGGCTTCGTCGGGTCGAACTTCGGACTGGCCACCTCGATCGTGGCGACGCCGCCGGTGAGCACGTCCGCCGGGTTGTCGAAGTTCAGCTTCCACAGCCGCGAGATGCCGTTGAACGAACCGGTCGTGTTGAAGTAGAAGTTCCGCGCGTCCGACGGGTGCGACCGTGGTTCACGTCCACCACCACACCGCGCACGCCAGCGGACAGACAGCCCAACGCCACCCCGCACACACCCCACACCCACACCCACACCCACGACGGCGACGGCGACGGCGACGGCGACGGCGACGGCGGGCGACCACAACCGCGACCGCGACCACCGACGCTTTTTGAGGGGGCGTGGGTGGAGCGAAGCTCCCCCACAAAATGAGCGAGCGAAGCGAGCGGGCAAGGCTACTCATCAAACGCCGAACGCCCCCTGCGTGAGCAGGGGGCGTTCAGATGAGTAGCGGGGACAGGATTTGAACCTGCGACCTCTGGGTTATGAGCCCAGCGAGCTACCGAGCTGCTCCACCCCGCGTCGGCTTGTTCACATTAGCGCACGCTCGTCCCGAGTTCCAAATCAAAGCCGGGAGATCGTGTCGGGTGTCACCCGGGGCGGGGGTCGTTACCGCCCGACCCGGGTGACGTCGTGTCCGGAAGATCAGCCGGCCGAGGACGGCTGGACCGTCGGCGACGGGTTGGTGCTGGCCGTCGTCGTTGGGCCCGGGGACGCGCCGGTCGACGGGCTGGCGCCTGCGGCCTTCACGGCGTTCTCGTACTGCCCGATCGCGTCCTGCAGGGCCTTGAGCGCCTTGCCGTACGCCTCGAAGTCGCCCGACTGCTGGGCGGCCTTCAGGTCGGCGATCGCCTTGTTCATCGCGGCGATCGCCTCCTGGACCTGAGGCGTGCTGGGCTGGTTACCGGTGGTCGGCTGATTGCCCTGCGTGCCGCCGTTGTCGGTCTGTGGCGGCGGGGCCTGGCCCGTCACCTGTTTGACGAGCTGGGCGAGCCCGTCGGCGAGGTTGTCGGCGTACGCCATGTACTCCGAGCCGTACGCGACCAGCACCTTCTGCATGCGCGGGAAGGCCTTGTCGTTCTTGTTCTTCAGGTAGATCGGCTCGACGTACAGCATGCCGTTGGCGACCGGCAGGGACAGCAGGTTGCCGTATATGACGTCGGAGTTGCTCGACGCGAACTGGGTCAGGTCCTTTCTCGCGTCGACCAGTGACGTCATGCTGGCGTGGGTCTGGTTCGGGCCCTGGATCGGCGTGTTGGCCGGCAGCTCGAGCACCTCGAAGCGGGGCTGGCCGTTGACGTACGAGGCCGACATGAGCGCGGCCAGGTTGCCGCGCTTGCGCGGGGCCATCGCGGCCGTGAGCTGGAAGCGGGCCGAGTCCTGCTTGGGCAGCTGGGCGACGATGTAGTACGGCGGCTGGTCGGCCGTCGGGTTCGCCGGGTCCTTCGGGACCTCCCAGAAGTCCTGCCCGGAGAAGAAGCCGTCCGGCGTGGTGACGTGGAACCGGCTGAGCAGGTCGCGCTGGACCTTGAACTGGTCCTCGGGGTACCGCAGGTGGTCCATCAGGCCGGGCGAGATCGCCGAGCGCGGCTGGACCAGCTTGCCGCCGAAGGCCTTGTTCCAGGTCTTGAGCACCGGGTCCTGGTCGTCGAAGGCGTAGAGCTTGACTTCGCCGGTGTAGGCGTCGACCGTGGCCTTGACCGAGTTGCGCAGGTAGTTGACGTCCTGCCGCGGCTCCGGGAAGACCCGGCCGCTGGTCGAGGAGTCCTGGATCGCGGTGTTCCAGTCGAGCTTCTGCGCGTACGGGTAGGTCGCCGACGTCGTGTACCCGTCGATGATCCACAGGATCTTGCCGTCGACGACGGCCGGGTACGGGTCGCTGTCCAGGGTCAGGAACGGCGCGATGTCGCGCACGCGCGTCTCCGGGTCGCGGTTGTACAGCACCTTGGAGTGGTCGTTGAGGACCCCGGAGAGCAGGAAGTTCGTCTCGCGGAAGTACGAGGCGAAGAGCAGCTTGCGCCAGAAGTTGTTCACGGCGACGCCGCCGCTGCCGTCGTACGTCGAGTAGGTGCTCGACTGGTCCTCGCCCCCGGTCGGGACGTTGAACTCGGCGTCGCGGTCGCCCGGCTTGGACTTGCCGACGATCGCGTAGACGTCGCCCATCTGCTCGCCGTAGTAGATCTGCGGGTGGGTGACCGGGATCTTGTCCTTGTCGGCCACGCAGCTTCCGCTCTGCTTGTTCGGGTCGGTCGGCTGCGCCGTATCGCCGAAGAAGCCGGAGACGTAGAGGGGCTGGCCGCTGCACACGACCTGGTTGGCGGGAGCGGCGACGAAGCCGTAGCCATGGGTGTACACGCTGTGGCGGTTCTGCCAGTTGTTCTGCTGCAGCTGGTCGTAGCGGATCTCGCGGACGCCGACGATGTAGTCCTGCGTCTTGCCGTCGATCGTGTAGCGGTCGATGTCGAGCTTCGGGTTGAACTCGTAGAAGCCGCGGACCTGCTGCTGCTGCGTGTACGTGTCGCCGACGACGGCCGGGTCGAGCAGGCGGATGTTGTTGACCGTCGCGTCCTTGCCGTCGAGCAGGCTGGAGGCCGGCGGCTTGGTGTTGTCCGCCGAGTAGGGCTCGACCGTGACGTTGTTGAGCCCGTACGCGTCACGGGTGGCGTCGATGGCGTACTGGAAGTACTTCGCCTCCTTCTGCAGCTGGCTCGGCTTGACGGTGAACGACTGCACCGCGGCCGGGTAGATGCCGCCGACCGCCACCGCCGACAGGGCGAGCAGGCCGAGCGCGAGGCCGGGCCACACCAGGTTGCGCATGAACGCGTTGGAGAAGACGATGATCGCGATCGCCACGATGATCGAGATCCAGGCCAGGATCTCCTTGGCCGGCAGCAGGGCGTTGATGTTGGTGTACCCCGCGCCGTACAAGTCCTGGGTGGGGAACTTGTCGAGCAGCAGCCCGCGCCGGTCCAGGAAGTAGGCGGCCGCCTTGAGCAGCACGAACAGCGCGACGAGGGCGGTCAGGTGGGCCCGCGCGGCGGCCGTCATGCGTTCCCCGGCGCCCTGCAGGCGGACCCCGCCGAAGAGGTAGTGCAGGGCGAGCGCGCCGATCAGCGAGAAGACGACGGCCGTGAACGCGACGCCGAGCAGGTAGCGCCAGAACGGGTACTCGAACACGTAGAACGACAGGTCGACGTGGAACTGCGGGTCCGTCTTGCCGAACGGGGTGCTGTTGCTGAACAGCATCCAGTCCTGCCAGTGCCCCTGGGCCGAGAGCCCGGAGAACAGGCCGATCAGGCCGGCGACCAGGATGATCCAGCCGGTCATGTGCGGCAGGAGGAACAGGCGGTAGCGGTCCAGCGCGTGCTGCTCCGCGGAGTGCGGGCGCAGCAGCGGGCGGGTGCGGTAGGCGAGGTAGAGGTTGCCGGCGATGACCAGCCCGACCGCCACCCCGAAGATCAGGAACATCCAGATCCGGGTCTGGAGTACCTCGGTGAAGACCTGGGGGTACTTGACCTCGGAGAACCACAGATAGTCGGCCCACGCCCCGACCACCCGGTCGAACAGCGTGAACAGCAGGAAGACGACCACCAGCACGGCGATCGTGACCCGGCCACGCCGGCTCACCCTGGTCATCGGATTACGCATTACCACGGTCGGCTCCGCCCGTTCGCGTATGGAAACTCGTTCAGCGTAGTCATCTACTACACAGCGTCGGCGTCCGACCGGCCCGCAGCGCCTGCAGGGCGCTCAGGGCGTCGTCCACGTTGTTCACCTTGATCAATGGCAGGCCGGGCTGCGGGTTGTCCATCGCCTCGGCGCAGTTGCTCGCCGGCGTGAGGAACACCTTGGCCCCGGCGGCCTTCGCGGCGACCAGCTTCTGCGGGATGCCGCCGATCGGCCCGACGTTGCCGGCGTCGTCGATCGTGCCGGTGCCGGCGATGACGATCCCGCCGGTCAGGTCCTCGGGCTCGATGGTGTCGATGATGCCCAGCGTGAACATCAGGCCGGCCGACGGGCCGCCGATGCGGTCGAGCTGGATCGTCAGCTTGAACGGGTGCGGCTGGGACGTCTTGACCTGCACGCCGAGCCGCGGGTTGCCGTCGTCGCCGGCCTTGGTGGCGATCTCGACGGTCTGCGCCTGGCCGCCGCGCTCGATCTGCACCTGGCGGGTGGTGCCGGCCGGCTTGGCCCGAACCAGCTCGGTCAGCTTGTCCGGCGTGTCGATGGCGGTGCCGTCAAGGGCCTTGATGACGTCGTCCTTCTGCAGCTTGCCCTCGGCCGGGAAGCCGGCCGACACGTCGGCGACCGCGACGACGGTCGGGTAGCCGAGCTTGCGCAGCGCGACCGTCTCCGCCGAGGTCTGGGACTCCTGGAACGCGTTGGCGTTGTCCTGGTCGACCTGCTCCTGGGTGCGGTCCGGCGGGTAGATGAGCTCCCGCGGTACCACCGCGCGGTCGTCCTCCCACCAGCCGATCATCGCGTCGACCAGCGTCAGGTCCGGCTGCACGGACACCGTGGTCATGCGCAGCTGGCCCTTGGACTTCGTGGTCGGGGCCCCGTCGACCGCGATGATCGGCCGGCCGCCGGGCTTGCCTGTGTCGGTGCCCAGCGTGTCGTACGTCGGGCCCGGGCCCATCTCGACGTACGGCACCTTGAACACGGTCGCCTGCCAGGCCAGGACCAACAGCAGCACCGCACCGATCAGCACGGTGAGCCCACGACGTCTCATGGCGGCGAGCCTAGCGCTCCCGGCCGAACGCACCAGGAAGCGAGTACCGTTGTGGAATGCCCGCAGACATCCCGTTCGGCTTCGGTCCGTCCGGCGGCGACGTGCCGGATCCCAATGATCCGCGCCAGATGCAGCAATTCCTGAGCCAGCTGCAGCAGCTGTTCGCCACGCCCGGCGGTGGTCCGGTCAACTGGGATCTGGCCCGGCAGCTGGCGCAGGCCCACCTGACCGGCGGCGGCCCGGCGGCCGGCATGTCGCAGTTCCCGGTCGGCTTCGCGATGCCCGGCACCCAGGTGGCGACGGCGAACGACACGGCGACGGACGACGCGGCCAAACCCGTCGGCGACCCCTCCGTCACGCCGGCGGAGCGCGCCTCGGTCATCGAGGCGCTGCGGCTGGCCGACCTATGGCTCGAGCCGGAGTCGGCGCTGCCCTCGGGCGTGCGCGCGACCGCCGCGTGGAGCCGCGGCGAGTGGCTCAACCAAACCCTGCCGGTCTGGCAGAAGCTGTGCGACCCGGTCGCGGCGCGCATGGTGTCGGCGATGACCGAGCTGGTGCCCGAGGAGATGCGGGCCCAGATGGGCCCGATGACCTCGATGGTCGCCTCGCTCGGCGGCGCGCTGCTCGGCGGCCAGCTGGGCACGGCGCTCGGCTCCCTCGCCGCCGAGGTCCTCTCGGCCGGCGACATCGGCCTGCCGCTGGGACCCGCCGGCGCGGCGGCGCTGGTGCCGGCCAACATCGCGGAGTACGGCAAAGGCCTCGAAATCCCCGACGACCAGGTCCGCCTCTACGTGGCCCTGCGCGAGGCCGCCCACCAGCGCCTCTTCGGCCACGTGCCGTGGCTGCGCGGCCACGTCTTCGCCGCCGTGGAGTCCTACGCGGCCGGAATCCACGTCGACCGGGAGGCGATCGAGGAGGCGATGAGCCGGATCGACCCGTCGACCCTGGGCAACGACCCGCAGGAGCTCGTGCTCGAGGGCATCTTCACGCCCGAGGACACGCCGCAGCAGCGGGCCGCGCTGGCCCGGCTCGAGACCGCGCTCGCGCTCATCGAGGGCTGGGTCTGCCACGTGGTGGACCGCGCGGCGGGCGAGCGCCTGCCGGACGTCGTGCGCCTGTCGGAGGCCTTCCGGCGCCGGCGCGCGGCCGGCGGCCCGGCGGAGCAGACGTTCGCCGCCCTGGTCGGCCTGGAGCTGCGGCCGCGGCGGCTGCGCGAGGCGACGGCGCTGTGGTCCGCGCTGACCGAGCACCGCGGCGTCGCGGGCCGGGACGCGCTGTGGGGCCACCCCGACCTGCTGCCCGACGAGGAGGCGTTCGCGGAGCCCGAGATGTTCGCGCGGACCCAGCTCGACCTCGGCGACCTGGGCTTCAACGACGAGACCGGCGAACCGCCCAAGCAAGAGGATTAGCCGAGCTACCGCGACGTCCGCCGTGGGCGCGGTCCGTGACTCCCGGGCCTGCGGCGTCCCCGCCCAGTCACCGCAGCATGAGGTGGCGCCTGCCCTCTTCCGCGCTTCGCGCGAGTCCGGGCCGGCACGACCGGCGAAGTTTCAACGCCGCGCCGCAGACGGCTGGGGTGCGAAAAGTCGGGCGCTGGCGCGCCACGACTTTTCGGATTTATACCCCGACAGGCGATAAGTCGGATAGGCGCGACTTCGTGCACGCTGCGGATCTGCGTCGGATTTGCCGGGCAGGCCCCTGGTCGCACCAGTCCAGTGATGCCCCGCCGGGCGCCGCGAGTGGCCCCGGCGATCGGCGTGGCGTCAGGTCAGGATCGCCCGGGTGGCGTCCCACCCGGCCCCCCGGTCACACCAGCCCAGCGATGGCCTCGCCGGGCCGCGAATGGCCCCGGCGATCGGCGTGGCGTCAGGTCAGGATCGCCCGGGTGGCGTCCCACCCGTCCAGGGCCGGGTCCAGGCGTCGCAGGTCCCCCGGCCCGCGCAGCCGGTGCCAGCCCGGCGCCGAGGCGACCAGCGTCGGCTCGGGGGCCGGCCGGCGGGCGGTGGCCACGTCCCCGGTCTCGGCGTCGAGCTCCGGCAGCCAGTCCGGAAGCGGCAGGCGCGCGGCCGCGCCCAGCAGCCCCCCGTCGTGGGCCGGCGCGACGGCCAGCGCGCGCGTCGACAGCGGCCGCAGCAGCTTGCCGATGAGCATGGCCGGCATGTCGGGCGCATCGGCCAGGACAACCGCCGCCTTGTCATGGCCGTCGGCGGCCGCCGCGGCGAGAGCGGCACGGATGGTCGGGGCCTCGACCTCGTAGATCCGGGTCGACGGCCAGGCGATCTTGGCGGCCAGGGGCATGTCGGCCGCGACGGCGGCGATGGCCGCCTGGACGCGCGGCAGCGGCGTCAGCAGGTCGACCATGTCCTCGGCCATCGCGGCACGCCAGGCATCCACGTCGGTGCCCGGCGGCGACCAGGCCACCGGCACGAGCAGCGCGACTACGGCGGCAACGGTCACTCGGTGATCCCCAGACCGGCTGCCGCTGACACCCCCTCAAGATACCCCCGGGCGCGTTCGGCCTTGGGATAGCGGGCCACCAGCGCCCAGAATGTACCGCTATGGCTGGGGATGACCAGATGCGACAGCTCGTGCAGCAGTACGTAGTCGATGACCCAGTCGGGCATCTCCTGCACGCGGTGTGAAATCCGGATGGTACCGTCGGCCGGCGTGCAAGATCCCCAGCGGCCGTTCTGGTTCTGCACCCACCGCACGCTCGCCGGGCGGGCGGCCACGGGGTGATCTGGCAGGTAGCGGGCGGCGAGGCGCTGGGCTCGGGCGGCCAGCTCGACGTCGGTGCGGCGGGCCCGCTGCTCGCGGGCGGCCAGGCGTTCGAGCATGCGGTCGACCCACTCGCGCTCCTCCGCACGGGAGAACTGGGCCGGGATCAGCACGACCACCCGCTCGCCGTCGCGGTAGGCAGACACCGTGCGTCGGCGGCGCTTGCTGCGCCGCACCTCGATGACCGGCTTGCGCGTCATGCCGGCCCCCCTCGGGTACCGCTCACGGAGGAACGCTAGCCGGAAGCGGTCATCCCTTCGCAAGGGCCAATCTCGCGGAGGGTGCCCGTAAGTCACCCATTCGTGGCAGCTCGCCGGAAAGATTCCGGCGGTCGTCCGACTTGTTCCGGGTCGCCGGCAACCCTCGGGCGGATTTCATCCACAGCAACCCACACCGTTGCCCACACGGTTATCCCCAGGCTGTGCATAGTGTGTACGGTGCGGTTGGAGGAAGATCTTCCGATTACGCTCGGCGTGTCCCGTCTAACCGCACTTTCCCCGAGTGTCCGACAAGGCACACTCACCACGTTGGCCTAGCTGGTCAGCACCCGGCACGCGCGGAGCGCGCCGGACCGAGATGAGGAGGGCATCGTGGCCGAGACCTACAACGGCTACTGCGTCAAGTGCAAGGAGAAGCGGGACTTCGAGGGCGAAATCGCGATCTCGAAGACCGGCATGAAGATGGCGAAGGGCGCCTGCCCCGTCTGCGGCACGACGGTCAACCGAATCCTCGGCAAGGCCTGACCCGGCGGCTCCGGCCGCCCGGGCACTGCCGACCACGGCGGTCCTGGCGTCCGGGCTCTGCCCGACCTGGCGGGTTCCCCTGCCCGGGCACTGCCGACCACGGCGGCTCGGGTCCTGGCCGGTCTGCCGCAGCTGGCGGATTCCGGCGTCCGGGCACTGCCGACCCCGACGGCCCCGGCTGCCCGGCAGGCCCGATCCCGCACGAGCACGCCCCCGGCGGGCCCCGGCCGCCCGGGACGCGCTGGCCCGGCGGCTGCGTCAGGCGACCCCCATCGGCTTACCCCGAATCGGGGCCGGCGGTCCGAATCGGACGAGGGCAGTCACCGCCCTAGGACCGGACATATCCGAAATTTCGGATATGTCCGACCCGCGGCAACGGGCAAGAGGTGACGCCGGTCACGGGCGTGTACCGGTCGCAAGCCCCAACAGTCGTCCTGCACCTGCGCGGTATATGGCCTTTGCGCCTTTCTCTGTGGATAACTCGGCGTACAGCTGTGGATAACGCCGGCCGGCGGTGGATCGTCCTGTGGACAACCGCCGCGGCCGGCGTTCGGCTGTGCCAGGGTCGAACGCATGCGACCGACGCTCCTGCCGGGCCTGCGGCGCCTCTGGCGCGACGAGCGGACAGTCCAGATCGGCACCGACCCCGCGGCCGCCGTCGTGCTCGAACTGCGCCGGCGGGACCTCAGCCGGGTGCTCGACATGCTCGACGGCGGGCACACGTTCCACACCCTGCTGGCCGAGGCGGAGGCGCACGGGCTCGAGCGCTCGGACGTACTCGACGTCCTGCAGGCGCTGAACTCGACCGGGCTGGTGGTCGGCGCGCACGCGCTGCTGCCCACGGGCCTGCCCGGTCCGGTCGGCGCCCGGCTCGCGGTCGAGGCCGCCGCCATCGGGCTGCGGCTGCGGGAGGGCGACGGCGCGCGGACCCCCGCCGACGTCCTGCGCCGCCGCAACGCGTCGCACGTGGTGGTGGCCGGCGACGGGCCACTGGTCGCGCCCCTGGCCACCGCGCTGGCCGCGGCCGGGGTCGGCCATGTGGACCCGGTGGTCGACGGCACCACGACCCACGCCGACGTCGCGGTCGGCGGCCTCGCCTGCGACGACGTGTCCGCGTCGCGGGCGATCGCGACCTCCACGGCGATCGTGCGGTTCGCGCCGGGCGTGAACGTTTCATCGGTACGCTCCGACAACGTCGACTTCATCGTCCACGTCGGCGACCGGCACCCGCCCGCGCTCGCCCATCGCGGCTTCCGGCTGCACACGCTCCCCCGCCTCGAGGTCACCGTGCGGCTCGGCACGGTGCTGGTCGGCCCGCTGGTGCGCCCGGCCGCCTCGCCCTGCCGGCTGTGCCTGGACCTGCACCGCCTCGATCGCGACCCCGCCTGGCCGGTGCTCGCCGCCCAGCTGGCCACCGCCCGGCCCGGCGACGGCGAGCCCTGCGCCCACACCACGGCGATGGCGGGCGCCGCCTTCGCCGCCGACGAGGTGCTCTCCTACATCGACGGCACGCCGCTGCGCACCGAGGCCGCCATCGTGGAGATTCCGCGCGCGGGCGAGTTCCGCCGCCGCGAATGGGCCGCGCACCCTCGCTGCGACTGCCGCCGCCGGCGCCGCGCCCGCTCGGACAAATCGGACCCGCGCAGCTGACGCCGCGGATGGCGGGGAGACCGCCGCCAGGACGGCACAATGAGGCCACCGGCAGGCGCACGATGAGACCGCATAACGCAGCCACCCGCCGCCGCGGACGACCGCACGATGAGGGCAGCCGACACCGCGGACGACCGCACGATGAGGGCAGCCGACACCGCGGACGACCGCACGATGAGGGCAGCCGACACCGCGGACGACCGCACGATGAGGGCAGCCGACACCGCGGACGACCGCACGATGAGGGCAGCCGACACCGCGGACGACCGCGCGATGAGGGCAGCCGACACCGCGGACGACGGCGCGGCGTGATCGCCTGCCGTATCCACACCGGCGAGGCGCCGAAGCCGGTGAAGCCGCCGGCCGCTGCGCCGGACCCGTGGCGAACGGGCGGCGTCCCACCTCGCGGGCGCGGGGCGCGAATTTGGGCGCCGACCTCAAGCACCCCGCGATCGGCCGGACAAACCGGACACGAATGGCTGAATCCATCGACAGCGCGGGGGCTAAAGCGGGTGCGGGGCGTGTCAAAAGCGTTGCGCGGGGCCGCTGTGACTCCCGTCGCCCCCGTCGAATCGCGCCGACCGAGTAAGAATGACTTGTGACCGAGATCCCTAGGGGCGCAGTCGCCCGCACCGCACGGCTGGCGTCGCTTCCCCTCGGGCTGGCCGGGCGGGCCGCGCTCGGGCTGGGCAAGCGCGTCACCGGCATGGCCGCCGACGTGGTTTCCGCCGACGTTCAGCGGCGCACGGCCGAGCATCTCTTCAGCGTCCTGGGGCAGCTCAAGGGCGGCGCCATGAAGATGGGGCAGGCCCTTTCCGTGTTCGAGGCGGCCCTGCCCGAGGAGCTGGCCGGGCCGTACCGTGCGGCGCTGACGAAGCTGCAGGAGGCGGCGCCGCCGCTGCCGGCCGCCAGCGTGCACAAGGTGCTGGCCGAGTCGCTGGGCGCGGACTGGCGCGACATGTTCTCCGAGTTCGAGGACAAACCGGCCGCCGCGGCGAGCATCGGGCAGGTGCACCGGGCCGTGTGGTCGGACGGGCGGCCCGTCGCCGTCAAGGTGCAGTATCCGGGCGCCGGCGAGGCGCTGCGCTCCGACCTCAACCAGCTGGCGCGGTTCGCCGGGCTGTTCAAGGCGATCCAGCCGGGGCTCGACGTCAAGCCGCTGGTGCAGGAGATCCGCGACCGGGTCACCGAGGAGCTCGACTACGAGCTGGAGGCCAAGTCGCAGTCCGCGTTCGCCGCCGCGTTCGACGGCGACCCGGACATCTACGTGCCGCCGGTGCTCGCCTCCTCGCCCCGCGTGCTGGTCACCGAATGGGTGGAGGGCACGCCGCTGTCGGCGATCATCTCCGCGGGCAGCGAGGAGGAGCGCGACCGCGCCGGGTATCTCATGGCGCTGCTGCACTTCTCCGCGCCGGCCCGGGCCGAGATGCTGCACGCCGACCCGCACCCGGGCAACTACCGGCTCCTGAGCGACGGCCGCCTCGGCGTGCTGGACTTCGGCGCGGTCGCCCACCTGCCGGGCGGGCACCCCGAGATCATCGGCCGCCTGACCCGCCTGGCCCTGGCCGGCGACGCGGAGTCGGTGCTGGGGGGCCTGCAGCAGGAGGGCTTCATCAAGGGCGACGGGAAGATCGACGCGGCCGCCGTCCTCGGCTACATCCGCCCGATGCTCGACCCGATCGCCGAGGACGAGTTCCAGTTCACGCGGGCGTGGCTGCGCGCCGAGGCGGGGCGACTGGCCAACCCGAAGAGCCCGGCCTATGCGCTGAGCCGGCAGCTCAACCTGCCCCCGTCGTACATGATGGTCCACCGCGTGACGCTGGGCTCGATCGGCGTGCTGTGCCAGCTCCAGGCCCGCGCCGCCTACCGGGGCATCCTCACCGACTGGCTGCCGGGCTTCGCCGAGCCGGCGGCCAGGAAGCCGCGCCGCCGCGCGGCAAAGCAGATCGCCGCCGACTAACCACGCCAACGCGACGCCCAAGCAGCCGCGCCGCCGCGCGGCAAAGCAGATCGCCGCCGACAAACCCGCCAACGCGACGCCCAAGCAGCCACGACGCCGCGCCGCCAAACAGATCGCCGCCGACTAACCACGCCAACGCGACACCCAAGCAGCCACGACGCCGCGCGGCAAAGCAGATCGCCGCCGACCAACCACGCCAACGCGACGCGACACCGCCAAGTGCACCAGCCGCGTGAAAGTTGCATATAGCGGCGTCGATCGAAAGCCAGGACATGGGAACGGGCCCCCTCACGGCGAGGGGGCCCGTTTCGTATTGATCAGAGTCGGGTCAGGAACAGCTCCTGCTCACGGCGAGCACGCATGGCGACCTGACGAGCGGACGGGTAAGCCTCAGAGCGCTTGACAGCCTGAGGCCGACGCATTCGCGCCCTCGACAATGCTTCATGGAGTAGTTGCAAGGACATCTCGAAACTCCTGCGTACGTCGGTGCGGTTGGTGTTGGTACGGAGCCGGGTCGGTCGCGCGGCGCGCGGCGCTCGGCTGGCCGGCAGTCGATGTGCGTTCATTTCAGGCCGCCACACCGGCGGTGACCGCCTTGGTGCGAGCGGCAACCTCGACCCGCAGGACGGCGTCGCGGGCGACGTCCTCCTTGCGCGGGCGGCCCCGCGGACGCTTACGCGGCACAACCGCGCCGCGCTCGAAGATCTCGCCACCCCAGACACCCCAGGGCTCGGCACGCTCGATCGCGCCCGCCAGGCACTCGGCGCGGAGCGGGCACTCCACGCAGAGGGACTTCGCGAGCTCGAGCTCCGCCGGCGAGTCGGCGAACCACAGGTCCGGGTCGAAGGTGCGGCACGGCAGGTCGGACTTGACGCCTCGCGCAGCGACGCGGAGACGCTCGTCCACGGCCGACGCAGTGCTGTCACGCACGTCGATCGATGCCAAGGCCAGGCTCATCCCGGTCACCCCTTTCTGTTTGTCGATCGTTTGGTTGGGGTCGTTCTTCTGCGCCTGATCGTTCGGTGCAAATGAATGAGGCCGCGGATCCCGGTGTCGGGTTCCGCGGCCTCGAGGTGAGCCGGTGAGTCGGTCTTGTTAGACCGGCCTGCCTCGAGGTGGTATGCCGCGGACTCCGCCATTGGGCTTCGGAGCCGTCATGTCGTGCTTCGCGCTGAACCCAGTGGTCCCCTGAACCCGGATCCCGCGCTGGTCGAGCAGAGCCGCCGAGGTGGCGACGTGAATCTCATCGATACGGACGTTGCTGACACCGGTGGCGTCGGTGCGGGTCTCGTCTTTGCCAGCCGGCTCGGTGCCCCGAACCGTCAGGTCGACCCGGACCGACCCGGTAGCGACGCCCGCGACGCGCGCGGACGGAGCCAGGGCGGCAACCGGGGCAGCCAGAACGGCGGCCGGGACGGAGACCGAAGCGACTGGGACAGAGACGGCGACCAGGTCTTGCGCCAGGGCAGACTCCTGCCACTGCAGCGAGACCGACGGCGGCGCGACGCGGCGCACCGCCAATGTCGACGGGCAGAGAGCAGGCAGCAGCGAGCGCCGCTCCAGGGATGCATAGAGCTTCACGTGTGCCACCTTCTCTCCGCAGACTCGTGGTGTGTCGCCGCCGGCGTTCCGGCGTCGTGTTCGCAGGCTATGCCGTGCCTCAACGGTAGGGCAATCGAATTTCCGGGAAAAGTCCTTGTCACATTTCCAGCTGCCGGGCAACCGGTTGAACCGCTGCCGCGTCGCACCCGTTAATGCTGCTCAGTGCTCCCCGGATACCCATCTCCGATAGGCCCGTCGTGCGTAGCAGACCTTACCGGAGGGACGCCCGCCCGCGTTGCCCCGTTGCGCCCGCGCCGCCGATCGCGCAACACAACCGTTACCTGGCGCGGCCCTCGGCCAGAGCGTCGACCGATGCACCGGCGACGAGCGCGAGGACGTCGTCACCGTAGAGGGTGAGCTTGCGCGGGCCGATCCCGGCGATGACGGCAAGCTCCTCGCGGCGCCCGGGCCGCCGCTCGGCAATGGCCGACAGCGTGACGTCGGTGAAGATGACGAACGCCGGCACCTTCTGGATCGCGGCCAGCCGGGCCCGCCAGTCGACGAGCCGCTCGAACAGCTCCTCGTCGAGATCCGACGGACAGGTGGAGCAGCGGCCCAGCTTGCGGTCGGCGCCGTTGACCAGCCCGGTGCCGCAGACCCGGCACGAGACGGCGATGACCCGCCGGACGCGACCGGCGACGGCCGCCTTGTCCAGGGGCCGCTTCGGATAGCGGGCGTCGGCCGCGTCGGGCGTGGCCGTGGGCACGAACCGGCTGGGCCGCCGCGGACGACCGCCGGGCGTGCGGGCGGAGGCGTGCGACAGCCAGAGGGTGTGCCGGGCGCGGGTGACGCCGACGTACAGCAACCGCCGCTCCTCCTCCACCGCATCCGGCGTCCGGGCGTGAACGACGGGCAGCGTCCCCTCGGCGAGCCCGACGAGGAACACCGCGTCCCACTCCAGCCCCTTGGCCGAGTGCAGCGACGACAGCGTCACCCCCTCGACGGTCGGCACGTGCTGCAGGGCGGCGCGCCGGGAGAGCTCCGTGTTGAACGCGTCGAGGTCGAGGCCGGCCATGCCCTCGGCGAGGTTGACGAGCGCGGCCACCGCCTCCCACCGCTCGCGCTGGGCCCCGCCGGCCGGCGGCGCGTCCGGGCGCCAGCCGACCCGCTCGAGCGCCGTGTGGACCGTCGGCACGAGTCCGTCGACGAACTCTCCGCGGTACGACCGGAGTGCGATCATCGCCTCGCGGACCTCGACCCGGTCGAAGAAGCGCTCGGTGCCGTGCACGACGTAGGGCACCCCGGCCTCGGCGAGGGCCTCCTGGTAGACCTCCGACTGGGCGTTGACCCGGAACAGCACCGCGATCTCGCGCGCCGGAGTGCCGGCGGCGATCAGCTCGGCGCAGCGGGCGGCGACCGCGGCGGCCTCCTCCGGCTCGTCGGCGAAGGTGCGCACGGTGGGCTCCGGGCCGGCCGGGCGCTGGCCGACGAGCTCGAGGCGCAGCCGGGACAGCTCGCCCCGGGCCCGCGAGATCACCGCGTTGGCCAGGCCGACGACCTGCGGGGTCGAGCGGTAGTCGCGGATCAGCCGGACCACGGTCGCGCCGGGGTGGCGGCGCTTGAAGTCGACGAGGTACGACGCGCTGGCCCCGGTGAACGAGTAGATCGTCTGGCTGGCGTCGCCGACCACGGTCACGTCGTCGCGCTCGCCCAGCCAGGCGTCGAGCAGCCGCTGCTGCATCGGGTTGACGTCCTGATACTCGTCGACGACGAAGTGCCGATACTGCGCCCGGACCTGGTCGGCGACGTCGGGGTGCTCCTCGACGGCCCAGATCGCGGCCCGGATCATGTCCTCGAAGTCGATCACGCCCTGGGCGCGCTTGATCCGCTCGTAGTGCGCGTACACCTGGGCGACCTTCGCCGCATCGAACGGCGGCTCGCGCAGCGCCTTGGCCGCCGCCTTGGCGTAGTCGTCCGGCTCGATCAGCGACGCCTTCGCCCACTCGATCTCGCTCGCCAGGTCGCGGGCGACGTCCCGGTCGGTCTTCAGCCCGGCCCGGGTGGCGGCCTGGGTCACCAGGCGGGCCTTGCTGTCGAGCAGTTCGGGCATGTCGCGGCCGGAGAAGAGGCGCGGGGCGAAGTAGCGCACCTGGCGCAGCGCGGCGGCGTGGAACGTGCGAGCCTGCACGCCGTCGGCGCCGAGGCGGCCGAGCCGCTCGCGCATCTCGGCGGCGGCCCGGGCGGTGAACGTGACGGCGAGGACGTGCTGGGCCCGCACCTGCCCGGACCGGACGCGGTGGGCGATGCGGTGGGTGATCGCCCGGGTCTTGCCGGTGCCGGCGCCGGCGAGGATGCACAGCGGCCCGGCCGGCGCGGTCACCGCGATCGCCTGGTCCGGATCCAAGCCGTCCAGGATTGGCCGAGCCAGAATCTCTGAGGAGTCCGCCACAGCTGGACATCATTCCAGCCGGGTACGACGTTATGCGGATTTGCCGTGTGTGACCCCGCCGATGCTTCTGGAGGAACTACCCCATGCTGACCATGTACTCCACCACCTGGTGCGGTTACTGCCACCGCCTCAAGACCCAGATGGACCGGGAGGGCATCCAGTACCAGGTCGTCGACATCGAGCGGAACCCGGAGGCGGCGAAGTTCGTGGAGAGCGTCAACGGTGGCAACCAGACGGTCCCGACGCTGCGCTTCGACGACGGCACCGCGATGACCAACCCGTCGATCGTCCAGGTCAAGAAGCACTTGGAAACCGTCGGTAGCTGATTAGTTGCAAATCCGTTACGGTGGCTTGCGGAATACCCCCATTTGGGGAAGCCGGGATGCCTGGGGAGGCCGGCCACCATGCGGGTTGCTCGTCTGTACGCCGCCGTGCGCAACGCGCCGGAGCGCCCGCGGATCGCCGATCCGGAGCGTCGCCGGCGCATCGCGGACTACCTCGCCGGCGGCACCACCATCGGACACGGCCACGGGCCCGCGGTGCTCCACACCGACGGGCTGTGGCTGTGGCCGGAGCGGTTCGTGGCCGAGGTTCTCGACGACGGCCTGGCCCCCGAGCCCGAGCTGTTGGCCCGCATGCAGGCCCACTCCTACCGGTCGCCGGCCCCGGAGCCCGGCGACCGGCTGACCGACGACGCGCTGCGGGCCTGGCGCGGGGGGCCGCCCCGCGAGCCGCGGCTGCTGATCACGTACTTCGTGCGCGTCGACGAGGAGACGACGCCGGAGCGGCCGCTGTCGCTGCTGCGCCGCACGGTCACCCCGGCCGGCGGCGTGACCGAGGAGGCGATCTGGCGGGACCTGCAGTGGCACCCGACCAACGCCTTCGCCAGCCAGCGCATCGACGACGAGCTGCGCGAGGTCGAGCCCGCGCAGGCCGCCGCCGTGCTGGACCGGTGGTGCGCCGCCTGGCACGCCGAAGCGCTCAGGCGTACAGCCACTGCGTGATGAGGTAGTGCGCGATCGACGCGGGGAACGGCAGCCCGAACTCCTCCGACCCGCCCTCGAGCACCGAGGCGATCTCGGTGCGGCTGAGCCAGCGCGCCTCCGCGATCTCCTCGACGTCGACCGTGATCGCCGCGCCGGCCGTGGCGAGGGCGTGGAAGCCGAGCATGAGCGAGCCCGGGAACGGCCACGGCTGGCTGGCCACGTAGGTGACCTCGCCGACGTGCACGCCGACCTCCTCGAGCACCTCCCGGGCTACCGCCATCTCGGCCGACTCGCCGGGCTCGACGAACCCGGCGAGGGTCGAGAAGCGCGGGACGGTCGCGCCGAGCCGCTTCCACTGGGCGTTGAAGCCGAGCAGGCAGCGCCCGTCCGGGCCGGGCACCCCGTCGTGCACGAGCATGATCACCGCGGGGTCGGTGCGCGGCCAGATCGTCTCCTCGCCGTCCGGGGTCATCCGGACCCAGCCGCCCTGCGCGGCGACCGTGAGCTTGCCGCTGAGCGGGCTGTACGGGTGCCGGGAGTGCCAGTTGGCCAGCGCGACCGACGTGATGAAGAGCCCGGCCGGCAGTTCGGCGAGCACGTGGCCGACCTCGCGCAGGGTGACCCGCTGCGTGCCCTCGAACGGCTCGACGTCGGCGGCGACGGCGAAGTACACCGTGCCGTCCTCGGCCTCACCGAGGAAGAACCGCTCCCCCGCGGGCGCCTGCGCCGGCTCGATCAGCACCAGCTCGGGCGGCTCGCCGGGGCGCACGAGGATGTGGCCGTCGTCGACGACCACCACCCGCGCGCGCTCCCACGCGGCGGCGAGCCAGGCCTCGTCCAGCCGCCGGTGGGCCGCCCGGTCGAGCGGCCCATGGGCGAACGGCGGGTGCGTCTGCCGGACGGTCGTCACGACCGCACGACGGGGACGAGTGCGGCCAGCGAGGGCTCGACCTTCGCCGCGTCGCCGAGCACCACGGCGGCGGCCTTGGCCGGGGCCAGGTACTTCGCGGCGGCCGCGGCCACCTCCTCCTTGCCGGCCTTGGCCAGCCGGGCGGCGTGCTCGGCCAGGTAGTCCAGCCGCAGGCCGAAGCCCGCGTAGGTGGACACCAGGCCGGCCAGGCCGGCCTGCGTGGACATGCCGAGCTGCAGGGTGCCCAGCGCGTACTGCCGGGCCTGCTCCAGCTCGTCGTCCTTCGGCGGCAGCGACGCGATCCGCCCGAGCTCGTACAGCGTCTCCAGCAGCGCCGGGCCGGTCACGTCGGTGGCCACCTCGGCGGAGAGCACGAGCGCGGAGCCCGCGACCGCGTGCTCGACGAGGGAGTGCGGGCCGTACGTGTACCCCTTGTCCTCGCGGATGTTCTCGACCCAGCGGGAGGAGAAGTATCCGCCGAAGACCAGGTTGGCCAGCTGCAGCGCGGCGTGGTCCGGGTGCTGGCGGGAGACCGCCGGCAGGGCCAGGCGCAGCGAGGACTGCACCGAGTCGGGCCGGTCGACCAGGGTCAGCGGGCCCGGCTCCAGCGCGGGCGCGGGCGGGAGCTCGGCCAGCACGCCGCCGCCGTTCCACTTGCCGAGCATCCGCTCGGCGGCCGCGATGGCCTGCTCCGGCTCGAGGTCGCCGACGATGACGAGGGTCGCCCCGGCCGGGTGCACCCGCTCGCCGTGCAGCGTGCGCAGCTGGTCGGGGTCGACCGCCTCGACCTGCTCCGGCGTGGGGGTCTGCACCGCGTACGGGTGGGCGCCGTACATCCGCTTGAGCAGCGCGACCCGGGCCAGGTGGCTGGGCTGGCTCTGCGCGACGCGGATCCGGTCGACCAGGCGGCCGCGCTCGGTGTCGACCTCCTCGCCCGGGTACGCCGCGTCGGTGAGCACCTCGGAGAGGATGTCCAGCAGCCGGTCGAGGCCGTCGACGAGGGAGTTGCCGGAGATCAGCAGCCGGTCGGGGTCGGCGCCGGCGGACAGCCCGCCGCCGACCTTCTGCAGCTCGGCGGCGATGCCGACGGTCGACATGGTCGACGTGCCGGACAGCACCGTCTGGGTGAGCAGCGCGGCCCGGGCGAGGTCGGCCTGGGCGAAGGGCACCCGCAGCCGTACCTCGGCCAGCGGCACCGACGAGCGCCGCAGGGCGATCACGGTCAGGCCGTTGTCCAGCGTCTGCTCGACGCTGTTCGGCAGCTTGAGCGCCCGGTTGGGCCCGAGGACGGGCAGGGCGCGCGACGGGGTGGTCACAGTCACTTGGCTCCTCCGGCGATGACCTCGACCGCGGCCCGGCGCGACGGGACGAGCGTCCCGGCCGCGGCCACGATCTGCTCCTCGGTGACGTCACCGATCAGCGTGTGCAGCCGGTTGAGCAGCTCCGGCTCGCTGCGCTGCTGCTCCAGCAGCGCCATCTGCAGCGCCCGGCCGAGCACCGCGTCGGTGTCGCGCAGCAGGTGGGTCGCCATGCGCGCCTGCGTGCGGCTCAGCTCGTCCGGCGCCAGCCCGTCGGTGGCGATCCGCGCGCACTCCTCCTCGATGCTGCGCAGGACCTTGTCCACGTCGCCGCCCGGGGGGAGGTGGGCCTGCAGCAGCAGGGCCGTGGGGTCGCGCACGGCGAACGGTTCGCCCATGAAGCCGATGTACCCCCCGACGCTGGTCGCCGACCGGTCGCGCAGCACCAGCCGCTCGACGAGGCGGGACGCGTCTCCGTCGGTGAGGACCTCGGCGAGTACCACATAAGGCAGATAGCCGTCGAGATCGCTGATCGGGTCGGGCACCCGCCAGCCGGCCGCGACCGCCGGGAGCGGCGCCAGCCGGTCGGTGTAGGAGGAGCGGCGCTCCGCCGTGAGGTCCGGCTCGGCGAAGTCCGGGCGGACCGGGGCGGAGCGGGCCGGCACGTCGCCGAAGTGCCGCTCGATCAGCTCGGTCGCCACGGCCACGTCGAAGTCGCCGGCGACCGCGAGCACCGCGTTGCCGCAGGCGTAGTAGCGGTCGAAGAAGTCGGCGGCGTCGGCGACGGTCGCCGACTCGAGGTCCTCGAACGAGCCGTACCCGTCGTGGGCGTTGGCGAACGTGTCGAACATGACCGGGGGCAGGCGCAGCCAGGGGAACCCGCCGTAGGGCCGGTTGAGCACGTTGACCCGGATCTCCTCCTTGACCACGTCGATCTGGTTCTGGAGGTTCTCCTCGGTCAGCCGCGGCGCGCGCATGCGGTCGGCCTCGAGGAACAGCGCCCGCTCGAGGGCGTTGGAGGGCAGCGTCTCGTAGTAGTCGGTGTAGTCGAAGTGCGTCGAGCCGTTGAACGTGCCGCCGGAGCCCTGCACGTGGCGGAAGTGGGCGAGCTTCTCGAGGTTTTCCGAACCCTGGAACATGAGGTGCTCGAACAGGTGGGCGAAGCCGGTGCGGCCCTGCGGCTCCGATCGTATGCCGACGTCGTAGACCACCGACACGCCGACGACCGGCGCCGCGCGGTCTGGGGTCAGCACCACCCTTAAGCCGTTGGGCAGGGTGAAGCGCTCGACGGGGTACTTGGAAGCCGGGATCCGCACAGCGGGGCTACGACTGGACACCCACCGAATCTACTTCGTCCCGCGCCGAAATCCGGATCCGGCGTTCGGCAACGCCCGCATAGGCCACCAACCCGGCGATCACCGCGACCAGCGGCAGGGCCAGCAGCCAGCCGTATTGCCCCCGCGAGCGGGGCGGCGGCGGCGCCGTGACGACCGGCGCGGGGGCCGGCGACGCGCCGGCGCCCGAAGGCCGGGACGAGGGTGAGGGCGAGGGTGCCGGCAACCGCCTGGTGAGAGCCTGGACGAGGTCGAGGCGGCCGAGTCCGTACTCCGGATCGACCCCCTTCGCGCCCGCGTCCACGGCGGTCAGGGTGAGCCGCCGCACGATGTCGGCGATCCTGTCGTCCGGGTAGGCGGAGCGCACCAGCGCGATCGCCCCGGCGAGCAGGCCCGGCGAGGCGCTGCCGTCGTCGACGCGGTATCGGTTGCCGCTGTTCGTGGTCATGATCTGGAACCCGGGCACGCCCAGGCCGAGGCGGCGCCCGCTGGTCGACTGCACCCGCACGTCACCCGCGCGGCTGAGCGGGACGGCGGCGAACACGCCCTCATAGGCGGCCGGGTAGGGCTCGAACTCGCGGCCGGGCTGGTCGCCGTCGGCGGCCACGACGACCGCGTCGGCGTCGCGGGCGTCGCGGATCGCCTGGGCGAGCTTGTCGCTGCCGGCCACCGAGTAGCCCACGACGATCACCCTCGCGCGCTGCGAGATGGCGAGCTCGATGCCGGCGGCCAGCTCGTCGGCGCTCGGCGCCCGGTCGGCGGGCGCGTCGACCACGACGGGCAGCACCTTCGCGCCGGGGGCCACGCCGACGATGCCGTCGCCGTGCCCCTCGCCGTGGCCCTGGCCGGCGATGGCGCCGGCGAGCGCGGTGCCGTGGCCGTCGGCGTCGATGCCGAGCGCCGGGGCCGGCGACTCGTCGCTGCGGCCGGCGACGAAGACCGGGTCGAGCACGGCGCCGGCGAGGTCGTCGTGGGCCCGGTCGACGCCGCGGTCGACGATCGCGACCGTGACGCCCTCGCCGCGGGTGTGCTGGTTGGCCTCGGCGACGTTGAGGTACCGCAGATGCCACTCATCGTCGCGAATGACGTCCGCCCGGGCGGGGACCCCAGGTAACGCCACCGCGGCGACGATCCCGACCGCCACCGCCGCGAGCCTCTGCCTCATGCGCGATAGCGTGCCCGATCGACGCAAGCCACGCCACCTGGGCAGCTCAGACGGGTCGGATGCTCTCCGGCGCCTCGTCGGCGACGTAGTCGTACTGACGGTGCGTGTCGGGGATGGACACGTACAGGATCGCCGCCTCGGGCTTGCCGAGGTCCACCAGCGCGATCGAGACGAGCTCGCTCTTGGCCTGCAGCCCCGGCGAGCTGAAGTGCAGCCGGAACTTCAGCAGCCGGGCCGGGCGCCCGCCGAGCGTCAGGTCCTTGGCCGAGATCTGCTCGAGCTGGTTGCCCTTGGGGTAGAAGCTGACCCGCACGTCCGCGGCGATCTGGTCGCCCACGCAGTGCAGGTCGAGCACCATGCCGTCGTTGACCGCGGCCGGCACGTGCCCGGACAGGATGGTGGCGTGGTAGTCGTTGCCCTGCCCGTCGTAGTCGGGCTCGGTGACGAAGTCCTGCCCGATCCGGTACGTGATCTTGAGTTCACCCTGGTCGCGCCAGTTCTGCAGCAGCGATCGCCAGGGTGTGCCGTACTGCTTGTAGCTGATCCCGGACTCGGAGTCGACGGTCCGCGGCCCCGCCGGCACGTCGCCGCCGCCCTGGTTGGGGTTGTCCGGCGGGATCGTCGGCGGCGGGCAGCGCCGGGCCAGCTCCGGCCGCGTGTCGCTGGGCGCCTGGGCCTGCCGGTTGAACAGCCCGCCGGGCGTACGGGCGTTGTCGGTCAGCACCGACACGAGGATCACGATGAGCCCGATCGCGACGACGAGCACGGCGCCGCCGCCGAGCCACTTGAGGATCCGCTGGTTGCGCTTGATCGGGTCGTCGTCGCCGTCGCCCGGCCCGCCGAAGAGCACGTCGGGCGGCGGCGGGGGCGGCGGCGTGCCCAGCCGCGAGACCCGCCCGGAGGCATAACCGGGCGCGACGCGCACAGAAGGACCCGGCCCGCCCTCGGAGGGCACGGCCGGGGTCGCGGGCGGCGCCGGCGCGATCACGGTCTGCGTGTCCGGCTCGGCCCAGGGCGAACGCTGCTCGGTCATGTCATGCCCAGTGTCGCAGCCGCGCCTGGCGGTTACCAGCAGCCCCCGTCAAGGTTGCCTGGGAACCGCCCTCACGGCTGCACCTGTACGGGCACGTGCACCTGGGTGACGTGCGGGAATCGCGGCCCCTCGGCCCAGGCGACCGGCCCGAGGACGATGAGCGCGACGGTAACGACCCCGGCGGTGGCGACCCCGACCACCAGGGCGACTTCGCGAACGTGCGGTGCCTGCATCCTGCGCACTCCCCCTCGCATGCCCTCTAGGACAGCTTGGGCGACCGAAAGGTTCCACCGACACCCGGCTGTCGGAACCTTGCCAATTCATTGAGCTTCAGTCCGACAGTTTTCAGGACTGAGGCACGGCGGTGATCAGGGCGAGCAGACCCTGCTCGTCCAGGAGGTCGGCGGGGCGGACCGTCTCGCCGCTGCGGACGTAGAAGAACCCCGCGCCGACCTGCGACAGCGGGACGCTGCGCAGCTCCGACCAGGCCAGGCGGTACGCCGCGAGCTGCACGGCCGCGGCCGTCGCGTCGGGCCCGGCCGGGCGGGCGCCCGTCTTCCAGTCGACCACGTCGTAGCGGCCGTCCGGGTAGCGGTACACGGCGTCCATGCGGCCGCGCACCACCACGCCGGCGATCACCGTGGCGAACGGGACCTCGACGTCCACGGGTACCAGATCCGCCCAGACGCTTTCGAGGAAACGGGCCTGCAGGTCGCTCAGGGCCGCGTCCGGGGCGGCGCCCTCGTCCGCGGCGCCCGGGAGCTCGTCGAGGTCGAGCAGGCGTTCGGCCCGGAAGCGCTGCTCCAGCCAGTGGTGGAACGCGGTGCCGCGGCGGGCGTACGGGTCCGGGCGCGACGGCAGGGGGCGGCGCAGCGTGCGGGCCAGGCGCTGCGGATCGCGGCGCAGGGCGACGAGCTGGGACACCGACAGGTGGCCGGGGAGGGAGACGTCGACCGCTGCGTCGGCGCGCGGCGCGAGGCGGGCGCGCTCGGCGAGCAGCAGTTCGGTCTCCTCGGACCAGCGGCGGGCCAGCGGGTCGGCCACGTCGAAGGGCCCGGCCGCGCGGACGAGGTCCGCGGCCGCCTCCAGCAGCGGGCGGCGGTGGCCGAGCGGGTCGGCCGGCCAGCTGGCGCTCGGCACGTCCAGGGCGGTCGGGTTCTGGGCGTCGGCCTCGGGCTTGGGGGCCCAGGCGTCGACCGCGCCGGCGCCGGCCAGGCAGCGCTCGCGGATCTCCTCGAGGAAGACCGACGGGCCGCGGGCCCGCTTGACGCCCTCGCCCCACCAGTACCCGCTGGCCAGCAGCAGGCGGCGGGGGCGGGTCACGGCGACGTACGCCAGCCGCCGCTCCTCCCGGATGTCGTGCTCGCGCCAGTCGCGGGTGAACGTCTCGAGCGCGCCGACCACGCCCTTGACGTCGGTGACCGCGGACAGGTCCAGGGCGGGCAGGCCGGCGTGGTCGCCGCGCAGCGGGAACGGGAGCACGCCGAGGCCGCGCAGCCAGTGGTCGCCGGCGTTGCTCGCGCCGGGGAAGACGTCGGCGCACAGGCCGGCGACGGCCACGACGTCCCACTCGAGGCCCTTCGCGGCGTGCGCGGTCAGGATCTGCACCGCGCCCTCGACGACCTCGACCTCGCCGGGCGCCAGTCCGCGTTCCTCGTTCTCCGCGGCCGCCAGGAACGCCAGGAACGCGCTCAGCGTGGCGCCCTCGGACTCCGAGGCGAAGCGGGCGGCGATGTTGCTGAACGCGTCGAGATGGCCGCGGGCCAGGCCGGCGTCGCCCGGGCGGGCGGCGACCTCGACGTCGAGCCCGGTGACCCGCTCGATGTCGGCGATGAGGTCGGGCAGCGGCTGGTCGAGGCGGCGGCGCAAAGCGCGCAGCTCGGTGCCGAGGCGGGCGAAGCGGCGGTGGCCCTCGGTGGAGTACCGCTCCGGGTCGCCGAGGTCGTCGAGCGCCTCGACGAGTACCGCCTCGTCCAGGCGGTCGGCGAGTTCCGGTTCGGCGGCGTCGTCGCCGTGGCGGCGGGCGGCGGCGAGCGAGCGGGCCCGGCGGTAGAGGGCGACGAGGTCGCGCGGGCCGATCCGCCAGCGCGGGCCGGTCAGGATGCGCAGCAGCGCGGCGCCTTCGGCCGGGTCGGCGAGCACCCGCATGATGCTGACGACGTCGCGTACCTCGGGCGTGTCGAGCAGCCCGCCGAGGCCCACGACCTCGACCGGCAGGCCGCGCGAGCGCAGCGCGTTCTCCAGCGCCGGAATCTGGGCCCGGGTGCGGACCAGGATCGCGGTCGACGGGCGGTCCTCGACGGGGATGTCGTAGGGGAACGTGTCCGGGTCGACCTTGGCCGCCTGCCGCCACGAGGCGAGGACCCGGTCGGCGACCCAGGCCGCCTCCTCGGTGAACGTGTCGAGCAGCGCGCAGTGCACGGTCGCGGTGGAGGCGGGCTCGGCGAGTACGTCGGCCGGGGCCAGCTCCTGCACCCGGGCGCCGGAGGAGCGCAGCGGGGCCGACAGCGCGTTGGCGACGTCGAGGATCTCCGGGCGGTTGCGCCAGCTCGTGGTCAGCGACAGCACCGGGGCCGGCGGGAACTCCACCGGGAACCGGTCCAGCGTGCCGGCGGAGGCGCCGCGCCAGCCGTAGATCGACTGGCAGGGGTCGCCGACGGCCGTGACCGGGTGCCCGTCGCCGAACAGCGCCCGCAGCAGCACGACCTGGGCGTGGGAGGTGTCCTGGTACTCGTCCAGCAGCACGACCCGGAACCGGTCGCGCTCGACCTGCCCGACCTCGGGGTGGGCCACCGCGACGCGGGCCGCCCGGGACAGCTGGTCGCCGAAGTCCATGGCCTCCAGCAGCGCTTTTTTCTCGGTGTACTGCCGGATGAGCGGCAAAAGCTGCAGGCGCGCCTGCTGGCGGGAGAGCACGTCGCGCACCGGCTTGGCCATCTTGCCGGTCTTGCCGCTCACCTCGGCGAAGAAGCGGCCGGTCCAGGCGGCCACGTCCGCCGGTTCGCGCAGGTGCTCGGCGAGGTCGCCGGCCAGGTGCAGCACAGCGTCGACGACGGTCGAGGGCGCCGAGGAGACCGCGGTCATGTCGCCGTCGTAGGCGCGCACGACCGCGTCGGCGAGCTGCCAGCACGCGGCCTCGGTGAGCAGCCGGGTCGACGGCTCGTAGCCGGCCCGCACCCCGTGCTCGCGCACGACCCGGGCCGCGTAGGAGTGGTACGTGGCGACGCTCGGCTCGCCGGCGATGAGGTCGTCGCGGCCGAGGCGGCGGACCAGCTGGCCGAGGCGCTGGCGGATGCGGTGCGACAGCTCGCCGGCCGCCTTGCGGGTGAACGTGAGGCCGAGGACCTGCTCGGGGCGCACGTGCCCGTTCGCGACCAGCCATACGACCCGGGCCGCCATCGTCTCGGTCTTGCCCGACCCGGCGCCGGCGACGACGAGCATCGGCCCGACCGGCGCCTCGATCACGTCCGCCTGCTGCCTGGTCGGCGGGGGCAGGCGCAGGAGCTTTGCCAGTTCCAGCGGGGTCATGTGACCTGGCGGCCTTTGCCGGAAACGGGGCACGAGGTCTTCACGGGGCAGACCCGGCACTTGTTGTTGACCACGGCGCTGAACGTGGAGGCGGCCATCGTCCGGGCCGTGCGCTGCACGAGCGCGCGGGCCCAGTTGGGGTCGTCGGCCTCGCCGAGGGGCGGCTGCACCTGTTCGCGGGCGGTGTTGGTGTCGCCGCCCAGCTGTACCAGGGAGGCCCCACCGGCGATCGTGGACTCCTCGAACGCGCCCAGCTCGATCGCCGCCTGGTACGCGGCCAGCTGCGGGTGCTCGGCCAGGTTGGCGTTGGCCGGGATCGACTTGCCGGTCTTGAGGTCGACGACCACGAGCCGGCCCTGCTCGTCCAGCTCGAGCCGGTCGACCCGCCCCTTGATCTCGACCGGCGCCTCGGGGTCGGCCAGCTCGACGAGGAAGTCCTGCTCGATCGCGACGAGCCGGCGCGGGTTGCCGGCCAGCCAGCCGATGAGCTTGTCGAGCATGGTCTCGGCCCGGTCGCGCTCCCGGCCGGCGAGCCAGCGCGCGGAGAGCTCGATCGCGTCGAAGCGGTCGGCCACGTACGCCACCAGCTGCGCCCGGTCGGCGCTCGCGTCCGCGGCCAGCATCGCCGCGGCGTGCACCAGGTTGCCGATGGACTGCTCCGGCGACGGGGTCAGCGCGCCGCCGTGGCGCTCCAGCAGCCAGCGCAGGCTGCACCGCTCGACGCTCTCCACGGTCGACGGGGTGACCTGCACCGGCTCGCCGTCGTCGACCAGCGGCCGGTCGTCGGACAGGGCCGGCAGCCCCCACCACGAGTCCGGGTCGGCGCCGGGCACTCCCTCGGCGGCCAGCCGGGCGAGCAGCCCGGCGGCCGCCGCCCGGCGGTCCTCGGGCGCGTCGGGGTCGACGAGCGCCATGCGCAGCTCGGCCACCAGCGTCGGCAGCGTCAGCGGCCGGGGCGGCTCGAAGCCGGGCTGGTCGTCGTCGAGGTTGAGCTCGGTGAGGAACCGGCTGGGCTGCTCCTCGCCGTCGCCGGAGGCCACGGCGGTGACCAGCACCTCCTCGCGGGCCCGGGAGATCGCGACGTAGAACAGCCGCCGCTCCTCGTCCAGCAGGGCCGAGAGCCGCCCGACCGTCTCCATCGCGCGACCGGCGAGGACCTCGACGAGCAGCTCGGAGCCGAGCACGCTGCCGCGCAGGCGCAGGTCGGGCCAGACGCCCTCCTGGACGCCGGCGATCGCGACGACGTCCCACTCCAGCCCCTTGGCGGCGTGCGCGGTCAGGATGCGCACGGCGTCGCCGCGGTCGGCCGAGGGCGCCAGGTTGTCGGCCGGCAGGTCCTGGCCCTCGACGTGGTCGAGGAACACGTCGGTGCCGGCGCCGGGCAGCCGGTCGGTGAAGCGGGCCGCGGCGTCGAACAGCGACACGACGGCGTCGAGGTCACGGTCGGCGGCCGCCCCGCGGTGCCCGCCGCGCGCGCTCAGCGCCGACCACCGATCCGCCAGGCCGCTGCCCTGCCACACCGCCCACAGCACCTCCTCGGCGGTCGCGCCCGGGCGCGCGGCGGCGTCGCGGGCCCGCTGCAGCAGCCCGGCCACGGCTCGCGCCGGCGCCGCCCAGCGCCGCTCGACCATGGCCAGCTCGGCCGGGTCGCGCAGCGCGGCGAGCAGCAGCACGCCGGACGGGCGCCGGTCCCCGGCGGCGAGCGCGAGCGCCCGCAGGCCCTGCCGCAGCCGCCGCTCGGCGAGCGGGTCGGCGCCGCCCAGGGGCGAGTGCAGCAGCGCGACGGCGGCGTCCTCGTCGAGCCGGGCGCCGTCCAGCGCGCAGCGCAGCAGGAGCAGCAGCGGGGCGATCGCCGGCTGCAGGTGCAGCGGCAGATCCTCGGACTCGGTCGTCGTCGGTACCCCGGCCGAGTGCAGCGCCCGCTGCAGCGGCGCCAGCTGCCGCGCGGTCGAGCGCACCACGACCGCCATGCGCGCCCACGGGATGCCGCGCAACAGGTGTGCCTCGCGTAGGCGGTGCGCGATGAACGCGGCCTCGCTCGTCTCCGACGCGAACGTGCGCGTCTCGGCGCTGCCGCCCGGCCGCTGCGCAAGCATCGCCCGGTGCCGCGACGGCCCGCGCAGCCGCGCCGCGACCCGCCCGACCGGCGCCAGCAGCCCCTCGCCGAGCCGCCGCGAGTGCGGGAGCGTCACCTGTACGGCGCCGGGGAACCGCAGCTCGAAGTCCCCGACGACGGCCGGGTCGGCGCCGCGGAAGGCGAACGTCGAGGAGTCCGGGTCGGCGAGGGCGACGAGGTGCTTGCCGTGGCCGGCGACCAGCTCCAGCAGCTCGACCTGGGCCGGGTCGGTGTCGGGGAGTTCGTCGACGTACACGTACGAAAGCCGCCGCCGCTCCTTCTCCAGCAGCTCCGGGTCGTCGGCCAGCATTCCGGCCGCGGCCCGGACCAGCTCGGCGTAGTCGTAGGCGACCGACCCGCGCCCGGTGGCGTCGCGCAGGGCGAGCACCTGGAGGTACTCCCGGAAGAACTCCGCCGCCGCGCCCCAGTCGGCCCGCCGGTGGATCTTGGCCAGCTCCGCCAGCCCCGCCGGCCCGACGCCGCGCTCCACGGCCCGCAGCAGCAGGTCGCGCAGCTCGGTCGCGAACGCGCGGGTGTTGAGCGCGCCGCGCAGCGACTCCGGCCACGGCGCCGCCGACTCGGCGAGCAGCTCGCGGATGACCAGGTCCTGCTCGGGCCCGGTCAGCAGCCGCGGCGAGGCCTCGCCACGCTCGACGGCGGCGCGGCGCAGCAGCCCGAACGCGTACCCGTGGAACGTCCGCACCATCGGCTCGGCCGTCGTGCGGATGTCCGCGGCCCGCCCGAGCCGCGCCTCGATGCGGTCGCGCAGCCGGACGGCCCCCCGCCGGCCGAACGTCAGCACGAGGATGCCTTCGGGGTCGCCGCCCTCGGCCACGCGGGCGGCGACCGACTCGACCAGGGCGCTCGTCTTGCCGGTGCCGGGGCCGCCGATGACGAGCAGCGGGCCCTTGGTGTGCTCGATGATCAGGCGCTGCCAGGGGTCGGCGAAGACCGGGACGGCCGGGGCCGGGGGGCGGCGCACGAGCCGGTAGGCACGGCGCGACCCCGCGGGGGAAGCAGTCGCGGTCACGCGGTTATGCAATCACGCGGCGCGCCGATTTCCCGCATCGTTCACCGCGCGCCCATCGTCGGGTTGCAGTTCACACCCATGTCGGCGCCGTCGGCGCCTCGCTCTTCGCGGATATGTCCGCCACTTCGTGACGGACATATCCGACATTTCGGTTATGCGCCGTTCGCACTTCTGCGACGTTGTGTCCCTTTACGGCGTTGTCGCCCCTTCGCGGCGTTGTCGCCCCTTCGCGGCGTGCTCGCCCCTTCGCGGCGTGCTCGCCCCTTCGCGGCGTGCTCGCCCCTTCGCGGCGTTTTATTCCCTTCGCGGCGTTGTCGACTTTGCGGCGTTGTCGCCCTTATGCGGCGTTGTCGTCCTTATGCGGCGTTGTCGTCCTTATGCGGCACTGCAAGACCGCCCCTCCCGCGAGCCCGCGCGAAGCCGTCAGCCGCGCGTCGCGCGGCTGACGCTCGGCCGTGCCCGGCGCGGTCAGCCCCGCCGGCGCAGTGCCAGCCGCCCATCGCCAACCCACGCAGCGCCGCCAACCACGCCACGCGCAGCGGTCCCGCCGCCAACCACGCCACGCGCAGCGGCGCCCGGCCCCGTCCGGCGCCGCCAGCCCGCGCCACACCGCCAACCGCCCAGCGGCCAGCGCGCAGCGCCGCCAGTCCACGCACAGCGCAGCGCTCCCGGCGTCGCCAATCCGCGCCGCGACACCATGCCGCGCGGCAGCGCCTGCAGCAGGCGCGGCGTTTTTCGGCTTACGCCCCGATCAGCGCCGCTTCGACCAGATCGAGCGATTCGCCCACCTCGCGCGACGTCAGCAGCATCGACATCGCCTCGGGCCGGACGAACTCCTGACTGGTCACGCCGCGCAGCCAGTCGAGCAGGCCGCGGTAGAACCCGTCGGCGTCGAGCAGCAGCAGCGGCTTGCGGTGCAGGTTGAGCATGGCCGTGGTCCAGACCTCGAACAGCTCGTCCAGCGTGCCGAGGCCGCCGGGCAGCGTGATGAACGCGTCGGCCCGGTCGATCATCAGCGTCTTGCGCACTCCCATGCCGTCGGTGACCACGAGCTCGTCGGCCTTGGTGTCGGCCACCTCGAGGTCGACCAGCGACTGGGGGATCACGCCGTACGTGCGCGCGCCGCCGGCCCGGGCGCCGTCGGCCACCGCGCCCATCATGCCGACGCAGCCGCCGCCGGAGACGAGCTCGTGGCCCCGGCGGCCGATCTCGACCCCGAGGTCGTACGCGAGGTCCAGCCAGCGCTGCTCGAGCCGCTGCGACGAGGCGCAGAACACACCGATCGCCGCCACGTCAGCTTCCCCCGCCCGACTTGGCGTCGTCGAGGTGCTCGGCCGCCTCGCGGATGTGCGCGACGACGGCGTCGACGTCGTCGGTGAGGTACAACAGCTGGAGATCCTCCGGGCCGATCTTGCCGTCCGGGAGCATGGTGCCCTTGATCCAGTCGAGGAGCCCCTGCCAGTAGGCGACGCCCATCAGCACGACCGGGAAGCGCGTGACCTTGCGCGTCTGGACCAGCGTCACCGCTTCGAACAGCTCGTCGAGCGTGCCGAAGCCGCCGGGCAGGACGACGAACGCCTGCGCGTACTTGACGAACATGGTCTTGCGGGCGAAGAAGTACCGGAAGTCGATGCCGATGTCGACCCAGTCGTTCAGGCCCTGCTCGAACGGCAGCTCGATGCCCAGCCCGACCGAGAGCCCGCCGGCGTCGGCGACGCCCTTGTTCGCGGCCTCCATGACGCCCGGCCCGCCGCCGGTGATCACGGCATATCCGGCCCGGGCGAGCGCACCGCCGAGCTGCTCCCCCATCGTGTACTCCGGGCTGTCCGGCTTGCTGCGCGCCGAACCGAACACGCTCACGGCCGGGGGCAGGTCGGCCAGGGTGTCGAAGCCCTCGACGAACTCGCTGAGGATGCGCAGCGCCCGCCACGCGTCCTTGGTCTTCCACTCGTGCCGCAGGTGCGAGTCGAGCAGCCGCTGATCGGCGGTGCTCGGCGGGATCGCGTCGCGTCGCAGCGTCACCATTCCCCGATGCCGCTCCCGCGGCCGGCTGCGCTTGGGCTCGCTCATGCCCGTTACGGTACGTCGATCACCCTCGGCGGGGCTCGCCAGCCCGCCTTTCGCGTGGTGCAATGCGACCCGCGCCACGGCGATCGGACGGCTCCGGTAAGAAATCGGGAGCGGACGACAACGTTCGCCCCTACGGTCGCGGTCCTACCCGATATACCGGTTGGCAGGACGTGGGGGTGTGACCGGGATGACACGATCGGAGCAGGACCGCCAGAAGCGGCAGATGAACCGGCGGATCCGCGAGGTGCTCGCGGTCCGCCGCATGATGCGCCAGCTCGACCCGGCGGCCGAGGAGCCGGCGCCGGACCCGGTCTGAACCGGCCTCAGGCGTCGCCGCGCAGCCAGCGGCGCATCACCTCGGCGCCCTCGACGATCTTGTCCAGCTCGACGTGCTCGTCCTGCTTGTGGGCGAGGTTGGGGTCGCCGGGGCCGAAGTTGAGGCCCGGGATGCCCAGCGCGGCGAACCGGGCCACGTCGGTCCAGCCCAGCTTCGCGCGCGGCGGTCGGCCGGTGGCGGCCAGCAGCTCCTGGGCCGCCGGGTTGTCCAGGCCGGGCAGCGCGCCGGGGGCCGAGTCGACGAACTCCAGGTCGAAGCCGTCGAAGACCTCGCGCACGTGCGCCTCGGCCGCGGCCTCGTCACGGTCGGGCGCGAAGCGGAAGTTGACCTCGATCACGCACTCGTCGGGGATCACGTTGCCGGCCACGCCGCCGGCGATGCGCACGGCGTTGAGGCCTTCGTGGTACTCGCAGCCGTCGATGGTGACGGTGCGGTCGCGGTACCGCTGCAGGCGCTCCAGGATCGGGGCGGCCTTGTGGATCGCGTTCTCGCCGAGCCACGACCGGGCCGAGTGCGCGCGCTTGCCACTCGTGCGCACCAGCACGCGCTGCGTCCCCTGGCATCCGGCCTCGATCAGGCCGTGGGTCGGCTCCAGCAGTACCGCAAAGGAAGCATCGGTCAGCAGGTGCGGCCGCGTGTCGGCGAGGATCCGCAGGCCGTTGCGCGCCGAGTCGACCTCTTCGCACTCGTAGAAGACGTACGTCACATCGTGGCGGGGCGCGGCCTCCGTCACGGCCAGGTGCAGCGCGATCGCCGTGCCGGCCTTCATGTCGGACGTGCCGCAGCCCCAGATGAGCCCGTCCTCGGTGCGCGACGGGAAGTTGTCGTGCAGCGGCACCGTGTCGAGGTGCCCGGCGAGCACCACGCGCTCGGGCCGGTCGAGCTCGCTGCGCGCGACGATCGTGTGCCCGAAGCGCTCCACCTTGAGGTCCGTGCCGGCGAGCGCCTCCTCGACGCGGTCGGCGATCTCGGCCTCGTTGCCGGAGACCGACTCGATGTCGACGAGGGCGCGGGTCAGGGCGACGGGATCGGCGAGGACTTCGCGGGTGAGCATGGCTCTGACACTAGATGGGGTAGCGTTCGCTCACGTGACGACCGCCTACATCGACTCGCCCGCGTGGGGCCTGGGCCTGGCCACCGTGGCCGCCAACGGCCAGGTACTCGACGTCTGGTTCCCCACCGGCCGCCTTGGCCTCGGCGCCGTTCCCGCCGACGTTTCCGGCATTTCAGACATTTCTGACAAGTCCGAACCGGTCCGGGTCGAGATCCAGTCGCTCGGCGACGCGCCGACGAGCACGGCCGACGTGTACCTGCGCCTGCACCTGCTCTCGCACCGCCTCATCCGGCCCCACCAGGCCAACCTCGACGGGCAGTTCGGCCTGCTGGCCAACGTCGCCTGGACCTCGGCCGGCCCGTGCCTGCCCGACGAGGTCGACGAGCTGCGCCTGAGCGAGCGGCGGGCCGGGCGCCGGCTGAACGTGTTCGGCGTGGACAAGTTCCCGCGGATGGTCGACTACGTGACGCCGTCGGGCGTGCGCATCGCCGACGCCGACCGGGTCCGCCTCGGCGCCCACCTGGCGCCCGGCACCACCGTGATGCACGAGGGCTTCGTCAACTTCAACGCCGGCACGCTGGGCACGTCGATGGTCGAGGGCCGCATCTCGGCCGGCGTCGTCGTCGGCGACGGCACCGACGTGGGCGGCGGCTCCTCGATCATGGGCACGCTGTCCGGCGGCGGCAAGGAGACGATCAGCCTCGGTGAGCGCTGCCTGCTCGGCGCCAACGCGGGCATCGGCATCTCGCTCGGCGACGACTGCGTGGTCGAGGCCGGCTGCTACATCACCGCCGGCTCGAAGCTCACCCTGCCCGACGGACGGGTGGTGAAGGCGCGCGAGCTGTCCGGCCTGAGCAACCTGCTCTTCATCCGCAACTCGGTGTCCGGCCGCCTCGAGGTGCGCGAGCGCCAGGGCCGCGGCATCGAGCTCAACGCCGCGCTGCACGCCAACTGATCCGCGGGCCGGCGGCCTTCCACCTCAGAGGCGGGAGGCCGCCGACTCGACGCGCTCGTCCGTCGCGGTGAACGCCACCCGGATGTGCCGCTCGCCGGCCGGGCCGTAGAAGGCGCCGGGCGCGGCCAGGATGCCCCGCTCGGCCAGCCAGTCGACCGTGGACCAGGAGTCTTCGCCGCGGGACAGCCAGAGGTACAACCCGGCCTCGGAATGCTCGACCGAGAACCCGGCCCGCTCGAACGCCCCGCGCAGGATCTCCCGCCGCCGGGAGTAGCGCTCGCGCTGCTTGGCGACGTGGCCCTCGTCGCCCAGCGCCGCGACCATGGCGGCCTGGACGGGCTGGGGCACGATCATGCCCGCGTGCTTGCGCACGGCGAGGATCTCGTCGACCAGGGCGGGGTCGCCGGCGAGGAAGCCCGCGCGATACCCGGCGAGGTTCGACCGCTTCGAGAGCGAGTGCACGGCGAGCACGTTGTCGAACACCCCGTCGCACACGGACAGGATCGACACCGGGGACGCCTCCCACGGCAGCGGCAGGTAGCACTCGTCGCTGACCACGATCGCGCCGCGCTCACGCGCCCACTGCACGACCTTGCGCAGGTGCGCCTCCGGCAGCACCCGGCCCGTCGGGTTGGACGGCGAGTTGACCCAGACCATGCTCACC
This sequence comes from Dactylosporangium sp. CA-139066, assembly GCF_050936175.1. Lineage (NCBI taxonomy): Bacteria > Bacillati > Actinomycetota > Actinomycetes > Micromonosporales > Micromonosporaceae > Dactylosporangium > Dactylosporangium sp. CA-139066. The sequence continues at coordinate 2,427,783 of NZ_JBNJNH010000002.1, read as the reverse complement.
CGCGCCGGCCCGAGCGCGGTCAGCGAGTCCGCGCGCACGACCTTGGCGCCGGACAGCTGCACGCCGACCTCGTACGTCGGGTAGCACACCCCCGGAATCACCACCGTGTCGGCGGGGCCGAGCCCCAGCAGCGTGGGCAGCCAGGCGACCAGCTCCTTCGAGCCGATCGTGGGCAGCACGCCGAACGCGTCCGAGCCGGGCCCGCACCAGCGGGTCACCCAGCCGCGGATCGCCTCGCGAAGCTGCGGCGTGCCGGCCGTGAGCGGATACCCGGGCGCGTCGGACGCCTCGGCCAGCGCCGCGCGGATGAGCGCCGGCACCGGGTCGACCGGCGTGCCGATCGACAGGTCGACGAGCCCGTCCGGATGCCGAGCGGCGGCGGCCTTCGCGGGCTCGAGCCGGTCCCACGGGAAATCCGGTAGCCCGGCCGCCAGTGCGCGCCGGGCTCCTGCAGCAACGGTGCCGGTCAGTGGTCGTGCTCCTGCGGCGGGAGGCCGGCCACGAACGCGGCGTCCTTCTCGATCTTGCCGACCTTCGACGCGCCGCCGGGCGAGCCCAGCTCGTCGAAGAAGGTGTAGTTGGCGCCGACGAAGTCCTTCCACTTCTCCGGGACGTCGTCCTCGTAGAAGATCGCCTCGACCGGGCACACCGGCTCGCAGGCGCCGCAGTCCACGCATTCGTCGGGGTGGATGTAGAGCATGCGGTTGCCCTCGTAGATGCAGTCGACAGGGCACTCTTCGATGCAGGCCTTGTCGAGCAGGTCTACGCAAGGTTCGGCGATGATGTAAGTCACGGGTCGCCCTCTTTCGCGCCTGAGGCTGCCAGCCTGGGCTGGCAAACCCCGCCGCATCCCTACCGCGGCGGTACGAGCCTAGTATCCAGGTTCACGGGAGGTCGATCGTGCTCGGGCCACAACACGTGGGACAGCGCGTCGTCGTGCGCCGATTCGTCGGGATGCGAGACGCTCGGCCCGTGTTTTCGGACATTCTGGGCCACCTGCTCGAAGCGACCGAGACGCATCTCACAGTGCGTGCCCGCTCGGGCGCCGTCCGCGTTCCAATCAATGAGATCGTCCGCGCCAAGCCGGTCCCGCCTCGCCGCCGTTTCACCCCGACGGAGTCCCTCGAATCCGCCGCCGCGAAGGGCTGGCCCGCGGCGGAGCGCGGTGAACTCGGCGACTGGATCTTGCGCGCGACGGACGGCTGGACTCAGCGCGCCAACTCGGCCCTCGCCGTCGGCGACCCCGACCTTCCCCTGCCCGAGGCGATCGACTTCGTTCAACAATGGTACCGCGACCGCTCGCTCGTCCCCGCCATGAGCGTCCCGTTGCCGCTGTTCAAGCGCGTCGACGACGAACTGTCGCGCCGCGGCTGGACCGCCAACCCGCTCACCCAGGTGATGACGGTGGGCCTTGCGGAGCTGATCGAGACCCTGTCCCGGGCCGGCGCCACCCAGATCGAGCTGACCGAGTCACCGTCCGCGGAATGGCTCACGGCCGTGGGCGGCCGCAAGGGCCCGCTGCCCGCCAAGGCCGTGGGCGTCCTCACCGGGGTCCCCCACGTCCGGTTCGCCAGTTGGTACGCCGAGGACGGCCCCCTCATGGCCACCGCCCGCGGCTGCGTGGCCGACGACGACTCCCGCTGGCTGGGCCTGTCCCTGATCGGCGTGGACGAGCGCTACCGCCGCCGGGGCCTGGCCCAGTCCCTGATGCTGTCCCTGGCCGAATGGGCCGCAACCTTGGGCGCCCGGGACGTCTACTTGCAGGTGGAGCAGCGCAACACGGCAGCCGTCAGCCTGTACGAGCGCCTGGGCTTCACCGTGCACCACGTCTACGCGACGCGCCGCCTGCTCGTTTCCCCTTAGCGACGGACAATCTTGCGCGGCTTGGTGCCGGCCCGCTCGATGTACCGTTTCCAGGACTGCGAACGATAATCGAGCCCGGTGGTCATCAATAGCAGAAGCCCGACCACGGCCCCGATCGCGGAGAGCCCGACGAAGTAGAAGAACTGCCGAAAAACGAGCCCGACCCCGTTGCTGAACGGCCCGACCCCGGACACGAACGGCCCGATGAGCACGGCGAACAGGCACGCGACGACAACGGCCAGCCCGAGCTCGGCAACGACGCGAATCATCGGCACCCGCCGCCCGTACCAGAACGCGACCGGAATCATCACCGCGCCGACCGCGAACAGCGCCCAGAGCCCGATGGTGATCTGCTTGGCATCATCGTCCCCGGCCGCGAACCGCACCACGAGCCGCGCGATGACATTGACCAGGAAAAGGCCCGCCGCAACCAGCCCGACCGGCAGCCATCGCTCCTTCATCGCACGCCTCCCGTTACCCGCGACCCGTTTCAGTCCGCCACCTCACCCGCGGCGCGGAAACGTGTCTACTCGCCCACACTGCACGGCGCAACCCCCATCGCCTCGGAGTTCCCTGGATCCCGCCGCGGCGCTCATTCCCCTCCCGATTTCACCCCGCCGGCATCGCCCTTGCTTTCCACTCGCCACCGCCCATTTCACTCCCCTCGCGCCACACACCTCTCGAAGCGCGCCGCGGCACTCGACCACAGCCCCGCGGCGCGGCCTGACGCGGCGGACCCGAGGCAGCACGCGCAGAGGACCCGGCAGCCGGAGGGATGCAGCGCGGAGGCGGTCCGCCCGACCCGCCACGCCCGACGCTGCGCACGACTCGCCCGATGCGACGCCCCGATCTAGCACCCTTGCAGCGCGCCGTCACAGCGCGTGCGGGGCGTTCGCGACGCGGAGCGGAGCGGCCGACGCAGCCCGCAGGCGTCGGCGAGTCCGGTTCCACTGGCGCTCGGCTTCCACTGGCGCTCGGCCGGTGCAGCACCCGTGCAGCGCGCCGTCGCAGCAGGGGCTCGGCCGACCCATCCGACCCGGCCCGCCCGATGGCGCGGCGCGAAGGGCACGGCCAGACCCGCCCGCCGCGGCGAGGCGGGAGGCGGCGGCGCGGCGTTTCGCTAGTTGCCGTCCGGATTCGAGGCGGCCGGCCGATCCCGAGGCGGCCTGACGACGCGATGGCGCAGCGTCGAAATGTACATCCCGACCGCGAACGCCAGCGGCCCGGCGAACAGCGTCAACAGCCCGACCCAGTTGTCCTGGGTGATGATGAGGTCCCCCTCGCTCGTACGCCCGGCCGCCAGGAACCACAGCACGCACCAGACAGCGGCCGGCAGCAGGGCGGCGAGCCGGCGCTTGGTCGTCGTGAACGCGAACCAGCCCAGCACCGGGTTGGTCACCACCGCCATGACCAGGGACACCGGGACCCGTACGCCGCCGATCCGCAGCGGGGAATACAACGCCTCGATGATCGCCAGCGCGCCGGCCAGCAGCGTCGCGACGATCAGCCCGGCGACACTGATCGCGATGTCGAGGACCTTCTCCAGCTCCGGCGACATCGAGCTCCGCGTGGCCCCATCGTCAGGCATTCCCCCTTCGGGCCAGACGAGCCCGGATTCGGGGGCAACGCCCGAAATGTCCGAACCTTCCGGCGTTGCTGCGCCATCCGTCAGCGTCCAGCCACCACTAGGCACGGCCGAACCGCTACCGCTCGACGCCCCGGCGCCCGACAGCGGCTCGCCACGACCCGGCGCCACGGTCCCCGGCGAAGCCGCAGCGCCATTCGACGTCGCGGCGCCATTCGACGTCGCGGCACCCGATGGCAGCGCGGCACCGTCCGTCGTCCCGGCAACCGATGGCAGCGCGGCACCGTTCGACGTCCCGGCACCCGGCGGGCCCACGGCGTCGATCGGGGCGGGCGGGCCGCCCGGAGCCAGACCGGCAACCGAGCGAGGCCGCGGCCGCGAAGACCCCTTGCGCTTCGTCGTCACGATGACCCGGACTCCCCCGCCGCGCCGCCCAGCGCGGCCGTCTCCAACACCGCGGCCGGCACGCGCGGCTCCGCTGCCCGGGGCGTGTCCACGTCGAGGCCGGCGAACAGGTCTTCCTCCCAGCCGTGCGGGCCGACGCCGGGGCCTTTCGTGCCGCGCGCCAGCTGGTAGTACTCGACGCCCATGAACTCGGCGCCGAAGTTGCCCGCGATCGAGAACAGCCACGACGAATGCGGGATCTGCGTGGCGTGGGCCTTCAGGGCGGCGGTCTTCTCCTCCGCGTACTCATGGGCGTCCACCCGCGCGGCGATGTCCGCGTCCGCGGTGCCGAACGGCAGGTCCTCCGGGTGCTCGATCTCCGCGAACGGGTTGTCGGAGGAGTCGCGGAACTCCCGCATGCCGGCTTCCAGGACGCTGCGGGGCACTGCGGTCCAGTACACCTTCTCGGGCGCTATCCCCTCGGCCTCGGCCAGCTCGACGGCGCGGGTCAGCACGCGGTGGGCCTGGATGTGGTCGGGGTGGCCGTAGAAGCCGTTGGGGTCGTAGGTGACCGCGACCTGCGGGCGGGTCTCGCGGATCACCTCGAGCAGCTCACGGGCGGCGGTGTCGAGGTCGGCGCCCCAGAAGGCGCGCGGGTGCTTGTTGGCGGGCGTGTCCATCATGCCGGAGTCCCGGTAGCGGCCCGCCCCGCCGAGGAAGCGGTGGTCGCTCACGCCCAGGTGGCGACAGGCCTGCTCGAGCTCGGCGATCCGGTAGCCGCCCAGCTGGTCGCCCGCGGCGGCGGCGATGCCGGCCAGCGCGGGCACGTGGATCTCACCCTCCTCACCCAGCGTGCAGGTGACCAGGGTGACACGGGCGCCGGCGGCGGCGTAGCGGGCCATCGTGGCTCCGGTCCCCATCGACTCGTCGTCGGGGTGTGCATGGACGAACAGGATGCTCCGAGCGGTCACGTGGGCAACTCTACGGCGTACCTCTGACACTTCTTCGAAGCACCACGATCCGTGTAACCGGGCGGCCACCGCGAGTGACGTTGGGGGGCAATCACATGACAATCCGCCGGGTACGAGTCAACATTCCGGGGTGGACTATCCGGAGTTGGCCGCACGAACCCGTCGTTTCTCCTGCGGTGCGCCCCGCGCAGTCACGGTGAGCCCGGACGGAGCGCGGGTGATCTTCCTGCGCTCGTCGGGGCCCGAGGACCCCAGCGACGCGCTGTGGGTCTTCGACGTCGCCGCGCGCACCGAACGTTGCCTGGCCGACCCCGCGACCCTGCTGCGCGACCAGCCCGACCTGCCGCCGGCCGAGCGGGCCCTGCGCGAGCGGCTGCGGCTGTCGGCGGGCGGCATCGGCTCGTTCGCGCTCGACGGGGCCGGCGTGCTGGCCGTGTTCCCCCTCGGCGGCCGCCTCTTCCGCGCCGACCTGCTCACCGGCGACGTGACCGAGCTCGACACCGCCGGCCCGGTGGTCGACCCGCGGCTCGACCCGGCGGGTCGCCGCATCGCGTACGTCACCGGCGGCACCCTGCGCGTCATCGACGCCGACGGCACCGACAGCGTCCTCGCCGGCGAGGAGGGGGTGTCCTGGGGGCTCGCCGAGTTCATCGGCGCCGAGGAGTTCCACCGCTTCCGGGGGTACTGGTGGTCCCCCGACGGCCGCAGCATCCTCACGACCCGCGTCGACGAGTCGCGCGTGCCTCGCTGGCACCTGCACGACCCGTCGCTGCCGGAGCAGCCGCCCTCCACCATCGCCTACCCGCACGCCGGGGCGACCAACGCCAAGGTCACGCTGCACGTGCTCGACCTCGACGGCGGCTGGGTGGACGTGCACTGGGACCGGGAGACCTACCCGTACCTGGTCGCCGCCACCTGGTCGGAGCAGGGCGGCCCGCTGCTCGCGGTGCTGCGCCGCCTGCAGCAGCACGGGCTCGTGATCGCCGTCGACCCGCGCACCGGCGAGACACAGGTCCACGCCGAGCTCGCCGATCCGCGCTGGGTCGAGCCGGTGCCGGGCACGCCGGCCCACCTGGCGGACGGCCGGGTGCTGGTCGGCGGCGAGCTCGCCCACGACGGCTACGACGCGCGCTGCCTGTTCGCCGACGGGAGCCTGATCACACCCCCCAACTTGTACATCAGGAGGGTGGCCGGCCGCCTCGACGGCGACCTGGTCGTGGAGGCCAGCGACGGCGAACCCAGCGAGCAGCACATCTTCCACGTGCCGGTCACGCAGTCCAGCCCGCGGGCGACGAAGCTGACCACCGAGCCGGGCTGGCACACGGCCCAGGCGGCCGGCCGGACAGTGGTCATCGGATCGCAGGGCCTGGAAAGCAGCGGGTGGCGGTACACCATCATCCACAACGGCGAATCGATCGCCGAAATCCAATCGCTGGCCGCGCCCATGCCCTTCGCGCCGAGGCCCGCGCTCGAGCGGGTGACGGACCGGCGCGTTCCGTCGGGTGTGCTGTACCCGCGCAACCACGTCGCCGGCCGCAAGCTCCCGGTGCTCGTGGCGATCTACGGCGGCCCCGGCCACCAGGAGGTCATCGCCGCACGCGGCCGCTGGCAGGAGAAGCAGTGGTGGGCCGACCAGGGCTTCGCCGTCGTGACCATCGACAACCGTGGAACTCCCGGCGTCGCCCCCAGCTTCGACAAGGCGATCCACCGCCGCTTCTCCGACGTGATCCTGACCGACCAGGTCGACGCGCTCGAGACCCTCGCCGGCAAGCACCCCGACCTCGACCTCGGCCGCGTCGGGATCCGCGGCTGGTCCTTCGGCGGCTGGCTGTCGGCGCTCGGCGTCCTGCGCCGCCCGGACGTGTACCACTGCGCGGTTGTCGGCGCGCCCGTGACCGACTGGAGCCTCTACGACACCGCGTACACCGAGCGATACCTCGGCCTGCCCGCCGACGCCCCCGACGTGTACGCCCACAACTCCCTGCTGGAGATGGCCGCCGAGCCGCCGGTGCGCCCCGACGACGCCCGCCCGATGCTGCTCGTGCACGGCCTGGTCGACGACAACGTGGTGGCCGCGCACACGCTGCGCCTCTCGGCCGCCCTGCTCGCCGCCGGCCGCCCGCACTCGATGATCCCGCTCACCGGCGCCACGCACATGGCCTCGGGAGGCCTCGCCGAGCGCCTGCTGCGCATCGAACTCGACTTCATCCGGAGGTCGCTCGGCTGATCACCACGTCTCCCCCGAGCCGCCCGCCCTCGGGCGACCGGTTCACCGCGCCCGCATGCAGCAGCGCGGTGATGACCTTCTGGGCGTCGATTCCGCGGTACACCGTCTCGGTCAGCGCAAAATGCTTGAGCTCGGTCACCGTCATCGCGCCGTCGCGCAACACCTGCAGAATCTCGCGCCGCAGCGCGCCCGGATTCGGCTCGAGCGAGATATCCATGAGGTGCCCCTCGGGATCGTGCGGATCGCGATAACGCACCCCCGCGTACTCGTCGAGCGCCCAGAGCTCACTCTTGAACGCCTCAAGACTTTTCGCCGACCGCGTGCCGAACCCGACGAGCAGTTCGCTTTCCCCATCGACAAGCTCCACTCCGGCCGTCAGTTCCAGCCCCGCCCCGCGCAGTTGCGAGCGCTGCGTGGACCAGGTCCCGGCGGGGGCGGTGAGCAGTACCGTTGCCGCGGTAAAATTCTTTTCGACGGTTTCGTCGACGACGGCCAGCAGCGGCCCGCTCCCCGCTCCGGCCGCTTTCAGCACGGCCCGGATATCGCCTCCGGGCACGACGTGAACCGACATTCCCGCGGGTGTACTCGTTTCCCGCTGCACGAGTTCCAGCCGCCCCCGCAACGCTTCAACCCCCGGCGCCACGAACAACAGCGTGAGCCGCCCACGAAGCCGATCCCCGAACTCCGCGAACGCCCGCACCACCCCTTCGGCACTCTCATGATCCAGCCCACGGCCGGAGGCGTAGAGAAATGTCGCTCCGTGCGCAGTATGCAGATTCCCGGGCGCCCAGGTGTCGACACACCGCACGAGCAGTTCCCGCGTGACCCGAGGTATCGACATATCGTCCTTTCTACACCTGTACTTGCTCCGCTACCGTGAGGCGTGTCAAAGCACGGAACGGGGGAGGTACCGTGTCGGACCAACACCTGAAGATCGACAAAGCCGGCGTCCTGGAGGTCGGCGCCCAACTGCACGTTCACGCCGATCAGGACATCAGACCGACGGGCGACCGTATCAAGCAGGATTTCGTTCACCACCCGGTGTTCGGCGGACGCAGCGGCAGTCCGGTGGTACAGGCCGCCGCGTACCAGTACGTGGCCCAGATGGGAGCCGCGGTCGACTTCCTCGACGGGCTGGCCGAACACGTCAGCGTCATGGCCCGAGCAACGCAGTCCATCGTCGATGCCTACCAGCAGGCCGACACGCTTTCGGCCCACGATATCGAGGCGGTGATCAACGCCGCCTGGCCGGCAGTTCAGGCCGAAACGGCGGCCGCCGCGGCGGCCTCGCAGCGCGCCGCTGACACACAGGACCGTCAGGACCGTCAGGCCGAGACCGATCAGCAGGCGGACCTGCGGGACATCAAGCGAGGCGCAGCATGACCGGCACCTACGACCAGTGGAACACGCAGGGCCTGTGGGAGATGGTCGCCGACGAGAACGATGACCATGCCGCGACACACATCCACGCATGGCGGGTGAAGCAGGATCTGCTGGACGACCAGGCAAGCAAGCTCAGCGCACTTCGTGATCAGCTGGCACAGCACTGGGATCCCGCCGGCAGCCCAGCCGCCCAGGCATTTCTCGACCGCATCGACGCAATGCTGCAGCTCGTGCAGTACAACAGCGGCGCCGCGGCCGCGGTCCGGCAGACGTACGAGCAGGTAACGACCGCCATCCACGATGCACGCGAGCAACTGAAGCCGCTGATCGACCGTTACAACGACCGCCAGGCGGCCTGGGAGTCACAGTCGTGGTTCGGCCGGCTGGACATCTGGGATAAGAACTCGCCGAACGTGCTGACGCACTACCACGGCGAAGTCGACAAGAGGGCCCGGGCGGTCATGGAGCAGATGGACCATCGAATCGCCGATGCGACCGCCACCCCGGCAAACGTGCAAACATTTGATCAATGGACAACGGGTGGGGAGACGCAAGTATCCCTTGCGACTGACAACAGCGGGGGCCCTGCGGGAAGCGATGGCAGTTCCGGTTCGAGCCGTCCATCCAGCATTGCCCAGCCGACATTCAATCCGCCCCCTGCCTGGCAACCGGCCATCTCCGAACTGCCGGACCCTAGTGGGACCGACAACGCGCCCGTGCTTGCCGGCACGCCATCGCCACCTGCCACCTTTCCAGCGCCGCCCGCCTCACCGGCAGTGATCTCCGCGCCACCCCTGGGCGGTCCACCGGTTCCTGTCCCGTCATCAACAGCGCTACGACCGCCGAGCGGTCTCGTACCCTCAGAAGAGCGCTTGCTCCGGGCACCGTCCTCCCGCTTCGGTGGAGTGATCGGCGAGCCTGCGGGCCGACCGTTTTCGGGGTCTTTGAGGCAGTCGGCCGTACCCACGGATGGCGTCATCCGGGGAGGGCCAGCATCTCCCATGGCCGGCGGATCTGCGTCCCGGACCAGCTCTGCCCGCGGCGGCTTGACGCGGCGGACGACGCGCACGGCGCAGGTCACCGAGGCGCACGGCGAAGCCGTCTCGCGTTCTGGGGGTGCCCGGGGTTGGCAGGACTCGAGCTACGAGGCGTATGCGAAGCGCCGCGCCAAGCGAAAGGACGACCCAGACAACCAATGGACGGTCGAGGAGGGCGTCGCACCAGTGCTCGAGGCACCGAGCGATCCAGACGATCACAGCGCCACACCTGGCGTGATCGGCCTCGATCGTTGATCCGGCGTCGGCTGGCGGCGTTGTCCGCCTTCGTCGTCGCCATGGTCGCGGCGACGCCGTCGGCCGCACACGCGGACTCAGTCCGGGATCAGCAATGGCACTTGGACGCCCTCCACGTAACGGACGCCCACAAGATCAGTCAAGGTGAGGGCGTCGTAGTGGCGCTCACCGATTCCGGCGTTGACACGAGCGCACCCGAGCTCGGGCCAGCAGTCGTGCCCGGAAAGGACTTCAGCAGCAACGGAACCGGCGACGGACGCACCGACACCAATGGGCATGGCACAGCACTGGCCGGCCTGATTGCGGGCAGGGGCAAGGGCGGCGACGCCGGAGTGCTCGGCATCGCGCCAAAGGCGGCGATCCTGCCGCTGCGGGTATCGCCCTCGCCGGACTACGGCGGCTCCCCCGCTAACCTGGCCGCCGGCTTCGAATGGGCCATTGCCCACAATGCCAAGGTCATCTGCGTTGCCGTGGGTGGTTCTTCCAGCCCCGAGCTCCAACGCGCGCTGGACAAGGCCCTTGCCGCCGACATCGTTGTTGTCGCCGCAGCGGGCAATCTTCCCAAGGCGAAAAGCGTCATATTCCCGGCCAGCGCGCCCGGCGTGCTGGCCGTCGGCGGCGTTGACCGACAGGGTCAGCATGCGACCTTCTCGACCAGCGGTCCGGAAGTCGCTCTCGTGGCGCCAGCCGTCGACATCGTCTCGGTAAGCCTCTCGGCTGGGTATGGCAAAACGTCCGGCACGAGCGACGCCACCGCATTGGTGGCCGGCGCGGCGGCGCTCGTTCGAGCAAAGTACCCGCAGCTCAGCGCTCAAGAGGTCATCCATCGACTCACCTACACCGCACACGACGCGGGACCTCCGGGACGCGACGCTGACTACGGCTACGGTGTCCTGGACTTGGTCAAGGCGCTCACCGCTGAGGTACCGCCAGCATCGCCAACCGCTGGCGCGAAGTCATCGGCGACCGCGGACGGCAGCGGCGGCTCCGGGGGCGGGCGACAGGTCGCGGTCATTGCCGCGATCAGTGCCGCCGCAGTAGTCGTCGTGTTCATCGCGGTCCTGCAGACCATCCTGCGCGGCCGGCGGCGCCGCGGGTGAGCCGTCCGAGGCGGGCCGGGCTAATCGCTGTCGTGGCGGCGCTCAGCACGGCCCTGTTCTCGTCGCGGGTGCGCGCGGACTCGGTGGCGGCGGGGGTACGTTCGTAACCATGGCTGATGTCCTCGGCAACGACGAAGTTACCGCCGCGCTCGTGAAGCTCCCGGGGTGGTCCGGCAACGCGGAGGGGATCGAGCGGTCGGTGACCGCGCCCTCGTTCCTGGACGGGATCCGGCTGGTGGCGGAGGTCGCGCACGTCGCCGAGCAGGCCGATCACCACCCCGACATCGACATCCGCTGGCGGACCGTGACCTTCCGGCTGTCGACACACTCGGCGGGTGGGGTGACGGAGAAGGACCTCGCGCTCGCGGGGCAGATCAACGAGTTGATCGGGTAGCCGAGGCATCGACGTAGGGTCGAGTACGCCAAAACTGTCGTACCCCCTCGGTACTGTCCAATCATGACCCAATTCGACGTGGCAACCGCGGCGGTGGAGGCGGCACTCGCGGCCGGGGCGCGGTATGCCGATGCCCGCGTGATGCACCGACGGACCGAGTCGATGACGGCCCGCAACGGCGAGATCGAGGATCTGAGCCAGGACGAGGACGCCGGCGTCGGCGTGCGGGCGCTGGTGGGATCCAGCTGGGGATTTTTTGCGGTACCCGACCTGGGCCGCGACGCCGCCCGGCGAGCCGGCGAGCGGGCCACTGCGATCGCGCGGGCGTCGGCCACGGTGCCGGGGCCGGTGGTCGACCTGGTCGACGTCGAGGCCCGGGTGGACTCGTGGGCGAGCGCGTGTGAGGTAGACCCGCTGGGCGTCGCGCTGTCGGTGAAGGGTGACCTGCTGACCGGGGCGACCGGCGAGGCGCACAAGGCGGGCGCCGACATCGCCGAGGGCCTGTATCAGATCTGGGACACGCGGAAGTGGTTCGTGTCGTCGCAGGGGCACCGGATCGACCAGCACATCCGCGAGTCGGGCGCGGGCATCTCGGCGACGGTCATCGGCGACGGCGAGACGCAGCGGCGCTCCTATCCGTCCTACCGCGGGCAATACGGCACACGCGGGTGGGAGCTCGTCGACGAGCTGGACATCCCGGCCCACGCCACGAGGATCGCCGAGGAGGCGCGGGCGCTGCTGTCGGCGCCGCAGTGCCCGGCCGGCGAGACGACGCTGATCCTGGGCAGCGAGCAGATGGCGCTGCAGATCCACGAGTCGGTGGGGCACGCGATCGAGCTGGACCGGATTCTCGGCTGGGAGGCGGCGTTCGCGGGCACGTCGTGGCTCAACCTCGCCAAGATCAACCAGCTGCGCTACGGGTCCGACCTGATGAACATCACGATCGATCCGACGATACCGGGCGCGCTGGGCTCGTTCGGATACGACGACGAGGGCACCCCCGCGCGCCAGCGCTATGCGGTGCGGGACGGGATCTGGGTCGGCACGCTCGCCGGGCGCGACTCGGCGGCGGTGGCCGGGCTGGACTACGCGGGCAGCGTGCGCGCCGACGGGTGGGCGCGGCTGCCGATGGTGCGGATGACCAACGTCGGACTGCAGCCGGGGCCGCACACGCTGGACGAGATGATCGCGGCGACCGACGACGGCGTGCTGATGGACATGAACCGGTCCTGGTCGATCGACGACAAGCGGCTCAACTTCCAGTTCGGGTGCGAGATCGGCTGGGAGATCAAGAACGGCAAGCTCGGGCGGATGCTGCGCAACCCGACGTACACCGGCATCGGGCCCCGGTTCTGGGGGTCCATGGACATGCTCGGCTCGGAGATCGTGGCGTGGGGCACGCCCAACTGCGGCAAGGGCCAGCCCGGCCAGATCGGGCACACCGGCCACCCGACCGCGGCGGCCCGCTTCCAGAACGTTCGCGTGGGGGTGCGGGGATGAGCGTGGCGATGAAGGAGACCGACCTGGCCCAGCGCGTGCTCGAGCTGGTCGGCGCCGGGATCGAGGCCGAGGTGACGGTGGAGCGGCACGCGCTGGCGCTGACCCGGTTCGCCAACTCCTACATCCACCAGAACGTCGCCGACGAGACGACGGCGGTGCGGCTGCGGCTGCACGCCGACGGGCGCACGGCGGCCACCACGACCACGGTGCTCGACGGGCTCGACGAGTTCGTCCGGCGGACCGTCGACGCGATGCGGCTGGCGCCCGCCGATCCGACCTGGCCGGGGCTCGCGCCGGCGGCGCCGCTGACGGCGGCCGGCAACGTCGACGAGGAGACGGCGGCCGCGTCGCCGGACGAGCGGGCCGCGCGGGTGCGGGCGTTCGTGGAGCAGGCCGAGGGACTGGACACCGCCGGATACTGCCGGACGTCCTCGGCCCGGGTGGTGTATGTGAACTCGGCCGGGCAGCATCTCGCCGCCGCGCGGACGAGCGCGGCCATGGACGGCATCGCGCGGACGGCCACGTCCGACGGGCTCGGACGGCTGGCGGCCGTGCGGCTCGCCGACATCGACGGCGCGGTGCTCGGCGCGCGGGCCGCGGCCAAGGCGCTGGCCGGGGCCGACCCGGTCGAGCTGCCGCCGGGGCGCTACGAGGTGGTGCTGGAGCCGGCGGCGGTGGCGGACGTGCTGCAGATGCTGGCGATGTACGGGTTCAACGCCAAGATGGTGCTCGACCGGCAGTCGTTCCTGGAGCTGGGCGAGGCGCAGTTCGACCCGTCGGTGACGATGGTGGAGGACTCGAGCCTGCCGGACGCGACAGCGATCCCGTTCGACGCCGAGGGCACGCCGCGGCGCCGGGTGGTGCTGGTGGACCGGGGCGTGTCGAGCGCGGTGGTGCACGACCGACGCACGGCGGCCCGGGCCGGCAACGGCGCCGAGTCGACCGGGCACGCGCTCGCGGGCGGCGCCAGCTTCGGGGCGATCCCGACGAGCCTGCGGCTGCTGCCGACCGGCGGGGCGACGCCGACGGAGGTGGAGGGGCCGGCGTCGGACTCCTCGGTGGCGGCGCTCGTCGCGGGGGTCGAGCGGGGGCTGCTGGTGACGGACAACCACTACACGCGAGTGCTCGACCCGCGGACGCTGGTGGTCACGGGGCTGACGCGCAACGGGGTCTGGCTGATCGAGGACGGGGTGATCACGACGCCCGTGCGGAACTTCCGGTTCACCCAGTCGTACGCGCAGGCGCTCGGGCCGGGGGCGGTGCTCGGGATCGGGAGCCGGGCGGTGGAGCAGCCGGGGCCGTGGGCGGAGGCCGGGTTCGTGGCGCCCGCGGTGCGGTTGGCGTCGTGGAACTACACCGGGGGCGCGTCGGGGTGAAGCGGGCCCGAACCCGACCTGGGAGCGCGTTGCGGCCGAGGTGATCCCACCCCGGCCGGGGCGGTCCAGGCCGAACGGCGTTCGGGCCTACAGCTCCAAACCCGGCCGGGCCGCGGCGATAGCGCCCGACCGCCACGCCGTCGTGGGCCCGTGAGCAGGCGCCGCGGCGTTGCCCCAGCACACCCGACCGCGACGCCCCAGCACAGGGCGCAATCTCGTGGCCGGAGCCCGCGCCCAAGCAGTCAGAGCGCCCGAACCCGAGGTGCCGCATCGCTCGCCGACCTGGGTCAGGACGTCGTGACGCCGAACACTAGGGCTCAGAAGCCGACGCCCGCCAAACGACCGTGGGCTCGCAGCACAGCGGCTTGCCGCCGCCGCCCCACACAAGACCGCTGCCGCAAGCGCGCCGGCCACCCATAAGCCCAGCGAACCTTACGCCGACCGGGTGCGCCGCCGTAGGTTTTGAGGGGATTCGGGTGGAGCGAAGCTCCCCCGACGCGAGCGCAGCGAGCTGACAACACAGCCAGGGTGCGCCGCCGTAGGTTTTGAGGGGGTTCGGGTGGAGCGAAGCTCCCCCGACGCGAGCACAGCGAGCTGACAACACAGCCAGCTGGATAAACGGCATCAGAGTGAAGTTTTCCACGCAGGGCGGCGATTCTCGGCAAGGTCTTTCGGCGGCGTACCGCCACACGCCAGACTCCCAACGCACGACGCTGCGGGATCGGGCGTAACGTGTGCACCGACCATAGATCGGTACATCGGAGAACTCTTCACCAGCCCGTCCAGGGAGTACTCAATGACGACCACGCCCATCAGGCCACGGTCAGTTTCGGGCGCGGGGGGCCGCGCTGCGATCAGCGCCAAGACACTGCGGACGGACGGGTGGCGGACTTCCCCGTTGGTCATCGCGGCGATTCTGCTTTTCTTCATCGTCTATTCGACGATCCGGATTTTCATGGCGAAGTGGTACTTCGTCGGGGCGCACGGATACCTCACGCCGCTGTACTCGCCGTGTCTGAGCGACTCGTGCGTCGAAGGCTCGTCGCACTTCGGCACGCCGTTCGGCGCGTTTCCGCGGTGGCTGCCGCTCGGGCTGGCGGCGTTCCCGTTCGTCGCCGGGTTCCGGGTGACGTGCTACTACTACCGTAAGAGCGGCTACCGCTCGCTGTGGATGTCGCCGCAGGCGTGCGCGGTTCAGGAGCCCCACAAGAAGTACAGCGGCGAGTCGCGCTTCCCGCTCGTCTTCATGAACTCGCACCGGTACTTCTTCTACGTGGCGTCGCTCATCCTGCTGATCAACATCTGGGACGCGTTCCACGCGTTCAAGGGTGACGACGGCGGGTTCGGCATCGGGCTCGGGTCGCTGATCATCGTGGTGAACGTGATCGCCCTGGCGGGGTACACCGCCAGCTGCCACGCCTGCCGCCACGTGATGGGCGGGCGGCTGAAGCACTTCTCGAAGCACCCGGTGCGGTACCAGCTGTGGACGCTGATCTCCAAGCTCAACACCCGCCACGGCACGTTCGCGATGACGTCGCTGTTCACCGTGATCCTGACCGACGCGTACATCATGGCCGTGTCCGCCGACTGGATCACCGACCTTCGAATCTGGAATTAGGACCCCCCGATGACGAACATCGAGCGACACACCTACGACGTCGTCGTGATCGGCGCGGGCGGCGCCGGGCTGCGGGCCGCCATCGAGGCGCGGCTCGCGGGCAAGAAGACCGCCATCATCTCCAAGTCGCTGTTCGGCAAGGCGCACACGGTCATGGCCGAGGGCGGCGCCGCCGCGGCGATGGGCAACGTCAATGCGAACGACAACTGGCAGGTGCACTTCCGCGACACCATGCGCGGCGGCAAGTTCCTGAACAACTTCCGGATGGCCGAGCTGCACGCCAAGGAGGCCCCGGACCGCATCTGGGAGCTGGAGACCTACGGCGCGCTGTTCGACCGCACGCGCGAAGGCAAGATCAGCCAGCGCAACTTCGGCGGGCACGAGTACCCGCGGCTGGCGCACGTCGGCGACCGGACCGGGCTGGAGCTGATCCGCACGCTGCAGCAGAAGATCGTGTCGCTGCAGCAGGAGGACTACCGGGAGCACGGCGACTACGAGGCGCGCATCCGGGTCTTCCAGGAGTGCACGATCACCGAGCTGTTCATCGAGGACGGCGCGGTGGCCGGCGCGTTCGGCTACTACCGCGAGTCGGGCGAGTTCGTGCTGTTCGAGACGTCGGCGATCGTGCTGGCCACGGGCGGCGTGGGCAAGTCCTACAAGGTGACGTCGAACTCCTGGGAGTACACGGGCGATGGCCACGCCCTGGCCCTGCGCAGCGGCGCGACGCTCATCAACATGGAGTTCCTGCAGTTCCACCCGACCGGCATGGTCTGGCCGCCCTCGGTCAAGGGCATCCTCGTGACCGAGTCGGTCCGCGGTGACGGCGGCGTGCTGCGCAACACCGAGGGCAAGCGGTTCATGTTCGACTACGTGCCCGACGTCTTCCGCAAGCAGTACGCGGAGACGGAGGAGGAGGCCGACCGCTGGTACTCCGACCCGGACAACAACCGCCGCCCGCCGGAGCTGCTGCCGCGCGACGAGGTCGCCCGGGCCATCAACAACGAGGTCAAGTCCGGCCGCGGGACCCAGGCCGGCGGCGTGCTGCTCGACATCGCCTCCCGGCTGAAGCCCGAGCAGATCACCAAGCGGCTGCCCTCGATGTACCACCAGTTCAAGGAGCTGGCCGACGTCGACATCACGAAGCAGCCGATGGAGGTCGGGCCGACCTGCCACTACGTGATGGGCGGCGTCGAGGTCGACGCCGACACCGCGGCGGCGGCCGTGGCCGGGCTGTTCGCGGCCGGCGAGGTGTCCGGCGGCATGCACGGCTCCAACCGGCTCGGCGGCAACTCGCTGTCGGACCTGCTGGTGTTCGGCAAGCGGGCGGGCGAGCACGCGGCGGCCCACGCCACCGAAACGAAGCGGCGCAAGCCGTCGGCGGCGTCGGTCGAGGCGGCCGTGGAGACGGCGCTGGCCCCGCTGCAGCGCGGCGAGGGCGGCGAAAACCCGTACACGCTGCACCAGGAGCTGCAGGACATCATGGGCACCCTGGTCGGGATCATCCGCCGTGAGGGCGAGCTGCGTGACTCGCTGGTGCGCCTGGCCGAGCTCAAGGAGCGCGTGAAGAAGGTCGGGGCGACGGGCGGGCGGCGGTACAACCCGGGCTGGCACCTCGCTCTTGACCTGCGAAACATGCTCGTCGTCTCGGAGTGCACCGCGAAGGCGGCCCTCGAGCGCACCGAGTCCCGTGGCGGCCACACCCGCGAGGACTACCCGAAGATGGACCCGAACTGGCGCCGGGTCAACCTGGTCTGCTCGCTCGAGGGCGAGGACGTCCGGCTCGAGCGCAAGCCGCTGCCGGTGATGCGACCGGAGCTCCAGGGCCTGTTCGAGCGCAGTGAGCTGGCCAAGTACATGACCGACGAGGAGCTGTGATGGGTACCAAGCGCCATTTCCGCGTCTGGCGCGGTGACGACACGGGCGGCTCGCTGGAGGACTTCCAGGTGGAGGTCAACGAGGGCGAGGTCGTGCTCGACGTCATCCACCGGCTGCAGGCCACGCAGACCCCCGACCTGGCCGTGCGCTGGAACTGCAAGGCCGGCAAGTGCGGCTCCTGCTCGATGGAGATCAACGGCAAGCCGCGCCTGGGCTGCATGACGCGCATGTCGACGTTCGGCGACACGGAGACCGTCACCGTGACCCCGCTGCGGACGTTCCCGGTCATCCGGGACCTGGTCACGAACGTCAACTTCAACTACCAGAAGGCCCGGGAGCTGCCCGCCTTCGCGCCGCCGAAGGGCGTGGAGCCCGGCGAGTACCGCATGCAGCAGGTCGATGTGGAGCGCTCGCAGGAGTTCCGCAAGTGCATCGAGTGCTACCTGTGCCAGAACGTGTGCCACGTGATCCGCGACCACGAGGAGAACAAGCGGGCCTTTTCCGGCCCCCGGTTCTTCATCCGGGCCGCGGAGCTCGACATGCACCCGCTGGACGCGCGCACCGACCGCAAGGAGCTCGCGCAGGGTGAGCAGGGCCTCGGCTACTGCAACATCACCAAGTGCTGCACCGAAGTGTGCCCGGAGCACATCAAGATCACCGATAATGCGATCATCCCCATGAAGGAACGCGTTGTCGATCGGAGGTACGACCCGGTGACCTGGCTCGGACGCAAGATCTTCCGGCGTGACCAGCTGGACGACCCGGCCGCGACGCACTCGTCGAGCCCGTCGTCGACGGCCGCGGACACGAGCGCGCACTGGCACCAGCAGGGCCCGCTGCCCCAGGAGGCCGCGGTGGGCACCGACGGCAAGCTCCCGGTCGCGGAGCTCTATCTGGACCGCGCGGCCGCGGCGTCGCCGTTCGGCGACGACCAGGAGTTCCCGCTGCCGCCGGAGAAGCTGCGGTACAACCACCCTCACTGATCGGCACGTGCGGGGCCTCTGGCGCTCGTCAGAGGCCCTGCATCGCCGCCGCGTACCGGTCGGTGACCCTCGCCTGCACGAGCCGCGCCAGCGGCGCGCCCAGCTTGACCCACCACTTCGCCGGCCGGCTGAACGCCCGTACCTCGAACCAGACGTCATCGGCGTCGGTGGAGAGCAGAAACGCCTCCTCGCCGGTCTCCACGTGCCCCGGCAGCGTGCCGAACCCGAAGCCGTAGCGGCCGGGCTCGTCCACCACCCACACGATCCGGCACGGCTGCCACAGCCGCAGCGGCCCGAAGCCGATGCCGGTGGCGAAGTCGACCCCAAGCGCCGGCCGCTCGGCCTTCGTGCGCACCTGAAGCCCCGCACCCCGCTGCGGCCGCCACTGCGCCAGCGCGTCCGCGGCGACACGGAACGCCGCCGGGCCGGAGCCGACCCGCACGCGCCGGGTCACGTGCAGGTAGCCGGCCGGCAGCGGCCCGTCGAGGGTCGCGCCGACCTCGGAGTACGTCAGATTCACGCAATCGAAGGTAGCAACGGCTTCAGCGCGTGCACGATCGGCGCGTCGGCCGGCAGCCAGGGCACGCTGTCGAGCTCCCCGGCGGCCAGCCAGCGCAGGTCGCTGTGCTCCAGGGCGACCGGCTGGGCGCCGTTGATCAGCGTGGCGACGTACACCCGCAGCACCGCGGTGCCACCCAGCATCGAGATGTCGTCGCCGACCCGCGGCCCGACCGCGACGTCGACCCCGAGCTCCTCCTGGCACTCGCGCACCAGCGCCTGCTCCTCGGTCTCCCCCGGGTCGACCTTCCCGCCGGGAAACTCCCATTTTCCGGCCATTTCGGGCGGCTGGGCGCGTTCACAGGCCAGCACGCGGCCCTCGGAGACGATTGCGGCTCCGACGATGATCCTTGGCATCACCCGTTCGGTCTGCACGGGCAACCAGAGTGCCAGATCCACATGAAGTTCCGGTGGATGGCAGTGCCCTGTTGTTCACCAGACGAGGGAAAAGTGGCCGTGGACAGATCCACCGGTTGCTAGTCAGACTTGCAGACACCGTTGATGACGGGCAGGCTTCGAAACGGCCACAAGCCGGCAACGATGCCGTGGGAGGGTAGGTCGAAATGCGGGCCCGGTGGAGCGATGATCACCGCGACTATCTCAGTGATGCGCTGGCATTACTGCAAGGCTGGACGCTCGACGGCGGCGAGATCCGCCGGACGCTGCATCTCGACGATTCCCAGCATGCGGCACTCACCGAGCGAATGAAAGTGGTCGCCGACGCGGTCGGCGTCCGCCCGGACGTCCGCCGCCTGGACGGCCGCACCCAGATCCGCCTCCGCGTCCCCGGCACGGCCGACTCGGAGCTCTCCCCCGGCGAGGTCACGCTGGCCGCCCGCATCGAGGACATGTACAAAACGATCATCGCGGGTGCCGCATAAAACCTTTTTTGAGCCTGGCTCGGGTCCGTGCAACTTGCGACCGTTCTTCCCACGAGGAATCCCGACGTCCGTGGTGCCAAGAACCGGTCCTTCGGCCGGACCGTCAGTACTCGCCCTTGATGACGAAGAACGAGCCACGGATGGTGCCAGCAAGCTTGGACCGCTGGCGGGCGAACTTGAAGCGGTCAGCCAGCTCCTCAGGGACCTCCATCCCGTCGGAGAGCTTGAACCCGACGGCACGCTTCCCGGCGTCCTCGAGCGTGTAGAGCACGTTGATGGACAGGCCCGACTCATAGAAGACGTACGTCCAGCGGATGCCCTCGACCTCGAAGGACGTCGCCTCCAACGGCCGGGAGCCGATGACGAGGTCCCGCTCCTCGCGCAGGATGCGATGCACGTAGTCAACCGCATCCTGGGCCGTCGACGCCGGCTCGACCGTGAAAACCGTGAAGACATGGTCGTACTTGTTCCTGAAGTACCGGGCCTCGTTGGCGCGCAGCCCCGCGAGGGCCTCGGCGACCGGTGACGACTCCAGACCGACGGTGGAGACGTTCTCGAAATCAACGACGTACGACATGCGTGCTCCCTACCCTGCCGCGCCTCAGACGTTGAAGCGGAACTCGACCACGTCGCCGTCCTGCATCACGTACTCCTTGCCCTCGATCCGCACCCGGCCGGCGGCCTTCGCGGCGTTCATCGCCCCGGCCGCCATCAGGTCGTCGAAGGAGACGACCTCGGCCTTGATGAAGCCCCGCTGGAAGTCGGAGTGGATGACGCCGGCCGCCTCCGGGGCCGTCGCGCCGATCGGGATCGTCCAGGCACGGGCCTCCTTGGGCCCCGCGGTGAGGTACGTCTGCAGCCCCAGCGTCCGGAACCCCACCCGGATCAGCTGGTGCAGCCCCGGCTCCGGCTGCCCGATGGAGGCCAGCAGCTCCAGGGCCTCCTCCTCGTCGAGGTCGGTGAGCTCCGACTCGATCTTCGCGTCGAGGAAGATCGCCTCGGCCGGCGCCACGATCGCCCGCAGCTCGTCGAGGAACGCGGGATCGCCGAGCTCGGCCTCGTCGACGTTGAAGACGTAGAGGAACGGCTTCGCGGTCAGCAGGTGCAGCTCGCCCAGCTCGGAGACGTCGAAGCCGGCGCCGTACAGCGTGTTGCCCTCGTTCAGCACCTCCGCGGCGGCCTTCGCGGCCGCGGCGACCCCGGCCCGCTCCTTGCGGACCTTGGCCTCCTTCTCCAGCCGCGGCAGCGCCTTCTCGATCGTCTGCAGGTCGGCGAGGATCAGCTCGGTGTTGATCGTCTCGATGTCGTCGCGCGGCGAGACCTTGCCGTCGACGTGCACGACGTTGGGGTCGGAGAACGCCCGCACCACCTGGCAGATCGCCGAGGCGTCCCGGATGTTGGCCAGGAACGCGTTCCCGCGCCCCTGCCCCTTCGAGGCCCCGCGCACCAGCCCCGCGATGTCCACGAACGACACCGGCGCCGGAATGACCTTCTGTGAGTCGTACAACTCGGCGAGCCGCCCCAGCCGCGCGTCGGGCAGCCCGACCACCCCCACGTTCGGCTCGATCGTCGCGAACGGATAGTTCGCCGCGAGCGCGTCGCCCTTGGTGAGGGCGTTGAACAGGGTGCTCTTGCCAACGTTGGGCAGGCCGACGATCCCGATGCTGAGTGCCACGACGTATGAGTCTACGGAGAACGCCGCCGCGCCGGGACGTGGGTCAGGTCAGCCGGACTCCCAGCTCGCCGGCGAGCCCCGCGAACGCGCGGGCCGCCTCCCCGAAGCGCCGCGGCCCCGACAGCACGTCCGGCCGCGCCGGGTCGTGCAGGTGCGGCTCGAGCGACGCGAAGCCGGTCCAGCCGGAGTCGCGCAGGGCCGTCAGCGTCTCGCGCAGCTCCCCGTCGCCCTCGCCGGCCGGCACCTCGACCCCGTCGGCCGCGCGGGCGTCCTTGACCTGCAGATACTCGATGTACGGGCGAAGCGCCTCGTACCCGTCGCTGAACGGCCGCACCCCGACCTGCACGAAGTTGGCGTTGTCCCAGGCCAGCCGCAGCGCCGGCGAGCCGACTGACTCGACGATGTCCAGCACCCGCTCGGGTACGTCACCGTAGATGGCCTTCTCGTTCTCGTGGACCAGCACCACCGACTCGCGCTCGGCCGCGTCGGCGAACCCGCGCAGGCGGCTCAGGACGATGTCACGGACCTCGGCGGCGGCGACCCCGTCGGGCCGGTAGAACGAGAACAGCCGCACGTATCGCGTCTCCAGCCGCCGCGCCACCGCGATCACGCGCTTGAGCCGGGCCTGCTCCGTGGCCGCGTCGTCGTACACCCCGGTCTTGCCGATCGGCGACGCGATCGCCGAGACCCGCATGCCGTGGCGCCGCAGCAGCGCATGCAGGCGGTCGACGTCCTCGTCGGCCATGTCGGCCACGTTCACGCCCCACGCGCTGCGAAACTCCAGGTGCGACGCCCCGACCCCCAGGAGCACCGACAACTGCACCGCAGGGTCCTCGTCGATCTCGTCGCCAAACCCCGACAGCGTCCACTCGGTCATAGGCGACATTATGTACCGCATGGAAGCCGACGCCGTCGCCCGCTCGACCCGCCCGGGAACCGTCGACTCGATCGCCCGCCAGCTGCGCGAGCTGGGCCTGCCCGAGTCCGCCACGGTGATCGTCCACTCGTCACTGTCGCGCCTGGGCTGGGTGGCCGGCGGCGCCCACGCCGTGGTCCTCGCCCTCCTGCAGGCCATCGGCCCCGACGGCACCCTGGTCATGCCGACCCACTCGCGCAACCTGACCGACCCCGCCGACTGGGGCAACCCGCCGGTCCCCGAGGACTGGTGGGAGACCATCCGCGCCGAGACGCCGGCCTACGACCCACAGGTCACCCCCACCGGCTGGATGGGCGCCATCGTCGAGTGCTTCCGCTCCTTCCCCGGCGTGCTGCGAAGCGCCCACCCGACGGTCTCCTTCGCCGCCCTGGGCCCGCTGGCCAGGCAGATCACCGAGGCCCACGAGCTGAACGACGGCCTGGGCGAGGGCTCCCCCCTGGCCCGCCTCTATGAAGCGGACGCCTGGGTCCTGCTCCTCGGCGTCGGCCACGACAACAACACGTCGCTGCACCTGGCGGAGTATCGGGCCGCGGTACCGAAGCGATATCTGCGACAGGGCTCCCCCATGCTGGTGGAGGGCGAGCGACACTGGGTCACCTACCGCGAACTGGCCGACGACACGTCATTGTTCGCCCCCCTGGCCAAGGACTTCGCCGAAATCACCGCCGCCGAGCACGTCGGCCCGGTCGGCGCCGGAACCGCCCGCCTGATGCGCCAACGCGCACTGGTCGACTTCGCAACCCGCTGGTTGACGCAGCGTGGTTCAACCTGACCCGTTGTTGATCACGCGGTGTCCACATCGCGCCATGTCCGCTCTGCGGCACCCACGCCCCATGTCGCGGAATTGCTTCGGGATTCAGACTTCGTGCACGGGTGGTCCGGTATTCCCCCCTTACGCGGATCCGCCCAGCCCCCCGGGCCGCGTGTCGTCGTTAGCCCTCCACCTCAGCGGCGCCGCGCGGCCCACCTTGTACAGCCCGGGCACCCGGTACGGCGGCGCACATCCACCGCCGGTCGCCCGAGCCGCCGAGGCTGGCCGCCCACCCGCAACCGCGGGCCCCGGGCAGCCGGCCCGGCCCCCACACCCTGCGCACCCGGCCCCGCCAGCCGCGACCGCCGGCGCAGCCTCTGTGCAAAGGCCACTCCCACGCAAGGCCGAACGCCGCCGTGGGGTTCGCGACAGCACCATGCGGCCCCGGCGGCCACGTGCGGCGGGTCTCAACGCGGACTTCCGGCCACGCGACCAAGTCAACCGCGCCACGCAGCCCCCCAACGGCGTCGAACTCGGTCCCGGCGACGGGGCGTGACGCAGCGCGGACAAAGGCGGCGCGTCGGGCGCGGCGGCCGGCAAGGACGAGGCGGTGCACGGCATGGGGCACGGAGCGGTACCCGGGGGCGCCGCGGCGGCACAGGACGACGGCCCAGGGCAGCGGCGGCGGCGAGAAGGCTGCCGGACGGAAGCGGGCGCAGCGCACCGGGCCGCGTCATGACGGGGCTGGGCGGGACGGAGCGCGGCAGAGGCGGCCGCGGCGAGGCGGACGGACGCGGTGCGCGGCGCAGGGGGGCTGGGCGGGACGGAGCGCGGGCAACGGTGGGGCGAGCGCAACGAGGCAGGCGGACGCGATGCGCAGGGGCTGGGCGGGACGGAGCGCGGCGAAGGCGGCCGCGGCGAGGCGGACGGACGCGGTGCGCGGCGCAGGGGGGCTGGGCGGGACGGAGCGCGGGCAACGGTGGGGCGAGCGCAACGAGGCAGGCGGACGCGATGCGCAGGGGCTGGGCGGGACGGAGCGCGGCGAAGGCGGCCGCGGCGAGGCGGACGGACGCGGTGCGCGGCGCAGGGGGGCTGGGCGGGACGGAGCGCGGGCAACGGTGGGGCGAGCGCAACGAGGCAGGCGGACGCGATGCGCAGGGGCTGGGCGGGACGGAGTGCAGGCAACGGTGGGGCGAGCGCAACGAGGCAGGCGGACGCGATGCGCAGGGGCTGGGCGGGA
Organism: Dactylosporangium sp. CA-139066; assembly: GCF_050936175.1. Taxonomy (NCBI): domain Bacteria; kingdom Bacillati; phylum Actinomycetota; class Actinomycetes; order Micromonosporales; family Micromonosporaceae; genus Dactylosporangium; species Dactylosporangium sp. CA-139066. The sequence goes on along the minus strand of NZ_JBNJNH010000002.1, from coordinate 2,403,190 downwards.
CGGAGCGCGGCACAGGCGGCCGCGGCGAGGCGGACGGACCGGTGCGCGGTGCAGGGGCGCCGCGCAGGAGCGCAACTGGGCTGGGCGGGACGGAGCGCGGGCGGGCGCGGTGAGGCGAGGCGGGGCGGACAGACGCAGGGCGCGGTGCAGCGGGGCTCGGGCAGGACGAAGCGCGGCGCGGTGAGCGGGGCGGCGGACAGACACGGCCCGGCGGACGGAGCGCGGCGCGGCGGGACGGAGCGCGGCGCGGCGGGACGGAGCGCGGTCAGGCGCGACGAGGCGGGGCGCAACGGGACGCGGTGCAGCGGGTTGGGGCAGCACGGAACGCAGCGGGGTGGGACAGAGCGCGGCGAGGCGGGGCGCGGCGGAACGGGACGGAGCGCGGGCGGAGGCGGCCGGGCGGGACGAAGCGCGGCCGGGCGTGGCGAGGCGGCACGAAGCGCGGCCGGGCGCGGCGAGGCGGCACGAAGCGCGGCCGGGCGCGGCAAGGCGGGGCACGGCGGAACGGGACGAAGCGCGGGCGGACGCGGCGAGGCGGGACGAAGCGCGGGCGGGCGCGGCGAGGCGGGGCGCAGCGGGACGGGCGGGACGAAGCGCGGCGCGGGCGGGCGGGCGCGACGAAGCGCGGGCGGGCGCGGCGAGACGGGCGCAGCGGGACGGGCGGCACGAAGCGCGGCGCGGGCACGGCTGGCCGGGACGGAGCGCGGGCGGGCGCGGCGAGACGGGCCGCACGAAGCGCGGCGCGGGCACGGCTGGCCGGGACGGAGCGCGGGCGGGCGCGGCGAGACGGGCGGCACGAAGCGCGGCGCGGGCACGGCTGGCCGGGACGGAGCGCGGGCGGGCGCGGCGAGACGGGCCGCACGAAGCGCGGCGCGGGCACGGCTGGCCGGGACGGAGCGCGGGCGGGCGCGGCGAGACGGGCCGCACGAAGCGCGGCGCGGGCACGGCTGGCCGGGACGGAGCGCGGGCGGGCGCGGCGAGACGGGCGGCACGAAGCGCGGCGCGGGCACGGCTGGCCGGGACGGAGCGCGGGCGGGCGCGGCGAGACGGGCCGCACGAAGCCCGGCGCGGGCACGGCTGGCCGGGACGGAGCGCGGGCGGGCGCGGCGAGACGGGCCGCACGAAGCCCGGCGCGGGCACGGCTGGCCGGGACGGAGCGCGGGCGGGCGCGGCGAGACGGGCCGCACGAAGCCCGGCGCGGGCACGGCTGGCCGGGACGGAGCGCGGGCGGGCGCGGCGAGACGGGCCGCACGAAGCCCGGCGCGGGCACGGCTGGCCGGGACGGAGCGCGGGCGGGCGCGGCCGGGCGGGACGAAGCGCGGATGAGCGCGGTACGACGGGGCACGCCGCGGCGGACGGGCGGACGCGACGCGCGGCGCAGAGGCACGGCGCAGCGAGGCCGAGGCGGGCCGGCGCGCAGCGGGGGCGGGGCGAGGCGAGGCGGGACGCGGCGGGAACGGCGCGGCGGGGCGGGCGAGGCGGGACGCGGGGGGCGGCGGTCTGGGGAGCGGCGCGGCGGCGGGGCGGACGGGCGCGACGCGACGCGACGCAGCGCGGGCGGGCGCGGCGAGACGGGGCGGACGGGCGCGACGCGGCGCGACGCGACGCAGCGCGAGCGGGCGCGGCGAGACGGGACGCAGCGAGACGGGCGGGACGAAGGGCGGCGCGGCGCGGGCGCTGCAGGCCCGGACGGAGCGCAGGCGGGCGCGGCGGGGGCGGGATGAAGCGCGGATGAGCGCGGCAAGACGGGGCACGCCGCGGCGGGCGGACGGCGGACGCGACGCGCGGCGCAGGGGGCACGGCGCAGCGAGGCCGAGGCGGGCCGGGGCGCAGCGGGGCGCGGCGGGCCGGACGAGGCGGGACGCGGCGGGGCGGGGAGAGCGGCGGGGCGGGAACGGCGCGGCGAGGCGGGAACGGCGCGGCGGGCCGGACGAGGCGGGACGCGGCGGGGCGGGGAGAGCGGCGAGGCGGGAACGGCGCGGCGGGCCGGACGAGGCGGGACGCGGCGGGGCGGGGAGAGCGGCGAGGCGGGAACGGCGCGGCGGGCCGGACGAGGCGGGACGCGGCGGGGCGGGGAGAGCGGCGAGGCGGGAACGGCGCGGCGGGCCGGACGAGGCGGGACGCGGCGGGGCGGGGAGAGCGGCGGGGCGGCGGGGCGCGGCGGGCGGGCGCAGCGCGGCGGGGTTACGTCATTTCGGCGGGTCCTCGCGCAGCGCCGCCAGCAGCGCCTCGTACTCGCTCTCCACGAGCTCCGGGGCCTGCAGCTGGCGTGGTGTCGCCTCCACCTGGGGTGGGGTTGGCAGGGGGTCGGAGCTGACGCCCAGGTCGGCGAGTTTGCGGGCGCTGACCAGGACGCGGGCCTCCAGGGAGCCGATCGCGCGGTTGTACGACGACACCGCCGTCGACAGTGACGTGCCCACCTTCGCCAGGTGCTCGCCCATGGTGCTCAGGCGGGCGTACAGCTCGCGGCCCGTCTGATGTACGGCGTGTGCGTTGGCGGTCAGCGAGTCCTGGCGCCAGGCGTAGGCGACGGTGCGGAGCAGGGCGACCAGCGTGGCCGGGGTGGCCAGGATCACGTTGCGGGCGAAGGCGTGCTCGAGCAGGGCCGGGTCGTGCTGCAGGGCGGTGTCGAGGAACGTGTCGGCGGGGACGAACAGGACGACGAACTCCGGGGACGGCTCGAACGCCGACCAGTACGACTTCGCGGACAGCGCGTCGACGTGGGCGCGCAGCTGGCGGGCGTGCTGGGTCAGGCGGGTCGTGCGGGTCTGGTCGTCGGGGGCCTCCAGGGCCGTCAGGTAGGCCTCCAGGGGAGCCTTCGCGTCCACGACCACGTGGCGGCCGCCGTGCAGGTGGACGACGAGGTCGGGGCGGACGGCGCCGGTGTCGGTGACGGATGTCACCTGCTCGTCGAAGTCGCAGTGCTCGAGCAGGCCGGCGGCCTCGACGATGCGGCGCAGCTGGTGCTCGCCCCAGCGGCCGCGGACCGTCGGGGCGCGCAGGGCCGAGACCAGGCGGCGGGTCTCGGTGCGCAGCTCGCCGGAGACCTCGTGCATGGCGCGGACCTGCTCGCGCAGCGACTCGTACGCACCTACCCGGTCGCGCTCCAGGTCGGCCACGCGCCGCTCGTAGCGCAGCAACGCCTCGTTGAGCGGGGCTACGGCGTCGGCCACCGCGTCCTGCGTCTGGCCCCGCGCCTCCAGCGTGAGGCCCCGCAGCGAGGCCTCCAGGCGGGCCTCACCGTCGCGGGTCGCCTGCAGCGTCGCCTCGAGCTTGGCGAGGTCGACGGCCGCGCGGGAACGGGCGACGAACCAGCCGAGAGCGATGCCGATGACGAGTCCGGTGAGGAGGAGGGCGAGGTTCACGGTGTTTAGCATGCCGTAGGGGTATGACAGAAACCGGTACCGTCGGAGGCATGGGTTACTCGTCCTGGTTGGAGTGGTGACGGTGTTCGGCTTCGGGCGCAGGAAGCGTAAGGCGCAGCAGCTGGCCGATGCGCGGGAGGAGGCCCTGCGGTGGTACGAGCGCCTCGGCGGCCAGCTCATGAACCTCTCCGGTGACGAGCCGGCGGTCAAGCAGGCGCTGGTGGACGCGAGCGAGCGGTACAACGCCGCCGGTGGGCAGCTGGAACGGTCCACCAGCCTCAAGCAGTACGACCTGGCCCGCGAGACCTCGCTGGAGGGGCTGGCCTACATCCGGGCGGCCCGCGTCGCCCTCGGTCTCGATCCCGGGCCCGACCTGCCGCCGCTCGCCGGCGCGCGGGCCGGCCAGATCACCAAGGAACGCGAGGTCAACGTCCAGGGCCACGCATACCGGGCCAGCCCGCAGCCGGGCAACGCGACCCCCTACTACTACCCGGGCGGCGCCGTCGCCGGCCGTGGCGTCCCCGCCGGCTGGTACTCCGAGCCCTGGTGGAAGACCGCCCTCGTCGCCGGCGCCTGGGGCATCGGCTCGGTCCTCGTCTTCGACGCGCTGTTCGACAACAGCTGGGGCGACCATGGCTACGACGCCGCGTACAACGCCGGCTTCGAGCAGGGCCAGGACGCCGGCTACGACCAGGGCTTCGACCAGGCCATGGACGACGGCGGCGGCCAGGACTTCGACGGCGATCAGGGCTTCGACGGCGGCGACTGGGGTGACGCCGGTTTCGGCGACGGCGGCGACTTCGGTGGAGATTTCTAAAACCAAACCCCGAATCCAGATCATGGCTCGGGTCCGTGCAACGTACGACCGTTCTTCCCACGAGGCATCCCGACGTCCGTGGTGCCAAGAACGGCCGGCCACGTGACCGAGATCCGGGAAGTGGTGCTCGTCGCCTTGTTCTCGGCGAAGGAGCGCGACCACGAGGCGCGCCTCGACGCCGTCGAGGCGCGCCTGGCCGCGCTCGGCGCCCGGGTGCGGCAGCGGTTCGTCCAGCGCCGCGGCGTCTCCGACGGCGGGGTGCGCCTCATGACCGCCCCGCTGTCGCGCCGCTTCGTGATCCGCCCCGGCAAGCTGGCCGAGGTGGCGGCCGCCGCCGAGCGGGACGGCGTCGACGCCGTCGTCTTCCTCAACGACCTGAGCGACTACCAGCGCCGCTGGCTCACGGCCCGCCTCGGCCGCCCAGTCCTGGCCGCCGTCGACCTCGACGGCGCGACCGGCCGCCTCGTCGCCCCGCCCACGACGCGCCACCGCCGCCGCAAGTAGCGGTGCCGCCCCTGCGCCCCGCCGCCGTCAGGAGCAGTGCGGGCCCGGCACGCCGCCGCCGTCAGTGGCGGTGCTGCCCCTAGGAGCCGCCGTCAGTAGCGGTGCGTGCCCTGCGCGCCGCGCAAGGCCCGCTCGGCCAGGGCCAGGTCGGAGGCGGCCGCCCGGGCGAACGGGCTGGACGCCCCGAGCAGCTCCGCATAGACGGCCTGGGCCGCCCGGTACTCGGTGATCGCCTCGTCCAGCCGCCCCAGGTCGTGCAGCACGCTCGCGAGCCGGTGCCGGGAAACGGCCGTGTCCAGGTGGACCGGGCCGAGCAGCCGCAGGCGGCTGCCGAGGACGGCGCGGTGCTCGGACTCGGCGTCGGGCAGCCGGCCGGCGTGGTGCAGGGCCGAGGCGAGCAGGCTGCGGCTCATGAGCGTGTCGCGGTGCTCCGGGCCGAGCAGCCGAGCCCGCGCGCGCATCACGGTGCGGTGCTCGTCGATCGCCCGGTCCAGCTCCCCCATGTCCTGGTAGACCTTGGCGAGGTTGCTGCGGCTGATCAGCGTCTCCTGGTGGTTGGCGCCCAGAACCCGGGTCCGCGACTCGAGGACCCGCTGGTGCTCGGCCTCCGCCCGGGTGAGGTCGCCCAGCTGGTGGTAGATGGTCGCCAGATGGCTGCGGCTGGTCAGCGTGTCCGGGTGGTCCTCGCCGAGGATCCGCACCCGCGCGGTGAGCGCCTCGTCGCACTCGACCAGGGCCTCGGCCAGCCGGTCGAGGTCGCGCAGCACGGTGGCGTGCTGGTCGCGGGCCGTCAGCGTGTCGGGGTGGTCCCAGCCGAGGGCGTGGGCGCGGGCGTCGACGATTTCGCGGTACGCCTCCTGAGCCTCCTGCAGCTGCCCCCGCCAATGCAGGTCGGTCGCGCGCTGCCAGCTCGCGGAGTCGTCGTAGACCCGCGGCGCCTGCGTCGGCGCCGGCGACGGGGACGGGCGGCGGCGCGGCTCGGGCGCCGGCCACTCGACCGGGTCGGGCTCCTCCTCGTGCGGCTCGGCCGCGGCCGCGCCGTAGACGGTGGAGGACGTCATGTGCGGGTACACATCGTCGTCCAGGTGCGCCGGCTGCTGGTGCGGAATCGGCGCGGGCGGCCGGGTCGGCATGCGCACCGGCTCGAAGATGTCCGGCTCCTCGAAGACCTCGGCCGGCACCTCGATCGGCGACTCGTGGTCGCGGCGGCGCAGCTCCCGGCGCAGCGAGACGATGGCGTCGGAGATGGCGTCGGAGTGGTCGCCGATGCGCCACGCGACCGCGGCGACCGGGCGGTCCAGCGCGGTGCTCAGCTGCCGCACCGAGGACAGGATCGAGTCGTCGGGCGAGGCGTTGATGATGACGAGCGCGGCCTGGAACGCCGCGGTCGGGCCGACCAGCAGCGCCTGCAGCGTCGCCTGCATGCGCGCGATCGAGAACCCGGTGCCGGCCCGGACGTCGACGATGATGTGGGCCTCGGACATGGCGATGGGGCCCAGGAAGTACCCGAAAACGGGCTGGAGCTTCTGGCCCTCGCGCCCGGCGGCCTCATAGAGTGCGGCGTTGGCGCCCTCGTGATAGGCGATCGCCTGCGGGGCGTGGCCGCGAATGAGCTGGACGAACCGGTCGTAGGCGCCCTCGGCGTCGCCCTCCTGCTGGGCCTTGCCGGCCGAGGCCAGGCGCTCCTCGCGGTCGCCGGAGCGGACCACGATCGTCCCGCCGGACAGGCCCGCGAGCCCGACCAGCACGCCGGCCCCGACGAGGGCGGCCGCGCCGGCGGTGCTGCGGAACTGTACCGTCGTCAGCACGCCCAGTGCGACCAGGGCGAGCCCGACGAACACGACGAGAAATCGGGTCTGGCCACTCCATCGTCCGCCAGTCATCGGTCCTCTTCTGCGCGTCGGTACTCAAACCCCCCGCAGGCCGCTGAAGATCACTGCGGGCAACTAGCCGAGATCAATAGCGTGACGAGAATCCTCCCACGAACGCCAGTGTCCACGGTAGATCGACGGCGTGAACCCCGCCATTCATGCATGGAGCGGTCGTTATGTGTCGGCTACCCGACACTCACAGCAGCGAGTCGCGCCACTGCGCGTGCAGCTCGGCGTAGTGCCCACCGCCGCCGATCAGGGCCGACGGCGGCCCGTCCTCGACGATCCGCCCGCCCGAGAGCACCAGCACCCGGTCGGCGATCTCCACTGTGGACAGCCGGTGGGCGATCACCAGCGCGGTCCGGGATGCCAGGATCGTCCGCAACGCCTGCTGCACGAGGCGCTCGCTCGGGATGTCCAGCGAGGACGTCGCCTCGTCGAGAATCAGCACCGCGGGGTCGGCCAGGAAGGCCCGCGCAAACGCCACGAGTTGCCGTTGTCCGGCCGAAAGTCTTCCCCCGCGCTTGCGTACGTCGGTGTCGTACCCGTCCGGCAGGGCGCGGATGAACGCGTCCGCCCCGATCGCCGCGGCCGCCGCCTCGACCTCGGCCCGGGTGGCCCCCGGCCGGCCGAAGGCGATGTTCGACGCGACCGTGCCGGAGAACAGGTAGTTCTCCTGGGTCACCATGACGACGGCCCGGCGCAGGTCGTCCTCGGCCAGCGAGCGCAGGTCGACACCGTCGAGCGCGACGGTGCCGCCGGTCGGGTCGTAGAAGCGGGCCACGAGCTTGGCGAGGGTGGACTTCCCGGCGCCGGTCGCCCCGACGAGGGCCACGGTCTGCCCGGCCGGCACGAACAGGTCGAGCTCCGGCAGTACAACCCGGCCGGCATCGTAGGCGAAGGCGACCCCGTCGAACGCGAGCTCGCCGCGGGCAACGGGCAGCCGGACCGGTGCGGCCGGCTCCGGCACGGCCGGCGGCTCGTCGAGGACCGCGGCCAGCTTCTCCAGCGCCGCCGTCGCCGACTGCAGGGTGTTGTAGAACTGGGAGAGCTCCTGCATCGGCTCGTAGAAGCGGCGCAGGTACAGCAGGAACGCCGCCAGCACCCCCACCTCGGTGTGCCCGTGCAGCACCCGCCAGCCGCCGTAGGTGAGCACGACGGCGATGGAGATGTTCCCGATCACCTTGATGGCCGGCGAGTACGTCGCGACGAGCCGCTGCGCGTGCAGGCTGGCCTCGCGGTAGTCGTCGTTGACGGCGTGGAAGATCTCGTCGTTGCGCCGCTCGCGGCGGAAGGCCTGCACCGCGCGGATGCCGCCGAGCGACTCGACGAAGTGGATGATGACCAGCGCGATCGTCTCGCGGGTGCGCCGGTACGCCCGCGCGCTGGCCCGCTGGAACCACCGCGACAGCCACACCAGGAACGGGAACGACGCCAGCGTCACGAGCGCCAGCGGCAGGTCGAGCCAGAGCAGGATCGCCGCGACGGACAGCACCGACAGCGCGGCCAGCACGAGGTCGTCCAGCGCACCGTCGACGAGCTCGGAGATGTTGTCGACGTCGCTGGTCAGCCGCGCGATGACCCGCCCCGAGGTGAACCGCTCGTGGAAGCCGATCGACAGCCGCTGCAGGTGGCGGTACACCCGCAGGCGCAGGTCGAGCAGCACCGCGTTGCCGACCCGCCCGGACAGGGCCAGGAACGCGCGGCGGGTGGCGAACTCGGCCGCCGTCGCCGCCCCGAACGCGGCCGTGAGCAGCACCAGCACGGGCGGGTGGCCGATGCCGCGGTCGATGCCGAGCTTGACGAGGTACGGCCCGGCCATGCCGGCCAGGTTCTGCACGAGCAGCAGCGCGACGAGGACGACGATCGGCAGCCGGTGCGGGCGCAGCAGCGACCCGAGCAGGCGCCGGCTGGCCACGCGCCGGGTCGGGTCGGGCTCCTCGGTGGCGGTGCCGCGCCACCGTTGGACGTCAAGCGCCACGCAGCACCTCCCGGTAGCCGGGACAGGTGGCCAGCAGCCGCGAGTGGGTGCCGACGGCGGCGATGCGCCCGTCCTGCAGGAACGCGACCCGGTCGGCGAGCGCGATCGTGGAGGGCCGGTGCACGACCAGCAGCGCCGTGGTGCCGGCCAGCACGGTCGCGAGGGCCTCCTCGACGAGGGCCTCGGTGTGCACGTCCAGCGCGGACAGCGGGTCGTCGAGCACGAGCACCCGGGGCCGGCCGAGGACGGCGCGGGCGAGGGCGAGGCGCTGGCGCTGCCCGCCGGACAGGGACAGGCCCTGCTCGCCGATGCGGGTGTCGAGGCCCCACGGCAGGTCCTTGGCGAAGCCGGCCTGGGCGACGGCGAGCGCCTCCTCGATCTCGGCGTCGGTGGCGTCGGTGCGCCCCAGGGTCAGGTTCTCCCGCACGCTCATCGAGAACAGCGTCGGGTCCTCGAACGCGGTGCCGACGATGCGCCGCAGCGCGTCGAGCCGGATGTCGCGCACGTCGCGCCCGTCGATGGTGATGCGCCCGGCGCTGACGTCGTACAGGCGCGGGACCAGCGACACCAGCGTCGTCTTGCCGCTGCCGGTGAGCCCGACGATCGCGAGGGTCTCGCCCGGCGCGACCTCCAGGTCGATGCCGCGCAGCACGGGCCGGCCCGGCTCGTACGCGAACTCGACGCCCTCGAAGCGCAGTCGGCCCTCCACTGTGGATGGTGCGACGGCGCCCGGACGGTCCACGATGGACGGCGGGGTGTCCATGACCTCGTAGATGCGCGCGGACGCGCTCATCGCCTCCTGCGCGTTGGCGATGATCCAGCCGAGGATGTCGATCGGCCAGACCAGCATCACCTGCAGCGCGACGAACGCGACGAGCGTGCCGACGGTGAGCGCGCCGGCCGAGACCGCGACCGCGCCGGCGACGAGCACCACGGCGAGCGTGACGTTGGGGACCAGGTCGAACTGCGACAGTGTGCGGGCCACCATACGGCTCTTGCCGACGCCGAGGTCGTGCACGTGCCGGGCGCCCGCGCCGAACTGCTCCCCCATGTGGTCGCGCCGGCCGAACGCGCGGATGACCCTGATCCCCTGCGCGGACTCCTCGACGCGGGTGGTGAGGTCGCCGAGGGAGTCCTGCAGCTCGCGGGAGGCGGCGTAGTACCGCGACGTGAACCGGCGCACGATCAGGAACAGCGGGATCGCGCTGAGCGCCACGAACACGCCCAGCGGCCAGTACAGGTGGATCAGCAGGACGGACACCGCGATGTACGTGCCGAGGTTGAGCACGAAGAAGAACAGCCCGAAGCTCAGGAAGCGCCGGATGGAGGACAGGTCGGCGGTGGCCCGCGACAGCAGCTGCCCGGACTGCCAGCGGTCGTGGAACTCGATCGGCAGCCGCTGCAGGTGCGCGTAGAGGTCCTCGCGCAGCCTCGCCTCCATGCCGACCGAGGACGCCGACTGCGCCCACCGGCGGATGAAGCTCAGCGCGCCCTCACACAGGCCCAGCGCGATGGCGAGCGCGCCGAGCAGGAACAGCCCGCGGGTGTCGCCGCGACGGACGGGGCCGTCGACGACGCGCTGGATGAGCAGCGGGATGGCGAGGCTGGCGGCGGTCGAGCCGACCGCGGCGACCATCGACCAGGCCGTCATCGAGTAGTAGGGCTGCAGGTAGACCCGCATGCGCCAGAGGTCGTAAGCCTTCGACCGCCGCCCCTGCTCGGGTGCGGCGGTCGTTGACATGCATCAAACGTACGTTGAGGTCACATCGGAGCCAACCTATATACTGGCATGCGCCAATTGGCGCTCGCTTCGCTCGGGCGCGGCGGGGGGTTCCCACCCCGCACCCCCCATGGCCGCTCTGCGGCCACTACATCACGCCGCTTCATGATCGAGCAGCCAGCGCTTGACGGGCAGCCCCCAGCGGAACCCGCCGAGCGTGCCGTCCAGGCGCAGCACCCGGTGGCAGGGCACGAACAGCGCGGCCGCGTTGGTCGCGCAGGCCATCGCCGCCGCCCGCACCGCCGCCGGCCGCCCGGCCCGCGCGGCGAACTCGCTGTAGGTGACCGGCTCACCGGCCCGCACCTCGCGCAGCACCTCCCACGCGTGCCCGATGAACGCGCCACCGTGCTGGCGCACCGGTACGCTGTCGATCGCCGTCAGGTCACCGTCCACATAGGACTGCAAGGCCTTCAGCGGTACTCCCGGATCGCGCCGTTCCTCGGCCGCGCCCGGCAGCCGGGCCAGCTTCATGAGCCCGGCCACGTCGGTCGTCCAGCCGCTGGCCAGCACCGTCTCCTCGGCGTCGGTGAGCATCGTGAACGGGCCGGCCGGGGTGTCGGTGGTCGTGTAGTACATGGGCCCTGTGTAGGTGTTCATTGCATCCTCCAGAGTCGGATCGCGGCGTACGAGCGCCAGGGCCGCCAGCGCTCGGCGTGCGCGGCCAGGGTCTTCGGTGTGTCGGGCAGCCCGGCGGCCCGCGCGCCGCGCAGCACCCCCAGGTCGGTCGGCAGGAACGCGTCCGGGTCGCCGAGCGCGCGCATCGCCGTGTACTGCGCGGTCCAGTCGCCGATCCCCGGCAGCGCCTTCAGCCGCGCGACGGTCTCCTCGCGGTCCCCGCCGCCGTCGAGGTCGAGCTCGCCCGCGGCCACGGCGGCGGCCAGCCCGCGCAGGGTACGCCGGCGGGCCTCGGGCATCGCGAACGCCTCGTCCGGCAGCTCGAGCAGCTCCTCGGCGGTCGGGAACAGCCCGGCGTCGGCGGCAATGAGCTTGCGCAGCACCGTGCGGGCGGCGGCGACGGAGATCTGCTGGCCGACGACGGCGCGCACCGCGATCTCGAAGCCGTCGGTCGCCCGCGGCACGCGCACCCCCTCCTCCTTGAGCACCATCGGCGCGAGGGCGGGGTCGGCGCCGAGCACCGCGTCCACGGCGACGGGGTCGGCGTCGAGGTCGAACAGCCGGCGGCAGCGCGCCACCGCCGGCGCCAGGTCACGAACGTCGGCGAGCCGCAGCGTGGCTGCCACGTGCCCGTGCGCGGGCCGCAGCACTGCACGCCCGGTGCCGTGCGGCAGCCTCAGATTGCGGTGGTACCCGTCCTCCTCGACCGAGTCGATGCCGCTGACGGCCCGGTGGGCCAGGAACGTCAGCAGCGATTCCGCGTGCAGCGGCGCCCGGAACGGCAGCCGCACGGAAACAATTCCGTCGTCGCAATCCTCGCCCTCCTCGGGCCGGCCCCGTCGCGTGCGAAGCTGCGACGGCGTGCGGCCGTAGATCTCGCGGACCGTGTCGTTGAACTGTCGCACGCTGCCGAACCCGGCCGCGAACGCTATTTCGGCCAGCCCGATGCCGGTCGTCTCGATGAGCACCCGGGCGGTCTGCGCCCGCTGCGCCCGGGCCAGCGCCAGCGGCCCGGCGCCGACCTCGGCGGTGAGCATGCGGTGCAGGTGCCGCTCGGTGTACCCGAGCCGGCCGGCCAGCCCCGGCACGCCGTCGCGGTCGACGACCCCGTCGGCGATGAGCCGCATCGCGCGCCCGACGACGTCGCCGCGCACGTCCCAGTCCGGCGAGCCGGGCGCGGCGTCCGGCCGGCAGCGCAGGCAGGCCCGGAAGCCCTCCCGCTGCGCGGCCGCCGCGGTCGGCAGGAAGCGCACGTTCTCGGCCCGCGGCACGATCGCCGGGCAGGACGGCCGGCAATAGATCTTGGTCGACTTGACCGCGGTGACGAACACGCCGTCGAAGCGCGAGTCACGGCTGGTCGCCGCCTTGCGGCAGGTTTCGAAGTCGAGTTCCACACCTCCATCCTGCCCCGCCGGCGACGCGTCGACTGGCGGTTTTCGGACGCGTACCTTCCTGGCCGGCAGCCCCTAGTCTGGTGGGCACCGAACACGATATGGAGACTGGCGATGAGCGAGTACGTGACCGGCGCGCCCGAGGGCGACGACGCGGGCCTGGGGCCGGCCGGGGGCGACAGCGGCCTGTCCGCCGCCGAGGAGCCGACCGTCGTCACCATGCACGGCGAGCACGGCGAGACGATCTATGCGATGGACCGCGACCACGACGGCCGGGTCGACTTCGTCGCCTACGACGACGACAGCGACGGGCGGGTCGACCGGTACTCGATCGACACCGACGGCGACGGCACGCTCGACACCGAGATGCGCGACACGGACGGCGACGGGCGGGTGGACGTCGTCCTCGTCGACACCGACGGGGACGGCCACAAGGACGTCGCCGCGTTCGACACCAACCACGACGGCGCGTTCGACCGCGTCGTGGCCGACCTCGACGGCGACGGCAACATCGACACCGACGTGCGCGACACCAACTTCGACGGCAGGGCCGACTTCGTGGCCCGCGACGTCGACGGCGACGGCCGCCGCGACTACACCGCCACGGACAGTGACTTCGACGGGCGCTTCGACACCGTGAAGTACGACGACCCGAAGGAAGACCCGCTCGCCCAGGCATAGGCGCGGCGTGGAACAGGAACATTGACTCCCCGTTCGGCCGCCGGCCCTCGTCAGGGGCCGGCGGCCGTTCGTAGAGTTCGTCGTGTGCCCGACGAAGACGCACAGCTGTTGGACCTCGGCGAGCAGCACGCGTACCGGCTGTTGGTGAAGCTGGCCGCGGCCGGCCCCGACGACCTGGCCGGCACCGCCGACATCCCGGCCGCCGAGGCCCGGCGGCTGCTCGAGTCGCTGCGCGCGAAGGGCCTGGCCCGCGGCGGCCCGGTCTTCGAGCCCCTCCCGCCGGACGTCGCGCTCGGTGATGCCCTGCTACGCCGGCAGCGCTCCCTGGAGTCCGCCCGGCGGATCGTGGCCCGGCTGACCGAGGAGTACCGCGCGACCACCCGCCGCCGCATCGCCGACCACCTGGTCGAGATCGTCGTCGGCGCCGCGGCGCTGCGCGAGCGCCTTCGGGACATGCAGAACTCGGCCCAGGAGGAGATCCTGTGGTTCTGCCGGGTCAACCCGATCGCGATGAGCGGCCCGGAGAACGCCGAGGAGGGCACCGCCCTGGCCCGCGGCGTCCGCTACCGCGCGATCTACGAGCGGGCCCTCATCGAGCAGCCGGGCGAGCTGCCGAGCATTGCCGCCTCGGTACGCCGGGGCGAGCAGGCCCGCGTCGTCGACACCCTGCCCGTCCGCCTGGCGATCGCCGACCGCTCGATGGCCATCTGCCCACTGGTGCCGGACCGCGAGCGAGACCTCGGCGAGCCCACGGCCGCCCTGATCCGCCGCAGCGAGCTGCTGGACGCGCTGGTCGCCCTGTTCGAGGGCGTCTGGGACCGCGCCTCCCCGCTGCTGACCGACGCCCCGGACGGCGGCCCGGCCGAGGCCGAGCGGCTGCTGCTGTCCCTGCTGGTGGCCGGCTTTCCGGACAAGTCGATCGCCTCGCAGCTCGGCGTGAGCAAGCGCACGATCCAGCGCCGCCTCGAGCGCCTCATGGCCGCCGTCGGCGTCGACACCCGCACGGGCCTGGCCTTCGAGGCGGGCCGCCGCGGCTGGCTGCCGACCCGCGCCCCGGCCGCGACGCCCGGCGCCCCGCCCGCCGGCGCGCCCGACCCCGGCCCTCGCTAGGCCCCGCGGACCGGGCGACAAGAAACCCCTCGGGCAGTGTCGGAGAACCGATCGTGCGGCGGGCAACCTGGATCTAGCGTCGCCCGCATGTTCGGACTTGGCCGGAAACCCGGCGCCAATGCGATCACCGCCCGCGGGGAGATCGTGCACGTCGATTTCGGTCTGCAGAACGTCGACGCGCACGGCAACTCGCAGGCCTCCCGCTACACCGTGCTGGTCCGCGTGTTCCCCGACGGGGCGAGCGAGTTCGAGGCGTCGATCAAGGTGAAGCTCCGCGGTACCGCGGGGCCGATGATCGGCGAGGAGACGTGGGTCCGCTACGACCCCGCCGACAAGAAGCGCATCGAGTTCGACCGCGACCGGATCCGGGAGCGCGCCTACGACCGCGTGCAGGTCAACCCGGGCCTGCGGATCGTCGTCGAGACCCTCTACCGCCACGGCGACCCGCCCGTCAGCGTGATCGCCACCGCCCGCTGAAGCGCTAGGACAGCGTCTTCGCGACCTCGGCGGCGCGGGCGGCGGCCTGGGCCTTCATGTCGCGCTTGAGCTCCTGCGGCAGCGAGAACACCAGCTTCTCCTGCGCCGTGGTGATCTCGGCGACGTCGGCGAAGCCGCGGGCGGCCAGGAAGTCCAGGACCTCCATGACCAGCTCGTCCGGGACCGAGGCGCCCGACGTGACGCCGACCGTGCTCGCGTCGGCGAGCCACTCGTCCTGGATCTCGCTGGCGTAGTCGATGAGGTAGCCGGCCTTCGCACCCGCGTCGACGGCGACCTCGCGCAGGCGCTGCGAGTTCGACGAGTTCTGCGAGCCGACCACGAGGACGATGTCGCAGTTGGGGGCCATCGCCTTCACGGCGTCCTGGCGGTTGGACGTGGCGTAGCAGATGTCGTCGCTCGGCGGCGACATCAGCAGCGGCAGGCGCTTCTTGAGGCGCGAGACCGTCTCCAGCGTCTCGTCGACCGACAGCGTGGTCTGCGACAGCCAGACGACCTTGCTGGGGTCGCGGACGGTGACCTTGTCGGCGCCTTCCGGGCCGTCGACCAGCTGGATGTGCGCCGGCGCCTCGCCCGTGGTGCCGATGACCTCCTCGTGGCCCTCGTGGCCGATGAGCAGGATGTCGTAGTCGTCGGCGGCGAAGCGGCGGGCCTCCTGGTGGACCTTCGTGACCAGCGGGCAGGTCGCGTCGATGGCCCGCAGGTTGCGGTCCTTCGCCTGCGTGTGCACCTCGGGCGCGACCCCGTGCGCGGAGAAGACGACGATCGCGCCCTCCGGCACCTCCTCGTTCTCCTCGACGAAGATCGCGCCCTTGCCCTGCAGGGTGCTCACGACGTGCTTGTTGTGCACGATCTCCTTGCGGACGTAGATCGGAGCGCCGTACAGCTTCAGCGCCTCCTCCACGGTCTGGACCGCACGGTCCACACCGGCGCAGTATCCGCGGGGCTTGGCGAGCAGGACGCGCTTCGAAGCAGTCACCCCGCCATGGTACGTGCCCGCGTCGCCCCTCCCAGGGCCGCGAGCGCCGCCAGGGCGCCGCACACGCCCACGACCGCGGCCAGCGTCGCCCACGGCATGACCAGCGTCACAGGCGCCCCGATCTCGTCCTGCAGGCCGGCGCGGGCCTCGAACAGCGCCGGTACCGCCACGGCCAGCCCGAGCAGCGCCCCGACCAGCACGGACAGCAGCGCCTCGCTCACCACGACCCGCATGGTCTGGCCCGCGGTCGCGCCGGCCCGGTGCAGGGTCGCGAACTCGCCGCGGCGCGCCCGGGTCGCCATGAGCAGCGTGTTGGCGACGGCCAGCGCGGTGTACCCGACCGAGATGCCCAGCAGCACGGCCAGGAACAGGTCGATGAGGTCGCCCTCCTCGGCCGCCCGGCGCTCCACGTAGGCGCGGGCGGTCATCGGCTCGGCCCCGGCCGCGGGCACGAAGTCGCCGGCCAGGTACACGACGTCGGCCAGGGCCGCCGGGTCGTGCGCGCGCACCAGGTCGCGGGGTAGCTGTACCGAATCCTCCGGCACGTTGCTCGTGACCGACGCCACCGTCACGCTCTGCACCGATCCGTCCGCGAAGCGCAGCGCCACGGCCTGGCCGGCCGGCCAGCCGAGCGTCGGGGAGGCGACCAGGCCGCCGGCCGCCGTACCGACCGCGTCCACCGGGCGGCCCGACTCGAGGTACACCGTGCTGGCCAGCTCCGAGCGCCCGGGCTGCGCCCGCACCGCCGCCTCCGACAGCCCCGGCACCGCGGCCGAGCCCGCCGCCACCGCCGCCTCCGGGATCCTCGCCGTGTCCTCGATGCCGACCGCCTCGTCCGCCGTCTGGAACGTGCCGACGAGCAGCACCGCGAACCCGACCGCGGCCAGCACCGGCGCCGCCGTCGACGCCACCCGGCGCGCGGCCACGCGCGCCCCCTCGCGCACGAGCAGGCCGGTCGGCCCCCGGCGGGCCGGCCAGGTGACCAGCCGCACGATCGGCACCACGAACACGGGGGCGAGCAGGGCGGCGGCGACCAGCAGTACCATCGCGGAACTCAGCACGATCGTCGGCTTCTGCTCCGCCGTCGAGCCGGGCAGCAGGG
The DNA here is from genome assembly GCF_050936175.1 of Dactylosporangium sp. CA-139066. Classification (NCBI taxonomy): domain Bacteria; kingdom Bacillati; phylum Actinomycetota; class Actinomycetes; order Micromonosporales; family Micromonosporaceae; genus Dactylosporangium; species Dactylosporangium sp. CA-139066. Next base: position 2,386,499 of record NZ_JBNJNH010000002.1, on the reverse strand, counting down.
CCGCGAGGCCCCCGCCCAGCGCCAGCCCGGCCAGGCCGGTGAGCCAGCGCGACAGCGTCATCGGGCGCGGCTCGGCGGCGGCGACCCGCAGCGCGTCCAGCGCCGGCACCCGGGCGGCCCGGCGCGCCGACAGCCACGCCCCGGCCACCCCGACGACCAGCCCCGCGCCGGCCGCAACCGCCGGCACCCACCAGGTGAACCCGACCCGGAACCCGGCCGGCTCCAGCCCGACGGCCACGAACGGCCCGGCCAGCAGCGGCGCGAGCGCGGCCCCGAGCAGCCCGCCCGGCACCCCCGCGCCGATCGCCACGAGCACGACCTCGGCGAGCAGCATCCGCCGCACCTGCCCCGGCGTGGCCCCGACGGCCCGCAGCAGGCCCAGCTCGCGCCGGCGCTGGGCGGCGGCGAACGCGCACGTCGAGGCGACCACGAACACGGCCACGAACCCGCCGACGAACACCGTGGCGATGATCAGCTGGGCCCCGATCCAGCGGGTGCCGCGGTCGCCCTCCGGCTCCGCGGCCGAGCGGGCGTCGCCGGTCAGCGCGGTGCCGAGGCCGCCGAGCACCTCGGGCAGCCGCGCGGCGACGTCGGCCGGGCGCGCGCCCGCGTCCAGGCGCAGCCCGATGAACTTCACGCCGCCGGCCAGCGAGCGCGCGGTCGCGTCGTTGACGTAGTACCCGGGCCGGTCGGTGGTGCCGGCGACGGTCCACGTGGCCGGGCCGGCCGCGGTCAGCACGGGCAGCGCCGCGCCGACGGGCAGGCCCAGGGCCGCATCCACCACGACCTCGCCATCCTTCAAGGTGGACGCCCCGCTGCCGCGTCCACTGTGGAGCGAGTCGCGGGGGTTGCCCACCGGTCGGCCGTCCACGAGCCGCTGCACGTAGAACGGGCGGTCGGGCACCGCGGCGGACACACCCGGCACGGCGGCCAACTTGGCCACGAGGGCGTCGACCTCCCCGGCGGACCACGGACGGTACGTCGGGAAGCCCCCGTCCGGCGGGTCGTAGCGCGGCGCGGCCACGACCACACCGGCGTCCGACAGCTCGGCCGGCACGCGCGGGCGCGCCGACGCCCACAGCGACAGGCTGCCGGAGACCACCGCCACGCCCAGCAGCAGGGCCACGTAGGTGCCGGCGAAGGAGGCCCAGCGGTACCGGATCATCGCCGGGCTCATCGCGTCTCCAGCCGGGCCATGCGCGCCGCGATCTGCTCGGCCCCGGTGGGCTCGCGCAGCTCGTCGACGATCGACCCGTCGGCGAGGAACAGCACGCGGTCGGCGTGCGCGGCCGCGAGCGGGTCGTGGGTGACCATCACGACCGTCTGCGCGTGCCGGTCCACGGCCGCCCGCAGCAGCCGCAGCACCTCCCGCGACGCGGCGTTGTCCAGCGCACCGGTCGGCTCGTCGGCGAACAGCACCGCCGGCCCGGTCACCAGCGCCCGGGCGATCGCCACCCGCTGCTGCTGCCCGCCGGACAGCTCGTCCGGCCGGTGCCGCGCCCGGTCGCCCAGCCCGACCTCGCCCAGCATCGCCCGCACCTGCCCCGGCGCGGCCCGCCGCCCGGCCAGCCGCAGCGGCAGCTCCACGTTCTGCTCCGCGCTCAGCGCCGCGACGAGGTTGAACGACTGGAACACGAACCCGACCCGCTCGCGGCGCAGCCGGGTCAGCGCCCGCTCCGACAGCGGCGTCAGGTCCACGCCGTCGATGAGCACCCGCCCGGCGCTCACCCGGTCGAGCCCGGCCGCGCAGTGCAGCAGCGTCGACTTGCCGGAGCCGGACGGCCCCATCACCGCCGTGAAGCTCGCCGGGGCGAAGCGGACCGAAACGTCGTCGAGGGCGGTCACCGCGCGCTCGCCCGCGCCGTAGCGGCGGGTCACGGAGCACAGCTCGACCGCCTGGTGTGTCTGCAGCGTCGTCGTCACACCCTCGATCGAACCGTCGCGATGCCCCCGGCGCAGTCGCGCGGCGGTGAGATCCGCCGGTAACGCCAGCACTACCGCGCGCGGCCCGCCCCGCCGGTACGGTCGCAGCATGCGGCCCCGATCTGTCATGGAGGCGCTGCGGCTGCCGCCGGTGCGGTTCCTGACGTCCTGGTGGCCGTGGCGGTCGCTGTGGTACCTCACGACCGGCGCCCTGTTCGGCATCCTCGCCGGCAGCGTGCTGCTGGGCCTGCTCCTGGCCGGCGCCGTGCTCAGCCTGATGATCGTCGGCCTGGCCCTGTTCCTGGCCGCCGCGCTGTCCGGCATCGTCGTCGCCCGCGTCGAGCGCCGCCGGCTGCGCATCGTCGAGGACATCCGCCTCACCGACCCGCACCGCGCCCCCGAGCGCCGCGGCCTGCGCGCCTGGGTCAGGACCCGCCTCTCGGAGCCGGCGACCTGGCGCGAGCTGGGCTACACGATGCTCATGACGACCGCCCTGTGCTGGCTCGACGGCATGGTCGTCGGCGTGTGGACGTGGGGCGTGACGGCGCTGGTCTGCGGCCCGCTGTACATCCACGACTCCCCGCTGTCGCTCACCCTCACCGGCTCCGTGTTCGGGCTGGCGCTCGGGGTCGTGCTGCTGTATCCGATGAGCGCCTGGGCGGCCGCCCGCGCCGCGATCGCCCAGGCCGTCCTCGGCCCGCGGATGGAGACCGAGGCCCGCCTCACCGAGGTCTCGCGCTCCCGCGCCCGCCTCGTCGACGCGTTCGAGGTCGAGCGCCGCCGCATCGAGCGGGATCTCCATGACGGCGCGCAGCAGCGCCTGCTCGCCCTCAGCATGCAGCTCGGCCTGGCCCGCCTGGAGCTGCCGCCGGACTCACCGGGCGCCGAGCCGGTCGCCCGCGCCCACGACCTCGCCAAGGAGGCGCTGGCGGAGCTGCGGGAGCTGATTCGTGGGGTACACCCGAAAATCCTCGCGGACCGTGGCCTACATGCGGCCCTGCGCGAGGTGGCCGACCGCGCCCCGCTCCCGGTCGACGTCGACGCGGCCCTCCCGCAGCGGCTGCCCGGCGGCGTGGAGGCGTGCGCGTACTTCGTCGTCGTCGAGGCCCTCGCCAACGTCGCCAAGCACAGCGGCGCCACGCGGGCGCGGGTCGTGGCCTCGGCGTCGGGCGGCCGGCTCACGGTCCAGGTCCGCGACGACGGCCGGGGCGGCGCCGACCCCGGCCGCGGCACCGGCCTGTCGGGCCTGGCCGACCGCGTGGCGGCCGCGGGCGGCACCGTGGCGCTCGCGAGCCCCGTGGGAGGCCCTACGGTGGTACACGTGGAGCTTCCTTGCGGGTCGTGATCGCCGAGGACGGCGTCCTCATCCGGGAGGGCATCGCGGGTCTGCTGCGCCGCTTCGGCCACGAGGTCGTCGCGGCCGTCGGCGACGCGCCCGCGCTGATGTCCGCGGTCCGCTCGCACCGCCCCGAACTCGTGGTCACGGACGTGCGCATGCCGCCCGGCTTCAGCGACGAGGGCCTGCAGGCCGCGATCGCCCTGCGGGCCGAGGACCCCGCGCTGCCGGTGCTGGTGCTGAGCCAGTACATCGAGCAGACGTACGCCGCCGAGCTGCTGGAGTCGGGCCGAAGCGCCGGCGTGGGCTACCTGTTGAAGGACCGCATCGGCGACGTGACGGAGTTCGCGGACGCGGTGTCGCGCGTCGCCGCCGGCCACACGGTCGTCGACCCGGACGTGGTGGCGCAGCTCCTGGGCCGCCGCCGCGACCCCCTCACCCGCCTGACCCCGCGCGAGCGCGAGGTCCTCGCGCTGATGGCCGAGGGCCGGTCGAACGCCGCGATCGCCCGCGCCCTGGTGGTGAGCGAGGCCGCGGTGGCGAAGCACATCAACGGCCTGCTCGCGAAGCTCGACCTGCCCCCGGACGACGACGTGCACCGCCGCGTCCGCGCCGTGCTCGCCTACCTGCGCGGCGCCTGACCGGCGAGGTCCCGTCGCTGAGGGGACGTCGGTCCCGGCCGGTTGGGGCGGTTCGGCCCGGGCGCCCGGCACGCTGGCTGATCTGAACACCCCCACCGCCGAAGCCCGGTGCGACAGCCGACCGCTGCCGCACCGGGCTTCGCCGCGATTCCTTGCATCGCGGCTACTAGGGTGTCGGGAATGAGGGTGTCGGCATGACCGAGGACGCGACGGGCGACAAGTCCACAAGCGACAAGCCGTGGCCGGTCCGGGTGGTCAGCCAGAAGATCGGCCAGTGGATCGGCCGGCTCGGGTGGATCTGGATCGACGGGCAGGTCACCCAGGTGGTGCGGCGGCCCGGCACCAACACCGTCTTCATCACCCTGCGCGACCCGTCCGCCGACCTCAGCCTCAGCGTCACCACCAACCGCGACGTCGTCGACCTCGGGGCGCCGGCCCTCGCCGACGGGGCGCGGATCGTCGTGCACGCGCGGCCCGAGTTCTACGCCGCGCGCGGGTCGCTCAGCCTGCGGGCCGACGAGATCCGGCAGGTCGGGCTCGGGGAGCTGCTCGCGCGGCTCGAGCAGGTGAAGCGGCTCCTGCAGGCCGAGGGGCTGTTCGCGCGGGAGCGCAAGCGGCGGATACCGTTCCTGCCGCGGCGCGTCGGGCTGATCACCGGGCGGGCCAGCGCGGCCGAGCGGGACGTGCTCACCAACGCGCGGCGGCGGTGGCCGGCGGTCGACTTCCGGGTGATCAACGTGGCCGTGCAGGGGGCCTCGGCCGTGCCGCAGATCATCGACGCGCTCAACGTCCTCAATCGGGACGAGTCGATCGACGTCATCGTCATCGCGCGCGGCGGCGGGTCGGTCGAGGACCTGCTGCCGTTCTCCGACGAGGCGCTGTGCCGGGCCGTGTTCGCCTGCCGCACGCCCGTCGTCTCGGCGATCGGGCACGAACCCGACACGCCGCTGCTCGACTTCGTGGCCGACGTGCGGGCGTCCACGCCGACCGACGCCGCCAAGCGGATCGTTCCCGACCTGGGGGAAGAGGTGCGGCTCATCGGGCAGGCCAAGCAGCGGCTCGACCGGGCGCTGCGCGGGCTGCTCGACCGCGAGCAGCACCGGCTCGACGCGCTCAGGTCGCGGCCGTCGATCGCCCGGCCGCTCACGATGGTCGACTCGCGGGCCGCCGAGGTCAGCGCGCTGCGGGACCGGGCCACGCGCAACCTGCTCCACCGCGTCGACCGGGCCGGCACCGCGCTCGAGCACACCCTCGCCCGGCTCCGCACGCTCTCGCCCAAGGCCACCCTCCAGCGCGGCTACGCGATCGTGCAGCGCGAGGACGGGGCCGTCGTGCGCGCACCCGACGACGTGGCCGCCAAGGACCGGGTGCGCATCCGGCTCGCCGATGGGTCGCTCGCCGCGACCGTGGAGGGATGATCGATGTCACGACGCCTGCAGGAGTACATGCTGGCCAGCGCCTCCGCCGGACGCGAGGTGGTCCGGGCCGGGCCGTTCACGGTGACGATCACCGGGCACGACCCGAACGTGTACGTCAACTACGCCATCCCCGACGCCGGCGCCGAGCCGTCGGTGGACGACATCGCGGCGCTGGTCGAGGCGTTCACCGCGCGCGGGCGGACGCCGCGCCTGGAGTACCTCCCCGGCCTCGCCCCGGCCGTCGAACCCGCCCTGCTCGCCGCCGGGTTCACGGTCGCCGACCGGCTGCCGCTCATGCAGTGCGCGCCCGGGGACGACGTGGATCACCCCGTGCCGGACGGGTTCGAGCTCGTCACGCCCGCGTCCGACGCGGACACCGAGGGGATGCTCGCCGCGCAGCACGAGGCCTTCGGGGAGCCGCCGCCGTCGGCCGAGCACGTCGCGGCGACCCGGGCGAAGGCCGCGGCCGGGCACATGTACTCGCTCGCCCCGCGAGATCGCCACCGGCGAGGCGGCCGGCGGCGGCGTGGCGGTCGCCGTCCGCGACGGGATCTCGGAGGTCGCCGGGATCGCCGTCCGCCCGCGGTACGAGCGGCGCGGCCTCGGCGCCGCCCTCACCCTGCACCTGACGCGGGCCGCGTTCGCGGCCGGGGCGACGCTGGTGTTCCTCACCCCGGCGGGCGACGCGCAGGAGCGCATCTACGCGCGCGTCGGCTACCGTCGCACCGACTCGGTGCTGTTTTTGGAGAAGGCCAAGTGAGTGAAGGCCCAATGAGTGAGGCACTGACGTACGAGCAGGCGCGCGCCGAGCTCGCCACCGTCGTGGAGCGGCTCGAGTCGGGCGGCTCGACGCTCGAGGAGTCCCTGGCGCTGTGGGAGCGCGGCGAGGAGCTGGCCGCGATCTGCCAGCGCTGGCTGGACGCGGCGCGGGCCCGCCTCACTCCCCCGGAGTCGTGACGACGGCCCAGGCCTCGTCGAAGGAGAGCGATCGCAGCCCGGCGGCCGTGAACCGCCGGGCGGTCGCCAGCGCGGGCGACCCGTCGTAGGCCGACAGCAGCCAGCCGGCGTCGCGCTCAAGGGCCGCCGTCAGGTGCATCACCGACGAGAACGTCTCCAGCGGGCCGCCCTGCGGGCCCTCGAGGCGGGGCCAGCCGCGGGCCAGGTGGGCGTTGAGCGCCGGCACACCCTCGACGCCCCGCCACATCGGGTCGGGCGCGGCGAACCGGGCGGTGCCCACGTGGCTGTGCCGGATGGCGGCGGTGCACAGCAGGCAGGGCTCGAGGGTGGAGTACAGGATGTGCTCCGGGTAGTGGCCGGGCGGCAGGTGCAACAGGGCGCCGATCTCGGCATGGGCGATGTTGCTGCCGCCCGGTTCGGCGCGGCGGTTGCGGCCCCGCGCCACGATGTCGCCGCCCGGCGCCACCAGCACCGCGCCCACCGGGATGCTGCCCGCCACGAACGACGCCCAGGCCAGCTCGAAGCACGCCCGCCAGGGCCCGCCGGGCGTCATGCGGTCAGGCCGATGTAGCGGGCCTGCGCGCGCATCTGGTGCTCGAAGAACTCGTCGCGGTGGTTGATCGTGTTGCGCAGCTGCCCGAAGATCTCGAAGCTCACCTGGCCGAACAGCGTCACCCAGGCCGAGAGGCCGCGCGCCATCACCGTCACCGGCACGCCGGGCGCGATCGCGGCGGCGATGCGCTCCAGGTCGCCGGCCGAGTCGGGCGGGGGCGGCGGGTCGTCGTTCGGCCGCAGCGCGCCGGCGGCCGCGGCGTCGTGGAGGATCGCGCCGAGCACCTGCACCGCCCGGGTGGCCGCGACGACCGTGTCCTCGGGCGCCTCGTACCCGGGGACGGGGCTGCCGTAGATCAACGCGTACTCGTGCGGCCGCTGCAGGGCCCAGCCGCGCACCGCCCCGGCGACGGCGAGCCAGCGGTCGGTGTGGGCCTCCCGCGGTACCGCTGCCTCGGCCTCCTCGGCGAAGCCGCCCAGCGCGTTGTATGCGTCCAGGATCAGGGCGGTGAGCAGCTCGTCGCGGCTGGCGAAGTACCGGTAGATCGCCGAGCTCACCACGCCCAGGTCGCGGGCGACGGCGCGCAGCGAGAGGTTCGCCCCGTCGGTCGCGAGGTGCCGGCGGGCGATCTCCTTGATCTCGTCCGTCATCTCCGCCCGGACGCGGGCCCGGATCGAGTTGGCCTTCATCAGTACATCATGACACACGCTCCTCTTCGAGAGCATCGCTCTTGCTTTTGTGTGATCGATGCTCCATGCTCTAAATCGAGAGCACCGCTCACAAAACCCAAGGGGAGGATGTCATGCAGGTCGTCGTCGGTTCGGGTTCGGTCGGCACCGCCGTCGCGCTCCAGCTCGCGGAGGCCGGCGAGGAGGTGCGCGTGGTCACGCGCAGCGGCCGCGGCCCGGAGCACAAGCTGATCTCCCGCGTCCAGGCCGACGCCGGCGACGCGGCCGCGCTGGCGAGGATCGCCAAGGGCGCCCGGGTGATCTACAACTGCGCCAACCCCGCCTATCACGAGTGGCCCACCGCCTGGCCCCCGATCGCGAACGCGCTGCTACGCGCGGCCGAGGCCAACGATGCCGTGCTGGCCGTCACGGGCAACCTGTACGGCTACGGCCCCGTCGACCGCCCGATGACGGAGGACCTGCCGCTGGCCGCGACCACGGTGAAGGGCCGCGTGCGGGCCAAGATGTGGCAGGACGCGCTGGCCTCGGGCGTGCGCACGATCGAGGTACGGTCGTCGGACTGGATCGGCCCGCTGAACTCCCTGATCGAGCAGGCGCTGCCGGCCATGCGCCAGAACAGGACGGCGTGGCTGCCGGCCCCGCTCGACGTGCCGCACACGTACACGTACACCGCGGACGCCGCCCGCACCCTGGTCGCCCTCGCCCTCGAGGAGCGCGCGTGGGGCCACGCGTGGCACACCCCGTCGGTGCCGCCGATGACCGCGCGCCGGCTCCTCACGCGCGTCGCCGAGCTGGCCGGCCTGCCCGCCCCGGCGCTGCGCAGCTACCCGAAGGCCGCCGTGCGCATGGCCGGCCTGTTCGACAAGCTCGCGCGGGAGTTCGTGGAGATCCGCTACCAGCACGACCGCCCGTTCGTCATGGACTCCTCGCGCGTGACGACCGAGTTCGGCCTGGTCGCGACGCCGCTGGACGAGTCGATCCGCGCCACGCTGCGGGAAGCCTAGAACGCCGTTTTCCCTGGCTCGGGCCCGTGCAACTGACGACCGTTCTTCCTACGAGACACCGGTCGACGCTGAAGCGTCTCCCTGCCACCCCCGCGGTGCCAAGGGCCTAAGCCGTGAGGCTCTCCGCCAGGCGCTGCAGCTGCTCGTCCTTGCCCTGCCCGACGATGATCACGGTGCGCGGGTCGGTCGTCTGCACAATGGCGCGCTCGCCCGGGCGGGTGCCGGTCACCCGGAGCCAGGTGGTGCCGCCGATCATCACGTTCTCGCCGGCCTGGGCGCTCTGGCTGACCACGGTCGACAGCAGCTCGGCGCGGGGCTTGGCGCTCTCGACGACCTGCATCGCGCCGTTGTCCGGCGCGGTTACCCCGAGGCGCAGCACGCCGTCGGTGAAGGTGGCAGACTCGATACGCCAGCCGCTGGGCAGGTTTTCGATCTGCAGCGGCTGGAACTGCCCGGCCCGCTGGGCCGACCCGTACGCCTCGCTGGGGTCCACCTGCGGCGGCGTCTCGTGGCCCAGGAAGCGGTAGAACCCGACGAGCAGGAACACCGGGACGATGAGCACCAACATCGACAGCGCCATGTCGCGCGGCCGGCGCGCCTTGGGCTCTCGGGTCGCCTGTGTCGGAGTCACCACCCGTCCATCTTGACAGGCGGGTCAGGCCGGGTCCCTGTCAGGATTACTTGATACGCACCACACCCACGCAACGACGCGCGAGGAGTGCACGAATGAGTCGTGAGATGGACCGGAACCTGGCCCTTGACCTCGTCCGGGTCACCGAGGCGGCGGCGATGGCGGCCGGCCGCTGGGTCGGCCGGGGCGACAAGAACGGCGGCGACGGCGCGGCCGTCGACGCGATGCGCCTGCTGATCAACTCGCTGCCCATGCGCGGCACGGTGGTGATCGGCGAGGGTGAAAAGGACAACGCGCCGATGCTGTACAACGGCGAGAGCGTCGGCGACGGCACCGGCCCGGAGGTCGACGTGGCCGTCGACCCGGTCGACGGCACGACCCTGATGAGCAAGGGCATGCCCAACGCGCTCGCCGTCCTCGCCGTCGCCGAGCGCGGCGCGATGTTCGACCCCTCGGCGGTCTTCTACATGGAGAAGCTCGCCGTCGGCGCCGACTGCGCCGACGTGGTCGACATCGAGGCCGGCGTCGAGGAGAACCTGCGCCGGATCGCGAAGGTGAAGCGCTCGAGCGTCTCGGAGCTCACCGTCTGCATCCTGGACCGCCCGCGCCATCAGGAGCTCGTCCACCAGGTACGCCAGACCGGCGCCCGCATCCGCTTCATCTCCGACGGCGACATCGCCGGCGCGATCAGCGCGGCCCGCGAGGTCAGCGAGACCGACGTCCTGATGGGCATCGGCGGCACCCCGGAGGGCATCGTCGCCGCCGTGGCCCTGAAGTGCATGGGCGGCGCGATCCAGGCGAAGCTGTGGCCGCGCGACGACGCCGAGCGCGAGAAGGCCCTGGCCGCCGGCCACGACCTGTCGCGCGTGCTGCACACCGACGACCTGGTGAGCGGCGACAACATGTTCTTCTGCGCGACCGGGGTGACGAGCGGCGACCTGCTGAAGGGCGTCCGCTACCGCTCGGGCGGCGCATACACGCAGTCGATCGTGATGCGGTCCCGCTCGGGCACGATCCGCTGGATCGACTCGTTCCACCGCCTCGAAAAGCTGCGCGCGTACTCCCTGGTCGACTTCTCCTGACCCACGGCGCCCCCGGGGCGCCCTTCGCAAAGCGCCCCGGCACCGCGCTGCTCGCCGCCTGACGGCGGGCCGAAATGTCGGGCCTCCTCCGTCGGCCCGACATTTCGGATTTATACCCTGACAGGCGACTTGTCGGGTTGCGATTGCTCGCGATGCGGCTTTCGGTTCGATATGCGAAGCTTCGGCCTTCCTGTGCACCGCACCTGCGTGCGCCGTGCCTGTGCAGGCCGCGCCTGCGTGCGTTGCGCGCAGTGCCCCGCCGAGAGCCGACGAGGTTGCGAAGCTTCGGCCTTCCTGTGCACCCACCTGCGTGCGCCGTGCCTGTGTAGACCGCGCCTGCGTGCGTTGCGCGCAGTGCCCCGCCGAGAGCCGACGAGGTTGCGAAGCTTCGGCCTTCCTGTGCACCGCACCTGCGTGCGCCGTGCCTGTGTAGACCGCGCCTGCGTGCGTTGCACGCAGTGCCCCGCCGAGAGCCGACGAGGTGCCGCGGTGTCGCGGTGTCGCGTTCTGCGTAATCTCTGAGCCGTTACGCTCCGGGCGCGCCGCCGCAGGTCTTCTTGACGGGGCCTCTAAGGCGTAGGCAGGCCGAAGCCGACGGTGGTGCCGCTGCCCTCGATCGACTCGAGGGCGATCCACCCGCCGTGCGCCTCGACGATCGCCTTCGAGATCGCCAGGCCGAGGCCGCTGCCCTTGATCGCTCGTTTCTGCGCGTCCGCCGTACGGAAGAAGCGGTTGAAGATCATCCCCTGCTCGTTGTCGGGGATCCCGACGCCGGTGTCGCGCACCCACAGCACGACCTCGCCGTCGCGCTCGCGGCCGGTGACGGTGACCGTGCCCGCCGGTTCGGAGAACTTGACGGCGTTGTCGAGCAGGTTGAGCACGACCCGCTCGAGCTGCTCGGCGTCGCCCTGCACGACCGGGATGTGCTCGTCGACGTCCAGCGTCAGCTGCAGCCCGGCCGCCTCCATCGCGGGGCGGATCGCCTCGCACGCGGCGTCGACGAGCCCGCGGATCCGCACGGGGCCGAGGGTGAGGGTGAGCGTGCCCGACTCGATGCGGGAGAACGTGAGCAGGTCCTCGATGAGGTCCAGCAGCCTCCGGCCGTTGCGGTCGATGATGCCGACGATCTTGCGCTCGGTCGGGCCGAGCGCGGTGGCGTCGCTGTCGGCCAGGATCTCGGTGTACCCCCGGATGCTCGTCAGCGGCGTGCGCAGCTCGTGCGAGACCGTCGCCACGAACTCGCTCTTGAGCCGGTCGAGCTCCTGCAGGTCGCTGTTGGTCCGGGCCAGCTTCTCGGCCTGCCGCTGCAGCGCCTCCTCCGCGCGGCGGCGGTCGGTGACGTCGGCGATCTGGTGCACGACGCTGCCGGCCTCCCCGCCGATGAGCGACGCCGAGTACTGCCCCCACACCAGCGACCCGTCGGCCCGGCACAGCCGCAGCTCCTTGGTGACCTTGTCGGCCTCGCCGGCGACGAGCCGCTTGAGCCGCTCCGCGACCAGCGGCCGGTCGTCCTCGCAGATCATGGCGGGCAGGAAGTCGTCCGGCTCGAGCCCGGTCATCCGGGACAGCTCCTGGTTGACCTGCAGGACCCGGCCGGCGAGGTCGGTGACGGCCATGCCGACCGGCGCGTGGTCGAACGCCGCCCGGAAGGTCAGCTCGGCCCGGCGGCGGTCGGCGAGCAGGCGCCGCTGGGACAGCGCGTGCTGTACGGCGGACCCGAGCCGGCTCAGCCGGTCCTTGAGCAGGTAGTCGACGGCGCCGTGGCGCAGCGCGTCGACGCACGACTCCTCGCTGAGCGCCCCGCTGACCACGATGACCGGGATCTCGTACCCGTCCGCCCGCAGCATCTCGAGCGCCTCGAGCGCATTGAACCGCGGCAGCGAGTAGTCGGCGAGGATGATGTCGGGCGGCCCCCCGCCGTCGCGCAGCGCCGCCCGGAACTCCTCGCGCGCCTCGACCCGGCGGCAGGCGGGCTGGAACCCGGCGCGGCGCAGCTCCAGGACGAGCAGCTCGGCGTCGTCGGCGTTGTCCTCGATCAGCAGGATCTTCATGGGCGCGTGTCGGTGAGGTTGAGGCCCAGCCAGTACACGCCGATGTTGTTCACGGCGGCCATGAACTGCTCCATGTCGACGGGTTTGACGATGTAGCTGTTGGCGCCCAGCTCGTAGCAGGCGTGCAGGTCGCGGTCCTGGGCCGACGAGGTGAGCATGACGACCGGGATGTGCCGCGTGCCCGGGTCGGCCTTCACCCGGCGCAGCACGTCGATGCCGTCGACCAGCGGCAGCTTGATGTCCAGCAGTACCACCTGAGGCGGATCGGCCCGGTGCGCGAACAGGTAGTCGAGGGCCTCCGCGCCGTCCCGGGCGACGTCGACGGCGCTGGCGACGTGGCCGCGCGCGAACGCCAGCCGTGCGAGCTCCAGATCGTCGGGGTTGTCCTCGACGAGCAGCACCCGGTTCACCGCACCACCTCCAGCGCGGGTGCGACCGCAGGGCGCGTGAACTCCGGGAGAGTGAAATAGAAGGTGGCGCCCGCGCCCGGCGCCGCGTCGGCCCAGATCTGCCCGCCGTGACGGTGCACGATGCGGTGGGCGAGCGCGAGCCCGATGCCGGTGCCCTCGTAGTCCTCGGCCCGATGCAGCCGCTGGAAGACCTTGAAGAGCTTGTCGGCGTACCGCATGTCGAAGCCGGTCCCGTTGTCCCGGACGAAGTAGGTGGCCTCGCCGCCGGCGGTGACCTTGTGCCCGACCTCGATGCGGCCCGGCTCGGCGTCCCGGGTGTACTTCACCGCGTTGCCCAGCAGGTTGGCGATGACGTGCCGCACGAGCCGCGGGTCGCCGAGCGCGTCGGGCAGCTCGCCGACGACGAGCTCGACCGCGCGGTCGCCGCGCTCGATGGCGAGCTCCTGCCACACCTCGGCGACGAGCTCGTCGAGCCGGACCCGGCGGCTGGCCATCTCCTGACGCTGCAGCCGGGAGAAGGCGAGCAGCCCGTCGATGAGCTCGCCCATGTGCTGCGCGCCGGCGCGGATCCGCGCGACGTAGCGGCGGCCCGGTTCGTCCAGCGCGGCGTCGTAGTCGAGGGCGAGCATCTTGGCGAAGCCGTCGACGGCCCGCAGCGGGGCCCGCAGGTCGTGCGACACGCTGTACGAGAACGACTCCAGCTCGTCGTTGGCCTCGCGCAGGTCGGCGGTGCGCTCGGCGACGCGCCGCTCCAGGTCCGCGTTGAGCCGCTCGATGACCTGCTCGGCCTGCTTGCGGGCGGTCACGTCCTGGCTGACCTTGACGAACCCGCGCACCGAGCCGTCCCGGTGGTGCACGGCGGTGAGCAGCCCATGGGCCCAGAACCGGGTGCCGTCCCTGCGCACCTGGGGCCTGTCGATCTCGACCCGCCCCCGCTCGGCCGCCTCCGCCAGGATCCGCTGCGGCCGGCCCGCCGCGCGGTCCTCGGCCGTGAAGAAGCGCTCGTAGGAGTCGCCGATGATCTCTTCGCTGCGGTACCCCTTGAGCCGCTCGGCGTTCACCGACCAGCTCACGATCCGCCCGTCGGGGTCGAGCATGTAGATGGCGTAGTCCCGCGCGCCGTCGAGGAGCAGCTGCAGCAGCTCCTCCGACGCGCGCAGCTGCTCCTCGGCGGCGTGCCGGTCGGTGATGTCGCGCAGCACGGCCACCGCGCCCGGCGGCTCACCCTCCTGCATGAGCGTCCGCAGCCGTACCTCCACCCGCCGCCCGCCCATGAGGCAATCGAGGTAGGTCTCGGTGCCGGCCTCCCCGCCGAAGCGCGTCCGGTACGGGGTGACGCCGTCGGCCTCGCGCATGTCGAGCAGCTCGGCCCACTCCGACGTCGGGCGCTCGGCCGCCTCCGGGCCGAGGATCGCCCGGGCGGTCGGGTTGAGCCAGGCCGCCCGGCCCTCCCCGTCGATGACCGCGACGCCGTCGGCGATGGTGTCCATGACGGCGGTCAGCAGCGCCGCCTGGTGGTGGGCGTGGGCGCCGGCGGCGCGCACCTCGGCGGTGGCCGCCTCGACGCGGTCCTCGGCGCGGCGGCGGGAGGTCGCCAGGGTGTACACCAGCAGCGCCGTCACCAGCGTGAGCGCCGCCCCGCCGGAGAACATGCTTTCGGCGAGGTAGCCGGCGGCGCCGGCCAGCGCGCGGCCGTCGGTGGCCACCCACAGCCGCCACTGCCGGTCGGCGACCTGCACCTCGACGCTGCGGCGCAGGGCCGGGCCGGTCGCGTCGCGGCGGTGGATGGCGGCGATCGTGCGCCGCTCGGACCCGGCGTCGGCGACGAGGCTGATGTCGAGCAGCTCCCGGGCCGGCTGCAGCATGGTGTCGGCGAAGAAGTCCGGGACGCGGACGGTCAGCTGGAGGTACCCGCGCAGCGCCCCCGTGCCCGGCTCGACCACCCGCTGCACGAGCGCCACGGTCTGCGGCTGCGCGTCGGCGGGGCCGTCGGCGTCGCGCAGCTGGACGTACGGCTCGGACGCCGCCGGCAGCCCGGTCTTCCCGGCGCGCACCACCGCGGACTCCGCCTGCGGCACGGCGGCCAGGTCGCGCCCGGGCCCCGGGCCGGGGGCCGGCGACCCGGCGAGGTCGCGCCCGACGACGACGAACAGGTGGTCGGCGATGCCCGGCGTGGCGGCCAGCGCCAGCCCGGCGACGCCCCGGCCGCGCCAGGCCGCCTGGGCCGGGCCGACGTCGGCGTCGGCGACCGGCACGACGTAGTCGACCGAGGTCGCGCCCGGCAGCCACAGCTCGCCCAGCGGCTGGGTGACGGTCGTGAACGCGTTCGCGTCGAGGTTCGGCAGCGCCTCCAGGGCCCCGGCGGCCAGCTGCAGCGCGTCGACGTAGCGCTGGGCGGCGGACGCGACCGCGTCCTGCGCGGCGGCGGTGCGCCGGTCGAGGGCCTGGGCGACGCCGTCGCGCTCGACGCGGTGCATCAGCAGCCCCGCGCCGCCGGAGACCAGCAGGCCCAGGAGCACCACGCCGAGGACCTGCAGACGGACGCCCACCACGCCTTGTCACATCGGCGCTGCGCATCGGTGGTTAAGAAGTTGCCGGTTAACCGTTGTCCGACGAATGGCCGGGGAACAGGTGCGCGGCCGGATCGATGATCACGGCGGCGTTGTTGACGGCGGTGGCCGCCTCCCCGAAACCGACCGCGATGAGGCGGACCTTTCCGCTGTACTCGCTGATGTCCCCGGCCGCGAAGACCCTCGGCAGGTTGGTGGCGGTCGTCGAGTCGACCCGGATGTGGCGCTTGTCGAGCTCGAGACCCCAGTCGGCGAGCGGCCCCAGGTCGGCGGTGAACCCGAGCGCGGCGACCACCGTGTCGGCCGGCAGGGTGCGCGGCTCGGCCCCGCGGACGGCCACCTCGACCGCCGACACGTGGCCGTCGCCGTGCAGCCGGGTGACCTCGGCGTTGACGACGATCTCGATCGGCAGCGCCTGGACGCGCGACACGGTGTGGGCGTGCGCGCGGAACTTGTCGCGCCGGTGCACCAGGGTCACGGACTTCGCGATCGGCTGCAGGGCCAGCGCCCAGTCGAAGGCGGAGTCGCCGCCGCCGACGATGACGACGTCGTGCCCCGCCAGGTCGGCCAGGTGCGGTACGAAGAACACCAGCCCAGAGCCCCCGAAGCTCTCGGCGGCCGGCAGCGGGCGGGCGGTGAAGCTGCCGAGCCCGCCGGTGATCAGCACGGCCCCGCACTTGAGCGACTGCCCGTCGGACAGGCCGAGCACCGGGCGCTCGTCTACATAGGACAGCTTCTCGGCCCGCACGCCGAGCAGGTACTCAGGGTTGAACTGCGCGGCCTGCTCGACGAGGTTGGCGACGAGGTCGCGGCCGCGGATGCCCGGAAAGCCCGCCACGTCGAAGATCATCTTTTCCGGATACATCGCCGTGACCTGGCCGCCCGGCTCGGGCAGCGCGTCGATGACGGCGGTCGACAGCCCGCGGAACCCCGCATAGTAGGCGGCGAACAGCCCGGCCGGTCCCGCGCCGACAATGGCCAGGTCGACTTCCCGCATGGGCCGAACGCTACGTCAGGTCCGGCTCCGGGGCCAGAGGCGCGCCCGGGGCGCGGCCAACGGCGGTCGTCTTGCGCGCGCCGCAACGTCAGCTCTGGCTCCGCGGCCGTGGCGGCCGGGCCCCGGCGGCACCGGTCGTCTTCCGCGCGCCGCGCCGCCGCAACGTCAGGTCCGGCTCCGCGACCGCGGGGGCCGGGCGCGGGCGGCGCCGGTCGTCTTGCGCGCGCCGCTACGTCAGGTCCGGCTCCGCAACCGGGGCGGCCGGGCCCCGGCGGCACCGGTCGTCTTGCGCACGCCGCTACGTCAGGTCCGGCTCCGCAACCGGGGCGGCCGGGCGCGGGCGGCGCCGGTCGTCTTGCGCGCGCCGCTACGTCAGGTCCGGCTCCGCAACCGGGGCGGCCGGGCGCGGGCGGCGCCGGCGGAACAGGATGGCCGCGAGCAGGCCGCCGCAGAACCCGAACAGGTGGCCCTGCCAGGAGACCTCGGGGTCGTTGGGCAGCACCCCGACGATCTGCCAGCCGTAGAGGAGCCCGATCAGCAGGCCGACGGCGATGTGCCACAGGCTGCGGCCCATCACGCCGCGCATGAGGATGACGCCGAGGTACCCGAAGATGACCCCGCTGGCGCCGACCGTGAGCCCGTCGCCGAGGAACCACACGCCGATGCCGGACACCACCGCGATGAAGATGGTGGTGAGCCAGAAGCGGGCGCCGCCGTCGGCCAGCACGAACGTGCCGAGCAGGATCAGCGGGATGCTGTTGGCCAGCACGTGCTCGAAGCTCGCGTGCAGGAACGGCGCGAACACGATGCCGTCCAGGCCCTCGATGCGGTGCGGCTCGATGCCGCCGTCGCGGGCGAGGCGGTGACCCGACAGCTTGTCCAGGAACTCGATGAGGAACAGGACCGGGACGAACGCGCACATGGCCACGAACGCCCGGCCGATCGAGGCGTAGAAAGCCTCGGTGCCGAAGCGGGTCGGGTCGGACTGCCGGTCAATATCTGAGGCCACGCCAATGTGGTAACAGAGTCGCGCCACCGCCGCCAGACGGCGACGGCGGCGCGCTCACGTTCGGCTTAGTACCAACCGGTGTTCTGGCTGTGCTGCCAGGCGCCGCAGGGCGTCTTGTACTTGCCCTTGATGTAGTTCAGGCCCCAGCGGATCTGCGTCTCCGGGTTGGTCTTCCAGTCGGCGGCGACCGAGGCCATCTTGCTGCCGGGCAGGGCCTGCGGGATCCCGTACGCGCCGCTGCTCTTGTTCGACGCGGTGGTCGTCCAGTGGCTCTCGCGGTCCCAGAGCTTCTCCAGGCAGGGCATCTGGTCGAGGCCGAAGCCGTAGCCGACGAGCACCGCGCAGCCGATCTTCTTGTTGCCTGAGTAGACGTTGCACGAGCTCGGCACCGGGTACTTCGGCGCGCCGTTCGTGGGCGGCGGCGCCGACGTGCTGGTGCGCTGGTTGGCCCGGCTCGCCTCCTCGGCCTGCCGCCGCGCCTCGTCGTCGGCGGCCTTGGCCGCGGCCGAGGCGTCCGATGCGGCGTCCTTGGCCTTGGCCATGGCGTCGGCCTCGTCGAGGGTGAAGGGCGACCGCGACACCGACGGGGTCGCGGAAGAGGAGGAGAAAACGCCGACGGCCTTTGGAGAGCCCGCGGACGCATCGTGCTGGGTCATTCGGTTGGCGATCACGAGCCCGCCGACCAGCCCCGCGAGGATCACGAGGGCGAACACGGCTCGCAGAGTGCCGACCCGGTGCCACAGCCGGATCACGTGGTCATCCATTCGTCGGGGACAGGGACACGGTGCCCGGGTCCGGCCGGGATTACACTCCCGCCCGGACCCTTACGCACCGTGAGCGCCTGATGCCGACTTACCTGGCGTCACGCGCTCGAGTCCCACCATCGCCTAGTGCATTCAATGGTGAGAACCCAAACGGTAGACCTTGTGATTCTAATCACGGCGCAATTCGGATACATTTCCTCAACTCGGACCGCCGTCACCGCTCGAATGGCAGGTCTTCCAGCAGATCCGTCACGACCTCGGCGATTGGAGATCGCTCCGAACGGGTGAGGGTGACGTGTGCGAAGAGGGGATGGCCCTTCAGCGCCTCGATCACCGCGGCGATACCGTCGTGCCGACCCACCCGGAGGTTGTCACGCTGCGCAACATCGTGGGTGAGCACCACCCGCGAGTTGCTCCCGATCCGCGACAGGACGGTCAGCAGTACCCCTCGTTCGAGCGACTGCGCCTCGTCGACGATCACGAAGGCGTCGTGCAGGCTGCGCCCCCGGATGTGGGTCAGCGGCAGCACCTCGAGCATCCCGCGCCCCGCGACCTCTTCCATCACGTTGTCGTGGACGAGCGCCCCGAGCGTGTCGAAGACGGCCTGCGCCCACGGCGACATCTTCTCGGCCTCGTTGCCGGGCAGGTAGCCCAGCTCCTGCCCGCCGACCGCGTACAGCGGCCGGAACACGATCACCTTCTTGTGCTTGCGCCGCTCCATGACCGCCTCGAGCCCCGCGCACAGCGCCAGCGCCGACTTGCCGGTGCCGGCCCGCCCGCCGAGCGACACGATCCCCACGGAGTCGTCCAGCAGCAGGTCGAGGGCGACGCGCTGCTCGGCCGAGCGCCCGCGCACG
Source organism: Dactylosporangium sp. CA-139066 (assembly GCF_050936175.1). Classification (NCBI taxonomy): domain Bacteria; kingdom Bacillati; phylum Actinomycetota; class Actinomycetes; order Micromonosporales; family Micromonosporaceae; genus Dactylosporangium; species Dactylosporangium sp. CA-139066. Next base: position 2,367,607 of record NZ_JBNJNH010000002.1, on the reverse strand, counting down.
CCGAACGCCTCCCGGTCCCCGCGCACGAGCCGCACCGACTTGTCCACGCCGACCCGCCCGAGCGCCGACCCGTTCTGCGAGGTGAGCACCAGCCCCGTGTGCACGGGCAGGTCCCCGGCGCCGTCGAGGTCGACGGCCTCCCCCGCGTACAGCCGCTTGACCTCGGCCTCGCTGATCCCGAGCTCGACCATGCCGGTCCAGCTGTGATCGGCGGTCGGCCCCGGCTGGTACTCGTCGGCGGCAAGCCCGACGGACCCCGCCTTGACCCGCAGCGGCATATCCTTCGTGACGAGCAGGACGTCCTTGCCCTCGGCCTGCAGCGCGAGCGCCACGGCGAGGATCCGCGCGTCGTCGGTATCGGCCCGGAACCCGGCCGGCAGCACGTGCTGGTCGGCGTGGTTCAGCTCGACGCGGAGCGTCCCACCGGCGTCGGTGAGGGGCAGCGGCTCGTCCAGCCGCCCGTGCTTGGCGCGCAGCTCGTCGAGGAAGCGCAGCGAGCGCCGCGCGAAATAGCCCAGCTCGGGATGGTGCCGCTTACCCTCCAACTCAGAGATGACGACCAGCGGCAGGACGACGTCATGCTCCCCGAACCGAAGGAACGCCCCCGGATCGGACAGAAGCACGGACGTGTCGAGCACAAAGGTGCGCCGCACGGGAACGGGAGCTTCCTCGGCCTTCTTACGAGTACGCCGAACCGCCTTGACCGGCGCTGGCGCCGGCTCCGAGGCGGTGGAAGAGGAGGCTGCTGAGGGACTACGGCGAACGGTCACGGGATCTCCGGGGACGGGCACCTCGCCGCCCGCACTCGCGTCCTCCGACGCCCGCACGGGGTCGGGTGCTTGGCCCCGTGGCTTCACATGCGTTCGCTCGGTCCGGGCCTCGGATGCCGGGGAAAGCCCCCGCCACAGCATTGACGCTATCCGGTGCCAGCAAAATCCACTAGATCGCGAGGCCGATTCCCAGCCGATCGCGCCTGAACAGCTGACAGTGGCCGCCTTCCCCGCCTCCCCAGCCCCTCAAGACGCCGTCCTCCACCTCCGAGCGACTTCGCCTTGCGCACCTCCCTCACGCCCACAGCGCACCCACCAGACCGCACCCCACCTCCGGGCCGCCCTCACGACGCCGTTCCCCCACCGCCGAGCGACTTCGCCTTGCGCACCTCCCCTCGCCCACAGCGCACCCACCAGCCGCACGCGCCCCCCACCCCTCAGCCCGGCGGTGACCTGCCCCGCCGCTTCCGGGGCGGTCGTGCGCCCGACGGGCTAGAGCACGTCCCGAGGCCGCGCATCAGCGCGATCCGATCAAGCATGGCCATCAACCCCCTTTGACGGCGGAGGCGTCCGGACACCTCCCTTTACGCTGCTGACCGTACGCGCGGGGTACGACATTTTTCGGCGCCGCAAGATCGAGTCCCGCCATTGCCCTTCACCGCGCTTTATCGCCCGGCGGGGTATAAATCCGAAAAATCCGGCCACGGAGTGGCTGGATTTTTCGTGATCAACACCCGGCGCAGCCGAGCGAGCCGCCAAAACGCGCGACAACTACAGCGAGGGGCCACGAACGCCACGCGGGCGCGAGAGCCGGCCAGGGTGGTGGTCCGTTCAGCCTCGGGCTAGAGGACCCTATACAGGCGCCGAGGACCCGCTAAGCCAGCCAGCGAAGCGCCGCTGGTGGACCCGCAGCGACCCCGTGGGGCCCCACGCCGAAGGCGCCGGAAATCAAGCCCCGAAGCGGCGCTGGCGGTTCGCGTAGGAGCGCAAAGCGCGCAGGAAGTCCGTGCGCCGGAAGCTCGGCCAGTGCACGTCGCAGAAGTAGAACTCCGAGTGAGCGCTCTGCCAAAGCAGAAAGCCGGAGAGCCGCTGCTCCCCCGAGGTCCGGATCACCAGGTCCGGGTCGGGGAGGCCGCGGGTGTACAGGTGATCCGAGATGTGGTCGACGTCCAGGATCTCGGCGAGCTCCTCGATCGTCGTCCCGGCCTTGGCGTGCTCGTGCAGGAGGGAGCGCACCGCGTCGGCGATCTCGCGGCGGCCGCCGTAGCCGACGGCCAGGCTGACCTGGGCGCCGCCCGTGCGGTCGACCGTCTTCTCCTGGGCCGCCTTCAATGCCTGGGCGCTCGCGCTCGGCAGCAGGTCCAGCGCGCCGACGATGCGAAGTTCCCACGGGTTGCGGTCCGCGGCCAGGTCGGCGGCGAGGTTCTCGATGATCTGCAGCAGGGGGTCGAGCTCCTGCGCGGGGCGGGAGAGGTTGTCGGTGGAGAGCAGCCACAGCGTCACGTGAGCGACGCCGGCGCCGTCGCACCAGCGCAGGAGCTCCTTGATGCGCTCCGCGCCGACCCGGTGGCCGTCGTTGGGATCGACGTAACCCATCTCGCGCGCCCAGCGGCGGTTGCCGTCGACGATCACCCCGACGTGGTGCGGCTTCGGCTTGCCGAGCAGCCTCCGGGCGAGACGCTTCTCGTACAGCGAATAAACCACGTCACGCAGACCCACGGCAGCAAAGACTAGCGACCAACCGGGCGAAACAACACCGCTAGCCGGGCACCTGACAGTACCGAATCTGTAAACGCAGGAGCGGCCGGTCACCCGGGGGACCGGCCGCTCACCTGCGGTTATAGGGCGAGTCGGGCGCGCAGGGCGTCCAGCTCCGCCCAAAGAACACCCGGCAACTTCTCGCCGAACTTCTCGAACCAGGCCGCGATCTGCGGCAGCTCCTCGCGCCACTCGGCGGGGTCGACCCGCAGTACCGCGGCCAGGTCTTCCTCGCTCAGGTCGAGGCCCGACACGTCGAGCGAGCCGGGCGCCGGCACCGCGCCGATCGGGGTCTCCACGGCCGCGGCGGTGCCTTCAAGGCGCTCCACGACCCACTTGAGCACGCGCGAGTTCTCGCCGAAGCCGGGCCACAGGAAGCGGCCGTCCTCGCCGCGGCGGAACCAGTTGACGTAGAAGATCCTGGGCAGCTTGGAGGCGTCTCCGTCGGCGCCCTTGCCCATGTTGATCCAGTGGGCGAAGTAGTCGCCGCCGTGGTAGCCGATGAACGGCAGCATGGCCATCGGGTCGCGGCGCACGACGCCGACCTGGCCGACCGCCGCGGCCGTGGTCTCGCTGGACAGCGTGGCGCCGAGGTAGACGCCGTGCACCCAGTCGCGGGCCTCGGTGACCAGCGGGATCGTCGTCTTGCGGCGGCCGCCGAAGAGGATGGCGTCGATCGGCACGCCGCGCGGGTCGTCGTACTCCGGCGCCAGGATCGGGCACTGGGAGATCGGCGTGCAGAAGCGCGAGTTCGGGTGCGAGGACGGCTCGTCCGACTCGGGCGTCCAGTCCCGGCCGCGCCAGTCGGTGAGGTGCGCGGGCGGCTCGCCCATGCCTTCCCACCAGATGTCGCCGTCGTCGGTGAGCGCCACGTTGGTGAAGACCGAGTTGCCCCGCGCGAGCGTGCGCATCGCGTTGGGGTTGGTCTTCCAGTCGGTGCCCGGCGCGACGCCGAACAGGCCGAACTCCGGGTTGACGGCGTAGAGCCGGCCGTCGGCGCCGAAGCGCATCCAGGCGATGTCGTCGCCGAGCGTCTCGACCTTCCAGCCGGGGATCGTCGGCTCGAGCATGGCCAGGTTGGTCTTGCCGCACGCGCTCGGGAACGCCGCCGCGACGTACTTCACCACGCCCTGCGGCGAGGTGAGCTTGAGGATGAGCATGTGCTCGGCCAGCCAGCCCTCGTCGCGCCCGATGGCGCTCGCGATGCGCAGCGAGAAGCATTTCTTGCCCAGCAGCGAGTTGCCGCCGTAGCCGGATCCGAAGCTCCAGATCTCCCGGGTCTCCGGGAAATGGGAGATGTACTTGGTGTCGTTGCACGGCCACGCAACGTCAGCCTGGCCGTGCTCCAGCGGCGCGCCGACGGAGTGCAGGCAGGGCACGAAGGCGGCGTCGGCGCCCATGCGCTCGAGCACCGCGGTCCCCATCCGGGTCATGATGCGCATGGACGCGACCACGTACGGCGAGTCCGTGACCTCCACGCCGAACATCGGCTGCTCGGCGTCGAGGGAGCCCATGCAGAACGGGATCACGTACATCGTGCGGCCGCGCATGCACCCGTCGTACAGCTCGGTCATGCGCCGCTTCATCTCTTCCGGCGCCATCCAGTTGTTCGTGGGCCCGGCGTCGGCCTCGTCGGCCGAGCAGATGAACGTGCGCTCCTCGACGCGGGCCACGTCCGATGGGTCGGTGCGGGCCCAGAACGAGTTCGGGCGGGCGGCCAGGCGGACCAGCGCCCCGCTCTCGACCAGCTCGTCGGTCATGCGGCGCCACTCCCCCTCGGAGCCGTCGCACCACACCACCCGCTCGGGTCGGGTGAGCTCGGCGACCTCGCGGACCCAGGCGAGCAGCCTGGTGTGTGGGGTCGGCGCCTGATCCAGGCCGGGCACGATTACCGGGGCAGACATGCGGTGACTCCTCGTGGTCGGCATTGACCTGCAGGCCGGAGGGTGCGCGTCAGCGCGGCGCGCGATGCAGCAAGCGCGTCGAAAAACTCCAGCCGATTTAACTCAGCCTAAGCCGATCGACTGGGCCCAGCACCGCGAGAGCTTGTGAAAACCTGCACAAGTACCGAAGAAGTTTGCGGCCCGACGCAGATTTACGCGCGAACTTTTCGTGCAGCGCGCATGACTGCGCAACGGATGCCGTGCCTTACCCTGGCGAGGGTGACCGACGTGCAGTCCAAACCGCGCCCTGGGCTCCTGGCGCGCTTCGAGGGGCTCATCCGCGAGGTGGGCAAGTTCGGCGTCATCGGCGCCGTGTCCTTCGTGGTGGACACGGTGGTGTTCAACCTGCTCTGGGCGCCGCTCAACACGCTCGTGGCCGGAGCGATCTCGATGACGGTCGCGGCGACCGTGGCGTTCGTCGGCAACCGCTTCTGGACCTGGCGGGACCGGGCCCGCTCCGACCTGCGCCGCGAATACGCACTGTATTTCTTCTTCAACCTTTGCGGACTGGGCATCGCGCTGGGCTGTCTGTACCTCAGTCACTACGTGTTCGGGTTCACCTCGCAGCTGTCGGACAACATCGCCAAGAACGGGGTCGGGCTGGTCCTGGGCACCGCGTTCCGGTTCTGGTCGTACCGTCAGATCGTGTTCCGCAAGCAACCCTCCGTGGCATCGGGTGAGGACGCAGGGTGACCTGTGTCGCCCTGCACCCGCTGGGACGAGCGGCGTTTGGTCGCTTACCGTAAGGTTGGCCGGTGCGCCTAGCCAGCAGTCTTCGTGACCGGTACATCCCTGAGCGATACCGGTCCCTCGCGACCGAGCTGTTCAAGTTCGCCGCGGTCGGCGGGATCAACACCGTCATCGACTTCGCCCTGGTCAACGCACTGCTGTTCATCGGGCCGCTCAAGGCCAAGATCGTCGCGGCCGTCGTCGCCACCACGGTGTCGTACGTGCTCAACCGCCAGTGGACCTACTCGCAGCGCGACCGCAGCAGCGTTCGCCGTGAGTACATCCTGTTCTTCGCCCTCAACGGCGTCGGCCTGTTCATCCAGGAGGCGGTGCTGGCCGTGGCGAAGTACGGCCTGCACTTCAGCGAGTCCAACTCGGGCGACCGGCTGGCGTTCAACATCGCCAACGCGGCGGGCATCGGGCTGGCGATGATCTTCCGCTTCTGGGCGTACCGCACCTGGGTCTTCACCGCGTCGGCCGAGGAGCGCGAGATCGAGGCGCTCGAGGTGGCGTTCTCCGACACGAGCGCGATCGTGCCGGACGAGCGGCAGATGGAGGCGCTCGAAGCGGCCTTCTCCGACCCGTCGGTGCCGGCGCCCGCGCCGCGGCAGTCCGCCGACGAGGCGGCCCCCGTCGCGAAGCGCTGACGAGGGCCGGTGGCTCGTGTGTCGGGTTGCTGACTAGTCGTTCTTCATCTCCTTGACGAGGGCCTCGCGGTCGTCGTCGCCGAAGGTGTGCTTCTGCCGGTCCGCGTCGACCAGCTCGTAGAGCACGCTCTGGGTCTTCTCGACGTGCGGCAGGCTGTTGAGCTGCACCTGGCCGCGCTCACCGGCGGACTCGATCGTCAGGGTCCCGCAGCCGAGCATGCGCTCGAACAGCGAGTGCGAGAACGACACGTCGTTGACCCGGCCCAGCGGGATGTCCCGGCCGGTGCGCGAGAAGACGCCGCTGCGCATGATCACCCGCTCGTTGGTGAAGACATAGTGCGTGGTCCGCCACTTGATCCACGGCCACACGGTGACCACCAGCACCACCACGAGGGCCACGCCGGCCACGATGGCCATCGGGATCAGGCCCCAGCCGGTGAAGATCGCGAGCGCGATGACCGCCGCCAGGGCCAGCACGAACCAGACCACCGGCAGGAACAGCGCCTTCCAGTGGGGGTGCAGGCTCAGCACCACCTGCTCGTCCTTGGTCAGGACGCTTTCCGGGAACCCCACGCCAACCCCTCCTCGTTCATGAATGTCGGAGGTGAGGCTAGACCCTGATTGCCACCCGGCGGCATTGCCTACCCGGACGTATCTAATGCCCCGCTAACCTTGCGTGCACCACGTCGCCGGCCGCCACCGCGTGCACCGCGCCGAAGCGGTCCGTCACCTGCAGCCGGCCGTCGCCGTCGATGTCGGCGGCGAGGCCCTCGAGCGTGCCGCCGCCGGGCAGCTCGACCGTCACGCGCCGCCCGATCGTGCCGCAGTGCAGCTTGTACTCCTCGCGCAGCCCCGAGGCCGCCGGGTCGCCGCCGTGCCCGGTGAAGCGGGTGTACCAGTCGGCGAGCGAGCGCAGCAGCGCCTTCAGCAGGGGGTCCCGGTCGGCGTTCGCCGCGCCGCCGAGCGCCAGCGAGGTCGCGTCGGGGCGGGGCAGCTCGTCCTCGCGCAGGGTGACGTTGAGGCCGATGCCGAGGACCACGGCGCCGTCGGCCGCCTCGGCGAGGATGCCGGCGGTCTTCCGATCGCCCCGCAGCAGCAGGTCGTTCGGCCACTTGAGGTAGGCGTCGATGCGGGCGACCCGGCGCACCGACTCGGCCAGCGCCACCCCGGCGAGCAGCGGCAGCCAGCCCAGCCGGGAGGGCGGAAGGTCCGGGCGCAGGAGCACGCTGAGCATGAGCCCGGCCCGCGGCGGCGACTGCCACTGCCGGTCCAGGCGCCCGCGGCCGGCGCTCTGCCGCTCGGCGGCGATCACCAGGCCCTCCGGCGCCCCGTCGCGGGCGGCCGCGACCACGTCGGCGTTGGTCGAGCCGGTCTCCTCGACGATCCGCAGGTCGGTCCAGAACCCGCCGGGCACGACGAGCGCGCGGCGCAGGGTCGCCTGGTGCAGCGGGGGCCGGTCGAGCCGCGAGTACGCACCGGTGGAAATGTTCACAAGGCGACCCTATGCCGCCAAGAATAGGATGCCGAACGTGACAACAGAGCAGGTTGGAGTCGGCGCCGACATCCACACGACGGCCGGAAAGCTCGCCGATCTCGAGCGCCGCACGGAGGAGGCGGTCCACGCGGGGTCGGCCCGGGCCGTCGAGAAGCAGCACGCGCGCGGCAAGAAGACCGCCCGCGAGCGCATCGACCTGCTGCTCGACCCCGGCTCCTTCGTCGAGCTTGACGAGCTCGCCCGGCACCGGTCCACGAACTTCGGCCTGGAGGCCACCCGGCCGTACGGCGACGGCGTCGTCACCGGCTACGGCACCGTCGAGGGCCGCCAGGTGTGCGTCTTCGCGCAGGACTTCACCGTCTTCGGCGGCTCCCTCGGCGAGGTCTTCGGCGAGAAGATCGTCAAGGTCATGGACCTCGCGATGAAGATCGGCTGCCCGATCGTCGGCATCAACGACTCCGGCGGCGCCCGCATCCAGGAGGGGGTCGTCTCCCTCGGGCTGTACGGCGAAATCTTCTTCCGCAACGTCCGCGCCTCGGGCGTCATCCCGCAGATCTCGCTGATCATGGGCCCGTGCGCCGGCGGCGCCGTCTACTCGCCGGCCGTCACCGACTTCACCGTGATGGTCGACCAGACGTCGCACATGTTCATCACCGGCCCCGACGTGATCAAGACCGTGACCGGCGAGGACATCGAGTTCGAGGAGCTCGGCGGCGCCCGCACCCACAACACCAAGTCGGGCAACGCGCACTACCTCGCCTCCGACGAGGACGACGCGATCGACTACGTGCGCGCGCTGCTGTCCTACCTGCCGTCCAACAACATGGACGACGCTCCCGTCGTGCCCGCGCCGGCCCCGCTCGAGGTCACCGACGAGGACCTGGCCCTCGACGGCGTGATCCCGGACTCGGCGAACCAGCCGTACGACATGCACACGGTCATCGAGGCCGTCGTCGAGGACTTCCTCGAGGTGCAGCCGCTGTTCGCGCAGAACATCCTGGTCGGCTTCGGCCGCGTCGAGGGCCACCCGGTCGGCGTCGTGGCCAACCAGCCGATGCACTTCGCGGGCTGCCTGGACATCGACGCCTCGGAGAAGGCGGCCCGCTTCGTGCGCACCTGCGACGCCTTCAACATCCCGATCCTGACGTTCGTGGACGTCCCCGGCTTCCTGCCGGGCGCCACCCAGGAGTGGGACGGCATCATCCGCCGCGGCGCCAAGCTGATCTACGCCTATGCCGAGGCGACGGTACCCAAGGTCACGGTCATCACCCGCAAGGCCTACGGCGGCGCGTACGACGTCATGGGCTCCAAGCACCTCGGCGCCGACCTCAACTTCGCGTGGCCGACCGCGCAGATCGCGGTGATGGGCGCCCAGGGCGCGGTCAACATCCTGTACCGCCAGGAGCTGCGCGACGCCGCCGACCCCACGTCCCTGCGCGCCGACCTGGTGCAGGAGTACGAGGACACGCTCGCCAACCCGTACGTCGCGGCCGAGCGCGGCTACGTCGACGGCGTCATCCCGCCTTCGACGACGCGCGTCGAGATCGTCCGCGCGCTGCGGCTGCTGCGCACCAAGCGCGAGACGCTGCCGCCGAAGAAGCACGGCAACATCCCGCTGTAGCGCCGGCTCACGGGGGCGGGGGCTGGAACGTGACCTTGATGATGTTGTAGATCTGCTGGACCGGCGGGGACGACCAGATGTCGGCGGTGCACTCCCAGTAGATGGCCACGCCCAGGTTGGGGCGCACGCGGCAGCCCAGGTTGGACACGCGCATGTGGCCCTGCGACGAGTCGTAGGTCCACTGCCATTCGGCGCATGCGCCGAGGTAGTTCGGGACGTCCACGATCTTGACGCGCTGGTAGTTGGTGTACAGGCCCTTGGCGACGCGGGCGCGCTCCTGGTCGGCCCAGTCGGCCTTCGGGTCGCCCGGGGGCGGCGTGTACGTCACGTCGAAGCCGATGCGCATCCGCGGGTCGGTGTTGCTCTGGAAGAAGACCATCGACGGGGTGTCGGGGCTGGGTTGCGGAAGCCAGCCGATCGGCAGGCCGACGCGCCAGCCGAACTTCGGGTCGGTCTTCCACTCGTAACCGGGCGGGAGCTGGACCGTGTTGTTGCCGATCGAGCCCACGACGATCGGGGACGGCGACGGCGAGGCCGGCAGCGAGGACGACACGAGCGTGGCCGACGCCGGGGGTACCGCCGGCGGGGCGCCCCGGTCGGACCGGATGGAGTCGGAGAAGTACAGCGCGGCGCCCACGACCACCAGGAGCACGGCCACGCCGGCGGCGATCCAGCGCCAGCGCTGCGAGCGCGGGACGGTGCGGTCGAGCTCGTCGTCGTCCGACGTGAAGACCACGAGCGGCTCGTCCGAGGGCGCCGCCGACGGGGCCGGCGGGGCCACCGTGGCGCTGCCGTGGACGCGGCCGGGGTACCGGATGCTGGCGAACGGGACCGGTGACAGCTCCGATGCGGCGCCGGGCGCGGCGCTCACCGGGGCGATCGGCTCGATCGCCGCGGCGGGGCGCTGGTCCGAAGCGCCGGAGTGCGACGGATACCGCGAGTACTCCCGCGACCGCCGCGGCCGCGGCAGGGCCGGCATGCTCCAGGGCCAGCCGCGGCCCGCCCCGATCGCGGCGCGCTGCAGCAGCCGCTCGGTCTCGGCCACGCCGGCGCGCGAGCGCGGGTCCTTGCGCAGCAGCGCGTTGAGGACCGGCTTCATGACGCCGGCGCGAGTTGGGGCGTCGGGCTCCTCGGTGGCGAGGGCGGTCAGCGTGGCGTAGGTGGTCGAGCGCGCATACGGCGACCGGCCCTCGACCGCGGCGTACAGCGTGGCGCCGAGCGACCACATGTCCGACTCCGGGCCGGAGGTGCCCTCCTTCGCCCGCTCCGGGGAGATGTACTGCGGCGAGCCCAGGATCAGCCCGGGGCGCGTGACGGCGCCGTCGCCGCCGTCGAACACCGCCAGGCCGAAGTCGGTGAGCACGACCCGGCCCGTGTCGGCGAGCAGCACGTTGCCCGGCTTGACGTCGCGGTGCAGCACCCCGGCGGCGTGCGCGGCCTTCAGCGCGCCGAGGACCGCCAGCCCGATCTGGGCGACGCGCTCCGGCGGCAGCGGGCCGTCATCGGTGATCACCTGGTGCAGCGAGCGCGACGGGACGTACTCCATGACGATCCACGGCGCCTGCTCGGTGCGCACGACGTCGTAGATCCGCACGACGTTGGCGTCGTTGAGCCGGGCCGCGGCCCGGGCCTCGCGCAGGGTGCGCTGGCGCAGCTCCTCGCGCTCCTCCTGGGTCAGGCTCTCCGGGAAGATGATCTCCTTGATGGCCACGTCGCGGCGCAGCATCTCGTCGCGGGCCAGCCAGACCCGGCCCATGCCACCCGCGCCGAGCGACTCGATCAGTCGGTAACGCTCGGCAATCAGGGCCTTGGGCTGGGTCATCACCAAGAAAGTTACCCAACGCGCGCACCCCGCAAAAACCCCGGAAACGGTGAAGATCTCGCGTCAGTCCGCGCGGGACCGAAGCACCATGATCAGCAGGATGAGCAGGCCGAGCCCGACCAGGCCGGCGCCGATCAGGGCCACCGGAAGGACCTTGAACGTATCGAGGACCTTCTGCTGCGTCGGGGGCGCCTCCGAGGTGTCGAAGGTGACGGTGACGACGACGGTGTACTCCGGCTCGTCGGCCGCGTTGTCGGCGGCGATCTCGACCGTGCCGGGGATGGCGAGGGGGCCCTTTCCGGGGTTGGGGTCGAGGGTGGCGGTGACCGACACCTGTGCGCTCTTCGCCGCCGGGGCCGTCGGCCGCTGGACCATGCACCGGGTCGGGCTCAGGAAGCCCAGCGGCGCCGGCAGGGAGGCCTCGCTGTTGTCCTCGGCGGCGAGCACCGCGCGGCCGCTCGAGCCGTCCTCGCACTGCACGTCGAGCACGACGGCGCCGGCCCGCCCGTCGACGTTGCCGGCGAAGCGGACCGTGACCTGCAACTGGCGGGCGGGATCGAACAGGAACGTGGCCGTGCACTTGGCCGCGGGGCGGCCGGCGGAGAGGTGTGCGACATCGGCGGCCACATCCGGCATATCCGGATTGTCGCCCGGGTCGCAGGCGAACGAACTCAGCCGCCAGCTGCCGTCCACGGTGGACACCGGCGGGACCGGGGTGACCAGATAGTCGCCGAACGCCAGCGACCCGGGCACGTCGCCCTGGGCCACGGCGCCGATGCCGACCCCGGTCGTCGTCGCGACCCCGGACCAGCCGGCCAGGGCCTCGGCGCGTGGCGTCACGGCGAAGGACGCGGCCGCGGTGCCGCCGACGGTGACCGAGCGCAGCTCGAGCGAGCCGGCCTTGCGGCTGACCCGCACGGCGCAGTCGATCGCCGCGCCGGCCGGCACGACCACGGTGACGGTCATGTTGTCGGGCTTGAGCGTCTGGTCGCCGCAGGCCGCGCCGGCCAGGCTCCACGCCGCGGCGTCGCCGGCCGGCGGGGTGAGGGTCACCGCATACGAGCCGGGCAGCAGCGTGCCGAGGTCGGCGCCGGCCGCCGTCGAGGCCGAGCCGTCGCCCGTCGGCGTCGCGCTGAGCAGCCGGGGCGGGCCGCCGGCCGGGTCGGCGACGGAGAGGTTGAAGGCGCCGCCGGGGCTGTCGGAGTACAGCAGCAGGGTAAGGCCGGGCGGGACGGCCGGCGGGGCGTAGGTGAAGGTGCACGTGACGATCTCGCCGGGGGCCAGCGTGACGGTCGCCCGGCCGGTCGGCACGTCGGTGGTGGCGAGGCTCTGCCCGGCGCCGCTCTTGGTGCAGCCGAGGTCGGCGAGCGTCCAGCCGGGCGGCGTGCGTGAGGCGATCGTGCTCGGCTGTCCGCCGGAGCTGCGCACGAACGTCGCGTCGGTGCTCGTGTCGACGCTGATCCGCTGGTCGCGGTTGTAGCTGGGGCTGGCGTCGAAGGCGAAGCGCTGCGGATAGCCCGGCGCGCGCGTCGTGCGCGCCCGCACGATGAGCGTGCCGGGCGCCGGGGCGCCCTTGACGTAGTACGCGAAGCAGAACACGTGGCGGGTGCCGGCCGGGAAGCCGATCCACTGCACGTTTCCGCCGGTGTGGTCGTCCAGGGCGCAGCGCAGGGCGCCGAAGCCGTATCCGGCCCGGCCCGACTGCGCGCCGGTCATCAGCGGGTCGCCCGGCGTGCCGCCCTGGGCCCACAGCTGATGGCGGGCCGCGGCCCTGGCCTGGTCGTCGGTGAGGATCACGGTCACCGCGCCGTCGATCGTCTTGTCGGTCTTCTGCCCCGTGCGGTCCAGCAGCGGCGCGGCCGCGGCGGTCGGCCCGCTGCCGGTCGCCGGCGCCGTGACGGTCGACAGCGCGCCCTTCTTCTCGTGCCCGGCGCCCAGTGAAAATTGCCACCCGTTGAGCGGCTCGCAGCCGGACGAGTTGGCCGCCTCGACGTCCGGGTCGACCTCGGAGCCGTCCTGGTACGCGGTTTCGCGCCCGGTCAGCGCCGCGCTCTCGGCGTGGTCGTCACGGACCCGGTTGCCCATGACGTCGTGGTAGCTGTCGCAGGCCCGCGCCACGAACGTGACCTGGTAGTGCAGCGATGCGGACACGGACGCGGGCGACTCGCCCTCCCGGGCCGACGCCGAGACGGCCGGCGCAAGCACCAGCACAACGAAAACTATCGATATCGCGGCACAGACTCGGCGAAGCAGGACGTTTGTCAATGCGGCCCCCCAACTCGCCATCGACTCCCGTTCCGTTCGAGTATGCGCTGCCGGGGTGTGCGTATGCTCGCAAGACGGCAACGTTTCGTGAACGAGTCCGGGAGGGTCACGTGAGCGAGGAGCCCCTGTTCAGGGTGGTGCGCGGCACGCCCAGCGCCGAGGAGGTCGCGGCGATCGTCGGCGCGCTGTTCAGTCTCGCGCCGGCTCCTCCCGTGGCTGCGGCTCCGAGTTCCCGCTGGGCCCGGAGCGCTCGTCCGGGCCGGGCGCGGCACTGGCGCGCCGTCGCGGGATCGTGATCGGCGGCAGCGTCGGCCATTTCCGCGCCTCCCGCTCCCGCTGCAGCCGCTCGGCCTCCTCGGGCGGGGGCAGCTCGGACACCAGCGGCTGGCCGCACGATCGGCAGGTCATCGCGGCCACCGGGATGCGGTCGAGGCAGTAGGGGCAGTTGCGCAGCTCGAGCGAACGCCCCCGCTCGACGCCGATGAGCGTCATGAGCTTGATGACCACGAACAGCCCGACCGCCAGCAGCATGAACTGCAGCAGGTCGTTGAGGAACACGCCGTACTTGATGGGCGTGCCGTGGATCTTGAACTGCAGCGCCTTGAAGTCCGGCTCGTGCACCAGCACGGCGACGGCCTGCAGGAACAGGTTGGTCACGAAGGACTGGATCAGGGTCGCGAACGCGGTGCCGATGATGAACCCGAGCGCCAGATCGAGGACGGAGCCCCCGATGGCGATGGCCTTGAACTCCGCCCAGAGCTTGCGCACGGCCATGATGGTACGGAGACTTCGCTAACCTTCCGCTACGTGAAGACGTTCATTCTGGCCTCGGCGAGCCCCGCCCGCCGCCGCCTGCTCACCCACGCCGGCATCGATCCCCAGGTCGTCGTGAGCGGCGTCGACGAGTCCGTGATCGAGGCGGGCGACGCGGCGACGCTGGCCGGCACGCTCGCCGCCCTCAAGGCCCGCGCGGTCGCCGCCGGCGTCACCGAGCCGTCCGCCCTCGTGCTCGGCTGCGACTCCGTCCTCGCGTTCGACGGCGAGATCCTCGGCAAGCCGGCCTCGGCCACCGAAGCGACCGCGCGCTGGAAGGCGATGCGCGGCCGCTCGGGGGTCCTGCACACCGGCCACTGCCTGATCGACCTGGAGACCGGCGCCGTCGCGGAGGCCGTCGTGGCCACCACGGTGCACTTCGCCGAGCCCGACGACGACGAGATCGCCGCCTACGTGGCCTCGGGAGAACCGCTCGAGGTCGCCGGGGCGTTCACCATCGACGGGCTGGGCGGCGCGTTCGTCGCCGGCATCGAGGGCGATCACACCAACGTGGTCGGCCTGTCCGTACCGACGCTGCGGCTGCTCCTGGCCCGGCTCGGCGTTCCGATCACGTCGCTGTGGTCGCGCGGCAGGATGGACCCATGACGAAGGAGACCTTGAGCCTGACGGACGAGTTGCACGCGTACGTCGTGGCCAACGGCAGCGAGCCCGACGACGCGGTGCGTGACCTCATCGACGAGACGGCGAGCGTGCTGCCGGACCAGGCGGGCATGCAGATCGCGCCGGAGCAGGCCGCGTTCATGACGCTGCTGACCCGCATCCTCGGCGCGAAGCAGGCGGTCGAGATCGGCACGTTCACGGGCCTGTCGAGCATCGCGATCGCCCGCGGGCTGGCCGACGGCGGCCGCCTGATCTGCCTGGACGTGTCCGACGAGTTCACGAGCATCGCGCGGCGCTACTGGGCCCGCACCGGCCTGGCCGAGCGCATCGAGCTGCGCCTCGGCCCGGCCGCCGAGTCACTGGCCGCGCTGCCGCCCGAGCCGCACCTCGACCTGGCGTTCATCGACGCGGACAAGACCGGCTACCTGCGCTACTGGGAGGAGCTCGTCCCGCGCATGCGCCCGGGCGGGCTGATCCTGGTCGACAACGTGCTGCGCCACGGGCACATCGTCGATCCCGACCCGGCCGACGCCGGCACGGTCGCGATGGTCGAGTTCAACCGCCGGGTCCTGGCGGACCCGAGAGTGGAGTCCGTGCTGCTTCCGCTCGCCGACGGACTCACGATCGCCCGCCGCCTCTAGCTTTTCCTGGCTCGGGTCCGCGCAACCGACTTGGTGTGGTGTAGCGAGCTCCAGTTGCGTTTGCCAGCCCAAGATCAGGCGGGCAGCGTGAGTCGGTCGAGGCGGAGGATGGCGACGGCGGAGACCGCCGCGAACAGCGGTACCAGCAGGAAGGCCGGGTGCGGACCCACCCGGTCGGCCAGGGCGCCCAGCGCGAACGGCGCGACCGCGAACGAGATGCCGACCGCGAACGACGCCCGTGCCGCCGCCAGGTCGGGCTGGCCGTCCGAGTGCGCGAGGGCCAGCCCGATCCCGAGCGGGTAGTGCAGCCCCATCCCGAGCCCGGCCACGAACAGCCCCGCCATCGCCAGCCACGGCACCGTCACCGACCAGAACACCGCGAACCCGCCCACGCTCACCGCGAGCGCGGCCAGCAGCATCCGCGTCGGCCGGAACAACAGCAGCATCCGCCCGCCGGCCAGCCGCCCGCCGACCATCCCGGCGATCATCGTCGACACGGCCGCGGTGGCCACCCCGGCCGAGACGTGCGCATGGGCGCGCAGCACGTCACTGCCCCACAGCGTCAGGCAGATCTCGATCGACCCGGTCGCGAACAGGCTGGCCAGCGCCAGCGGAAACGTCCCCGGCAGCGGCCGGTGCGCGGCCCGCTCCCCGCCGAACCCGGCGGCCTCCGGCGGCCGCACCGCCCGCGCCCGCGCGTAGAACGCGATGACGACCACGGGCACGACGACGAGCACCAGCCCGAACCGCCACCCCCACCCCGCCGCGAACGTCGCCCCGACGATGAGCGGCGCGACCAGCCCGACCCCGGCCGCGGCCGCGTTGGCCTCGCTGATCGCGGCCGGCGCGGCGGTGCCGTGGTGATCGGTCATCGCCGCGTTGATCGCGTTGACGCTGAGCGCCCCGCCGAAGCTGCCCAGCGTCGTGAACGCCAGGGTCAGCGCGAGATGGTGGGCGGCGTACATCCCAGCCGCCGCCGCGCAGACCAGGCCCAGCCCGATCCAGATGAGCCGGTGCCGCCCGAGCCGCCGGGTGAGCAGCGGCAGGACGGCGCCCCCGACGATCCCCCCGGCCGCGAACGCGGTCCCGTGCAGCCCGGCGAGGGTCCGGCTGATGTGCAGCTCGTCGCGCAGCAGCGGGGCGACCGGCCCGAACCCGTACAGGAAATAGACCCACAGCGCCAGCTGGACGTACATGACCCAGGTGAGCCGGTCGCGGACGAGTTGCACCCCCAGACGCTGTCACGGCCCCTTCCACCGGGGAAGGGGCCGACAGCGTGACGGTCATTACCGGTAAAGCCGATCGGGCGGTCCTACCGATCCGAAATGTCCGCCACTTCGTGACGGACATTTCGGATTTATCGGTTATGCCCCGGCTCTCTCGATGCTCTCCGGTTTCTAACGGACGCCCTTCGCGAAGGCGCGGGACGCCCAGATCACCGTCAGCACGGTCAGGCTGCCGATGACCACCGCCGCCTGCCACACCGAGTCCGCGCCGGGGTGGCCGTCGAACAGCGCGCGCACCCCGTCGACGGCCCACGAGAACGGGTTCCAGTCGGAGACCGTCTTCAGCCACTTCGGCGCGAAGGTCAGCGGCAGCAGGATGCCGGCGGTCAGCAGCAGCGGCTGCGAGATCGTGTTGAGCAGCGGCGCGAGGGCGTCCTCGCTGCGCAGCTTGAGCGAGATCGCGTACGAGAACGCCGAGAGCATCAGCGAGATCACGGCCATCAGCCCGAACGCGGCCACCACGTCCAGCGCGTTGACCCGCAGCCCGAACGCGACCGCGATGACCACGATGAGCAGCGCCTGGAACAGCAGCGACACGACGTCGCGCAGCGAGCGGCCGACCAGCAGCGCGAACCGGCTGACCGGCGTGACCCGGCTGCGCTCGATGACGCCGGCCCGCAGCTCCGCGATGAGCCCGAAGCCGGTGAACAGCGAGCCGAACATCGCCAGCAGCACCAGCAGGCCGGGCACGAACAGCTTGTAGGCGTCGGCGTTGGAGCTCACGCCCAGCGCCGGCTTGAGCAGCGGCGCGAAGAGCAGCAGGTAGAACAGCGGCTGGATGATCCCGACGATGAGCCAGACCGGGTTGCGCAGCATGAGCTGCATCTGCCGCTGGAAGACCAGCCAGGTGTCGCGGAAGAATTTCATCGCTCAGCTCTCCCTCAGGGAACGGCCGGTCTTGGTGAGGAACACGTCGTCGAGGCTCGGGCGGTGCAGCTCCATCTCGCCGAGCGTCACGCCCGCGTGGTCGAGCAGCCGCAGGATGTGCGGGATGGCGGTGGCGCCTTCGGTGACGTACAGCCGCAGACGCCCGTTCTCGCGCTCGACGCGGCGCACGTAGTCCTGGTTGGTCAGCAGGGTCTCGGCGGTGTCGATGCTGCCGTTGACCCCGACGGTCACCACGTCGCCGGCGACCTCGCGCTTGAGCGCGTCGACGGTGCCCTCGGTGACGATCTCCCCGTGGTCCATGATCGCGATCCGGTCGCACAGCGCGTCGGCCTCGTCGAGGTAGTGCGTGGTGATGAAGACCGTCATGCCTTCCTCGCGCAGGCGGCGTACCTCGTCCCACATGTGGGCGCGGCTCTGCGGGTCGAGCCCGGTGGTCGGCTCGTCGAGGAAGACGATGCGCGGCTCGTGGATGATGCCGAGCGCGATGTCGACGCGGCGGCGCTGGCCGCCGGAGTAGGTCTTGCAGCGACGGTCGGCGTACTCGGTCAGCTGGAACGCGTCGAGCGCCTTCGCGGCCCGCACGCGCGCCTCGGACTTCGAGATGCCGTAGTAGCGCGCCTGAAGGACCAACTCCTCCCGGGCGGAGCTCTCGTCCCAGGTGCTGCCGCCCTGTGCGACGTAGCCGATGCGGCGGCGCACCTCGCCGGGGTCCTTGAGCAGGTCGGCGCCGGCGATGCTGGCCTCACCGCCGTCCGGGGTGATGAGCGTGGCCAGCATGCGCAGCGTGGTGGTCTTGCCGGCGCCGTTCGGCCCGAGGAACCCGAAGATCTCCCCCTCCTTGACGGAGAGGTCGACGCCCCGCACGGCCTCGACGACCTTCGTCTCGCGACCGGCGCGGGAGCGGAAGGACTTCCGCAGCCCCCTCGTCTCGATCATGTCCGTCTCCCTGTCTGTGTGCCCTCGGCAATTCCCGCCCGGCTTGGCGGCCTGGCCAGTGGGGCGCGCCGGGCCTGCGGCCCGGCAGGGAGACCATAACGCGATATAGTTTTGACGGTCAAGCTTGAATATTTCGCGTACTACTCGTCGTCCTCGTCGACGGGCTCGCCGTACTCGGCCCGGATCGCCTTGCGCCACTCCTCGGCGCTCTCCCCCTCGGGCCCGGGACCCTCGTTGGTGTGCGTACCCTCGCCGGCCTCGATGCGCGCGGCGATGTCGTGGCACCAGCGGGCCTCCGCCTCGCAG
Source organism: Dactylosporangium sp. CA-139066 (assembly GCF_050936175.1). Classification (NCBI taxonomy): domain Bacteria; kingdom Bacillati; phylum Actinomycetota; class Actinomycetes; order Micromonosporales; family Micromonosporaceae; genus Dactylosporangium; species Dactylosporangium sp. CA-139066. The sequence continues at coordinate 2,349,066 of NZ_JBNJNH010000002.1, read as the reverse complement.
CGGGCCATGGTGAGCTCGAACTGCCAGGCGACGTGCACCGGCTTGTACGCGGTCCACTCCTCGACGTTGTCGCGATAGGTCGCGTTCCAGCCCTCGAGCAGCCGGGCCCGGGCCCGCAGCGCGCCGACCGCCTCCGCGCGCGGCAGGTGCGGCAGGAACGCGAACCCGGCCAGGAACGGGTCCGTCGGCTCCTGATACTCCCACCAGTACTTGCGCAGCAGCGTCTGATACTCCGCCGCACCGGCCGCGGTGAGCGCGTACTGCGTGTGGGCCGGCCGGTTGCCGGTCTGCCCGGTCCCGGCCTCCTCGAGCAGGCCCTCCTCGGTCATCTTGCGCAGGGCGTGGTAGATCGAGCCCGGCTGGACGTTGGCCCAGCTCTCTACGTGCCAGCTGGCCAGCTCCTTGCGGATGTCGTAGCCGTGGACGGGCTGGAGGTACGAGATCAGGCCGAGGATCAGCAGACGCGTAGTAGACACGACACAAGCGTAATAGGAAAGTTTGACTAGTACCCCGAAGTGATTTTGTTGGCAACGGAAAGTGTCGGACCCTGGGCTTAGACTGCGGCCGAGGGCCCAGAGCAAAGGGAGCGTTCAGTGCAGAAGGTACTCATCGCCAACCGGGGTGAGATCGCGGTGCGGGTCATCCGCGCCTGCCGCGACGCCGGCCTGGGCAGCGTGGCCGTCTATGCCGACTCCGACCGCGACGCCCTGCACACCCGGCTCGCCGACGAGGCCTACGCGCTGGGCGGCGACACCGCGGCCGACTCCTACCTGCGTATTGAGAAGCTCATCGATGTCGCCGCCCGCTCCGGCGCCGACGCGGTCCACCCCGGCTACGGCTTCCTTTCGGAGAACGCCGACTTCGCCCAGGCGGTCCTCGACGCCGGCCTCACGTGGATCGGCCCCACTCCGCAGGCGATCCGTGACCTCGGCGACAAGGTGACGGCGCGTCACATCGCCCAGCGTGCCGGCGCCCCGCTGGTCCCCGGCACCGCCGAGCCCGTCGCCGACGCCGACGAGATCATCGCCTTCGCCGAGGCACACGGCCTCCCGGTCGCCATCAAGGCGGCCTTCGGCGGCGGCGGCCGCGGCCTGAAGGTGGCGCGCACCATGGAGGAGATCCCGTCCCTCTTCGAGTCCGCCGTCCGCGAGGCGGTGGCCGCCTTCGGCCGCGGCGAGTGCTTCGTCGAGCGCTACCTGGACCGGCCCCGCCACGTCGAGGCCCAGGTCCTGGCCGACCAGCACGGCAACGTCGTTGTGGTCGGCACCCGCGACTGCTCGCTGCAGCGGCGCCACCAGAAGCTCGTCGAGGAGGCGCCGGCCCCGTTCCTCACCGACGACCAGCGCGCTCAGATCCACGAGTCGGCCAAGGCCATCTGCCGCGAGGCCGGTTACCACGGCGCCGGCACGGTCGAATACCTCGTCGGCAGCGACGGCACCATCTCGTTCCTCGAGGTCAACACCCGCCTGCAGGTCGAGCACCCGGTCACCGAGGAGACCGCCGGCATCGACCTGGTCCGCGAGCAGTTCCGCGTCGCCGACGGCGAGAAGCTGCGCTTCGACGCCGACCCGGCCCCGCGCGGCCACGCGATCGAGTTCCGCATCAACGGCGAGGACCCCGGCCGCAACTTCCTCCCGGCTCCCGGCACGGTCACGGCGCTGAGCATCCCCACGGGCCCGGGCGTGCGCGTCGACACCGGCATCGAGTCCGGCAGCGTCATCGGCGGCAACTTCGACTCCCTGCTCGCCAAGGTCATCGTCGTCGGCGAGACCCGCGCCCAGGCCATCGAGCGCTCCCGCCGCGTCCTCGACGAGATGGTCGTCGACGGCATGGCCACCGCGCTGCCCTTCCACCGCAAGGTCGTGCGCGACCCGGCCTTCGCCGAGGAGCCGTTCCGCGTCCACACCCGCTGGATCGAGACCGAGTGGGTCAACGACGTCCCGCCGTTCGTCGCGGCCGCGACCGAGGTGTCGGCCGCCGAGGCGCGCGAGACGATCGTCGTCGAGGTCGGCGGCAAGCGGCTCGAGGTCACTCTGCCGGCGGGGCTGGGGGCGGCATCCGCGTCAGGCGGGTCGGCGGCCGCGGTGCCGCGGCGGCGCGGCGGGGGGAAGAAGCAGGCCGCGGCGGCCGGCGGGGACGCGCTGACCAGCCCGATGCAGGGGACGATCGTGAAGATCGCGGTGGCGGAGGGAGACACGGTTGCCGAAGGGGATCTCATCGTGGTGCTGGAGGCGATGAAGATGGAGCAGCCGTTGAATGCGCATAAGGCGGGGGTTGTCACGGGGTTGAATGCGGTGGTGGGGGAGGTTGTCTCGGCGGGGGCGGCCATCGCGGAGATCAAGTAGTTCTGTCGCGGCCGGGGGCCGGGGGGGCCGGGGGGGCCGGGGGGGGCCGGGGGGCACCGGTGCGCCTCTGATGAGCAGGGGCCGTGGTTGCTTCTGGGCCGTGCGCGCCTCACGGTTGTGCAGTTGGCGCGGGTTGCGGTCTGGGAACGTTGCGGCTTTTCTAGACAGTGCTAGGCGGCGGCGTGGGCTCCTGTTCTGGCGTGGATTGGGACTGCTACTACTGCGGTGCCGTAGGCGCAGAGTTCGACCCACGTGTTTGTGACGTCTCTGTGGTCGAAGCGCATGCCGACGATGGCGTTGGCGCCTCGGTTCTCGGCGGCCTGGACCATTTGGCCGACCGCCCTCGATCGGGTCTGGACCAGGAACTGGGACAAGTCCTGGCCGGGGCCGCCCTCGGTGGATCTGATGCCCGCGGCGAATGGGTTACGGGAGGTGGCCACCACTCCCAGGACCTCTCCGAGCACCGCGGTGATCTCGAAGCCGGGGAGGCCCTCAGTCGTTACAACCAGCACGAAGCGATCGTATGCAGAAATATTCGGATTTGAGACGGTCTCGTCCGAATCATCCCTTAAGTTACCCTCTTGAGGCGCCAAGAACAGCGTGCAACACGCCGCGGGGTGGCGCCTCATGCCAAAGGGGTGTCAGCCGTGGCCGACCTGGGCCGACGGGGTGACCTCGATCGTGGCGGCGAAGCGCAGCAGCAGGTCGCGGGGCAGCGCGGCCTCGGGGGCGATCTGCAGCAGCAGGGAGCGGCCGCCGGGCTGCGGGATCTGCAGGGTCTGGCCCTCGTCCGTCGACGTCAGCCAGGCCCGGCGGCCGGCGACCTGGACCTCCACGGCCTGGTTGCCGAACTTCGGCTCGATGCCGGCGGTCTCGTCGAGCATGACGGCCAGCTTGTGCTCGTACGACGGGTCGGGGGTCACACCCGGCGGGCAGACCGTGACGACGCCGCCGTCGATGTTGTCGGTCGTCCATCCGGCCGGCATGAGGCCGAACGTGAACGGGGCCTGGGCCTTCGCGCCGCCGGGCTTGACCGCCTCGGCGTAGGCGACCAGGTCCGCCGTGCTCGCCGCCGGGGTGACGCGCAGGCTCAGCCACTGGCCGGCGGACGGCTGCCAGACCAGGGTGCGCTCGAGGTCCGAGAACGGGATGGTCGGGTCGTCGTCGGCGTAGCGCCACTCGTACACCGTCGCCGTCTGGCCGTTCACCGCGGTCGTCGCGGACGTGGTCTTCGAGGTCGGGGCGGGCGGGCGCTCGGAGTACAGGGTCAGGTCGGCGCTCACGCCCTTGGCCAGCACCTGGACCGACGTCGGGTGGCCGCCGGTCAGCGCGATCCGCGGCTGGCCGTAGCCCGCGAGCGCCGGCGCGGTGAACGGGAACGTCACGCTCGCCGGGACCGTTGACTGGACCAGCAACGGCACGGTGGTGGTGGTGCTCCCGGCCGGCGCGGCCGACGGGTTCGCCGGGATCGGGGCGGGGGTCAGGGTCGACGCCGCGCCCGGGCGGTCGGCCGCGACCTGCGGGGCGGCGCCGCCCGACGACAGGGCGAACGGGATCGCCGCGCCGATCGCGACCAGCGCGGCGGCGCCGGAGGAGAACGCGGCCAGGCGGGCCCGCTTGCCGCGGCGGACCGACTCGGTGGTGACGGTGGAGAGCATCGCGGCGCCCGGCGGGGCGTCGGCCGCGTGCAGGCGAAGGGCCTCGCGGAGGCGCTCCTCGACGTCGTCGTTGATCATGTATGGCCTCCCGGCGCGGGGGCGACCCGGTCCTTGGCCAGGGCCGCCCGAAGCTTCTGCAGTGCGTGGAACGCGTGGACTCGAACGGTTGAGGTGGAGCAGTTGAGCAGGCGGGAGATCTCCGCGTCGGGGAGGTCCTCGTAGTACCGCAGCACCATGACGGCGCGCTGCGACCTCGGCAGGGTGGCCAGCAGGGTCCACATCGCGTCGGCCTCGACGACCCTTCCGGCGGTGTCGTCGGCGACGGTGCCGGGCAGCGGGTCGGGGACCTCGGCGATCGGTCGCTCCGCGAAGGAGCGGCGCCGGCGCCAGGAGAGGTACTGCCGCAGGATCGCCTTGCGCACGTACGGCTCCGGCCCCTCCGCGCCGACGATGCCCGACCAGCGGCGGTGCGCGCGCACCAGCGCCTCCTGTGTCAGGTCCTCGGCCAGGTGCCGGTCCCCGGTCAGCAGGTACGCGAAGCGCAGCAGCGCATGCGACCGGCCGAGCACGAACTCGGTGAACTCCTGCATGGCCCTCCCTTCCCCCACCGGGATAGACGAGGGCGAAGGCCGCCGGCGTTTACGGGTCGCGCGGAAGCGGGTCGTCGTACTGGCCGGAGCGCCCGGCGTACGAACGGCCGTCCACGATCGGCCAGGCGTTGGCGGTGCAGCCGTGCAGGCCGAGGGTCTGCTGCTGCATCACCGGCGCCGGGCGGCCGGGGCCCGGGCACAGCTCGTGGCCGTGATAGAGCCGGTGGCCGGTCTCGTGATTGATGACGTACTGCCGATAGGTGACCAGGTCGGCGCCATAGTCCGGCACGCCGTGGACCCAGCGGGCCACGTTGATGACGACGCTGTCGCCGTTGCGGCAGCTGGTGTACCGGTCGAAGGAGCTGTGGCAGAGCCGGTCCCGCGTTGCCGGGGTGACCAGGTAGATCGTAAAGTCGAAGCGCTCACCGGTGCCGGCCCGGCGCAGCCGCCACTGGCCGGTGCCGGGCCAGCTGCGCGGGTCGGCGAAGACCGCCTCGACGGCCTCGGCGAACCCGGCGGGGGAAATGCCGGCGATGTCGCGCTCCACCGCGATGCGGTAGCTGAGCAGCCGGCCCGCGGCGCCGGCGACCGGGCCGGCCGTTGGCGCGTACTCGTAGGCGCCGCCGCCCACCGCCGGGTACTCGATGTCGGGCACGGCCACGGTCGCCGGGCCGCGAGTCGGGGACGGACCCGCGCTGGACGGAACTGCTCTCGACGGAACCGCCGAGGAGGGTGCGGCGTAGGACGAGGGCGCGGAGCACGCGGCCATGGAGAGCGCCGCGAGCCCCGCGCCGATCTTGCGAAGAACCTTCACACGGAGACAGACGAACCGGCCGCTCCCGCGTGTTTAGGCGGCCGGCACACCGAAATCAGCCGCTCCAGGGCCGCGTCCACCGGGAGCTGCGACACCGCGCCGTCGCGGGAGCGCAGCGAGACGGAGCCGGCGGCGAGCTCGTTCGCGCCGATCACGGCCACGAACGGGACCTTGCGCACCGAGGCGTCGCGGATGCGGGCGGCGAGGCTCCCGGCGTACACCTCCTCGATGCGCAGGCCGAGCGCGCGGCAGCGATCGGCGAACTCCCGCCCGGACGCGTCGCCGACCGGGAGGACCTCGACCTGCACGGGCGCGTACCAGGCCGGGAACGCGCCGTCGTGCACCTCGATGAGGTGGGCGAACAGGCGCTCCATGCTGCCGGCCGCGCTGCGGTGCACCATCACCGGGCGGCGGCGGGCGCCGTCGGCGTCCACATAGGACAGATCGAAGCGGCCGGGCATGAAGTAGTCGACCTGCACGGTGGCGAGGGTGCTCTCCCGGCCGGCGTAGTCGCGCAGCTGGATGTCGATCTTCGGCCCGTAGAACGCCGCCTCGCCCTCCGCCGCCTCATAGGGCACATCGGCCGCCTCGAGCGCGCGGCGCAGCACGGCGGTCGCGCGGTCCCACATCGGCGGGTCGTCGACGTACTTGTCGCCGCCGCCGCGCAGCGAAAGCCGCCACGACGACGGCTCGAAGCCCAGCGCGGCGTGCGCCTCCTTCATGACCGACAGCGCCGCCACGATCTCGTCCTCGACGGCGTCCTCGGCGCAGAAGACGTGGCCGTCGTTGAGCGATATCGCGCGCACCCGGGCCAGGCCGCCGAGCACGCCGGAGCGCTCGGCGCGGTACTGCCCGCCGATCTCGCCGATGCGCAGCGGCAGCTCGCGGTAGGAGCGCCCGCGCGAGCTGAACACCGCGGCGTGATGGGGACACAGGCTCGGGCGCAGGACGAAGGCGTTGTCGGCGTCCAGGGCCATCGGCGGGAACATGTCGTCGGCGTAGTGCGGCAGGTGGCCGGATCTGTAGTACATCTCCGCCTTGGCCAGCGGCGGGGAGTACACGTGCTGGTAGCCGTGGCAGCGTTCCAGGTCGAGCAGGTAGTCCTCGACCGCGCGCCGGGCGGCCGCGCCGCGGGGCAGCCACAGGGGCAGCCCGGCGCCGACGAGCGGATCGGAGTGGAAGAGCTCGAGCTCGCGCCCGAGCCGGCGGTGGTCCTGCATGTCGCGGTCTCCTTCGAAGAGGCCGGAGCGACGCGACTCGGGACACGAAAAAGCTCCGGAGCGCATCGCCCCGGAGCAGAAGCTGAACGTCGGTCAGCGCCGCCGGGGAAGGCCCGGCGTCGTCGTGGACAGTGCGCTGCGACTCACGTCACCAACAATAGCGTGCCGCCCGCGCGGCGACCCGGTATAAACGGTCGGTGCCCGAAGGTCACACCATCCACCGCCTCGCCGAGCGGCACCGCAAGCTGTTCGCCGGCCGCCCGGTCGCGGTCTCCAGCCCGCAGGGGCGCTTCGCCGCCGACGCGCTGCGCGTCGACGGCCGCCCGCTGGAGGACACCTCGGCGCACGGCAAGCACCTGTTCCACCACTACGAGGGCGGCCCGGCGATCCACGTCCACCTGGGCCTGTACGGCAAGTTCGCCGACGGCGACGGCCCGGCCCCCGCCCCGGTCGGCGAGATCCGCATGCGGATGGCCAACGGTGAACACTGGCTGGACCTGCGCGGCCCCACCGCCTGCGAGCTGCTCGACCCGGCGCAGGTGGATGCCCTGCGCGCCCGCCTCGGCCCCGACCCGCTGGATGAGGGCAGCGACGGCGACCTGGCGTACCGAATCATCAAAAGCTCGACCCGTCCCCTCATGGCGTTGCTCATGGACCAGGCGGTGGTCGCGGGCGCCGGGCTCATCTATGTGACCGAGTCGCTGTTCCGCGCCGGCCTGCCCCCGACCACGCCCGGCACGAAGCTCGGCCGCCGCCGCTGGGACGCCATCTGGCAGGACCTGCGCACCCTCATGCGCGCCGGCGTGGCCGAGGGCCGCATCGACACCGTCCACAGTGCACACATGCCGGAGGCGATGGGCCGGGCGCCGCGCGTGGACCGCCACGGCGGCGAGGTGTACGTCTACCGGCGCACCGGCCAGCCGTGCCTGGTGTGCGAGACCCCGGTGCGCACCGCGGTGCTCAACGCCCGCAACGCCTACTGGTGCCCGCGCTGCCAGAGGGCGCGCTGATGGTCGCGTCGGTCGAGATGTACCTCGACGAGCGCTCGACCCGCCGCATCCGCGTGCTGTGGGAGCAGCTCGAGGAGATGGGCGTGCAGACCCTGGCCACCCCGCATGAGGGCCGGCACCGCCCGCACGTCACGCTCGCCGTCGCCCGGCAGCTCGACCCGGAGGCGGTCGCCGAGGCCCTCGCCGGGATCCGGGTCGCCGAGCCGCTGCGGATCAATTTTCAGTACAGCGGGGTCTTCGTCGGCCGCGTGGTCTTCCTCGGCCCGGCGCCGACCCCGGAGCTGGTCGCCCACCAGGCCCGCGTGTGGTCCCGGCTGGACGCGGCCGGCATGGAGACGCTGCCGCTGTACGCCCCGGGCGAGTGGGTCCCGCACTCGACCGTGTCGATGCGGGTACCCCGGCCCTTGCTGACCGAGACGCTGCGCCGCTGCCTGGAGTCCCTGCCGATCGACGCCACGGTGACGCGGGCCGCCGTCGCCGACTACGCCCGCGACATCTTCCAGGAGATTCCCTAGTCCTCGTCGTGCTGCATGAGCTGGCGCGCGGCCTCGGCGATCGACCCGGAGATCGACGGGTAGATCGTGATCGTGTGGGCCAGCTGGTCGACGCTCAGGTGGTTCTCCACCGCCATCGCGATCGGCATGATGAGCTCGCTCGCCTTCGGGGACACCACCACGCCGCCGACAACGAGCCCCGACGCCGGCCGGCAGAAGATCTTCACGAACCCGTCGTCGAGCGCGTCCATCTTGGCCCGCGCGTTGCCGGCCAGCGGCAGCATGACGGCCCGCGCCGGCACCCGCCCGCTGTCGATGTCGGACTGCGTGATGCCGACGGAGGCGAGCTCGGGGTCGGTGAACACGTTGGCCGCGACGGTGCGCAGCTTGAGCGGCGCGACCGCCTCCCCCAGCGCGTGCCACATCGCGATGCGCCCCTGCATGGCGGCGACGCTGGCCAGCGGCAGCAGCCCGGTGCAGTCGCCGGCCGCGTAGATCCCCGGCACGTTGGTCCGCGAGACACGGTCGACGGTGACGTACCCGCCGGGCGCCACGTCGACGCCGTACTCCGCGAGCCCCAGCTCCCCCGTCTGCGGCACCGACCCGACGCACATGAGCACGTGGGAGCCCTCGACCGAGCGCCCGTCGGCCAGCTCGACCACGACCCCGTCGGCCGTGCGCCGGGCGGCCGAGGCCCGCGAGTTGTTGAGGATCGTCATGCCCCGGGTGCGGAACACGCGCTCGATCGCCATCGCGGCGTCGGGGTCCTCGTGCGGCATGACCCGGTCGCGGCTGGAGACGAGCGTCACGTCGACGCCCATCGCGAGGTACGCGGAGGCGAACTCGGCCCCGGTCACACCGGACCCGACGACGATGAGCTTCTCGGGGAGGCTCGGCAGGTCGTACACCTGCCGCCAGTCAAGGATGCGCTCCCCGTCGGGCGCCGCGGTCGACAACACGCGGGGCGTCGCCCCGGTCGCGATCAACACGGTCGAGGCCGCGATGTCATACGGAGCGTCACCGTCGGCCGGGCTGACCCGGATCTTGTGAGTGTGACCGAGCGTATCCTCACCGAGGCGCGCAGTGCCCGTGACGAACTCGACGCCGGCCTTGACGAGCTTGGCGTGAATGTCGCCCGACTGCGCGGCGGCGAGCCGCTTGACCCGCCGGTGTACGGCCGGCCCGTCCACCCGCACGTCCGGCCCCTCGGGCCCGATCACCCCGAACGCCTCGGTGTCGAGGTGGGCGGTCACGACCGAGGAGCTCGCGATGAACGTCTTCGAGGGCACGCAGTCGTGCAGCACGCAGGCGCCACCGGCGCCTTCCGCCTCGATCACGGTCACCTGGGCGTCGAGCTGCGCGGCGACGAGCGCCGCCTCGTAGCCCGCCGGGCCACCTCCGATGATCACGATCCGGCCCACGCCAGCCACCCCTCCTCGGCCTTTTCTTCAGTCGTATTCTCCCTCGCCCCTCAAACCCGCCGCGCCAAGCCCCCGATTCGACCCCAACCTCCTGCCTTTTATGTGAGCGTTGCCCCTCGTGTCCGCATTGCCCTCGGTGCGGCGACCCTGCGGCGCGAACTATGGCCGAACGACGTAGGGAGTGGGCGATTTGCACCCCCGCACGACCGCGGTCAGCGCGTTCCCCCGCGGTGCCGGCCCGGCGACGAGGTCCGCGTTGTCCCTCGTCAAACACTCGCGCAACACAGACCCCAACCGAACGGTGTATGGCGCGCCGACGAGTGGATCCGAATCCGACACGCTCGGCAGTATTCTCTCGCGCACCCGGTCGGGTTTATCGTCATCGCCGTGCGTCATTACGCCGCGTATGGCTCGAACCTGGACCCTGCCCGCATGCGGGCCTACTGTCCGTACTCGCCAATGATCGGAACCGGCTGGCTCGAGGGCTGGCGCCTGACCTTCGCCGGCGAGGACGTCCTGGGCTGGGAGGGCTCGGTCACGACGATCGTCGAGTCGCCGGGCGACCGGGTCTTCGTCGCGCTGTACGACGTGCACCCCAACGACGAGAAGCAGCTCGACGAGGTCGAGGGCGCCCTGGCCGGCACCTATCGCAAGCTGCACCTGCGCGTGGCCACCCTGGACGGCGAGGAGACCGCCTGGGTCTACGTCTTCAACGGCTACGAGGGCGGCCTGCCCACCGCGTGGTACCTGGCCGAGATCGCCAACGCCGCCGCCAAGGCCGGCGCCCCCGCCGACTACCTCGACGCCCTGCGCGCCCGCCCGACGAAGACGGCGATGCCCTAAGCCTCCACCGCCCGCTCGCAGAGTTCGGCGCCGAACGCGAGGCTCATGCCGGGCCCGCCGTAACAGCGACGCTCCCACACTCCACCGCCCGCACGTAGAGGCCGGCGCCGACGCTCATGGCCATCCGGTGGTGGGGCTGCGGGTGGCGGAGACCGATGTGACGGCGACACCCTACGGCTCCACCGTCCGCTCGTAGAGGTCGGCGCCGAAGGCGACGCTCATGCCGAGCCCGCTGTAGAGGCTGTACGCCCCCGTCGGGTTGGTGAGGTCGACCCCGAGCCCCGCGCTGGTGCGCCCCTTGGCGGCGTAGATCGCGAAGGCCGCCCGCAGCAGCGCTCCCCCGACCCCGTGGCGCCGGTGCTCCCGCAGCACCGCGAGGTTCTTCACCCACCCCTCGTCGTTGCCGCGATCGGCCGATTGCAGGACCCCAATGATCTGTCCGGAAATTTCGGACACGAGCCACTCGTCCCAGCTGATCGACGGCAGGGCGGCCAGCGACTCCCGCCACGCCTCATAGCTCACCGGCTGAAAGTCGGGCGTGTCGGCGAACGCGGCCTGCAGCACCTCGTGAAAGCGGCGCATCTCGACCTCGTCGTCGGCCCGCACAACCCGCACCCCGGGCACCGCCTCCCCACCGTCCGCCCGGACGCCGGTCGCTCCGGAGGCCAGCTCGTCGCCGCCAGCGGCGACGCCGGTCGCCCCGGGGGCTGACTCCTTGCCGCCCGCGGGCACGCCGGTCGTCCCGAGGCCCGACTCCTCGCCGTCCGCTCGGACCGGATCCACCTCAGCGGCCCCCGCCGCTCCCCCGCCCTCCACGCGCGCCGTCTCCCCGCCGTCCGCGGGGACGCCGGGCGCTGCGAGGGTGGGCTCGTCGGGGCCGGTCAGCGAACGGGTCATGCGCGCGTGCCGCTTGCGGAAGACGAACCCGCGCTCCGTCAGCGCCGCGATGTAGTCCAGCTCGCTGGCCACCGCCCCCGCCCGCAGCGTGACCCGCGGATGGCCGGCCTCCCGGGCCCGCTCCGCCACCCGCGGCAGCGCCAGGTCGAGCAGCGGGCCATACGCCTCAGCGCGCCCGGGCGCCGCGTAGACCTCGACGTTCTCCCGGTCGCCGCGCTCCGGATTGTCGACATAGGCCCAGGCCGAGGGCGCCCCGCCGGGGTCGAACGCGAGCCAGGAGTCGCGGGCCGGGTCCTGGTTGGGGGCGGTCAGCGTCGCCACGACCTCGTCCTCGGTCCAGTCCGGCTCGCCCAGCGTGGCCTCGTCGCCGGCCCGCGTCACGGTCAGGATCGCCGCCACGTCGCGCAACGTGCAGCCCCGAACCGTCCACCCCGGGCACCCCTGCAGCTCCATGCCGAGAAACCTAACCCCGAGGTATGACAAAAACCCGAACTACGAAGGCAGGGCCTCCTTCACCGACTGCACGGCGGCGTCGAGGAGGTTGACGAGCTCGGTGCGCTCGGTGGGGCCCAGGGCGCGGAAGGCCTCGCCGGCGATGCGGTCGGTCAGGGCCTCGGCCCAGCTGCGGCGGCGTACCAGGGGCTCGAACGGCGGGTACGGCGGCTGCCAGCCGAAGGCCGTCGCCTCGGCCTCGCCCTCGGGGCCGGAGATGATCGCCTCGAGCGGGGTCAGGCCGCTGGCCCGGATGGCCAGCAGGTGGGCGGCGCCGCGGTGCTCGCGCAGCAGGTGGGCCAGGACCGCGGCCCGGGCGCCCGGCGAGTCGTCCGGCAGGGGCATCGCCCGCCAGGCCGCGAACAGGGGCATGCCGGCCGTCTCGGCGCTGACCACGACCCGCTCGGCGAGCTCGACGAGCTTGGGCAGCGCGTAGAAGCTCTCGAGGTGCTCGCGGCCCCAGCGGCAGCACTCGTCGAGGTTGTCGGCGGCTATCTGCTCGGGCGGCGCGACCTTGCGCGCGGCGTCCCAGCCGTCCTGGACGGCCTCGGGCGCGATGAAGCCCAGCGCGGCGGCGACGGTGTCGGCGCGCACGTCGCCCAGCGCACCGCCGCGGCCGGCCACGTAGAAGGCCCAGCCGGTCAGGCCGATCTGCCGGGCGCGCCGCATGGTCTTCGGGTCGTCGCTGAAGGCGCCGCCCAGGACCAGGACCGCTTGCTTCGCCGCCGCGGCCGCCTGCTCGGGAGTCACCCGGGTCATTCTGCCAACCCGCATGGATCACGGTGAAGGTACTCGTTCGAGGAGTAGCCATGTGCGCGAACGGACGAACGGATCAGCCCAGGTCGGACAGCGCATCCTGGGCGAGTTTGACCCGCTTCTCGGCCTGGCGGATCGCCTTGTCGGCGGCGGCGACCGCCCGCTCGGCCTCGGCCTTCGCGTTCTCGGCGTCGGCGAGCACCTGCAGCGCCGTCATGAGCTCCCGCCGGGCCTGCTTGACCGCGCGGGCGTGCTCCTCCTCGGCGGCGCGCCGCTCCTCCTCCCGGCGGCGCGCCTCGGCCCGCCGCTCCCGCTCGGTTGCGTCGGGCGCGGACCGGATCGGCGTGACCTTGGCCGAACCGGCCGCCTCCGCCGGCTCCGCCGCCTCCGCCTCCGGGGTGCCCTGCACCAGCCGCAGGTTGGGGCGCGGGGTCTCGCCGAAGCCCGTGTACTCGAGGGCCTTCGTCAGGCGCCCCTCGCGTACCGCCGAAGCCACCTCCGCATCCGCCAGCGCCGCGGCGAACGTCGCCTCCACCTCGGTCATCGGCAGGTTGCCGCGCGCGCCGCCGGCCAGCCGGGCCGCCTCGCGGGCCAGCGCCGTCACCGTCTCGCGCCGGCGCACCGACAGCTCGCGCAGGTCGGCGCCGCGCAGCTCCCGCTGGGCGGCGCGCAGCTGCTCGGCCAGGGCCAGCAGGTCGGCGACGAGGTCGGGCCGCTCGTGGGCGAGCCGGTTGACCAGCCACGCCGCCACGGTCGGCTTGCGCAGCTTGGCCAGCGCCGCCGCCCGTGCGGTGTCGCGGGCCTGCCGGGCCTTGGCGATCTCCTCGCCCCGCAGCGCGATGAACTCCTCGGGCGGCGCGGAGTACAGGCGGGCGATGGCGTCATCCATGCGGACAACGCTAGATGGAGCTGCCCGGTTCGAGGCGCTCGTAGTGCGTGCCGGACAGGCGCGTCATGTGGCCGGTGACCATCTGCTGGCCGACGTCCACGAGCAGGCTGTCGTGCAGGGCGAAGGCGCGCTCGGGCTTGACCGCCCGGGCGAAGTCGACCGCCTCGGAGAGCTTGAGCCACGGGGCGGAGACGGGCACGAACAGCGTCGCGACCTCCTCGGACGGCACGTGGAACGAGTCGCCGGGGTGGTAGATCGGGCCGCCGGGGGCGTCGATGACGAACCCCAGGTTGACGATCCGCGGGATGTCGGGGTGGATGATCGCGTGCTGCCCGCCGTGGGCGCGCACCGTCATGCCGGCCGCGACGAAGGTGTCGCCGGGGTTGACCGCGTACTTGTCCGCGTCCACGTCGGTCAGCTGGTCCTCGACGTCGGGGTGGGCATAGACGACCAGCGAGGGCTGGCGGGACGCGACGCCGCGAAGCCGGTCGATGTCGATGTGGTCCATGTGCTCGTGGGTGACGAGCACGGCGTCGGCGCCGTCGAGCGCCTCGGGCTCGCTGAACACGCCGGGATCGATCACCAGTACGCCGCCTTCGTGCTCCAGGCGCAGGCAGGCGTGCGTGTACTTCGTGATGCGCATCCGGTGACCTCCTCGTGGCAGAACCGTGACCCAGGCGGATGGAACCGGAGCCGCACCGGCCCGCGTCCGAGGTGGTGTTTCCGGCTTCCGGAACGACCCTACCCAGGAGGCGTCATGTCAGTCAGGCGCACGACCGTGTTCCTCGCGGCGGCCGCCACCGCCGTGGTCCTCGCTCTGAGCGGCTGCGGCAGCTCCGGCAAGAGCGATTCGGCCAGCTCCGCCGACCGGCCGGCCGCCCCGGCCGCGGCGGACAACGGGGCCGCCGGCGCGGGCCCGGCCGACCAGCGCCAGCTCCAGGCCGGGGGCCAGGGCCAGGAGAAGGCCGGCGGCGAGGCGCAGAACCAGGCGCAGAGCGGCACCGAGCAGAAGGCGCCGGACAACATCGACACGAGCGAGCGCGCGATCATCTACGCCGGCACGATGACGGTGCAGGTGAAGGACGTCAACGAGGCCGCGGCCAAGGCGATCGCGTTCGCCACCGGCGCGGGCGGCTTCGTCGGCGGCGACAACCGGCAGATCAACGGCGACAGCTCGACCGCGACGCTGACGCTGCGTGTGCCGGCGGCGAAGTTCTCGGCCACGTTGGATCAGATCAAGACGATCGGCGACGAGGAGAGCCGGCAGCTTTCCGCGCAGGACGTCACCGACCAGGTCGTCGACGTCGAGTCGCGGATCCAGACGGCGCAGGCCAGCGTCGATCGCATCCGGGCGCTGCTGGCCCGGGCGCAGACGATCTCCGAGATCACCTCGCTCGAGTCGGAGCTGTCGCGGCGCGAGTCCGACCTCGAGTCGCTGCAGGCCCGCAAGCGCCGCCTCGACGGGCTCACCGCGCTGTCCACCATCACCGTGTTCCTGCACGGGCCGCACGCCCCGGCGGTGTCCAAGGAGGACACCGGCATCCTGGTCGGCCTGCGCCACGGCTGGGACGCGTTCGTGGCCTCGCTGCGCGTCGCGCTGACGGTGCTCGGCTGGCTGCTGCCCTGGCTGGTCTTCGTGGGCGGCCCGGCCTACCTCATCGTCTGGCTTTACCGGCGGTACCGCCGGACGCATCCCCGCCCGCTGCGCCCCACGCCGGCACCCGCGCCCGCGGCGGCCTACCCCGGCCGTCCCATGCCGCCGCACGCCGTGCACCCCGTCGCGCCCGGACCCCGCTGGACGGTGCCGCCCCAACCGGCGCCGGTGTCGGCGCCGCCCGCCGATGAGCAAGGCGGACGAACGCCGGTTTCGGAGGCGGAAAACGGGGCAGAGCCGGGACCTACGCGGGCCCCTGAGGACGCGGCCCCGCACCGGTCGCAGCCTGGGGAGGAAGGGCCGTCAGGTCCCGAACCAGCCCGCTGACCACCGCACCGAACTCCGGCCGAAGCTGATAGCCGGAATGTCCGTCAACCTTGGGCGGGACCGTGTCGCCGGGCGGCATGCCGAAGCCCGGCGGGTCGACGAGCCGCACGTCATGGGCCGTCGGCGGCGCCACCGGTCCGCCGATGGGGTCCGTGTCCCGCCACAGGTTGACCCAACGGGGGGTGTGCTGGCCCGGTTCCTGCCGGGGCCGGGCCAGCACCGCGCCGCCCTCATCCGGCGACCCGCCGCCGTCAGCCGGCAAGGCGCCGGCCGGAGCCGGAGCGGGAGCGGGAGCAGGGGTGGCCAGCATCGCACCCACGTCCGACAGCACTGAATCCGTGAGGTAGGCGGGGAAGAACCGGGCGTACAACCGGCGCAATGGCGAACCGTAGGTCAGCAAGGCGGTGCGGGCCCGCGCCTCCGGCGGCAGCTGCAGCACCGTCGCGGCCACGAGCACGCTGCCCTGGCTGTGCCCCGACAGGATCACCCCGCCCTGCGTACCGGCGAGCCACGACGCCCGCCGGGCCAGCTCCGGCACGGCCCGCTCGGCGTAACACGGCGGCGCGAGCGGATGGGCGGCGCGGGGCCAGAACGTGCCCAGGTCCCACAGCACCCCGACGATGCGGCGGAAACGCTGGTAGCGGTACGCGAGCACGCCGACGAGGACGAGGGCGAGCGCGGACAGGCCGATGAGGTACGTGCCGAGGTTCACGGCGAACGACAGCACCCCGGCCGCCGCCGAGCCCGACTCGGCCAGCCGGATCGGGCGGCGCCCGGCCAGCGCGAACCCGGTCGCGGCGATCGCGCCGAGCGCCGAGGGGATGAAGACCCACACCAGCATCCGTCCGATGTGGTCGGTGACGCGGGCGTCGGCGACGGCGCGGTCGATCCGGGTGGCCCGCGCGGTGTCCTGCGCGCGGCCGCCGGCGAAGTCGGCGTCGGTCACGGCCCGGGCCTCGCGGCGCAGCCGGCGCACCAGCGGCACGCCGCCGGCGAGCGCGACGACCAGCATGATGAGCAGCATCAGGACGAACCCGGCGGCGGCCCACTCGTAGGCCGGCGGCGGCTCGAGCCGCGGCTCGACGGCGTAGTCCTTCGTGGACGGCAGCGCGCGGCGGTCGAGGAAGTCGGCGACCCGGTACGCCAGGCCGGCCGCGAACGCGACGGCGACGCCGAGCCCGGCGCTGGCGATGAGCGGGCCGGCCAGCCCCTGCAGGAACGTGCCGCGCGGGCGGGCGGCCAGGACCACGCCGCCGAGGACCACCATGAGCAGCACCTGCACGGAGAACAGGCCGGTGACCGTGCCGCCGAGGATCGGCATCCGGCCGGTGGCCGGCCACGGGTCCGGGACCAGCAGCGCGTAGGCGAGCGCGAGGACGGTGAGCGCCACCGCGGTGTGGCTCAGCAGCCGGGTGAGCGGGCGGGCCCAGCGCGCCGGGTTGTCGCGGTCGACGACGGGCGTGGCCGCGACGGAGACGACGCAGGCCAGCAGGATCAGGGCGGTCGCGCCCGCGAGGGTGTACGCGGTGGCGTCGCGCCGGTGCGGCAGCAGGACGGCCAGCAGTACCGCATCCAGGGTCCCGAAGGCGAACGCGATGTGCAGGGAGCGCAGCCGTCCGACCAGCGGGGCGCCGTTCCAGAAGCACGGGTGGGCCAGGCCGTCGCCGTCGCCGTCGGTCGCGGCCGGGAACGCCTCGTAGCGCTGCCACGTGCGCCGGCCGAGGAACCACAGGAAGGCGATGGCCAGCACGGGCACCAGCGCGCTCGCGGCGAGGCGGCGAGGCGTGGTGGCGAGGAAGCCGTCGGCGAGCGGGGCGAGGTACCAGCGGCCCTGCAGGCAGTGCGGCAGCGCGGCGCACTGCCAGCCGACGAGGTCCATCGAGATCTCGACGAAGGACAGCACGAACGAGCCGGTCATGCTCAGCGCGAAGATGCGCGTCAGCGCCCGGATCACGGCCCGCGGGCCGGCCTTGGTCGCCGGGCGCAGCCAGAGCGCGACGTTGGCCAACATGAACGGCAGCAACAGCAGCCACAGCGCGCGGGCCGCGGCGCCGGCGGTGAGGTTGCCCCAGCGGTACGCCTCGAGGGTCGCACCCCCGGGGCCGGTGACGGCGCCGTACTCGGCCCGCGGGCGGAAGAAGCCCGCGTCCTTGTCGCCGGCGACCCGGCGCAGCAGTGGACGGTCCAGCACGTCCTCGGCCGGTGAGCCGGTGACGCCGTGGACGCGCAGCTCGGTGACCACGCCTCCGGATTACCAGAGGCGGGCCCCGAAGTCTGTCCGAAAGGTTCCTAGAAGGCGCCGGCGCTGAGCGCGGCCAGGGCGGTGTGCACCATGATCCGCACGCCGTGGCCGATCGCTCGCTCGTCGACGTCGAACGCCGACTGGTGGATGTCGAACTTCGTCTCCGCGCCGGGCACGCCGACGCCGAGGCGGATCATCGAGCCGGGGATGCCGTCGAGGTAGAACGCGAAGTCCTCGCCGCCCATGCTGATCTCGGCCTCGACCACCCGGTCCGGGCCCAGGGCAGCGCCGGCCGCGCCCGCGATGATCGCGGTGGCGAGCCGGTCGTTGACGACCGGCGGGACGCCCCGGGTGTAGGTGACCTCGACGTCGGCGCCGGTGGGCGCGATGACGTCGTGGACCAGCTTGGTGACGAGCTCGGGCACGTCGCGCCAGGCGTCGCGGCTCAGCACGCGGATGGTGCCCCGGGCCACGCCCTCGATCGGGATCGCGTTGGCCGCCTCGCCGGCCCGCACCGCGCCCCACACCATCGACACGCCGGCCCGCGCGTCGAGCTTGCGGTCCAGCAGCGACGGCACGTCGACGAGGATGCGGCCGAGGGCGTGCACGAGGTCGGCGGTCAGGTGCGGCCGGGCGGTGTGCCCGCCGCGCCCGGTGAGCCGGACCTCGATCTTGTCGGCGGCCGCGGTGAAGGGGCCCGAGCGCACGCCGACCAGGCCGACCGGCAGCTGGGGCGCGCAGTGCAGGGCGAAGATCGCGGCGACGTCCTTGAGCCCGCCGGCGGCGATCACCTCGGGCGCGCCCGAGGGCATGGTCTCCTCGGCCGGCTGGAACAGCAGCCGCACGCGGCCCGGCAGCTCGTCGCGCTCGGCCAGCTGCGCGAGCGCCAGGCCGGCGCCGAGCAGCACGGTGGTGTGCACGTCGTGGCCGCAGGCGTGGCAGACGTTGTCGACGGTCGAGCGGTACGGCACATCCTTGGTGTCCGGCAGCGGCAGCGCGTCGAGGTCGGCCCGCAGCGCGATCACGCGCTCGCCGTAGCCGATGTCACACATGACGCCGTTGCCCTTGGGCAGCATGCGGGGCGAGAGGCCGGCGCGGGTGAGCTCGCGGGCGACCAGCGCCGCGGTCTCGAACTCGTGGCCGGACAGCTCCGGGTGCGCGTGGATGTGACGACGGATCGCTACCAGCTCGGCGCCGCGGGAAGCCAGCCAGCGGTCCAGCTGGCCTGGGAGTGGGTCGGCCCCGGGCGGCGTCTCGGGCCACCCCTCGGACAAATGCCCGGCCTTGGACGACCCGGACGACGACTTCAACTTACCGACCGGGCGCGCCGCCGTGGCGGCGGTCTCGGTCAGTGTCAGCGCTCTCGTCACGGTGTGTTCTCTATTTCGGTCTAATGGAGCGGCCCGCCCCATGCGTGCCATGGACAGACTAACCGGGTCAAGGTGACGGAGCGCAACATCATTCTCGTGATGTTGATATAGCTGAGTGTCACTGGGACCCGCACAGAGGCGCGAATCAGCAGGCACGGCCGGGATGGCGGCTTCAGCACCGGACACGTACCCCTCACCTCCTGCAACGAGTGACCGGCGCCACGGTCACGTGGTGTCGCGATAACTTTTTCACAGTGGCGCATCCAAAAGCGTCGCCGCTGTTCGACGCACAGTGACGGAAGACGTCGCAGGGTGGCACGAAGCGGCGACCCGCCGGCGTACCCCTCGTCCGTCAATTCGGCACTGACCAAGTGAAATCCAGGAAACCTAGTCCGCCGATGTTCCATCGAGGTTTCCGTCACCTGCCTAGACGCTCCATCCAGCTGTCCAGGTTCCCCGGATGAACGAATTCAATCCTGCGACGGTCCGTAGGGCGACATGATCGGCACCCTCGGTTGCTCACGGGTCACGGTACGGTGAAGGAGCGGACCCCACCTTTCTTAACCGGGCGCGAGCACGCAAGATAGTGGGGCGAGAAGTCAACCTCCCCCTCCCATGACGGTTTACTGCCTGTGACTCAGCTTCCGACGTGGCATGGCGAGCCCCTGCCACCCACCGGTGCTCTGGCCTCGGCCGGGGCCGGGCGCGAACCTGCGCGCGGCTCCGACTCTCCCTCCAACCCACCCGCCCGCGAGCCACGCGAGCCCGGGTCGACCGCGCCCCCGGTTCCGGGGCAGCGGGCGGCGCCCGGCGTCGTCATCGGGGGCCGGTATGCGCTGCGCACCGCGATCGGTCACGGCGGCATGGGAACCGTCTGGCGCGCCAGCGACACGCTGCTGCGCCGCGACGTGGCGGTCAAGGAGGTGATCCTGCCGCCCGGCCTGGCCCCCAGCGACCGCGACGCGATGTACCAGCGCACCCTGCGCGAGGCCCGCGCGGCCGCCGCGCTGTCGCACCCTGCGGTCGTGCAGGTGTACGACGTCGTGACCGAGGCCGGCCGGCCCTGGATCGTCATGGAGCTGCTTCAGGCGCGCAGCCTCGCCGAGATGATCGTCGAGGACGGCCCGCTGGCCGCCCGGGCGGTCGCCAAGATCGGCATCGCGCTGCTGGGCGCGCTCGAGGTCGCTCACGCCGCCGGTGTACTGCACCGCGACGTCAAGCCGGCCAACGTGCTCATCTGCGGCGACGGCCGCTGCGTGCTCACCGACTTCGGCGTGGCCCGCATGCCCACCGACAGCGAGCTCACCACGCCCGGCATGGTGCTCGGCTCGCCGCACTTCATCTCGCCCGAGCGGGCCATCGGCGCGAAGTTCGGCCCGCCGAGCGACCTGTTCTCCCTCGGCGTCACGCTCTACACCGCGGTCGAGGGCCGCCCGCCGTTCGACCGGCGCGACCCGTTCGAGACGATGCGGGCCGTCGTCGAGGAGCCCCCGGCGCAGTCGATGCGCGCGGGCCCGCTCGCCGGCGTGCTCTACGGGCTGCTGGAGAAGGACCCGGCCCGCCGGTGGAACGTCGACACCGCCCGCGCGGTGCTGCGCGACCTGCTGGCCGGCCCGCTGGCCAGCAACGCCCCGGCGCACATGACCGACCCCTACGCGGTGGTCCGCCCGCAGCACCAGCCGACGATCGTCCACCCGCCGCAGCCCACCGGCCAGATCGGCGGCCGGGCCATGATGGCGCCCGGCGAGACGGTCAGCGGCGCGCTGCGGCGCATGCACTCCGGCGGGCCCGCGGCACCGGCGGCCGGCGCCCAGGGCACCGAGCTGGAGCGCACGGGCGCGGACCAGTACAACGCCTACGCGCCCGAGATGGAGCGCACCGGCGCCGACAACTACAACGCGTATGCGCCCGGCTACGGCCAGGACGACTGGGCGCAGGGCCCGCCGCCCCCGGCCCCGAAGCCCGGCGCCGGCGACGTCGTGCGCCAGTTCACCGCCAAGGCCAAGGCCGCACCGGGCTGGGCCAAGGGCGCGGTCGCGGCCGGCGTCGTGCTCGTGCTGGTCCTCGGCATCGGCGCGGCGACCGGGCTGTTCGGCGGCGGCGACGGCGACAACCAGGGCAAGGGCCCGGCCGGCCAGGCCTCCAGCGCGCCGGCCAAGCCCACCTTCGACGTCGAGGCGTTCACCCACCCCGGCGGGATCACGGTCAACGTGCCGAAGGGCTGGAAGCAGACCAGGCTCGGCAACGCCAGCGCGCCGTACTTCGACATCGTCGACCCGAACGACGGCAACCGCCGCATCCGGGTCAACATCGAGAAGTCCGGCAACGGGCCGAAGGCGTTCCTCGAGTCGGCCGAGAACCGGCTCAAGTCGACCCCGGCCAGCTGCGAGCAGCCGTATGCGCGGGTCAACCTGACCGAGGACAGGCTCGACGGGCAGCCGGCGGAGATCCTCGAGTACACCTGCGGCTCCGGCGACAAGCTGCGCCACGCGCTGTGGAATGCGGTCGTCGTCGGCGGCAAGGCGTATCACTTCTTCGTCACCGTCCCCGACGCCCGGTTCGCCGAGAGCAAGGCGATCTTCGACGAGATGGTGAGCTCATTCAAGCTGACTACGCCGTCGAGCGGTCCCTGACCCGTGTTATGAAGGGCGGGTGACCTCCCTTCGCGAGACGGCCGAAGCGTGGCTGGCCGACGATCCCGATCCGGCCAGCCGCGAGGAGCTTCGCGCGGTGCTGGACGACGCTCCCGAGCTGGCCGACCGCTTCGCCGGGCCGCTGCGGTTCGGCACCGCCGGGCTGCGCGGGCCGCTGCGCGCGGGGCCCAACGGCATGAACCTGGCCGTGGTCCGCGGCGCCGCGGCCGGCCTGGTGCGCTGGCTCGCCGACCAGCAGGCCGGGCCCGACGACCGGCCGCTGGTCATCGGCTACGACGCCCGGCACGGCTCGCACGCGTTCGCGGTGGAGACGGCCCGGGTCGTCACCGGGTCCGGCCGCCGCGCGCTGCTGCTGCCCCGGCCGCTGCCCACGCCGGTGCTCGCCTTCGCCGTGCGCCGCCACCGGGCCGCGGCCGGCGTCATGGTCACGGCCAGCCACAACCCTCCGCAGGACAACGGTTACAAGGTGTACCTCGCCGACGGCGCCCAGCTCGTCCCGCCCGCGGACGCGGGGATCGAGCGGGCCATCCGCGAGGTCGGGCCGCTCGCCGAGGTGCCCCTCGGTGGGCCGGGCGAGGTGCTCGACGAGGCCATCGTCCGCGAGTACGTCGACGCCGCCGTCGGTGTCGTCGACCCGGACGTGCCGCGGGAGCTCGCCGTCGCGTACACCCCGATGCACGGCGTCGGCCGCGAGGTCTTCACCGCGACGCTGGCCGCGGCCGGATACTCCGCCCCCTTCGTCGTCGCCGAGCAGGCCGAGCCGGACCCCGACTTCCCCACCGTGGCGTTCCCCAACCCGGAGGAACCGGGCGCGATGGACCGCCTGCTCGCGCTCGCCGCGCACGAGAGCGCCGACATCGCCATCGCCAACGACCCGGACGCCGACCGCTGCGCGGTGGCCTACGAGCGCGACGGCCGGTGGCATCAGCTGCGCGGCGACGAGGTGGGCGCGCTGCTGGCCGACCACCTCATGCGCCGCGGCGTGCAGGGCCGCTACGCGACCACGATCGTCTCCTCGAGCCTGCTGTCGCGCATGTGCGCCGAGCGGGGGCTGCCCTACGGCGAGACGCTGACCGGCTTCAAGTGGATCGTGCGGGCCGGCGACGACCTCGTCTACGGCTACGAGGAGGCGCTCGGCTACTGCGTCGCCCCCGGCATGGTGCGCGACAAGGACGGCATCACCGCCGCGCTGCTGGTCTGCGAGCTCGCCGCCGGGCTCAAGGCCGAGCTTCGCACGCTCGGCGACCGGCTCGACGAGCTCGCCCTGCAGTACGGGGTGCACGCCACCGACCAGCTCTCGGTGCGGGTCGAGGACCTCGGCGAGATCGCCGAGATGATGGCCACGGTCCGCGGCCGGCCGCCGGCGGACCTGCTCGACGAGCCGGTGACCGCGATCGAGGACCGGCTGCCCGAGTCCGACGTGCTCATCCTGCGGGCCGGGACCACCCGGGTCGTGGTCCGCCCGTCCGGGACCGAGCCCAAGCTCAAGGCGTACCTCGAGGTCGTCGAGCCGGTCGCGGGCGGCGACATCGCCGGGGCCCGCGAGCGCGCCGCCGCCGCCCTGTCCGCGCTGCGCACCGAGACGGCGGAGGCGCTCGGGCTGCGCTAGAGCGTCACCGAAAACACGCCGGACTCGGCGAGCTTCTTGAACTCGCTCAGCGCGGGCTCGGACGAGTCCGGCCGCGTGTCGCCCTTCGGGGCGTTCGGGGAGTCGAAGTACACCAGCGCCCGGATCGCCGGGAACCGGCCGAGCTGCTGGGCGACGGTCGAGAAGATCCACGCCTTCTCGGCCGGGTCGTGCTCGTAGACGCCCCACTCGGCGACCATCAGCGGCTTGTTGCCGTGCTCGCTCGTCACCCAGGAATAGAAGCCCGGCCATTTCGCGGGATTCGACGTGTGGTCGACGAGATAGGAGAAGTCGCCGTATCCGTACCCGCCGGGCCGGGCGTACAGGTAGGGATCCATGCCGATCCAGTCCACGACGTCATCGCCCGGATAGAGATCGGCGAACCAGTCCTTCTCGCACCAGGGCTCGTACGCCATGTAGACAAGCACGAACACGACGTTCGTGACGCCGTCGGCGCGCAGCCGGCGCACGGTGTGGCGGAACATCGCCGCATAGTCCTCGGCCGTCATGCCGCCGCCGGAGCGCACGTCGTTCTCGGGCTCGTGGTGCAGCGCGAGGAACATCGTGCCGGGGAACGCCTTGAACCGGGCGGCGGCGCGGTCGATGCGCGCATCCTGTCCCCCGGCGGCCACGTCGGCCCAGGTCGTGTTCCAGGCGACCTTCCAGTTCGCGAACAGGATGCGTTTTCTGGGCTGCTGTACCGCCGCGATCTCCTCGGCCGTCGGAAAGACCTCGTCGCCGCGGTGGTACGAGTGCAGAATGTCGGCCGGCCGCCCGGTGGTGCGCTCGAAGTTGACCAGCGCCCGGCCGGGGGAAAGCCCGGTGAACGCACCCGGCGCCACGCCCCACAACAGCCCGCAGGTCGGCACGAGCTTGCGGTCGAGAACGCAGCGCCTGGTCTTTTCCGGCTGCTGTGTCACCGCCGCGTTCAGGCCTTGTCCGGCTTGCGCCGATGGTGCCGCCGGTTGCGCCGGCAATGGGCCGGTCTTGCCGGAGGCGATCGCGCCGGTGCCGCCGAGGCTGATCAGCGCGGCCGCGACGAGCAGGTACTTTCGCAGTTTCATCGCGGGCCAACGTAAGCCGGACCCCGTTCACCCGTTCAAGGGTGCGGCCGCCGTAATCCCTCGTTACGGCGACCGGAATTAAGCGGCCCTTTAAGAATCGCCGAACCGCGGCATGCCGCCGAACTGGCGGTCGCCGGCGTCGCCCAGGCCCGGGACGATGAACATGTGCTCGTTGAGCCGCTCGTCGATCGCCGCGGTGACCAGGCGCATCGGCAGGCCCGAGTTGGCCAGCCGCTCGATGCCGGCCGGCGCGGCCAGCACGCACAGCACGGTGATGTCGGTGGCGCCGCGGTCGACCAGCAGCCGCACGCAGTGCTCCAGCGAGCCGCCGGTGGCCAGCATCGGGTCGAGGACCAGCACCGGGATGCCGGACAGGTCGCGCGGCAGCGACTCCATGTAGGCCCGCGGCTCGAAGGTCTGCTCGTCGCGGGCCAGCCCCACGAAGCCCATGGACGACTCGGGCAGCAGCGCCAGCGCCGAGTCGGCCATGCCCAGGCCCGCCCGCAGCACCGGCACCAGCAGCGGCGGGTTGGCCAGCCGGGTGCCCTCGGCCGTCGCGACCGGCGTCTTGACCGGGAACTGCTCGGTGGCGAACGACCGGGCGGCCTCGTAGACGAGCATCGTCGTCAGCTCGGTCAGCGCGGCCCGGAAGGAGCCGTTGTCGGTGCGCTCGTCACGCATCGCGGTCAGCCGCGACTTGGCCAGGGGGTGATCCACCACGAGTACGTCCACGAGCCGACAGCCTAGTATTTGGGACATGACCCTCACCGCCGAGGTCGCGGGCTCACGAGGCCTCCGGACCTTCCTGCACGGCCTGCCGGGAGTCGACCAGGTCGGCGCCGAGCAACGCGCCGCGATGCTGGGCACCCGCTCGATCAAGACCACCGCCAAGGCCCAGGCCCTCGACCTGGCGATCCGCATGGTCGACCTGACCACGCTGGAGGGCTCCGACACGCCCGGCAAGGTGCGGGCCCTGTGCGCGAAGGCGGTCCGCCCGGACCCGGCCGACGCGACCTGCCCGAGCGCCGCCGCCGTGTGCGTCTACCCGGCCATGATCAGCGTGGCCGCCGAGGCGCTGCGCGGCAGCGGGGTGCACCTGGCCAGCGTCGCGACCGCGTTCCCGTCCGGCCAGGCGCCGCTGTCGGTGAAGCTCGCCGACACCCGGGCCGCCGTCGCCGACGGCGCCGACGAGATCGACATGGTGATCTCCCGCGGCGCGTTCCTGGCCGGCCGCTACGACGAGGTCCACGACGAGATCGCCGCCGTGAAGGAGGCGTGCGGCGACGCGCACCTCAAGGTCATCCTCGAGACCGGCGAGCTCGCGACGCTGGACAACGTGCGCCGGGCCTCCTGGCTGGCGATGCTGGCCGGCGCCGACTTCATCAAGACCTCCACCGGCAAGGTGCAGCCCGCGGCCACGCTGCCGGTGACGCTGGTCATGCTGGAGGCGGTGCGCGACTTCCGGGCCGAGACGGGCCGGATCATCGGCGTGAAGCCCGCCGGCGGCATTCGCACCGCCAAGGACGCCATCAAGTACCTCGTGCTGGTCAACGAGACCGCCGGGCCGGACTGGCTGGACCCGGACCGGTTCCGCTTCGGCGCGTCCACGCTGCTCAACGACCTGCTGATGCAGCGCACGAAGCTCGCCACCGGCCGCTACAGCGGCCCCGATTACTTCACTTTGGACTGAGCCGTGGACTTTTCCTACGCCCCCGCGCCGGAGTCGCGCTCGATCGTCGACATCCGCTCGTCCTACGGCCTGTTCATCGGCGGCGAGTTCGTCGACGGCAAGGGTGAGCCGTTCAAGTCGATCAACCCGGCCAGCGAGGAGACCCTGGCCGAGGTCGCCTGCGCCGACGCCGCCGACATCGACGCCGCGGTGATCGCGGCCCGCCACGCCTACGACACGGTCTGGGGGCCGATGCCGGGGCGGGAGCGGGCGAAGTACCTCTTCCGGATCGCCCGGATCATCCAGGAGCGCTCCCGCGAGCTGGCGGTGCTCGAGTCGCTCGACAACGGCAAGCCGATCCGCGAGTCGCGGGACGTGGACGTGCCGCTGGTGGCCGCGCACTTCTTCTACTACGCGGGGTGGGCCGACAAGCTGGCGTACGCCGGATTCGGCCCCGACCCGCGCCCGCTCGGGGTCGCCGGCCAGGTCATCCCGTGGAACTTTCCGTTGCTGATGCTTGCCTGGAAGATCGCTCCGGCCCTCGCCGCCGGCAACACGGTGGTGCTCAAGCCGGCCGAGACGACGCCGCTGAGCGCGCTGCTGTTCGCCGAGATCTGCCGCCAGGCCGACCTGCCGCCGGGCGTGGTCAACATCGTCACCGGCGCCGGCGAGACCGGCCGGCTGCTCGTCGAGCACCCCGGCGTCGACAAGGTCGCCTTCACCGGCTCGACCGAGGTCGGGCGGGCGATCGCGCGGTCGGTGGCCGGCACCCGCAAGCGGCTCACCCTGGAGCTGGGCGGGAAGGCGGCCAACATCGTCTTCGACGACGCCCCGATCGACCAGGCCGTCGAGGGCGTGGTCAACGGCATCTTCTTCAACCAGGGCCACGTGTGCTGCGCCGGCTCCCGGCTGCTGCTGCAGGAGTCGGTCGCCGAGGACTTCCTGGCCGTACTCAAGCGGCGGATGGCCCACCTGCGCGTCGGCGACCCGCTGGACAAGAACACCGACATCGGGGCGATCAACTCCGCCGCGCAGCTGGCCCGCATCCGGGAGCTGTCGCAGGTCGGCGAGCAGGAGGGCGCCGAGCGCTGGTCGGCCCCCTGCGAGCTGCCCGACCGCGGGTTCTGGTTCGCCCCGACGATCTTCACCGGGGTGACCCAGGCGCACCGGATCGCCCGCGAGGAGATCTTCGGGCCGGTGCTGTCGGTGCTCACCTTCCGCACCCCGGACGAGGCGGTCGAGAAGGCCAACAACACGCCCTACGGGCTGTCGGCGGGGGTGTGGACCGAGAAAGGTTCACGGATCCTCAACATCGCGGACCGGCTGCGGGCCGGGGTCGTGTGGGCCAACACGTTCAACAAGTTCGACCCGGCCTCGCCGTTCGGTGGGTACAAGGAGTCGGGCTACGGCCGCGAGGGCGGCCGGCATGGGCTGGAGGCCTACCTTGAGCACTGAGTCCACGATTGGAAGCACTGGGCCCATTGTCGGAAGCACTGGGCCCACTGCCCGCCTGGCCGTGCGCAAGACGTACAAGCTCTACATCGGCGGCGCGTTCCCGCGCAGCGAGTCCGGGAGGTCATACCAGGTGCAGTCGGCCTCGGGCGACTTCCTCGCCAACGCCGCGCTCGGGTCCCGCAAGGACGTCCGCGACGCCGTCAAGGCGGCCCGGGCGGCCGTGGCCAAGTGGTCCGGCGCGACCGCGTACAACCGCGGGCAGATCCTCTACCGCGTCGCCGAGATGCTGGAGGGCCGCCGCGACCAGTTCGTCGCCGAGGTGTCCGCGGCCGAGGGTGTCACCGCGGCCGACGCGGAGGCGCTGGTCGACGCCGCGATCGACCGCTGGGTCTGGTACGCGGGCTGGTCCGACAAGATCGCCCAGGTGCACGGCGGGGCCAACCCCGTCGCCGGGCCCTACTTCAACCTCTCCGCGCCCGAGCCGACCGGGGTGGTCGGCGTCGTCGCGCCCGCGGAGTCGTCGCTACTGGGGCTGGTGAGCGTCGTCGCGCCGGCCATCGTCACCGGCAACACCGTCGTCGTGCTCGCCTCGACCGAGCGTCCATTGCCGGCGGTCACCCTGGGCGAGGTACTGGCGACGTCCGACCTGCCCGGCGGGGTCGTCAACCTGCTGACGGGCTCGGTCGCCGAGATGGCCCCGTGGCTCGCGGCGCACATGGACGTGAACGCCATCGATCTCACCGGTGTGACGGACCCCACACTGGCGCAAGCGTTGGAGGTGGCGGCGGCGGAAAACCTGAAGCGGGTGATCCGCCCCGAAACCGGGCATGACCCCGACTGGACCGCCGACCCCGGCGTGTCCCGGATGCTCTCGCTGCTGGAGATCAAGACGGTCTGGCACCCCAAGGGGGTCTGACCGCCACAGAACCTGCACACTAGGGTGTTTTGTGCGCGAGGCCACACACGCCCTAGTGTGCCCGCACGCCGAGCCCGACTACGGAGGTCACAGTGGCCCGCCAGTCTTCCCGGTCCGCTTCGTCGCGGTCGAACGCCGCTTCGTCGCGGCCGAGCGCCAAGCCGGCCGAGCAGGTCGAGGAGGAGGTCGACGCCGTCGAGGAGATCGAGGACGTCGACGTCGAGGACGACAACGAGGTCGAAGAGGACCTCGATCTTGATGACGAGGAAGCCGGAAGTCGCTCGGCCCAGGCCGACGCGATGTGGGCCGACGTCAAGATCGAGCCGGTCGAGCTGGCCCTGCCGAAGGGCGTCGGCTGGACGCTGCGGGCGTACCGGCTCTCGACCGAGCTGACGCCGACCCAGGTGGACGAGGAAGAGGATGAGTTCGCGATCCTCCACCGCCGCGCGGACGAGCACGACGAGGACGACGACCGCGTCGTGATCCTCGAAAACCCGGAGATGTTCGAGGAAGAGGAGCCGGCGCCGGTCGCCTCCTCCGCCGCTGCCAAGAGCCGCAAGAAGGCCAAGCCCGCCGACGACGACGAGGAGTCGGACGAGGACGAGCTGGACGAGGCCGAGGCCCGGGACGAGTCGGACGCTTCCGACGAGTCGGATGACGCCGAAGAGGCGGAGGCCGAGGAAGAGGAAGAAGAGGACGAGGACGAGGAAGAGGAGGAGCCCGAGGAGGTTCCGGTCTTCCTCAGCGACCACGGCAAGCTCCTGCTCTTCCGCAGCCCCGAGGGCCTCGTCGAGTTCGTGAAGTCCGACGCCGAGCACGACATGACCCAGCTCGACACCTGGGAGAGCCTCAAGGACCGCATCACGGCGTCGT
Organism: Dactylosporangium sp. CA-139066; assembly: GCF_050936175.1. Taxonomy (NCBI): domain Bacteria; kingdom Bacillati; phylum Actinomycetota; class Actinomycetes; order Micromonosporales; family Micromonosporaceae; genus Dactylosporangium; species Dactylosporangium sp. CA-139066. The sequence continues at coordinate 2,319,786 of NZ_JBNJNH010000002.1, read as the reverse complement.
CGATCGTGGCCACGGACGAGAACCGCTACGAGCTCGACCTCGTCGTGGAGAACCTCCGCGGCGGCCAGGACGCCTGGGACACCGACCTGCTGCTCGGCGCCGGCGAGGCCGCACGTGACCTTGCTTACGCCCTGCGGCTCGAGCCGGTCCGCACCGCGCTCTCCACTGGCTCACCCCTCGACGACCTGGACGAGGGCCTGCGAGCTGCGGCGAACGGCGGCGTCGGCGGATTCTTCGCCAAGCGCCGGCTCAAGAAAATCGGGGCACAACAGGCAGCGCTCGGCTGGCGGACGATTATTGGCAAGATTTCTGCCGCCGTGGACTGGCGTGATTGATTTGTGACCGACAGGATCTAAGCCGTGGGCATTTTGGCACGGCGGGCCCGACCCGGCCCCTAGCCGGACGGGTGGCGACGGTGGACGACGATCAGCCAGCGGGGCATTCAGCCGAAACGGCTGATCGCGTCACCGGCCGTCAACCTGTTCACTAGAGGTCGTTCAGTTTGACCTGCGGCAACACGTCGGTGGGGAGCCGGGACAGTCCCCGCCGCCGTGACGAAAGCTCAACCGATGTCCCGAGAGGAGGACGACGCGGTGGCGCTCGTTCGGGTGTACTGCGGTCTGGCGTCGGCTGACCCCGCCGAGCCGCAGTCGGGTTCCGACATCTGGTTGACCGTCGCGGTCGTCGACGACGCCGGCCGACTCATCGACATCTGCGAGGTGAGCGATGACGCCGGCGGCTACGCCGAGCTGAGCGCTCTGCTGGCGCAGCGCTCCGGCGGCACGTCCGCCGTGGCGGTCGCGGCCGAGAGCGACGACCACGTCGTAACCCAGCTGCTCACCGCGGCCGGCCGCAACCTCGCGTTCACCGACGACGACTCGGCCGACGACTACGCCGAGCGCTTCGCCGACGACGAGTCGCCGGAGGAGATCCAGTCCAGCGCCGCCGAGCGCCGCGCGGTCGGGCTCGCCCGGGCGCTGCAGGCCGGCGTGCTCTCCGCGGTCGGCCAGAGCCCGCCGCGGGACATGCTGCCGCTCAAGCCGGTCCTGGCCGCGCACGCCGCCGTGGTCTCCGGCCGGCAGAGCGCCGCGGCCACGCTGCGCGAGGTTCTCCGCGAGCTCTACCCGGCCGCCCTGCGCGCCTACCCCGACCCGGCCGAGGCGATCCCGCTGGCCGTCCTCGACGCCCTGCCGGAGCCCGGCATCCTCGGCGGCGGCGCCACCGGCCGCAAGGCCGACGCGACCGTCGTGGCCGAGCTCGCCAAGGCCGGCGTGGCCGACGCCGACACCCTCGGCGAGGCGATCACCGCCCTGCGCGTCGCGATCGCCGAGACGCCCCGCCGCACCGGCGTCAACCGAGCCATGAACAACGCCGTCGCCGAGACGATCAGGCAGTCGGTCGCCGCGGTGCGCGCGAGCGACGCCGCGGCCGCCGCTCTCGTTGCGGTACTGGCGGACAAGATGACCCCGGCCGTGCCGCGGGTGGCACCAGGGCGCCAGCGCCCGGCCACGCCGCTCGCCCCGGCCACCCCGCTGCGCCCGGGCGCCGTCCCGGCCCAGGCCGCGAGCCCGGCCCACGAAAGCATGCCGTCCCGCTCGCGGGCCGTCGCCGTCGCCTCCAACGCCCGCCCGCCGGCCGCCGCGGCCGAGGCGGCCCCGACCCGCTCGCGGGCCGCGTCCCGCGCCGCCGAGGCCGCCCGCGCCGAGGAGTCGGCCGCCGCGCGCGCCGTCGGCGGCCGCCGCCGCGCCCAGACCCCGCCGTCGCAGGCCCAGCCGCCGGTCGTCTCGGCGCCGCCGGCCGCGGTCGTCTCCACCCCGCCGGTCATCTCCACCCCACCCGGCTACACGCCGGCCGCGGCGAGCGGGTCGACCTACGGGCAGATCTCCTCGGCCCCGCCGGCGTACGGCCAGGTTTCCTCGGCCCCGCCCGCCTACGGTCAGGTCTCGTCGGCCCCGCCGGCGTACGGGGTCACCTCGGCGCCGCCGGTGACGTCCACGCCGCCCGGCTACACGCCGCCGTCGCACGCCGCGCCGCCGCCGTACCAGCCGGCCGCCTACCAGCCGCCGACGCCGATGTACGCGCCCGCGCCGCCGGTCCCGCCGACCTACCAGCCGCCGGTCCCGGCCTCCATGCAGTCGATCCCGGTGCCGCTGCAGGCGCCGCCCCCGCAGCCCCAGCCGGTCGCGCCGCTGCCCGTGGCCCCCGCGCCCGTCGCGCCGCCGCCGGTCGCGCCCGCCCCGGTGATCCCGCCGCAGCCGACGGCGAGCGAGCCGCAGTACACCTCGCTCATGCCGCCGCCCCCGCCGGGCATCGCCCCGCTCGTCGGCGAGCCGCCGCGGTTCGACCCGTACGCGTACGACCCGCTGTCCGGCCCCTCCTCGGCCCCGCCGGCCGCGTCGGTCTCGGCCGCGCCCACCTCGGGCGGCGGCGCGCACGACAACGGCGCCATGCGCCTGAGCGACCTCAGCGCCCTCGGCGAGCCCCCGACCCTCGACACGGCCACCGCGGCGGCGGACTCGCGCTCCGGCTGGCCGCTGGGTGCGTCGGACACGCCGGCGACGGAGGCGGCCGCGTACAAGTTCGGGGCCGACCCGCTCGCCTCCCCCTCGGAGCTGAGCAGCCTGCCGAAGCTGAGCGACATCCCGCAGCCGCCGGACTTCTCGGCGCTCGAGGCGGCGGCCCTGGAGACCAGCTCGTTCGGCACCGGCCAGGCGTCCCGGTCCGCGTCCGGCTCCGGCGAGTTCGCCGCGCTGTCCCGCGCCGAGCTGTCCCGGCCCTCCGACCCCACCGCCGGCATGTCGCGCTCCGAGCGCAACCGCGCCGAGCGCGAGCGGGCCGAGCGGGCCGAGCAGCTCACCCGGTCGGAGTCGCGGCGGGCCGAGCGCGGCCGGGCCGAGGAGGACGAGCGCAGCCTCCCCGCCGCCGCGCGCACCGAGCTCCCCGACACTTCGCGCACCGAGATCCCGCGCTCCGAGCGCTCGCGCACCGAGATCCCGCGGTCGGAGCGTTCCCGGACCGAGATCCCCCGCTCCGAGCGGTCCCGCACGGAGATCCCGCGCAGCGAGCGGTCCCGCACGGCCGAGCGCCACGTCGAGCTCCCCCGCCAGCGCGAGGGCCGCGTGCCCCCGCCGTGGCAGACCGGCGAGCTGCCCCTCGAGCCGGCGGGTCTGCGCCTGGTCGAGCCGGCCCCCGTGCCGGACCCGGCGCTGAAGGGCGGATATCCGGACGAGCTCAGCGGGGAGTACAGCGGCGAGTTCCGCTTCGAGCCCCCCGCCCTGCGCCTGGTCGACTCGGACCGCCCGGCGGAGCGCGCCACGGCCCGCAGCAGCGGCTCGGGCGCCGGCCGTTCGCGCCGCGCGACCGCCGAGCGCGAGGCCGCCGCGGCCAAGCCGGCCGACGAGGGCGACGGCGACCTGCTGATCTTTGCCGCGGCCCGCTCGGCCTGGTTCACCGACTGGGACGCCGAGTCCACCGGCGAGACGGCGGTCCAGGCCGCCCGCCCCGCGTGGGAGAACTCCAACGACACCGCCTGGCAGGCGGCCCAGCGCGCCGCCGCTCCGGAGATCGGCGACGAGACCCGCTCGGGCCTGCCCCGCCGCGTGCCGCAGCAGAACCTGGTGCCCGGCGCGCCGGTCAACAACCCGGAGCGGCCGCTGCGGATCGTCCGCGACGCCGCCCAGATCGCCGCCCACACGACCGGCTACTTCCGCGGCTGGCGCCGCGGGCAGGAGGTCGGCGGCTTCTCGGTCGGCGGTCGCCCGGGCCGCGAGTCGGCGGGTGGCTGGGACTTCAGCCGGGACGCGAGCAGCCGGGACTACCAGGAGCGCGAGTACGAGTACCGGTCCGCGCGCCGCTGAGCAACGCCCGATCAAGGGCCGCTTCCCCTCGGGGGAGGCGGCCCTTGTCGTTGCGCCTCCCGCATCCGGCACTCCCACGCCGCCCAGGATCGCCGTGAGCGGTCCACGCCCCGCCATCCCGCATCCGGCACTCCCACGCCGCCCAGGATCGCCGTGAGCGGTCCGCCCCTGACCGGGTGTCCCCCAGGCGCCGCCGTGAGCCCAGGCGGCATTCAGGGCCGTCTAAAGGCACACCAGAGTCGCGGCAGGGGCGGACGCCCTGCGGGTCCATCGCCGCCGATCAACCGTCACATAACCGAAAAATCCGATATGTCCGTCACGGAGTGGCGGACATATCGGATCTGCTCGGGTCGTCGCGGGCGCGGGCGGCATTGCGAGAGCGGCGAATGCCTGGTGCGGTTGGATGGGTACGCTGCGTACAGGAGGCACAACACAAACGCGCACCGGGCGGCCCTGTGGGCTACTCGGTGCGCGGCTGCGGCTGAGGGGTGCCGTGCTGCTGTGCAGTTGTGGTGCGCGGCGCTGCTTACGCCGGCGCGGTGGCGCGGGTCCGGCGCATCGACAGGACGTACTCGACCAGCGAGATGAGCACGTTCTTCGTCGACTCGCGGGAGCGCGCGTCGCACGAGACGACGGGCACGTCGCTCGAGATCGCGAGCGCCTCGCGCACGTCGTCGGCGTTGTGGTACTGCACGCCGTCGAAGCAGTTGATGGCCACCAGGTACGGCAGCCGCCGGTGCTCGAAGAAGTCGATCGCGGCGAAGCAGTCGGCGAGGCGCCGCGTGTCCACCATCACGACCGCCCCGATGGCCCCGCGCACCAGCTCGTCCCACATGAACCAGAAACGCGTCTGGCCCGGGGTGCCGAACAGGTACAGGATCAGGTCCCGGTCGATCGAGATACGACCGAAGTCCATCGCGACCGTGGTCGTCGTCTTGCCGGGCACATTGCGGGTGTCATCCACACCGACACCGGCGGAGGTCATGATGGCCTCGGTGGTCAGCGGCGTGATCTCCGAGACCGAGCCGACCAGTGTGGTCTTGCCCACGCCGAACCCACCGGCGATGACGATCTTCGCTGACGTGACCCGCCCTGGGCGGTGCGCCACGTCAGAGCCTCCGAAGTCCACTCAGCACCCTCTCAAGCAGTTCTGTGCCCACCGACTCGTTTTCGTCGAGCGAGGTCGGCTCGTACACCGCGACCAGTCCGTCGGCAGCCATGTCCGCGACGATGACGCGGGCGACACCCAGCGGGAGCTGCATGCGCGCCGCGATCTCGGCGAGGGACTGCAGGCGCCCGTCGCAAAGCGTGGAAATGTATTGCTGCTCCTGGCCGTGAGCACCGCCCGGCCGGGTATTCGCCGCCCGGCCACGCACGGTGGTCTCGACCAGCGCCTCGATCGCAATCTCCAGCTTGGGCCGGGTGCGACCTCGGGTGACGGCGTACGGCCTTACCAACGCGCCCGTTGGCTCATCGCGTTCGGCCATGTTCGCCGTTCACCTCCTCACTCGTCGGGCCTCGTAAGCAGCCACTTCGGCTGTTAGCAGCCTAGATATTGGTAAGCCTGACAAAAACTGCTCTGTCACCTGGTTCAGCTTCAGCCGAGCATCGAAGCGGCAGGCCGTGGCGGCGGCGTCAGCGCGTCACCGACCCGGTCGACCAGCAGCGCCATTTCGTAGCCGACCTGACCGACGTCGCAGGCGCGGGCCGCGAGGACCGCGAACGACGAGCCGTCGGAGATCGACATGAGGAACAGGAAGCCGTTGTCCATTTCGACGACAGTCTGCAGCACCGCGCCGCCCTCGAAGCACCGCGACGCGCCCTGGGTCAGGGACACCAGACCCGAGGCGATCGCCGCGAGCTGATCACCGCGGTCGCGGGGCAGGTCGCGAGAAGCAGCCAACAGCAGACCGTCCGCCGAGACGGCGACCGCGTGGGCGACCCCCGGCACTCGGTCCGCGAAGTTGGCGAGCAGCCAACCGAGATCCTGCGTAGATGTCATGCCTCTTGCTCCTTGCCAACCTGCGAGTTTTGAGGCCCGGCCGAAGTCGGCTCCGGGGTTTTCGAGTCGTCGGACCGCGTGCGGCCGCGCTGAACGCCTCGGTGATACGCCGACAACAGACCGCGCACGGACTCCGGCGTCCGCTTGTGCGCAACGGTGGTGTTCTTTTCAACGCCGCCTGGAACCAACTGCGACATCGGAACGCGCTTGGGCAAACCAATGTCGGTAGTCGTAAATTCCTGCGCCTCAGCGAGTGCCGCTGCCGCCTGCCATCCTTCGTCTGCAGCAGTTTGCCAGTTTACTGCCGAACCGCTCGACGCCCGGTCGGCCGAACCTCGCGAAGCTTCACCCGGACTACGGGTTTCAAATCGCTGCGGAGGCACGTATGGAGGCGGCGCTTCACTGTACGTGACCTCGACCGGGCGGGTGCTCGGGGAGGGCTGAGCAGGGGCGGGAGCAGCCGCCGGCGGCGGTTCATCCAGGGGCTGCCGCTTGGTCGTGAACCAGGCCGACTCGAGCTCCCGGAAGATCGGCAGCTCCATCGTCTCGTCCACGAAACGCTGGCGAGAGTCGCGAGCGTCGCTTTCGTTCGCCGGAGGATCCCAGTCCAGACGGACCCGCGGGATCTCCGCCGTCATGTCGACGGGCGCGTAGGGCTCGGGCTGCGGCGCGGGGCGCGGCGGCTCGGGCTCGGCGGGCGGCCACGCGACCGGCGCCGGGGCGGGCGCCGGGGGCGGGCCCGCGGGGGCCTCGTCGTAGGTGGGGAAGCCGGGGCGCTGCCGCGGGATGGGCCCGCTGACCTCCTCGGCGTCGACGTCGTCGGACGGCCAGGACTCGTTGGCGCGGCGCTGCGGCAGCGCGCCGAGGTCGCCCGTCCGGTCCGCGCGGCCCGGGCGGTCCTGCGGGCTCGGCGTGTCCGGTCGGCTCGGCGCGAACGCGTCGTTGCCGACGCCGGTCAGGTCCGACCACGCCGGGAGGTTGCGGCCACCGCCGGTCCGGTCGCCCGCACCCGGCCGGTCGCCCGCGCCGTTGCCGGAACCGAAGCCGTTGCCGGCGCCGAAGCCGCCGCGGCCGTTGCCGCGGTCGCCGTAGCCACCCTGGTCGCTGTATCCGCTCTGGCCCGCGAAGCTGTCCCCGCGCTCGAACCCGCCGCCGCTGGGCGGCAGGGACGGGCGGGCCGGGGGCTCGGGCGGGGCCGGGCGCGGCGGAGTGCCGTTGGCGAAGCCGTTGACGGTCGGGCGCTCGCCCGTGTTGCTCTGGCCGCCGCCGCCGCCGAAGAGGCCGCTGCTGGTGAGGGTGCCGAAGCGGGGTCCGCTACCGCCGCCGGGGCCGCGACCCGCGCCGCTCAGGCCGCCGCCGAGGCCGCCCGGGGTCGGGCCGCTCTCGAGCGCCAGCGGCGAGGAGAGCGGGGAACGCGGCGCCGGCGCCGACGGGATCGGCCGCGCCTGGACGACGTCGTTGGGGCCGACGGCGGGCATGCCGGCGCTCGGCATCCCGGCGGCCAAGCGCCCGGACAGCGCCCGCGGCACGAGCACGCCGGCCGGCAGCGTCATGTCGGCGATGGTGCCGCGCTCGCGCGCCGCCCGCAGCTCGACCTTGACGCCGTGCCGGGCCGCCAGCCGGGCGACCACGACCAGGCCCATCATCCGGGAGACGGCCACGTCGACCATCGGCGGGTTGGCCAGGCGATCGTTGAGCTCGGACAGCTGCTCGGGCGAGATGCCGATGCCGTGGTCCTCGACCAGCAGCACCGAGCGGTCGCCCACGCGGCGGGCCTCGACGATGACCGCCGAGTCCGGCGGCGAGAACGCCGTCGCGTTGTCGAGCAGCTCGGCGACCAGGTGGACCATGTCGTTGACCGCGTGGGCCGCGATCTCGATGTCCCGGTCGATCATGCCGAACTCGATGCGCGTGTAGTGCTCGACCTCGGACTGCGCGGCGCGCAGCACGTCCATCAGCGGCGCCGGCTCGCGCTGGATGCGCGTGGAGTCGGCGCCGGCGAGGACCAGGAGGTTTTCGTCGTTGCGGCGCATCCGGGTGGCCAGGTGGTCGAGCTGGAAGAGCTCGGCCAGGCGGTCCGGGTCCTCCTCGCCGCGCTCCAGCCGGTCCAGGTGACCGATGAGCCGGTCGACCAGGATCTGGGAGCGGCGGGCGAGGTTGACGAACATCGTCGCAACGCTGGCTCGCAGGGCGGCCTGCTCGGCCGCGGTGCGCACGGCCTCGAGGTGGACGGCGTTGAACGCCTCGGCCACCTGGCCGAACTCGTCGCGGCTGCGAATGGGCAGCGGCTCGGCGATCTGCAGGGCGAGCTGGTGCGGCGACATCTGCGTGGCCAGCGACGGGTCGCGCAGGCGCTGCACCGCCTGGGGCAGGCCGAACTGCGCAACCGTGAGCGCGCCGTGGCGCAGCTCGCGCAGCGAGCGGGCCATCGACCGGGCCACGATCCAGGCGAAGAGGATCGCGAGCAGCAGCATGCCGAGCAGGAGGCCGGCGGTGACGAGCACCTGGCGCTGCAGGTCGTTGCGGTGCGCCGTGGCGTTCTCGATGTTGTGCTCGTCGAACTCGATCTCGATGCCGCGCAGCAGGTTGGCGCGGTTGACCATCGCGTTGTCCCAGTCGGCCGCCTTGAAGATGCCCTCGGGCAGCGCCTCGGTGGTCAGCGGCGTCAGCTCGCCCTCGAACTTCTGGGCCTCGCGCAGGTCGGAGCCGGAGATCTTCTTGTCGTACAGGTCGCGGTGCCACGGCTGCGAGTTGACCCGGAACTGCTCCTCGGCCTGGTCACGACCGGCGACCGCGGAGGCGAACTCCTTGCGTAGCTGCGGCGTGAACTGGGTCGTGGTGAGCGCCCGGAGCACGACCTCGCGCTCGAGGGACACCTGCTCCTTCATCTCGGAGATGGCGGCCGCGGCGCGCATGTCGGCGCCGAGCGACGGGTTGTTGGACAGCCCCGCCGCGGAGTCGCGGATGCCGAGCAGGTCGTCGATCAGGGTGCGGTAGCGGCCGACCACGGTGCTGGCCAGGATCTCCTTGCCACCGTCGCTGATCTGCTTGCGCATGCCGGCGAGGTCGCCCAGCTGCGTGTCGATCGAGGCGAGCTGGTCGCGGAAGTCCGCCGGCGGGTCGGCCAGGCCGGACCGGGTGAGGCGGTACTGCTTCGCCGCGTCGTCGGTCTTCTGGATCTGCCGCTCGTAGACGCTCTTGGCCTCGACGGTGGCGGCCTGGTCGGTGATGACGCCGAGCAGCAGCGCCGCGTTGGCGCGCTCGCTCTGCAGCTCGTGGACCAGGGCCGACGCCTGGGCCGACAGCCCGGACAGGGTCCGCGCCCGGTCGGCGTCGTTCGCCTCGCCGATGTTGTTCACGAGGCCGTTGGTGCCCACCACGATCGTGGCGATGATCGGGACGATCATGATCAGGCCCAGCTTGGACCAAATTGGCAGGTCTCGGAGCCGGCCGATCGGGAAACGCAGACGCGACGAGGCCGGCTCCCGCGTCGATGGCCGTTTGCTCACTTCACCGCCCTCCGAACCGGCGCCTTGTGGAACAGCAGGCACCCGCGACCGGCCGACCCTACTGGGCCAGACCTCCGAGATTCCACCATGTCCCGTGCCAAGAAGAAAGCCCAGGTCTACCGGTGTTCCCTATGTACAGGTACGCAAGAAATGTCCAGATGGCTCGGATTTAGGCCGATCGTCCGCCTACGCTGGGCGGTTTACCCGATACACCCAGATGATCGTCGGCGACAAATGCGGACATCAGGTCAACTTCGCGTACGCCGGCTTGATGACATCGTTGATCAACGCCAGCCGCTCGTCGAACGGAATGAAGGCACTCTTCATCGCGTTCACCGTGAACCACTGCAATTCCGGCCAACCGTAGCCGAACGCCTCGACGAGCAGCGCCATCTCACGCGTCATGCTGGTGCCGCTCATGAGCCGGTTGTCGGTGTTCACGGTCACGCGGAAGCGCAGGTCACGCAGCAACCCGATCGGGTGTTCCCGGATCGAGGCGGCGGCGCCGGTCTGCACGTTGGAGGACGGGCAGAGCTCCAGCGGTATCCGCTTGTCCCGCACGTAGGCCGCGAGCCGGCCGAGGGTGTTGTCCGGGCCGATGTCGTCGACGATGCGCACCCCGTGCCCGAGCCGGTCCGCGCCGCACCACTGCAGCGCCTGCCAGATCGACGGCAGGCCGAACGCCTCGCCGGCGTGGATGGTGAAATGTGAGTTCTCGCGCTGGAGGTACTCGAACGCGTCCAGGTGCCGGGTGGGCGGGTATCCGGCCTCCGCTCCGGCGATGTCGAACCCGACGACGCCGGCGTCGCGGTACCGGATGGAGAGCTCGGCGATCTCCATCGAGCGCGCCGCGTGGCGCATCGCGGTGAGCAGCGTGCCGACCCGGATCGGGGTGCCCTGCGCCGCCGCCTCGGCCGAGCCGTCGCGGAACCCGTCGAGCACCGCCTCGACGACCTCGGGCAGCGTCAGGCCCCGCTCCAGGTGCTGTTCGGGGGCGAAGCGGACCTCCGCGTACACCACCCCGTCCGCCGCAAGGTCCAGCGCACACTCCCGGGCGACCCGCTTCAGCGCGACCGCCGTCTGCATGACGGCCACGGTGTGGGCGAAGGTGGTGAGGTACCGCTCCAGGGACCCCGAGTCGGCGGCGGCGACGAACCACTCGCCGAGCCCCTCGGGCGTCGCCGCGGGCAGCTCGTGGCCGATCCCGGCGGCGAGGTCGAGGATCGTGGCGGGCCGCAGCCCCCCGTCCAGGTGATCGTGCAGCAGGGCCTTGGGTGCGCGACGGATCTCGTCGTACGTAGGTACAGCCATGCACCGACACTAGTGCTGTGCACCCCGCCGTCATCACTCATCTGCGCTGTCCGGTATGCCGCGAGTCGCTGTCCCCCGCCGAGCGGGCGCTACGGTGCGGCAACGGGCACTCGTTCGATATCGCCCGGCAGGGGTACGTCGACCTGACCGCCGGCCGCCCCGCCCACACCGGCGACACCGCGGAGATGGTGCAAGCCCGGTCGGCGCTGCTCGCGGCCGGCCACTTCGAACCGCTCGCGTCCGCGATCGCCGCGGAGGCGACGGCCGAGGGTCTCGTGGTGGAGGTCGGGGCCGGCACCGCGTACTACCTGGCGCGATGCGTCGGACAAACCGAACACGCCGGGATCGCCGTCGACACCTCCAAGGCCGCCCTGCGTCGCGCGGCCCGGGCCGGCGAGCGGATCGGCGCGATCCGGGCCGACATCTGGCAGGGCCTGCCCATCGCCGACGGCGCGGCCGCCGTGATCCTGGACGTGTTCGCCCCGCGGTCCGGCGCGGAGTTCGCGCGGGTGCTGCGCCCCGGCGGCCGGCTCGTCGTGGCCACCCCGGCCGAGGGTCACCTGGCCGAGCTGGTCGACGCGCTCGGGCTGATCCGGGTCGACCCGGCCAAGCGGGAGCGCCTGCACAAGAGCCTGGACGAGTGGTTCGTCCAGGCGGCGCAGCGGCGGGTCCGCGCGCCGCTGGCCCTGTCGCGAGCCGACGCGCACGCCCTCGTCGGCATGGGGCCGAGCGCGTGGCACACCGAACCGGCCGCGATCGCCCGCGCTCTCGACGCGATGACCGAGCCGATCGCCGCGACCCTGGACGTCGACCTCACGGCGTGGCAACGGCGCGAAAGTAGGGCATAGGCGGATTTATCCGCTCAGGTCGACAGGTCCACCTGCTCCCAGCCGGGCGGGGCGCCGTGGTACGGGCCGGTGAAGACCACCGCCCACTCCAGGGCCCACCGGCGCTGGCCCACCGTGTTGGAGTCGGCCTCGCCGGGCAGCGGCAGGCGGCTGCGCTCGGCCTCCAGGATGGAGCGGTCCAGGCAGTAATAAAGGTCCAGCTGAGCGGCGGCGGCCAGGGGCGAGCGCGGGGCGGCCAGCGTGCGGCGGCGCCAGGCGTCGAAGCTCTCGCCCTGCGCCAGGTTGGGCAGGCGCTCCAGCAGGCCCTCGGCGGCACAGCGCAGCAGGGGATCCAGGTCCAGCGCGATGCCCAGCAGCCAGGACAGGGCGAACAGGGCCTCCAGGTGCAGCGCGAAGGAGCGCTCGTCGCCCGTGCCGTCGGCGACGAACTGCCACTCCGGCGGCGTCAGGCGATCCACCAGCCGGGACTCATCCAGCCACTGCAGGGCCAGCTCGGGCGGCATGCCGAGGGCGCGGGCCAGGACCACGTTCAGGCAGGCGGCCCGCGCCTCGATCTCGCCGCCGGGGCGCAGGTCGACCTGATCACCCGGCTCCCAGACCAGCGGGAAGTCGGGCGGGGGAAGTGGGAGCCGCAGGCGGTGCAGCTCCTCCAGGCTTGCCTCCCGCACCCGCTGCGGATCCGGCGCCGTGACGCTCACCCGCGCACAATAGCCAACCGTTCAGATGGGGTGTACATCAGGAGATCCGGTCGAGAATCAAGGGCCGCTTGGCCAGGGGCGCCCCGGTGACCGTAACGGCGCCGCGGGCCACCTCCAGCGCGGCGGGCAGCTTCGCGGGGTCCTCCGCGCGCAGCTCCATGATCACGTCGCCGGCCTTGACCGCCTCGCCGGGCTTGCGGCGCAGCCAGATGCCGGCCGAGGCGCTCACCGGGTCCTCCTTGCGGGCGCGGCCCGCGCCCAGGCGCCAGGCGGCCACGCCGACCGCGTAGGCGTCCATGGTGGCCACGAAGCCGTCCTCGTCCGCGGTGATGGTCTCGACCTCGTTGGCGACCGGCAGCGGGGCGTCCGGGTCGCCGCCCTGGGCCCGCACCAGCGCGCGCCACGAGTCCATCGCGCGGCCGTCGGCGATCGCCTGCTGCGGATCGATGTCGCCGAGGCCGACGGCGTCGAGCATCTCCCGGGCCAGGGCGAGGGTCAGCGTGACCACGTCCTGCGGGCCGCCGCCGGCCAGGACCTCCAGGGACTCCTCGACCTCGATCGAGTGGCCGACGGCGCGGCCCAGCGGGATCTCCATGTCGGTGAGCAGGGCGACCGTGGTGACGCCGTGGGCCTTGCCGAGCTCGACCATGGTGCGGGCCAGCTCGCGGGCGTCGGCGACCTCGCGCATGAAGGCGCCGGAGCCGAACTTGACGTCCAGCACGAGCGCGGAGGTGCCCTCGGCGATCTTCTTGCTCATGATCGAGCTGGCGATGAGGGGAATCGCCTCGACGGTGCCGGTGACGTCGCGCAGCGCGTAGAGCTTGCGGTCGGCCGGGGCCAGGCCCTCCCCCGCGGCGCAGATGGCGGCGCCGACGGTGCGCAGCTGCTCGACGAACTCCTCATTGGACAGCTTCGTGCCGAAGCCGCGCACCGCCTCCAGCTTGTCCAGCGTGCCGCCGGTGTGGCCCAGGCCGCGGCCGGACAGCTGCGGTACGGCGGCGCCGCAGGCGGCCACGAGCGGCGTGAGCGGCAGAGTGATCTTGTCGCCGACGCCGCCGGTGGAGTGCTTGTCGACCGTGGGGCGCCCGACCCCGGTCAGGTCCAGCCGCTCCCCCGACGCGATCATCGCCGCCGTCCAGCGGGCGATCTCCCCCGGCGTCATGCCGTTGAGCAGGATCGCCATCGCCAGCGCCGACATCTGCTCGTCGGCCACCTCGCCCCGGGTGTACGCGGCGACGACCCAGTCGATCTGCTCGTCGCTCAGCACGCCCTTGTCACGCTTGGCGCGGATGACGTCCACGGCCGCGAAGCTCATCGGGTGCTCCAGTCTCGTTCGATGCCGGCCGGGCGCGGGGTGTCCCCGGCCCAGCTCGCGGTGCCCTGCGCGTCGACGACCACGACCCGCGGGGTGCGGATGCGGCCCCACTCGACCGCCTCGGGGGCGGTGGCGAAGATCGGGCCCTCCTCCAGGATGCCCGCCGGCTCGTCGTCGGCGGTGCCGGACGAGCGTTCCCAGTACGACGTCCAGACCTGCCGCCCGTCGGCGATGTCGGGGTGGACGAACACGGTGCCGCTGCCGACCTTCAGCGCGAGCGCGGCCGGCACGGCCGGACGGCGGTCCTGCTCGGCGCGCTCGGCCGCGATGCGGTCCAGGTCCTCGTTGTCGAAGGCGTGCGGCAGCAGGGCCGACATCGGCAGCGGCCCGCTCGCGTGGTCGATGAGCAGCGCCGAACCGCCGTGCTCCCACAGCAGCTGCCGGCAGCGCCCGCACGGCATGAGCGGGCGCCCGTCGGCGTCGACGCAGGCCAGCGCGACCAGCCGGCCGCCGCCGGTCACCTGAAGGCTCCCGACCAGGCCGCACTCGGCGCACAGGCCGAGGCCGTAGGAGGCGTTCTCGACGTTGCAGCCGACCACGATCCGGCCGTCGTCGACGAGCGCGGCCGCGCCGACCGGGAACTTCGAGTAGGGGGCGTAGGCCCGTTCCATGGCGGTGATGGCCGCGCTGCGCAGCGCGGCCCAGTCGATGTTCACAGCCCTAGTCTGCCCCGCCCTCATCATCCGCCGCGGCGATAGGGCTTGCCGTCGGCCGCGGGCATTCGCAACCGCTGCGCGGCCAGGGCCAGGACCACCAGCACCGTGATGTACGGCGCGGCCTGCACCAGCGCCGTGGGGATCTTGTCGACGGCGAAGAAGATGACGTACGACAGCACGCCCAGCACCGCCGAGGCGATCGCGACCACGCGGTTGCGCCGGATCGTCTCCCACACGGCCAGGGCCAGCAGCAGCGCGCCGACCAGGATCAGCAGCGCGTGCACCGACTCGGAGCCGCGGCGCAGCTGCAGGGCGTCGGTGTAGCCGAACAGCGACGCGCCCAGCGCCAGGCCGCCCGGCCGCCAGTTGCCGAAGATCATGGCCGCGAGGCCGATGTAGCCGCGGCCGCCGGTCTGGCCCTCCCGGTAGATGACCGAGCTCACGGTCGACAGGAACACCCCACCGAGGCCCGCCATCGCGCCGGAGATGATCACGCCGTAGTACTTGTACTTGTACACGTTGATGCCCAGGCTCTCGGCGGCCTGCGGGTCCTCGCCCACCGACCGCACGCGCAGCCCGAACGACGTGCGCCACAGCACCAGCCAGGTCAGCGGGATGAGCAGCACGGCCAGGATCGTCACGACCGACACGTCCACGAGCAGGCCGCGCAGCACGCCGGCCACGTCGCTGACCAGGAACCAGTGGTGCCGCTCGAGGGAGGCCAGGCTGTCCACGCCGGGCACGGAGACCCGCGGCAGCGGCTTGACCGTCGGCGACTGCGTCGGGCCGGCGCCGGGGGTGCCGTTCCACGCGAGGAAGGAGAGGTACCGCGCGATGCCCGGCGCCAGGATCGTCATCGCGACGCCGGAGATGATGTGGTCGACGCCGAACGTGACGGTCGCGAGGGCGTGGATGAGGCCGCCGATCGCGCCACCGAGGATGCCCAGCGCCAGGCCGGCCCAGGGGCCGTACTGCAGGCTGCCCCAGGCGCCGAACCACGTGCCGAGGATCATCTGGCCCTCGAGGCCGATGTTGACCACGCCGGCCCGCTCGGACCACAGCCCGCCCAGTCCGGCCAGGCCGAGCGGGATCGCCGCCTGCAGCGCGGCCTGGATGGCGCCCTGCGAGGTGACGTCGTCCGCGCCGGTCAGCAGGTGTACCAGGGAAAGCCCGACGAGCACGCCGGCGATGATCAGCAGGATCCGCGGGGTGCTCAGCCGGCGCCGCTTGGGCGTCTCCGGGGTGCCCGACGCGGCGGTCGAGAGCATGGCGTCGGTGCTCATTTGGACTCCTCCGAGCTCGTGGCGAGCGGGGCCGAGCCGACCGGGGCCGCCGCGGTGGCGGCGCCGACGCGTCGCTGCTGTGCACGCCGGCCGATGCGGGCGGCCAGCTCGTAGGCGATGACGACGGACAGCACGGCGACGCCCTGCATGATCAGGACGATCTCCTTCGGGATGCCGTCGAGGTCCAGGATCAGCTGCGAGCGGGCCAGGAAGCCCCAGAGCACCGCGCCGAGCGCCATGCCGACCGGGTGGTTGCGCCCGAGCAGCGCCACGGCGATGCCGGTGAAGCCGATGCCGCCGAAGCCCTCGGTGTAGGTGTGGCTCTCGCCGAGCATGCGGGGCAGGTTGACCAGGCCGGCGATCGCGCCCGAGATGAGCATCGCGGTGATGATCATCCGCTTGGCGTTGACGCCGCTGGCCGACGCGGCGAACGGGTTGTAGCCCGTCGCCCGCAGGTCGAAGCCGAAGCGGGTGCGGTTGATCGTGAACCAGTAGCCGACGCCGAGCACGATCGAGATGATCAGGAAGCCGAGCACCTTCTGGTCGGTGCCGGAGATGATCGGCAGGCCGGGGAACCAGGAGTCCTCGGGGAGGATGCCGGTCGTCTTGATCTGCGCGCCCGGCTCCTGCACGCCCCAGTGGTCGTTGAGCAGCCACGTCACGACCAGCGCGCCGATGGAGTTGAGCATCAGGGTCGAGATGACCTCGCTGACCCCGCGCTGGGTCTTGAGCAGCGCGGCGATCGAGGCCCAGGCGGCGCCGACCAGCATCGCCACGATGATGATCATCACGATCCGCAGCGAGCCGGGCATCCACTTCATGAACGAGGCGCTGGCCAGCGAGCCGGCCATGAACGCGGCGACCTTGGACTGGCCCTCGACGCCGATGTTGAACAGGCCCATCTTGAAGCCGATGGCGACCGCGACGGCGGCGATGTAGTACTCGCTCGCCTTGTTCAGGATCTCCACCTGCGAGTCCGGCGTGATGCCGAAGTTGTACATGTCGGTGAAGGCCTGGACCGGGTCCTTGTCGCTGATGAGCAGCGCGATCGAGGAGATCGCGGCGGCCAGCAGCAGCGCGGCGACCGGGGCGATGAGCTGCGGCACCAGCTTGGCCGGGTCGATACGCCGCCAGAACGGGGGCGGGGCGGCGGTGGTCACCGAGGTCACTCGGACGCCTCCTCGGTCGTGGCGCCGGTCATGGCGACGCCCAGCTGTTCGGGGGTGACGGTCGACGGGTCGGCGTCGGCCACCAGCCGCCCGCCGTAGATCACCTTGAGGGAGTCCGACAGGCCGATGAGCTCGTCGAGGTCGGCCGAGATCAGCAGTACGCCCATGCCGGCGATCCGGGCGTTGCGGATGTGGTCCCAGATGGCGGCCTGGGCGCCGACGTCGACCCCGCGGGTCGGGTGGGCGGCGATGAGGACCTTCGGCTCGTGGCTCATCTCCCGCCCGACGATCAGCTTCTGCTGGTTGCCGCCGGACAGCGCGCCCGCGGCCACGTCGATGCTGGGGGTGCGTACGTCGTACTGCTCGACGATCCGCTGCGTGTCACGGCGGGCCCCGCCGACGTCGATGAGGAAGCCGCGGGCGTTGGGCCGCTCGGTCTGGTGGCCGAGGATGCGGTTCTCCCACAGCGGCGCGTCCAGCAGCAGGCCGTGGCGGTGGCGGTCCTCCGGCACGTAGCCGATGCCGGCCTCGCGGCGGCGCCGGGTCGGCCAGGCGGTGACGTCCTCGCCGCCGAGCAGGATCGTGCCGGTCGCCGGGCGCACGCCGAGGATCGCCTCGGCCAGCTCGGCCTGGCCGTTGCCCTCGACGCCGGCGATGCCGACGACCTCGCCCCGGTGGATGGTGAAGGTCGCGTTGTCCACGACCGGGCGGCCCTCCGGGCCGAGGACCGTGAGCCCCGAGACGACCAGGGCCGGCTCGTCGGTGACGGTCGACTCGCGCGCCTCCGGGCTGGGCAGCTCGCTGCCGACCATGAGGGTGGCCAGCTGGCGGGCGGTCACGTCGGCCGGTTTGACCGCGGCGACCGTGGTGCCGCGGCGGATGACCGTGATGTCGTCGGCCACCCCGCGCACCTCGTCGAGCTTGTGCGAGATGAACAGGACGGTCAGGCCCTCGCGGATGAGCTCGCGGAGGTTGCCGAAGAGCTCGTCGACCTCCTGCGGGACGAGCACCGCGGTCGGCTCGTCGAGGATCAGGATCCGCGCGCCGCGGTAGAGCACCTTGAGGATCTCGACGCGCTGGCGGTCGCCGACGCCGAGGTCTTCCACCAGTGCGTCCGGTCGCACGCCCAGGCCGTACCGCTGCGAAATCTCTTTGATCTTGTTCTTGGCCCCGGCCCCGATCCCGTGCAGCTTCTCGGCGCCGAGCACCACGTTCTCGGTGACCGTGAAGTTGTCGGCGAGCATGAAGTGCTGGTGCACCATGCCGATGCCGGCGTCGATCGCGCCCTGCGGCGAGGAGAAGCGCACCCTGCGCCCGTCGACGACGATCTCGCCCTCGTCAGGGGGCTGCATGCCGTACAGGATCTTCATCAGGGTCGACTTGCCGGCGCCGTTCTCGCCCACGATCGCGTGGATCGTGCCCTTGCGGACGGTGAGATTGACGTCGGAGTTGGCCACGACGCCGGGGAATCTCTTGGTGATTCCCTTCAGTTCGACGGCGGGCGCGTCCGCGGTCATCCAGGCTCCCTCTAACAGATGAATGGCGGGGGACCGGATCACAGTCCCCCGCCGCTCACCCGTTGTCTACTACTACTTGGTAGCTACGGTTACTACTTGGTAGGTACGGTGACCTTACCCGACACGATGTCGGCCTTGGCCGCGTCGAGCTTGTCCTTGATGTCGTCGACCTGGCCGCCGGAGGTGGCGTAGCCGACGCCGTCGACCTTGAGGTCGAAGACGGTCGCGCCGGCCTTGAAGTTGCCCGCGGCGAAGTCCTTGACGAAGTTGAACACGGCGTTGTCGACGCGCTTGAGCATCGAGGTCATGATGACCGGCTTGAGCGACGCGTCGGTGACGGTGTTGTACTGGTCCGAGTCGACGCCGATGGCCAGGGCCTTCTTGTCCTTCGCGGCCTCGAAGACGCCGGTGCCGGAGCCGCCGGCGGCCGCGTAGACGATGTCCGCGCCCTGGTCGTACATGCCGCTCGCCGCCGTCTTGCCACCCGCCGGGTCGTTGAAGCCCTTGCAGGCCTCGGCCGGGGTCGACAGGTAGTTGCTCAGCACCTTGATGTCGGGCTTGGTGGCCTTGGCGCCGGCGGTGAAGCCCGCCTCGAACTTCTTGATCAGGTCCACCTGGCAGCCGCCGATGAAGCCGACCGTGCCCTTCTTCGACTTGAGCGCGGCCGCGACGCCGACCAGGTAGGATCCCTGCTCCTCGGCGAAGGTCAGGTCGGCCACGTTGTCCGCCTGGGTGCCGCCGTCGACGATCGCGAACTTGGTGTTCGGGCAGTCCTTGGCGGCGCGCGCGAGCGGGCCGTTCTTGGCGTCGGCGCCGTCGTAGACGAAGCCGACGGCGATCACCGGGTTGTAGCCGCTGGTGCACAGCAGCTTCAGCCGCGAGTACTTGTCGTTCTCGGTCTCGCCGGCGACCGCGGCCAGGTCCTTGACCTCGAGGTTGAGGTCGCTCTTGACCCGGTCCAGACCCGCGGCGGCGGAGTCGTTGAAGGACTTGTCGCCACGGCCGCCGATGTCGAAGGCCAGGCCGACCTTGACGTTCTTCTTGGCGGCGGGCGCGCTGCCGTTGTCGCTGCCCGTCCCGCTGTCCTTGCTGTCACCGCAAGCGGCGACCGTGCCCAACGCGACAAACGCCACCGCGGCGGCCGCGAGAACCTTCATCCCACGCACTCGGCGCAAGACGGTCTCCCTTCCCAATGCACCGCCCCAACGCGGTGAACCCACCGCGGGAGCGTACGCCCTCGGTGGTGCAGTTCCTGCCTTCGCTGCCGGGTTGGGAGGAGTGCGTTATAGGGCCGTGACGTGCCAGCGGTCCCGTCCGCCTCGTGGGATCGATCTTGTAACACGGCAGTTACCGCCAAAACACGGCAACCGCGGCGTTAGCGATCGTTAAGCCGACCAATGCGAGAAAATGGCCGCGGTTGACCTCGTCCCGTTTACGCGAGAAGAACGCCATGACGAAAATCATCAGCCCGATCACGAGCTTCACGGCGAGCTTCGCCGTGGGCGGCTCGTGATCGCCGCCGCCGCGCAGCGGAGCGGCCAGGCCGAGGCCGGTGACCACCTGGATGATCGAGCCCCAGAGCATGGCCGGGTTGATGCGCAGCCGGCCGGAGAGGTACTGCGCGACCGAACCACCCAGCAGCAGCGCGAAGCCGATCAGGTGGATGAAGAGGAGGGTGAGCCGCAAAGGTTCCACCGGGGCAACGTAGCCGCCCGTTGACTCTCCCCCTGCTGGAGGGTCGAGGATCCGGGACATGAACATCGGCGAGCTGTCGCGCCTCACCGGGCTGCCGGTCAAGACGATCCGGTACTACTCGGACGTCGGCCTGGTGCCGGAGGCCGAGCGGTCGCGGGCCGGCTACCGCCGCTACGACCACGCCTCGATCGTCCGGCTGGAGTTCGTCCGCACGCTGCGCGAGCTCGGCCTGGATTTGGCCACGATCCGCCAGGTGCTCGACCGCGGGGCGGACCTGCGCTCGGTCGCCGCCGCCCACGCGGAGGCGCTGGGCGCGCAGATCCGGGTGCTGCGGCTGCGACGAGCGGCCCTGCGCGCCGCCAGCCGGGACCGCCTGCTCAGCGGCGACGACCTGGAGCGCATCGCCAAGATCGCCCAGGCCGGCGCCGACGAGCGGCAGCGGATCGTCTCCGAGTTCTTCGACAGCATTTTTTCGGATATTTCGGATTCGGACGAATCGCGGGAGTTCACCGCGGGGATGCGCAGCGTGTCGGCGGACCTGCCGGACGAGCCGACGGACGAGCAGGTCGACGCGTGGATCGAGCTGGCCGAGATGCTGCGCGAGGAGGACTTCCGGGCCCGGCTGCGCGAGATGGGCCGGCGCAGCTTCGCGCCCGGCGCCTCGCGGGTCGTGCCGACGGACATGTCGGAGATCAAGTGGTTCGTCGAGCTGGTGGCGTCGGCCGCGGACCAGGGCACCCCGTCGCCGGCCGCGGCGGTCGACGAGGTCATGGCCCGGTGGGCCGAGACGGCGGGTCGCCGCGACTCGCCCGAGCTGCGCGACGAGGTGATCGCGGCCCTGGAGGGGGCGATCGAGCCGCGGGCGGAGCGATATTGGCAGCTCATGGCGACGATCAACGGCTGGCCACCGATCCCGTCGACCATGCATCGGTGGGCCTGGTTCCTTTCGGCCCTCAAGGCGACCCGGGATCGGTAGCTTCGCCGGCTCCGACGGGGATGGGATCGGCTGGTGGTTCGACGCGCTGTGGCTGTCGCCGTTCTGCCGCTCCCCCATGATCGACGGCGGCTGACCACCTCGACCTGGAGCCTGCCTTCGCCACGGCACTGCTGGCCGCCATACCTCTTCTCTCTGCATCCGTGCTTCACGTCGGACCTGCGGGACCGTTACGTGGTCGCCCCCGGCCCGCCGGACGGATCGCGACATCTACATCCCTTCGATTCAGCGCAATTCGGTCTGAATGGGAATAATTTGGACGCTCGCAAGGAGTTCGAGGGCGTTCTGCGCTTCTGGCTGGATCGCGGCGTTCGGCGGCTTTCGCGTGGACGTGGCCCATGAGCCGCCGCGCCCGAGGTCGGCCGCCGCCCACGCGGGTGCTGTCCAACCATGATCGCCGCCGGACCGTGACCCCGTTTCGGCGACGGCGCGACGGGCCCGCGCCGCCGCGCTGCTCATGCTCGGCCTGCCCGGGTCCGCGTACCTGCACCAGGGCGAGGAGCTAAGCCTGCCCGAGGTCCTCGACCAGCCCGACGACGCCCGCGCCGGCCCCAGCGGCGGCTCCGCTCCGGCGGCGCCGAGCCGAACCGCGACGGCTGCCGCGCCCGCTGCCCTGGCCGGGCCTCGACGAAGCCCACGCCCACCCGCAGCGGCACCGAGCCGGACCACAACGGCTAGTCGGGCGACGCCCCGCCGTTCGGCCTCGGGCCCGGCGAGCGCTCATTCTTGGCTGTCGATGCCCCGACTGGACGGTCCCGCACGGTCGCCGCCCAGCGCACCGACGCCGACTCGATGCTCAGCCTCTACCGCGCGGCGCCGCGCCTGGGGCCGCCGCCGCCCTGACGTGGCGACCGAGGGGCCTTGGTCGCGACGAACTTCGGCGGCTCGGCGTTCGGGCTGCCGCGCGAGCCGGTGCCGGCCAGCTCGCCGGTGGGCGGCGCCTTGCCGCCCAACACGACGGTCTGGATGGAGCGGGACCGACGGACCACCCGGCCCGCCGCCGTCCGTTTCCCTGCCTCAGCCTAGCCCACCCCAAAAAATTCGATCTTGCGATCTCACCCCGGGTGGCGGCCGCGTGACGCTTAGTTCGTGAGTTTCGCGGCGATGCGTGCGAAGCCGGAGCGGATCTCTTCGACCGACGGCGGCTCGTGCGTGTGGTCGTCGCCGTGCTCATGGTCGTGGTCGTCGTAGCCGGCCAGCTCGGCGTCCATGGCGGCGGTCTCGAGGTCCTCGTTCTCCGCGGCCATCCGCGACGCGGCGATGTCGCCCTGGATCTGGGCGACCGTCACGTGCGGCTGCAGCGGCTCCACGACCGCCATCAGCTCCTCGTCGGCCACCACCGCCTCGGCCAGCGCCAAAGCGTGCGCGCGCTCATAGGGGCCGCATACGACCGGCTCCCATTCCTCATCGTCGTTCATCGGGCCGAAGGTGATGATCCACGGCAGGGTCAGCGCCGGCGCGTCGGCCGGCAGGTCCAAAGTCACGAGTGCACCCACGGCGCCCATCATGACGGTTCGGGGCGCCCAGCACCCGCCGAACCGCCGGACGGCATGATGTGGGCCGCCGCGCCGGCGGCGTGGTCGGCCTGTTCCGCGGCCTGTTCGACCAGTTCCGCGGCGCGGCGGGCGGCCTGCACGTCGGCGCGGGGGGCGCCGCCGGCCAGGTCCACCACGCGGCCGTGCGGGCTGGTCGCGGCCAGGGCGGCCGAGAACAACAAGAGCTGATGCAGCAGGTACATGTACAGCAGCAGCCCGATCGTGCCCGCCACCAACTGGTAGGCCGGGTTGTGCTCGGTCCGGGTGATGTACAGCTTCCCCAGCGTCTTGAGCAGGCCGAGGCCGACCGCGAACAGCAGCGCCGAGGGCCACAGGCGGCGCAGCGACATGCGCAGGCGCGGGACGCCGAGCAGCAACGCGGCGCCGAGGAACACGTCGACGACGCCCGACAGGACGGTCGAGGACGCGCGCAACGCGACCCGGACCGGGTCCTGGCCCGAGTCGCCGGCCAGCCAGTACAGCAGTTCCTGCACGCCCGCGAACACGCCGATCGAGATGAGGAGCAGCAGGCCCAGGGCGACCAGCACGGCGAGGTCGACCAGCCAGCGCACGACCGGGTTGCCGGGGTGCTCCTGCAGCTGCCACAGGGCCCGCTGCGAGGAGCGCAGGTTCTCCACCCAGCCGACGCCCGCGATGACGAGGCCGACCAGGGCGAGCAGGCCGATCTGCTGGCTGCCGGCGAAGATCTCGTCGGAGTGCAGCTGCGGCAGGTTGGCCGCCAGGTAGACCTGCACCCGCTCGACCACGAGCTTGTTGCCGCCGAGGACCTGGCCGAGGATGAAGAACAGCACGACCACCATGGCGAAGACGGCGAAGAATCCGTAGTACGCCGTGGCGGCGGCCAGGCGGACGGCGTCGACGTCGAAGTACCGCTGCTGGGCCCGCCAGAAATGATCGAACACCCGGGACCGGCGCCGCCCCGCGGCGACCATGCGGTCGAAGCCGGCCTCCAGCCGGTCGAGGGTTCCCACCCCTCAATCGTCCGTCGTCAGGCGGTACTCCGCATAGGGACGCCACCGGCCCTGGGAGTCGTGCTCGAAGAGCGTGAACCCGTCGACGGGGAACGACGCCTCGTAGGAGGACAGGTCGGCGAACGCGGCGTCGAGCTGCGGCGCGGGCACGTCGTGGGCGACCGTGACGTGGGGGTGGTACGGGAAGCGGGCCGCCGCCCGGATCGGCTCGGCGGCGAGCACGGCCTCGTGCAGGCGCTCGCACTCACTGATGCCCGCCGCGACGGCGACGAACACGACCTGGGTGACCGGGCGGAAGGTGCCGGTGCCGCGCAGCTGGATCGTGAAGGCCGGGTGCGTGCGGGCGACCCGGGCCAGGTACGCGTCGATGACGGGCACGTCGTCGGCGTCGACCTCGGTCGGGCCGAGCAGGGTGACGTGGGCCGGCACGTACTGCGCGACCCGGTCCCCGGCGGCCAGGCGGGCGGCGGTGAGCTCGCCGCCCCATGGCTGCGGGATGTCGATCGCGACGCCGATGGTGGTCGTGTCCACCTCAGTGCGAAGCAGCGCCGGGGGCGAGGAAGCCGATGCGGTCGTACACCGTCCGCAGGGTCGGCGCCGCCACCGCGCGGGCCTTCTCGGCGCCGATGGCGAGCAGCTTGTCCAGCTGCGCCGGGTCGTCGAGGTAGGCGTGGGTGCGCTGCTGGATCGGCTTGACGAACTCGACCACGACCTCGGCGAGGTCCTTCTTGAGGTCGCCGTAGCCGCGCCCGTCGTACGCCGCGACGAGGTCGTCGATCGTCCGGCCGGTCAGGGCCGCGTAGATCGTGAGCAGGTTGGACACGCCGGGCTTGTTGACCTGGTCGAAGATGATCTCGCGGCCGGTGTCGGTGACCGCCGACTTGATCTTCTTGGCGATCCGGGCCGGCTCCTCGAGCAGCTCGACGAGGCCGTTGGCGGTCGACGCCGACTTCGACATCTTCGCCGTCGGCTCCTGCAGGTCGGTGATCTTGGCGGTGTCCTTGATGATGAACGGCGCCGGGACGGTGAACGTCGGGCCGAACGTGGTGTTGAAGCGCTGGGCCAGGTCGCGCGTGAGCTCCAGGTGCTGGCGCTGGTCCTCGCCGACCGGCACGGCGTCGGCGTGGTACAGCAGGATGTCCGCCGCCTGCAGGATCGGGTAGGTGAACAGCCCGACGCTGGTGCGGTCGGCGCCCTGCTTGGCCGACTTGTCCTTGAACTGGGTCATCCGGCTGGCCTCGCCGAAGCCGGTCAGGCAGTTCATCACCCAGGCGAGCTGCGGGTGCTCGGTGACGTGGCTCTGCACGAACAGGGTGCACAGCTCCGGGTCGAGGCCGACGGCGAGGAGCTGGGCGGCGCTCACCCGGGTGCGCTTACGCAGCAGCGCCGGGTCGTGGCCCATCGTGATCGCGTGCAGGTCGACCACGCAGTAGAAGGTGTCGTGCGTCTCCTGCATGGCCACCCAGTTGCGCAGGGCACCGAGGTAGTTGCCCAGGTGGAACGAGTCGGCGGTGGGCTGGATCCCGGATAGCACCCGGGGCCGGGCGGGAGACGACATGCCCGCCATTCTGACAGGGCGCAACCGCGGAGCCCACACAGGCGTCTGTCTGGATAACGTGAGGGTGAGGGAGGTGGCGTGTGGGCGAGGAACTCGAGGCGCGCGAGGCCGTGCGCGATGCGTACCAGGCGCACTACCGCCGCCTCGTGGCCGCGCTGTATGCGCTGACCGGCGACCATGCCGAGGCGCAGGACCTCGTCCAGGAGGCATACGCGCGGGCCCTCGCCCGGCCCCGGCAGTTCCTCGACGTCGCCGACCCGGAGGCGTGGCTGCGCACCGTCGCCATGAACCTTGCACGCACGCGCTGGCGCCGCCGTCGCCTGTTCGACACACTGGTTCGCAGCGGCCGGGTCGCCCGTCCGGTGGAAAGCGTGCCCGGGATCGACCCCAACCGGGTCGCCCTGGTCGCCGCTCTGCAGCAGCTGTCGCAGGCCACGCGGGAGACGATTGTGCTGCACCACCTGGCCGACATGTCGGTGCACGAGGTGGCCGACGCGCTGGGTGTGCCCGTCGGCACCGTCAAGGCGCGCCTGTCCCGCGGCCGCGCGATGCTCGCCACGCTGCTCAGCGACGTCGAGGCGGGCGACGGTGACCAGCGCCGGGGCCTGCCGCTGAGCCCGCCGCCCGGCCAGGTGCCGGCGCCACAGGTGCAGGTGCGAGCGGACCGCAGCCAGGGGGTTCGCGATGCGCCCTGACCTGGACTTCCGCACCCTCCGCGCGCAGATCGAGGCGGCCACCTGGGTCCCCGACTTCACGACGCTCTACCGCCGGGCCGGCCGCGTGAAGATGCGCGACCGGATGGCGGTGGCCGGCGCGCTCGTCGGCACGCTGGCCGTGCTCGCGCCGGTCGCGCTGGCCGGGGTGTTCGGCCGGCCGGCCCCGGCGGTCCTCGGGCCCAACCCCGACCTCGGCGACCTGACGGCGCCGACCGTCTCGCCGAGCACCACGGACAACTACAAGTACCCGACCACGAAGACCGTGCTCGCCGCGGCCGGCGACCTGCCGCACCTGGTCGCCGCGGTCGACGTCTGCGTCGACGTGCCGCAGGCCCGCCGCTGCAGCCTGCAGGTCATCGCGATGGGCAGCGAGAAGTCCGACCTCGCCGCGCCCTACGTGATCGACGCGCTGCGCACGAGCCCGCTGGACAAGATCAGCGGCGTCCAGCTGACCCGCATCGGCGCCGGCGCCTACATGCTCAGCGGCGAGGTCAGCGGCGGCTCGCGCTCCTCGGTGCGCTTCGACCTGACCGGGGCGGCCAAGGCCTCGCCGAGCCAGTCGCCGGGCCAGGGCCAGGTCGTGATCGGGCCGACCGAGTGGCTTCCGCTGGGCGCGCAGGACCGGGCGGTGCAGCTGGTGCAGTATGGCGACCTGTTCGGCGTGCGCGCCGTTGACGGCGAGCTGAGCCGGGTCGGCCAGCCCCCGATGGCGCGGCGCACGGTCGTCAGCGACGCGCCGGTGACCGCCGGGTGGTGGGTCGCCGGCGCCGACCTGCACAGCGGGGCGCCGGCGGTCAGCGTGAGCACCGACCAGGGCCACAGCTGGGTGGCGCGCACCCTGGACGCCCCGCCCGGCATCGACGTGCCGACGGTGGTGACCCAGGACGGTCAGAACGCGTGGGCCTTCGTGCGGTACAGCCGCCAGATCCGGCTCTTCCGCACGGTCGACGGCGGCCGCGACTGGCGCGAGATCCACGACCCGGTGGAGCTGCCGGCCGCGCTCAAGACGCTGGACAACCACCCGTTCGGGGCGCTGATCCGCCCGGACCGCTCCCTCATGCTGTGGATCCAGGTCGACAACGACGTGCTGTTCCTGGACAGCAACGACGGGGAGCGCTTCGTCACCGAGTCCGGACCGGGCGGCGCCATCACCCCGGTCGACAACGGCTTCGCGTCCCTGGGCAACCCGGCCCGGGTCTCCTCGGATGCCCACGCCTGGCAGGAGGCCGACCTGTCACCGACCGTGTTGCCGAACTGACCGCACAACGCGGGAACCGATCGACCGCTCCGGGGATCGTTGTGGGTGTGGGCGACGTCGCCGAGGTGTACCACACCTGCTACCGCAGGCTCGTGGTGCAGCTCTTCGCGTTCACCACCGACCTTGCCGAGGCCCAGGACGCCGTGCAGGAGGCGTTCGCGCGGGCCGTCGCGCGCCCGCGCGGGTTCGCCGGCATCGACAACCCCGAGGCTTGGCTGCGCACCGTCGCGCTCAACGTCGCACGCCGGCGCTGGCGCCGCCGCCGGGTCCTCGACCTCATCCTGCTGCGTGAACGCCCGCTCCACGAGCCCGCCATCCCCGACGAACCCGACGCCCGGACCGACCTGTCCGAGGCGCTCGACGCCATCCCCCGCAGCTACCGGGAGGTCATCGTGCTGCACTACTACGCCGACCTCAGCGTGGAGGAGATCGCCGCCGCGCTGGGCGTCCCGGCCGGCACCGTGAAGTCCCGCCTCTCCCGCGGCCGCGCCGCCCTGGCCGGCCGGCTCGACGGCTACGAGCGGGCCAGGACGGGGGCGTCCCATGCCTGACCCTCTCGGGACGCGGCTGCGGGCGGAGCGGGACCGGCTCGACATCGAGCAGCCCCCGCTGTCCGCCATCGCCGCGCGGGCCGCCGCGCTGCGCCGGCGCCGGATCGCCGCGCGGACCGGGGTCGCCGCCCTCGCCGCGCTGGCCACGGCCGGCGTGGCCGTCACCGTCCTGGACGGGCGCGGCGCCGTCCCGCCGCAGGTCGCCGCCTCCGCCACCGATCCGGCCCGCACGTGGAGCGCCGAGGGCATCACGATCGAGGGCCTGCCGCAGCTGCCGCGGGACCTCCCCGGCACGGTCCGCGACGCCGAGTTTCTCGATGCGGACCGCGGCTTCCTGGTGACGGCGGACTGCTGTACCGCATGGGTCAGCGTCACCACCGACGGCGGCCGGACCTGGGCCACGCAGCCCTCGCCGGTCGCGGGCCTGCCCTCGCTGGTCGCCGGCGCGAACGCGGTGACCCTCGTCGGCGACGGCGCCGGCCGCCCCCGCACCACCAGCGCCGACGGCCGGCACTGGACCGCCACCGACGCGACGGTGGGCGCGCCGTCCCCGCTCATCGGCGATTCACGTCTGGTACCCCTCGACGCCCCCGCCTGCGGCGGCCGCACCGCCGCCGTCACCGGCGACGCGCTGGCCCCGGTGGTGCAGCAGCCCCCGATCACGGTGTGCTGGTGGTCCCCGGTCCGCGCGGGCGACGGCTCGTGGTGGGTCGGCGGCCGCGACGCCGAGGGCCGCCCCGCGCTGGCGGTCACCCGCGACGGCGGCTCAAGCTGGCAGGTTCGCGCCTTCCCGGGCTTCCCCGCGACGGCGTACGCCCGGGCGGCCATGCTCGGCAACCGCGTCTACGCCGCGGTCCTCCTCCCGCCGTCCGACGCGTCGGTGCCCGAGCGCTTCGTGGCGATCGCCGCGTCCGGCGACGGGGGCGAGACGTTTGCCCCGGCCCACCCGACGGCGGGCCAGGCCACCATCGCCGGCGACCTGGTCCCCCTGCTCGACGGCCGCCTCCTGATGGTCGACGGCTACGGCCACTGGCTGCTGTCGGCGGACGGCGGCGCGTCGTGGCACCGCGTCGAGGGCCTGCACGCGACCATGCGCCTGGCCCGCACCGAGGCCGGCTACGTGGCCTACGAGATGGCCACCGTCTACACCGCCTTCTCGGTCGACGGCGCCACCTGGCACAAGCTCAACGCTGCATGAACGCCCACGCGTCGGCGACCATCGTCGACAGTTCCGGGTGCTGCGGCGTCCAGGACAGCTCGCGCTTGGCCTTGTCGGACGACGCGACGAGCTGGGCCGGGTCGCCGGGGCGGCGCGGGGCAATCTCGACCGGGATCGCGTGCCCGGTGACCTCGCGGACGACCTCCACGACCTGGCGGTTGGAGAAGCCGGTGCCGTTGCCCAGGTTGTAGATGCGGTGGCTGCTACGAAAGTCTGACCGATCCATCGTGCCCAGCGCCAGCAGGTGGGCCGCCCCGAGGTCGGCGACGTGGATGTAGTCGCGGATGTTGGTGCCGTCAAAGGTGTCGTAGTCGTCGCCGAAGAGCTGCAGCTTCTCGCGGCGGCCGGCGGCGACCTGCAGCGCGATCGGGATCAGGTGTGTCTCCGGGTCATGGCGCTCGCCGATCATGGAGCCGTCGGGGCGGTGGAGGGCGCCGGCGACGTTGAAGTACCGCAGGCTGACGGCCGACAGCCCGTGGGCCGTGGCGTAACCGGTCAGCGCGTGGTCGGCGGCGAGCTTCGAGGTCGCATACGGGTTGGGCGGGCGCACCGCGGCCGTCTCCGGGATCGGGACCTCGTCCGGGTCGCCGTACACGTTGGCGGTCGAGGAGAAGACCAGGCGCCGCACCCCGGCCTCGCGCATCGCCTCGAGCAGGCGCAGCGTGCCCAGCGCGTTGTTCTCCCAGTACTTCTCCGGCTTCTGCACGCTCTCCCCCGCGGCGATGAACGCGGCGAAGTGCAGCACCCCGTCGAAGCCGGCGGCCGGGGTCAGGAGGTCGGCGACGGCGTCGTGGACGCGGCCGCGGACGAAGGCCGCGCCGGCCGGTACCGCCTCGGCGTGGCCGGTCGAGAGATCGTCGAGCACCACCACCTCGTGGCCGGCGTCCAGCAGCAGCGCGGTGACAATGCTGCCGATATAGCCGGCACCGCCGGTGACGAGCAGCTTCACTAGAACCTCCCAAAATTCGACGTGTTCAAACAAATTTACACGTCGGGCATGAACGAGCGGGAGCGGGACGCCTACACTTTGTGTCATGCCGGAGCCCGGCCATCATCAAACTGGCCCCGGAACCATAAGGCAGGCTGTGGCCGCCCTGTTGAGCCGCTGCGCGGAGCGGCTTCACGCTACCCCGGCCCGTGCCCGCATATCCGAGGCCGAGCTGCGGACGCTCATCACGGTGAACTCCGGCACGGGCCACGTGCGCGAGGTGATGGTCCCGCGCACCGAGGTGGTCTTCCTCGACTCGGCGCTCACGGTCGCCGATGCCGTTCATGCGGTACGCCAGGCCCGGCACTCCCGTTTCCCGGTCATCGCCGGCGACCCGGACGACGTGCTCGGCTTCGTCCACGTGCGCGACCTGACGCTGCTGCCGGCCGTCGACCCGAGCCTGACGCTGCGCCACCTGACCCGCGAGGTCAAGCGCCTGCCGGCCAGCAAGCGGGTGCTCGCCGCGCTGTCGGAGATGCGCCGGGAGGGCCACCACCTGGCCGTGGTCGTCGACGAGTACGGCGGGACGGCCGGCATCGTCACGCTCGAGGACCTGATCGAGGAGCTCGTCGGGGAGATCCACGACGAGTACGACGCGCCGCCCGCCCCGCCCCGGGTGGACGAGGTCGACGGCCGGCTCAACCTGGCCGACCTGGCCGAGCGCACCGGGCTGTCGCTGCCCACCGGCCCCTACGAGACGGTCGCCGGCTTCCTGATGGCGCGGCTGGGCAGGGTGCCGGCCGTCGGCGACAACGTGCGTCACGACGGCTGGCACCTGCAGGTGAGCACGGTGGAGGGCCGCCGGGTCGCCCGCGTCTCGGTGGCGCGGCCGGTTCCCCCGCCGCGCTCACCGTCCTGACCGATCAGTCGGCCTCGATGATCATCCCGGCGCCGACCGTGCGGTTGGTCGACTCGTCGATGATGATGAACCCGCCGGTCGTGCGGTTGCGGCGGTACTCGTCGGCGAGCAGCGGCACCGTCGTGCGCAGCTTGACGCGGCCGATCTCGTTGAGCGTCAGCTGCGTCGCCGAGTCGTCCCGGTGCAGCGTGTTGACGTCCAGCCGGTACTGCAGCCCGCGGACCACCGTGCGGGCCGAGCGGGTCGTGTGCTTGATCGCGTACTTGCCGCCGACGGTCAGCGGGCGCGTCTCGTCCATCCAGCAGATCATCGCCTCGATGTCCTGCGCGACGGCGGGCGCGTTGTGGGGCCGGCAGATCATGTCGCCGCGGGCGATGTCGATCTCGTCGGCGAGGCGGATCGTGACCGACATCGGCGGGTAGGCCTCGCTCAGCTCGCCGTCGGCCGTCTCGATGTGGGTGATCTTCGTGGTGAAGCCGGACGGCAGCACCATGACCTCGTCGCCGGGCTTCATGACGCCGCTGGCGATCTGGCCCGCGTAGCCGCGGTAGTCGGACACGGTGGTCGACTGGGGCCGGATCACGTACTGCACGGGGAAGCGCACGTCGACGAGGTTGCGGTCGGACGCGATGTGGACGTGCTCCAGGTGGTGCAGCAGGGAGGGGCCCTCGTACCACGGCATCTTGTCGCTGCGGGAGACCAGGTTGTCGCCGTGCAGCGCCGAGATCGGGATGACCGTCAGGTCGGGCGCCTCGAGCTTGGCCGCGAACGAGGTGAACTCGTCGGCGATGCGGTCGAAGACCTCCTGCGAGTAGTCGACCAGGTCCATCTTGTTCACGCACAGCACCAGGTGCGGCACCCGCAGCAGCGAGCACAGGAACGCGTGCCGGCGCGACTGCTCGACCAGGCCCTTGCGGGCGTCGACCAGGATCAGCGCCAGGTCGGCGGTCGAGGCGCCCGTGACCATGTTGCGGGTGTACTGAATGTGCCCGGGCGTGTCGGCGATGATGAACTTGCGCCGCGGGGTGGCGAAGTAGCGGTACGCCACGTCGATCGTGATGCCCTGCTCCCGCTCGGCGCGCAGGCCGTCGGTGAGCAGCGCCAGGTTGGTGTACTCGTCGCCGCGCGAGCGGGACGTGGCCTCGACGGCCTCCAGCTGGTCCTCGAAGATGGCCTTCGAGTCGTACAGCAGCCGCCCGATCAGCGTCGACTTGCCGTCGTCGACCGAGCCGGCGGTCGCGAAGCGCAGGAGGTCCATCTGCCGCTGCTGCGGCGTCTCCACAACGGCGGTCATTTTAGAAGTACCCCTCACGCTTGCGGTCTTCCATAGCCGCCTCGCTGACCTTGTCATCGCCCCGGGTGGCGCCCCGCTCGGTGATCCGCGTGGCCGCGACCTCGTCGATCACCTTGCCGATCGTGTCGGCGTCGCTGCGCACCGCGGCGGTGCAGCTCGCGTCGCCCACGGTCCGGTAGCGCACCCGCTCGACGAACGGCGTCTCGCCCGCCCGCAGCGGCAGGAACTCGTTGATCGCATACAGCATCCCGCCGCGGTCGACGACCTCGCGGTCGTGCGCGTAGTAGATGCTGGGCAGGTCGATCCCCTCACGGGCGATGTAGTGCCAGACGTCCAGCTCGGTCCAGTTCGACAGCGGGAACACGCGGATCGACTCGCCCGGGGCGATCCGGGCGTTGTACAACGCCCACAGCTCCGGCCGCTGGTTGCGCGGGTCCCACTGCCCGAAGTCGTCGCGGAAGCTGAACACCCGCTCCTTGGCGCGCGCCTTCTCCTCGTCGCGGCGGGCCCCGCCGAACAGCGAGTCGAAACGGTACTTCTCGACCGCGTCGAGCAGCACCGGCGTCTGGATGCGGTTACGCATCCCGTCGGCCGACTCGCGCACCAGGCCCGAGTCGATCGCCTCCTGGACACTCGCCACGATCAGCTGCACGTTGAGCTCGCTCACCCGGCGGTCGCGATACTGCAGGACCTCTTTGAAGTTGTGGCCGGTGTCGACGTGCATGACCGGAAACGGAATCCGGCCCGGCGCGAACGCCTTCTCAGCCAGGCGCAGCATCACGATCGAGTCCTTGCCGCCGGAGAACAGCAGCACGGGCCGCTCGAACTCGGCGACCACCTCGCGCATGATGAACAGGCTCTCGGCCTCGAGCGCATCCAGGTGGGAGACGCGATACGGGGGGCGGCTCATGCGCGCGCCCCCGCTTCGCTCCCGTAACGTGCGAGCTTGGATCTGCTCACCTGATGAGCGGTCACTCCGCTCCGCTTCGTACCGCTCATGAGTTGGCGGGGACCTTTCAGCTGTTGATCGCGGCCAGCAGTTGCGGCGCCAATGCCTTCCGACATACCACCAGGTCGGGCAGGCGGGGGTCGGGCTGGTTGTATTCCAACGTAGTCCCGTCGATACGGGAAGCGTGCAGACCCGTGGCGAGAGCCACAGCGACGGGCGCGGCGGAGTCCCACTCGTACTGGCCGCCGGCGTGCACGTACGCGTCGACCGCCCCGTCGATCACGGCGGCGATCTTCGCACCGGCCGAGCCCATGGGTACCAGCTCGATCGGAAGCTTCTCGGCCAGCGCCGCGAGCAGCGCGGGCGGGCGGGTGCGGCTGGCGGCCAACCGGATGGGCTCGCCCTGCACGCCGGGCATCGGCGGGAAGGGCGGCGGCGTGTCGGTGCCGAGCACGCAGTGCTGCGCGGGCAGCGCGACCGCGCCGGCGGTCAGCCGGCCGGCGTAGAGGGCCACGTGAACGGCCCAGTCGGCCCGGCCCTCCTCGCCGAACTCGCGGGTGCCGTCGAGCGGGTCGACGATCCAGACGCGCTCGGCGCGCAGCCGCTCGGCGCTGTCCTTGCCCTCCTCGGAGAGCACGGCGTCGGCCGGGCGCCAGCGCACAAGCTGCTCGACCAGCAGCTCGTGTGACAGTCGGTCACCAGCCTTGCGCAGCGCGTCAGGATTGGAGTACCCCATCTCCTCGCGCAGCTTGAGCAGCATGTCGCCGGCCCGTTGGGCCAGCCAGCGGGCGAACCCGCCGTCGGTGGCGGGTGGTAGGTCGGTCATGTTCAGTACGCTCCAGCCCCTCGGGTCACCGCGCTCAAGGTCCGCAGCATGATCACCAGGTCGAGTGAGAGCGACCAGTTCTCCACGTACTGCAGGTCGAGGCGGACCGCTTCGTCCCACGATAGGTCCGACCGGCCGGACACCTGCCAGAGACCGGTCATCCCGGGCCGAACGGCCAGCCGGCGCCGGGCGTCGTCCGGATACACGGCGACCTCCTCCGGCAGCGGCGGGCGCGGCCCGACCAGCGACATGCTGCCGCCGATCACGTTGAGCAGCTGCGGCAGCTCGTCGAGCGAAAACTTGCGCAGAAGCCGCCCGACGCGGGTCACCCGCGGGTCGTTGCGCAGTTTGAACAGCGCGCCGTCGACTTCGTTGAGGTGCCGCAGCTCGGCGAGGCGGGCTTCGGCGTCGATGTGCATGGTGCGGAACTTGAAGATCACGAACTCGTGACCGTCCTTGCCGACTCTTCTCTGTCGGAACAGTACCGGCCCGGTGGAGTCCACGCGAACCGCAAGTGCCAGAAGGGCCAGAATCGGGCATGCGAGCACCAGGAGTACCACCGCGCCCACCCGATCGACGAAAGCCTTGACCAGTCGACGGGCCCCGTTCAGGGTGGGGTGCTCGACGTGGAGCATCGGCAGGCCGTCCACCGGCCGGATCGTCGTGCGACTGCCGGCCACGTCGATCAGCGTGCTGGCGACGATCAGGTCGATGTCGTCGCGCTCCAGCCGCCAGGCCAGTCGTCGCAGCGCGTGACCGTCCAGCTCCGGACAGGACAGGACGAGGACCGTGTCGGCCCGGGCCCGGCGCACGGCGCCCGCGATCTCGTCGAAGGTGCCCAGGATGGGCACGTCGGCGACGGTACCGGCGGTGGGCAGGCACGCGCCGACGACCTTCAGCCCGTGGTACCGCTCGCGGCACAGCTGCCGCGCCATGGCCTCGACGGCGAGCTCGTGGCCGACCACGACGACCCGCCGCATGCACGCCCCGCGCCGCTTGCGGGCCCGGTGCAGCAGCTTGCGCAGCAGGAACCGGGCGAGCAGGCAGGCGAACGTGACCAGCGGCAGCGCGACGACGAACCAGCCGCGGGCGAGGCGGGTCTCGGTCGCGTAGGCGAAGAACACGGTGGCCGCGGTCAGGGCCAGGCCCGCGCGCAGCACGCGCTGATATTCGTCGGTACCCACGAAGAGGTACCGCTTCTCATACGCCCGGTTGGCCGCGAGGCTGGCCGTGAACGCGACCGGCAGCAGCGCGCTCAGCAGCGCGTAGCGGCTGTTGTAGATGGTGAGGCCGTTGGAGAAGCGGGCCTCGAAGGCGACCCCGCCGGCCAGCAGGCCGATGACGAAGTCCAGGACGAACAGCGTGCGCAGGTAGCGGCCCTCCCAGGCCCACCGCGCACGGTGCCGGGCCCCGCGCCCGGCCGGCTCGACCACGACGCGCGGCGCCGCCGGGGCCTTGTCCGGGGTCTCCTCGGGCGTCCGCACGAAGGGCGTGGTGCCGCGGACCGCCTCCTCGACCTCGGCGGCGAGCTCGGGGTCGACCTCCGCGGGCGGGACCGGGCCGGGCGCCGGCGAGACGGGCGCGGCCACCCGGGCCCGGATCGTTGCGGGGCGCGACGCCTGGCGAACGTTGCTCGCGCGGACCGGGCTCGGCCGGCGGCCGCGGCCGGGCGCCGCCGGGCGACCGTAGACGGGGGCGGGCTCGTGCAGGAGCGGCGCCACCGGGTTCGCCGCTGCGGGCGCCTCCGGGGAGGCCGGGGGCGCCGGCTCGCGGCGCGGGGCGCCCGGGCGATCCTCGCGGCGGAGGTGGGCCGGCCGATGAAAGCCGTCCCGCATACGTCCGCTGTCGATCGCCACGCCGCCTCCTCAAGAGAACCGTCATGTGCAAACGGTGCAACCTGAGGTACAACGTGCAACTCAGACATTCGTCACGAAGACGGATGCGGCGCAGCTATACCCGAAAGGGCCGTTTAATCGGCGTGGTACCGGTTCTGCGCGGGCTCCAGGCCCTGTTCGACGATCATCTCGACGGCGTCCGCGGCGCGGTCGACGAAGAACTCCAGCTCCTTGCGCTCGACCGACGAGAAGTCCGACAGCACGAAGTCGGCCGGGTTCTGCCGGCCGGGCGGGCGGCCGATGCCGAAGCGGACGCGCAGGTAATCCTTGCCGCCCAGGGAGCTCGACATCGAGCGCAGGCCGTTGTGGCCGCCCTCGCCGCCGCCCTGCTTCAGGCGCAGCTGGGTCCACGGGATGTCGAGCTCGTCGTGGACCGCGATGACCTGCTCCCGCGGCACTTTGTAGAACTGCGCCAGGCCGGCCACGGGGCCGCCGGACAGGTTCATGTACGTCAGCGGCTTCACGAGCACCAGCCGCGGCCCCCCGACGCGCAGGCGGCCCTCGGCCACGTCGGCGACGACCCGCCGGTGCCGGCCGAAGCGCAGGCCGGCCCGCTCGGCGAGCAGGTCGGCGACCATGAAGCCGACGTTGTGGCGGTGCCGCGCGTACTCGGGCCCGGGGTTGCCGAGCCCCACGACGATCCACGGTGCGGTGTCCGTCACCGCTGTCTCCTCACGTGACAAGGCCGCGGCTCGCCGATGGGGCGAGTCGCGGCCTTGGGAAGAACTCGGACGATCAGGCCTCGGCGGCGGCCGGGGCGGCCTCGGCCTCGGCGGCCTCCTCGCCGCCCTCGGCCTCGACGGCCTGGCTCGGCGCGACCGTGACGACGGCGATGATCAGCGCCGGGTCGGCGGCGAGCTCGACGCCGGCCGGGAGCTTCACGTCGGCCGCGGTCACGTGGTTGCCGGCCTCGAGGCCCTCGATCGAGGCCTCAAGGTGCTCGGGGAGCTTGGTGGCGTCGGCCAGCACCGAGAGCGTGGTGCTCTCGGTCATGATCAGCGTGTCGCGGGCCGCCTCGCCGGTGAGCTGCACCGGGATGTCGACCGTGACCTTCTCGCCGCGGCGGACCACGAGCAGGTCCACGTGGTCGAAGGTGTCCTTGATCGGGTCGCGCTGGATCGCCTTCGCCAGGGCCAGGGCCGCGCTGCCGTCAGAGATCTCGATGTTGAAGACCTGGGTCATGCCGCCGTGGCGAATGGCCGCGGCGAACTCACGGGCGGGGAGGGCGATGTGGCGGGGCTTCTCGCCGTGGCCGTACAGCACGGCGGGCACCTTGCCGGCCCGGCGCGTGCGGCGGGCACCACCCTTGCCGAACTCGGTGCGGGGCTCGGCGCTGATCTTTACCTCGGACACGACAAAACTCCTGATGCGGTTTCTGACGGCGGGCACCGGACGGCGCGACCGGTAGGTTGTCTGGTGCGGTGCTCGGGCGAGGGGGCGCACGGGGCAGAGGCCCGGAGCACCGCGTCGATCACGGAGCCCGATCGGCCGTCATGCCGGTTCCTGTGTGGCCGCCGGGGTGACATTCACCCGGCGGTCACACAGGAACCGCACGCCCGGCCCGATGAGCACCCTCGCCGTGGCAACCGCACTAGCTTACCCGAGGCCCGGAGCCCTGCTAACACCCTCCCCGCCCGGTTGTGCTCATCACGCCGGAGTGTCAGCCGATCGCCCGGCCCGACGACGCTTTCAGTGTGAGCGCAGCGAGCATGGGGGTCCGGGGTGAGAACCCCCAGGACCCCCGAGCGAAGCGAGCGCAAACGACGCTTTCAGCTCAGACCGCCGAAAAGGGTCGTGACGGATCCGTCGTCGAACACCTCGCGGATGGCCCGGGCCAGCAGCGGGGCGATCGACAGCTGCGTGATCTTCTCGACCTTGCGGTCGGCCGGCAGCGGCAGCGTGTTGGTCACCACGACCTCGCTGATCCGGCTGGCGTCCAGCCGCTCGCAGGCCGGGTCGGACAGCACCGGGTGGGTCGCGGCGACCACGACCTCCGCCGCGCCCTCGTTGAACAGGATGTCGGCCGCCGAGACGATCGTGCCGCCGGTGTCGATCATGTCGTCGACGATCAGGCAGACCCGCCCCTCGACCTCGCCGACGACCCGGTTCGCGACCACCTGGTTGGGCTTGCTGGGGTCGCGGGTCTTGTGGATGAAGGCGAGCGGGCAGCCGCCCAGGCGGTCGGTCCAGCGCTCGGCGACCCGCACCCGGCCCGAGTCCGGGGCGACGACCGTGATCGGGCGGCCCGCGTACTTGGCGTCGATGTGGTCGGCCAGCGTGTTCATGGCGAACAGGTGGTCGACCGGGCCGTCGAAGAAGCCCTGGATCTGCGCGGTGTGCAGGTCGACGGTGAGGATCCGGTTGGCGCCGGCCGTCTTGAGCAGGTCGGCGACCAGGCGGGCCGAGATCGGCTCGCGGCCGCGGTGCTTCTTGTCCTGCCGGGCGTACGGGTAGAAGGGCAGGACCACGGTGGTCCGCTTGGCCGAGCCGCGCTTGAGCGCGTCGACCATGATCAGCGTCTCCATAAGCCAGTCGTTGATCGGGGCGATCATCGACTGGACGACGAACGCATCCGAACCGCGGACGCTTTCGCGGTACCGGATGAAAATCTCACCGCTGGCGAAGTCGTACGCCTCCATCGGGGTCGGGTCGACCCCCAGCACGGCGCCGATCTCCTCGGCCAGAGCGGGGTACCCCCGGCCGGAGAAGAGCATGAGGTTCTTGCGGTTCTCCGAACTGATGCTGGCCATGGATTGCCGCTCCCGATCTCGTGGTTGCGCTCATTGTTCGTCGAGAGGCGGCGCTTCGCCCACTTGACCGGCGCCGACGTGGTTTTGTTCACCACTGGCGGCCTCTTGCGCCGCGCGCGCAGCCTCGGCGGCGGCACTGCCGGCCCGCTTACGCTCGACCCAACCCTCGATGTTGCGCTGCGGGGCCCGCGAGACGCCGAGCGCGCCCGGCGGCACGTCCTTGACGATGACGCTGCCCGCGGCGGTGTAGGCGCCGTCGCCCACGTGGACGGGCGCGACGAACATGTTGTCGGCGCCGGTGCGCGCGTGCGCGCCGATCACCGAGCGCTGCTTGCGCACGCCGTCGTAGTTGACGAAGACGGTGGCGGCGCCGATGTTGGAGTGCTCGCCGATGCTGGCGTCGCCCACGTAGGACAGGTGCGGGACCTTGGCGCCCTCGCCCAGGGTGGCCGCCTTCGTCTCCACGAACGTGCCGACCTTCGACTTGCGACCCAGCTGCGAGCCGGGGCGCAGGTACGCGAACGGCCCGACGGAGGCCTCGGGCCCGATCTCCGAGGAGACGGCGTGGGTGCGCACGACGGCAGCGCCCGCGCCGACCACCACGTCGATGAGCGAGGTGTCCGGGCCGACCACGGCGCCCTCACCGATGCTGGTAGCGCCGCGCAGATGGGTGTTGGGCTCGATCACCGCGTCGCGCTCGAGCGTCACGGTCACGTCGATCCAGGTGGTGGCCGGGTCGATGATGGCCACCCCGGCGCGCATCCACTCGTCGTTGATCCGGTCGCGCATGATGGCCCGCAGCGCCGCCAGCTCGGCGCGGTCGTTGGCGCCGAGGGTCTCGGTGGCGTCGGGGGCGCGGTGGGCGACGATCGGGGCGCCGGCCGCGGCCAGCAGGCCGATGACGTCGGTGAGGTACTCCTCGCCCTGGTCGTTGTCCGTGGAGAGCTTGCCGAGCATCTCGCGCAGGGCGGCCGCCTCGAAGACGTACGCCCCCGAGTTGATCTCCCGGATGGCCCGCTGGGCCGGCGTGGCGTCGCGCTCCTCGACGATCGCGGCGAACTCGCCGCCCCGGTTGCGCACGATGCGCCCGAGCCCGGTGGGGTCCTCGACCTGGGCGGTCAGCACGGTGGCCGCCGCCTTGGTGTTCTCGTGCGTGTGGACCAGCGCGGCCAGCGTGTCGGGGCGCACCAGCGGGATGTCGCCGTTGAGCACGACGACGGTGCCGGTCAGCTCATGACCTAGAAGATCGGGCATGGCCTCCAGGGCGATGCGCACGGCGTGGCCGGTGCCGCGCCGCTCCTCCTGGGTGACCGCCACCACCTCGGGTGCGACCTGGGCCAGGTGCTCGCGGACCTGCTCGCCGCCGTGTCCCACCACGACGGTCACGGTGCCGGTGCCCGCCTCGTCGCCCAGGAAGGGCTCAGCGGCGGCCAGCACGTGCCCGAGCAGTGTCCGGCCCAGCAGGGGGTGCAGGACCTTGGGGACCGACGACTTCATCCGCTTGCCTTCGCCGGCGGCCAGGATGATCACGTTTCTCACGCAGCGCTCCTCGACGGTGTCGGTGCGCCTCATCGTAGTCAGGTGGCTGGGGTGCCTGGATTCGAACCAGGACTGCGAGGCTCCAAAGGCCTGCGGGCTGCCGTTACCCCACACCCCATCACGCCGCACCGAAAGCCTAGCTTGCGCGTCGATCCCTTTTGCCCGAGGGGCGCGTTCCCTCACCCGGAGCCCGACTCAGCCGATCAGGTGAAGTCGGCGGCCGGACGAAGATCACATGAAGCACCGGGTAATCGACTTGACACCAGCTTCGTATGGCCAACCTACGCCCCCGTAAGTTACGGTGACGTAGGCGTAGCCCCCGCCCGGCGACGAGTCCACTGAGAGGTGCCATGTCCGTATCGGTCCTTGATCCAGAGACCAGCGAGAGCCCCGACCGGGGCCCGAAGCCGCTTACCGAGGGCAAGCAGCACCCCGGGATCATCGTCGCGCTGTGGGGCTTCGTCGTCCTGCCGTTCGTCGCGCTGGTCGCCGCCGTGCCGGTCGCCTGGGGATGGGGCCTGAACTGGCTCGACATCGTCCTCGGCTTCGTGTTCTACGTGATCGGCGGCCTGGGCATCGGGACCGGCTTCCACCGCTATCTCACCCACGGGTCCTTCAAGGCCAAGCGCGGGTTGCGCATCGCGCTGACGATCGCCGGCAGCACCGCGATCGAGGGCGAGGCGACCCAGTGGGTGGCCGACCACCGCCGCCACCACGCGTTCTCCGACCGCGAGGGCGACCCGCACTCGCCCTGGCGCTTCGGCGAGTCCTTCGGCGGCCTGGTCAAGGGCCTCTTCTACGCCCACGTGGGCTGGCTGTTCTTCCGCGAGCTGGCCAACCGCGAGCGCTTCGCCCCCGACCTGATGGCCGACAAGGACATCCAGCGCATCGACAAGGCGTTCCCGCTGATCGTCACCCTCTCGGCCACCCTGCCCGCGATCATCGCCGGCCTGGTCACCTGGTCGTGGCAGGGCGCGCTGTCGGCGTTCTTCTGGGCCGGCCTCGTCCGCATCGGCCTGCTGCACCACGTCACCTGGTCGATCAACTCCATCTGCCACGTCTACGGCGAGCGGCCGTTCGAGACCCGCGACGGCGACAAGGCCAGCAACTTCTGGCCGCTGGCGATCCTGTCGTTCGGCGAGAGCTGGCACAACCTGCACCACGCCGACC
Source organism: Dactylosporangium sp. CA-139066 (assembly GCF_050936175.1). Lineage (NCBI taxonomy): Bacteria > Bacillati > Actinomycetota > Actinomycetes > Micromonosporales > Micromonosporaceae > Dactylosporangium > Dactylosporangium sp. CA-139066. The sequence goes on along the minus strand of NZ_JBNJNH010000002.1, from coordinate 2,278,773 downwards.
CGACCTGCGCCCGCCACGGCGTCGACAAGGGCCAGATCGACATCAACGCCCGCCTGATCTGGATCTTCGAGAAGCTCGGCTGGGCCTCCGACATCCGCTGGCCGCGCCGAGACCGCCTCGACGCCAAGCGCGTGGCGGCTGGCACGATGAACGGGTGACCGAGCGCCCGGAGAACCACGAGCAACCGCGGCCGCCCGTCCCGCCGCTCTCGATCCCGACCAAGGGCCGGGTGCGGATGTCCTCCGCGCAGCGCCGGGAGCAGCTGATCTCGATCGGCCGGGCGCTGTTCGCCGAGCGGGGCTTCGACGCCACCTCCATCGAGGAGGTGGCGTCGCGCGCAAAGGTGTCCAAGCCGGTGGTGTACGAGCACTTCGGCGGCAAGGAGGGCCTCTACGCGGTCGTCGTCGACCGGGAGGTCCGCTCGCTGCTGGACCGGATCACCAACGCGCTGACCGCCGGCCACCCGCACGAGCTGCTCGAGCAGGCCGCGCTGGCCCTGCTCGACTACATCGAGGCCGAGACCGACGGCTTCCGGGTCCTCGTGCGCGAGTCGCCGGTGATGTCTCCGACCGGCAACTTCATGAGCGTGCTCAACGACGTGGCCCACCAGGCCGAGCACATCCTCGGGGCGGAGTTCAAGCGGCGGGGTTTCGACCCCAAGCTCGCCGAGCTGTACTCCCAGGCCCTCGTCGGCATGGTGGCGCTCACCGGCCGGTGGTGGCTGGAGGTGCGCAAGCCCAAGAAGGAGGTCGTGGCGGCGCACCTGGTGAACCTCGCCTGGAACGGCCTGTCCAACATGGAGGGCAAGCCGACGCTGGTCACCGGCGCGGGGAAATGAAGAACGGGCTGAGGTAGGCCACCGTCCGGCCCGCCTCGGCGAAGACCCCCTCGGCCCGCGCGCCGGCGGGCCGGGCCGGGTCGGCGATGCGCAGGACAAGCCACGCCCGCTCGTCGAGCGACACCCGCAGCCGCGCCCGGTCGCCGACGGCGAACTCGCACTCGGCGACCACGGACGGCATCGGGCGCCCCGAGCACAGCGCCTGCACCCGCAGCCGATGCCCGGTCCACTCCGGCGGCGCGGCGAAGTCCACCTCCACGGTCGCCGGGCCGCGCGCGGCGACCGTGCCGCCCATCGCGACGCCGCCCAGCCGGGCGTCGACGCTCAGGCCGCGCTCCCGGGTGGCGAACATGCGCCGGGCCGGCATCGCCGCGCGGACCCCGGCCCGGCTGCGCCGCGGCGTCCAGAGCCCGGTCCGGCCGAGCCCCTCGTGGAAGCCCCACCGGTCGCGGTGCTCACGCGCGCGCAGACGATTCGAGGCCCGGTCCGCGGGTGCGGTCCGGGCCTCGGGAAAAGGTGAGGCGCGAGGTCAGGCGACGCTGGCGCTGTGGTGCTTGTCCGCCTCGGCGCGCGCCGAGGCCGTCGGGCCCACGCGGTCGTAGAGGCTGGCGATGCCGACGATGCCGGCGAGGATGAAGGTGACGATCACGTTGACCATCGAGAAGGCGAAGACATTGGCCTCGGTCTGCATAACGGCCAGCGACCACATGCCGACGACGACCAGGACGATCCCGGCGAGCTGGTTGATCTGGTGGGCGACGTTGCGGCCGATGATGTTGGCACCGAGCACGACGACGCCGGCGATGATCGACAGCAGCGCGAACGCCGGGTTGGTGCGCAGGCCGAGGACCCATTCGGTCTCGTCACGCGTGAAGAACGGGGCGCCGGAGGTCTGCACGAAGCCGACCACGCCGAAGACCAGCATGTAGAGGCCCGCCACCGCGCTGAGCAGGCGGTACAGCGGCCGGAGGTGGTGGTTGATCGGAAAGTGAGCGGCCATGGTCCAATCCTAAAATGCCGTCACCCGGCGATCTCGGCCAGGGCGAGCCATTGCTCCTCGATCTCGGCCTTCTCCTGCTGTACCACCCGTAGCGCGGCGTCCAGCTCGGTGATCTTCGCGTAGTCGGTGGCGTGCTCGGCGAGCTGCGCGTGCAGCGCCTCCTCCTTCTGCGCCAGGCGGTCGATGCTGCGCTCCAGCTTGGCCAGCTCCTTCTTGGCCGCCCGCTGGTCCTTCTCGCTGGCCCGCAGGTCCGGGCCGCTCTGGGCGGGTGCGGCCTTCGCCGGCGCCGCCGGGCTGAACCCGGTCGGCTCGGCGACGCGCTCCAGGTACTCGTCGACGCCCCCGGGCAGGTGCACCAGCCGGCCGTCGCCGAACATGCCGAAGACGGTGTCCGCGACGCGCTCGACGAGGTACCGGTCGTGGCTGGCCACCACCAGCGTGCCCGGCCACGTGTCGAGCAGGTCCTCGAGCGCGGCCAGCGTGTCGATGTCCAGGTCGTTGGTCGGCTCGTCGAGCAGCAGCACGTTGGGCTCGGCGGCCAGCAGCCGCAGCAGCTGCAGGCGGCGCCGCTCGCCGCCGGACAGGTCGGCGACCGGGGTCCAGACCCGGGCGCCGGTGAAGCCGAAGACCTCGGCCAGCTGGGCGGCGGACAGCTCACGGTCGCCGAGCCTCACCCGCTTGGCGACCTCCTCGACCGCCTCGAGCAGCCGGAGGTTGTCGGGCAGCTCGCGCAGCTCCTGGGACAGGAACGCGGGGCGGACCGTGGTGCCGCGCACCACCCGGCCGCCGTCGGGCTCGCGCACGCCGGCGAGCACGCGCAGCAGCGTGGTCTTGCCCGCGCCGTTGGCGCCCAGCACGGCGACGCGGTCGCCCGGGCCGACGAGCCAGTCGGTGCCGTCGAGCAGGCTCCGCTCCCCCGCCTGCAGCCGCAGCCCGTCCAGCTCGTACACCTGCTTGCCCAGCCGCGTCACGGCCAGGCGCTGCAGCGACACGGTGTCGCGGGCGGGCGGCACGTCGGCGATGAGCGCGTTGGCCGCGTCGATGCGGAACTTGGGCTTGCTGGTGCGGGCCGGCGGGCCGCGGCGCAGCCAGGCGATCTCCTTGCGCAGCAGGTTCTGCCGGCGGGCCTCGGTCTCGGCGGCGACCCGCACGCGCTCGGCCCGGGCCAGGGTCCAGGCCGCGTAGCCGCCCTCGTAGGAGCGCACGGTCGCGTCGGCGACCTCCCACGTGGTCGTGCACACCGCGTCGAGGAACCAGCGGTCGTGGGTGACGACGATGAGGGCGCCACGGCGCTGCAGCAGGTGCCGCGCCAGCCAGGCGATGCCGGCCACGTCGAGGTGGTTGGTCGGCTCGTCGAGGATGAGCAGGTCGGCCGGGCGCACCAGCAACGCGGCCAGCGCGACGCGGCGGCGCTCGCCGCCGGACATCGGCCCGACGGGCGCGTCCAGGCCCAGGTGCGGCATGCCCAGCCCGTTGAGGACCGTGCGCACACCGGCGTCGCCCGCCCACTCGTGCTCGGCCGCGAAGCCGGCGGGCAGCCAGGCCGTCCCGACGATGACGTCGCGGACCGACGCCGTGGGCGGCAGGTCCAGGCTCTGCGGGAGGGCGGCCACGCGCAGGTCGCGCCGGTGGGTGACCCGGCCGGCGTCGGGCTCCTCGGCCTTGGTGAGCATGCGCAGCAGGGTCGTCTTGCCGGCGCCGTTGAGCCCGACGATGCCGATCCGGTCGCTGTCGTCGATGCCGAGGGATACCTCGTCGAAGATGCGCCCGGCCGGGTACGTCTTGGAGACCTTGTCCAGGTTGACGATGTTGGCCACTACAGAACCCCAGCCATGACAAAAACCACTACAGAACCCGCGCGCCCGGTACGGGGCCGACGGCGGTGCGCACGGCGCGGCAGCATCGGCGATCCTCGAGGTCGGCGGCGATGAGCGCGGCATGGCGGGCGTCCTCGGCCAAAAACACGCAGGTCGGCCCAGAGCCGGAGATCATGCCGGCCAGCGCGCCCGCGTCAAGCCCGGCGTCGAGCACCTGCTGCAGCTCCGGGCGCAGGTGCAGGGCGGCGGCCTGCAGGTCGTTGGCCAGCTCGCCGGCGAGCACCTCGGGGTCGCGCTGGCGCAGGGCGGCCATGAGCCCGTCCGGCGGCCCGGCGTCGCTGTTCCCGCCGAGCTCGTCGAAGGCGCGGTAGACCACCGGCGTGGACAGCCCCTCCTCGGCCACCGCGAGCACCCAGTGCCACGCGTGCCCGCCGGTGAGGATCGGGCTGACCAGCTCGCCCCGGCCGGTGCCCAGCGCCGTGCCGCCGAGCACCAGGAACGGGATGTCGGAGCCGAGCGTCGCGGCGATGACGGCGAGGTCGTCGCGTGACAGCCCGGTGCCCCACAGCTGGTCGCAGGCCACGAGCGCGGCGGCCGCGTCGGCGCTGCCGCCGGCCAGCCCGGCCGCGACCGGGATCTGCTTCTTCAGGTGCAGCCGGGCGTGCGCGTCGTGGCCGGTCTCGGCGGCCAGCGCCCGGACGGCCCGCACGACGAGGTTGTCCTCGCCGAGCGACAGCTCGCCGGTGCCCTCGCCCTCCATCGTGAGCGTCAGCGTGTCGCCGCGGCGGGCGGTGATCTCGTCGTAGAGCCCGATCGCGTGGTACACCGTGGTCAGCTCGTGATACCCGTCCGGCCGGGCGGGGCCGACGTGCAGGTGGAGGTTGATCTTCGCGGGCACGCGCACTCGGACCGGTCCGTGCGCGGCCAGGCGCGGCCGGTCGAACTCCTCGTCCTCGGAGAAGAGCGGCTCGGTCACTGCTGCACCCTACCCGGACGTCCCCGCCGGGCGTCGCTGGCTCGCGATGCGCATGAAGTCGTCCACGGTGAGCTGCTCTCCGCGCAGGCCCGGATCGACGCCGGCGGCCCGCAGGATCCGCTCCGCCTCGGCGGCTCCACCCGCCCAGCCGGCCAGGGCGGCCCGCAGCGTCTTGCGCCGCTGGGCGAACGCGGCGTCCACCACCGCGAACGTGCCCGTTCTGTCGCCTTTGTCGGTGTCGTTGACGGTGAACGCGACCAGGCCGGACTCCACGTTCGGGACCGGCCAGAAGACCGAGGCCGGCACCTTCCCGGCCTGGCGCGCGGTCGCGTACCAGGCCAGCTTCACGCTCGGCACGCCGTAGACCCGCGACCCCGGCCCGGCGGTCAGCCGGTCGGCGACCTCCTTCTGCACCATCACCAGGCCCCGCCGCAGCGTGGGCACGGTCGCCAGGAGGTGCAGCACGACCGGGACGGCGACGTTGTACGGCAGGTTGGCCACCAGCGCCGTCGGCTTCACCGCCGACAGGTCCACCCGCAGCGCGTCCCCGGCGACGACGGTGAGCCGGTCGGCGCGCTCCGGCGCGAACTGCGCCACCGTCTCCGGCAGCGCCGCGGCCAGCGGCGGGTCGATCTCGACGGCGCAGACGGCGTTGCCGGCCTCCAGCAGCGCGAGCGTCAGCGAGCCGAGGCCCGGCCCGACCTCGAGCACCACGTCGTCCGCCGCCAGCTCGGCGGCCCGCACGATCCGGCGCACGGTGTTGGGGTCGTGCACGAAGTTCTGCCCGAGCTGCTTGGTGGGCCGGATGCCGAGCCGCTCGGCGAGCCGGCGCACCTCGGCCGGACCGAGCAGGGTCACGCCCAGCCGCCGAAGGCTCGGTCGCCGTTGGCGGAGATCGCGGCGCACAGCGCGTCGAGGTCGTGCCCGGTGACGTCGGCCAGCGCGCGCACGGTCAGCGGGATGAGATACGAGGCGTTGGGGCGGCCGCGGTACGGCATGGGCGTGAGAAACGGCGCGTCGGTCTCCACCAGCAGCCCGTCCAGCGGGGTGATCGCCGCCGCCCGGCGCAGGTGCGCGGCGTTGCCGAAGGTCACCGTGCCCGCGAAGCTCAGCAGGAAGCCCCGGTCGAGGCACTCCCGTGCGAACTCCTCGTCGCCGGAGAAGCAGTGCATGACGACCTGGTCGGGCGCGCCCTCCTCGTCGAGCACGGCCAGCACGTCGTCGTGCGCGTCGCGGTCGTGGATGACGAGCGTCTTGCCGTGCCGCTTGGCGATCGCGATGTGGGCCCGGAAACTTTCGTGCTGGGCCTTGCGCCCCTCCTCGCCGGTGCGGAAGTAGTCCAGCCCGGTCTCGCCGATGCCGCGCACCCGAGGGTGGGCGGCCAGCCGCTCGATCTCGCGCAGCGCCGCGTCGAGGTCGGCCAGGCGCGGCGCGTCGTTGGGGTGCAGCGCCACGGTCGCGACGACCGCCGGGTGCCGCCCGGCGACCTCGACGCCCCACCGGGACGACTCGACGTCGACGCCGACCTGCACGAGCCGGTCGATGCCGGCCGCCGCGGCGCGCGTGATCGCGTCCTCGACCGTCGACGGGCCGCCGTCGTTGTCATCCGCAAGAGTGATGTCGATGTGGGTATGGCTGTCGAGCACCGCGACCGGCAGCGGGTCGGGCGCGGGCGGGAAGGCGCCCTGGCGACTGTGTTTTCTCGCACTCATCGGGCTCAAGCATGCCACCCTCGGTTTGTCGTTTACACGCCGTTCACCGGGCCACAACCACCCGCACCTAGCGTCGCGGAAGTGACGGTAATTGGACACGCGGAAGGGTCCGCGACCCACAGCGTGACCATCGACGGGGTCGCCTACCCGGCCGAGGAGATCGCGCAAGGGGCAGCCTACGAGGTGTACGCCACCAGTGCCGCCCCGGGCTTCCTGCCCAACCCGCGGCCGGGCGCGCGGTGGCCGTATCGGCGCTTCATCCACGCGACGGAGGTCGCCTCGGCCCTCGACGGGCTGGAGGACGAGCCGCTGCTGATGCCGGTGACCCGCGCGCTGGACTGGGCGGCGATCCACCGGCTGAGCCAGACCCCGTCCGCCGCCGGCGCGCTCGCCCCGATCCGCCGCACCGCCGTCGTGCGCCGGGGCACCCGGATGATCAAGTTTCTCTCCGGGCGGCAGCTGCAGGGGTACCTCAAGGGCTGGCCGATCAGCGGCTTCTGCTACCGCGCCTTCGACGTGGCCCACCTGCGCACCCCCGAGGACCTCGCGATCCTGTCCGGCGAGTCCACCGGCGACGTGATCTTCGCGGTGCGCTGGCGCGCCGTGGACGCCCACGACTACGACGTGCCGCTGGCCGACAACTACGGCGGGCTGGTCACCATGCCGCCCCACGACCGGCTCGGCCCGCCAGTGATCGGCACGGGGTTCGCGCCCAGCGGCCGGCACATCGTGCCCGAGTTCGTCACCGCCGACCTGGCCGAGCTGCCCGTGCCGGCCAACACCTCGCTCGTGGCCTACACGGGCGACGGGACCGAGGTCACGCTGTACACGTACCTGCCGGAGCAGCGCGCCTGGAGCCGCATGCACGGCCCGCAGTGGCGCCACCTGCTGCCCAACCAGTCCGACCAGGAGTACTTCCCGGTCGACACGCCGCTGACCCGCTACATCGGCACCTACCGCGAGAACGTCTTCGAGGCGATCGTCGACCCGCCGGGCGAGTTCCGGGTGGCGGCGAAGACCCGCGCCGCGCGGTACCCGCTGGAGACCCTGGCCCGCCGGGTGCCCCGCGCCACCTGGCGCGACGCCCGCTGCACGGTGATCCGCCAGGAGGGCGAGTGGCTGCGGCTGCGCCTCTCCCGCCCGGACGGCGACCAGGTCGCCCGCCTGGGGGCCCACTGCGTCGAGCGCGGCCTGTACGAGGCGTGGGCGCCGGCCAACGAGGTGGCCGACGCCCACGAAAGCGATCACTGGTACTCGCTCTAGCTGAAAGAGCAGCCGGCGGCGCCTCCGGCGCGGCGGGGGGTTCCCACCCCGCACCCCCCCCATGCCCGCTCCTCGGGCACCTTTTACCGCGCTTTGCGCGCCGCTCAGCCTTGGAGGCGGGCGAGCTCCTCCTCGACGATCGACTCGTCCAGCTTCTTGAAGACCGGAGTCGGTGCCTCGAGCTTGGTGCCGGCCTCGATCGCGACGTGCTCCCACTTGCCGCCGACGCTGTAGTCGCCCATCAGCACCGGATAGGTCCGGCCGTTGTCCAGGTCCTCGACCTCGCGGATCTCCGGCATCGGGGCGTGCACGCCCACGCCGCCGAGCAGCTCGTGGATGCGCTGCGCGGCGTGCGGCAGGAACGGCGTGAGCAGCGTGTTGCAGTCCCGGACCGCCTGCAGCGCCACGTGCAGGACCGTGCCCATGCGGGCCTTGTCCTCCTTGAGCTTCCACGGCGCCTGGTCGGAGAAGTACTTGTTGACCTCGCCGACGACCCGCATGGCCTCGGTGATCGCGGCCTTCTGGCGGTGCTTGGCGAGCAGCTGCCCGACGGCGTCGAACCCGGCCCGCACCGACGCCAGCAGCGCCTCGTCCTCCGCGGTCAGCTCGCCGGCCGCCGGGATCTCGCCGAAGTTCTTGGCGGCCATCGAGATCGAGCGGTTGACCAGGTTGCCCCAGCCCGCGACGAGCTCGTCGTTGTTGCGCCGGCGGAACTCCGACCAGGTGAAGTCGGTGTCGTTGGACTCGGGGCCGGCCACGGCGATGAAGTAGCGCAGGGCGTCGGCGTCGTAGCGCTCCAGGAAGTCGCGCACGTAGATCACGACCCGTCGCGACGAGGAGAACTTGCGCCCCTCCATCGTGAGGTACTCCGAGGAGACCACCTCGGTCGGCAGGTTGAGCGCCCCGAGGGACTGCGGCTTCGGCCCGGAGTAGCCGAGCAGGATCGACGGCCAGATCACCGAGTGGAAGACGATGTTGTCCTTGCCCATGAAGTAGTACCCCTGGGCCTGCGGGTCCTGCCACCACAGCCGCCACGCCTCGGGCTCGCCGGTGCGCCGGGCCCACTCGATCGAGGCCGACAGATACCCGATCACGGCGTCGAACCACACGTAGATCCGCTTGTCGTCGCGGCTCTTCCACGCATCGAGCGGGATCGGCACGCCCCACTCCAGGTCCCGCGTGATCGCCCGAGGCTGCAGGTCGTCGATGAGGTTCCGGGAGAACTTCAGCACGTTGGGCCGCCAGCCCTCGCGCGTGTCGAGCCAGGCGTTGAGCTGGTCGGCGAACGCGGGGAGATCCAGGAAGAAGTGCTCGGTCTCCACGAACTGCGGCGTCTCGCCGTTGATCTTCGAGCGCGGGTTGATGAGCTGGTCGGGGTCGAGCTGGTTGCCGCAGTTGTCGCACTGGTCGCCGCGCGCGCTGTCGTAGCCGCAGATCGGGCAGGTGCCCTCGATGTAGCGGTCGGGCAGCGTGCGACCGGTCGACGGCGAGATCGCCCCGAGCGTGGTCTTCGCGATGATGTACCCGTTGTCGTACAGCCCGGAGAACAGCTCCTGCACGACCTGGTAGTGGTTGCCGGTCGTGGTGCGCGTGAAGAGGTCGTACGTCAGCCCGAGCCCGTGCAGGTCCTCCACGATGACCCGGTTGTAGCGATCGACCAGCTCCCGCGGGGTCACGCCCTCGGCGTCGGCCTGCACCTGGATCGGCGTGCCGTGCTCGTCGGTGCCCGACACCATCAGCACGTCGTGGCCGGCCATCCGCATGTAGCGGCTGAAGACGTCGGAGGGCACCCCGAATCCGGACACGTGACCGATGTGACGCGGACCGTTGGCGTAGGGCCAGGCGACCGCGGCGAGAACACGACTCATGACTGGCAAGCCTAATGACCCGCCCCGGGCTTCGGCGAACAGGTGGGATTCTCCCGACACGCGCCGGACGTCCGATACGTTGGCGATCGCCCGTTGTCCAATGAAAACGTGAGTGAAATGCCCGCCCGGCGGGGGTGGCGGGGCGAGGCCGCGGGAATCCCGCCGGTCCGCACCCCGGCGCCGCCGACCGTCCAGCCCGAGCCGCCGGCCACCGAGCCGGCCGCTGCGCCCTTCGCCGCATCCGCGGCGCCCGCTCCGGCGGTGACGGAGACCACGCGGCGGGCGCTCGCGCCGGCCGTGGTTCCCCGCCCGCCGGCCCTGCCCGGCGCCGAGCCGGGCCCGCGCCGGCCCCGGCCGGGCCGATCGGCCCGCGAACGTTCGGCGGGTGAACATTCAGCCGCCGAACGGTCGGTCCCCGAACGGCGGCACCTGGCGGCCCGGGAGCAATTCCCGCTGTGGCCCACCACGAGTACCGTCGCGCTCCACGAGGCGCCCGATCCCGTGGAAACACCCGGTGCCGTGCCGGAACCGCAGCCGGAGCCGCCGCTCGACGACACGGCCCGCCAGGCCGGGCGGAACGCGGTGCTGGAGCATCTGGCCGGGCAGCCGGAGCAGTTCGCCTGGACCGAACGATCCGCACCGGCTGAGCGGACCGAGCAGTGGCCGCCGCCGTCCATGCGGGTGCTGCGCGAGGCCCGCGACGAGCGGCGATCGGCGCCCGCCCGGCCACAGCGTCGGCCGCGGCGCACCCGGCCGCCGCGCGGGCCGCTGGCCGGGCTGTCCGCGATGCTCCTGCTCGGGCTGCTCGCCGGCTTCTTCGCCTGGACCAGCGCGGAGCCGTTCTGGCTGGACATGGGCCACCGCGTGCGCGGCACCGCCGAGATCACGGCGTGCCAGGGCGACGGAGTCCTGCGCCGCTGCCTGGCCGACTTCGCCGCCCCCGGCCGCGAACCGGTCGACGGCGCCCGGGTCTTGGGCCTCGACGGGGGCCCGGGCGCCTCGGTCGCCGCCGAGATGGTCCCGGGCGGCCGCACCGTCTACGCCGGCAACGAGTCCGGCCTGCGCGTGCGCTGGGCCGCCGGTCTCGGCCTCATCGCGCTGTGCGGCATCCTCCTGGCCTGGCTCACCGGCGCGTGGCGCTTCGGCCGCTTCCGCGACCGCCTGATCGCCTGGACCCTCACCGCGCTGGCCCCGCTGGTCCTCGGCGCGGCCATCGTCGCCGCCGCCTACTAGCGCCTGTTTCATTACTGAGGCGGGGCTGCGGCCGGCCCAGATTCCGCCTGGCGGCGTCCCGCGAAAGCCGGGTTACAACACCGGTAGCCAGGCTTCCGCGGGCCACCGCCAGACGAAATCTGGACTCGGCCTCGCTCCCACCCCAGTAATGAAACAGGCGCTAGCCCCGCCTACAGCCCCACGCCGTCGAAGGCGCGGCCGTGCTGGACCACGAGGTCGGCCGCCACCGCCTCGTGGTCCTCCCCGGCGAAGACCCGGCGGGCGCCGTCCAGGCGGCGGGTGGCAGGGCTACGAGCGGCCCGGCGAGCACCCGCTGACCGGTCGGCTCGGCCCCGACCTGGAGCTGTCCGACGGCACGCGCCTGGCCGAGCGGCTCCACGGCGGCCGGGCGCTGCTGCTCAACCCCAAGGCCGACGGCTACGAGGACCGGCTCGACCAGGCCACCGCCGGCGGCGCGGCGCGGATGCTCGTGCGCCCGGACGGGTACGTCGCCTGGGCCGGCGACACCGAGGACGAGGAGCCGGACCTGGCCCCGTAGCTGGGGGCGCCTACTTGTGCGCGATGACTGCCGCGTAGACGTCCCGCTTGGCCAGGTCGTGGCGGCGGGCCACCTCCAGGGTCGCCGCCTTGCGGTCGGCGCCGGCGGCGACCAGGGCGGCCACCTCGGCGGCCAGCGCCGCGTCGGAGGGGCGCTCGGCGGCGACCGGCGGCGCGCCGGCGATGACCAGCGTGATCTCGCCGCGGGCGGTCTCGGCCTCCGCGGCCAGGGACGCCAGGCTGCCGCGGCGGATCTCCTCGTAGGTCTTCGTCAGCTCGCGGCACAGCGCCGCGGGCCGGTCCTCGCCGAAGGCCAGGGCCATGTCCTGCAGCGTGTCGGCGATGCGGTGCGGCGACTCGAAGAAGACGAGGGTGCGGGGCTCGGCCGCGAGCGAGGCCAGGTACGCCCGCCGCTCCCCCGGCTTGCGCGGCGGGAACCCCTCGAAGCAGAACCGGTCGCACGGCAGCCCGGAGACCGCGAGCGCGGTGACGACGGCGCTCGGGCCGGGCGCCGCGGTCACCGGCACGCCGCGGGCGATGGCGGCCCGCACGAGCCGGAACCCGGGGTCGGAGACGCTCGGCATGCCGCCGTCGGTGACCACCGCGACGGTGAGGCCCTCGGCGAGCAGGTCGGCCAGCTCGGGCGTGCGCCGCTCCTCGTTGCCCTCGAAGTAGCTCACCAGCCGGCCGGTGATCTCGACCCCGAGATGCTGCGCGAGGCGCCCCAGCCGGCGCGTGTCCTCGGCCGCGATCACGTCGGCGGTCGCGAGTGTTTCACGCAGTCGCGGCGACGCATCCTCGGGATTTCCCAGCGGCGCTCCGAGCAGAATCAATGGCACATGTGCGATGGTGGCATCCCGCACCCTACGATCGCCCAATGACCTCGGGTGTGCTGACCCAAGCAAGCGAGCCGGAGAGCCCCGCCGCGACGCCGACGCTGCGCGCGGTGCCCGATATCGTCCGCCGCCGGCTCGCTCGGCCGCCGGCCGGGGGCATCAACTTCTGGCTGGTCGCGATATTGATCACCGGCATCGGCGCCCTGGTGCGGCTGGTGAACCTCGCGCAGCCGAAGGAAGTGATCTTCGACGAGGTCTACTACGCCAACGAGGCACAGGACCTGCTCCAGCACGGCGTGGAGTGGAACCCCGAGGACAACACGCCGCAGTACGTGGTCCACCCGCCCGTGGGCAAGTGGATGATCGGCATCGGCGAGCAGCTCTTCGGGTACAACTCCTTCGGTTGGCGCATCTCGGCCGTCACCGTCGGGGTCATCTCGATCCTGTTGATCGTCATCGCGGCCTACCGGCTCTTCCGCTCCACGATCCTGGCCGGCGCGGCCGGGCTGCTCATGTCGCTGGACGGCATGCACTTCGTGCTCTCCCGCGTGGCCCTGCTCGACATCTTCCTGATGTTCTGGATCGTGGTGGCGTTCTTCTTCCTGGTCCTGGACCGGGAGCAGCGAAGGGCGCGGCTGCTGCGCGCGCTGGAGGACGGGCACGAACCCGACCGGCCGGGCCCGCGCCCGCGGCTGGGCTACCGGTGGTACCGCCTGTTGTGCGCGATCTCGCTTGGCCTCGCCTGCGGCGTGAAGTGGAGCGCGATCTACTACGTGCTGATCTTCGCGGTCGCCATGGTGCTGTTCGACATGAGCGCCCGCCGCAGCGCCGGGTTCAAGCACTGGGTGGCCGAGGGCATCTGGACCGATGGGGCCATCTGGTTCCTGGGCACCTTCGCGATCGCGTTCGTGGTGTACGTCAACACGTGGTGGGGCTGGTTCCTCTCCGACAACGGCTACTTCCGGCACTGGTACGCCGAGACCAACGGCCTTCCCCACGACCGCTGGTTCGACCCGCTGCTGAACCTCTGGCACTACCACGAGGAGGCGTACAAGTTCCATACCGGCCTGAGCACGCCGCACCAGTACCAGTCCTGGCCCTGGCAGTGGCTGCTGCTGGGCCGGCCGGTGGCGTTCTACTGGGACCAGAGCGGGCCGTGCGGCGCGTCCAGCTGCGCCGCGGAGATCCTGCTGCTCGGCACGCCGCTGCTGTGGTGGTCGTTCCTGCCGGCGCTGGTCGCGCTCGTGTGGCTGGCGATCGCCCGCCGCGACGGCCGGGCCTGGCTGATCCTGGCCGGCGCCCTGACCGGCATCGTGCCCTGGTTCAACGAGATGCCCGAGCACCGCACGATGTTCTACTTCTACGCCCTGCCGGCCGAGCCGTTCCTGATCCTGGCGGTGGTGTACGTCCTCGGGGCGATCATCGGGCCGCCGCGCAGGCTGCGCCCGGCGAGCGACCAGCGGATGATCGGGGCGATCATCGCCGGGGCGTACGTGCTGCTCGTGGCCGCCTGTTTCGCCTATTTCTATCCAATCTACGCAGGCGAGAGCATTTCGTACACGAGCTGGTTCTCGCGCATGTGGCTTGGATCCCGATGGGTGTAGCCGCACCGCAGTAGTGGGTATCTGAAGAGTCGAAGAACCCGCCTTATATTATTTGCCGCACGGCAAGCAAAGGCTGGCGAAAGGCTCGCATGTCCGGCGTTGGCTCCATCGAGAAGGCCCTGCGCATCGCTCCACCGGATCGGCTGGTGGAGACCCTCGACGCATATCTCAGCGCGACCCACGGCACGAAGTTCAGCACGGTGTGGCTGGCCGACTATCGCACGACCACGCTCTCGCCGTCCGGCATCGACATGTCCGACACGGTCGGCGACCAGCTGGCCCCGGCGACCCGCGCGTTCGCCAGCCAGGAGCCGGTGCAGGAGGCCCGCGAGGGCCAGGCGCTGGCCCGGCTGTACCTGCCGGTGACCGCCTGGGGCGAGCGCGTCGGCGTGCTCAGCGTCGGGCTGGACGCCGACCGGCTGCCGGCGGAGCGCCCGCGCCTGGAGGAGCTCGCCGACGCCTTCGCGATCGCGCTGGCCGCGGCGTACCGGCGCACGGACCGCTACCACATCGACCGCCGCCGCACCGGCCGGCTGACCATGGCCGCCGAGATGCAGTGGGACCTGCTGCCGGCCCGTGGCTTCGAGCAGCCGGGCCTGAAGTTCGCGGGGCAGCTCGAGCCGGCCTACGCGGTGTGCGGCGACCACTTCGACTGGTCCATCAACGGCGACTGGCTGACCGTGACCGCGCTCAACGGGATGGGCACCGGGCTCGAGGCGGCGATGCTGACCACGCTCGCGGTCAACGCCATGCGCAACGCCCGCCGCTCGATCCCGGCCGGGCAGAGCAGCCCCGGGGACCTCGCCGACCAGGCGGTGCTCGCCGCGGACGCGATCTTCTCGCAGTACGGCGGGGCGCGGCACCTCGCCACGCTGCTCCTGTCGCTGAACGCGAGCACCGGCGAGCTGCGCATGATCGACGCCGGCTCGCCCCGGATGGTGCTCGTGCGCGGCGGCCAGGTGCGCGACATGCCCCTGGATCCGCAGCTACCGCTGGGGATGTTCGGCGACACGCGATACGTCGAGGAGCGCACCAACCTGCAACCCGGCGATCGGCTCTTCATCCTCAGCGACGGAGTTCACGCCGCCGCCCGGCCGAACGAGCCGACGTTCGGTGAGCGGGAGTTGAGCCGTGCCATACGATCGACCCGGTTGCAGCCTCCGGCCGAGGCGGTCAGCAGCGTCATGCGCAGCCTTCGTGACTATCACGCGGGCACCGAGTTCGCGGACGATGCCGTGATCATCTGCCTGGACTGGTCGCCCCGAGCCGACCCGTGACGCCCGCCGACACCCGGAGGACAACGTGCGGACCAGACCCTCACCGCACCCGTCTGGCCATGACGACCTGACCGCCGCCGCGGCGCTGGTCGACGCGGCCGGCCAGGCGCTGGTCCTCGCCACGAGCGCGGCCAACGACAACTCCGGCGTGTCCGCGGCCCAGCTGCGCGTCCTCGGGGTCGTCGACCAGGCCGGCTCGGTCAACCTGACCCAGCTCGCCGTCGCCCTGCATACGGCGCCGTCCTCGGCCAGCCGGCTCTGCGACCGCCTGGAGGCCGCCGACCTCCTGCGGCGCACCGCCGACGAGCGGGACCGCCGGGAGGTCTGGCTGGTGCTCACCCCGAGCGCGCGCCGCCTGCTCGACGGCCTGGGCCGGCAACGGCAGGAGACCATCGCCGCCGTGCTGCGCCGCATGCCGCCCGACGATCGGGCCGCGCTCATGCAGGGCCTCGCCGCGTTCGCGCGGGCCTCCGGCGTGCCGCTGGCCGAGGACGACGCGGCCGCGCAGGCCAGCTGACGCTTGCGCCCCACCGCACCGCGTCGGAGCGATTGCACCGACCGGGTTCGACGCCTGTTTGCGCCCCGCGTTGTGCGGGTTGCTCGACCGCGCCTCGTTCGCCCGTCCGTCACGACACGACCCGGCTGGGCGGTTCGTGCCGAAATGCCGGGCCTTTCTGCCTGCAAATTGCAGATTGGCACGCGTTTGAGTGAGGCTCGAGCGATCCTCCAGCAGTTTCACTGATGACAAGCTTGTAATTCTAGGTAGCGAGCCGGGGCTGGAGCCGTATTTGTTGAGTAGCGCCGGTAGATGATCTGAGTACTTGCCGTCACAACACGCCACAGACATCAGTAATCGAGGGATCCTGGGCGGGGTTGCGGGGCCTAGCACCCGGGTTGGGCCGATTGATACCGGCAGCGGCACTGGAGCCAGTCGTTGCCAATGTCACGCTGTGTAGTCAACCGCCACCAGGTCTCAAGTCACGCGGACAGCAAAACCGGGCAAAATCCTCCGTTCGCCGCCTGCGGTGCGCACGAAGTGTTCACTGCAACCCTGCAACATATTGATGAATATCGAACTATAAGCCACCCAATCAGGGAAAACCGGGGGCAGCTCCACGCTCTTTTAGATCGACATAGATGAATGGAGCCCTCCACGAAACGCGCTTCGAGTTCTAAGGTGTTCGACGTCGGCAGATGGCCAATCAGCGAGGGAAAGGTGCCAGTCCGGGGCACGTCGTAGACCCGCGATTTCGGGAGAGACCGTGCAAACCAGTCACCACGGCGAGACCACGCTTGACAGATTGGCGCACAACGACGCCGCCGAGCGCTTCCTCGGCTCGTCGAGCTGGGCCGCGACGGTCCGACCCCTGGAGGTGCGGCCGGCTCCGGCCG
Source organism: Dactylosporangium sp. CA-139066 (assembly GCF_050936175.1). Taxonomy (NCBI): domain Bacteria; kingdom Bacillati; phylum Actinomycetota; class Actinomycetes; order Micromonosporales; family Micromonosporaceae; genus Dactylosporangium; species Dactylosporangium sp. CA-139066. Next base: position 2,262,420 of record NZ_JBNJNH010000002.1, on the reverse strand, counting down.
TGGCCGAGCTCACGGGCGACGTTGCGCACCTGCCCGGGGTACACCTGGAGCGCGGACGACTGCTCGACCAGCTGGACGCGGCGGTGGAGCTGCCGGTGACCCTCGTCTGCGCGCCCACCGGGTGGGGCAAGACGGTGCTCGCCACGTCGTGGCTGCAGACGGCCCGGCTCCACGGACGCACGGCCTACGTGCGGTTCGAGCCCAACTGCGGCGCGACGGCGTGGCGGCAGATCACGGACGCGCTGACCGCGGCCGGCATCGCGCTCGACCCGGCGACGTACGCGTGGAGCAACGGCCGGCTGTACGAGCGCGCGGTGGTGGTCCTCGACGACCTGCACAACGTCACCAACCGCACGGTCCTGCGCCGCATCGAGCGCCTGATGACCCGCCTCGGCGAGCGGATCAGCTTCCTGCTGCTGGCCCGCAGCGAGCCGCCGCTGTCGCTGTACCGCTGGCGGGTGCGCGGCCAGCTCACCGAGCTGCGCTCCGACCACCTCGCCTTCTCCCAGGCCGAGCTCGCCGGCCTCGCCGAGCGCTTCGACGTGCGGCTGGCCCAGCACTTCCGGTACGCCCTGTGGCACGTGACCGAGGGCTGGCCCGCGGCGGTCGCGGTGGCGCTGTCGGCGATGGTCGGCCGCCACGAGCCCGAGCGGATCGTCGCCGACCTCGTCGCCGGCGAGGCCGGGCTGAACGAGCAGGTGGGGCTGACCGAGTACGTGCAGCGGGAGATCCTCGCCCACCTCGACCCCGACGTGTACGACGTCATGCTGCGCACGTCGATCGTGGAGACGGTCTGCCCGGGGCTCGTCGAGGCGCTCACCGGCAGCCGCAACGGCGCCCGGCAGCTCGCCCAGGCCAGCCGGGCCAACGCGCTGGCGACCTTCTACGGCGGCTCGCACTCGTGGTACCGCTACCGCCGCCTGCTGCGCTCGGTCCTGCGCGCCGAGGTGCACACCACGCTCGCGGCCGAGGAGCGGGGCCTGCACCGGGCCGCCGCCGGCTGGTACGCGGCCAACGGGCTGCCCGGCGACGCGGTCGTGCACGCGGTCTTCGGCGCCGACTGGGTGAGCGCCGAGCGATTATTTCTGCAGTACTGGCCGGAGCTCTGCGGGTCGGGGCCGCGCGCAATGGCGCCGCGGACCGGCCCGCACCCTCCAGCGGACATCGCCGACCGCCCGATGCTCGCCTTCGCGCTGGCCATCTGCTGCCGCGACACCGGCGACACTGCCGGCATGTCGGCGTTCATCCGGCTGGGTGAACGGGCTCTGGGCGAGTCGCCGAGCCCGCTGGACGCCGAGATCCTGGCGGGCGCGCGGCTGGCCGAGGCGATGGCGGCCGAGGACCCGGAGCGCTCCCGCGACGCGGCCGCCCGGCTGCTGCTGCGCATCGAGGAGGCGGCCGGCGAGCACCTGTACGCCGACGCCGCCGACGCCGCGCGCTCGGCCGCGTACCTGTCCGTCGCCGGCTCCGGCATCGCCTACGACGAGCTCGACGACGCCGACGCGGCCCTCGAGACCGGCGCGGCGCTGGCCCGCAAGTCCGGGTTCAACCTGCTCACCGTGCAGGCCAACCGCCAGCAGGCGCTCATGCACCTGTTCCGCGGCCGGCTGTCCGCGGCCGCCGCGTGCGCCCGCCGGGTGCTCGACGGCAGCCGCGACGCGGGCATCGACGAGTCGCGCAACATCAGCTACGCCCGGCTCGTACTCACGGCCGTCTGCCGCATCCGCGGCCAGCTCGACGAGGCCCGGTTCCACATCGACGAGAGCGTCACCGCCGAGGCACAGCCCGACCCGCACGGCTGGGTCAGCGGCGCGATCAGCCTGGCCCAGCTGCTCTTCGACGCCGACGACCTGGCCGGCGCGGCCGAGGCGCTCGACCCGCTGCTGGGCAGCCGGATCGGCACCATGCCGCCGACCGCCGAGGTCTCGGCCCGGGTGCTGCACGCCGACCTGTGCCTCGCCGAGGGCCGGCTGGACAAGGCGCACGCAATCCTCGACGAGCTCACCCGCCGCTGGCCGCGGGCCGAGCTGGTGGCCCTCGGGGACGCCCGGCTCAACGTCGCGCTCGGCCGCCCCCAGGTCGCCGCGCGCGTGCTGGAGGAGGTGCTGGCGGCGCAGCCGGCCTCCCTCGTCACGACGGTGTCCGCGACGGTACTGCTGGCCCAGTCCCTGCGGCAGCTCGGCGACCTCGCCGGCGCCGCGGAGCAGATCGAGCACGCGCTGCGGCTGGCCGCGCCCGAGGGCATCCGGGCGCCCTTCCTCGGCCACGGCGTGTGGATCGCCGAGCTGCTCGACGCGCCGCCGCCGGCGCCCCTGGAGCAGCCGTCCGCCTCGCTGCCGGCGGAGCATCCGTCCGCCTCGGCGTCGCTGGAGCGGCCTTCGGGTGAGACGAGTTCGCCGACGGCGGTTTCGTCCGCGGCCTCCGGGGGCGACGGGTTCGAGGTCGCCGCCGGGCAACTGGCCGAGCCGCTGACAGAGCGGGAGACGCTCGTGCTGCAGTACCTGCGCAGCATGCTGTCGATCGCCGAGATCGCCACCGTGCTCAGTGTTTCGGCCAACACGGTCAAGACCCACGTCCGGCATGTGTACCGCAAGCTGGGCGTCAGCCGCCGCCGCGACGCCGTGCGAAAGGGAAGGGAGCTGAGCCTCATCTAGGCTCTCACCCGCCTCAGGCGAGCCGCCGGGGCCCGCGCCGGGGACAGGATATGCGGCATGGCTATGGCGGTGCGGGAGCAGGTCAACGGGGTCCGGGTGGGCGTGCGGTACGCCGCCGCGGACCACGCCTCCAACCTCGGGGGTGACTGGTACCTCACCACCCCGCTGCCCGGCGGGGACGTGATGCTGGCGGTCGGCGACGTGATGGGCCACGGCCGCGCCGCCGCCGCGACGATGGTGCAGCTGCGGGCGGCGATGACGCGCCTGGCGCTGGCCGGTGACGAGCCCGGCGCGATCCTGGCGGCCCTCAACCGGATGCTGTGCCGCCGGCCCAACACCACTCTGGCGACGGCCGTCTGCGGCCGTTTCCGCCCCGCGGACCACACGCTGACGTGGTCGCGCGCCGGTCACCTGCCGATCCTGCGGGCCAACGCGGCCGGCGTGACCGCGCTGGCCCAGCCGGCCGGCATGGCACTCGGCGTCGACCCGGCCGCCCGCTACGCCACGGCGCGCGCGGTCGTGGAAGCGGGAGACTTGCTGCTGATGTACACCGACGGCGTGGTCGAGCAGCGCGACCAGGCCATCGACCAGGGCGTGCAGCACCTCGCCGACGACGTGCGCCTCGCGATGCGCGTGTGCGCGCCGGGCGAGCGCCTGCGCACCGCGCTCGACCTCGCCCACCGCGGCAACCCCGACGACGACGCCTGTCTGCTGGCCGCCGAGCCCGCCTGAGGCCTGCCGTTTCGCCACCCGGCGCTTCACCCATCGAGGGTGATCCCCATTCACCCGCCTCGCTCGAAGTATGTCCTCAAGGCACGACACGTTGCCGACTGAGGCAGGCGCCGATGTCCGGCGAGTGCGGAGGCCGGGGGATCCGCCCATGTCCGCGGGAGGGATCAACCGGCACCGAGCGAGCCGGCGCGGAGGGGTCTGCGCCGGTGTCCGGTACCGCGGGCGGCGGGACCGGACACCACGGGTCGGGCCTGTTCCGGGGGGAACAAGTAACGGGGGATATAGGCCGTGCCGGTCTTTCGGTTTTGACCGGGGACCGGCACGGCCTCACGCATTTACGGCGCCTTAGAGCACGATTCAAGGGAGAAGACGGGCGGATGCGGGTGAAGGAATTTCGGACGTTCGGCACGACGATGCTCACACTGGTGGGCACGCTGAACGTCTCGCAGGGGCTGCTGGTGGCTTTCGCCAGCGGCGGGGTCGGCTTCGACCGCGACGACGTGGCGTTCACCAACGCCGGCACCTGGGCCGCGGCCACGGTGACGCTGGGTGTGCTGCTCGGGGTCACCGGCTTCGCGCTGCGCGCCCGTAAACCCAGTGCCAAGCTGGCCGCGGTGAGCGTCGTGGCCCTGCACGCGATCTCGCAGCTGGCCATGCTCCGGGCGTACCCGGCGTGGTCGTTGCTGATGGTCACGCTGGACGTGATCATTTTGTTCATCCTGACGGTACCGCGGGGCAGCGTCGTCGCCGCCGAGGACCTCGAGCCGGAGCGGCCCGCCCGCCCGGCCCCGACGGCAAAGCTGGCCCTGCGCCGCAACAGCCGCTCGAACGCGTACCGCGGCCGCCACAAGCTCGGCCGCCCGGTGGTCCGCCACAGCGCCGAGCTCAACGACATCATCATGATCGACCTGATGGTCGACCCGGATGAGCAGCCCGCCGTGCCCGTCCCCGCCCCGCCCGCCGACCGGCCGCTGTCCGGCCTGTCGATGCAGGACACGGTCATCGTCCCGGCCACGGTCGGCGCCCCGGTCAACTCGGCCCTGGGCGAGGAGACGGTCGAGGCGGAACTGGTCGAGCTCATCGGCGAGCACCCGCAGGTGTGGGTCCGCGCCATCGGCCAGGCAACGGTGCCGGCGTCGGCCGACGAGCCGGTGGTGCCCGTGCAGCGGGCTTCGCTGGAGTCGCTCGATCCGCTGATTGATCCGCTTCCGCTGGTTCTGGCCGGGGAGGCGGCGATCGCCAAGGCGGCTACCGGGGACGGGGAATCGGAAGTTGTGGAGCTGGCGGCTATTGGTGCGCGGCCTTATGTGAACCGCTGAGAGCTACCCACCCCGCCGGGAGCGGCGGCGTCCCTTTTGGGGGCGCCGCCGCTTCGTTTTGGTTGCGGTTTTCGTTGCGCTTCGCGCGCTGCCTTGGGGTCCGAAAATTAGCCTGGCGCTCGCTTCGCTCGGGCGCGGGCGGGGGGTTCCACCCCGCACCCCCCATGGCCGCTGCGCGGCCACTTTTGTTGCGCTTCGCGCCCCTGGCGTCCGCGCGCGGTCGCTTGTCGCGCTTCGCGCGGTGACTGGGGTTTTTTGTTGCGCTTCGCGCGCTACCTTGCGGTCCGAAAGTTAGCCTGGCGCTCGCTTCGCTCGGGCGCGGGCGGGGGGTTCCCACCCCGCACCCCCCATGGCCGCTGCGCGGCCACCCTTGTCGCGCTTCGCGCCCCTGGCGTCCACGCGTGGTTTCTCGTAGCGCTTCGCGCGGTGGCTGGGGTTGCTCGTCGCGCTTCGCGCCGTAGGCGCGGTCTCTTGTTGCGCTTCGCGCAGTGGGCGCGGTCTCTCGTCGCGCTTCGCGACGTGGGCGCGGGGTCTCGTTCGCGCCGTAGGCGCGCTTTACGCAGAAAGGAGCGCGGCCCGGGCTGAGGGTCGCGCTCCCTAGTGCGTTTGGCGGTGGGCGGCGTTACAGCAGATTGAGCTCACGGGCGCGCTCGATCACCTCCCGCCGGCGGCCGACGCCGAGCTTGCGGTAGATGTTCTTCATGTGGGTCTTCACCGTGTTGACCGAGACGTACAGCATGGACGCGATCTCGCCGGCCGACAGCGTGCCCTGCAGGTAGCGCAGGACGGCCAACTCCCGTTCCGTCAAGGGTTCGGCCAGCTCGCCCGCCGCGGCGGCCGGGCGGCCGAAGCCGTTGAGCTCCTGGGCTATGTCCTCGGCCAGGCCGCGGTAGCCGCTGCCGGCCGGGAGGTACGTCACCAGGAGCTCGCGGACGGGCTGGCCGCCCGCGACGAAGGGCCAGCGGATCGACTCGTCGTCGGAGAACCGTAGCGCCTGCTCCAGCGCGCGGCCGGCCTTCGAGCGGTCGCCCAGGGCCCGCAGAGCCCGGGCGCTGGTCAGGTTCGCGTCGACCGTCCACACCAGGGATCCCGTTGTGGGTTCCAAATATGGTTGTACGGCACCCAGCGCGGCCGCGGGACGGCGCTCGGCCAGGTGGGTCTTCGCGCGGACCACGCCGAGCCAGGGAGCCAGCATCTCGACCGGCTCGATCGTGAGCAGGCGCTTGGCGGCCTCCACGTCGCCGGCCGCCAGGCGGAGCTCCGCCTCGGCGAGGGTGACGCAGTGTTGCATGCGCGGCGTGTACCGCCAGTCGGCCAGCTGCCGGCGGATCGCCGACAGCTCCGTGCACGCCGACCTCGCGTCGCCGGCGGCCGCGCGGATGTGGGCGCGGGTCATGGTCGCCACGGCGACCAGCGCCGGGTCGGCCAGGCCGCCGCCGTCCAGCGCGCGATCGAGGTAGTGCTCGGCGGCGCGGACCCGGGCCTGCAGGTAGCAGACCTCGGCGACCGTGAGCTGAGCCCACACCACGTCGCTGCCCTGGGTCTGGCCCTCGCGGTCGGCCAGCGCCAGGGTCTCCTTGCCGTAGCGCATCGCGGCGGTCAGCCGGCCCCTCGTCGCGTTCAGCTGGGCCAGCTGGCGCAGCGCGGCGAGCTGGGACTGCACGCCGCCGCAGCGACGAGCCAAGTTGAGCGACTCGTGCAGAGCGTGCTCGGCCGCCGCCAGGTCGCCCTGGATGAGGCGCGCGCCGCCGACGGCGACGAGGGCCAGCGCCCGCATGCGGGCGGCGTCCTGGTCGTCGAGGCCGGTGTCCTCCCTCAGCAGGAGCGGGGCTGTCGCGAGTACCAACTCCGGCTTCTGGCTTTGATGCGCCTCCGCCATCCGAAAGCTGTCCACGATCGGGCGCAGAGCCGCGCGAGCCGAGTCGACGAGTGTGTGCTGGGATCGGTCGACCAGGTGCAGGAACGTCTCCGTGCCCTGCGGGTCGCTGGCGTCCAGTCGCTCGGCCGCGAACGCCAGGGCCAGCTTCGGGTCGTTGCGCACCTCCTGCGGAGGCGGCGGCACGAGCTCCTTGATGGTGCGCATCCGGGCGCCGGGCACCAGCTCCTGCCAGCTCGCGGCCAGCAGGTCCGAGGCCTGGCTCCAGTTGCGCGCCGCGAGCGCGTGGCGCAGCGCGTCGGCCGGCTGGTCGTGCGCGGCGAACCAGTCCGCCGCGCGGCGGTGCAACTGGCGCACCTGTTCGGGCCGGCGGTGGCGCAGCTCGTCGTACAGCATCAGCCCGAAGAGCGGGTGACACCGGTACATCCCGGCATTCCCGCTGCCCTGCACCACGAAGAGGTTCGAGTGCTCGAGCTGGCCCAGGATGCGGGCGCCGTCGACGCGGCCCGTGAGCGCCTCCACGAGCTCGGCGCTGACCTGGTCGAGGACCGACGTGCACAGGACGACTTCGCGGACGTCCTCCGGCAGCGTGTCGAAGACCTCGCCGACCAGGTACTCCCCCAGTGCCCGGTCCTGCAGCGCGAACCGCGGCACGAGGCTGTCCGGCTCCGGGTGACCCTGCACCGCGAGCGCGGCCAGGCGCAGGCCCGCGGCCCACCCCTTCATCACCGCGTGCAACTCGACCAGCGCCGACTCGGCGAGCCGGACGCCGTGCGCGTTGAGCATCTGCGCGGTCTCGTCGAGGGTGAACCCGAGCGGCCCGGTCCGCAGTTCGCTCAGCGCGCCGCGGATCCGGAAGCGGTACAGCGTGAGCGCCGGATCGGTGCGGCACGCGATGATGAGACGCAGGCGTTCACCCGCCTGGGAAAGCAGCGTCTCGAGTTCCCCCCACACGCGTGGCACCGAGAGCTCCTGCAGATCGTCCAGGACCAGCACGACCGGCGGACCGGTCCGGCGCAGCAGGGTGACAAGCTGATCCAGCGCCTCACCCGGCCCCTCGCCCTCCTCACCCGCCACCGGTGCCTCGCCGGCCCCCTGTGTTACGGCGTCGAGCACGTGGTCCCAAAAACGTGGGCCGTGGTGCGCTTCAACCGTCAACCACGCCAGCGGCCAGGGCGCTCGCCCCGCCGCCACCCACTCGGCCAGCAGGGTGGTCTTGCCCCACCCCGCCGGAGCGGAAATCAATGTCAAAGGCCCCGCCACGGCACGATCAAGTGCGTCCAGAAGACGCGGTCGTGGCACGTGATAGCGGGGCGGCTCGGGCACTGCGAGTTGCAGTGCGGGACGGGTGATGGTGTCAACGAGCGTTTTCTGCCCCAACGTTTTTCGCCCCCTCCCACCCACCGCAGCACGGCGGATGACCACGGGATTGTGAGGCGACAAAAGGTGATGTCGCCTCACCCGTAGGGGGTGAACAAATGACAGTGCGTGGTCACCCCGCTTGTGGGGATTGACGCCTCACACATCGAAAGCCCACGTGACAACTGCCGTTGTCGATCGCCTCGGGCTGGCGGGCCGCCGGCCGGAACCGGTGGTCGTACCCCGGTGAGCACAGGTACGAGCCGCCCTTCACCACCCGGCTGGCGAACACCGTAGCCCCGGGGGGCGTGTCCACACGCGGGTTCTCGGGGATCTCACCCTCGACCTCATCGAACCGCGCGCTGCCGGAACGATAGTAGTCCGACGTCCATTCCCACACGTTCCCGACGACGTCGAACAGTCCGTAGGCGTTGGCCGCGAACGCGCCGACCGGGCTGGTGCCGTGGCCGTCCTCGCTGCGGTCCAGCCAGGGAAATATCCCCGTCCAGATGTTCGCGCGGCCCGGTTCGGGCTCGTCGCCCCAAGGGTAGGGAGCGCCGTCCAGGCCGCCGCGGGCCGCGAACTCCCACTCGGCCTCCGTGGGCAGGTCCTTGCCGGCCCAGCTGGCGTACGCCTTCGCGTCCTCGTACGCCACATGCACCACCGGGTGCGCGGACCGCCGGCAGACGTCGGAGCCCGGCCCGAACGGCTGGCGCCAGTTCGCGCCCGGCCGCAGCTCCCACCACACGCGCCAGTCCCGCAGGGGCACCGGCCCCGGCGGCTGCACGAACACCATCGAGCCCGGCGGGCCCTGGTCGGTGGGGCGTTCGGCGACCGTCTCGTAGCCGGTCTCCTGCACGAACAGGGCAAACTCGGCGTTCGTCACCGGATGCGAGTCGATCCAGAAGCCATCGACCGCGACCTTGCGGACGGGCGCCTCTTCCGGATAAAAGCCCTCGGCACCCATGGCGAAGGTGCCACCGGGGATCCAGGCCATCTCCACGAGCGCATTGTGCGAACGGCCGCGGGTGACTAGTCCTCACCCGCCCTGGGTGAGGGCCGCCAGGACCGGCACGGAGCCATTCACACCCCCGGGGTGATGCCCGATCATCCGGCCCGGCCGAACGATCGCATCCAAAAGCACCGGTACAACGCATTTGCGAGGGAGGGAGGCAGCCACACGAGTTTCGCCGGATGCGGCCGCGGCGCCTCCTCTCTTGTCCGCCGCGGCCGATCGGCGAACCGGTGACCCTCCCCGGAATTTGTCGTCACCTTCGATCTATGGGAAGGGAGACAGGGATGGCTGAGACCGGTATGACGCGCCGCAGCGGCGCCTGGTCGGGCTGGGTCAGCTTCGCGGCGGTCCTGCTGACCGTGCTGGGGGTGCTGAACATCCTCGAGGGCCTCGTCGCGCTGATCCGCCGGCAGGTGGCGTTCATCGACGGCGACAGCCTCGTCGTCGTGGACGTGGCCGGCCTGGGCGTGGTGATGGTCGTTTTCGGCGCACTGCTCACCCTCGCCGGCATCGGGCTGTTCGCACGCAACCCGGTGGCGCGCGTCGCCGCGATCGTGATCGTGGCGCTGCACGCGCTGGCCCAGATCGGCTCGCTCGGCGCGTACCCGGTGTGGTCCCTGCTGATGATCGCCCTCGACGTGATCGTCATCTACGCGCTGACCGTGCACTGGGCGCCGCTCGAGCCCGCGCTGCCGCCGCCGCCGACCGGCGGGGTACACCGGGCCGACCGCGACCAGCAGGCCGCGGCGTTCCCCATGAACCCACCGCGCCCGGGCGCGCACGCCGCGGACTCCGCCCCCGAAATGCCGGAACGGGCGGCACCTTCGGCGGACTATGCGGATTATCAGGGGCAGCGGCGCAGCGAGAACCAGGGGTCAGGGGAGTCTGGCGCCCCGAACGCCGGGCCGTACCCGCCGGGGCGCGGCACCAACTCGCCCGCCCACTCCTCCGCTCCGACGTCGGGTCACGGTACCGGGGCGATCTAGCCGATAACGCGAAAAGTCCGGCGACTGCGTCGCCGGACTTTTTTCTGTCTGTGCGCGCGGCTGCCCACGACGGCGCGTCTCGACGCGACTCGAGCTCGCCCACGCCCTGCTGGCCCGGACCCGCTGCGCGGCATCGCCCGGATCGCGCCCAAGGAGCACGACCGCGCGATCAACGCGACTCGAGCTCGCCCACGCCCTCCTGGCCCGGACCCGCTGCGCGGCATCGCCCGGATCGCACCCAAGGAGCACGACCGCGCGATCAACGCGACTCGAGCTCGCCCACGCCCTCCTGGCCCGGGCCCGCTGCGCGGCATCGCCCGGATCGTGTCCAAGGAGGTCGACCCGCAAAACGATAAGTCGGGCACTTCGTGCCACGACTTATCGGATTTTTCGCCTGTCAGGGTATAAATCCGATAAGTCCGGCACGGAGTGCCGGACTTATCGCGCCAAAGCCGGCAATCAGGCCGACCGGTGGTGGTGATCCAGCGAGGCGTGGACCTGCGAGCCCGCGGGATCAGGATGGACCGTGGCCGACGTCAGCCGCGGTACCGCATGCAGCAGCCGATGCTCCGCGTCCACCGCGATCCCATGAGCCTCCGCCAGCGACAGGTCCGGCGCCATCACCAGGTCCGTCTCCGCGTGCAGCCGGTGGCCGATCCAGCGCATCCGCAGCGCCCCGACGCGCTGGACGCCCGGCGTGGACGACAGGGCCTCCTCCGCCCGCGACAGCAGGGACGGGTCGACGGCGTCCATCAGGCGGCGGTACACCTCGCGGGCCGCGTCCTTCAGCACGAACAGGATCGCCAGCGTGATGAGCAGCCCGACCAGCGGGTCCGCCCACGGCCACCCGACGGCCACGCCGCCGGCGCCCAGCAGCACCGCCAGCGACGTCAGGCCGTCCGTGCGGGCGTGCAGGCCGTCCGCCACCAGCGCGGCCGAGCCGATCCGGCGGCCCGCCCGGATGCGCATGCGGGCCACGAGCTCGTTGCCGGCGAAGCCGATCACCGCGGCGGCCGCGACGAACGGCAGGCGCGTGACCGTGGCCGGGTGCAGGAGGCGGTCCACGGCGGCGTAGGCGGCCAGGCCGGCCGAGGCGGCGATGGTCAGCACGATCGCGATGCCGGCCAGGTCCTCGGCGCGGCCATAACCATAGGTGTACCGGCGGTTCGCGGGACGGCGGCCGAGGACGAAGGCCACCCCCAGCGGTACCGCCGTCAGCGCATCGGCGACGTTGTGCAGCGTGTCGCCGAGCAGGGCCACCGAGCCGGACCACCAGGCGACCAGGGCCTGCAGGGCGGCGGTGACGCCGAGGACGGCCAGGGAGAGCCAGAGCACCCGGATGCCCTCGCGGGAGCCCTCCATCGCCGGGTCGACCTTGGCGGCGGCGTCGTGGGAGTGCGGCACGAGGAGATGGTGCAGGCGGTGCATCAGCGAGGACGCCATGAGACCAGGGTCCCAGAAAGAGTGCGGATACGCTGCGGCGCCGGCGCGGGCCTGGGAGCGCGCCGGCGCCACAGCGCCGTCCTGGTGGAGCAGGAACGTTCTAGAAGGTGACTTGCGATGGGTGGGCGGCCTCCTCCGGATCAGCCGCCCACCCATCGGCTCCCGCCGCCCTCGCTGAAGGTCGGCCGGTGCTCAGGACGCGGGCCATGTTCACCGCTGACTCCTGGACCGTTGAGTACCCCCTGCTCAACGGTTTTCACCGAACGGCCCAGCTGGGTCCGTCGCGCCGGGGACCACCGACGACGCGACGCCCGCGGCTGGCGGGACCGGACGAACCACATGGCACAGCGCAGCAGTCGCTGTCCCCGATCCGTCCGTCGCTTGCCTTGTCACGTAAGGAATCCTGTCTTCAACCGGAGTGATCCGTCGTCACCCGGCCCGGGTGATCCACCTGCCTGATCGACATCATGCGGACGACAGGTTGGCCATCTCCTTCTCGGCCATCTCCACCTCGGCGAGCAGCCTGGTGTGCTCGGCGATGAGCGCGTCGAGCAGCCGGCGGGTCACCTGCACGCTGTCGTTGCCGACGGAGCGCGTGGTGGCCAGCAGGTTCTCGGCCGCCTCGCGCTGGCGCTGGCGGCGGGCGTCCCACTGGGCGCGCCGGTTCGCCTCGACGCGGGCCTCCTCGGCGCGACGCTGCTTCAGGGATTCCTGGAATTCGTGCATCGTGTCCTCGGCGTGCTTGCGGGCGTCGGCCAGCAGCGCCTCGCCGGCCACGCGGGCGTGGTCGAGATCCTGCTGGGCCTGCAAGCGCAGGGCACCGGCCTCTTCCTCGGCCAGGTCGATGATCTTCTGGATCCGGTCGCCGACGACCTTCGAGGTCTCTCCGCCGCAGGTGCACTTCTTGAGCTCGGCGCCGAGCCGCTCCGCACGGCCGGCGAGCTGCTGTTCGCGGTAGCGGGCCGCGGCGAGCTCGGTCTCCGCCGTCGTGAGGCGCATCTGCAACGTGGCGACGTACCGATCGACCTGGGCGCGATGGTAGCCCCGCAGGCTCAGTTCGAACCCGTTCTCGGGGCGCAGCTCGATCTCGCCCGCAACCGCGCTCATCCTGGCTCATCCCCTCCCCGCCCGTCCCGCGACGGGCGATAGCCGGAACGCTGCCGATGACAGTGGTGACCACGCTTCACCCTTTCCGGGTGAGCCTTCGGCGCCCGGCGCGGCGGTGCAATGGTGTCGATGGAACCGTTGGCACGTAAGGGAAATCGGCGTGCCAAGGGCCGGCAGACCACCCAGCCTGGGTGAGGCGGCGCAGCGTGCGGCGATGGTTTGCTCGTCACGTTTGACCCGGATGAAAGACAAAGCGAAAACCAGGCCGGGAAAGCGATTTCGGGGGGCACGGGTGTCACAAGCGTTGGTACAGCAGGAACGTCGCGGATTCTCGCCACCGCCGTCATTGGCGGTCCCGGATCTGCCACCGGGCTATGTGATGCGGGAGCGGGTGGTCGCCCAGCTGGACGCCGCAGTGCGCTCGCCGCTGACCCTCGTGACCGCGCCGGCCGGCTGGGGCAAGACGGCTGCGCTGGTCGCGTGGGCTCGCACGGTGCGCATCGGCGACAGCAGCGAGGCGCCGGTGGTGCGGTGGGTGACGTCGCACTCCGAGCACGGCGCGGACGTCCCGGGCCAGCTGCTCGGCGCGCTGTCGACGCACACCGAGAAGAGCGACGGCGACGACCTGCTGCGGGCGGTCGACTCGCTGCAGCAGCCGCACGTCGTGGTCGTCGACGACGTCCGCGAGATCAGCGACCCGGACGCGCTGGCGCAGCTGGAGGCGCTGGTACGCCACGGCATGGGCCGGCTGCGGCTGGTGCTGTCCTGCCGGCGGGACCCGTCATTGCCGCTGTACCGCTGGCGCGTCAACGGCTCGCTGACCGAGATGCGCACGAACGACCTGTCGCTGACGATCGCCGAGACGGCGGCGCTGCTGGCGGCGCACGACGTCGTGCTGCCGAGCTCGACGCTGTACGCGCTGCACTCGATCACCGAGGGCTGGCCGGCCGGCGTTCGCCTCGCCGCGATGGCGATGCGCGGGCACCCGGAGCCTGAGCGGGTGCTCGACGACGGCGGCGCGTTCAGCAGCGCGGTCGGGGACTTCCTCACCGGCGAGGTCATCGACTCGCTGCCGCCGGAGACGCGGCGGCTGCTGCTGGAGACCGCGATCGCGCCTCGCCTGAACGCCGGCCTGGTCGAGGCGATCACCGGGCGCGACGACGGCGCCCGGGTGCTCGCCGAGCTCAAGGGCTCCAACGCGTTCCTGACCCGCAACGCGGGCCCCGGCGGCTGGTACCGCTTCCACCCCCTCTTCGCCCGCACCCTGCACGCCGAGCTGCTGCGCCGCAGCCCGGAGCGGGTCGCCGACCTGCACCGGCGGGCGGCCGCGTGGCACAACACGTACGGCATCCCGGCCGAGGCCCTGCGCCACTCGCTGCTGGCCGAGGACTGGGCCGGCGCGGTCGAGACGCTGGAGCGCAGCTGGCCCGACATCGTCGGCGGCGTGCGCTTCGACCGGCCGCACGAGGCCGCGCCGCACGCGCCGGCGTCGGAGGAGAACACCGACCCGCGGCTGCCGCTCGCGTTCGCGGCCGAGCGGCTGCGGGTGGGCGACCTGGAGGGCGCCCGCGACTTCCTGCGCCGCTGCGGCGGGGACCGCACGACGCCGATCTTCCGCGCGTTCACGGCCGCCGAGGCGTGGCTGGCCGGCGACCCGCGCCGCATGATCTCCGAGATGTCCGAAATATCAGCCAAAGTCGATGTAAGTGCCAATGACGAGGCACGGGCGCTGACCCTGCTCGACGAGGGCGAGGCCCGGCTGCGCCTCGGCGAGCTGGGCGCGGCCGGCGCGCCGCTGCACGGCGCGCTCGTGCTCGCCCAGCGGGCCGGCATGGCCCAGGCCCAGGTCTGCGCGGCCGCCCAGCTCGCCGTGCTCGAGTCGCTGCGGGGCCGCCTGCGCGCCGCCGCCCGGCTCGGCCGCCAGGCGCTGGTGACCGCCGACCGGTTCGGCATCACCGACGCGACCGACCTCGGCTGGGTACGCATGGCCCTGGCCGGCGTCTACGGCGAGTGGGACCGCATCGCGGAGGCCGACCGCCTGCTCGACGAGGCCCTCGACCTCGCCGCCGGCGACCCCGACCTGCTGGTTTCCATCGCGACGGTACGCGCGAAGCTGCGCCACGGCTCGGGCCGGCTCGCCGCCGCCCTCGAGGTGCTGCACACCGCCCGCCGCGAGCTGGGCGGCGCGCCACTGGCCCCCACCGTCGAGCGCTCGCTCGCGCTGACCGAGGCCGAGCTGCGCATCAGCGGCGGCGACCTCGGCGCGGCCCGGCGGCTCGTGGCCACCGGCGGCGACCCGGACGTCTTCCCCGGCTGGGCCGCCTGCGTCGACGCCTCGGCGGCGCTCATCGAGGGCAAGGCGGCCGCCGCGGCGACGACCGCGGCGCAGTTCGCCACGCCGTCGGTGGACAACGCGCTGACGTGGACCGTGCAGGCGGCCATCCTCACCAGCCTCGCCGGGCGCGCGCTCGGCGACCGCAACCGCGTGCTGCGCGGCCTCGAGGTGGCGCTGGACATCGCCGAGGAGGAGAGCTTCCGCCGGCCGTTCCTCGTGGGCGGGCACCCGGTGCGCGACCTGCTCGCGAACTTCGCGCCACTGCTGCCGGTCTACCATCCGCTCGCCGCGGAGCTGGCCGCCGGCTCGTCGCCGCTGGCCGGGGGCTCGCGCAACGGCGGGGACGGCAACCTGGTCGAGCCGCTGACCGAACGTGAGCTGACGGTGCTGCGCTACCTGCAGGGCACCATGTCGAACCTGGAGATCGCCTCCACGCTCTACGTGTCGGTCAACACGGTGAAGACCCACGTGAAGAACATCTACCGCAAGCTGCACGCCGGGCGCCGGCGCGAGGCCGTCGAGCGCGCGCGGGAACTGCGGCTGTTGTGAGCGGACCGTCGCCGGCGACCCTGGTCAAGGCCGTCGACGCCGGCGAGCGGCCAGGTGCCGCGACGGCCGCCACGCACCGGGTCCTGTGGGGAGCGCTGGCGGCCGCGGTCGCCTGGCCCGTGCTGAGCACCTGCGGGGTCGCTCATGCACAGGCCGCGGCGGTGGTCGTCGGACTGCTCACGGTCCTGCCCTGGCTCGGGCCGCTGCTGGGCGTGCTGTTCGCGGGCGTGCTCACCGCATTGGTGCCGCAGCCGTACGCCCCGCTGCTGGGCCTCGCCGCCGCCGCGCTCATCACGCTCGCCGCGGCGCCGGCCCAGCACCCGCCGGGCTGGCTCGGCCCGCTGTCGATCCCGGCGGCCTCAGCGGCGGCGGTGCTGGGCGGGGCGGTGTGGGGCGTGTTCGGTGCGCTCCTGGCACTGGTCCTCGCCAGCATCGCCGCTCACATCCGCAGTCGCTTCCGCGGGGAGAAGCCGTGACCTTCGAGAGGACTTATCGCCCGCCAGGGTATAAATCCGATATGTCGTGGCGACGGAGTCGCCCGACATATCGCCCGGCCCTGCGCCGACATGCTTGAGTACCTGCGCGGGCTCCGGGTCGGGGTGCTGCGGCGGAGCGGGAACGCCGTCGAGCGCAGCCTCGCCGCCGTCGGGGACGAGATGCCGGGCGGGCGCGGCTCCCGGGGTACGACCTCCGGGCCGTTCTGGCCCGTCGACAAGACCATCCATGCGCTCTACGCTGCCGGGCTCACCGCGGCCGCCGCGGTCGCCATCGCGATCAACTGGCTCGCGCCGCCGGCCGTCGTGCGGACGTTCCTGGCGACGGTCGCGGCGACGATGTTCCTGCTCGTCGGGTACATGCTCGTCGCCACGCCGACGCGGCGGGGGCGGGCGATGCGGCGGTACCTCACCGACCCCCGCGACCGGACCGAGTTCGAGGCCGCGGCGGCCAACGCCGACCGGATCCAGCTGACCTGGCCGGCCCTGGAGCGCCTCGGCGAGCCCGAGGACCCGACGGCGACGCTCGAGCGGGCGCTGTGGCAGCTGGCGCAGGCGCTGGCCGAGCGCGGCGAGCTGCGGGCGGCCGACCGCGACCTGCGGGCCTCGGTCGGCGACCCGATCGGCGCCGGCAGCCTGTTCAGCGCGGTCACCGACCGCCAGGCCGAGATCGCGCAGCGGCTCACCGAGGTAGACGCCGAGGTGCGCCGGCGGGCCGCCCAGCTGCGCAGGCTGTCCGTGCTGTGCCAGGACTTCCTGAACCAGCGCAACGCCCAGGCGCGGGCCCGGATGCGGGTCACGGCGGCCGACGCGCTGCTCGGGTCGCTGCGCTCGCGGCCGGAGCCGGACCTGGTCGAGCGCACGGAGGTGGTGCTCGCCGCATATCGGGAGCTGGCCGACGAATACACCTGATCGGCTACTCTCCCGGGGTGCGACAGAGGCTATTGATCGGGCTCGGGTGCGTGGTGGCGGCGGTCGGGCTGTTCCTGGCCTACCTGCGGATGGCGTGGGCGTTCCCGATCAACGGCGACGGTGCCAGCAACGCCCTGCAGGCGTGGGACATGTTCCACGGCAACCCGCTGCTGAAGGGGTGGGCACTGTCGGACGTGTCGTTCTACCCGACGGAGCTGGTGCAGTACGGGATCGTCCAGTGGTTCACCGGCGTCACCGCGGGCCAGGTGCACGTGACGGCGGCGATCACCTACACGATGATCGTTTTCCTGGCGGCGGTACTCGCAAAAGGCCGGACGTCGGGGCGGGAGGCCTGGCTGCGCGTCGGGGTGGCGGTGGCGATCCTGCTGCTGCCCGTCCCCGGCATCGGCTACCAGACCCTGCTGTCCTCGCCCAACCACACCGGCTCCGCGGTGGCGCTGCTGCTGGCCTGGCTCGTCCTGGACCGCCTGCGCCACCGCGTCTGGGCCCCGGTCCTCATCGCCGTGCTGCTCGGCTGGGGCGCGATGGGCGACCCGCTCGTCACCTTCGTCGGCGCCGCACCGCTCGCCGTCGTCTGCGCCTACCGCGCGCTGCGCTCCCGCGGCGCCGACCGCTGGTACGAGCTGAGCCTCGTCGCCGCGGCCGCCGTCTCGGTCGGCATCTCGCGCGGCTTCCGGCACCTGCTCGACGGGCTCGGGGCGTTCCAGTCGCCGCACCCGCCGATCGAGCTGGCGCCGCTGGCGGACTGGCCGCACCGGGCCTGGATGACCGCCCGGATGCTCGGCGTCATCTTCGGCACGCACCGGCCCGGCTGGCACCCGGCCGCGCTCGAGGTGTTCCTCTCCGCGCTGCACCTGATCGGCTTCCTGGTGGCGCTGGCCGCGTTCGCCGTGACGCTGGTCCGCCTGGTCCGGGGCAGCGCCGACCGGCTCGACGCGGTGCTCATCACGGCCATCGCCTGCGACCTCGGCGCCGAGATCGTCTCGACCATCTCCGTCGATCTCATGGCGGCCCGCGAGATCGCCCCGGTCCTGCCGATGGGCGCCGTCCTCGCCGCCCGCTACGCCGGGCCCTGGCTGAACAGCCACCGGTACCGCAGGGCCGGGCAGGGCGTCCTGGCCGGCGTGCTCGCGGTCTTCCTCGTCACCCTGGTCGTGTACTCCCCGCCGCGGGCCGAGCCGTCGGAGGCCCAGGAGGCCGCCGACTACCTGCGCGCGCAGGGCCTCACGTACGGCCTCGGGGCCTACTGGGCGTCGAACAACATCACCGTCACCACCGAGCGGCGGGTCACCGTCGCGCCCGTGGTCGGCGGTGGTGACCGGCTCGTGCCGTTCTGCTGGCAGTCGAAGGACACGATGTACGACCCGGCCGCCCACGACGCCCGCTTCGTCGTCTTCGAACTGGATCGCCCGTTCTACGGGACGCCGGAGCAGGCCGAGCGCATGTGGGGCGCGCCGGTGGAGCGCCATGACGTCGGGAAATACGCGATTCTGCGGTACAACGTCAATCTTCTGGAAGGATTGCCGCCCCACTGCGGGTAGCAGAGCGTCGATACGATCGTGGCGTGCGCAAGTTCGTCGTCTGGGGTGACAACGCGCTCGCCCGCCGGCTCGTCGGCGAGCTCATCAACACCTACTCCGCCCAGGTCACGGTCATCGTGCCCGACCTGGCCGGCGGCCAGGCACCCGAGATTGCCGACATCCGCGCCGATGACGACCCGGACGAGGCCCCGGTCGTCATCGCCGCCCGGAAGCTGACCCGGGCCGTCTTCGAGGCGGCCGACCTCACCGACGCCGACGCGATCGCGTTCGTCGACACCGACGACGTGGCCAACGTCGACGCCGCCCTCATCGCCCGCGAGGTCGACCCGTCGATCCGGGTCGTGCTGCGGATGTTCAACACGGTCCTCGGCGCCGGCATCGTCAAGCAGCTGTCCAACTGCGCCGTGCTGTCGGCGTCGGAGATCGCCGCGCCCGCATTCCTGGCCGCCGCGCTCGGCGACAGCAACCCGCCGGTCATCCGGCTCTCCGACGGCCAGCAGCTCGTGGCCGTGGACCGGGCCGTGGCCAACCCGACCAACATCCGCTGCGGACTCGCCGTGACCGCCGCCGGCGAGAGCCTGCCGACCGAGGAGGACCGCGCCGACCTGGTGCTGGAGAGCGTCTACGGCCGCCGCACGGCCGAGCCGCGCCGCCGCCGGCGCCGCCACCCGCTGCGCGCGTCCCGGCTGCTGCTCGGCGGCGGGCTGCGCCGCATCCTCGGCGCCGCGGTCGGCGTCCTGGCGCTGGGCACGGTGGCGGTCGCGACCGCGCGCCACGTCGGCCCGTGGAAGGCGATCTACCTGGCCGTGCTGACCGCGCTCGGCGGGGCCAACCCCGACCTGGGCGCCTCCCTGCCGGCCCAGGCGGTCGACGTCGTGCTGGTCGTCGCCGGGGTCGCGCTCATCCCGGCGCTCACCGCCGCCGTCGTCGGCATCGTCGTCAAGGCCCGGCTGGCGATCGCCGCCGGCGGGCTGACCGAGCCGATCTCCGACCACGTGGTCATCGTCGGCCTCGGCAACGTCGGCACCCGCGTGCTGCGCGAGCTCTACGACCTCGGCATCGGCGTCGTCGCCGTCGACCGCGACGACCAGGCCCGCGGCGTGCAGGTCGGCCGCGACCTGGGGCTGCCGGTGATCATCGGCGACGCCACCAACCCCGACACGCTCAAGGCCGCCTCCGTCGGCACCGCCCGCTGCCTGGTCGTCGTCACCACGTCCGATGTGACCAACCTCGAGGCCGCGCTGCTCGGGCGCAACCTGTGGCGCGACCCCGACGACCCCGATCGGCGGCTGCGGGTCGTGCTGCGGCTGTTCGAGGAGGACTTCGCCCGGCGCATCAAGACCGCGTTCGACATCAACCTGTCGCGCAGCGTGTCGTACCTGGCCGCGCCCGCCTTCGCCGCCTCCATGGTCGGCGGCGAGGTGATCGACACGATCCCGGTCGGGCGCCGGGTGCTGCTCGTCGCCGAGGTGCCGGTCGGGGCCGGCTCGCAGCTGGAGGGCCGGTACTTCCGCGACGTCAACGAGGCCGGCAAGGTGCGCCTGGTCGCGGTGCAGACCGGCCGGGCCGGGCTGGGCGTGGGCGTGCAGACGTTCTGGGCGCCGGAGCAGAACCGCTGGCGCACCCTGGACCGCACCCACACCATGGTCGTGGTGGCCACCCGGGCCGGGCTGGAGGCCCTGCTGCGCCTGGCCACGGGCGTGGACAACCCCCCGCCGTTCCACCCGCCGTCGGCGCCGCCCCTCCTCACTCCTCAACCTCGAAGGTGAGGCCGGCCGAGGCGCCCACGCAAGATGCTTGCCGCATGGAACGTGGCTTCCCCCCGGTCGAAGGACACGGGCTCATCGGCGACCTGCAGACCTCCGCGCTCGTCGCCCAGGACGGCACCATCGACTGGTTCCGCGCACCGCGCTTCGACTCCCCCAGCGTCTTCATGACCCCGCGGGGGCGTCGGCGCTGGGGTAATTCGCTGGATCGGGGTCCGGGCCGGCGATAAGCTACCGCTCGGCTGTGGCCTGGATCTAGGGGGTGAGCATCGTGAACGTTGGATCGACATGGGTGCTCCCCATCTCCGTCACGGTCGGGCGACTGCGGTAGGTGCCGCCCGGGAGCGTCTCGAACCCTCCCGAAAGGCGACACCGATGCAATCTCCAGTGATCACACGCGTCGCGACGGGGCAGTGGCATGCCCTCGACGACGACCTCGTGGTCGGGCGCGGCGACGCGTCGCCCCGGCCCGACGGGCGGCTCTTCCTCAGCATCGACACGTGGCAGGCCGCGGTCTTCGACCGGCTCGCCGAGGCCATGCTGGCCGCCCTGCCGCGGCCGCTGTACACCGTCGTGGACGAGGCTGACCTCGACCTGACGTCCACGTGGGAGCGGGCCGGCTTCACGACCCGGCGGCGCGAGTGGGAGTACGTCATGCCGACCGACCCCCGGGTCACCGGCCTCGACCGCGCGGCGGCGCCGCCGGGCGTCACGACGCTGCCGGTGGGCGCGGGCGAAACGGCCCCGCTGCGCCGGCTGGACCGCGCGATCCGGGCCGAGGTCGAGGCGACCGTCGGCTGGCAGGAGATGCCGGCCGAGATTCTGTCCATTCCGGTCGATCCCGGCCGGTACGCGGTGGCCGCCGAGCCCGGCGCCTATGTGGGCCTGGCCCGGGTGGTACCGCTGCCGCGCCAGACCCGGATCGGCCTGATCGCCGTGCGGGCCGACCGGCGCCGCCGCGGCATCGCGCGGGCGCTGCTGGCCGAGGTCCTCGGCGCCGCGCACGAACGCGGGATCGCGACGGCGTCCGCGGACGTGCACGAGGCCAACGCCGCGGCGATCGCGCTCTTCGAGGGCGCCGGCGCCCACCGGGCGAGCAGCAACCTCGAGCTGGTGATCCACTGACATGGCGAAGGCGACGGACGGCATCCAGGTCGAGGGCACCGTGGTCGAGTGTCTGCGCAACGCCAACTTCCGGGTCGAGCTCCCGAACGGCCACGTGGTCCTGGCCCACATCAGCGGCAAGATCCGCAAGAACTACATCAAGATCCTCCCGTTCGACCGCGTGCTGGTCGAGCTCAGCCAGTACGACCTGACGAGAGGCCGGATCCTCTACCGGTACCGCAACTGACCCGAAAAACGGGCGGTGGCGGCCGCCCGGGGCAGGGACGGCCGCCACCTCAACACCCCCACGGTGGAGTCGTTACGGCAGCGTCCAACGCTGGTTGGCGCCGGCGAAGCAGTCCCAGATCTGCAGGCGCGCGCCGTCGGCCGAGCTGTTGTCGGTGACGTCGAGGCACTTGTTCGACGCGGGGTTGCGCAGCGTGCTGTTGCCGGTGTTGTACTGCCAGACCTGCGCGCCGGTGCCGTTGCAGTCCCACAGCTGGATCTTCGTGCCGTTGGCGGTGCCGGCCGAGGTGATGTCCATGCACTTGCCGAGGGCGCGCAGCGTGCCGTCCGACGCCACCGTCCAGTTCTGGGCGTTGGTGCCGTTGCAGGTGTACAGCTGGATCGCCGTCCCGTTCGCGGTGGAAGCGGCGGCGACGTCGGCGCACTTGCCGGCCAGGCCCGTGATGCGGCCCGTGCGGCCGGTCGGCGGCTGCGTGGTCGGCGGGGTGCCGCCCGTGGCCGTCTCGTAGGCGGCGCTGATGAGCGAGTTGGCGCCGGTGGCGTCCTGCGACAGCTCCCAGAACATGATGCCGCCGCCGTTGGCCATGGCCCACGAGGTCTTGCGGCGCACCGTGTTCAGGCCGTTGTAGCACTCGTTGGAGCCGTTGATCGTCACGCAGTCGCGGTTGGCGTTGGCCGGGTCGCGCGAGACGAGGTCGGCGTACGTGAGGTAGCTCGGGCGGGAGTAGATCGGCACGCCGATGACGGCCTTGCTCGCCGGCAGGCCGCGGCTCTTCCAGCCGTTGACGGCGTTGACCGACCAGTCGTAGTTGGCGTGGGGGCTGCCGCCGTCGTACGTCATGATGTTGAGCCAGTCGACGTAGCCGAACACGGCCGGCTGGACGCCGCCCGTCGTGCCGCCCTCGGAGACGACGGCCGCGGTGAGCAGCTTGCCCCGGCTGTGCATCGCGGTGCTGAGCTGGGACATCAGGGCGGTGTAGTTGTTGGCCGAGGCGCCCGGGTCCGGGTACTCCCAGTCGATGTCGACGCCGTCGAGGTTGTACTGGTTGATGAGGTTCACGACGTTGTTGACGAAGGCCGTGCGGGCGGTCGCGTTGCCGGCCAGCGCCTCGAACGCGGAGTCGTTGCCGTCGTTCCAGCCGCCGATCGAGATCGACACCTTGGTGTTCTGGGCGTGGCCGAGCGAGACGATCGACTGCAGCTTGGACGGGTTGTCCAGGCCCTGCAGGCTGCCGTTGCTGTTGGGCAGGACGAACGCGTAGTTGATGTGGGTCAGCTTGTTGTATTGGATGGCGTTGGCGCTGCCGGCCCACGACGGCATGTAGCCGATACTCTTGAATCCATTGGGCAGCGTGGCCGCGTTGGCGGCCGGCTGGGCGGCGAGCGCGAAGAGCGCGCCGGCGGCGGCCGTGGCCACCGCGACGGCCGCGGCCGCGAAGGCGGGCCGGCGTTTGGAGGAGGACATGGCGGGGTTCTCCTTCGGGTCGGGTGCCCGACACGATAGGAAAGTTAACTATTAGTTGTCAACCGCTCTTAATTTAAGTCGTGTATTGACTGCCCTCACCGGCACGTCATAGCCTCCGATGGATCTGTGAGGTTCCTTTACAGATCCGCCTTAGGCCGCCGGCCCCACCCCGACCCCGGTCGCGCGGCATCCGCCCAGGAGGTGTAACAGGTGCGCAGACTCAGATCGTTGGCCACCGCCGCGGTGGTCGCCTCGATGTTCGCGACCGGACTGGTCCTGGTGACGGCGCAGAGCGCCGCCCAGGCCGCGGTCGTGTGGAACGAGGACTTCAGCGGCGCGTCCGGCCAGGGCGTCGACGGGTCGAAGTGGAACTTCGACACCGGCGGCGGCGGCTTCGGCAACTCGGAGCTGGAGTACTACAACAGCGGCACCAGCAACGTGTACCAGGACGGCCAGGGCCACCTGGTGATCGAGGCCCGCCGGGAGAGCGGCGGGCACAGCTGCTGGTACGGCACGTGCCAGTGGACGTCGGGCCGGATCCAGACGGCCGGCAAGTTCACGCAGCTGTACGGCCACATCGAGGCCCGCATCCAGGTGCCGAAGGGCAACGGGCTGTGGCCGGCGTTCTGGATGCTCGGCGGCAGCAACTGGCCGACCGACGGCGAGATCGACATCATGGAGAACGTCGGGCGCGACCCGAACACGGTCTACGGCACGATCCACGGCCCCGGGTACTCCGGCGCCAGCGGGGTCGGCGGCACGCGCAACATCGGCCAGCCGCTCGGCAACGCCTTCCACACGTTCGCGGTGGACTGGTCGCCGAACCTCATCATCTGGACGATCGACGGCTCCGAGTACTTCCGGGCCACGCCGGCGAACATCCGGGGCAACCGGTGGGTGTACGACCACCCGTTCTTCATCATCCTCAACCTCGCGGTCGGCGGCAGCTTCCCGGGCAACCCCGACGGCAGCACCCCGTCGGTCAACCGCATGCTGGTCGACTACGTGCACGTGAGCACCAGCTCGACCACCCCGCCGCCGACCGGCAGCACGAGCGCCCTGCGCGGCAACGAGAGCGGCCGCTGCATCGACATCCCGGGCGCCAACCCGGTCGACGGGGCGCGCCTGCAGGTGTACGACTGCAACGGCACCGCGGCGCAGCAGTGGACCATCGGCACGGACGGCACCGTCCGCGCCCTTGGCAAGTGCATGGACGCGGCCGCCGCAGGCACCGCGAACGGCACGGCGGTCCAGCTGTACACGTGCAACGGCACCGGCGCCCAGAAGTTCACCCTCACGGCCGCCGGCGACCTGGTGAACGTCAACGCCAACAAGTGCGTCGACGTCGCCGGCCACGCCACCGCGAACGGCTCGCAGCTGCAGCTGTGGGACTGCACCGGCGGCGCGAACCAGAAGTGGACGAAGGCCTGACCCTTCCCCCCTGATCCGTCGGCCGCCCTCGCGCATGGGGGCGGCCGGCGGTCTGTGTTCCTGGCTCGCTTCGCTCGCGGTGGGGGAGCTTCGCTCCACCCACACCCCCTCAAAACCAGCAGCGGCGCACCCGATCCGCAAACGGCCGGGCCAGCGACTACTGGACGTTTCGTCGGCGGTCGAGGAGCAGACCACTTCCACGTCTCGCCGCCCGCCTGCGCGACGTTTTCGCTGGCGCACCGCGATGACGCTCGATCGCACCCGGCAGGTGCGCAGACGATATGTCGGGCGCTCCGCGCCACGACATATCCGCATTTTTCGCCTGTCGGGAGATAAATCCGACAAGTCGTGGCGCGGAGCGCCCGACTTGTCGAACGTGCAGTTGGGGCCGCCGATCCGGGCGAGCAGTCAGGGCACACAGCCAAAGCGGGCAATCACGGCCCAGAACGCCCGACCCGTCCGACGCCCAGTCGGGGCGCGCAGTCCCGGCGCCGACTCGCGGTGCCCGCTCGCGGCGCAGCCGTGGCGGAGAACACCGACCCGTCCGACGCCCAGTCGGGGTGCTCCCTCGGGGCGCAAGCCCCGACCAGTCGGACGCACGATCGGAGCAGCCCAGCGGCGGCGCACGGTCGCGGCGCAGAACGCCCGACCCGTCGGACGCACAGTCGGGTGTGCGGTCGCGGTGCAGGACGCCCGGGCCGGTCGGATGCAGCAGGTGGCAAGCTTGCTGGTCATGAACGTGGGGCGGCCGACCATCGAGGACGTCGCGAGAGCGGCGGGCGTTTCGCGCGCCACCGTGTCCCGGGTGATCAACAACGAGCCGGGTGCGTCGGGGGCGTTACGGGCGCGGGTGCAGGAAGCCGTGGCCGCGCTCGGGTACCTGCCGAACGAGAGCGCCCGGGCGCTGGCCTCCGGGCGGGTCCGAGCCGTGGACGTCGTGGCCGTGAACTACTCCGCCATCGGGTGGCTCGGCACGCACCCGTACTACAGCCGCGTCCTCGCCGGGGCCATGTCCGTGGTCGAGAACGCCGACGTCCAGCTCCGGGTGCACGCGGTCAACCAACACAGCGGCGCGGAAGAGGCCATTGACGCGATCGCGCAGCAGGTCACCGTCGGGGCGCTGCTGGCCAACGTGACGCCGGAGCTGGCGGCGCGGTTCCACAGGCGGTGCCGGCGGGTCGTGTCGCTGGTGGCCACAGCGCCCGCGGTGCCGGCGTTCGAGGCGGACAACGGGCAGGGGACGTACGCCGCCGTCGAGCACCTCCACCGGCTCGGGCGGCGGCGGATCGCGGCCGTGCACGGGCCCGAGGGCAACACGTGCGCGATCGACCGGCGCGAAGGGTACCGGCGGGCCGTCAAGGATCTGGGGCTGGAGGAGATCGGCGACGGCGGGGACTTCCTGCGCGAGGACGGGTACGCGGCGGCGCAGCGGCTGCTGGCGCGGCGGCCCGACATCGACGCGATGTTCGTGGCGTGCGACCTCATGGGGGCCGGCGCGGTGCAGGCGATCACCGCGTCCGGGCGAACGGTGCCGCGGGACGTCAGCGTGGTCGGGTTCGACGACAGCATCGCCGCCGTGTGTGCCAACCCGCCGCTGAGCACGATGCGCATGCCGGTCGAGGAGATGGCGGCCGAGGCCACGCGGTTGCTGCTGGAGGGTACCCCGGCGACGGGGCTGCGCCGGCGGTTCCCCGTCGAGCTGATCGAGCGGGCCAGCACCTTCCGCTGAGAGCGCTCTCGCCCGTAGCGTGCCCGGCCGTGACGTCGCTCAACGCCGCCGCCCGCGCGACCTACCTCGTGTTCGCCGCGTGCGGCATCCTGCTCGCCAGCTGGGTCGCCCGCATCCCGCAGCTGCGCGACCATCTGCACCTCGACCCGGCGCGGCTCGGCTGGGTGCTGCTCGGCGGCGCCGCCGGGTCGCTGGTGGCGCGGCCGTTCTCCGGGCCGATCCTCGAGCGGCTCGGGCAGCGGCGCACCGTCGCGGTCACCGGGGTGCTCGGCGCGGCCGGGCTGGCGGTCATCGGGCTGGGCGACGTCGCGGGGCTGTGGGTGCTCGTCGCCGGGCTGCTCACGATCGGGTTCACCGTGTCGGTGTGGGACGTCGCCATGAACGTCCAGGGCGCCGAGGTCGAGCGGCGGCTCGGGCGGTCGATCATGCCGCGGTTCCACGCCGCGTTCGCCGCCGGGACCGTCGCCGGGGCCGGACTGGCCGCTGCGCTGGTCGCATTGCACGTGCCCGTCGCCGTACACCTCGGGGCCATCGCCGTCCTCATCGCGCTCGCGGTGCCGGCCGCCACGCGCGAGTACCTCCCGGCGGAACCCCGCCCCGACAAGCAGCCCGGGGCGCTGCGGGCGTGGCGCGAGCCGCGCACGATCCTCATCGGGCTGTTCGTGCTCGCGTTCGCCTTCGGGGAGGGCGCCGCCGGCGACTGGATCGGCGTCGCGCTCATCGACGGGCACGGGGCCGCGGCGGCGGTGGGCAGCCTGGGGTACGCCATCTATCTCGCCGCCACCACCGCGGTCCGGTGGTTCGGCGCGGGCCTGCTCGACCGGTTCGGCCGGGTGATCGTGCTGCGCGCCCTCGGCGGGATCACGATCGCCGGCCTGCTTCTCTTCATCTTCGGGCCCGGCCTCGTCGCCGCCCTCGCCGGCGCGCTGCTGTGGGGCGTGGGGACGGCGTTCGGATACCCGGTCGGCATGAGCGCCGGCGCCGACGACCCCCGCCACGCCGCCGCCCGCGTCACCGTCGTGTCCACGCTCGGCAAGGTCGCGTCGTTCGCCGGGCCGCCGCTGATCGGGCTGATCGGCGACCACGTGACGGTCCTGCGCGCGCTGCTCGTCGTCGCGGTGCTGCAGGGCGTCGCCGTCGTGATCGCCGGCGCGACGAAACCGCTGAGCGTTCAGCGGCTGTAGAACTCCACGATCAGCTGCTGCCGCGGCGGGCACTGCAAAGGGCCGCCGCCCGACTGACCTTCGGGCGGCGGCCCTGTCTTACCGGTGTGCCTCTGGTACCTCAGCAGGCTCCGTTGTCGGTCCAGACGTTCTGCGAGTTGTTACCGGGGATGTCGCCCTGGGTCCACCACTTGGCGGTCCACTTGTGACCGCCGTAGGAGACCGTCGCGCCGCCGTTGTAGGCCGTGCCCGAGTTCCAGGCCGGCGGGCAGGTCGGCGGCTGGGTGGTGCCGCCACCGCCACAGGTGCCCTGGTCGACCCAGACGCTCGCCGTGCCCGGCGTCTCGCCCTGCGTCCACCACGCGGCCTTCCAGGTGTGGCCGTTGTAGGACACGAGGGCGCCGCCGGTGTACGCGGTGGTCGACACCCAGGCCGGCGCGGTGCACGAGCCGGTCGGCGGCGTGCTGGTCGGCGGCTTGCTCGTGGTCGGCGGGATGCTGGTGGGCGGCGTAGCGCCCGCGAACCGCGCCGTGTACTTCGTGAACTCCCACGCCGTCTGCGGCACGCTGCTGCAGGTGCCCGACGTCGTGCTCTGGTTCGGGTCGGCGCACTGGCGGTCGCGGTTGACCGACCAGTACGTGTACCGCGCCAGGTGGTGCGAGGTCGCGTAGTCCAGGACCGTCTGGAAGTCGGCCTGGCGGAAGTACTCGCCGGCGTCGCTGCGGCCGTTCATCATCGAGACGCCCTCGTGGGCGTACGCGGTGGCGCTGTCCCAGCCGAAGGTGTTCATCAGGATGCCGTGGAACGCCTCGAGCGCGCTGGTCTGCGCCGACGCGCCGTTGAAGCCGCCGTCGAACGGCATGATCGAGTAGTTGTTCGGGGTGAAGCCGAGGCTCTTGGCGTCGTTGAGCATCTGCGTGCCGAACCACCCGGTCCCGGCCGCGGTGCCGGCCGTGGTCACCGAGACGTACAGGCCGGGGTTGTTCTGCTGCAGGATCTGCGCCGCGCCGAGCTCGTTGTGCACGGCCGCGGCGTTCTCGTACTCCGGCTCCTCGAGGTCGAAGTCGATCGCCTTCAGCCCGTACTTCGTGACCACCTGCTGGTACGCGGCGGCGGTCGCGGCCGGCGTGCCACAGGTCTGGCCGAGCTTGGTGCCGCCGTAGCCGCCGATGGAGACGCTGACGTCGCCGCCGTTGGCGCGGATGCGGGAGATGAGGTTGGCCGCGTCGGTGTCGGAGGACACCGCGCGGGTGCCGTCCCAGGTCGGGGTACAGCCGCCGCCGTTGGGCGCGAGGATGAATGCGAGCTGGAATGCCTTCTGGCCGGTCGCGTTCATGACCTCGACGGCGTCGGGCGGGCTGTTGTCGAACGGCATGAGGTACGGCGCCGAGGCGTACCAGTTGCTTGTCAACGCGGCACTGGCGGACTGCGCGTTGATCACGCCGAAGATCGTCGCACCGACGGTAGCGACGGCGGTCAGCGCGAGGGGGACGAGGGTTTTGCGTTTCATGGACCCCTCCACGAACACGTGCGGACGTGTACGCTAACTGTTAACAAAGTTAAGCGTTGTGACAGGAAAGTACAGCGTCGTCGATGCCTCCGCAAGTGCTGTTAAGGCCCCGCTCAACTCGCGGACCATTTCAGTTGCCGCTTCGCCCGGCGATCCTCGGCCTTCGCCCCCCGAGGTCGACCCGCGGCGCGTCCCCCGCGGCGGCGGCCCGGTCGACCCGGCGCAGCAGGGCGGTGCCGTGGCGGAGCAGGAACTCGTAGAGCTCCGGGTTGGTCGGCTCGGCGCCGAAGACGTGCCCGACGGCCCGCACGGTGCCGTCCGGGAAGCGCTCCTCAAGCACGGCGACCCAGAAGGGCCGGTCTTCGCGCTCCGTCAGGCTACCCGCGGCCCCGGGCCAGGGCATCCACTCTGCGCAAGGCGTCGGGGAGGCGGAACGCTCCGGTCATCGTGCGGACGTACTCGGCGGCATCGGCCAGCGGGAGGCCCACGGCCGTGACGTACAAGGGCTTCGCGGCCGCGCCGCGCACCACCGACGCGGCGTGCGTCGCGGTGCGGAACGACGTCTTCGCCACGCCGATGACCGGCAGGCCCAGCTCGTCGTGGACGTGCGCGCCGAGGCCGGGGCGGCCCTCGGCGTCGAGGTCGACGTAGCCGTCGACGATCAGCAGCTCGACCGGGGCGACGCCGGCCAGCACCGCGTGGATCGCCGGGAGCTCGCGCTTGTAGAAGCTTC
This sequence comes from Dactylosporangium sp. CA-139066, assembly GCF_050936175.1. Classification (NCBI taxonomy): domain Bacteria; kingdom Bacillati; phylum Actinomycetota; class Actinomycetes; order Micromonosporales; family Micromonosporaceae; genus Dactylosporangium; species Dactylosporangium sp. CA-139066. Next base: position 2,232,930 of record NZ_JBNJNH010000002.1, on the reverse strand, counting down.
CGGGCTCGTACGGCGCGACCTCGTCCAGCCAGCACACCCGCTCCTCCACAATGGACGGAAACGTGGGCGCCGCGCCGACGACGAGGGCGGCGCGTCCGCCGCCGGTCTCGGGGTAGTGCACGTCGACGGCGCCGGTGCGGGTCACCCGACGAAGATATCGCTAGTCGAGGCCCAGCCGGCGGGCCGCGGCGGCGGCCTGGGCGCGCGACGGCACGGAGAGCTTCGCGAGGATCGCCGAGACGTGGTGCTGGACGGTCTTCTCCGACAGCGTCAGGCGCGCCGCGATGTCGGCGTTGGACAGGCCCTCGGCCAGCAGGCGCAGCACCTCGCCCTGGCGGCCGGTCAGCCCGGCGGCGTTCGCGGCCGTCGACGCCCGCGGGCCGCGCGGCACGCCCGTCACGCCCCGTTGCCGCAGCCGGGCGCGCAGCCACTGCGCGGCCGAGCGGGCGCCGAGCGACTCGAGCGTCGCGAGCGCCTCGCCGGCGGCCGCGGCGTCGCCGGCCGCGAGGGCGTGGACGCGCATGAGCGGCCGCCCGCCGCGGTGCCACGCCTCGGCCGCCGCCGCCCACTTTCCGGCCACGAGGTCCGCGAAGGGGCCGCCGCCGGGCGGGAGCGGTTCGCCGGTGGCCAGCCAAAGACGATAAGCGATTTCCCGGGTGTACCTGCTGTGCCCGACCGACACCGCCAGCCCCAGCCCGCGGCGCGCCTCCTCGGCGGCCCGCTCGGGGGCGCCGTTGAACAGGAAGTGCTCGGCGCGGGCGATCGCCACCGGGCCGATGCGCTGCACCTCCCCGGTGCCCAGCGCCAGCTCCAGGGCGCGGTCCAGGGTGGCCTCGGCGGCGGGGTCGCCGCGGCCGGACTGCACGCGCCCGCGCGCGACGTAGGCGGGCAGGGGCGCGACGCCGATGTGGGTGGCGTACGACAGCGACTCGTCGGCGTCGCACAGCGCGCCCTCCCAGTCGCACCGCTCGACGCGCACGCACGCGCGGACGCCGAGCAGGTACTGCACGTAGCCCTCCAGGTCGCTCCCGGTCGCGTACCGCAGCGCCGCCTCCAGCGCCTCTGCGGTCCAGGCCAGGTCGTCGCCGATCCACATGGCGACGGCCGCCCGGTTGACGAGGGCCCGGGCGGCGTGGTCGACGAGGCCGGCCGCGGCCGCGCGCTCGTGCAGGCGGCGCAGCTCCTCGGCGGCGCCCGCGTCGGCGGGGTCGCCGCGCTGGTGGCGGGCGGTCTCGACGTTGGTCGCGGCGTGCACGGCGGTCTCGACGTCGCCGAGGCGCTCGGCCAGCGCGGCCGCGCGGGTGCCCCAGTCGATCGCCGCGTCCACCTCGAAGGCGAGCATGTGCAGCTGGGCGCGGTTGCTGTGCGCCATCGCGAGCTCCCGCCCGGGCGGCGCCTCCCGCAGGATGTCCACGGCCCGCTCGGCCGCCGCCCGGGCCTGCGCGGCGTCGCCGTTCCACCACGCCAGTCGCGAGATCCAGCGCTCGTTCGCCCCCTCGCGCTCGGGATCGCCGAGGCGGCGGCGCTCCGCGGCGGCGCGCCGGCGCGCGTCGAGGGCGTCGGTGGCGATCCCGGCCAGGTACGCCTGGAACGCGAACGCCTCCAGCAGGTCCGCGTACGCGGCGCCGGTGTGCGCCTGGGCGGACAGGATCGCGCGGTAGTGCGCGGCCGCCTCGCGATGCGCGCCCTGTGCGGCGGCGGCCTCGGCGGCCATCCCGGAGTACCGCAGCAGCATGGTCTTGTCCCCGGAAAGCGCGGCGTGGTGCGCCAGTCTCGCCGGGTCGGCGCCCCCGGCCTCGGCGAGGCGGCGCATCGCCCGCCGGTGCAGCGCGCGGCGGCGCCCCGGCGGCAGGGCGTCCTCGACGCTGCGGCGCAGGAGCTCGTGCTTGTACCCCACGCCGCCGTCGACGGCCACGAGCACGCCCCCGGCCACGCAGCGGTCGACCAGCGCGGGCTCCGGCCCGTCGCCGGGCACGTCGAGGCGTTGCAGGACGGCGGCGAGCTCGGCGAGGTCGCGGGCCGGCGGCTCCAGCCGCGCGAGCCGGGTCAGGATGAGCCCGGCCACGGCGCCGCCGGCCGGGTCCCCGCTGCTCAGCACCTCGGTGACGAGCAGCGGATTGCCCCCGGTCAGCGCGTACACCGCGGCGGGGTCGCGGCCGGAGCGCGCCGCCTGCTCGGCCACGCACGCCTGGGACAGCCGCGGCAGGGCGACGCGCCGCACGACGTCGCGCGGGAACGCGGCCAGCGCGGCGGTCAGCGGGTGGCCGGCGGCCTCGTCGTCGCGGTACGTGAGCACGAGCAGCGCCCCGAGCCGGTCGATGCGCCGCGCGAGGAGCACGAGCACGTCGAGCGTGGCCGCGTCGGCCCAGTGCAGGTCCTCGACCACGAGGACGGGCGCGCGCCGGGACCGCTCCAGCGCGTCGAGCAGCGCCGCGAAGAGCCGGGCCGGCGGCTCCTGCACGGCGAGGGCGGCGGCGAGCGCCCCGCCGGCGACCCGGCCGATGTCGTGCAGCGGCCCGAGCGCCCGCGGGGTGACGAGCGGGTCGCACGCGCCCCACCACACGCGGTCGGGCTGCGCGCCGGCGAACGCGCGCACCAGGCTGGACTTGCCGATGCCGGCCTCGCCGGCGACGAGCGCGATCCGCCCGCCGGCGCGACGCAGCCCGTCGAGCTCGGCCAGCGCGGCCTCGCGCTCCCACAGCACCACGGCCGGCCTACGCCACCCGGGTTCCGGCCTGCTTCCGGTCCTCGGCCACCGCCTCGGCGAGCGCGGACAGGTCGTCGGCCACCGCCTCGGCCAGCGCGGACAGGTCGAGGCCGAGCACCCGCGCGAGCGCCGCGACGGTGAAGAACGCCGGCGTGGCGATCGCCCCGCGCTCGATCTTGCGCAGGGTGTCGAGCGAGATCCCGGCCTCGAGCGCGACCGCCGCCGCGCTGCGCGCACCGCGCGCCTGCTGCAGCACGCGCCCCAGCACCAGCCCCCGGTGCCGCTCGTCATCGGTCAGCGGGTTCCGCACCATGTGGACGATGATAATCCTGGTATTAGAATCTGCGGCATGGTGGTACTCAAGAGCGCGTCGGAGCTGGCGACCATGCGCGAGGCCGGCCGGGTGGTCGCGCAGACCCTCAAGGCGGTGAGCGAGGCGGCGGCCCCGGGCGTCACCCTGCAGGAGCTCGACGACCTGGCCCGCGAGATGCTCGCCGCCAACGGCGCGAAGAGCTCGTTCCTGCACTACCACCCGTCGTTCGCCCCGATCCCGTATCCGGCGGTCCTGTGCCTGTCGGTCAACGAGGCGATCGTCCACGGCATCCCGGACGCCCGCCGCCTGTCCCCCGGCGACCTGCTGTCGATCGACTTCGGCGCGCACATCGACGGCTACCACGGCGACTCCGCCGTCACCATCGGCATCGGCGAGATCGACGAGGCCGCCCAGCGCCTCTCCGACGTCTGCCGCGCGGCCCTGGAGGCCGGCATCGCCGCCGCCCGCCCCGGCAACCGCCTCGGCGACATCTCGTACGCGGTGCAGACCGTCTGCCGCGCCGCCGGCTACGGCATGCCCACCGGCTACGGCGGCCACGGCGTCGGCACCGCGATGCACGAGGACCCGCACGTCCCCAACGAGGGCCGCCCCGGCCGCGGCCTGGCCCTGCGCCCCGGCCTGGTTCTGGCCATCGAGCCGATGGTCGTGGAGAGCGGCTCCGACCGCCACCGCCTGCAGCGCGACGGCTGGACGGTGTCCACTGTGGATGGTTCGCGGGCCGCGCACTGGGAGCACACGATCGCCGTCACCGACGACGGCCCGGTCATCCTGACGGCGCTCTGATCAGCGGCGGCGCTCCGACCAGCGGCGGCGCTCTGATCAGCGGCAGCACCGTCCGCCACGCCGCCCGGACGCCGGGATCGAGCAGCCCGTGATCGGGCTCGTGGTCGAACGTGTCCGCCTGCCGGTTCCGGTACTCCGCCGTCATCCCCCGCAATGTACGAGAATCCGCGCATGCCCGACGAGGCCCACGCGCCCCCGCCGCGCGGCGCACGCTACATCGTGGCCGCGCTGATCGCGGTGCTGTCGTACGGCGGCGTCGTGCATGTGTTCCAGATCACGACGGGCGGCTGGCCGCCCTACGCGTGGGCCCCGCCCTGGCTGGCCGCGCTGGTCACGGGCCCATACGTGCGAAGAGCCGGCCGCATGCGCGGCCGGCTCTTCTGAGGTCCGGTTGTCAGCTGGAGGCGATGCCGTAGCCGGGCTCGCCGCCGTGGAACTCGGTGCCCTGGGCGAAGGCGGAGTCGAAGCGCTGCTGGAGGGCGTCGAGCTCGCCGAACTCGGCCTGGTGGGCGTGCTCGGAGCCTTCGGCGGCGAAGACGTGGTCGTCGACAGAGCCGTCGTGGCTGTAGTTGGTGTAGTCGTCCGACTCGTAGTGCACGGCCGGGCCCTGGTCGAACTCGGTGTGGTGACCCTGCGAGAAGTCGGTCGAGGTGTCGGCGTGGTGGTCGTTCTCGTACACGCCGTACTGGTTGCCGTAGTCCGACTCCGAGCCGTGGGCCTGGTGCAGCTGGTCGAGACCCGCGTGCTCCTGACCGGCCTCGTAGTGGCCGTAGTCCACGTCGTGGCCGCCGTCGTACGAGCCGGTGTCGATGTCGCTCATCTGCTGTATCCCCTCGGAAGCTTCACGTCGTCGCTGTTGACACCGACATTAGAAGCCGGCCGACGACGTCGAATCCCGGAAACGTGCCACCGCCGGACCTTGGTGCCCGGGATCGGCGGTCGCCGGAAAGTGCGGAGGTTCGGTACTCTGGATGGCACGAACGGACTCCACGTTGCGGCGGCAACAACTGACCCGGGGGGAAGCCATGGGACGCGGACGCGCGAAAGCCAAGCAGGCCAGGATCGCTCGCGAGCTGAAGTACTTCAGCCCACCCACTGACCTCGACGCCCTGCAGCACGAGCTGAGCGGCGACCGGCACCCCGACGACGAGTCCCCCAGCGCCGCGTTCCGGCCCAGCGAGCCGGACGACGACCCCATCCAGTAGCCCGCCCCGGTTCAGCCCGGCGGCGGCCGTCGCCATGGGCTCGTCCGTAGCAGCACCGGCATGACGATCGCGGCGACGCCGATGTGCATCGCCGCGAGTGTTGCGCGGGTGAGCGCGTCGAGCCCCGGCCCGCCGACCGGCACCAGCGACACCGGTAGGACGGCTGCCGTGAGGGCGGCTCAGACGGGCGAGCCCGGCGGGTGAGACGTTCCAGCAGCGCCAGCGCGGCCCAGCCGGCCAGCACGGCGGGCAGGGCGGGCAGGGCGACCTGATCACGGCGGCCGGACCGGTGTCGAGCGATGCCTTTCGCCGCGATCCGCAGCGGGTGACCGAGCAGCGAGACGCCCACCGACCGGATGAGCAGCGCCGTGGCGGTCGCGGCGAACTCTGCGCGCGTCTCCCGAGGCGTCCGCCGGTGCGCTTACGGGCGCCCAGGGTCGAAGAGCGCGATGGGGTGGGCGGTCTCGCCGGTCAGCGCGAGGTCGGCCAGGATCTCGCCGACGACGGGCACGAACTTGAAGCCGTGCCCGGAGAAGCCGCAGGCCACGGTGACCCGCTCGTGCGCGGGGTGGCGGCCGACGACGAAGTGCTTGTCGGGGGCGTTGGCGTACATGCAGGTCTTGCCGCGCAGGTAGCGCCCGGCCGCGGCCGGCACGCGGGTGGCCAGGTGGGCGGCGACCTCCTCGATCTCCGCGGGCCGGATCGACCGGTCGATCGTCTCGGGAGTGGTGGCCTCGCCGCCGCGGAAGAACGCGACCTTGATCCCGCCGTCGGGCCCGTCGAGCGCCGGGAACCCGTACACCTGCGTGTCCGCCGGCCCCTCCCAGATGAAGATCGGCTGCACCTCGGGGCGGAACGGCTCGATGCCGCCCTCGGGCGCGAACCAGAACTGCACCTGCCGGGTGACGACGATCGGCACGCCGAGGTCGGCCAGCAACTCGGGCGCCCATGCGCCGGGGCAGAGCACGAGGGCGCCGGCCCGGTACGTGCCGGCGGCCGTGCGCACCGTGACCCCTTCGCCGTCCTCGCTCCACGCCTCCACCGGCTCGTGGAAGCGCAGCTCGGCGCCGTGCCCGGCGGCCAGCGCGAGGTTCGCCTCGACGGCCGCCTCGGGCCGCAGCAGCCCGGCCTTGGCCTCGAACAGGGCGACGTCGCCGGGCGCGGGCCGGAACACCGGGAACCGGCGGCGGATCTCGGCGGCGTCGAGCATCTCGTGCGGCAGCCCCCACTGCTCGGCACTGCGCCGGCTGCCGTCCACGGTCACCGAGTCGGGCGCGCCCATCATGAGGCCGCCGGTGAGCGTCATGAGGTCCCGCCCGGAGTCGCGCTCGAGCCGCTCCCACAGCTCGTAGGCGCGCAGCAGCAGCGGCACGTAGGCCGGGTCCTCGAAGTACGACTGCCGGGTGATCCGCGACCCGCCGTGGCTCGCCCCGCGGTCGTGTGCGGGCCCGAACCGCTCCAGCCCGAGCACGCGCTTCCCGCGCGCGGCGAGGTGGTAGGCGGCCGAGCTGCCCATACCCCCGAGCCCGGCGACGATGACGTCATAGTTCACGGCTGTTCCCTCGCGTCGGCCCCGGTTTCATCGCCAGAACATACTCTTGTCGCCGCTGGTGCTGGGCCCGATGCCCGGCGAGGCCATCGACGAGCACCTGGCCCGCGTAGTCGCCGCGGTGGCACGTTTCCGGGATTCGACGTCGTCGGCCGGCTTCTAATGTCGGTGTCAACAGCGACGACGCGAAGCTTCCGAGGGGATACAGCAGATGAGCGACATCGACACCGGCTCGTACGACGGCGGCCACGACGTGGACTACGGCCACTACGAGGCCGGTCAGGAGCACGCGGGTCTCGACCAGCTGCACCAGGCCCACGGCTCGGAGTCGGACTACGGCAACCAGTACGGCGTGTACGAGAACGACCACCACGCCGACACCTCGACCGACTTCTCGCAGGGGCACCACACCGAGTTCGACCAGGGCCCGGCCGTGCACTACGAGTCGGACGACTACACCAACTACAGCCACGACGGGTCCGTCGACGACCACGTCTTCGCCGCCGAAGGCTCCGAGCACGCCCACCAGGCCGAGTTCGGCGAGCTCGACGCCCTCCAGCAGCGCTTCGACTCCGCGTTCGCCCAGGGCACCGAGTTCCACGGCGGCGAGCCCGGCTACGGCATCGCCTCCAGCTGACGCATCCAGCCTCGAAAGGGCCGGCCGCACACCGCGGCCGGCCCTTTCGTCATGGGAACACCGGGCGCAGGCGGCCCGGTGGCGTCGGGCGCTTGCGCCACTCCCGGGGATAGCCGACCGAGACCTCCTCGTGGCGGATGCCGTCGTGCCACGTCGTGCGCGGGATGTGGAGGTGGCCGTAGACGACCGCCTCGGCGCCGAAGCGGACCGGCCAGTCGGCCGTGCGGGTGGTGCCGCACCAGAGGGCGAACTCGGGGTACCACAGAATGTCGGTCGGCTCGCGGACCAGCGGGAAGTGATTCACCAGCACGGTTGGCGCGCCGATCGCGGACAGGCGCCGCTCCGTCGACTCCGCGCGGTCCCGGCACCACTCGGCGCGGCCCGGGTAGGGGTCGGGGTGCAGCAGGACCTCGTCGGTGCCGACGACGCCGGCCGCGCGGGCCATCGCCAGCGCCTCCTCGCTCGACGTCGCGCCCTTCGGCCAGAAGGAGTAGTCGTACAGGACGAACAGCGGCGCGACGGCCACGCGGTCCTGCCACAGCGGGTACGGGTCCTCGGGGGTGACGACGCCCGCGGCGCGGCAGGCCTCGACGAGCAGCTCATAGCGGGCCACGCCGCGGGACTGCTCCGGGTCGTCGCGCGGGGTCCACAGCTCGTGGTTGCCGGGGGCCCAGATCACCTTGGCGAAGCGGCCGGCGAGCAGGCGCAGCGCCCACATGACGTCGGCGAAGCGCTCGGCCACGTCGCCCGCGACGATGAGCCAGTCGTCGTCGTGGGTGGGGCGCATCGCTTCGACGATCTCGCGGTTCTCGGCGTATCCGACGTGCAGGTCGCTGATGGCCAACAATCGCCCGGTCACCGTCGAAGCTTAAGCGAACGTCACGGCGCCAGCTCCTGGCCCAGCCGGACGGCGAGCGTGGCCGGGTCGACGCCGGAGGCGCCCAGCATGCGGGCGGCGGGGTTGGCGGCGTCGGAGGCGATGACGTACAGCAGATGCGACGTCCCGACGGCCCGGTGCCCGAGGTCGGCGGCCAGGCGCGCGGCGTCCAGGCTCACCTGCAGCAGGCCGGCCGAGAACGGCGGGCTCTCCCGGTCGGGCCGCCACGTGCGGTCGCCGCGCGGCGGGTCGGCCGGCTCGACCTCGAGGTCCATGGCGAAGTCCTTCAGCTCGGGGTAGCCGACCCCGGCCGCGGCCAGCGCCCGCGCGCCGCCGTTGACCCCCGCGACCGGCTCGGACCACCGGGCGCCGATGCGGCGCATCGCGTAGTCGACCGCGCACATCGCCATGACCAGGTGCGGCGGCCCGACGAGCGCGCAGCCGCCGCGCACCGCCTGGCGGGTCGCCTCGGCCCGTAGCGCCGGCTCCAGCGCGCCGGCGACGCGCACCCGCCCGCCGGCCGGCTCGTCCGGGCCGGTGACCTGCCCGCAGCGGTGCAGCGCCTGCAGGCAGCCCTGCGCGTCCGGCGTACCGTCGGCCAGGAACTCCTCGTCGGGGCGCAGGTGGAAGCGGCGCACGAACTCCATCCACTCCCCCGGCGAGTCGCACTCGGCCAGCAGCGAGCGCAGGAACAGCTTGTAGCCGACGTAGCGGATGTCACCCTCGCCGGCCGCGGCGAGGGCCCGGCCGAGCGCCACCCGGACCCGCTCGTCCCACGCCGGCACCGCGTCGCCCGGGCGGCGCCGCAGCCGGCCGCGGGCCCGCCACGCGCCAAGGCGCAGCGTGGCGTCGACCTCGTCCTCGGCCTCGTCGGGGACCTCGTCGCCCGACGCCCCGAAGCCGGGCGCGACCTCCCACCGGATGTCGGGCGCCCCGAGCCACGACAGCAGCACGCTCGCCAGCAGCTCGGCGCTCACCACCCGCCCGCCGGCCGCGCCGGCGCGGAAGCTCGCGTCCGACAGCCCGGCGACGATCTCGAGAGAGGCGACGACCACGCCAACACCGTATGCCGTGGCGCCCCGGCCGGCTCCGGCGGCCGGGCCGCGGACGGCCGGGCGTCGGGGCCGGCCACGACTTCCCGCTCGACGTGCCGGAGAACTACCGCTGGATGACCCTGCACCAGGTCAGCGACCTGCTGGAGCACAGCAACTCCCTCAACATCCAGGCCCGCAGCCTCCTGGCCGGCCTGCACACCACCTGGTGACGCCCCGACCGGCCCGGCGGCCGGGGCGTCACGCGGGCGGCGTTCAGACGTAGCTGAGCGCGGGCGCCCGGCCGGGCCGGCGGATGCCGGCGAGCACGTCCTCGTCCCGCACCGGCTCCGCGTAGTCGAAGCCGACGCGCCGCAGGGCGGCCAGCCGCGCCTCGCGGGCGATCATCGCGATGTCCGCGCCCGAGGAGCCGGGGGTCATCGCGGCGTACTCCGCGCAGCGCTCCCGCAGTTCGTCGGAGTCGAGGTACATCCGGAACAGCGCCTCGCGCCCGGCCTGGTCCGGCAGCGGCACCTCGATGTGCAGGCCGAGCCGGCCCGGCCGCAGGATCGCCTCGTCGATGCCGGCGGGGTTGTTGGTGGCGCCGATGATGCACACCTGCCCGAGGTCGACGAGGCCGTCGATCTCGGCCAGCAGCTGGTTGACCACCCGATCGGCCGCCCCCGAGTCGGTCTCGCCGCCCGTGCGGCGGCGGGCGATCGCCTCGATCTCGTCGAAGAAGATCACGCAGGGCGCGACCGAGCGGGCGCGCTCGAACAGGTCCCGCACGGCCTGCTCCGACTCGCCGAACCACTTCGTGAGCAGCTCGGGCCCGCGCACCGACATGAACCGCGCACCGCACTCGTGCGCGATCGCGCGGGCCAGCAGCGTCTTGCCGGTGCCCGGCGGGCCGTACAGCAGGACGCCCCGCTCCATGCGCAGCCCCGCGGCGGCGAAGACGTGCGGCCGCGACAGCGGCAGGATCAGCCGCTCGGTCAGCTCGGCCACCGTGTCCGGCAGCCCGGCCACGTCGGCGAAGGTCGTCGGCGGGATCTCCGAGACCAGGCTGCCGATGGCCGACGGCGTCACCAGCGTGAGCGCCTCCTCCCAGTCGTCGCGCTGGATCTGCAGCGGCGCCTGCGGCACCGGGTTGGCCGACTCGAGTACGTCGGCCGGGAACGCCCGGCGCAGCGCCACCCGGCCGGCCTCGTGGCACAGCGCCTCGAGGTCGGCGCCGACGAACCCGGCCGTGCGCCGGGCCAAATCGGTGACGAGCTCGGCCCGCTCCTGCTCGCCGAAGCCCAGCGCGAGGTCGCGCGTGTGGACCATGAGGATCGCCCGGCGGTCGCTCTCGCCGGGCGCGCCGACCGCGATCTGCCGCCCCAGCCGGCCGAGCCGCCGGATCCCCGGGTCGATGTCGTCGCGGCGGCTGGTCGTCGCGATGACGACCGGGCGGCGGTGCTCGTCGAGCAGCCGCTGCAGGATACTCAGCAGCGCGCCGTTCATCCGCGGCACCGACCGGTCCGGGGCGAGGTAGTCGATGTCGTCGATGACGACGATCCGGCCCGTGTCGCCCTCCATCGCGAACGCGGCGCGCAGGACCGTCTCGGCCTCCTGCGGCTGGCGCCCGGCCAGCTCCGAGCCGCTCACCAGCGTGAACGGCACGCCGCTGTGGTGGCTCACGGCCCGGGCGAGCAGGGTCTTGCCGGTGCCGGGCGGCCCGTAGAGCAGCACCCCGGGCGGCGCGTCGACCCCGATCGCGGCCAGGTCGGCCGGGCGGCGCAGCGGCAGCTCGACCTCCCGGCGCAGCAGCGCGATGGCCTCGTCGTGCCCGCCGACGTCGTCGTACGTCGGCGGCCAGTCGGCCACGCCCTGCGGCCGGCGCACCGCGGTCGTCAGGTGCGGCCCGACGGTGGCCACCCCGACGGCGGCGCCGCCGGCGTGCACCGACTCGATCCGGTACTCGCTCGTGTCGCGCCCGCCCAGCGGCCGGTACGTGAAGCGCAGCCCCGGGTACAGCAGATACCGCCCGTTGCGCAGGAACTCGACCAGCCCGGTGCGGTGCTCGCCGGGCGTGCCGGACCATCGCAGCACCGACAGCTCGACCGCGTCGGCCGCCGGCACGAGCTGCGGCTCGATCGGGTCGACCTCGGCCGTGTCCTCGTGGTCCACCCCGAGCGCCTCGCACTGCCAGCGGTCCAGCGCGACCCGGCCCGGCCGGTCGAAGCGGTTGCCCAGGTCCCAGGCGAGCGTGCAGTAGATGACCGCGTCGCCCGCGCAGATGCGCACCGGGGCGCCGGCCGGCAGCCCCGGCACGCTGCTGAAGCAGTTGCCGTAGTGGATGTCCGTGGGGGTGCGCTGGACGGTGGCGGCGGTCATCGGTCGGCTCCGCTCGGTGGGATGGGGCGCACGTGCGTGTACAGGCTGACCACGTTCCAGGGCGTCACGATCTCCCAGGCGCCGGCGGTGGGCGCGACCTGCGCGATGGCGTTCGCGATCGCGCTGCCGTCGGGAAACTTGATGCTCTCCGTCTTCGGCGGCTGGCCGCCCAGGTCCGGCACCTCGAGGGTCTCCGAGCGCCAGAACGCGATCCGGTCCCGGTCGCCCGGGCCGAGATACGGGTCGAGGACGACCGCGATGGCCTCACCGTCGAGTTGGCGCCACCGCCCGAACGTCGACACGTCGATGTGCGACAGGAAGAGCCCGAGCCGGGGGTGGGTGTGCACCCAGCCGACGATCGTGGCGATGTTGCGCCGCAGCCGTTCGGACTGCAGCACCCCGGTCGCGTTGCGGAAGGTCTCGATCGCCCGAACGTCGAACACGCAGTGGTCAGCCGCCTGCACCCGCTGCGGCGGCAGGATCACCGCCGTCACCCGGATCTTCGTCGCGTCCCGGCGGCCGAGCAGCAGGCCGCCCCGCTCGTTGCGGCCGACCGAGCCGAGGTGGCGCAGCAGGGTCCACGCCAGGCCCGCGTCGAACGACACGGTCCGCTGCTGCAGCGGCGGCGGGGTCCGCTCACGCGTCGGCTGCATGCCGGCCCTCCGACGCCGGCTCCGGCGCCGGGTGCTCGCCCTCCGGTGCCGCCAGGTTCTCCACCGGCGGCTCCGACGGCTCGGACGGCTCCGGTTCGGGGCTGGGGTTGGGGTTGGTGCCGGGTTCGAGGTCGGGGCGGCCGATCAGGACCAGCGGAATCGGCCGGCGCTCGGCGTGGTACACGTTCTCGATCGCCTCGGCCAGCCGCTGCGCGGGGCCGTACTCGATCAGGCCGCCGACGGTGCGGATCGGCAGGATCTTGTGTCCGTCGCCGTCGAAGACGCCGATCTGCTCCTCCAGGTGCGGCCGGCTGACGTCGACGACGATGGGCCGGAACGCGGGATCGAGGCTGCGCCACTTCGCCGACGTGGCCAGGTCGGTCGCGGACAGGAACACGCCCATCCGCGGGTGCGTGTGGACCCACGCCATCTTCACGGTGCCGGGCGGCAGGCCGATCTTCGCCGCGACCGAGTTGACGCCGCGGCGCACCCGGTCCACCTCGTCGGTCGAGAACTCGCACCGCACGGCGCTGGCTCGCACCTGGGCCGGGAACACCATGCCGAGCACGAGCAGCGTGTCCTCCGCCTGGATCGTCAGCGCGACGCCGCCCTGCTCGTCGGCCTCGGGGTCGAGCCGCCGGAGCAGCGTGGCCCAGCACCCCGCCTCCACCGCGACCGCCGCCGGGTCGTCGCGCAGGCGCTGCAGGAAGTCCTGCCGCATCAGCTCGCGGGCCTCCGGCTCCTCCCGTTCCTCCCGCTCCTCGAGCTCGGCCGGCTGCTCCTGCACGTCCGTCTCCTCCACGAGCTGGGCTCCCTCGGCTTCGTCGGTGTCCGCGATGGCTTCGATGTCGTCGGGTACTTCGTCGACGTCACCGGCGTCGTCGACGACGCCTTCAACGTCACCGGCGTCTTCGGCCTCTTCGGCGCCGCCGGCCTCCGGCGCCGGGGCGGTCGCCGACCGCCGCTCGAGCAGGACCAGCAGCGGACCGGCCGCCGCGGGCAGCAGCAGCGCCCAGGCCCCCAGCTGCCGGCCGTCCAGGGTCAGCGACACGCTGACCCCGATCAGCGCGGCGGACCCGGCGAGCAGCAGCAGGAACACCGGCACGGTCGCCCGGTCCGGCCAGGGCAGCGCCGCCGGGGCGCCGGACGGGCGGCGCAGCGCGCTCGGCAGGGTCAGCAGCGCGACGGCGACCGCGATGGACAGGGCGTAGACGGCCGCGCGCTGGGACGGGGCGTCGCCCCGCCCGTACGCGACGGCGAAGGTGACCGTCAGCGCACCGACGAACAGCATCCAGGTGACGGCGCCGGCGAGCGCCGGGCGCGTGAGCAGGCCCGTGCCGGTGGGCACGTGGTCATCGGGCTGGGCTCTCATGATTCTCCGTATTCAGGAGCTGTTTGGCGTACTCGAGCACCGTGCCGAGGGTCCGGTGGGCGGGCGGCGCCTGGTGCCAGCCCACCGCGAAGGTGTTCCAGCACAGGCTCGGCAGCCACGCCCGCATCCACGGGCAGTACTCGCGCGACGCCGGCCAGATGTTGACGTGTTCGATGTCGCGGTCCGCGGGCGAGCGGACCCAGATGGACGGGATGCGGCCGGCCGGCTTCGAGACGTCGACCACCAGCACGTACCGGCAGCGCAGGCCGGCGGCCGGGGTCCGGCCGCCCCGCACGCCCTCGATCGACAGCCGCACGGCCATCACCGGGCCGGGCGGGTCGCCGCCCGGCGCCGATCGGGCGCCGAAGCGGTCCGGTGACCCGCCCGGCCGCGGCAGCACCCCGGGCTGGCGCGCGAGCGCGCCGATGTCGGGGTACTCCGCGCGCAGGCGGGTCACCGCCTCGTCGCCGATGCCCATCTCAGCTGCGCGCGGCGCTGTTCGGGTTGGACTGGGCGAGCACCTGCCGCACGGACTCGAGCAGGTTGGCGAGCTTCCGGTTCGCCGTCGACGTGCCCCGCCACGCGCCCGGGGTGGTCCCCCAGCACAGCGTGGGCAGGCGCGTGCCGGTGAAGGGGCAGACCTGGGTGGCGCGGAAGACGTTGACGTGCCGGATGCTGTTGTCGTCCGGCGAGGCGATCCAGATGGTCGGCAGCTGGGCCTCCAGGTTCTGCACGGAGGCGAGCACCTTGTAGGAGACCGGGTTGGTGGCCCTCGGCGACGAGCCCTCGATGCCGCCGATGGTCACCGAGATCGCGCTGATCCGGCCGTCGCGGTCGGTCGCGAGCGGTTGCAGGCTCGTGAACATCCCGATCGCGACGTGGAAGTCCTCACGGCTGACTGACATGGGTCAACTCCTCACTGTTCTTGATCAGGTGGTCGGGGCACTCCATGGGGTCGCGGTCGGCGGCGCGGTAGCCGGTCAGCGTGCCGGCCGCCCCGTCGAGGGCGTGGAAGCGGGCGACGGCGGCGGCGTGCCCGGCGAGCTCGGCGATCAGCGTCGCCGCCTGGATGCCGCCGATGATCGCGGCGCTGGTGACGATCGACGGCACCGGCGCCGGGCCGACGAGGTCGGTGCAGGAGCGCCGGGTCGGGTCCTGAGCCACCGCGGTGCCGAGCCAGCAGACGAGGCAGCGGCCCTTGTCCGCGGGGTCGCAGACGTGCACCCGGCCGACGAACCCGTCGACCGCTCCGTTGATGAACGGCACCCCGAGGCGCTCGGCGATCCGGTTGAGCACCCAGCGGGTCTGCTGGTTGTCGGGGCAGGACAGCACGGCGTCGGCGGCCGCCAGCGCCTCGCGCAGCTCGTCGATGCGCCGCCGCTGGGCCGCGATGTCCGGGTCGTCGATCTCGAGCCGCGTCCCCTCGCCGAGCAGGTGGTCCTCGAGCTCGGGGGCGATCACGGTCTGCACGGGCCGCAGGCGCATCGCCGGGTTGATCTCGGCGAGACGCTGCACCGCCCGCGTCGCCTTCGGCCGGCCGATGTCCTCCACCCCGTACAGCACCTGGCGGTTGAGGTTGTGGTTCTCCACGGCGTCGTCCATGTCGACGACGGTGAGGTCCAGGCCGTGCGACGGCGTGGCCGCCAGCACCGCCCCGACCCAGCTGCCGAGCGCACCGGCGCCGCACATGAGCAGCCGCGATGCCGCCAGCCGGTCCGGCAGCGCGACGTCCTCGTTGGCCAGCGGCGACCAGCGCAGCGCCCGCACCGGCACGGCGTGCGCCCGGACCGGGCGCACGACGGCGCGCCCGGGCTCGTCGGTGCGGGCCGGCAGGCTCACCACGACGTTGTCGTCGTCGACGACGGTGGTGACCCGCGCCTCGACGGGCCGGCCGTCGACGAGCACCTGGAAGCGCTCGCCCGGGTCGCCCTGCAGGAGCCCGCGCAGGACCGGGAACGGCGTCCGCGCGTCCAGCGCGCGGCGGCCGATGCCGCCGTAGCTGAGCCAGAGCCGCTCCTCCACCCAGCTCGACAGCACCGCCGGGCCGGACACGAGCGCGCCGATCCGGTTGATGACGGCCTGGGCGGTCAGGCCGCCGCACACCGTCGCCAGCGCGGCGGTCAGCACGTTCGCCGGCCCGGCGCCCGCGACGGCCTCCGGGCCTACGTGGACCGCGGTCGGCAGGACCTGGCCGTAGACCGCGATGCCGCCAAGACCGGCGAGCCGCTCGACCTCGTGGGCCGCGGGCACGGCGACCGCCACGCCCGTCGGCAGCGGCGGCCCGGCCTCGACCGTCACCGCCGGGTCGAGCCGGCCGATCCGGCCCGCCAGCGCCGCCGCGAGCGGCTGGCCGAGGTCCTCGGCGCGCAGCAGGAACTGGTCGGCCAGGTCCGGCTCGGCGACCGCACGGTCGTCCAGGCACAGCCGGATCCGGCCGTGCCGGGCGCCGACGCCGAGCATCGCCAGGCACTGCAGCAGGTACGTCAGCGCGGGCCCGGTGCCGTGCACGGTGACGTCGGCGTCGGCGAGCAGATCCTGGGCGACGAGGCCCCGCTGGCGGGAGTACTTGTCCATCCCGGGCTCAGATGCCGCCACCGGTGATGCCGTCGCCGGGCAGGCCGACCGACAGCATCATGCCGGAGAAGTCGCTGGCCGGACGGTTGTCGACGACGACGCCGTCCTTGTCACGCACGCTGAAGTCGTTGCCGGTCGCGATGAACCCGGCGTTGGCGACCGCCTGGTGCACCGTCTGGCCGGGCTGCACCTCGATCGTCTGAGTCGAGTCGGTCAGGGCGTTGCGAAACGTGACCGTGTTGGTCATCGGTACCTCCGGGAATCGTGGAATCGAACGGTCGCTCTCCCGTCCGCCTCTTTCTGACGGACGGCTCAGCCGGCGTCGGTGCGGCGCCAGCTCACACGGGCCACGTCGAGGCCCGCCGCCTTGAAGCTGCGGTCGAGACGCTGCAGGGTGCCCCGGCGCGGCACGCCGACGATCCAGGCGCCGGCGGCGTCGACGCGCACCTGGATCGGCGGGTTCTCGGGGCGCTCGTGCACGTGCTCGGCGAAGCGGCGCCGGCCCAGCTCGGTGCGCAGCACCATGGCCTGGTTCGCCGAGCCGCGCCAGACGAGGTCGGTCGGGGCCGACGCGTCGTAGCGGCCGGTGACGAGCACGTCGGCGTGCTCGGTCGCGGCCCGCTGCGCCGGGTCCAGCTCGCCGGGCTCGTAGCCGGTGTACAGGAGGATGTCGCACTCCCGCCCGGCCTCCCGGCGGATGCGGTCGGCCTCGGCCAGGAACCCGGCCAGCGCCACCGGCTGCGCGAGCGGCTCCCCGCCGCTGACCGTCAGCCCGGTCGCGCCCTGCTCGATCGCCTCGCGCCAGCGCCGCGCGAGCTCGGCGACGGCGACCTCGGTGCCGCCGCCGGGGTCCCAGGTGTCCAGCGCCATGCAGCCCTTGCAGGCCAGCGGGCAGCCCTGCACCCAGACGCCGAGGCGCCGGCCCGGGCCGAGGGCGGTCACCGGGAAGTGGGTCCGGTTCACGCGCAGGGCCGGGGTGTTCATGCCGTCCCGCGCAGGCCGCGGCGCTGCTGTACCGCCTCGGTGAACGTCGGGTCGCCGACCGCTCGGGTCAGCGCGGCGAAGTAGGCCTCCTCGGCGGCGGCGTAGGCCTCGCGGATCGCGCGCGCGGTGTCGTCGACCGTCACGGCGCCGGTGTCCGGGTCGTAGTACCCCGGGTTGAGCCGCGCGGCCATGCCCCGCATGAGCGTGTCGAACCGGTCGCGCCGGTTGCGGTGCCGGACGTACGCCTCCTGGAACGGGTGGCGCCGGGCCAGCCCCAGCATGAACGCCATCGTGCCGACCACGACGAGCAGCGCGACGAACAGCAGCACCACCGTCGCCGGCGTGATGTGCCGCCCGGGGTCCGGCGAGCCCTGCTCGAGGATCGTGCCGCGCACGAAGCCCAGCACGGCGACCACGAGCAGCCAGCCGGCGGCGAGCACGATGACGGCGTGCAGCACCCGCCGCTCCGCGGTGCTCGCCTGCCGGTTGCGCATGAGCGCGCCGGCGATGAACGGGGCGAAGACGACCACGGCCGCCGTCACCACGGCCATCCAGCGGCCGAGGGCGCGGTCGCCGAGGAAGTACCCGAACACGTAGAACTGCACCGGCAGCTCGGCGGCGATCAGCCCGGCGAGGATGAGCAGCCGCCAGCCGAGCGGCAGCGGGTCGGTCTCGCCCTCCCAGGGCGTGTCCTCGTCGGCGCCCTGCGGGTCGGGCGGCAGCGCGGCGTCGTCGTCGAGCTCGTCGATGCGCAGCGCCTCCAGCGCCCGGTCGCGCACGGCCAGCCCGGACATGCGCACGCGGGCGTCGTTCATCCGGCGCTCCTGCTCGTCGCGCATGTTGCGCACGTTGCTGATCCGGGACTCGGTCTGCCGCTGCGCGTCGAACAGCGCCGCGACCGCGGCGTCGCGGCGGCGGCGCAGCTCGTGGACGTAGTCGGGGTCGAACTCGGCGGACGGCGGCTGGTTGGGCCAGCCGTACATCCAGCTGTCGGTCGCCTTCGCGCCGGCGTCCTGCGCGCCACGGGCCTCGGCCTCGGCGATGAGCGTCGTCGCCGAGATCCGCGGGTCGACGAGGGGGGCCGGCAGTTCCGTCTCCAGCCGGCTCGTGTCGAGCCCCACGATCGCGGCCCAGAC
The DNA here is from genome assembly GCF_050936175.1 of Dactylosporangium sp. CA-139066. Lineage (NCBI taxonomy): Bacteria > Bacillati > Actinomycetota > Actinomycetes > Micromonosporales > Micromonosporaceae > Dactylosporangium > Dactylosporangium sp. CA-139066. The sequence continues at coordinate 2,214,709 of NZ_JBNJNH010000002.1, read as the reverse complement.
GGACCACCAGCGCGTCACGAGGCGTTGTATGAAGTTCATCGCGTGTCTCCGGGCCTCGGGAACAGGGTGACGGTGCCCTCGGCGTGCAGGGCGAGCCGGATGCGCTGGTCGTGGCGCAGCTGGACACGGTCGGAGGAGCGGATCTCCCGGCCGTTGACGAAGGTGCCGTTGGGGGTGGGGCCGGGCTCGATCCAGGCGCTGCCGTCGGGCTCGGCGCCGACCACGGCGTGGCGGCGGGAAACGTTCGGGTACGAACGGAATAGCCGCGCGTAGCGGCCCAGGCGGCCGAGCTCGGCCCGCTCGCCGCGGCGCACCTCGACCTGCCCGCCCTCGAACCGGATCAGCAGGGCGGGCGGCTCCAGCGGCCGGTGGCACTGCAGGCACTCGGTGTTGGCGGCGTCCGGCGGCTCGGTGCCGCAGTTCCAGCACGCGCTCGAGCGCGCCGGCGCCGGCTCGGGGACCGGATCACCGCCGGCGAGCGGTTCGGCGTCGGCGTCGGGCTCCGCGTACGGCTCGAGGTCGACGAGATCCACCGGGCAGAACGGCTCGTCGTCGGAGTACAGCCCATTACAGATGCGGCAGATCTGGCTCATGCGCCACCGCCCCGCACGATGCGCACCGACAGCTCGGGGCCGGCCGTCTCGGTGGCCGGCTGCAGCTGCGTCACCACAACGGTCGCGCCGGCGCCGCAGTCGTTGTCGAACAGCTTCCGCGCGAGCGGGTTGATCAGGTTGCTCTCCAGCAGGTTGCCGATGCCGCGGCCGCCGTTGCCCTTGTCGACGGTGCAGGCGTCGCACAGCTGCCGGCGGGCCGGCTCCTCGACCCGCAGCGCGATGCCGAGCTCGCGGTCGACGGCCGCGGTGATGTTGCTCAGCTGCAGGTCGAAGATCTTCTCGGCGACCCGCGGGCCGATGAAGTCGAACACGACGATGTTGTCGCCGAGCCGGTTGAGCAGCTCCGGGCGGCCGAGGTCGACGGTGAAGTGCTCGCGCACCGCGGCCTTCACGGTCGACTCCAGCAGCGGGTACGGCATGCCGGGCTGCACGAGCTGGCGCCGCTCCCCCGTCGCCGGGTCGGTGCGGCTGACGCCGAGGTTGGAGGTGAAGATCAGGACGCACTCCGAGAAGTACGTCGTGATGCCCTGCCCGTCGGTGAGCCGCCCGTCCTCGAGGATCTGCAGGAACTTGTCGAGGACCAGCTTGTGCGCCTTCTCGATCTCGTCGAAGAGCACCACCTGGAACGGGTTGCGCCGCACGGCGCCGGTGAGCTCGCCGCCGGCCTCGAAGCCGACGTACCCGGGCGGGGCGCCGATGAGCCGGTCGGCCGCGTGGTCGGCGGCGAACTCGCTCATGTCGAAGCGCAGGTAGGCGTTGGCGTCGCCGAAGAGGATCTCGGCCACCTGCTTGGCCATCTCGGTCTTGCCGACGCCGGTCGGCCCGGCGAAGAACAGCACGCCTCGGGGGCGCGACACGGTGCTGGTCGCCTGCGCGCCGGACAGGCCGAGCGCGGCCCGCTTGAGGATGTCGAGGGTCTTGTCGATGGCCCGGTCCTGGCCGATGACCCGCGCGCGGATGAGCGACTCGCCCTTCTGGATCTGGTGCCGGACGCTGTCGTGGCGCCACTTGTTGTCCTCGATGCCGAGCTTGTAGATGCGCACGGCGTCGGCGATGTGCGGCGCGTCGATGCCGCGGTCCTTGGCCAGCCGGGTGATCTCCATCATCGAGCGCAGGGTCATGCCGTCGGTGCGCTTGGCGAACTCGGCGACCGCCTGGTCGGCCGTCTTCGCGTCGAGCCGCTCGTGCCCGGGCAGCGAGCGCAGCAGCGGCCGGGCGAGCCGGTCGCGCTCGTCGAGCGCCGGCAGGCCCAGCGCGATCGGCCGGATCGCCTCGACGCCCGCGGTCAGCCAGGCCGGCAGGTCGCGCTCGCCCTCGACGAGCCAGATGACCGGGTTGAACAGCTCGCCCCGCGGGCCGGCGCCGCCGATCGGCTTGGCGGTCAGCGCGAGCTTCTGGCAGTACAGGAAGAAGTCCCGCTCCACCGGGTCGAGCTGGCCGGGCACCCGGGTGATCCGCGCCGCGTAGTCGATGACGAACGCGGCCCGGACCGGGGGCATGACCTCCTCGCGCTTCGGCGGGGGCGCGTCCGCGTCGGCCCCGCCGCCCTCGCCCTCGGGCGGCGGGGGCTCGGCGACGCCGGCCACCTTCCCGAGGTGGATGCGCAGGCGCTCCAGCGACGGGCGGCGGCCGACGGCCCGCTGGCCGAGCAGCTTGCGGGCGGCCGCGGTCGCGCCCGGCGACTTCGGGTAGACGGTGATGCCGTCGACCGGGTCGTAGCAGATGAGGCACTCGTAGCCGCTGGGCTGCAGCGCCTCCCACAGCAGCCGCATCAGCGGCATCGGGCGGGCCGGCCCGCCGGGCGGCTCGACGAGGAACTGGTCGCGCACGTTGCCGTGCAGCACGTACTGCGACTGCACGGCCAGCGTGCCGACGAGCTCCCGGGCCGGGGCCGGGAAGCCGGGCAGGAGGATCTCGGCCGGCGCGCTCACGGGCGGCGCTCCCGCGCGAGGGGCGGCTGCGTGGTGTTGGTGACGGTCGTGTCGTAGACGACGTCCGTCTCGGCCCGGGGCGAGTACTGCGGCACGTGCGCCGGGTCGACCTCCACCTCGGCGCCGATGATCTCGCCGAACTCGCGCAGGTGGGCGTTGAAGGTGCCGCAACGGTCCACGTTGCGGGCGCGAGCCTCGTCGTCGAGTGACGGGGTGTGCCGCACGACCCGCCCGTGGACCGTGCCCTCCTCGTCGAGCCAGACCTCGGCGCTGTGCTCGCCGTACCAGTCATCGCGGCGCAGGCGCACCGTCGAGTGCTCGATGTCGAAGTCGCCCTCGACGCGGTACCCCTGATCGGCCAGGCAGCTGCGCAACGTGTCCTGCACGAACTGCTGCCGCGTCGTCTCGGCCGCCCACTCGGCCGCGGCCCGGCTCTCGCGCCGCAGCTCGTCGGTCATCTCCCGCTCGCCGGTGACGACGGCGAGGAGCTTGGCGGCCGTACCGCTGAACGGCTCCGGCGGCTCCACCCGCGCGACCGCGGGCTCCTCCAGCGCCGCGAGCCGGATCGCGGCGACGCGCCGGCCAGCGGTGCGCCGGTTGACGTCGGCGATGCGGGTCTGCAGGGCCATGAGGTACGCCGTGGCCGCCCGCGCGTCCCCGGGCCCGACGAGGGCGGCCGCCTGCAGCACCCCGACCTGGTCGGCCTCGGCCGCGTCCGGGTCCAGCGTGGCGAGGGCGGCGCGGACCTCGGCCTCGCCCGGCCCGCCGCGCCCGGCGGCGACCGGTACGGCGACGGGCGGCGCGGCGTCCGCGGCCAGCCGCCGCTCCAGCGTGTCCTTGTAGCGCAGCAGCGCGGCCGCCGCGGCCTCGCGGTCCAGCCGGGTCGCCCCGGCGGTGCCGGGCATGGCCGGCAGCTCGATCCGGGCGCTGCTGATCGCGGCGGCGTGCAGCGCCTGCTGGGCCGCGCACAGCTGCCGGTGCGCGGCGGCGACCGCCGCGCCCACCTCGGCGCCGGAGCGGCCGGCCACGCTGACCGGCGACGGCAGTGCCACGGTGGCGCCGGCCCGGCGGGCGCGCTCGGCGACGAGCCGGATGCGCGCGTTCACCTCGACCACGTCGGCCGTGACCGCCCGCCACACCTCGGCGTTGACCTCGGCCGTGGCCTGGGCGGCGGCCTGCCGCTCCAGCAGGTCGCCGTAGTCGCCGACGGCGCGCACGGCGCCCTCGGCCGCGGCGTTCGCGGCCTGGACCACCAGCACCGCGGCGGCCGCGGCGGCCACCACGACGGCCGCGCCGGCGGCCACCACGATGGCGGCCGGGGCGATCATCACTCCACCAGAACTCATCGGCTCCTCCTCGCCCTCTACTGACGGACGGCCGCCCGTCCGCGCCGCCCGCCCGGTCAGCGGGCCGCGGCGGCGCGCTGTTCGCGGATGTTGCGGTCGATGTCGCGCCGCTCCTCGGCGGCGTCGGCCCGCCAGCGCAGGTAGCGCCACACCGCCCAGACGACGACGGCCGCCCCGGCGACCAGCGGGGTGGCCAGCGGGGCCAGGACGGTCAGCAGGTAGCCGCCGACGACCAGTGCGACGATCACCAGCAGCGCGATGCCGCGCCCGGCGATCGAGCGTGCGGCCCGGCCCAGCGCGATCATGCCGGCGCCGAGCATCGAGTACCGCGGGTGGAACCGGCCGCCGATCTCCCAGGCGAGCAGGGACTCGAAGGTGAGCGCGACCGCGGCGGCGAGCACGAGCGCCAGCCAGGCGTCGAGGATCGCGCCGTCCGAGGCCCAGTTCGCGATGTCGCTCACGCCGATGAACAGCGTGCACAGCGCGGCCAGGGCGACGACGCCGGCCACCGCCCACGACAGCGCCAGCGGCCGGTTCTGCCGGCGGGACCACTCGCGCAGGGTCTGGTTGCGCCGCAGCCACGCCCGCCGCCGGGCCGCCGCCCGCTCCTCCTCGGCCGCCGCGGCGGCGCGGTCCTCGGCGTACGCCCGCAGCCGATACGCCACCGCGAGCCCGTCCGGGCGCCCGACCAGCTCGGTGAACCACGGCAGGCGGCAGCGGCGCTCGACGCCGAGCAGCTCGCGCCGGGCCTGCCGCCGCTCGGTGTCGTTCATCGTCGCGGCCCACAGGGTCACCGCGAGCATGCGGTCGTAGGCCTCCCGGCCGGCGTCGCCGCGGCCGACCTGCAGCGCCGCCCGGGCGCCGTCGTCGGCGATCTGCCCGGCGATGGCCGCCCACCGCCGCTGCTGCTCCTCCCACCGGGCCCGGACCTGGGCCAGCCCGCCGCCGCCGGCCGGACCGCCGGGGTCGTCGAGCGCCGCGCCGGCGTCCAGCAGCGGCAGCAGGTCGTGCCGCCACAGCTCGCGCACCAGATCGGGGTGGGTGCCCTCGCCGCCGGCGGCGCGGTGTCCCAGCTCGGGCAGCGTGCCCCAGGCGATGTTGAGTCCGCGGTACATCGGCGGCAGCCCGGGCGCCATCCAGCGCAGCAGCCGCAGCAGCCGCACGTCGGCGGGCTCCCGCGGGTCGGAGCGCGGCGGGGGCGGCCCCGGCAGCCCGCGCAGCCACGCCTCGAGCCGGGCGAGCGGGGCGGGGTCGGCGCCGAAGAACTGGCTGACCGCGGTCTCCCACGTCGCCGTCATCGCGAGCGCGAGGTGGCGGCGATGGCGGTAGGCGACGTCGAGGTACACGAACGGCTCCGGCGCCTCCGCCTCCTCCGACGCCGCGGGCGGCGCCGGGTTCGGCACGCCGGGCGAGCCGCCATCGAGCCACTGCTGCACCTCGTCGGCGCCCCAGCGGGCCGCCGTGCTCGATCCGAGCAGACCCTGGCAGAGCATGCGCAAGCGGGGATCGACGACCGACGAGGCGTCGACCCCGCCGGCGATGTAGGCGCGCAGCGCGTTGTCGTCCTCGATGCCGGGCAGCAGCGGCGCGCCCGTGGCCAGTTCCAGCAGGGTGATGCCGAAGGACCACCAGTCGTACGCCGGCGACACCATCCCCCCGCCGATGAACTCCGGCGGCATGTAGCGGGTCGTCCCCGACCGGTCCTCGGTCAGCTCCCCGGACGCGGCGACGCGCTGCGCGAGGCCGAAGTCGACCAGCACCGCCTCGAACGGGTCGAGCGAGCGCAGGACGATGTTGGCCGGCTTCACGTCGCGGTGCACGACGCCCAGCTCGTGCAGCGCGACGAGCGCGTGGCGGGCCTGCCCGGCCACGGCGTGCAGCACGGCGGGGTCGAGCCCGCCGGGATTGCGCTCCCGCAGCGCCGTCAGGCTTCCGCCGCCCAGGTACTCCATGAGCTCGTAGGGCAGCCCGCCCTCCTCGCCGGTCTCACTCGGCCGCACGAGGTGGCGGCTGCGGGTGCGGGCCAGCAGGTCGCGCACCTCCCGGTCGGGCTCGTGCTCGCGGTACAGCTTCAGCACGTGCTCGACGCCGGTCGCCCGCTCCTGGACCTGGTACACCTCGGCGGGCGCGGCCGGCCGGCTGAGCAGGCGGATCACCTTGAACCGCGCGTCCAGACCGGCCGGCAGGCCCTGCGCGAGCGCCGGGCCGCCGGTGGGGACCCGCCGGCGGCGGCCCGGGTCGAGCACGGTGACGTCGGCGTCATCCGGCCGCGCCCGCCCCGGGTCCAATGTGGTCGGTGGCTCCTCGCCCGGGCCGCCGCCGGGAACGGTCATGCTCGCCTACCCCTTTTGGCAGGTCAGCTGCACGACCACCGACCGGTTGTGCGCCGCCTTGTCCGGGATGAGGTTGCCCTTCTGGTCGACGTCGGTCTCGCGCTGCTCGTAGTGCTCGCCCTTGCCGATCGTCGCGATCCGGCCCGCGTCGACGCCGAGCTGCACGAGGACGTCCTTGACCGCGGCCGCCCGCTGCTCGGACAGCCGCTGGTTGTCCTCGTCGGATCCCTCGCTGGAGGTGGTACCGATGAGCGTCACCTTCTGCGTATGGCCAGCGAGCGTCTTGGCCAGCGAGTCCAATGTGGACTTGGCGGCGCCCGGGTCGCGGAACTGGGCCTTGCCGACGACGAACCCGACCGAGCTGCTGTCCGACAGCACGGTCGTGCCGCAGTCCACGAAGGTCGGTGGGGGCGGCGGCTTCACGACCGTCACGGCCACGCTGGTCTGCACGGAGTTGCGCGGCACGGCGGTGTGCAGGTCGGCGTCGCACGAGGCGCCGGCCTTCTTGGCGATCGTGTGCCACAGCCGGCTGACCTGGTCGTGCGTGTCGCCGACCAGCTGCGGCTGCGGATCGGCGGTCTCGCCGAGGCCGACGAAGAGCACGCTGCGCCCCTGCAGCTGCGGCATCAGGTGCTGGTTGGCCAGGAACGTCGCCACCTGGTCGGGGTCGGCGCCGAACATGTCGGGGTTCTGGTAGCTCAGCGGGCCGGTCGTCGAGACGCCCGAGTCCATCACCACGACCGTCCCGTTGTCCGGCGTGATCTGCCCGGCCTGGACGAGCGCGCCGAGGACGTCGGCCTCCGGCTGCTTGGGCTGCAGGGTGTCGGCGAACTGCACGGTCTGGGAGACGAAGTTCTCCAGGTCGCGGTCGCGCAGCTGCTGGTTCTTGCTGTTCGTCGCGAAGGTCGCCGTCAGCGCCACCGACGGCACGCCGTCGACCCGGACGACCTGCACCTTCTGGCCCTGCAGGGCGGCGCCGCGCACGAGCTGCTGCACCTCGGACGGCAGGTGGGTCTTCGGGCTGTTGGCCCGGGACCCGACGACGAGCGTCAGCGCCGAGCTCGTCTGGTTGGGGCACTGCAGCGCCCACGCCGGCGCGGGCGTCGACTGCTCCAGGCAGGAGGTCAGCGAGCCGCTCGCGAGCGCGAACACCGCGGCGGCGGCGCCGCCGCGGACCAGGCTGATCATCGTAGGTCTCCTTCGGTGTTGCGCGGTAGCTCCTGGGTGGCCTCGGCGGCCGGGTCGACCACGTCGTCCGGGACGTCGTAGTAGTAGCGGGGGGTCTGGTGCGGGATGCGGGGTCCGTAGTCGTCGCGTCGCTGCCGCTCCTCGTCGGCGCGGCGTTCATGCTCGGCCCGCCACCGCTGCTCGGCCTCGCGGCGCTCCCGCGCGGCCCGGTGGCGCTCCTCCTCGGCCTGCCGGCGCTCCTCGGCCTGCCGGCGGGCGGCGGTCACCCACAGCCGCGCCTGCTGCTTGAGCCGGGTGGCGGCGTCGGTGCACTGCTGCTGCGACAGCTCCCACAGCTCTTCGCGACGCACGCGGGCGCGCTCGATCGCCTGCTGCGCCTGCTCGGCCTGCCCGAGCCGCGAGCGCGAGGTGGCGTGCCGGCGGGCCGCGTCCGAGCGCTGGCCGAGCGCGATGCCGTACTGCCGGGCCGCCGGGTCCTGCCGGAAGAACCCCTGCAGCGCCGCCACCGTGCCCGTGGCCACGTACAGCGCCAGGAACAGCAGCGCGCTCAGGTGCTGCGACGTCGTCTGGGCGCTGTCGTTGAGCGCCTGCTGGGTGGCGCCGTCGACCACGAACTTCGAGTTGCCCGCGCCGGAGGTCTCGCTGATGACGTACCGCACCAGGAACGCGATCGCGCCGAGCGAGAACCAGATCCCGAACGAGACCCAGCCCCACGTCGCCGCGTGCGGGATGTTGCGCGGGTTGGTGGCCTGGCGGGCCTGCAGCCCGGCGTAGTGCGCCAGCGCCAGCGCGACCGCCGCGAACCCGACGACCGAGACCCAGACGAGGACCTCGGGCACGTCGAGGACGAGGACGAGAACCTGGTAGAAGGTGACAATGTCGACGCCGACCGCGACGAGCACGAGCACCCACAGCAGCGCGTGGGACTTGGGCCGGCCGGCGATCTGGGAGAGGTCGCCGTGGATGACCCGCCCCTCGTCGCGACGGGGCCGCTCCGGCGTTTGAACCGTGGTCATGTGGTGCCCCTGTTGTGGTTGGGCCGGATCGGGTCGCGGTAGGGCTGGTCCGGGTCGCTCACCCGGTCCAGCGCGTGGGTGACCGCGCCGTTCATGTGCTCGACGCGGCTGCGCTCGTCGCTGTTGACCTCGTCGGCCCACTCCAGGTACGGCCGCAGGCGGGTCTCGAGCAGGTCGAGCTCGATGAGGTCGCTGTTGTAGCGCTCGTACATCTCGCGCCGGAACTGCGACACGTACGAGTCGACGTACTGGTCGATCGCGGCGTAGATCTCCTCGTCGATGTGCTCGGGCGCCATGCCCGCGATGAGGTCCCGCAGCTCGCGGCCGACCCGCTCGCTGTCGATCACGTTGTCCTGGCCGGCCGGAAGCCGCTGCAGGCGCCGGATGACCAGGCGGACGCCGAGCGACGTCATGATGCGCGGGCGCAGCTTCACGGCCCCACTCCCTCTCCGGGTGTCCTCTCGGGCGGCAGCGTGATCACGCCGCCGCGGCAGGTGCCGTCGACCCAGGCCGGCAGGTTCGGCGTGACGGCCGGCAGCAGCGACGCCAGGTGGCGCCCCTCGGGATGCGCCTTCACGAGCGCGTCCCAGTAGGTGGCGATCCGCAGCACGTAGTAGTCCCCGATGCGCTGCCCGAGGGCCTGCGCGACGGCGAACTCGTGGTCGATGCGGCCGCCGACCTCGTCGATGTGGCGCTGGCAGCCCTCGGCCGCGCCGATGCGCCGCTCGAGCTCCTCGCTTGCCTCGGCGATGCGCCGCTCCCGCATGGCCACGCGCCGGCTGTGCAGCGCGACGGTCCCGGCGAGCGGGATCTCCTGCGGGTTGCGCGGCAGCAGCTCGTCCTGCGTGAGCTCGGCCGAGGCCGCGGCGAGGTCGTCGCGGGCCCGGGCGACCGCCCGCTGCGCCGCGGCGAGGTCGCCGTGCAGCCGGCTGAGCTGGTGCTGCAGGCTCTCGGTGCGCCGCAGGAACCGGCGGAACTCCTCGGTGATCTGATACCGCCCGGTGCTGCTCAGCTGCTCCTGGTAGGGAGTGGTGATCCGGGCCTCGTTCTCGATCAGCTCGACCAGTCCGGTGTACGCCGGGATCTGCTTGCGCCCGTCGCGCCGGCCGGCGCGGCTGTCCGCCCGGCGGTCGCCGGTCATGTAGGGCAGCGCCTCCGGCAGCGCGTCGTTGCGGCTCATCCGGTCACCCCCGGCATCGCCGGCGCGGCCACGCCGCAGCGCTCCAGCGCCTCCAGGCACCAGCCGAGCACGGCGGCGCGGTACTCCACCGCCACCCGCCGCAGCCAGGCATTCTGACGATCCAGGTCACGCTGCAGCGCGTGACCCGGGACACCTTCTTCCGGCACGGGAAGCCCCACCTCCGACAGGACTCGCATCGCCTGGACCAGATTTCCGGCGTCGGCCAGCTTGGCGCTCTCCCGCACCGCCCCGTCGACGCTGCCGAAGACGCCGCTGAGCCGCTCGCGGCACTCGTCACCGATCACCTGCAGCGCCCGGGCGTGGGCGACGACGATCCGCCCGCGCCGCACCGCGTCGGCCAGCACGCGGCCGAGGCCGAGGCAGCACTCCAGCGCATCCTCGCCGTCCGGCAGCCGCGGCACGGCCACCATCGGGCCCGGCAGCCCCGCGTACTCCTCGCGGGTCGGCTCGGGCGTATCGGCCATCCCGTCGAGCTGCCGCTCCGGCGCGCACAGCACCGCGAGCGCGCCGTGGATGTCCACGGCCACCTCGACGCCGATGAGCAGCCCGGTGAGCGGCGCCCGCTTCCCCGGATGGGCCGGGATCCGCGGCCGCACGTCGCGGTCGAGCCGGTCGGCCTGCTCGTCGTAGGCCGCGAGGATCCGGACCAGGTCGAGGCTGGCCGACCACGCCGGCCCCGGCGCCTCCGCCCGCGGCTCGCACAGCACGCGCGCCGCCTCTTCGATCAACTGCTTGTGCAACCGCCGCCGCCGGCGCGCCAGCACGATCGTCCCGGCGGCCGTGACGACGGCAGCCACCACCGCGACCGCGACGATCGCGGTCCGCTCGGTCACCATCCAGCCCATCACCTGCACGCCCATAACTGACGGACAGCTTTTCGGCGCCAGGAACAACTGGGGTGCAGGGGTTGATCGCCGCCGCGGCGCTCCGATAGGAGGCTCCGTGACCTCGACGGCCCGAACGGAGCCCCAGGTCGAGCCGGACGGCGAGTTCCGTCGCCTGGCCGGCCGGGCGATCAGCGCGATCTTCGCCCGCGCTGTCGGGTTACTCGCCGCTGGCGTACCTCAAGAATCTCCGATCCAGGGGTACTTCCTGGGCCGCCCCATGCCCGCCCCGGACGTGATCGGCTGGCTCGGCGCGCACCGCTGCCTGGCGCCGGCCGCCGGCCTGTCGTGAGGCCGGCAGCCGGGCGTCTATCGGGTCGGCTCACCTTCGACGGGGTTGGCCGCCATGCGGCCGGCGACGTGTCGGCGTACCGATGCGGCGGCGCTGTCCGGCTTGCGCCGGGCCTGGCAGCGCGGGCGAGTAGCTCCGCTCGGCCACGACCAGCACGGCCGCGGCGGCGGGGGTCTCCGGGCCGCTAGTTGAGCACCTTCAGGACCTTCTGGGCCAGCGGGCCGGCGGAGGCGGGATTCTGCCCGGTGTACAGGTTGCGGTCGACCACGGTGTAGGGCTCCCACATCGGGCCCCGGGTGAAGTCCACGCCGAGCTTCCTGACCTCGTCCTCCATCAGCCACTTCGCCTTCGACGCGAGCCCCACGGCCTCCTCCTCGTCGTCGGTGAAGCCGGTGATGTGATAGCCCGCGAACGGCGACTTGCCGTCCGCGCCGCGGGTGGCCAGCAGCGCGGCCGGGGCGTGGCACACCACGGCCAGCGGCTTGCCGGAGGCCAGCGCGTCAACGAGCAGCCGGCCCGAGTCGGCGTCGTAGGCCAGGTCCTCCATCGGCCCGTGCCCGCCCGGGTAGTACACCGCGTCGTAGTCCTCGACCCGGGCGTCGCTCAGCGCGATCGGCCGCCGCAGCTCGTCGGCCGCCTCGATGACGTCCTCCTCCTCGCGCGACTTGGCCTCGCCGCCGGCCATGTCGGGCCGCAGGCTCAGCATGTCCACGGTCGGCACCGTCGCCCTCGGCGTGGCCACGGTCACGTCGTGCCCGTGCCCGGTGAAGGCGCTGTACGGGGCCACGAACTCCTCGGCCCAGTACCCGGTGGGATGCCGGTGCCCGTCCTTCATCGTCCAGTAGCTCGCCGCGGGCATCACGAACAGGATGTCGGCCATGTTGGGATCCCGCCCCTCAATCCGATCCGGGCGCTCTGACCGTCCTGAGCTACCCCGCAGCGCCCGCAAAACACGCCCGGGTCAGGCGCGCCGGGCGGCGCTGCCGAGCAGTTCCGCCGTGGCCTCCCAGAGCCGGCTCTCGCGGGCCCGGTCGTTGGCGACGGGCCGCACCTCGGTCACCTGGTCGACCACCACGAAGGCGCCGTCGCGCAGGCCCGCCCAGCGGTCGTCGAGCGCCACCGAGGCGAGCGCCGGCCCGGAGCGCACGGGGGTGGACACCCCGGGAATGCGGCCCAGCGCACGCCCCATCGCCTGCATGGCCTCGGGCGCACCCCGGCTCAGCGCGGTGCCGGGCATCCAGCCCGGTTCGAACACCGACACGTTGACGCCCGGCCCGACACGCCGCTGCAGCTCGTGGGCGTAGTAGATGATCGCGAGCTTGGCGTTGGAGTACGCGACGCCGCTCGCGGTGAAGCCCGGACTCGCCGCCCCGGTCGCGGGCTCGGCGATCGCGACCGGGTCCCGCCATTGCGCCTCGGGCACGCGCAGCATCCGCCGCCAGATGTTGGCGCTGTAGGTGTTCGAGCCGACCAGCACGACGCGGGCCGGCGCGGCGAGCGAGGGAAGCAGATCCCCGATCAGCTGGGCGTGGGCGAGGTAGTTGACGGCAAAGGTCATCTCGTAGCCGTCGGCGGACGCGGCCCTTGTGTCGGCCGACATGAGGCCGGCGTTGGCGACCAGGGCCCGCAGCGGTCCGACGGCGCCGGAGTCGAGCAGCTCCCGCACGGCGACCGCCGCTGCCCGCACGTCGGCGAGCCGCGACAGGTCGCAGCCGATCTCGTGAACCTGGACGCCGCGGGCACGGGCCTCGCCGGCGACCTCGGAGAGCGCCTTGCCGGCCCGCCCGACCAGCAGCAGGTCGGAGCCACGGTCGGCGAGCGCAAGGGTGGCGGCCCGGCCCAGACCTCGAGTCGGGCCGGTGATCAGCGTGGTTGTCATATCCAAAGCCTGGATCGAGCCCGCCCGGTCAGGCAGTCGTCCCGTTTTCGTAGGAATGCCAGACTCAGGACGACGCCGACGACCGCTAGCCAATTGGCAGGTGGCCGCGTGGTTCGGTACCCGCGAACCTGTAGCACCACGAATGCTCGGCACCGTCGCCGCCCGTCGCCGACAGGACGTAGACGGACCATGCGTCGCCGCCGCCGTTGCTCGTTCGCAGTCGTGTCGGGGGCCGCCCGTCCGCGTCCAGCTGTACGATCTTGCACCGGCCGGCACGGGGACCATCCATCAATCGGATGCCGGTGGTCCGGTCGACGATCTCGCCCCTGAGCCATCGGCGAATGTTCCGCATGGCCGCCGTCTCGATGCCGCCCACAGCGGAACTACAACACCATTCACACCCCCTCGGCAACAACCCGACGGGCGCTCCAAGCCCCGCTATGGCAGCGCCCACCGGACCGTAGGGTTTCCGGGGGCCCGGCCCCCGCAGCAGACATGACAAGCGCCCCCCGTTCGCGCTTTCCGCGACAGAGGGCACCGGCGCCACACCCCCTCAGCAACAACCGACGAGCGCTCCAAGCCCCGCTATGGCAGCGCCCACCGGTCCGTGGGGTTTCCGGGGCTCGGCCCCCGGAGCAGATATGACAAGCGCCCCCGGTTCGCGCTTTCCGCGAACAGAGGGCACCGGCGCCACACCCCTCAGCAACAACCGACGGACGCTTCAAGCCCCGCTATGGCAGCGCCCACCGGTCCGTGGGGTTTCCGGGGCTCGGCCCCCGGAGCAGATATGACAAGCGCCCCCGGTTCGCGCTTTCCGCGAACAGAGGGCACCGGCGCTTGTGGAGTTGAGGGGACTCGAACCCCTGACCCCCTCGATGCGAACGAGGTGCGCTACCAGACTGCGCCACAACCCCAAACCGTTCCGCCGAACCGGACCGGCGCTAAGACTAACAGAGGGCCCGAGGGCGACGCGAATCAGATACCCCCCGAGGCTCCCCGCGTGTCGGGGGAGGTCACTGGCCGGAGGCGCGCGTGTCGTAGGGGCGGCCGCGCAGGGAGTTCAGGCGGGCCGCCTCGCGGCGGGCGCGGTCGCGTTCGGCCAGCTGGTGGGCCAGGGCCTCGCGGCGGGCGGCTGCGCGGCGGAGTTGCTCGCGGCGGACCAGAGCCTGGCGGCGGGCGATCCACGCGGCGTAGCGGGCCTCCTCGCGGCGGCGGCGGCGGTCGCGCAGGGCGCGGGTGCGCAGGTGGGCCAGGTACGCGACCAGCAGCACGCCCGTGACCGCGAAGCCCACCCAGAAGCCGGGGCTCACCAGGGTGATGCCGCACACCTCGACGAGGTTGAGCAGGACGAGGGCGAGCAGGACGCGCCGGCGGCGGTACATCGCCCGCGGCGCCCGATGCACCCGTCGCCGGGCGGTCGGGGAGACCGGGGTGAGGGCGCGGCGCGGCGGCGGTAGGGGGCCCGACGCGGAGGAGACCCGCGGCACGAGCAGGCGCGGCGGGTTGATCGGGCGGCGGCCGGGCACGGTGCGGCGACGCCGGTCCACGCGGGTCAGCACCCGCGCGGTCGACAACGCCCGCTCCGCCACCAGCCGCTCTGTTGCGTCGTATCGGCGCACCAAAGCGGGCGCCAGGGCGAGGAGCCCAGCAGCGGCGAGGACGGCGAGGAGCACCGAGGTCGGCACCCTCACGCCTCCAAATCACAAGCCTTCCGCGCCGGTCCCCCCGGGCGCGCAAGCCATCCAAGTCTGTGGAAGTTACACGTAGGTAACTCCGACTCATGACCATACGTCGCGTGGGGGCCTGTACCACGTCAACACGCAGAACGACACGCCCGATCGAGCAAACCGGACATAGCCGAAAAATCCGAAAAGGCGCCGAAGGGGCGAACCGCTAGGCGTTGGCAGACGACTTGTGCCAGCGCGGCAGGATGGAGCCGCCGGCGAACCGCTAGGCGTTGGCCGACGACTTGTGCCAGCGCCCGACTTGTGCCAGCGCCGCAGCAGGGAGCCGCCGGCGAACCGCTAGGCGTTGGCCGACGACTTGTGCCAGCGCCGCAGCAGGGAGCCGCCCTCGTCGGCGAGGTCCTCGGTGGTCATCGCGTAGCCGAGGTGGTCGCGCCAGTCGCCGTCGATGTGGAGGTACCGATGATGGTAGGCCTCCTGGCGGAACCCCAGCTTCTCCACGACCCGCCGGCTCGCGAGATTGTCGGGGCGGATGTTCACCTCGATGCGGTGCAGGCCGCCGACGCTGAACGCGTGGTCGACCACCAGGGCCAGGGCGGTGGGGATGATCCCCTTGCCGGCGAAGCGGGCGTCCACCCAGTAGCCGGCGTAGCCGGAGCAGAAGGCGCGCCGCACGATGTTGCCGAGCGTGAGCTGGCCCACCAGCTGCTGCTCGTAGCAGACCGCGAACGGCATCGCGGTGCCGTGGCGGGCGGCGCGGCGCAGGTCGGCGTGGACCGCGCGGAAGGCGGCGACCGAGTTGAGGTCGTACCAGGTGCCGTAGGGGGTGGGCTCCCACTTGCCGAGCCACTGCTCGTTGGCGCGGCGCACCTCGGACCAGAGGCGCGCGTCCGAGCGCCGGTAGGGGCGCAGGGTGACCGGGCCGTCGGAGAGGATCGCGGGCCATCCGGGCTGACTCATCGCCGCCTATCCAAGAGTATGACGTCCACGGTGGAGCCGGCCGCCGCGCTGATGACCTTCTCCCCCAGCACCATCAGCCCGTTGGCGTCGGCCAGGCCGGAGAGCGTGTAGGGGCCACCGGCCAGCGGAGCGACAGTGTACCCGCCTCCGCGGCGCTCCGTGATGTACGCGGGCCGGAACTCGCGCATCCCGGACGGCGAGTTGACCGTCTCCAGCAGGTGGGCGCGCACGCTCGGGCGGAACACCGGGTCGGCGCCGGCCAGCAGCTGGATCACCGGGCGGGCCAGGACCTCGAAGCCGATGAGGGCGGCGCCGGGGTCGCCGGGCAGGCAGACGATCGGCACGCCATTGGGGCCGCCGACCGTGCCGTAGCCGAGGGACGAGCAGGGGTACACGGAAAGGTCCGAGAAGACTACGGTGCGCGACAGGATCCGGCGGACCATGTCGCCCGGGCCGGTGCCGGTGCCGCCCGTGGTGATGATCAGGTCGGCCCGCAGCATCTGGTCGTCGAGCAGGCCGCGCAGGCCCTCGGGGTCGTCGTCGCAGATGCCGACGCGGTACGCGTGGGCGCCCGCCTCGGCCGCCGCGGCGGTCAGCGCGTGCGAGTTGGCGTCGACGACCTGGCCCGGCTGGCTGGCCCGGCCGACGTCGACGAGCTCGTCGCCGGTGGCGATGACCACGACGCGCGGGCTGGGGCGGACCACGACGTGGCCGATGCCGCTGGCGGCCAGGACCGAGACCAGCGGCGGGGTGACATAGGCGCCGGCTCGGGCCAGGACCGCGCCGGCGGGCAGCTCGTCGCCGGCCCGGCGCACGCCGTGGCCGCGCTTGGTCGGGTGGTACACCTCGACCGCCGCCATGCCCTGGTCGGTCATGCCGGGCGGCACGACGACGTCGGCGGAGACCGGCATGAGCGCGCCGGCGGCGACGGAGAAGCAGGTGCCGGGGGTGAGCCGGACGGGGCGCCAGCTCGAGGCGACCAGGTCGCCGACGACGCTCAGCCGGACCGGCCGGCCCGGCTGGGCGTCGCTGATGTCGTCGAAGCGCGCGGCGTAGCCGTCGATGGCGGCGTGGTCGAACGCGGGCACGGGGCCCGGCCCGACCACGTCCTCGGCGAGCACGTTGCCGTGCGCGGCGGTGATCTCCAGGTCCAGCGGGGGCAACGGGCGCAGCCCTCGGAGCACGCCGGCGAGGTAGTCGGCGAGGGGGACGCGCGCGTTCGACCCGACGCCGGCGTCACGCGCCGCGTCGTGGTGGGAGCCCGTCGCTGGAACCGCTGTCACCCGCGCAGATCCTTCTCCACGAACTGGGTCAGCCAATGGCTGAACGCCTTGCCGAGATCGTCGCGCTTCACCGCGAGCTGGACGACCGTCTGCAGATATCCCAGTGGCATGCCGGTGTCGTACCGCGTGCCGCGGTAGACGATGCCGTGCACCGGGGTGCCCTCTGCCAGCAGCAGCGCCATGGCGTCGGTGAGCTGGATCTCACCGCCGGCGCCGGGGCCGATGCGGCGGATCGCGTCGAAGACCTCGGGCGGCAGCACGTAGCGCCCGACGATCGCGAGGTTGCTGGGGGCCTCCTCCGGCGACGGCTTCTCCACCAGCGCGGTGACCTTCACCGTCTCGCCGGCGTCGACCTTGTGATCGGAGGGCTCGACGGCGGCGATGCCGTATCGGTTGGTCTCCTCGGGGTCGACCTCGATGAACGCCAGGACGATGCCGCCGGTCCGCGCCTGCAGGTCGAGCATCGCCGGGAGGAGGGGTTCGGTCTCGTCGACGAACTCGTCGCCGAGCAGGACCGCGAAGGCTTCGTTGCCGATGTGCGACTCGCCGTACGAGACGGCGTGACCCAGACCGAGTGGCTCACCTTGCCGGCAGGTGTAGATCTCGGCGAGCTCGGCGGGGCGCGTGATCGCCTCGAGGCGCTTCGTGTCGCCCTTTTCCGCCAGGCGCGCCTCCAGGTCGGGGCGGCGGTCGAAGTGGTCCACCATGGACGTCTTGCCGCGCCCGGTCACCAGGAGGATGTCCCGGATGCCGGCCGCGGCCGCCTCTTCGACGATGTACTGCAGCACCGGGCGGTCGACGACCGGCAGCAGCTCCTTGGGGACGGCTTTGGTAGCTGGGAGGAAGCGGGTGGCTAGCCCCGCCGCCGGGATCACGGCTTTGACAGCCCGCTGGCGCGTCGCGGACTGGTGAGGAGTCGTGTCAGGCATGTAGAAAGGCTAGCCGCCGCGGCTCTGTCGCGGTGGTTGTGCCGCCTTTGGCGCGCCGGGCGTCACCTCAGCACTCGCCTTCCCGCTGATCAGAGCCGTCGCCAGGCGATACGTGTCGCGGCCGCCGGCCTTGGCCGCGTACAGGGCGTCGTCGGCCGCCTCGAGCACGGCCGCGCCGGTCGTGCCGTGATAAGGGAAGACCGCGATACCTATCGATACGGTAACGGGAATGCGCCGGGTCGGCTGGCCGCCGGTGGACGACACGACGATCACGGGGCTGCGCCGGACGGCCGCGCCCAGCCGCTCGGCCAGCACCGCGGCGCCGCTCGCGTCGGTCTCCGGCAGCAGTACCACGAACTCCTCGCCACCCTGGCGGAACGCGAAGTCGACCTCGCGGATCTCCGCGCGCAGCCGCCGGGCGAACTCGGCCAGCACCGCGTCGCCGGCGGCGTGCCCGTAGGTGTCGTTGACCTCCTTGAAGTGGTCGAGGTCCAGGGCGAGCACGGCCAGCGCGCGGCCGAAGCGGCTGGCCCGCTCGACCTCCCGGCGCAGCGACTCGCGCAGGTACCGGTAGTTGGACAGGCCGGTCAGCGGGTCGGTGAGCGACAGCCGCTGGGCCTCCTCGTGCACCCGGACGTTGTCGACGGCGACCGCGGCCTGCCCGGCGAACGTGCGCAGGGTGATCAGGTCGGCGTCGTCGAACTCGTCGAAGCCGTGCCGGTCGTAGAGGGCGAGCACCCCGCGGGCGGCCGGCGGGCGTTCCGACTGCGGCTCCAGCCCCGTCGTCGGGCCGGCGGCCGGCGCGGCGATCGGCACCGCGACGTACGTCACGCACCGTGGCTCGAGCGGCGAGAGCGCCGGCCCGTCGCGCTCGACCCGCCCCCGCATCGGCTCACCGGTCGCGGCGACTGCGCCGAGCAACCCCTCCCCGGCCGGCAGCCGCAGCTCGGCGACGTCGATGCCGCCCGGCAGGCCGATCGGGCCCTCGCCCACCTGTCCGCGCAGCTCGGAGCCGGCCGGGTCGACCATGAGCACCACCCCGGACTGGGCCCCGGTGGCGGCGGTCGCGGTCTGCAGGATCACCTGCAGGATGCGGTGGAGGTCGTGGGTGCCGGCGAGGGTGTCGCCCAGCACGCCGAGCTGGCCGCGCAGCTGGTCGCGGCTGGCGGTGAGCGCCTGGACGTACCCCTGCATCTCCCGCGTCATGCGGTTGAACGTCTGCCCGAGCCGCCCGACCTCGTCCTGGCTGCGCACCGGCACCCGGGCCCCGAGGTCGCCCCCGGCGACGCGATCGACGGCCTGGGCGAGCTCGGTCAGCGGCTGCGTGGTCGAGCGGGCCAGCCACCAGGCGACGCTGATCGCGACCAGCCCGGCGCAGACCACGACGGCCACCAGCACCGCGTAGAGGCCCTGCGTGTCGGGCGCGGGCACGCTGATGGCCAGGGCGAGCGGCTGCCCGGGCTGCGGGTCGAGCCGGCGCACGAGGCGGCCGTCGTCGGTGGTCCCGGTCGCGCCGGTCACCAGGCCGCGGGCGAGGTCGGCGATGCGGGCGTCCTCGGCGGTGGCCTGCACGCCGGCGGCCAGGGAGTTGATCCGCACGCCGCTGGCCGAGGCGAGCCAGCCGAGCAGGTCGGAGTCGACGGGCTCGACCGCCCAGGCCCGCCCGGCCGGCCGGCCCTGGGCGTCGAGGACGTCGACGGAGGCGGACACGGCGGCGTACGCCGAGGCGGTCGGCGCGGCGCAGTCGGCCCACGGCCGGGCCGGCCGGTCGCCCGCCGAGGCCAGCACGGCGCCGTCGGGCCGGGTCACCTCGACCGCGCGGGCCAGGCCGCGGGTGACGGCGGCCTGGGCGGCGTCGGGCCGGTCGCCGAGCAGCGCGGCGGTCTCGGCCGCCAGGCGCAACCGCTGGCAGGTCACCGCGAGGGCGGCGCGGAGGTTCTCGGCGCCGGAGTCGAGCCGCTCGGATGCCCGCTGGTCGCTCACGGCGGCCACGGCGATCCCGACGAACACCGCGCCGAGCAGGACGGGCCCGAGGACGACGGCGAGGAAGGCGGCGGTGAGCCGCGCACGCAGCGTCACGGTCCGTTCCCTCCCAGTACATCGGTTGATGAGATGCTGTCACAGATAAGGAGGAACTGAGTGGTGCTGCCTGGGGTGTCCCCCAAATCCGAGCTCAGAGCGCACATCCGGTCCGTCCGCCGGGCCCTGCCGGCCCCCGTCCGGGCGAACGCGGATCGATCCCTGGCCGCGGCCGCCGCCGATCTGGTACGGCAGTCCGGCGCCCGCACCGTCGCCGCCTACGTGCCCCTCGCGACCGAGCCCGGCGGCGCCGACCTGGTGCCGGCCCTGGCCGAGGTGGCCGAGCGCCTGCTGCTGCCCGTCCTGCTGGACGACGACGACCTGGACTGGGCGGTCTTCGGCCAGGGGTTCGCGCCCGGGCGGCGGGGGCTGCTCGAGCCCACCGGCCCGCGGCTCGGGCCCGAGGCGATCACCGAGGCCGGGCTCGTCCTGCTGCCCGGGCTCGCCGTCTCGGATGACGGGACACGGCTGGGGCAGGGCGGCGGCTCCTACGACCGGGTCCTGCGCCGGGTCGAGGCGCCCACGATCGTTCTGCTCTACCCCGGGGAGTTCCTGGCCGATATCCCCTCCGAGCCGCACGACCAGCGCGTCTGCGGCGCGGTGGAGGCGAGCACGGAAGGTTATGAAACCGCGCACGTCCACTGGACGAAGGGGTGCCCGATGACGCAACATTGGCACTCGAAGTATCGGAGTGCCAATGATGGAGGCTGAGCGGTGCCGACCTACCAGTACGCCTGCACGCAGTGCGGACACCAGCTGGAAGCTGTCCAGTCGTTCACCGACGAGGCGCTGACCGTGTGCCCGGAGTGCCAGGGCCGGCTGCGCAAGCAGTTCTCGGCGGTCGGCGTGGTGTTCAAGGGCTCGGGCTTCTACCGCACCGACTCGCGCAACTCCTCGAAGTCGACGTCCTCGAGCTCGTCCGCGAAGGCCACCGAGACGAAGACGGAAACCAAGACCGAGACGAAGACCGAGTCGAAGCCGGCCACCACGAGCTCGACCCCGGCCGCCTGAGCTCACAAAAAAGCGCCCGGGAACCCGGGCGCTTTGCTGTGTGAGATCAGTCCCAGTGCGGCGGGCGGTCGGAGAGCAGCCGGTCGTCGTTGGTCGACGCGCGCTCGCCCCAACCGGAATCCGTGTCGTCGGTCGTGTGGTCCGGGAGCACGACCAGCTCGTCGGCGAAGTCCTCGAAGGACACTTCACGCTGTTCATCGGTGGGAGCCCACCCGTTCGTACCTGCCACGGCAGCGAGCGTACCCCCGGCAGTTTGCGGGAAAGTGGCCGAATGACGACAGTCGCCTCCGCGGTGCACGGGTCACACTCGGCGGCATGACACAACCCACCCCCGATGCGGCGTCCGACCTCCCCCTCGGCGAGTCGCCCGCGGACGACCAGGAGACCCAGCGCCTGGACCAGTCGGACCCCGACTCCACCCGCCCCATGTCGCTCGCCGAACTGCGTGAACTGAACGTCGACTGATTCCCGGAACCGTCTGACCCGCCCACCCGGCGTGGGTGAGCGGGTCAGACGGCTACGCTCGGGGGCGTGAGCGACGACGCGTACTGGCGGCGGCCGGCCGACGGCACCGGTGGCCTCGAGGCGCCCCCTCCGACGCCCGAAGCCCCGCCGAGCGCCCCCTACACCGGCGCCCCGCGCAGCACCCCGCCGCCGCACGGCTGGCGCCCGCCGGTGGTCGAGAACCCGGCGCCGCCCCGCACCCTGCCCGCCCAGGACGTCGAGCGGATCGAGCGCGAGGAGCAGGCCGCGACGATCCTGACCAAGGGCATGGGCATCTTCGCCGGCGCCGTCGCCCTGGTGCTGCTGCTCATCCTGTGCGGCCGGGTCCTGTTCTAGAACCCTTCCCAGGCCATGTGGGCGCCGCTGTCGCCGGTCTTGTAGACGTAGTACGCCGACACGACCGCCAGCACCACCGTGAGCCCGGACGCGACCCAGTGCACCGCGACCGGCGCCTTGATCCGCGCCGCGCTGCCACCGACCGGCACCAGGAACGCCAGCACCAGAGCCACCACGGCCAGCGCGAGGATCCAGAGGAACAACGCGTCGGCGTACTCCTCGTGCTGGGCGACCAGCGCCTTCACCTGCGCCGACTGGAACGCCCGGTTGGTGCTGAACTGCTCGCCGGACTCCTTGGCGAAGAACACGGCGCCGGGCGAGGCCAGCGCGAACGCCACGAGCGGCCAGCGCACGTGCCGGCGGCAGCCCGGCCACACCGCGTACAGCACCGCGGTCAGCGCCAGCAGCGGCACCAGGACAACGGCCGCGTGGATGTACAGCGGGTGGGCCGGAATGCCCAGTACACGATCGAACACGGGGTGCCTCCTCGTCCGGTTGGGATCCTCCCCCACGGGGGGTACACGCGAGAAAGATCCGCGGTTCAAGAGTCCGGAAACATTTGAACGGTTCCAGCCTGCGTGGTGTCATTGGAACTGTGTCGGGTGAAGATCTGCTGCGCGCCCGGGGTCTGCGCGTGACGCGGCCCCGGCTGGCCGTGCTGGAGGTCCTCGAGCAGTCGCACGGCCATCTCGATGTCGAACAGATCGCCGCCCGGGTGCGCCTGCGCCTGGACACGGTCTCGACCCAGGCGGTGTATGACGTGCTCAGCGCCCTGTCGCGGGCCGGGCTGGCCCGGCGGATCGAGCCGGCCGGCAGCCCGGCGCGATACGAGTCGCGGGTCGGTGACAACCACCACCACGTGGTCTGCCGGGGCTGCGGCGAGATCGCCGACGTCGACTGCGCGGTCGGTGACGCGCCCTGCCTGACGCCCTCGCAGGCCCACGGCTTCGTCCTGGATGAGGCCGAAGTCACATTCTGGGGCCTGTGCCCGGCCTGCCAGGCCAAGCGGGACGAAGAAGAACTGACGTGAGCGACGTGGGCCTGTTCGGCCCGGACTCGATCACCTGGCGCGTGCACCGCGAGCCGATCGTCGGCCTCGGCGGGCTGCGCAGCTTCTACCTGCAGGCCCTGCACCCGCGGGCGGTCGCCGGCGTCGAGCAGAACAGCCGCTACCGCCAGGACCCCTGGGGCCGCCTGGCCCGCACGTCGACGTACGTGA
Organism: Dactylosporangium sp. CA-139066; assembly: GCF_050936175.1. Lineage (NCBI taxonomy): Bacteria > Bacillati > Actinomycetota > Actinomycetes > Micromonosporales > Micromonosporaceae > Dactylosporangium > Dactylosporangium sp. CA-139066. The sequence goes on along the minus strand of NZ_JBNJNH010000002.1, from coordinate 2,192,019 downwards.
GCACCGTGATCTACGGCACCACCGAGGAGGCCGAGCGGGCCGGCCGGCGGGTCCGCGCCATCCACGCCCGCATGACGGCCGTGGACCGGCGCACCGGCGAGCGCTTCCGCGTGGACGAGCCGGAGCTGCTGCGCTGGGTGCACGTCACCGAGGTCGAGTCGTTCCTGACCGCCGTGCGCCGCGGCGGGCTGCGGCTCACGCCGGCGGAGGTCGACGGGTACTACGCCGAGCAGACCCGCGCGGCCGCGCTCGTCGGGCTGGACCCGGCCACGGTGCCGGCGTCGGGCGCGCAGGTCGAGGCGTACTACGAGGCGATGCAGCCGTCGCTCGGGCTCACCGTCGAGTCCGCGGCCGCCGGGCTGTTCCTGACGGTGCCGCCGCTGCCGTACGGGCTGGGCCTCACCCCGGTCCGCGGCGCCGCGTTCGGCGTGTCGGCGCTGGCCATCGGGCTGCTGCCGCCCTGGGCCCGGCGTCTCTACGGCCTGCCGCCGCTGCCCGGCGCCGACGGCCTGACCTCGATGAACAGCATGATCCTGGGCCGGCTGCTGCGCACGGTCCCGCTGCCGTGGATCGAGTCGCCGGCCCGCAAGCGCGCGATGGAGCGCCTCGGCCGGCGTGACTGATCCGGCCGCGGGCGCGTTCATCCGGGCGTGACCCGCTGGCTGCCCGCGCTCACCGTCGCCCTCGCCGTTGCGGTCACGCTCGTCGCGCTTGGGACCGATATTTTCGATATCGCGGCTTATGCCGCCTATAGCGCTCTCGGCGTCGTCCTGCCGGGGACGCTGCTGTACCGGGCGCTGCGCCGCGATCCGCACAGCCTGGTCGAGGACCTCGCGTTCGGCACGGCCGTCGGGCTGATCGCCGAGACGGCCGTGCTCGCCCTGTGCCGGCCCGCGCTGTGGGCCTGGCCGGTCCTCGTCGTCATCCTGCTGCGCCGCCGGCTGAGCGCGCCCGAGTACCCGCACCGCCCGAGCCGGGCCTGGTCCTGGTCGGTCGCCGCCGTCGCTCTGGCCTTCATCGGGTACCTCACCTGGGCCTTCCTGCGGGTCAACGCGCCGGTGCCGACGGGGCGGCCGCGGTGGTACATGATCGACCAGCTCAACCTGCTGGCGATCGCGGGCGACCTCGCCCACCATTTCCCGCTCGCCGTGCCCGAGCTGGGCGACGAGGGCCTCGGCTACCACTGGTTCGCCTACGCCCACCTGGCCGCCGCGGAGAACCTCAGCGGCGTCGACCTGCCGGTGCTGTGGTTCCGCCTCGACCTGCCGGCACTCGCCGCGCTCGCGGTCGTGCTGCTGGCCGTCGCCGCCTGGCGGGTCACCGGGCGCGCCTGGGCCGGGCCGGTCGCCGCCGCGCTCATGTACGCCGTCGGCGAGGCCGGCTTCCCGGCCCGGGCGCCGGCGTTCTTCGGCTCGATCACGGCGTACTACACCTGGTCGAGCCGCTCTGTGCTCTACGCGTCGGCGCTGACGATGCCGCTCATCGCGGTCCTCGCGCAGGTCCTGCGCCGCGAGCACACCACCCGCACCTGGCCGCTGCTCGTCCTGCTCGCGGCGGGCGTCGCGGGCGCCAAGTCGACGGTCCTGCCGGTCGCGCTGGCCGGCCTGCTCTGCGCCGGCCCGCGCCGCGCGTGGCGGCCGATCGCGGTCCTGGCCGGCGTCCAGGCGCTCGCGGTCGGGCTGCTCTACGGCACCGACGGCGGCGGCCTGACGTGGTCCCCGTTCGGGATCATGGCCGACTTCGCACACGGCCGCCCGGCGGTCATCGCGGCCGGCCTGGGCGCCTACGCGTTCGCCCTGGGCGCCCGCCTGGCCGGCGCGGTCGCGATCGAGCGCTGGGGCCCGGTCGAGCGCTTCCTGGGCGGGGCCGCGCTCGCCGGCCTGACCGCCGCGGTCGTGATCTGGCACAACGCCTGGGGCCAGCACTTCTTCGCGATCGCCGGCTTCCCCTTCGGCGCCATCCTGTCGGCCCGCGGCCTGCTGCGCGCCGGCCGGGGCAGGGTCCCGATCGCGGGCGTCATCGGCGCCGCGGTGGTTTCGCTGCTCGCTCTTTTCGCGGTGGTACCCCATGTGCGCCGCCCCTGGGACGCGGTGTTCCCGGTCTATCTCTTCGGTGCGCTCGTCCTCGTCGCCGCGCTCGCCACCCGGACGCGGGCGGCGGCGCTGACCGTGGTGCTGTTCGCCGGGGGCGCCGGGCTGCCGTACGACGCCGCCCACCACGCCAACCTCGGCACCGCCTACCACGTGCTGGTCACCCCCGAGCAGGCCGCCGGGGCGCGCTGGCTGCGCGCGCACAGCTCACCGGAGGAGTACGTGGCCACCAACGCCCACCGCATCGGCACGGGCGCGCAGGCCGGGCTGAGCCTGTCGTACTGGATCTCCGCCTTCTCCGAGCGCCGGGTGCTGCTCGGCAGCTGGGGCTACTCCCCCGAGTCGGCCCGCATCCAGTCGCAGCGGCGCCGGATCGGGCCGGTGGCGCAGTACTGGGACCCGGCCCGCCTGGAGGCCAACGACCGGGCGATCTACGAGCCGACGCCGGAGCGCCTGCGCTGGCTGTGGGACCGCCGGGTGCGCTGGATCGTGGTGGACCGGGCGCAGGGCCGCGAGTCCCCGCGCCTGGCGGACCAGGCAACGCGTGCCTGGTCCGCCGGTGACGTGGTGATCTACCGCCTGCGCCCGCCCGGTCAGCGGGCCGTGCAGGTCAGCGTGGCCGGGGCCGAGTTGGTCCCGGAGTAGCTCGCGCTGAAGCCCGGCGCGACCGAGGCCGACGGGGCCAGGGTCCCGTTCCAGTCCGCATTGGTCACGGTGACCGCCGCGCCCGACTGGCTCCAGACACCCGACCAGCCGTTGCTGACCTTCTGGTTGCCCGGGAACGTGAAGTTCACGGTCCAGCCGGACAGCGCGGTCGTGCCGGTGTTGGTGACCGTCAGCTCGCCGTTGAAGCCGTCGCCCCACTGGTTGGTGACCTTGTACGTCGCCGAGCACGACTTGCTCGTCGAGCCGCCGGTCGTGGTCACCGACACCGGGTCGGACGCCGTGGAGAGGTTCCCGGCCGCGTCCTTGGCCCGCACCGCGAACTGGTACGCGGTGCTCGCGCTCAGCCCGGTGACGGTGGCCGTGGTGCCGGTCGCCGTGGCGACGACGACCGGGCCGGCCGTGCCACCGAGGCGGAGCACGTCGTAGCCGGTGACGCCGACCGCGTCGGTCGAGGCCGCCCAGGTGAGCGTCACGGCGGACGAGGTGATCCCGGAGGCGACCGGCGTGCCGGGCTTGGTCGGCGGGGTCACGTCCCCGGTCTGGGTCGACGTGGTGACCGTCCCCGCCGCCGACGCCGCCGAGGCGTTGCCGGAGGTGTCCAGCGCGACGACGGTGAACGAGTACGCGGTCGCCGGGCTCAGCCCGGAGATCGCCAGCGAGTTCGTCGTGCTCGTGCCGACGAGGGTGCTGCCGTTGTACACGTTGTAGCCCGCGACGGCCACGTTGTCCGTGGACGCCGTCCAGCTCGCGGTGACCCCGGTCGCGGTGACGTTCGTGAACGTCGGCTTCCCGGGCGCGCTCGGCGGCGTGGTGTCGGCCGGGCCGCTGCCCGGCGCGTCGCCCCACACCTTGTTCGCGCCGTCGAACAGCGTCATGTGGCTGTTCGCGGCCTGGGTCGTCCCGGCCGGCACCGACCAGTCGTTGGCCGGGTCCCAGCTGCCGGCCGAGGTGATGCGGAACTGCACCTCGCGCCGCCACGCGGACTGCCCGGCCGGCGCGATCGTCTGCCCGGCGCAGCTCACGGTGACGTAGTAGACGCTGCCGGACAGCTGCGTCGGCCCGGTCGGGGCCGAGCACTGGTTGTAGGCGCTGGACAGCGTGATCTGGCTCGGGGTGGTCGAGCCGTCGAGCGTGAAGTAGTAGCGGAACGAGCCCTGGGTCAGCGCCCGGGCCGGCCACGCCGACTTGTTGTAGACCAGCGCCTTGACCTCGGTGAAGCCCGGGCCGGTGGCGTTGATCGAGGATTCGATGTACATCTCCGGGCCGTCCGGCGTCTCCGCGCCGGGGAAGCCGGCCAGCGGGGTGCCGCCGTACTCGCCGTACATGCGGGCCAGCGCCGACGTGAACCCGGCGTTGTAGTCGGTGGCGACCTCGTTCATCGTGTAGTCGCTGCGGCTGTCGGTGTAGGCGTCGTTCGGCGACGTCGGGCCGCCGACCAGCGCACCGTAGAGCGTGTGGCGCGACTGCGCGGGCTCGTTGATGTTGTCCGTCCACGAGCCGTGCGCGGTGCGGTGGTGCGGGTTCTTCGGCGGGTTGGCCCCGAAGCCGATCATGTAGCTCGAGCTGCGCGGGTTGTCGCCGAGGATGTAGTTGATCTGGCGGACGCCGAAGTCGTGGTACCGCGCCTTGCGGGTCGCGTCCGTGAGGTAGTCGCTGTAGACGAACGCGACGAAGGAGGTGTTGGCGGCGTACCGCAGCGACCCCCAGCTGTCGAGAACGGCCTCGCCGCCGGGCGACGTGGGCACCTTCTGCCCGTTGACGCCAACGGTCCAGTAGTCCAGCCACCGGTTGGCGTCGTCGATGTAGCGCTGCTTGCCGGTCAGCTTGGCCAGCAGCACGTAGCACCCGTACGACTTGTCGTCCCAGGCGATCGTCCAGCGGTACGACTTGGTCGTCGTCTGGTTCTCGTTGCTGAGGTTGTCGTAGCCGGTCTCGGCCTTGGCCAGGTACGAGGCGTCGTTGGTGGCCCGGTAGAGCCAGATCGCGCCCCAGACGAGCTCGTCGTTGTAGCCGCTCCACGAGTTGTAGTAGCTCGCGGCGTCGGTGATGCAGTCCGTGTACTTCTTGCGGACCGTGTCGGCGAACGTGTACAGCTGCTTCGCGTGCGTCACCAGGGTGTCGGCGTAGGTCGGGTCGGTCGGGCGCAGCACGATCGAGGAGGCGGCCATCGCCGCCGCGGTCTCACCGGCCAGGTCCGAGCCGCCGCAGGTGGCGTCGATCTTGTACGCCGGCCGCGCCATCGGCATCACCTCGGCCGGCCCCCACCAGGCATGATCGGCGTTGCCGTTGCCGACCTGCCCGTAGAGGACGTTGGCGCTGGGGTGAGCCTTGATGAAGTAGTCGTTGACGAACTTGAGGTTGTTGAGCAGGTACGACAGCTGCCCCGACTTCACGTACGAGTCGCGGTACTCCACGGCCCCCCACGCGAGCATCGTCGTCGAGAACGCCATCGGGAACCCGAACTTGACGTGGTCACCGGCGTCGAACCACCCTCCGGTGAGGTTCACCCCCACGTCGGACCCGTCGTTCATGGCAGAGTTGCCGCGCCACCCGACACGACTCCAGGACGGCTTCGCGCCCGACTGCTGCGCCTCGTAGAACCAAATAGACTTCTGCAGCGCCTCGGCGTAGTTGAACGTGGGCGCCGCGTGCGCGACGGGCTGCTGTATGGCCACTCCCAGCGCCGCGGCCGCGGCCATGCCAACGGCGACGACGGCGCTGAGTATTCTGCTGCGTTTTCTGCTTGCGGGCATCGACTTCCCTCCCTGCGGCGGCTGACGGGATTGAACCCGCCGCCTTGGCGGCATTACGAGGGGAGCGCTCTCCGCAGGGCCATCGCCGCAGGTCGGCCCCTGAAACTTGCACGCACTCCGCCCGCTGCCCGCCCCACGAAAGCCGGCCGCCTCAGCCCCCCCGCACGCTCGGCATGCCGATAAGTCGGGCGCTGGCGCGCCACGACTTATCGGATTTTTCGCCTGTCGGGGCATATGTCCGAAGCTGCTGCGCTTGGCTCGGTGGTTCGCAGTTTGCGCACCCGGGTGGAGCGGTCGAGCCTCGGAGTGCGCGAGCAGCGACTTTCCCTACCGGATCAGCGGGTCGTCGACGGGTCCATCCGCGCCAAGGCCGATCCGGTGTCAGCCCAAAGCGCCGGCCAGGGGCGTGCGGGGCCGTCGGGTTTCCCTACCGGATCAGCGGGTCGTCGACGGGTCCATCCGCGCCAAGGCCGATCCGGTGTCAGCCCAAAGCGCCGGCCAGGGGCGTGTGGGGCCATCGGGAGTGCGGGACCGCCGGGCGCGCGGGTGCCGCGGCAGCCAAGCGTGTCGGCCCGCCGGGCGCGAAGGCCAGCGGCGGCCGGGGCGTGCGGGGTCGCGGGGGTCCGCGGCGGCTGGGGGGCGTAGGGCCGTCGGGCCGTCGGCTCTGCGGTGCGGCGGTGCGGCGGGGCGGCTGGGGCGCGTAGGGCCGTCGGGCCGTCGGGTCTGCGGTGCGGCGGGGCGACCGGGCCGGCGGGCTAAGCGGTGCGGGCGGGGTGGTTGGGCGGCAGCGCGCACGCCGCCGTGCCGCCGGGCATGCGGTGGCGGTTGCGGGCCACCCAGCGGTACGCGGGCCAGGCCAGCGCGGAGACCGGCCGCAGGCCCAGGATCGCGCCCGCGGCGCGCCACGGCTGGCGGGCGCGCCCGAGCAGGTCGGCGATCGCCACCGGGCCGCCGGTCGCACGGCCGGGGGCCACGTAGTACACCGCGGAGCTCACCTGCTCCTCGGTCAGCCCCAGCGCGTCGAGGTCCGCGAACTGCCAAGCCACGACGTCGGCGTCGGGGCGGATGCGGCGCTCGATGAAGCGGGCGCATGATGAACAGAAGGCGCAGTCACCGTCGAACACGAAAGCCGGACGTTCCACGAACCCATCATCGCGCGTCCAGGTGACGGCGAGAGGGTGAGCCCCGACACCGGTTGGGAATGCCGGTAAGGGGTATGTGGTTATGACGGTGCATACCCGAGCGACGCCATGAACGATCGGAGCTGAAAAGCATGGCAACCGTAGAGCTGACCGCGGAGAACTTCGCCGAGAAGATCGGCGGCGAGGGCATCACTCTCGTCGACTTCTGGGCGTCCTGGTGCGGCCCGTGTCGGATGTTCGCACCGGTCTACGAGCGGGTCTCGGAGGACAACCCGGACATCGTCTTCGGCAAGGTCGACACCGAGGCCGAGCAGACTCTGGCCGCCGAGTTCAACATCCGGTCGATCCCGACCCTGATGATCGTGCGCGACGGCGTGGCGCTGTACTCCGAGCCCGGCGCGCTGCCGCAGCAGGCTCTTGAGTCCCTGATCCAGCAGGCCCGCGATCTCGACATGGACGAGGTGCGCGCCAAGGTCGCCGAGGCCCAGCAGAAGGCCTCCGACGATGGCGTAGTCAACGCGTAACACCAGGTAGTAGGCCGGCCAGCCTCCTTGAAATCCGTTCGTACGCGTGTTCGAATGAACCCGTGCGATGGGACAACCTGAAGGCGACTGGCGGTCCTGGCACCGGTGACACCGGGCAGGCGCGGGCGCTACCGCTCGCGCTGCCCGGGGCCGTCGTGCGGACCTTCGACACACCGGAGTTCCGCGGCGTCACCTTCTACGAGGTGCAGGCCAAATCCCTGATCAACCGCGTGGCGGGCGGCGCCCGGGTGCCGTTCCAGTGGACGCTCAACCCCTATCGCGGCTGCACGCACGCGTGCGTCTACTGCCTGACCGGCGACACCGCGATCCTCATGGCGGACGGCACCACCCGCGCCCTCGCCGACCTGCGGGTCGGCGACGAGATCGTCGGGACCGTCCGCGACGGCCGGCTGCGCCGCTACACGACCACCCGCGTGCTCGCCCACTGGTCGACGGTGAAGCCGGCCCACCGGGTGACGCTCGCCGACGGCACCCGGCTCGTCGCCTCCGGCGAGCACCGCTTCCTGACCGACCGCGGCTGGAAGCACGTCACGGGCACGCGCCACGGCCGCAGCCGCCGGCCCCACCTCACCACCGCCAACCGGCTCGCCGGCTTCGGGGCGTTGCCGGATGCGGCGCCGCTGGGCTCGGTCGAGTACCGGCGCGGGTATTTGTGCGGTTTCGTCAACGGTGACGGCCACGTGGGCCCGGTCCCCGCGGCGGCCCGGCGGCGGGCCCATGACTACGCGGCCGCGTGCGGCGGGCTGCATGCCCTGGCCGCGGACGCCACCGGCGCGGGCCGCGAGTTCGCCGGCGCGAGCGTGCGCGACGCGAGCGCCGTGCTCGACTGGCCCGAGGCGCCTTCGCGGCCGTGGCGCATCGGCTTCGTCGCCGGCCTCTATGACGCGATCGGCGATGCGGCCGGGGGCCTGCCCCGCTTCGCCGCGGCCGACAAGGTCGTCGTCGACTGGCTGGTCGAGTGCCTGGCCGTACTGGGCTTCGCCGCCGCGGTCGAGGACCCGTGCGACCAGCTCGACGCGTTCGGCGCCGGGGTCCGGGTGCTCGGCGGGGTGCGTGAGCGGGTGCGGTTCGACCTGATGTTCGGGGCGCTGCGGCCGGCCGGCGGCGGGGTCGCCGGCGAGCTCGTGCGCGGCGACGACGGGCTGCGGGTCGTCGGCGTGGAGGACCTCGGGATCGACGTGCCGATGTACGACATCACGACCGGCACCGGCGACTTCATCGCCAACGGCGTCGTCAGCCACAACTGCTTCGCCCGGCACACGCACACCTACCTCGACCTCGACTCGGGCCACGACTTCGACTCGCGGATCGTGGTCAAGGTCAACGCCGCCGAGGTGCTGCGGCGGGAGCTGTCGGCGCCGAGCTGGGCCCGGCCGCACCTGGCCATGGGCACCAACGTCGACTGCTACCAGCGGGCCGAGGGGCGCTACCGGCTCATGCCCGAGATCATCGCGGCGCTGCGCGACCACGCCAACCCGTTCTCGATCCTCACCAAGGGCACGCTGATCACCCGGGATCTCGAGCTGCTGCGCCAGGCCGCCGAGGTGACGTCGGTGGGCCTGTCGATGTCGGTCGGGTTCGTCGACGAGGCGCTGTGGCGCTCGGTCGAGCCCGGCACCCCGAGCCCGCGCCGTCGGCTCGACGCGATCCGCCGGCTGAGCGACGCCGGGTTCGAGGTCGGGGTCCTCATGGCGCCGATCCTGCCGGGGCTGACCGACGACCAGGGCTCGATCGACGCCACCGTCGGCGCGCTGTCCGCCGCGGGGGCCGCGAGCATCGTGCCGCTCGTGCTGCACCTGCGCCACGGCGCCCGGCAGTGGTACCGGGAGTGGCTGACGCGGGAGCATCCGGCGCTCGTGCCGCGCTACCGGGAGCTGTACGAGCGCGGCTCCTACGCCCCGCAGGCCTACCAGCGGGAGGTCGGCGCGCGGGTGCGCCTGGCCGCCCGCCGGCACGGCCTGGACGTCGGCGGCGTCGGCTCCACCCGATCCGTCTCACCCGAACCGCAACCGGCGCCCGCACCGCCGAACGAGCAGCTCACGCTGCTGTAAAACCGGACGTCGGCGGCGTCGGCTCCACCCGGCCCGTCTCACCCGAACCGCAACCAGCGCCCGCGCCACCGAACGAGCAGCTCACGCTGCTGTGAACAAGGCTCAGACCTGGACCATGCAGCCCCAGCCGTCGTAGATGCCGTCGTGGCTCTCCACGATGCCGCGGACCTTCCACGTGGTCTCGTGCAGCGCCGGCGGCTCCACCGAGTCGCGGCGGATGGCCTGGAGCACGAAGTCGCCCTCGTCGCCGCGCTCGACCGTGACCGCGAAGCCGTCCTCGCGCAGCTCCTGGGCCGACAGCTCGGCGCGGTCGGGGTCCGGGAAGTACGCCAGAAATTCGACCGCGCGCGGCGCGCTCAGGCGGTCGCCGTGGGCCTCGAGCTCCTGGACCACCTGGTTGTCGTCCATGATGTTGCGCTGCCAGGCGTCGGGGGTGAGCTCCTCGCGCACGCGGGTCCAGCCGGGGTCGGCGTGCAGCGTCACCGTGGGCGCCAGGCCGTCGATGGGCGCGAGGGGCGGCGGGGTGGTGTCCGCGGGGAGGTACCCGGTGATGCGGCCCCCGTTGTCCGACAGCACCCGGCCGACGAACGCGCCGCCGGCCGAGCGCAGGACCTGGCGGACCGCCTCGTCGAGGGCGTGGATCGCGCCCAGCTCCGCCGCGGCCGGCATGCCGCTCGCGCCGTCACCGGCGTAGGCGAACTCGACGTCGTACCGCTGGGGGAACCTGGCCACCGGAGCGGCCTCGACCGCGCCGAGATCGATGTTGTACATCGCCAGCCGGCCGCCGACCTCGCCTGGGTACACCGCCCAGCGCTCGTCCCATGCCGGTTCCCGCCCCAGCAGTCTGCGGAGCAACCCCACGCCGTCCTCCTTGACGCTTACCTATTCGGCTCCGGTTTCGGCTCCGGGAAGCTGGGCGCCTCCGGGCCCGCGTGCGACTTCTTCGGCACCATCACCTTGCGCCTGAACACGCAGACGAGGGTCCCGTCCTGCTTGTAGCCCTTGGTCTCCACGGTCACCACGCCGCGGTCTTCCTTCGACTCCGACTCGCGCTTGTCCAGCACCAGAGTCTCGCCGTAAATGGTGTCGCCATGGAAGGTCGGCGCGGTGTGGCGCAGCGACTCGACCTCGAGGTTGGCGATGGCCTTGCCGGACACGTCGGGCACCGACATGCCGAGGAGGATGGAGTACACGTAGTTGCCGACGACCACATTGCGCTTGAAGTGCGTCGACGTCTCCGCGTAGTGCGCGTCGAGGTGCAGCGGGTGGTGGTTCATCGTCAGCAGGCAGAACAGGTGGTCGTCGTACTCGGTGACCGTCTTGCCCGGCCAGTGCCGATAGACGGCCCCGACCTCGAACTCCTCGAAGTATCGACCGAACTGCATCTCGCACTCCTCTTGAACAGCTGACAGCTCTGTCACGTGCTTGGGAGCATGCAGTCCGGGCCGGCGAACCGATAGAGGAGGCAGGTAAGTGTGACAAAACGCAGCGAGCGGCGGGGCTCTCCCTGGCGCCCGCCGCCCACGCTCTGTGGTGAGTATCTTGGTACCGCCGCCCGCGAGATCGCAACGCTCCGTATAGAGACGCGCGTCACATTCTCGCGGGTCAGGCGTGGCCACTACGGAGTGTGAAGACCCTCTCACTACGGAGGGTGACCGATTGGCCGTGCGGTAAGGTACCGGCCCGATGGAACGCTTGAGCACGCGAGGTCGCCGGCTACGAGTGGCGGCGGCGCTGCTCGTCGGCGCTCTCACCCTCGCGGGGTCCCTCTGGGGCGATGACACGGTGTTCCCGTTCGCCCCCTTCCGAATGTTCTCCACCGCCGACGACCCCGACGAGCCGGTGCTGGTCCTGCGCACCGACGGCATCGACACCACGGGCCGGCGGCTGGAGCTCGACGAGCGCAACGCCGGGGTGCGCCGGGCCGAGATCGAGGCGCAGATCGACCGCTTCAAGGCGGACCCGTCGCTGCTGCACTCGATCCGGGAGTCGTACGCCGCCCGCAACCCCGGCCGGCCCGCGCTCGTGGAGGTCGACATCGTCGAGGTGCAGCACCACCTGCGCCACGCCCAGCCGACGGGGGAGATCACCGAGGTCGTTCTGGCGAGGTACCGCCCGTGATGTCACGCTGGCTCTTCTCCCCCGTGCCGAAGGCGCGGATCGCTGCGTTCAGGACGTTGGTGTACCTCTTCATCCCCCTGGACCTGGTCTTCTTCAGCGCCTGGATCAAGAGCCACGGCAACCTGCCCGGCAACCTGTACCAGCCGCTCGTCGTCGGTCACCTGCTGCACCTGCCCACCCCGACCCACCTGATCGTCAACTCGATCTACTACGCGCTCATCCCGCTGTCGCTGCTGGCCGCGACGGGCCGCGCCCATCGCCTGCTCGGCTGGACGGTGTTCGCCCTCTACTTCGAGTGGATGATCATCGCGATGAGCTACGGCAAGATCGACCACGATCGGTACGCGATCCTGGTCGCCCTGGCCGTCCTGCCCACGGCCGGCCGCGCCCGCCACGGCGACCAGACCCCGACGGAGGCCGGCGGCTTCGCGTTGCGCGCGACGCAGATCGCGGTCATCGCCACGTACTTCCTGGCGTCCGTCGCGAAGCTGCGCTACGGCGGCCTGGCCTGGCTGACCGGCGCGACGCTGACGAGGTCCTTCATCCGCCGCGGCACGCTGCTGGCCCAGTGGCTGCTGCAGATCCCCGCCTTCACGACGGTGTCGCAGTTCGGCATCGTCGCGTTCGAGGTGTTCAGCCCGGTCGTCTTCTTCGTGCGGCCGAAGTGGCGCTACCTGATCGTCGCCGGCTTCTACGCCTTCCACCTGCTGACGTTCGCGCTGATCACGATCTCGTTCGTCCCGCACCAGATCGCGATGGCGGCGTTCCTGCCGCTGGAGAAGGTCACCCCCGTGCGCTGGCTGAGGCGCCTCCGCCGCGGCCGGACCTCAACCGGGGACTCGCCCGCCCCGGCCGACGCCACCGAGGCGCGGACAATCACGGCTCCCGGGACGGCCCAGTCCTCCACGGCGACGGCAACTCCCGGCTCGGCGACCGCGGCCGAGGCCTGACAACCCGCGGCCACCGCCTTCCCGACGGTCGCTGCATCGCACGAAGCCTAAATCGCCCGTCGGGCGAAAAGTCGGACATGGAATGTCCGTGGGGGTTGGGCGGCGGGGAGACGGCGTGTTGCGTGATCGAAAACGGTGGGCGGTGGCTGCGGAAAAGCCGCAATAGCCGGATATTTCGGCATACGCTCGGCGGTGGGAGGTTGCCATGCCGAGCCAGCCCGCACCCGGCCCGTCCGGTCGTCCGGCCGTTGGGGTCGACCTGCCGCTGCGGCGGCCGGAATGGGACCTGCTCGTCCGGCTGCCCCGCGCCGTGCTCGTCGCGGCCTGCGCCGGGGACGAGCGGGTGGACGCCGTCGCCGGGGTCGAAGCCATCGCCGCCGGGCAGCGGTCCCGGGCGCTGCTGGTGCGCGGGGTGGTCGCGGCCATCTTCGCCGAGCAGCTGACCGACAACGACATCGACGCTACCGCGGCCGAGCCGGGGGCGGTGATCGCCGACTGCGGCTTCGCGGCGCGGCTGCTCGCCGAGCGGCTCGGGGTGGACATCGCGCTCGCGTACGGCGAGTGGCTGATGGACATCGCGGCGAGCGTCGGGCGGACCGCCTGGCACGGGCGGCGTATCCGGCTGGGCGGAGTGGAGGTCCAGCTGGCGGAGCGGCGCTTCGTCAATGGGATCGCCCAGGAGCTGGCGCGCGCCCTGAACCGCTGAGCGGAGGCGCGGCGCCGACGAGCGCCGGTCGGGTGAGCTGGACAACCTTCTCACTCGGCCGGCCTCCAACCCGGGGCCGTCGTCGGGCGGCTCTCGATGTACCGTCGCCGGAAATGGAACCGGACACGGATCTTGAGATCGGGGTCGGGCCCTGGGACGGGCCCTGGCCGGCCGCGCCGCATTACGACCCGCAGCTGCTCGCGGAGGGTGACCGCCGCAACGTGGTCGACCGCTACCGCTACTGGCGGCTCGAGGCGATCGTGGCCGACCTCGACACGCGGCGGCACGAGTTCCACGTGGCGATCGAGAACTGGCAGCACGACCTCAACATCGGGACCGTCGTGCGCAATGCGAACGCCTTTCTGGCCGCCGAGGTGCACATCGTCGGGCGGCGGCGGTGGAACCGGCGCGGGGCCATGGTCACCGACCGCTACCAGCACGTCCGGCACCACCCCGACGTGGAGTCGTTCCTGGGGTGGGCGCGGGAGCACGAGCTGCCGCTGATCGGGATCGACAACCTGCCGGGGGCGCTCGCGCTGGAGCGGGCCGGGCTGCCGCGGCGGTGCGTGCTGCTCTTCGGGCAGGAGGGGCCGGGGCTCTCCGAAGCCGCGCGGCTGGCCTGCGACGCCGTGTACTCGATCGCGCAGTACGGTTCCACCCGGTCGATCAACGCCGGGGTGGCCAGCGGCATCGCCATGCATGCGTGGATCCGGCAGTACGGGGTCGCAAACCCCTGAACCGGCCTTACCGTGGGTATATGGGCGTCGCAGTCAGCTGTCCCCGCTGTGGTGGTCCGGTGCGGCCGCCGGACCTGATGCACTCCGAGTGGCGGTGCGACTCCGACGGAGCGGTACTGCCGCTGCACGTCGCGCAGCACATCGGGCCCGAGATCGTCGAAGCGGCCAGAACGCGGCTCATCGCGGCCGCCCAGCGCGCCGGCGACAAGCGGCCGACGCCGCTGTGGTGCCCGTGGCCGCTGCCCAGCGGGTGGACCGTGACCGGTGTGGGCTGGGTCGGCGACGAGCGCTCCGGTGTGCGGGCGACCGCGCTGGCCTGCAGCGGGCCGGGGCCGGTCGAGCACGGGCCGGCCGACGCCGTGATCGTGGCCGAGGAGCCGGGCGTCGGGCTCGGCACCCGGTTCGCCGGCATTCCGGGGACCGACCCGGGGCCGTTCTTCGACGGCGACCTCGCCACCACCACCGCGCACGCCAAGGTCCGCACCGCCGGCTGGCCGACGCCGCTGTGGATGGCGAAGTCGCCGGAGGACCGTTGCGCCTACCTCGGCGAGGCGGCCGGAATGTGGCTCTACGTCGTCACCTGGCCGGCGGCCGCCGGTTATCTCCTCGAAGAGGAGCTTGACCTGCACGATCTTTCCGATGACGTGCCGAGTCAACTCGTATTCGGCGCGCCGTCGCCCTATCTTCAGGGCAAGGCGTAGACAGCCGCGACTAGGATCAAGCTCCGAGTCGACGCTCGGCGCGGCGTGAGTGCACGCTGAGCCGCGCAGCTGATACGCTGAGTTCGCCGGGACGTTGGTGTCGCAACGCCTCGGGGAGGGGATTGACGGCAATGGTCAAGAAGGTCCTCACCTGGGGAAGTATTGCCTTCCTCATTTTCTTCGTGGCCTATCGGCCGCAGTCTGCCGCCCAGGTTTTCAAGTCCATCGGCGGAGGCATCATGGACATCGCCACCGGATTCGGCGACTTCTTCTCTAGCCTGGTTGCCTGACGTCGATGTCCACCGGCGCCGAGCCTCCCGAGGACGATCCGAACGCCCGACGTAACCAGGACCGGGACACGGAGCCGATTCCCCGTGCCCGGCCGGAGTCACGACCCGAGCCGCTGTCGGACTCGTTTCCCGCCTCGGACGCCAGAGCGGACGCCTACGCGGCGTCGGCGAGCTACACGACGGACGGCGACGACTTCGTCTCGGACGCCTACGCCGACCCGATGACGGATGGCGCCTATGCGCGGGGCGGGGCCGGCCCGCAGTATGCCGGCGCCCCGCCCACGTTCTCGCAGGACGAGTTCGCCCGGCTGCAGGGCGGCGACGCCGGACCCTCGGTGCCGCCCGGCAGCCGCATGGCGCCCCTGGAGGACGAGGCCAGCCGGCACGCGTCGCGTTATCTGTTCCCGACGGAGAAATTCCGCGGTGAATGGAAGCGGCACTGGATTCAGCTGGCCAAAGAGGGCGCGATCGCGATCGCCGCGACCATCGCGATGGGCTACATCGCCGGTTGGCTGACCAAACACAACCAGACCGAGATGCGCACCGTGGTGCTGATCATCTGGGCCCTGGTGATCATCTGGTGCGCGTGGCGCGTCGCCGACTGGTGGTACGACCGATTCATCCTCACCAACAAGCGGGTGATGGTCGTATCGGGCATCTTCACCCGCAATGTCGCCATGATGCCGCTGCTGCGGGTCACCGACATGAAATACGTGCAGTCATTGACGGGCCGCATGTTCGGCTACGGCCATTTCGAGCTCGAGTCGGCGGGTCAGGACCAGGCGCTGCGCAACATCCGCAACCTGCCCAACCCCAACGAGCTCTACCTGCGTATCGTCGAGGAGATGTACGAGCCGGAGGCCGTCGAGGCGCGCCTGGGCCGTGCGGCCAGCGGCGAGGACGACGGCACCTGAGAGTTCGCTGAGAATCGCGGACAAGTGCAACCCGCCAGCCCCTTGGTCGCGTCTACGTACGTGGGCGGAGGGGGAGGGGGCGGCCGGTGCCGGACGACGCAGGGTTCCGCGAGGAGGACTTCCGTGACTTCGTCGCGCTCCGTTCCAAGGCGCTCCTGCGCACCGCCTACCTACTGGCCGGCGACTGGGCGACCGCGGAGGACCTCCTCCAGATCGCGCTGACCAAGACCTTCCTGGCGTGGAAGCGGCTCGGGCACATCGAGGCCGTCGAGCCCTACGCCCGGCGCGTGCTCGTCAACACCTCCACCAGCTGGTGGCGGCGCCGCTGGCACGGCGAGCGCCCGACCGAGGTGCTGCCCGAGGGGGCCGCCGCCGACCAGCTCGAGGAAAGCCTCGAGCGCGACGCCATGTGGCGGCACGTGCGCAACCTGCCCAACCGGCAGCGGGCCGTGCTCGTCCTGCGGTACTACGAGGACCAGTCCGAGGCCGAGACCGCCCGCCTGCTCGGCGTGTCCGTCGGCACCGTCAAGAGCCAGACCTCCCGCGCCCTCGCCACGCTGCGCGAAAAGCTCAGCGCGGAGGGTGTCCGCCCGTCCACCCGCACCCCCGCGACCGCTGCGCCGAGGTCGCCGGCTGAGGAAATCCCCTCAGTTGAGGAGCCGGAACAACCTTTCGACGAGGTTGACGCGCTTCTTCCCGCGGAGACCTTGGTGGAAGCGCCGGTTGAAGAGCCGGTTGAAGTCTGACTGGGGACGTGACGAGCATGCTGGAAGACGAACTCCGCGAGACGTTCGCGGCCAAGGCGGGTAGCCTCCCGCCGGGGCCGCTCGCGTCGCTGAACGGGGTCGCCGACGCCGCCCTGCTGGGGGCCGCCCGGATTCGCCGACGCCGGCGACAGGCGGTCACCGGGCTGTCCGGGCTCGTCGCCATCGCCGCCGCCTCGGTGGTCGTCCTCCAGACGTTCACGGGCGGTGGTGCGCCCGGCGGGCCCGTCGCCGAGAGCTCGCAGCAGCCGACGATCGAGCAGCGCCCCTCGCCCGGGCCGGCGTCGCTGCCGCCGGGCCCCACCGGTATGCGCGAGGTCGACGCGATCGGCCCGAGCGCCCAGGCCGCCACGAAGGTCCGCTTCCAGCTGCCGGCGGCCAGCACCGTCACCGCGGCCTACCAGGCCAAGGACGGCTACCTGGTGGTCAACACCCAGCCCGACGGCGACAAGCAGCTGGTCCTGCAGGACGACAGCCAGAAGCCGCCGCAGGTCCTCGTCGACGACGCGAGCAACATCGCCGTCGCCCGCGACGGCAAGACTGTGGCGTGGGCCGCGCAGGGCCAGATGAACGTCGGCTCGCGGGCCAACGGCGACGGCGGGGGCAACAAGAAGGACGACAGCAACAAGATCACCAAGACGGTCTCGACGGACGTGCCCCGCGACACGCAGCCGGTCACGTTCGTCGGCAACAAGCTGGTGCTGAGCAGCGAGAGCCAGGGCTTCGACGTCTGGCGCACCGACCGGGTGTACAACCCGTCGTGGGACAAGACCGTGGTCCGCGTGTTCGGCGGCACGACGGACAGCGGCGGCGTCTACGCCGAGGTGGCCGCGGCCGGCACCGACACCGCGATGTGCCTCGCGCAGCTGCTGTTCGACCAGCCGTTCACGGTCAAGAACAAGATCTGCGGCCTGCCGATGGCGGCGAAGCTCGGCGGGCGCATCTCCCCCGACGGCCGCTGGCTGGCGTACCCCGTCGAGGGCCTCAAGCAGGTGGCGATCGTCGACCTGACCACCGTGTTCACCGGCGCGAAGCCGAAGCTCTGGCCCCTCACGGTCACCGCCAAGACCGTCTGGCTCAACTCGACGACGTTCGTGGTCGACACCGGCAGGAAGTTCCTCAAGCTCAACCCGACCGGCAAGACCGGCGACTACCAGCCCCTCGACCAGGACGAGCCGGACGATCAGGAGACCACCGACCAGGTCGTCCTCATCGAACCGCTCGAGGCCCAGTAGCGGCGCCCTGCCCTCTATAGGCTGAAGGCGTGCGGATCGATCTTCACGCCCACTCCACCGCCAGCGACGGCACGTCGACCCCGTCCGAGCTGGTCGCCGAGGCGGCCGCCGCCGGGCTCGACGTCGTCGCGCTGACCGACCACGACACAACAGGGGGCTGGCCGGCCGCGGCCGCCGCCCGCCCGGCCGGTCTCACCCTGGTGCCGGGGGCCGAGCTGTCGTGCCGGTGGCACGGCGGCGCCTGGCCGATCGGCCTGCACCTGCTCGCATACCTGTTCGACCCGGCCGACGCCCCCCTGTCCACCGAGCTGGCGCGGGTACGCCTGTCGCGGGAGACCCGGGCCGAGCGGATGGTCGAGATGATGTACGCCGACGGCATCGACGTCACCTGGGACGAAGTCCTGCAGGACGCGGCCGGCGGCACCGTGGGCCGTCCCCACCTCGCCCAGGCGCTCATCCGGCGGGGCCTGGTCGGCACGGTCTCCGAGGCGTTCGAGCCGGAGTGGCTCGGCCGGCGCTACCGGGTGCCGAAGGAGGACCTCGACGTCTTCGTCGCGCTGCGCCTGGTCCTCGGCGCCGGCGGGGTGCCGGTCTTCGCCCACCCGCGGGCCAGCGTCCGCGGCCCCATCGTGCCGGACGAGCTCATCGTCGACATGGCCGCCGCCGGGCTCTTCGGGCTGGAGGCCGACCACACCGACCACAGCCCGGCCGAGCGCGACCACGTGCGGACGCTCGCCGCCTCGCTCGGCCTCGTCACCACCGGCAGCAGCGACTACCACGGCACCAACAAGACGGTCCGGCTCGGCGCCCGCACCACGGCGCCGGAGGTGCTGGAGCGCATCATCGCGGCCGGTCGGGGCACCACCGTGCTGGGGTGAGCGGGAGATGGGCACGGAGTACAGCAGCGCCGGCGATCCTCGCCGCAGCATCAACCTGCTGTGGGGCCGGGTGTCGACCCCGGTCGCCACGCGAGGCCCGCGACCCAAGTTCACCGTGCCGGGAATCGTGGCCGCCGCCGTGGCGCTGGCCGACGCCGAGGGACTGGCGGCCGTTTCGATGCGCCGGGTCGCCGAACGACTGCGCATCACGGCCATGTCGCTGTACACCTATGTGCCGAGCAAATCCGAGCTGCTGGACCTCATGGTGGACGCCGTGTACAGCGACGCGGCCCGGGACAAGTACGCCCGCACCGGCCTGCGGGAGCGGCTGAGCGAGGTCGCGGCGAACAACTGGCGGCTGTACTGCGCGCATCCCTGGCTGCTGGAGGTCGCCACCAGCCGGCCGGTGCTCGGGCCGAACGCCATCGCGAAGTACGACTTCGAGCTGCGGGCGTTCGATGGCACCGGAGTGTCCGACGTCGACGCCGACCGGCTGCTGAGGCTCGTGCTGGACTACGTCACCGGCGCGGCGCGCGGCGCCGTGCTGGCCGAACAGGCCGAGCAGCACACCGGGCGCAGCGACGAGAAGTGGTGGGCCGACTGGGCGCCCGTGCTGGCCGACGTCATCGACCCGGCGTGGTTCCCGACCGCGGCCCGCGTCGCGTCGGCGACCGGCGAGGAGCACCGCGCGGGCGGACGGCAGCGGGCCTTCGCGTTCGGCCTGCAACGGGTGCTCGACGGGATCGAGCAATACGTGAGCCGCCCCGGGTGAGGTGTCCCGGGGCGGCTCGCGCGCTATCGCGTTACTGCAGCGTGCTGTAGATCGTCTTGGTCAGGGTGCCGTTGGCGTCGTCGCCGTCGAGCGACCAGACCATCGCGCCGCCGTAGCCGGCCAGGCGCACGTAGAGACCCTTCTGGGCCACCACGATCGGGTCGTCGTAGGTCCAGTACGTCGAGCCGTTGAACAGCCAGGCGCTGCCGGAGAGCAGGTCGTGGTACACCTTGTAGCCCTGCTGAGGCAGCGTCGCGAGGACCTTGTAGTCCTCGTTGCCGGCCGCCCAGGTGCCGGCCGCGGGGCCGGTCGCCGGCTGGAACAGGCCGTGGTTGGCGTTGGTGACGCCGGTCCAGCCCTGGCCGTAGTAGGGCACGCCCAGCACGAGCTGCTTCTTCGGCGCGCCGCGGTCGGCCCAGGCCTTCAGCGAGCTGGCACCGCTGAAGTCCGGGTTGGTCGGGTTGTTGCGCGGCACGAACAGGGCCGACTGCTGGTTGGTGGTCGACTCCCACGTGCCGTGGAAGTCGTAGCCCTGCACGGAGCCGAAGTCCAGGTACTTGAAGATCTTGTTCGCCTCGAAGCCCGCGTCGATCTTGGCGGGGGCGGCCGGCAGGAACGCGGTGAGGGTGGCGTTCTTGCCCAGCTGCTTGCGGAACTCGGCGACGAGCAGCGTGAAGTTCTGCTTGTCCTCCGGGCGGATCACGTTGCCGGGGTTGCCCTCGGAGCCCGGCCACTCCCAGTCGAAGTCGAAGCCGTCGAAGACGCCGGTCGACATGAACGTGTCGATGCAGGACTTCACCAGCGCCTTGCGCGACTCGTCGGTCAGCGCGGCGTTGGAGAAGTTGGCCGAGAGGGTCCAGCCGCCCAGCGACATGAGAACCTTGAGGCCGGGGTGCATGAGCTTGAGCTTGCGGAGCTGGTTGAAGTTGCCGTTGAGGGTCTGGCCCGGCGCATCGGCGACGCCGTCGACACTCTCCGCGGCCGAGACCGGGCGCTGGTAGTCCGCCCACGGGTCGGCGGAGGCGCACTTGCCGGTCGCGTCGACGTTGCCGAAGGCGTAGTTGATGTGCGTCAGGCGGGCGGCCTGGCCACTCGTCTCGAGGTTCTTGACGTAGTACTGCCGGCCGTAGATGCCCCACTGGATGAAGTACCCGACGCGCTTGTACTGGTCCTGGTGCGGTGCGGCGCCGTGGGCGCTCGCCGCGGTCCCGGGCGCGAGCGCCAGCGACGTGGCCGCCAGCGCGGCCGCTAACCCGGCCAGGACGCTGCGTTTGCCCATGAAACCCTCCATCTGACCGGAAATACGGAGCTGTTAAGAAAGTTTGCTGTTCTCTCTGGGCAACGTAGGGGCGCCGTTCGATGACGTCAAGACCCTGGTTTCGGCTCGATACGGGGCGGCCACGACAATCCGGTCGTGGATTTGAAGCTCTTCGGAGAAGTGTTCGTGACGCTTCTGGTCATTCTGGACCCGCCCGGCGCGGTACCGATCTTCCTCGCGCTCACCGGCCAGATGGAGCGCCGGCAACGGCACCGGGCGGCGCTGCAGGCGGTCGCGCTCGCCTGCGGCGTGGTCGTGGCGTTCGCGTTGCTGGGCCGGCAGATCCTCGCCTACCTGCACATCGACCTGCCGGCCCTGCAGGGCGCAGGCGGCCTGCTGCTGCTCCTCGTCGCGCTCGAGCTGCTGACCGGCAAGACCGACGACCCCCGCGACCAGGTCACGACGAACGTCGCGCTGGTGCCGCTGGGCACGCCGCTGCTAGCCGGGCCGGGCGCGATCGTGGCGACGATGCTGTTCGTGCGGCGGGCACACCATCTTTCGGGGTACGTCGCCGTCGCGGTCGGCATCGTCGCCGTCATGCTCATCGTGTACCTCGTGCTGCGCTTCTCCGGCGTCCTGGTCCGCATCCTGCGGCCGAGCGGCATCGAGGTCGTCACGCGCATCGCCGGGCTGCTCGTGGCGGCGATCGCGGTCCAGCTGCTGGCGGACGCGATCGGCGCCTTCGTCACGACCTACCTGCACTCACCGCACTGAAAGCTGAAGCTGAAAGCGTCGTTGGCGCTCGCTTCGCTCGGGCGCGCCGGGGGGTTCCCACCCCGGACCCCCCATGCTCGCTGCGCTCACACTCAAAAGCGTCGTCGGCGCTCGCTTCGCTCGGGCGCGCCGGGGGGTTCCCACCCCGGACCCCCCCATGCTCGCTGCGCTCACACTGAAAGCGTCGTCGGCGCTCGCTTCGCTCGGGCGCGCCGGGGGGTTCCCACCCCGGACCCCCCATGCTTGCTGCGCTCACACTGAAAGCGCCGTCGGCGCTCGCTTCGGTGAAGGCGCTGAATGCGTTTTTGTCGTACCCGGGTGGCAGGATGCTGGGCGTGGAGCAGTTGGGACTTTTCGCAACGCCGCGGCGGCTGTTCACCTGCACGCCCAGCAAACTCGGCAGCTACGAGGACTGCCCGCGGCGCTATCGATATACATACGTCGACCGGCCGGCCCCGCCGAAGGGGCCGCCGTGGGCGCACAACTCGCTGGGCGCCTCGGTGCACACGGCCCTGAAGAACTGGTATGCGCTGGAGCCCGAGCGGCGCACGACAGCGGCGCTGCCCAAGCTGCTCAAGGCGACCTGGGTCCGCGAGGGCTACCGGGACGACGAGCAGGAGCGCGAGGTCTACCGGCGGGCGCTGGAGTGGCTGGAGTCCTATGTGGACGGCCTCGACCCGCACGACGAGCCGCTGGGCGTGGAGCGCACGGTCGCCACGCGCACGGAGACGCTGGCGCTGTCGGGGCGGGTGGACCGCATCGACCAGCGCGGCGACGAGCTGGTGATCGTCGACTACAAGACCGGGCGGGCCGGACTGTCGCAGGACGACGCACGGGGATCGCGGGCGCTGGCGCTGTATGCGATCGCCGCCTCGCGGCAGTTCCGCAAGGTGTGCCGGCGGGTCGAGCTGCACCACCTGCCGACGGGGAGCGTGGCGGCGTTCGAGCACACGGACGAGTCGCTGGCGCGGCACCTGCGGCGCGCGGAGGAGACCGCGGCGGACATCGTGGCCGCGGAGGCCTCGGCGGACTTCCCGACGGTCGCCGGGCCGCGGTGCTCCTGGTGCGACTACCGGAAGGTCTGCCCCACCGGGCAGGAGGCGCCGGTGCGCGATCCCTGGGCCGCCGTCGAGCTAAAAGCCGGCCATCACAATGGGGACGCCGCAGAAGACCAGTAGCTCCGTGTAACCGACGATCATCGCGGCCAGGGCCAGCCCGGCGCCGGGGCGGTGCTCGCGTCGGCACTGCGACCAGGCGATGTGGCCCATCAGGATGCCGAACGGGGGAAGCACGATGGCGCAGGCCAGGGCGGCGATCGACAGCGGGTGTAGGCGCACCTGAGAACCATTTCACAGCGTTACGTGGGACGCTCACATTGGCCCGGGGTGTGAAAGCTCCGATACTTCGAGGGGATACCAGCGGGTAACTTCGGCCGACCAACGGAGGTCTCGTCATGGCTCGTCTCGCCCAGACGCCCGGGCTCAGCGACGTTCAGCGGGCGATGCTCGAGACCGTCCGGGAGTTCGTCGACAAGGAGATCATCCCGCACGCGCAGCGGCTGGAGCACGACGACGTCTACCCGGCGGACATCGTCGCCGGGATGCGGGAGATGGGGCTGTTCGGCCTGACGATCGCCGAGGAGTTCGGCGGGCTCGGCGAGTCGCTGCTGACCTACGCGCTCGTCGTCGAGGAGCTCTCCCGCGGCTGGATGTCGGTCTCCGGGATCGTCAACACGCACTTCATCGTGGCCTATCTGGTCTCCCAGCACGGGTCGGAGGAGCAGAAGCGGCGGCTGCTGCCGCGCATGGCCACCGGCGAGGTGCGCGGGGCGTTCTCGATGTCCGAGCCGGGCACCGGGTCCGACGTCGCCGCCATCCGCACCAAGGCCGTCGCCGACGGCGACGAGTGGGTGCTCGACGGGCAGAAGATGTGGCTCACCAACGGCGCCTACTCCTCCGTCGTGGCGACGCTGGTGAAGACCGAGCTCGGGGCCCGGTCGGTGTACGGCAACATGACGACGTTCCTGCTCGAGAAGGAGCCCGGGTTCGGGCTCAACGAGCAGCTGCCGGGGCTGTCGATCCCGGGCAAGATCGAGAAGATGGGGTACAAGGGCGTCGAGACCACCGAGATGGTCCTCGATGGCGTCCGGGTGCCCGCCTCGGCCGTCCTCGGCGGCGCCGAGCAGGCCGGTCGCGGCTTCTACCAGATGATGGACGGCATCGAGGTCGGCCGGGTCAACGTGGCCGCGCGCGCGTGCGGCATCTCGATCCGGGCGTTCGAGCTCGCCATCGCCTATGCGCAGCAGCGGCACACGTTCGGCGCGCCGCTGGTCAAGCACCAGGCGATCGCGTTCAAGCTCGCCGAGATGGCCACGAAGATCGAGGCGGCGCACGGGCTGATGGTCAACGCGGCCCGGCTCAAGGACGCGGGGCAGCGCAACGACGTCGAGGCCGGCATGGCGAAGCTGCTGGCCAGCGAGTACTGCGCCGAGGTCGTGCAGGAGGCCTTCCGCATCCACGGCGGCTACGGCTACTCCAAGGAGTACGAGATCGAGCGGCTGATGCGCGAGGCGCCGTTCCTGCTCATCGGCGAGGGCACCTCGGAGATTCAGAAGACCATCATCAGCCGGGGGCTGCTCAGGGAGTACGGGGTGCGCTGATGGCGTGCACGGCGCGGATGACGGCGATGCAGGAGTTCTCGACGTAGTCCACGCCGGCCGCCTCCGCCAGCGCCCGGCCCTCCGGGGACACGATGTCCTGCTGCAGCCAGATCGCGGGGGCGCCGATCGCGAGCGCGTCCTTGACGACCTGCGTGGCGTCGGCCGACGGGCGGAAGACGTTGACCAGGTCGACCGGGAACGGGACGTCGGCGAGGGTCGCGTAGGCGCGCTCGCCGAAGATCTCGGTCGCGAACGGGTTGACCGGGATGATGCGCCAGCCGTGCCGCTGGATCTGTTGCGGTACGGCATGGGCGGTCTTGGTGCGATCCCTCGATGCGCCCACGACGGCGATCGTCCGGGCCTCGCGCAGGATCTGTTCAGCAGTGCGCATGCCTCGACGTTAGCTCGGCATGAATGCCGGGCGGCCGGTCAGGATGGGGCGCGGGCCGCCGCGCAGGCCGGCCGCCAGCCGGGCCTCCAGCAGCAGCGCGTGGGCGCGGCGGGCCTCCTCCTCGGTGCCGATCGCGGTGCGCCGGTCGGGGTGCGTGGCGTAGTACCCCAGCAGGTCCATCAGGAACAGCAGGCTCGCCTCGACGCCGGACGGGCGCAGCGTGACCGGCTGGCGGCGGCCGGCGATCAGCAGATCGAGGCGCGGGTTGGCGCGGTCGCCGTTGAGCTCGACGCCGCCGATGCTCTCCCAGCGGTACCGCCGGCCGCGCACTTCGACCCCGGTTACGCCCAGCCGCAGCGCGGGGGTGCGCCGGACCAGCCGGAGCAGCAGCAGGGCGCCGATGGCGGTGCACCAGACCGCGGCGATGCCGGCGGCGACGCGCGCCGGCGGGTCGGCGGTGACGAACACCACGATCCAGACGAACATGACCGCGACGGCGAAGGCGCGGCCGGCGCGGGCCGAAGCGAGCCGGGCCGGCGGGTGGAACTCCCAGCCGGGGCGGGCCGGCGGCTCCTCGCGCCGGCGCAGGTCGGTCAGCATCTGGTTGAGCCCGAACCCGGCGACCCCGAACAGTCCGAAGATGATGTAGCCGCCCGGGTAGAACGCGAGCACCAGCGCGCCGGCGCCGAGCACGAGCAGCGACGGGATCACGACCCAGGGCCAGCGCATCCTTCGATGCTAGGGACGGCGCCGCGCGGTCCGCGTCAGGCAATCAGGTGGACTGGCGGGCTAACGTGCCGCGCAGGTGCTCCAGTTCCTCGGGCGTGCCGATCGCCGTGCGGCGCTCGGGGTGGTCGAGGTAGGAGTGGATCGCCCGGAACAGGAACCACAGCGACACGTCCAGCGGCACGATCTGCCCGGGCTGGAAACGCTTGATCGGCCGGCCCCGCACCAGCTCCGGGTGGGACAGCGTCCACTGCGGACGGTCCGGACCGGCCTGGAGTGCGGCCCACGGCACGAACGTGCGCCCGCCGTCGATCGCGATGCCGTCGGGCGTGATCAGCAGCGGCCCGCTGCGGATCATGCGGACCAGCAACAGGAGGATCGCGCCGCCGTTGAGGGCCAGGATGACCCAGGACAGGCCCGGGACGATCCGGCCCGGCACCCGCAGGCCGTTGAGCGCCATCAGCAGCAGCGCGGCGCTCAGCAGGCCGTTGAAGATGCACTGGCGGCGAAACGTGGGGCGGGCGCCGAAGACGACGTGCCCCTCGTACACCACCAGCTGGAACGTCTGCGGCCCGCGGGTCGTCCGGGTGAGCTGCACCAGCCCGACGACGATGCCGAGCGTCGTCAGCGGCTGCAGGACCAGCAGCAGGGGCAGGAACGCCTCGGGCTCGCCGGAGAGCAGCACGACGCCGACGGCCGACCCGACGACGACCGGCGGGCCGAGCAGCACCACGTAATCCCCGGGTCGTGCCCCCATGCCGCCGAGCGTAGCCAGCAAACCTGATGATTGGCTGACCGCTTGCTCAGCGGTACTGGGCCTCCCTGACCGAGTTGCCGCCGTCCACGACCAGCATCTGGCCGGTGATGTACGACGCGCCGGGCGAGCACAGGAACGCGATGGTGGCCGCCACCTCCTCCGGCGTGCCCGGGCGGCCCATCGGCGTGCCGAAGCCCTGCTTGAGCTCGACCAGCGTGGACGCGCCGGTGTGGATGATGCCGGGGGCGACGGCGTTGACGGTGATGCCGTCGGCCACGAGCTCCATGGCCAGCGCGCGGGTGAGCCCGACCACACCGGCCTTCGCCGCCGCGTAGCCAGCCTCGGCGGGCAGGGCGTTGACCGGCCCGGCGGTGGCGGCGAGGTTGACGATGCGGCCCCAGCCGTGCTCGGCCATGCCGCCCACGAACGCGCGGCTCACTAGGAACGCCGTGGTCAGGTTGCGGTCGATCTCGGCGCGCCACTCTTCGTAGGTCAGCTGCGCGACCGGGCGCAGCACCTCGGGGCTCGCCTTGCTGGCCAGGCCGGCGTTGTTGACCAGGATGTCGACCGGCCCGAGCTGGTCGGAGATGGCGTCGGCCAGCGCGCCGACCTCGGCCTCGACGGTGAGGTCGGCGACGAAGCCGATCACGCCGAGCTCGCTGGCCCGGTCGTGGATGCGCCGGGTGGTGGACACGATCGCGACCGCGGCACCCATCTGCTTGAGCCGGCGGGCGGTCGCGTAGCCGATGCCGTCGGGGCTGCCCGCGCCGGTGACCAGGGCGATGCGCCCCTCGAGCCGGTCGGCGGCGGTCGGGGACTCCTCGTCGACGGGGTCGCCGGCGAGCTCGGGACCGCCGTTGGACGGTACGGCGCGCAGGGTACGCCGGGCTGAGGACGGCCGGCTCGCGTCGCGCCGGCCGCTCTTACCGGCGGGGCCGCTGGAACGTAGGTCGGGTGCCATAGGACAAATCCTGCCTGCCGGACACACCGGCGGGCAATGCGACGCGCGTTTTCTCAGTTCGGCGGGGTGAACGTGGTGGTGCGTTTCATCCCCGCGGCCCGACCCTTCGCGGAGATCACCAGCGCCATCTTGCGCGATGCCTCGTCGATCATCTCGTCGCCGAGCATGACCGCGCCGAGCCGGCCGCCCTGCTCCGAGGTGTAGTACTCGTACGCGTCGAGGATGAGCTCGGCGTGGTCGTAGTCCTCCTGCGCGGGCGAGTAGACCTCGTTCGCGGCGTCGATCTGCCCCGGGTGCAGCACCCACTTGCCGTCGAAGCCGAGCGCGGCGCTGCGCTTGGCGACCTCGCGGAACGCGTCCACGTCGCGGATCTGCAGGAACGGCCCGTCGATCGCCTGCAGGTCGTGCATGCGGGCGGCCATGAGGATGCGCATGAGGATGTAGTGGTACGGGTCGCCCGGGTAGTCCGGGATCAGCGCGCCGACCACGAGCGACTTCATGTTGATCGAGGCCATGAAGTCGGCCGGCCCGAAGATGATGGTCTCGATGCGCGGGCTGGCCGCGGCGATGGCGTCGACGTTGACGAGCCCCGCCGCGTTCTCGATCTGCGCCTCGATGCCGATCCGCCCGACCGGCAGGCCCACGAGCTTCTCGATCTGGGTCAGCGTCAGGTCGAGCCACTGCACCTGACCGGCGTTCTGCACCTTGGGCAGCATGATGCAGTCGAGGTTCTCGCCGGCGCCCTCGACGACCTCGATGACGTCGCGGTACGTCCACGGCGTGGTCAGGTCGTTGACCCGCACGACGCGGGTCTTCCCGGCCCAGTCCCCCTCGTTGAGGGCGGCCACGATGTTCTTGCGCGCCTCGGGCTTGGCCAGCGGCGCCACGGCATCCTCGAGATCGAGAAACACCTGGTCGGCGGGCAGCCCCTGGGCCTTCCCGAGCATCTTCACGCTCGATCCGGGCACGGCGAGACACGAGCGTCGCGGACGTCCGAGGGCGGCCATGGCGGGGCTCCTTAGCAAGGGTTAAGGACGGATACCAGACGGTAACCTCGACGCGTGAGTACACAGAATGCCCCTGTGGGAGATCTCACCGGCCGTACGGTGGTGATCACCGGGGCCAGCTCCGGAATCGGCTTGGCCGCCGCCATTGACATGACCCGCCGCGGCGCCAACACGGTTCTCGTGGGCCGGAATCCGGAACGCCTGGAGGCCGCCGCCACGGCCGTGCGAGCCGTCGCGTCCGGCCGCAACGTCCCGGCGTACCGCAGCGACTTCGCCCGCCTCGACGACGTACACGTGCTGGTCGACCACCTGCGCCAGCGGTACGAACGCATCGACGTGCTCGCCAACAACGCCGGCGGCGTCGTGCGCGGCCACCAGGTGACCGCCGACGGCTTCGACGCCACATTGCAGACCAACCACCTGGCGGCGTTCCTGCTCAGCAACCTCCTGCGCGAGCAGCTGCGCGGCGGCCGCATCATCAACACCGCCTCGGCCGCCCACGCGATGGGCGCCCTGGACCCGTCGGACCTGCGCGGCTCGAAGCGCCACGGCCTGTGGCGCCAGTACGGCTCGGCGAAGCAGGCCAACATCCTGTTCGCCGCGGAGGCCGCGCGCCGGTGGCCGGACATCATGTCAGCGTCGTACCACCCGGGCTTCGTCCGCAGCCGTTTCGGCGCATCGATCGGCATAAACCTGATGACCCGCCTGGCCCCGTTCGCCCGCACCCCGGAGCGCGGCGCCGACACCCTGGTCTGGCTGGCCGCCACTCCCCCGGTCCAGCTCACCTCGGGCGGCTACTACGTGGACCGCCACCTGTCCCGCCCGACCCGCGACACGGCAGACCCGGCGCTGGCCGCCAGCCTGTGGAACGAAAGCCTCCGGGCGGTAGGCTTGGGGTAACGCTGCGTTGTCGCTGCAAAGATCGTTTTGATGGCGGATGCTAGCGTTGAGCAAGGAGAAGGAAGGGCGCGCGACCCGCACCTTCGTTCGCTTTCAGCTTCGCCGTTCTTTCGCCGCCCCACGCACCTTGTGCAGCCGGAACGGCCGCCGCGGGATACGCGTCGCGGTCGTCGGCCGCGGCGGAGCGGCCTGACTGTCATCCGGCATCGGCGCGGTGCCCCCGACCGGGGTCAGCCGGCACACACTGCAACTGCCACGCTCGACCCGCTCGGCCCACGCACGGGCGAGGTCCTCGGCTCCCCCGGCGCCGTTGAGCCGCTTGCCGGCCAACTGCGTCACAAGCTCGCCCCACGCCTCGTCGTCGGGCCGGATCGTGCTCACCTCAGCGTCGAACGTGACGATGCGGCCGCCGTGGTCGCCGCGCAGGCTGACCTCGACGGTCGCCGCCTCGGGCAGGCCGGGGAGGGTCTGCTCGCCTTCGCCGCTGACGACGAGGAGGGCACCGCCCAGCCAGGCGCACCAGACCAGCTTGGCCGGGCGGGCGGATACGGCGATCCAGGCTACGGCGGCCTTCTTCGCGGCCTCTTCCACGAGCGCGTCCACACTGCCATCCAATCACGGGCCGGGCCCGGATTGCGCTGGCCGGACCGCGGATTGCGGCCGGCTCCCGGAGGTCGCGGCCGCGCCGGGCTCGCTCGCGCCGCCGCCCCGCGCAGTCCTCCGTCCGCCGCCAGGCCGCAGACGCCGGGGGCTACCGCGTCGCCGCGGCACGACGCGCGGGCTGCAGGGGCCGGATGCGGGCCGTGAGCAAGATGAGCGCACCGTTACGGCGCGGTCCGCGGGAAAAGCCGATCGCGGCCCGCGACAGGGACCAAGATCCTCAGCAGGGCCCGCGAGGACCCAAGACGCAGCCAGATCCACGACTGCCCAGGTCCTCAGCCGGCCGTGGTGCGGCTGGCATTGGGCACCCGCGGGGTGCGACCGCAACCCCCGCAGGGGGCTTCGATTCGCGATCATGCGCAATCGCGGCACAGAAATCGGAAATTACGGTTATATCCGATTTGCCCCCGATCAGGTGGGCAGAGCCTCGCGCGGGGACTCGTCGTGGAACTCCGTCGAGGCGTAGCGGGCGGCACGGAGGTCCGGCGGCCACGCGCCCTCCGGCCAGCCGCCCTTGCGCAGCAGCGCCGCCACGAACAGCTCCGGGTCGTCGACCTTCGCCCACACCGACGGCAGGAACGTCGCCCGGCGGCCGTCGTCCGAGTGCAGGATCAGGCCGTCCTGGCCGGGGCGCAGCGCGGCCACCACGTCGGCGCGGCTCGTGGACGGGATCGGCTCCGGGTGTGACAGCACCGACACCTTCACGTCCAGGGCGGGCCAGTCCAACACCGTGACCGGGGGCAGCCGCGGGTCGTTCATCGCGCGCATCGCGTTCTGCACGACATCGCGGTGCAACGGGCAGACCGGCTCCAGGGTGCCGACGCACCCGCGCAGGGCGCCGGCTCGTTCGAGCGTGACGAACGACGCGCCGTCGTCGCGCAGCGGGCTGTCGGGCGGGATGCGGGCCGCGAGGCGGGCGCCGGTGAGCCGTGCATGGACCGCGTCCGCCGCGAGGCGGGCGAGGAAACGGCCATCCGTTGGCGACAGCGCCGCCGTCACGGTCACGCCACCAGCATAGGCGCACCCACCAGCTCCGGTACCTCCTCCAGCGACGCTATCGACGGCCCACGCCAGTCAGGCTCGGCGTGGAACGTGAGGTGGCCGCCGAGGTCGGGGGCGCGCAGCTGGACGGCGGTGAGGCCGAACCGGGACGCGCCGGTGAGCTCGCGGCCGCCGCCGTCGCCGATGTACAGGCAGCGGGCGGGGGCGACATCGAGCAGTCCGCAGGCGGTGGCGTACATCGACGAGTGCGGCTTGGTGTGCCCGACCTGCGAGGAGTACACGGCCGCGTCGAACACGTCGGCCAGGGGCGAGCGCGGCAGCACCATCGGCAGCTCGAACCAGCAGTCGCTCACGATCGCGATCCGAATTCCGGCGGCGCGCAGGGCGCGCAGGACCGGGATGGTCTCCGGGCGCAGCGGGGCGTCGTCCAGCAGCGTCGCCAGGCGCAGCTCGGCGGCGGCGCGCAGCTGGGCGGTCGACGGCTCCACGCCGAGCTCGCCGCACAACCGGCGCAGGCCCGCAAAGTGGCTTCCGTATGCGCCGCGGGCCCGTTCGTCGTATGTTCGGTCGAGTAACTTGACCCATTCCGCCGGGTCTACGCCGAGCAGCTCGGCGGTCCGGCGATGCCCGTGACCTCGACGGACGGCGCTCGTGCACGTGTTGAAGTAGTCAAAACAGACGGCTTCTATCACCGTTCGGCCCCCCTCTTATCCTCCGAACGGTGTACATGGTCCTGACGGGCCTCTGTGTCGGATGGACGACAATTCGCACCATGCGCCAGGTCAGCCCTAGCACGTTTATTGCTCTTGTGATTGCGATCGTGGCCGTGTCGGCATCGGCACCGCTGATCGCGTTCGCGACGGCGCCGGCGCTGGGGATCGCGTTCTGGCGCAACGCCGCGGGCGCCGCGGTACTGGCCCCGCCGGCGCTGGCCGG
The DNA here is from genome assembly GCF_050936175.1 of Dactylosporangium sp. CA-139066. Taxonomy (NCBI): domain Bacteria; kingdom Bacillati; phylum Actinomycetota; class Actinomycetes; order Micromonosporales; family Micromonosporaceae; genus Dactylosporangium; species Dactylosporangium sp. CA-139066. The sequence continues at coordinate 2,160,673 of NZ_JBNJNH010000002.1, read as the reverse complement.
CCGCCGCGAGCAGCTGCGCGACCTGTTCCGGCCGGGGGCGGGGCGGCGGACCCTGGCGGTGACCGTGCTGGCCGGGGCCTGCCTGGCGGTGCACTTCGGCACCTGGGTGCCCAGCGCGAAGCTGACCAGCGTGGCGATGTCGGTGGCGCTGGTCAGTACCACCCCGGTCTGGACGGCACTGATCTCGGCCGCCCGCGGGATCCGGGTGCCGGCGCGCACCTGGACCGGCATCGGGATCGCGGTCGCCGGGGTGGCCCTCGCCACCGGCGCCGACCCCCAGCTGTCGAGCCGGGCGCTGCTCGGCGACGCGCTGGCGCTGGCCGGCGGGATCGCCGCCGCCGGGTACACCCTGCTCGGCGCGCGCGCCCGCGCCAGCCTCGCCACGACCACGTACGCCACGGTCTGCTACTCCGTCTGCGCCGCCCTCCTCGCGATCGCGTGCGTGGTCGGGCGGACGCAGCTGTGGGGGTACACCGGCGTCACCGTCCTGGCGATCGCCGGCATGGTGGTGGGCCCCCAGCTGCTCGGCCACACGCTGGTCAACTACGCGCTGCATCGGGTGAGCGCCACGACGGTCGCCGTGCTGCTCCTGCTCGAGGTGCCGGGCGCGCTGGTCATCGCGTGGCTGCTGCTTGGGCAGCTGCCGCCGGCGCGCACGCTGCCCGGCATCGCCGTACTGCTCGCCGGCGTGGCGGTGGTCCTCCTCGGCGGCCGCCGTCAGCCCACGAAGGGCGGCACGATCATCTCGCCGGAGGCGATCGGCACGACGTGACCCGTGACGGTGGCGGACACGGCCCGGCCGCCGCTTGCGGTGATCGCGCAGTGCAGCGCCGAGGGCCGGTGCATTTCCAAACCCTGGCCTATCTCGTACTCCGAGAGCCCCTCGCCCGGCAACAGTCCGCTGGTCACGAGCCAGACCCCCAGCCCCAGCGCCGCCGAGCCGGTCGCCGGGTCCTCGGCCACGCCGACCTCGGGCACGAGCACCCGCACGTGCGCGAAGCGCCGCTCGGGGTCCCAGTGGAACACGCTCAGGTTGTCCACGAGGCCCGCGGGCCGCAGGCGGGCGACGGCGTCCTCGGTCACGGACAGGAACGTGAACTCCAGGCCGCAGCCGGCGCTGCGCGGGGCCGGGCCGGCGTAGTCGGCCTCGGTCAGCCCGATCGACTCGAGCAGCGGGAGCGGGTCGAGCTCGGCGCCGACGGTCGGCTGCCCGCCGGTGACCGTCGCCGTGCCGTGCACCTCGTCGATGTGGATCGGCAGGAGCCCCGCGCCGCACTCCTGGACGACGTCGGGGCCCTTGATCGCCCCGTTGCGCAGCAGCGTGACCGCGCACCCGACGGTCGGGTGGCCCGCGAACGGCAGCTCGGTGCCCGGCGTGAAGATCCGGACACGGTACGTCGCCTCCGGGGTCGTCGGCGGCAGCACGAAGATCGTCTCGCTGAGGTTGAACTCGCGCGCGATCGCCTGCATCTGCTCGCGGGCCAGGTCCTGCGCGTCGAAGACGATCGCCAGAGGGTTGCCCGTGAACGGGCGGTCGGTGAAGACGTCGACGATGGAGTACCGCAGCAGGCTCATGAACTGCAGCCTAGGCCCGGCGGACCCGGCAGGTTCGGTCCAACCGCAACGCGGTGGATTCCTTAAGTAGGCTTGAGCCTCGTGAGCACTGCGCCGCGGGTCTACATCGCGCGCCTCGCGGGCCTGAGCGTGTTCGATCCGAACGGCGACCAGGTCGGCCGGGTGCGCGACGCCGTTGCCCGGCCCCGCACCGGCAACCAGCCGCCGCGCGTCGTCGGGCTGGTCGCCGAGATGCCGATGCGCCGGCGGATCTTCCTGCCGATCGGGCGCATCACCGCGATCGAACCCGACGCCGTGGTGCTCAACACCGGCACGCTCAACCTGCGCCGCTTCGAGAAGCGCCCGGGCGAGCTGCTGGTGCTCGAGGACTTCATGGATCGGCACGTGACGGTGGTGGCGACCGGGCGAACCGGTGCCGTTGTCGACGTGGCCATGGATGCCGACCGTACCGGTGAGTGGGCGCTGTCGCGGGTCGCGGTGCGCGAGTTCACCGGCCGGCTCACCCGCCGCGGGCACCTCAACCAGCTCGAGTGGGGCGAGGTGTCGGGCCTGACCGGCGAGCCGCAGACGCAGGGCACCGCCGGCCTGCTGGCCGTGCTGGACAACATGCGCCCGGCCGACCTCGCCAACGTGCTGCAGGACCTGTCGGAGTCCCGGCGCGTCGAGGTCGCCTCCGCGCTGGACGACGAGCGGCTGGCCGACGTGCTCGAGGAACTGCCGGAGCACGACCAGCTGGAGATCATCACCGCGCTGGAGCCGCAGCGCGCCGCCGACGTGCTCGAGGAGATGGACCCGGACGACGCCGCCGACCTGCTCGCCGAGATGCCCAAGCCCGAGCAGGAGGTCCTGCTGGACCTCATGGAGCCGGACGAGGCTTCGCCGGTGCGGGCCCTGCTGGAGTACGCCGCGGGGACCGCCGGCTCCGTCATGACCTCCGAGCCGATCGTCATGGCGCCCGACGCCACGGTCGCCGAGGCGCTCGCCCGCATCCGCGAGCCGCAGCTGTCCCCCGCCGTCGCCGCCGGGGTCTTCGTCACCCGCCCGCCGATGGCCACCCCCACCGGCCGCTACCTTGGTGTGATCCACTTTCAGCGGCTCCTTCGCGAGCCGCCGTCGGCGCTGCTCGGCGGGGTCGTCGACAACGGCATCGACCCCCTGGCGCCCGACACCACGCTCGCCGAGATCACTCGCCGCATGGCGACCTACAACCTGGTGGTGATGCCCGTGGTCGACGACAACGACAAGCTGGTCGGCGCCGTCACCGTCGACGACGTGCTCGACCACCTGCTGCCCGAGGACTGGCGTGACCGCGATCACGCCGAGCCGCTGACCGTCGCGGTCCCCTCCGATGCCCCCGCTCCCGGACACGGCAGTGGCCGTGGCTGAGCGGCGGCGGGGTCTCGACCAGCCGCGGGACAGCCGCATTACGCTGCCGAGGTTCGACCCGGAGGCCTTCGGCCAGTGGTCGGAGGGCATCGCGCGCTTCATGGGCACGGCGAAGTTCCTCGTCTACATGACGATCGTGATCCTCTTCTGGATCGCCTGGAACACGCTCACACCGAAGAGCTGGCAGTTCGACCCGTACACCTTCACGTTCCTCACGCTGGTCCTGTCGCTGCAGGCGTCGTACGCGGCGCCACTCATCCTGCTCGCCCAGAACCGCCAGGCCGACCGGGACCGGCTGGCCTCCGAGGAGGACCGGCGGCGGGCGGCGGCGCAGAAGGCGGACACCGAGTACCTCGCGCGGGAGATCGCCGCCCTGCGCATCGCGCTCGGCGAGGTGGCGACCCGCGACTTCCTGCGTTCGGAGCTGGCGCGGGTGGCGGAGGAGCTGGACGAGGCGGCCGACCGACGGGCGAAGGCGGAGCGCAAGAAGGTCCGCAAGGCGCTCGGCACGCTGTCGGATCCGCTGGCGCCGGACGAGTCGGATGATTCGTTGGACACGGACGAGCCGCCGCGCCGCCGCCGCTGAGCCGTGATCTCCGTGCGTCCACCGTCGGCCCGTAGTCGTCGGCGCTGCGAAAAGTCGGGCGCTGGCGCGCCACGACTTTTCGGATTTATACCCTGACAGGCGATAAGTCGGGCATCAGGTAGCTCGTTAAGCCTGGTGATTTAAGTCCTATTTGTCCCGTACAACGCTCGCCTGGCTCACACGAAACGCGGAAGCAGGCCCGCGCCGCGCTGCGCCGGCCGGAAACGTCGCCGCGCCTCAAGGGCGAGGCGGAGGCGCGGCCGGAAAGAGCCTCAACGGGCGAAGCGTTGGGCCGGAAAGGTTGCGCCGCGCGCCTCAAGGGGCGAGGCGCGCGGCGGCACCCCGTAATTGTGACGCGCTCCTCGCGCGTTCGCTAGCGCGCGGGCGGGGACTTGACTCGCAGTAGCATTGCACACATGTCAGCCCCGGCCACCACCGTCGAGGACGCGATCAACGCCGCGCTCGCGACCGTCGACGACCCCGAGATCCGCCGACCCATCACCGAGCTCGGGATGGTCCGCGACGTCACCCTGCGCCCGGACGGGGTCGCCATGATCGGCATCCTGCTCACGGTGGCCGGCTGCCCGCTGAAGGACAAGCTCCGCACCGACATCACGCGCGCCGTCGGCGCCGTCACGGGTGTGAGCACGGTCGAGATCGACTTCGGCGTCATGACCGCTGAGCAGCGCAAGAACCTGCAGACCAGCCTGCGCGGCGACGTGCAGGAGCCGATCATTCCGTTCTCCCAGCCCGGCTCGCGCACCCGCGTCTACGCCGTGGCCAGCGGCAAGGGCGGCGTCGGCAAGTCGAGCGTCACGGTCAACCTGGCGGCCGCCCTGGCCGCCCGCGGCCTGTCCGTGGGCGTCGTCGACGCCGACATCTACGGCCACTCGGTCCCCCGCATGCTGGGCGCCGACGGCCGCCCCACCCAGGTCGAGTCCATGATCATGCCGCCCTCCGCCCACGGCGTGAAGGTCATCTCGATCGGCATGTTCACCCCGGGTAACACCGCGGTCGTCTGGCGCGGCCCGATGCTCCACCGCGCGCTGCAGCAGTTCCTCGCGGACGTGTACTGGGGCGACCTCGACGTCCTGCTCCTCGACCTCCCGCCCGGCACCGGCGACGTGGCCATCTCCCTCGCGCAGCTCCTGCCGTCGGCCGAGATCCTGGTCGTGACCACCCCGCAGGCCGCCGCGGCCGAGGTGGCGGAGCGGGCGGGTTCGATCGCCCTGCAGACCCACCAGCGCATCGTGGGCGTCGTGGAGAACATGTCCTGGCTCGAGCTCCCGGACGGCAACCGCCTGGAGGTCTTCGGCGCCGGCGGCGGCCAGACGGTGGCCGACTCGCTGACCCGCATGGTCGGCGCGAAGGTACCGCTGCTGGGCCAGATCCCGCTCGACACCCGCCTCCGCGAGGCCGGCGACTCGGGCCTGCCCCTGGTCCTGGCCACCCCGGACGCCCCGGCGGCGGCCGCGCTCGTCTCGGTGGCGGACAAGCTCGCGCTGCGGCGCGAGAGCCTGGTCGGCAAGCCGCTGGGCCTGAAGCCGGCAGGCCGCTGACCGCTTCTACGCATCTCGACCCGCGGCGCGCACGCATCTGACATTGCGCGCTGCGGCGGTCGCAATTCCGGCGGATACCCGAAATTCCGCCCGGCGACGCTTAAATCGGGCGGTGCGTCACCGCGGCGCATGGTGCGACAGAGCCGGGCGCCTGGCCGGGGGACTCCTAGCGGGCTCTCTGAGCCTTAGTGGCGATCAGGTGACGTCGTCCCACGAAGCCTTGATGGCCGGCTGCTGAGACGCGGCGGGGGCCGGAGCCGGGCTCGCGGCGGGGGCGGTCACCGACTTCGCGGCCGACTCGGCGTCGCGCTTGACCTGGTCGGCCACGCCGCGTACGTCGTCGTAGATGCCCTGCAGCGGCTTGCGCAGCGCGGCCTCGTCCTCCTCGCTCAGCAGGTGCTTGCGCAGGAAGGTCTTCGGGTGCAGGTCCTCGAGCTGGATGTCCGTGCCCAGCTCGCGGCTGAGGTCGCCGGTCGCGTTGCGGGCCATCTGGCGGAGCTGGCGCAGCATCTTCACGCCGTCGGCGATCGCCTTGGGCAGGCGGTCGGGGCCGAAGATGAAGAGCCCGACCAGGATGATGACGACGAACTCCCAGCCACCGATGTTGTCCAAGCCCATGTGCCGGCCCTCCCCTTACCTTCTCACCGGCCAGACTACGCATTCCCGAGCCGGTTCCGGGAGTGCCTGTCAGGTCACTTCGCGTCGGCGACCAGGGTTACGGACGTCTTGGCTCTTGCGGTACCGCGGAGGTATTGGATCTCGACCGTGTCCCCGGGCGCGTATTTGCGCACGAGGGCGGTCAGGTCCCACGACTCCTCGATCGGCTTGCCGTTGACGGCCATGACCACGTCGCCGGACTTGAGCCCGCCGCCCTCGGCCGGACCGCCGGCCTGGACCTGGGACAGGCGCGCGCCGCCGAGCGGGTTCTGGTACGACGTGTCCACCTGCACGCCCATCACCGTGCGGCGGGCCTTGCCGGTGTTGATGATGTCCGTGGCGATCCGGCGGGCGTGGTTGATCGGGATGGCGAAGGCGAGGCCGACGTTGCCGGCGCTGGCCTGGTCCTCGGACAGGGTGCCGATCACGGAGTTGATGCCGATCACGCGCCCGGCGGCGTCGAAGAGCGGGCCGCCGGAGTTGCCCTGGTTCACGGCGGCGTCGGTCTGGATGGCCGAGTAGTACCGCGACTCGCCGCCCTCGCTGGTGCGGATGGGGCGGTCGAGGTAGCTGACCACGCCGTACGTCACGGTGCTCGTCAAACCCAGCGGCGCGCCGACGGCGACGACCGGGTCGCCGACCTGTACCTGGTCGGAGTTGCCGAACTGGACCGGCACCAGCTTGCCGTCGGGCAGGCCGTTGGTGTCGATCTTCAGTACCGCAATGTCGGACTCCGCGTCGTTGCCGACCACCTTGGCGGTGGCGACGGTGGCGTCGCTGAAGCGGATGGTGGCGCTGCCGTTGCCGCCCTCGACGACGTGGTTGTTGGTGATGACGTGGCCGTCGGAGGAGACGACGAAGCCGGAGCCGAGGGAAGTGCCGTTGCCGACCCGCATGCTGATCGTGACGACGCTCGGCAGGACCTTCTTCACCAGGGCGGCGATCGAGTCGGGCGCGCGGTTGTTCAGCGGCGCGTTGCCGACCTGGCCGCCGGCGCCGAGCGTGGCGCCGCCCCCGCCGACGGCGAAAACGTAGCCGAGGGTGCCGCCCAGGGCGCCGGCGAGCAGGGCGGTGACGATGGACACGAGGAGTACAAGACCAATGCCCACGCGAGGGCCGGCGGACGGTGGCGGCGGTTTCTCCAGATCCGGGACCTCGTCCGGTGGGTTTTTGACCACCACGACGGGTGCGTCGGGGTCGCGCCAAGGGTCGGCGAGCGCGTCGGACCACCAGCTGTTGGGCGCAGGCTGCGGCCCGGCCGCCTGAGGCGTGTTGGGCGCGGGCCACGTCGGGCGCGCCTCCCAGCCTCCGCTGGCCGGCGCGCCGGGGCCCGGCTGACGCCAGGCCGAACCGTCTGTCACGATCGGCTCCTCCGTCCGTTTCGCATCCAGCATTACACGACCCGGCATGAAGCATGCGCGGGCGAGGTCTCCTAGGCTTGCGGACATCGACTCACATACAGAGGGGTACATCATTTCCGCTTCCGCCCGGACCGCTGACTTCATCGACGGGTACGTCGCCGAGGACCCGGTGCTGACGGCCGCCCGTGAGCAGGCGTTCGAGCTCGGCATCAACGCGGTCAGCCGGGGCTGCGGGGCGGCCCTGCGGGTGATCGCCGCGGTGAGCAACGCCAAGGCGGTCGTCGAGGTCGGCACGGGTACCGGGGTGAGCGGCGGGTGGCTGCTGCGCGGTATGCGCCGCGACGGGGTGCTGACCACCATCGACTACGAGGCCGAGCACCAGCGCGTCGCGCGCCGCGTCTTCTCCGCCGCCGGCAACCCGCCGTCGCGCACGCGGATCATCACCGGCCGCGCGCTGGACGTGCTGCCGCGGCTGGCCGACCGCGCATACGACCTGATCTTCGTGGACCACGACCCGAGCGAGTACGGCCCGGTGGTGACCGCGGCCGAGCGCCTGCTGCGGCCCGGCGGCACCCTCGTCCTGGCGGACGCGCTGGCCGGCGGCCGGGTCAGTGATCCCACAATGAGGGACGCTGAGACGGTACTTCTCCGTGAAGCGGTCAAATCGCTCCGCGACAGCGAGGCGTGGATCCCCACACTGCTCCCCCTCGACGACGGACTGCTACTGGCCGCTCGCGCGCAGTGACCCTCGCCCAAAATTGTCGTACCCCTGTTCGAACATCAACCCATGACCGAACTCGGCACCATCACCCAGACACTCCTCCCGGCCACCGCTCCTTATGACCTCGGCTGCACGCTGCGCGCCCTCGCCGGCTTCCGGCCCGGCCTGCGCGACGTCGGGCTGTTCGACGGCATGGTCCGCCGCGCCTTCACCCACCCGGCCGACCCGCAGTCCGCGATCGTGACCCAGGTCACCGAGCGCGACGACGGCGCGCCCGGCGTCCGGCTCACCGTGTTCAGCGAGGCGCCCCTGGCCGAGGCCGACCTCGACGCCGTCGGCCGGCGCGTCAACGCCTGGCTGGGCCTGGACGACGAGCGGGCGGAGTTCCTGCGCATCGCCGAGGCCGACGAGCACGTGCGCCCGCTGCTCGCCCTCACCGCGGGCCTGCACCAGCCGCGGTTCTCGAGCCTGGCGGAGGCCGCGGTGTACTTCGCCCTGGTCCAGAACTCCGCCGAGTGGTACGCCACGCTCCGCAAGCGCCGCCTGACCCTCCACCTGGGCCCGACCGCCCGGGTGGAGGGCGTGGACTACACCGCGTTCCCGGAGTTCCCGCTGCTGACGACGCTGTCGCCGACCCAGCTGCTGCCCTACGTGGGCGTCGCGAGCAAGGCCGCCCCCCTGGCCGACGTCCTCGCCGGTGTGGCCGCGCTGGACGAGGAGCTGCTGCGCCACGGCCCCTACGAGGAGGCGAGGGCGGCGCTGCTGTCGGTGCGCGGCGTCGGCGACTACACGGCCCACGCGCTGCTCCTGCGCGCCCTCGGCCGGCCCGACGCCGTGCCGCTGGAGATGGAGCAGTTCGTCAACATCGCCGTCTCCGTCTACGGCGACCCGCCGCCGGCCCCGTCCGAGCTCCGCGAGCGGTACGGGCCGTGGGTGGGTTGGTGGGCCTACTCCTGCCGGACCGCACTGGCCTGGCTGGACCAGGAGCGCCGCGCCCGCGAGCGCGCCGAACGGCTGCGCCAGCGCTCCGCGACCGCACGCCGCCCGCGCACGCCGAGCGGCAGCACCCGCCCACGCGCCGCGGGCCGCGGCCGCCAGCCGGCACCGTGGAGCCCGACGGACCCGGGCCCGGCCGCGGTCGACGCCTTGGCACTCGCCACGGCGCCGGCGCCCTCCCCCGCATCGCCCCCACCGCCAGCCGACGCGGCCGACTCGGCACCTGTTCGCCCGGCCGACTCGGCGCCTGATCCCACAGCGGCCGACGCGAACGCTCCTACAGCGCCCAGCGCGGACGACACAGCGCCTGGTCCCACGGCGGTCGACGCGGACGCTCCTACACCGGCCAGCGCGGGCAACACAGCGCCTGGTCCCACGGCGGTCGACGCGGACAACGGAGCGCCTGCTCCGACAGCGGCCAGTGCAGACGGCCGTGCACTCGTTCTCGCGCCGCAGCCCGCAGCTCTCGGCGCCGACGACGCCGCACCTCTTGTCGCGCCGCAGCCCGCAGCTCTCGGCGTCGACGACGCCGCACGTCTTCACACGTCGCAGCCGGCGGTGATCGGCGGGCTGGCCACGGGCGCGGCGCTCATCGGCGCGACCGGCGCTTCGACGACCGGTCCTGCGGTTCGGACGGCGGCGGTCGGCTCGGACGTCTCGGCGCCCGCTCTTGCGCTGCTGACCGGGGTGATCGAATCTGACGACTCCGCGGCGGTCGAGGCACAGGATGCGGCCTCCGCCGAGGGCGTGCCGATCTTCGAGTCGGACGATGCATCGCACGCGCGCCTCACCGCGACGGACGCCGCACTCATGAGCCGCGAACTGCTCGCCCAGCCCGTGGGCGGCTAACGCCGAACGGATCGGCGACCGCATCCGCCCACCCGCGGCGGATGCGGTCGCTCGGCAAGGCCGGTCGCCGACCGCGCCGGTGGCCCGGTCGTCGCGAAGCGCACCGAGGGGCGAAGTCGCCGCACAGCACGTGTGGGCCGCCCGGCCGCCGCACAGCACGTGTTCGCCGCCCGGCCGCCGCACAGCACGTGTTCGCCGCCCGGCCGCCGCACAGCACGTGTTCGCCGCCCGGCCGCCGCACAGCACGTGTTCGCCGCCCGGCCGCCGCACAGCACGTGTTCGCCGCCCGGCCGCCGCACAGCACGCACATGCGGCCCGCACGGCGCAGCACATGCGGGCCACACGGCGCAGCGCGTGCGCGAGGCGAGTCATTGCTCACATCGTCTGGGAGGTCAGATCGCCGAAGATCAGCACACCGAGCGACCCCGCACCACCTCGCACGCCGATGGCCGCCGCCGGCCGGATCGGCGGGTAGCGGGCACGCGTGCCGGGCCAATGCCGCGACGCGCGCGAGGCTCAATCGCCGCGCGCCGGCGTCCGGCCGCCGCCGGCCAGGTCGTCAGGCGAGCCGAGCGCCGCGCCAGTCGGGTGCCGCGCGGGCCGGGCGCCGCGCGGGCCGAGTGCCGCGCGGGCCGAGCACCGCGCGGGCCGAGCACCGCGCGGGCCGAGCACCGCGCGGGCCGAGCACCGCGCGGGCCGAGCACCGCGCGGGCCGAGCACCGCGCGGGCCGAGCACCGCGCGGGCCGAGCACCGCGCGGGCCGAGCACCGCGCGGGCCGAGCACCGCGCGGGCCGAGCACCGCGCGGACCGAGCACCGCGCGGACCGAGCACCGCGCGGACCGAGCACCGCGCGGGCCGAGCACCGCGCGGGGATGCCGATGGAAGTCCGGGTCGGGGCTGGCCGTGCGCGGCGGGACGGAGCAGGTGCGCGGGCGCTGGCGCGGAGCTACAGGATGCCCTCCAGCTGGGACTTGTAGCCGAGGATCTGTTCGGGGTCGGCGTCGAGGACGTCGCGGAGGAGGGTGGCGTACACCGAGCGGAAGTCGGTCGTGAACTTCAGGTCGCCGTTGTCGAGGTCGCTCAGGGCGGGCTGTTCGCCGTACAAGCCGCCCTTCACCGGGCTGCCCAGGATGAACATGTTCGAGGCCGTGCCGTGGTCCGTGCCGTCGGAGCCGTTCGCGGCCACCCGGCGGCCGAACTCCGAATAGACCGCGACCACCACCTTGCGGCCGGCCTCCGTCTTCGACATGCGGTCGGCGAAGGCCGTGAGGGCCTGGTCCAGGAGCTTGAGCAGGATCTCCTGCGAGTTGCGCTCCTCGGCGTGCAGGTCGAAGCCGCCCAGCGACACCGAGAAGACGCGGGTCGCCACGCCGGCCTCGACGCAGCGGGCCACGAGGTCGAGCTGGGTTTTCAGGTCGGAGCGGCCGCCCGTCGCGGTGCCGGAGGAGGCGGAGCCGGAGTCGTCGGCGGCGGACTCGTCGACGCTGTGGATCAGGGCGTCCACCTCAACCAGGTCGGCGAAGGCGCGGGCGGCGCGGGCCTGCAGGGGCGGTTCGCCGTCGGAGGGCTTGCCGAACGCGGTCAGGACCTCGGGCTTGACGCCGTTCGGGAGGGTGAGGCCGCTGACGGGAATGGCGGCGCCCGAGGTGGTGGCGCCGGCCAGCAGCGGCGGGAGGACGGGCTCGAAGGAGACGGCGTGGCGGGGGTCGCCGCCGAAGGCGTCGAGCCAGCGGCCGAGCCAGCCGGTGTTGCCGGGGCGGTCGGGCTGGGCGGTCTGCCAGATGTCCATGGAACGGAAGTGGCTGTGGTCGGGCTTCGGGTAGCCGACGCCGCGGACGATGGCGAGCTTCTTCGCGTCGAACATGCGCTTGAAGCCGGCCAGGCCGGGGTTGAGGCCGAGGGAGTCGTCGAGCTTGAGGACCTCCTCGGGCTTGTACGCGAGGTCGTGGCGCGCGGGGGCGTAGGCCTTGTCGGCGTACGGGATGACGTTGGACAGGCCGTCGTTGCCGCCGTAGAGCGTGACGAGGACGAGGGTCTTGGCGTCGCCGGGGCGGTCGTCCCACTTGGCGGTGTCGAGGACGTCGTACAGCGTCCAGGCTCCGCCCGCGGCCAGGGCCGCGCCGCCGACCACACCGCTGGCGATCAGAAACTTCCTGCGCGTTAGGGCGTCCATGTCGCCTCCTTGAGGGTCAGTTGACGGCGTACTCGGGGCTCGCCAGGCCCAGGGTCAGCAGGCGGCGGGCGTCGTTCGCGGCGGGGGTGAGCGCGGCCAGCGTGCGGTCGGTGAATGTGTCGACGACCAGCAGGCGGGCCAGGGCCGCGGGGCGCTGGGCGGGCGGCACGGCGGTGAGGCGGTCGATCACCGGCTGCGGGGCGCGGGCGCCGAGGGCCTGGGCGAGCCTGATGCGGGCCTGGGTCGCGGACGTGGTCAGCCAGGCCGCGCCCGCGGGCCAGCCGCCGACGCTCGGCGGGCGCAGCGGGACCTGGCCGAGCTGGGTCAGGCCGCCGGCGAGCTGCTTGCGCTGGGCGTCGTTGAGGTCGCCGGGGCGGATCTGCAGCTGCCGGAGGGCGCCGACGAGCCACTCGACGGGCTGCTTGACGAGCTCGGCGTGGCCGTCGGCGGTGAGCAGCTCGCGCAGCATGGCGGCCGTCGTGGTCTGGGCCTTGGCGCGGTCGAGGGCGGCCGGCGGGATGGGGGCGTCGCTGCAGTACCGCAGCCAGAGCCTCCGCGCGATGAACTCCGGGCTGACGGGCTGGGCCAGCAGGATGTCGGCGAAGCCGTCGGCGTCGAAGTTTCCGGTCCTGCCGAGGATGGTCTTGGGCTTGTCGTCGTGGCGCTTGGCGTTGAACGTCGCCGTGCCGGACTTCGCGTCGACCGTCCAGCCGGTCAGCGCCCGGGCGCCCTCGCGCACGTCCTGCTCGGTGTAGTTGCCGACGCCGAGGGTGAACAGCTCCATGAGCTCGCGGCCGAGGTTCTCGTTGGGGGCCTTGACGGTGTTCTTCTGGCCGTCGAGCCAGACGATCAGGGCCGGGTCGCGCAGCATCGTGTGGACCATCGTGGCGAAGTCGCCGAGGGCGGTCTTGTACAGGGTCTGCTGCTGGTTGAGCATCAACGGGCCGGACTTGACCTTGTCGGCCGAGGTGGCCCAGTGGCCGTGCCAGAAGAACGTCAGCTTCTCGTGCACCTGGTGGTCGGCCTGGACCATGCGGTCGAGCCACCAGGCGCCGACCGTGCGGATCTGCTCGGCGCGGTCGCTCCTCTCGTTGACGACCACGCCGAGCCTGGGCGGCGGGGTCCGGCCCGCGCCGGCGTCGGGCGCGGGCGGGTCGAACAGCGCATCGAGGGTCGCCGCCGGGCCCTTGGACTCGGCCGCGTCGACCTCCTCCGCCGTGGGCCCGAACGTCGCCCGGCGCAGCAGATGCGCAACCTTCTCACGATCGGCCATGGACCCCAGGCTATGGGCCTTTTGTACGAAACGTGTTAAGCGGGGCTCAGGCTCCGTTGAAGACGGGGCGCTGCTTCTGTACGAAGGCGGCCGTCGCGTCGCGGTGATCCGCGGTGCGGCCACAGGTCGCCTGGGCCTCGGCCTCGACGGCGAGCGCGGCGGCGAGCGAGCCGGAGCCGCCGGCCGCGAGCTCGCGCTTGATCTGGCCGTACGCGACCGTCGGGCCGGCGGCGAGGCGGTCGGCGAGCTCGAGGGCGCTCGGCAGCACGTCCTCGTCGTCGTCCGTGAGCCGGGTCAGCATGCCCAGCCCGAAGGCGGCCTGCGCGGGGACCGGCTCGGCGAGCAGGAGCAGTTCGAGGGCCTTGGCGTGCCCGACGATGCGCGGCAGCGCCCACGAGATGCCGGTGTCGCCGGCCAGGCCCACGTTGGCGAACGCCATCAGGAACGCGGTCTTCGGGCCGCCGATGCGGAAGTCGCAGAGCAGGGCGAGCGAGGCCCCGGCGCCGGCGGCCATGCCGCGCACGGCGGCGACGACGGGCTTGGGCATGCCGCCGAGCAGCGTGGCGATCGGGTTGTAGTGCTCGGCGACGGTCGACAGCGGCGCGCTCGAGCCGGACTCCAGCAGGTCGACGTGCTCGCGCAGGTCCTGGCCGCCGCAGAAGGCGCGCCCGGCGCCGGCGAGCACCACGGCGCGTACCGAATCATCGTCCTGAATCTCTTGCAAGGTGTCCCGCAGGGCCACCTTCAGCGCGGTGGTCAGCGAGTTGAGGGCATCCGGCCGGTTCAGCGTCAGGATCGCCACGCCGGACTCGGTGCGTTCGAAGAGCAGCTCCATCGGTACTCCAAAACCTAAAGGGTCAGGCACGTGTCGACGAACCGGTCCGCGGCGGGGCGCAGCCGGGCGGCGTGGTGGTCGAAGAACGCGGCCGCCGCGGTGCCGGCCCAGCGCTCGGGCAGCAGTTCGGGCGGCAGCTGCGGGTCGCGGAAGAGGAACGCTCGCCAGGCGTGCACCAGCGTGAACCGCACCGCATAGGCGCGCTCGTCGGGCGTCGCCGGCCCGACGCCGGCGACCAGTGGCGTGAGGCGCTCGACGAACTCCCCGTAGGCCGCGGCGATCGCCTCCAGATCCCAGGCTCTCGCCACCATTTGCAACGCGCCAGCGGTACCGCCGGAATGCTCCGCCTCGAATCGGTCATAGCGCACGCCGGCCTCCGTCAGCAGGGTGTCGACGCCCTCACCCGGGCGCGGGGCGATCCAGGTGGAGCCGTCGAGCGAGCCGTACCCGAGGAATCCCAGGTTCGCCACCAGTCTCGCCCGCGCGCCGCGGTGCGCGGGCGGTTCGAGCGTGATGAGATCGAAGCGGCCGGTCCAGGCGTTGGCGGGCGCCCCGGGGCGCTGCGTGCGGTAGATCCGCGCGCCGGCGGCGTCCAGACGGCGTGCCGCCTTCGGGGTGATGCCGTAGCCGGGGCCGGTCGGCAACCGTAGAGGGTGCAGCCATCCCTGCCGGACCATCCGCGACACCGCGGTCCGGACGGCGGGGGCGGCGATGCCGAGGGGAGCGAGCAGGCGCACGAGAGCCGCGACCGCGGCCCGCCCACCGCGCGGGCGAAGATGGTCGCCATAGAGATCAAAGAGGGCGGACCGGGCCTGCATGGCCGCTTATTGTGACAGTTGACCGCCTGTTCCCGCTAGAACATGTCATAGGGACCGACCAGGCGTTGTCACAAGGTTCGCGTCCCGGTTTGGGTCTTGGGGCCATCATCAGGGAAAATCAACGGTTGGTGCGTACATCACGGAGCCGGCGGGTCCGGTCGAGGCCCCGTGACCTGGCGCGCCGGGCATGCGGGGACGGCTGTGCCACCTGATGTCTGGGACATCAGGAAGCGAAGGGAGACAACATGGCGGCCATGAAGCCGCGGACAGGCGACGGTCCGCTGGAGGTCACCAAGGAGGGCCGCGGCATCGTCATGCGCGTCCCGCTCGAGGGTGGTGGGCGGCTTGTCGTCGAGATGACCAAGGACGAGGCCAACGAGCTCAGCGAGGCGCTGAAGACGGCCACAGGCTGACTCTTCCTGCAATCGGCTCTGCTTTCGGGTTGACTGGGGTGGCCAGGACTGGTCGCTCCCATCGGTGTGCGCAGAAAAATGGAGGGTCCCCGTGCTGGACATCAGGTTCGCCACAGCCCGCAGCGCCTCCGGCGCGGTCGCTGTCGTCGTGCCGTCCGGCTCCCCCTCCGACGCTTTGGACCTGCTGAAACTCGGTCCAGCCGACCTTGCGGAGTGCGAGGCGTTCCTCGAGGACGTCGAGCACTCCGGGTCGGCCGGGACCGTGCACACCCTGCCGCGACCGGCCCGGCGGCCGTCGCGGCTGCTGTTCGCCGGCATCGGCGACGGTGAGGAGGCCGGCTGGCGAGCCGCGGGCGCGGCGCTGGCCCGTTCGGCGCGCTCCGAGACGTCGTTACGAGTGTTGGTACCGCGGGACACGGCGCCCGAGGCGGTCCGCGGACTGGCCGAGGGGCTCTGGCTCGCCTCGTACCGGTTCCGCCTCAACGACGCCGAGCCCGACCCGCTGCGGCGTGTCACGGTGGTGCTGCCCGCCACCGAAGAGATCGAGGCCGCGCTCGACCAGGCCCGGGCGGTCGTCACCGCGACGCTGCTCGCCCGCGACCTGACCAACATGCCGAGCGACCGCAAGACGCCCGCCTGGTTCGCCCGGCAGGTGGTCAAGGCGGCCGCCGGCGTGCCGGGGCTCACAGTCGAGGTGCGCGAGCCCGCCTACCTGGCGGCGCAGGGCTTCAACGCGATCCTGGCCGTCGGCCGGGGCGCGGCCCAGGAGCGCGGGCCCCGGCTCGTCGAGCTGTCGTATCGCCCGCGCGGCGCGAAGCGGCACATCGTGCTGGTCGGCAAGGGCATCACGTTCGACACCGGCGGCGTCTGCATCAAGCCGGTGAGCGGCATGAAGCTCATGCGCAAGGACATGGGCGGGGCGGCCGCCGTGATCGGCGCGACCCTCGCCGCCGCCGCGATGCGCCTGCCGGTGCGGGTGACCGCGCTGGCCCCCCTGGCCGAGAACGCGCTCGGCGACGACTCGATGCGCCCCGGCGACGTGATCACGCACTACGGCGGGATCACCTCGGAAATCCTCAACACCGACGCCGAGGGCCGGCTGGTGCTGGGCGACGCCATGGCGTACGCGGTGCGCCGCCTGCGGCCCGACGTCATGGTCGACCTCGCCACCCTCACCGGGGCGCAGGGCGTGGCGCTGGGCAAGCGGACCGCCGCGCTGTACAGCCACAGCGACAGCCTCGCGGGCGCCCTGGCCGAGGCGGCGGCCGCCTCCGGCGAGTCGGTGTGGCGGATGCCGCTGAACGAGGACTACGCCGCGGAGCTCGACGGCGACCTGGCCGACATCGTCAACTCCACCGACATCGGCGCCGGTTCGCTGCTCGCCGCGCTGTACCTGCGCGAGTTCACCGGCACGCTACGCGAGAACTGGGCGCACTTCGACATGTCCTCGCCCGCCTGGTCGGACTCCAACGACGGCGAGCTCACCAAGGGCGCGACCGGCTGGGGCGTGCGCACGCTGACCCGCTGGCTGGAGACCACCGCCGCCTGAGACGGCGGCGGCCTCCCCCATCGTCGTTACAGGATCGTCCAGGTGTCGCCGCTGTTGAGCAGCCCGGCGAGCTCCTCCTCGGGCGAACCCTTGGCCTTGGCCTTCGCGGCGACGAGCTGGTCGCGGACGATGTCGTCGTACGCCGGCCGGTCCACGGACCGGAACACCCCGATCGGCGTGTTGCGCAGGTCGAGGCCCGGCAGCCGGGACAGCGCGAACGCATACGCCGGCTCGGTGACGGTCTGGTCGTGCACCACGATCTCCTCGGCGCTCACCGAGGCGGTCGGCACGACGGAGAGGCCGAAGCCGCCGGGCGGGTGCGTGACCGCCCACTCGCCGTCCTTGCCGAACGTGATCGGCCGCCCGTGCTCCAGCCGGATCAGGAAGTCGTCGCGGGTCGCCGGCTCCTTGAGCGCGTCGAACGCGCCGTCGTTGAAGATGTTGCAGTTCTGGTAGATCTCCACGAACGCGGAGCCGCGGTGGTCGGCCGCGGCGCGCAGCACCGACTGCAGGTGCTTGCGGTCGGAGTCGATCGTCCGCGCGACGAAGCTCGCCTCCGCGCCCAGCGCCAGCGAGATCGGGTTGAACGGCGAGTCGGCCGAGCCGGCCGGCGTCGACTTGGTGATCTTGCCGATCTCCGACGTCGGCGAGTACTGCCCCTTGGTCAGGCCGTAGATCTTGTTGTTGAACAGCAGGATCTTGAGGTTGACGTTGCGGCGCAGCGCGTGGATGAGGTGGTTGCCGCCGATGGACAGCGCGTCACCGTCACCCGTGACCACCCACACCGACAGGTCGGGGCGCGACACCGACAGGCCGGACGCGATCGCCGGCGCGCGGCCGTGGATCGAGTGCATGCCGTAGGTGTTCATGTAGTACGGGAAGCGCGAGGAGCAGCCGATCCCGGAGACGAAGACGATCCGCTCCCGCGGGATGTTGAGCTCGGGCATGAACGACTGGACCGCCGCCAGGATCGCGTAGTCCCCGCAGCCGGGGCACCAGCGCACCTCCTGGTCGGACTTGAAGTCCTTCATCGTCAGCTTCAACATCGGCCCGGGCATTTTTTCGGTCTCAGGCATTCTTGACCACTTCCTCGAGCACACCCTCCAGCTCGGCCGCGGTGAACGGCAGGCCCCGGACCTGGTTGTAGGCGATGGCGTCGACCAGGTACTTCGACCGGATCACGGCGGCGAGCTGGCCGAGGTTCATCTCCGGGATGACGACCTTGTCGTAGGACTTGAGCACCTCGCCCAGGTTCTTCGGCATGGGCGAGAGGTGCCGCAGGTGGGCCTGGGCGATCGCCAGGCCCCGCTGACGCAGCGCGCGGGCGGCGGCACCGATCGGCCCGTACGTCGAACCCCAACCCAGCACCAGCACCCGCGCGGTGCCGTCGGGGTCCTCGACCTCGACGTCGGGCACGTCGATGCCCTCGATGCGGGCGGCCCGGGTGCGGACCATGAAGTCGTGGTTGGCCGGGTCGTAGGAGATGTCGCCGGTGCGGTCGGCCTTCTCCAGGCCGCCGATGCGGTGCTCCAGCCCCGGGGTGCCCGGGACCGCCCACGGCCGCGCCAGCGTCTGCGGGTCGCGCAGGTACGGCAGGAAGGTCTTGCCGTCCTCCCCGTTGGGCTCGGTCGCGAACTGCACGCGCAGGTCGGGCAGGTCGGCGACCTCCGGCAGGCGCCACGGCTCGGAGCCGTTGGCGATGTACCCGTCCGAGAGCAGGATCACAGGGGTCCGATAGGTCAGCGCGATGCGCGCCGCCTCGAGCGCGGTGGTGAAGCAGTCCGCGGGCGAGCGCGGGGCGAGCACCGCGACCGGGGCCTCGCCGTGCCGGCCGAACAGGGCCATGTTGAGGTCGGCCTGCTCGGTCTTGGTCGGCAGGCCCGTCGACGGGCCGGCCCGCTGCACGTCGATGATCACCAGCGGCAGCTCCAGCGCGACCGCGAGCGAGATCGTCTCGCCCTTGAGCGCGACGCCCGGGCCCGAGGTGGTGGTCACGCCGAGCGCGCCGCCGTAGGAGGCGCCCAGGGCCACGCCGATCGCGGCGATCTCGTCCTCGGCCTGCACCGTCGTCACGCCGAACTTCTTGTGCTTCGACAGCTCGTGCAGAATGTCCGACGCCGGGGTGATCGGATACGCGCCGAGGAACACCGGCAGCTGCGAGCGCACGCCCGCGGCCACGATGCCCAGCGCCAGCGCCGCGTTGCCCGTGATGTTGCGGTAGTTGCCGGCGACCATGCGGGCCGGCTTCACCTCGTAGCGCACCGCGAAGTTCTCGGTCGTCTCGCCGAAGTTCCAGCCGGCCTTGAAGGCGGCGATGTTGGCGGCGACGAGCTCGGGGCGGGACGCGAACTTGCGCTCGAGGAAGGCCAGCGTGGACTCGTGCGGGCGCGAGTACATCCACGAGAGCAGGCCGAGCGCGAACATGTTCTTCGCCCGCTCGGCATCCTTCTTGGAGATCTCGAACGACTCCAGGGCCTTGACCGTCATCGACGTCAGCCCGACCTGGGCGACGTTCCAGCCGTCCAGCGAGCCGTCCTCGAGCGGGTTCGCCGCGTACCCCACCTTGGTGAGGTTGCGGTTGGTGAACTCGTCGGTGTTGACGATGATCGAGGCGCCCTTGGGCAGGTCGGCCAGGTTGGCCTTGAGGGCGGCGGGGTTCATCGCGACCAGCACGTTGGGCGCGTCACCGGGCGTGAGGATGTCGAAGTCGGCGAAGTGCACCTGGAAGCTGGACACGCCCGGAAGCGTGCCGGCTGGGGCCCGGATCTCGGCGGGGAAGTTCGGCAGCGTGGATATGTCGTTTCCGAGCTGAGCGGTCTCGGATGTGAAGCGGTCACCGGTGAGCTGCATGCCGTCGCCGGAATCGCCAGCGAACCTGATGACCACCCGATCCAGCTGGCGGACCTGCTTGGTCACGTGAGCTGACCTCCTATTGCGGCGATCGTGTTGTCCTACACCCTGAGGGTACGTCGGAGGGCAGGCTACGCCTGCGGCGCATATCCCTCCTCGAGCCGCATTGGTGCGACTTTGGTCATTGCGTCGCGGACGCCGTTGTGCGCTGATCGCCGAACCGTACAAATTATCCCTCAGCCGGTGGACCGATCGTCACTGTCCGTGTCGTATTTCTCACGGAAACCGGAGCCGGCGACCGGCCCGCTGGGCAGCCGGGGCAGGGTGAGCGAGCGCGGGATCGGCGCGCGGGGCAGGGCGATCGACGCCGGGTCCCCGGCCCCCGCCGCGGTCACCAGCACGACGTCCTCGACGTCGTCGGGCGGCAGGTCCTCGTCCCGGCCGCGGCGGCGCAGCGAGAACACGACCAGCGCGCCGACGATGGCAGCCAGGCCGACGATGCCGCCGATGTACGGCAGGCTGGAGAGCTGGTGGCTGTCGTTGGCCTGTTTGCGCAGGTTGAGCTCGCCGATGCTCGGCGGCGGCGGTGACACCGGCGCCGAGGTGGGCAGCGGCGCGTCGGCGCCGGCCAGCGGCGGAGCGGTGATCTTGAAGTCGAACCGGGTCTCGACGGCGTCGCGGCCGATCGGGGTCAGGTAGGCGTGCACCGTACCGGTGAGGGGCAGTTCGGCCCGGGCGGCGGCGCTGACGTTCAGCCCGAACACGGCCACCACCTCCTTGCCGGCCGCGATGTCACCCAGCTCACACCGGTCCCGCTCGGCGGAGATGCGCCGGTGCGAGCGGCAGGCCGCCGGGAACCCGACCAGGTCGACGCCGGGCGGGGTGACCACCTCGAGCGCGCCGGCGGCCTTCGTCGTGCCGGTGTTGCGCAGCCGGACCGACAGCTGGGTCGACTCGTCCTTCGGCGAGGAGGCGCCCGGCAGCTGCGGTTCGGTGGTGCCCAGGTCGATGCCGGGCGTCGGCGGCGTGGTGAACGCGAACGAGATCGGCGCCGTGCGCACCAGCGGCCCGATCGCGGCGGTGACCTGCCCGGCGGTGATGGTCTTCCAGGCGCCGGGGTCGACGTTGACCTTGATCACGATCTGGCCCAGGGCCTGCTCGGCCAGCGGGCAGCTGAAGCTCAGCGCGCCGTTGTCGACGCGGCAGCCGCCGGTGCCGTACGCCCCGGTGGCCTGCGACCCGCTGGGGAACGCGTAGTAGCCGGTGATCGTGTCGCGCCCGACGTTCTCGCCGGTGTTCTTGACCGAGATGACCAGCTCGGCCGAGCCGTCGCCCTGCCAGTACCCGTCGCCGAGCGAGACCGTGCTCACGGTCATCTTGAACCGGTGCACCGGCTGCGGAGGAGGCGCCGCCGGCGTCGTGGTGGGCGGCGGGGGCGGGGCCTCGGTGGTGGTCGGCGGCGCCTGCGTGGGCTGCCCGGTGGTGGGTTCCTGCGTCGGTACCTCGGTGGTGGGCACGTCCACGGGCGGTGAGCTGGTCTCGCCGTCGCCCGGGTCGGCGTACGCCGGGGCGGCGAGCAGCATGGAACAGACGGCGGCCAAGAGCACGAAGGAGCCGGCCCGCAGCCGCCTGGTTCGGCGGCCCGTGGGTGCTTCCATAAGGGGGTGTCCTTCTAATCTCGTCTCAACGGCAGGCCGGGGGTGACTTGGTTGCACTCCGGCAAGAACAGATGCCAATTATGTAGACGGATTCGCATTTCGGCATGTCGGAGATCGTGATGATGCGTGTACGGTGCGTACCATGAACGGATATCTGGGCGGATACGCGACGCTCGGACTCCTTCTGCTGGTCGGAGCCGGGGTCTTCGTCGCCGCATTTACGGCCAACCGGCTGCTCGGACCGCGCCGTTCGGCCGACTGGCGGATAGCCACCGGGCCGAAGTACGAGACGTATGAGTGCGGCCTCGACCCCGTCGGCGGCGACTGGGCGCAGGCACAGATCCGCTACTACGTGTACGCCTACCTCTACGCCCTGTTCGCCGTGGAGAGTGTGTTCCTCTTCCCCTGGGCGGTCGTCTTCGACGGGCCGGGCTTCGGCGGCGCGGTCGTCGTCGAGATGGCGATCTTCGTGGCCGTGCTGTTCCTCGGTATTCTGTACGCCTGGCGCAAGAACATCCTGCGCTGGACATAGGCCGCGAATCAGGCAAGACCGCGGCGGGCCACGGCCGGCGGGCGCTCCCCCCGGATGGCGGCGATGGTGTCGAGGACGCGCCGGGTCTCGCGCACCTGGTGGGCGCGGAACACCCGGGCCCCCAGCCACGCCGAGACCGCCGTCGCCGCCAGCGTGCCCTCGAGGCGGTCGCCGACCGGCAGGTCGAGGGTCTCGCCGATGAAGTCCTTGTTCGACAGCGCGACGAGCACCGGCCAGCCCGTCTCGACCAGCTCGCCCAGGCGGTTGGTGATGGCGAGGGAGTGGCGGGTGTTCTTGCCGAAGTCGTGCGCCGGGTCGATGAGGATGCCGTCCCGGCGTACACCCAGCTGAACGGCCCTTTCAGCCAGCGCCGTGACGGTGGTGACCACATCGGCCACCGGGTCGGCGAAACCCACCCGGTGCGGGCGGGTGCGGGGGGTGAGGCCCCCGGCGTGCGAGCAGACCAGACCGGCGCCGGTCTCGGCGGCGACCTCGGCCAGGGCGGGGTCGGCGCCCGCCCACGTGTCGTTGATGAGATCGGCCCCGGCCGCGACGACCTCGCGGGCCACCTCCGCCCGCCAGGTGTCGATCGAGATCACGACCTCGGGGAACATCGCCCGGATCTTCTCGACGGTCGGCAGCGTGCGGCGCAGTTCCTCGGCGGCGTCGACCGTCTGGCCGGGGCCGGCTTTGACCCCGCCGATGTCGATGATGTCGGCGCCGTCGGTCACGGCGGCCTCGACGGCGCGCAGCGCGACGTCCTCCGCGAACGTTGCACCCTTGTCGAAAAAGGAGTCCGGGGTCCGGTTGATGATGGCCATCACTGCATATTCGCTGTCGGCGAACCGCCGGACGCCCAGACGGAACATTGCGTGACCTCCGTGTTTCGTGCAGATAGGTGTGCCGGGCTCGCCCAGGCGTTCTCAGCGTGCCACGATTCCCCCTATGGCTGAGTTCCTCCTGGTGTTGATCGCCGCTGTGGTCGTCGGGGCCATCGGGTTCGGCGTGTCGCTGTTGATCACCGGTGACGACCCGGGGATCGAAGGACATGAGCCCGACGGACGCTCCGTGCCACTGCCCTCGTCGCGCCCGCTGGTCGAGGGCGACGTGAACCAGCTGCGCTTCGACACGGTCGTCCGGGGGTACCGGATGAACCAGGTCGACACCGCGCTGCGGCGGGCCGGCTACGACATCGGCTACAAGGAGGAGCTGATCCAGGTCCTCGAGGCCGAGATCAAGGCCCTCCGCGAGGGCCGGAAGGAAGACGCCGACGCCCTGCGCGACGCCCGCGAGGCCGCCGCCACCGGCGCGTCCGCGACCGCCTCCCCCGGCCCGGCCGAGGCCGAGGCCGAGGAGAAGGCCGAGGAGAAGGCCGAGGAGGCCGCGCCGGAGATCGACCTGGACGAGAAGCCCGAGTCGGGCGGCAGCTGGGACGCCTCCGCCGACGACTCGTGGGGCCGCCCGTCACCGGTGGTGAAGTGACCGCCGAGGACTTTGCCGAGGCGGCCCGGCCCGGCCCGGGCGAGGTGACGGCCACGGTGATCGTGGCCGCGCCGGCCGCCCGGGTCTTCGCCGCGCTCACCGACTGGCCGCGGCAGGGCGACTGGATCCCGTTCACCACGGTCCGGCTGCTCTCCGGCGACGGCGGCGAGGGCAGCCAGATCGAGGCGGTGACCCAGGTCGGCCCCGCCTCGCTGCGCGACCTCATGCGGGTGGTGAAGGTCGACGCGCCGTTCGAGGTGCGGGTCGTGCACTACGGCAAGGTGCTGCGCGGCCCCGGCGTGCTGCGCTGCACGCCCCTGGCCAGCGCCCGCACCCAGGTCGTGTGGCACGAGTGGTTCCACCTGCCGGCCGGCCCGGCGGGCCGGGTCGCGTGGCCGCTGCTGTGGCCGGGCTCGAAGGCCGGTCTCACGGGCGCGTTGCGCCGGTTCGCCCGGCTGGTGGAGTCCGGCCGCCTCGGCTGAGGCATTTTTTTGTCGTACCCCAGGAGTAGCTTCCTGGGCATGAGCGGTGTGGTGGTTGGCGAAGACGGGCTCGCCCGGTGTGGTTGGGGCGCCTCGACCCCCGACTACCTGGAGTATCACGACAGCGAGTGGGGCCGGCCGGTCCGCGACGACAACGGGCTGTATGAGCGCATGACGCTGGAGGCGTTCCAGTCCGGCCTGTCGTGGATCACGATCCTGCGCAAGCGCCCGTCGTTCCGGGCCGCGTTCGCGGGCTTCGAGATCGAGAAGGTGGCCGCGTTCGGGGAGTCCGACGTCGAGCGGTTGCTGCTGGACGCCGGGATCGTCCGCAACCGGCAGAAGATCGAGGCGGCGATCGCCAATGCGCGGGCGGCGGCGGAGCTGCCCGGGGGGATTGCGGCGCTGTTGTGGTCGTTTGCGCCGGAGGCTCGGCCGCGGCCGGCGGATTTTTCGGAGGTGCCGGCGGTGACGCCGGAGTCGAAGGCGATGGCGAAGGAGCTGAAGCGGCGGGGGTTTCGGTTCGTGGGGCCTACTACGGCTTATGCGCTGATGCAGGCTACGGGGATGGTCAACGATCATGTCGTTGGGTGTTTCGTGGAGGTGTGAGGTCGGGGGTGTTCGAAAGCTGGGGCCGGGGGCAGGGTGCGCCTCTTCTTTGAGCGGTGTGGGGGAACGGGTCGGGCGCCGTCTGAAGGTGCCGGGTGGCAGGTGGCCTTGGCTTTCCTTTTGAGCGGTGTGGGGGAACGGGTCCGGGGCGTCTGAAGGTGCGGGGTGGCAGGTGGCCTTGGCGTTCCTTTTGAGCGGTGTAGGGGAACGGGTCCGGCGCCGTCTGAAGGTGCCGGGTGAGCACGAGGGCGGCGGCGTTCGAGGTGGCAGGGGGGCTGTGGACCTTGTGGGCGGGGGGCGCGGGCGTGGTGCAATGACCGTATGGGTCAGTGGGTGGTTGTCGTCTCCGGGGAGCAGTACGAAAGTGAGCGGCTTTACGGAGGGGAGGCGCTGACCGTCGCCGACGGGGGGTTTGGCGCCGGCGATGAAGTGCTGCTCGTGGCCGCTGTGGAGCCGGCGGTGGTGTTCGGGGTGGGGCGGGCCGAGAGCGGGGAGCGGCTGCGGTACACGGTGAACCTGCTCGACTCGCCGCTGGCGGCCGAAGGGCTGCCCGTGGAGGTTGGCGTGTGGGGGGTTGACGAGGAGGCGTACCGGGCGGTGGCGCGGCGGGCCGTCGTCGAGCCGGAGGAGCGGCGGACGTGGCTGGTCAGCGTCGACATGCCGATCGAGGCCTCGTCGCCGGGGGATGCTGTGCGGGCGTTCTGGAGCTACGTGCGGGAGCTGGGGCCGGCCGAGCTGCCGGCGTTCGTGTGGCCGGCGGGGAACGAGCTGGCGATGCAGGCGTACGTGCTCGGGGCCGAGGCCAACCAGGATCCCGAAGAGGAGTAGATCCGGCGGCTACTCGACCGTGGAGAAGCGGATCGAGCCGGCCATCAGGTCCGGGTGCTCGATCGTCAGGGCCAGGGCGACCGACTCCTCGAGGGTCAGGGTGGCGCCGGTGGCGTAGGCGGCGTCGAAGTCCGCGTCGCCCATCGTGGAGCGCAGGTTGGCCTGCTGCTCGGTCCAGAACGTGCCGAAGGCGCCCGGGGAGCAGCGCAGGCGGATGCGGGCGGCCTGGGCGGCGCCGAACAGGCGGGCGGCCGTCTCCGCGTCCCCGGCCAGGGAGCAGCGCACGGCCACGGCGTTCAGCGTTTCGCAGACGCGCAGGTGGAAGCCGTGGGTCATGCGGGAGCGCAGCGCCACGATCAGGTGGTCGTGGGCGGCCACCAGGTCGCCGCGGGAGAGCGCGACCATGCCCAGGAGCATGTCGACCGTGCGGCGGCCGCGGTCCAGGGGGCGGCTGTTCTCCAGCGGGCGGGCGCTGGCCAGCAGGTCGGCGGCCTCGTCGAGCGCGTCGCGGCGCCAGAGGATCTGGGCCAGGGTGTAGACGGCGGCGATGGCCTCGCCGGCCACGCCCTGCTCCTCCGACCAGCGGATGACGTCGCGGGCGACGCGCTCGGCCTCGTCGGCGCGGGACATCTCCAGCAGCGGCACGCCGCGGGCGGCGAGGATGCGGGCGATGAGGCCGGGGTCGCCGGCCCGGCGGGCGGCGGACTCGGCGCGCTGGGAGAAGCGCAGCTCCTCCACCGTCTCGCCGTCGGCGCCGGCGTGCAGGGAGTGCATGTGGTACGCCGCGGCCAGCTCGGCGTCGGGGACCGGCTCGCCGGTGGCGCTGATCCGCTCGTACAGGCGGAACAGCCACATGCGGCCCTCGCGCACCAGGCCGCGCTCGCGCCACCACTGGTCCAGGGCGCCGGCCAGGGCCAGGCCCTGGCGGGCGCTGCCACGGGTCACCGTCCAGTGCAGCGCGGCGCGCAGCTCGTCGGCCAGCGGGTCCAGCGTGTACAGCGACAGCGTCACCGGGCGGCCGTCGGCGTCGACGTAGGCGTCGTGGGCGGCCTGGCGGCACCAGGCGACGTGCCGCTCGCGGGCCGACTCCTCCTCGCCGGCCTCGACGAGGAGGCGGGCGGCGTAGGCGCGGATGGGGTCGAGCATCCGGTAGGTAGCGCTGGTGGCGCCGGCCTCGGCCTGCAGCAGGGACTTGTCGACGAGGGTGGCGAGGGGGTCGAGCGGGTCGCCGTCGTGCAGCCACTCGACCGCCGGCAGGTCGACCGGGCTCGCGAAGACGGACAGCCAGCGCAGGAGCCGGGCGGCGCGGGGGTCGAGGGTGCGGTACGACCAGTCGACCGCGGCCTGCATCGTGAGGTGGCGGTCGGAGGCGGGGGCGTCGGCGAGGTCGGCCGCGCGGGAGCCGGCGTCGAGGGTGCCCAGCACGTCGCCGATGCGGTCGGCCAGCTGCGCGGCGGACAGCAGGCGCAGGCGGGCCGCGGCCAGCTCCAGCGCCAGCGGCAGGCCCTCGAGGGCCGAGGCCACGCGGGTGAGGTGGGCGATGTCGCCGGGCTCGACCGGGCGGCCGCCCCGCGCGGCGGCGGCGCGGTCGACGAGCAGGGCCACGGCGTCGCTGAACCCGCCGCCGCTGGCCGCCTCGACCGACAGCGGCGGGATGCGCCAGACGAGCTCACCGGCGACGCCCAGCGGCTCCCGGCTGGTCGCCAGCACGGTGACCTGAGGTCCGGTGGCGAGCAGCCGGGCCACGAGGCGGCGCGCCGCGGGCAGCTGGGCGTCGGAGGTGTCGAGCAGGATGAGCAGGCGGCGGTCGCGGACGTGGTCGGCGATGGTCTGGGCGACCAGGCGGCCGGGCTCGGGGCGCAGGCCGAGGGCGGCGGCGACGCTCACGTCGACGAGGTCACCGTTGGCCACGGCGCTGAGGTCGGCGAACCAGACGCCGTCGCGGAAGCGCTCGACGATCTCGCCGGCCGCCTCGATGGCGACCCGGGTCTTGCCGGCCCCGCCGGCGCCGACGACGGTGACCAGGCGGTGCCGGCCGATCAGGTCGCGCACGGCGGCCCGCTCGCTGGCCCGGCCGATGAAGCGGGTGGTCTGTACCGGCAGGTTGTGCGCCGGGGCGTCGATGGTGCGCGGGCGCGGGAACTGCCGGTCGAGGCCCGGCGCGACCAGCTGGAAGATCCGCTCGCAGCCGTCGAAGCCGCGCAGCCGGTGCAGGCCGAGGTCGAGCAGCCACGCGTCGTCCTCGAGCGGGGCGTCGGCCAGGCCGACGCGGGCGGCGGTGGCGGCCGAGCAGAGCACCTGCCCGCCGTGCGCGGCGGCGGCGACGCGGGCGGCCCGGTGCACCTCGGGCGAGGTGTACTCGCCGCCGTAGGGCTCGGCGAAGCCGGTGTGCAGGCCCATCCGGACCTTGGGGCGGGCCTCGGGGCTGGGCCAGTCGTGGACGGCGAGCTCGCGCTGGGCATCGGCGCAGGCGGCGAGGGCGGCAGTCGCGTCGGCGAAGGCCACGAAGAGGGAGTCACCCTCGGTGAACAGCTCCACACCATCCGCTTTGGACAGTGCGCGGCGAATCACGTCCCGGTGCTCCTGGAGCACCGGACGGTATCCCGCACCGAGCATCTGGGCCAGTCGCGTCGAGCCCTCGATGTCAGTGAAAAGGAAAGTCACCAGCCCGCTGGGCAGGTGCGTCCGCCCCGACACGTGAAACCTCCGCCTCCTTATTTCAGGCGTGCCCCATATTTCCCCACTCTGCCGGTGCGCGCATCGTAGAAACGGTCGATCCCGGATTGGTCATCCGGAGCGATCCGCGCTGGTCAGCAACGATGGGGGGCAAAGCTTGAGTGGGTTTCGCGTGACGTAACGACAACACTCCGGTAGCGGTTGTGGCACGACAGGCCACAACATCAAAGCCGTTTCGCCAATAGAATCGAAACCGACCCGTAACAATGTCTCAGCAGCCACAGGCGCCACCGCAGCATCCGCCGCCGGACGGCGCCGGACCGCCCCCGGCCGACCCCGCGGCGCCGCCGCCCACGGCGATCGTCGACAGCAGCTTCACGGTGTCGTCGTGGCCCGCCGGACAGGCGGTCTTCACGTTGGCTTCACGCATCGGGCGTTGCACTTCGAAGGTGTCGCCGCAGGCGCGGCAGCGGTACTCATAACGAGGCATCTGCACAGGTTATGCCAAGGTGACACACGCCCGGGAATTCGAAATACTCGGAGACGTGGCAAGCAACGACGAGGCGCCCGAGGTCGACCGACCGACCACAGTGGACACTCCCCCGGCCGCCGTGATCCGGCCGCCGGCGCCGGAGCCCACGGCCGTGCCGTCGCCGGCGGAGCCCGCGGCCGTGCCGTCGCCGGCGGAGCCCGCGGCCGTGCCGTCGCCGGCGGAGCCCGCGGCCGTGCCGTCGCCGGCGGAGCCCGCGGCCGTGCCGTCGCCGGCGGAGTCGTCGGCCCTCCCGGCGCCGCGAGAGGCGTCCGAGGAGCGCCGCATGCCCGTGGACATCATCCCGCCGACGAGCGGCGCCTCCCCCGGGCCGGCCGAGAAAACGGGTGAAAAGCCGCCGCACCGGCCCAAACACGCCGCGCCGGAGCCGCCCGCCGGCGACGTCCTGGAGTCACGGCGGCGGCGCTTCGACGAGTGGCGCGAGCGCTTCGCCGCCGCCCGGACTCGGCCCGGGTTCCGGTTCCTCGTACCCAGCCTGCTCATCGCCCTCATGCTCGCCCTGGCCGGCGCGGCCGGGTTCGCCGGCGGCAAGCTGCCGTCGGCCAGGCAGGCCGACCCCACCGGCACCGCCGCCCCGCCCACCGGGACCAACGGGCCGCCCGCCACCGGCGCACCCGCCACCGGCGAGGCACCCCAGCCGGCCGACCCGTCGGCCACCGCGCCCTACAGCCCCCCGCCGGGCACCAAGACCCGCCCCGCCGACGTGTACGGCGCGTGGGCCGCCACCCGCGCCGTCCGCCTCGACATCCCGGTCGTCGCGCTGCAGGCCTACGGCTACGCCGAGGCGATCACCGCCCGCACGACGCCGCGCTGCCACCTCACCTGGACCACCCTGGCCGGCATCGGCAAGATCGAGTCCGACCACGGCCGCACCAACAACTCCGTCCTGCAGGACGACGGCCGCTCGGTCCCCCCGATCGTCGGCCCGCCCCTGGACGGCCAGAACGGCCGCCAGGCCGTCCCCGACACCGACCAGGGCACCCTGGACACCGACAAGACGTGGGACCGCGCCGTCGGCCCGATGCAGTTCCTGCCCTCGACCTGGCGGCAGTACGGCGTCGACGCCGACAACGACGGCGTCATCGACATCAACGACATCGACGACGCCGCCCTCACCGCCGCCGCCTACCTGTGCGCCAACGACCGCGACCTGTCCACATTGGAAGGCTGGAACCAGGCCATCCACTCCTACAATGTGCCCGAGGAGTACCGGGCCGCTGTCTTCAACGCCACCAACGACTACGGCCGCCGTGACCGGCAGGGTTAAATCACAAATCACCCTCGAGTAGATCAATGCCACGCTCTGCGCTGTGGTACTTCCGCTCAGCCACAAACAAGGGCAGGCTTAGGGCGTGAAGGTGCGCGAGTGGGACCCGGGGACCGCGTCCGCGGCCGAGGTCGAGGCGGTGCTGCGGGCACTCAACGACATCGTGACGGTCGACGTGCCCGAGGACCCACCGTGGCGCGAGACCATGTTCCGCGAGTATCTCGCCGTCACCATGCCGGGCGAGCGGCGCACCTCCTGGCTGGCCACCTCCGACGCGGGTGAGATCCTCGGCCACGCGAGCCTGCTCGCGCTCGAGGACATCGGCGTGCTCGAGCTGTCGGTGGTGCCGAGCGCCCGCCGCAGCCAGGTCGGCACCGCGCTGCTGTCCGCCGTCGCCCGCCGGGCCGCCGAGGAGGGCTTCGAGTCCGTCGGCGTCGAGGTCATCGGCGGCACCCCGAGCGTCAAGTTCTTCGAGTCCCACGGCTTCGAGTGCGCCTTCATCGAGATGCGCAACCGGCTGGACCTCAGCGGCGTCGACTGGCTGCGGCTGGGCGAGATGGCCGCCGGCATCAGCGCCGGCTACCGCATCGAGTACTACCCGGGCGGCCCCCCGCCGGAGCTGTACGCCGGCTACGCCGCGGCGAAGGAGGCCGCCCGCGCCGCCGTGGTCGAGGACCTCGAGCTGCGGCCGAGCTCCTACGACTCAGAGCGGCTCGCGGCCAGCCTGCGCACCCTGCACGCCCGCGGCCTGAAGCCCTACATCGTCCTCGCCGTCCACGAGCAGTCCGAGACGATCGCCGGGCTCACCGAGGTCGTCGTGCCGGCCCAGCGGCCGACCCGCGCCGACCAGTACGACACCATCGAGGTGCCGACCCACCGCGGCTACGGCATCAGCCGCGCGATCAAGGCCCGGATGCTGTTCGAGCTGCGCGCGGCCGAGCCGGACCTGCTGGAGGTGCAGACCTGGAACGCGCTCGAGAACGAGCCGTTGCTGCAGGTCAACGCCGAGTTGGGGTTCAAGCCCGACCGCGAGTGGCGCGAGTACGAGGCCGACGTCGTCGACCTCCTGCGCCGGCTCAAGAGCTAGCCCGGGGCCCCAAAGCCGTCAGCTTGCCGCCCACGGCCCCTGGACGAAGGTGCCGTCGCTGGTGAACGGGAACGCGTTGGGCGTGCAGCCGTTCAGCGCGATCGTCTGCGTCTGCATCACCGGCGCAACCTGGCCCGAACCGGGGCACTTCATGTGGTCGAAGCCCAGGAAGTGGCCCATCTCGTGCAGCACGGTCTCGGCGTGGAAGTCGATGCCGGCCTGCCCGTCGATGCCCTTGAGCCAGCGGCGCAGGTTGAGCAGGATCGTCTTGCCGTAGCGGCACGAGTAGATGCCCTGCGTGGTCACGCCCTGTGCCTTGCACAGCTTGTCGACCGTGCCCGGCGTGGCCAGCCGCAGCACCACGTTGTAGTTGCCGTCGCTCACCCGCTGGAACTTCCAGGTCGCCCCGTTGATGTGGGTCTGCCCGAGGTTGTAGGTCACCGGGTGCGCGGCGGACATCGTCCAGCCCTGCGGCGCGGCGATCGCCCGGTCGACCTCCTTGGCCAGCGAGTCGGTGGTCCAGACCGTGTTGTTGCCCCAGGTGATGCCGTTTTCCATCTCGACCTGGTACTTCACCATCGTCGCGGCGTCCGCCGAGCCGACCACGTCGGTTCCGCCGCCGGCCTTGCTGAACGTGCCGTTGCCCAGGTTGGGCACCCCGTCGTTGGTGTTGGCCTTGCCGCCGCCGGTGTCGCCGCCCGCCTTGACCGTGGTGACCGGCTTCGGGCTCGCCTTCTTCGTCGGCGACGGCGATTGGGACGGCGCCGCGCCCAGTCCGCTGTCCTCGCCCTCGAGCTGGGCGACCGGGAACGGATCGGTGCTGGCCGGCACCTCGGCCGCGGCTCCCGGTGGGGCCGACTCGGCGTTCTTGGCGCAGCCCGCGAGGCCCGCCAGGCCGGTCAGCAACGCGCCGACGAGCACAACTCTCCCCATCCGAGTCCCCAGCACCCGGCCGAGCCTAGGGGAAAGTCGCAACCGACGCTGCCCCCGGTCGATTTGGTCACGTCGGAGCAACCCCGCGACGGGGGCCGTACGTCTCCGTACAGCCCCCGTCTCGAAGATCACGCCGGCAGGGTCCACTTCTGCGCGGCGCTGCCGTTGCAGGTGTACAGCTGCACGACCGTGCTGTCGGCCGAGTTTCCGCCGGCCACGTCCAGGCACTTGCCCGACTGCGGGTTGCGCAGCGAGCCGTCGGCCTGAGCCGCCCAGTTCTGCGCGCCCGTGCCGTTGCACGTCCACAGCTGGATCTTCGTGCCGTCGGCGGTGCCGCCGCCGGAGATGTCCAGGCACTTGCCGAGCGCCCGCAGCGTCTGCCCCGACACCGTCCAGCTCTGGGCGCCGGAGCCGTTGCAGGTGTACAGCTGGATCTGCGTCCCGTCGGCGGTGCCCGCGGACCGCACGTCCAGGCACTTGCCGGCCAGCCCCTTGACCGGGCCGGTCGGGTTGGCCGGCGGCGAGCTCTTCACGAACGTGAAGTCGTCGACGTCGAACAGCCCGGTGCCGGTGCCGGTGAACGTCAGGTACACGTTTGCCGTCCCGGTCGGCACGCCGGTCAGCGCGGTGCTGACGTCCGCGAACGTCTCCCAGCCGCCGGTGTTGGGCACCGTGACCGTGCCCAGGATCGGGCCGGTCGTCGAGCCGGTGCGGACCTGGATCTGCCCGCCGGGGCCGCCGGACACCACCCGGGCGCGGAACGAGGTCGCGCCGCCGACGTCCACCGAGTTGTACGCCGCCCAGTCCCCTGGCTCGATGTAGCCGAGCGTCTGGCCGTTGTTGGCGCCCGGCTTGGAGAAGGGCTGGACTCCGCCGGCCGACGAGAAGTTCTCGGCCTGGATGGTGCCGGAGAGCTCCTTGATCCGGACGTTGCGGAACGACACCTGGTCGCCGGCGCCGTGGTTCTGGATGCCGACGTACCCGTCGAGGTTGCGCGCCGGGTCGGTGTTGGTGAAGTCGTTGATCAGGGAGCCGTTGAGGTACACCCGGATCCGCTGCCCCTCGACCAGGATCTCGTAGGTGTTCCACGCGCCGGGCGGGTTGAGCGCCGCGTCGCGCGCCGCGATGTTCGCGGACTGGAAGTTGTAGATCGCGCCGGTCGTGTGGTCGGGCGTGTCGGTGGCGTCGATCTGGATCTCGTACCCCTGGTTGATCGCGATGTTGGGGTCGTTGCCCGGGTTGGGGAACCCGACGTAGACGCCGGAGTTGCTGTCGCCCGTGATCCGGAAGTCGGCCTTGAGCGAGTACGACGTGCCGTACTGCTTGGCGCTGTACCAGAACAGCCCCAGGCCGCCGGTCGAGCTCAGGGTGGCGTCGGAGTTGGTGAACCCGCCCGGGCCGGCCTGCGACCAGCCGGTGGTCGAGCCGTTGTAGAGCGCGGTGTACCCGGTCTCGGGCCGGCAGTCGGCCTGGGCCCGCTTGGCCGCGTACCGGATGCCGCCGAGCAGCTCGCCGCGGAAGTTGCTGTCGGCGTACGACTCCTGGGTGTGCCCGAAACCGGTGTAGAAGGAGCGCCCGGCGTCGATCGTCTTGCACCAGGTGATCGGGTGGTCGGCGCCCATCGTGCCGCCGGAGTACGACGACTCGTCGAGCGTGGCGAGCACCTTCGCCGTGCCGCGCGGGTTGGTCTGGTAGTTGTACAGCTCGTCGGTGCGGGTCCAGACCTGCGGCAGGTGCGCCGTGGCCGGGTTGGCCCGGTCCTCGGTGCGCGAGTTGACCTGCTGGATCGCCGGGTGACTGGCGAACCAGGCCCCGACCAGCTGGCCGTAGAAGGGCCAGCTGTACTCCGTGTCGGCCGCCGCGTGCACGCCGACGTACCCGCCGCCGCCGCGGATGTAGCTCTCGAACGCCGTCTGCTGGGCGTCGTTGAGCACGTCCCCGGTGGTGCTCATGAACACCACGGCCTCGTACTGCGCCAGGTTGGCCGCCGTGAACGCGCTGGCGTCCTCGGTGGCGGTCACGGTGAAGTTGTTCGCCGCGCCCAGGTCCCGGATGGCCTGGATGCCGGCCGGGATCGAGTCGTGCCGGAAACCGGCGGTCTTGCTGAAGACCAGCACGTCGTAGGGCGCGTCGGCGGCCTGGGCCGGAGTGGCGACCAGGGCGCTGCCGATCAGGACCGCGGCGACCATCAGCGCGCGTTTTTTCATGGCAGGGTCCACTTCTGCGCGGAGGTGCCGTTACAGGTGTACAGCTGCACCGGTGTGCTGTCGGCGGAGTTCGCCCCCGTGACGTCGAGGCACTTGCCCGACTGCGGGTTCTTCAGCGATCCGTCGGCCTGCGCCACCCAGTTCTGTGCGCCGGTGCCGTTGCACGTCCACAGTTGCACCTTCGTGCCGTCCGCGGTGCCGCCGCCGGAGATGTCCACGCACTTGCCGAGGATCTTCAGCTGCTGACCGGCGACCACGACGACCTGCGCGCCGGTGCCGTTGCAGGTGTACAGCTGCATCTGCGTGCCGTCGGCGGTGGCCCCGCCCCGGGCGTCCAGGCACTTGCTCGCCAGCCCCTTCACCGGCCCGACGCCGTTGCCGCCGGCGCCGGTCGTGAACGTGAAGCTGTCCACGTCGAACAGCGCGGCCGTCGTGTTGCCGGAGAAGGTGAGGTACAGGGACGTGCTGCCCGCGGGCGCGTTGCTGATCGACCCACTCACATTGGTGAACGTCTCCCAGGAGCCGGTCACCGGGACCGTCGCCGAGCCGATGATCGTGCCCGTCGGCGAGCCCGTGCGTAGCTGCAGCGTGCCGCCCGCGCCGCCGGAGGAGACCCGGGCGGTGAACGAGGTGGCGTTGTTGAGCTTGTACGGGTCGAAGCCGATCCAGTCGCCGTTGTTGATGTTTCCGACGGTCTTGCCGCCCTCGGCCTGGGTCTTGACGATCGGGTCGACGCCGGAGGACGTCTTGTAGAACTCGGCCTGGCGGTAGCGCGGCGCCATGATGCTCTGCGCGTGCACGGTCAGGCCGCCGTTGTCGGTGTACTGCGCGTCGAAGATCGGGAAGATGTTCGACGCCGTGTCGTGCTCGCCGTCGACCGGGATCGTGATCGTGCCGGCGCAGCCGTTCTGCGACGTGATCTGGTGCGCGTGCTGGTCATGACCGAGCACGTAGGTCATCGTGATCCTGGAGCAGTCGATCGCGCCGTCCTCGGGATCGGTGACGGTCACGCTCCACGGCACCGAGTCGCCGAACGACACCAGCTGGCCCGGCGCCGGGCCGCTGATCTTCACCGTCGGCGCGGTGTTGCCGACGCTGATGAGCACGTTGGCGGTGCCGATCGCGCCCTGCGGGTCCTTCACGGTGAGGGTCACCGAGTAGTTGCCGTTGGCCGTGAACGTGTGCGACGGGTTGGCGGCGGTGGAGCTTGCGCCGTCGCCGAACGTCCACTGGTAGGTCAGCGCGCCGCCCTCGGGGTCGGCGGAGCCGGCGCTCGAGAACGTCACGGCGAGTGGCGCCTGCCCGGACGTCGTGCTCGCGCTCGCCACGGCGGTCGGTGCCCGGTTGCCGCCGGCGCCGACGTAGTCGTAGCGGTACAGCGCCGAGTTGGCGTCGCCGTTGAAGTAGCCGGTGCCGTAGTCCAGGACGTACAGCGACCCGTCGGGGCCGAACTGCATGTCCATGACCTGCTTGCCGTTCCACTGGAAGTTGTCGATCGCGCCCGGCGAGCCGTCGGCGTTGATCTTGATCGGCTTGATCCAGCCGCGGCCGAACTCGCCGGCGAAGAACATGCCGTCCAGCGCCTGCGGGAACTTCGTGGTCGACGGGTTGGCGGCGTCGTAGTGGTACACCGGGCCGCCCATCGGCGACTCGGAGCCGCCGCCGAACTCGGGCGGGCTGCCGGCGTCGCCGCCGTAGCGGATCCAGGCCGGCTTGGCGGGCGGCAGCTTGGACAGGCCCGTGTTGCGGAACGAGTTGTTCGTCGGGCCGCCGGCGCAGTCGTACTTCGGGCCGGTGCTGTTGGTCGCGAAGTTCCACTCGTTGTACGTCTCGGCGGTGGTGTTGGTGCCGGTGCAGTACGGCCAGCCGTAGTTGCCCGGCCCGGTGACCCGGTCGAACTCGACCTGGCCGGAGGGGCCGCGGTTGGGGTCGCTGGTGCCCGCGTCGGGTCCGTAGTCGCCGACGTAGACGATGCCGGTGGCCTTGTCGACGGTCATGCGGTACGGGTTGCGGAAGCCCATGGCGTAGATCTCGGGCCGGGTGTTGGCGGTCCCCGGCGCGAAGAGGTTGCCGGACGGGATCGAGTACGACCCGTTGGCGTTGACCTTGATCCGCAGGATCTTGCCCCGCAGGTCGTTGGTGTTGGCGGCGGAGCGCTGGGCGTCGTACGCCGGGTTGCGGTCGGTCCGCTCGTCGATCGGCGAGTAGCCCGCGGAGTCGAACGGGTTGGAGTCGTCGCCCGTCGACAGGTACAGGTTGCCGGCCGCGTCGAAGTCGATGTCGCCGCCGACGTGGCAGCAGATGCCCCGGTTGGCCGGCACGTCGAGGATGTTGACCTGGCTCGCCATGTTCACGGTGTAGTCGGCGTTGAGCGTGAACCGGGACAGGCGGTTGACGCCGGTCCACGTGGCCCAGGTCGCGTCGTTGCCCGTCGCCGGCGCGTCACCGGACGGGGTGCTCAGCGGCGGGGCGTAGTACAGGTAGATGTAGCGGTTGCTGGCGAAGCCCGGGTCCGCGGCGACGCCCTGCAGACCTTCCTCGTCGTGGGTGTACACCGGGATGTTCGCGATGACGGATGTGTTGCCGCTCGCGTCCGTGCGCCGCAGCGTGCCGTTGCGGGCGGTGTGCAGCACGGAGCGGTCGGGCAGCACCGAGATGGTGAGCGGCTCGCCCACCTCCGGCTCCCCCTTGGCCAGCGTGACCTGCTGGAAGTCGGCCGGGTTGATGGCCGCCGCGGCCGGCGTCGCGGGCGCGACGGCGATCGCGGTGAGGCTTGCGGAGACGAGCACGAGGGCGGCACCCATCGGCCGCCATCGATGACGTGAGGGCTGCTGGTTCACTGTGTCCCTTCCTGACGTTGACGTGCCAGGCAGGGCGCGCGCCGCCGCGCCGGATGCCCTGATTCCGGGCTGCCCCGATCCGGAGCCGAAGCCGGATACATTGACGAAACACCCCGGTCTCGTGGGGCACACATTAGGGTCTTTAGCTGCGACTGTCCATACCTTCTGTCATTCCGCCACCAACTTTTGCTCCGCCCGGCAAAAGGCCAGCTAGCTCGCCGCATCGCGCGTTTCGCCCGGATTTTTCGGACAAATCCGGCTGCACTCCGGCTGCCCGACAGGTCGTCTCTCATGGAGAAGGCCATAAAAATTTGCATATGCTGTAGCCATGGGGGCTCAGCAGGGGGAACTACGCCGCGACGCCGAGCGCAACCGCCGGCAGCTCGTGGAGACCGCGAAAATCGTGTTCGCGGAGCGCGGCCTGGAGGCCCCGCTCGACGAGATCGCGCGCCGCGCCAAGGTCGGCAACGCGACGCTCTACCGCCGCTTCCCCAGCCGCGGCCACCTGGTCGCCGCGGTCTTCGCCGGCGCGCTGGAGGAGGTGGTGGCGGCGACCGAGCGCGCCTTGGCCGTCGAGGACCCGTGGGACGCGTTCGCCGAGCACCTGACGTTCCTGTGCGAGGTCCAGGCCGGCAGCCGCGCCTTCGCCGACCTGCTGACGGCCACGGTCTCGGCCGTCCCGGAGCTGGAGCAGCTGCGCGACCGCGCGTTCCGCGGCCTGACGGCGCTGATCGACCGCGCCCGCGCGGCGGGCGTGCTGCGCCCGGACTTCCAGCACGAGGACGTGGTCCCGGTCCTGATGGCCAACGCCGGCCTGGTCGAGCGCACTGGCACCACGGCCCCGACGGCGTGGCGGCGCCAGCTCGGCTACATGCTGGCGGGCCTGCGCGCGCCGGCCGACGCGCCGGCGGAGCCGGCCCCCGACCGGATCGGCATCCTGCGCGCGATGCACGCCCTCGCCGAACGCAATGGCCTCACGGCCGCCGGCCTCGAAAACTGACCACCGCCCGCGCGGTCTCAACCCCACGCGTCCTCGAAACTGACCACCACCCGCGGAACCGAACGGCGGGACCGGTTGGCGGCCACGACCTTGCCATCCACACCGCCCGCGAGACTGGACCACCGCGCGCGAACTCCCAGCACCACCGCTCGCAAGGTCTCAACCCCGCGCGCGGGCGAAACGCTGCAAGCAACCGCGACATCGCACCGAACCCGGATGTCACCCCATCGATCGTGGTCGCAGCGGCGGACATGCACCTCGGCCAGCCCCGCTCCGATTCTCCTCGAGCCTACACCCGCCCACCAAGTCGATCTCCCCGCCGATCACCCAGCGTCAGCAGGGCTCACGCCACGCATCCAAGGCGAGTTTCTTCTTCATCGACGAGAAGCGCAAGGCCCTCGCCTGAGGGCAGAACGAGCTCGGCGCGCCGTCGTACTCCACGTGGAACACCGGCTTGCCGGCGTCGACGAAGACCTTCAGGTCGGAGCACTCGTCGTACCGCGCGCACTCCTCGTTCACCGCGAAATCGAACGCCGGCTGCAGCGACGACGCCTGCTCCACGTCGTTCTTCAGGCCGACCGCCAGGCCCGTGCGGTGGGCCAGGTCGGCGACGCGGCGGTTGAAGGTCAGCTGGTCGGCCGCCGTCAGCGGGAAGCCGCTGCTGTTGCTGTAACCGTCCACATTGTCCGGTTCGACGGCGTCGAAGCCCTTGTCCTTGCACACCTTGAAGCGCGCGGCCAGCAGCGGCTCGAGAACGTCCCAGCGGCGGATGTCCAGCCACTTCTCCCCGGGCCAG
This sequence comes from Dactylosporangium sp. CA-139066, assembly GCF_050936175.1. Taxonomy (NCBI): domain Bacteria; kingdom Bacillati; phylum Actinomycetota; class Actinomycetes; order Micromonosporales; family Micromonosporaceae; genus Dactylosporangium; species Dactylosporangium sp. CA-139066. The sequence goes on along the minus strand of NZ_JBNJNH010000002.1, from coordinate 2,122,127 downwards.
CCTTCCAGGCCCTTGCCCCGCACCGACTCAGGGTAGTTCTTCGCGTCCGCGCGGAAGTCCTCGTGGGCGCCGGCGTTGACGTAGCAGATGACGTGGCGGCCGGCGGACTTCAGGGCGGCCACGTCGGACGCGGACGTGTTCGCGCCGTCCACGTCGTACACGTCCACCGCCACCGAGCGGTCCAGCGTGCCGGTGAGCTGCCACTGCCACGTCAGGCCCACCGCCGGCTTCCACCAGCCAGCGGCGGGCGCGGCGGGCGAGGGCGCGCTGCCCGACGGGGAGGCCGAGCCGAGGCCGGCGCCGTTGGACGGGGCGAAGCCGCCCGTCTGCGGGGCGTGCGAACCGCCGCCGACGTCGCGGCCGTGGCCGGAGGTGCAGCCGGCGGCGTACAGGACCGTGAGCGCCACCAGCGCACAGAGCAGGCTGCGCAGGCGCCGGGGGGTCACCGCGCGGCCGCGCGGGCGCGCAGCGAGCTCGGGACGCCCTGGTACGGCAGCGGCGCCGCCAGGTCCGTCACCAGGCCGTGCGCGGCGCGCGACAGCAGCAGCGCGCTCGCCTCGCCCAGGCGCGCCGACGGTACCCCGTAGACGAGATGGGCGGCGTTGGGCCAGTCGCGGGCGGCGGGCGTCATCGCGGCGTAGGTCTCCCATGGCCCCTCGAACGTACACACGACGTCGGCGAGCGCCGCATAGCCGGGCAGGCAGCGGGTGCCCGGGTTGAGCACGACGGCGCCGCGGACCGCCCGGACGACCTGGGTGACGTAGGCGAGACCGGCGGCGTCGGCCGGGACCTGGTCGAAGAAGATGCCGCCGACGGGGTACTGCGACCAGCCCACGATGTCGCACCACACCTCGCCGTTGGCGCGCCCGCCGTAGCCGAGGTCGACGTAGCCGAGCATCTTCACGCCGGACTCGTGCAGGCGCGCGGTCAGCGGGGCGTAGACCTCGTCGCGGCCCGCGCCGGGTCCATTGTGGATGTTGACGATCGTCCAGCAGGCGCCGCCGCGGGGCAGCGCGTCCCACGCCTCGGGGTCGGCGAGCGGGTGGGCGTACAACGGCAGCAGCATCATTCTCGGTAACTCTCCGGATCACGCAGGACGAGCGCCGCGACGGCGAGCCCGGGCAGGGCCGCACCCAGCAGGGTCGCGACGGCGAGGGTTTCGGCGAACGAGGGCGCGACGTGCACGAGGGCGGGCGCCCAGTGCCCGACGCCCGAGACGAGCAGCGTCGGCCACCACACGACGATCGCGGCGGTGCCGGCCCGGCCGTGCGCGGCGAGGACGAGGCAGAGCGCGTAGACGCCGGTGAGCAGGACGGCGGCGGCGAAGGGCTGGCCGCCGCGCAGGAGGCCGAACCACACCGCGCCGGCGACGGCCGCGCCCAGCAGCACCGGGGCGCCGAGGACGGCGACGGTGCCGGCGCTGATGCGGGCGAGGTGGCGGTCGAACGCGAACCGGTCGGCGAGGTTGGCCCGCGCGGACGCGATGCGCCGCTGGTGCCACACGAGCGTCAGTTCGATCAGCGGTACCCCGAGCAGCAGCGGAACCGCCTCGACCGGCACCCGGTGCGGCGCGATCCCGTCGAGCGCGACGCTGCGCAGCAGGGCCGCCTGCCCGGCGCCGACCAGCCCGTAGAGGGCCGCGTAGCGCAGGTCGTGCCGCCACCAGTTCCGGGTCCGGCGCGGCCGGTCGGGGCGCCCGAGCACGGGCCGGAACGCCACGACGGCCAGCGCCGCGACGCAGGCGAGCAGGGCCCAGACGCCGAGGCCGTACCGCAGCCCGGCGGTCGCCAGCCAGCAGGGCACGACGGCGGCGATGACGACCCGCTCGCGGTTGGTGACGAGCGTGACCCCGGCGACGGCGAACAGGGCGAGCGTGACGCCGGCGACGGCGTACGCCCGGGCGCTCTGCCCGATGAGCGCCAGGGCCCACAGCGCGGCGAGCGCCAGGAAGCCGGCGCCGAGCACCCGGGCGGCGGCGGTGCGCCCGCGCTCGGACAGCGCGCGGTACCCGAGGTACGACAGCGCCTGCCCGCCGCCCCACCCCAGGATCAGGGTGCCGGTGGTGGCCAGCCGCGGCACGCCGTCCACTTCGGACGATGCGCCGACGCCGATGACGAGCGGGGTGAGGTAGATGACCGCGCGCAGCAGGGTGTCGCCGACGACCCGGCCGAGCGGCGGGCCCTCGGCCCGGATCGGGCGCAGCAGCTGGGTGTCGGCGTTGTCGAGGGTGCGGGCGACGACGCGGCCGGCGAGGGCGAAGACGGACGGCGCGCCGTACTCGCGGTCGGCGACCCGGTCGTTGATCCCGTTGGCCTCGAGGATGGCCGCGATCTCGTCGATGTCGACGGCGTCGAGGCAGTCGTCGCGCATCTTGTCGGCGAGCGCGGCGACGGGGTCGGTGGCGACGCGCCCGACGTACCGCAGCGACTCGGGCCGGTCGAGCTCGCTCGGCCGCGCCCGCCGCTGCGCCGGCACGATCACCAGCGAGTCGCCGCTCACGGTGCCCACCAGAATCGTCCGATATATACGCTCATGCCGGAACCAACGCCTCAGCGCCCGTCAGGGTCCGGTAACGGTCGCGATAGGCGGAAACGCAGCGGTCCAGCGTGTACTCCCCGAGCGCCCGCGACCGCGCGCGGGCGCCGATCGCGGACCGGAACTGCGCCGACGACAGGAACGCCACGCACGCGGCGGCGAACGCGGCCGGGTCGCGCGGGGGCACCACCAGGCCCGCGTCGCCGACCGCCTCGGCGACGCCGCCGACGTCGGTGCTGACCGTGGGGCGGCCGCACATCATCGCCTCGAGCACCGTGTACGGCATGCCCTCCGAGATGCTCGACAGCGCCGCGACCTGGCCGACCGCGAACGCCTCGCGGCTGGAGGCGCACGGGCCGGCCCACGTCACCGCGGCCTCGAGGCCGAGCGCGGCCGCGGCGGCGCGGCAGTCGGCGGCGTAGGACTCGTTGCCGTCGGGCACCGGGCCGGCCAGGTGCAGGCGGGCGTCCGGCACCGACTCGCGCACGATGGCGAGGGCGCGGATGAGCGTCTCGAGGTCCTTGAGCGGGTCGATCCGGCCGACCCACGAGATGACCGGCTCGGCGGGCTCGTCGGCGAGCCGGGCGAAGCGCGCCGGGTCGACGCCGTTGCCGATGACGGCGAGCTTGGCCGGGTCGGCGCCGTGGCGGACCGCCCAGCGGGCGTTGAAGCCGCTGACCGGCGCGACGAGGTCGGACTCCCAGTAGGCGAGCCGGGCCAGGGCGCGGTGGAAGCGCAGCAGCGCCGTCTTGACGCCCGGAGACTGGGCACCGGCGGCGAGGTAGCGCTCCCGGAGGTACACCCCGTGCTCCGTCATCAGGAACGGCACCCCGAGCCGCCACTTCGCCGCGAGGGCGACCATCGCGGAGAGGCCGTTGGCGTTGGCGTGCACCAGCTGCGCGTCCGGCGGCACCGAAGCGGCGAGCGGGCGCAGGGCGTGCTCCAGCAGTACCGCGGCCTCGTCCGCCTCCCGCAGCGTCAGCCGCGGCAGGCGGATCCCCTCGGCGCCGGCCCGGGCCCAGGCGTCGAGCAGGATGTCGCCCAGGCCGGTGCCGGCCAGCGGGTGACGCCCGGCGCGCCGGCCGAAGCGGGTCCGGCCGACGGCGAGCTCGGCGAGGGCGCGCAGGCCCTCGCCGAACACCACGAGGTCGGCCGCCGAGTCGCCGAGCATGCCGCGGCACAGCTGGGCCGCGGCGCGCTCGGGCCGGCCGCGGGCCGGGCGGGGCGGCCCCCACACCGGCACCGGGTGCAGCGACCGGACGTTGCCGGGCAGCGGAATGGCGGGGCGGTCCGGCTCGGTCCCGACGATGGCGACGAGGTCCCACTCCACTTCGGACAGTCCGCGCACCAGCTGGTCGCACCACGTGCTGACGCCGCCGGTGGCGTACGGGTACGTGCCCTCGTTGACCAGGACGACTCTCATGTCAGCTCACGCGGAGCAGCTGCTGACCGCCCTTGCCGATCGAGCGCCACGCCGAGCGCTCGCCGCCGTAGGCATCGCCGAACGCGGCCCCGGTGACCTCGACGCCGAACACCGAGGCGGTGACGAACTTGCTGCCGTTGGGCATGGTCAGCGGCACGTCGAGGGAGCCCGTTGCTCTGTTGTTGATCGTGACCTTGCCGCCCAGCAGGTACGCCTCCACCGAGCGGCTCGCCGCGGACCACGCGGCCTGGCGGCGGTTCTGCAGCGCGGACTCGGCGAACTTGGGGTTGATCACCGGGGTGGCGCTGGTGTAGGTGGCCCGGTAGCGGGCCAGGACGGCGTCGAGCACCGGGTACAGCACGCGGTCCTCGGCGAGGTTGGACTGGTGCGCGTAGTGCGGCGCCGGGTTGCCGGACACGACGTGGTCGTAGGCGATGCGGGACTCCATCGGCACGATGTAGCGGGCGAAGCCGTCCGCCCCGAGCGGGCGGATGCAGGTCGAGGCCGAATTGTTCTCGCAGATGCCGCTGCCGCCGTCGGCCTTGCGGGTGTACAGCCAGTTGTACTCGTCGACCTCCTCGGCGACGCTGCCGACGTTGTAGTAGATGTTCAGCGGGAACCGCGGCACGGTGGTGGCGTTGCCGACGGCGCGGGCGGTCTGCTCGCGGGAGGCGTCCGAGGCGACGTACCTGACCCCGTTGGCGTTCAGCGCCGGCGCGAGGTTGGGGTTGTCGTTCGGCATCTGCGGCAGGGACTTGAGCCCGGAGTGCTCGCCGGTGACGAGCTCGCTCGCGTCGAGCGTGAGGCCCTTCCCGCGCGCCCAGTCGACGTTCTGCTTGATCTGGGCGGAGATGTCGGCCTGCGACACCCACCGCGTCCGGCCCGGGGCGTCGGTGGCGCAGCGCCACGGTGTGACGGCGAAGTCCTGGACGCAGCCGAGGTACGGGTGCTCGTACGTGTGGTTGATCCAGCGGAACTGGCCCTTGTTCTTCACGAACGCCGCGGTGAGCGGGTCGCCCGCGCCGGCCTCGACGCTGCCGCCGCCGTTGAACACCATGTCGAGCTTGACGCCGCGGGACTTCTGCCACGCGACCAGCGCGTTCACGTCGTCCTTGGTCATGCGGATCGTGGTGTTGTACGGCTGGACGGCCGGCTGCCGCTGCGGGTTGCAGTCGTCGCCGACGGTGCAGTTGTGCACGGTGTCCCAGCGGTCGTCCGGCAGGAAGACGTCGTCGACGTGCACGCTGAACCAGTTGCGCGCGTAGCCGAGGTGGATGCCCCTGGTGAGCCAGGTGATGAGGCCGTGCCCGAGCTCCATGGCGTGGGTCTGGTACCGGTTGGCGGCCAGCGTGATCGCCAGCTCCTCGCGCCCGTCGTGCGCGTAGACGCCCATCAGCGAGCCGCTGGTGCCGCCGCCGGGCGGGGTGGCGGTGACGAGCGGGGTGAAGGTGGCGCCGGCGGCCGGGGCGGGGGTGCCGAGGTACCCGTACGACTCGAGGACGGCCGGGTCGCGGTCGTCGACGGCGACGGGCCCGGCGAGGTACCCGAAGCCGCCCGCCTTGCCGGCGGCGGTCACGTGCATGGTGGCCCCGTCGAGGACGCCGCTCCACGCGGTGCTCTGCCCGACGTTGGGGTTGGCCCAGGTGTACGCGTCGATCTGGCGGATCTTGAACTCGCGCTCGAAGTCGGCCAGGGCCGTCGCCTCGGCGCCGGCGACCGCGCCCTCGTTGGGCAGGATCACGCCCTGGAACCTGGCCCGGCGCACGCCGCTCACGGTGTCGGCGAGGTAGGCGGGGGTGATGGCGGGGCGGCCGTCGGTGCCCAGCGCGATGGTGTCGTAGGGCACGCCCTCGCGGTCGAGCTGGGCGCGCAGCGTGTCGATGCCGGTGGTGCCGTCGTCGAGGACCAGCACCCGCAGGTCGATGCGCTGCTTGGGGGCGGCGGCGGCGAGGGCGGGCTGGGCCAGGGCGATGCCGGCCGCGCCCAGCAGGGCGAGGGCACCAGCGATGATCCGGGACTTCAAGGGGCGGCGCTCCTTAGATCAGGCGGCTTTGGCGACTTCGGCGATGGAGCTCGTGACAATGGCGGGCAGCCCGTGGCGGGCCCGCCAGCCGAGGCGGGCGCGGATGCGGTCGGGGCTGGCGAGGACGGCGGCCGGGTCGCCGGGGCGGCGCGGCGCGGCGTCGAAGGGCAGGGGCCGGCCGAGGGCACCGGCGACGGCGGCGATCATCTGCAGCACGGAGGCGCCCTCGCCGCGGCCGACGTTGAGCACCTCGTCGCGCAGCTCGCCGTCGTGCAGGGCGAGCGCGGCGCGCACGTGCGCGTCGGCGATGTCGGCGACGTGGACGTAGTCGCGCACGGCGGTGCCGTCGGCGGTCGGGTAGTCGGTGCCGTAGACGGTCGCCGGGATGCCGAGCGCGGCCGCGCGCAGCAGCCGGGGCAGGAGGTTGGTGCCGCCCTCGTCGCGCAGGTGGGGTGCGGTGGCGCCGGCGACGTTGAAGTACCGCAGCGCGCCCCGCCGGAACCCGCACCCGTCCGCCGCGTCGCGCAGCATCCACTCGCCGACGAGCTTGGTACGGCCGTAGGCGTTCTCCGGCTCGGCCGGGTCCTGCTCGCGCACCGGGGAGCGCCGCGGCGTGCCGTAGACGGCGGCGCTCGAGGAGAACAGGACGGACCGGGTGCCGACGGCGGCGACCGCGCCCAGCACGGCCCGCAGCCCGTCGAGGTTGTCCTGGTAGTAGCGCAGCGGGTGCGCGGTGGACTCGGCCACGTCCTTGCGGGCGGCCAGGTGGATCACGCCGTGGGGCCGATGGCGGCGGAACAGCTCGCGCACGACCGCGGCATCGCGCACGTCGGCCCGCAGGAGGGGCACCCCGAGCGGCACCCGGGCGGCACGTCCGGTGGACAGGTCGTCGAGGACGACGGTTTCGATGCCCGCCTCGCTGAGGGCGGTGACGACGTGCGCGCCGATGTATCCGGCGCCTCCGGTGACGAGCCATCTCACGATGGGGGCAACGAGGGCCGAACGTACCCAATCGGGCAACTGTCATTTTCCTGACAGCGCCCCGACCTGCAGATTCCCCCGCGCGGTGCCGTAACCAGGCCGATGACCTGCGCTTACTATTCTGCGACAGCAGCGCCGAGGAACCGCCGCAACACGCCCAAAATGCCCGATTTGAGCTACCGCGATGTCCGCCGTGGGCGCGGTCCGTGACTCCCGGGCCCGCGGCGTCCGAGCCCAGTCCGAAAAGCGCCGTCGGCGCACGCCTCCGGCGCGGGCGCGCTGAAAGCGCCGTCGGCGCACGCCTCCGGCGCGGGCGCGCTGAAAGCGCCGTCGGCGCACGCCTCCGGCGCGGGCGCGCCGGGGGGTTCCCACCCCGGACCCCCCATGCCCGCTCCGCGGGCACTACAGCCGAAAGCGCCTCCGGCGCGGGGGTTTCCACCCCGGACCCCCATGCCCGCTCCGCGGGCACACAGGCTCAGCCCGCCGCGCCTTCTCCTGCTTGACCGTGCCCCGGGCGCGCGGTGGCGCGCTCAGGCGGCGGCCGCCACCCGGTCGCGGCCGCTGCGTTTGGCCGCGTAGAGGTGCCGGTCGGCGAGGTCGTAGAGATCGCGGCCGTCCATGCCGTCGGCGAGCTGGGCCACGCCCATGCTGAGCGTGACCCGCAGGCCCGGCGCGAACTCGGTCCAGTCGCGGGCGGCGATGACGTCGCGGATGCGGGCCCCGATGCGCGCGGCCGTGCCCAGGTCGCAGCGCAGGAACAGGGCGAACTCGTCGCCGCCGAGCCGCACGGCCACGTCGTCCTGGCGGCAGTGGGCGCGCAGCACCGTGGCGACCTCGCGCAGCACGCGGTCGCCGACGCCGTGCGAGTACCGGTCGTTGATGCCCTTGAACCGGTCCACGTCGACGAGCAGCAGCCCGACCGCGCCGCCGCGGGCGTCGGCGAGCCGGTCGAGCTGGCGGTCGAACTGGCGGCGGTTGCCGAGGCCGGTCAGCGGGTCCTGGGCCGCGGCCCGGTCGGCACGCTCGCGCGCCGCCTCCAGCTCGGCCCGGCGGCGAGCCTGCTGCAGCATCGAGCGCCGCTCGTTGCGCAGCTGCCACAGGTGGCGGGCCTGGGCCCGGACGGCGCCGAACAGGGCGTCGGCCGACTCGCCGGGCTCGGCAACGGCGGCCAGGTGGGCCAGCTCGAACTGGAAGATGAGCCGCTGCGGGCTGAGCGGGGCGAGCTCGGCGGCGGCCAGAAACTCGCGGCGGGCGGCCTGGTAGTCGCCCCGGCAGCGCAGCGCGATGCCGTGCGCGAGGTGGGCCAGCCGCGCCTCGTGCTCGTGGCCGCCGTCGCGCAGCGGCACGACCAGGCCGGCCGCGGCCTCCAGGGCGGCGTCGACGGCGCCGGTCTTGACCAGGGCGAGCGCGTAGAGGGCGGCGGCCAGCGGGGCGTCGTCGAAGCCCATCGTCGCCAGGTCGCGGACCAGGACCACGGCCCGGGCGAAGCGGACGTCGGCCTCCTCGACCAGCCCGACGTGCTCCAGCCGCAGCCCCCACTCCAGCAGCAGCTCGGCCCGCTGGAGCTCGGCCGAGGCGCGCTGGATCGGGGTCATCGGGAAGGCCTCCATCGAGTACGCGGCGGAGGCGTCGGCCAGCTCGTAGAGCTCGGCGGCGCGGGCGGCCTCGCAGATCGAGGAGAGCGCGGCGATGTACCGCACGTTGCTGAGCGGCACGTTTTCGAGCACCCGGCTGGCGTTGGCCAGGCGGTGCAGGCCCTCGTCGAGGCGGCCCAGCTTGATCAGGACCTCGGCGGTGTCGGCCAGCGCCCGGGCCTCGCTGGCCCGGAAGCCGCGGTCGCGGTGCCGCTGCAGCAGCCGCTCGCCCGTGACGAGGGCCTCCTGGAGGCGGCCGAGGGAGATCTGGGCGTACATCCGGCCCTGATTGATCATCGCGGTCGAGCGCTCGTCACCGAGCAGCTCCACGACCCCCTGATGACGGTCGGCCAGCTCCAGGGCCTGGCTGTTGCGGCCCTGGACGGTGAGCTCGTGAACGCGCAGGCTCAGCGCATGGTAGGGGCCATACGGGCACAGCGGCACGGGTAGCCGCTCCTGCTGCTCCAAGACTGTGCCCCCGTCCGGTCCGGTCGTTGTCCTGCGGAATACTTCGGCAGGCGACCGGACCGGCTGAGGCAATCAGATCTTGGACAGGAGGCGAGCCGCGTCACTGGCCCAGTACGTCAGGATCATCTGGGCGCCGGCCCGGCGGATCGAGGTCAGCGTCTCGAGGATCACGCGCTCGCGCTCCAGCCAGCCGTTGGCGACGGCCGCCTCGACCAGCGCGTACTCGCCGGAGACCTGGTAGGCGGCCACGGGCACGTCCACCATCTCGGCGACCCGGGCGAGCACGTCGAGGTACGGCAGCGCGGGCTTGACCATGACCATGTCCGCGCCCTCCTCGACGTCGAGGGCGACCTCGCGCAGGGCCTCGCGCAGGTTGGCCGGGTCCTGCTGGTAGGACTTGCGGTCCCCGGTCAGCGCGGACTCGACGGCCTCCCGGAACGGGCCGAAGAAGGCGCTGGCGTACTTCACGGCGTAGGCCAGCTGCGACACCTCGGTGTACCCGGCGCGGTCGAGGGCGCTGCGCACGACCCCGACCTGGCCGTCCATCATCCCGGACGGGCCGAGCACGTGCGCGCCGGCCTCGGCCTGGGCCAGGGCCATCAGCTCGTACTGCCGCAGCGTGGCGTCGTTGTCGACGGAGCCGTCGGGGGCCAGCACGCCGCAGTGCCCGTGCGAGGTGAACTCGTCCAGGCAGAGGTCGGACATGACGACGGTCGCGTCGCCGACCTCGGAGATCACGTCGCGGATGGCGACGTTGAGGATGCCGTCCGGGTCGATGCCGCCGGAGCCGGTCTCGTCGCGCCGCTCCGGCACGCCGAAGAGCATGAGACCGCCGACGCCCTCGGTGACCGCCTCGACGGCGGCCTTGCGCAGCGACTCGCGGGAGTGCTGCACGACCCCGGGCAGGGAGCTGATCGGGCGGGGCTCGGTGAGCCCCTCCTTCACGAACATCGGCAGGATCAGGTTGGACGGCCGGACGTGCGTCTCGGCCACGAGCCGGCGCATCGCGGGAGTGCGACGCAGCCGGCGCGGGCGAATCTCCGGGAATCCCATGTCGGATGACCCCTTATGTCAAACCTCGTGCGGAAAAACCTCAGCGGAACCGCAGGGCGGTCGGGCCCTGCACCTTCGAGCCACGCCGCTGCTTCGCCGGCATCGCGGCGAGCTTCTCGCGCAACTCCACAGCGTAGCCCGCCAGCGCCTCCACCAGGTCCGGCACGGACGCGTGCGGCGGCTGGACGTCCACCCGCAGGCCGAACTCGACGGCGGTGTCGGCCGTCTTCGGCCCGATCACCGCGACGACGGTGCGGGCGTGCGGCTTGCCGGCGATGCCGACCAGGTTGCGCACCGTGGAGGACGAGGTGAAGAGCACCGCGTCGAACCCGCCGGACTTGATCGCGTCGCGGATGTCGGCCGGCGGCGGCGCGGCGCGGACCGTGCGGTACGCCGTGACGTCGTCGACCTCCCACCCGAGCTCGGTGAGCCCGGCGGCGAGCGTCTCGGTGGCGATGTCGGCGCGGGGCAGCAGCACCCGGCCGACCGGGTCGAGCACCTCGTCGTGCGGGGAGAACTCGGCCAGCAGGCCCTCGGAGGACTGCTCGCCGGACGGGATCAGCTCGGGCACGATGCCGAAGCCGCGCACCGCCTCGGCGGTCGCCTCGCCGATGCAGGCGACCTTGACGCCGCCGAAGTGGCGGGCGTCGAGGCCGTGCTCGGCGAACTTCTCCCAGACCGCGCGGACGGCGTTGACCGAGGTGAAGACGGTCCAGGCGTACCGGCCGTCGACCAGGCCCTTGATCGCCCGCTCCATCTGCGCCGGGGTGCGGGGCGGCTCGACGGCGATCGTCGGCACCTCGCACGGGATGGCGCCGTAGGCGCGCAGCCGCTCGCTCATCGCGCCGGCCTGCTCCTTGGTGCGCGGCACCAGGACCTTCCAGCCGTACAGCGGGCGGTTCTCCCACCAGCCGAGCTTCTCGCGCTGCGCGACGCCGGCGCCCAGGCACAGCACCACGCGGCCGGCGAAGCCGAGCGCGGCGGCGACCATGCTGTCGACGGTGGAGGCGGAGCTGTACTGCGTCTCGCCCGTGCCGTCGCCGGTGATCGACACCGGCGTGGCCGGGTCGACCCCGGCGGCCAGCAGCCCGTCGCGGACGGCCGCGAGGTCGCCCGCGTCGACGGCCATGGCCGAGGACCCCCGGGCCACGGCCGCGGCGACGGACTCGAAGTCGACGGACTGCACGTCGTCGACGTCGGCGGTCACCCGCACGCCCGGCAGCGGCACGCCGGCGTAGGTCGCGACGCCGGCGGCCTGGCCGATGCCCGGCACGACCTCGAACGGCACGGCGGTGCGGGCGACGGCCTGGACTTCCTTGAGGACCGTCTCGTGGGCCAGCGGGTCGCCGCCCACCAGGTGTATGGCGCGCAGGCCGGAGCGGGCCGCGGACAGCAGCACCTTGGCGACGTCGCCCGGAGCCCCCTCGGCCGGGCTGAACTGCGCCTCCGGGTCGGCCTCCGCGCGGATCGCGGCGAGCAGCGGCTCGGGTACGTTGCGGTCGTAGACGACGTGGTCGGCGGAAACCAGCGCCTCATGGGCGCGGCGGGTCAGGAGGCCGGGGTCGCCGGGGCCGGCCCCGACGAAGGCGATCCGGCCGGTGCTGCCCTTACGGGTGCGGGTCATGCTGCACTCCCAGTGCGTTGTCGGCGCCTTCTTCGCGCAGGTCGCGGGCCAGGGCTCGGCCCACCTCCGCGGCGTCGGCGAGCGTTCCGGTGCGCGAGAGCCGGAGGGCGAAGCCGCCGTCCGGGCTGAACACCGCACCGCGCAGATAAATCTCCGGCCCCTCGTCGCCCTCGGCGACCTCGGCCAGCGCCGCGATCGGGGCGGAGCAGCCCGCCTCGAGCTCGGCCAACAGCGCCCGCTCGGCGGCCACCGCCGCGCGGGTGTATTCGTCGTCGAGCGCGGCGAGCACCTCGCGCAGCTCGGCATCGTCCTCGCGGCACTCGACGGCCAGTGCGCCCTGCGCCGGGGCGGGCAGCATCAGGAGCGGATCGAGCACCTCGGTCGCCTCGCCGCCGCGGCCGAGCCGGGCCAGCCCGGCGTGCGCGAGAACGATGGCGTCGAACTCGCCCTCGGCGAGCTTGCGCAGACGCGTGTCGACGTTGCCCCTCAACGGTACCGCGTGCAGGCGCCGGCCCAGCGCGTTGATCTGGGCGATCCGGCGCAGCGCGCCGGTGCCGATGCGGGCGTCGTCGGGCAGCTCGTTGAGCGTCATCCCGTCGCGGGCGACCAGCGCGTCGCGCGGGTCCTGCCGCAGCGGGACGGCGGCCACGACGAGCCCTTCGGCCGGCGCGGTCGGCAGGTCCTTGTAGGAGTGGACCGCGAAGTCGATCTCCTTGTTGAGCAGCGCGTCGCGCAGGGCGGAGACGAACACGCCCACGCCGAGCTGCTGGATCGGCGCGCTCGAGCGGTCGCCGGACGTGACGATCTCGACGAGCTCCACGTCGCGCCCGGTGCGCTCGCGCACGGCGTCGGCGACGGTCGTCGACTGCGCCATGGCCAGCGCGCTACCCCGGGTGCCCAGCCTGAGCGTCACGGATGCACCTCGGAAGCCTCGGTCGGATTGATGCCGGATGTCGGCACCTGCAGGTCGAACAGCTCGCGCAGCGCCTGAGCATAAGCCTCGCCGCCCGGCTCGGCGGCCAGTTGCCGCACGCGAACGGTCGGTTGGTGCAGCAGGCGCTGGACGATCCGGTGAATGCTGTGCGACACCTCGCCGCGAGCCTCGTCGGACAGCTCGGGGCAGCGCTGGGCGAGCCGGCGCAGCTCGGCCTCGACGACCTCGTCGGCCCGGGCCCGCAGCGCGGCCACGGTCGGGGCCACGTCGGCGCCGCGCAGCCAGGTCAGGAACGCCTCGACCTCGGCGGCGACGATCTCCTCGCCGGCCCGCTCCTCCGCGTCGGCGGGGGTGGACAGCGACTCGGACAGCAGCTCGATGTCGACCAGCGTCACGCCGGGCACGTCGCGCACGGCCGGCGCGACGTCGCGCGGCATAGCCAGGTCGAGGATCAGCAGGTCGCGCCCGGCCCCCGAGACGAGCGGCGCGTCGAGCACCGGCTCCGGCGACGCCGTCGCGCTCACCACCACGTCGACCCGCTCGAGCAGCGACGGCAGCTCGGCGAACGGCACCGCCTCGGCGCCGTGCAGCTCGGCGAGGCGCTCGGCGCGCTGGTGGCTACGGTTGGTGACGTACAGCGGCGAAGCACCGGCCCGCCGCAGCGTGGCCAGCGACAGCGCGCCCATGGCGCCCGCCCCGATGACGAGCGCCGGGCGCCCGTCGACCGGCGCGGTGGCGCCCTGCCCGTAGGCGAGGGCGGCGCTCACGACGCTCTGCCCGGCCCGGTCGATCTCGGTCTCGGCGTGGACCCGCTTGCCGACCCGCAGCGCCTGCTGCAGCAGCTCGTGCAGCAGCCGGCCCGCGGAGCCCTGATCGCCGGCCGCGCCGTAGGCGTCGCGGAGCTGGCCGAGGATCTGCGCCTCGCCCACGACCATCGAGTCGAGGCCGGCGGCGACCCGGAACGCGTGCCGGACGGCGTCGACCTCATAGTGGACGTACAGCTGGGGGGCCAGCTCGTGCATCGCGAGCCCGGCCCGGGCGGCCAGGGCGCCGCCGACGTCGGCGAGGCCGCCGTGGAACGCGGTGACGGCGGCGTAGACCTCGACGCGGTTGCAGGTCGACAGGACGACGGCCTCGTCGACGTACTGCTGCGAGACGAGCTCGGCGAGCACGGCCGGCATCTCGCCGGGGCTCAGCGTGAGCCTCTCCAGCAGCGGAACCCCCGCAGTCCGGTGCGACAACCCGACGACCAGGAGATTCGCCTTCGCAGTCACGTGCCCACCGCCTCCCCGCCGAGCCGGTCGGCCACTCCGACCCGCCCGGGCTTCTGCACCGCCGGGAGCGCCGTCAGCGCGGACTTGCGGTGCTCGTGGAAGGACAGGATCTGCAACTCGATGGCCAGATCGACCTTACGCACGTCCACACCCTCCGGCACGTTCAAGACGCAGGGTGCGAAGTTCAGGACGCTCGTGACGCCCGCGGCGACGAGCCGGTCACACACGTGCTGGGCTGCGTGGGCCGGGGTGGCGATCACGGCGATGGAGATCGACTCCTCCTTCACCACCTCGGGCAGGTCGTCGACGTGCCGCACGACCAGGCCGTTGATGTGCTCGCCGACCCGGCCGAGGTCGGCGTCGAAGAGCGCGGCGATGCGGAAGCCACGGTTGCCGAAGCCGGCGTACCCGGCCAGGGCGTGACCGAGATTACCCACGCCGACGAGCGCTACCGCCCGGCGGTGGGTGAGCCCGAGCACCTGCTCGATCTGGTCGATGAGCAGCGTGACGTCGTAGCCGACGCCGCGGGTGCCGGTGCGGCCCAGGTGGGACAGGTCCTTGCGGAGCTTGGCGGAGTTGACGCCCGCGGCCGCGGCCAGACCCTCCGAGGAGACCGTGTCGTGCCCTTCCTCGGCGAGGTGGTGCAGGGCGCGCAGGTACTCCGGAAGCCTGGCGACGGTCGCCTCCGGCAGGTCCGGAAAGTCCGGTCCGTCCGTCGGGCCGGTGCGCTGCTGGCTCATGAGTCTCCGAGACGACGACTGGTTGCGATTCCACCCGTTACGAGTCCGACCATGGGGCCGGTCACCAAGGCGGTTACCGCCTGTGCTAGCGGGGTTCGTCGTTGGAACAGAGTAGGCGCTTGTGAAGCCGTGCACAAATCGCGATCTTGAAGACTCGGCGCCCACCGCGTAGAGGTCAGCGCCCGCCCGTACGGATCGCGCACAGGAGAAATGCCCCCGCGGCACGTGGTGCCCCCTTTCCCCGACGCGGTCGGCAGCGGGCGGGCGCTGTGGCCAGTATCACCGCAATTCCGGCATAAAACCCACCCGACACGCTGGATTTCCAGCGGTCGCGCGCCCATGGTTCGGCGTTACGTAGCGACACTACACGTTTTCCCAGTAGGGTTGCCCCTACCATCAAGTGGCTGGACCGCGGGATGGGAGGCGGGGGCCCGAATGCCTAGCGTCGATGACATGACGACGACCATCACCCCGTTGGGCCCGGGACGCTTCTCCCGCATCTTCCGCCAGCTGGGCATCGACACGCAGTACGTGCTGCTCGGCTTCCCCCTCGGCCTCATCACCCTGGTGCTCTGCATCACCGGCTTCGCCGTCGGCGTGGGCCTGATGGTGACGATCGTCGGATTCCCGATCCTGTTCGCCACGATGTTCCAGGCCCGCGGCTTCGCCACCCTGGAGCGCGCCCGCGTCGGGCCGATCCTGCGCCGGCACCTGCCCCATCCGTACTACAAGAAGGCCGAGCCCGGCGCCGGCTTCTGGCGGCGCACGTTCGTGCCGCTCACCGACGGGCAGTCGTGGCTGGACCTGCTGCACGGCATCCTGCGCTTCATCCCGAGCACGATCGCGTTCTCGTTCGTCGTGACCTGGTGGGCCGGGACGCTCGGCGGGCTGACCACGGTGCTGTGGGACTGGTCGATCCCCCGCCCGCCGGACAACCAGGACCTGCCGGAGCTGCTCGGCCTCGGCTCGGGCACCGAGCTGCGGGTCCTCTTCTACACCGGCATCGGCGTGGTCTTCGCCCTCACCCTGATCCCGGTCGTGCGCTTCTGCGCCCTGCTCGAGGCGTGGTCGGCCCGCGCCCTGCTCAGCGGCGTCAACGAGCTGCGCGAGCGGGTCGTCGAGGCGGAGCGCAGCCGCGACCGGGCCCGCGCCCAGACCACCGCCGCCGTCTCGGCCGAGGCGACCGCCCTGCGCCGGCTCGAACGCGACATCCACGACGGGCCGCAGCAGCGCCTGGTCCGCCTGGCCATGGACCTGGGCCGGGCCGACCTGCAGTTCGACCACGACCCGGCGGCCGCCCGGGCGACCGTGGCCGAGGCGCTGGCCCAGACCCGCGAGACGCTGGAGGAGCTTCGGGCCCTCTCCCGCGGCATCGCCCCGCCGATCCTGGTCGACCGCGGTCTGCGGGCCGCGCTGACCGCCCTGGCCGGCCGCTCGATCGTCCCGGTCGACCTGGAGGTCCCGGAGCTCGGCCGGCTGGCGACCAATGTGGAGACGACGGCCTACTTCGTCGTCGCCGAAGCCCTCACCAACGTGGCCAAGCACAGCCACGCCAGCGAGTGCAAGGTCACACTGCAGCGCTCGGCGTACGGGATGCTGGTCACGATCGAGGACGACGGTGTCGGCGGCGCCAGCCTGGCCAAGGGCCACGGCCTGAACGGCCTGGCCGACCGCGTCCGGGCCGCCGGCGGTGAGCTGACGGTCACCAGCCCGCTCGACGCCGGAACCAAGCTGGTCGCCATCCTCCCCGTTTAAGGGTCGTCCCCTACGATCGGGCGCGTGCGGGTTGTCGTTGCTGATGATGCGGTACTGCTGCGCGAGGGCCTCGTGCGCCTGCTCACCGAGAGCGGCCACGAGGTCCTCGCCGCCGTCGGGGACGGTCCGAGCCTGGTGGAGGCGGTCGTCGCCCACCGGCCCGACGTGGCGATCGTGGACGTGCGGATGCCGCCGTCGCACACCGACGAGGGCCTGCGCGCCGCCGTCGAGGCCCGGGCCCGGGTGCCCAAGACGCCGATCCTGGTCCTGTCGCAGTACGTCGAGGTGTCCTACGCCGACGACCTGCTCGCCGACCGGGCCGGCGCCGTCGGGTACCTGCTGAAGGACCGCGTCTCCGAGGTCGCCGAGTTCCTCGACGCGATGGAGCGGGTCGCCGCCGGCGCCACCGTCCTGGACCCCGAGGTCGTCGGCCAGCTGCTCGTGCGCCGCCGGCGCGACGACCCGCTGCGCAGCCTCACCCCGCGGGAGCGGGAGGTCCTCGGGCTGATGGCGGAGGGGCGCTCCAACACCGCCATTGCCCGCAAGCTCGTCGTCACCGACGGCGCGGTCGAGAAGCACGTGAAGAACATCTTCACCAAGCTCGACCTGCCGCCCGACGACGAGCAGCACCGCCGGGTGCTAGCCGTGCTCACCTACCTGCAGGGCTAGGTCGACCGCCTCCACCAGGGAGTGGGCGACCGGCAGGCCGGTGGCCTTCAGCAGGGCGGTATCGGTGAAGCCGCCGGCGTACAGCACGGCCGAAGCCCCGACCGCGAGCGCCGCTTCGCCGTCGTCGACCGAGTCGCCGACGAGCACGACGCCGGCCGGGTCCAGGTCCAGCGCGCCGAGGTGGCGCTCCAGGTAGGCGGCCTTCTTGTGGCCGCCGACCGTGCCGGGCAGGCCGTCGACGCGCACCAGCCGGGCCGACAGGCCGTGCCGCTCGACCTCGACCAGCAGCTCGTCGTGGAAGAACATGGACAGCAGCGACTGGGTGCCGGGCCAGCGGCCCATCGCCTCCAGCGCATCCGGGGCCAGCTGGACCTCGCCGATGCGCTGCCGGTACGCGTCGTGGAAGGCGTCGTCGAGCAGCTGGAACTCCACCTGGTCGACCGGGCGCTCCAGCACGTGGGCGTAGTAGTCCAGGATCGGCCGGCGGAAGTCGCGGCGGTGCTCCTCGGCGGTGATCACGGGCCCGCCGACGGTGGCCAGGCAGACGTTGGTGGCGTCGACGACGAGCTTCAGGTCGTCCAGGAGGGTCCCGTTCCAGTCCCAAACCAGGTGCTTCACCCGGGTGAGGATAGCCCTAGGTCGGCGCGCAGCCGGTCCTCCTCGACCCGCCAGTAGCCGTGCTCCTTGCCGTCGAGCAGCAGCACCGGGATGCGGAAGCCGTACTCCTCCTCGAGCTCGTCGTCGCCCGAGATGTCGATCTCCTCGAACGGCTCGCCGACCCGCTCCAGCACCGTCTTGGCGTCCTCGCACAGGTGGCAGCCCTCGCGCGTGTACAGCCTCAGCCTCATCGCAGCACCCCCTTGCGGACCTTGCCGGTCGCCGAGTGCGGCAGCTCGGCGACGAACTCGACGGCGGTCGGGCACTTGAACCGGGCCAGGTTGCGCTCGCAGTGCGCGATCAGCTCCTCGGCGGTCACCTGGGAGCCCGGCCGGCGTACGACGATCGCCTTCACGGTCTGGCCGGTGTACGGGTGCGGGACCCCGAGCGCCGCCGCCTCCAGCACGTCCTCGTGGGCGGCGAGCACGGACTCGACCTCGTGCGGGTACACGTTGAACCCGCTCACCAGGATCAGCTCCCCGAGCCGGTCCACGATGAACAGGTCGCCGTCCTCGTCGGCGTAGGCGACGTCGCCGGTCGCCCACCAGCCGCCCTCCCCGGGCCCGGAGGCGCCGTCCGGCCAGTACCCCAGGAAGAAGTTCCGGCCGCGGGCGACGATCTCGCCGGGGTCGGTGGTTCCGTCGTCCTCGTCGGGCTCCACGTCCTCGCCGGCCGCGTCGACCAGGCGCACCTCGACGCCCGGAATCGGCCGGCCGATCGAGCCCGGCTTGATCGAGGGGCTGGCCAGGGTGCTGGTGAGCACCGGGGCGCCCTCGGTGAGGCCGTAGCCCTGGTGTACCGAACGGCCGGTCGTCTCGGCGAAGCGCCGCTCGGCGGCGGGGTCCAGCGGGGACGCGCCGCACACGGCGAGCCGCACGCCGGCCCAGGCGCGGGCCAGCCGCTCCCCCATGAGCGACCACGCGATGTACATCGGCGGGACCCCGACCACGCCGGTCACGCCGTGCCGCTCGATCACCTCGAGCGAGTCGGCCGGGTCGAAGCGCTCGACGAGGACGCCGCACGCGCCGTGGTACGCCACCGCGCCCAGGCCGGAGTTGAGCCCGTAGGCATGGAAGAGGGGCACGGCCAGCAGCAGCACGTCGTCGGGGGCCACCGGGGGCGGGTCGATGCGCTCGAGCTGCTCGTGGTTGGCCACCAGCGCGCGGTGCGGCAGCATGGCGCCCTTCGGCGCGCCGGCGGTCCCGGAGGTGTACAGCAGCACCGCCAGGTCCTCGCCGCCGCCGGCCGCGGCGACCTCGGCGGCCGGGGTGAAGAGCTCACCCAGGTTGCGGCCGAGGGTGAACTGCCGCGCGGGCCCCCGCTCGCCGACCGCCTCGGTCACCGCCTGCGTGGCCACCAGCACGGCGGCGCCGGAGTCGGTCAGCACGTGCTCCAGCTCGCGCGCGGTGTACGCGGGGTTGACCGGCACGGCGACCAGCCCGGCCCGCAGCACCCCGAAGAAGACCGCGGCGAACTCCGGCACGTTCGGCAGGGCGATGCCGACCCGGTCCCCCGGGGCCAGGTCCAGCGCGGTCAGGGCGGCGGCGACGGCGTCCACCTGCGCGTCCAGCTCGGCCCAGGTGAGCACGGCGTCATGCGATCGCAGTGCGGGTCCTGCGCCGCGGGCGGAGGCGGCGCGCCGCACCAGGTCGGCGAAGTTCGTTACGTCCGGCACGGTCGACGAGTCTTGCACAGCCCCGAGTCGATCACTCAGCGCCCGCGGGTGAGAGGCCGGTCTCGGAAATATCACCCGTCACCAATCACCCATTCCCATGGGATGGTCCCAGTCGCGGTTCGGTCGGCGTGGGCGCCCCCGACACGCCGACTGAGTAAGAGTTCATCCGTTCGTGTGCGAAGGGCGAGTAGTCCATCAGTAGTCACGGGGCGGTTACGTCCCGTTTCGCCGGTTTGACGGCGTGTCGTACGGCGTGTCGCGACGAAGTGACGGACAGCGTGTGCGCCGAACGGACGCTGATCCATGGGAGAAAAGTCCCCGCACGCCAAGAGCCGCCCACACGCGGGTGACGCCGGACCTATCATCACCAAAAGTCAACTCAACCCATTTGTTGTGATCATCCCATTTGTTGCGAGTTGACACCCCTCACCCCGAGGAGGCCCAAGTGCCCGCGATAGCCGTCTTCGTAGTGGTTTGCGACGCATGAGCGGTTACCAGCACGTGTTCAATGCCGAGCACGCTCTCGCCGGTGGGCTGTCGATGCTGCGCGACTCGATGCGCGACATGTTCAGCACGGTGATCCGCGGCGAGGGAGGGAGTGTGCCCCGCACCCGCGGGCGCCCACACACCAACGAGGCACCGGCGCGGCCGGGCCCGGCCCCGAACACGAGACCCAACGCCGGGATGAACGGCAAGCCCGCCGGCGGCGCCGGCGCGGGCCTGCTCGGCGAGGAGACGGTGCCGATCCCGGCCGACATCCTGGGCGGGGGTGGCACGGACACGCTCATCGAGACCGGGCCGCGCGAGCCCGTCCCGCCGCAGCCGACGCGCCCCGAGCGCGGCGACCCGGCCTCCGAGGTCTGGGCGCTCATCGAGCGGGCCCAGGCGGGCGACGGGGCGGCATTCGGCCTCCTCTACGACCGGTACTTCGACACGGTCTTCCGGTTCGTGTACTTCCGGGTCGGCAACCGCCAGCTCGCCGAGGACCTGACCGCCGACACGTTCCTGCGCGCGCTCAAGCGCATCGGCAGCTTCACGTGGCAGGGTCGCGACCTCGGTGCCTGGCTGGTCACCATCGCCCGGAACCTCGTCGCCGACCACTTCAAGTCCGGGCGGTACCGCCTGGAGGTCACCACCGGCGACGTGCTCGACGCCGACCGCCCGGACCGGGGGCCCGAGGGCAGCCCCGAGGCGGCCGTGATCGACCACATCACCAACGTGGACCTGCTCAAGGCGGTCAAGCAGCTCAACCCCGAGCAGCAGGAGTGCATCGTGCTGCGGTTCCTGCACGGGTTCTCGGTTGCCGAGACCGCGCAGACCATGAACAAGAACGAGGGAGCCATCAAAGCGTTGCAGTACCGTGCGGTACGCGCGCTCGCCCGGCTGCTGCCCGACGGATTCCAGCCGTGACGGCTGTCACCTTCGGTTACAGTGCCCCGGCGGGCGCCGTAACCAGCCTCCGCCCTGCACCGTTGGTCCTGATGCGACCGCCGGCATGGCGCACGGCGGACGCGGTGGCCGACCATCCCGCTGCCCTGCCGCGCCTGAGTGACGCGATCAGCGAAGGGGGGTGCCTCAGGTGACTGGCTCCGTCTTCCATCGTCGACGCGCTGAGCGGTTCGCCCAGCTACTCGACGAGCCCGCAGGGGCAAGACGGCATCGCATGAGGTCCACGGTCGACGACTCCCTCACCGACCTGGTGTCGGTGGGCCAGCGGCTCGCGGAGCTGCCGGTCAGGGTGGAGGCGCAGCCGGAGTTCCGCGACGGTCTACGGGCCATGCTCATGGCCACGATCGAGCGCGAAGGCATCGGGGTCACGGCCAAAGAGCCGGAACCCGAGCCGGTGCGCCGGCTGGGCCTGCGCTCGCTGAGCCGCCCCGCGGGCAGCCGGCCAGCTGTCAGCCGCCGCACCCGCACCCGCGGTGCCATCGTGGTCGGCCTCGCCGCCGGCACGCTGGCCCTGTCCGGGATGTCGGCCGCGAGCGGCGACGCGATCCCCGGCGATGCGCTCTACTCGGTCAAGCGGTCCACCGAGAAGGCCCAGCTCGCGCTGGCCGGATCGGACATCAGCAAGGGCCAGCTGTACCTCGAGTTCGCCCGGACCCGCCTCGACGAGGCCCAGGCCGTCAAGGACCCGACGGGGCTCACGTCGGTCCTGGACGACATGGACGGCGAGACCCTCGAGGGCGTACGCCTGCTGACGGCCACCGCGGTGGCCCGCAAGGACACCGCCGCCCTCGACGCGATCGACGGCTTCGTGACCAACCAGCGCGGCGCCGCCGAGAAGCTCAAGACCTCGACCACCGGCGACGCCCACACCCGGGCCACCAAGTCGGCCACCCTGCTCGACGAGATCGACCGCCGCTCGAAGGCGCTGCGCCCGCTGGTCAAGTGCGGCACCCCCGCGGTGAGCACGCCCGACTCGCTCGGCCCGGTGCCCGTCACCGGCGCCTGCAAGACCCCCGGCAAGTCGGGCGGCAACGGCTCCAACAGCACCGGCACGCAGCCCGGCGCCCCGGCGGCCAGCGCGCCCGCCGACCGCTCCGGCACCGCCCCCAGCGTCAACTCGACGGCCACCGAGTCGACGCCCGCCCAACCGAACAGCGTCGTCGAGCAGCCCTCGCCGACGCCCTCGAAGACGGAAAAGGGCGGCCTGCTGGACTGGCTGCTGCACTGATTCAACCCAGCGACACGTTCGCGACATGACAGGGCCCGGTGAGCGTCACCGGGCCCTGCTGCTCTTCGATGCCGGTACGGTTGGTCAGTCGCGTCGTATCCGGCGTCGCACCACACCCGCCTTGCCGAAAGGAGCAGACACATGCCGATCCGCCCCTCAGCGCTACGACGCCGCCGACCGAGCGGTCGCATTGTCGCCTCCGGCGCCGGCTGGGCAGCGGCCGAGGTCGAGGCCGCCCTGGAGATTCCCTCCGACGCCAGCGCCGCCGCGTTCTTCGACGTCGACAACACGATGATGCAGGGCGCGTCGATCTACTACTTCGCCCGCGGCCTGGCCAAGCGCAAGTACTTCACCAGCCGCGACCTCGCCCGCTTCGCGTACCAGCAGGCCCGCTTCCGCCTGCTCGCCTCCGAGCACGCCGGCACCGTCTCCAGCGCCAAGACCGCCGCACTCGCCTTCATCGCGGGCTGGAAGGTCGACGAGATGGAGCGCCTCTGCGAGGAGATCTTCGACGAGCTCATGGCCGACCGCATCTGGTCCGGCACCCTGGCCCTGGCCCAGCTGCACGTCGACGCCGGCCAGCGCGTCTGGCTCGTCACCGCCGCCCCGGTCGAGCTGGGCCGGATCATCGCCGCCCGCCTGGGCCTGACGGGCGCGATCGGCACGGTCGCCGAGATCGAGGACGGCGTCTACACCGGCCGCCTGGTCGGCGACCTGATGCACGGCCCGGAGAAGGCCTCGGCCATCACGACGCTGGCCCTGGCCGAGGGCCTGGACCTGACCCGCTGCGCCGCCTACAGCGACTCGATCAACGACGCCCCGATGCTCTCCACGGTCGGCTACGCGGTGGCGGTCAACCCGGACCCGTCGCTGCGCCGCGAGGCCCGCAAGCGGGGCTGGGAGATCCGCGACTTCCGCACGGGCCGCAAGGCCGCGAAGATCGCCGTCCCCGCCGCCCTGGCCACCGGCGTCGTGATCGGCGGCATGGCCACGTTCGCCGCGATGCGCAAACGCCGCCGCCGCGCCGCCCCCGCAACTCCCCCGGCCCCGCGCAAGCCCACGGCCTGACCACTCCCGCCGCCTTCGTCAGCCGCGCCCCGCCCGTCCGCCGAGCGCGGCTTACCGCGATTCGCCGCTCCCGACCGCTCCCGCCGCCTTCGACAGCGACGCCCCGACCGTCCGCCGAGCACGGCTTACCGCGATTCGCCGCTGCCGAGCCGGTCTCTTACCGCGCGAGGCGGGCATTTGCGACAAGTCGGGCGCTGTCGCGCCACGACTTGTCGGATTTATACCCCGTCAGGAGATAAATGCGATAAGTCGTGGCACGAAGTGCCCGACTTATCGGTTCTGCCCCCGACGAGCGGGTTGCCAGCAGCACTCCGCCCGCGATCTACGCGGAGAAGGCGTCCGGGCGGCGGTCCAGCAGCTTGTAGAGCGTCTGCTGAATCGTCTCGCGCACCTGGTCCGCCAGGTTGAACACGACCATCGGGTCGTCGGCCGAGTCCATGTAGTCGTCCGTCGGGATGGGCTCGCCGAACTCGATCATCCACTTGCTCGGCAGCGGCACCAGACCCAGCGGGCCCAGCCACGGGAACGTGGGGGTGACCGGGAAGTACGGGGCGCCGAGCAGCCGCGCCAGGGGGCGGATGTTGGCGATCATCGGGTAGATCTCCTCGGCGCCGATGATCGAGACCGGGACGATCGGGGTGCCGGTGCGCAGCGCGGCCGAGACGAAGCCGCCCCGGCCGAAGCGCTGCAGCTTGTACCGCTCGGCGAAGGGCTTGCCGATGCCCTTGAAGCCCTCCGGGAACACGCCGACGAGCTCGCCCTCCGACAGCAGGCGCTCGGCGTCCGGGTTGCAGGCCAGCGTGGCGCCGGACTTGCGGGCGACCTCCGACAGGAACGGCATCCGGAAGACCAGGTCCGCGCCGAGCAGGCGCAGGTGGCGGCGGGCGTTCGTCTCGTCGTGGACCGCGACCGAGAGCATCAGGGCGTCGAGCGCCAGCGTGCCCGAGTGGTTGGCGACGACCAGCGCGGGGCCCTCCTTCGGCACGTGCTCGGTGCCGAAGACCTCGGTGCGGAACCACTGCTTGTACAGCGGCCGCAGCATCGGCAGGAACACGCCGTCGGTCAGATGGCGGTCGAAGCCGAAGCCGTCGATCTCGTACTCGCCGGTGAGCCGTTCGCGCAGGAAGGCGAGCGCGCCGGCGACCCGATCGTCCCACACATCGGGAAGACCAGGGTCAGTCATGGCCACTCTCCAACGCGGCCCGGGCCGCTCGCGTCCGGCGAAAACCTTCGAGCAACGCCTGCTCCACCGTGCGAATGGTAACCGCGGGCAGCGGCTCGCGCTCGCGGCGGCTGGCCACGAACTCGCCGAATGCCTCCTTGGTCGTCCGCGGGGTGAAGCCGAACTCGCGGATGAGGTGCGAGGTGTCGACGACCCGGCCGTGTACGAACAGGTCGAGCTGGTCCAGCGTCACGCCGGCGCGGCCGAGGCCGGCCAGCGCGTTGAGGCCCGGCTCGAGGATCGGCATGGTGACCCGCCCGGCCCGGCGCACCGCCTGGGACAGCGTCAGGGTCCCGGCCCCGGCGACGTTGAACGTGCCCGGGTGGTCCTCGATGACCGAGCGCACCAGCACCTCGAACGCGTCGTCGACGTGCACGAACTGCAGCCGCGGGTCGCGGCCGAGGACGGTCGGGACGACGGGCTGGGCGAAGTACCGCGTCAGGCGCGTGTCCACGGCGGAGCCGATGAACGGCGCGAAGCGCAACACCGTGGCGTGCACCTCGGGGCGCCGGCGGCGGAAGCCGCGCACGTACCCCTCGATGTCGAGCACGTCCTTGGCGAACCCGCCCCGGGGCACCTCGCGGGGCTCGGTGTCCTCGGTGAAGATCGCCGGGTCGCGGAAGGAGGCGCCGTACGCCGCCGTCGACGACCGCACGATGAGCTTGCGCAGCCGGGTCGCCTGCTGACAGGCGGCCAGTAGCTGCATCGTGCCGATGACGTTGAGCTCCTTCATCGCCGCGCGGCCGCCGTGCTGGTCGGTCGCCGTGGCCACGGCGAGGTGGGCCACCGCCTCGACGCGGGCGTCGACCATCACCCGCAGCACCCCGGGGGTGCGCAGGTCGATCTGGTGCACGTCGATCTTCGGACCGGCCGCCGCGAGCACGTCGGCCAGCGCCTCGGCGGGCGCCGAGGCGTCGATGGCGATGACGCGGCTGACACGCTCATCGGCGGCGAGCCGGGCGGCCAGGTGAGCGCCCAGATAGCGGCTCACTCCGGTCACCAGCACGACGCTTGGCGGCGCGCTCACGCGACTCCGATCGCGGCAGAAGCCATGAAAAACCGGGCGGCCCGGCCCCCGAAGGAGGGACCGGCCACCGAGTGACGAGCCGGAAGGCTACTTGCCGAGACGACGACGCTGGACGCGGGTCTTGCGCAGCAGCTTACGGTGCTTCTTCTTGGCCATACGCTTGCGGCGCTTCTTGACCACCGAGCCCATACGAGCATCTCCTCGATACAGCGGAACGCGTGCCATCGCTGGCACGCCAAAGACATGGTTAGCCGTTCAAGGGTAGCCGTACCGCTGCTGGATCGGAAAACGACCCCGCTATGCGGTCTCACGGAACGCTTCGCGCAGGTACGCGTCGACCGCGTGCTCGGGGACCCGGAACGACCTTCCGACGCGGACCGCGGTGAGATCGCCGGCATGGACGAGGCGGTACACGGTCATTTTCGACACCCGCATCAGGGTGGCCACTTCGGCCACGGTCAGGAACCTGACCTCGCCCAACCGGCCTTCGGTGGTGTGGGGCGTGCTCGACATCGCGACCTCCGACCAGCGTGCTCGCCTCGTTACTCAATCAGCGTGTTACCAGTACGGTAGCGGTACTGCTGTGACTTGCACCCCTGGTTCGTCGGAATCTTTCCCCTGACTTGATCATTCGGTCCGCAGCGCAACGACCGGATCGAGGCGCCCGGCGCGCTGGGCGGGCACCACCCCGAAAATGATCCCGACGCCCGCGGACACCCCGAACGCGAGCGCCAGCGACCACCAGGTGATCGCGGCCGGCACCGGCGAGAGCGCGGCGACGATGAGAGCGGCGCCGATGCCCAGCGCGATCCCGATGAACCCGCCCAGCGTGGTCAGCAGCACCGCCTCGAGCAGGAACTGCACGCCGATGTCCCGCGGCCTGGCCCCGACCGCCTTGCGCAGGCCGATCTCCTTCGTGCGCTCGCGCACCGACACGAGCATGATGTTGGACACCCCGACCCCGCCGACCAGCAGCGAGATGCCGGCGATCGCGGCCAGCACGCCGGTCAGCACGCCGAGGATGTCGCCGAGCACGCCCAGGATCTGCTCCTGGGTCACGGCGCTGAACTGGGTGCCCGGGTGCCGGCGGGTCAGCTCGGCGATGATCCGGGCCGACAGGTCGCCGATCTCGTCGCGGTTGGGCGCCTTCACCGCGATCCCGTCGACCCGGTTGGTCGACAGCAGCCGCTGCGCGGTGGTGATCGGCACGTGCACCTCGTTGTCGCGGTCGATGCCGAGGCTCTGCCCGAGCTGCTCGAACACCCCGAGGACCCGGAACCGCACGCCGGCGATGGTCAGCTGCTGACCGACGGCGTCGCGGTCGCCGAAGAGCTTGTGGGCCACGCTCCAGCCCAGCACGGCGACGCGGCGCTGGGTGTCGACGTCGGAGCGGGTGAGGTACGTGCCGCGGGCCAGATGGCGCACGAAGACGTTCGGGGTGGTCTCGATGACGCCGTTGATGCTGGCGAAGGTCTCGGCGTTGCCGGCCGCCACGGTCTCGCCCGAGGCCACCGTCACCGCGACCCGGCTGCGGTCGCCGACGATCTTCGACACGGCGTCGACGTCGGAGAGATCCATCCGCGACACCGAGGGCGCCGACCCGATGTTGACCTCGCCCGGCACCACGATCAGCAGGTTGGAGCCGAGCCCCTCGACCTGCTGCTCGATCTCGTTCTTGGTGCCGGTGCCGATGGCGACCAGCACGACGACGGCGGCGACGCCGATGATCACGCCGAGCATGGTGAGCGCGCTGCGCAACCGGTTGGCCCGCAGCGCATCGATCGCGACCCGCCACGCCTCCGCGAGCCTCATGAGACGATCTCGCCGTCGCGCATGACGATCTGCCGGTCGGCGCGCGCGGCGACCTCGCGGTCATGGGTGACGATCACCAGCGCGACGCCCTGGTCCCGGTTGAGGTCCTCCAGCAGCGCGAGCACCGCCTGGCCGTTCTTGGTGTCGAGGTTGCCCGTCGGCTCGTCGGCCAGCAGCACCTGCGGGTCGGTGACCAGCGCCCGGGCGATGGCGACGCGCTGCTGCTCGCCGCCGGAGAGCTGGTTGGGGCGGTGGTCGAGGCGATGCCCGAGACCCACGCGCTCCAGCATCGCTACCGCACGGCGGCGACGTTCGCCGGCCTTGATTCCGCGGTACACCAGGGGAAGCGCGACATTGTCCACCGCGCTCGTGCGGGCGAGCAGATGAAAGGACTGGAAGACGAAGCCGATCGTCTCGTTGCGCAGCCGCGCGAGCTCCTGCGGGTCCAGGCGGGCCACGTCGCGGCCGCCGATGAGCAGCCGGCCCGACGTCGGGCGGTCCAGCCCGCCGAGTAGGTGCATGAGCGTCGACTTGCCCGAGCCCGACGGCCCGATGATCGCGACGTAGTCGCCCGCCCCGATGGTGAAGCTCACGCCGCGCAGCGCCGGGACGGTGACCCCGTCCAGCGCGTACTGCCGCGCCACGTCCTCCGCGACCAGCGCCGCCGTCATTGGGGCAATTCCATGCCCTGCTTGACCTTGTCCGTGCCGCGCACGACGAGGTGGTCGCCGTCGGCGATGCCGCTGAGCACCTGCACCCGGTCCTGTCCGGCGACGCCGATGCTGATCGGCTGCTGCACCGCCTTGCCGCCGCGGACCAGCCAGACCACGTCCTTGCCGCCGACGTTGAACACCGCGGCGGCGGGCACCGTGACCGCGTCCTGGATCGAGCGGACCTGCAGGTGGGCCACGGCGTTCATGCCGGGCCGGGGCGACGGCGCCGCCCGCCCGTCGTCGTACCGGCCGGCCGCCAGCTTCAGCCGCGCCCGGTAGGCGACGCCGCCGCGGGCGGAGGTCGTCGGCAGGATGTCGGCCGAGGTGACGGTGGCCTCATAGGCGGCGCCCGGCGCGGCGTCGAGCTCGACCCGCGCGGTCACCCCGGGCTGGACGAGCAGCACGTCGGTCTCGTCGACCTCGGCCATCAGGCCCAGCTCCGAGACGTCGACGACGGTCAGCACGGCCGTGCCCGCCGCCACCCGGCCGCCCACCGGTACGGCGGGGTCGACCCCCGGCCCGGACGCGCCCGCCCCGCCGCCGCTCGACGCGGCCGCGGGCGCCTGGCCGCCGGACGCGGCGCCGATGAGGTCGGTGATCGACGGGGCGCTGGCCGCCGAGGTGCCGCCGAGCTGCACGACGCCGGCCACCGGCGCCCTCAGCGTGAGCTGGTCGACCGTCGACTGTGCGAGGTCGTACGCCGACTGGGCCTGCGCGAGCTGCGCCTGGGTGAGCGCCGACATCGCCTGCGAGATGCTGGCGAGGCCGCGCTGGACGCTCTGGATCACCGCGCGCGCCGAGGCGGCCGCCTCCTGGTACGTCCGCTCGGCGAGGTCGATCTGGGCGGTCAGCGTCGTGCGTACCGCCACATCGGCGATCTGCCCGGCGGCCGCCCGCGCATCGGCGAACGCCTTCGCGGCCGCGTCGTCGGTCCGCTTCTGCTGCGCGGAGAGGTTCTTCACCCCGACGCCGCCGCCACCCGAGCGCTTCAGCGCGTTGAGGGCGTCGCCGGCCTCCTTGAGCCGCTGCTGGGCCGAAGGCGAGTCGATCACGGCGAGGATCTGGCCCGCGGCGACCGTGTCGCCCGGCTTGACGCTCAGGCTGGCCAGCGTGCCGTCGGCGGCCGCGGTGAGCGTGGCGGCGGCCCGGGCGGTGACCGTGGCCGGCGCATCGACGACCTCGACCACGTCGCCGCGGCCGGCGCTGCCCACGCCGATGCCGTCGTCGTGACCGGTACAGGAGGCGCCGGTCAGCGACACCAGGATGAGGATGGCCACGGCCGTCGTGCGCGGGGGGACGCGATGCACGCTGGCAAGTTTAGATACGTCGTCGCCCTACCCGCGGCCCCGGACGAACCGGGCGCAATCAGCCTGCACGTCGTCCCAGCTCACGCCGAACGCCTTGGGGGCCGCGTCGGACAGGGCCAGGCCCTGCCGGGCGGCGTAGTCGAAGAACTCCAGCAGCTTGTCCTCGCCGAAGCGGTCGGCGATGCGCTGCAGGGACAGGTACGCCACGCCGTAGCGCCCGCTCACGTCGGCGGTCGTGGCCCCGTCCGGCGGGTCGTCGAGGTCGATCTCGCCCTTCCAGTGCCCGCTGCGCACGTAGGTGCGCACGTCGGAGACCTGGTCGAAGGACTTGCCGCTGCCCTTGACCCGCACGTACTCCGCGATGCCCTCGACCAGCCACCACGTGTGCTCGTACGACTTGTCGACCCCGGCCAGCGTCACCACGTGCGTGAACTCGTGGCGCAGCACGTCGAGGGTCTGCTTGGTGTCCACCCGCGCGGCGTTGAGCACGATCTCGGTCACGCTCGAGGTGAGCGGCAGCGCGAAGCCGGCGACCCAGGACTCCTGACGGATGCCGTACCACGACGACCACTCGTCGGGCCCGGCCAGGTACACGACATAGCGGGCCGGCGGCGGGCCCCAGCGGGCGAAGGTGTCGGTGAGCGCGGCCGCCTTCTCCGCGGCGGCGAGCATCGAGGGCAGCCGCGAGGCGTACTTCGGGGTCGTCGACATCAGCACCCGGTCGCCGACGGCGGAGCGCAGCTCGCTCGCCTCCCACGGCCGCGGCCCGAGGTCCTTGGCGGTGCCGAACTCCAGCAGCGTGACCGACTTGCCGGAGACGCTCCACTTGGTGGTGGTCTCGAGGCTCATCGGGTCGCAGGTGGCGACGACGAAGCAGTACTTCACCAGCACGCTCGCCGTCGCGGTGCCCCCGCCCTCGGTCTTCGCCCGCCCCTCCAGCGCCGGCTGCCAGAGCTTCACCTGTAGCTGGCGCAGCGAGGCGAACCGGCGGGCGAGGTCGTCGCGCAGCGGGCCGGCCGACGGGTCGACGATGCGAAGAAACGCGTCCTGGTCGCCGGCGAGCAGGGCCGCGCCCTGGTCCTCCAGCGCCTGCCGGATCCGGCCCTCGAGGGTGTTCGGCGCCGGGCCGCGGCTGGCCCCCGCGCCGTTGCGATCGGCGGCCGGGTTGGTCCGCCCACCCGTGCCGCGCCCGTCGACGCCGGCGAGGCCCTGCCCGGCCGCGGCCGGCGCGAGCTCGTCGCGGACCGTGGTGTACGCGAGTGCGGCCGGCGGGGCGAGCAGCAGCGCGGCGAGCGCGCCGATGAGGGCGACGCGCAGGGTCGTGCCGCGGCGAGGGGCCGCCTCGGCGTATCGAGCCGGTCCGACCGGCGTCTCGCGCTGGTCCGGTCCGACGGGCGTCTCGCGCTGGTGCGGGATGGCCGGCGTCTCGCGCTGGTGCGGGATGGCCGGCGTCTCGCGCTGGTGCGGGATGGCCGGGACGGTTGCGGTCTCGGCGGCGCCGCCGCGCGAGGCGCCCGCGGGCCGCCAGCCATCACCTTCCATCACTGCCGGACCGTACGTGAACCGGTCAAGTCGGCGCGTCGCCCATACGGACGAGAACCGGCGGGACGTCGGACAGGAGCCGCATCCCGCCGTCGGTCAGCTCGTTTTCAGCGGCGCGATCGCAGGGCCCTGGCCAGGAAGCCGAGGTTGGCCGGGCGCTCGGCGAGGCGTCGCATCATGTACGCGTACCACTGCGTGCCGTAGGGCAGGTAGACCCGCACGGTGTAGCCCGCGCGGGCGAGGCGCAGCTGCTCGTCGGGGCGGACGCCGTACAACATCTGGAACTCGAACTCGTCGGGGCTGCGGTCGAACCACTTCGCGCGGTCCTCGCCGATGGCGACCAGGCGGGGGTCGTGGGTGGCGATCATGGGGTACCCGCCGCCGGACATCAGCACGTTGAGGCAGCGCACGTAGGACTTGTCGACGTCGATGCGGGTCTGGTACGCCACCGACTCGGGCTCCTTGTAGGCGCCCTTGCACAGGCGCACCCGTGAGCCCTCGACGGCCAGTTCGCGGCAGTCGGCCTCGGTGCGGCGCAGGTACGACTGCACGACCGCGCCCGTGGTCGGGAACTCGGTGCGCAGCCGGGCCAGCACGTCCAGCGTCGAGTCGGTCGTCCTGTGGTCCTCGGCGTCGAGCGTGACCGTGGTGCCCGCCTCGGTCGCCTTGGCGCAGATCGCGCGGGCGTGCTCGAGCGCGACCTTCTCGTCGAAGACCTGGCCGAGCGCCGAGAGCTTGAGGCTGACCTCGGCGGCCGGGGTCAGCTCGGCGGCGTGCAGCGCGTCGAGCAGCTTCAGATACTCATCGCGGGTCGCCTCGGCCTGATGGGGGTTGGTGGTGTCCTCGCCGAGGTAGTCGATGGTGACGGCCAGGCCCTCGGCGGCCAGCTCGCGAGCGCGCTGTAGCGCCTCGTCCGCGTGCTCCCCGGCGATGAATCGGCGCACGATACTGCGGCTGACCGGGGCGGTTTCAACGAGCCGCTCGACCCTGTTTGAGCGGGCGGCGGCGAGAATTGCCGATCTGAGCATGTGCCGAGCGTAGACAGAACCGGAGACGTCCGGTGACGCCTGGTCGCCAGTGTGGCATTTCTTGACTACCTTGGTCGGGTGGACTTCGACGCGTATGCGCGGACCGCCGTCGACATCGTCAACGCGCCGCTCGAAAGCATGCAGGACCTCGTCGCCCTCTTCGGCGAGGACAGTTGGCAGACCGCGGAGGCGACGGAGCGCGATCTGATCGCCTTCCGCCGCGCCCGCAAGCGGCTGCGGGAGGTGTTCGAGCACGGCTCGTCCGGCCGGGACGTCGCCGCCGTCGCGGAGCTCAACGCGCTGCTCGAGGCGTATCCGATGCAGCCGCGCATCTCCGGGCACGACACCCACGACTGGCACATGCACGTGACCGGCCGGGGCTCGTCGGTAAGCTCGGAGCTGCTGGCCGGCGCCGCCTGGGGCCTGGCCGTGTGGCTGTGCGAGCACGGCAGCACCCGCTTCGGCGTTTGCGCCGACGAGCGCTGCGGCAACGTGTACCTGGACACGTCCTCGAACTGCTGCCGCCGCTTCTGCTCGGAGCGCTGCGCCACCCGCTCGCACGTCGCCGCCCACCGCGCCCGCAAGCGAGCCGCGGAGACCGGCGCGGCGCTGGTCGGCGACTCCGATCGGGCGGTCGTGACCGCGTAAGTGCTGGAAAACCACACCGGCGCTGTGTACTTCGGCATATCTTGCGTCATGTGGTTCGCTTTACCGCGCGTCCGATAAGTCGGACACGCGGGGTTGGGCGATGCGGGGCCGGTTTCGTTGTGGACCGGCCCAAGACACCGGGGTACGTCACCGGATCACAACGCCCTACGAAGGAGAAACAGCACCATGGCCCAGGGAACCGTGAAGTGGTTCAACGCTGAGAAGGGCTTCGGCTTCATCAGCGTCGACGGCGGCAACGACGTCTTCGTCCACTTCTCCGCGATCGTCGCCGACGGCTATCGCAGCCTCGAGGAGAACCAGCGCGTCGAATTCGAGATCAAGCAGGGTCCCAAGGGCCCCCAGGCCGAGTCGGTCCGCAAGATCTAACGCATTTTCGACTGCCGGGAGGAGCCCCGCTCCACTCGAACCCCCTCAAAACCCGGCGACGCGAAGCTCCTTTCGGGGCGCGGCCGGAGCGCTCCTTGAGGATGCGACGCCGCGTGGCAAGCAGCGTTTTCGCTCCACGATCATGCGATTTCCGCGGGGACAAACCGGACTTCGCCATGATCGTGGAGCGTTAATGCACTGAGGGCGACACTTTTCCCTCCACGATCATGGCTGTGTCTGATTTGTCCGGCCCATTGCGCATGATCGTGGAGCGAACGCCCCTTGCCGCATCGGCGGCGCGCACCCGAACCCGCCGGGTGCGCAACCGATAAGTCGGGCGCTGGCGCGCCACGACTTATCGCATTTTTCGCCTGTCGGGGCATAAATCCGACAAGTCGTGGCACGGAGTGCCCGACTTGTCGGAAAGCCCATGTCCCCGTCCGCGGATCGCTGGCCGGCCGCCCGGAGAGCGACCCGCGAGCGCCGGGCCGCCTACGACCTCCGAGCGCCGGGCCGCCGCGTCGCCTGTGCAGGACGGACGACAGAGTCAGAGCCCGACCCGTGTTGCTGGCTGCGGATCGCTGGCCGGCTTCCTGACGTGCGACGGGCGGGCCGACGCGCCGATCGCAGAACAACGCTTCCTGACGCGCGACCCGCGGAACGACGCGTCGATCGCAGAACAACGCTTCCTGACGCGCGACCCGTGGAACGACGTGTCGACTGCAAACGACCAAAAGGCGCAAACGGTCAGGCGACCGGGGACGGCGTGGTCAGGTGCTGGCGGGCGAAGCGCAGTGCCTCGGCCAGGTCGGCCTCGCGCTCGCTGCGGCTGCCGGCCTTCCGCGTGCCGACCTCGACCGCGACCGAGCCGGTGAAGCCGCGCGCGTGCAGCGATCCCAGCAGCTGCGCGCAGGGCTGGTTGCCGCGGCCCGGCACCAGGTGCTCGTCCTTCGCCTTGCCCGTGCCGTCGCCCAGGTGGACGTGGGCCAGGTTGCCGGCCATCGTGTCGGCCAGGGCCAGCGCGTCCGTGCGCGAGGCGGCGCAGTGCGACAGGTCCAGCGTGTAGGCGTCGAAACCGACCAGCGTCGGGTCCCAGCCGGGGGCGTAGGGGACGAACTCGCGGCCCACGCCGCGCAGCGGGAACATGTTCTCCACCGCGAAACGGATGTGCGGGAACTGGCGGCCCAGGCGCAGCAGGCCCGACTGGAAGGTCCGGGCGTACTCGCGCTGCCACGCGAACGGCGGGTGCACCACGACCGTGTTGGCGCCCAGGCCGTCGGCGAGCTCGGCCGCGCGGCGCAGGCGCTCCCACGGGTCGGGGCTCCACACGCGCTGCGTGACCATGAGGCACGGGGCGTGCACGGATCGTACCTGGACGGCGTAGTGCTTGGAGAGGCCGGCGAGCGCTCCCGCGTCCTGGCTCACGGCGTCGGACCAGACCATGACCTCGACGCCGTCGTAGCCGAGCGCGGCGGCCATCTCGAAGCCGGCCGCGGTCGGCTCGGGGAAGACCGAGGAGGTGGACAACAGGACCGGTACTTGACGACTCACACCACCAGGCTAGCCCGACCCAGGTAGCGTCTCCTGTCGATCAACTCGACTCCAGCACTTCCAGACGGCGAAGAATCACTCCTTCGCGCAGGGCCCAGGGGCAGATCTCGACCTCGTCGATGCCGAGGGTGCGCATCGTCACTTCGGCGACGACGGCGCCGGCGAGGATCTGGCGGGCGCGGCCGGGGCTCACGCCGTCGATCTCGGCCAGGCCCGTCGACGGGATGCGGCGGATGAAGGACAGCACCTGGTGCAGGCCGGTGCGCGTGAGGCGGCGCGAGGCGCGCGGGCCCGCCCCCGACGGGGCGGCGCCGGCCAGCCGGGCGAGGGTGCGGAACGTCTTCGAGGTCGCCACCGGGCGGTCCCAGCCGGCCGCCATGAGGCGCAGGGCGGTCCTGGCCACCTCGGCCTCCGCGTACTCGGTCAGCGCGTCGATGGAGGCCGCCGTCGCCGGGTCGCCGACGAGCCGCTCACGCGTCAGGCGGCCGGCTCCCAGGGGTACCGACATCGCCACATCGGGCTCTTCGTCGATCCCCGCGGCCAGCTCGAGGGACCCGCCGCCGATGTCCATGACCAGCAGGCGCCCGGACGACCAGCCGAACCACCGGCGCACGGCCAGGAACGTCATGATCGCCTCGGCCTCGCCGGAGAGCACCTGCAGGTCGACGCCGGTCTCCTCGCGCACGCGCTTGAGGACGCGGGCCGAGTTCTTCGCGTCGCGCACGGCCGAGGTGGCGAAGGCGAGCAGGTCGTCGGTCTCGAGCTTGGCGGCGGCGTCGCGGGCCTGGGCGACCGCGGCGATGAGGCTGTCGGCGCCGACCTTCGACAGGTCGCCGTCCTTGCCGATGCGCTCGGCGAGGCGCAGCTCCGCCTTCTGCGAGTGGGCGGGCCACGGGTGCGCGCCGTGGTGGGCGTCCACGACCAGCAGGTGCACGGTGTTGGAACCCACGTCGAGTACGCCGAGTCGCATGCGTAAACCGTAACGGCGGAGGCGTACTGTTCGTCGGATGGACATCCACGTCGAGGTCGAGGACCCCAACGACCCGCGCAGCCTCGAGGTTGACCTCGACTTCCCGCGCGAGTGGCTGGAGTTCGCCGACCCGGCCGACGCCGACCACCTCATCCGCGCCGACCTGACCTGGCTGTTGTCCAACTGGACCTGCATCTACGGCCGCGGGTGCCACGGCATCATCGAGGGCCACGCGGACGAGGGCTGCTGCTCGCACGGCGCCTTCTTCACCGACGAGGACGACCAGCGGCGGGTTCGCGCCGCGGCGAAGAAGCTGACTCCCGAGCACTGGCAGCACTACCGCCGGGGCTTCAAGCGGTACACCGAAACGGACACCATCGACGGCACCAGCAAGGCGCTGCGCACGGCCACCCGGGAGGGCGGCGGCTGCGTCTTCCAGAACGACCCGGACTTCGCCGGCGGGGGCGGCTGCGCGCTGCACGGCCAGGCGCTGCGCGACGGCGTGCACCCGCTGGAGTACAAGCCGGACGTGTGCTGGCAGCTGCCGGTGCGCCGCGACCAGGACTGGCGCAAGCGCCCGGACGGCACCAAGGTGCTCGTCTCGACGCTGGGCGAGTTCGACCGCCGCGGCTGGGGCGAGGGCGGGCACGACCTGCACTGGTGGTGCACCTCGTCGCCGGAGGCGCACGTCGGCACGAAGCGGATGTACCAGGAGTACGAGCCCGAGCTGATCGCGCTGATCGGCAAGCAGGCCTACGCGAGGCTCGCCGAGCTGTGCGCGGCCCGCGCCGAGCAGGGCATGATCGCCCCCCACCCCGCCACGACGGCGGCGGTGAAGCTCATCCCCATCCGCCCCGTCTGAGCCTGACCAGGTCGGCAAACACTGCCACGACGGCGGCGCTAAAGCTCATCCCCATCCGCCCCGTCTGAGCGCGACCGGGTCCGCTTGGCCCGGGCCACCAGCGAGTAGCCCACCGCGATCAGCGACAGGCCGATGAGGATGCTCGGCAGCGCCGTCCGCCAGGTGTCTCGCTGGATCGCCGTCCACGTCGAGCTCCCTGCGAGCAGCAGGCCGACCACCATCATGAGCGTGCCGGCCGGGCCGGTGTTGAAGCTGCGCACCAAGGGAAACGCTACGCCGCCGCAACGGCTCGTGCGGCAGACTCCTCAAGTCTCGCCCGGGTGAGCCGAACGTGCGGGAGTGACCAGCCTGCCCGGGATCAACGCCCTGGTCGACGTGGTGCTGATGGACGGCGAGGCCTATCAGTCCAGGGTCGAGGACATCAGCGGCAAACGCCTGACCGTGGCCGCGCCGTTCGGCGTGTCCTCCGTCGACGTGCCCAAGGTCGGCGCGTCCATGGAGCTGGCCTGGGTCGCGGGCGACCGGCGGCAGGCGGTCGACGTCAAGCTGGTCGAGCTCAGCCGCGAGCAGCCGCCGCGCTGGTCGCTGGAGGCGGTCGGCTCGACCCGGCTGCAGACCCGACGCAACTACGTGCGCGGCGGGGGCGGCGAGTGGGTCGAGGTGACCCTCAAGGGCACGACGTACCAGGGCAAGGTCATCGACCTGTCCGAGGGCGGCGTGCGCTGCCGGATGCTCGAGGACCGCTTCGACCGCGACGACCGGGTCGAGATCCGGGTGCTGCTCGACGAGACCCCGATCACGCTCAGCGGGACCGTCCTGTTCGTCCGCCGAGATCCCGAGAACGCCACCTACGACGTGATCATCACGTATGAGACCAGCGAGGGCGTCGGGCGCGCCATTCGCGGTTACGTCCTGCGCCGGGAGATGGAGGAGCGCAGGCGCAACCGCGAATCCGTGGCGAACGCCGGGTAGTTGCAGCCAGCACTGCACCTACGGCTCGAACTTGTACCCGAGGCCGCGCACCGTGACGATGTAGCGCGGCGCCGAGGGCTCCGGCTCGATCTTCGAGCGCAGCCGCTTGACGTGCACGTCGAGGGTCTTGGTGTCGCCCACGTAGTCGGCGCCCCAGACGCGGTCGATCAGCTGGCCGCGGGTCAGCACCCGGCCGGCGTTGCGCAGCAGCAGTTCGAGGAGCTCGAACTCCTTGAGCGGCAGCTGTACCGCATCGCCGGCGACGGTCACCACGTGCCGGTCGACGTCCATGCGGACCGGGCCGGCCGACAGCGTCGGCGGGGCGAGCTCGCCGACCGTGTCGACCTGGCGGCGCAGCACCGCGCGGATGCGGGCCACCAGCTCCCGGGGCGAGTAGGGCTTGGTGACGTAGTCGTCGGCGCCGATCTCCAGGCCGACCACCTTGTCGATCTCGCTGTCCCGCGCCGTGATCATGATGATCGGCACGTTGGACTTCTGCCGCATCTGCCGGCACACCTCGGTGCCGGACATCTCGGGAAGCATCAGGTCGAGCAGGACGATGTCCGCGCCGGTGCGGTCGAACTCGGTCAGGGCTTCGGTGCCGGTCGCCGCGATGGAGACCTCGAAGCCCTCTCGACGGAGCATGTACGACAACGGGTCGGAGATCGACTCTTCGTCCTCGACCACGAGTACGCGCGCCAACGTGCTGTCCTTTCGTAGCTGCCGGGGAGCCGCGCTGCGCTGCGAACCGCGGGTCTGAGGTTGCTGTTGCGTAACGATCATGGGGCCCCTCCGATCTCAACTGACGGCGGTAGCGCCAGCGCGGCCTCCGTCGGACGCGCAGGCAGCCGCAACGTGAACGTCGAGCCAACTCCGACGGTGCTGGTCACCATGACCCGGCCACCGTGGTTGGTCGAGATGTGCTTGACGATCGCGAGGCCCAGCCCGGTGCCGCCAGTGGCCCGGGAGCGCGCGCGGTCGGCGCGGTAGAACCGCTCGAAGATGCGGTCGATGTCGCGGGGCTCGATCCCGATGCCCTGGTCGGCCACGGCGATCTCGACGTAGCCGTTGTCCTCGCGCGTGGTGACCGTCACCGTCGTCTGCTCCGGCGAGTACGCGATCGCGTTCTCCACCAGGTTGACCACCGCCGTGACGAGCTGGTTCTCGTTGCCGTACACGGTCAGGCCGCGCACGCCGGTGAACCGCAGCTCGATCTCCTTGGCCGAGGCGGGGGTCTTGGCCCGGTCGAGCACCTCGGCGGTGATCTTGTCGACGTCGACCGGCTCCGGCTCGGGCAGCGGCTCGGCGCCCTGCAGCCGGGAGAGCTCCAGCAGCTCGGAGACCAGCCGGCCCAGCCGCGCCGACTCGTGCTTGATGCGCTCGGCGAACCGGATCGCGGCGGCCGGGTCCTTGTCGGTCGCGTCCAGCAGCGCCTCGGCGAGCAGCTGCAGCGCCCCGACGGGCGTCTTGAGCTCGTGGCTCACGTTGGCGACGAAGTCGCGGCGCACCCGGGCGACCCGGTGCGCCTCGGTGACGTCGGCGGCCTCGATCGCGACCCGGCCGGAGTCGAGCGCGACGGCGCGGACGTTGACCCCGAGCGGCTCGCCGTGGGTCAGGCGCGGCAGGTCCAGCTCGACGACGCGGGTGATACCCGTGCGCCGCACCTGCCCGGCGAGGGTCCGCACGATCGTGTGCGCCTCCTCGCTGGTGGTCGACCCACCGGCGCCGGCCACGGAGCGCTGCCGGATCAGGCCCATCTCCCGTGCGGCCGCGTTGGCGAGCACGGGTTTGTCACCCTCGTCGAGAACGAGGACGCCGACCTGCAGCGCGTCGAGGACCTCGGTCATCGCCGGTCCCTCGGCCTTCGACTGCCGGAACTTCCAATCCACGCTCCGATCGTAGGAGACCCAGTACCGCATCCAGAGCGCACGGAGGTACGAAACGGGCTCACGACGTCCAGTGTTCACCCTGCTGGTCGCCAGTGTTCACCGGCAGGAGCGGCTTGGGGCCCTACGGTGAGGTACAAAACGATTGGAGCACTATGCGCGACGAATATCGTGCCGATCTTCTGCAGGTCAATAAGCTACTTGTCTGGATGGCCGACGCGGTGCGCTCGGCGATGAAGCGGGCCACCAACGCCCTGCTCAACGCCGACCAGACCGACGCCGAAGAGGTCATCGCCCGCGACGCCGAGGTCAACGCGCTCTACCGGCTCGTCGAGGACAAGGTGTACGACCTGTGCGCCCGCCAGGCCCCGGTCGCCTCCGACCTGCGGCTGCTGCTCACGGCGCTGCACCTGGCGGCCGACCTGGAGCGCATGGGCGACCTCGCCGACCACGTGGCCAAGACCGCGCTGCGCCGCCACCCGGCCCGCGCCGTCCCGGAGCCGCTGGTCGAGACGTTCGAGCAGATGGGCGACGTGGCCGACCGGATCGCCGGCAAGATCTCGACGGCCATCTCCAACCTCGACATCGTGGCGGCCGCCCAGCTCGAGCGCGACGACGACGCGATGGACAAGCTGCACACGAGCCTCTTCGGCCTCATGTTCAGCCCGAAGTGGACCGAGGACACGGAGTCCGCCGTCGACTCGGCGCTGCTCGGGCGCTTCTACGAGCGCTACGCCGACCACGCCGTGAACGCCGGCCGGCACGTGGTGTTCCTCGTCACGGGCGAGACGCTCGACACCCGCGGCCAGTAGGTCGTGCTCGGAGGGGGCCGAGACCCCCTCCGAGACGCCTCAGCGGCCCTGGTTCGCCACCGCGGCGGCCGCTTCCTTGGCCGCCTCCGGGTCCAGGTAGGTGCCGCCGGCCGTGACCGGGCGCAGGTCCGCGTCCAGGTCGTAGCGCAGCGGGATGCCCGTCGGGATGTTGAGCTTGGCGATCGCCTCGTCGGAGATGCCGTCGAGGTGCTTGACGAGCGCGCGCAGCGAGTTGCCGTGCGCCGCGACCAGCACGGTCTTGCCGTCGAGCAGCTGCGGAACGATCTGGTCGTACCAGTACGGCAGCATCCGCGCCACGACGTCCTTGAGGCACTCGGTCTTCGGCCGCAGCTCCGGCGGCAGCGCCGCGTAGCGGGCGTCGCCGGCCTGCGACCACTCGTCGTCGTCGGCGATCGGCGGCGGAGGCGTGTCGTACGAACGGCGCCAGAGCATGAACTGCTCCTCGCCGAACTCCTCCAGCGTCTGCTTCTTGTTCTTGCCCTGCAGGGCGCCGTAGTGCCGCTCGTTGAGCCGCCAGCTGCGCTGGACGGGAATCCAGTGCCGGTCGGCGGTGTGCAGGGCGATCTCGCTCGTACGGATGGCACGGCGCAGCACTGACGTGTGCACCACATCCGGCAGGAGACCGGACTCACGGATCAGCTCGCCGCCCCGACGGGCCTCGGCCTCTCCCTGGGCGCTGAGGTCCACGTCGACCCAGCCGGTGAACAGGTTCTTGGCGTTCCACTCGCTCTCACCGTGCCGCAAGAGCACCAGTGTCCCGACTTCGCTCATGGACTCATCCTCCCGTACCGAATGCCTTCGACATCACACGGCTCCGGGTGTAAGGATGCCAAGCCGTGGCACTCATTACGGGCAAGCAGCGGCTGCCGAGTCAGTTCTGGGTCCTCTGGACGGCCACGCTGATCAACCGGGCCGGCAGCTTCGTCATCATCTTCCTGGCGATCTACCTGACCACCCAGCGCGGCTTCAGCCAGTCCGCCGCCGGCCTCGTGATCGGGATCTACGGCGTCGGCGGCGCGATCGGGGTCACGATCGGCGGTCACCTCGCCGACCGCTGGGGCCGCCGCCCGACCGCCCTGCTGTCGCTGTTCTGCGCCGCGGCGCTGATGCTCGCGCTCGGCCTGGCCCGCGGACCGGCCGCCGTCACCGCCGCCGCCTTCCTGCTCGGCGTGGCCGCCGAGTCGGCCCGCCCGCCGCTCGGCGCGATGATCGCCGACATCGTCCCCGGCCCCGACCGGATGCGGGCCTTCAGCGTCTACTACTGGGCGATCAACCTCGGCTTCGCGCTCTCGTCCGCGGTGGCCGGGTTTGCGGCCCAGGCCGGGTACACGACACTGTTCGTCGGCGACGCGGCCACCACGGCGGCGGCCGGCCTGCTCGTCGCCTGGCGCATCCGGGAGACCCGCCCGGTGGTCGCGGCGCCCGAGCCGCACGAGCGCGGCGGCCTGCGCACCGTGCTGCACGACCGGGTGTTCCTCGGCTTCGTCGCCTGCAACCTGCTCATCGCGCTGGTGATGCTGCAGCACATGTCGATGCTGCCGCTGGCGATGATCTCCGACGGCCTGCCGCCGCGCACGTTCGGCCTGGTGATCGCGGTCAACGGGGTGCTCATCGTGGCCGGGCAGATGTGGGTGAGCCGGCTGCTGGCCAACCGGAGAGCGGCGTATGTGATGCCCGTCTCGGCGGTGATCATCGGCGTCGGGTTCGGGCTGACCGCGTTCGCGCACATGCCGCTGCTGTACGCCGGGACGGTCCTGGTCTGGACGGCCGGCGAGATGCTCAACGCGCCGTCCAACTCGGCCCTGCTCGCCGGGCTGTCCCCGGTCGCGATGCGGGGCCGCTACCAGGGCGCCTTCGGCCTGTCCTGGCAACTGGCGTCGTTCCTCGCGCCCACGCTCGGCGGGCTCGTGCGCGACGCGCGCGGCAACACCGCGCTGTGGCTCGGCTGCTTCGGCGCGACCCTCGTCGCCGCCGTCTGGAGCCTGCTGGCCGCGCCCGCACGCGCGGCCAGGGTCACCGCCCTGACCGAGGACGGCCTGGTTAAGATCGAACTGTAAGGAGCCTTAACAAAAGGGGTTGACAGGCGTGCGCAACTGGTACCGGTCCACCATCGGCGGGCTCCCCGGGCTGTACTGGTACCTCTGGACCGGCATGCTCATCAACCGCGTCGGCGGCTTCGTCGCGCTCGTCCTGTCGCTGTACCTCACCTCCGCCCGCCACCTGTCGGTGCCCGTCGCCGGCCTGGTCGTCGGCGCGTACGGCATCGGCGGCATCGCCGGCGTCCTGCTCGGCGGCGTCCTGGCCGACCGCTGGGGCCGGCGCCCGACGCTGCTGCTGGCCCACTTCGGCGCGGTCGCGGTGCTGGCCGGCCTGACGTTCGCCCAGCCGATCCCACTCATCGCCGGCCTCGCGGCGCTGCTCGGGGTGATGCACGCCATGCCGGGCCCGGCGTTCGTGGCCGCCATTGTCGACGTGACCCCGGCGGCGGACCGCAGCCGCGCGTTCAACCTGCAGTTCTGGGCGTTCAACCTCGGCATGGCGGTGGCCTCGGTCCTCGCCGGGGCGCTGGCCGAGGTGAGCTTCACCCTGCTGTTCACCGTCGATGCGGCCGGCACGCTGGTGACGGCGCTGCTGATCCTGTGGAAGGTGCACGAGACCCGCCCGGCCCGCCGCCCGTCGGCCCAGCCCGCCGGCGGCCTGCACACGGCGCTGACCGACCGCGCGTACATGCTGTTCGTCGGCCTGTCGCTGCTGCTCGCGGTGCTGTCGACGCAGACGTCGACGATCCTGCCGCTGGCGATCACCGGCGACGGCCTGCGCCCGTCGGTCTACGGCTCGGTCGTCGCCTACGCCGCGCTGCTCATCGTCATCGGCCAACTCTTCGTCCCGCGCCTGATCGACCGCTGGCGCAAGGGCACCGCGCTCGCCGTCGCCAACCTGTTCCTGGGCCTGGGCTTCGCCGCCGTCTCCCTCGCCGACGGCGTGGCCGGCTACCTGGCCGCGGCGACGATCTGGACGATCGGCTCGATGATCGCCGCCCCGCCGAACGCCGCGGTCATCGCCGAGCTCTCCCCCGAGGCGCTGCGCGGGCGGT
Source organism: Dactylosporangium sp. CA-139066 (assembly GCF_050936175.1). Taxonomy (NCBI): domain Bacteria; kingdom Bacillati; phylum Actinomycetota; class Actinomycetes; order Micromonosporales; family Micromonosporaceae; genus Dactylosporangium; species Dactylosporangium sp. CA-139066. Next base: position 2,079,083 of record NZ_JBNJNH010000002.1, on the reverse strand, counting down.
ACCAGAGCGTGTTCTACCTCACCTTCCCCGCGGCCGGCTTCATCGCCCCGGCCGCCGGCGGCGTCAGCCTGCAGTACCTCGGCGATTGGCACTGGATCGTATGCGGCGGACTGGGCCTGGTCGCCGCCGCCGGCCACCTGCTGATCCAGCCGGCCCGCGAGCGCCGGGTGGCGGAGCAACTGGAGGCGGACAGGTTTGCGGTCCCGGTCGCCGGGTAGTCGGTGCGCTTCCCTGACGGCAGGAGGCGGGACTTTGGACGGCTTGTCGGCGACCCTGGAGCCAACGCCTCCGGACACGGTCGTCATCCGCCTGGCCGGCGAGCTGGACATCGCCACCCGCGAGCAGGTCACCGAGGCGGTCCGGGCCGTGCTGCCCGCTTTCCGCCCCGACGCCCTGGTCCTCGACCTGGACGCGGTCACCCTGCTGGACTCGGCCGGCATCGGCGCGCTGGTGAGCTGCTGGAAGCTCGCCAACGGGGCCGGCTGCACCCTGCGGCTGCGAAACCCGCGCCCGCTCGCGTACGCCCAGCTGGAGCTCACCGGCCTCCTGGACGTCTTCGCGCTCTAGAGCGTGCCGTCGTACTTGGCCGCGTTCGGCGCGGTGGCGTCGGCGCGCAGCCGGGAGCGGGCGCCCGCGTCGCCGTAGAGGCTGTAGCGGAAGAAGTCGAGCATCGTCTTCGTCACCGCATTGGCGGCCGGCGTGGTGCCCCACAGCGCGGCGCCGTGGTCGCCGCCGAGCAGCGTCAGGAACGCCTTCGGCCACGAGGTGGCGTCGTAGAGGGATTTTCCGCTGCTGTACGGCACCGTGGCGTCGGCGTCGCCGTGGATGAACAGCACCGGGGTGGCGGCCCCGGAGAACTTGCCGCCCATCGAGCCGCCGGAGACGATGACGGCGCCCTTAAGGCGGGCGTCGCGGGTGTTGCCCGAGAGCAGGCCGGCGGTGGTGTACCCGCCGGCGGAGTGCCCGGCGGCGCCGACGTGGGCGGTGTCGATCCGGCCGTTGAGCGGCGAGCCGGCCTGGGTGTCGAGCTTGAGCACCTCGGTGATGACGGCCGAGGCGTCGGCCGGCTGGTTGGCCATGTCGTTCTGGTTGAACGGGTCGGCCTTGTCGTTGGTGAACGGGTACGCGGGCGCGGCCACGACGAAGCCGGCCGCGGCGATCTTCTGGGTCACGCCCTGGTACCCCTCCGGCGACCCGTGCAGCCCGTGGCTCCACAGCACCAGCGGATACCGCCCGGCCGTCTTCGGGTACGTCACGACGGTCCGCAGCGTCCGCCCGGCCCGCGTAAACGTGAACTGCGCGGTGGCGACGGCGAACGTCTGCGTCGGCGCCTTGCCGCCGGAGTTGGCGGCGGCCGATGTCTTGGTCGCGCTCGGCGTCGTGGCTCCCGCGGCGGCCAGTCGCCCCGACCCGGCGTCTTCCTCGACGGACACGCTCGGTGAGGACTCGGCCGCGGCGGCGGGCGTCGAACCGTCGGCGGCTTTGGCACCGCATCCGGAGAGCCCCGCCAGAAGAATCGCGGCGGCGAGAAGACGCACGGGCGCACTGCGCATGCGAGGAAAATTACGGCTATCGAGGCCGTTGCGTCTTTACGGCCGCCTTAAGTTTCGATGGCTCGCCCGGCGGTCACGCACGAACGGCGACCCCGACACGAGGGGTGTGGGTGGCGAAGCCCCAATACGGCCGCCCTAAGTTTCCAAGGCCTCGCCCGGCGGATGAGTTCGAGGCTTCGCCCGGCGGATGAGCACGAACGGCGACCCCCGACACGGGGGCGTGGGTGGCGAAGCCCCAATACGGCCGCCCTAAGGTTCCAAGTCCTCGCCCGGCGGATGAGTTCGAGGCCTCGCCCGGCGGATGAGCACGAACGGCGACCCCCGACACGGGGGCGTGGGTGGCGAAGCCCCCACTGGGGAGCGAGCGCAGCGAGCGCGAAACACAGGAGCCGGGCCCATCGCGAGCACGCCACAGGCGTGCGAGTAGGGGGACTCGAACCGGCGGCAGCGGATGCCATGCACCCCCAGTCCACGACACCCGCTATGTGCCGCCGGTTGCAGCGACGCGCCCCGCCCGGACACGTCACCGCGAGTGGGCCTTGCGGCCCGAACACCCCCGCCGCTCCCCAACTTCAGGAATCGCCGGATCCGTAAACGACGGTACGCGGCCTGCGAATACGGCGACAAGTAAACGGGCTGTCGGCTCGCTCACACACTCGAAATAATCGATATCAATCGAAATGTTGGGCCTTCGGCCACAGCTCATCCCACGTGACCTTCCGATCGCGGCAGACGTAGACGTGAGCTGTTTGCTCCTCGTTGTCGATGCCGTAACCGTTGTCGAGGGCGGCCTTGCTCTCGCACGAGCCGAAGAACGTCTGGTGCAGCGGGCCATCGCCCTCGGTGACCCAGACCACGACCGTCGCCGACTCGGGGGGCGGGCCGAGGTACCACAGCTCGTTCTGTCCACTGTAGACATCGGGCAGGCCCTGGGGCTTGCCGTAGCGGTCCAGGGCGCCGGCCTCGCCGTAGTTGCCGGTGAACAGGATCGTGTGCGCCTGTTCCTCGGGCGGCAGCGCGTCGTACACCGCCTTGATCTGCGCCACGTAGCGCGGCCAGCCGATCTCGTCGGCGATGCCGATGTTGATGCCGGGGACCGGGGTCTTGGCGAGCACCTCGATCGGCAGCACCGGCAGCGACGAGACGACCGCCACACCGCAGTTGACGACGACCGCCGCGGCGAGCAGCACCCGCCGGGCGCCGCTGTCGCGCAGCCAGCGCTCGGCCGGCACGGCGCCGATGGCGAACAGGGCGGCCAGGAGGCCGAAGCTGTAGTACGGCTGGCCGGCAATCACCAGCAGCAGCACCAGCATCAGCGGATAGGCGATCGCGAACGCCCGCACCGGGCGCAGCTCCACGCGGCGCAGTAGGGTCACGATCCCGGCGATCCACACCGGTACGAAGAACGGGCCGAGCCACGCCAGCTGCAGCGGCAGGAGCGTGATCCGGGCGTCCGCGCCCTTGTTCTCGGCCAGCGCATTCGCCATGTGGATCTGCGGAAAATCATTGGCGATCTGGTACAGCAGGTTGGGCAGCCCCACCACGACCGCGATCGCCGCGCCGGCCCACAGCCACTTGGACAGCAGCACGGGGCGCGGCCCGACGGCGAGCAGCCCGGCCGCCCATGTCAGCAGCAGCAGGATCACCAGGTGCTTGTTGTAGAGCGCCAGGCCGGCGAACAGGCCCGCCAGCAGGAAGTACCGCGGCCGGTCCCGCAGGAGCGCGCCCATCAGGCACAGGATGACCAGCAGCCACATGACGAGGTCGGGCGCGGCGGTGATCGTGATGTGCCCGGCCGTGAGGGGGAACGTGGTCAGCACCCCGGCCGCGGCCAGGCTCTGCGCGAGCGCGCGGCCGCCGGCCTCACGGGCGATGTACGCGAGCAGGATGGCGGCGGCGGCGACGTACAGCAGGCCGGGAATGCGGACCGCCCACACCGTGTCGCCGAAGACCTGCGTGCACAGGTGCACCAGCAGCGGGGTGAACGGCGGCTGGTCGACGTAGCCCCACCTGGGGTGGGCGCCGACCATGCGGAAGTACAGCTCATCGCGGTGGTAGTCGTATCGGCTGATGGTGAGCAGCAGCGCCAGCACCGCGCCGCCGGCGATCGCACCGACGGACTTCCAGGCCAGGGGGGATCGCTCGATCACACCCCGGAATGGTAGCTAGGCCGGTCGATTGACGAAGTCCGTGAAAGCCCTGAGATTGTCCAGCGGCTCGCCGCGCTTGACCCGCCACTCCCACTCGCGGCGGATCGCCGAGCCGAAGCCGATCTCGAGCATGGGGTCGAAGCTCTCGTCGGCGTACGTCAGCACCGCCCCCAGCAGCCGGTCGAGCTCGTCCTCGGTGACCGCGTGCAGCGGCAGCCGGCCGACCAGGTACACGTCGCCGTTGGCGTCGACGCTGAAGGCCACGCCGTACATGCGGGCGTTGCGCTGCAGCAGCCACTCCCACAGCGCCTCGCGGTTCTCGTCGGGGTGGCGCATGACGAACGCCTCGATGCGCAGCGCGTGCTCGCCGACGATCAGGTTGCAGTTCGTCTTCTGCTTGTGGGTGCCCGGTAGCGTGACGACGTAGGCGTCGGGACCGGTCTTGTCCCATGGGATCTCGCGCTCGGCGGCGACTCGTTCGATCAATGCGCCGATCTCGGCCTTGCCGGTCACGCCGCCACCGCCTCCCGGTGGAACGCGAGCGCGTCGCGGTAGGCGGCCAGCAGGCCGCTGGCCGTGTGCGCCCACGAGAACTCGCGGGCGTGCTGCACCGCGCCGAGCGACAGCGCCGCGCGCCGGGCCGGCTCGGCCAGCAGCGGCCCGAGCGCGGCCGCCCAGTCGACGGGCTTGTGCGTGTCGACGAGCACGCCGGACACGCCGTCGCGGACCGCGGTCGCGAGGCCGCCGACGCGGGCCGCCACGACCGGCGTGCCGCACGCCTGCGCCTCGATCGCGACCAGTCCGAACGACTCGTTGTGGCTCGGCACGGCGACGACGTCCACCGCGCGGAACAGGTCGGCCAGCGCGTCGCGCGGCTGGGGCGGCAGGAACCGCACGATGTCGGCGATGCCAAGGTCGCGGGCGAGGTCCATGAGGGCGGTGGGCCGGTCCAGGCCGGAGCCGCTGGGCCCGCCGCAGATCACCACCAGCAGCTTCGGGTCGCCGGCGTGCAGCTCGGCGGCGGCCCGCAGCAGCACGTCGGGGGCCTTGAGCGGCTGGATGCGCCCGGCGAAGGCGACCACGCGCGCGTCGAGCGGCAGGCCGAAGCGCTCCCGGGCGGCGCGCTTGCGGCCGGGGCGCGGCGCGAACCGCTCGAGGTCGACGCCGGGCGGGACGACGCTGACCTTGCGGGGGTCGGCGGAGTACAAATCCAGGAGGTCCTCGGCCTCGGCCGGGGTGTTGGCGACGAGGGCGTCGGCCGCGCCGACCACCTGCTCCTCGCCGATCACGCGGGCCTTGGGCTCGGGCTTGTCACCGTCGGCGAGCAGCTGGTTCTTGACCTTGGCCAGCGTGTGCGCGGTGTGCACCAGCGGGACGCCCCAGCGGTCCTTGGCGAGCCACCCGACCTGCCCGGAGAGCCAATAGTGGGAGTGGACGAGGTCGTACCACCCGTAGGGCCGGGCCGCCTCCGCCCGCAGCACGCCGCCGGTGAACGCGCACAGCTGCGCCGGCAGGTCCTCCTTGGCCAGCCCCTCGAACGGCCCGGCGACGACGTGGCGCACGTGCACGCCCGGCGCCATCTCGACGACCGGCGGCAGCTCGCTGGTGGTCGCCCGCGTGAAGATCTCCACCTCGACGCCGGCCCGGGCCAGGCGCTGTGCCACCTCGACGATGTACACGTTCATGCCGCCCGCGTCGCCGGTGCCCGGCTGGTCCAGCGGCGAGGTGTGCACCGACAGCGTGGCGACGCGCCTGGGCAGTGAGCGGCGGGACTGCGGGGTATGGCCGTGCAGCGAGTCGACCCGCGCCACGAGGTGCTCCTGTCATCCTGTTGAAACGTACTTGCGGGTGGTTACATTCTCCCAACCGTCCATGTTCCCTCGCCCGCGGCCGTCTACCCACCGTTGCGTTGGTCACTGCGCCGCGGGCAACATCGTGCAGGATGGCCACATGTCTACTCGTATCGCCGTGGTCACCGGCGCCTCCAGCGGCATCGGGGCCGCCACCGCCCGCCGGTTGGACGCCGAGGGCTTCCACGTCGTCGCCGTCGCCCGCCGCGAGGACCGGCTCAAGGACCTCGTCGCCGGGCTCTCCTCGGCCACCGCGGTGGTGGCCGACGTGACCTCCGACGCGTCCGTCGCCGCCCTGGCCGAGGCCGTGGGCGCGCTGGACGGCACGGTCGAGCTCCTGGTCAACAACGCCGGCGGGGCGATCGGCGCCGAGACGGTCGAGCAGGCCGACCTGAACGACTGGCAGTGGATGTTCGACGTCAACGTGCTCGGCACCGTCCGGGTCACCAAGGCCCTGCTGCCGCTGCTGGAGCGCTCGGGCCGGGCCACGATCGTGGTGCTGAGCTCCACCGCGGGGCTGATCGTGTACGAGGGCGGCGGCGGATACACGGCGGCCAAGCACGCCCAGACCGCCGTGGCCGAGACGCTGCGCCTCGAGCTCAACGGCCGCCCGATCCGGGTCGTCGAGATCGACCCCGGCATGGTGCGCACCGACGAGTTCGCGCTCAAGCGCTTCGAGGGCGACGCGCAGAAGGCCGCCGCCGTGTACGCCGGCGTCGCCGAGCCCCTCGTGGCCGAGGACATCGCCGACTGCATCGCCTGGACCGCGACCCGCCCGCACCACGTCAACATCGACCGGCTCGTGGTCCGCCCCCTCGCCCAGGCCGCCCAGCACAAGGTCCATCGCGTGCTGTGAAGCCCATCGGGTCGATCACGCGGGGCACGACCAACCCCAACCGTCTCCGCCGGGTCGACAACTGGATCGCCGCGACGCTCGGCGCGCGGCTGCGCCGGGCGCCGGACCCGCTCGTGGTCGACCTGGGCTACGGCGCTTCGCCGATCACGACGATCGAGCTGCACGCCCGCCTGGGCGTGCCGGTCGTCGGCCTCGAGATCGACCCGGACCGGGTGGCCGCCGCCCGCCCCTACGCCCGCCCCGGCCTCGACTTCCGCCTCGGCGGCTTCGAGCTGGCCGGCCTGCGCCCCACGCTCGTGCGCGCCTTCAACGTCCTGCGCCAGTACGACGAGGCCGACGTACCCGCGGCCTGGTCCGCGATGACCGCCACGGGCGCGCTGCTCGTCGAGGGCACGTGCGACGAGCTCGGCCGCCTGGCCGCGTGGGTGCTCGTCTCCCCCGCCGGCCCGCGCACCCTGACCCTGGCCGCCCGCCTGGCCACACTCGACACGCCCGGCACCCTGGCCGAACGCCTGCCGAAGGCGCTCATCCACCACAACGTGCCCGGCGAGCGCATCCACGCCTTCCTGTCCGCCCTGGACGCCGGCTGGCGAGCGGCGGCCCCACTGTCGGTCTTCGGTCCGCGCCAGCGCTGGCGCCGTTGCGTCGAGTCGGCCATCGAGGCGGGATGGCCGATCGTGGACCGCCCGTCCCGCTGGCGCCTGGGCGAGGTGACGCTCCCCTACGCCGCAATCGACCCCGCTGTTCCGGATATGTCCGCCACTTCGTGACGGACATATCCGACATTTCGTATATGCACGTTTGCTCGCCGCGCACGGCCGCTGCCTCCGCCGCGAACCCTCGCGCCGGCGCCCGGTCGTGCCTGTTCAGGGGCAGGCTCGCGGTCGTGCCTGTTCAGGGGCAGGCTCGCGGTCGCGCCTGTTCAGGGGCAGGCTCGCGGTCGCGCCTGTTCAGGGGCAGGCTCGCGGTCGCGCCTGTTCAGGGGCAGGCTCGCGGTCGCGCCTGTTCAGGGGCAGGCTCGCGGTCGCGCCTGTTCAGGGGCAGGCTCGCGGTCGCGCCTGTTCAGACTCGCGGTCGCGCCTGCCCACGCTCGCGGTCGCGCCTCCCCAGGCTCGCGCGAAGCGCGGAAGCGGGCCGGCGGTGCGCTGCGGCCGAACGTCCGCCACAGTGCCCCCGGGTGGGTCGCGCGGCCCGCGCAGACCCGCGTGACGAAACGGGGAGCATGGCGGGCGCGGCAGGGACATCCGCCACGGGCCCGGTGGGTCGACCGGGGCCGGGAAACGGGCACGAGCGGCGGCCGCGGCCGAGGCGGCCGCCATGGCCCGGTGGGTCGACCGCGGCCGGGAACAGGCACGAGCGGCGGCCGCGGCCGAGGCGGCCGCCATGGCCCGGTGGGTCGCGGCCGCGCGGACCGCGCCGGCAACCGCATTGCCCTAATCTTGATGGCTATGAGCAAGCCTCAGCTCACCAAGGACATCTGGCTGGCCGCCCTCCGCACCGAGGGGGACGCATTCCGCGCCGCCCTCAACAGCGGGACCCCCATCGACGCGCCGGTGCCGAGTTGTCCGGGCTGGAGCCTTGGCGAGCTCGCGTGGCATTTGAGCCTGGTATATACGTACGTCACCGGACACGTCGCCCGCGGTGTGCTCGACCGGCCCGAAGCGCGGCGCACCGACCCGCTGCCGGAAGGGGTGGACGCGGTCTCGGCCTGGACCGACGCGTTCACCGAGCTCGTGGCGACCCTCGACGCCGTCAACCCCGACCTGCCGGCCTGGAACTTCGCGCCACAGGCCAAGAAGGCGTCGTTCTGGCACCGGCGGATGGCCCACGAGACGGCGATCCACCGGTGGGACGCGCAGATGGCCGGCGGCCTCGCCGAGCCGATCGAGGCGCGGCTCGCCAGCGACAACGTCACCGAGGTGCTCGACAGCTGGCTGCCCTCGGGCCGGCGCAGCGGGCCCGACGACCGGGCCGGGATGATCGCGCTGCACGCCACGGACGTCGACCAGGTCTGGTACGTCCGCCTCCGCGGCGCCGGCATCGCCCTGCTCGACACCGACACCCTGCTCGACGACGACGATCACCGCGAGCGCGCGACGGCGAGCGGCCCGGCCAGCGACCTGGCCCTGGCGCTGTGGGGCCGCGTGCCCTTCGACACGCTCCTCGTCAGCGGCGACGCGACCCTGCTCCGAGGCCTGCTGGCGTAGCGACGCCGACGAGACTCACCGGCGCCGCGACACCAAACGAGGCAGCTCGGGACGGGGCTTGCTGGCACGGCGACACCAACGAGACTGACCGACACAACGGCGCGGACGACGCCGACACGGCGGGCGCGCACGACGCCGGCACGGCGGGCGCGCACGACGCCGGCACGGCGGGCGCGCACGACGCCGGCACGGCGGGCGCGCACGACGCCGGCACGGCGGGCGCGCACGACGCCGGCACGGCGGGCGCGCACGAGGCCGGCACGGCGGGCGCGGTGCCTACGAGGCCGGACGGCCGAGCAGCGGCGCCGGGCCGGGGCCCCGATCGGCCACCGGCGGCAGCGGGTCGATGTTGAGGCCCAGCAGCCGACGGGTCATGAGCGTGGCGCCGGAGACCGCGGCCGGCACGACGACGATCGCCACCACCGGCAGCAGCAGGACCAGGAACACCGGGATGCCGAAGCCGAGCGCCATCGACCGGTTGGCCCGCAGGATCTTGCGCCGGTCGCGCAGCCGCAGGCCCCGCCGGTTGAACGGGATGCCGGTCAGTTCGACGGTGATCAGCCAGCCGCCGACGATCGCGTTGAGCACCGGGACCACCGTCTGGCCCACGATCGGGATGAAGCCGAGCAGGAACAGCGGGATCGCCAGCATGATGCCGAGCGTGATCAGCCGGATGGAGTCCACGAGGTTGGGCCACAATGTGCGGTACCACGGAAGGTTGACCGCGCCGGGTGTGCCGCCCAGCCCCTCCTCGATGCGCTCGGAGATGACCTCGTAGAACGGGTCGCCGATGAGCAGCGTCAGCGCGGTGAACGTGAGGGCCGAGATCAGCGCGGCCACCACGAGCACGCCGGCGCCCGCCCCGAACTCGACCACCTTGCGCAGCCCGTCGGACCAGTCGTCGGCGAACCAGGTCATCGCCGAGGCGATCTCGTCGATATAGATGATCAGGAACGCCCAGGCGACGGCGAACAGCGCGAACGTGATCACCGCCGGAATGGCGCCGAGCAGCAGCAGGCGCGGGTTGGCGCCATACCGCTTGAAGCCCCGGCCCAGCAGCCGCAGCCCCATGCCGAATTCCGACCCCGCCGACCTGACCTGTCCCACAGGCGGCAGCCTACCGGTGATCCGCCAGCCCGTGGCGGTACGCATAGGCGACCGCCTGTGCCCGGTCCCGCGCATCGATCTTGGCCAGCAGGTGGTTGATGTGGCTCTTGACGGTGCCCTCGCTGATGAACAGCCGGCCGGCGATCTCGGCGTTGGACAGCCCCGCGGCGACGAGGCGCAGCACCTCGGCCTCCCGCGGCGTGAGCCCGTCGGGCGGCGGGCCGGACGGCGCGGCAACGGCGCCGGGCTGCGCGATGGCGTTGAGCAGATGGTGTTGTACCGCGGGATCGATCGCCGCCCCGTCGTCCAGGACCCGCTCGAGCGCCTCGCGGATCTCCTCCCCGCCGGCCTCCTTCGTCAGGTAGCCGCGCGCGCCGGCCCGCAGCGCCTCGAGGACCGAGCGGTCGTCGGAGTACGTGGTGAGCACGATCACCCGCACGCCCGGCACGCGCTCCCGCAGCCGGCGGGTGGCCTCGACCCCGTCGCAGCGCGGCATGCGCAGGTCCATGAGCACGATGTCGGGTCGCAGCCGCTCGGCCAGCGTCACCGCCTCGTCGCCGTCGGCCGCCGCCCCGACCACCTCCACGTCGGCGAGCAGCCCGAGGACGAGCGACAGGCCCTCCCGGACGACCCGCTGGTCGTCGGCCAGGAGCACGCGGATGGTCACGCCGGCACCCTAAGCTCCACCCGGAAGCCGGTCGCGGTCGGGGCCGCGGCCAGCGAGCCGCCGAGCAGCTCGGCGCGCTCGCGCATGCCGGTCAGGCCGTAGCCCACGCCCGGCACGGGCACCGGCGGCGGCTCGCCGAAGTCCTCCACGGTCAGGTGGACGGCGTCGTCGCCGTACGAGAGCCGGACCGCGACCCGCGACGGCCGCGCGTGGCGGGCCGCGTTGGTCAGGGCCTCCTGGGCGACGCGGTACACGGCCAGCTGCGCCGGCGACGGCAGCGGCCGCTCCGGCCCCTCCTGGTCGAACGCGCACGGCACGCCGTGGTCGCGGGCGAAGCCGGCGGTGAGCTCGGACAGGCTCGGCAGCTCGGCGTCGCGCAGCAGCCCGATCGCCCGGCGCGCCTCGTCGAGCCCGGCCCGCCCGAGCTGCTGGGCCCGCTCGATCGCGACCGGCAGCCGCGGGTCGCCCGGCTCGCGCACGGCGAGCATGCGGGCGCCCTCCAGCTGCAGCATCAGCCCCGACAGCGAGTGGGCGAGCACGTCGTGCATCTCGCGGGCCAGCCACTGCCGCTCGGCCAGCCGGGCCGCCTCGGCCTGCGCCGCGCGCCCCCGCTCGAGCTCCTCGACCAGCCGCTCGGCCTGCTGGTTGGCCTCGCCGAGCCGCATGGCGAAGACGAGCATGCCGTAGAACGCCCCGACCATGACGGCGTCGAGGAGGGCCGAGGTCAGCGAGCCGTTGCGGGCCGAGGTGATCACCACGGCGATCAGCACCAGCGCGACGACCGTGATCGGGATCGAGATGTGCCAGCGCAGCAGGGGCGCCAGGAACGAGATGCCGACGAAGATGCCGGCCACCCCGACCCCGTCGGGTTGCAGCCACACCAGCGCGATCGAGGCGGCGAGCAGCCCGCCGACGAACGCGGCGTGCAGCGGCAGGCGGCGACCGCTCACGGTGAGCACGACGCCGGCGCCGCACAGCACGAACGCGGCCAGCGCGATCAGCACCGGCCGCCCCGCCCCGCTCAGCGCCGGCGCGGGCGTGGTCGTCCACGCCCCCCACACGACCACCGCCATGACGAGCGGCGCGAGCGGGCGCAGCCAGCGGATCACCGCGGCGCGCTGCGCCCGCCCCGCGTCGAGGGCGGCCAGCGCGGGGGTGCTCTCCTCAGCGGCCATGAAGCCATTCAACGCGCCTACATGGCCGGGCACATCTAACCGGGGTTGGAGACGCGGGTTCTACCTTGGCGCCGATGCGTTGAGAGGCCGGTCGCGGCCAGCCTTGAGGCCATGCGAACGCCACGAATCCTCACCGCGGGCTACCTCGCCCTGAGCCTGCTGACCCTCGCCGTGATCATTGCGCTGCACCACCACGCCGACATCGTGAACCCCGCGGTGTGGATCCGCGGCACGATCGTCGTCGCGAGCGCCGCGCTGACGAACGTCTTCGCGCTGCGCGGCGACGTACGCCGCCTGCGCATCGTCTCGATCGTGATGGTGACCGCGATCGCGATCATCGTCGCGCTCCCCGGCCCGTTCCCGCTGTGGCTGAAGATCGAGCAGGTCGCGTGCGGCCTGCTGCTGCTCGGCACGGTCCTGACCCTCCCCCGCCGCCGGCGCCGCGACCGGACCGCCTGAGAAACCCGGGTCCCGCGCGCCGGCCACGCAACACGGGCCGGCGCGGACGCGACGACGCAGCGCGGCGCACAACGCGCCGCGGGCGCCACAAAGGCGGCGCGGAACGTGAGCGGGCTCGACCGCGTTCAGCCATAGCGCCACATGGCCCGCGCGGCCGCACGACGGGGGCGACCGAACGGCGCGGGCGAGCGCGGCCGCACGGTGAAGCCCGCGCGCGGCCCGGCCCCAGTGCAGCGGGCTACGACGAGGCGAGGCGGCGCAGGGCGCCGCGGACGACGTCGGGCTTGGTGGTGTACCAGAACGGGGGCAGCGACTTGCGCAGGAACGGCCCATAGCTGGTCGCATGCTCCAGGCGCGAGTCGAGCACCGCCACCACGCCCTTGTCGCCGCGCGACCGGATCAGGCGGCCGACGCCCTGGGCCAGGCGCACGGCGGCGATCGGGACGCTCACCGCGGCGAAGCCCGAGCCGCCGGCCGCCTGCACCGCGTCGGAGCGGGCGGCCGACAGCGGCTCGTCGGGGCGCGGGAACGGCAGGCGGTCGATGATGACGAGCTGGCACGCGTCGCCGGGCACGTCGACGCCCTGCCACAGCGACATCACGCCGAGCAGGCAGCTGTTGCGGTCCTGGCGGAACTTGCGGACCAGGATCGGCAGCGCCTCCTCGCCCTGCAGCAGGATCGTGATGCCGGGTGTGCGGGCCCGCAGCACCTCGGCCGCGCGCTCGGCGGCCTTGCGGGAGGAGAACAGGCCCAGCGCCCGGCCGCCGAGGGCCTGCACCAGCTCGACCATCTCGTTGGCGGCCGGCTCGGACAGGCCCGACGTCTGCGGCTTGGGCAGGTGCGCGGCGACGTAGAGGATGCCCTGCTTGGCGTAGTCGAACGGCGAGCCGACGTCGAGCGAGGTCCAGGCCAGGCCGGCGGTGTCGCGCGCCTCGTCGGCCCGCACCACGGCCTCGCGGGCCTCCTCGGCCGGCGTGCCGGCGGGCGCGGGGCGCTCGACGGCGACCGGCAGGCCGAGCGAGCGGGCGACGGTGTCGAACTGCCCGCCGAGCGCCAGCGTCGCCGAGGTGGCCACGACCGTGCGCTCGCTGAACAGGTGGGTGCTCAGCGTGCCGGCGACCGACAGCGGCGCGATCACGACCGCGCGCCGGCCCCGCTCGTCGCGCTCGACCCAGGTCACGTCGTGCTCGGCGTTGGCGATCATGCGCTGGGCGATCTTCGTCAGGTCGGCGACCATCGTGCGGGCCTGCTGCTTGCGCACCGGGTCGGCGTCGTCGGCGCGCACCTCGCCGATCGCCTCGACCGCCTTGCGGCCGCCGCCGTCGAGCAGGGTGAGGGCCTCCAGCAGCACGTCGGGCAGCGCGCCGACGACCCGGCCGGCCGGCACCTCGGCCAGGGCCACGGTGAGCACGTCGCCGGCCTCCATGAGCCGGTCGGCGACCTCGTCGTCGACATAGGGGCGGCACCGGCGGGCGGCCCGCTCCAGCAGCTCGGGGGTCAGCTCGGCCTGCGACGCGGAGCTGACCCGGTCGGCGAGCTCGTGCGCCTCGTCGACGACCAGCAGCTCGTGCGGCGGGATGATCTGCCGGCCGGTGAGCATGTCGACGGCGAGCAGGCTGTGGTTGGTGACCACGATGTCGGCCTCGCGGGCCCGGGAGCGGCTCAACTCGGCGAAGCACTCGGCGCCGTAGGGGCAGCGCTGCGCGCCGACGCACTCGCGGGCCGGCATCGACACGAGCTTCCAGGCCGCGTCGTCGACCCCGGGGTCGAGCTCGTCGCGGTCGCCGGTCTCGGTCTCCATCGCCCAGTCGCGCAGCCGGTCGATGTGCTTGCCGAGCCGGCCGGCCTCGCCGAGCCACTTCGTTGGCTTCGCCTCGCCGACGTCGAACAGCCCGTCTTCGGGCTCCTCGGCCGCCGTGCCCTCGAGCCGGGCCAGGCAGACGTAGTGGTGGCGGCCCTTGAGCACCGCGAACGTGGGCCGGCGGCCGAGCATCGGCTCGACGGCGTCGGCCAGGCGCGGCAGGTCGTGGTCGACGAGCTGCGACTGCAGGGCGAGGGTGGCGGTCGAGACGACCACCGGGCCCTCGACGAGGAGGGAGGGCACCAGGTAGGCCAGCGACTTCCCGGTCCCCGTCCCCGCCTGGACGAGCAGATGCTCCTCCCGCTCGACCGCCGTCGAGATCGCCCGGGCCATCATCTGCTGGCCGGGGCGCTCGGCGCCGTCGGGCACGGCGCCGACGGCGACGCCGAGGAGGTCGACCACATCCAGTGCTCTCACGTCCGAGCACGCTACCCCTCGCGTACGACAGAATCTTTCCCCATGAAGCGTGTCCGGGTGGTCTGGCGGAAGTTCGACGGGGCACTGCACTGGAACTACGAGACCGACCTGCTCGGCGAGGACGAGCACGGCATCTGGCTCGGCGCGCGGACCGGCACGCCCGTGCACCGCGGCACCACCTCGACGGGCCCCGTCGAGTCCCCGCACGTTCTGCTCTTCCCCCGCCGGGCGTGGTGGACGGCGTGCTTCAACGCCACGCCCCACCGCACGGAGATCTACTGCGACATCACGTCGGTGGCCCACTGGCCGAGTGAGACCGAGGTCACCGCGATCGACCTCGACCTCGACGTGATCCGCCGCCGCACCGGCGAGGTCATCCTGGCCGACGAGGACGAGTTCGCGGTACACCAGGTCCGCTACGGCTACCCCGCCGACGTCATCGCCGAGGCCCAGGCCAGCGCCGACTGGCTCCTGTCGGCCGTCGGGGACCGGCTGGAGCCCTTCGGCTCGGCGTACCACCGCTGGCTAGAGCTCGTCGCCTAGCTTCTGCGGGTTGAGCTGGTTGTAGATGCCCGTGATCAGCCCCTCGGGGGACACCGCGAGCACGGTGACGCCGACCGGGCCGGTCCCGCGCACGACCACGCCGACGTCGCCGTTGACCAGCGCCGGCTCGACCGTCCAGCCGTAGCGCTCGGCCCGCCGGGCCAGGCCGATGATGAAGCGGGCCACCGCGTCGGCGCCGACCACCGGGCGCCGGCCGGCCGACACCAGGCCGCCGCCGTCGCCGATCGCCACGACGTCGGGCGCGAGCACCTTGAGCAGCCCGGCGAGGTCCCCGTCCTGCGCGGCGGCGGTGAAGGCGGCGAGCACCTCGGCCTGCCGGGCGCGGTCGGTGGTGTGCCGCCGCTCGCCCGCCGCGACCGCCCGACGGGCCCGCGAGGCCAGCTGCCGGGCATTTTCCGCGGTGGTACCAAGGGTGCCGGCCACATCCGCGAAGGGCACCCCGAAGACGTCGTGCAGCACGAACGCGACTCGCTGCTCCGGGGTCAGCGCGTCCAGGACGACGAGCAGCGCGAAGCTGACGCTCTCGGCCAGCGCCACCTTCTCGCCCGGGTCGGCGCCCTCGTCGGGCAGCCGTTCGACCAGCGGCTCCGGCAGCCACGGCCCGACGTACGCCTCCCGCCGCACCCGCGCCGAGCGCAGCTGGTCCAGGCAGAGCCGCCCGATCACCGTGGTCAGCCAGGCGCGCAGGTCGGCCACGCCGGAGGTATCCGCGGCCTGGTACCGCAGCCAGGCCTCCTGCACCGCGTCCTCCGCGTCGGCCCGGCGGCCGAGCATCCGGTACGCCACGCCGAACAGGTGCCCGCGGTGCTCGAAAAACGCATCGGTCACACGCCCCATTCAACCAGCGTGCGAAATGAGCGTTAAGTACCATTTTGTCCATGGATAACGCCCTGGCCACCGTCGCCGCCGGGCTCGTGGGGCTGGCGGGCAGCGGGGCCCTCGCAGCGGGCGTCGCCGCGCGCGTGCGCCGGGGCCGGCCCTACCTCGCCGCCGGCCTGTACGTGGCGCTCGACGGCCCGGTCGACCCCGCCGCCACCGCCGCCCGCGCCGGGTACGCCGGCGTCGAGGTCGGCGTGCGCGTCGACACCGACACCACCGCGCCGACGCTGCGGCTGACCTGCGCCATGCCGCCCGGCGAGCCGGCCCCCACGTTCGACCAGGCGGTGCTGACGCCGCTGGCCACGCGGGTCGCCGGCAACCCGCTGGGCCGCGTGCACCCGCGCCGCGCCGAGCCGTTCCTGCTGCTGGTGCGGGCCGAGCCGGAGCCCGACCCGGAGACCGGCGCGGTGCGCGCGACCGGCCGGGAGTACGACACGCTCGACCGCCTGCTGCGCCCGCACGCCGCGATCCTCACGACCTTCCTCGGCGGGCGGGTCGTCCCCGGCGCCATCACCGTCGTGCTCACCGGCCCGCACTGGTCGAGGGCCGACCTGCTGGGCGCCTATGAGCGGTACGCCTTCCTGGAGGGCCGCTTCTCGGACCTGGAGCCGGGCGGACTGCCGGTCGGCGTCGCGCCGATGGTCACCGGGCCGCTGGCCGCCCGGCTGGGCTGGGACGGCCACGAGGAGTGGCCGGAGTTCCCGGCCGAGGCGCGGCACATCATCCGCTCGCTGGTGCGCGCGGCGCACGCCGGCGGCCGGAAGATCCGCTTCGTCGACGTCCCCGAGGGCCCCCGCCGCGTGCGCAATGCCTTCTGGCGCGAGTTGCGCGCGGCCGAGGTCGACGTGATCGGCAGCCGCCACCGGTCCGCGCTCGCCCGGTTCCTGCGCCGGCCGGCGCAGCGCACCTACAAGCACCGCGCGGCGCCGGTCCGGTACGCCCCGGAGCGCGCCGCCGAGCAAGTTGAATCATGGGTGAACGGGAGATGAACGACCAGCTCACAAGGGACCTCGGTGCGGCGATCGCAGGTGAAGGGTCTTAGCATTCTCGCTTTGAGAGATCCCCCCGGCTCCCGGCTGATGTTTTGAGGTCAACTGTGCGGTTCAGGCTGCGTCCAAGCGACGATTCGTTCTACGAGCTGTTCAGTCGCGCGGCCAAGAACCTCGTCCGAGGCACGGACCTGCTCTCCGAGCTCGCGGTGCCCGGGGTCGACGTGCAGTCCGTGAGCGAGCGGCTGGTCGAGGTCGAGCACGACAGCGACGCGATCACGCACGAGCTCTACAAGAAGATCAACTCGAGCTTCATCACGCCGTTCGACCGCGAGGACATCTACCGGCTCGGCTCGCAGCTCGACGACGTCATGGACCACCTGGAGGCGGTCGGCAGCCTGCTGTACCTCTACGGCCTCACCAAGCTGCCCTCCCTCCCCCGCGAGATCCACGAGATCGTCAAGGTGCTCGACCAGCAGTCCCGGCTCACCGCCGACGCCATGCCGCGGCTCAAGTCGATGAAGGACCTGGAGCAGTACTGGGTGGAGTGCAACCGCCTCGAGAACGAGGGCGACAACGCCTACCGGATGTCGCTGGTGCGCCTGTTCTCCGGCGAGTACGACGCGCTCACGGTGCTCAAGATGAAGGAGGTCGTCGACGAGCTGGAGGCGGCCTGCGATGCCTTCGAGCACGTGGCGAACACGGTCGAGACCATCGTGGTCAAGGAGTCCTAGCCATCAGCTCCGAGCTCATCGCCGTCATCGCCGTCATCCTGGTAGCTCTGGTCTTCGACTACACCAACGGCTTTCACGACGCCGCCAACGCCATCGCCACGTCGGTCTCGACCCGCGCGCTCACTCCGCGGGTCGGCCTGATCATGGCCGCCGCCGGCAACTTCCTCGGCGCCCACCTCGGCGGCCACGTCGCCGCGACCGTCGGCGGCGGGATCATCGACCCGCCGGTCGGCCTGACCGGCCTCGGCATCGTGTTCGCCGGCGTCGTCGGCGGCATCGTGTGGAACCTCCTCACGTGGTGGCGCGGCCTGCCCTCCTCGTCCTCGCACGCCCTCTTCGGCGGCCTGGTCGGCGCCGCCCTGTGCGCCGCCTGGCTCGGCGCCGACGCTCACGTGCTGTGGTCGGGCATTGTGGACAAGGTCGTCGTGCCGATGGTCGCCTCGCCGATGGTCGGCTTCCTCCTCGGCGGCGCCTTCATGGTGGCCCTCATGTGGCTGTTCCGCCGCGGCAACCCGCGCCGGCTCAACCGGGGCTTCCGCCGCGCCCAGACCGTGTCGGCCGCCGCGATGGCGATCGGCCACGGCATGCAGGACGCGGCGAAGACGATGGGCATCATCGTCCTGGCCCTGTACGCCGGCGGCTTCCAGAGCACGAAGACGCACATCCCGGAGTGGGTCTTCCTGGCCTGCTCGACGGTCCTGGCCCTGGGCACCTACTCCGGCGGCTGGCGCATCATCCGCACCCTCGGCCGCAAGGTGATCGACCTGGACCCGCCGCAGGGCTTCGCGGCCGAGACGGTCGCCGCCGGCGTGCTCTTCACGACCTCCCAGCTGGGCCTGCCGATCTCGACGACGCACAGCATCACCTCGGCCATCATGGGCGTGGGCGCGACGAAGCGCCTGTCGGCCGTGCGCTGGCAGGTGGCCGGCAACATCGTCATCGGCTGGGTGCTGACCTTCCCCGGTGCCGCCCTGATCGCGGTGCTCACCTACCTGCCGGCGCACTGGCTGTTCTCCTGACCACCTACCGGTAGCTGGTCCGCGCCTCGAGCCCCATCTCGGCCCGCAGCGCGTTCTCGGTGAGATCGGCCGGGTGATCCGGGTCGAGCCGCTCCGGCGTGCCCGGATCGCCGTCGTCGTCGATCGCCAGCCCGACGGCCTTCCGCTCGAGGTTGGACACGCCGTCGTCCTGCGTGGACGGGTGCGTGTAGGGCCGTGTGTCCACCCCGCCGTGCTCGTAGTCGTAGATGTGCGCCATCTCGTGGAACAGCACCGCCACGGGCGGCGTCTGCGCGCCCGGCGACCGGCCGGTCCAGGCCAGGTCGGTCCAGGCCGGGTTGTAGCTGATGACCCGGTCCGCCGTCGCGAACCCGTTGTCCACCGCGATCGGCTCGATGCGCAGGTCCTGACCGCGCAGCGCGGTGAGCATCTCGCGCCCCTCCGGCGACGCGGCCAGCAGCGCCAGGTCGGCCTTCACCCGCGCCTGGTACTCCGCGTCCCCGCCGATCTTGATGAACCCGGTCAGATCGTCGCCGCCGGCCTCCGTCGCGGTCATCCGCTCGATGCCCGACAGGCCGCCGGCGTCGTCGCCCTGCCCGTAGAGCGTGTCGCGCCCGTCGCCGCCGAGCACCACGTCGTGGCCGTCGCCGGAGTAGACGACATCGTCACCCGAACCGCCGATGATCTCGTCGTCGCCGCCGCCCCCGGAGAGCACGTCGGCTCCGCCGCCGCCGTCGACGATGTCGCCGCCGGCGCCGCCTTCCAGGTAGTCGTCTCCGGCGCCGCCGTCGATCACGTCGTCGCCGTCGAGCCCGTAGAGCGTGTCGTTGCCATCGTCGCCGTTCAGGAGATCGCCGCCCGCGCCGCCGTCGAGGTAGTCGTTGCCCTCGCCGCCGTGCAACGAGTCCTCGCCGTCGCGGCCGTACAGCGTGTCGTGCCCGGCCTCGCCGTCCATCCAGTCGTCGCCCGCGCCGCCGTCCAGGTGGTCGTCACCGTCGCCGCCCAGGACCACGTCGCGATCGCCGCCGCCGTCCAGGCGATCGTTCCCGGCGCCGCCGAGCAGCGTGTCCTCGCCGGCGCCGCCCTCGAGGTGATCGTCGCTGTCGCCGCCGGACAGCAGGTCCGCGCCGTCGCCGCCATACAGCTCGTCGGCGCCGGCCCCGCCGTCCAGCACGTCCTCGCCCGCGCCGCCGTCGAAGCGGTCGATGCCGGCCGAGGCGCCGAACATCAGGTCCCGGCCGGCGCCGCCGTCGGCATGGTCGTTGCCGAAGCTGCCCCACAGCCGGTCGTCGCCGTCGCCGAGGTCGGCCACCTCCTCGACGCCCAGGTGCGTGATGCCGCCATCACCGAGCAGGCCCAGGCTGACCCGGTCGTCGCCGGCCCCGGCGTGGACGGTGTCCAGCCCGGCGCCGGCGATCAGCGTGTCGCCGCCCGCGCCGCCGTCGAGCCGGTCGTCGCCGTCGCCGCCGAGCACCGTGACGCCGTGCTCGCCCTGCACCGTCACGGCGTCGGCGCCGGCTCCGGTGCGCAGGACGAGCGTCGCCCCCGCCGGGATGGCCAGCCGCACACCGCCGACGGTCACGGAGCCGTCGTCGACCGTCACCTGGTCGTCGCCGGCCCCGGTCTGCACGACGAACTTCCCGTCGACCAGCCGCGCATCGAAGCCGGTCGCGGGCGGCGGCGACCAGCTGACCGCCGCGCCCGTCATCTCCGGCAGCGCGGCCTGGCCCGGCTGCTGCCAGGCGTCGCGCGCCCGGGCGAGCGCCGCCTCATGCTGCCTCAGGCCGCGCTCGATGTCGGAGCGGATGTCGCCGGCTTCGGCGATCGCGGCCCGGACGGCCTCGACCTGCCCGGCATCGGCCGGCCGGAATATCACCGTCGCGCTGCCGCCCTGGTGTGCGACCGCATCGCACACCCGGGCGAAGGCGTCCCCGAGCTGCTCCCGGCCGCGGCGCAGCACGGCCGCCGCACCGTCGAACGCGGCCGAGGTGTCGTATGCGGCCCGGGACATCTCGTCCAGGTTCTCGGCGATGCGCCGGTAGTGCCGCCGGTAGGACGCCGCGGCCTCGCCGTCCCACGCGCCGCCGAGCACCGGCGCCGCGGAGTGGTCAAGGGTGGAGAGGGCCGTCAGTGCGCTCGAACCGACCGCCCACCAGGCCTGCGCCGCCCGGGCGAGCACGTCCGGCTGGGCCTCCAGTTCCCACACGTTGTCCACGATGACCGGTTCGTACTCGACCTCGATCTTGTCTGTTCCCACGTTTCGCACCCCCGTGCTTTCCCGCTACAGCTGCGCGCCGCGCGCGCCGCCCATGCCCTCGGCCGCCATCCGGTCCGCCGCGGCGTAGGCGAACGCGGCCTGCAGCAGCTTGTCGGCGTCCGCCTCGAGGATCTGTGCGTGCACATACACCGCCAGCCGGGCATCGGACTGCAGCCGATCGGCGACGCCGGCGAGCGGGCCGGACGCCGCGGTGTTGCCGAAGGCGCCGGACGGCGGCATCAGGTCGCGGACGCTGTGGCGGTAGTCGTTGCCGAGCTCGTCCGCGGCCGTCAGGGCGGCGTCGGCCAGCCTGATCAGCGCGTCCGGCTCGGCCCGGATCTCTTCAGTCACACGGCGGACAGTAGCGAGGCCGGGACGCTACGTCCGTCCCGTTCAGCCCTCAGCTCGAATAGTCAAGTCCGATAATTCCGGAAACTTCCGCCAAAACGCGCAGAATTCCGAGCGTCTCGTCGAGCGGCACCAGCGGGCTCTCCAGCAGGCCCTCGCGCAGGCAGCGGTGCACCTCGGCGGCCTCGAACTGGTACCCCCGCCCCTCGTACGGCAGCTCGAAGACGGAGGCCTCCCCGTCGCGCCACAGCGTGAAGCCGGTCGGATGGAAGAAGTCGCGCTCGACCTCGAGGCGCCCGAGCGTGCCGGTGACCGCGCCCCGCCGCGGGGTGTCGCCGAGCAGCGAGCAGGTCAGCGCGGCGACCCCGCCGCCGTCGTAGCCGAAGAGCATGCCGGTGTTCTCGTCGACGCCGCCGGCGCTCATCCGCGCCCACGCCGACACCGCCGCCGGGGCGCCGAGGAACAGGTGGGCGAACGTGACCGGGTAGATGCCCACGTCGTAGAGGGCACCGCCGCCCAGGCGCCGGTCGCGCAGCCGGGAGGTCTCCGGGAACGGGCCCTGCATGCCGAAATCGGCGTGCACCGACACCGGCTCGCCGATGGCGCCGTCGCGGACCAGTTCGGCCATCCGCCGGATCGCCGGGATGCAGCGCATCCACATGGCCTCCATGAGGAACACGCCGCCGGCGCGGGCGGCCTCGATCAGCGCCTCCGTCTCGGCGACCGCGAGGGTGAACGGCTTCTCGCACAGCGTCGCCTTGCCGGCCTGCAGGGCGAGCAGCGCGGCCTCGTAGTGCGCGCTGTGCGGGGTGGCGATGTAGATCGCGTCCACGTCCGGGTCCTCGACCAGGGCCCGCCACGAGCCGTGCGCCCGGGCCGCGCCGTGGGCGGCCGCAAAACGCTCCGCGGACTCGGTACTGCGAGACCCGACCGCGGCCAGCTCGGCATCCGGCAGCAGTCGGAGGTCCTCGGCGAACGTGGCGGCGATGGAGCCGGTCGACAGGATGCCCCAGCGGATGCGATCGGTCATGAGACGTAGCTTAGGCAGGTGACCTTCAACGATGACGACGGCCCGGACGCGGCCCACCGCCGGCCGGAGGGCGTGACGGACGAGACGGTCGAGGCGCTCGGCAAGCTCAGCGAGGCGCTGGAGACCGTCGAACGGGCCCGCGGCCGCCTCTACGACCTGCACCAGCTCATCGGGCACGCCGACCTGATGCTCGACGATGCGGTGGCCCTGCTGCGCAGCGCCGGCCACGGCGACTTCGCCGACCGCGTGCAGCGGGACCTGGTCGGGCGCAACGTGATCGCCGGCCGGTGGACGTTCCAGCTGGTCGAGGACTTCGACGACGGGTACTACGCGCTGTTCCGCGAGCTGGACCGGGCCGCCCGCGACCAATTCGCGCAGGGCCGCCGGCACCTGTTCGAGGCCGAGATGAAGGAGCGCCGGCGCACCCACGGCCGCCCGGGGCACGAAGCTACTCCCTGATCGGGCGAAACCCGTAGGTTGGGCTGATGGTCGAGTTCAAGCTGCCGCCCGCGCTGGCCGAACAGGCGCGGGCCTTCGCCGAGCGCGGCGGCGTCCCCGTGCAACCCCGCCTGGCCAGCACCGTGGTGCTGCTGCGCGAGCCGTTCGAGGCGTACCTGCTGCGGCGGGTCGCCACGATGGCGTTCGCGGCGTCGATGTACGTCTTCCCGGGCGGCGGCGTCGACCCGCGCGACGCGGCGGTCCACCCCGGGTGGGCCGGGCCGTCGCCGGCGGAGTGGGCGGCGCGGCTGCACCTCGACGAGTCGGTCGCGCGCTCGGTCGTGTGCGCGGCGGTCCGCGAGGTGTTCGAGGAGTCCGGCGTACTGCTGGCCGGACCGGACGCGGACACCGTGGTCGGCGACGTGAGCGGGCCGGACTGGGAAGAGGCGCGGCTGGCGCTCATCGCGCGGGAGCTGGGCTTCGCCGAGTTCCTCAGCCGCAACGGCCTGGTGCTGCGCAGCGACCTGCTGGCGGCGTGGTCGCGCTGGATCACGCCGGAGTTCGAGCCCCGGCGCTTCGACACGTACTTCTTCGTGGCCGTCCTGCCGAAGGGGCAGGTGCCGCGGGACGTCGGCGGGGAGGCCGACGACACCGTGTGGTGCGCGCCGGGCGAGGCCGCCGACGGGCGTTACACGATGCTGCCGCCCACGCAGTACACCCTGCTGGAACTGGCCGGCGCGGGCGGCATCGACGCGGTCCTGGCGGCGGCGCCGGCCCGGAATCCGGCCGACGCCATCCGCCCAACCGCTGACTGACGGGTGAGCCGAAGGCTTAACCGAAGCGGCCCGTGATGTAGTCCTCGGTCTTCTTCACCGAGGGGTTGGTGAAGATCTTCGCGGTGTCGTCGTACTCGATGAGCCGGCCCGGCTCGCCGGTCTTGTCGATCGAGAAGAACCCGGTGCGGTCGGAGACGCGGGCCGCCTGCTGCATGTTGTGCGTCACGATCACGATCGTGTACTGGTTCTTGAGCTCGGTGATCAGGTCCTCGATCGCGAGCGTCGAGATCGGGTCGAGGGCCGAGCAGGGCTCGTCCATCAGCACGACCTGCGGCTCGACCGCGATCGTCCGGGCGATGCACAGCCGCTGCTGCTGACCGCCGGACAGGCCCGCGCCGGGGCGGCCCAGCCGGTCCTTGACCTCGTTCCAGAGGTTGGCGCTGCGCAGCGCCTTCTCGGCGACCTCTTCCAGCACCGACTTCTTGCGCACGCCGTTGAGGCGCAGGCCGGCGACGACGTTCTCGAAGATCGACATCGTCGGGAACGGGTTGGGCCGCTGGAACACCATGCCGATCATGCGGCGCACGGCCGTGACGTCGACGTCGCGGTCGTAGATGTTCTGCCCGTCGATGAGGAGCTGACCCTCGATCCGCGCGTTGGGCAGCACCTCGTGCATCCGGTTGATGGACCGCAGGAAGGTGGACTTGCCGCAGCCCGACGGACCGATCAGCGCGGTGACCGACTTGGGCTCGATCGTCATCGACACCGAGTCGATCGCCTTGAACGAGCCGTAATACGACGTGACGCCGTGGGCTTCGATTCTCTTAGCCATGGGGGGCGCTCCAGTGATTATCGGGCGAGCTTGTTACGGCGGGCGAGCAGCTTCGCCGCGACGGTCAGAGCCAGGACGAGCACGACCAGGGTGAGAGCCGCCGTCCAGGAACGCCCGGGCGCGAACTCCGAGGCGGCGCCGGCCTGCTGGTACACGAACAGCGACAGCGACGACTGGTTGCCGTCGAACAGGTTGAAGTTGATCGCGTCGGCGCCGCCGGCGACGAGCAGGACGGGGGCGGTCTCACCGCAGGCGCGGGCCACCGCCAGCATGACACCGGTGACGATGCCGGGGCCGGCGGTCGGCAGCACGATGCTGGTGATCGTCTTCCACTTCGGCACCCCGAGCGCGTAGGAGCCCTCCCGCAGCGCCGTCGGCACCAGCCGCAGCATCTCCTCGCTGGAGCGCACCACGGTCGGGAGCATGAGCACGCTGAGCGACAGGCCGGCGGCCAGGCCCGAGTAGTGCGGGTGGCCGTCGGAGCTGTACAGCGGCGTGATCGTGAACACCCAGAACGACAGGATGAACAGACCGGCGACGATCGACGGGATGCCGGTCATGACGTCGACGAAGAAGCGGATCGCGCCCGAGAGCCAGCCGCGGCCGTACTCGACGATGTAGACCGCGCCCAGGATGCCCAGCGGCACCGTGATGAGCGTCGCGATGCCCGCCTGCTCCAGCGTGCCGATGATCGCGTGGTACGCACCACCGTTGGAGTCGAACGCGGTGATGTTGTTCATCGACGTGTTGAAGAAGTTGGCGTCCAGCCGCGAGCTGCCCTTGCTCAGCAGCGTGAACACCACCGACAGCAGCGGCAGCAGGGCGAGGATGAAGGCGCCGTAGATGAGCACCGTGGCCATGCGGTTGCGGGCCGACCGGCCGCCCTCGACGAACGCCGCCGCGACCCCCATGAGGATCACGAACAGGATCGCCGCGACGACGCCGGTGAGCACCATGCCGCCGGCGCCGGTGAGGTTGATCAGGACGAACGACAGGGCGATCGCGCCCACCGCGACCGCCCACGGAGCCCAGTTGGGCAGCGTCTTCGCGCGCAGCTGGTGGGCGTCGGTCACGCCCAGGCCACGCACGGGGGTATCGACGGCCATTACGCAGCGCCTCCCACGAACTCACGACGCCGGTACACGATCGCGCGGGCGATCATGTTGACGACGAGCGTGATGACGAAGAGCACGAGACCCGAGGCGATCAGGGCGCTGCGACCGAAGTCGTTCGCCTCGCCGAAGCGGCTGGCGATGTTGGAGGCGATCGTCACGCCGTTGGGGCCGAGCAGGTCGAAGTTGACGTTGAAGACGGCACCGAGGGTGAGCGCCAGCGCGATCGTCTCGCCGAGCGCGCGGCCGAGGCCGAGCATGACCGACGCGATGATGCCGGCGCGGCCGTACGGCAGGACCGCGGTGCGGATCATCTCCCACTTGGTCGAGCCCAGCGCGAGTGCCGCCTCCTGGTTCTCCGGCGGCGTCTGCAGGAACACCTCGCGGGACAGCGAGGTCACGATCGGCAGGACCATGATCGCCAGCACGACGGAGCCCAGCAGGACGGACTTGCCGTAGGGCCCGTTGCTCCCGAAGATCGGCAGCCAGCCCGCCACGTCGTGCAGCCACTTCGACAGGTCGGTGATCGGCTCGAAGAAGTAGTCGCGACCCCAGAGGCCAAACACGACGCTGGGCACCGCCGCGAGCAGGTCGATGACGAAGCCCAGGATGCTCGCGACTCGCCGGTGCGCGTAGTGCGACAGGCACAGCGCGATGCCCAGGGCCACCGGCACCGCCAGCAGCAGCGCGATCGCCGCGGTCAGCACGGTGCCGAACGCGGTCGCCGCGATGCCGAACTTCGGCTGGTCGCCGTCGGTGAACCAGGCCTTGTAGGTGAAGAAGTTCTCGGTGTCCTTGCTGATCGCCGGGATGGCCTTGACGATCAGGAAGGCGGCGATCGCCGCGATGATGACGAGCACCATCGAGCCGGACGCGGTCGCGGCACCGCGGAAGAACATGTCACCGCTGAACCGCTTACGTGGCGGAAGACCGCCACCTCCGCCGGGCGAACCGGCGGAGGTGGAGGGCAGAGTCTGCTGGCTCAACGATGTTCCTGTCAGGCCAGGTTCTTGATCGCGGCGTCGACCTTGGTGCGGACGGTCTCGGGCAGCGGGGCGTAGCCCAGCTTGTCGAGGGTCGCCTGGCCGTCGGTGCTGACCGTGTAGCCCAGGAAGCCCTTGAGCAGCGCGAGCTTGGCCGCGTCGTTGCCCTTGCCGCAGACGATCTCGTAGGTGACCAGGACGATCGGGTAGGCACCCGCCGTGGTGGTCTTGTAGTCGATCGTCATCTTGAGGTCGTCACCGGTGCCGGTGATCTTCGCGCCCTCGATGGTCTTGCCGGCCGACTCGCCGGTCAGCGCGGTGTACTCACCGGCGCCGTTCTGGACCTTGGCAATCGACAGCGAGTTGGTCTTGGCGAAGGACAGCTCGACGTAGCCGATCGCACCGGCGGAGCGCTTGATCGCGGCCGACACGCCGTCCGACTTCTGCTCGCCCTGGCCGCCCGGGGCCTTCCACACCTTGTCGTGGCCGAAGGTCCACGAGGTCGGCGCGACGGAGGTCAGGTAGTTGGTGAAGTTGTCGGTGGTGCCCGACGAGTCACCGCGGTGCACCGCGAGGATCGGGGTCGACGGGAGCGTCGCGCTCGGGTTGTCGGCCTTGATCGCGGCGTCGTCCCAGGTCTTGATCGCGCCGGAGAAGATCTTGGCGATCGTGTCGGGCTTGAGCTGCAGGTCCTTGACGCCGTCGAGGTTGTAGGCGATCGCGATCGGGCCGGTCACCATCGGCAGGTTGATGGCCGAGTTGCCGGAGCCGCAGCGGGCGTTGGCCTTGGTGGCCTCGTCGCCGTCCTTCAGGGCGGAGTCCGAGCCGGCGAAGTCGGCGGTGCCGCCCTGGAAGGCGGTGATGCCGGCGCCGGACGCGGTGCCCTGGTAGTTGATCTTCGCGTCGCTGCACTTCGTCTGGTATGCCTTCACCCACTCGGCCATGGCGTTCGCCTGCGCGGTGGAGCCCTGAGCCGTAAGCGAGCCGCTCGCGCACGTGATGCCGCCGCCGGCGGGAGCGCCGCTGCCGGCACCGTTCGTCGCAGGCGCGGTGGGTTCGTTGTTGTCCGATCCGCACGCGGCGAGCGCGAGCGTCGCGGTGAGCGCGATGCCGGCGATGAGGCCGTGCCGCTTGAGGTTCACTGCGGTCCCTTCGTCGGGGATGTACCGAGGCTTCCGTTTCCTGGGGAGGTGTCCGGAAGGCCGACGCGGATCGTCGACTTGAAGGGACGCTAGGAGCGCGAGGTAACCACGCCTCTGGAGAAGGGTGAACGAGGAGTGAACAGGTCTCGGGGCCCAGATGACGCCTGGTCGGAGGCGAGTTGGCCATTGGGTGAACTGCCCAGCGGTGGTGCGCAGTGTCCTTTTTGTGTGGCGATCTCGGTCACAGAGCCGAGGTTCTCGTCACAAACTGCGCTGGAAGGAAACGTCGTTCGCCCAACGAACGAAACCCAGTCGCTGGTACAGCCCGACAGCCCGCGTGTTGCTCTCGTCCACGTACAGCATGACCTGCGCGAGCCCCCGGTTGCGCAGGTGCCACAGCCCGGCGAGGGTCAGCGCCCGGCCGAGCCCCCCGCCGTGCGCGTCCGGCGACACGCCCAGAACGTACACCTCGCCGATCGGCTCATGGGCATGCGGCTCCTCGCCGTCGTGCGGGTGGGTGTGCGCCTCGCCGTGGACCTTGGTCCAGTGGAAGCCCAGCAGCCGCCCGTCCTCGTCCTCGGCCAGCAGGAACCCGGCGGCCTCGAACCACGGCTCGCGGATCCGCGCGTGCAGGTCGTCCAGCGTCCACTTGCCCTGCTCGGGGTGCCAGGCGAACGCGGCGTTGTTGACCGCGAGCCACTTCTCGTCGTCCTCGCCCGGCCGGAACGCGCGCAGGCTGACCCCGGCCGGCAGCGCGACCTCCTCCAGCGGCGCGAACAGCGACCGGCGCAGCTGCAGCAGCACCCGGGCGCGGTCGAAGCCGAGCCGGATGGCCAGCGCCGAGGCCGACGGGTGGTCGCCGTGCGCCCACAGCCGCAGCCGCCCGGCGCAGCGCTCGTCGGCGACCGCCATCGCCGCGGTGACCAGCGCCCGCCCGAGCCCACGGCGGCGGTGCAGCGGGTGCACGACCAGCTCCGCCGACGCGCCCTCGACGGCGTCGGTGGTGTCGACGTGCGCATAGCCGACGACCTGCCGGTCATCCCCCAGGGCCAGCAGGTGTACGGCGGGTGCCTCACCCCCGTGCCGAAGGTGCAGCACGACGTGCTCGGACAGCGGCAGCGCACCATCGGTGTCGCCGGCGGCCTGCATCAGGGTCAGCACCTGCTCGACCTGTTCGGGGGAGAGGTGATCGGCCCGCAGGACCGTCGGCGCAGGGATCATGCGGCCAGGGTAACCGGAGAGCTCTGGCTAGACCCTTACCGGCTCACTGTCGTGCAGCGGCCGCGACGGCGGGACGACGAACTTGTAGCCCACCTGCCGCACGGTGCCGATCATCGACTCGTACTCGGAGCCGAGCTTCGCCCGCAGCCGCCGCACGTGGACGTCGACCGTCCGGGTGCCGCCGAAGTAGTCGTAGCCCCAGACCTCGCGCAGCAGCTGGTCGCGGGTGAACACCCGGCCCGGGTGCTGGGCCAGGAACTTCAGCAGCTCGAACTCCTTGTAGGTCAGGTCGAGCGGCCGCCCCTTGAGCTTCGCGGCGTAGGTGTCGGGGTCGATGGAGAGCTCGCCGGCCTTGATCATGCCGCCGGACGCCGCCGCGGCGGAGTTCAGGCGGCCGACGGCCAGCCGCAACCGCGCCTCGATCTCGGCCGGCCCGGCGCTGGCCAGGACGACGTCGTCCAGCCCCCAGTCGGCGTGCAGGGCGACCAGCCCGGCCTCGGTGACGACGGCCAGCAGCGGCACACCGAGCCCGGTGGCGTGCAGCATGCGGCAGGTGGCGCGGGCGTCGGCGAGCTCGGTGCGCGCGTCGACCACGACGGCGTCCGGGCTGGGTCCGCTCACGAGCGTGCGGACGTCACGGGGTGCAGTACGGACCGTGTGCGGCAGCAGGTCAAGGCCCGGCAGCACCACCTGGCCCGCGGGCGCCGCAGTCAGCAGCAGAATCTCCACGAGTCACCTCCGTGGCCGCGGCACACCGGACGCGTCCGGGCGCTGTGGCGCCCCTCAGCAGGGCGGCGGCTCGATGTCGTCCCGGCAACTCTGGCGGGCGGTTGTGTTTCCATCCCGTACGAGAATATCTGAGTACTCAAGATTTGAGACCGGTCGAATCGCAGTTCGAGACTGTGTTTCAGCTCGCTGCACTCGGGCCGGGGTGGCTCACGCCGCCCGAACCGCCGCAAAAGCTGCGTTTCCCGCGTCTTCTCACGGACGGTTGCCCGGGTCCGACGTTACGTATATCTGCCGTCGGTCCGGCCCGGCAGTGAATGCCGAACAGGCGGGCGAGCACCTCGTGCGCGTCATCCCGCCGAGGCCGAATCCGCTCCGTTCTGGCACGATCGGTGCGTGCCCGCAACCCCGTCACCGGCCGAGGACTTCGGCGCCTGGCCACCGGCCGCCGAGTCGGCCTCCCGTCGCCGCCGCCGCGACGATGCCGGCCGCCAAGGCGACCGTCCCGACGGTGACGGACAGGGCGGGACCGGCGCCGGGCGCGACGGCGGCCCGCGCCGCGAGCGCTCGACCGGCGGCGCCAACCGCCCGGCGGGCGGGCGCGGCCGGCGACCCAGGTCGGACGACGCCGGCAGTGAGCACGACGCGCCGGGCGACCAGGGCGCGGGCGAGCCGGGCGACGAGCCGGCCGAGGCCTCCGCGCCGCTGCCGAAGGTCCGCCGGCTGGTCTCGCTGGGCGTGGCCGGCTTCGCGGCGCTCGTGTCGATCGCGCTGATCGTCGGCGCCCAGACGTCGCACAGCTCATACGCGGTGGTGGTCTTCGGCGTCCAGGCCCTCTTCGTCGGCGTCTGGGTCATCGCCAGCCGGCCGCCGGCGCCCGGGGTGGTCGGCGCCGTGGGCATCGCGGTGGCCATCGGCACCGACGTGTCCGCCGTGTGGACGCGGCCGGCGTCGCTCGCGCCGCTGGCCTACGTGACCGCCGCCGGCTTCATCGTCGGCGTCGTCGGGCAGCTCACCCGCCCCGCCGGCCGCCAGCGGGTCACCGAGTCCCTGGGCTCGTCCCTCGTGGTGACGCTGGGCGTGGTGGCGTTCGCGAGCCTGGTCGTGCTGGGCCGCGCCGCACACGGCACCCAGGCGATCGTCGCCTGCCTGGCCGCGGCCGGCCTGGCCCTGTTCATCGCCCGCGTCGCCGACGCCATCGTCCCGCTGCCGAGGATCGCCCCGCAGGTCGCGCGCGGCGGGGCCGGCGTGGTACTCGGCGCGATGGTGGGCACCGCGGCCGCCGGCGCGATCGGCAACTACCTGGACGGCCTGAGCCCGCTGCCCAGCGCCCTGGCCGGCCTGGCCACGGCGATCGTGGCGGTGATGGTCGACCTCTCCGTCGGATACGCCGAGGCCAGCCGCATCATCGACGGCGACGAGCCCGCCCTGTGGCTGGCCCGCCACATCCAGGGCCCGATCGGCGCGATCGCCTTCGCCGCCCCGGCCGCCTACGTCGCCAGCAGCCTGCTCCTGCTCTAGCCACTCCTCGATCGGCGCCGTCGCCTTTCGCCTCCGGTGGGGCGCAGCCACCGGCGCAGGCAATGCAGTCACGGATTCGCGCCAAGAAAGGCGCGCTAGGGTCGCCGAACCGGAGGCGGTACGAAATCCTCGTGGGTGGGTACGGTGCGGGGACCAATGGACCGGAAGGGAGCGCCGTGGCGGCGAGACGAGGCACCAAGATCGGCATCACGCTGGTCGTCCTGCTGATCATTCTGGTCGGGGTGCTCGCCGTCGTCGACCGCATCGCCGCCGGCGTGGCCGAGGACCGGATCACCGCCGAGACCAAGGCGCAGCTCGCGGCCAACGACGTGAAGTACGAGGGCGAGCCGCAGGTCAAGATCACCGGCTTCCCGTTCCTCACCCAGGTGATCGCCGGGGAGTACAAGAAGATCACGATCGGGCTCGACAAGCCGCAGGTGAACAACGTCAAGCTCGACACCCTCACGGTCGAGGCGCTCTCCGTGAAGGCCGACGCGATGGATCTCATGAACGGCAAGGGCGACGTCACCGCCGGCGTCGTCAGCGGGAACGCGTCGATGAGCTGGGAAAACGTCAAGCCGCTGCTCGAGGTGGCGGGGATGCCGCCGTCGATGGACCCGTCACAGGTCACGCTGACGGTGGTCGACAACAAGATCGAGATGCGGGTGCCGATCGCGTTCCAGGGCATCAAGGTCACGCTCATCGCCAAGGGGAGCATGATCGTCGAGGCCGGCAAGGTGCGGCTCAAGCTCGAGTCCGTCACGACCGACCAGGGCAGCCTGCCGGCGCAGGTCAACAACCTCATCAAGACGTACCAGAACCGGCTGCAGGTCACGGTCAAGCTGCCCGGGCTGCCGTACAACCTCGTGATCAACTCCGTCCAGACGACGAACGACGGACTGCAGGTCACCGCTTCGGCCGCCGACGTCAAGCTCACGGGGCAGTGACCCAGCGGACCCTGGGCGGGCACGGTCCGCGATGCTAGGCTGCCAGACCATGAGCATGCTGCTCACCCGACGGCGCGCGGTCGACCTGTGCCGCGTGGCCACCTGCCTGTGTTGCCGCCCTTGATGGTGCGGCCCTGCAGCGTGCTCATATAACGGCTCGAGGCAGCGGCGCCCCAGACCGATGGGTCTGGCCGGCGACCGAATTGTTCGCCGACTGTTCCACAGACTCATCGCCGAAACCGTGATCCGTCCCCCTCGGGTCGCGCGCGGCGTCATGCCCGTGTGGCGACTCGAACCCGAAACCATCGTTCCTGGGAGAGAGAACACCCATGAGTCGCGAATCCGCCCTGGTCACGGCCGACTGGGCCGAGCAGAACCTCGAGACGCCCGGCGTCGTCTTCGTCGAGGTCGACGAGGACACCACCGCCTACGACGGTGGCCACATCCCAGGCGCCGTCAAGATCAACTGGAAGACGGACCTGCAGGACCCGGTGCGCCGGGACTTCGTCAACAAGGCCCAGTTCGAGGCGCTGCTGTCGGCCAAGGGCATCGGCAACGACGACAAGGTCGTGCTGTACGGCGGCAACAACAACTGGTTCGCCGCGTACGCCTACTGGTACTTCAAGCTCTACGGCCACGGCGACGTCAAGCTGCTCGACGGCGGCCGCAAGAAGTGGGAGCTCGACGCGCGCCCGCTGAACAAGGAAGACGTCACCCGCGAGGCCACCAACTACGTCGCCGTGCAGGACCAGGACCTCTCGATCCGCGCGTTCCGTGACGACGCCGTCGCGGCGATCGGCGTGGCCAACCTGGTCGACGTCCGCTCCCCCGACGAGTTCGCCGGCCGCCTCCTCGCCCCGGCCCACCTCCCGCAGGAGCAGGCGCAGCGCCCGGGCCACATCCCGACCGCGATCTCGGTGCCGTGGAGCAAGGCCGCGAACGAGGACGGCACGTTCAAGTCCGACGACGAGCTGCGCTCCATCTACGGCGCCGCCGGCCTGGACGACAGCAAGCCGACCATCGCGTACTGCCGCATCGGCGAGCGCTCCTCGCACACCTGGTTCGTGCTCAAGGAGATCCTGGGCCACTCCGACGTGCGCAACTACGACGGTTCGTGGACCGAGTACGGCTCGCTCGTCGGCGTGCCGGTGGCGCTGGGCGACGAGCCCGGCGAGGCCTGAGAGGGAGAGGGAAACCAAGATGAGCACCGCTGACAGCTGCGCCGCGCCCGACCAGAGCGCCCCGCTCCCCGCGAGCGTCGACGTCGAGAAGGAAACCGTCATCACCGGCGTCGTGAGCAACGGCGACGGCCCGGTCGGCGGCGCCTACGTGCGCCTGCTCGACTCGACCGGCGAGTTCACGGCCGAGGTCGTCACGTCGGCCGCCGGCCAGTTCCGGTTCTTCGCCGCCCCGGGCAACTGGACGCTGCGCGCCCTGTCCCGCGCCGGCAACGGCGACGCCACCCTGGCCGCGAACCGCGGCATCAACGAGGTCGCCGTCTCCGTCGCCTAGGCAAGACATCTCGCGAAACAACGTGACGCCGCTCGCCGGGCCCAACCCCGGCGGGCGGCGTTACGCGTTCCGGCTGCAAGGATGGCCGGCGTGAAGCGTCGCTGGATCGTCACCGGGGTGGTCGCCTGGGCCGTGGTCGTGACCGGGTTCGCGCTGTACTCCTCGTTGGAGGGCACCCCGACCGCCCGCGAGCAGACCACCATCGCCGACGCCCTGCCGACCGTGGACGCCGCGCTGGGGCACGTGTACGCCGCCCTCGACCCGCAGGCGTCGGTGGCGGTGCTCGGGGGGTACCGGCGCGCCGAGATGAGCTGCCGGGTGACCTCGGCCCGGGAGGGCACGCGATTCACGCGCGAGCTCATCGTGTACGTCCACAAGGCCGCCGAAGGCCCCACCCTCGACCGGGTGAAGGGCGCCCTGCCGGCGTCGTACCAGGCCTCGGTCGCCCACCACGACGACGAGCACCTGCTCACCGCCGACGCCGGCAACTTCGTGGCGGTCCACGGCGCCTCCTACGGGCCCGGCGTGCTGCGCTTCACCGCCGACACCGGCTGCCGCCCGCAGAACGCCCCCGTCGTGGAGGCCACGCCGGCGTCCCAGAACGCCAACCGCGCCCCGGTCGAGGCGGTCCTCAGCACGCTGGGCACGACGGCCTCGCAGTGGCGCACCCACCGCCTCACGTGCCCCGACGGCGGCGCGCTGTGGACGGTCGAGGCGGTCACGACGGGCGACGGCGCGAAGGCCCGCGCCACGGTGCCGGCCGCGGCGATCATCCTCGACCAGGAGAAGACGTTCGCCTACCGCGCGGGCGCGGCCGGGGTCTCCTTCCGCACCGAGGACGGCAACCTCGTCGTCGCCTCGACCGCGGGTTGTTAGTTCTTGGCCCCGCGGACGCCGGGATTCCTGGTGGGAACAACGGTCGTGCGTTGCACGGACCCGAGCCATGATCAATAAATAAGGGCCTGCGCCTCGTCCTGGAGCGCCTCTTCCACGAACGCCGCGGCCCCGGCGATCCTGATTCCCGGGATGACGTCCTCCGGTTTGATGTCGCGGCGGGCGGCGCACTGCGTGCAGACCGTGACGCGCCCGCCGGCCAGGACCGCCTCGAGCAGGTCGACGAGCGGGGCGGCGTGCGGCAGGTCGAAGTCGGCGGCGCGGCCGGGCAGCGCGAACCACGCCGACTCGCCGGTGAGCCACAGCGAGGTCGCCACGCCGCCGGCGACGGCGGTCGCGGCCACGGTGAAGGCCTGCGAGCAGCGCTCGGGGGCGTCCGCTCCGGCGGTTGCCTTGACGACGAGAGTACGAGCCATGTCTCGCAGCATAGGATTCCGGTGATGGTTACGGAGATCGGGTTCGTGAGCCTGCTGGTCGCCGGCATGGGTGCGCTGGCCGGCGGGCTGATCTACCTTGCGGTTCGGGTGTCGAGGGGGCGTTGGTGACGGACGAGGAGCAGGCCCCGCCGTGGGCGGGACTGGCCCCGGTCGGGGAGTATCCGTACGAGGAGACGCATGACCTGCGCTCCGGGCCGGACCTGCATCCGGCGCTGCTCGGGCTGCTGCCGCTGGTGGGCGTGTGGCGCGGGCGCGGCCAGGGCGACTACCCGACGATCGAGGGCTTCCACTACGGCCAGGAGGTCCGCTTCAGCCACGACGGGCGGCCGTTCCTGTTCTACGAGTCGCGCGCGTGGATCATCGACGCCGACGCCAACCCGATCCGGCCCTCCCACCGCGAGGTCGGCTGGTGGCGCCCGGCCATGTCCGACGGCAAGGCGACCGACGAGCTGGAGATCCTGCTCTCCTCACCGACCGGGATCGTGGAGCTGTACACCGGCCAGCAGCGCGGCACGACCCAGTGGCAGATGGCCACGGACGGCATCGGGCGCACCGGGACGGCCAAGGAGGTGCGCGGCGGCCAGCGGCTCTACGGCATCGTCGAGGGCGCGCTGCTGTACACCTTCGACATGGCCGCCGTCGGCCAGCCGCTGCAGGTCCACCTCTCGGCGCGCCTGGAGCGCGTCGCGGGCTAGATTGGTGGGCGTGGACCTGGCGGAGATGCTCCGGTCGCGCGGGCTGCGGCTCACCGCGCCGCGCCAGCTCGTGCTGGAGGCGGTCTACCGGCTGCGCCACGCCACGCCCGACCAGATCCACGCCGAGGTCGCCGAGAAGGCCGCCGGGGTCAACATCACCACCGTGTACCGCACGCTCGAGCTCCTCGAGGAGCTCGAGCTGATCACGCACGCCCACCTGTCGCACGGCGCGCCGACGTACCACGCGGTCGACGAGCACCAGCACGCCCACCTCGTGTGCCGCGGCTGCGGCTCGGTGCAGGAGCTGCCGTCGCCGGTCCTGGACGGGCTGGCCGGCGAGCTGCTGGCCGAGCGGAGGTTCCGCCTGGACATCGGCCATGTGGCGCTGTTCGGCCTGTGCGGGGCGTGCGGGGACAGCCGAGGAGAGTCATGCTGAGCGCAGTGCCCGTCGCCGCCCTCGATCCCAACGACCCCGATGCCGGCGCCGTCGCCCACTACGGCGAACCGGCCCGCGAGCAGCGCCTGCTCGACACGGCCGCGGGGCTGGTCGACCGCTCCCACCGGGGCGTGCTCGCCATTCCCGGCGAGGACCGGCTGGGCTGGCTGCACAGCCTCACCACGCAGCACCTGACCGGCCTCGCGCCGTACAGCGGATCCGAGCTGCTCGTCCTGTCGCCGCACGGGCACGTCGAGCACCACGCGGCGCTGACCGACGACGGGGCCGCCACCTGGCTCGACACCGGCGACGCGCCGGGGCTGCTGCAGTTCCTCGAGCGGATGCGCTTCCTGATGCGGGTCGAGCCGGCCGAGGTCACCGCCGACTGGGCGCTGCTGTCGATCGTCGGGCCGCAGACCGACGAGGCCCTCATCGCGCTCGGCGTCGGGCCGCTGCTGCCGCCCGACCTGCTCGCGGTGCCCGACGCCAAGTTCGCGACCGGGTCGGTGCCGCCGCGGCCGACCGTCGTCTACAGCGCCGCCGCGCTGCCGGGCGGCGGGTGGGTGCGCCGCATGTCGTACGGGGCCGACCTGCTCGTGCCGCGCCCGACCGTGCCCGAGGTGGTCGAGGCGGCGGGCGTGCCGCTCGCCGGCATCTGGGCGTTCGAGGCGATGCGCGTCGCCGCCCGCCGGCCGCGGGCCGGGTTCGAGACCGACCACAAGACGCTGCCGGCCGAGGTGGGGTGGACCGCGCCCGCCGTACACCTGGAGAAGGGCTGCTATCGCGGCCAGGAGACGATCGCGCGCGTGCACCACCTGGGCCGCCCGCCGCGCAAGCTGGTGCTGCTGCACCTCGACGGGATCGCCACCGACGAGCTCCCGGCCCGGCACACCCCGGTCACGCTCGAGGGCGGCGAGCGGCCGGTCGGCTTCGTGGGCACCGCCGTGCGCCACTACGAGCTGGGGATGATCGCCCTGGCGGTGGTGAAGCAGAACCTCACCCCGGATTCGGTACTGCGGGTGGGCCCCTCCACAGCGGCGATGGACCCGGAGCAGTAGGCGGGCCGAACGTGGCAGGATCGGCGGCGTGATGACAACG
Source organism: Dactylosporangium sp. CA-139066 (assembly GCF_050936175.1). Taxonomy (NCBI): domain Bacteria; kingdom Bacillati; phylum Actinomycetota; class Actinomycetes; order Micromonosporales; family Micromonosporaceae; genus Dactylosporangium; species Dactylosporangium sp. CA-139066. Next base: position 2,042,212 of record NZ_JBNJNH010000002.1, on the reverse strand, counting down.
ACGTTGATCACGGTGGCTCCCACCGGCGCGGAATCGCGCAAATCGGACGTTCCCGCGCTGCCCGTGACCCTCGATGAGCTGGTGGCCACGGCCCGGGACTGTGAGGCGGTGGGCGCGAGCGTGATCCACGTCCACCTCCGCGACGACGCCGCGGAGCCCACCCTCGACCTCGGCCGGCTCAAGGACGCCGTCGCCGCGCTGCGCGCCGAGACCTCGCTGATCGTGCAGCTGTCGACCGGCGGCGCCGTCACCGACCCGGAGGCGGACCGGCTGCGCGTGCTGGAGGCCCAGCCCGACATGGCGTCGTGCACGATGGGCACGGTCAACTTCGGCGACGACGTGTTCCTCAACCGCTGGGCGTTCATCGTCGACCTGCACACGCGCATGCAGGAGCGCGGGATCGTCCCGGAGTACGAGATCTTCGACCTCGGCCAGCTGGCCACGCTGCGCCGGCTGCTGGACCGCCACGGGCTGCCGGCCGGCGGGCACGTCCACGTCGACCTGGTCATGGGGGTGCCGGGCGGGATGCCGGGCACCGTGGCGGCGCTGGCCGCCTGCGAGGCCGCGCTGCGTGACCTGCCCGAGGGCACCACGTTCTCGGCGACCGGCATCGGGCGGTCCTCGCTGCCGGTGCTGCTGGCCGCGCTGGCCGCCGGCGGGCATCTGCGGGTCGGGATGGAGGACACGGTCACGTACGCCAAGGGTCAGCCGGTGGAGAGCAACGCCCAGCTCGTGGCCCGGGCCAGCGGGTTCGCCCGGCTCGCCCAGCGCCCGCCGATGACCCCCGCCGACGCCCGCGCGCTGCTCGGGATCGCGAATGTCTGACCTGTATGCCGGGGGCGAGCTCATCGCCGAGGTGGTCCGCAACGGGGTCGTGGAGAGCCGCCACAGTGGCTCGGCCGTCGTCCTCGACGCGCGGGGCGAGGTCGTGGCCTGGGCCGGCGACGTGCTCGGCGCCGTGTTCCCGCGCTCCTCGAACAAGCCGATGCAGGCGGTCGGCATGCTGCGCGCGGGCCTGAAGGTGGACGATGCGCAGCTTGCGCTGATCGCGGCCAGCCACCGCGGGCACGAGATCCACGTCTCGGGGGTGCGCCGGCTGCTCGGTGACATCCCGGTCGAGGCGCTGCAGTGCCCGCCGGACTACCCCCTCGCCGACGAGCCCCGCGACGCCGCCGGCCGTCGCGAGCGGCTGTTCATGAACTGCTCGGGCAAGCACGCCGGCATGCTGCGCACCGCCCGGGCCAACGGCTGGCCCCTCGAGACGTACCTCGACCCGGCGCACCCCCTCCAGGTGGGGCTGATCGCCACGGTGGAGGAGCTGGCGGGCGAGCCGGCCCGGGCGATCGCGGTCGACGGCTGCGGCGCCCCGCTGCTCGCCATCTCCCTGCGCGCCCTCGCCGGCGCGTTCCTCCGGCTGGTCGGCGCGCCGACCGGTACGGCCGAGCGCGCGGTGGCCGACGCGATGCGGGCACACCCGGAGATGGTCTCCGGCGACGACCCCGGTGAGGACGACACGCGGCTCATGCGGGCGGTGCCCGGGCTGCTGCTCAAGAGCGGCGCCGAGGGGGTCTCGGCGGCCGCGCTGCCCGGCGTCGGCGCGGTCGCGCTGAAGATCGACGACGGCGGCCCGCGGGCCCGGCTGCCGGTGCTCGCGGCCGGGTTCGCCCGGCTCGGCGTGTCGCTGCCGGGCAGGGTGGAAGTTCCGGTGTTCGGCGGCGGGCGCGAGGTCGGCGTGGTTCGCTCAGTATGGTGAGGCGGTTCACGCTAGCTGTGGTTAGCGTTTTGCTTGCAACAGTTAGCAGGCCGCGCTACCGTCGGTAAGCGTGAACGAAGAGCCGCGCGACCTGGGTGGGTTCATCCGTGACCTGCGCCGTAACGCGCGCATCTCGCTCCGGCAGCTCGCCGAGCAGGCCGGAGTGAGCAACCCGTACCTGAGCCAGATCGAGCGCGGCCTGCGCAAACCGAGTGCCGAGGTGCTGGCTCAGCTCGCGAGCGCACTGCGGGTGTCGACCCCGCTGATGTACCTGCGGGCGGGGTTGCTCGAGCGCGAGGGGCACGACGTGCTCGCCGCGATCGCGGCGGACGGTGACCTCACGGTTGCCCAGAAGCAGTCGCTCACCCAGATCTACGAGACGTTCCGCCGGGAGAACGCGCGGAACGCTCCGGCCCCCGAGCCCGGGCCGGACCCGGAGCCGACCCCTTCCCACGAGGAGACGCAGTGACCACGAAGACCACCACTCGAAAGATCCCCACGCCGCTCTACGCCGCGGCCGGCGCCGGCGACCTCGCCTACCAGCGGCTGCGCAAGCTGCCGGAGCAGGTCGCGCAGCTGCGCGCCCGCGTCGAGGAGCTGCGCCCGGCCACCACTGACGGCACCCTGCGCACCGATCTCAACCGCCTGCGCGGCATGGCCCGGCGCAATGCCGCCAGCTTCCTGGCGTCCGCCCAGGCCGGCGCCCAGGTCGCGCAGGACCGCGCCCTGGCCGTCTACACCGACCTCGTCGCCCGCGGCGAGAAGGTCGTCAACACCGCGCGCGGCGCCGAGGCCGAGGCGAAGGTCGAGCTGGAGCCGGCCAAGAAGGCCGTGACCGCCACCGCGACGGCCACCACGGAGCCCGAGGCCGCCGCGCCGGCAAAGAAGCCCGTCGCCAAGAAGGCCGCCAAGCCGGGCGCGGATGACGTCAGGATCGCGGAAACCAAGAAGTAACGGTGTTTCTCGGGAGCCCTCCGGCACCGTCTCGCACGGGCCGGGGGGCTTCGGCATAAGCTCGGTGCATGGTGAGTGCGGTCCCGATCTTCTACGCACAGGTCGAGAACTACATCTCGATCATCGTGTGGATCTTCAGCCTCGTGCTCGGCGCCGCGGCCTTCCTGCACTGCGTGGTGCAGCGCAACGACGCGTTCCCGGCGATCGGCACCATGTCCAAGTCCATCTGGCTCGCGCTCATCGGCGGCGGCGAGCTGCTCACCGCGATCTCCCCCAACCTCGGGCTGGGCTATCTCGGGATCTTCTCGCTCATCGCGACCGGGATCTTTGCGGTGTACCTGCTGGACATCCGGCCCGCCCTGCGCGACGCGGTCGACGGCCACGGCTCCTGGTGAGCTGATGGACTTCCGCTGGCCGCCCCCGCCGGACGGGCGCCCCGACCGGTTCCGGCCGCCCGTGACCCGGGGGCCGCAGACCGGCCGGCCGACGCTGCCCGCGCCGCCGACGGAGCTCGTGGCGACCCCGCACGGAGTCGAGCTCGAGCAGCTCGTCACCGGCGAGGGCGGCCCGGTGACCGTGTTCGCGCACGGGCTCGGCAGCGGCATCGCCGAGACCCGGCCGCTGGGCAGCGCCGTGCACGGGCGGAAGGTGTTCTTCCAGTTCCGCGGGCACGGGCAGTCGGCGGCGCCGGGGGGCGTGTGGACGTACGTCGACCTGGCCCGCGATCTTCGCGCCATCGCCGATCTCTCCGGCGCCACCCGGGCGCTCGGCGTCAGCCTCGGCGCCGGCGCGCTGACCCGGCTGCTGGCCGACAACAACGGCCGGTTCGAGCGGGCCGTGTTCTTCCTGCCCGCCGTCCTCGACACGCCACGCCCGGCCGCCGCCCAGGAGCGCCTCGGCGCCCTGCTCGAGGCGATCGAGGCCGGCGACGCGGCGGCGGTGGCCGACGTGATCTCCCAGGAGGTCCCGGCCCAGATGCGCAACACGCCGTCGGTCTGGGCGTTCCTGCGCCAGCGGCTCGACCAGCTCATGCGCGACGGCCTGGCCGCCGGCCTGGCCAGCCTGCCGGAGCAGTCGGCGATCGACGACCGGGCCGACCTCGCCGCCGTCACCGCGGAGTGCCTCGTCATCGGCTGCCGCGGCGACGACCTGCACCCGGCCGCCGTCGCCGAGCAGCTCGCGGCGGCGCTGCCCCGCGCCCAGCTGCACATCTACGACCGCCCCGGCATCCTGTGGACCCAGCGGGCCGACCTGCGCGGCCGGATCTCCACGTTCCTCAACGCCTGACGGCCCGGCGAACGGCTCACCGGTAGTGGCCGAACGGGTGACCCTCTGACGTGTATCAGAACGCGCCCCGACGGGATCTGTACTGCATGACTACTTCGCAGTGCTGGGCGGGCCCGACCCGCCGCTAAAGTCGGGTTTCATGGGTGTCACACATCACGGCCGCACCTACCGGCTGGACCTGGCCGACCCGACGCTTCGGGAGTGGACCTGCACGGTCCTGTACTCCTCGGCGGAGGACGGCATCGTGCTCGACCGTTCGGCGTTCTACCCCGGCGGGGGCGGCCAGCCCCCGGACCACGGCGTCCTGCTCTGGCAGGGCGTCCAGACCCGCATCGTCGGCACCCGCAAGGCCGATGACCTGTACCTGCAGCCGGCCGAGGGTGACCCGCTCCCCCCGCCCGGCACCGAGGTCACCGGCGCCGTCGAGGACGACCGCCGCACCAAGCTCATGCGCACCCACTCGGGCCTGCACGTTCTGTGCGGCGTGGTGTTCCGCGACTTCGGCGCCCTGGTGACCGGCGGCTCGATGGAGCCCGCGGAGGCCCGGATGGACTTCAACCTGCCGGAGGTACCGCCGGACTTCAAGGCCCGCCTGGAGGAGCTCGTCAACGCCGAGGTGGTCGCCGACCGCAAGGTGGTGACGAAGGTCCTGGCCCGCGACGACGCCCTGGCCCTGCCGGACATCATCCGCACGCAGTCCAACCTGATCCCGGCCGACGAGGAAGAGATCCGCATCGTCGACATCATCGGGCTGGACACGCAGGCGGACGGCGGCACGCACGTCGCGTCGACGGCCCAGATCGGCCGCCTGCAGGTGGTGAAGGTCGAGTCCAAGGGCAAGGCCAACCGCCGCGTCCGCGTCCGCCTGACCGACTAGTCGGCCGAGACGACGACCGCGTCCGGCGGCGGCTCGTGGCGGTGCTGGACCAGGTGCCGGATGCCCGTGTTCAGCACCGCGACCAGCGGTACCGCGACCAGGGCGCCGATGATCCCGGCCAGCACCACGCCCGTCGCGATCGCCACGATCACCGCCAGGGGATGGACCGAGACCGCGCGGCCCATGATCAGCGGCTGCAGGACGTGGCCCTCGAGCTGCTGGACCGCGATCACGCCGATCAGGATGACCACGGCGGTGATGACCCCCCGGTCGACCAGCGCGATCAGGACGGCCACGGCGCCGGAGACCGTCGCGCCGACGATCGGGACGAACGCGCCCAGGAAGACGAGCGTGGCCAGCGGAAACCAGAAGTCGACGTCCAGGAAGAACAGCAGCAGGCCGATGCCCAGCGCGTCGATGAAGGCGACGAGGACGGTGGCGCGGACGTAGGCGACCAGCGTCTGCCACGCCGCCTCGCCGGCGCGGCGGATCGGGTCGCGGGCCGGGGTCGGCACGATGCCGGTCACGAAGTACCAGATGCGCTTGCCGTCGCGCATGAAGAAGAACGTGACGAAGAGGATCAGCAGCGTCAGCGCCAGGAACTCGATCGTCGCCGTGGCGGTGCTGAGGGCGCTGTCGGTCAGGCTGCCGCGGTTGTCGCTGAGCCACGTGGTGGCGGCCTGGAAGGTGGCGTCCAGCTGGCGGCCGCTCAGGTGCAGCGGGCCCGTCGTGAGCCAGACCTGGATCTGTTTCACGCCGGCCGACGCCTTGTCGGACAGGGCCGGAAACCCGTCGACGAACTCGCTGACGACCAGGGTCAGCACGCCGGCCACGGTGGCCAGCCCGCCGATGAGCACCAGGAACGCGGCCAGCGACGGCGGGAGCTTCACGCGGCGGCGCAGCACGCCCATCACGGGGGCCAGCAGCGCGGACAGCAGCAGCGCGATGCTCAGCGGGATCAGGACCGTTCTCAGCCGGCCGATCAGCCACAGCAGCACGGCCAGGGCGGCGATGAGGATCAGCAGGCGCCAGGACCAGGCGGCGGCGATGCGCAGGCCCCGGGGTACCTCGGCGTCGTCGCGGCTGGTGGTCGTCGCGTGGCTGATCTCCTGATCGGGCGCGGGCGGCGGCGGCAGTTCGGCCTCTTCGAGCTCCGCGATGAGGGCGGCCGCCTCGCGCTCGGCCTTGGCCGCCTCCAGCCGCCGGAGGTAGGCGCGGCGCAGGCCCGCCCGCACCGTGTCGAACCGGCTCACGTGTCGAACCTCCTTGCCGGGCAAGCCCGCCCCCCGGCTGGCCAGGACCATTACGGTAGCCCGGGCCGCCGGGTGTTGGCACGCACCCAGGCGGTAGCGTCGCAAGCGTGACAGCTCAACCCGCGGCCGGTTACCAGCCATCCACCGACCAGATGTCCGGCGACCTACCGGGCGACGCCCTGCCGATCCGGCTCCTGCACGACCGGGTGCTCGTGCGGCTCGAGGGCGCCGAGGGGGAACGGCGGCACGTGTCGGGCATCGTGATTCCGGCGACCGCGTCGGTCGGCAAGCGGCTGTCGTGGGCGACCGCGGTCGGCGTGGGGCCGAACGTGCGCTCGATCGTCGCCGGCGACCGGGTGCTGTTCGACCCCGAGGACCGCTCCGAAGTGGAGCTGCAGGGCCGCGACTACGTGCTGCTGCGTGAGCGCGACGTGCACGCGGTCGCGGCCCGGCGGGTCGAGCCCGACTCGACCGGCCTCTACCTGTAGTACATCGGGGGCGGCGGCACGGCCGCGGTCAGGGCGACCGGGACCGGCACGACCGGGGTCGGCGGCGCATCGAGCACGCGCACCACACCGTCGGGGAAGGTGATGTGGTACCGCGCCCCGTCCCACACCGCCCGCGGCGACTGCGGGTCGCGCCCGACGAAGACCTGCCGGTAGGCGTCGAGCGCGCTGAGCAGCTGCCGCTCCTCGGCCAGCGCCTCCATGCGCCGCTTCGGCTGCTTGTCCAGGCCCCGTTGCAGCCCGTCGCGCAGCAGGGCGAGCCGGGTCGCGTCGAACTGGAACGCGCGCATCGCCTTGGCGCCCGCGTCGCCGGCCACGCGTCTGGCCCAGCGGCGGGCCGAGATCCTTCGGCCCAGGGTGCCGAGCGCGGCCACTTCGGGCGGCGAGAACCAGCCCGCCCGTGCGTACTCGCCCAGCACCCGCTCGGTGAGCCGGCCCTCTCCGGCCCGCAGCCACAGCGCGAACCCGACCTGGCACAGGAAGATGGGCATCATCACGGCGAAGTACCCGTACAGCAGCACCCAGGCGCTGGCCGACGCGGTGACCGACATGAAGTTCCAGGAGCCGTGCAGCATCATCGCCGTAAGCAGGCCGGCCAGCGGGGCGAGGAAGCGCACCGCCTTGGTCGACGAGCGCGACGCGACGCCCAGCCCGATGCCGGTCATCGAGGTGAACAGCGGGTGGGCGAAGCCGGTCATGAGGATCCGGACGATGAAGATGGCGATCAGCGCGGCCGCGCCCGAGACCGGCCCGGTCTTGTCGGCGGTCTCGCCGTACCCCTTGAAGCCGAGGTACAGGATGTTCTCCACCATGGCGAAGCCGGTCGCCGACAGGCCACAGTAGACGATGCCGTCGATGATGCCGGAGAACGCGCGCGGGCGGCGCCAGAACAGCAGCACCGGGCCGAGGGCCTTCATGCTCTCCTCGATCAGCGGCGCGAGCAGCACCGCGACGAGGCTGTCCTTGAGGCCGGCCTGCTCGGCGAAGTAGCTGCCGACGGTGTTGACCACCAGCGCGACGCCGGTGGCCACGCAGGCGCCCCAGCCGAAGACGAAGACGAGGTACTTCACCGGCTCCGGCTCGTAGCGATCCAGCCACAGGAAGCAGGTCACGAGCACCGGAACCGGGATGACGGCCGACACGACGCCGACGAGCAGCGCCGTCCAGCCGCCGCTGAACCCGAAGAAGGCGAGCACGGCCACGCCGCACAGGGCGATGAAGCTCATGACGCCGATGAGCATCAACAGCCGCCGCCGGTCGGAGCGCTTGGCCGGCGGCGCGGCGGCGAGGGCGAGCGCCGCCGTCGGGTACTCCTGCTGCCCCGTGCTCGGCTCGGCCGCCTCGGTGATGTTGGGCACCCCGGGCCCCGGCAGCACGGCCGGCCACGGCGCCGGCGCCCCCGGCGCCGGCTCGCCCGTCGGCGGCCCCCACGGATTGGGCGCGGCCTGAGGCGCCGGCCCAGCCTGGGGCGGTGGCCCGGCCTGCGGCGCCGGCCCGGCCTGCGGTGCCGGCGCGGGAGCCGGCCCGATCTGGGGCGATGCGCCTACCTGAGGCGCCGAGGCGGGCGGCGGCGCGGGCGAACCCGAAGCCTCGCCGCCCGGAGAAGCCCAGCTCGGAGGGGCCCAGCCGGCGCCGGAAGCCGGCGAGCCGTCGCCCGGGTTCGGCGGACCGGACGAGGGCGAGTCCGGCGTCCCAGTCGGCGGGAGTTCGCTCATGCCGCAACTTTATCCGCGGTACCGTCGGGTCAGGTCATGAGTGCCAGCGCACAGCCCCGGCTTGCTGGCCGGCAACCCTCGCGTTCGCGGCGGGGTGCCCCGGGTGATGACCCGGCCCGGCACGCGGTGTGCCCGGCAAGCGCGAACGAAGGGTGCTGCCCCATGTCCGATGTGCTGTCCCCCGGCGAGATCAAGCTGCCCGACGGCCGGTCCGTCGACTTCGCCAACCTCGACATCGCCGCCACCGCCCCGTGCCTGCGGTCCGTCGCCGACGTCGTGGCCGACCTGCTGCCGTACTACGGCTCGGTCCACCGCGGCGCGGGCGCGCTGTCGCAGCGGTGCACGCGGGAGTACGAGCTGGCGCGCGAAACCGTCGCGGACACCCTCGGCCACGGCCCGGCCGACACCGTGATCTTCACGCGCAACACCACCGACGCGTTCAACCTGCTCGCGCGGGCCGTCCCGCCCGGCACCACGGTCGTCACGTTCGGCGCCGAGCACCACGCCAACCTCCTGCCCTGGCGCGACGCGGTCCGCCTGCCCGCGCCGAGGTCGCCGGAGGAGGCCGTCGAGGCGTTGGAGCGTCAGCTGTACCGCGGAAAGGGCCAAACCCTGGTCAGCGTCACGGCCGCCGGCAACGTGACCGGCGAGGTGTGGCCGGTGGCGCGGCTGGCCGAGGTGGCGCACCGCTTCGGCGCCCGCATCGCCGTCGACGCGGCGCAGCTGGCCCCGCACGCCGCCGCGTCCCTGTCCGGCCTGGGCGCCGACTACGTGGCGTTCTCGGGCCACAAGCTGTACGCCCCGTTCGGCGCGGGCGTGCTCGCGGGCCGCGCGGACTGGCTCGAGGCCGCCGAGCCGTACCTGGCCGGCGGCGGCGCGAGCGCCCACGTGTCCGACGACGCCGCGGTGCGCTGGGCGAGCGGCCCCGCCCGCCACGAGGCCGGCACCCCCAACCTGCTGGGCGCGGTCGCCCTGGCCACGGCCCTGCGCACGCTGCGCGAGCGGTCGTTCGAGGAGCCCGAGGCGGCGCTGGTCCGCCGCCTGCGCGCGGGCCTGGCCGCGCTGGCGCACACCGAGGAGCTGCGCCTGTTCCCCGCCGACGCCCAGCGGGTCGGCATCGTGTCGTTCGCCGTGCTGGACCGCGACCCGGCGGCGTTCGCCGACGCGCTGGGCCGCGACCACGGCATCGGCGTCCGCACGGGCCTGTTCTGCGCGCATCCGCTGACCCGCCGCCTGCTGGCCGAGGCCGCCGCGCGCAAGGGCGCCGATCGGGCGCCGGCCCAGGCGATCCGCGCGAGCATCGGCATCGGTACCACTGTCGAGCACGTCGACCGCCTCCTGGCCGCGCTGCGCTAGCGCCCTGCCGGGCCGACCGCCTTGAGCACGCCGGGCCGGCCACGGATCGCCGGCCGCGCTCCGCGGTGCTTGGGGTGCGCGCCGGCCCGCGATCGCGCGGTCGATGCTCCCCCGCGGTCTGCACTGCCCTCGGGAGCCGGGCGCACGATCGGCGCTCGCCCGCGGGATTGAGCCCCGCGGGCTGCGCAGGGCCGCCTGGACTGGGACCGCCCCAGGCCTGTTTTGGTCCCGGCGCGCGGCCGACCGCTGGCAACAGCCCACCACCTGCCGCCTCGCGATGTGCACCCCGCGCGAACCATCGACCCGGATATAACCGATAAATCCGATATGTCCGTCACGAAGTGGCGGACATATCGGATCACCAAAGCGAAAGCGGCGACCTAGTCGACAGCTTGCAGGAGATCGCCCAGCGTTTCGATGCGCTCCAGGACATAGGACGGGGTCAGGTCCGTGGCGGTCAGTTCTCCCGCCTCGACCTCGGGCCAGGACAGCGGGGCGCTCACCGTCGGGGTTTCGCCGGCGCGCAGGGAGTACGGCGCGACCGTCGTCTTGAAGGCGTTGTTCTGGCTCCAGTCGATGAAGACCTTGCCGGGGCGCAGCTGCTTCGCCATTTTGGCGACGATCAGGCGCGGGTGGGAGGCGGCCAGCTCCTCGGCCAGGGCCTTCGCGTAGGCGCTCACCTCGTCGGCCGGCTCGTCGCCCGGGAGCGGCACGATGAGCTGCATCCCCTTTTTGCCCGACGTCTTGGCCACGCCCGCCAGGCCGTCCTCGGCCAGGCGCTCGCGCATGAGCAGGGCGACCTCGTAGCACTCGGGCAGGCCGGCCGGCGGGCCCGGGTCGAGGTCGACGACGAGCTGGTCGGGGTCCAGCGCGCGGCCCTCGTCGTCGACGCGCCACTGCGGGGTGTGCAGCTCCAGCGCCGCCAGGTTGGCCAGCCACACGACCGTGGCGACCTCCTCGACCACGATGAAGTCGATTTTCTCGCGGTTCTTGGTCGAGCCGGGGACCGGCAGGCGCACGGTGCGGACCCAGTCGGGGGTGCCGCCGGGCGCGTTCTTCTCGAAGAAGCTGTTGCCCTCGACGCCGTTGGGGTAGCGGGTGCGCGTCAGCGGGCGGCCGGCCAGGTACGGCAGCAGGGTCGGGGCGATGCGCGTGTAGTAGTCGAGGACCTCGGCCTTGGTGAAGCCGGCGCGCGGGTACAGCACCTTGTCGAGGTTGGAGATCTCCAGCTGGCGGCCGTCGACCTCCACTCGCAGCCGGTCAGGCATCGCTGACCTCCTCCGGCGTGAGGTCCGGGCGGATGCGCAGGAAGCGCGGGAAGCGCAGCCGGCCGTCGCGCGTGCGGTGGCCGAACTTCACCTCGACGACGAGGTGCGGGTCCACCCAGACGGCGCCGCGGGCGTCCTCCCGGGGTACCGATGCGCCGAACGGATTCTGGCTCGTCGACAGCGGCTCGAGCGCGGCCAGCAGCTGCCGTTCGGCGGCCCCGGAGATGCCGCCGCCGACGCGGCCGCGGTAGGCGAGGCCGGTCTCGCTCGGCACGCCGACCAGCAGGGCGCCCAGCGCGCGCTTGCCCGGGCGCCAGCCGCCGACCACGAACTCCCGGCTCTCCTCGAGCTTCACCTTGATCCAGTCGGTGGTCCGGATCCCCTGGTGGTACAGCGAGTCCGCCCGCTTCGCCACCACGCCCTCGAGCCGGTTCTCGCGGCTGGCGGCGACGGTCGCCGCGCCGTCGTCGAAGGACGGGGGCACCATCGCGCGGGGCCCCAGCTCCAGGGTTTCGAGGCGTTGGCGGCGGGTGCGGTACGGCAGCGAGACCAGCTCCTCGCCCTCCGCCCGCAGCGCATCGAAGACCAGGTAGGTGACCGGGACGGTGGCGGCCAGGCGGGCCGCCCGGTTGGGCTCGCGCACGTGCATGCGCTCGGCGAGCACCTGGAACGAGGGCTGGCCGGCCTCGTCCATGGCCACGACCTCGCCGTCGAGCACCGAGTCGGCGAGCCCGCGCCCGATGGTGGCCAGCTCCGGGTAGGCGGCCGTCACCTCGGCCCCGCTGCGCGCGAAAAGCCTGGTCCGGCCCTCGGCGACGACCGCGATGGCGCGGATGCCGTCCCACTTGAACTCGTACGCCCAGCCCGGCCCGGTGGGCAGCACGCCGGGCGAGGCGAGCATCGGAGACGGCGGGCCGGCCATAGCCACACCATAGTTCGCCTTGGAGTTCCTCGCGCCCAGGTCAAAACGATGCGATTCTGTTGGTTGAAGGTCCACATCCTGCGGAAAGGGATCTCCATGCGCGCGATCTGGAAGGGCGCGGTCTCCTTCGGGCTGGTCTCGATCGCCGTGCGGCTGTACTCGGCGACCGAGGAGAAGGACATCCGGTTCCACCAGGTGCACCGGGACGACGGCGGGCGGATCAAGTACAAGCGGGTCTGCTCGATCGACGGCGAAGAGGTCGCCTACGACGACATCGCCAAGGGCTACGACCTGGGCGGCGGCGAGATGGTCATCCTGACCGACGACGACTTCGCCGAGCTGCCGCTGACCACCAGCCGGGCGATCGAGGTGCTGGAGTTCGTCCCGACCGAGCAGGTCGACCCGATCCTGTACAACAAGGCGTACTACCTCGAGCCCGAGCAGACGGCCGCCAAGCCCTACGCGCTGCTGCGCGACGCGCTCACCAACACCGAGCGGGTCGCCATCGTCAAGGTGGCCCTGCGCCAGCGCGAGCAGCTGGCGACGCTGCGCGTGCGCGACAACGTGCTGGTCCTCAACACGATGCTGTGGCCCGACGAGATCCGCGCCGCGAAGTTCGACATCCTCGACGAGGACGTCACGGCCCGGCCGGCCGAGCTCGCAATGGCCGGCTCGCTGATCGAGTCGATGGCCGCCGACTTCGACCCGGCGACCTACACCGACAACTACCGCGAGGCCCTGCAGGAGGTCATCGACGCGAAGGTGGCCGGGCGCGAGGTCGTCCAGCCCGAGGAGGCCGAGGAGGCCCCGGCCGCGGCGGTCGACCTCATGGCCGCCCTGCGCGCCTCGGTCGAGCGCGCCCGCGCCGCCCGCGGCGAGGAGCCGGCGGCGGCCCCGGAGGCCGAGGCCGAGTCGGAGCCGACCCCGATCAAGAAGGCCGCGGCGAAGAAGGCGGCGCCGGCGAAGAAGACGACGGCCGCGAAGAAGACGACGCCGGCGAAGAAGGCCGCGGCGAAGAAAAGTGCGTGAAGTACACGGTCGCGCCGGCCTGGTCGAGCAGTAGCCCGTCGCCGATGTCCAGCCAGTGCGGGGCCGGCGGCGCGAACGGGCGCAGGTCGGCGGGGATGTCCGGGGCGCTCGCGGGCGTCGCCGCCGCGGCGAGGCTCGTCGCCGTGGCCTGGTCGGTGACGACCAGGCCGTTCATCTCGTAGTCCATCGGGCCGATCTCCGGGCACTGGCGGGGGCGGGCCTCGCGCTCCTGCCAGTGGACCGAGCGGATGGGTTTCAGCCGGGGGTACATCTGCTCGATGCGGGCCGGCTCGGTGAACACCGCGGTCTTGGTCGGCTTCGTCGGGTCCGCGCAGCCGGCCAGGCCGGGCAGCCAGTCCTTGAGCTGGGTGGCCACGCCGCAGGCCGCCGCCACGCAGGCGATGACGGCGGCCGTGATGAGCAGCGCGATCTTTGCCGGGCGGGTCACCCGTTGATCTGTACCACCTCCAAAGCCCCGCCCGCATAGTCGGCCCGGACCCGCTTCTTGTCGAACTTGCCGACGCTCGTCTTCGGAACCGCCTCGATGAACGACCAGCGCTCCGGCAGCTGCCAGCGGGCCACCTTCTCCGACAGGAACTCGCGCAGGGTGTCGGCGTCGGCGCTCGCGCCCTCGCGCAGGACGACCGTGGCCAGGGGTCGCTCGCCCCACTTCTCGTCGGGCACGCCGACCACGCAGGCCTCCAGCACCGCGGGGTGGGCCATCAGCGCGTTCTCGAGGTCGACCGAGCTGATCCACTCGCCGCCGGACTTGATGACGTCCTTGGCGCGGTCGGTGAGGGTGAGGTACCCGTTCGGGGTGAGCGTGCCGACGTCGCCGGTGCGCAGCCAGCCGTCCTCGAACTTGTCGGGGTCGGGGCCGTCCTCGCCGATGTACTGCGCGGTGATCCACGGGCCGCGGACCTGCAGTTCGCCGACCGCCTTGCCGTCGGCCGGCATGACCTCGCCGGCCGGGCCGACGATGCGGCCCTCGACGCCGGCCGGGATGCGGCCCTGGGTGTAGCGGTACGCCCACGCCTCCGGGCCCTCGACGCCGTACGGGGCGCGGGAGACCGAGCCGAGGGGGGACATCTCGGTCATGCCCCACGCGTGGATGACCTGGATGCCGTAGCGGTCGGCGTAGGCGTGCATGAGCGCCGGCGGGCAGGCCGAGCCGCCGATGACGACCTCCCGGAGCGAGGAGGTGTCGGTGGGGTTGGCGTCGAGGTACGCGAGCAGGTCCGTGAAGATCGTGGGCACCGCGCCGGCGAAGGTCGGCTTTTCGGTCGCGATCATCTGGGCCAGCGGCGCGGCCTGCAGGAAGCGGTCCGGCATCACCAACGAGGCGCCGCTCATGAGCGCGGCGTAGGGCAGGCCCCAGGCCATGGCGTGGAACATGGGCACGATGCACAGGTCGCGGACCTGCGGGCCGAGGCCGAAGCTCTCCGCCATGCACACCTCCATCGAGTGGAGGTAGATCGAGCGGTGGGAGTAGGCGACGCCCTTGGGGTTGCCGGTGGTACCGCTGGTGTAGCACAGCGCCGCCGCGTCGTCCTCGTCTAGCACGGGCCAGTCGTACGTGTCCGGCTTGCCCTGCAGCAGATCGTCCCAGCGGTGTACGTCGACCCCGTCCTTCTGCAGCTTCGAAGTGTCACCTTCACCGGCGACCACGATGTGCCGGACCGTCGTCAGGTGCGGCAGCACGCCGGCCAGCAGCGGGATCAGCGTCGAGTCGACGATGACGACCCGGTCCTCCGCGTGGTTGGCGATATAGATCAGCTGCTCGGGGAACAGCCGGAGGTTGAGCGTGTGCAGGACGGCGCCCATGCTCGGCACGGCGAGGTACGCCACCAGGTGCTCGGCGTTGTTCCACATGAGCGTGCCGACCCGCTCGTCGCCGGTGACGCCCAGCTCGCGCAGGCCGTGGGCGAGCTGGGCGGCCTGCCGGCCGACCTCGGCGTAGCTGGTGCGGCGCGCGCCCTCGCCGGTCCAGGTCGAGACCTCGGACTCCCCGTGGACGGTGCTGCCGTGCTGCAGAATGCGAGAGATCAGGAGGGGTGTCTTCATCATCGTGCTGCGCATGGACAGCACGCTAATGTGCGCTGCGCCACATTGGAACCCCGTGGTTAACTCGCCAGTAACCAGCCTTGTCGCGCTGTTGCACGAAAAATCCGGCACCTTCGGCGCCGGATTTTTCGGACTTATCACGATAAAGCGGGTTCTCCTTGGGCGGCGCCACGGTGTCGAGAGGCGGTTTCTGAAGCGCGACTGTGCGCGGACGCCGCAGGCCCGGGAGTCACGGACCGCGCCCACGGCGGACGTCGCGGCAGCTCGGCGCATGAGCGCGACTGTGCGCGGACGCCGCAGGCCCGCGAGTCACGGACCGCGCCCACGGCGGACGTCGCGGCAGCTCGGGCGCGGACGCGCAGGCCCAGGAGTCACACGGCGCGCGAGGCGGGTTCTGGAGCGCGACTGTGCGCGGACGCCGCAGGCCCGGGAGTCACGGACCGCGCCCACGGCGGACGTCGCGGCAGCTCGGGCGCGGACGCGCAGGCCCAGGAGTCACACGGCGCGCGAGGCGGGTTCTGGAGCGCGACTGTGCGCGGACGCCGCAGGCCCGGGAGTCACGGACCGCGCCCACGGCGGACGTCGCGGCAGCTCGGCGCATGAAAAAGGCCCGGCACCTCGCGGCGCCGGGCCCTTGGTTGTTCAGGCGATCAGAACGCGCCGACCTTGGCCTCCATCTCGGCGGCGGCCTCCTCGCCGTCGGCCGGGGCGGACGGCGCGGCGCCCTGCAGGGCCTTGTTCGGCAGCGCGATCGTGATCAGCGTGCCGACCAGCGCGACGACCGCGGCCGACAGGAAGACCGGGTGCAGCGCGTTGACGAAGATGTGCTCGACCATCTGCAGCTGGGCCGGGGGCAGCGCGCGGACCTGGGCCGGGGCGTTGATCGACACGCCGCCGGCGGCGCCGTGCATCTGCTTGGCCAGCTGGTTGTTCATGACGGCGCCCAGGGCGGCGACGCCGACCGAGCCGCCGAGCGAGCGGAAGAACGTCGCGGCCGAGGTGCCGGCGCCCATGTCGCGCAGGTCGACCGCGTTCTGCACGGCCAGGATCAGCGGCTGCATCGCCAGGCCCAGGCCGACGCCGATGATGGTCATGTAGATGAACGCCTGCCACAGCGGGGTGTCGACCTGGAGGCTGGTGAACAGCAGCAGGCCGGCGCCCATGACGACGGTGCCCGCGACCGGGAACCACTTGTAGCGGCCCAGCTTGGAGATGACCCGGCCGGCGACGATCGACGTCACGATGACGCCGGCCATCATCGGCAGCATCAGCAGGCCGGAGCGGGTGGGGGTGGCGCCCTTGACGATCTGCAGGTACAGCGGGACGTAGATGATCGAGCCGAACATCGCGAAGCCCAGGATGAACGTCGAGGCGTTGGCCAGCGAGAACGTCGGGCGCTTGAAGAGGCGCAGCGGCAGGATCGGCTCCTCGGCGCGGGCCTCGACGAAGACGAACGCGACGGCGAGGACCGCGAAGGCGGCGAACAGGCCGATGATCTTCGGCGAGTCCCAGGCGTAGCCGTCGCCGCCGCCCAGCGAAAGGGCCAGCAGCAGCGCGCTCGACCAGGCGACCATCAGGGCGGCGCCGGCGTAGTCGACGCGGTGGTCGCGGCGGGTGTGCGGCACGAGGCGCAGCACGCGGGCGCAGACGTACATGGCGAAGATCGCCAGCGGCACGTTGATGTAGAAGATCCAGCGCCAGTCGTGCTCGGCGAAGTAGCCGCCGACCAGCGGGCCGGCGACCGAGGAGATGCCGAACACGGCGCCGAACAGGCCCTGGTACCGCGCCCGCTCCCGCGGCGCGACGACGTCCGAGACGATCGTGAACGCGAGCGTCATGAGGCCGCCGGCGCCGATGCCCTGCAGGGCGCGGGTGGCGATCAGCTCGGGCATGTTCTGCGAGAGGCCGGCCAGCAGCGAGCCGAGCAGGAACGTCGCGATCGCGAACAGCAGGACCGGTCGGCGGCCGTAGAGGTCGCTGATCTTGCCGTACAGCGGGGTCGACGCCGTCGAGGCGAGCAGGTAGGCGGTGACCACCCACGAGTAGTGGTCGAGGCCGCCCAGGTCGCCGACGATCGTCGGCAGCGCGGTGCCCACGATGGTCTGGTCAAGCGCGGCCAGCAGCATGCCGGTCATCAGGCCGCCCATAAGCAGCAAGATCTGCTTGTGGGCGAGTACAGGCCGGGCCTGTGTGGTCATCGGGCGTCCCTTTCCAAGGTTGTGCCACTCTGAGGAAGTCGTTCGGCGATCGACTCGTTGAGCCGGGTGAAGAGCTCGGCGAACTGCTGCCGCTGCTGCGGCGTCCAGTCGGCGAGGAGCTCCTGCCAGATGGCCAGCCACCGCTCCCGGTTCTCGGCGAAGACCTCGCGCCCGAGGTCGGTGACCTCGACCAGGCTCGCCCGCTTGTCGGACGGGTCCTGGAATCGGCGGATCAGCCCGGCGCTCTCCAGCGCGGCGGCCTGCCGGCTGACCGTGGAGAGGTCGAGGCTCACGTCGGTGGCGAGGGTCGACAGCCGGGAGGGTCCGTCGACCGCGACCCGGCTCAGCAGTACGTAGGCGGGGCGCTCAAGGCCGCGACCGGCCTCGTTCCATTTGAGCGTCGCGAAGAGCCGCTCGGACAGCCGGATGAACCGGCCGACCTGCCGCCCGATCGCGGCATGCTCGCTGTCCTCGTACACGCTCGTCGGCTCCCCCATCGGTCGATACTTGCTTGCCACAAGCATCGGTACCGAGGGCAGCCGACATCAACCTATTAAGGGGTGATACGCGTTACTGCGGCCTGAGCTGGGAAATCAGTCCTCGCGGCCGAACTCGTAGCGATCGGCCGGATACGCCTTGTCGCCGACGACGAGGACCGGGACGCCCTCCATCATGCTGTGCTCTTTCTTCTCCGCGGGCGTCGGCATGCGCGCGGTGACGACCTCGCCGGCGTGCAACCAGACGCGCTCGCGAGGCTGGAGCGAACGAACCCGGCTGCGATATCCGCGCTTGCTCTCTACAAGTCCTTCACTACGCAGATGAGCCATGGCGTCACGGATTGTGTCGCGCCCGACGTCGTGCTCCTCGGCCAGATACTTCTCCGAGGGCAGCAAACTCCCTGGTGGGAGCTCCCCACTGATGATCTGTTGCCGAATCGCGTCCGCGACCTGTCGATAGAGCGACAGGCCGGAGCTCCGGGAGATCATGCTGGCGACCATACGAAGGTCCATCGGCCAGCCTCTTTCTGGCCTTAGGGCCTCTCGGCTACTATATCGGCAGGCGCGGGACAGGGCTGGGCGGTTCGGTCCCGCGCCACCCCCCAGACCGGGGTGTGGCGCCCGTTCCACTGCTGCGAGCCGCGCGGGCGCCACACCCCCTGGCCGAGAAGGAGCCCCGAGATGCCGATCGAGGAAGAGCCCCTGAGCCCCATCGTCGCGATCGATCTGCGCTTCCTGAACGCGGTCATCACCGAGGACGAGGGCGACCCGATCCTCCTGGTCGACGACGGCGACGTGCAGATCGAGTTCACGTCGGGCATGTGCGGCACGCGGGAGCAGGCCATCATCGGGGCGCAGCGGCTGGCGTCGACGGCTCTGGAGTACGCCGCGACAGTCCGGCGGCGGCCGGCCTCGAGCTGATCGCCCCGCTCCCCCGAATCACCCCCGCGTCGCCACTGGGTCCCCCAGGGCGATTTTTTGTTTCTCTGACGTCCGTCAGTTGATCCGAACGCCGCTATCGACAATCCCGCACTATCAGCGAGAACCTCGGTGACCAAGCTGGCCTCGCCACCAGCTAGGCATGCTCGCGCAGGATCGCGGCGACTACGCCAAGGCCGAACGCCGCTACCAACAATCCCGCACTATCAGCGAGAAGCTTGGTGACCAGGCCGGCATCGCGATCAGCTTGAGCCAGCTGGCCAACCTGCGGACCGCGACCAGCGACAGTGCCGCGGCGACTCCTCTGCTCATCCAGGCACTGTCGATCAGACTCGCCATCGGCGTGCCGCAGGCTGTCAACGACATCAGAGATCTCGTGGACATTCGCGATCAGATCGGGGAGAACGCGTTTTCCGAGGCGGGTTGTCGACGGCGACTCCTACGACGATCTCATTGCGCTGCTGGATGCCGAGGAATGAAAAACGCCGCCCGGGCAGCTCCCGAAGGAACTGCACGGGCGGCGAAGGGGCTTCTCAGGCCGCCGAGCGGCGGCGGGACAGCACGACGAACAGGCGGCCGGCGACCAGCAGCAGCAGGCCGGCGCCCAGGATCATGAAGGCCCGCGGGCCCGTGACCGGCAGGGTTCCGCCGCCGCCGCTCACGTCGCCGTAGCCGCCGGGGGCGCCGCCGTAACCGTAGCCGCCCGACGGGGTGGCCGCGGCGGCCTCCAGGGCGCAGATGCCCAGGTCCAGGATCGTGGTCTTGTCGGGCTGGTCGCCGCCGTAGCCGCCGGACGACGACTTCCATGAGGTGCGGACGATCAGCTTCACGCGGACCGAGTAGGCCTTGGCGTACAGGCCGGTGGGGCTGGTCTGCTTGGCGAGGGTGCCGATCTCGACGCGGAGGATGACCACCCGGGCGGGGTGGGCGCGGGAGCCCTCCGGGGCGTGGACCGTCGACTCGCCGTGGCCGACCGCCGGGAGGCCCGGCAGCAGGGTGTCGAGCAGGGACTCCGGGATCGCCGTGACGCCGGACAGCGTGCCGGACAGGGCCGACGTGGCGCCGCCCAGGAGGTCCAGCAGGGAGATGCCGCTGAGGACCGGGAGGTTCTCGGTGCGGGCCAGGTCCTCGGCGGCGTTGCGGGCGGCGCCGTCGACCGGGACCACGATGTCGGCGTGGGAGCCGGCCGAGTCGATGCGCAGGGCGTCGCGGCCGGGGATGCGTACCTCGAGGACCGGCGCCTTGAAGTCCGCGGTCTTCTTCGGGCCGGCGGCGACCGTCAGCGACGGGGCGCTCAGGACCTTCACGCCGATCGCCGACGGCGAGCCGGGGAGCAGGGTGAAGTCCGCGATGCCGCCGGTCGCGGTGGCCGAGGCGGCGGCCTTGCCGCTCTGGGTGGCGACGGCCGTCGACGTGCCGGCCTCGATGGCGCCGAAGCGCAGCAGCGCGCGGCCGCCGCGGGCCGGGAGGATGGCCAGGCCGGCCAGGCGGGCCTGGGCGGTGGCGCGCGGGCCGGCCGCCTCGGTGCACTTGGCCGCGTCCTGCCAGGTGGCGTGGGCCTGCAGGCGGCCCGTGCCCGTGGCCAGGGCGCCGATGTTCAGGCCATCCACGGGTACGGTCGCCGGATCCTGATGCGGGGGCGGGGCCTGCTGGTAGGCGCTGGGGCCGATCAGGCCGGGGGGCAGGACGCCGCTGCTCTGGATGTAGCGGGCGTCGGCCGCGGCCCGGGCGGGGCCGCCCGCGAAGCCGGAGTGCGCGGTCGCGGCGCGCAGCTCCGGCAGGGGTGGCTGGTTGAGGCCGAGGGGGCGCAGGTCAAGGCCGCCGACCGCGAGCGTGTTGCTCGCCGCGGTCGCGCCGAAACCGTCGGGGCAGCCCGAGCTCTCCGCCGCGCCCGCCGTCGCGGGTGCCGCTAACGCGACCGGGCTCACTGCTCCGAGCACCCCCGCGGCGGCGAGGGCGACGAGGTACCGGGCTGTTTTTGGGCGCGCGGAAGCTACTGGTGCCGTCATGACTTGGGTTCCTCCGAGACCGGGGAGTTGCGGGTTGCAAGCCCGTAGGGCGTGCCACTGCTGCCCCCAACGAGGCCTTCCCCGGCGGAGTTACGCCCGGGTTTACGGGCTCATCCGCACTAGTAACGACGAAAGGCGTGAGATGGGTACGGGGTCCACCAAAAGTGGCGAGTCGGACTTTTCCCGCCTTTTCGCATCATCTGGCCCGAGCCATAGGCGTGCGACGTGGCCCGCGTTACTGTGATCGCCATGGGCATGCTGTGCGCGGTGAGTTTCAATCGCTACGGACGGCTGTTCTACTTCGATCCCGGTGACCTGCGGCCGCAGGTGGGCGACCGGGTGCTGGTGCCGACCGACGACGGGCCCGAGGTGGCCGAGTGCGTCTGGGCCGCCCAGTGGGTCACCGAGGAGACCGAGGGCTTCCCGCGCCTGGTCGGGCTGGCCGGCGACGACGACCTGCGCCGCGACGAGCTGCTGCGCAAGCGCAAGGCCGAGGCCAAGGTCGCGGCGAAGCGGCTCATCCGCGACCACGAGCTGCCGATGAAGGTCGTCGCAGTAGACCACGTGCTGGACTCCACGGGCGGGCAGGGCGCGCGGACGACCATCTACTTCACCGCACCCCATCGGGTGGACTTCCGCTCGCTGGTGCGGGACCTCGGCGCCACGCTGCACTGCCGGGTGGAGCTGCGCCAGCTCTCCGCCCGCGACTCCGCGCGCGTGCAGGGCGGCATCGGCTCGTGCGGGCGCGACCTGTGCTGCGCCACGTTCCTCAACGACTTCGAGCCGGTCACCATCCGCATGGCCAAGGACCAGGACCTGCCGCTCAACCCGCTGCGCATCTCCGGGGCGTGCGGGCGACTGATGTGCTGCCTGAAGTACGAACACCCCCTATATCAGACATTTCAGGCGAATGCCCCCGCCGTCGGGGCGCGGGTGAGCACCCCGGAAGGCGACGGGCGCGTGGTCGGGCACAGCGTCCCGCGCGACTCGGTCATCGTCCGCCTGGACGCCGACGGCTCCCGATGCTCGTGCAGCCGGGCGTCGGTCTGCGGCTCGCGCCAGGCCTACGAGGAGCGCCACGCCTGAGCCGCCGGCGGCGGGACGGTCACCGTCCGGCCTCAGGGATGCGAACATGGCCGCAGTAGCGGCCGGCATCGATGGCACGGCCGGGAAGAGGGGGGTTCCCGCGTGGTCACCGTGCTCATCGCGGACGACAACAGCATCGTGCGCGCGGTACTGCGCGAGACCCTCCACGGCGCCGCCGACCTGACCGTCGTGGCCGAGGCGGCGAACGGGGTCGAGGCGCTGGAGCTGGCCGCCCGGCACCGCCCGACCGTCACGCTGCTCGACCACCGGATGCCGCTGCGCGACGGGCTTTCGGTGGCGGCGGCCATCGGGGCGTACAGCCGGGTGCTCATGCTGACCCGCAGCGTCGAGGAGCGGGTCGTGCTCGACGCGGTCCGGGCCGGCGCCCACGGGTTCCTCGTGCACGGCCAGTTCGCGCCGGCCGAGCTGCTGCAGGCGGTCCGCGCGGTCGCCGGTGGCGAGTCGCACCTGTCGCCGTCGGCGGCGCGGGTGCTCGTGGACACGGTGCGCGCGGCGCCCCGACCGACCGACCACTATGGACTGTCCAACCGGGAGCGCGAGGTGATGGACCTTATCGCCCGCGGACTGTCCAATGCGGACATCGCCCGGACGCTGGTGCTGTCGCCCAAGACGGTGGAGAACCACGTCAACCACATCTTCGCCAAGCTCGGCGTGGCCAACCGGCGGGCCGCCGTGGCCCGCTGGACCCCCAATCCGGGGCCCGGCGGCACCCAGGACTAGTGGGTGCGCACGACGACGTCGACGTCGCGGCTCGCGCACAGCAGCACCGGCCCCGTCCGGCCCTCGGCGCCCCGCGCCACGACCAGCGCCCGGCAGCGCGCGGCGCCCGCCATCCGCCGCCACAGGGCGGCCGCGCCCGGGTGCGCACCGGTGACCGCGCCGTCCGGCTCGTACCCGTGGCAGCCGAGAATCGCCACGTCGGCCCGCAGGTTGGCGAACGCCGGGCCGGCCAGCGGGTCGAGCAGCAGCCCGGTCGCGGGGTCGTAGGTGCCGCCGCTGAGCACCAGGTTGATGCCGGGCGCCCGGCGCAGTACGTCGGCGACGGCGAGCGAGGCCGTGCACACCGTCACGCCGGCGAACGCGGTCAGCCCCGCCGCGACCGGCACGAGGTCGTCGAGGAAAACGACGTCGCCCGAATGCACGAGCTCGGCCGCGTCGGCCGGCAGCGCCGCGCCGCCAAGCGTGCGCACCACGCGCCGGGCGGCGACCAGCGCCCGCAGGTCGCCGCGCACGGTGACCGCGGAGACCTTCAGCTGCGCCGCGAGCTCGGCCACGCTGAGTTCACCCCGCTCGGCGAGCAACGCCAGCAGCCGTCCGTGCCGCACACCCATGCAGGAAGTTTCGGAATCGATTGCACCCCAGGCAAGTCCATGGTGTCGTGGCGACCGTGACGAAGGTGCTGGTGGTCAGCGGGGCCGGGCACGCGCTGGCCGAGCTCGTCCGCCCGGCCGCCGACGCCGTCGAGGTGCGCCCGCTCGCCGAGGTGCTCGCGGCCGGGGGCGGCGGCGCGGACCTGATCGTGCTGCACACGACCGCAGCGGTACGCGAACTGGCCGCCCTGGCCGCATCCCCCGCCCCGCGGCCGCCGGTCCTGATCGTCACCAACGGCATCGTGCCCGGCGACGTGCTCACCGCCCTGCGCTCGGGCGCGCGCAGCATCCTGATCGACGGGCAGTACACCCGGGCCGACCTCCACGACGCGGTGCGCGCCACGGCGGCCGGGCACAGCCGGCTGTCCCCGTCGGCGCTGTCGGTCCTCGTCGACCACGTGCAGAGCCGGCCGCTGGAGCACGGGCCGGGCCCCTTCCGCCAGCCGCTGACCCGCCGCGAGCTGGACATCATGGAGCTGCTCGCGGCCGGCGAGCCCAACGGCTCGATCGCCGACCGGCTCGACCTCGCCGAGAAGACGGTCCGCAACCGGGTCAGCCAGATCTACCTCAAGCTGCAGGTCAACAACCGCACCGAGGCGATCGTGCACTGGCTCAGCCGCACGGGGAGCCGTTGACGGTGAAGGCGGTCGGGTTGGGGTTGCGCTCCGTCCACGTGCCCTGCAGCCCGAACGTCAGCGACTTGCCGGGGTCCAGGACCGGCCGGTCGTTCGTCGGGGTGACCGTGACGTTGGCCCCGTCCTGCGAGGCGATCGCGTTCCAGTAGCTGTAGAGCTTCTGGCCGGCCGAGTACTGGAAGGCCATCGACCAGCCCCGCAGCGGCGCGGCGCCGGTGTTGGTCAGCGTCACGTTGACGACGAAGCCGTTGGCCCACTCGCTCTGCTTGATGTACATGACCTGGCAGAGCCGGGTCTCGGCCAGCGTGGTGGAGGTGGTGCCCGGCACGGCCGGGGCGCTGCCGGACGCCGGGGTGGACGGGCGCGCGGTCACGGAGCGGGCCGCGGACGGGGTCGTCGCCGCGCCCGACGGGGAGCGCCCGGACGCGTCCCCGGAGGCCCGCGCCGTCGCCGGGCCCGCCGTCGCCCGCGGATCGAAGGGCAGGCCGGTGTCCTGCCCGGCGAGCGGCGTCGTGTGCGCGTCGGGCGTTTCCAGGATCAGAACGGCCGCCAGTGGTACCAAGGCAGCCGCCACCGCAGCGGCCAGCCGGACGCGCCCCGAGGGCCGCCGCGCGTCCTCCACCACGGCGCCGGGCACGGTCGCCGTCACCCGGGTGCCGCCGCCGGGGCGCGACCAGACGTCGAGCTGCCCGCCGCAGACCCGCGCCCGCTCCTGCATGCCGACGATGCCGTGGTGGCCCTGGCGCTGCAGGTGGGCGAGGCTGTCCGGCACCAGGAACCCGTCGCCGTCGTCGCGGACCTCGAGCGTGATCGCGTCGCCGTCGCGCCCGAGCGTCACCGCCACCGTCTCGGCCCGCGCGTGCGCCGCGACGTTGCGCAGCGCCTCGCGCAGGATCCAGCACAGCTCGATGCCGGCCTGCGGCGTCGGGTCGGTCCCGTCGCCGTCGTCGAGCCCGGCGCTGTGCAGGATCACGCCGATCCCGGTGCGCGCCGACCACTCCTGGCTGATCGCGGCGACGAGGTCGGACAGCGGCGCGTCGGCCGGGCTGGTGCGCAGCTCCTCGATCAGCCCGCGCGCGTCACGGGCCGCCTCGCGGCTGCCGTCGGCGAGCGTCGCGGCCAGCCGGGAGGCCCGGTCGGGCTCGTCGAGGCTGTCGGGCAGGGCGGCCGCGCCGAGCGCGATCGCGTCGAGGGTCTTGCTGAGCGAGTCGTGCATCTCGCGGGCCAGCCGGGCCCGCTCCTCGGCCGCCGCGGCGGCCCGGATCCGCCGGCCGCGGGCGGCGCGGTAGCGCCAGGCGTACAACGCGGCGACGGGCAGCGCGCCGGCCACGACGACGGCGACCTTGGCCGCCGCGCCGTCGGCGAAGAACAGCAGGGGCAGGGCCAGCAGCGCGCCCGGCCAGCCGAGCAGCGCGCCGGCCAGCGCGGCGGCGAGGATCAGCAGGATCGCGGCGGGCAGCGGCGCGAGCACCGTCGCGGCGGCCACCGCCGCGCCGGCCGCAACGAGCGCCGCGCCGGCGCGGAGGCGGAGATGGTCACCCATGGCCCGTCGAGTATCACACCTCGGGTCCCCAGATCTCGTTCTCGTAGCGCGACAGATCGCCGGCCGGCAGCCAGCGCTGCAGGTCGGCGGCCGGGAGGGGGCGGGAGTAGTGGTACCCCTGCGCCTTGTGACAGCCGAGCAGCGTCAGCTCCCGGGCCTGAGCCTCGCTCTCGACCCCCTCGGCCACGGTGTCCAGGTGCAGGATCTGCCCCAGCCGCAGCACCGCCTGCGCGACCGCGCCCCCGCGCGAGGTCCCGTCGAGCTCGGCGACGAACCCGCGGTCGAGCTTGAGCGCGTCGACGGGGAGGCGGGCGAGGTAGCGCAGCGAGGAGTACCCGGTGCCGAAGTCGTCGAGCGCGATGCGGATCCCGGCGTTGCTGAGCACGGCCAGCTGCGCCACCGACGCCGACTCGCCGATGACCGCGCCCTCGGTCACCTCGAGCACGAGGTTTCCGGGGAAGAACCCGGTCCGCTCGAGGATCTTCAGCACCTGCGCCGCGAACCCGTCGTCGTCGAGCTGCCGCGGCGAGACGTTGACGTTGAGCTGCAGCGCCGGCATCCTTCGCTGCCAGCGCGCGGCCTGCCCCGAGGCCTGCTCGAGCACCCAGCGCCCGAGCTCGCCGATGACGCCGATCCGCTCGGCAAGCGGCACGAACGCGTCGGGCTCGAGCACGCCGCGGCTCGGGTGCGCCCAGCGCACGAGGGCTTCGACGCCCGCCAGTTCCCCGTCGGGAAGGGCGACGATGGGTTGGTACACCAGGCGCAGCTGCCCCGCCCCGACCGCGCCCCGCAGCTCCTCCGCCAGCGGCGTACCGCCCGTCAGGCCCGGCTCGTACGACGCCCAGCGCACCTCGTCCGCGCGCTGCCGGGCCCGGTCCAGGGCCAGCGCGGCGCGGCGCAGGAGGTCGTCCGGCTCGTACTCGCCGGGCGCCGCCACGGCGATCCCGATGTGCGCGGGGGCGGCCGCGGCGATGCGGCGGGCGACGGCCTCGGCGTTGTCGACGGTGCGGATGTCCTGCAGGACGGCGGCGAAGTCCTCCCCGACGCGGCCGACCGGGTCGTCGCGCTGGACGGTGCGGCGCATGACCTCGCCGAAGCCGTCGAGGGCGGCGCGGGCGGGGTCGTCGAGGCCGACGAGCAGGACCGCGGTGCTGCGGCCCTCGCGGGCGCCGCGGCTCAGCACGGCGGCGAGGACGTCACGCATGACCGCGACCCTTGCGCGCCTCGGCCCGGGCCCGCGCCTTGCCCGCGCCAACCCGCGACATCGCGGCCCGGGCCCGCGCCTTGCCCGCGCCAACCGGCGACATCGCGGCCCGGGCCCGTGCCGTCGACGTTGTCCCAGGCTCGGCGCGTGACACCTCGGCCCCGGCCATCCACACCCCGGCCTCGGCCAACGACACCTCGGCCGCGGCCGACGCCACCTCGGCGCAGGGCAACCACATCGCGGCCCCGGCCAACGACACCTCGGCGCCGGGCAACGACACCTCGGCCGCGGCCGACGCCACCTCGGCGCAGGGCAACCACATCGCGGCCCCGGCCAACGACACCTCGGCGCCGGGCAACGACGCCCCGGTCCTGGTCAACGACGCTCCGGCCCGGGCCACCGAGACCGCGATCCGGGTCCACGACATCCCGGGTCCGGGCGGCGGCGCGGTGTCGGCCTCACGCATCGCTCGGTCCTGCATGCGCACGCCGGCCACCCGGCTCATACATCGCCCGTTTTGCCGCGATATTTCGGAAATGTCGTCCAGACGGTGCGCAGTCGGCGATCCACAACGGCCCGATCGGCCGCCCGCGCCCGAACTTGACGAAATGACATCGGCGCCGTCGCCGCGGTTTGACCCGGCATCCGCCCCGGCCCTAGTCTCGGCGTCGCGACCAGGGATGCGGAAGTGAGGCCTTGATGACGCGCCGGACCGGACTCGCCGGAGTGCTCCTGCTGACCGGGCTCGTCGGGCTCCTGGCCGGCTGCGGGAGAAAGCCCGTCGACCAGGTCGACCCCGCCGCGCTCGAGGGCCACTGGCACAGCACGTGCGGCAGCGAGATGGACATCGACGCCGGCGGCAAGCTCTCGGTGCGCGAGTTCAAGACCGACGGCGACGACCTGCGCCTGATCGGCCCCGGCACGTGGCGCCTGGAGCCTGACCCCAACCCCGGCAGGCAGCAGATGCGCCTCATCGTGGCCCCCGAGCACCAGCAGGGCCACGAGACGCTGCGCCTGGTCAAGGACGGCCACAAACTGGTGATGGAGCAGGACCTCGGCGGCCTCGACGTGTGCCGCTTCATGCGCAGCTGAACCGCACTGCCGCCCGCCCCGCCGAGGGTTATCCACAGGCGGGGAATTGGTCTTCCGCGGTGCTCGGGGGGTGCCGTACGGTCACGCAGGGAGGTTGTATGGGGCGGGAGTTCGATGGGTCGTGAGATCGACGAGGCTTGGATCGAGGAGGCGGTCGAGCGCTACCGCCGCATCGAGACCCTGCACGCCGAGTTCGACAAGGCGGTGAAGACCGTCGAGGTGACCGTCCGCTCGGCCGACGGCTCGGTCGAGGTGCTGGTCACCGCCGACGGCACGATCCGCGACGTCCGCATCGAGGGCCCCCTGCACAACCGCACCGGCGAGACCCTGTCCCGCTCGGTCCGCGAGGCGGTGACGGCCGCCGCGGACGCAGCGGCCTGGGCCCGCAAGAGGCTGCACGCCGAAACCTTCGGCGACTACCGCTCGCTCGACTGAGCCGGCCCAACGAACGGGGGTGTCCATTGCGGCTCGACGATCTTGCGAATCGGCTTGAGGCCGGTGGCGACGAGCTGGCCGGCGCGAGCACGACGCTGAGCCTCACCGACCCGGGCCCGCGCACGCTCGGCGCGGACGGCACCGGCGCGCTCGGCCGCGCGTCCCGAGATCTGCACCGCCTTCTGGCGACCGCTCTCACGGCCCGCGGCTCCGAGGCCGCCGCTCACGGCGCCCGGCTGGCCGAGACCGCGCACGTCCTGCGCCGGGTCGCCGCCAACTACCGCTCCGCCGAGGAAGAGTCCGGGGGCCGGTCATGACCCCCGCCGAGGCAGCGCGGGCGACGTCATGACGGATGCGCTCGATCGCCTGGCCGAGACCACGCACGCCCTGCGCCGGGTCGCCGCCAACTACCGCTCCGCCGAGGACGAATCCCGGGGGCCGGCCATGACCCCCACCGGCGCAGCGCGAGCGACGTCATGACGGATGCGCTCGATCGCCTGGCCGACATCGGCGACGACCTGCTCGGCCGGGTCGGCGGCCGGCTGTCCCAAGGCGGGATACCGGCCGGCGGCCCGGTCTGGGTCCTGCTCCGGCGCGTCGGCGCCCTGCCGGCCGACGTCCTCGACTACGCGCTGACCCTCGACGTCGAGGCGCTGCGCACGGCCGCCGCCGACCTGCACGGGGTCGCCGACCGGTTCGGCGCCCTGCCGGAGCGGCTGGAGGCCGGCGTCGGCCGCAGCGCCTGGGAGGGCGCCGGCGCCGAGGCGTTCGGGATCGTCTGGCACGCCCTGGTCGAGCACGTCGGCGACGGCGGCGACCCGGCCACGATCACCGGCCGGCTCGCGGCCACCGCCGCCTACCTCGACGCCCTCGCCGACTGGGCCGCCGGCTTCCGGCGCGAGCTCGCCGAGATCATCGCGCGCGCCGCCGCCTCGGCCGAGGCCGTCGCCGTGCTCGCCGCCTCCGCGGGCCCGGAGACCGCCGCCGCGGCCGCCCGGATCGCCGAGCGCGTGCTGGAGTCCGCCGCGGGCGCCCTGGACGCCGCCGAACACCTGCACGCGCGGTGGGGGGACCGGCTGGCGGAGCTCGAGTACGAGCCGCCGCGCGTTCCCAGCGGTCCGGCGGTCATCTCCGGCGTCACCCGCGTCAACCTCTGACGGCCACGCCGACCACTGCGCGCCCGCGACCACGCGGCCACCGCACCGCACGACCGCGACCACAACCGGCACCGCACGACCGCGACCACGCGGCCACCGCACCCCGCCCCGCGGCCACAACCGGCACCGCACGACCGCGGCCACGGGGCCACCGCGCCCCATGGCCGCGATCACGCTGCCACCGAACCCACATCCGCACGCCCGCGACCGCACCGCGGGCGGCGGCTACTGGATGCGGATCGGGGTGTCCATCAGGTGCAGCTGCATCGGATGGCGGGGCTCGAACCAGGGCGCGTCGTGCGGGGCGTCCGGGCGGGCGTGCCAGCCCCGGGCCGTGCGGCGCACGCCGATCGGGTAGATCGTCAGCGAGCCGTCCGCCGCGAAGTGCAGGCGCAGGAAGCCCTTGTAGCCGGTGATGCCCTGGCCGGCGAAGAGCTCGTTGACGTTCACGTCGAACTTGGAGGCGATCACCAGGTAGAGGGCGAACACCTCGCCGGCGGCCAGGGCGGACAGCGGGAGGTACAGCACGATGGACAGCAGCAGGGGCAGCGGCCAAACCAGGTCCACGAACGGCAGGCTGAGCCAGGCCCAGGTGCCCAGCGCGGCCAGGCCCACGAAGGCGGCGCCGTGCAGCAGGCCCAGCAGCCAGTGGCGGGGCCTTCGCTGGCCGGCGGCGCGGGGCATGGCCAGCAGGCAGGTGCCCAGGAGGTCGAGGACCACCATGAGTACCGCCGGCACCGTCACCAGACGCTGCTCGACGCCCGAGACGACGCGGTCGGCGGCGTTCACGAACGCGAGCATCGTCAGCGTCTGCAGCAGGCCGAGCAGGCCCAGGAACATCGGGTTGCGCCACGGCAGCCGCCAGAACACGCCCAGCGCCAGGCCGCGCGACTGGGGCTTCGTCGGGAAGGTGCGCTGCAGATCGTACGTGCGCGACGGGGAGGCGTTGCGCACCAGCGTGCGGACCGGGGGGACGGAGATCTTCTCCGGCAGCTCGTGGGTCGGGTACAGGTACGCGCCCCCTCCGCCGCAGGTGATCAGCTCGCGCTCCGGCCGGGAGTACCGCGCGTAGTGGTGCAGGTCGCCCGAGATCATCAGGCGCACGTCGGCGCCGGTGGGGGCGATGATCGTGCGCACGAAGTAGTCGAGGCTGTCGTACGCCTTGCGGTCGTCCGTCGCCTCCACCCAGCTGGGCGAGGGCGGGCAGATGATGACCCGGTCACCGGGGCCGAGGCGGGCGGCGACCGACCGGAAGTACCGTAGCTGCGGATCGTCGATGTAAGCGTCGCCCTGCACGTCGATCCCGAGCAGCCACCAGCGGTGCGGGAGCTCGACGGCGAAGTAGGAGCGGTCCTGCCGGGTCCGCCACCCGCCGACGGCGCCCTCGTCGCCGCGGACGAAGAGCCGCAGGAAGGCGGTCAGGCCGTCGTACCAGTCGTGGTTGCCCGGCACCGCATACATCCTCGGCTGCGGGCCCTCCGCCGGCCGCTCGGGCAGGGCGGCGCGGAACGGTCCCTTGAAGCGGTCCTCGTACTGCTGACCGCTCGCCGTCGGATAGACCTGATCCCCACCGAGCACCAGCACCTCGCCGCGCGGCAGCTCATGCCCGTCGACGGTCAGGGCCGGCTGGGCGAGGAGGTACGCGACGGAGTACGTGGCGTTGAACCCGTCGCCGGTGTCGGCCGCGTAGTCGAGCCAGAGCTCGCCGCCGTCGGGCCACTCGTCGTCGTTGACCTGGCCCGAGTACCCGGCGCTCTCGCGCAGAATGCGGGACGGGAGGGCATCCTGGAGCTCGCGCTTGTCGAGGTACGCCCCGAAGAGGTCGGCGAGCAGCACCCGCACCGCGGTCCCGCTCAGCAGCACCGGGCTCAGCCACGGCACCCCCCGCCGCGGCGTGAACCCCGTCTGGTCCGGATCGAGCGCCGTCGGCCGCCCCCCGACGGGCGGCCCCGCCGAGTCGTCTTCCTGCGGCAACGGCAGCAATGGCTCCCCTGGCTCCGCGGAGAGTTCCCCCGGCGCGGGCGGCATGTCGTCGGGCATCACGGGGCGTGACGTTACCGCCGCGCGCCACGACGGGGAATCCCCTCGCGCACCCCCGGGGGTCGTGCCGTACACTCGTAAACCGTTGCCGCCTTAGCTCAGTCGGCAGAGCGATTCACTCGTAATGAATAGGTCGACGGTTCGATTCCGTCAGGCGGCTCCACCGGCTTGACCAGCCATGAAGCGGGCCCGGGAGATCATCCCGGGCCCGCTTTGCTGATCTCGGTGTGTCGGTGGTGCGTCAGGCCGCCGCCATCGGATCGACCTCAGCCGCGCCAGAGGGCGAGCATCATGGCCTCCACGGCGATCCTCGGCTTCACGTTGGCCTCGATCGCGACCCGGCACTCCAGCACGGCCTCGAGGCGGCGCAGCGTGCTCTCGGCGGGCCACTTCCCGGCCGCGGCCTCGGCGAGCTCGTCGACGTCGCCGTGCACCGGGTCGACGCCGGCGGCGAAGGTGTGGACCAGCACGTCGCGGTAGAAGCCGGCCAGGTCGACCAGCGCCCGGTCGAGCGAGTCGCGCTGGGCCCGCGTCGCGCGGGACTTCTGGCGGCGCTCCAGGTCCTTCAGCTGCCCGGCCGAGCCGCGAGCCGCGCCCGCGGCGCCCTTGCCCGTGCCGCCCGCCCCGAGCGCGGTCTCCAGGGCCGACCGCTCCTTGGCGTCCGTCTCCGCGACCGAGGCGACGGCCTCGGCCTCGGCGGCTTCGATGAGTGCGCTCGCCGCGTCGAACGCGGCGCCGATCCCGGTCAGCCGCCGCGGCACCGCCAGCACGGCATCGCGCCGCGTGCGCGCCTGCGGATCGCGCGCCAGCCGCCGCGCCCGCCCGACATGCCCCTGGGCGGCGGCCGCCGCCCAGGCCGCGGTCTGCTCGTCGATCCCGTCCCGCCGGTTCAGCACCGCCGCGATGGCATCGGCCGGCGGTTGCCGCAGCGGTACCACCCGGCAGCGCGACCGGATCGTGACCGAGATGTCGTCCGGGTGCGTGCTCGGCGTGCACAGCAGGAACACCGTCCGCGGCGGCGGCTCCTCCACGGCCTTGAGCAGCGCGTTGCCGGCCGCCTCGGTCAGCCGGTCGGCGTCCTCGACCAGCAGCACCTGCCACCGCCCCTGCGTCGGCGAGCTCGCCGCGCGCAGCACGAGCGCGCGCATCTCCCCGACCGCGATGGACAGCCCTTCGGGCACGACGAACCGCACGTCCGCGTGCGTGCCGCCCAGCGCCGTATGGCACGCCTGACACCGCCCGCATCCGCCGTCGGGGCACTGCAGCGCCGCCGCGAACGTCCGCGCGGCCACCGACCGCCCCGAACCCGGCGGCCCGGTGAACAGCCAGGCATGCGTCATCGCCTGCTGCCCGGCGGCGTCCGGCGCCTCCCCGCGCACGATCGCCCCGGCCGCCTCGACCGCCCGCGACAGCGTCGCCACGGCATCGGGCTGCCCGACAAGCTCCTCAAAGATCGGCGGCGTCATACGCGAACACTCCCGCCCGACAAATCCGATATGTCGCCCACGGTGCGGTCAGCCGGCGTGTCGACCGCCCACGTCCACCCGCGCCCGGGGAAGCCGGCTACGACCGGCCCGTCCCCACTCGGCATAGCGGCCAGATGGTGGGGCCCGGACAACGCATCGAGCAAGGCCACCGACGACCGGCAAGCCTCACGCCGCCGGGTCGGCACAGCTACCGGCGGCCCGGCAACAACCCGCTGAGCAACAAGCGGCCGGCCGCACGTCGCCGCCGGTGCGGAGGCGCGCAACGTCCCACGACCCGCCGACGAGGGCGCCGATCGCGCGCCTTGCACCGCCGTGCGGCCGGCGCGGCGCGACGGCAATGCCGACCGAAGCCGCAGAGATGCCAACGCGGCCGCCAGCGGCGGTGGCGAGACCAACCACGAAACCGCGGCGAACCCCGAAGCCGCAGCCAACCGAGGAACCATGGCCGCCCGCGGAGCCGTGGCGGGCCGCTGAGCCGTGGCGAACCGCGGAGCGGAAGCGAACCGCGGGGCGGGAGCGTGCCGCAACGCGGGAGCGGGCCGCGGAGCCGTGGCGGGGCGCGGAGCCGTGGCGGGGCGCAACGCGGTGGCGGGGCGCGGAGCGGGAGCGAACCGCAACGCGGTGGCGGGCCGCGGAGCGGAAGCGGGCCGCCGAGTGGTCATACGCGGCTGCCCTTGTCGAACGAATCCGGCAGATCCGACTCGTCGGTGAGCTCGTCGCCGGTCAGCGTGGTCGCGACCTCCGCCGCGTGCTGCAGGACCGTGTCGATCGAGAACTCTTCTTCCGGGATCAGGTGGCGGACGCGCTGCAGGACGCCGGCCGACAGGGCCTCGATCGAATTGGTGGCGTCCAGGACCAGGTAGCGGCTCGGGTCGGCCGAGGCCAGGTCGAGGAACGCGTAGCGCACGCGCTCGTGGAAGGCCAGCGACTCGCTCTCCAGGCGGTCGGCCTCGCCGCGGCGGCCCGCCCGGGACAGGCCGGCCGACGGGTCCAGGTCGAGCAGGACGACGAGGTCGGGCTTCAGGCCGCCGGTCGCCCACTTCGACAGCCACGACACCTCGTCGACCGGCAGGGTGCGGCCGGCGCCCTGGTAGGCCAGCGACGAGTCGACGTAGCGGTCGCTGATGACGACGGCGCCGCGCGCCAGGGCCGGGCGCACGACCGACGCCACGTGGTGCGCGCGGTCGGCGGCGTAGAGCAGCGCCTCCGCCCGCGGCGTCATGGGCTCGGCGCCCTCGGCCGGGCGGTCCAGGACCAGGCTGCGGATGCGCTGGCCGATCGGGGTGGCGCCGGGCTCGTGGGTGACGACGACGTCGCGGCCGACGCGCCGCAGGGCCTCGGCGAGCAGGCCGACCTGGGTCGACTTGCCGGCACCCTCGCCGCCCTCGAACACGATGAACACGCCCTGCGCCGCCTTGGGCTCGGCCGCGCTGAGCGGGCGGCCGCGGATCGAGCCGAGCAGGTCGGGCAGGATCGGCACGCCCTTCTTGTCGTCCATCTGGCGCAGGGCGAAGAGGCCGGCGAGCACGCCGAGGACGCCGGCGATCCCGAGCAGCGGCCGGGTGCTGGAGACGTCGAACCGGTAGAAGCCGAGGTCGATCGTGCGGGTGCCGCCGGCGCCGACGATGACGCTGGACAGCGAGATGGTCAGCATGAGCACCACGCGGGTGCCCATCTGGACGAAGGCGAAGGCGCGGCCGCGCATGTCGTCGGCGACCTCGCCGCCGAGCAGCGTGGTGCCGGACAGGAACGCCATGCCGGCCCCGACGCCGACGAGCAGCGCGCCGCCGACGGCGATCGTGAGGTGGGTGGCGAAGGCCAGGATCACCACGGAGCCGGCGGCCAGGATGATCGACAGGCCGAACCAGCGCCGCCGGGACAGCGCGCCGACGAGCTTCGGGCCGACCGCGATGCCGACGCCGAGGCCGAGGAACAGCACGGCGAAGAGCAGCGCGAAGGCGGCGTCACCGGCGCTGAGGGAGACCGCGTAGAACTTGGCCGTGCCGACGACCACGCCACCGCCGGCGAAGGCGCCGAAGATGCCCAGCACCAGGCCGCGGACCAGCGGGGTCTTGCTGACGAAGGCCCAGCCCTGGGTGAACTCGCGGATCATGCCGGGCTTGCGCTCGACGGCGGCGGTGCGCCGGCCGCTGATCTCGCGGATGCCGAAGAAGACGGTCATCGCGGTCGCGAGGAACGTCAGGGCGTTGAACCACAGCGCGACGTTGCTCGGCTGGGCCCAGCGCGGCTGCTCGCCGCCGAAGATCGCGACCACCAGCCACTGCAGGCAGATCAGCACGAGCGCGGCGACGACCGGGGTGATGCCATAGGTCGTGGCCAGCGTGAGCTGGTTGGCCGTCTCCAGCCGGGCCCGGGGCAGCAGGTTGGGCACCGCCGCCTCCTTCGCCGGCGTCCAGATCATCGCGACGGTCTCGATGATGAACGTGGCGACGGCCGTCCAGCCGATGATCAGCGCCCCGTCGGTGGTGAACAGCGCGGCGGCCGGGATGGAGGCGAAGAAGAGGAAGCGCAGCAGGTCGCAGACGACCATCGTCAAGCGCCGGTCGAACCGGTCGGCGAACACTCCGGCGACCGGGCCGAGGATCAGCGCGGGCAGCAGGCGCACGGCGATGACGGAGCCGAACGCCACGCCCTTCGCGGCCGAGTCGGACACCTGCGCGGCGGCGAACGTCGAGGCGGCGAGCAGGCCGAGCCAGTCACCGAGGGACGACAGGCCCAGGACCGCCCACAGCCGGCGGAAGGGCCGGATGCGCAGAACCGCCTGAAGTTCCCCGAAGCCGGAAAGATCGCTGGTGGCGATGGTGGCACCCCCTTTTCTCGGCTCTCACGCTACAGGTCACCCCTGACAATTCCGGAAGCGCAGAGAGGTACGCGAGGTTCTTTCATATTCTCCGCCGTCTCGGTACGGTGAGGCGTGTCCAGCTCCCGTGCCGCTCAGCGAGCCCGCTACGACCGGGCCACCGCCGATCTCGACCCGCCGTTCGCGATCGTCGACCTCGACGCCTTCGACGCGAACGCGGCCGCCCTGGTCGCCCGGGCCGCCGGCAAGCCGCTGCGGGTGCCGAGCAAGTCGGTCCGGGTGCGCGCCCTCATCGAGCGCGCCCTGGGGCGCAGCGGGTGGCGGGGCATCATGGCGTACACCCTCCCGGAGGCCATCTGGCTCGCGGAGCACGGCTGCGCCGACGACATCCTCGTCGCCTACCCCACCGCCGACCGCGCGGCGCTGCGCCGGCTGGCCACCGACGAGAAGCTCGCGGGCACCGTCACCGTCATGGTCGACGGCCCCGACCAGCTCGACCTCGTCGACGCCCTGGTGCCGGCCGACCGGCGGGCCGCGCCGGTGCGGGTCTGCATCGACCTCGACGCCTCCTGGCGGCCGGTGTCCGGCGTGCACATCGGCGTGCGGCGCTCGCCGGTGCACAGCCCCTCCCAGGCCGGCGCGCTCGCCGCCGCCATCGCCGCGCGGCCCGGGTTCCGGCTGGTGGGCGTGATGTCGTACGAGGCGCAGATCGCCGGCCTCGGCGACGCGCCGCCCGGCCGGCCGGTGCGCGGCGCGCTCATCCGCGCGATCCAGGCCCGCTCCATGCCCGAGATCGTGGCCCGCCGCGGCGCGGTCGTCGCCGAGGTCCGCCGCCACGCCGAGCTCGAGTTCGTCAACGGCGGGGGCACCGGCAGCGTGGCCGCGACCGCCGCCGACCCGGCCGTGACCGAGGTGGCCGCCGGATCCGGGCTGTTCGGGCCGTGGCTCTTCGACGGGTACACCACCTGGCGCCCCCAGCCCGCGGCCTTCTTCGCGCTCTCGGTCGTGCGCCGGCCCAACGACCGCACCGCGACCGCGCTCGGCGGCGGCTGGATCGCCTCGGGCGAGGCGTCGCCGACCCGCCAGCCGCTGCCGTGGCTGCCGGAGGGCCTGCGGCTCATCGGCACGGAGGGCGCCGGGGAGGTGCAGACGCCGCTGGTCGGCCCGGGCGCGGCCGGCCTGCGGGTGGGCGAGCGCGTGTACTTCCGCCACTCCAAGGCCGGAGAGCTGTGCGAGCACGTCAACGAGGTACACCTCGTGCAGGGCGAAACGATCGTGGACGTGGTGCCGACGTACCGCGGCGAGGGCAGAGTGTTCCTGTGACGAATTGGCGGACAGCCATGGAGGCCGCGCTCTACGGCCCCGAGGGCTTCTTCGTCCGCTGCGCGCCCGCCGAGCACTTCCGCACCAGCGCGCTCGCGTCGCCGCTGTTCGCCGGCGCCATCGCCACCCTGCTGGTCCGCCTCGACGCGGCGCTGCACCGCCCCGACCCGCTCGACCTGGTCGACGTCGGCGCCGGCCGCGGCGAGCTGCTCACCGGCGTGCTGGCCGCGCTGCCCGAGGACGTCCGCGCCCGCGTCCGCGCCGTCGGCGTCGAGAAGGCCCCCCGCCCGGGTGAACTGCCCTCCACGATCGGGTGGACCGCCGACCTGCCCTCCGGCGTCGTCGGGCTCCTCGTGGCCACGGAGTGGCTCGACAACGTTCCCGTCGACATCGTCGAGCTCGATGAGCATTTCCGGCGGCGGTACGTCCAGTGCTCCCCCGACGGCGTCGAGTCCCTCGGCGCCGAGGTCTCCCCGCCGGACGCCGCCTGGCTGGACCGCTGGTGGCCGCTGGACGGCGCCCCGGTGGGCGCCCGGGCCGAGATCGGCGCGCCGCGCGACGAGGCGTGGGCGGCCGCCCGGGCCGCGATGGCGCGCGGCCTGGCGCTGGCCGTCGACTACGGCCACTTCGCCGCCGACCGCCCGCTCTTCGGCTCGCTGACCGGCTTCCGGGCGGGCCGCGAGGTGCCGCCCGTGCCCGACGGCTCGTGCGACATCACCGTCTCGGTGGCCCTGGACTCCCTCGGCTCGCCGACCCGCACGCAGCGCGACGCCCTGCGCGTGCTCGGCATCGACGGCTCGCGCCCGCCCCTGGCCATGGCGTCGGCGGACCCGGCCGGCTACGTGCGCGCGCTGGCGAGGGCCTCGGCGGCGGCCGAGCTCATCGACCCGGCGGGACTGGGCGGCCACCACTGGGTGATGCACTGGGCGTACGCCGGTGGGTATGACTAGTGGTCATACCCGCGGTACCATATCCGTTATGACGACGAAGGTGACCCTCTCGTTCTCCGACCAGACCATCGCCGACGCCCGCCACTGGGCCGAGCGCGACGGCGTGTCGCTCAGCGCGTGGATCGACCGTGCCACCCAGGAGCGGGCGCTGCGCGAGATCTTCTCGGCCCACGCCGAGGCCGTGCGCCGCGCGAAGGTGGATCTCGACGCCACGGCACTCGCCGACGAGGAGGAGATCGCGCTTGTGAACGCCGAGCTATACCGTGGACGGCGTGCGTCGCGGTGAAGTGTGGCTCATCAAGGGTGCGCGTGAGCGCCTCGGCCTGATCGTCAGCTCCGATGTCTTCAACAGCACCGATGTCCCGGTGGTCATCGTCGCCGAGGTGACCGACGCCGAGGAGCTGCGCGACTCGCCGCTGGCGGTCGAGCTCGACGACCTCGTGGTGATGCCCGACCGCCTGTCCTCGCCGCTGAAGCGGTGGTTCACCGAGCGCGTGGCGGTGGCGGACACCAGCACGATGCACAACGTCTCGCGAGCGCTGCGCATCCTGCAGGACCTCTAGGCTAGAGGTATGACGTCCGAGCTGACGGTCGGCACGGGTGCGGGCCTCGACACCGCCGACATGGTGCTCAACATCGGCCCGCAGCACCCGTCCACCCACGGCGTGCTGCGCCTCAAGCTGCTGCTCGACGGCGAGCGCGTGATCAGCGCCGAGCCGATCATCGGCTACATGCACCGCGGCGCCGAGAAGCTCTTCGAGGTACGCGACTACCGCCAGATCATCATGCTGGCCAACCGCCACGACTGGCTGTCGGCGTTCTGCAACGAGCTCGGCGTGGTCCTCGCCGTCGAGCGGCTGATGGGCATCGAGGTCCCCGAGCGCGCCGTCTGGCTGCGCACCGCCCTCGCCGAGCTCAACCGGGTGCTCAACCACCTGATGTTCCTGGGCTCCTACCCGCTGGAGATCGGCGCGATCACGCCCGTCTTCTACGCCTTCCGCGAGCGCGAGACGATTCAGACCGTGCTCGAGGAGGCCTCGGGCGGGCGGATGCACTACATGTACAACCGCGTCGGCGGGCTCAAGGAGGAGGTCCCGGCGGGCTGGACCGGCCGGGCCCGGGCCGCGATCGACCAGGTGCGCCGCCGGATGCCGGACCTCGACTCGCTGATCCGGCGCAACGAGATCTTCCTGGCCCGCACGGTCGGCGTCGGCGTGCTCACCGCCGCCGAGGCGGCCGCCTACGGCGCCTCCGGCCCGGTCGCGCGGGCCTCGGGGCTGGACATCGACCTGCGCCGCGACGAGCCGTACCTGGCCTACGGCGAGCTGTCGGTGCCCGTGGTCACGCGCACCGCCGGCGACTGCCACTCGCGCTTCGAGGTGCTGCTGGACCAGGTGTACGTCTCACTCGACCTCGCGCAGCAGTGCCTCGACCGGGTCGACCAGCTCACCGGGCCGGTCAACGTCCGGCTGCCCAAGGTGGTCAAGGCGCCCGAGGGCCACACCTACGCGTGGACCGAGAACCCGCTCGGCGTCAACGGCTACTACCTGGTCTCCCGCGGCGAGAAGACCCCCTGGCGGCTCAAGCTGCGCACCGCCTCCTTCGCCAACGTGCAGGCCCTGTCGACGCTGCTGCCGGGCACGCTGGTGCCCGACCTGATCGCGATCCTGGGCTCGATGTTCTTCGTGGTCGGAGACATCGACAAGTAGGCGTGTCCGGCCGTGGCCAGTCAGCGCCAGCGATCGTCCGAGCCCTCGAAGTCGACGATCTGGCGCGCGGCCCGTCCGCCGCGGTGCTCGTCGCGGGCGCCGTTCCAGCCGTACTCGTCGTCGTCCTCGGCCGGCCGCGCCCGCCGGGACACGCGCTCTTCGCCGTACTCGCGACCGCCACCGTACTCGCGCCCGCCCGACCGCTGGGCCGTGTTGATCTCGGACGCCCAGCGCGACGCCGGCTCGGCGGGCGACGCGGGCAGGGCGTGGGCGCTGCCGAGCGCCGGCCGTTCCGAGCGGCGCACCTCCGACCACCGGGTGCCGCCCGACTCGTCCCGGCGCCCCTCCTCGTAGGTGCTCTGCGACCAGCGGGCGTCCGCGCGCCGATGGCCGCCGGTGCTCTGCTCGAGCTCCCAGTCGCGCTCGCGCTCGCGGCTGGCCTCGGAGCGGCGCGGGCTCTCGGTGCCGGAGTCGTAGCGGGAGCCCCGCCGCTGCTCGTACTGCTCCTCGTCGTCGGACGCGCGCGCGCCGTAGGTGCGGGAACCGTGCCGGGCCGAGCGGCGGTCCTCGTCGTCGTCCTCGATCGCCCTGCGGTGGCCGCCCGTGTGCGGCTCGTCGTCGTAGAACTCCTCGTGCCG
This sequence comes from Dactylosporangium sp. CA-139066, assembly GCF_050936175.1. Classification (NCBI taxonomy): domain Bacteria; kingdom Bacillati; phylum Actinomycetota; class Actinomycetes; order Micromonosporales; family Micromonosporaceae; genus Dactylosporangium; species Dactylosporangium sp. CA-139066. The sequence goes on along the minus strand of NZ_JBNJNH010000002.1, from coordinate 2,002,074 downwards.
CACGGTCGCCCAGCGGTCCTCGATCCGCACGTGCGTGCCGGTCTCGTCGGCGTGCACGGCCTCACGGCGCTCGCCCATGCGCAGCTCCCGGCCGCCCCGCTCGTCGCTGTGCACGGAGGCCCAGCGGTCCGTGGTACGCATGCCGGTCACGGCGGCCTCGTCGTCGGGCTCCGGGGCGCGGCGCCGGCCGCCGCCGCGGCGCTCCACGTCCTCCCCGGCGGGCCGGTGCTGCGGCCAGTCGCCGCTGTCGGAGCGGGCCATCCGCTCGCGCAGCAGCTGCTCGGTCCAGGACGACTCGCGCGAGGCCTCGCGGACCCACTCGCTGCGCTCCGAGCGTTCTGGGCGCTCCGCCCGTTCCGAGCGCTCGACCCGCTCGGGGCGTTCCGGGCGCTCAGCACGTTCCGAGCGCTCTGCCCGCTCAGGGCGGTCGACCCGATCCGGACGCTCCGGACGCTCCGGGCGTTCCGGACGGTCCGAGCGCCGGGGCCGGTCGTCGGGGCGGGCCGAGACGCGCTCGGAGCGGTCAGGGCGGCGCTGCTGCGGGATGTCGGGGCGCCCCGACGGGGGCCCGCCCGACGGGGCGCCGTACACGGTGCCGGACCGGGTCTCGGTCGGGTCCATGACCGTCGTCTTGGTGGTGACCTGCACGGTCTCGGTGCGCCGCAGCACGCCCGGCACGGCGGCCGATCCGGTCGGGTGGACCGGCGGCGGCTGGGCGGCGGCCCGCTCGAGCTGGCCGCGCAGCAGGTCGACCTGGCCGCGCAGCGCGTCGACGGTCTCGTGCAGCACCCCGATGCGCTCCATGAGCTGGCCGTGGGTGGCCCGGGCGGCGTGGGTGATGTCGCCGCGGATGTCGTCGCGGAGCTGGTCCATCTCCTCGTACACCAGCTCCTCGACCTCGCCGCGGATCGCCTCGCCGTCGCGGCGCAGCACGATCGACAGGCCGATGAGCAGCACGACGAGGAGGGCCAGCACGGCCGCGAGCTGCAGGACGAAGCCGCTGCCGACGAGCAGGAGCAGGGCGGCCAGCGGCGACAGGCCGACGCCGCCCCAGAACAGGAGCGGGAGCAGCTTGGCGCTCGCCTTTACCCCGGGTGCTCCGGTGGTCTCCGCGGCCGGCATGAGCAGAGAACTTACCCGGTCTTCAGCACAAACGAAATGTCCTCCCGTCCCGCCTCATCGATCAGGAAGAAGCGGGACGAGAGGACCAAACCGGACCAACTAGCCGTGTGAGCGAAGCGAGGCTTCCGCCTAACCCAGCGAACCGTCGGACGAGAAGACGAGCACGAGCGAGGCGTTGCCCTTCTTCAGCGCGTCCTTGCTCTGCGGGCCGCCGGCGTCCAGGCTCAGCACCTTGCCGAACTGGATGCCGTACTTGCTCTGCAGGCCCGGCTGGCAGAACGGCCGCTGCGGGCACTCCGCCGGGCCGCCGAGGATCGTGGCCTGGCCGGAGCACTTCGAGGCGAAGTCGCTCAGCGTCTTCACGCCGTACTTCGTCGCGAACTCCGACGTCACCGCGAACGCGTTGCCGTCGGTGGCCGAGGAGGCCTTGCCGAACGACAGGCCCTGCTTGCCGCCGATCTCCTTGAGCGCCGTCACCGTGGCGTCGACGTCACCCGAGGCGAGCGGCTTGGCGTCCTTGCCGTTGACCGCCTGGTTGATGAACTCGGTCAGGGTCGCGGCGTACTCGGGCACGACCTGGATGTCGCCCTTGGTGAGCTGCCCGTAGTACACCTCGCGCTTGCCGATCGTCTGGACGCTGGCGTCGTAGCCGGCCGCCTTGAGGACGATCTCGTACAGCGCGCCGAGCGTGGCGCTCTCCGAGAAGTCCGCGGCGCCGATCTTGATGGCGCCGCCCTTGCCCTTCTCGATGCCGGTCGTGAGGTTTTCGGCCTTGGCGAACTCGTCCGCCGCGACCTTCGAGGTCTTGCGGTCCACGTCGACCGCCTTGTTGAGCGCGATGAGCTTGTCGACGGTCAGGGCCGTCGACACCTTGTCCAGCGCCGCGACGAGCGCCGGGTCGGCGACCTTCGTGTTGATTGCCGGGATGACGTTGTCCGCCAGCTGAAGCTTTTTGTCGTCGTCGAGAACCACCAGCTTCTCGCCGGCGACCGGAGCGCACCCGGCACCGCTGACGCTCGGCGGCGCCTGAGTGCCCGAGCTGCCTTTCTCACCACAGGCGGCGAGGCCCAGGGCGGAAAAGCTGAGAAGTATGCCAAGCGTGGCGCGCATGGCTGTACGCAAAATGGCCCGCCTTCCGTGTCCCGGCGCGATCACTGTGACCGGCCGCGTGTCCGACGGACGGCGCTATCGGCTAAGAAGCCCGCCCGCTTCCAATTAGGCAACCCCGGCTATGGAAATTCGGCAACCGCAAGCAGGCACGTTTTCGTAACGACCGGTTACGCCCGGCCCGCGGCCCGCCTGAGAACCCGTGGTGTGAGCTTGCGCTCTATGACGGCCATCACTGCGTCGGCGAGCAGGGCGAGGCCCGCGACGAGAATTGCGCCGGCCAGAATCTGCCCGCCGTGGCCCGGGCCGAGCCCGAAGCCGGCCGAGATGATCATGCCGAGGCCGCCGCCGTTGACCGCCGTGGCCAGGGTCGCGGTGGCCACGACCGTGGTGGTCGCGATCCGCAGGCCCGTGGCCAGGAACGGCACGGCGAGGGGCAGCTCGACCCGCAGGAGCCGCTGGGCCGAGGTCATGCCCATGCCGCGGGCGGCGTCGCGGACCTCGGGATCGATCTGCTGCATGCCGGTGTAGGCGTTGGCCAGCAGCGCGGGCAGCGAGAACACGGCGAGGGCGATGACGACGGCGGGCATGCCGAGGCCGAGCGGCGTCAGCGTGAGGATGGTCAGCAGCGCCATCACCGGGACGGCCTGGGTCAGGTTGGACAGCAGGACGATGACGCCGGAGGCGGCGCCGCGCCGGCCCAGCGCGATGCCCAGCGGCCACGCGACGGCGCAGCCCAGGAGTACCGCAAACACGGAAATCTCGATGTGCTCCTGCAACCGGTCGATGATCCCGCCCGGATTTGTCCAGTTCAGCGGGTCGTTGAACCAGACAAGCGCATCGCTGATGGCGCTCATGCCGACCGCCTCCGCGTCCATGGGGTCAGCGACCGGCTGACGAAGATGAGGATGACGTCGAGGACCAGGGCCAGCGCGACGCAGAGCACGGCGGCGGTGGTGATCTCGGCCTTGTAGAAGTTGTTGCGGAAGCCGGCGAGGATCAGCCCGCCCAGGCCGCCCTGCGAGCCGACGATCGCCCCGACCGTGACCAACGCCACGGTCGAGACCGTGGCCAGTCGCAGGCCGGTGAGGATGCCGGGCAGGGCCAGTGGCAGCTCGACCCGCCAGAGCCGGGCGAGTTTGGTGTACCCCATGGCGGTGGCCGCCTCGCGCACGTCGGCCGGCACCTGCAACAGGCCGGTGAGCGCGTTGCGGATGAGCACGATCAGCGCGTACGACGTCAGCGCGACGACGACCGGGGACCGCCCGGTGCCCATGAACGGGGCCAGGAACGCCAGCAGCGCCAGCGACGGGATCGTGTAAAGCACGCCGGCTGATGTCAGAATCGGCGTGGCGAGCGGGCGTACCCAGTAGGCCAGCACCGCCAGCGGTATCGCGATGACCACCGCGATCGCCACCGACCAGACCGTGATGACCACGTGGTCGAGCAGGGCATCCCGCAATGTGTCGTAGTTGTCCTGGACATACGACCAGGAGAACCAGGGATTGCCCGCCTCACCGCGAGCCAGGAAGGACATGGGTGGACGTTACCGGGAAATATGATGCCAACGCGAAGCACGACGCCGCGCCGATCGCTCTCGATCGGCTGCGCAAGGTGTATCCGGACGGCACGGTGGCGGTCGGCGAGCTCAGCCTCGAGATCGGCAGCGGCGAGGTCACGGTGCTCATCGGCCCCTCCGGCTGTGGCAAGTCGACAGTGCTGCGGATGGTCAACCGGCTGATCGAGCCGAGCGACGGCCGCATCCTCATCGATGGGACGGACGTCACACAGGCCGACCCGACCCAGCTGCGCCGCACGATCGGCTACGTGATCCAGAACGTCGGGCTGTTCCCGCACCAGACCGTGCGGGCCAACGTCGGCACCGTGCCGCGGATGCTCGGGTGGGACCGCAAGCGCATCAACGAGCGCACCGACGAGCTGCTGGAACTGGTCGGGCTCGAGCCGTCGCAGTACGCCGGTCGCTATCCACACGAGCTGTCCGGCGGGCAGCGCCAGCGGGTCGGGTTCGCCCGGGCGCTCGCGGCCGACCCCAAGGTGCTGCTCATGGATGAACCGTTCTCGGCGGTCGACCCGATCAACCGGGGGAGGCTGCAGGACGAGTTCATGCGGCTGCGGGAGGCGGTGCGCAAGACCACGATCCTCGTCACGCACGACCTGCAGGAGGCGATCAAGCTCGGCGACCGCATCGCGGTGCTGTCCGATCACGCCCAGCTGCAGCAGTACGCCACACCGGCGGAGCTGCTGGCCCGGCCGAGCAACGAGTTCGTGGAGCGGTTCGTCGGCGAGGACCGCGGCATCATGCGGCTGTCGGTCACGCCGATCCCGCGCGACGGGCTACGGCCGGTCGCCGAGGCGGGCGACGGCGCGCCCTCGGTCCCGGCCGGCGCGACGCTGCGCGAGGCATTCGGGGCCATGCTCGCCGCGGGCCGCGGCGCCGTGGTGGTGCGTGACGGCGACGCGGCCATCGGAGCGCTCACCGCCGCCGACGTGCAGGTGGCCCTGGCGTCTGCGGCGGTGGATTCGGCGGCCTGATTCGCATTTTCCGCTGGTGTACTTCATGCCGGAGCGTGCCCGCGCGTCCTACGGCCGGCGACCGGCCATCGACGCGAGGCCGACGATCCAGCCGACGATCAGCCCGTAGCCGGCGCCGGCGGCGGCGTTGACGGCGGCGGCGGTGAACGAGGCGTTCGGGAGCAGGAAGGTCGTGATGAACGCGGCCAGCGCGGGGGCGAACATGTAGGCCGCCCACCCGGTCAGCAGCGCCGCGATGGTGCCGCGCGCGCTGGCCAGCTCGGCGCCCGCGAGCAGGTTGAGGAACATCGCCGTGAAGACGATGACCAGGATGGCCTTGAGATCCGCGCCGAGCAGGTCGCGCAGGGACGTGTCGCCATCGATGGTCCAGGCCGGCCAGGCGAGGGTCTCGAGGAAGACGCCCCGGTTGCCCGACTGCACCCAGTGGACGTACCACGGGCTGCCGAAGATCAGCACCAGAAGTGCGGCGACGAGTGTACCGGTACTCGTCGCGGTGCGGTAGCGATTCCGCGTAGTGACTGCCATGCCGGGATTAGGCCCGGCCGGCGCGAAAACTAAACCGGCGGGGTTTGCATCAACTCTCGTGATTGATGATGTAGTCGATGAAAGCGGCCCTGACCAGGGGTTCGTTCTCCCCGTAGTGGTGCCCGGTCGCCTCGCGCCACAGCGCGACGGCATCGTCGATGGTGGCGTCGAGCGAGCCGATCCAGCCGTCCTGCGTGTCGTCGTCGCTCAGCGTGACGTGCGTGAACAGGTCCCAGAAGAACTTGATGTCATGACGCTGCCGGGCAAGGGCGAACGCGCGGCCCCGCAGCTCCTCGGTGGTCAGCGAGTCGAGCTCGCCCAGCGTGGCGTCGGTCATGGGCAAGATTTTATCGGGTTCCCCAGCGATCCTCGACGCCCCAGCCCCCGTCGGCGGCCCCGCTCGAGGCCGGCCAGCTGCCGGTGCGGCTGGACGGCGGCGACCACGAGTCCTCCTCCGGCTCGGCCGGGCCGGTGATCGACGGCGGCGTCCACACCTCCTCGCCGGGGTCGTCGGCGATCGTGCGCGGCCGGCCGAAGGTCTCCACGAGCCGGGTCACCACCAGGCCGATCGCGATCGCCCCGGCGGCCAGCGTGAACGGCTGCAGCTTCCAGCCCTCCGCCGCCGTGTACTGCAGCAGCAGCGTGATCACGGCGGCCCCGAGGACCGTGCCGAGGACGCCGCCGCGGCGGCCGAAGGCGGAGGTGCCGCCGGCCAGCGCGGCGCCGAGGGCCAGGCCGGTCAGCGCGAGGCCGCCGATCGAGGCGTCCCCGGCCACGACCTGGCGCTGGTCGAGGGCGATGAGCACGCCGGCGGCCGCGGCCAGCAGCGCGGAGCCGGCGATCGCGAGGCCGGTGAAGGTGGCCGCGCCGCCGCCGCGGCGGTCGGCCGGGTCGCGGACCGGGCGGAAGCGGCCGAGCGCGCGGCGCAGCGGCCGGATCAGCCCGAGGGCGGCGCCGCCGACGGCGAGCACGGCCACGCCGATCGCCCACCACAGCGCGTGCGAGTGCGGGTCGTACGCGCCGCTGACAATCTTCTTGTCGTGCTGGTCGGCGATCCAGGCGATGAGCGCGAACGCGACGGCGAGGCTGACCGCCCAGCCGGGCACGTGGAAGGCCACCACGAGCACGGCGATGACGACGCCGACGCCGAGGGCGATCAGCGCGGTGATCCCGGCGGTCGGGGCCAGGCCGCGATCGGAGTTGCCGGCGAAGAACAATGCGGAGGCCACGGCGATGGGCCCGACGGCCAGGTTGACCGCGCCGGCCCGCAGCGTGAGGCCGACCGCGGCGGCGAGCAGGCCGAGCTCCGCGCCGGCGAGCAGCAGCGAGTGCAGCTCAGCGCCGCGCAGCGCGGCGGACCGGGCGTCGTGCAGGAGGTACACCAGGGCGGCCGCGGCCAGCAGCAGGACCATCTCCCACAGCGCGTGCACGGCGAAGCGGTCGCGGCCGGGCTCGCCGTGCTCCGGGTCGTCGAAGACGTCGCCGAGCTGCTGGGCGGTCGGCGTGCGGCGGCGGTTCTCGCCCAGGTCGAGGGTGCTCGCACCGGTCGGGGCGCCGTAGGCGGGCGAGACCGGGAAGGCGCCGGGGGTGTACACGGACTGGTTGGAAACGCCCAGCGTGGGCGCGTCCTCGGGCACGCCGCCGGAGCGGAAGTCGGGCTCGTCCCGGAAGCCGGGCTCACCTCGGAACCGTGAGTCGTCGTACGTCATGGCCCACGCCTCCTGCCAACCAACCGGTACGGGTCGCACAGTAACCGCGGATGGTGACCAGCGACACCCCCCCCGGCGTACCAAAGCGGGGTCTTTGTGTTGATCCGGCGCCGGGCGGTCAGGCGTTCTGGTCGTCGGGTGTCCGGTCGGCCCCGTCCGCCCGGTGCTGCCTGGGCAGATCCTTGTCGCGGCCGCTCGGAGGGACCCGGCAGGAGCGCTCGAGCCACAGCGCCGCGGCGATGAGCACGATGGACGCGGCGACGCCGAGGAGGGCCTGCGGCAGGTTCTCGGAGACCTTGGCCAGCACGCCACGCTGCGTGAGCAGCCAGGAGGACAGGCCGATGTACATCCCGCCGAACAGGGCCGCGACCAGCGCCGAGGCCTTGCCGAGCACCGCGTAGCGGGCGATCACCAGCGGCTGCAGCGGCCCGGCGCCCTCTTTGCGCAGGATCCGGTTGCGGGTGGAGTACGCCTCGACGCCCTCGAAGATGGCCAGCCCGATCAGCGTCAGCGGCGGCAGCCACGGCAGCGTGGGCAGCTCGTTCCAGAAGTTGCTGATGGCGATCCAGGACAGCGCGGTGGTGGCGAGCGCCGCGATCACCAGCGTCGCGGGCCGGGTCGGCTCCATACGGCCCTTGGGCCCGTCGGCGTTAGGTCGGTTCGGCTCTTCGGGTGACGGCGTGGCCATCGTCTTTCCGCTCCAGATCACGAATCGAGGTGGACGTCAACTCTTGGACGCAGGGCGGCGAGGTCGTCGGCGACCTCGTCGGCGCGGAGCAGGTCGTTGACCCAGCCGCGGCCCGGAAGCTGGGCGTACGGCTGGATGTCGATCCACGGCCGGAGCACGAAGGCCCGCAGGTGAGCGCGCGGATGCGGCAGCGTCAAGTCGGGATCGTCGGAGGTCACCGGCTCCCCGTCGTCGTTCCATACGGCAATCACGTCAACGTCAAGGGTACGCGGGCCGAAGCGGCGGGCGGGGTCACGCACGCGACCGGCCTCGTCCTCGAGCCGTTGAGCGGCGGCCAGCCACTCCCGCGGGCCGGCCGCCGGGTCGACCGCCAGCAGCACCGCGTTGAGGTAGTCCGGCTGGTCCGGGTCGCCCCACGGCGGGGTCTCGTAGACGCCGGAGACCAGCACGACGGCGTCGCCCAGCCCGTCGACCGCGCCCCGCAGGTGCCCCTCCCGGTCGCCGAGGTTGCTGCCGAGCGACAGCAGGGCGCGGGTCACGCGGGCTCCTCGCGCGTACGCCGTACGACGACCGCCACGTCGGCGAACTCGAGCGGGATCGGCGCCTGCGGCTTGTGCACGGTCACGGTGGCCGCCGCGACCCGGGCATCGGCCAGGCAGACCCCGGCCAGCCGGCCCGCCAGGGTCTCGATGAGGTTGACCGGATCACCGGAGACGACCGCGGCCAGGCGTTCGGCCAGCTCGCCGTAGTGCACGGTGTCGGCGACGTCGTCGGAGGCCGCGGCCGGGCGCAGGTCAAGCTCGAGGACGGCGTCGATCACGAAGTCCTGGCCGGTGCGGCGCTCGAAGTCGAAAACGCCGTGGTACCCGCGGACCTTGAGCCCGCGCAGCTCGATGCGGTCGGCGCTCATCGGGCCGCCCTCGTGGCCAGCCAGACCTTGATCGCGTCGACGTTGCCGCGGACCTCGTGCACGCGCACGCCCCAGGCGCCGGCGGCGACGGAGAGCACGGTGGTCGCGATCGTGGCGGCCTCCCGCTCGGCGGTCGGCCGGTCGCGGCCCTCGGCGTCGGCGAGCAGCCGGCCGAGGTGGGACTTGCGACTGGATCCGACCAGGACCGGGTGGCCCAGCCCGATGAGGTCGGGCAGGTGGGCGGCGAGCTTCCAGGTGTGCTCGGGCTTCTTGGCGAAGCCGAGCCCGGGGTCGAGGATCAGCCGTTCGGGGGCCACGCCGGCGGCCACGGCGGCGTCGACCCGCTCCAGCAGCTCCGCGGACACCTCCTTGACCACGTCGTCGTACACGGCCAGGTCGGCCATGCGGCGGGAGTGCCCGCGCCAGTGCATGAGCACCCAGGGGCACCCGGCGTCGGCGACGACCTTGGCCATGTCCGGGTCGGCGAGCCCACCGGACACGTCGTTGACCAGCTCGACGCCGGCCTCCAGCGCCGCCGCGGCCACCGCCGCCCGGGTCGTGTCGATGCTCATGGCGACGCCCTCGGCGGCCAGCGCCCGGATCACCGGCAGCACGCGGGCCAGCTCGGTCGGCGCGTCGACGCGGTCGGCGCCGGGGCGCGTGCTCTCCCCGCCCACGTCGATGACGTCGGCGCCCTCGTCGCGCATCTGCAGCGCATGCTCGACGGCGGCGTCCAGGCCGTCGTAGCGGCCGCCGTCGGAGAAGCTGTCCGGGGTCACGTTGAGCACACCCATGACCACGGGGGAGGGACCTCGAAGGGGCATCACTTGAATGAAGGTACTCAACTCAACGGACGGACTCGGTGGCGACCTGCGGCAACCTGCGAGGGACGGCGCTGAAGTGTCTCACGAGGCACACTGTGCACACTGACCACGGAGCGGTCAGCTTGTTGGAAAGAGGGCTGCACCGTACTCTCTGCAAGTGAACGTTATTCGGACCGTTAAACCCGACAATGGGCATTTAGCAGGGCAAACGCCCGGATAAGGTTCCGCCGGAGAGCGACACAGCAGCCGCGGTGATACCGCAGGGTCGTCTTTTCGGCGAGGCTTAACGCGCGGCGTGCACCTTGCCCGTCGCGCCTCCGGGGAGGTCTGATGATGTTGATGGAGATCGGCCAGGCGCTGTGGGGCTCGGCCACACACGCCGTGGATGCGATCGCCCTCGCTCCGACGCCGACGCCCGAGCCGAAGACGATCAACACCGACGGCATCCTGAACTTCTTCACGACCAAGATCGTCCCGATCCTGCTCGCCGCACTCGGGGTGATCTTCATCGGCCGGGCCAGCAAGGGTGAGGTGTCGCGCGTCCTCACGAGCTCGGCGATCGCGATCATCGGCCTGGCCTTCGTCGCCGGCGCCGCGTCGCTGTTCTTCTTCGGTGACTCGCTGGTCAGCATCATCTTCAAGTAGGCCTAGCCAACATGCGCCTGCGCACAGACGACGACATCTACCGGGCCCGCCTGGTCTACCTAGGCCCGCCCGGCTACACGCTGCCCATCCAGTTGCCGTACGCGCAGTACGGGGTGTTCGCGCTGCTGGTGCCGCTGTTCATGTTCATCCGCTACCTGATCACGCTGCACGTCGACTACTTCCCCGCCTACGAGATCGCGCTCGCGATCGTGGCGACGTCGCTGATCTTCCGTTACGTCGACCCCGATCGACCCGCCCGCATGGTGGTCCGCACCGCCCTGACCGACTGGCGTCACACCCGCGAGCCCAGCTCCGAGCTGCGCGACGCCCGCCTGGTCGCCACGAAGGTGCGCATCCGCCCGGAACTCACCGGTGATCTCGTATGACCACTCCGCCGCCCCGTAGGACCGGGGGCTATCAGGACCGGCCGGACGTCGATGACGACGCTGCGCAGTCAACCGACTACGATGGGGGGCTGCGCGCGGTCGCCGAGGGCGGCCGGGTCGCGATGTTCCGCGGCACCGGACCGTCCGAACGGCCCGTGAGCGGCCAGCCGGCGCCCGACGTCGACTCGCCCTTCATGGGCCTGTTCGACGACCCGCCGCGCGACCGGATGCGGGCCCTCGAGCCCGGCGGCCGCCCCGAGCGCACCGAGCGCGTGCGGCCGATCTCCGGCATCCCGGTCTCCGCCGCGCCCACGTCCGGCGCGGGGCGGGCCCCCGAGGACCTGCGGGTGCCTCAGCGCACCACGCCGCGCGTCCCGATCGAGCCGCCGCGCACGAACGGCGAGCGGCACACCACCCGCCCCGTCCACGAGGAGCGCGGGCGACGCGAGGCCCCACGCGCTCCGCAGCGGGCCCTGCCGCCCGCCGGGCGGACGGTGACCACCACGCCGCCGACGCGGCCGGTCCAGCCCCCGCCGGTGCAGTCCCCGCCGGCCCGGCGGACCGCGCCCGAGCGCGCGGTCCCGGCCCAGCAGCCCCCGCGCCCGCCGCGGATGCAGCCCCCGTCACGGACGCAACCCCCGCCGCAGCGGGGCCGCAAGACGCCGCTGGACCGCACGCCGAAGCCCCGGCACAAGGACCGCAGCGCCTCGATCGACCTGGCGATCACCGAGATCGCCGGGCACCTGACGTTCACCCCCAACACGGTCACCGCCTGGTACTGGCTGCCCGAGGTGCGCTGGGCGTTCCGGCCCGACGCCGAGCGCGAGGCCCTGCTGTCGGCGATCTCCGAGCAGTTCGCCGGCCTGGCCGGTTTCCGGCTGCACCTGCGGCGCACCACCCGGCCGTTCCCGGCCGACCAGTGGGCCCGCGTGGTCGACGGCAACACGCCACACCCGCTGCCCGGCGCGCCCGGCGGCCCCTCCTGGGCCGACCACCTCGTCGCCGCACAGAAGCACCTGCTGTCGATCAACCACGCCGAGGGCCAGACGTACCTCGGGATCGCCTTCGCCCGCCGCACGCTGGGCGACACCTTCGCCGAGCGCATCGGCGCGCTGTTCAAGCGCGGCGTCGCCGACGCCGAGCGCCGCCGGATGGCCCGCACCGTCGAGCAGTTCGACGAGGTGCTGGGCGCCTTCGGCATGCGCGGCCGGCGGGTCACGACGTTCGAGCTGGAGTGGTTGCTGTACCGCTCGGTCGCGCTGTGCATGTCCCCGCCGGGCCACGTCACCGCGCTCGACGGCGGCTGGGACGCCGGCGACCTGCTGGCGCTGACCGAGGCCGTCGAGCGGTACCGCACGCCCTACGGCTCGACGGTGAAGCTCGTCAACCGGGTCACCGGCGAGGAGCGCCACGTCGCCGTGCTCACCGTCGGCCGGATGGAGCCCCTGGAGATCCCCGAGCGCCACGAGCCCTGGCTGCACTTCCACGAGCGCCTGCCCTGGCCGATGGAGCTCTCCTCGCGGATCGACATCCTGGGCCCCAACGACTCCTTCCGCAACCTCGAGCACCGGCTCCGCCTGATCCGCTCCCAGCAGGCCGACTACTCCGAGCACGGCATCGACGCCCCGCCGGAGCTCGAGCGCCTGGCCAAGCGGGCCCTGACCATCGGCGACGAGATCAGCACCGGCCTGCCGGTCGACTCCTCGCGGGCGCACGGCTGGCACCGCATCGCCATCGGCGGCCGCACCCGCGAGGAGTGCCTCGAGCGCGCCCGCCGGGTCACGCAGATGTACTCCCGCGAGATGCGCGTCGCGCTGCAGCACCCGAAGAACCAGGACTGGCTCGCGCGCGAGTTCATCCCCGGCGAGCCGCTGGCCAACACCGGCTACCTGCGCCGCATGCCGGTCAAGCTCTTCGCCGCCGCCCTCCCCCAGGCCGCGTCCACGGTCGGCGACCGCCGCGGCGACCTCATCGGCCGCACCGCCGGCACGTCCCGCCGCCCGGTCTTCCTGGACCTGCACTTCCCGATGGAGGTCCGCGAGCGCTCGGGCCTGGCCGTCTTCGTCGCCGAGCCCGGCGGTGGAAAGTCGACCCTGATGGGCGCCCTGGGTTACCTGGCCGCCCGCCGGGGCGTCCAGGTCACGCTGCTTGACCCGTCGGGCCCGCTGGCCCGCCTGTGCCAGATGCCGGAGCTGGCGCCGTACGCCCGCGTGCTCAACCTGACCGGCTCGGAGCAGGGCACCCTGGCCCCGTACGCGCTGATCCCGACCCCGCAGCGGGCCCACTACGCCGCTGGCCCCCCGGGCGACCGCGAGTTCGAGATCGCCGTCTCCAACGCCCGCGCCGAGCGCCGCATGCTGGTGCAGGACATCTGCATGATGCTCGTACCCCCTCAGGTCGCCCGCGAGGCGTCGACGGCCACGATGCTGCGCCACGCCGTCCGCCAGGTCCCGGCGGAGGAGTCCTCGACCCTCGAGGACGTGATCCGCTCCCTGCGCGACACCGGCGACCACGACGCCGCCGAGCTCGGCAACCTGCTGCTCGACACCGCCGAGATGCCCCTGGCGATGCTCTTCTTCGGCTCCCCGCCCAGCGGCCTGCTCGGCCCGGACGCGGCCCTGACGGTCATCACCATGGCCGGCCTGCGCCTGCCGGACCTGAAGATCGAGCGCGAGTACTGGTCGGCCGAGGAGTCACTGGCCCTGCCGATGCTCCACACCGCCCACCGCCTCGCCGTGCGCCGCTGCTACGGCGGCGACATGTCCCAGCGCAAGCTCGTAGGCCTGGACGAGGCCCACTTCATGGAGGGCTGGCGCTCGGGCCGCTCGTTCCTGGTCCGCCTGGCCCGCGACTCCCGCAAGTGGAACCTGGCGGCCCTGGTCGCCTCCCAGAACCCGAAGGACATCCTCGGCCTCGACGTCCAAAACCTGGTCTCGACGGTCTTCGTCGGCCGGATCGCCGAGGACGCCGAGATCGCCGCCGAGGCCCTGCGCCTGCTACGGGTCCCGACGGACGTCGGCTACGAGCAGACTTTGGCCGCACTGTCCCAGGTGGACACCAGCTCCTCGTCCCGCCTGGGCTTCCGCGAGTTCGTGATGCGAGACGTGGACGGCCGAGTCCAGAAGGTCCGCGTGGACGTGTCGTACGTGCAGGACCTGCTGCGCTACTTGGACACGACGCCGGGCGCACCACCTACCTCGACCACCATCGGCGGCGAGGTCGTGGACATCCACGACGACGACCCGGAGGACGATCGGTGAGACGCCTGCCCGTGTACGTGGCCGTGGTCCTCGTCACGGCCATGGCCACACTCTTCGGAGCCCCCGCCACACTCGCCACCGCCTCCCCCACCCACGCCCCTGGCGACCCCCTCTGCACCGTCGAGGAATGGCGGGTGCCCACCAACTTCGAAAACTGTGCCAACCGTCTCCAGGTCGACGTACAGGGGAAGCTCAGCTGCCTGGACGCACCGACGCCCAGCGCCCCGGATTCCGGCATGGCCGGTTGGTTTGCCCAGCAACCAGAACCGGACCGCGGTTCGCGGCTCCTTTTCCGTTATAGCGAATACGGCTACGCCGGGTACGATTTCACGACGTACGATCTCAAGTGCGCTTCAACTGTCACCAATCCTAGCGCAGAATTTGAAAATACCGTTGCGAATGGCGAGTTCGCAATCGCAACGGGGGTGCTCGGCGCATCCAACGCTCTTCGGGAAAGGGCCTGGGACCCGTCCTACATGTGGGGCTGGGCCGACCCGCTGGTAAACACGGCCACAAAAGCGGTCTACTCGAAGGTGTTCACCGCTTTTGGTGCAGTCACTCTCGTAATCGTCGGTCTGTACCTTCTTTGGCGTTCGCGCCAGTCCGATCTGTCCAACGCCGTGACCACCGCCGGCTGGGCGATCTTCGTCATGGTGCTCATCACGGCAATCGCCCGGTGGCCCAGCTGGTCAGCCGGCCTCGCCGATCAGACATTGATCACCAGCCTGAACGCCATTCACAGCGCCGTCGGACCGCCCGATCAAAGCATCCCTCCAGGCGAGTGCCGCAATCTCGACCCAAAGGCGTGCGTCGACACGCGTCCTCCTGCGGTCCGCGCGAGCGACACGGTCGTTGACGGCCTCCTCTACCGCAACTGGCTCCGCGGGACCCTCGGTTCCGCAGACAGTCAGACTGCTCAGAAATACGGTCCGGCTCTTTACGATGCGAAATCGTTCAGCTGGGACGAGGTCGAGCGCATCCGCACGGCGGAGCAACGCGCACGGGACGAGGAAGACAAGCGCATCCGCGAGCACCGCCCTGGACCACCCATCGAGTCGAACGAGCGCAAGGTCCTGACCGAAAAAAAGCAGCAACGTTGGATGAAGATTGCGGAGCAGATCCGCACGGAAGACCCGGAAGCATATGAGCATCTTCAGGGCAGCCGTGGAATGGATCGGATCGGATCGGGCTTCCTCGCGATCCTCTCCGCGCTCTTCTTTGCACTATTCGACATCACTGCCTCGATCCTTGTCATTCTCGGGTTCCTGATCTTCAGGTGGGCGGTCATTGCCTCTCCGATCCTCGGGACGATCGGATTGCTGCGGCCGGCGAATGCCGGGCTGCGGCGGCTCGGGAACGCGGTCATCGCAGCGATGTTCAACATCGTCATCTTCGGGACCGGGTCGGCGATCTACCTCTTTGCCGTAACGTTGATCTTGAAGACGCCGTCGCTGGCGCCCTGGTTGCAGGTTTTACTGATCTGGCTGACCGGGGTTGTCGGGTGGCTGTTGTTGCGGCCTTATCGGCGGATCACGCAGCTCGGCGGGAAGGACTCAACGCGGGCGCTCACGTCGGCCGGCAGTTGGCATCGGCTGTTCATGCGGGACGTGCGGGCGGCGGCGGCGCTCAAGGTGGTCGACGCCGGGGGTACCAGGGAGCCGGGGTCGCAGCGCGGCGGTGGTGAACTCCAGACCTCGCAACGGCCGGAGGCGCGCAGCGAGGACACCGCCTCGGTCGGAGCCGGAGCCGGGGTGCCCGTCGAGCGGCCGGAGACCGGTGGCAACCGGCGCGGGCAGCAGCAGGGCAGTCGGCGGCGGGAGTCGACGTGGGAGGAGCCCGATCTGCCGGCGGAGAACGTGCCGTCGTACTCGATCTATCGGCCCGAATCGGAGCGGTCCACGTCCGAGCGGGGGAACACTCGGGGCGCGCGGCGGCCCGAGTCGGCGAGCCTGCCGGGGTAGGCGGCGATGCGCACGGTCCTGCGGCTGCTCGGGACGCGGTACGGCATCGCGTTGGTTCTGGTTGTCGTCGTGCTCGGGGTTGTCGCGCTCGGGCGGACCGTGCTCGACAACGGGGCCGGGCGGTCGGGCAACGACGCGATCGGGCCGACCGTAGCGCCGGTGCCGACTTCGGCGGATCCGTACTCCTCGCTCGGGGATGACGGGGTCGACGAGTCGGCCGCGGCGGCGCCGGCGGTGAGCAAGGGGGCGGCCGACGCGGGGACCGTGGCCACGCGGTTTGCCAAGGCGTGGCTGCGCAAGCCCGGAGTCACCGGGGAGCAGTGGCGGGCCGGGCTCAAGCCGGACGCCTCGACGGAGCTGATGGCCGCGCTCGCCGATACCGATCCCGCCGACGTGCCGACGGCGGCGATCACCGGGGCGGTACAGCTGCAGCCCAATGGCGGGACGACCGTGGCCCGGATCCCGGCGGAGGGCGGGACGATCGTGCTCGGGCTGCAGGTCGCGGGCGGGCGTTGGCAGGTCACCTCGCTGGACTGGGAGACGGCGTGAGCGGCATCGGGGAAGACGAGGATTTCGCGGTACCGAAGCGGGGCAAATTCATCCGTCCGGCTCTGCTGGCGGCGTTGTGCTCGGTGCTCCTGCTCGTGTGCTGCGCGGGCGGCGTCGTGGCGTTCTTCTTCGACGCGAAGCGCAACACGCAGACGTACGACACCGGGTGCGGCAACGGGCAGCTCGTCAACGCGGCCGCGGCCAACCTGCCGAGCCATCATGAGCTCTCCGACGAACAGGTCCGCAACGCCGCGATCATTGTGCGGGTCGGGCAGGACATGAACGTGCCGCCGCGGGGGTGGGTGATCGCGGTCGCCACCGCGATGCAGGAGTCGAGCCTGCACAACCTGCCGAATCTCGGGGCGCGCAACGACCACGACTCGCTCGGGCTGTTCCAGCAGCGGCCGAGCAGCGGATGGGGTACGCCGCAGCAGATCATGGATCCGCAGTACGCCTCGCGGAAGTTCTACGAGAAGCTGCTCACCATCCAGGGCTGGGACAAGATGAGCCTCACCCAGGCCGCGCAGAAGGTTCAGATCAGCGCGTACCCGGACGCGTACGCCAAACACGAGCAGCTCGCGAGCACGGTCGTCAACTCGCTGACCGGCGGGGCGGCGCGCGCGGCCGGCGACTCCACGAAGCTGACGTGCGTCAGCGGGGAGCAGGTCGCGGCGTCGGGCTGGACCGCGCCGGTCAACGGCGAGGTCGGCTCCGGCTTCCGCACCGCGGACCGCCCGACGCACCAGGGCGTCGACCTGATCGTCGACCGCGGCACGCTGATCCGCGCCGCCGCCGCTGGCATCGTGGTGAAGGTGCGCTGCCAGGCCCACCTCGCCAACGGCACCGAGTGGGGCTGCTGGCGCGACGGCTCGCCGAACGTGCTCGGGTGCGGCTGGTACGTCGAGATCCAGCATGCGAATGGCATTCTTACGCGGTACTGCCACATGGTGAAGCAGCCGAGCGTCGTCGTGGGCCAGCACGTCGCCCCGGGCCAGGAAATCGGGTTCTCCGGCACGACCGGGCACTCCTCCGGCCCGCACGTGCATTTCGAGGTCCACATCAACAGCGACCCGAGCAACAACGGCGCGATCGACCCGGTGCCGTTCATGCAGCGGATGGGGGCACCCTTGGGAATGAAGCCGTGACCGACCTGCCCGGCGACGCGGACTTCCCCGACTGGGATTTATTGGCCGGCGGTACGGCCAGAACTCCCGCCGGCATCGAACTGGTCCCCGCCTCGTCGCTACGCGACCTGCGCGGCCGCCGCGCCGTCGTCGGCGTCCCCGGTCTGGGTTGGCGGGCGGACCTGCGCATCGACGACAGTGTGGTGCAGGCCAGCCGGACCTATGTGCCGGCGCTGCCGGAGCAGGAGTGGTACCGCGCCGAGTCCGAGCAGACCGAAGTCTTCGCCCCGCTGGTCCCCCTGGAGCGCGTGTGGGTCGAGCGGATCTCGAGCACGGTCACGGCATCCGCCGACCTGACCCTGGTGTCGCTGGACGCGCCTCCCGCGCGTCCTGCGCGACCGGCCCGCGACGTCAAGGCCATCACCGGCCTGCGGGTCGTCCGCGTGCCCGGCCCTGAGGACAAGACGGGCCGGGATCAGCGCGATCTGCGCGCGGTCACGGAGGCGTACAACAGCGCCGAGGGCGACATCTGCATCCGCGTGTGCCGGGAGTTGGACTGGTACCGCTGGGCATGGAGCGGCCAGCCCCCAAAGACCCTCGAAGTCCCCATCCACCTGCTCTGGGCGGAATAGGTACAGGTTAGTTCGCCTTCGTGGCTTTACATAGCCGCCAGGTCGGGCTCTTGGACAGCTGGAACTTCCAGTGCTGCTCAGTGATGGACTGGCCGCCTGACGCCTCGGTCAGCACGATTTGCAGCGTGGCGTCGACGTCGGCTCGATCGCCGTCAACCGTCACATCGAAGCTGCCCGGCTGCACCACCGCTGAGGTGGAAAAGCGTCCCTCGAGTGCCTTCACATCGTTCAAGGTGGCCTCGATGTCCGCCAGATCCGCGGACGAGCACTCAAACAGTTTTGCGCGGATGTTGTCCCGCTTGTTGAACTTGACGTCGACGTATTGCTCGATGACCCCTTCCGGCTGGCTGCGATCGGGTTCGACGGCCTTGTTGTAGTAGATGTAGCCGGCTCCAAGGCCGCTGAGGCAGACGAATGCCGCCAGGCCCAGCAACGTCCACAGGATCGTGCGGCGGGTGGCCTTGCGCTGCTTCGGGTCCGGTGGTGACGGCGGGGGCGGGTCCGTCCGCGGGCGCCCGATCGGAACGCCGCGGTCAATGATCTCGCCCTCAAGGACCTCCTCATTCGCCGGCCGAGACCGGGGAATCGCCTGCCCCTGATCCACCCGCGGGTCGTTCGGCTTCGATGGGTCCACGCTCAGAGGCTAGCGGCCCGAGGCCGCCCGGGCACCTTCCCGCGCCGCACCCCGGCGCGCGGGCGATGAGGGCAGCCCGGCGACCTGCGACAACGCGGTCGTTGGCGTGCACCTGCTGACGGGATTCGCAGTCTGCGTTACCGTTCCCGCATCTGGCTTAGCGAAAACTGGGAAGGGGCACGGTGGCACGCCTTCGGGCACGGATCGAGCGAGCGGCTGCGCAGCACCGGCACACCGCTGCGCTCGTCGCCGCCGCCGGGCCGATTCTCGAGGGGTACTCGGCCAATGCCGCGCCCGCCGAACAGTACGCCGAGCAGCACGACCTCGCGGCCGGGCTGCGTGCCAACGCGGCCATGCTGGCGCCGGGGTGGCTGGGGGCGCAGCTGGACGCGCTGGCGCCCGCGACGCCGTTGGGCGGGCCCCTGCCGCCCACGTTCGTGCGGGTCGGGCAGGCGCATCCGCTGGACGACGCGCGCTTCCCGGTGATCGTGCCGCTGCTGCGGGCCGGGCACATCGCGATCGACGCCGACGCGCGGGACAGCCGCGTGGCCGGGCTGCTGCGCAGCCTCGTGCTGCGGCTGCTGGCGTCCTCGCCGCCGGGGTCGGTGCGGATCCGCACGATCGACGCCGTCGTGGACGGGTCGACGTTCGGGTGGTTCACGGGGATCGACGCGATCATGCCGCCGCCGGCGACCGATGCCGAGGGGCTGCGGGCCGTGCTGGACGAGGGCGAGCGGTGGCTGGCGGCGCGGACCGACGGGCCGGCGCCGACGCTGCTGATCGTCATCGCCTCCCTGCCCGAGCTCACCGAGGGGCGCGACCTCGCGCGGATCGCCGGGCTGGCGCACGCCGGGCCCGCGGGGCGGCTGCACCTGATCGCGGCGGGGTGGCCGCCGCCGCCGCTGACGCAGGAGACGACGCAGGCGCCGCTGCCGCACGCCACCCAGATCGCGATCCGCAACCCGCATGCCTGGGTCGGCGACCCGCCGGGGGCCACGTTCTCCGGGACCGGCACCGGGCCGAGCCGGTTGAACGCGCCGGTGTACCTCGACCCCGACCCGCCGGCCGAGCTCGTGCGGCAGGTGTGCCTCCAGCTGAGCGGGCCGTGGTCGGCGCCGCCGGTGCCGGTCGGCGAGCCGAGCCGCACGGCCTGGCTCGACTACGTCGCCGCCGGGCAGCGGCTCGACACCGTCCGCCGTGAGGTCATCGCGGTGGTCGCCGAGCACAAGGCGGCGCTCAAGGCCGCGCAGGCCGACCTGGCCGCGATCCGCGGGAAGCTGGCGCACCACCAGGCCTACCTCAACGAGCTCGTCGGCGAGGCCGGCGGCCGGCCGGTCGAGCTCGTCCCGGCGTGGCCGGAGATCCAGGCCGCGCACGCGGCGCTGACCGCGGGGCCGCAGCCGGTGGACCCGCGCCGCGGCGCCCCGATGGCCCCGCCCCCGCCGCCGTCGCCCTACGGCGGGCCGCCCCAGGCGTGGGCCCAGGGGCAGCGCGTGCCCATGCCGCCCGTGAGTGCGCCGCCCATCAGCGGCGCGCCCGCCGTGGCGATGCCGGGGACGCCGGCCGTCGCGGGGGCGCCCCGGATGCCCGGCGGGCACACCGGCGGCTATCCGGTCGTCGTGCCGCGCAGCGCGCCGCCGGTCCCGCCGCCCAACATCCACAACACGGGAGCGATCCCGCGGGTGCCCGTCAGCGGGGTACCGAATCGGATCAGTGCCGTGCCGGTCTCCGGGGCGGCCGGGGCCGTCGGGACCGGTGTCGTGAACCCGCTGAGCCCGCCCGTGCCGAATTCCGTGCCCGGAAGGGTGTCGACGGCCCTGCGGATCGCGGCGGCCGGTCTCAAGCAGTCTGAGGCCGCCCTGGCGGCCCCCGGGCGGCAGTCGGCGTCGAACCGGCGGGTGTGGGTCAACGCCGGGATCTACTTCGCCTTCGCGCTCCTCGCGGCGATCGTGCAGATCCCGATGATGCTGGCCGGCGACAGGCAGGGCGTCGGGCTGCTGGCGCTGCCCTGTGCGCTGGTGCTGCCGGCCATCGCGTTCGGACTGGGCTGGCTCACGATCGGGGCCATGACCCGCAAGACCACGTCACGTACCCCCGTGCTGGGCCTGGTCATCAGCCTGCTGGCGCTGATACCCGTGCTGGTGTTCGGCGGGGCCCTGCTCTTCTAGCCGTGCAGGATCAGCGACATCGCCTCGGAGCGTGACTTCGCGTCGTCGCGCAGCAGGCCGCGCACCGCGGACGTGATGGTCCGCGAGCCGCCCTTCTGGATGCCACGCATCGACATGCACATGTGCTCGCACTCGATGACCACGATCACGCCGCGCGGGCCGAGCTGGGACATGAGCAGGTCGGCGATCTGCGACGTCAGCCGCTCCTGCACCTGCGGGCGCCGCGCGTACACCTCGACCAGCCGGGCCAGCTTCGAAAGGCCGGTGATGCGGCCGTCGGTGCCCGGGATGTACCCGATGTGGGCCACCCCGTGGAACGGCAGGAGGTGGTGCTCGCACATCGACTGGACCTCGATGTCGCGGACGAGCACGAGCTCCTCGTGGTCGGCCTCGAACGAGGTGAGCAGCACCTGGGACGGGTCGACGCGCAGGCCGGCGAAGAGCTCCGCGTAGGCGCGGGCGACCCGGGCCGGGGTCTTGCGCAGGCCGTCGCGGTCCGGGTCCTCGCCGACGGCGATCAGGATCTCGCGTACCGCTTCCTCGATGCGCTTGAGGTCCACGTTGCGCTCGACCTCGACGCCACCGAGCTTGCCGCTGACCAGGCGGGCGGCGACGTGGTCCAGCTCCTGATCAGCACCGAGCCCGGCACCGTTGTCGGTGTCGGGCTCGGTGCTGCTGATCTCGCTCAGTGTGCGCCGTCCGTGGTCTCGCCGCCGCTGACGATCCGCACGTGCTCGTCGCCACCGAAGCCGACCGGCTGGGTGATGTCGGAGCCGTTGGCGCCGGCGTCGGCCCGCCGGCGGCGGCCGTTGCCGCTGTACGGCGCCATCGGGGGCCGCTTCACGACGCGGGCGCAGATGCGGGTCATGTCAGCCTGCGAGATCGTCTCCTTCTCCATGAGCTCGGCGACGATGTTGTCGAGGACGTCCCGGTACTCGACCAGGATCTCCCAGGCCTCGTCGTGCGCGATCTCGATGAGGCCGCGCATCTCGGCGTCGATCTCGGCGGCGATCTTCTCGGAGTAGTCCCGCTCGTGGCCCATCGTGCGGCCCAGGAACGGCTCGCCGTCGCCGGTGCCGTACTTGACGGCGCCGAGCTTGGCGCTCATGCCGTACTCCGTGATCATCGACCGGGCGAGCGCGGTCGCCTTCTCGATGTCGTTGCCGGCGCCGGTGGTCGGCTCGTGGAAGACGAGCTCCTCGGCGGCGCGACCACCCAGCGCGTACGCCAGGGTGTCGATCATCTCGGAGCGGGTCTGCGTGTACTTGTCCTCGGTGGGCAGGACCAGCGTGTGCCCCAGCGAACGGCCGCGGGACAGGATGGTCACCTTGTGCACGGGCGCTGAGTGGGGCAGCGCCCAGGCGACGAGCGCGTGACCGCCCTCGTGGTATGCGGTGACCTTCTTCTCGTGCTCGCTCATCACGCGGGTGCGCCGCTCCGGGCCGGCGATGACCCGGTCGATGGCCTCTTCGAGGTAGTCGTTGGTGATCGCCCGCTTGTCGTTGCGGGCGGCCAGCAGCGCCGACTCGTTGATGACGTTGGCCAGGTCGGCACCGGTGAAGCCGGGCGTGCGCCGGGCCACCGAGTCGAGGTCGACGTCGGGCGTGAACGGCTTGCCCTTGGCGTGCACCCGCAGGATGGCCTTGCGGCCCTCCATGTCGGGCCGGTCGACGGCGATCTGCCGGTCGAAGCGGCCGGGGCGCAGCAGGGCCGGGTCGAGGATGTCGGGCCGGTTGGTCGCGGCGATCAGGATCACGCCGCCCTTGGTGTCGAAGCCGTCCATCTCGACGAGCAGCTGGTTGAGCGTCTGCTCGCGCTCGTCGTGACCGCCGCCCATGCCGGCGCCGCGGTGGCGGCCGACGGCGTCGATCTCGTCGACGAACACGATCGCCGGCGCGTTGGCCTTCGCCTGCTCGAACAGGTCGCGGACCCGGGAGGCACCGACACCGACGAACATCTCGACGAAGTCCGAGCCGGAGATCGAGTAGAACGGCACCCCGGCCTCGCCGGCGACGGCGCGGGCCAGCAGCGTCTTACCGGTGCCGGGCGGGCCGTAGAGCAGGACGCCCTTCGGGATCTTCGCCCCGAGGGCCTGGTACTTCGCCGGCGCCTGCAGGAAGTCCTTGATCTCGTGGAGCTCCTCGACGGCCTCGTCGGACCCGGCGACGTCCGCGAACGTCGTCTTCGGGGTGTCCTTCGAGATCAGCTTCGCTTTGGACTTGCCGAAGTTGAGCACACGGGAGCCGCCGCCCTGCATCTGCGACATGAACAGCAGCAGCAGGACCACCAGCACCGCGATCGGCAACAGGTTGATCAGCAGGCTGATGAAGATGTTGTCCTGGGTGACGTTGACGTTGTACTCGCCCAGCTTGTTCTGCGACTTCAGCGTGCTGAGCTCGTTCTGCAGCTCGTCCGCACTCTGCGAGGAGAACTGGCCCTGGATCTTGTCAGTCTTCGTGCCCTTGACATTGATCTTGTCTTTGAGGTCCAGGTTGAGCGTCTGCTCCTTGTCCTGGATCACAGCCTTCTTCGCGTTGCCGGACCGAAGCTGGTCGAGCACCACAGAGGTGTCCGCCTTGGTGTAGCTATCGCCGCCCGTGAAGAAGGAACTGAGCACAATGGCACCGATGATCACAACGATGATCCAGACCACCGGCCGGCGGAACAAACGGGTACGTTCCATGTTGTCGTCGGGCACACGCGGCGCCCGGCCCCTCCATCCGTAAGGCCGTCGACCGCGCCGGACCCACATTCCGACGCGGTGCCGAAAGCGCCGCCATGGTTGGGCTCAGTTGACGCTCGCGACCATTTGACGGTACACCGTGGCACCGACAGTCGCGGATCGGCGTAGGCCGGGGAGGAGGGGCTCTCAGCAGACTCTCAGGAAACCGCAGGTCAGCCGCGCCCGTACACCGAGGGCTTCAGCACTCCGACAAACGGCAGGTCGCGATAGCGCTCCGCGTAGTCGAGACCGTATCCGACCACGAACTCATTCGGAATGTCGAATCCGACATATCGCACCGGAATGTTGACCCGCACCGCGTCGGGCTTGCGCAGCAGCGCCACGACGTCGACCTCGGCCGCGGAGCGGCTCTCGAGGTACTTCAGCAGCCACGACAGCGTCAGCCCGGAGTCGACGATGTCCTCGACCACGACCACGTGCCGCCCGGCGATGTCCCGGTCCAGGTCCTTAAGGATCCGAACGACCCCCGACGACGTCGTGCCCTGCCCGTACGACGAGACGGCCATGAACTCGAGCTCGACCGGCGGGCCGACCCGCCCGAGCGCGCGGGCGAAGTCGGCCATGAACATGACCGCGCCCTTCAGCACGCCGACGAGCAGGATCGACTCGGCGTCCGCGTGATCCGCCGCGACCTGCTTGGCGAGCTCCGCGGTCTTGTCGCGGATCTGCTCCTCGCTGACGATCACGTGGTCGATGTCGGAAGAGTGCCAGGTGGTGCCGTCGGCCATAGTCCTAGCCTGCCCTATCGGCCGCCCCGGATCGATGCGGGGTCACCGGATGAGAGAACTCTCTCTTGCCCCCGCTAGTACCCCATCGCCGACCCGTCGGCCCGAGGCTCCGACCCGGCGACATATCCGGATGCAGTACGCCAGATGGCCTGCCCCGCCCCGAAGACGCCCGGCTCCTGCGCCACGGCGACCCGGTGCCCGCGCCGGCGCAGCTCCTCGGCGGCGGCCGCCAGCCCCGGCTCGACCCGGACGTCCCGCCCCGCGTGCCAGTACCACCGCGGCCGGTTCAGCGCCGCCTGCGGATCCAGCCGTTCGCCGACCGTCGAAAGGACCACCTGGACGTGCCCCTGCGGCTGCATGTGCCCGCCCATCACCCCGAACGGCCCGATCGGCTCGCCGTCCCGGGTCAGAAACGCGGGGATGATCGTGTGGTACGGCCGCTTCCCCGCCCCGACCACGTTCGGGTGCCCCTCGTCCAGCACGAACCCGGCCCCGCGGTCCTGCAGCCCGAACCCGGTGCCGGGCACCGCCACGAACGACCCGAACCCGAGGTAGTTCGACTGGATCAGGCTCACCATCCGCCCTTCCCGGTCCGCCGTGCACAGATATACGGTCCCCCCGCGCTGCGGCTCCCCCGCGTCATACAGCCCGGCCCTCTCCCCGATCAGCCCGCGGCGCTCCTCGAGGTAGGCCGGCGCGAGGAGCCCCGTCACGGGAACGCCGGCGCGCGGATCCGCCACGTAGGCGTGCGCGTCCGCGAACCCGAGCTTCATCGCCTCGATCTGCTCGTGCAGCGACGGCGGCCCGTCGCAGCCGTTCAGGACACCGAGCGCGATCAGCGCCGCGATCCCCTGCCCGTTCGGCGGGAGCTCCCAGACCTCGTGCCCGCCGTACCGGATGGAAAGCGGCTCGACCCAGTCAGACCGGTGGTCCGCCAGATCGGCCGCCCGCAGCAGCCCGCCCGTCCGCTCAGCATGCCCGACGATCGCCTCCACGATGTCCCCGCGGTAGAAAGAGTCGCTGTACGTATCGGCAATTGAACGCAGCGTGCGCGCCGCGTCGGGATTGCTCCACCGCTCCCCCGCCCGCGGCGCCCGCCCGCCGAACGTGAACACGCGCCCCCACTCGGCGAACTCCGGCCCGTCGAGCGACGGGTACACCCGCTCGGCCGCCCGCCGCCAGGCGGCGGCCACGGCGGGCGAGACCGGGTAGCCGCGCTCCGCGTACTCGATCGCGTCGGTGAACAGGTCGGCGAACGGCCGCGACCCGAACCGTTCGTGCAGGTCCCGCCACCCGCGCGGCGCCCCCGGCACGGTCACCGGCAGCCACCCGCGGTCGGGCACGCCGCGCCGGGCCGCCGCCTGATGCCCGCCCAGCGCCGCGGAGACGCCCGCCTCGGGCGCCCGCTCCAGCACCAGCTCGCGGCTCAGCAGTGCCGGCGACCGCCCGGACGCGTTCAGCCCGTGCAGCCGCTCCCCGTCCCACACCAGCGCGAACAGATCGCCGCCGATGTCGTTCGACCCCGGCTGTACCACGGTGAGCGCCACCGCGGTCGCGATCGCCGCGTCGACCGCGTTCCCGCCGCGCCGCAACACCTCGAGCCCGGCCCCCGCCGCCAACGGCTGGCTGGTGGCCACGATCCCGCGGGGAACAAAGACCGAAGAGCGTTCGATGTCGTACGCCATGAGCCTCCGCCTTACGCTCCCGCCCTCGCCCCGCCTCAAGCGTCGGCGCCCACCGCCCGCGCGGTCAATGACTGGGTTCGCCCTGCTCGTTCCCCGCTGGCGCCCACCGCCCGCGGTCAATGACTCGGTTCGCCCACTCGCTCCCCGGCGGCACCCACCGCCGCGCGGTCAATGACTCGGTTCGCCCCGCTCGCTCCCCGGCGGCGCCAGCCGGCCGCCGCTGCGCACGATCGAGATTCCGCCCGGCAGCGCCACGGCCCCCTGCCCGTGCCAGTTCGTCACGAGCGCGTCGAGCGCGTCCACGTGCCGATGCGACAGCGCGGTCCCCGGCACCCCGAGCCGCAGCGCCCAGGCGTGCAGCACCCGCGTCCGGATCGGCCCCGGCATGCCGCTCAGCTCGCTCACGGCGAGCCCGCCGGGGTCGGCCAGCGCCTTCTCCAACGCCTCCCCGGCCACCCCGTCGAGGTATGCGGAGTCCGCCCCCACCAGCCGAGCCGTCCTCGCCAGGTTGTCCACGACGCCGCCACCGAGCGCCTGGACGAGCGGCCGGATCCGCGACCGCGCGTACGCGGCGTCCGAATTGTGCGGGTCCTCCCACACCGGAAGCCCGTCCACCTCGCAGGCGGCCCGGGCCTCGGCCCGGCTCACGTCGAGCAGCGGCCGCACGAACGCCACCCCGCGCCGCTCGCGCCGGACCGGCATCCCCGCCAGCCCGCGCGGCCCCGACCCGCGGGCCAGCGCCAGCAGCACGGTCTCGGCCTGGTCGTCGCGCGTGTGCCCGAGCAGCACGACGGCTGCGCCGTGCTCGATCGCGGCGTCCTCGAGCGCCGCGTACCGCGCCTCCCGAGCCGCCGCCTCCGGCCCGCCCACGCCCCCGACGCTGACGGCACGCACGTCGACCGGCTCGAACCCACGCTCCCGCGCCCACTCGGCCAGCCGGGCCGCCCGCTCCCCGGAGCCGTCCTGCAGCCCATGATCGACTGTCACGAGCCCGCAGCGCACCCCCATGCGCCGCGTCACGAACTTTGCCGCAACGGCCAGCGCCATCGAGTCGGCCCCACCGGAGCAGGCCACCAGCACCAGCCCGTCCAACCCGCCCGCGTTCGCCGCAGGCGCATTAGCCCCGGTCGCCTCCGGGCCGGTCGTATTTGAACCGGCCGGGCTCTCCCACGGCGTGCTCAGGCCGGTCGTGTTTGAACCGGTCGGGTTCTCCCGCGGCGTGCTCGGGTCGGTTGTGTCTGAACGGGCCGGGCTCGACCACGAGGTGCTGGAGGCGGCCGCACCGGCGGGCACGAGCCCGGCAAGGCTACGCCGCACGGCGTTCCTCACCGCGGCCACGGCCGGCGCCAGCGCGGCCACTCGATCAGCCGCTGCTGGCCGGCTTGGCGGGACCGCCTACCGAACCGCGCTCATCCTCGCCGCTCTCGCCCTCCGCACCTGCCTCCGGGACGGCCGCCGCTTCCTCGGCCGGACCCCCTTCGACCACGTCCTCCACCGGCGCCGGCTCGACCGCCTCATCTGGGTCGAACGCGTCCACCGGCGTCGGCGGCGCACCCGGCTCAACCTCCGCCGGATCGTCCTCGGCCGCCTCGTCCTTGGCCACCTCGTCCTTGGCTGGCTCGTCCTTGGCCGGCTCGTCCTCGGCCGCACCGGACGCGGGCCCCTCGGCGACCGGGGCGCCGGGCGCCGTCTCGAAGTCGTCGGCGGTCAGCCCGGCGACCTCGGCCGGCTCCGCGACGCCGGCCTCGGCCGGGGCCTCGTCGAGCGGCTCGGGCACCGTCGGCACCGGGGCCGGCGGCGCCTCCGTCACGGCGGCCTGCGCGGTGACCGGCGCCGGCGTGGGCGCCGGCTGGTGCAGCGCGCTCTCGCCGAGCACCCGGACGATCCACGCCTCGGGGTCGGTCAGCTCGTCCAGGCGCGGGATGGTCAGCGGCGACTGCCAGATCTTGTTGAAGCTCGTCATGCCCACCCGGTCGACGACCGCGTGGACGAACTTGCGGCCCTCGGCGTACTGCCGGAGCTTCACGTCGACGCCCAGCAGCTTGCGCAGGACACGGTCGAGCGGGTTGCCGGCCTCGCGGCGGCGGTTGAACTTGCTGCGGATGTCCTCGACGCTCGGGATCACGTCGGGGCCGACGCCGTCCATCACGAACTCGGCGTGGCCCTCCAGCACCGTCATCAGCGCCGTCAGGCGGTCGAGCACCGCCTTCTGGCCGGGCGTCTGGACGAGGTCGAGGACGGAGACGCGGCTGTTGGGGTCGCGCACGACGTCGGCCAGGGCGCTGACGCCGCGGCGCACGCGCTCGGCGAGCTGGTCCTGGTTGAGCTGCGAGGCGTCGACGAAGGCGCCGACCTCTCCCAGGAAGTACCCCCGCATCCACGGAACCGCCGTGAACTGCACCCGGTGGGTCACCTCGTGCAGGCACACCCACAGGCGGAAGTCGCGGGAGTCGGCGCCCAGCTTGCGCTCGGCCTCGACGATGTTCGGCGCGACGAGGAGCAGCTGGCCGGGGTCGGCGGAGAACACCTCATACTGCCCGAGGACCTTCCCGGACAGGTACGCCAGCACGGTGCCGGCCTGCACGCCGGTGAGGCGCGAGCCGATGGCCCCGACGATGGCGCCCGGGGCCTTGCCGCCGGCGAGCCGTTCGGCCAGCGGTTGAATGACCTCGCGGAGCCCCTCGATGTTGGTGGCAGCCCAGTCGCGGCGGTCGACTACGCGCACCGGAGGGCCCTGGATCATGGCCCGCAGGCCGGTGAAGTCGGAGACGTGCCCGGCCGCTTCTTCGGCCAGTTCACGAAGGTCGGTGACCGCGGCCGCGGCCTCCTCGTAGGACACGGCGGGGCCGCTCTTGCCCAGCGCCGCGGCGGTTGCTGCGGCCAGATCCCAATCGACGAACTGCGCCATAGAACCAACCGTACCCGCGCACGGCCAGCGCCGCGGGAGGTGGAAACCCTGAGTACACCCTGATCGACACAACGTGACCGAGGATGTGCTCAGCGGCAACCACACGCGGCGAGAGCTGCGGCAACGCGGTCGAGCGCGGTCACGGCCTGGTTGGCGTTCGTCGTCTGGTCGGCCATGAACGCGAACGCCAGGGTCCGCCCGTCGGCATCGACGACGATGCCCGCGAGCGAGTTGACGCCCGTGAGCGTCCCCGTCTTCGCCCGGACCAGCCCGGCGGCCGAGGAGCCCTCCTGGGGCTTGGTGTACCGGCCGGCGAGGGTCCCGGAGTAGGCGGCGACCGGCAGGCCGCTGAAGATCGCGTGCAGGTCGCCCCGGTCGGCGCGCGCGGCCATTGCCAGGATCCCCGTCAGCAGCGCCGGCGAGAGCCGGTCGTTGCGGGAGAAGCCGCTGCCGTCGACGAGCCCGTAGCCCGTCACGGGGAGGCCGAGCTCCTCGAGTACACCTTTCATGGCGGAGGCACCGCCCTCGAACGACGCCGGTTGGTTCTTGGCCAGGGCGACCTGGCGGGCCAGCGCGTCGGCCAGCACGTTGTCGCTCTCCTGCAGCATGAACTCGACCATCCGGGCCAGCGGCGCCGACTCGACCTTGCCGAGCTCCTTCGCACCCTGCGGCGCGGTGCCGGCGGCGACCGCGGTGGCGGGCAGCCCGAGCGCCCTGGCGAAGGCCTGCGCGGCCTGGACGTCGGGCTGGGCGTAGCGATCGGAGTACTTGGTCGACTTGGTCCGCCCGCCCTCGGTCATCAGCGGCGTGATCACGGCCCCGGACCCGCCGGTCGTCGCGTCCGGATCCCAGCCCGGCCCGATCCCGGCCCCCTGGTACAGCGACGTGTCGTAGAGGACCTTCGTCGGCGCCGTGTCGCCGAGCGCCTGCTTGACCTTCGCCGCGAGGTCGTCGATGCGGGGTGCGCCCGGGTAGTACGACGTCGGGAACACCGCCAGCGTCGGATCACCACCCCCGACGATCACGACCTCACCCGGCTGCGCTCCCGCGACCACCCGCGTCTGGATCCGGTACGCCGGCCCACGCGCCGCCAGCACCGTCGCCGCGGTGACGATCTTCGTGGTCGACGCCGGGGTCATCGCCGCGTCCTGCTCCGACGCATAGATCGACTGCCCGGTGGCCACGTCGACGACCGACGCGGTGAAGTGCGGCCCGAGCGCCTGGGCGTGCAGCAGCGGCGACAGCGCCGTGGACACGCCCGACTCGGTCGGCATCGGCGCCTGGCTGTCCATCGCGGCGAGCACCGGCGGCGGGGCGGACGGCGCGGTGCCCGCCCGCCAGTGGGCCCCCTGCCCGTTGCCCAGCCCGAGCGCGCTCACGACGGTCGAGCCCGCGAACACGGACGCCAGGGCCAGCACGAGCGCCACGATCACCGCGACGACCGCGCCGATCAGGCCGGCCCGCCCGCCGCCCTGTGGTGTTTCCCTCGCCACCGGACCCTCCCCGTTCAGCCACCTGGTGCCGTACGCGAGACTAATGGTCGGCGCAGCGGTGCGAGGGTGAGGAGTCGTCAGATGGACTTCGACGTCACGGTCGAAATCCCCAAGGGTCAGCGCAACAAGTACGAGGTTGACCACGCCACGGGCAGGATCCGGCTCGACCGGACGCTGTTCACCTCCACGCAATACCCGGCCGACTACGGGTACATCGAGGGCACCCTCGGCCAGGACGAGGACCCGCTCGACGCACTCGTACTCGTGCAGTCCCCCACGTTCCCCGGCTGCCTGATCCGCTCGCGCGCGATCGGCATGTTCCGGATGACGGACGAGAAGGGCGGCGACGACAAGGTCCTGTGCGTCCCCGCCGACGACCCCCGCCTGGAGCACCTGCGGGACATCCACCACCTGGGCGAGTTCGACCGCCTGGAGATCCAGCACTTCTTCGAGGTGTACAAGGACCTCGAGCCCGGCAAGAGCGTCGAGGGCGCCACGTGGGTCGGCCGCGTCGAGGCCGAGGCGGAGATCGCCGAGTCCCGCCGCCGCTACCAGGATGCGATCGCCGCCGGCACGTACCACGACCCGGGCGTCGCCCCGATCGCCCGCCCGATCGAATAACCCGCTCCAAAGCCGCACTCGAGCGCCCGGTCCCCACGGACTCGGGCGCTCGCCTTGTCCGCGCCTTGTTCGCGCCCGCCGCACCTTCTTCGCGCTTTGTTGGCGCCTTGTTCGCGCCGCACCTCTTCGCGCTTGTTCGCGCCGCGCCCACTCCGCGCCGCGCCCTCTCTGCGCCCTCTCCGCGCCGCGCCCTCTCCGCGCCCCGTTCGCGCCGCGCCCTCCGCGCCCTGTTCGCGCCGCGCCCTCTCGGCGCCGTGCCCTCGCTGCGCCTTATTTCGCGCCGCGCCTTCTCCGGGCCTTGGTCGCGCCGCGCCCTCTCCGTGCTTTGTTCGCGCCGCACCCTGTCCCGACGTTCCGGACCGCGCACCCCGCCCCTCCGCCGCGCTGGGCGGCCCCTAGGCGGCCCTTAGGGCCCTAGCCGAAGAGGCCATAGAGCCCCAGGACCGCGCACGCCAGCGGGATCACCGCCACCACGCACAGGGTGTCGAGCAGGTCGGCGGCCCGCCCCACGTAGGGCGAGGCCGGCCGCACCGCCGCCCGCGCGCCCGCAATGGCGACGATGAGGGCGGCCACGGGTACCGCCGCGGAAATGATCCGGACATCGAACCGGGCAAACAGGGCAAGCAGTACGAAACCCGCCGCACCGGTCACAATGAGCGGCAGGCGCTGGCGGACCGTCAGAAAGGTCCGCGCGCGCAGCAGCAGCGCCGTGCCGGCGACCGCGACAAGCACCGCGCCGGAGACGTCGCCGGACCGGGCGAGCACGAGCGCCGACAGGGTGCCGGTCACCGCGAGGCCGAGCAGCATGCCGGTCAGCATCTCGTCGGTGCGCGCCACGGCCGCGAAGACGCGCGATCGGTCGGCCGCGCCGCTCATCCCGCGCCCGTTCGACGCGAGGTCGCCGGGCAGCGCGACGATCGGCATCGGCAGCTTCCCGAGCCGGATGGCCAGCAGCGGCATCCCCGCGACGCCCGCCACCAGCACCGCCAGCACGACCGCCGCGGCGGCGACCGGGCGCGTCACGGTGGCGAGCAGCCCGCCGAGCGCGCCGAGCACGCCCGTGGTCATCCCCCCGACGAAGATCCGCATGAGGTGCGCGACGCCGACCGCGGCGACCAGTGCGGCCAGCAGCAGCGCGACGGCGGCGAGCAGCGCGCGCCCGGCCGGGGTCGCCGGCTGCGGCGCGGCCAGCCAGCCGGCGGCCGCCGCGAACGGCAGCCCGAAGGCGGCCAGCGCCGCGCCGACAAGCGCGTCGCCGTATGCCCGCGAGGCGGTGATGCCCACGAGGACCAGCCCGACGGCGACGGCCGCGGCGGCCAGCGGATAGCCGGTCCGGACCATCGCCACCAGCGCCACGGCCAGCCCCACGCCGGCGACCGAGAGCGCGGTGGCCCTGGTCGCGGCCGGGCTCCACGGCAGACCCTGCCGGCGGGCGCCGGCGGCGATGGCCTCGACCACGTCGTCGTACTCGAGCTCGGGCCACCCCGCCCGCGCAGGCACCAGGTGCAGGACGGCCCCGTCGCGGATACCCTGCCCCGCCAGTCCCGCGGCGGCCGACAGCGTAGTGCCGTCGGAGCGGCGCAGCAGCCAGCCACCGTGCCGCTCGCCGTCGTCGGCGAGCCCGGACCCGGCGTGCTGGAGCAGCTCGGGCAGCAGTTCAGCCAGCGGTACCGCATCAGGCACCGCGACATCGACGCGCCTCTGGGGTGCGTTGATCGTGATGCGGGCCAGTCCGGCCGCGGCTGCGGTCATGGTGATAGAGGTATCACGATGCCCGCTTCCGCGTCGCCCCGACCGCCCGTTGATTTCAGACAGTGACGAACTCGTCACGAACGCCCTTCCGGGGCCACAAAATGTCGTACCCGCCGCCTAAAGTCCCCGGCGTGACATCGGTCGTCGTCAAACGAGCACCGCGGCGCCCCGCTCCAGAAATCCCGAGCGGGGAGCTGGTCGTGCAGGCGCCTCCGGAGATCCCGCCGGCGGCGGGATCGCGCTGGCAGCAGATGATCCAGGTCGTCCCGATGCTGACCGGGACGATCGCGACGGCGCTGCTGTTCGCCGGGCGCGAGGGCGGCACGTATTCCTACGTCATCGGCGCGATCTTCGGCTTCTCCACGCTGGGCATGCTCTTCAGCTCGGCCGGCGGCGGGACGCCGAAGAAGGCGGAGATGATGGCGGCCCGCCGGGAGTACCTGCGGCACCTGGCGACGCTGCGCCGGCGGGTGCGCGACACGGCGACGAGGCAGCGCACCGGCCTGCACTACCGGCACCCCGACCCGCATTCGCTGTGGTCCTCGGTCGACTCGTTCCGGCTCTGGGAGCGGCGCCCGAGCGACGGCGACTTCGCGATCGTGCGGGTCGCGGTCGGCCCGCAGACGCTCGCGACCCCGCTGATCCCGCCGCTGACCCGGCCGCTGGAAGACCTGGAGCCAATGACGGCGGCGGCGCTGCGCCGGTTCCTGGACGCCTATTCGGTGGTGCCCGACCTGCCGGTGGCGATCTCGATGCGCAGCTTCGCGCGCATCCACCTGCGCTCCGGCCGGGTTCCGGGATCGCGCGGGCACGGCGCCGGGCTCGGCGGGCCGCACGATCCGGCCCGGGCGCTCGCGCGCGCCATGCTCGCCCAGCTCACGGTGTTTCACGCCCCCGACGACCTGCTGGTCGCGGTCTGCGTCGCGCCTGAGCGGCGCGAGTGGTGGGAATGGACGAAGTGGCTGCCGCACGCGCTGCACCCGACCCAGGTCGACTCGCTCGGGCCCGTGCGGCTCTTCGCCGATACCGCCAAGGAGCTCGAGGAGCGCCTCGACGACCTGCTGCGCGCCCGCGGGCGGTTCGACGCCGACCAGGGCCAGGTCCCGTCGTCCATGCCGCATCTGGTGGTGATCCTCGACGGCGGCGACCTGTCCGGCAGCGCCCACCTCGGCACCGACGGCGGCGTCGACGGCGTGACCCTCGTCGACCTGGAGCGGGAGCCGCCGCGCCTGCTCGACCGGTCCACGATCGTCCTCGACGTGTCCAGCGGACGGCTGACCACGATCTCGGCGGACAACGACATCGCCGAGCCCGAGCCCCCGATCGGGATCGCCGACGCGCTCGACCTCGCGGAGGCCGAGGCCGTCGCGCGGCGGCTCTCGCCGCTGCGGCTCGCGGTCACCGGCGCCGCCGACCAGCAGGCCGGCGATGCCCGGGAGGCCGGCGCCGACCTGGAGTTCCCGGCGCTGCTCGGCCTCGGCGACCCGGAGACGCTCGACGTCGCCCGGAGCTGGGCACCGCGGCCGCACCGCGACCGGCTGCGGGTCGCGATCGGCGTCGGGCCGCACGGGCAGCCGGTGGACCTCGACCTGAAGGAGTCGTCCGAGGACGGCATGGGACCGCACGGCCTGCTCATCGGCGCGACCGGCTCCGGCAAGTCGGAGCTGCTGCGCACGCTCGTGCTGGGGCTCGCCGCGACGCACTCCTCCGAGACGCTCAACTTCGTGCTCATCGACTTCAAGGGCGGCGCCACCTTCGCGCGGATGGACCGGCTGCCGCACGTGGCCGCGTTCGTCACCAACATGGACAGGGAGCTGATCCTGGTCGACCGGATGCAGGAGGCCGTGAAGGGCGAGCTGAACCGCCGGCAGGAGGTGCTGCGCAACGCGGGCTACAGCTCGGTCCGCGACTACGAGCACGCCCGGGCCGGCGGTGCGCCGCTCGCGCCGCTGCCGAGCCTGCTCGTCATCATCGACGAGTTCAGCGAGATGCTGCAGGAGCGGCCGGCGTTCATCGACATCTTCGTGCAGATCGGGCGGCTCGGGCGGTCGCTCGGCATGCACCTGCTGCTCGCCTCGCAGCGGCTGGAGGAGGGCCGGATGCGCGGGCTGGACACCCACCTGTCGTATCGCATCGGCCTGCGCACGTTCACGTCGCTCGAGTCGCGGACCGTGCTGGGCGTGCCGGACGCATACGAGCTGCCCCGCAAGCCCGGCGGGCACGGCTACCTGAAGTCCGGCACGGAGGCGCTCATCCGCTTCAAGGGCGCCTACGTCGGCGGGCGCTGGCACCGCAGCGGGCAGTCCGCGGCGGCGTCCGGCGGGGGCGGACGGCCGCAGGTGATGCAGTACGGGACGCGGTTCGTCCCGCTGCCCCCGGAGCCCGAGGCCGAGGCCCGGCCCGCCGAGGTGCCCGAGGGCGAGAGCCTGCTGGACATCATCGTCGAGCGGCTCGTCGGGCGGGGCGTGCCGGCGCACCAGATCTGGCTGCCCCCGCTGCCGGCCTCGGCCCCGCTGGACGACCTGCTCGGGCCGGTGGCGGCCGACCGCGTCCGCGGGCTCGCGGTGACCAACCCGCAGCTGCACGGAGCGCTGCACGTGCCGGTCGCCCTCGTCGACAACCCGCTGGAGCAGCGGCGCGACGCGCTGTGGTTCCGGCTCGACGGCGCGCAGGGGCACGTCGCGGTCGTCGGCGGACCCCGCAGCGGCAAGTCCACGGCGCTGCGCACGCTGGTCACGGCGCTGGCGCTCACGCACACGCCGGAGGAGGTCCAGGTGTACTGCCTGGACTTCGGCGGCGGCCAGCTCGGCGGCCTGCGCGACCTGCCGCACGTCGGCGGGGTCGCCGGCCGGCTCGACACGGCGCTCGTCCGGCGCATGGTCGGCGAGGTGGCGTCGCTGCTCGCCGAGCGCGAGCAGCGGTTCGCCGACGCCCGCATCGACGGCATGGCCACCTATCGGCGCCGGCGCGCGGCCGGGGGCGCCGGCAACCCCGACGACGGCTGGGGCGACGTGTTCCTCGTCATCGACGGCTGGCCGACCGTGCGCAAGGACTACGAGGAGCTCGAGCCGGTCCTGCTCGACATCACGATGCGCGGCCTGGCCTACGGCATCCACATGATCGTCTCGGCGCCGCGCTGGATGGACTTCCGGTCCAACTTCCGCGACCTGCTCGGCGCGCGGGTCGAGCTGCGCCTGGGCGACGTGACCGACACCATGGCGACGACGCGCAAGGTGGCCGACACCGTGCCGAAGGAGGCGCCCGGGCGGGGCATCACGCCGGAGGGGCTGCACCTGCTGGTGGTCCAGCCGGAGCTGACCGGCGGCGATCCGGCCGGCCTGGTGAGCTCGATCGCGGCGGCGTGGACGGGCGCACCGGCCCGGCCGGTCCGTCTGCTGCCCCCGTCGGTGCCGCTCTCGGCGATCGCCGACGATGCGGACCCGGCCAACAAGCTCGCGCTGCCGATCGGCATCGCGGAGTCCACCCTCAGGCCGGTTCGCATCGACTTCGCCAGCGACCCGCACTTCCTGGTGTTCGGCGCACCCGAGTCGGGCCGCTCAACGCTGCTGCGCGTGATCGCCACGATGGTCGCCACCCGGTTCACGCCCGAGGAGGCGCGCATCGTCCTGATCGACCACCGCCGCAGCCTGCTCGGCGCCGTGCGCACGGACCACCTGATCGGCTACGGGACGAGCACGCAGCAGACCACGGACCTGATCGCCTCCGTCGCCGACTACATGCAGCGCCGCATGCCCGGCACGGACGTCTCCGAGGACCAGCTGCGCAACCGCAACTGGTGGACCGGCCCGCAGTGCTTCGTCCTGGTCGACGACTACGACATGCTCCCGACGAACCCCAGCCCGCTCGCCCCGCTGCTGCCCTACCTGAACGAGGCCCGCGACATCGGCCTGCACCTGATCCTGGCCCGCCGCAGCGGCGGCGCCGCCGCATCGCTCTACGAGCCGGTCATCAAACTGCTCAAGGAGTCCTGGTCCCCGGGCCTGATCATGTCCGGCACCCGCGAGGACGGCACGGTCCTGGGCGACGTAAGGTTCACGCCACTTCCCCCGGGCCGCGGCCGCCTGGTGTCGAGGAAGGAGAGCGGCACCCTGATCCAGATCCCCGACCTCCCCGCAACCTGACCAGCACGTCCGCACGCTGCCGCGACCACCGACGCCCGCCGCGGCGCCGCCCAGCACCGCGACCGGACCCGCACAGCCGCCCAGCACACACCGCAACTGCCTACGCCCGCCGCGGAGGCCGCCCAGCACCGCAACCGCCGACACCCGTCGCGGAGGCCGCCCAGCACCGCAACCGCCGACACCCGCCGCGGAGGCCGCCCAGCACCGCAACCGCCGACACCCGCCGTGGCGCCGCCCAGCACCGCGACCGGATCTGCACAGCCGCGCAGCACGCACCGCAACTGCCGACACCGCCGCGGAGGCCGGCCAGCACCGCGACCGCCGACGCGCCGCCGGGGTGGCGACGAGCTGCCTTGCGATCGGGCCGACAACGCCCGCGGCAAGCTGGCCGAGCTCGCGACCCGGCGGACGGCGACGCTCCGGGCTGCTCAACGACGCCCGCGGGCCTGCGGGGAACGCCACGCCGCCGTATGCGCAACGCCAGCGGTCAGACAGGCGAGCCCGCCGTCCACTGGCACCGCCGCATCGCCAAACGCTCAGCGCCCGCCGGCAGGCAGGCGGGCCCACGGTCCGGTCGGCGACGCCGCGTCGTCAAACGCTCAGCGCCCGCGAGCAGGCGGGCGGGTCCACGGGCCAGCGGCAACGCCGCGTCGGCAAACGCTCAGCGCAAGCCCAGACCTGCGGGCCCACGAGTCGGGCGGCGCGGACGCGATGGGCGAGGTCGCGCTGAAGCCGCCAGGCGCGCCCGGGCCGACACGTTCGAGGCTGGGCACCGAGCCGCTCCAGCAACACCGGGTGGCGGCGAATGGCGTTGCTCCGTGCGCAGGTCGTGGAGGGCGTCCGCCGGGAGTGGGATGGCACTTGCGATCGACGGGGTGGGTGGACGGCGGGCGGTACGTTGCTGGTAGCCACCTTCCGGGGAGGAAGGCGTACCGGACTGACAGATCGGGGCAACACGGTCCAGAATGGGGTCCATCGCGCTCACCTCCGCCTCCCGCGCCGCCGGCCGGTCTCTCCTCTGGGGACTGTCGGCGGCGCTCGCATGTGCGGTGGCGCTGGGGGTCGCGCCGGGCGTGGCGCTGGCGGATCAGGTGCGGGCCGGGCAGTGGCAGCTCACGGCGCTCGACGCGCGCGATGCCTGGAAGATGTCGACCGGCAAGGGTGTGACCGTTGCCGTGATCGACAGCGGCGTCGACGCCAAGCATCCCGATCTCGCGGGGCAGGTGCTACCCGGCATCGACCTCGTGGATCCGAAGGCCGGGGACGCGGGGAGCCTCGATCCCGTCGGGCACGGGACGACCGTGGCCGGGCTGATCGCGGGCAGCAACCTGGACAGCGCGGGGGTGGAAGGGATCGCCCCGGGCGCCAAGATCCTGCCGATTCGCGTCCTGGACAAAGCCAACAAGTACGACGATCCGAACATTGTCGCGCGGGCGGTTCGGTGGGCCGTCGATCACGGGGCGTCCGTGATCAACCTTTCGCTCGGTGGGGCGCTGCGCAGTGACGCCATTGCCGACTCGCTGCGGTACGCGGCCGAGCGCGATGTCGTCGTGGTCGCCTGCACCGGGAATGTTGCCACCGATCCGTCCACCCACCAGGTCTGGTACCCGGCGCGGGAGGCGGGGGTGATCGCCGTCGCGGGGCTGGGGGCCGCGCGCACCGCCGACACGCTGTGGTCCGGGTCGCTCACCGGGCCCGAGACCGTGCTCACGGCGCCGGCCGTCAACCTCACGGGGGCGCGGCCGGGGGGTGGGTACTGGCAGGTGCAGGGGACGAGCTTCGCGGCGCCGCTGGTGGCGGGGGCGGCCTCGCTGGTGCGGGCGCGGTACCCGCGGATGAGCGCGGCCAACGTGATCAACCGGCTGATCGCGACGGCCCGGGACCTCGGGGTCGCCGGGCGGGACGACCGGTTCGGGTACGGCGAGGTGAATCCGGTCGCCGCGCTGCGCAACAACGTGGCCGAGGTGTCCGCCAACCCGCTCGGGGCGGCGGGGCCGGCGACCGAGACGGTGGCGCCGCAGCCGGCCGGCGCCGGGGCGCCGGTGCTACCGGGCGGGGCGGCGCCGCTGCCGGCCGCCGAGTCCGAGGTACCGCGGCTGGAACGGATGGCCCAGGACGGGCGGGCCGGGGTGAGCGCGGTCGCCGGGCTGTCCGCCATGCTGCTGATCCTGCTCGGGGGCGCCGCGGGGGTACTGCTGCATCACCGACGCCGGTATCGGCCCTAGCCGGCTAGGCGCACTTGCCGGTGCTCGTCGCGTCGGTGTGGGCCTTGCCCGCCTCGGCGACGACCGACGCCTCATCGGCCGTCACCGCGAAGCCCGTCTCCGGGTCGTCGGCCGCGGCGGCGAAGATGATGCCGATGACGCTGCCGTCGGTGGAGAGCAGCGGGCCGCCGGAGTTGCCCGAGCGGACCAGGGCGCGGATCGTGTAGATCTCGCGGGTCACCTTGCCGTCCTCGTAGATGTCCGGGCCGGTGATGTTGCGGTGGTCGCGGATGCGGGCCGACTGCGCGTCGTAGGGGCCGTCGAGCGGGTAGCCGAGCACGATCGCGTCGGAGTTGGACTCCGACTTCTTCGTGGCGAACGGCATGACCGGCGCGTTGAGGTTCTTGACGTACAGGACCGCGATGTCGCGCTCCGGGTCGTAGGCGACCACGGTCGCGGG
This sequence comes from Dactylosporangium sp. CA-139066, assembly GCF_050936175.1. Lineage (NCBI taxonomy): Bacteria > Bacillati > Actinomycetota > Actinomycetes > Micromonosporales > Micromonosporaceae > Dactylosporangium > Dactylosporangium sp. CA-139066. The sequence goes on along the minus strand of NZ_JBNJNH010000002.1, from coordinate 1,962,541 downwards.
CAGCTGGCGGGAGGAGCCGTCGACCAGCACGTTGACGGTCTTGGTGCCGGCGACGACGTGGGCGTTGGTCATGACGCGGTTCTGGGCGTAGACGAAGCCGGAGCCCTCGATGCGCCGGGAGCAGCTCGGGGCCTGGCCGAGGACCTTGACCACGGACCTCTTGGCGTTCTTGACCAGCTCGGAGCCGGCCAGCTGCGGGTCGGGCGGGGAGACGTCCTTGACCCGGGTCGGCGACAGGCCGTCGAAGACGTCCGGGAAGCCGCGCGTGTCGACGGTGTCGCGCAGGGCCTGCGACAGGGCGTCGGCCTGGGCGGGCATCGCTTTGTCGACGACGTTCAGGATGATCGAGTTGCTCACCGAGCGGGCCAGCCACGGCAGCGAGGAGGCGCTCAGCGGGGCGGCGACGAGCCACACCACCAGCAGTACCGCCACGACCGACACGACGGCGCCCCCGGCGTTGTCCACGGCCTGGGCGTTGCGGCTCACGATCGCGTTGCGCAGCCGGTTGCCGACGAAGCTGGCCAGCGCCTGGCCGGCCACGGCGAGGCCGAACACGGCCGACAGCGAGATGACCACCCGCGCGGCGTCGGAGCTGAAGAAGTTCTCCGCGAGCAGCGGGCCGAGCTGCAGGCCCAGCAGCGCGCCGCCGAAGAAGCCGACGAATGACAGCAGACCAACGAGGAACCCCTGGCGGTAGCCGTTGACGGCGAACATCACCATGAGGAGCAGGAGGACGATATCGATCACGCTGCCAGACACGCATTCAGCGTACGGGTGCGGCACCAGATGTCGGCAGTTCCTCAACTCGGCCGGTCGGCCAATCCACCGCCCATCCGCCGAGTTCCAGCAGCGTGGACAGCACGCCGGCGGTGAAGCCCCACACCAACATGTCGTGAATCCGAAACGCCGGGCCGATCCAGCCGCTCGGGTGGCGTAAGCGCAGGCGGTGGGCCGGATCCGCCAGCTCACGGATGGGGAGGCGCTCGACGCGGGCCACCTCCGCCGGGTCGGCCGGGCCGACCGGATGTGGGGCGCGCCACCAGCCGATCACCGGCGTTACCAGGAAGTTACTCACCGGGATCCACAGGGTGGGCAGCGTGGTGACGACTTCCACAGTGCTCGGGTCCAGGCCGACCTCCTCCTCGGCCTCGCGCAGCGCGCAGGCGACCGAGTCGGCGTCGCCCGGGTCGACCGCCCCGCCGGGGAAGGCGGGCTGGCCGGCGTGGTTGCGCATGGTGGCGGCGCGCTGCAGCACGAGCACGTCGGGCCCGGTCACCGGGTCCTCGCCGAACAGGACGAGCACGGCGCTCTGCCGGTAGCCGTCGCCGTCCGGCGTCGGGAGCCGGGTGAAGTCGCTGGCCTCGGACGAGCGCAGCCGAGTGAGCAGCGGTTCGAACCACGCAGGTAGGTCAGTCACGCCCAACACCACCGAGAACATGAAATAAGGCATAAGTCCGATATGTCGGGCGCTGACGCGCCCGACATATCGACGAAAAATACTTCACAGCGACACCCCAAGATACTGGCGTGTGAGCTCCTTCAGGCGGGCCGAGGTCAGAGGGTCGCCGTGGTAGGCGTACGCGATCGTGCCCGACGGTGTGATGAACAGCGTCACCGGCAGGGAGAACAGGCCCTGCGACAAGGCGGCGCTCGCGGCGATCGCCAGTTGCTGGCCCTGGTCCTCGAGCATCGGGAAGGTCAGCTTCAGGTCCTCGATCACCGACTTGGCCTGGTCGTGGCGGTCCTTCGTCACCACGCCGACCACCAGGAGCTTGCCGGCGCCGTCGGCGGCGAAGCGGTTCACCTCCGGCAGCTCGGTCAGGCACGGGCGGCACCACGAGGCCCAGAGGTTGACGACGGCCGGGCGGCCGCCGAGGTCGGCGAGGTTGATGTACCGGCCGCCGTCGAAGCACGGCAGCGCCATGGCCGGGAGGGCCGGGCCCGACGCGGAAGCGGAGACGGAGGGCGAGGGCTCCGCGACGCGCTCGATGCAGCGCGGGCCGGTCGGAGCGCCGGTGTCGGCGGGTGCGCCGGGACCGCCGGACGTGCACGCGGTCAGCCCGAGCAGCAGCAGGGCCGCCACGCCCAGCAGCGCCCGCCTCACAGCACCAGCTCGGCGAGCTCGGCGGCGCGCGGGCCCTTGAGCAGCTTGACGGCCACCTCGAGCTCGGTGGGGCCGGTGCCGTACGACGGGCAGTCCCGCCGCAGCGTGCACGCACCGCAGGCCGGCTTCAGCGCGTGACAGACGCGGCGGCCGTGGAAGATCACGCGGTGCGACAGCATGGTCCAGTCGGCGGGCGGGAAGAGCGCGGCGACGGCGAACTCGATCTTGACCTCGTCGGTCTCCTCGGTCCACCGCCAGCGGCGTGTGAGGCGCTTGAAGTGGGTGTCGACCGTGATGCCGGGGACGTCGAAGGCGTTGCCGAGGATCACGTTGGCGGTCTTGCGGCCGATGCCGGGCAGCGCCACCAGCTCGGTCAGCGTGCCGGGCACCGCGCCGTCGTGGCGCTCGACGAGCGCCTGGCCCAGCCGGATCAGCGAGTCGGTCTTGTTGCGGAAGAAGCCGGTCGGCCGGATGAGCTCCTGCATCTCCATGCGGTCGGCCGCGGCGTAGGCGGTGGCGTCGGGGTAGCGCGCGAAGAGCTTCGGCGTCACCTGGTTGACCCGCTCGTCCGTGCACTGCGCGGAGAGGATCGTCGCCACGGCCAGCTCCAGCGGGCTGGTGAAGTCCAGCTCGCAGTGCGCGTCCGGGTGGATGCTCGCCAGGGCGCGCCCCATCCGCCGCGCCCGTCGCTTCAACGCCAGCGCGGTCTCGGTCACGCAACGACAATACGTCGCGCGCGACCGAGACCCGATCCAGCGATTACGAAGACGGCGGCGTGATCGTCCCGTCGGCGGCGATGTGGGCCCCGGTGCTGGGGAAATCCTGCTTCGTCAGATTGGAGACGAACGGGATGGCCTGCTTCTTCGGGTCGGGCTTGGGCAGCCCGGGCGCCACCATGTAGGTGGCGGTCAGCGACCCGCTCTTCCACGTGCCGTCGCCGAGCAGCTGGACCTTGAGCACGCCGCCGATGCCCACCGTGCCGTTGTACGACAGCGCCTTGTAGCCGGCGAAGTTGCCGAGGCTGTAGGCGATCAGCCGGCCCTTGTAGAACTCCATCGCCCGCATGACGTGCGGACCGTGGCCGATGACCAGGTCGGCGCCCGCGTCGATCACGCGGTGGCCGAACGCGATGGGGTCGCAGCGGTTCTCGCCCAGGAACATCTCGGTGCCGGGCTTCACGTGGGTCTTGTCCGAGCCCTCGGCGCCCTGGTGGACCTGCACGACGACGATGTCGGCCTTGGTCGCCGCCTCCTTGATGATCTTCTCGGCGGCGTCGAGGTCGTAGCAGAGGTTCGACCACTTGTAGGAGGCGAACCCGACCACGGCGATCTTCACGCCCTTGGCCTCGCCGACCGAGATCATGCCGGGCCAGCCCGTGTACTTGATCCCGGCGCCGTCCAGGGTCTTCTGCGAGTTCTGGTACCCCTGCTCGCCGTAGTCGTAGGCGTGGTTGTTCGCCATGTTCATCATCATGAAGCCGGCGTCCTTGAGGTTCTGCACGTACGCGGGCGGCGTGCGGAACGCGAAGCAGGTCTTGCCGGCGCTGTCGGCGGAGCACTTGCCGACGCCGGTGTCGTCGGTCAGCACCTGCTCGAGGTTGCCCATCTGGAAGTCGGCGGTGAGGTACTGCTTCACCGGGTCGAAGAACCCCTTGCCGTTGTTCGGCGGCAGCCCGCCGGGCGCCATGCCCATGACGATGTCGCCGGTGGCGCTCAGCGTGATGCCGTCGGCCGGCCCGGCCACGGCGCCGCCGGCGGCCGGCTGGGAGCCGGGGGCCGAGCTGCCGCCGGCCGCCGCCTGCTGCTGCGTGGGTCCCTGGTTCGCGGCCGGCTTGTCGTCGCCGCCGAGGAAGGTCGCCGCGCCCGCGGTGCCGGCGCCGATCACCACGGCGGCGACCGCGCCGAGGATGATCGCGGTGCGCCGCCCGCCGCCGGAGCGCTGGGGCGGCGGGTCACCGGGCAGCGGCAGCTTGCGCCGGCCGGCGCGCTCCTCCGGCACGTAGCCGCGGTCCACCGGCGGCAGATAACTGCGGTCCGGGACCCGTTGAGGCGCGGGCTCGCGGGCGCCGCCATTGGCGGGGCCCCCATAGACAGAGCCGGTGCGCGCCTCGGGCGGGCGTCCCGCCGCAAATCCGTCAAAACTGCCCGTACTCGGGCCGTAACCGCGAACCGGGCCGGACGGTTGATCGTGTTGAGGGGAACTCGGCCGCTCCGGCTCATCCGGCCAGCGCGACGGTCCGCCGTACACCGTCATATGATCCCCACTCCAGCCCTCGGTCGTGTCCGACGCGAAGATATCGCACCCCGGCGAAGTGGGCGCCGCCCTTGCGCGCGACAGCCGGTACTGCAGGTCGGCGAGTAGCATCAGCATCCTCCCGACGTCGGAGAACACGACCCCGTATGCATAAACTGACGTTCGCGCGATCGCTTTCGAAGCGAACGACGCGCCGACGGATTTGAGGTGGACGCGATGGACGAGGTACTTGCGCGCAGCGGGATCTTCCAAGGGGTCGAGCCCGAGGCGGCGGAATCCCTCGCCAAGGAGATGGAGACGATCGACGTCCGCAAGGGCGAGATCGTGTTCAGCGAGGGCGAGCCCGGCGACAGCCTGTACATCGTGCTGTCCGGCAAGATCAAGGTGGGCCGGCGGGCCGCCGACGGCCGGCAGAACCTGATCGCGGTCATGGGCCCCAGCGACATGGTCGGCGAGCTGTCGCTGTTCGACCCGGGGCCGCGCACCGCGACCGCCACCGCGGTCCTCGACACCCGGCTGGCCCGGCTGCGCAAGCAGGCGTTGCGCCCCTGGCTGACCAACCGGCCCGAGATCGCCGAGCAGCTGCTGCGGGTGCTGGCCCGCCGCCTGCGGCGCACCAACGACGCGCTCGCCGACCTCATCTTCACCGACGTGCCGGGCCGCGTGGCCAAGACGCTGCTGCAGATGGCGGGCCGCTTCGGCACCCGCGACGGCGGCGTGCTGCGGGTCAACCACGACCTGACGCAGGAGGAGATGGCGCAGCTCGTCGGCGCCTCGCGCGAGACGGTGAACAAGGCGCTGGCCGACTTCGCCTCCCGCGGCTGGCTGCGGCTGGACGGCAAGAGTGTGATCATCATGGACCCGGAGCGTCTCGCCCGCCGGGCACGAGTCTGACACCCCCATAAAGCCGCCCCACCCGGGCGGCTTTTTTGGCAGCCAAAAACAATCAGTCTTGACTGTTTGTTTCCCGCGGTACACCCTGAAGCCATGACGGCACAGCAGGAGCGAAGCCGCGTCACCCAGCGGCGCCTGCTCGAGGCCACGGTCGAGTGCCTCTACGAGTTCGGCTGGTCCGGCGCCACCACCACGGTCATCGCCGAGCGGGCCGGCGTCTCGCGGGGCGCCCAGCTGCACCACTACCCCACGCGGGCCGCGCTGGTGCTCGCCGCCGTCCAGCACCTCGCCGAGCGGCGCGCCGAGGAGATCCGCACCGAGGCGGCCGCGCTCACCGGCGACCGCGAGCAGCGCCTGGACCGTGTGATCGAGCTGCTCGCGTCGGCGTTCACCGGCCCGCTGTTCGTCGCCGCCCTCGAGGTCTGGGTGGCCGCCCGCACCGACGCCGAGCTGCGCGACGCGCTCGTGCCCCTCGAGGCCCGGGTCGGCCGCGAGATGCACCGGCTGACCGTCGAGCTGCTCGGCGCCGACGAGTCGCGCCCGGGCGTGCGCGAGGCCGTCCAGGCGACGCTCGACCTGCTGCGCGGCCTCGGCGTCGCCAACCTGCTCACCGACGACACCCCGCGCCGCACGCAGCTGCTCGCGGCCTGGAAGCAGCAGCTCGCCACGTTGCTCGCTTGACACCCATCCCAAGAGCCTGACCCCAGAAGGAGGCGCGATGGTGCAGCTCGACGAGGTCCTGCGGGACCTGCACGCCGAGTCGGAGGCGCTCGACCGGCTGGTCAGCGGGCTCGCCCCCGAGGACTGGAGCCGCCCGACCCCGGCGCCGGGCTGGAGCGTCGCGCACCAGATCGCCCACCTGCACTGGACCGACGAGGCGGCCACCCTCGCCAACGCCGACCCGGCCGCGTTCATCGCCCGGCTCGGCGAGACGCTCGTGGACCCGCTGACGTTCGTCGACCGGGCCGCCGCGGCCGGCGTCGCCCCGCCCGACGAGCTGCTGCCCCGCTGGCGGGCCGGCCGGGCCGCGCTCGTTCGGGCCCTGACGGACGTGCCGCCCGGCGAAAGGCGCCCCTGGTTCGGTACGGCGATGTCGCCCCTGTCCAGCGCCACCGGCCGGATCATGGAGACCTGGGCGCACGGGCGGGACATCGCCGAGACGTTCCCCGACGACGAGCGCGCGCGGGAGCACCTGCGCCCGACGCCGCGGCTGCGGCACGTGGCCCACATCGGCTTCCGCACGATCGGCCACGGCTTCGAAAGCCACGGCCGCCCGGCCCCGGCCGCGCCCTTCCGCGTCGAGCTCGCCACGGTCGACGGCGATCTGTGGACCTTCGGGCCCGAGGACGCGCCCAACCGCGTGGCCGGCCCGGCCCTCGACTTCTGTCTCCTGGTCACCCAGCGCCGGGCCGCGGCCGACCTCGCGCTGCGGGCCACCGGTGACGACGCGATCGCCTGGCTCGGGGTCGCCCAGGCCTTCGCCGGACCGCCCGGCGCCGGCCGCGAGCCCGGGGCGGCCGCCCGATGACGCTGCGGATCGGCAACGCATCCGGCTTCTACGGCGACCGGGCCTCGGCCTGGCGCGAGATGCTCGACGGCGGCGAGCTCGACGTGCTCACCGGCGACTACCTGGCCGAGCTCACGATGCTGATCCTCGGCCGCGACCGGCTCAAGGATCCGGCGACCGGCTACGCGAAGACGTTCCTGCGCCAGCTTGAGTCCGTCCTCGGTACCGCACTGGAGCGCAACGTCCGCATCGTGACCAACGCCGGCGGCCTCAACCCGGCCGGGCTGGCCGACGCGATCCGGGCGCTCGCCGACCGGCTCGGCCTGCGCTGCGCGGTCGCGCACGTGGAGGGCGACGACGTCACCGCCCGGGCCGAGGAGCTGGGGCTGGGCGCACCGCTGACCGCCAACGCGTACCTCGGCGCCTTCGGCATCGCCGAGTGCCTCGCCGCCGGCGCGGACGTCGTCGTCACCGGCCGGGTCACCGACGCCTCGCTCGTCGTCGGCCCCGGCATCGCCCGCTTCGGCTGGACCCGGGCCGACCTCGACGCCCTGGCCGGGGCCACAGTCGCGGGCCACGTCCTGGAGTGCGGGGCGCAGGCCACCGGCGGCAACTTCGCGTTCTTCACCGAGCTGCCCGACGGCGCCCGCCGCCCCGGCTTCCCGCTCGCCGAGCTGCACGCCGACGGCAGCGCGGTGATCACGAAGCACCCGGGCACGGGCGGCGCCGTAACGGTCGAGACGGTGACCGCTCAGCTGCTCTACGAAATCGGCTCCCCTCAATATCTCGGCCCGGACGTTGTCGCGGACTTCGGCACGATCCGGCTGCGCCAGGACGGCCCGGACCGCGTGCGCATCGACGGGGTGCGCGGCGCGCCGCCGCCGGACACGCTCAAGGTCGGCGTCAACACGCTCGGCGGCTTCCGCAACGCGATGACGTTCGTGCTGTGCGGCCTGCAGATCCCGGCGAAGGCGGCGCTCGTGCGCGCGCAGCTCACGGACGCGCTCGGCCCGGACGGCCTGGAGTTCACGCTGGCCCGCACCGACCACCCCGACGCCGCCGACGAGCCGTCGGCCAGCGCGCTGCTCACCGTGCACATCAAGGGCCCGGATCCCAAGCGCCCCGGCCGCGCGTTCTCGCAGGCGGCGGTGGAGCTGGCGCTGGCCTCCTACCCCGGCCTGGCGCTGACCGCCCCGCCCGGCGACGCCGCACCGTTCGGCATTTTTACCGATTTTTCGGTACCTCAGGCCGCGGTACCGCACATCGCGGTCCTTCCGGACGGGACTCGCAAGCCGATTGATCCGCCCGAGAGCCCGAATATGGTGATAAGTCCGAAAAATCCGGACGCGCCAGCGTCTGGATTTTTCGGGCAGAAGCAGGTCAGGACCGAGCTCGGGAACCTGTTCGGGGCCAGGTCCGGCGACAAGGGCGGGGACGCCAACGTCGGGGTCTGGGCGCGCAGCGAGCGGGCCTACGAGTGGCTGCGCAGCGAACTGACGCAGCGGCGGCTCAAGGAGCTGCTGCCCGAGGCGGGCGAGGTCGAGCGGTACGAGCTGCCCAACCTCCGCGCCATCAACTTCGTGCTGCGCGGGATCCTCGGCGAAGGGGTCGCGGCCAGCACGCGGTTCGACCCGCAGGGCAAGGCGCTCGGCGAGTGGCTGCGCTCCCGGGTGGTCGAGGTGCCCGAGGAGCTGCTGGCATGAGCGGTACGCAGCGAAGCGGAGTGGCCGCGAACAACAAACACAGCGACCCCTTCGCGACCGAGGAGCGTCGCCGGCTGCGGGAGCTGACCCGCGCGTTCGTGACCCGGGAGGTACTCCCGCACCTGGACGCGTGGGAGCGGCTCGGCGAGGTGCCCCGCGAGCTGCACCGGACGGCGGCCGGGATCGGGCTGCTCGGCGTGGGCTACCCGGAGGAGATCGGCGGGTCCGGCGGCGACCTGCTCGACAGCGTGGTGCTTACGGAGGAGCTGATTCTCGCCGGCGGCTCGTCGGGGCTGGTCGCGGCGCTGTTCACGCACGGCATCGCGCTGCCGCACATCGTCGGCACCGGCGACCCGGAGCTCATCGAGCGGTTCGTGCGCCCGACGCTCGCCGGCGAGCGGATCGGCTGCCTGGCGGTCACCGAGCCCGGCGGCGGGTCGGACGTGGCCGGCGTGCGCACCCGGGCGGTGCTCGACGGGGACGAGTACGTCGTGGACGGGGCCAAGACGTTCATCACCAGCGGGGCGCGGGCCGACTTCGCCACGACCGCGGTGCAGACCGCGGACGGGTTCCGGCTGCTGGTCGTCGACGGCGGCTTCGAGGTCACCCGAAGGCTGGACAAGATGGGCTGGCACTGCTCGGACACCGCCGAGCTCGCGTTCGTCGGCGTCCGGGTGCCGCGCCGGCACGTCGTGGGCGGGTTCGCCGAGCTCATGACCCACTTCGCGACCGAGCGGCTGTCGCTGGCGGTGCAGGCGTACGCGACCGCGCAGCGCTGCCTGGACCTCACCCTCGCGTGGGTGCGGGACCGGCACACGTTCGGGCGGCCCCTCGCCGCCCGGCAGCTGATCAAGCACCGATTGGCCGAGATGGCACGGCAGGTCGACGTCGCGCGCACCTACGTCCGCCACGTGGCGGTCCGTGTCGCAAGCGGCGAGCGGCTCGTTACGGAGGTGGCGATGGCGAAGAACACCGCGGTCGCGGCCTGCGACCACGTCGTCGACCAGGCCGTGCAGCTGCACGGCGGCCTGGGGTACCTGCGCGACGCCGAGGTCGAGCGCCACTACCGCGACGCTCGGATCATGGGCATCGGCGGCGGGACCACGGAGATCATGAACGAGATCATCGCGAAGCAGTTGGGGGTCTGAGGCATGCCGGTACTGACGAGCAACCTCGACCCGCGCGGGCCGAGTCTGCGTGGAGATGCGCGCTCAAGCGCTTACCAGGAAAACAGGCAGGCGATGCTCGAGCGGCTGACCGAGCTGGAGTCGGCGCTGCGCCAGGCGCGCGGCGGCGGGGGCGACAAGTACGTGGCGCGCCACCACGCGCGGGGCAAGCTGCTGCCGCGCGAGCGCATCGAGCTGCTGGTGGACCGCGACTCGCCGTTCCTGGAGCTCTGCCCGCTCGCGGCCTGGGGCACCGACTACCCGGTCGGGGCGAGCGTGGTGACCGGCATCGGCATCGTCGAGGGCGTGCCGTGCGTCATCGTGGCCCACGACCCGACGGTGCGCGGCGGCGCGGTCAACCCGTTCACGCTGAAGAAGACGCAGCGGGCCGCGCAGATCGCCCGGGAGAACCGGCTGCCCCTGGTCAACCTGGTCGAGTCGGGCGGAGCGGACCTGCCCCAGCAGGCGGAGATCTTCATTCCGGGCGGGGCCGCGTTCCGGGACCTGACCCGGCTGTCGGCGGCGGCGATCCCGACGGTCGCGGTGGTGTTCGGCAACGCGACGGCCGGCGGCGCCTACGTGCCCGGCATGTCGGACTACACGATCTTCGTGCGCGACCGGGCCAAGGTGTTCCTGGCCGGGCCGCCGCTGGTGAAGATGGCCACCGGCGAGACCGTCGACGACGAGACCCTCGGCGGCGCCGCCATGCACGCCACCCGCTCCGGCCTGGCCGACTTCGTCGCCGAGGACGAGCGCGACGCGCTGCGGCTGGCCCGGGCGTGCGTGCGCAACTTCGGGCACAACGTCGCGAAGACCTTCGGCGTCGAGCCCAAGTTCGACGCCGACGACCTCCTGGGCATCCCGAGCGCGGACCTGCGGGTGCCGTTCGACCCGCGCGAGATCCTGGCCCGGGTGCTCGACGGCAGCGAGTTCGACGAGTTCAAGCCCGCCTACGGGCCGGCGCTGTGCACCGGGTGGGGCGCGATACACGGCCACCGGGTCGGCGTGCTGGCCAACGTGCGCGGCGTGCTGTTCTCCGCCGAGGCGCAGAAGGCCGCGCAGTTCATCCAGCTCGCCAACGCCGCCGGCACGCCGCTGATCTTCCTGCAGAACACCACCGGCTACATGGTCGGCAGCGAGTACGAGCAGGGCGGCATCATCAAGCACGGCGCCCTGATGATCAACGCGGTGGCGAACTCGCGCGTGCCGCACCTGACCGTCAACATCGGCGCCTCCTACGGCGCCGGCAACTACGGCATGTGCGGCCGGGCGTTCGAGCCGCGGTTCCTGTTCACGTGGCCCAACGCGAAGTCGGCCGTGATGGGGCCGCAGCAGCTGGCCGGCGTGCTGTCGATCGTGGCCCGGCAGGCGGCGGAGGCCAAGGGCCACGCGTACGACGAGGAGCAGGACCGCACCATGCGGTTCATGGTCGAGCACAAGGTCGAGCAGGAGTCCGCGGCGCTGTTCCTGTCCGGCCGCCTGTACGACGACGGCGTGATCGACCCGAGAGACACCCGGACGGTGCTGGGCCTGTGCCTGGCGCTGGTCGGCACCGGCGAACGTGCTCAATTCGGCGTATTCCGGCACTAGGTTTCCGGGTACTGGGGGGAAGCAAACGTGATCAGAAGGCTGTTGGTCGCCAACCGCGGCGAGATCGCCCGCCGGGTGTTCGCCACCTGCCGGGCGACGGGGGTCGAGACGGTCGCCGTCTACTCCGACGCCGACGCCGACTCCCCGCACGTCGCCGAGGCCGACTACGCCGTGCACCTGCCCGGCAATGCGCCCTCGGCGACCTACCTGCGCGGCGATCTGCTGATCGCGGCGGCGCGGAAGTGCGGCGCGGATGCCGTACACCCGGGATATGGGTTTCTCTCGGAGAACGCGGACTTCGCGCGGGCGGTCATCGACGCCGGCCTGACCTGGGTCGGCCCGTCGCCCAAGGCGATCGCCATGATGGGCTCCAAGCTCGAGGCGAAGGCGCTGCTGGCCGAGGCCGGCGTGCCCATGCTGCCGACCGCGGTCGACCCGGACGACGTCGACACGTTCCCGGTGCTGGTCAAGGCGTCGGCGGGCGGCGGCGGCCGGGGCATGCGCATCGTGCGCGACCGCGAGTCGCTGGCCGAGGCGGTCGCGTCGGCGCGGCGGGAGGCGGCGTCGGCGTTCGGCGACGGGACCGTCTTCTGCGAGCGGTACGTCGAACGCGCCCGCCACATCGAGGTCCAGATCATGGCCGACTCGCACGGCAACGTGGTCCCCCTCGGCGAGCGCGAGTGCTCGATCCAGCGCCGGCACCAGAAGATCGTCGAGGAGACCCCGTCGCCGGCGGTCGACCCGCAGCTGCGCGAGCGCCTGTGCCAGGCCGCGATCGCCGCCGCCCGGGCCGTCTCCTACGTGGGCGCCGGCACCGTGGAGTTCCTGCTCGCGCCGAACGGCGAGTTCTTCTTCCTGGAGATGAACACCCGGCTGCAGGTCGAGCACCCGGTGACCGAGTGCGTGGTCGGCGTCGACATGGTCCGGCTGCAGCTGGTCGTGGCCGAGGGCGGCCCGCTGCCGTTCAACGGCCCGCCGCCGCTGCGCGGCCACGCGATCGAGGTCCGCCTGTACGCCGAGGACCCCGCCTACGCCTGGATGCCCTCGACCGGCACGCTGCACCGCTTCGACGTCCCCGGAGCCGCGCACACGTTCGGCCCGCTGTCCGCGCCCGGCCTGCGCCTGGACTCCGGCGTCACCGACGGCTCGGTCATCGGCGTGCACTACGACCCGATGCTCGCCAAGCTCATCGCCTGGGCGCCCACCCGCGCCGAGGCGGCCCGGATGCTCGGCGGAGCCCTCGCCCGCTCCCGCATCCACGGCGTGACGACCAACCGCGACCTGCTCGTGCGGGTGCTGCGGCACGCGGCGTTCCTGTCCGGCGGCACCGACACCGGGTTCCTGGACCGCCACCCGGAGGTCTTCGCCCCGCTGCTGTCCTCGGTCGACGCGGTGCGGCTGTCCTGCCTGGCCGCGGCGCTGGCCGGGGCCGCCCGCCGGGCCAAGACGGCGCTGCTGCCCGGCCTGCCCTCGGGCTGGCGCAACGTCCCGAGCGCGCTGCAGACCGTGGTGTACGAGGGCCCGACCGGCACCGTCGAGGTCGGCTACCGGCTCGACCGCGCCAACGACCTCGCCGCGTGGGCGGTGCGCCGCATCGACCCGGAGGACGTGGCCGTGCCCGGCGCCGCGCTGGACCCGGCCGGCGCGCCCGACCACCCGCCGGCGGCGATCCTCAGCGCCACCGGCGAGCGGGTCGTGCTCGACGTCGGCGGCGTGCGGCTGCAGTTCGCGGTGCACGACGTCGACGGGGTGTCCTTCGTGGACAGCCCCGAGGGCTCGGTGACGCTGACGGAGCTGCCGCGCTACCCCCTGCCGGTCGCCGAGCAGCCCGAGGGCTCCCTGATCGCGCCGCTGCCCGGCGCGGTCGGCCGGGTGCTCGTGGTGCCCGGCCAGCGGGTCGCGGCCGGGGACCTGCTGCTGACGGTGGAGGCGATGAAGCTCGAGCACCCCGTGCACGCCCCCACCGACGGCGTCATCAGCGACCTGCGGGTCGCGGCCGGCTCGCAGGTCGAGTCCGGCGCACTGCTGGCGGTGCTCTCCCCCTCTTAGTTTTGGAGCCTTCGTTGGACTTCGACCACACCCCTCAACAGCAGGACCTCCGCGACGCCGTGGCCAAGCTCGGGAAGCGCTACGGCCACGAGTATTTCGTGCGCAAGGCCAAGGCCGGCGAGCACTCCGACGAGCTGTGGGAGGAGGCGGCCCGCCTGGGCTACCTCGGCGTCAGCGTGCCCGAGCGCTACGACGGCGGGGGCGGCGGGATCACCGAGCTCGCGATCGTGTGCGAGGAGCTGGCCGCCGCCGGCTGCCCGCTGCTGCTGCTCGTCGTCTCCCCCGCGATCGCGGCCACGATCGTCGCCAAGCACGGCACCGACGAGCAGCGCCGGACGCTCCTGCCCGGCTTCGCCGCCGGCACGCTCAAGGTCTGCTTCGCCATCACCGAGCCGGACGCGGGCTCCAACTTCCACAAGCTCACGACGGTGGCCCGCCCGTTCGAGGGCGGCTACGCCCTGACCGGCCGCAAGGTGTACATCTCCGGCGTCGACGAATCCTCGAAGATCATGGTCGTCGCGCGCCTGGAGGACGAGCGCACCGGCAAGCTGAAGCCCGCCCTGTTCGTGGTCCCGACCGACGCCCCCGGCCTGACGGCAACCAAGATCGACATGGAGATCGTCAGCCCCGAGAATCAGTTCATGCTGTACCTCGACGACGTGCGCGTTCCCGCGGGCGCCCTCATCGGCGAGGACCCGGAGGCGGGCCTGCCGGCGCTCTTCTCGGGCCTCAACCCGGAGCGCATCACCGTGGCCGCGATGGCCTGCGGCACGGCGAGGTATGCGCTGGAGCGCGCGTCAACCTACACCGCGAGCCGCGCGGTCTGGGGCCGCCCGATCGGCACCCACCAGGGCGTGGCCCACCCGCTGGCCCACGCCCACATCCAGGTCGAGCTGGCCCGCCTGATGGTCGCGAAGGCCGCGGCGCTGTACGACGCGGGCCGCGACCTGGAGGCCGGCGTGGCCGCCAACATGGCGAAGTACGCCTCCGCCGAGGCCGCCGCGCTGGCGGTCGACACCGCGATCCAGTCGCTGGGCGGCAACGGCATGACCACGGAGTTCGGCGTCGCGACGCTGCTCGGCGCCGTCCGAGCGGGCCGGATCGCCCCCGTCTCCCGCGAGATGATTTTGAACTTCGTGTCCCAGCACCTGATGGGCCAGGAGAAGTCGTACTGAGGACGCCACGAGGCAGTGACCGGCCAGCCGCCCAAGTCACTCCCTCGCGCTCGTCACGCGGCGCCGGGCCCCGCACGATCATCGGCGCGGGCCGGTCCTCTCCCCCGCCCCAGCCCCGTCGCAGCACACCCGACCCTGGCCATAGTTGCAGCGCAGCCGGCCCTGGCCCGGTCGCAGCGCAGCCGGCCCTGGCCCGGTCGCAGCGCAGCCGGCCCTGGCCCGGTCGCAGCGCAGCCGGCCCTGGCCCGGTCGCAGCGCAGCCGGCCCTGGCCCGGTCGCAGCGCAGCCGGCCCTGGCCCGGTCGCAGCGCAGCCGGCCCTGGCCCGGTCGCAGCGCAGCCGGCCGTGTCGACGGAGGGGTCAGCGCGAGCCGTGGAGCTGATCGCCGACCAGGGCGTTGTCGCCCTTGCCGGCCAGGCAGCGGAACGTCGTCGGGCCGGCCTTCTGCTCGGACAGGGACGGGAGCAGCACGGAGCGGCGCCAGGTCGTGGCGCCGATGTTGACCGTCGCGAGGGTCGGGATGCTGCAGACGGCGCTGACCATCGGGTCGTCCTCGCTGGAGATGGTGCTGCCGGCAGGGAGGTCACCGTAGGCGAAGGCCTCCCACGTGTGCCGGCCCGCGCAGTCGACGCGGGAGAGCTTCGCGTCGAAGCACTCCGGGGTGTCTGAGCACAGGGCCCGCTGGTCGACCGGCCCGCCGCAGGCCGCCCGGGGTGGGGCGGCGATCGTGGACGGGCCGGGAGTGGGGCCGTCGTCGCCGAAACCGTAGGCGATGGCCACGCCCACCAGGGCCGCCACGACCAGGAGGCCGCCGAGCACGCCCAGCCAGAGGCCGCGGCGGTCGGCCAGGGGCCTCGGGGGCGGCTTCACCGGAGCCACGAACGGGTCCGACGGCGGCGCTTCCGGTGCCTCCGAGCTCGCCGCGGCACCGGACGAAGCAGCAAACGACCCGCCAGCCGAGCCACCGGACGCGGCAAACGGCCCGCCGCCGGAAGACGACGGACCACCCGACGCAGCAAACGGCGCACCGCCGGAAGACGACGGACCACCCGACGCGCCAAACAGCCCGCCTCCGGAAGAGGACGGACCACCCGACGCGGCAGACTGCGCGCCGCCGGAAGAAGGCAAACCACCCGAGCCGGCGAACGGGGGGCCGCTCGAGGACGACACCGGGTCGGTCGGGGGTTCCTCGGGGCCGGCCGCGTGTGGCATCGTCTGCTCGGGGTCGCGCGGGAAGCCGCCCAGGAACGGCGAGTCGAGCAGCCGGTCCGCGGGCGGTGGCGGCGTGACCGGCGGCAGCGGCGGTGTCGTGTAGACCGGCTCGATCGGCGGCGAGCCCAGCGGCGGGACGATGACCTGCGGCGCCGGGGCCATGCGCAGGCCCATCAGCGCGTCGCGCAGCTGCAGGGCGGTCGGGCGGGTCGACTCGTCGTTGGCCATGCCGGCGCGCAGGATGGCCATCAGCTCGGCGGGGCAGCCGGGCAGGTCGGGGATGTGCTCGTTGAACATGTCGACCAGCGACAGCAGGCTGGGCATCTGGTCCTCGCGCCAGCGGGGCGGGCGGCCGCGCATCAGGGCGTAGAGGGTGGCGCACAGCGCGTAGACGTCCGCGGCGGGGGCCGGCGGGGCGTGGCGGAAGGTCTCCGGCGGAGCGTAGGCCGGGGTCAGGACGTCGAGGGTGATCGAGACGTCGCGCCACTCGGCGAGGATGGCCAGGCCGAAGTCGGCCAGGGCGGGCTCGCCGAAGCGGCTGAAGAGGATGTTGGCCGGTTTGACGTCGCGGTGCAGTACACCCAGGGAGTGAGCATCGGCGAGGGCATCGGCGATCTTGAAGCCGACCTCGCGGGCCTCGGCGGGGCTCAGCGGGGCGTTGCGCATGCGGTCGGCGTAGGAGCCGTCGCAGAGCTCCATGATCAGGTAGGGGTGGCTGTCGGCGGTGACGCCGGCGTCGAACAGGTCGACGACGTGGGGGTGGCTGGACATGCGGCCGGCGGCGCGGGCCTCGCGCAGGAAGCGGCGGCGGTCGCGGTCGGTCTCGAGGGTGCGGTTCTCGACCTTGACGGCGACGTCCCGGCCGACCGACTCCTGCTCCGCCCGGTAAACGGTGGCGTAGCCGCCGCGGGCCAGCACGGAGAACCCGGTCAGCCCGGGCACCGTGGGGAGCGGAGTCGATGCGGTCACGGCTAAGACGGTACGGCAGGGGTCCGACATTTCTCCGTCACGCATCGGCCACAGCCGGGTTTCACGGCTCGGCAACCAGCGGGACGGAGGCGTTGGCCTCGAGGGCTTCCTGGAGTACCGCCGCCGCATAATCGCGACCGCGCACGTCCTCGCCCGGTGCGGTCTGCGCCTGCCGCGCCCAGTCGAGGGCCTCGGAGTTGCGCCCGGCGGCCAGCAGGGCCGCGGCGTAGGCGGCCACCGCGTGCCGGCGGGAGAAGATCACGGAGGGGCCGGGGCGGTCGGCGGCGACGCAGCCGAGCACCTCCAGGGCCGCCGGCAGGTCGCCCTGGGCCAGGCGGGCCAGGCCGAAGAGCACGCGCGGGCCGACCTTGGCCGGCTCGAGCACGTCGTGGGTCTCGACGACCTGCAGCACCGCGCGGGCGTCGGCCTCGGCGGCGACCGGGTCGCCGCGGTCCAGGCTGACGAAGCCGCGCATGGTCCGGGACATGCCGAGCAGGAGCGGGTGGCCGGTCTTCTCGCCGTACTCCGTCGCGTCCGACAGCAGGTCATAGGCGTGCGCCGGCTCGGACAGCTCGCGCGCGACCACGCCCCGCACGACCAGCGCCAGGCCGCGGCCCCAGTCGTCGCCGGCGGCGGCGAACTCGCGGTACGCCCGCCGGGCCTCGCGGTCGGCCTCGGCCAGGTCGCCGCTCTCGGCCGCGGCGAACGCCTCGACCGCGCGCAGCGTGCCGACCGCCCACGCGTCGCCGACCCGTTCGCCGAAGGGCAGGAACGCCTTGGCCAGGCGCCGGGCCTCGCCGAGCCGGCCGGCCAGCAGCCGCACGAACGCCGTCGTGCCCCGCAGCCAGGCCCGCCCGACCGGGTCGCCGAGCTCGGCGAAGCGGCGGGCGGCGCGCCCGAGCGCGGCGTCGGCGCCGGCGAAGTCGCCGCGGGTGGTGGTGACCCACGCGAGGTGCTGCAGGGACCAGGCCTGCGCGCGGCGGTCGCCGGCGGTGACCGCGGCCTGGAACGACTCGGCGAACCGGCCGCCCGCCTCGGCCAGGCGCCCCTCCAGGAAGTCGGCCATGCCGAGGCGGCGCATCGCATCGCCGCGCTCGTACGTCAGGTGGGCGTCCGTCGCCGCGTCCAGCGCCTCGCTCAGCGTCCGGTAGCTGCGCCGGTGATCGCCCATCGCGCGGTAGGCGCGCCCGGCCACGAGCAGGGCGCCGACGCGGACGGCGGCGTCGTCTCCGGCGTTGGCCGTGATCTTTTCGGCGTACCCCAGAGCCTCCTGCGACCGCCCCAGCTGGAGCAGCGCGCGGGCGTGGACCAGCCGGTCGGCCGGCCGCAGCGCGCCGCCCCCGAGCACCGCGGCCCGCTCAGCGGCCTGGGCCGCCTGGGCCGGTTCCCCGCTGGCCAGGGCCGCCCGCGCCGCTCTCCCCAGCGCCAGTACGCCCAGCGGCGCGGCCGAGCGCGCCAGCGAGTCGGGCCGCAGCCCCACCACGTCGGCGAGCCGGCTGGCCCGCTCGGCGTGGTCGGCGGTGAACGCGTCCGCGGCGCCGAGGGTCATGTTGAGCCCGGGGACGTTGCCGGTCCCGCCCGCGGCGATGAACGTGGTGACCGCCGCCGCGGCCCACCGCGAGAGCGCGGCGTGCCGTTCGGCGAGGTCGGCCTTGCCGATGCCGGCGTACGCGGCCTCGCGCAGCAGCGGGGTGGCGAACGCGAAGCCGCCCCGCCCGCGGCGCAGCATCCGCCGCTGCAGCAGCTCCTCGACGGCCCGCTCCAGCTCGACCGCGGCCACGACGGCGGGCCGGGCCGGCTGGCCGGGCGGGTTGAACCGCAGCGCCTCCAGCGCCCGGGCCGGCACGGTGTCGCCGATGACGGCGGCGTCGCGCAGTACCGCGCGGGTGTCGGCCGGCAGCGCGTCGATGCGGGCGGCGAGGACCGCGGCGAGGTCGCGGGAGAGCAGCCGGCCGCCGAGCGACCCGGGCGTGAGCCGCCAGCCGGGCGGGTCGGTGCCGGCCACGGTGGTCAGCGCCCCGCGCTCCTGCAGCAGCGTGACCAGCTCGGCGAGGTAGAAGGGGTTGCCCTGCGCGGTGGCCAGCAGCCGGTCCTCGTCGGGCGGGGCGACGCGGCCCCCGGCGAGGTACGCCGAGAGCAGCCGCGCCGCGTCCGCGCCCCGCAGCGGCGGGATCGGCACGACCTCGGCGTCGGCGATGCGGGTCAGCACGCCGGCCGAGCGCACCAGCTCGGGCCGGCCGAGCAGCACGATGAGCACCGGTCCGGTGAGCCGCTCGATCGTGGCGCCGAACGCGTCGAGGGTCTCGGCGGTGGCGTCGTGCGCGTCGTCGAGGATCACCACGAGCGGCGTCTCCGCGGCCAGGCCCGACAGCAGCTCGGCGACGGCGGTCGGCACCGCGTTGAGGTCCAGCTCGTCGGGCTTGCCGCCGGGCGCGACCCAGGCGGTGTCGCCGATGGCTTCGGTGTACCCGATCAGGTTCAGCAGCAGGTCACTGGCGAACCGCGGCGGCTCCGGGCGGCCCCGCGCGGCGCGGGCCAGGCGCTGGGCCAGGCGGCGCAGCCGCTCCTCGACCGCCTCGCGGGTCAGCGCGGCGTCGGGCGGCAGGCCGATCGCGGCGCGGACCAGGTCGGCCAGGGGCGCCAGGCGGCGCCGTTCGCCGAACGCCGCGCAGTGCACCGACAGCACCCGGGCGCCGCCGCCGGGCGCGAACCCGGCGCTCGGGGTGTACCCGGCGCCGCCGAGATAGCCGGCCGCGAACCGCTCGATCTCGCCGGCCAGCCGGGTCTTGCCCAGCCCCGCCTCGCCGGTGAAGACCAGCACGCGCGGCTCCTGCCGGTCGGCGATCTCGGCCAGGCGCCCGGACACGCGGCCGAGCTCGGCCTCGCGCCCGACGAACGGCGCCTCGTCGCCCAGGCCGGAGCGGGTGCCCGGGGCGTCGAGCAGGCCGAGCAGCTCGAACGCGTCGACCGGCTCGCGCTTGCCCTTCAGCCGCAGCGGCCGCAGCGCCCGCCAGGACGCGAGCCGGCGGGTGGAGCTCGACGTGCGATCGCCCGCGTACACCGCGCCGATCGCGGCGGCGTCGGCCAGCCGCGCGGCGGTGTTCACGGTGTCGCCGATGACCGTGTACTCGATGCCGGCCTGCACGCCGGCGACCACCGGCCCGGTGTTGAGCCCGATGCGCAGCCCGAGCGGGGCGCCGCCGCCGCGCTCGTCGTCCAGCACCCGGCGCACCGCGCGCTGCATCGACAGGGCGGCGCGCACGGCGCGCTCGGCGTCGTCCTCGTGCGCGACCGGTGCCCCGAAGACGGCCATGATCCCGTCGCCGGTGAGCTTGTCGACGTGCCCGCCGAAGGTCTTCACCGCGCCGGCCAGCGCGGCCAGCACACGGTCGGTGACGGCACCGACGCGCTCGGGGTCGAGGTCCTCGGACCAGGCCGTGAAGTCCGACAGGTCACCGAAGAGCACGGTGACGATCCGCCGCTCGGCCGCGGGCAGGGTGGCGGCGGCCGGCAGCGCGGAGCCACAGTAGTGGCAGAACCGCGCACCGGGAACGGCGACGGTCCCGCACACCGAACACGTCACGCCGTCACCTCCCCTGCGCCCCGGTGCCGCCGCCCGGAACGGTCACGTTGCATCCAACCCACCAGCGGGTGGGTGTGATTCCCGTCGCAGAAAATCGATCTGCGCGCGCACGCTCCACTCGGCGGCGGGCCACAGGCTGGGGTCGACGTCGGCGTACACGCGCGCGACCACCTCGGCGGCGTCGCCCGCTCCCGCGGCGAGGGCGGCGCGCACCTGCTCGAGGCGCGCCTCGCGGTGGGCGCGGTAGAACCGGGCGGCGACGCCGGTGTCGGTCAGCGCCGGCCCGTGCCCCGGCAGCGCCGCGCGCCCGTCGAGCCGCGCCAGCCGCCCCAGGCTGCCGAAATAGTCGCCGAGGTCCCCGTCGGGCCAGGCCACCACGGTCGTGCCGCGCCCGAGGATCGTGTCACCGGTCAGCACGATTTCCCGGCCTTGGTACCCCACGAGAAAGCACACGGAGTCCTTCGTGTGCCCCGGCGTGGCGAGCGGTTCGACGGCGACCCCGTCGACCTCGAGCGCTTCAAGCACCGGCGGGTCGTACACCGGCGCCCCCGTCAGCTCCGCCAGCCGCGCCACGCCTTCCGTGTGATCGGCGTGACCGTGCGTGAGGATGATGGCGGCCACTGGCCCGTCGGCGGCCACGGCCCTCAGGTGCCCCTCGTCGAGCGGCCCCGGATCGACCACGACGGCGCCGGCGCCGGGCGCGCGCAGCAGCCAGGTGTTGGTGCCGTCCAGCGTCATCGGCCCCGGGTTGGGCGCACGGATCAGCGTCACCCAGTCGGGCAACGATTCGAGCACTTCGGCGGCGGGGATGGTGACGTGGCTTACCACAACGGAATCGTACGGCGGGCCGCTTCCACCGACACGTCACCCAACCGGCCAGTGGGAATCCGGTTTCCGGCTGTTCCGCTCCTGGCGTCCGGCTCTCCTTCGCGGTCGTCACGCCGCCTGCTCACGGACGGTAATGGTGCAGACCTCCAGCTGGCCGCCTGAGGCTCTTCCTTGCGCTTTGCTTCCCCGCGCCGCGGGGTGGGCTGTCGTCCTGCCGCCACATCACAGGCGGCTCCAGCGCACCGCCCCGCGGCGACCCACGCCCGGCCATAGACCAGCGCGAGCCGCACACCGCCACGGGGGCCACCTACGCACCACCATGCGGACCGGCCATCGTCCGGCGCGGGCCGCGCACCGCCACGCGGGCGACCGGCACCGCCCACCCCGCGCGGCCTTCATCCCCCGCGGCCCGCGCACCGCCACCCGCGCGGCCTTCATCCAGCGTGGATCACGCGCAGCCACGCGGGCGGCCACCATCGGGCGCGGCCACGCGCCACCCCTCTGTGCGCCGCGCCGCTCCCCGCGTGACGCTTCGCACGGATTTATCGCCCGTCACCGTATAAATCCGACAAGTCGTGGCACGGAGTGCCCGACTTGTCGGGACGCTACAGCGCGCCGGTCGGACGCGCGGGTCGGAGATGACCGTCAAAACAACGCGGACATATCCGACCCGCCGCCCGAAACGCAGGCCTCAGGAGACCTCGAGAATGGCCTCGACCTCGACCGGGGCGTTCAGCGGCAGCGACGCCACGCCGACCGCGCTGCGCGCATGCTGACCCGCCTCGCCGAAGACCTCGCCGAACAGCTCGCTCGCGCCGTTCACCACCGCGGGCTGGCCGGTGAAGCCGGGAGCCGACGCGACGAAGCCGACGATCTTCACGACCCGGACGACGCGGCCCAGGCCGACGAGGGCCTCGACGGCGGCGAGCACGTTGACGGCCGAGCGGCGGGCCAGGTCCTTGGCCTGCTCGGGCGTCACGTCGGCGCCGACCAGGCCCGTCGCGGGCAGGGCGCCGTCGACCATCGGCAGCTGGCCCGAGACGTACACATGGTTGCCGGTCTGCACGGCGGGGACGTAGGCGGCCACGGGCGGTACCACCGGCGGAACCACGATGCCGAGCTCGGCCAGGCGCGCGTAGACGTCGCCCATCAGCTTGCCTTCGGGCGCTTGAAGTAGGCGACCAGGTTCTCCGGGTTGGGGCCGGGCACGATCGCCACCAGCTCCCAGCCCTCCTCGCCGAAGTTGTCGAGGATCATCTTGGTGTTGTGGACCAGCAGCGGCGCGGTCAGGTACTCCCATTTCTGCATGTGGGGACGATATCGCCGCGCGTGAGGGGCCCGTCGGGCACAGCCTGATATCGGGGGACACCACGGCTCGCCCCTTGACGCTACTGTGAGGGCCGCCGTCGCGAATGTGTCGCACAAAGGTGGGAGAAATGACGCAACCGCCCCAGTACCCGGGTCAGCCGGAGTATCAAGGCCAGCCTGGCCAGCCGGGGCAGGGCTGGCCACCGCCACCGCCGGTCCAGGACCCGTTCGCGGCGCCGCAGGAATACACCGTGCAGCATCCGGCGGGGGATCCCTACGCCGTGCCGCAGCCCGACCCCTACGCCGTGCCGCCGACCTCGGCGCCGCCCACGTCGGGGCAGCCGTTCGCCGCGCCCTACCCGCCGCCCACGGGCGCCTTCGGGCAGCCGACGGGGCAGTTCCCGCCGCCGACCGGGCAGTTCCCGACCGGGCCGGTCCCGCAGCCGGGGATGGCGCCGCCGTTCTCCGGGCCGCCGGCGCCGGTTTCGGGCATGCCGGTGTCGGGCTATCCGGTGTATCCGCAGCAGGCCCCGCCGAAGAAGAAGCGCGGCCTCATGATCACGCTGATCGTCCTGGGCGTTGTGGTCGTGCTCTGCGGCGGTGGCGGCGCGGCCGCCTACTTCGTCGTGCAGAACAACCAGGGCACCGGCGCGCCCAACGCGGTCGACGCGGTCAACAGCTTCCTGACGGCGGTGTACAAGAACAAGAACAGCGAAGAGGCGCTGAAGTACGTGTGCGCCTCGTCACGCAACAAGGACAAGCTGGCGGCGCGGGTCGACGAGATCCGCAAGTACGACTCTTCCCTGAACACCCCGACCTACACGTGGCCCACGCCGACGGTCGAGAAGCAGGACAAGGACGAGGCGACGCTGATCGTGCCGATCAAGGTGACGACCAGCGATGAGAAGGTCGCCGAGACGAAGTACAAGTACATCGCCACCCAGAGCAAGGGCTGGTGGGTGTGCGAGATCACCGCGGCGTGATCCTTCCCGCGACCAGGTAGCGTCGAGGCGTGACGGCACGCGAGTCTACAGACGGGCGGGGCGGCTACGGCTGGCCCGCCCGTCTCCACGTGGTCACCGGCAAGGGTGGCACCGGCAAGACGACGGTGGCCGCCGCGCTGGCCCTGGCCCTGGCCCGCGACGGCCGGCGGACGCTGCTGATCGAGGTCGAGGCGCGCCAGGGCATCGCCCAGCTCTTCGACCGCGACCCGCTGCCCTACCAGGAGATACGCATCGCCACGGCCCGGGGCGGGGGCGAGATGCGGGCGCTGGCGGTGGACGTCGAGGAGGCGCTCCTGGAGTACCTCGAAATGTTCTACCGCCTGGGTGTGGCCGGCCGGGCCCTGCGCAAGGTCGGCGCGGTCGACTTCGCCACCACGGTCGCTCCGGGCCTGCGCGACGTGCTGCTCACCGGCAAGATCAAGGAGGCGGTCACCCGGACCGTCGACGGCCGGCGGGTCTACGACGCCGTGGTGCTGGACGCGCCGCCGACCGGGCGGATCGGCCGGTTCCTCAACGTGACCGCCGAGACCGCGCGGCTGGCCAAGGTCGGCCCGATCAAGACGCAGAGCGAGGGCGTCGCGGCCATCCTGCGCTCGCCGATGACCGCGGTGCACGTGGTCACCCTTCTGGAGGAAATGCCCGTCCAGGAGACCGCCGACGCCATCGACGAGCTGACGCGGCTGGGGATCCCCATCGGTACCGTCATCGTGAATGCGACCCGGCCCCCGGTCCTGGCCGGCGCCAGGCTCACCCAGGCCGACCTGCGCCGCGGCCTTTCCGCCGCCGGCCTGCACACGGACAAGGAGCTGCTCGGCGGGCTGATCGGCGAGGGGCGGGCCTACCAGACGCGGGTGGCCGCCGAAGCGTCGCTGCGCGCCGAACTGCAGGGGCTCGGCCGGCCGGTGGTCGAGCTGCCCGTGGTCCCCGACGGTGTGACGGCCGACGCGCTCGAGTCCCTTGGTGATCTGCTCCTCACGTCTGCTTGAGGATGCCCCCAGCGGATACGCTCGCAGGGTGCCTCTCACTGCCGAGCCGCGCTCGCCACAGCTCGATCTTGATGCGGTCCTCGCCGATCGGGCGATCCGCATCGTGGTCTGCTGCGGCTCCGGCGGCGTCGGAAAGACGACAACCGCCGCGGCGCTCGCGCTGCGGGCGGCCGAGGAGCACGGCCGGCGCACGGTCGTCCTGACGATCGACCCGGCCCGGCGGCTGGCCCAGGCGCTCGGCCTGACCGAGCTGGACAACACGCCCCGCCAGGTCAAGGGCCTCCAGCCGGACGCGGCCGAGCTGCAGGCCATGATGCTGGACATGAAGCGGACCTTCGACGAGGTCGTGCTCACGCACACCGACCCGAAGAAGGCCGAGGAGATCTTCGCCAACCCGTTCTACCAGGCCATGAGCTCGACGTTCTCGGGCACGCAGGAGTACATGGCCATGGAGAAGCTGGGCCAGCTGCGCGCCCGCGACGAGTGGGACCTGATCGTGGTCGACACGCCGCCGTCGCGCTCCGCGCTGGACTTCCTCGACGCGCCGGCCCGGCTGTCGCGGTTCCTCGACGGCAAGATGCTGCGCCTGCTGCTGGCCCCGGCCCGGGCCGGCGGCCGCAGCGTGTTCAACCTGGTCTCGGCCTCGTTCGGTCTGTTCAGCCGCACCGTGACGAAGATCCTGGGCGCGCAGCTGCTGACCGACCTGTCGGGCTTCGTCGGGGCGCTGGACTCGATGTTCGGCGGTTTCCGCGAGCGGGCCGAGCAGACGTACCGCGTGCTGCAGGCCCCGGAGACCGCGTTCCTGGTGGTGGCGGCGCCCGAGCCCGATGCGGTGCGCGAGGCGGTCTACTTCGCCGGTCGGCTAGCCGCCGACCGGATGCCGCTGGCGGGTCTGGTGCTCAACCGGGTGGTGCCCGTGGCGGCCCCGCAGCTGTCCGCCGAGGACGCCCGCGACGCCGCGGACCGGCTCGACGACCTCGGCGGCCATCAGGCGACCGCCGACGTCCTGCGCGTCCACGCGGACCTGGCCGACCAGCACAGCAGGCAGGCGGCAGTCTCCGGCCGGTTCCTGCGCGCCTATCCGGGCGTGCCGGTCGTCCGAGTCCCGGCGCAGCCCGCCGACGTCCACGACCTCGACGGACTGCGCGCAATCGGAGCAACCTTCGCGTAGCGGGGGCGTTGCCGCCCTCGAAAGCGTTACAACCTGCGTATGGGCTCAGCCGGTCGGAACCAGCTCCTTGGTGTCCTTCGTGCCGCGGTCCATGGCCGCTTCGAACATCTTGCGCCAGCTGGGCACCTGCGGGTGGCGGCGCAGCAAGGCGCGGCGCTCGCGCTCGGTCATGCCGCCCCAGACCCCGAACTCGATCCGGTTGTCGAGCGCGTCCGCCAGGCACTCGTACCGCACAGGACAGCTGCGGCAGATCCGCTTCGCCACGTTCTGCTCGGCGCCCTGGACGAACAAAGCGTCCGGGTCGCCATTGCGACACGCGGCGATGCTGGGCCAGTCGACGACCATGCTCATATTTCCTCTTCCCCCCTTGGACTCCCCCCGGGTCCATCCGCCGGTCTTGCCCCGGCGAAAAGCGCCCAAACCACGTCCCCCCATGGCATTCGGGTGCAGTTCGCCGGATTGCCCGGCGCGACGGCAGGGTCCCCGGCCACGGGAACCCCGAGAGGAGCTTTCCGGAACATCATGCTCTGTAGTCGTCCAGTTACGCAACGTTGTTGCACCAGGTTAATCGCCCCTTTGTGATCCACCGAAGAGGCGAAGAGTGCTACCAGCGCGTCACTCTCGGGTGCGATTTACCCAAATCACCGACGTCTCCCCTGCCGCTTGCCGCAGAATCGAAAACGGGTCAACCTCGCGCTCGACGTGACGCGTCTAGGACAACGAGGACGCGTCCATCTGGACGCGGCCTTATGACGTCGTCACGTAGTCTGAGGCGGTGACCTGGATGCGCAAACGCGAGCACGGCCTGCTGCCCAATGCAGCTTCTTTGCTGCTCTGTGGGCTCTTGGCGGGACTGGTGGTCGCTGCGGCCGCGTTCCCTGCGGTTGCAATGTCGGGCCTCGCCGCGAAGGCGGGCTCCGACACGTTCGAGAACCTCCCGACCGATCTTTCCGTTCTGCCTTCGCCGCAGATCAGCTACGTCTACGCATCCGACGGCAAGACGCTCCTCGCGATGATGTACGACGAGAACCGCCGCGACGTGAAGCTCGACGACGTCGCCCTGGTCATGCAGAAGGCGATCGTCGCGGCCGAGGACAACCGGTTCTACGAGCACAAGGGCGTCGACGTGAAGGGCGTCGCCCGCGCATTCGTGGCCAACCAGAACGCCGGCGGCCAGACCGAGCAGGGCGCCTCGACGCTCACGATGCAGTACGTGCGGCAGGCGCTGGCCTACTCGGCCGCGACGCCGCAGGAGGTCGTGGACGCGACCGACAAGACTCCGACGCGCAAGCTCAAGGAGATGAAGTACGCGATCGACCTCGAGAAGAAGCTCTCCAAGAAGGAGATTCTCGAGAAGTACCTCAACATCGCCGCGTACGGTCACGGTGCCTTCGGCATCTACGCGGCCTCGCACGTGTACTTCGAGAAGGACCCCAAGGACCTGACCCTGCCCGAGGCCGCGCTCATCGCCGGCCTGGTCAAGGCGCCCGGCACCAACGACCCGGCCACGGCCGAGGGCCTGCCGCGCGCGCTGGACCGGCAGAAGTACGTGCTCAACCAGATGGTCGGGATGGGCTACATCGACCGCGCCACCGCCGACGCGGCCGGCAAGGAGAAGCTCAACATCGTCGGCAAGCGCACGCCCGAGGGCTGCGAGTCGGTGCAGCGTCCCGAGCTCGGCGCCGGGTTCTACTGCGACTACCTGCGCCGCTGGTGGATCGGCCAGAAGGTGTTCGGCGAGGACCAGTACCAGCGGGCCAACCGGCTGCGCGCCGGCGGCTACACGATCATCTCGTCGCTGGACATCCAGACGCAGTCGGCGGCGTTCAAGTACGCCCAGCAGCAGCCGTTCGTGTCCAAGGACCAGCAGGTCAAGATGGGCCAGTCCAACGCGCTGATGATCGCGGCGGTCCAGCCGGGGACCGGCCGCGTGACGGCGCTGGCGACCAACCGCAACTTCAGCAACGACCAGTCGCGCAACGGCAACAACACCAACCCGGACAAGCGCGGCCAGAAGGGCAACTGGCCCAACACCACGGTACCGATCATCACCGGCGACTCCGACATCCCCGGCTACCAGGCCGGCTCGGCGTTCAAGATCTTCACCGCGGTCGCCGCCCTGGAGTCCGGCCTGCCGCTGGCCACGACGATCAACACCGAGAAGCAGTACGTCTCCAACTTCCCGATCGAGGCCAGCAGCCCGGCGGCCTGCAACGGCCCGCACTACTGCCCGAAGAACTCCGGCGGCCAGTCCGGCCCGTACAACATGTGGACCGGCTTCGGCAGCTCGATCAACACGTTCTTCGTGCCGCTGGAGGAGCGGGTCGGCGTCGACCACGTCGTCGACGTGGCCAAGCGCATGGGCATCCAGTTCAACGCGCCCAGGGACGCGGAGCTGGCTGCCAACCCGAAGCAGTGGGGCGCCTTCACGCTCGGCGTGAGCGCGACGACCCCGCTGCAGCTGAGCAACGCCTACGCCACCCTCGCCGCCGACGGCATGTACTGCGAGCCCACGCCGATCTTCGAGGTCAAGGACAACAACGGCAAGAAGGTCGACGGCCTCGACCCGAAGTGCAAGCAGAACATCGACCCCGAGGTCGCCCGCGCGGCCGTGGACATGGCCCGCTGCCCGGTCGGCGACCAGTCCGCGACCGGCAAGTGCGCCGGCGCGACCGCCGGCTACGCCCGCGACTTCGTGAAGCGGCCGATCGCCGGCAAGACCGGCACGACCGACTCCGAGAAGAGCGCGACCTTCACGGTCATGACGAAGCAGCTCGCGGTCTCCGCGTTCCTCACCGACCCGGACTGGCCGGAGACGAACAAGGACATGAAGCACCCGCCGACCAACTACGCCGCGCTGGGCACCCTGCGCGACGGCCTCAACGGCCAGCCGGTGGTCCAGTTCACGGCGCCGACGAAGGACAAGACCCAGGGCAAGCTGGTCGACATCCCGTCGGTCAAGTGCCTCTCGGTCGACCAGGCCCGCTCGAAGATCAAGTCGCAGGGCTTCAGCGTCTCGGTCTCCAACCAGCAGGTGGCGTCCCAGTGCCCGCCCGGCACGGTCGACCGGACCAACCCGTCCGGCGCGACGACCAAGGGCGGCGCGGTCGAGCTGGTCGTCAGCAAGGGCCAGGGCGGCCAGGCCCCGCCGTACCTCGGCGGCACCAACGGCGACGTGCCGGACACCGGCGGCGGCAACGACCCGAACAACTGCCCGATACCGTGGATCTGCTGATCACCTGAGCACGCAAACGGCGGGCGTCCCGGCTCTCGGGACGCCCGCCGTTGCGTTGGGTGTCGGATATCCGCCGCGAGGCTCAGCCCCCGGCCAGCTGCGCCCGGACCAGGGCCGCCACGCGGCCGCCCTCGGCCCGCCCGGCCACCGCGGCCTGCGCGGCCTTCATCGCCGGGCCCATGCTCGCCGCGCCGCTGAGCCCGGCCGCGGCGAGCGCGTCGCGCACGATGCCGGCCAGCTCCTCGTCGGACAGCTGCTTGGGCAGGTACCCCGCGAGGACCTCCTCCTCGGCGCGCTCCTTCGCGGCCTGGGCCTCACGGCCCGCGTCGGCGAAGGCGCCGGCGGCCTCGCGCCGCTTCTTGGCCTCCTTGGTCAGCACCGACAGCACCTCGTCGTCGGAGAGCTCGCGGGCCGCCTCCCCGGCGACCTCGGCGTTGCGCACCGCGGTCAGCGCCATCCGCAGGGTCGACGTCACCAGCTCGTCGCGAGCCTTCATGGCGTCGCGCAGGTCGGACTCCAGGCGTGCCTTCAACATGAACAAAGTCTATCGGCCCGATGCGGCGCAAATTCTGTTGTAAAACCGCCGGTACCCTGAGCACATGCGCTCCAAGACGATCCTGCGACTCGCGGCCGGTACCGTTGCCGCGGGCGCCGCCACCCTTGCCTACGCCTCGCTCGTCGAGCGCAACATGTTCACGCTGCGCCGCTTCGACGTGCCGGTGCTCGCCCCCGACGCGGAGCCGCTGCGGATCCTGCACATCAGCGACCTGCACATGACGCCGGGCCAGCACCGCAAGCAGCGCTGGGTGGCCGAGCTCGCCGGCACCGACCCCGACCTGGTCATCGTCACCGGCGACAACATGGCCCACGTCGACGCCGTCCCGGCCGTCGTCCGCGCGCTCACCCCGCTGCTGGACCGCCCCGGCGCCTTCGTCTTCGGCTCCAACGACTACCGCGGCCCGGTCTTCAAGAACCCGTTCGGGTACTTCAACAAGCACAAGCCCTACGTCCAGGGCGCCACGCTCCCCTCCGAGGAGCTGCGCGACCTGCTGACCGGCTCCGGCTGGGCCGACCTCAACAACGCCCGCACCACCCTCAAGGCCGGCGGGCGCACCATCGAGCTCGTCGGCGTCGACGACCCGCACGTCGACCGCGACGACTACGACGCCGTCGCCGGCCCCGCCTCCGCCGACGTCGACCTGCGGGTGGGCCTCACCCACTCCCCCGAGCCGCGCATCCTCGACCGCATGGCCGACGACGGCTTCGACCTGCTCCTGGCCGGCCACACCCACGGCGGCCAGGTGGCCGTCCCGTTCTACGGCGCCCTCATCACCAACTGCGGCCTCGACCGGAGCATGGCGAAGGGCCTGCACCGCTGGCCGTACTCGGAGGCGTTCCTGCACGTCTCCGCCGGCCTGGGCACCCACCCGACGGCCCCGGTGCGCTTCGCCTGCCCGCCCGAGGCGTCGATCCTGACGCTGATCCCGCGATGACCGCGGAGAGCCAGCCCCTCCAGGCCGCCGCGGTCCGGAAATGGCAGCGCCGGGCCGCCTACGCGGGCCTGGCCGGCGCCGCGGGCCTGGCGGTGCTGCTGCCGACGGGCACGGCCGGCGCCGGCTGGTTCCTGGCCGGCCAGGTCCTCAACGTCAACGGGACGCGGGTGTACCCCGTGCGCGTCCGCGCCCACGCCGGCCGCCGCATCACCCTCACGAGGACCCCCGACACGGCCCGCTCCATACCCCTGTCCTTCGTCTGGGCCGGCGGCCACGCCCGCCTCGGCGCCGTGATCTCCCTCGACCGCATGACGGTCACCCGCGAGGTCGAGTCGGTCACGCGCGGGACGCTGGTGGCGGGCGTGCGGGGGTACACCTCGGGCTATGTCTTCGAGGGCGACCCGATGAGCGCCCGGGACCTCCCGTTCGACGAGGTCACCGTCCCGGGCGAGCTGGGCGACCTCCCGGCCTGGCTGGTCCCGCCGACGGGCGGCCCGGCCGACGACACCTGGATCATCGCGGTGCACGGCCGCGGCGCCCCGCGCGGCGAGGCCCTGCGCGCGCTGCCGACGCTGGCCGCATCGGGCCACCGCACGCTGGTCGTGTCGTACCGCAACGACGCCGACGCCCCGCCGTCCCCCGACCACCGCTTCCACCTGGGCCACACGGAGTGGCGCGACGTCCACGCCGCGATCGACTACGCCCGCTCGGCCGGCGCCCGCGACATCATCCTGATGGGCTGGTCGATGGGCGGCGCCGCGATCCTCAACCTGCTCCAGCGCTGGAACCACGGCGGCTTCCTGCGCGCCCTGGTCCTCGACTGCCCGGTCGTGGACTGGAACGAGACGCTGCGCATGAACGCCCGCCAGCTCAACGTCCCCCCGGTCTGGACGTGGACGGCCATGCGCCTGATCCAGCACCGCCTGGGCGTGCGCGGTTCGGACCTGGACTACCGCCACGTGGCCGCCACCCTGGACGTGCCGACGCTGGTGTACGTCGACCACGACGACCGCACGGTGGCCCCCGCCCCCACGATCGAGTTCGCCCACGCCTCCCCGTACGTGACCCTGGTCGAAACTCGTGAGGCCGGTCACTGCCGGGGCTGGAACCGCGACCCCGCCGCCTACGAACACCACCTGTCCACGTTCCTGAAATCCGTATAACCGCAGCTCAACCCACCGCCGAGCGACACGCGGGATACCGAGTTTGCGGTCGCGCGAGCGTGGGCTACGATTACTCGGCACGCTCGGGGTATAGCGCAGCTTGGTAGCGCGCTTCGTTCGGGACGAAGAGGCCGTCGGTTCAAATCCGGCTACCCCGACTTCGTGAAACACCAGCTCAGGGCTGGTTTCCTGGAAACAGGGAACCAGCCCTGAGTCGTTCTCCGGGACCGCGGGTGGTTACGGTCTTGGGATGCTGGACGACGCAACTCTGGCCGGCACGGTCGCGGCGGCGATGGTCGGGGCCGTATCCACCGACCACTGGCCGGTCGTGCGGCGCGGGCTGGCCAACGTCCTGGCGCTGCAGGACGTGACCCGCGCCGAGGCCGTGGAGCAGCAACTGGAGCGGACCAGGGCCGCGGTGGACGAGGCCGGGCCGGCCGACGGGCGGATCCGGGACGCGCACCGGGCCGCCTGGGGGGCCCGCATCGAGGTGCTGCTGACCGACCGCCCCGACCTGGCCGACGCGCTGCGCGCCGTGGTCGCCGGGGGCTGACGCACAGGGACGAACGGGCGGCCGAAAAGGTCCGACCGCTGTCCACCGATGCGCCATTTGCGGCCGAACATCTCAGCGGCGGCGGGAAAAAGCCGATCAAGCTGGCGATGAACGTGCAGGGCGGCCCGGCACCGGTGACACTGGATCCAGTCACCGGTGCACATTCGCGTGCCGCCCTCGACGCCGCCGTGCGCGAGGTGGCCGGCGCGAGCCTGCTCCTGTTCGACGTGGACCACTTCAAGACGGTCAACGACGCGTTCGGGCACCTGCGCGGTGACGTCCTGCTCCGCCAGCTCGCCGAGCGCATCCAGGGTCTCATCCGCGCCGACGACGTGCTGTTCCGCTACGGCGGCGACGAGTTCGTGCTGCTGCTGCCCGAAACGGCGGCCGACGAGGCGCTGCGCCTGGCGATCCGGCTCACCGACGAGGTGCGCGCCCGGCCCTTCGACGGCACGCCGCCGCTGCACCTCTCGATCAGCATGGGCGTGGCGAGCAGCCCCGCCGACGGTACCGACGGCAAGACCCTCATCGCGGCCGCCGACCGGCGCAACTACCTGGCCAAGCGCCGCGGCCGGGGCCAGGCCGTCGGCGACGACGTCGAGGCCGACCCGGCCGCCGGCTCCTCGCGGCTGTGGGAGCGCGACGCGGCGCTGAGCACCACGCAGGAGTTCCTGACCCGGGTCGCCGCCGGCCTGCGCGGCGCCCTGCGCATCGCCGGACCCAAGGGCGCCGGCCACACGAGGTTCCTGCGCGAGGTCGCCCAGATCGCCCGGCTTCGCGGCTTCAAGACGGAAATATCGCCACAAGAAACCCAGGAGCCGGATGTCGTACTCCTGGCCGACGTCAATCACCCGATCCCCGACCTCGGCGACGCCGCCGCCGTCGTCTACGCGACCACGGACCTGCGCGACGACAGCGCGCGGCGCACGACCCTGCCGGAGACGGTGGTCGAGCTCGCCCCCTGGTCGCCCGCCACGCTCAAGATCTGGCTGCGCATCGCCCTGGCCGGCGAGCCCGACCGCACCCTGATCGACCGCCTGGTCGAGCGCTCCGGCGGCCTGCCCGCCCGCGCCGAGGCCGAGCTGCAGCGCCTGCGCGCGGCCGGCGAGCTGGTCGCTACCGGGGACGGCACCTGGGGCGTGAAGCCCGCCGCGCCGAAGCGGCGGCGCAGCCGGCTGCCCGTACCGATGACGAAGCTCGTCGGCCGCGACCGCGAGACGGCCCGGGTGGCCGGCCTGATCCGCGACGGCCGCCTGGTGACGCTCGTCGGCCCCGGCGGCATCGGCAAGACCCGGCTGTCGCTGGCCGCGGCGGGGATGGTGGCCGACGAGTTCGCCGACGGCGCCGTCTTCGTGCCGCTGGCCGACACCACCGACGCGGAGCTGGTGACCGCCGCGCTGGCCCGGGCGCTGCACGTGACCGAGCTGCCCGACCAGCACCTGTTCGACACCGTGCTGGACCACCTGGCCGAGGCCGAGCAGCTGCTCGTGCTGGACAACTTCGAGCAGGTCGTCGACGACGGGGCGTCGCTGGTCAGCGACCTGCTGGCGGCCGCGCCGGGCGTGCGGGCGCTGGTCACGAGCCGGGAGCGCCTGGCGCTGTACGGCGAGCAGGTGTACCAGGTCCCCACGCTCTCCGACTC
Source organism: Dactylosporangium sp. CA-139066 (assembly GCF_050936175.1). Taxonomy (NCBI): domain Bacteria; kingdom Bacillati; phylum Actinomycetota; class Actinomycetes; order Micromonosporales; family Micromonosporaceae; genus Dactylosporangium; species Dactylosporangium sp. CA-139066. The sequence continues at coordinate 1,928,954 of NZ_JBNJNH010000002.1, read as the reverse complement.
GCCCGCCGTGACGCTGTTCGAGCAGCGGGCGCGCGCCGTCGACGCCGACTTCGAGATCACCATCGACACCGCGCTGCCGGTCGCCGCGCTGTGCCGCCGGCTCGACGGCCTGCCGCTGGCGATCGAGCTGGCCGCGGCCCGCATCGACCGGTGGACCCCGGACGAGCTGCTCAACCACCTCACCGAGCACCTCGACCGGGACCTCGACTCGCTCGGCGGCACCGGCCCGCGGGACCTGCCGGCCCGCCAGCAGACCCTGCGCGGGGCGATCGACTGGAGCTTCGTGCTGCTCGACGCCGAGGAGCAGCGGCTCATGACCGAGCTGTCGGTGTTCGCCGGCGGCTGGACCGCGCCCGCGGCGCTCGCCGTGGCCTCGCCCGGCGGGGACCTGCACCTGCTGGAGAAGCGGCTGTCCGCCCTCGTCGACAAGCACCTCGTGGTGCGCGACGACGACGAGCGGTACCACCTGCTGACCACGATCCGCGTCTACGCCCACAACCGGCTCGGCGACGCCGCCGGCCCGGCCGACCGGCACGCGGAGTTCTACGCCGCGTTCGCCGAGGCCTCCGCCATCGGCCTGACCGGCCCCGAACAGGTGGAGTGGACGGGCAGGATCGAGGCGGACTACCAGAACGTGCGCGCGGCGTTCGGCCACGGCGAGGTACCGACGAAGACGCGAATCTGCCTGGGACTGTGGCGGTACTGGCGCAACGGCGCCCACATCGGCGAGGGGCGGGAGTGGCTGGCCCGCGTCCTGTCGGCCGCCGAGTCCCCCGACGACGGCACCCGCGCCCGGCTGCTGCACGCGGCGGCCATCCTGGCCGCGACGCAGGACGAGCACGAGGCCGCGTACGCGCTGGGCGAGGAGAGCCTGCGCCGGGCGACCGCGGCCGGCGACCGGGCCACGATCGGCCACGCCCGCAACGCGCTGGGCATCGCGGCGATCGGCGGCGGCGACCACGCGGCCGCGACCGCGCACTTCGGCGAGAGCCTCGCGGTGTGGCGGGAGCTGGACGTGCCGCAGGGCGTCGCGGCGTCGCTGGGCAACCTCAGCAAGGTCGCGCTGAGCCGGGGCGATCATGAGGCCGCCGAGGGGTACGCCCGGGAGTGCCTCGAGCTGGAACGGGCGGCCGGCAACACCCGCGGCATCCTGCTCGCCCTGGAGTGCGTCGGCCAGGCGCGGCTGCTCGGCGGCGACGTGGCCGGCGCGCGGGCCGCGCTGGACGAGAGCCTGACGCTGAGCCGCCAGATCGGCGACGCGTTCGGCGCGGCGATGGCCCAGCACCAGCTCGGCCTGGCCGCGCGGGCCGAGGGCGACCGGGTCGAGGCGCTGCGGCTGCTGGTGACGGCGCTGCTGACCCGGCACGAGGTCGGCGACCGGCTGGACCTCGCGATCTCGCTCGACGTGGTCGCGGCGATGCTGGCCGGCGACGACCCGGCGCACGCCGCCCGGCTGATCGGGGCCGCGGACGCCCTGCGCGGCCGGCACCGGCTGGCCGACCCGCCGGACGCGCAGACCCTGCGCGCGCACACGCTGCCGCGCATCGCCGCCCACCAGCGCGACCGCGCGGCCGGGCGCGCGGTGAGCCTCGACCACATCGTGGACAGCGTGCGTCACCTAAGCTCGTAGCGTGATCGAGGCGTGGCAGCGGATCTTCCCGGGCGAGGAGGCCGTCGGCCGCGAGCTGCTGACGCGGTGGTCCGAGCCCCATCGGCGGTACCACACCGTCGAGCACCTGGCGTTCATGCTGGACGTCATCGAGGCGCACGCCGGCCTGGCCGACGACGCCGACGCGGTGCGCCTGGCGGCGTGGTTCCACGACGCGGTCTACGAGGTGTTCGCGGGGGACAATGAGGAGCGCAGCGCGGCTCTTGCCGTACGACATCTGACGGCTCTTGGCTTCTCTGCGCCGCGCACCGAAGAGGTGGCGCGCCTGGTCCGGCTGACCGCGGGCCACGCGGTGGAGCCCGGTGACCGCAACGGATCCCTGCTGGCGGATGCCGACCTGGCGATTCTCGCGTCGGAGCAGCCGCGTTACGAGCGATACGCCGCGGCGGTGCGCGAGGAGTATGCGGCGGTGCCGGACGACGTGTTCCGGCCCGGACGCGCCGCGATCCTGCGGAACCTGGCGGATCTGCCGGAGCTCTACCGGATCGTTCCGGCACGGGCGGAGTGGTCCGCCCGTGCGCGCGTGAACCTGGAGTCGGAGATCGCTACGCTTCTGGGTGCTCCGTGACGTTCTGCAGATAGAGCGGCTCGCCCAGCTTCTCGATGAGCCCGAGCTGCGTCTCCAGGTAGTCCACGTGGTGCTCCTCGTCGGCGAGGATGTCCTCGAAGATGTTGGCCGAGGTCACATCCCCGATCGAGCGCATGTACTCGATGCCCCGGCGCAGCCGGTCCACCGCCTCCAGCTCGATCTGCATGTCGCACTTGAACTGCTCCGGCACCGTCTCGCCGATGCGCAGCGGGAACAGCCGCTGGTAGTTGGGCAGGGCCTCCAGGAACAGGATCCGATCGGTGAGCACCTCGGCGTGCTTCATCTCGTCGATCGACTCGTGCCTGGTGTGCTTGGCCAGGATCGTGTATCCCCAGTTCTCCTGCATCTTGGCGTGAAGGAAGTACTGGTTGATCGCCGTGAGCTCGGCGGTGAGCTGTTCGTTCAGAAACTCGATGACGCGTGCATCCCCCTGCATGCTGGCAGGCTACGCCGTTTCACGTTGTTTCTAGCCGAAAACGGGCACAGCACCGCGGTTTTCGGTCTCGATCAGATCGGCGATGCGGTCCAGGCACGTGCCGCATCCGGTTCCGGCGCCGCACTCGTCGCCGACGGCGTCCTCGGTGTGCGCACCGGACTGGATCACCCGGCGGATCTCGCACTCGCGGACGCGGTGACAGATGCAGACATACACGGCCGCACTCCTCGCTTAGCCTAACCTAAGCAAGGGTTACCTAATTTCTCCCGTGAGACAACCCCTGACCAGCCTTTTTCTGGCCGCTCGAAGCGGACAAATGCCGTGGACGGCGCAGCCCGGCGCCAACCAGGCGCTCGACGATCTCCCGCGACGGGACGAGCCGGGCACCCAGCCAGACGGCGATCTGCGCCCGTTCGGTCGAGACGTCGTAGTGGTCGCGCTCGAACGCCCGGCGCGGCGCCCCGATCAGCTCGGCGAACGCGTGCAGCTCGGCCGCGGACACGTCGCTGATGAGATGTGCCCAGAGCCGGCCGTGCGCGGGCCACCGGGCTGTGTCGATGTAGAGCACAAGCACTAGCGTGCCAGGTATGGATCTCAACATGGTTCTGGTCGAGGACCTGCGGGCCGCGCTGCCTCACGAGGGTGGCGTGCTGACGGATCCGGACCTCCTGCGCTCGTACGAGCACGACGAGGCGGACCTGGTGCCGTACGGCACACCGGCGATCGTCGTGCGCCCGCGCACGACGGGCCAGGTGTCCGCGGTGCTGCGCGCGGCCGGCCGGTACAAGGTGCCCGTCATCCCGCAGGGCGCGCGCTCCGGCCTGGCCGGCGGCGCCAACGCCATCGAGGGCGCGATCGTGCTCTCGCTGATCGCCATGAACGAGATCATCGACATCGACGTGGAGAACCGCATCGCGGTCGTCCAGCCCGGCGTCGTCAACGCCCAGCTGCGCCGCGCCGTGGCCGAGCGCGGGCTGTACTACCCGCCGGACCCGGGCTCGTGGGAGCAGTCCACGATCGGCGGCAACGTCTCCACGGACGCCGGCGGCATGTGCTGCGTCAAGTACGGCGTGACGAGCGACCACGTGCTCGGCCTCGAGGTGGTGCTGGCCAGCGGCGAGATCCTCACCTGCGGCCGGCGCACCGCGAAGGGCGTCGCCGGCTACGACCTGACCAGCCTCTTCGTCGGCTCCGAGGGCACCCTGGGCGTGATCACCGAGGTCACCGTGCGGCTGCGCCCCGCGCCGGAGCCGGCCCTGACGCTGGTGGCCGTCTTCGACACGTTCCCCGCGGCCGGCGCCGCCGTCGCCGCGATCATCGGCTCCGGGATGCAGCCGAGCATGCTGGAGGTCATCGACCGGGTGGCGCTGAGCGCGATCGAGGCGTACCGCCCGATGGACCTGCCCACGACGGCCGCCGCCCTGATCATCGTCTCGGTCGACTCCGGCCGCCGGGCCCCCGAGGACCTGGCCCGCATCGAGGCGATGTGCCGCACGGCCCAGGCCACCGACGTCTACGTGGCGTCGGACGCCGCCGAGGCCGACGCCCTGCTGGCCGCCCGCCGCCTGGCCCATCCCGCGCTCGAGCACTTCGCCGCGCACCTCTTCCCGCTCGGCGGCGGCATCATGGTCGACGACGTGGCCGTGCCCCGGACCCGGCTGGTGGAGCTGATCGAGGGCATCGAGCGGATCGCGACCGAGCACGGCGTGGTCGTGGCCACGGTCGGCCACGCCGGCGACGGCAACCTCCACCCGATCATCGTGATCGACCGCTCGGACCCGGTGAGCCTCTCGCAGGGCCAGAAGGTCTTCGACGCCATCATGTCGCTGGGCCTGTCGCTCGGCGGCACCTCGACCGGCGAGCACGGCGTCGGCCTGCTCAAGCGCGACTGGCTGGCCCGGGAGATCGGCCCCACCGGGCTCAAGGCGCACCGCTCGATCAAGGCCGCCCTGGACCCCGACAACATCCTCAACCCGGGCAAGATCTTCTAGACCTTCGGGACGGCGCGCAGATCGGCCACGAGCCCGTCGAACACGGCGTCGCGGTCGTCGGCCCGCAGTACCGCGGACGGATGGATCGTGGCGACGAGCACCGCGTCCTCGGCGGACGGGAAGTCGGCCGGATTCTCGGCGCTCGCCGGCCACGGCAGCGGCACGCCGTGGTCGCGGGTCACCCGGAACGCCGGCCCGAGCAGCGCCTTCGCGGCCGTGGCGCCGAGGGCCACGACCCGGTGCGGCCGGATGCGGGCGAACTCCGCGACCAGCCACGGCCGGCAGGCGACGATCTCGGTGCGGTCCGGCGTCTGATGGATACGGCGCTTGCCCGGGGCGGCCGGGCGGTGCTTGAAGTGCTTGACGGCGTTGGTGACGTACACGGCCGAGCGGTCCAGCCCCGCCGCGCCCAGGGCGCGATCCAGGACCCTGCCGGCCGGCCCGACGAACGGATGGCCGCGCCGGTCCTCGATGTCGCCGGGCTGCTCGCCCACGACCAGGATGCGGGCGTCGCCGGGCCCCTCACCGAACACGGCCTGGGTGGTGTCCTCGTACAGCGGGCAGCCCCGGCAGTCCTGCACGGCCCTCCGCAGTTCGTCGAGGGCGGCTCCTTCGGGTACGAACGCTTCAGCGGTCATACCCGACCTATACCCAGTGTTCAGACGCTCGCCCGGTCGACCTGGAAGCCGCGCACGTCCGGGGCGCCCAGGCGCGCGGCGTCCGCGGTCAGGTCGTCGAGCATGCGCTGCGACTCCTGCTCGGCGGCCACGCGGGCCAGGTAGTGGTCGACCTCGCGGGCCCGCGTCGCGGAGTCCCAGCCGAGCACGTCGCCCATGACCTTCGAGGCGTCGGCGGCCGACGCGGCGCCGCGGTGGTCGGTCTCGAACGAGATCCGGGTCCGCCGGGTCAGCACGTCCTCCAGGTGCAGGGCCCCCTCGGCCAGCGCGGCGTAGGCGACCTCGGCGGCGAGGTACTCCGGCGCGCCCTCGACCGGGCGGCGCAGCTGCGGGTCGAGGGCCAGGACCTCGAAGGCGAGCGAGCCGTAGCGCTCCAGCAGGTGCTCGAGCACGCCGACGGCAATGCCGTGCCGGCGGGCCAGATCCGCCCGGTTCGTCCACAGTGGATGGTAGCCGTCGGCGCCGAGGAGCGGCAGGTCGGCGGTGCGCGAGGCCGGGACCAGGCCGCCGTGGCGGCGCAGGCCCCCGAGGCGGTGCGCGACCCGGTCGATGACGTCGGCCGCCATCACGCGGTACGTCGTGTACTTCCCGCCGGCGATGAGCATCAGGCCGAGCATCGGCTCGACGACCGCGTGGGTGCGCGACAGCGCCGAGGTCTGCTCGTCGCGGCTGTGCGGCTGGCGGTGGCGCGCCTCGCGGGACAGCAGCGGGCGCAGGCCGGCGTAGACGCCCTCGATGTCCTCGGTGCCCAGCGGGCGGTCGAGGACCGCGTTGACCTGACCCAGCAGGTAGGAGATATCGGTGGCGGACGCCGCCGGGTGGCCGCGGTCGAGGTTCCAGTCGGTGTCGGTGGTGCCGATGATCCAGTGGCCGCCCCACGGGATGACGAAGAGGACGGACGTCGGGGTGCGAAGGATCAGGCCGGCCTCGCCGGTGATGGCGGAGCGCGGTACCACCAGATGGACGCCCTTGCTGGCGCGGACCTGCAGCCCGGACGACTCGCGCGGCCCCGCGGCGGACAGCATGCCGGCGATGTCGTCCATCCACACGCCGGTGGCGGCCACGACGGTGCGGGCGTGGACCTCGAACTCCTCGCGGCCCTCCAGGTCGCGCACCCGCACGCCGGTGACCTCGCGGGCGTCGCGCAGCAGGCCGACCGCCCGCGCGCTGGGCACGACGGCCGCGCCGAGGCTGGCCGCGGTGCGCGCGAGGGTGGCGACGAGGCGGGCGTCGTCGACCTGGCCGTCGAAGTACTGGATGGCGCCGGCGATCGCGTCCTCGCGCAGCGACGGGAAGCGGCGGTGGGTCTCCGTGCGCGACAGGTGCCGGTGCAGCGGCATGCCGCGCGGGGAGGAGCGGCGCAGGCGGGCGCTGGCCGCGAACACGTCGTAGAGGCCGACGCCGGCGCCGTAGTACGCCCGCTGCCAGACGCGCTGGCCGAGCCCGGTCAGGCCGCGGTGGGCCGGCAGCGGCACCAGGATCGGCACCGGGCGGACCAGGTGCGGCGCGAGCCGCGTGGCGAGCAGCCCGCGCTCCTGCAGCGCCTCCGTGACCAGGCCGAACTCGAGCTGCTCCAGGTAGCGCAGCCCGCCGTGGATCAGCTTCGAGGAGCGGCTGGACGTGCCCGAGGCCAGGTCGCGCGCCTCGATGAGGGCGACCGACAGGCCGCGGGAAGCCGCGTCGAGCGCGGCCCCCGCGCCGGTGACGCCACCGCCGATGACCAGGACGTCGAACCGCTCGCGGCGCAGCCGGGCCACGTCGCCGGCGCGGCGGCCGGGCGACAGGCGGGACGCCTCGAAGCGCGAGAGTGAGGGTTCACGGCGCACCACTACACCGTAGCCTCGCCCGTCACGCGGGTGGTGTGAGATGCCCAGCCGGGGGAATCCCAGCATCGTGTCCATCACCGAACGCATCGTGCGCGCGCCGGTCGAGCGGGTGTACTCCGTGCTGTCCGACGGCTGGTCCTACGCCGACTGGGTGGTCGGGGCGACCCACGTCCGCAACGTCGACGCCGCCTGGCCCGCGCCCGGCGCGCGGGTGCACCACAGGGCGGGCCCGTGGCCGGTCTCCGTCCGCGACCGCAGCGAGTCGCTGGCCTGCGAGCCCAACCGGATGCTGATGCTGAAGGTGCACGTGTGGCCGCTGGGGGCGGGGCAGGCGAAGTTCACGCTCGACCCGCTCGACCAGGAGGCGACCCGGGTGACCATGCAGGAGCAGTTCACCGAGGGGCCGCTGCTGGGTGTGCGCAACAGGGTCGGCGACGCGTTCCTGCACTTCCGCAACGCGAAGGTACTGCAGCGCCTCGCCGATCTCGCCGAGCACGGTCGCTGATCAGCCGGCGTAGATGCCGCGCATCGCGGCGGCGACGGCCGCCCGGTAGGCGTCGCCGAGCACGGGGCGCTGCCGGGCCAGCGCCGCTCGGGCCGCGTTCGCGCCGGCCGCGCCGTGCACGCCGCCGCCCGGGTGGGCGCTGGAGCCGGCCAGGTACAGCCGGTCGATCGGCGTGTCGGCGCGCCCGAGCCCGGGTATCGGCCGCCAGATGAGCTGCTGGTACGCGCCCGCGGTGCCGCCGTTGATCGCGCCCTCGACCAGCGACGGGTTCTTCGCCTGCAGCTCGGCGGGGCCGGACACGCGCCGCCCGACGACCAGGTCGTCGAAGCCCGGCGCGTGCCGGCGCAGCGTGGCGGTCACCCGGTCCACCTGCGCCGCCACCTGCTCCGCGGTCATGTTGCGGGGGATGTGGGTGTACGCCCACAGCGACTCGGTCCCGGCCGGCGACCGGGTCGGGTCGGCCGTGCTCATCTGCCCGACCAGCAGGAACGGCTCCTCCGGCAGCCGGCCCCGGCTCAGGTCCGCGGCGTAGTGCAGCGGATCGGCACCGAGGTGGACCGTGCCCGCCCCCGCGACGTCGGGCGAGATCCACGGCACCGGCCCCGACAGCGCCCAGTCGATCTTGAGCGTTGCGTTGTCCCAGCGGAAGCCGGCGAGGTCCGCGAGCAGCCGCCCGGGCAGATGCCGGGGATCGATCATGTCCCGGTACAGCGGGAGCGCCGGCACGTCCGCCAGCACCGCCCGGCGGGCCCGGAAGAGCCGCCCGTCGGCGCAGCGCACCCCGAGCGCCCGGCCGCCGCCGACGACGATCCGCTCGACCGGCGTCCTGGTGTGCACGACCCCTCGGAAGCGGCGGACCAGGGCCTCGGTGAGCTGCTGCGCGCCGCCGACGGGGACCGGGAAGCCGTACTGCTGGGCGAGCATCGCCAGCAGCCAGCCGAACCCGCCGCCGGCCGCGTCGTCGGGCGCGAGGTCGGTGTGCAGCGCCAGGCCGGTGATCAGCATGCGGGCGCCGTCGCCGGCGAACAGCTCCTCCCCCAGCGCCCGCGCCGGAACTAGGAAGCGCCGGCCCAGCCGCAGCGTGCCGCCGAGCCCGGCCCGGCCGGCGAGGCGGGCACCGGCGCGGACCGGCGGGAACGGGGTGAGCAGGGCGTCGAGGAGGTCGGGGGCGAGGCGGCGCCACTCGGCGTACCACTGCCGCCAGGCCTTGCCGTCCCCGGCGGCGAAGCGCTCGAGGGACTCGGCGGTGAGATCGAGCTCGCGGCTGATGACCGCGGCCCGCCCGTCCGGGAACAGGTGCGCGACGACGTCGGGCGCGTGGGTCCAGCGCAGCCCGTGCTCCTCCAGGCCGAGGGCCAGCAGCGGCGGCGAGGCGGCGGCGAGCGGGTAGAAGGCGCTGCACAGGTCGCTGAGGTACCCGGGCGCGGCCAGCTCCGCCGACCGGACCGCGCCGCCGAGGTGCCCGGTGGCCTCCAGCACCGCCACGTCCCACCCCGCGTCGGCGAGCATGTTGGCCGCCACCAGGCCGTTGTGCCCGGCCCCGACGACGACCGCGTCGACCGTCTCCGTCATGCCCCTGAGTCTCCTTCTCTCGCCGACGCGAGTTGTCATACCCGCCGCGTAAAGTCCCGACCATGGTGATGCCCTCGCGGCGAGCCTGGGGCTGGTCGCTCGCGCTGACCATCCTGCTCGGGTTCTGGACAGTGGCCGTTGTCGTCGCGCCGGAGGCCGTGGTCTGGCTGATCGGCGACTCGCTGGTGATCGAGGGCCTGTCGATGCCGCGGGTGATCTGGCCGCTCGCCCCGCTGCTGGCCCTGCTCGTGGCCGGCCTGCCGGCGCTGCTGCTGGCCCAGCTGTCGCCGGTGCCCTTCGCCCGCACGGCGGGCTGGCAGTGGCTGCTGGGCTGCGTGTTCGGCACGGTGCTCGGCTGCGTCCGGCTGATCCCGCCGACCTACCACGAGCTGTATCTGGCCGTGCTGGCCGCGGTCGCCGCGATCGTCGCCGCGGTGCACATGACGGTGACGGGCCCCCTGGAGCGCCCCATCGAGCCGCACCGCTGGCTGACCTGGCTCTCCCTCGCCGTGGGCCTGCTGCTCCTGATCCCGTGGCTGTGGACCGGCGCCCTCGGCGGCGCCGTCGAGAGCGTCCTCGCGCTGGTGGCCGCGCTAGCCGTGAGCTGGCTCGCGACCCGCCCGCTGCTCGCCCTGACGGCCCGGGTCGGCACCGGCGGCCACGCGTGGGGCCGGGTGGCGCTCGGCGGCCTGATGTCCGGCGTCTTCCTGACCCCGCTGGTCGCGGGCGTCGGCGAGCCGGCAGTGCACCTACTGGCCCTGCTGAGCGTCCCGCCGGTCGCGTTCACGTTCGCCGCGCTGCGCCGCCTGGGCCGCCCGTCGGCGGTCGCCCTGCTCACCCCGGTGCTGTTCGGCCCGCTCGGCCTGGTCGACCCCGACGAGACGTCCCTGATCCTGGGCCTGCGCGACGGCCTGTTCTGGGGCGCGGTCGCCGCCGCGGCGGCGTGGGTGCTCGCGATCGTGGCCGCGATCGTCGTGATGGTCGCCTTCCGCCGCATCCGGTGGCACGCGTGGCTGGCCGGGACGCTGACCGCGGTGATCGCCGCGGCCGGCGCCCTGGTGTACGTGACGCTCGGCCAGCCCGGCCTGGAGGGCGAGCGCCTGTTCGTGGTAATGCGCGAGCAGGCCGACCTGTCGGGCCTCCCGTCGATCACCGACCGCACGGAGCGCATCCGCCAGACCTACGAGCGCCTGGTGTCCACGGCCGAGCGCACCCAGGCCCCGCTGCGCGCCGCACTGCGCTCGCGGCACGTGTCCTACACCCCGTTCTACCTGGTCAACGGCATCGAGGTGGACGCCGGCCCGCTCGCCCGCCAGTGGCTGGCGAGCCGCTCGGACGTCGCCCACGTCCTGCTCAACCCGCACCTGCGCCCCCTGCCGGCCGCGGCCGAGCCCATGCACGGCACGGAGCCCGCCCCGGCGGAAACCCCGTGGAACCTCACCCTGATCGGCGCCGACCATGTCTGGCAGCGCTACTCCACGGGCCAGGGCATCGTCGTCGGCAGCTCGGACTCGGGCGTCGACGGCACCCACCCGGCGCTGCGCGACAACTTCCGCGGCGGCCCCGACTCCTGGCTCGACCCGTATGGCGTCGCCCGCACCCCCACGGACGGCAACGGCCACGGCACCCACACGATGGCCACCGCGGTCGGCAAGTCGGTCGGCGTGGCCCCCGGCGCCCAGTGGATGGCCTGCGAAAACCTCCCGCGCAACCTGGGCAGCATGGCCAACTACCTGACGTGCCTGCAGTTCATGCTGGCCCCCTACGACCCCGGCACCGACCCGTGGCACGCCGGCCACCCGGCCCGCGCCCCGCAGGTCCTCACCAACTCGTGGGGCTGCCCGGAGGTGGAGGGCTGCGACACCTACTCGATGCGCCCCGCCATCGACGCCTTCACCGCCGCCGGCATCTTCTTCGTCGCCGCCGCCGGCAACACGGGCCCGCGCTGCGAGTCCATCACCGACCCCCCGGCCAACTACGCCAACACCCTCACCGTCGGCGCCGTCGACCGCACCCGCCGCGTCGCGGCGTTCTCCAGCCGCGGCCCGGCCCCCGACGGCTCAACCAAGCCCGACGTGCTGGCCCCCGGCGTCGACGTGCTGTCGGCCCTCCCCGGCGGCGGCTACGGCGAGCTCAGCGGCACATCGATGGCCACCCCGCACGTGGCCGGCGTGGTCGCCCTGATGTGGTCCGCCAACCCGGCCCTGATCGGCGACATCCCGCGCACCCGCTCGATCCTCGCCTCCACGGCGCACCCCGCGGAGCCCACCGGCAAGGCCTGCGCCACCCCGGCCGACATCACGGGCGCCGGCCTGGTCGACGCGCTGGCGGCGGTGCAGGCCGCGGTCGCCCTGAAGCCTTCCTGACTCGCCGCCCCGCTACTTGAGGCGTCGGGTGGTTGGTCTGGTGCCCATCGGTAGCGGCTGCGGGCGTGGTGGATGAGGGATCGCGGGGTGACGATGGCGGCGGCGAGGTAGTGGTAGTGGGCGATCGCGCTGGGTGGCGGTCGGTGCGCCGGCGGAGTTTTCCGTGGTGCCGGTGCGGGCGATGCGGCCGTGCCAGCCGCGTTCGTGTCGGTTCGCGCCGGCGGCAACGGTTTCGAGGGGTGCCCCGCCGCCGTCAGTGGCCACGGAGCGTTTCCGGCCGCCTCTGCCGCGGTCGACCGGGGACCGGCCGACGTGGGCGCCGCCGCTGGCCGCTGTGGTGATGCAGCCGTCGACGGCCACGTCGGTCAGCTGCAGCCCGAATCATGGGGCGTGGCCCCGGTGCGCGAGGCCGATCGCGGCCCGGGCCTTCAGCCGGCGGCGGATCGTGGCGTCGGAACAGCCGGGGCTGGCGACGCGTTCGTACCCGGCACTGTGGACCAGGGCGGCAACGAGGCGCTCGAACACGACCCGGCCCGGGATGCGGCGGCGGTGGCAGCGCAGCGGATGGGCCGGGGTCGAAGTCACCCCGAACGGGGGGTCATCCTGTCGGTCACCGAGCGCCGAGAACTCTGATGATCGACGGACCCGTTCGGCGTGACCCACCAATTGTCGGACTCTCGTATCCTCCCGCCTGTTGCTGCTTCGTCCCGGCTCCCCGCCGTTGCCTCTGTGCCTGCTTGTCCCGGGCGCGGCTTAGGGCTTGCGCCTCCGCTGCGCGCGGCGAGCGGCCCGTGCGCACCGCGGCCGCCGCCGCCGAGCGGCGGCTGGCGGCCCGGCGTGGCGGGGACCGTCGCCCCCACCGCGCGCGTGCGCGTCCGACGTGGCTTGCCGTGGTCCGGGCTGTCTCGTGGTCGGCCGCTCTGCGACGTCCAAGCGAGACCCAACGCGTAACGCCGATGCCGCGGCGCGTTCCGGTTTCTTGGCTCCTTCAGCTTACCCGACGCCCAAAAACTGGATCTTGCGATATCACGCAGGGTCATCGCCCCGGTGCGGTCAGCCACACGTTACGCGCAGTACGCGCATCGCGTTGTCCCACGCCAGTTTGCGCAGGTCCGCGTCGGTCCAGCCGCGGCTCGACAGCTCCGCGAACAGAGCCGGATAAGCGGAGACGTCCGGGAGGTCGCCGGGGACCACCTCCGTGCCGTCGAAGTCGCCGCCCAGGCCGACGGCGTCCACGCCGGCCACCTCGCGCACGTGGTCGATGTGGTCTGCCACGTCGGCGGCCGTTGTGGGCGGGCACGGGTTGGCGTCGATCCAGCGCTGGCGGTGATCCAGGAACTCCGGGCTGTCCCACGGCAGCGCTATCGCGTCCTCCACCCGGTAGAGCTCGTCGCCCCAGGACCGACACTCCTCCGTCAGGAAGAACGGCACGAACGTCACCATCACCACGCCGTTGGTTTCGCGGACGCGTTGCAGTACGTCGTCGGGGACATTGCGCGGGTGGCCGCACAGGGCCCGGGCGCTCGAGTGGGAGAAGAACGCGGGCGCCGTCGAGACGTCCAGGACCGCGTGCATGGTCGAGTCGGCCACGTGGGACAGGTCGGCCAGCATGCCCAGGCGGTTGAGCTCGCGCACCACCTCGCGGCCGAAGTCCGACAGGCCGCCGACCGCGGGGGTGTCGGTGGCGCTGTCGGCCCAGGCGGTGTTGCGGGAGTGGGTCAGCGTGAGGTACCGGATCCCGAGCTTGTACAGCGATCCCAGGACCACCAGCGAGTTGTCGAGGCAGTGGCCGCCCTCGGCGCCGAGCAGTGAGGCGATGCGGCCGGTCGCGCGGGCCTGCTCCACCTCGGCGGCGTTGGTGGCGATGGCCAGGCGGTCCGGGTAGCGCGCGACGATCCGGCGGACCAGCTCCACCTGCTCGACCACCTGGATCGCGGCCTGGGGCTCGGGGCGGTCGTTCGGGACGTACACGCTCCAGAACTGGGCGCCGACCCCGCCCCGCTCGAGGCGAGGGAGGTCGGTGTGCAGGCCGGTGCCGCCGAGGTCCTGGGCGAGGTCCGCGAACGACCCGGACGGGTAGCGGATCCTCAGGCGCCAAGGCAGGTCGTTGTGCCCGTCGAACACGTCCATGGACCAAGACCATACGGTCTCCAAAATGTGCGTTTTGCCCCCTACATGCGAAGCGCCCTCATATGGTGAAGCTGGCCGACATGAGGGGGGACCCATGGGCAAGTCAAAGAAGAACGACAGCTTCGACAGCCAGGGCAGCCGCGGCATGCACCGCAGCGAGGACGACCTCGGGTATCTGGACCAGGACCTTTCCGACGACATCACGATCACGCCCGACTCGATGATCTCGGGCGAGTCGACGAACGCCAACACGGCCACGATGCGGGCCAGGACCAAGGCGCAGCAGGACCAGCAGACCTCGCTGCGGCAGAAGAGGTCCAACCAGCCGGAGATGTAACAGGACCGGCATCCGGTACGACGTCGGCGCCCGTGGCAGACGGGGGATCACAGGCGCCGGCGGCACGTGTGCGGGGCAGGCTCGTGGCGAACCCACGACCTGTCCCGCATGCGTTTACAGCGCCTTCGTGTAGATCCAGAAGATGCGCTCGAGGCGGGCGGCGACGGCCTTCGAGTAGAAGCCGATCGGCCCGGCCCACCCGATCTGGGCGGTCGTGAGGCCGCCGGCGCGCTGGTCGGCGAGGCATCGACGCAGCAGTACCCGGCCGACCCCGAGCCCCTCGGCGGCCGGCGCCGTCCCCATGGGGCCGAACCAGCTGGGACGGTTCGCGCCATACGCCGCAAAACCCAAGATCTCCCCATCTCGTACGGCGACATAGCACCCCGCCCCGCCACGGTCCAGCGACTGCTCGACCTCCCAGGCCCAGCCGTCGCCCCAGATGGAGCGCACCCAGTCCGGGGTGTCGCCGCCGGCGGGCAGCACCTTCACGCCGGTGGCTTCGAGCCGGGCCTCGTCGCGGGCCGCCTCGGCGCTGCGCAGCGTGAGGTCCGCGGTCATGTTCCAGGCGGTGTCCGTGAGCCTGTAGCCGGCGCGGCGGGCGAGGCACACCGCCGGGGTGTACCGCACGTCGATCCCCGGCCATGCATAGCACGGCGGGTTGCCGCCGAGCCGGACGCGCTCGGCGCCCAGGTCGGCCAGGCGCTCCTCGGCGGCCCGCAGCAGCGCGGCGCCCACGCCCCGGCGGCGCACCTCGGGCCGTACGGCCAGCAGCTCGACATGGCCCAGCCGCGGGTCGGCGTCGTTGATCGAGGCGAAGACCAGGCCGGTGCCGTCGTCGGCGGTCAGCCGCGTCACGGGCCGCCCGGCCGGCGGCGCCGCGAGCCGACCGGCGAGCATGCCCGCCTCGGCCGCGTCCTCGGGCAGGTCGAGCGCACGAGTCAGCAGGTCAGCGGCGCTGGACAGGTCGTCGAGATCCACGATCATTTGGTAAACATACCTAACTGTTAGGGCGGATCGGCGCTCCTGTCGCACGGATGTGAGGAAAACGAAACAGCCGTCCAAAATCCACGCAGGACGGATGCAAAGGCGAAATAAGGTATAAATCCGACATATCGGTCCCAGGCCCACGACGCCGGAAGACGCGGGCGACGAGGGCAAGCGAAAGGGCGGGACAGCCCGAAGGCCATCCCGCCCTGACGTGGTTCAGCGTGGACTCAGAAGTCCATGTCGCCGCCGCCCGGCGCGCCGGCCGGGGCCTTCTCCTTCTCGGGCTTGTCCGCCACCACGGCCTCCGTGGTGAGGAACAGGGCCGCGATCGAAGCGGCGTTCTGCAGCGCCGAACGCGTCACCTTGGCCGGGTCGATGATGCCCTCGGCCAGGAGGTTGACGTACTCGCCCGTCGCGGCGTTGAGGCCGTGACCGGCCTCCAGGTTGCGCACGCGCTCGACCACGACGCCGCCCTCGAGGCCGGCGTTCACGGCGATCTGACGCAGCGGGGCGTCCAGCGCCACGCGAACGATCTGCGCGCCGGTCGCCTCGTCGCCGACCAGGTCCAGCTTGTCGAACGCGGTCTTGCCGGCCTGCACCAGGGCCACGCCACCACCGGGGACGATGCCCTCCTCGACGGCCGCCTTCGCGTTGCGAACGGCGTCCTCGATGCGGTGCTTGCGCTCCTTGAGCTCGACCTCGGTGGCCGCGCCGACCTTGATGACCGCAACGCCGCCGGCCAGCTTGGCCAGGCGCTCCTGCAGCTTCTCGCGGTCGTAGTCCGAGTCGCTCTTCTCGATCTCGGCGCGGATCTGCGAGACCCGGCCGTTGATCGAGTCGGCGTCGCCGGCGCCGTCGACGATCGTGGTCTCGTCCTTGGTCACGACCACCTTGCGGGCGCGGCCGAGCAGACCCAGGTCGGCGTTCTCGAGCTTGAGGCCGACGGTCTCGCTGATGACCTGACCGCCGGTCAGGATCGCGATGTCGGTCAGCATCGCCTTGCGGCGGTCGCCGAAGCCGGGCGCCTTGACGGCGACCGACTTGAAGGTGCCGCGGATCTTGTTCACCACGAGGGTCGCCAGGGCCTCGGCCTCGACGTCCTCGGAGATGATCGCGAGCGGCTTGCCCGACTGCATGACCTTCTCCAGCACCGGGAGGAGGTCCTTCACCGCGGAGACCTTCGACTCGACGATGAGGATGTAGGGGTCGTCGAGGACGGCCTCCATCCGATCGGTGTCGGTCACGAAGTACGGCGAGATGTAGCCCTTGTCGAAGCGCATACCCTCGGTGAGCTCGAGCTCGAGGCCGAAGGTGTTGCTCTCCTCGACGGTGATGACGCCTTCCTTGCCGACCTTGTCCATCGCCTCGGCGATGATCTCGCCGACCGTGGCGTCGCCCGCGGAGATGGAGGCGGTGGAGGCGATCTGCTCCTTGGTCTCCACGTCCTTGGCCAGGTTGGCCAGCTCGTCGGCGACGGACGTGACCGCCGCCTCGATGCCGCGCTTCAGGGCCATCGGGTTCGCGCCGGCGGCGACGTTGCGCAGGCCCTCACGGACCAGCGCCTGCGCCAGCACGGTCGCCGTCGTCGTGCCGTCACCGGCAACGTCGTCGGTCTTCTTGGCAACTTCCTTGACCAGCTCGGCGCCGATCTTCTCGTACGGGTCCTCGAGCTCGATCTCCTTGGCGATGCTCACACCATCGTTGGTGATGGTGGGCGCGCCCCACTTCTTCTCGAGGACGACGTTGCGGCCCTTGGGGCCCAGCGTCACCTTGACGGCGTCGGCGAGGGTGTTCATGCCCCGCTCGAGACCGCGGCGCGCCTCTTCGTCGAACGCGATAATCTTGGCCATTCGGCGTTGTCCTCCTGGACACTCACGATTCGCCTCGACCCACGTGGGGCCGGCGGCTCACCGCCTGCTTTCGCACCTTCGAGGACCCTGCGGGTTCCCCGGGCGGTCGGGCCGGATGAGCCCGCGACGACCAGCCTCGCGGTGGTTGCCCACCGGAGGACTGCACCGTCCCGACCATTGGCACTCACCTGATGCGAGTGCCAAGTCCTTGTTTAGCACTCTGGCCAGTCGAGTGCAAGCAAACCGCGGGTGACGGCGGAGGTGGCCGGGGGCCAAGATCACCCCGACCCCGGAAGCCATCTATCCCCCGACGGGGTATAAATCCGACAAGTCGTGGCGCGGAGCGCCCGACTTGTCGAAAAACGCCGCAAGCCGGGAAAAGAGGGCCGTAAAACGACGCAGGGCACCGTTCCTCATCAATGAGGACGGTGCCCCGGCGGGGGAAGCAAACGGGGGTCAGGCAAGCAAGCGAACCCCTTCTGCCTGCGGCCCCTTCTGACCCTGCGCGATCTCGAACTCGACGCGCTGTCCGTCTTCCAGCGACTTGTAGCCGTCCATCTGAATCGCGGAGAAGTGGACGAACACGTCCTGCCCCCCGTCGACCGCGATGAAGCCATAGCCCTTCTCGCTGTTGAACCACTTGACGGTGCCCTGTGCCACGGTGCACTTCCTCTACTTCGGTCCTGCTGCGATCACTCGGCTGGTTGTGGGGAACCAGCTCGGGCCTTCGACCCAGGGGGCCGCCGGCAGCCGGGGGTGGCGCAGGCGTTGGATCGATGACGAACCGCACGGTACACGAGGTAACCCGAACCACGACAGGCCCAAATCGGACAGCAAGGTCACGAATCAAGCAGTTCGAAAAGGTCGCCGAGCATGCCTTCTCCGCACTTTCCCTTGCAGAGTCAAACATCGCCCGGCGACTACGTGTTAGTAACCTACGGGACTACACGTGACGGCGTGACTGGACAACGCGGAAGCGGCCCGCGACGTAGGCGCCGTCGGTGAGCGCGGCATTGGCCGCCGGATTGGCGCCGCTGGCGTGGAAGTCGGAAAAGGCCGCCGACTGGTTTACGAACACCCCACCCGTAAGGTTGACTGACAAATGCACACCGGCAAGCAGCGCGGCCTCTTCCATCGCATCCAGCACCGCGGGCGATGTGGAATACACCGAAGCGGTCAATGCACCCTTCCGGCCCACGGTGTCGGCGAAGATCCGCAAACTGCCCGGCGTGGAATCGGTTGCAACAACGAATGAAATGGGGCCGAACCACTCCGTGCCATAGGTCGGCGCGTCGTCGGCGCCGAGTTTCCGGATGAGGGGCGTACGCACGGTCGCGCCGGCATAAGCCGGATGCGAAACGTCTGAGGATTCGAGCACCGGCTCGCCGACCGCGGCGGCCTTCTGGAGCCGCTCCAATACTCCCTCGTTCACGATGGCGCCGGTGAGTTCGACGCCCTTTGCCGCGTCGGCGGTGAGCTTGCCGACGGCGGCCGCGATGCCCTGCGCGACCTCGTCGAAGCTCTTGTGCCCTTCGTCGGTGGCAATGCCGCCGACGGGGACGAGAATGTTCTGCGGCGTCGTGCACATCTGCCCGGAGTACAACACCAGCGAGAATCCGATGTTGCGGCACATTCCGGCGAAGTCGTCGGTGGAGTCCACGACGATGGTGTTCACGCCGGCCTTCTCGGTGTAGACGACGGCCTGGCGGGCGTTGGCCTCCAGCCAGTCGCCGAACTCGGTCGAGCCGGTGAAGTCGATGATGCGCACCTCGGGGCGCAGCGCGAGGGTCTTGGCCAGCCCCTCGCCGGGCGCCTCGGCGGCCAGCAGCACGAGGTTGGGGTCGAAGCCGGCGTCGGCGAGCGTCTCGCGGGCGATCTTCACGGTGATCGCGAGGGGCAGGACCGCGCGCGGGTGCGGCTTGACGATCACGGGGTTGCCGGTCACCAGGGACGCGAAGAACCCCGGGTACGAGTTCCAGGTCGGGAACGTGTTGCAGCCGACGACCAGGGCGGCTCCCCGCGGTACCACATGGAAGGTCTTGGCCATGTGCAGCGTCTGGCCCTTGCCGGCCGGCTTCTCCCAGTCGGCGCTGGCCGGCGTGCGGGTCATCTCGCGGTAGGCGTAGGCGACGGCCTCCAGCGCGCGGTCGAGCGCGTGCGGCCCGCCGGCCTGGAACGCCATGACGAAGGCCTGCCCGGTGGTCGCGTGCACGGCGTTGGCCAGTTCGAAGACGGACCGGTGCACGCGCGCGAGGATCTCCAGGCACACGCCGGCGCGGGTCTGCGGGCCGGCCGCCCGCCACGCCGGCATGCCCTCGGCGAGGGCGGCAAAAGCAAGATCAAGATCCAGGTGGGGGTACCGCACGTCGAGCCCGATCCCGAAGGGCGAGCTCTCGGTGGACACCCAGTCGGTGATGCCCGGCTGGTCCTTGAGCGGGAAGTCCCCGCCCAGGTAGGCGCGGAAGGCCGCCTCGCCCTCGGCGGCCGCGTGCTCGCCGTAGATGCGCGGGCTCGGCGACTCCGGGTAGTTGGACCAGTACGCACGCTCAGCGATCGCGGTCAGCGCCCGCTCCAGCGTGTCCGCGTGGCTGGCGAACATGGGGTGTGAGTTCTCCATGCGGGCAATCCTGCCACCGCCGCCCGCGGGCGCCGTCCTAAATCGGACCCTGCCAGTTCGACCAGTACTCCCGGAAGCGGAACCCCATCGCCTCGTTGATCGAGATCATGAACGAGTTGGATGCCGCGTTGAATGTGTCGATGGTCGTCACCGCCGGCTCGGCCGCCCGCATCGCCCGCAGGTTGGCCACCTTCGCGACGATGCCGAGCCGGTGCCCGCGGTGGGCCGGATGGACCAGGGTGATCAGCTGCCAGGCGTGCCAGTCGACGGTCTTCGCCACCCGCATCGCGGTCCAGGCGACGAGCCGGCCGGTCGCGTCGTGGACGATGCCGGTCTCGTAGCGGCGGGTCCCCCAGGCGGCGAACGCCTCGTACTGCCGGCGCATGCGCTCGGCGGTGACGTTCTGCGGCTCGTAGGCCAGCTCGCCCATCGGCGTCTCGGCGATGAAGGAGCTGTCGAGGGCGGCCAGGTCGTCGAGGTACTCCGAAGGCAGGTCGTTGCGCCACTGCACGACGGAGTAGCCCGCGGCGCGCTCCAGGCCCTCGGCGTGGAGCCGGTCGACCGCGGCCTCGTCGACGTCGGCCAGCAGCAGGCGCCGGCGGGCGTCGGTGAGCCCGTTGGTCAGGCCGAGGGCGGCGCTGAAGGCCGACGGGGCGGCCGCGTCCAGGCTGAACCCGAGCCAGCCGGTGCGCCCGGCCGCCCGGGCGACGCCGGCGGCGTGCGCGGCGAGGGCCCGCCCGATGCCGCGGCGCCGGTGCTCCGGCCGCACGGAGAGCTCGACGTTGGCCTTGTCCAGGTTGTCCAGCCGGGGCAGGTCCAGCTGGAGGGTGCCGGCGGGGGTGTCGCCGTCGAGGGCCAGGTACACGTGCCGCTCGTCGGCCGGCGGCGGTACGGCGAAGGTCGCCCGGTGCAGGAATCGGCACTCGGGCGGGAAGTCGGGTACGTCCGCGCGCTGCGCGGCCTCGTTGATCTCGTACGCCGCGTCGATGGCGGCCGGGTCATCGGCGCGCACCTCGACGATCTCGAGCGTGGATTGGGCCATGCCGCCAGCGTGGGCCGGTCACCGGCGCCGGGGCAACCAAATATCCATGCCCGGAAATTGGTCGAGAGGACGCTCGCCAACACCTCCGGTGTTGTGGTCGCGGGCCCGAACCAGGGTTCCGGCCTCGCGGCGACACGTCCTCCCGCACGGAGCATCCTGAACCCCGGCACCTACGGCGTCAAGTCCGTCACACGGCGGACGGCGCCGCCGCGATCACGCTCAGTATCGATAAACTCCGCCATTCGGACGATCCGTTCCTCGTCCAAGTCTGGAAGCGCTCTCTCAATCTGAACGCTCGGTAATGATCGTCGCTCAAAAAATCATCCGAGCAGGCCGGCCTCGCGGGCCGACTTCAGCGAGGGCTTGACACGGTGGGTCGGGCCGACCCGCTCCGCGACCGCATCGAGGGTCTTGAGGCCGTCGCCGGTGTTGAAGATGACCGTTTCGGCGTTGGGGTCGAGCTTGGCCGATTCGACCAGCTTCTTGAGCACCGCGGTGGTGACGCCGCCGGCCGTCTCGGCGAACACGCCGGTGGTGCGGGCCAGCAGCTGGATGCCGGCGCGGATCTCGTCGTCGTCGACGTACTCCATCCAGCCCCCGGTCCGGCGCACCGCCTCCAGCGCGTAGACGCCGGCCGCCGGGTCGCCGATGTTCAGCGACTTCGCGATGCCGGTCGGCCGCACCGGGGTGATCTCGTCGACGCCGTCGTGCAGCGCCTTGGCGATCGGGTTGCAGCCGGCCGACTGGGCGCCGAAGACCTTCCACTCGCTCGGCGGCACGAGCCCGATCTCGACCAGCTCGACGAACGCCTTGTCGATCTTCGTCAGCAGCTCGCCGCTGGCCATCGGGATGACCACCTGGGCCGGGATGCGCCAGCCGAGCTGCTCGGCGACCTCGTAGCCGAGCGTCTTGGAGCCCTCGGCGTAGAACGGCCGGACGTTGACGTTGACGAACGCGGTGTCCTCGAACTCGTCGGTCTCCGTCAGCTCGGAGCAGAGCCGGTTGACCTCGTCGTAGGAGCCCTCGATGGCGACGACCTCGCCGCCGTACACCGCCGTCATGACGACCTTGCCGGGCTCCAGGTCGGCCGGGATGAACACGGTCGACGGGACGCCGGCGCGCGCGGCGTGCGCGGCGACGGAGTTGGCGAGGTTGCCGGTGGAGGCGCAGGAGTACCGCGTGAAGCCCAGCGCCCGCGCGGCGGTCAGCGCGACCGACACGACCCGGTCCTTGAACGAGTGGGTCGGGTTGGCCGAGTCGTCCTTGACGTACAGCGGCGCGGTGAACCCGAGCTCCTTGCCCAGGCCGTCGGCCTTGACCAGCGGGGTGAGGCCCGGGTCGAGGGTGACGCGGGTGGACGGGTCGACGCCGACCGGCAGCAGCGGCGCGTAGCGCCAGATGTTCTGGGGACCCGCCTCGATCTGCTCACGTGTCACCCGGGCCAGCGCCTCGGGGTCGTAGCCGACCTCGAGCGGGCCGAAACACTCGTAACAGGCGTGCTGCGCGGCGAGCGGGAAGGTGGCGCCGCAGCCGCGGCACACGAGGTTGCGGGCGGGCGAGTCGGTGAAGACGCCGAGCGTCGAGGTCATGGCGGGAGGCCTTCCTCTCATCTTTCCGAGCGCGGTTTCGCGCAAGGACGGATTTGGCACCTACCGCGAGCGGGCGGGCCTCAGCATCGAGACGCTCGCAGGGGTTGCCGGGGCTTCATCGGGCCGTATCCCTCTGCCCCTCTGGATGAGGTATTCAGTTGTTCCCCGATTGTAAGGGGCGCCACCCGGGCCCGGGTATGAGCCATCTCACGGGGTGGACGGGGCTAGCGTTCACTCATGCACCCGATCGCGGCGGACTGGTTCGCACGGCGCACGTCCGGCTGGCGGGACTGGCCGGAGGAGGACGTGCTCGCGGCGAAGGGCGATACCCGGGTGAGCGTGGTGCTGCCGGCCCTGGACGAGGAGCCGACCGTCGGGGAGATCGTGACCGGGGTACGGACGCTGGGGCCGCTCGTCGACGAGGTGATCGTGGTCGACTCGGGCTCCGTGGACCGCACCGCCGAGGTGGCGGCGGCGGCCGGGGCGACCGTGCACCACCGCGACGACATCCTGCCGGCGGCCGGGTCTCGGCCGGGCAAGGGCGAGGTGCTGTGGAAGGCGCTCGCGGTGACGAAGGGCGACGTGCTGGTGTACGTCGACGCCGACCTCACAGACTTCCGCCCGCACTTCGTGACCGGGCTGCTCGGCCCGCTCTTCGCCGACCCGGCCACGCTGATGGTCAAGGCGTTCTACGACCGGCCGCTGCTCGACGTCTCCGCGGCCGGCGGCGGGCGGGTCACCGAGCTCGCCGCCCGGCCGCTGCTCAACGCCCACTTCCCGGAGCTCGCCGGGGTGGTCCAGCCACTGGCCGGCGAGTACGCGGCGCGGCGCACGCTGCTGGAGTCGCTGCCGTTCGCGGCCGGCTACGGCGTGGAGACGGGGCTGCTCATCGACACGTTCCGCGGGCACGGGCTGGACGCGGTGGCGCAGGTCGACCTCGGCCAGCGCACCCACGGCCACCAGGACACGGCGGCGCTGGGGCGGATGGCGGCGACGATCGTGCACACGATCCACGCCCGGGTGGCCCCCGAGCGGGCGCTCTGGCCGACGCTGACGCAGTTCGAGCGGCATGACTCCGCGGTGGTACCGCGAGAGACGCCCGTTTCCCACCCCGACCGCCCGCCGATCCGGACGGTCCCCGGCTACGGGGCCGCCTGACGCCCCGCGACGGTGGCGCCGCCGGCCACGACGAGCATCGGCCTCATGACTCGGGCACGAAGCGCCACAGCTGCGCGGTCGCGGTGCCGGCGCCCAGCACCGCGAGGACGAGGGCGCCCCACTCGGCGGTGAGCAGCCACCACGGCGTCTCGATGACGGCCACCGGGTCGTCGCCGGTGAACGAGCCGACGATGACGGCCACGGCGATGAGCAGCATGACGACGAGCAGCAGGACCGCTATGAGGCGCAGCACCCACTGGCCGGTGCGGCCGCCGAGGCGGGCCAGCAGCGTGCTGCCGGCCGCCACCGCGGCCCCGAACCCGCTGGCGATCGCGCCGAGCAGGGTGAAGATGCGGGCGGTCTCCACCTCCGTCGGCCCCTGCGTCAGGTTCGACGTCTGCGCGAAGTGCGTCCACTGCACCAGGTGCGCCTGGTCGTAGTAGAGGCCCGCCGCGAGGGCGGCGAGCCCCACGACCAACACGCACGCGCCACCGAGGGCGGAGATCCGCATGGACGGGCACCCTACCGGCCGGTAGCGGCCCGTCCATGCAGGGGTCCGCAGCCCTCAGCTCACCACGCGCTGCGTCCTCAGCTGACGACGTCCTTGCGCAGGAAGCGCCACCAGGCCAGGGAGAAGAACACGGTGGCGTACATCAGCGCAGCCACACAGCCCTTGACCAGATCGCCGGTCTGCATAGGGCTGGACAGCAGGCCCAGCCAGGCGTCGGCGTAGTGGGTCGGCAGCACGGTGCGCAGGTTTCCCAGCGCGGTGATCTGGTCGAGGATGTTCGACAGGATCTGCAGCAGCACCGCCCCGCCGACGGCGCCCAGCGGCGCGTCGGTCGACACCGACAGCAGGAACGCCAGGGACGCCACGACGAGCAGGGACACGCACAGGTACCCGACGATCTCCAGCAGCCGCACCACGCTCGTGCCGGCCGGGATCTCCCCGCCGATCGGGGCGCTCAGCGGCGCCCAGCCGTAGCGCAGCGTCCCGGCCAGCAGCGCGGTGGCCACCAGGGTGAGGATCGCGAGCAGGCTGTAGAGCAGCGCGACGGTCAGCTTGATGCCGAGCAGGCGCGCCCGGGGCACCGGCATGGCCAGCAGGTAGCGCAGGCTCCCCCAGCTCGCCTCGCTGGCCACGGTGTCGCCGCAGAACAGCGCGACCACCACGACGAGCAGGAAGCCGGACGAGACCAGCAGGGTGAACAGGGTGAAGTTCGGGCCGCCGGAGGTGGCCAGGTCCGACAGGCGGGAGAACTCGCCGTTGTTGCCGCCGCCGTTGTCGTTGCCGCTGTCGAGCTGGAACGCGGTCAGGATGATCAGTGGCAGCAGCACCATGAAGCCCAGCGCCAGCTGCGTGCGCCGGCGCGAGGCCTGCCGTCGGATCTCGGTCCACAGCGAGAGGGTCGCGCCCGGCCGGTAGCCCGCCGCGCCCCCGATCACAGCTGTAGCTGTATCCATGCTCACGCGTCCTCCGCTTCGCTGCGGCCGTGCAAGGGCCGTCGACTGTGCTTGTGGTGAGCGGTCTCAACGCCCAGTCTGGCTCGACGAGGCTTCGCGACGGTCGACCCAGACCGGGCGCCGCTTCGCTCCGAACCGCTCACGGCCGCTCCCCGCTCGCCTTGGTGTCCCCGCCGACCAATGAAAGGAATGCGTCTTCCAGCCGCCGGCGCGGCGCGACCCGGTCGATGCCGACCCCGGCGCGCACCAGCGCCGCCACCATCTCGGCGCGCGGCATGCCGTCGACGTCGACGACCAGCCCGCGGCCGTCCGCCGCGGCGACCGAGCGGACGCCGGCGAGGTCGCGCAGCACCTTCTCGGCCTCGACGACGTCGGAGACGTCCAGCTGCACCGTCGGGGAGTCGCCGACGATGTCCTCGACCGGCCCCGCGGCGACCACCTCGCCGCGGTGCATGACCACGACGTCGGTGCACGTCTGCTCGACCTCCGCCAGCAGGTGGCTGGAGACCAGCACCGCCCGCCCGCCGGTGGCGTAGCGGCGCAGCACCCGGCGCATCTCGGCGATCTGCGGCGGGTCGAGCCCGTCCGTCGGCTCGTCGAGCACGAGCAGCTCCGGCAGGCCGAGCATGGCCTGCGCGATCGCGAGGCGCTGCTTCATGCCGTGGCTGTAGGTGCGCACCTTGCGGTGCACGGCGCTGCCGAGGCCGGCGATGTCGTAGGCCTCCTCGAAGCGCGCGTCGGCGGCCGGGCGGCCGGTCGCCTTCCAGTACAGCTCCAGGTTCTGCGCGCCGGTGAGGTGCGGCAGGAAGCCCGGCCCCTCGACCAGCGCGCCGACCCGGGACAGCACCGGCGCGCCGGGCAGCAGCCGGTGGCCGAAGACGAGGATCTCCCCCGACGTCGGCCGGGTGAGGCCCATGAGCACGCGCAGCGACGTCGTCTTGCCGGCGCCGTTCGGGCCCAGCAGGCCGACGACCTGCCCGCGGTTGACGGTGAAGTCCACCTTGGCGACCGCGACGAAGTCCTTGTACTCCTTGCGCAGCCCCCGCACGACCAGCGGCGTGTCGACGAGGTCGGTCTCGAAGCTGCGGTCGATGCGCCGGGCCCGGCGGCGGGCCAGCAGCAGCACCAGGACGAGACCGAGCGCGATGGCGGCGACGAGGCCGATCAGGACGTACACCCAGATCACATCGGGGTCGGCGAGCGGCGTGCCGGCGATGGCGGGCAGCGTGACCGCGCCGTCGACCGCCACGGTGTACACCACCGGCTCCGACGGCGACCAGTAGGCGCTGTCGGAGGTCGCCACGGTGATGCCGATCCGGTGCCCGGCCTCGAAGCGGTGCACGACGGCGGGCAGGGTGACGGTCACCGGCACCGCGCCGGAGATGTCCTTCGCCAGCCCGGTGAGGCGGATCGGGGCGATGAGCCCGTCCGGGATGTTCCCCGGCGAGCCGTCGCCCGGCAGGTCGTAGAGCTTGACGAACAGCGTCGCCTCGCCGGTCGGGGACGCGGCCCGCAGCTTGACGGCGGGCGCGCCGGCGACGTCGAGGGCGCCCAGCAGCGGCGCGGAGACGAAGCTCGCGTTCTGGCCGGGCACCTCCCGGGTCACCCCGGCCCCGGCCGCCCCGGCCGCGCCGAGCAGGCTCGACAGGCCGGCGATCGGCAGCGACGAGATCGCGGCCGGGTTGCCGTCCGGCGGGTTGGCGATCGACTGGGCCGGGCCGCGCAGGTCGACCGACGTGCCCGCGTCGTGCAGGCCCGGGTAGTCCGCCACCTTGGACGCGGTGGTGACCACGCCGCGGCCCTGCGCGTTGAGGCCGGAGACACGCGCGTAGGTGAAGCTGTTCTCGGGCGCCGCGCCGTTGCCCTTGAGGTAGTGGTCGAGCCACTGGCCGGCCAGCAGCCGCAGCCGGTCGACCTCGGACTGCGGGCCGGTGCCGCCGTCGTGGCCGCCGGTGAACCAGGCGACCCGCACCGGGGTGCCGTTGGCGGCGATGCCGCGGGCGTTGGCGTCGCCCTCGCTGAGCGGGAACAGGGTGTCGATCTGCCCCTGGACGAGCAGCGTCGGCGCCTTGATCTTGTCGATTACGGACGACGGCGAGGACTTGCGCAGCAGCGCCTCCGAGGCGGGCGTGGCCCGGCCGGTGGCGGCGATGTCGAGGTACGCCCGGCAGATGTCGGCGGCGAATCGGCCGCACTGCGGGTTGTCCGGGTTCTCCGACGAGCCGAAGAACAGCCCGGCCCACTGCTTCTTGAACACCCCGCCCGGCAGGAAGACGTTGACCAGGTCGTTCCAGGTGATCATCGGCACGATCGCGTCGATGCGCGGGTCCTGCGCGGCGAGCAGCAGCGACAGCGCGCCGCCGTAGGAGCCGCCGACCGCGGCCACCTTCGGGTCGCCGCCGACCTTGGCGATGTCGGGCCGGGCGGCCAGCCAGTCGACGAGCCGCTGGGCGTCCTTGACCTCCCAGTCGGGGCTGTCGACATGGATCTCGCCGGTGGAGCGGCCGAAGCCCTGCGCGGTCCAGGTCAGCACGGCGTAGCCCTGGTCGGCGTACAGCTCGGCGTCGCCGCGGACGCTCTGCTTCGTGCCGCCGAAGCCGTGCGCCAGCATGATCGCCGGGACCGGGTGCCCCGCGCTCGCGGACTTGGGCACGTACAGCGTGGTGTCGAGGCTGACCTCGGCCGAGTCGTCCGGCCCGGTGCGCACCGTGATCATCTGGTCGGCGGTGCGGAAGCTCTTCGGCTTGGGCGCCGCCGCCCAGCCGACCAGCCCCGCGACGAGCACGATGGCAACGGCGCCGGAGATGATCCGGCGCCGGCTGAGGCTGGGCAGGCGTAGTCGCATTCGCCAACCGTACGCACCCGACGTGGCCGGAGGCCGAACCACTCAGGCCCTTCTCAGCAACGGCTACGCTCGACTGCGTGTCGGCGACCTTGACGCTCACTGCCAGCCTGCGCCCCGCCGCGCTCGATGCCCGCCGCGGCGTCGTGCGCCTGCACCCGGAGGTCATCACCGCGCTCGGGCTGCGGCCGGGCGACCCGGTCACGCTGACCGGGCGGCGCACCTCGGCCGGCATCGTCGCGGTCGCCGAGCCGAGCGCGAGCCGGGCCCTGCTCTACGCCGACGACCTGCTGCTGGGCAACCTCGGCCTGCGCGACGGCGGCCAGGTCACCGTGGCCCCCGCGCCGCTGCGGGCCGCGTCCGGGGTGACGCTCAACGGCCCGGCCGAGATCATGGCGGTGGTGTCGCCGGAGATGCTGCGGCTGGCCCTGCTGGGCAAGGTCGTCACGGTCGGCGACAACGTCTCGCTGCTGCCCCAGGACGTCTCGCTGGGCACCCTGTCCGTCTCCACGCCCGCGGTGCACATGGTCGACCGGGGCCTGGTCGAGGCGGCCCGGCGCAGCCTGTCCAACACCGTCGGCTACGCCTGGACCAGCGCCCTGCTCAACGTCGTGGCCGCCGACCCGGACCCGGGCGCGCTGGTGAC
Organism: Dactylosporangium sp. CA-139066; assembly: GCF_050936175.1. Taxonomy (NCBI): domain Bacteria; kingdom Bacillati; phylum Actinomycetota; class Actinomycetes; order Micromonosporales; family Micromonosporaceae; genus Dactylosporangium; species Dactylosporangium sp. CA-139066. The sequence continues at coordinate 1,900,661 of NZ_JBNJNH010000002.1, read as the reverse complement.
CATGGACACCGCCGTCGGCTGGCAGCACGGCCAGGCCACGCACTCACCTGGCAGCGTCATGGCGACGCCCGGCTCCGCGCCGGCCGCCGTCCCGACGCCCGGCCCGGCGGGCGCGACGGCCGGCGCGGCCGCGAGCGCGCCCGCGGTGCCGCCGCCGACGCTGGACGACCTGCCCGGCCTGCGCGCCCAGGCCGAGCAGCTGATCGAGCTGCTGGACCTCGGCTTCCACCACGGCGAGGTGCTGACCCAGCTCGGCACCACCGTCTCCCTCGGCGTGCTGGTCACCGGGCCGGCCGGCTCCGGCAAGTCGGCGCTCGTGCACGCCGTCGCCGGCGAGGTCGAGGCCCAGGTGATCGCCCTGTGGGCGCCGGAGATCGCCGCGCTGACCAACAACGACGCCGCGGCCCGGCTGCGGCGGGCGGCGGACGAGATGCGCGGCGCAGTCAGCGAGCACCGTCCGGCGATTCTGCTGATTTCGGACGTCGACGCGCTCGCCCCGCGCGATCAGCCCGGGCCAATGGCCACCGTGTTCCGCCAGCTGCTGGGCGAGCTGATCCGCGAGGGCGAGGCGGTCGTGTGCACCACCAGCCGCCCCGAGTCGGTCGACCCGGCGCTGCACTCCCCCGAGTTGCTCGCCCACGAGATCTCGCTGCCGCTGCCCGACGCCGCGCTGCGCCGCGAGCAGCTGGCCGTGCTCACCCGCGGCATGCCGCTGGCCGAGGACGTCCGCCTCGACGACGTCGCCGCCCGCACGCCCGGGTTCGTCGCCGCCGACCTGGCGGCGCTGGCCCGCGAGGCCGGGGTGCGGGCCGCGCTGCGCCACCGCCGCGAGGCCGAGACGCCGCGGGTGCTCATGGCCGACTTCGAGGCGGCGCTGGAGGTCGTCCGCCCGACGTCGATGGCCGAGAGCTCGCTCGAGCTGGCCAAGGTCACCCTCGACGACGTGGGCGACATGGTCGAGGTCAAGCAGACGCTCACCGAGTCGGTGCTGTGGCCGCTGTCGTACCCCGACGCCTTCTCCCGCCTGGGCATCGAGCCCCCGCGCGGCGTGCTGCTCTACGGCCCGCCCGGCTGCGGCAAGACCTTCCTCGTCAAGGCGATCGCCGGCACCGGCAAGGCCAACGTGCTCTCGGTCAAGGGCGCCGAGCTGCTGTCGAAGTGGGTCGGCGAGTCGGAGCGGGCCGTGCGCGAGCTGTTCCGCCGCGCCCGCGAGGCGGCGCCGACGCTGGTCTTCCTCGACGAGGTCGACGCGCTCGCCCCGACCCGCGGCCAGGCCACCGACGGCGGCACCACCGACCGGGTGGTGGCCGCGCTGCTCACCGAGCTCGACGGCGTCGAGTCGCTGCGCAACGTCGTCGTGATCGGCGCCACCAACCGCCCCGACCTCGTCGACCCGGCGCTGCTTCGCCCGGGCCGGCTGGAGCGGCTGGTGTTCGTGCCGCCGCCGGACGCCGACGCGCGGGCCGAGATCCTACGGGCGGCGTCGAAGTCGGTGCCGCTGGCCGCCGACGTGGACCTGGGAGCCCTGGCCGCGTCGCTGGAGCGGTTCTCGGCCGCCGACTGCGCGGCCCTGGTGCGCGAGTCGGCGCTGGCCGCGATGCGCGAGTCACTGGACGCCACCGAGGTCACCGCGGAACACGTGGCCACGGCTCGGGAGCGGGTCCGCCCGTCGCTGGACCCGACGCAGGTCGAGTGGCTGGCGAACTATGCGGAGCAGCAGAAGGTGCGCTGATCCGCCGGGTCCAGGCGTACCAGGCGTGCGTTGGTCAGCGCCTCCTGGCCGCGCGCACTACCGGCGGCGGGCGCGGGAGGCGCGCAGCCGGCGCAGCCGCTGGACCACCACCGGGTCGTGCGCCAGGGCCAGCGGGTTGTCGAGCAGGGCGTTGAGCAGCTGGTAGTACCGCGTGGCGCCGAGCCCGAACGTGTCGCGGATCGCCTGCTCCTTCGCGCCGGCCTGCCGCCACCACTGCTTCTCGAAGGCGAGGATCCGCTGGCTGCGCTCGTCGAGCTCGGCCGGCTCCTCGGCGACGGCGACGTCCGGCCGGGCCGGCGCGCGATCGTCGTCGCCGTCGACGAAGTCGTCGACGTCCTCTGTGGACGGTTGCGCCGGGACGCGGGCGGCGGCGAGGTCGTCGCGCTTCATCGTCGCTCCTGGCTGATCGGGGGGCAGCCTCCTCACCCTAGCGCCTGTTTCATCACTGAGGCGGGGCAGCGGCCGGCGCAGATTCCGCCTCAGTCTTGAAACAGGCGCCAGCCGCTCACCGGTTCACAGCACCCCGCTCTCGCGAGGCCCGCCGTCCCAGGCCGGGACCACACGCCGCAGGTGATCGGCGGTGAGGAACGCGCGGCGCAGCTCGGCCGGCATGCCCTCAAACGGCGACACCTGCGACGCGTGGTGGGCGATGGCCTTCTCGCGCCCGGCCAGGTGCGCCGAGGTGTCGACGACCGTCGTGATGTCGGCGTCGGGCGTGCCCGGGACCTCCGCCTCCAGGTACGGCGAGTCCGGGTTCGCCCCCGCCAGGTGCGCCAGCCAGCGGCGCATGAGCGTCTGGGGCAGGCAGTACAGGTACACCTTCCGGATGGGCGTGGTGGCGCGCCGGACGGCGGCGAGGGTCGCGTCCCGGATCGCGGCGTGGTCGCGGTGCCCGTCGCCGGCGTCGAGGGTCACGACCACGTCCGGCCGGAAGTCCTCGATGCGGGCGAGCACCCGCTCGGCCACGTCGGCCGGGTCGGCGCCGACCAGCGTGCCGGGCCCGGCCGGGCCGTCCATCCCGGAGTCGGCGAGCCCGAGCAGGTCCACCCGGGAGACCCCGAGCAGCTCGGCCGCGGCCCGCAGCTCGCGCTCGCGCACGGCCGGCAGCTCGGCCGCGGTGACGCCGCTGCCGGGCGCCGGCTCGCCGGCCTCCCCGCGGGTCGCGCAGACCACCGCGGTCGCGGCGCCGGCCGCGGCCGCATGCAGCAGCAACGACCCGCACCCGAACGTCTCGTCGTCGGGGTGTGCCACGACAACCATCAACCGGACCGCCATTGGGAACCTCCTCTATGAATACTGCCCAATGCAGTATCTGGCGCGAGTAGACACTGCCCTGGGCAGCATGTCAACGTGACTGTCATGTCCGGGACGAGAACGACCACCTCCTACGCCCTGCTGGGCCTGCTCGCGGTGCGCGACTGGACCACGTACGAGCTGGCCAAGCAGGTCAGGCGCAGCCTCAACTGGTTCTGGCCGCGGGCCGAGCGCAAGCTCTACGACGAGCCGAAGCGGCTGGTCGAGCAGGGGCTGGCGACGTCGGTGCGCGAGCAGACCGGCCGGCGGGCCCGGACCGTCTACCGGATCACCGGCGCCGGGCGGGCGGCGCTGCGCGAGTGGCTGGACGAGCCCGCGGCGCCGCGCGGCATCGAGTTCGAGGCCATGGTGAAGGTCTTCTTCGCCGACGCCGGGTCGCTGGAGCAGCTCACGGCCACGCTCGAGCGCATCGCGGCGGAGGCGGAGGAGCGGATCGCGGCGCTGGCGGAGATGGCGGCGGCGCGGCCGGTGCCGTTCGCGCAGCGCGCGCACATCAGCGCGATCGGGCTGCGGCTGCAGTACGAGCAGGAGGACGCGGTGCGCCGCTGGGCCCGGTGGGCGCGGGCGCAGGTCGAGCAGTGGCCGGACACGACCGACCCGGGCGACTGGGACGCGCTCGCCGCCCTCGACGACCTGGCCGCCGCCCGCCCGGCCGGCGGCTAGGCGGTGACGATCTTGACGCCGGCGGCGCGGAAGGCGTCCAGCGTCGGCTGGGTGGCGTTCGAGTCCGTGACGAGGGTGTCGATGCGGTCGATCGGGCAGATCCGGGCGAACGCGTGGCCGCCGAGCTTCGAGCTGTCGGCGATGATCACGACGCGGCGGGCGCGGGCGACCATGAGGCTGTTCATTGCGGCCTCGCCCTCGTGGTGCGCCGCGGCGCCGAGGGTCACGTCGAGCGCGTCGACGCCGAGCAGGGCGATGTCGAGGGTGACGTCGCGCAGGATGTTGCCGCCGAGCGGGCCGACCAGCTCGAAGGACTGCGGGCGGACCACGCCGCCGGTGACGACGATCTTCATGCGCGAGCGGACCAGCAGCTCGTTGGCGATGTTCAGCGCGTTGGTGACCACCGTCAGCTGGGCGTCGTCGACGCCGCCGGTGAGCTCCGGGCGCACCGCGAGCGCGCGGGCGACCTCGGTGGTCGTGGTGCCGCCGTTGAGCGCGACGACCATGCCCGGCGAGACCAGGGCGGCCGCCGCGGCGCCGATGCGCTGCTTCTCCGGGGCATGCTTGGCCGTCTTGTACCGCAGGGGCAGGTCGTAGGACACCCCGTTGGCCACGGCGCCGCCGCGGGTGCGGGTGATCATCTGCTGCTGGGCGAGCTGGTCGAAGTCGCGCCTGATCGTCGCCTGCGACACGTCGAGCCGGTCGGCGGCGTCCTCCACGCTGATCCGGCCGCTGTCGGTGAGGATCTCCAGGAGCGCGTTCCAGCGCGCGTAACGGTCCACGGCGACCCCCTCCCTGCGCATACGGTGCGAGATGTGTGCACAATAATGCGCGAAACAGCGGGTAAACGCAAAGGCAACTGCTCGAACCGGCGAGTGCGGTACGGTTGCCAGCCCACCCGCGGGTGCGCAATGATGCGCGAACCAGCTGAGTTTTATGCACCGACGATCAGGCGAGGTTTGAGCCGCACATGACGCAGACCGTGATCGCCCTCGATGTCGGGGGCACCGGGATCAAGTGCGCGCTGGTCGGCGCCGACGGCGACGCATTGCACACGGTCCTGCACGCGCAGCGCCACCCCACCGGGGCCGACCGCGGCGGCGCGGCCGTCATCGAGACCATCCTGAGCATCGCCGAGGGGCTGGCCGCGACCGCGCGGGCCAAGGGCCTGGAGCCGGTGGGCGCCGGGCTGGTCGTGCCCGGGGTCATCGACGAGGTCAACGGCGTCGCGGTCTGGGCGGCGAACGTCGGCTTCCGGGACGTACCGCTGAAGGCTCTCCTCGAGGAGCGCCTCGGGCTGCCCGCGGCGCTCGGCCACGACGTGCGCGCCGGCGGCCTGGCCGAGGCGCGGCTGGGCGCCGGCCGGGGCCAGGACTACGTCCTCGTCATCCCGATCGGCACCGGCATCGCGGCCGCCAACGTCGTGCACGGCCAGGTGTACACCGGCGGCCACGGGGCCGGCGGCGAGATCGGCCACATCGTCGTGCGCCCCGGCGGCCCGGTCTGCGGCTGCGGCCAGCGCGGCTGCCTGGAGGCGATCGCCTCGGCGTCCGCGGTCGGGCGCCGCTACTCCGAGCAGGCCGGCCGCGGCGCCACCGCGCAGGAGGTCGTGGCCCTGGCCGCCGAGGGCGAGCCGATCGCGGTCGCCGTCTGGCGCGAGACGATCGACGCGCTGGCCGACGGGCTCATGACCGGCATCGCGCTGTTCGACCCGGCCGTGATCGTGCTCGGCGGCGGGCTCGCCGAGGCCGGCGAGGCGCTGCTGGCGCCGCTGCGCGAGGGCGTGCACGCCCGCGTGACCTTCCACCGCGAGCCGGAGATCACCCGCGCCGCGCTGGGCGACGAGGCCGGCTGCCTGGGCGCCGCCCTCATCGCGCTCGACAACTTGCAAACGAAGGGAAACGCGCAATGACGGTGGTCTCCGGGGTTCGGGTCGTGGCGGGCGACCGCGTCATCGACAACGGCTTCGTCCGGGTCGAGGGCGAGCGGATCGCCGAGGTCGGCGAGCACGACGGCCCCGCAGCCACCGGCACCGCCGTGGCCGGCTTCGTCGACATCCACGTCCACGGCGGCGGCGGCGCGACCTTCACCACCGGCGACGCGGACGAGGCCCGCAAGGCCGCCGCGTACCACCTCGCGCACGGCACCACGACCATGCTCGCCAGCCTGGTCACGTCGCCGCCGGAGCTGATGATGAGCGCCACCAGGGCGTTCGCCCCGCTCGCGGCCGAGGGCGTGCTGGCCGGCATCCACTTCGAGGGCCCGTACCTCTCCCAGGCCCGCTGCGGCGCCCAGAACCCGGCCCACCTGCGCCACCCGTCGACGGACGAGCTCGACGCGCTCATCAAGGCCGGCGAGGGCGCGGTCCGCCTGGTCACCATCGCGCCCGAGCTGCCCGGCGCCCTCGACGCGATCCGCCTGCTCGTCGAGCGCGGGGTCGTCGCGGCCATCGGCCACACCGACGCCACCTACGAGGAGACCCTGGCCGGCGTCGAGGCCGGCGCCACCGTCGGCACCCACGTGTTCAACGGCATGCGCCCGCCCCACCACCGCCAGCCCGGCCCGGTCTTCGCCCTGCTCGGCGCGGCCGGCGTGGTCTGCGAGTTCGTCGCCGACGGCATCCACCTGCACGACGGCACGCTCGCCTTCGCCGCCTCCGTCACGGGGCCGGCCCGGGCCGCGCTCATCACCGACGCCATGGCCGCCGCCGGCATGCCCGACGGCACCTACGAGCTGGGCGGGCAGAGCGTCGAGGTCGCCGGCGGGGTGGCCCGGCTGACCCGCGACGGCGCGATCGCCGGCAGCACCCTCACCATGGACCAGGCGTTCCGCCGGGCCGTCGGCGCCGGGCTGTCGCTGCTCGACGCGTCCCGGATGGCCTCGGCGACGCCGGCCGGGGCGATCGGCCTGGCCGGCGAGGTGGGCGCGCTGCGCCCGGGCCTGCGGGCCGACCTGGTGCTGCTCGACGACGACCTCAACGTTCAGCGCGTGATGCGCGCCGGCTCCTGGGTCTCCTCGACGACGTCGTAGAACGGCCCGGCCCATCCGGCCCTCGTGAGGCGGCCCCCGAGCGGGATGTCGTCCCACGGCACGCGGCGCAGCAGCCGTTCGAGGACCAGGCCGACCATGAGCGCCGCGATGCCGTCGGTGAACCAGTGGAAGCTCAGGTAGGTCGTGGTGAACACGACCACCAGCGGGATCGTGTACCGCAGGGCGGTCACCAGGCGCGGGCGGAGCACCCCGGTCAGCATGGTGGCCAGCACGCCGTAGAACACGATGGTGTTGACGACGTGGCCCGACGGGTAGGACATGCCCGTGTCGATGCGGAAGAGCCACTCGGGGTTGCTGATCTTGTGGTCGCTCGGCGCGGTGCGGTCCGTCCACACCTTCAGCGGGCCGATGGTCACGTAGGTGATCAGCTCCGCCCCGAGGAACGGCAGAAACGGGCGGACCGTGTGCCGGGCCCGGCTCATGAAGAAGGCGGCGATCGCCACCAGGGGGGTGAGCACCATCCCGCCCTGGCCGAGCAGGTTGCCCACCCGCAGGGTGATGTAGAACCAGTGCGGGCGGTGCGCGTCGACGAAGTCGCGCACGGCCGTGTCCACATGCAGCAGCGGGGTCCGCGCGGCCAGCAGGAGCGTGACCGCGACGAACCCCGCTACGAGCACCGCGTCCAGCCACCAACCAGCGGGACGGATCGGGCGTAACTCGAGGCGCACCAGACGAACCTACATGAGCTGCCGCAACTGCTCGGCGATCCGGTCCAGCCGCACGCCCGAGTTGGGGCAGCCGCCGAAGTGGTGCAGGGCGATGACCTTGTTGGTACGCCGGGAGATGACCGGCGAGCCGGAGGAGCCCCCGTCGGTGTCGCAGAAGTACGACATGTCGGTGTTGGCCGCGTAGCCGTCGTACGCCGGGTCGTCGACCGCGCAGTTGCCGCTGCGCTCGGTGCTGTCCTGCGTGGTGATGACCGTCGGCGCGCCCCGCGGGTGCTGCGGGATGTAGAGCTCCTCGCCGCGCACGGGGGCCCGGTCGTCGATCTCCAGGTAGCCGAACTGCTGGATCTGCCCGAAGTTCTTCACGCTGAACAGCGTGTAGTCGAGGATGTCGTCGGTCGCGAGCACCTGGTCGCCCATGACCTTCACCGGGCGCAGCGTGGCGCCGCCGTCGCACCGCGCGCACTCGTAGTTGAACCAGACCTCGGTGCTGCGCGCCTCGCGGGTCGTGGTGAAGCAGTGGTGGTTGGTCAGCATCCGGTTCTGGGTGCCGACCCGCCACGCCGTGCACAGCTCCACGCCGTTGATGAGGATCCGCGCGACCGGCTTCGAGTTCGCGTACGCGACCGGGTCCGCCGACTTGTAGCAGGCCGCGTTCTCGGTCTCGTTCGTCCGCCCGCAGATGCTCTCCTCGTGCGGCGCGGCGGCGAGCGCGGCGCGGCGGTCCGCGTCGGCCTTGGCCCGCTCGGCGGCGGTCTGCCCGCGGGCGACCCGGTCGACGGTCACGCCCATGCTCGCCAGCTTCGACCGGATGCCGAACACGTCGTCCTTGGCCTTCTGCACCCGCACGACCGCGCGGTCGCCGGAGACCGACATCGACCAGTTGTCCGAGTCGCTCAGATCCTTCGAGGTGTACTCGTAGTGCTCCGTCCCCCGCGCATCGCTCACGACGACCTTGTCGCCGTCGGAGAGCGCCAGGCGCGAGAAGTGCACCTTCACGTAGTCGGCGCCGGCGTACGTGAACGTCCGGCTCGCCGAGCGCTCGATCTCCCCGCCGGTCACCGACTCCAGCACGCCGGCCGCCTCGCCGCCCGGCTCCTGCAGCCCGGACACGTCGTGGAACAGCCGCAGCGACGGCGCGCTGGCCGGCGCCCGGGCCGGCAGCGTCGCCGGGCGGGACCCCGCCATGGCGACCCCCGCCCCGGTGAGGGCGAGCAGGGAACAGACCCCTGCCACGAGCAACGACCTACGCCGCATGAGCGCGTCCTCCCGATGATGTCCGCAAGAAGGGAACGCCCGCAGCGTCAGGGGGTAAATCGGGCGATCCGCCCATTCAACGACGCATCCCGCCGCCAGGAGGCGGGAACTCAGCGAACTCCGTCGACCGTCCCGCCAGTACGAGCCAACAGGTCGCCCAGTCCCAGCCGCGTCGTTACCACGGTGAGCAGGTCGTCGGCGCGCAGCACGTACGCGGCCGGCGGGGCCCACACCGTGTGGCGCTCCTCGTCGGTCGCCACGGCCAGGACCCGCACCTCGCCGACCTCCTGCGCGGCCGAGACCGGGCGGCCGTCCAGCTGCGAGCCGGCGCAGACCGGCACCTCGGCCAGCAGCAGCACCCGGCGGTCGACCGGGATCGTGCCGATGACCTCGCGCTCGAGAAGGGCGGCGGCGAAAGCCGGGGCGGCGAGGTACGACACGCTGCGCGAAGCGGTGATGCCGAAGGCGCGCTGCACCCGGTCGGCGAACCGGCCGTCGAAGAGCCGCAGGATGACCCGCAGGTCGGGCTTGAGGGCCCGGCTCTCCAGCGCCGCCTCGAGGTTGGCCTGGTCGTCGGTGGAGACCACGACGAGCGCCCGGCAGGTGTCGACGGAGGCGGCCCGCAGGGTCTCGATGTTGCTCGCGTCGCCGACGATGAACGGCACCCCGCGCTCGCGGGCGGCCTGGGCGCCGCGGGCGTTCTCGTCCCGGTCGATGACCACGACCGGCACGCCGAGGTCGACGAAGGAGTGCATGACCCGGGTACCGACGTTGCCGAGCCCGACGACGACCACGTGCCCCGACATCGGCTCGCGCAGCCGGCCCAGCGCGATGGCCAGCCGGGCGTTGACGACGGCCTCGACGACGGCGGCCGTGACGATCGGGATGAGCGCGACGTTGACCAGCCCGAGCGCGGCGGTGACGAGCTTCTCCGGCCAGGACTCCTCCAGGTCGGGGTTCGCGCCGGTGAGCTCCGACAGCAGCGTCACGTAGGCGGCGTTCCACCAGGCGATGTGCTTGTAGTGGGCGATGACCGCGGAGCCGGCCAGGCCGACGGCCAGCAGGGCGAGGGCGGTGAGCCACAGCCGCCGGCTGATCAGCCCGCGGATGCTGCGCAGCGGGTTGCGCCAGCCGCGCCGGCGGGGCCGCGGGTCGTGGCGCGAGAGGACCGTGGCGGCGCCCTCGCCGTTGGCCACGGCCAGTACCAGATCGGCCTGATCCTGATCTTCCGGCAGCAGCTCGGGGTCGTCCGCGCCGGCGGTCCGGGCCAGCCCGCAGACCACGTCGTCGGGGCGCACCTCGTCGCGGCGGGCCACGAACAGCGTGCGCTGCGCGACCCGCACGTGCACGGGCGCGACCTCGCCCAGCGCCTCGGAGACGAACGCGGGCGCGGCCATCTGCGCGTCGGAGAGCACGCGGACGTCGGCGAAGTTGCGCCGCACGCTGTGCCCGAGCCGCAGGTTGAACATCCGGATGACGAGCCGGATGCGCCGGTTGAGCTCCTGCGCCTGCAGGGCCGCGTCGAGATTGCCGATGTCGTCCTGCTTGACCAGCGCGAGCGCGTCGGCGTCGGCGAGGCCGGCCCGCTCGAACGCCTCGGTGTCGGGCCGGTCGGCCTCCACGACCCGCCCGCCGCTGTCGGCCAGCAGCTTGGCGATCTCAGGCCCGTGCCGCCGCTTGACGCTGGGCAGGATGGCGGTGACGTGGACGCCGTACTGCTCGATGAGCTCCTGGCAGAGCCGCAGCGCCAGCGGATCGTCGCCGCAGACGACCACCCGCTTGGCCGGCCCGTGGACCGCGTGCCGGGCCGCCGGCTCGCTCTCGGCGGCCGGAAGCGACCACGGACGGGTGATCGCCTGAACGCGTGGAAGGTTCCCCCGCAGCCGCCTCATCAGCCACGACTCGGACGCCACCGGGCGATCCTAGCGAAGATCACCAGTTTCCATCGCCCGCCGGCCTCGTTGGACCGAGACGAATCGCATTGTCGACCAGATGGGTTTTCACCGATGAACACGTGGTTTCGCCGGACGGTAGGCACCGTCGGCATCGCGGGCGGCATGCTGCTGCTCGGCGCCGGCGCCGCGCACGCCGATGACACCGCATTGGCACCCGGCCAGCTGGACGATCTGTTCACGCCCGCGGGCGGCCCGAACAACCAGTCGCTGCAGATGCAGGCGCACGGCGACCGCATCGACACCAGCGCCGCGTCGACGACGAACGAGGCCGGCGGGCGCACCACGTCGGCGTCGCTGCGCACGAACAGCCTCAACGGCCGGCCGATGCCGGGCGTGCTGACCGGGCTGCCGCTGTCCAGCCTGGTGCCGACCGAGAGCCTGGGCCTGCCCCGCACCACGTCGAGCCGCCTGCCCGGGCTGCCGCCGCTGCCGACGTCGACGGCCGGCACCGAGGACTCCCTCGCCGCGCTGCCGCTGGTCGGCCCGCTGACGAACCTCAGCCAGCTCGGCCTGCCCGGCACCGACACGCTCCAGGGCGCCTCGATCGCGGACACCTCCACCGCGTTCCCGGCGGCGGCGAAGCCGTCCCCGCGCCGCGCCAAGACCGAGGCCCTGCCCCTGGTCGGCGGCCTGCCGCTGCTGGGCAACGGCCTGCCGGTGCGCGGCACCCTGAAGCCGGTCGACGACTACGGCATCCCGATCGGCGCCGCTACCGAGGACGACGCGACGGAGGCCGCCGGCCTTCCGGTCGTGGGCGACCTACCGCTCGGCGGCAGCGACGTGCTGAAGAACGACTCGGTCACCGGCGTCCCGGTCATCGGCGGCGTCGGCCCGACCCCGGGCGTGAGCACCTCGGCGGTCGCGAACCGCTTCGTGCCCACCACCGGCGCGCTCCCCCAGGCGACGAGCGGCCTGCCGCTGCTCACGGAGAGCGCCTACGCCCCGCGGCACGCCTCCTCCTACACGCCGCGCCACTCGTCTTCCTCGGAGGAGGCTCTGCCTCTGGTGACAGGCCTGCCGGCGGTGGGTGGCCTGGCCGGCGGGGTGCTGCCGATGTTCAGCGGCATCGTCGGCTGATCGTTCGTTTCAACGGAAATGTCCGGCCGCTGGCGCGGCCGGATATTTCCGACATTTCAACATTTAGTGGTACGATAGCTCGCCTGCCCGGATCTGCCCGGGCAGGCGATTCTCATACGGCGCCAGCGGGCAGGCCCAGGCGTCGTCGTACGCGCAGGACGGGTTGTAGGCGTAGTTGAAGTCCAGCCGCACCCGCCCGTCCGGCAGCGCCTCCACCCCGCGCCCGTGGGTGCCCTTCACCGTGTCGGTGAGGTAGCGCCCCGCCCCGTACGTCTCCCTGCCGCTGGTCCCGTCGCGGAAGGGCAGGAACAGCCCGCCGCCGTACGCCGCCAGCCAGAACAGCGTCAGCGGCCCCCACGGGGTGTCGAGGATCCCGACCCGCTCGTAGCGCAGCACCCCGTCCTCCCCGCCGGTGGCGATCTCCAGCTCGCCCTCGGCCGGGGTCAGCGGCACCGTGGCCACGAACTCCTCGCTCGGCGGGAAGTAGCGCAGCGGCCCCGGCGCCGCGGACTGCGGATGGGTGGCGAACAGGTCGTCGCGAAGGGCCCGGAACCCCGCCAGGTCCGCGTCGGACAGGTACATGGCGGCGACCCGGGCCCGGAAGTCGGCGAGTGCAAGAGCGTCCACGCGCTCGAAGCTACCTGCGCAGCGGGGCGCCGGCCTCGTGCAGGTGACGCAGGGCCTGGGTGTAGGACGAGACGAAGGACGCCGAGTGGTACGGCACCCCGATCTCGGCGCAGTAGCCCTCCACGATCGGCTGTGCGCGGCGCAGGGCGGGCGTGGGCATGTTCGGGAACAGGTGGTGCTCGATCTGGTAGTTGAGGCCGCCGAGCGCGATGTCCAGCCAGACGCCCCCGCGCACGTTGCGCGACGTGAGCACCTGCTTGCGCAGGAAGTCCAGCTCGTCGTCGCCGCTGAGCACGGGCATGCCCTTGTGGTTGGGCGCGAACGTCAGGCCGAGATACAAACCGAACAGCGCCTGGTGTACCAGCACGAACGCGACGGCCATCGCGGGCGACAGCAGCAGGAAGACGGCGCCCAGATAGACGGCGATGTGGCCGTACAGCAGGAATCCCTCCAGCCGTCGCCGCTTCACCGACGGGATCGCGCGGGCACTCTGCACGTGGAGGTTGAAGCCCTCGAGCAGCAGCAGCGGAAAGAACAGCAGCGCCTGGTGGCCGCCGATCAGCCGGGCCACGCCCCGCGCCCGCTCCGCCTGCCGGGTCGACCAGACGAGGATGTCCGGCGCGACGTCGGGGTCGTGCTCCTCGTGGTTGGGGTTGGCGTGGTGGCGGGTGTGCTTGTTCATCCACCAGCCGTAGCTCATCCCAATGCCGGCGTTGCCCGCCAGCAGGCCCAGCGCCTCCGACCAGCGGCGGCCGCGGAAGACCTGCTTGTGGGCCAGGTCGTGGGCGACGAGGGCGACCTGGGCGTACGCGATGGCGAGGACGGCGGCGAACCACAGACTGTGCGTCAGGGCCAGCCCCGCCCAGCCGCCGGCGTAGAGCGCGGTGACGAGGGTGAGGCGGACGGCGTAGTACCCCGGCCTGCGCTCAAGCAGCCCGGCGGCGCGGACCCGCTGGGAAAGGGCGGTGAAGTCGCTCGACCGCGGCGCGTCAACCAGAACTGTCATGCGCCTCAGCCTCCCGGCTGCGGCGCCGACGATCGAACCCGTCAGCCCCCTTGTTCCGTGGTAGTGCTGCCCCCACCCCTAGGGGTGCGGCCGGAACCGCGTCGGCGTCCGCGTGAACCGGGCCTCCTCGAGCGCGAACACGTCGCTCGGGGCGATCCGCACGGTCGCGTTGACGTCCGGGTCGAGAAACGACAGCTCGAGCCCGGCCTGGTACTTGGCGTTGGTGGCGTCGAGGAACGCGCGGATCCGGTCCGTGTCGGTGACGACGTCCGCCGTACCGTCGACGATGACCGGCGCTCGTCCGTCCTCGGTGGTGATCGTGCACGCCGGGTTGGCCCGCAGGTTGCGTATCTTTCGCGACCGCACCGAGCTGGAGAACCACACGGCGTCGCCGAGCCACACGGCCCAGACCGGCATCGCGTGGGGGCGCCCGTCGGGCCGTACCGTCGACAGCCAGTAGTTGTGCGAGTCGCGGAGCCGGTCGCGGACCGCCTCCCAGTCGAGCAGCCCCTCGTCGCCCTCCTCGATGCCGTACCCCGGCATCCAGGGCCGTCCGCGCTGCATACCCATGTGCGGAAGCCTAGGCTTGCTCAGGTGCCAGTGCTCATCGGCTCTTACGCAGACCAGTACTCGACCTACGACGACGACTTCAAGCCGCTCGCCCCGCCCGTGCGGACGCCCGCCCCGAGCTATCTGGCGGTCGGCCCGACCGGCGTCCGGTACGCCGTGGCCGAGCTCGACGGCGGACAGGTCTCGGCCTTCACCCCCGACGGCGCGCTCCTCGGCACGCTGCCGACGGGCGGCGGCTCGCCGTGCCACCTCGCGCTGGCCGGCGACCACCACCTCCTGGCCGCGAACTACGCCACCGGCTCGGTCGCGGTGTTCGCCCTGCGCCCCGACGGCTCGCTCGACCGGCAGACCGACCTGGCCCAGCACGCCGGCGCCAGCGTTCGCGAGGACCGCCAAGAGGGCCCGCACGCCCACCAGGTGACGGTCCGCGGCACGATGGTCCACGCCGTCGACCTCGGCATGGACGCGATCGTGCACTACCGGCTGTCCCCCTCGGGGGTGCTGGAACACTTCCACACCACGACGGTCCAACCCCTGGGCAGCGGCCCTCGCCACCTCGTCTTCCACCCCGACGGCCGCGTGTTCGTGGCCAACGAGCTGGCGTCGACGGTCGCGACGTACACCTCGGGCTTCGAGCTCCTCGACGTGAAGCCGTCCTGCCTGGTCCAGCCGGTCGGCGACAACTTCCCGAGCGAGCTGGTCGTGTCCCGCGACGGCCGCCTGCTCTACGTCGGCAACCGGGGCAACGACACGATCACCACGTTCGCCGTCGAGCCCGAAGGCCTGCTCCCGATCGACGAGGTCTCCACGGGCGGCACCTGGCCCCGCCACTTCGCCCTGCTGGACGGCGCCCTCTGCGTGGCCAACCAGCACTCGGGCACGGTGACGCTGCTGGAGCTCGACCGCGACTCGGGCGTGCCGCACCCCGCCCGCGTGGTCCTGGAACACCCCTCCCCCAGCGCGGTGATCCCGGTCGATCGCTGACCCCGGGGCGAGATGCCGGATGACGTGGCACTGAACGCTTGCTGAACCGGCGTTCAGTGCCGCAGCATTGGTCTATGGGTGAGCTGGTGGTGCTGCCCAAGACGGGCGACATTTTCGAGGACGTACGGGGCGGCGACCGCACGATGCGGGTCACGTGCCATCCCGAGCGCGGCACGGTGGTCGTATCGCTGTGGGTCGACAAGATCTGCCGCGCGTCGTTCCAGCTCGCCGCCGCGGATTTGCCGCGGCTGCAGGAGACCTTGGCCGGCATGCAGTTTGCGCCACCCCCGTCCGCCGGGTCGGACGACACTCCCCCGCCGGTCACCGGCACGGACTGGGCCGAGACCGCCTGACCCTGCCTTTGGTCGCAACGGTCGCGCCCTGGTGATCTTGGCCAGCGCGCTCCAGCCCCGCAGCCCACCGCCGCGTCCCGTCGCGCCGGCCACGACGCCCGCGCGGTACGGGTCGGCGGAGCGCAGGTCGATGCGAGTCGCCGCCACGCGGGCCAGGCGGCCCCGCGGCGGGGCACGGGCCAGGTGGGCGCACCGCGGGCAGACCGGCGCGGCACTAGCCCCGGCGCGCGGCGCGGGCCGGGCGCGGCGCGGCGCGGCGCGGCGCGGCGCGGACCAGACTGACGCCGCACGGGCCGGACCCACCGCGCGCCATGGACCGGACGGGCGCGGCACACCACGGACCGGGCTGGCACACCACGGACCGGGCCGAGGCCCGGCTGGCTCAGCACACCACGGGCGAGGCTGACGCGGCACAGGGCTGACACTGACCGAGCGCGGGACCGCGTGGCGGCTCGGCCCCGGTGAGAGTCCCCAAGGCGCAGACCGGAGACCGGAGGTAGGAGTCGCGCACACGCGCGCGTGTGGGCGTTGCTGCGATTCGTGGACGTCAGGCACCGAAGTCCGAAAGCGGGCACCCCGGCCGTGGTTGCGGATACCAACCGGCGGCGGCGTTCCGGTCTCCCACCGTACCAGGCGGCGAAAAATCCCTGTCGATTCCGACTGCGCAGCGTGAAAACGCGCTACCCAGAGCTACGCGGCCTCGGTGGTCGCGGGGGTTGCCGTGGTCAGGGCCGGCTTGTCCGTGGACTCCGAGCGGGAGTTGCGCGCACGCTGGCGCGGGACGCGCTTGCGGGTGCCCAGCGTCGACGCCGTGATGCCGGCCTGGCGCGCGGCGTCCAGCGTGTCGCGCAGCTCCGCGGCCTCCACCGCCACCTCGGCGGCCTCCTGGGCCAGCGCGGCCGCGGCCACGACCGCCACGTCCGCGGCCGTCACCGCGGCGCGCTCCGCGGCCGCCGCGGCCTCGTACAGGCGGCGGGCCCGGCTCTCGGCGGTGCGGCGCAGCTCGACCTCGCGGGCGGCCAGCTCCTGCAGCGGGTCGGCGCCGGCGGCGGCCTTGAAGACCTGCTCCAGCGCGTCCACCGTGATGTCGCCGCGCTTGAAGGCGTCCAGGGCGGCCCGCGACACCTCTCGCTTGGCCTCGTCGTCCTGGTCGGCGGCGGCGGACTCGGCCGTGGCCTGGGCGGCGGCGCTCAGCGCGTCCTGGTAGGCCTTCTGGGCCACGTCGAAGACCGCCCACGCCTGCTCGCGCGCCGTGGTGGCGGCGGCGCTGCGGGCCTGGGCCTCGGCGACCTGGATCTCGGCGCGCTTGGCCGCGGCCGCGGTGGCGGCGGCCTGGCGGATCAGCTCGCCGGCCTCGGCGCGCAGGCGGGCGCGCTCGGTGGGGCTCAGGCTGGCCTCGGCCTCCTGTACGGCGGCCTGGCGGTCGGCGCGGTTGAGCCGGTAGAGGCTCCAGCGGGCCATGAACCCGGCCAGCAGGACGAACAGCACGATGAAGGCCATCAGAGCCAGCCACAGCACGATGGCCCCGGTCACCGGGTCAAGACCGAAGATGCCCCGGCCCCCCGTGAGGGTCCACGGCATGTCAGAGGGGGATTGTGCCAACGTGGCCACGGCGCGACCTCCGGCTGTGCGTGTCGCTACAGCGTAATCGGCGACGGCCAATCGGACATCCGATCGAAAGGTGACGATTCGACGAAGTTCCGTACACGAATAGTGACAACCAAGCAAGAATGCGCCGCTCATCGGCGCGTCGCGCGGCGTGTCGCGATGCCGTGGGGACGGATCTACACGCGGATGTCAGCGACTTGTCACCACATCGTGATCGGAACGGGAATTCGGGTGTCCGTCCGGTGGGTGATGGCTATCGTGCCCGTCATGTGCTTGCGCGTCGTGTGCCCGCCGCCCATCCGGTAGCGGGCCCGCCCAGGATCACGCGAACCCGGTGAACTGACCCGGGTCGGTGGCGGCTGCCCGCGTTCGGAACGCGTCCAGTCGACCATCAACCGGAAGGCACATCCCCCATGAAGCGGGGTCTCATCTACATCGCGCTCGCCGCGGTCTCCTGGGGCGTCGGCGGCTTCGTCGCCGCCCTGCTCTACCGGCACTCCGGGCTCGGCCCGATCGCCGTCACGTTCTGGCGCTACCTCGGCGGGCTGGCCCTGCTCGCCGCCCTGCTCAGGAAAAGGCCGAAGCGGCGCCTCCTCAACGGGCTGGGCATGGCGCTGTACCAGACCGCCTACTACGTCGCCATCGAGCTGGGCGGCGTCGGGATCGTCACCGTCGTCACGCTCGGCTCCGGGCCGATCCTCATCGCCCTCGCTGAACGCACGTTCCGGCAGCACATCAGGATCCTCGCCGCCGCGCTGCTGGGGCTCGTCCTGCTCGTGGCGCAGAACCCCCAGACCGGACCGCACCCGCTGGCCGGGATCCTGGTGGCGCTCGTCAGCGCGGCCGGGTACGCCGGCGTCACGATCCACAACCGCGTCAAGAACGACGACCCGTACGACTCGGCGCTCGGCGGTTTCGCCGTCGGGACGGTCGCGCTGCTGCCCCTCGCCGCGCTCGAGGGGCTCGCGCCGCGCGCCGAGGGCATCGGCGTCACGCTGGGGCTGCTGGTGTTCCTCGGCGCGGTGCCGACCGCCCTCGCGTACGCGCTGTTCTTCAAGGGGCTGACCGTGATCAGGGCGACCACCGCATCGGTGGTCGCCCTGAGCGAGCCGCTGGCCGCGGTGGCCCTCGGCGCGCTGGTCCTGCACGAGCCGCTCACCGTCTGGTCGGCGGCGGGCGGTCTGCTGCTACTGGGGTCGGTCGCGGCCCTGGCGCTTCAGGAACGCCCAGGCCGTGAAGATCGAGCCGGCGATGAGGGCCGCAACGGCCCACAGCCACCAGTTCGACGAGGACGACGGCGGATGTTCCGCAGCCCGAACCGAAGGCGCGGGCGGGCTCTGCGGTAACCGCGCCTCCACCTCCGCCGACGCCCGCGCCGAATTCGGCCCGGTCACCACGACCGTCCACCGGCCCGGCGAGAGCACCGGACCGGAGGAGTAGAAGCCGCGGCCCTCGGCAGAGGGGTTGAGCTGAATCGGGCCGACCGTCCGGCCGCCTGAAGCCGTGGCGTTCAGCACGAGCCGGACGTCGTCCGCCAAACCCGAGGCGCGAACGGTCACCCCCGCCGCCCCGTCCCCGGCGACCTCCAGTTGGAGGCCGGTCGGGGACGGGGCGCGAAGGGTCACCCCCGCCGCCCCGTCCGCGGCGACCTCCAGGTGGAGGCCGGTCGAGGACGGGGCGAACAGGGCGAGCACCATCATGAGGTACAGAACCCTCACAGTTTTCCGTTCTTCTTCAACCGGTTCGGGTCCGAATCAAGGCGCCCGGTGCCCTTGAGGGCCTTGCCGGAGTTGGCCTTGACGCCGGCGTTGTTCGGCGGCGTGCCGCCGAGCCGGACCGTCATCGCGTCGGCGTCGCGGACCAGCGTGTTGCGAACCTCGGCCTCGGGCACCAGGGACGCCGTCAGCAGTGCGCGGAAGTCCGCGAGCTGCTTGAGCGCCTTCGTGTCGTTGCCGCTCGCCTCGGACTTGCGGGCCTTGGCCAGCGCGTCCGACAGCTGGTTGTACGCCTTGTTGGAGAGCCGGCTCGTGGCCTTGAACCGGTCGAGCAGGTTCTGCATGTCGCGGAACGAGGTGGTGACGAAGAACGTGACCGTGGTCGTGGTCGCGTTCCCGGCGTTGTCCGTGCCGACGACCTTGAGCTGGTGCATGCCCAGATCCAGCTCGTACATCGCCTGCAGCGTCCCGGTCTGGTAGGCGCCGCCGTCGAGGCTGCCGCTGACCGACTTCATGCCCGACGTCGAGTCGATCGCCTGCCAGGTGACCCGGACGTCCTGGCTGTCGCCGTAGAGCTGCCCGTCGGCCAGCCCGGCGACGATGACGGTCGGCGCGGTGGCGTCGATCTTCAGGATCGCCGACTTGAGCGTCTCCACGTTGCCGGCGGCGTCGGTCGCCTTGTAGAGCAGCTCGTGCTGGCCCTCGCCGGTGACGTTCACCGGCGCGGTGTACGGCGTCCAGGCCCCGCCGTCGAGCGACCACTCCAGCTTGGTCACCCCGGAGCCGGCGTCGGTCGCGGCGAGCGTGACCGGCGTGGCGCCGTTGTGCCAGCCCGCGTCGGTGGCCGGCGCGAAGCTGGCGGTGGTGACCGGCGCGGTGGCGTCGATCTTCAGGTCCTGGGTCTTGACCGCCGAGACGTTGCCGGCCGCGTCGGTACCGCGGTAGCGCACCTGGTGGGTTCCGTCGCCGCTGACCGGGATCGGGTCGGCGTAGGCGGTCCAGGTGGTGGCCCCGTCGAGCTGGTACTCGATGCGGCCCTCATTCGTGCTCAGCGACACGGTCACCGGACCGGCGTACCAGCCGTTGACGGCGGTGCCGTCCACGGTGGCGGTGACGGTCGGCGGCGTGGTGTCGCCACCCGAGACGTGGAAGTAGTCGAACGAGGCCGGCTTCGACGCCGTCTGGCCGGCGCCGAGGGTGTAGAGCCCGATCTTGGTGTTCGACCCGACCGCCGCGTTGGTGTGCGTGGCGATCGTCGTCCAGGTGGTGCCGTCGGCGGAGTAGCTGCCGGTGTACGCGTTGCCGACCTTGGCGATGCGGAAGTACCACACCCCCGAGGTCAGGTTGCTCACGTTCGGCTGCGGGTCCTGCACGACGCCGCCGATCTCGCTGCGGAACTCGATGCGCCGCACGAGGGCCTGGCCGGGCGAGTTGTCGGCGATGTAGTCGAGCTTCACGTAGTTGTCATCGTCGACATACACGATCGGGCCGCCCTGCTGGTACTGCTCGTTGAACGCCGACCCGTCCACCTTGGTCTCGATGGTGAAGTCGCCGCTCGGAGCCTTCTGCAGGATGAAGTTCTTCGGCCCGCTGTTGCCGGTGCCGTAGATGTCGCCGTTCGGCACGTCGATCTGCAACGCGCCGCCGACCATGCGGTACCCCGTGGAGTCCTCGCGGACGATGGCGTTCCACCGGCAGTGGTCCAACGTGGACCCGTTGAACTCGTCGCTCGGGTCAACGTTGGCCGGCGGGTCGTCGGGCGTGATCTGGAACCAGTCGAACGCCGCGTCGACGACCGGCGCGGTGGTGCCGCCGTTGAGCGCGTAGAGCCCGACCCTCGGGTTGGCGATGCCGGCCAGCGCCGCCGACCGCCCGACCGGGACGAACGTGGTGCCGTCGGCGGAGTACGCCGCGGTGAGGTTCGTGCCGTCGGAGATCAGCCGCACGTAGTACGTGTCGCCCGGCTGGGCGGTGATGGCGTCGGCGGCCTCGTTGCGCGGCGAGCCGGCGCTCTCACGGATGAACTCGACCTTGCGGCCGTCGCCGTACAGCAGGTCGACCTTGGCGTAGTTGTCGTCGTCGCCGTACAGGATCAGGCCGGCCTGCTGGTAGTTCGCCGTCGCCGGCAGGGTCACCTTCGCGGTGGCCTGCCACGCGCCGGACGGGGCGGGCTGCAGCACGAGGTTGGTCGCGCCGTTGGTCCCGCCGTACAGGTCGCCGGACGCGGTCGGCAGGTGCAGCGAGCCGTTGCCGACGCTGAGCGACTGGCCCTCACGCACGACCGTCCACCTCGTACGGTCCAGGGCGGACCCGAGGAAGTCGTCCGAACGCGCGCCGAAGCACTGCGTGTTGGGCGCCTCCGCGCGCACTGCCACGGACGCGGTCCCCTTGGCCCCGCGGGCGTCGGTGACCGTGAGCGTCGCCGTGAAGTTGCCCGGCGCCGTGTAGGTGTGCGAGGCGTTCGCCGTGGCCGCGGTGCCGCCGTCGCCGAAGTCCCACGCGTAGGTCAGCGGGTTGTCGCCCTCGGCGTCGGTCGCCGAGCCGGTGAACGCGACCGTGAACGGCGTCGTGCCGCTCGCCGGGCTCGCCGCGGCCGAGACCACCGGCGGCGCGTTGTCGGTCACGCCGCGACCCAGGAAGTCGACCCAGTTGATGTTGTACCCCGCACCCGAGCCCGTTGCGATGAAGTACAACGGCCCGGACGAGGTGCTGGGGGTGACCGGCACGGACAGGTCGACGTACGTCTGCCACCCGCCGGTGCCGGGCACCGCGACCGAGCCGACGATCGGCCCGTCCACCGCCCCGGTGCGGATCTGGATCGTGCCGCCGCTGGCGTTGTTGCTGGCGGCCCGGATCCGCAGGCTGTCGATCCCGGTCAGGTTGGTCGGCGCGAAGGAGAACCAGTCGCCCTCCTCGACGAACCCGATGTTCTGGAAGCCGCCCTGCGGGTCACCCGTCGTCTCCCGCTGCACGCCCGGGGTGCCGCCGGAGTTGACGCCGGGCACGCGCCCGGTCGCCGCGAAGTACTCCGCCTGCTTGCGCTTGGGCTGCAGCTGGATCAGCGAGCGGCCGGTGAGCGGCGCGGCGCCGCCGGCGCCACCCTTGTCCACATAGGACGCCTCGATCACGCCGAACACGTTGGCTTCCGCGCCGTGGCCGCTGGCCAGCGCCGTCTGGACGGAGCCGGAGCAGCCGGTGTACTGCTGGAGCGGGTGCGCGTGCTCATCGTGCCCGAGGAGGTACTGCACCTGGACCTTCGAGCAGTCGATGGCCCCGTCCTCGGGGTCGCTGACCTCGACGGTGAACTTCACCTGGTCGCCCCAGTCGAAGAAGCCCCCGTCCGGCGGCAGCGTGATCTTCACCGTCGGCGCCGTGTTGCCCACGGTCACGGGCACGTTGGCGGTACCGGTCCGGCCGCCGTCATCGGTGACGGTCAGCTGGGCGGTGAAGTTGCCGTTGCTGGTGTACGTGTGCGAAGGGTTGGCCTCGGTGGACGTGCCGCCGTCGCCGAACGTCCAGGCGTAGGTGATCGGCGTCCCGTCCGGGTCGCGCGAGCCGTCGCTGGAGAACTGCACCGTCAGGGGCGCGACGCCGCTGGTCGGCTTCGCGGTGGCCTGCGCGATCGGGGCGCGGTTGCCGGCCACGTAGTCGATGCGGTACACCCCGGAGTCGTCGTTGTTGCCGCCGAAGCCGGTGCCCCACTCGAGAAGGTACAGCGCGCCGTCCGGCCCGAACTCCATGTCCATCGGGCGGATGAACGACATCCCGGGCAGCAGCTGGTTGATGTCCACAAGGGACTTGCCGTCGGCCGAGACCTGCATCGTGTACAGCTTGCTCTGGTTCCACTCGCCGAAGATCGCCTTGCCGTCGTAGTACGCCGGCCACTTGTTCTCCGCGGTGTTGTTCGCGTCGTAGCGGTACACCGGACCGCCCATCGGCGCGCCGCCGCCCCCGATCTCGGGGAAGCGCGGGTTGCCGTCGTAGTCGTAGTCGACGGTGGCGGCGATGACCGGCGGCAGGTTCGTCAGGCCGGTGTTGTTCGGCGAGTTGTTGACCGGCGCGTTGCAGTCGAACGCCGGGCCGGACGGGCCGGACGGGAAGGTGAAGTCCCGGTACGGCACGTTGGCGCCGGTGCAGTACGGCCAGCCGTAGTTGCCCGGCTTGCCGACGATGTTCCACTCCACCGTGTTGCCGGGCCCGCGGTTGGGGTCGGCCTGCGCCGCGTCGGGACCGTAGTCGCCGAGGTACAGCGTGTCGGTCAGCGGGTCGACGCCGATGCGGAACGGGTTGCGGAAGCCCATCGCGTAGATCTCGGGACGGGTCTTCGCGGTGCCGGGCGCGAACAGGTTGCCGGCCGGCACGGTGTACGTCCCGTCGGCCTGCGGCGTGATCCGGATGACCTTGCCGCGCAGGTCGTTGGTGTTGGCGGCGGTGCGCTGGGCGTCGTAGTCCTCGCGCCCGGCTCGCTCGTCGATCGGCGAGTATCCGCTGGACTCGAACGGGTTGGTGTTGTCACCCGTGGCCAGGAACAGGTTGCCGTGGCTGTCGAACGTCATCGTGCCGCCCTCGTGGCAGCACGTGTTGCGCTGCGTGGTGATCACGAGGACCTGCTTCTCGGTGGCGAGGTCGATGCTGTCGCCGTTCACCGTGAAGCGCCCGAGGATGTTGCGGGGCGGGCCGGAGGCCGGGCTGTAGTACAGGTACACCCAATGGTTCTGTGCGAAGTGCGGGTCCAGCGTGATGCCGAGCAGCCCGTCCTCGTTGCCGGTGAAGACCGGCACCGTGGCCGCCGTGACCGTCGTGTGCGTGTCCGGCTTGACGATCTGCACGCGCCCGTCACGCTCGATGTAGAACACGCGCCCGTCCGGGGCGACGTCGAGCTCCATCGGGTTGTTGGTGTTGCTGTCGAGCGTGACCTTCTCGAAGCTGCTGGACAGCGTGGCGCTGCAGTCGGCCTTGACGACGCCGGCCGCGGTTTGGATGCCGCCGAGGAGGTGGCTCAGGAACTGCGGGTCGGAGTACGACTCCTGGGTGTGGCCCGCGCCGGTGTACCAGGAGCGGCCGCCGTCGTAGTCGTGGCACCAGGCGAACGGGTGGTCCGCCCCCATCGCCCCCGCGCCCGGGTCGTAGCTCGTCTCATCGAGACTCGCCAGGACGTGGACCTTCCCGCGGGGATTGGTGCGGAAGTTGTACCACTCGTCGTACCGGCTCCACTTGGCCGGAAGATCCTTGGTCGACGGGTGCGCGGGATCTTCGACCTTGATGGTGGCCTGCTGCTGCGCCGGGTGGCTGTTGAACCAGGCGCCCATGAGCTCGCCGTACCAGGGCCAGTCGTACTCGGTGTCGGACGCGGCGTGCACGCCGGCGTACCCGCCGCCGTGCTCGATGTAGCGCTGGAACGCCGCCTGCTGCTCGGCGTTCAGCACGTCCCCGGTCGTGGACAGCCAGACGACGACCTCGTACTTGGCGAGGTTGGCGTCGGTGAAGAAGGCCGAATCTTCGGTGGTGTCGACGGTGAACCCGTTGGCCGCCCCGAGCGCCTGGATCGCGGCGATGCCGGCCGGGATGGAATCGTGCCGGAACCCGGCGGTCTTGGAGAACACCAATACGTCGAACGGCGCCGCGGCGGCGTTCGCCTGCGGAACCTGCTGAGCTGGAGGGTTGCCTTGAGCGACGGGACTGGCCTGGGCCGGTGAGGGCAGCGCTACGGCCGCCCCCGCGATGAGCGGCAGGGCCGCAGCAATGAACGGCACGCGGGACGCGCGCCTTCGAACGTTGAACACGGAGCTCCTTGTGCAGGGCTTCGCGCAACGGTCGCCGATACCGCTGAGCTGTTTCGGTGCAGGGGGTGTGCAACTGCATGGCGGAACGCGGCCGGGCACGCCCCGCCGAGGGCGTCCCCACCCGCCGGGGTGGTTCGTTGTGTTGCCTAACAAACTAGCCGGAGGCACGCCGCCAGGGAAGACATAACGGCCCCGGGGGAGCGACTCCACCCGATGCGTGCCATTTACACCCCTCGACCGAAAAGTCGGCAATCAGAGGCGGAGGAGGTGCGGCGAGGGCGCGCTGCTACGCATCACTGCAATACGTCTCCCATCTAACGGGAGCTGATGGGCCGCCTTCCCGGCGCTACGGCCCGGCGCCGCCCAGCGGGGCGGCGACGGCGCCGGTGGGTGAAATGCACGTGCGAATGCGACGGGAGAACGCTTCGGGTGGTGGCTGCGGTCAATTGCAGATGATATTGTTGCGTGCAGGGACGATTTCCGACTCATTCACGATTCATTCAGTCGGGAGTCACGGAATTCGATCTGCCGAGCGCCCCAAATCCGCTCATGATGGAACCTTGGCCATCCGGTTCCCGCAGCCGGCGGGGGCCTTCTTGGTGGGTCGGTGGGCGATGGGCAGGAATTCCGCCGGTCGCGCCGGATCGGCGCGGCCCATGATCGTCGCAGGGCTGTGCCTCGGCGCGCCGCTGGTTGCGGGCATCTTGGGCCTGGCCAGCATCGGGGCGGCCGAACTGGCCACCGGCATGCGTGCGCCGCGCGACTGGAACGAGCTCAGCGACGCCTTCTCCGTGGTGAACGGGGTCTTCTCCGTCTTCGCGCTGGTCGTCGTCGGCGCGACCCTGTGGGTACAGTTCAACGAGCTCCGGATGCAACGTGCAGAATTGCGCATGCAGCGCGAGGCCGCCGAGCAGTCGCAGCGCGAATTGCACCGTTCCTCGGAAGCCGACGTCCGCGCGCTGCACGTCCATCTGGCCGAGATGGCCATCGGCGACTCGGACCTGGCCGCCGTTTGGTCGCGGTTCGATCCTGACATTCCGCCGCGGCGGCTGAAGCAGCTATTCTTCGCCAACCTGGTGCTCGGGCACTACAACCTGGTCTACCGGCTCGGCGACCGGGACGAGCGGTACGTCCGGTCGGTGCTGACGGACCAGTTCCAGAATCCGCTCATGCGCGAGTTCTGGGCGACGGTCCGGGAGTTCCGCCGGGCGGCTCGGCCGCCCGGCACGCCCGAGGGCGACTTCGATTCGTTGTGCGAGGCGGCCTACCAGGAGACCCGCCGTGACTGGGAAACCTAGGCGTCGGGGATGTCGCGCTTGGCGTGCAGCAGGGTGTCGCGGGTGATGACCACGATCCGCTCGTAGCTCGCCACGCCGGCGTCGGCCGGCAGGACGGAGTGCAGCTCGCTGGTCATGTCGGTGCCGATGACGGCGAACCGCCCGTCGGGCAGTTCGAAGATGTCCGGGCAGCTGAGCTCTTCCCGTGAACCCCGCTCGCGAGGCGTTGATCCCAGTCGACGCAGGTGCAGGCTAGTCATCTCATCCTTCGAATGGGGAAGCGCTGCGAGCGAAACGGTACAAACCGGGAAAAAGTACCACAGCGGCCGTCAGGCCATGGACCAGATCTGGTTGTCGCTGGCCTTGCAGTCCCAGATGATCAACGGGGTGCCGATGGCCGTGCCGCCGTTGGCGGCGTCCAGGCAGCGGTGGGACTGCGGGTTCTCCCACGTGTCGTTCGGGTGGTGGACCCAGCGCTGCGCCGGGGTGTTGTTGCAGGCGTACACCCACACCGCGTTCCCGTTGCCCGTGCCCGCGTTCTGCACGTCCAGGCACAGGCCGCTGTCGGTGACCAGCAAGGCGCCCTTGTTCGGGTCGCCCGCGACACGGAAGCGCTGGTTGGTCGCCCGGGCGTCGCAGGTGTCCAGGACGAGCGAGACGCTGCGGCTCGAGACGCGGTACTCGATGCACAGGTGCGACTGCTTGCCGACCATGCGACCCGAGGTGGGCGGGGCCGGCGGCGGGGGCGGGGCCGCGCTCGGGGACGACGAGGCCGGCGCCGAGGAGGACGCGGCCGGGGCGTGCGACGCCGAGGCGGAGGCGGCGCGGGAGCGGGATGCCACGGCCGACGGCGAGGAGTCCGCGCTCGCCGAGTCCTCCGGCGTCGGGCTGGCCGCGACCGGCTCGGGCACGTTCACGCCGGGGACGCGGCCGGGCAGGCCCTCGTTGTGGGTGCCGCCCGAGCCGCCGTCGCGCACGAGCTGGATCGCCACGCCGCCGGTGACGAGCAGGATGATCACCGCCACCGCGACCGCGCCGATCGGGTAGCGGCGCCACGGGGCCACGCGGCGGCGGGTGCCGCGGTAGTCGGCGCCGTCCTCGTCTTCGTCCTCGGCGACGATGGCCAG
Source organism: Dactylosporangium sp. CA-139066 (assembly GCF_050936175.1). Classification (NCBI taxonomy): domain Bacteria; kingdom Bacillati; phylum Actinomycetota; class Actinomycetes; order Micromonosporales; family Micromonosporaceae; genus Dactylosporangium; species Dactylosporangium sp. CA-139066. The sequence continues at coordinate 1,873,876 of NZ_JBNJNH010000002.1, read as the reverse complement.
CGCGGGGGCCACGTCGGCGATGGTCGGCGAGTCGTCAGGCTCGACGGTCGACATCGGGCTGCCGACCGGCATGAGCTCGCCCTCGACGGTCTCGACCGCCTCCTCCGGGGCAATGACTTCCTCCGAAGCAACGGCCTCCTCCGGAGCAACGGCCTCCTCCGAAGCGACAGCCGCGTCCGGAGCATCCGAAGACTCCGGGGCGTCCGGAGAAGACGAAAAAGGCGAAGCGGAGGACGGGGGCGGCGCAAGGGACGGGTCGTTCGTGATCTCGGTGCCGGGCAGCGTGACGATGAACTCGAGCGTCTCGCTGGCCGCGGGCGGCTCCGCCGGGATCGACGCCGTCGCGATCGCCGTCGGGCCGTCGGGGCGGCGCTGGTGCGGGATCGCCGGGATGGTCGGCTTGGCGGGGACGAAGGGTGCGGGCAGGACCGACGCCGCGGCCGTGGCCGGGGGCGGCACGCGGTGGCGGGCGCGCGACGGGCTCGCGGGCGCCGTACCACCCGATTCGCCTGCGTCTTTCCCGTCTCCAGCGACGGACATGCCGAGCTTCCCCCTCCGAAGGTGCCGAACGAGACATCGATTTGTTGCCGGAGGCACCGTAACTTGCTTCGGCAACAAAGGCGACCGGCCATAAGGGCGAAGCCTTCACATCCGGAACGCCAGGTGCGGTATTGGGCGCGGCGCGTTGCGGTCGGCCGGTAAGTTTTCCCGCATGGTGCCAGAGGGCTGGGAAACGATCGTGGCGCAGCATACGGTGTGGGGTCGCGTCGATGACGCCGAGACACACCGTGACCGGGCCGTTGCGCTCGCCGGCGGGCTCGCCGCGGCGCGGGGGCGCTCCGGCGCGCTGCTGGGCGACGATCCGTGGCAGGACGGCGACTTCGCCGCCCGCATGTCGCGGCAGGTCGGGCGCCTGGTCGAGCTGCTGCCGGACGACGTGACGCTGACCGGCGACGAGGCGTTGCTGCTCGTTGCGGTACCGCTGCTGCACGATGCCCTGTGGTCCGGCCTGGCGGCCCGTGAGCGCGGCGTCACACCCGGCGACCTGGAGCCCTCGCAGGACGCGTCGAGCGACCGGGCCGCGTTCGAGCGCTTCGCCCAGACGTATGCGCAGCCGCACCGGCGGGCCCTGGCCGCGATCCGCGCCGGGCACCGGGAGACGGCGGCGGAGCTGGGCTGGTGGCTGCTGCACCGGTGGATCGGGCGGCGGCCGCAGGCCTACCAGCCGGCGACGGTGGCCGAGCTGACCGGGTTCGACGCCGACCCGCGCACGGCGGAGATGCTGCGCGCGATCCGGGCCGACCCGGCGTTCCTCAACCGCCACGACCGGCCCGAGTCGCTGCTGTCGCGCCACGGCGAGGTCCGGGAGCGGCTGGTCGCGTTCCTGCTGGCGATCGCGCGGGGGCTGGCGATCGAGGTGACGGTGCTGCCCGAGGTCATCGGCGAGCACCTCGGCATCGGCGACCCGGTCACCGCCGGGCAGGTGCTCGACACCGTGCGCGACGGGGGCTGGGAGCTGCGCGGGGCCACGCTGGTGCTCAGCGCCGCCTGCGCGCACCCGTCGATCGAGGTCGCGCTGCGCGCCCACATCGACACGCTCAACCAGCTGCTGGCCGAGGCGCAGCGGGCGGCGGCGCGGGACGAGGAGCTGGCGGCGCTGCGGCACCTGCCCAACCGGGCCGCGACCGACGACGTCGGGCCGCTCGTGCGCGACGGCGCGCCGGCCTACCAGTCGGCCGGGGTGCGCTTCCGGCTCGCCGAGGACCGGGTGCGGGAGCTGCTCATGGGCGAGCAGCTGTACGGCGACCCGGCCCTGGCCATCCGTGAGCTCTACCAGAACGCGCTCGACGCCTGCCGCTACCGGGAGGCCCGCACCGAGTACCTCACCCGTGCCCAGGGCGTCACCCTCCCCTGGGACGGGAGCATCCGCTTCGTGCAGGGCGTGGACGAGCACGGCCGCGGCTACCTCGACTGCACCGACAACGGCATCGGCATGGGCGTGCGCGAGCTCAGCGAGGTGTTCTCGCAGGCCGGCGTGCGCCTGGCCGACCTGCCCGAGTTCCTCGAGGAGCAGGCCGAGTGGGCCCGCCTGGACCCGCCCGTGCAGCTGTACCCGAACAGCCGCTTCGGCATCGGCGTGCTCAGCTACTTCATGCTCGCCGACGAACTGACCGTCGAGACCTGCCGGATGGGCCGCGACGGGCAGGCCGGCGAGCGGCTGCGGGTGTCGATCGCCGGGCCGGGCAGCCTGTTCCGCATCCAGGACCTCGGGCCGGGCACCGAGACCGGCACGACGGTCCGGCTGCACCTGCGCGAGGGCATCACGGTCGCCTCCGTCGAGGAGCTGGGCAAGCTGCTGTGGGTGGCCGAGTTCGCCACCGAGGCGAACGACGGCGTGGCCAGCCTGCACTGGGTGCCGGGCGAGCTGTCGCGGGCCGTGTCGTCCGTCGACGACGAGGACGAGGACGAGGAGACCGAGACCGGCACCGGCTTCGTGGCCGCCGAGGGCTCGCGGGTGTGGTGGTGCAAGGGCAACGGCGCGCTGCTGGCCGACGGGCTCTACGCCGGCAAGGAGATCTTCGGCGCCGTGGTCAACCTCAACCGCGACCTCGCGCCGCGGCTGTCCGTCGACCGCACGAAGATCCTGGCGTACCGCGAGGACGACGTCGACCGCCTGCTCTGGGAGGCGGTGCCGGCTCTCACCGCGCCGGGCACGACCCTGCTGGGCTACGACTGGCTGTGCCGGCTCGCCCCGGTGCGGCCCCTGGTCGCCGACCTCATCTTCGAGCAGGCGATCGAGCGCGGCCACGGCAAGTGGGAGATGGACGGCGAGACCGTCGACGCCGCCGTCACCGGCTGCTTCGTGGCCAACGACGGGCCGGTCGGCGGCCCGGACGAGCTCGTCGAGTGGCGGCTGACGGCCCTGGCGGCCGGCGGGCGGTACCGCAAGGTGCTCAAGCCCGGCCCGGACTGGAAGCGCGCCCTGCGCTCCCGCCCGTCCGACGCGCTACTGCTCAGCGTCGACGTCGACGGCACGGGCCCGTGGCTCGACCCGGTCGACATCGTGCCGCTGGTGCACCTGGTGCGGGCCGCCCGCAAGACGGGCCGCTCGGCGCCGGAGGTGGCGGCTCGGCTGGCGACGCTGGGCTTCGAGCCTTCGGTCGGGGCGGAGACGGTCGGCGTGGACCCCGACGACCTGATCTTCACCAGCCGGGACGTGGACGGCACCCGGCCGTGGCTGCAGCCGGACCAGCCGGTGTACCTCGTGCACCTGCTCCGGGCGGCGCACAAGAGCGGCCGCACGGTCCACCAGGTGGTGGCGCGGCTGCGGCAGCTGGGCTTCGAGGTGGACGTCGACGTCGACGTGCTGCCGCTGGAGCAGTTCGGCCCGAAGGATCTCACGATCGCCAGCCGCGACCTGGACGGCTCCCACCCGTGGCTCGACCCGCGCGAGCCGGTGACGCTGCTGCACCTGCTGCGGGCCGCGCACAAGGTGGCCCTGCCGGCCGACGAGACCGCGGCCCGCCTGGCGCTGCTGGGCTACCAGCTCGACAGCGGCTGGGACACGCTGGTCACCGAGCCCGACGACCTCGTGATCATCTCCCGCGACCTGGACAGCACGTCGCCCTGGCTGGACCTGGCCGAGGAGGTCGCTCCGGTACACGTGCTGCGCGCCGCCGAGCGCACCTCGCGCCCGGTCACCGAGGTGGCGGCCCGGCTGCGCTCGTTCGGCTTCCGGCTGGGGGGCAACCTCGACGCGATCGAGGTGGTCAAGCTGGAGCCGGAGGACCTGCAGCTGGCCGGCCGCGACCTGGACGGCTCGCAGCCGTGGCTGGACTCGTCGCGGCCGGTGCCGCTGATCCACCTGCTGCGCGCGGCCGAGTCGACCGGCCGCGAGGTGCGGGAGGTGGCGTCGCGGCTGGCGGCGTGCGGGTACCGCGTGGACATCGATCCGGACGCGATCCTCATCGACCACCTGGAGCCCGACGACCTGACCATCACCAGCGAGGACCTCGACGGGTCGGATCCCTGGCTGGACCCGATGAAGCCGGTGCCGACGATCCGCATCCTGCGGGCCGCCCAGCGCACCCGGCGCACGGTGCACGACATCGCCGCGCGGCTGACGTTCCTGGGCTACGCGGTCAGCCTGCATGGCGCCGGGCCGTCGCTGGACCAGGTGGAGCCGGACGACCTGCTCATCACCAGCCGCGACCTGGACGGCTCGCAGCCCTGGCTGGACCTGGAGGAGCAGGTGCCGCTGCCGCACCTGCTGCAGGCCGCCCGCCGGGTCCGCCGGCCGGTGCACGAGATCGCGGCCCGGCTGGAGACACTGGGGTACACCGTGGACGTGGACCTGGCCAGCATCGCCGTCGACGCGGTGAAGCCGAACGACCTGCTGCTGGCCAGCACCGACCTGGACGGCTCCCGGCCGTGGCTGGACGCCTCGCAGCCGGTGCCGCTCAACCACCTGCTGGCCGCGGCGCAGAAGATCCGCAAGCCGATCGAGGAGGTCAGCACCCGGCTGCGGGCGCTGGGCTACTCCGTGCCCGACGTGGACACCCGCCTGCCGCGGCTACGCCCCGGCGGTGTGTAGCGCCGGCAGCAGCTCGGTGCGGGCCCACTCGATGAACTCGGCCTGGTGCTCGCCGCCGATCTGCAGCAGCGCGACGTGCGTGCACCCGGCCTCGACGAACCGGCGGACGGCCTCGACGTGCTTTGCGGTGTCGGGGCCGCACGGGATCGCCGCGGCGACGTCGTCCTCCGTGACGAACGTGGCCGCGGCGTCGAACGCGCGCGGATCGGGCAGCTCGGCCATCACCGGCCACTGCAGGCCGAACCAGCGGAACTGGTCGAAGGCCCGCTTGCGGCACTCGGCCTCGTCGGGGCCGTAGCACAGCGCCGCCTGCCCGTAGAACGGCCGGCCGGGCCGGCGCAGCGACGCGTCGGGCTGCACGACGACGACCCCGTCGGCCTGCTCGGCGAGCTCCAGCGACTCCGAGCCGGAGACGGCGACGACGACCGGCACGCCCTCGTCGGGCACGTCCCACAGCCGGGCCTCGGGCACGTCGTAGTACGAGCCGGAGTGGCGCACGGTCTCGCCGGCCAGCAGCGGCTGGATGATCTCGAGCGCCTCGGCGAGCATTTCGTGCCGCTGGGTGCGGTGCGGCCACGCGCCGATGACGTGCTCGTTGAGGTTCTCCCCGGCGCCCACGCCGAGGGTGAACCGGCCGTTGGACATGACGCCGACCGTCGCCGCCTGCTGGGCGACCAGCGTCGGGTGGTACCGCCGCGTCGGGCACGTCACCATCGTCATGAGCTCGATCTCGTGGGTCGCGTACGCGGCCGCGCCGAGCACCGACCAGGCGAACGGCGAGTGGCCCTGCTCGGGCAGCCAAGGGTTGTAGTGGTCGGAGATCGCCGCGAAGTCGAACCCGGCCTGCTCGGCGCGCACCGCGTTGTCCACGAGCGGCGTCGGGCCGGACTGTTCGCACATCATCGTGTACCCGAAGTTCACCATGACCATGGGCTACCCGCTGTGGCGTGGGTTACGCAGTTGTCGACCGAACGCCAGCCCATGGGACAGAATCAATCGATGTCTCCCTATTGGCCGGTGATGCGGGACCGGGTGTTCGGCCGGGTGCTGCCCGGCCTCGCCCTCTCGGCGATCGGCGACGGGATGAGCGCGGTGGCGATCGGGTGGCTCGCGGTGCAGTACGCGCCCCACCACCAGCGGGGGCTGTGGGTGGGGCTGGCCATCGCCGCCTACACGCTGCCGGGGGCGATGGGCGCGATCGTGCTGGCCCCGCTGCTGCGCGGGCGGGGCGGCGCGCACCTGGTGGCCCTCGACGGGCTGCTGCGGGCGGTGTTCCTGGGTGCGGTACCGCTGCTGGCCTCCCTGGAGGCGCTGACCATCGGCCGGTACGCCGCCCTGCTCGCGGGCTCCGCGCTGCTGTCCGCATGGGGCTCGGCCGGGCGGTACACGCTGGTCGCCCAGGTGCTGCCGCAGAACCTGCACCTGCCGGCGAACTCGCTGCTCACCCTGATCACGGAGGCCTCGACGGTGGCCGGGCCGATCCTCGCCGGGCTGCTCATCGGCTGGGTCGGCGCCCCGGCGGTGCTGGCCGTGGACGCGGCGACGTTCGCCGCGCTGGCCGTCTCCTTCGCCGCCGTACGCCCCCGGGTGCCCCTGCCACGCCGGGAGCACCGCTCGGCCGGGCTGGCCACGATCCGCCGCGACCGGGAGCTGCTCGGCCTGACCGCGCTGTCGTTCTGGTTCTTCCTGCTGTTCGGGCCGCTGCCGGTCGCCGTGCCGCTGTTCGCGGCCTCGGCGCAGGAGGTCGGCCTGCTGTACACCAGCTTCGGCATCGGCGCGGTCGTCGGCGCGATCGCCACCGCGCACCTGCCGCGGCTGCCGCTGTGGCCGGCCACGATCGGCTCGGTGACCGCGTTCGGGCTGCTGCTCCTGCCGCTGGGGCTGGGCCTGCCGCGCTGGGCGGACCTGCTCACGCTGGCGCTGGCCGGGCTGGCCTGGTCGCCGTACCCGTCCACGAGCGTGTCGCTGTTCCAGCGCGCGGTGCCGGCCGAGCGGCTGCCGCCGGTGCTCGCCGCGCGCGGGGCCGTGCTCGTGCTGTCCACGCCGCTGGGCACGCTGCTCGGGGCGCCGCTCGTGCAGGCCGCCGGCCCGCAGGCGACGATCGTGGCGTGCGGGGCCGCGACCGCGGCGCTCGGGCTGGTCGCGCTGGCCGTGCGGCGGCAGGGGGACCGGGCCGGGCTGGGCGCCTACGCGACGTCCTCCAGCACGCTGCGATAGGAGCAGAGCCGGCGGGTGTACTCCCGCAGCGTCCGGATGGCGACGTCGATGTCCTCGGTCAGCACGTCCGGCAGGTCGACGAGCAGGCGGCGCCCGTCGACGGTGCCGTAGCCGCTGACCTCGAACGCGCCCTCGCGCACCCAGAGGTCCACGCCCAGGTCGACCGTGGTCCGCTCGTAGCGCAGCACCACCCCGACCAGCGCGAACGGGGCCTCACCGGGGCCGAAGCGGCCGATGAGCTCCCAGTGCAGCGAGCGGTGGGTGGCGGCGACCTGCTGGCCGTAGCGCTGGAAGTCCTCGCACGCCTCGTTCAGCGCGCTGAGCAGCGTGGCGGCACCGCTCGATCTCGCATCCATGGTCATCCTCCTGCGGCTCGATAGGCGGCGCCCACCTGGGTTGGGGTGGTGCCGTTGCTGTAGAGGCCGGTGTCGCCGGACTTGCTCGTGTACAGCAGGAACCAGCTGTAGCGCTCGACGTAGGACAGCTCCTGCAGCATCGCCGTGGAGCTCTTGACGAACGCGACCTGCTGGTCCGTCGACGGGTAGACGGTGCCGTTGTCGAAGCGCATCAGCGCGTACTCGGTCAGCCAGATCGGCAGGTGGTAGCGGTTGTACACGTTTTGGATGTACGTCTTGAGCTGGTTCGCGGCGTTGGCGGAGAAGTCGCCGCCGTACCAGTGCAGGGTGATGAAGTCGACCCGGTAGCCGCGCTGCTGGACGCCGGTCATGAACTGGTCGAACCAGCCGCCCGGGGTGTCGGCGCCGTAGGCGGGCGCCGGGCTGCCCAGCCGCAGGCCGGTGGCCTGCAGTTGCGGCCACAGGTCGAGGACCTGCTGCGGGGTCATGTTCGACTGTTCCTTGAGGTCCGGCTCGTTGAACGCGAGCAGCGTCTTGCCGTTGGCCTTCGCCTTGGCCAGGTCGGCGGAGAGGTTGCCGCCGCCCCAGACCATCGGCACGAACTCGACGCCGGACACGCTCGCGACCGGGCTCGGGGACCAGTCGTAGTACCAGCCGGCCTTCACGTCCTTGATCGCCGGGGCGTTGTTCGAGCCGAACTTGTCGTTGGTGCTGACGCCCTTCTTGGCGCTCTTGGTCGCCGGCGGCAGCGCGGCCACGGTGGTCTTGGCCGGCGTCGCGCTCGGCGGCGGCGCGGCGCTGCTCGGGGGCGGTGCCGCGGATGACAGGGCCGGGGGCTCGGCCGGCGAATCGGACGGGGCGGCGGCGACGACCTGCGGGGCGGGCTCGTCCTTCGTGGCCACGTAGACGGCACCGGCGGTGCCCGCGATCGCGACGGTGGCGGCCAGGCCGACCAGGGCCGGCTTCGAGGCCGCGATCCAGCCCGTGATCACGGCCTTGAGGCCCCCGGCCTTGACCGTGATCGCGCCGGTCGTCGTCGCCGCTGCGCCACCGGCGAACGACACGGCGGCCAGCGCGGCCGGCACCGGGACCAGGGCGATCCCGGCCAGCAGCCGCTCGGCGGCGATCATGTCCATCCAGGCCCGGTCGCACTGCCGGCACTCGCGGGTGTGCCGGGCCAGGCGCTTGCGCCACAGCGCGGTGGGGCGCCCGTCCCAGCTGTGCAGCACCGCGCTCAGCTCCGGGCAGCGGGGCCGGGCGGCGAGCGCCCGCACGACCGCCCGGGCCGCGTCGAGCTGCGCCTTCATCCGCTGGATGCGCACGGCCGCGTGCTGGCGGGTCAGGTGCAGCGCCTCGACGACCTCCTCGCGGTCGAGCTGACCGGCCGCCTCCAGCCACCACAGCGACAGCAGCTCGCGGTCGTCGTGGTCGAGCCAGCGGGTGGCCTCGGCGACCTCCTGGCGCTGCCCGGACAGGCGCAGCCGGGTGATCGCCAGGTCGGCGAAGTCGGCGCCGGGGTCGGCGGTGTCGGTCGGGTCGGCCCAGTCGCCGACCAGCGGGGCCTGGACCTGGCGGCGGTGCCGGTCGCGGACCTGCGACATGGCGATCGCGACGGCCCAGGAGCGGAAGCTGTCCGGCTCGCGCAGCCGCGGCAGCCCGTCGACGATGCGCAGCATCGTCTCCTGCACCACGTCGTCGACGTCGGCGTGCCCCTGCAGTGCCCGCCCGACGATGTTGTAGATCAGCGGCAGGTACTCGCCGACCAGGGCATCGAGTGCCCGCTGGTCGCCGCCCCGCGCCGCGATCACCGTCGACGACGTGCTCATCAGTGCCTCCGCCTCCTGTCGAACCTATTCAGGAGACGTGGACACGCCGGGTCAATAACAAGTTCCAGAAAACTACTTTGGGTAAGTACGGCGTGGCCGCGCCGTGGCGGCCTGGGTGCTCGGGCCCCGGGTGGGGCACAATGCATGCTCGTGACCACCTCGATTCACCAGCGCATCGCGGAAGAGCTCGGCGTCAGGGAGCGGCAGGTGACCGCGGCCGTCGACCTGCTCGACGGCGGGGCCACGGTGCCGTTCATCGCCCGGTACCGCAAAGAAGCGACCGAGATGCTCGACGACGCCCAGCTGCGGACGCTGGAGGAGCGGCTGCGGTACCTGCGCGAGATGGAGGAGCGGCGGGCCGCGATCCTCGAGTCGATCCGCAGCCAGGGCAAGCTGGACGAGGCGCTCGAGGCGCAGATCATGGCGGCCGACTCCAAGGCCCGCCTCGAGGACATCTACCTGCCGTACAAGCCCAAGCGGCGTACGAAGGCGATGATCGCCCGCGAGGCCGGGCTCGAGCCGCTGGCCGACGGGCTGCTCGCCGACCCGACCGTGGACCCGCAGGCGGCCGCCGCCGTCTTCGTCGACGCCGAGAAGGGCGTGGCCGACGCCGCCGCCGCGCTGGACGGCGCGCGGGCCATCCTCGTCGAGCGCATGTCCGAGGACGCGGACCTCATCGGCGACCTGCGCGAGAAGATGTGGGCGCAGGGCCGGCTGGTGTCGAAGATGCGCGAGGGCAAGGAGACCGACGGCGCCAAGTTCTCCGACTACTTCGACTTCAGCGAGCCGTTCACGAAGCTGCCCTCCCACCGGATCCTCGCGATGTTCCGCGGGGAGAAGGAGGAGATGCTCGACCTGGTGATGGAGCCCACCCAGGACCCGGAGGCGCCGTCGCTGTACGAGCCGGCCATCGCCTCGAAGTTCGGCATCCGTGACGAGGGCCGCGCGGCCGACAAGTGGCTCAGCGACACGGTCCGCTGGGCCTGGCGCACCCGCATCCTCGTGCACCTCGGCATCGACCTGCGGATGCGGCTGTGGCAGGCGGCCGAGGAGGAGGCGGTGCGGGTCTTCGCCGCCAACCTGCGCGACCTGCTGCTCGCCGCGCCCGCCGGCACCCGCGCCACGATGGGCCTCGACCCGGGCTTCCGCACCGGCGTGAAGGTCGCCGTCGTCGACGCCACCGGCAAGGTCGTCGACACGCACACGATCTACCCGCACGTGCCGCAGAACAAGTGGAACGAGTCGATCGCGATCCTGGCCGCGCTGTGCCAGAAGCACAAGGTCGAGCTCATCGCCATCGGCAACGGCACCGCCTCCCGCGAGACCGACAAGCTCGCCGGCGACCTGGTCAAGCAGTTCCCGCAGCTCGGCGTCGTGAAGGTGATGGTGTCCGAGGCGGGCGCTTCGGTGTACTCCGCCTCCGCCTTCGCCTCGCAGGAGCTCCCCGGCCTCGACGTCTCCCTGCGCGGCGCGGTCTCCATCGCCCGCCGCCTGCAGGACCCGCTGGCCGAGCTGGTCAAGATCGATCCGAAGTCGATCGGCGTCGGGCAGTACCAGCACGATCTGTCCGAGTCGAAGCTGAGCCGCTCCCTCGACGCGGTCGTCGAGGACTGCGTGAACGGCGTCGGCGTCGACGTCAACACCGCGTCGGCCCCGCTGCTGACCCGGGTCTCCGGCATCGGCTCCAGCCTGGCCGACGCGATCGTCGCCCACCGCGACGCCAACGGCCCGTTCCGCAGCCGCCGCGCCCTGAAGGACGTCGCCCGCCTCGGCCCGAAGGCGTTCGAGCAGTGCGCCGGCTTCCTTCGCATCCGCGACGGCGAGGACCCGCTGGACTCCTCCTCGGTCCACCCGGAGTCGTACCCGGTGGTCCGCCGCATCCTGTCCACCACCGGCGGCGACGTGAAGTCGCTGATCGGCAACACCGCCACGCTGGCCCGCCTCAAGCCGGCCGACTTCGTCGACGAGACCTTCGGCCTGCCGACGGTCACCGACATCCTCAAGGAGCTCGAGAAGCCCGGCCGCGACCCCCGCCCGGCGTTCAAGACCGCCGAGTTCGCCGAGGGCGTCGAGAAGATCTCCGACCTCACCCCCGGCATGCTCCTGGAGGGCGTGGTCACCAACGTGGCCGCCTTCGGCGCGTTCGTCGACGTGGGCGTGCACCAGGACGGCCTGGTCCACGTGTCGGCGCTGTCCCGCACGTTCGTGAAGGACCCCCGCGAGGTGGTCAAGCCCGGCGACATCGTCCGGGTGAAGGTCCTGGACGTCGACATCCCGCGCAAGCGCATCTCCCTGACGCTGCGCCTGGAGGACGAGACGACCCCGGCCCCGCGCGGCGAGTCGGCCGGCGGCGGCCGTCCCCGCTCCTCCTCGGGCGGCGGCGGCCGCCCGCGCAGCGACTCCCGCGACTCGCGTGGCGGTAGCGGCGGCGGTGGCGGGGGTGGCGGCCGCTCGAACCGCGACTCGCGCGACTCGTTCTCGGGCGGCGGCGCGCTGGCCGACGCCCTGCGCCGGGCCGGCCTGGACAAGGGCCTGGACGCTCTTAAGGACCAGCAGCCGAAGCAGCGGCGGAAGTAGCCCGCACCAGCCGCCACACCCGCGTGCGCATGACGTCCCCGTCCTCCTCGAGCTCAGGCCGGACGGGGACGTCGTACGCGGCCAGCTCCTCAAACAGCCGCTCCGGCAGGAACCCGCGCCCGGGGTCCCCCACGAGCGCCTCACTCCTGGCCCCGCGCAGGACTTGCAGGACCTTCGGCGCGACGGCGCCCGAGTAGAACACGTCCCCGGCGACGATCACATCGGCCGGCACGATGCTCGCCGCGGTCTGCAGCTCGACGCCGTTGCGCCGGCCGTTGCGCACGGCAGCGTCGCGGGCCGCGGGATCGGTGTCGACTGCGGTGACAGTAGTGGCGCCCGCTCGCGCCGCCGCGATCCCCACGAGGCCGGAGCCCGCGCCGAAGTCGACGACTGTGCGGCCCTTGACCACCGCCGGGTGGTCGAGCAGGTAGCGGGCGAGCGCGATCCCGCCCGGCCAGGCGAAGGACCAGAACGGCGGGGGTGTGTCGCTCCGGTATCCGCCCGTGGCGTCGAAGAGCCGCACCCCCGCCGGGGCGAGGTCGAGCTCGATCTCGGGCAGCACGGTGATGTCCTCCTGCCGCGACTTTAGTGTGGCGGCCGCTCGCGACTTGCCGGTGTTCCCGCTGCGCCGGATATGTCAGGCGCTGGCGCGCCCGACATATCCGACATTTCACGATTTAACGCGATGCGCGCGCCGCGTTACGGCTAGGCTCCGGAGCCGCCCCGCCGCTGAGCTGCCGGGTCACCAGGCCGCGCAGCCCCGCCGCCACGCCGCGCCGCTGAGCCACCACGCCGCGCCGCTGAGCCACCACGCCGCGCCGCTGAGCCACCACGCCGCGCCGCTGAGCCACCACGCCGCGCCGCTGGGCCGCCGCGTGAGCCGCGCGGCTGAGTCGTCGAGCCGCCAGGCCATCAAGCCGCCGCGCAGCCCCACCGCCACGCGTGGAGCCACGCCCCCGAGCCGCCACGCCGACGGGCCATGGAACCGCGTCGCGGAGACGCAAAGACCGGGGCCGCGTGCCGTCGTCCCTTCCGGCCCGAAATTTGCCCTGTCGGGGTATAAATCCGACAAGTCGTGGCGCGGAGCGCCCGACTTGTCGGGCAAACCGACCAACTGTCGGGGAAAGGATTCCCGGCCCGGGCGTGAGCGGTGGTCGTCCTCGCCGCGTTTTGCGAGGAACCGTCTAGGGTGGTTGGGCAACCCCGCACGCCACCCTGTCCTGCACGCCCGGAGGTTCGTCGTGGATTGGCCCCCGTTCCTGGAGCTCAGCGTGCCCGTCACGCTGGCCGTGTGGGTCCTGCTCACGGGCGTGACGCTGTGGCGCTCGCGGACGCGGCTGCCCGAGCCGGGGGCGCCCATGACCACCCCGCCGGGCGAGGAGCCGCCGGCGGTCGTCAGCCTCATGGTGAACCGGTGGCGCTCCGACGAGGACGCGATCGACAGCACGCTGCTCGACCTCGCCGCGCGCGGGTTTCTCGAGCTGCGCCAGCCGGGCGACGACCCGGCCGAGACCACGGTGCGGCTGCGCAAGGGCGACGGGCGGAGCCTTACGCCGTACGAGCAGCAGGTCCTCGACCGGGTCCAGACCCTCTCGACGAACGGCGAGGCGTCGCTGACCAGCCTTGCGTTCCGCAGCTGGGCGGAGGCGCGCCGCTGGCGGGGGAAGTTCTACCGGGCCGTCATCGAGGAGGCGCGCCACCGCGGGCTGTGCCGGCCGCGGCTGTCCCGGCGGACCAAGCGGGCGCTGCTCGGCGCCGCCGTGGTGCCGGCCGGGTGCATGTTCGCGACCTGGATGTGGACCTCCGCCGCCCTGCACGCGGGGCTTGCCGACCAGATCTCCGGGTCGCTCATCGCCGCCGCCGCCGTGTTCCTGGCGATGTACTTCACCGTCGAGCTCCGCTGGAGCGACCAGAGCACGCCGGAAGGCACGCAGGTCGCGGCGGGCTGGCTCGCCTACCGGGCCCACCTGGTCGCCGTCGAGGGCGTGACCGACCTGGCCCCGGCGGATGTCGCCTCGTGGGGCCGGGAGATGTCGTTCGCCTCGGCGCTCGGAGTACTGCCGACGGAAGAGGCCCTCATGCGCTCACGCGTCGCCCTGTAGGGCGGACGCGCTACGCCTGGCCGCGCAGCAGCAGCGTCAGGAACTCCGCGTTGGACTGCGTCTTGGCGAGGCGGTCCAGCAGCTGCTCCGTCGCCGGCTGGCCGTTGGCGCCGAGCGCCTTGCGCAGCCGCTGCACGGCGAGCAGCTCGTCCGGGTGCAGGATGACGTCGTCGCGGCGGGTGCTGGACCCGTCGATGTCGATCGCCGGGAAGACGCGGCGGTCGGCGAGCTTGCGGTCGAGCTTGAGCTCGGCGTTGCCGGTGCCCTTGAACTCCTCGAAGATCACGGTGTCGCCGGTCGAGCCGGTGTCGACGAGCGCGGACGCGATGATGGTCAGCGAGCCGCCGTTCTCGATGTTGCGCGCGGCGCCGAGGAGGCGCTTCGGCGGGTACAGCGCGTTGGCGTCGATGCCGCCGGTCAGGATGCGCCCGGAGGCGGGGGCCGAGTTGTTGTACGCCCGCCCGAGCCGGGTGATCGAGTCCAGCAGGAAGACCACGTCGTGGCCCAGCTCGACGAGCCGCTTGGCGCGCTCGATGGCGAGCTCGGCGACGCCGGTGTGCTCCCCCGCCGGCCGGTCGAACGTCGAGGCGATGACCTCACCCTGGACGGACCGCTGCATCTCGGTGACCTCTTCGGGCCGCTCGTCGATCAGCAGCACCATGAGGTGGCATTCGGGGTTGTTGCGGGCGACGGCGTTGGCGATCGCCTGCAGCACCATCGTCTTGCCGGCCTTCGGGGGCGACACGATGAGCGCGCGCTGGCCCTTGCCGATCGGCATGACCAGGTCGATGAGGCGCGCGGTGAGCTGGCGCGGCCCGGTCTCCAGGCGCAGGCGCTCCTGCGGGAAGAGGGCGGTGAGCTTGCTGAACTCGGGGCGGCTGCGGGCCCACTCGGGGTCGTTGCCGTGGACGGTGTCGAGCCGGGTGAGGGTGCCGCCGTTGGCGCTGCCCGTCAGGGCGTCGCCGTGGCGCAGGCCGTAGCGGCGGACCATCGCGGCCGGAACCGTCACGTCGTCGGGCCCGGGCAGGTAGCTGTCGACCCGGAGAATCATCTTGTCGCGGTACACGTCGACGATCCCGGCGACGTCTCGCGCCTCGGCCGATGAGGGCGGCTGGGGCTGGTTGGCCGGGCGGCTGTGGTCCCGGTTGCGCTGGGCGGAGCGGGTGCGCCGCCGGCCCTGGCTCTGCGCCGAGGGGTTCTTGGGGGTGGTACGTTCCAACACTTCGGTTGGGGCCATATGCGTCCTCCTAAGGACTGTTCGGCCGTAAAAGTGGATCTCTAGGTGCGCGTGCCTCGAAGGTCCTGCCTGCGCTGCTTGCGGTGGACTGCGTGTGCGGTGGCCGCCTAGCTTCCTGCGCGAGAGCGTGACACGCGGTGGCGAATGGCGTCCCCGGGCGGCAGATAGCCGACATCCGCGGGACTGGCTCGACGGTAACCCGAACGCCAGGCAGGGGCAAGTCCCGTGGTGGCGTGGCGCGCTACCTTCCAGCACCCGAGCGGGTCCCGGACCAGCACCGTGACGCCGGTTACCTGGTTGGTGTCAGGGAGCACCACAGCCGGGGGGTTGACATGAACACGACGTTCGACACAGTACGCGCCGAGGCCCTCTTCGCCTCCGCGCTGCAGCCTTCGCAGGACGCGACGCCGGTCCAGGTGCGCGCCGCGGTCACCGGCACGCTGCGCCGCTACGGCGTCAACGGCTGCGCCGGGCGGGTCGCCGGCGAGTTCGGCGAGTACCCGGAGACCGCCGCGGCCCGCATGGGCTGGGCGCTGCAGATGGTCCGCTCGGCCTACCAGGACCTGGCCTCCCGTCAGTTCGCGTACGCCGGCTGAGGGACGTTTCCGCCGACCGCCGACGCGGTAACAGTGCAGTTGTGGACCTTCGCCTGACCGTCGACCTGCCGCGGGATCTCGACCGCATGAACGCCCTCCGGCACGCCCTCGACGGTGCGCTGGTGGGGCTGGAAGTGTCCGAACAGAGTCGGACAGACATCGCCCTGATCATCAGCGAGACCTGGGCGAACGTGATCAGTCACGTGCGGGTCGGTGTGGCCTTTCAGGTCCGGACGACCGTCAACGAACAGCGCTGTGTGATTGAAGTCACGCACCCCGGCGAGCTGTCCGTCGAAAATCTCAACGCATTGCTCGCCTCGGAACATTCCCTCCGGGTCGTGCGGTCCCTCGCCGACGAGGTCGACGTGGACAGCGACGGCCTGCTCGTGAAGGTCACGAAGAAGCTATGACCGAGTTTGCCGCGCTTGCCACCCCCACCGCGGACGGCACGGTCACCGTGACCGCTTCGGGTGAGCTGGACATGACCAGCGCCCCCGACCTGATCGCCGTGCTCCGCGAGGCGATCCGCACCCACGGACCATCGCGGGTGGACCTGGACCTGACCGGTGTCACCTTCATGGACTCGACGGGCCTGCAGGTCCTCGTGGCCGCGAACACCGACGTGGGCGGCGGCCTGCGGATCACCGGCACCAGCCCCGCTGTCTTCCGATTGCTGGAGCTGACCGGGGTACTGGAGGAATTCGGGCTGCGGTCAGGTCGTTCTAGCTAATGGACGAGTGAACCATTGAGCAACCGGACAGTTCCCGCACCGGCACCTGGACAGGAGGTAGCTGGACACAGCAGGGAGTTGCCAGCAGGAGGTCCCACCATGGAGTCCACGTTCCAAGCGGTTCGCGCCGAAGCGCTCTTCGCCTCCACGCTGCAGATGTCCCAGAGCCCGCTCGACGCCGACGTGCGTTCGGCCGTGACGTGCACCCTGCGCCGCATCGGAGTGCAGGGCTGCGTGGCCTGCGTGGCCACCGAGTTCGGCGACCACCCTGAGTGCGCCACCGCACGGATGGGCTGGGCGCTGCGGATGATCCATCATGCCTACGCCGACTCGTGCACCCCGGAGGTCTTCGCCGAGCCGCGGGTGGCGCTGGCCTGATCCCCCGCCGCAGCCCTCAGGACCCCCAAAACCGCAAGGACCCCGGAAACCGCAAGGCCCCCGCCGAGATTGTCGGACGGGGGCTTGCTACTCCTTCGGCCGTGAAGCGGGTCTCGGCCTACGACTCAGGGTGTCTGTCAGACCGCGCGGATGTTGTCGGCCTGCGGACCCTTCTGGCCCTGCGTGATCTCAAACTCGACCTTCTGACCCTCGGTCAGCTCGCGGTAGCCGGTAGCCTGGATCGCCGAGTAGTGCGCGAACACGTCGGGCCCACCGTTGTCCTGCGAGATGAAGCCGTAGCCCTTCTCCGAGTTGAACCACTTCACCGTGCCTGATGCCACGTGTAACTCCTTAGCGACGGCGCCCCGACCCGCACCTCACGGATCAATTTGAAACAGGCACACGCCACGGTGGAGACGGTAGCCTGCGCGCTGGCAAAACGCAGCCCCGGTATCGCGATACGGACCCGATCGACTACCAAACCGAAATGCACACCCCTACAGTGCGGACACTCAGCGTATTGCCGCACTGAACAATCGGTGATATAGCGACCAACTTCAACGCGCCAGTCTCGCGTCCGGCCGACACATCTAGTACAGTCGGGTCAGCTCACCTCGTCCGAACGGTTTGTTTCGGCTGACCGTGGATGAACGGGCCCCGTCCAGCAGCGGCGGGATGCCCGATGAGCACCGCAGGTCTTGCACCGGCACTCAAGAAACGGGTGCCGAGAGCGACTTACCGACCGGCGTTGGCGGCGCTTGCCTTCTTTCACCCTTGTTTCCCGGCCGCAGCATCCGTCTGCGCCCAGGCCGCCGCCGGTCACCCGTACCAGAAGGGCCAAACCCGTGACCGTCTCCATCGACCGTGCCATCGATCAGGCGATCTCCCAGCACGCCCCGCACAACCAGGGCACCGGCGAGTCCGGAAGCACCAGCACCCGCGCCACCGACGCGCAGGCCAAGGCGCTGCTGTCGCTCATGGCCGACCTTCCGGCCGGCGCCGACCGCGACCGCGTCCGCGCGCGGCTCATCGAGATGTACATCCCGCTGGCCGAGTACCTGGCCCGCCGCTTCCGCAACCGTGGCGAGCAGTTCGACGACCTGGTACAGGTCGCCAACCTGGGCCTCATCAAGTCCGTCGACGGCTACGACCCGGCCCGCGGCGCCGCGTTCACCAGCTACGCGATCCCGATGATCGTCGGCGAGCTCAAGCGGCACTTCCGCGACAAGGGCTGGGACGTGCGCGTGCCCCGCCGGCTGCAGGAGCTGCGCCTGGAGATCAGCAAGGTCTCCGGCGACCTGGCCCAGGACCTGGGCCGCTCCCCCACCGTGGCCGACCTCGCCGCCCGCCTCAACGTCTCCGAGGAGGAGATCATCGAGGGGCTGGACTGCGGCCAGGCGTACCGCGCGCTGTCGCTCGACGCCCCGGCCGGCGAGGGCAGCGACCCGGGCGCGGCCGGCCTGGGCGACCTGCTCGGCGCCGAGGACCCGGACATGAGCAACGTGGAGAACCGCGAGGCGCTGCGCCCGCTGCTGGCGAAGCTGCCGGAGCGCGAGCAGAAGATCATCGCGATGCGCTTCCACGGCAACCTGACCCAGTCGCAGATCGCCGCCGAACTCGGCATCTCCCAGATGCACGTCTCCCGGCTGCTGGCCGCTGCGCTGCGCACGCTGCGGACCGAACTCGTCGCCATCGCGGAGTAGGAATCAATCGGGCGAAACGCCGCCGACCTGCCTCAGAAGGAGCGGCGGCGTTTCGCCCTATTCGCGCATTGTTGCAACTCGCACATATACGAAATATCCGAAATGTCGGATCGCGGAGCGTCCGACATTTCGGATTCTCAACGCCGGCGGCCGGATCAGCACGGGGCGGCGATGCCGCCGTGCCGCCGCGCACCGCTCGGATTCTCAACGCCGGCGGCCGTATCAGCTCGGACGGCGAGCCCGGATGGTTCTCAACGCCGGCGGGCGGATCAGCTCGGACGGCGAGCCCGGATGGTTCTCAACGCCGGCGGGCGGATCAGCTCGAGGCGGCGATGCCCGGATTGCTCTGGACGAAGTCCGGCACCGTGCCGCCGCGTACCGCGGCCAGCAGATCCAGGGTCGTCTGGTCGAGCGCCTCGGCGCCGGGGTGCTCGGTCGAGGCGTGGAAGCCGCCGTTGTTGGTCTTCAGCGTGACCATGCGGTCGCCGTCGATGCCGCCCATCGCGAAGATCCAGTCGTCCAGGCCGAACGGGCCGGTGTCGATGGTCATCGCGCGGCCGACGACCTCCAGGACCTTGTTCAGGGTGCCGGGGCTGCCCAGCACCTCCTTGCTCGCGATCTTCTTGAGCAGGGCCTTGATGAACTGCTGCTGGTGACGCTGGCGGTCGTAGTCGCTGTTGGGCAGCGTCTCGCGCTGGCGCACGTAGTCGAGGGCCTGCCAGGCCGCGAGGTGCTGGTAGCCGACCTCGTAGACGACCGGCTTCACGCCCTTGACCTCGATCAGCTCGGTGCCGCCGTTGGCCGCCGGGCGCTGGATGTACGGCACCTTCGTGTTCCCCTGCGCGTCGTGCCCGATGTGCACCGAGACGGTGCGCTGGTCGACGTACATGTCCACGCCGCCGAGCACCCGCACGACGTCCTGGAAGCCGACGAAGTCGACGATCGCCGCGGCGTCGAAGGTGATGCCCCAGTTCTGCTTGATGGTCGCGGCCAGCAGCCCGGTGCCGTGCTTGCGCGCGTCCTTGCCGGTCAGCCCGTAGCCGCCCTCGGCGAAGGCACCGTTGATCTTGTCCTGGCCGCCGTTGTAGGTGCGCTTGCCGTTGTTGTACCGCGGGATCGAGACCCAGGTGTCCCGCGGGATCGAGATGAGGAACGCCATGTCGTGCGAGGCCGGGATGTGCAGGATGAGGATCGAGTCGGCCCGGATCGGGTCGTTCGGGTCCTGGTCGGGCCGCGGATCGATGCCCATGAGCAGGATGTTCTTCGGGCCCTTGATGCTCTTGTGCTGGTCGGTCTGGGGCAGCAGGTCCTCCTGCGCCACGCTGCGTGTGGCGTAGCCGAGGACGGCGTCCTTGACCACGAACGCGCCGCCCGCAACGATCATCATCAGCGCGCCGGCCACCACGAGGAGCCGTGCCCACAAGGGATCGCGCCGGCGACCCTTGCGCCGGGTCTTGCCCTTCGCCACAGCCCGCCCCTCCATCACCATCAGTCACGACAATGACGCCGCCAAGGACGGTACCTGGGCAACGCGATATCGTCACGTCCCAGCGGTCCGATGCCCGACCGATACGGAGAGTGCTTGTGGTGACGGTGATGCGGCCCGGGACCGACGACGGGGTGACGGGCGGGGGCGCGGCGGACGGCCGCCGTACCGGCCTCCGCATCGCGCGCATCGCGATCGCGCTGGCCGTCGCGTGGGTCGTACCGCTGGCCGCTCATCCGCTGCGCCTGGACGCCCTGCTGCCGCTGCTCGTGCTCGCCGGCACGATGGCGGTCCAGCGCGGCGCCACCGGGCTCATCGACCGGTTCGTGCTCGCCTGCGCCCAGCTCTTCGGCGCCGCGTGCGTGTTCGGCCTGGGCCTGACGCTCTGGCCCGGTCACCTCAACCCCACGCTCATCGCCGGGGTCGCCCTCAGCGCGCTGGTGCTCATCGCCGCGGCCACCGGCCGGCTCGAGCCGGTCCGGCGCGCCGACCGCTCGGCGCGCAGGCTCCGGCGCCCGGCCGACGCGCTGCTCGCGCTCGCCGCGGCCGCCGTCGCCGCGATCTCCCTGATCCCGTACATCGCCCGCGACCTCGGCGGCCGCCTGGGCCTGCCGCTCGCGGGCGAGGACATCGCGCGGCACTACCTGCTGTACGACGTCATCGGCAGGACCGGCGGCTACCTCTTCATGCGCCCGGAGGCGCTGCGGCCCTTCGTGCCCGACGAGGAGCTCAACGGCATCGCGAACTACCCGCAGGGCCTGCACTTCTCGTACGCCGTGCTGGGCCGCTTCATCGCCTCCACCACCGGGCAGAGCTCCCCCGGCGCCGCCGTGGACGTCATGGTGTGGCTGCTGGTGGGCACGTTCCTGCTGCTCGCGCTCGCGGTGCTGTGGGCCGTGCGCCGGCTGGCCGGCCCGGGCACGTCGCCCGCCCGGCTGCTGCCCGTGCTGCTGCTCGCCGGCGCCTGGCTGGTGCTCGGCGACCCGGTGACCGTGCTGTCGCGCGGCTACCCGAACGAGCTCGCCGGCCTCGCCTGCGCGGCGGTGCTCACCGCGCTCGTGGTGCGCCCGCTGCCGCGCCTGGGCGAACAGACCGTCACCGTCGCGCTGCTGCTGGTGGGGCTGTCGTTCAGTTACCCACTGTTCCTGGTGTACGGCGGACTGGCCGCCCTGTGGTGGATCGCCCGCGCCCGGTTGTGGCGCTTCTGGTGGGGCTGGCTGGCCGCGGCGCTCGTCACGCTCGTGTCGGCGATCGGCCCGCTCACCGCGGCGGCCGCGTCCAGCGGCTCGCAGCTGCTGCTCAACGGCACGGCCCGGGTCGTCGACCGGCCGGCGACGCTGGCCCTGCTCGGGCTGGCCGTCTTTGCGGTACTGCTGCGCCGCGGCCTGCGCGCGCCGAGCCACCGCGCCGCGCTGTACGCCCTGGCCGTCGCGTTCACGCTGGCCGCCGGGCTGGGGCTGTACCAGACGGCGACGATCGGCCGCCCGGTGTACTACTTCGACAAGCTCCTGCACCTGCTGATCGTGGTCTGCCTGTGCGCGCTCGGCGGGCTCGTGCGGTTCCTGCCGGGCGTCGGCGTGGCCCTGCGGGTCGCGATCGCCCTGCCGATCGTCGCCGCCCTCGCCCTCGCCGGCGGGGAGTGGCACACCACCCCGGTCGCGCCGGGCGTCAAGCTGGCGCTGGGCAAGGACCGCGGCTCTCCGGAGGCGGCCCGTGACGCGCTGCTGATGGCCCGGATGTTCCCCGACGGCGGCAACGCGGTGAACGTGGACCTCATGGGCAGCCCGTGGCGGAACTGGTCGGCCACGCTCGGCGCCGCCGCGCTGCAGCACAATTATCGGTACTTCCCGGCGTGGTCCGGCCTGCTGTACCCCGGATCGGCCGGGAAGGCGAGCACCATGGAGGACCTGGACCGGCTCGTGCGCGAGAGCCCGAAGCCGGTGCGGTTCTTCGTGCACGACCCGGAGGCGAGCCTGCTCGTCGTCGATGCGGAGCACCCGCACCGGCCCAACGTCCGGCCCGGCCAGCCACTCCCGGTGGCCTTCGGCGACCCGGCGGCCCCGACCAATATCGCGGCGGCCCAGGCCCTGGCCTCGAAATATCCGGCGAAAGTGCAGGTCGTGTACGCTACGCCAGCGAACCCATAAGGACTCTGTGTGGTGGCGCAGCACCGCAACCGAGACGGATTGGTCATCGTGCAAAGACCCGAGGTCAGCGTCGTCATTCCCACCCGCAACCGCCCCGAGTTGGTGTTGCGCGCCGTGAGGAGCGCCCTGGCGCAGACCCTGCCGGACATAGAGGTCGTGGTCGTCATCGACGGTCCGGACCCGGCGACCGTCGAGGCGCTGGCCGGCCTCGGCGACGAGCGGGTCCGCCCGGTCGAGCTGCCGACGTCCGGCGGCGCCCCGAACGCCCGCAACCGCGGCGTCGACAACGCGCGCGCCGACTGGGTCGCGTTCCTGGACGACGACGACGAGTGGCTGCCGGAGAAGCTCGAGACCCAGCTCGCCCGGGCCCGCGCGTCCGGGGTGGCGCAGCCGATCGTGGGTAGCCGGCTGTACATGCGCACCCCTCGGGCCGAGCTGATCATGCCCCGCCGGATTCCGACCCCGGACGAGCCGATCAGCGAGTACCTCGCCGTACGCCACGGCCTCTTCCACGGCGACGGGTTCATCCAGACCTCGACGATCATGGCCCCGACGGCACTGCTGCGGAAGGTGCCGTTCGCCGACGGCCTGCGCCGCCTGCAGGAGCTCGACTGGACCCTGCGCAGCCTGCAGGAAGAGGGCGTGGACCTGATCTATGCCGAGGAGCCGCTCGTCATCTGGTACGCCGACGAGAACCGCCCCCGCATCAGCTTCGACGCGCCGTGGAAGCAGTCGCTGCAATGGCTGCAGGAGACTCGCCCCCGGGTCACCCCGCGCGCGTACGCCGCGCTCGCCATGAGCGTGGTCGGCTCGATGGCCGCCGCCAGCCGCAGCCCGCGGGTCTTCTTCGACCTGCTGCGCGAGGCCCGCCGCCACGGCAAGCCGAGCATGACCGACTACGTGACGTTCCTGCAGGTCTGGCTGGTGCCGGCCGGCCCGCGCCGCGTGGTGCGCGACTTCTTCCTCAGCCGCCGCCGCACCCGGGCGAACGAGGGATGACGGGCACCAAGGGCCGCGCGGCGGGCGCCGTCGTCGCGGTGGTGGTCGCGCTGCTGGCGGGCGTCTTGGAGTACACCAGGACGGACTCGATCGGACAGTCCGCGGAGGCGTTCGCGGCCGGCCTGATCGCGATGGCCGTGGTCGGCCTGGCGCTGAGCCTGCCCGGCATCACGCTGCAGGGCCTCGTCTGCGGCGGGCTCTTCGTGCTCGCGGGCATCCTGACCTGGACCGCCACCCACCGCCCCGGCATCATCTGGGCGGTCCTCGCCGTCGAGGTGGTCGTCTTCGCGGTCTGGGCGTGGCCGTGGCTGCGCGCGGCCCGGTCGCTGCCCCGCCTGGGCGCGGCGTGGCTCGGCCTGGCGTACTGGTTCTTCGGCATCTTCGGCGCCGTGCTCGTCGCACACTGGAAGGTCGCCGCCCAGCGCGTCGGCTACGCCGGCGTCTTCACCCTCGCCGTCCTCGCGCTCATCGCCCTCAACAGCCGGGGCAAGCGCCGCGACCTCTCGATCGGCATCGCCTCGGCCATCCTGCTCGGCATCGCCGCGCTGCTGCTGGTCGGCTCCGGCAGCCTGTTCGACCACGTCCACGCGATCCCGGACAACAGCTCCGCCAGCCTCATGACCAACCGTTTCTGGGGCGGCCCCGGCCTCTTCTACCACCCGAACTCCCTCGCCGGCCTCATGGCCGCGGCCGGCATCCGGATCGGCTTCGACCGCACGATCGCCGCCTGGCAGCGCCTGGGCGTCGGCGCGCTGGCCGCGCTGGTGCTGTCGATCAGCGACTCCCGCACGGGCTTCGTCTTCGCCGCCGCGGCCGCCGTCGTACACCTGGGCCTGGTCCTGCTGCGCCGCAACGACGACCTGGACCGCCTCCCGTCGCGCAACGGCTGGCTCGCCGTGGCCACCCCGTTCGTCGTGCTCGTCATCGTGGTGACCCTCGGCGGCGGGTACCAGTTCCTCCTCCGCGACCGCTTCGACAACCAGGGCGCCGACGTCACGAGCGGCCGTACCGACACGTGGCGCCAGGTCTGGGTGGACTGGAAGCACGCGGGCTGGGCCGAGAAGGCCTTCGGCGACGCCCGCACGTCGCGCGCCGTGGTCACCCGCGTCAACGACGGCAACCCTGTCGAGGGCCCGCGCCGCCAGCTGAACACGGACAACGCCGCGGTCGGCGCCTTCCGCCGCGGCGGCGTCTTCGGCGCCGCGTCCTTCGTGCTGGGCCTGGCCCTGCTGCTGTGGCACGCGGTGCGCCGCCGCCCGGACGGTTCGCTGCCTCCCGCGTGGTACACGATCGCCGCCCTGGCGGTGGTCCCGACGATCGCGACGGAGGACTGGCTGATCGGCGGCACGAACGGCGCGATCTGGCTCCTGCTGGCCGCCGGCGAGGCCCAGATCCTGCTGAGCGCCCGCCGCACATCCCCTACCCCGTCCCCAGCGCCAACCCCCGCCTTGAGCTGATCGGGGTCTTCGTGCGCTGTGACGATAAGTCGGGCGCGGGCGCGCCACGACTTATCGGATTTATCGCCCGACAACGCATAAGTCCGATCCTCGACCGCTTTGCCCGGGTGCGCCAAGCATGAGTCGGGCGCAGGCGCACCGGCAACGGTTCGACCGGGCCGGTCCTCGACCCACGTGTCACCGAGGCCGTCAACGGCGGCGGCGCTCGACCCCGCCCCTCGGCCCGCGTCGAGGTGACCGCGCAGCGGCGGCGCCGGCTCAGCGGCACGGGCGGTGGCGCGCTCACGAAAGCCGGACCACGCACGCAAGTCCGATAAGTCGGGCGCTGGCGCGCCACGACTTATCGGATTTATCGCCCGTCGAGGTATAAGTCCGAAATGTCGTGGTGTGCCAGCGCCCGACATTTCGTGCCACAGCACCTAGCGCGGCGGATGGATCGCGTAGGTGACCGACCCCTGCGTCTGCGGATTCCAAGACGGCGGAATGTAGAAGGCACAGCTGATCGGCGGATCCACGCAGACCACAGCATCCACCGTGTCGATGCCCGCCGCCTTCAGATCCGGCTGCAACGACTGCAGCGAAACGAGCTCATCCCCCCGCAGCAGAATCCACCACGGGTACTCCCAAGTGTTGTACCCCTGCAGCAACCCCACCCGCCGAGCGCCGGAGGCGCGAACCTGTGCCGCCGCCCACTGGTAGTCGCGCCCCCATTCGGGCCGCCGGACGAAGCGCTCGTCCGCCCGCGACATGGTGAACACCGAGTGGGGCCCGACCAGCCGCCGCGGCCACCCGAAGGCCACCGAGGCGCCGCCGGCCACCGCCCCGCCGGCCAGCACCAGGACGACCGCCCAGTTGAGCACGCGGCGGCGCGAGGCGAGCAGCGAATCGACCCAGAGGGCGCCGAGCGGAGTACCGAGGAGCACGAGAAACACGACGAGGCGGTTGCCCCAAGGCTGCCACTTCACGGTGACGACGTACGCGAGGACGGCGAACCAGAACAGCGCGGCGTACAGGCGGGCCGGCGAGCGGCGCCACAGCAGGACGAAGGCGCCGATCAGGACGAGCGCGCCCTGCACCGGCAGCGACACGCGGTCCTCGTCCGGGGGCCAGGACTCGTACGGGTACTCCGCGCCCCAATAGGTGATGTCCCGCGCCTGCGGGTCGACGCCGAGCGCGTGCGCCAGGTCGATGATCTGGGCCGAGCCGACGGCGCCGGCGGGGGTCTCCAGGGCGGTCTCGGCGATGCGCAGCGCGTTGATGAGCACCGACGCCGGGTCGTGGCGCTGCATCGAGATCGAGTCGCGCAGGTGGGCGGGGCCGAGCGGGTGACCGTAGGTGGACTGGACGCGCCAGAGGTACGGGCCGGAGATCACCGCCATCAGGGCGGCCACGATCGCGGCGCCGGCCAGCGCGCGCACGACGACGGGGCGCCGGCGAACCTGCGTCGCGAACCACCAGATCAGCATCGGCCCGGCGGCGAGCAGGCCCGTGGCCTTGGTCAGCAGTACCAGTCCGGCCGCCACGCCCAGCAGCAGCGCCGCGGTCCACGGGGTGCGCCGGTGCAGCTCGTCGAGGACGAGGGTGGCGACGCTGCCGACCCACAGCGCGACCACCAGGTCGGTCTGGGTGCTCGTCGCCTCTAATACCACGATCGGAGTCGTACCGAAGATCAGCGCGGCGATCAGCTGAGCGCGACGGGCGCCGCCGAGCTGGGCGGCGATCCGCGACGCGATGATCGCGCCGCCGGCGCCGGCCGCCAGCTGGACCAGGTTGTAGAGCGCGTCGCCGCCGGTGAGCAGGCGCAGGTGCAGCAGGAGGTACTCCGCGCCCGGCGCCATGGCCAGCTGGCGGTCGATGACGGTCGGGTAGAAGCCGACGTCGCCCTGCGCGACCCAGTGCTCGATCTTGGGCAGGTGATAGGTCTGCGAGTCGAAGTTGTTCGGCGGCGAGCGGAGGGCGACGACGAGCTCGGCGAGGAACAGCGAGACGAGCATCGCGACCATCACGCGCTCGCCCCGGCCGGCGTCGCGCCAGAACGCGGGCACCCGGGCCGCGATCGCGCGCGCCCGGTGGCGGCCGAACCAGGCGGCGGCCACCGCGACCAGCGCCCACAGGGCGATGATGATGCCGCGGTACAGCAGCCCGAACGCCGAGAGCAGCTCCACCAGCAGCACGGCGCCGCCGCCGAGCACGAGCCCGGCCCGGATCAGCCCGAGACGGGCCGGCGCGACAATCACGCGCGAACGCTACCGGACCGCGCCGGGCGTTCGCGATGGACTAGAGAAGTTCGACGACGCGGCCCCGGCAACGGTTGCGGGTGTCGAAGACGTACTGCGCATGCTCCTCGATGAGCGCGTAGTCGAAGTCGTCGTGGTCGGTCAGCAACACGACCGCGTCGGCCGCCATGACCTCGACGGCGGTGAGGTCGACCAGCGTCACCCCGCCGAGGGTGCCGACGTCGCGGGGCGCGGCGTGCGGCTCGGCCGCGCGCACGTCGGCGCCGAGGTCGACGAGCAGCTCCGCGACCGCCCGGGCGGGTGACTCGCGCAGGTCGCCGACATTGCTCTTGTACGCCAGGCCCAGCAACAGGATCCGGCTGCCGTTGACCGGCTTGCAGCGGGCGTTGAGCCCGGCGGCGACGCGCTGCACGACGTAGCGGGGCATGCCCTCGTTGACGTCGTTGGCCAGCTCGATGAACCGGAAGCGCTGGCCGACCTCCCGCTTGACCTGCCACGACAGGTAGGAGGGGTCGATCGGCAGGCAGTGGCCGCCGACGCCGGGACCGGGGTCGAAGGCCATGAACCCGAACGGCTTGGTCGCCGCCGCCCCGATCGCCTCGCGCACGTCGACGCCGAGCTTGTTCGCCACGATCGCGAGCTCGTTGACCAGGGCGATGTTGATGTGCCGGAACGTGTTCTCGAAGAGCTTGGTCAGCTCGGCGGTGCGCGGCGCGGAGACGGGCACGAGCCGCTCGACGAAGCGCGCGTAGAAGCGGCGGGTGGCCTCGAGTGAGCTGTCGTCGATGCCGGAGACGAGCTTGGGCGTGTTCTCCAGGTGCCAGGTCGGGTTGCCCGGGTCGATGCGCTCCGGGCTGTACCCCAGATGGAAGTCGTCGGGGGTGCGCAGCCCGCTCGCGTGCTCCAGCAGCGGGCGCAGCACCTCCTCGGTCGTGCCCGGATAGGTGGTCGACTCGAGGATCACCGTGCAGCCGGGGCGCAGGTGCGGCGCGATCTGCAGGGCCGCGTGCTCGATGTGGCTGATGTCGGGCACCCCGTCGGTGAGCGGGGTGGGCACGGTGATCGCGCAGGTGTCGAAGCCGGCCGCGTCCGCGTAGTCGTCGGTCGGCCGGTACCGGCCGGTCTCCAGCGCCCGCGCAAGGCGCTCGTCGGAGATGTCCTCGACGAACGAGAGGCCGGCGCCGAGCGCTTTGACGCGATCGGTGTCGGTGTCGAGCCCGACGACGTCGTCGCCGGCCTCCACGGCTCGGATGGCCAGCGGCAGGCCGACGTAGCCCTGCCCGATGATGACGACTTTGCCCATGATCATCCTATCCGGGTACTACTCGGCCCGCCGGCGAGCGCGCCGACGGGCCGGGCTTGGATCACTGTTGATCGGGTGATACCGCTAAATCGTGATAAGTCGGATTTGTCGTGGCGCGCCAGCGCCCGACAAATCCGAGCGCCGCACGCTCCGAACGCCGCACGCCAGCGCCCGACAGAACCGAGCGCCGGCGCCCGACAGAGACGGGGACAACCGTCAGCGGGACTGGCGGCGGCGGTACGTGATCAGGCCGCTGCCCGCGAGCGCCGTCAGGCCCAGCAGGGCCGGGACGAGGTCCGCGCCGTACGTGCGGTGCTGCTGCTGTCGCGGCGCCGGGGCCGCGACCTCGGTGCCGGCCTGCACCTCGTTGGCCGACAGGCGGTACGGCGACCAGCCGCTGCGGAACGGGCCGAAGAAGCCCGCCGGGCGGTCCCCGCCGTCCCAGTGGCCGCGCACCGGGCTGCTGCCCAGCGGCGTGCCGTCGAAGATGTCGTCCGGCCAGGGGTTCTTCCAGGCCTGGACGCGCACGGCGACCGACAGGGTCTTGT
Source organism: Dactylosporangium sp. CA-139066 (assembly GCF_050936175.1). NCBI lineage: Bacteria > Bacillati > Actinomycetota > Actinomycetes > Micromonosporales > Micromonosporaceae > Dactylosporangium > Dactylosporangium sp. CA-139066. The sequence continues at coordinate 1,845,383 of NZ_JBNJNH010000002.1, read as the reverse complement.
GCGACTTCTTGCCGGTGACCTTGATGATCGCGTAGCCGGGCATGCCCAGCCGCACGCGGGCCGAGAAGCGGCCCTGGTCGTCCGTGCGGCGGTCGCCGTTGACGTTCACGCCCCACGGGTTGTCGTAACCGCCGGAGTTGCGGGTGATCCGGTACTGCACGCGGATCGAGATCGGTTCGCCGGCGATGAAGCCGCGGCCCTGCAGGCGGACCGCGTCGCCCATGGTGACCGAGGCCGCGCTCACCCGGATCGCCGGAGCGGGTGCCGGGTATGCCGCCTCGGGGGCGGCCTGTGCGTTGGTCGGCGCGCCGAGCACGGCCGCCGCGACGAAGGCGCCGGCGAGGCCGGCGAGTGATGTCAGCGCCGTTTTTCTTCGGGCTCGCATTGCTCTCCCTCTCCTCTCCCCGGATTTACCGTAGACCCACAAATCCACCCGATATGGGTGAACCGGACTATTTCTCGCATGCACGGCCAGGTTGCAACCGAGTCGTCCACGGCGTGATCCCCGGCGTCAGCACCAGCCGCGGCTCGACTGCCTCCTGGACCGGCAGCGGGGGCGTCGCCAGGTCCACGACGAGCGTGCTCTGGGCGCCCGGGGCCAGATCGACGGTGAACACGGCGACCTCGCGGCCCTTGTCCAGGCCCGTGCCGAAGTCGGTGGGGGCGCCGTCCTGGGTCGCCGACACGGGCGAGCCGCCCGCGGGGGCGTAGACGAGGACGTTGGTGCGCACCGTGTACTCGCCGGCCAGGCCCAGGCCGAGAACGCTTCGCGGCAGGCCGGTCTTCGGCGCGGTCGAGCCGAGCGTGACCGTCAGCCGCAGCGGGCGCGTGCCGTCGGGCAGGCAACGGCCGGACTCCAGTTGCACCGAGCGGGTCAGGTAGTACCCGAGCTTCGCGCCCGTGCCGTCGTCGAGGAACACGCCGACCGTGGGGTGGGCGCCGTCCTGCTCGGGCAGGGTGCCGCCGAACACCGTGCCGGCGAGCTCGCGCTGTTCCTCGGGGTGGGCGCTCCAGGCCAGCAGCCGGCGCTCCTCCGCGGCCCGCGACAGGGCGGAGACCAGCGCCTGGCTCATCGGCACGCCGCCCATGAGCCGGTCGAGCACGGCCTTGGCGGCGCCGGCGAAGTAGGCGTCCTGGTCGGGCTCGCTGGCAATCTTGAGGTACACCTCGGACAGCAGCTGGCGTACCGCGGTCGCGGCGGTGAGCTGGTCCCCGGTCGGGAGCGTCACCGGGCCGGTCGCGCCGAGCAGGTACGCCAGCGCCACCGGGTCGGTCGCGAACACCCCGTCGACGGTGCGCCCGGAGCGCTGCCGGTACATCTCGCGGATCAGCGCGGCCGCGGTCGGGAAGTCGGGGGTGAGGTTCACGTCGGCCGGGTACGTGCCGAGCCGGTCGGTGAACAGCTCCTGCTGGTCGGGGTCGAGCGGCAGCACCGGCGTGTCGAACTCGCGCAGCGTCTTGGCGGCGGTGCCCTGCTCGACCAGCTCGATGTGGCCGTGGTCGGCCTTGACGACCGCGAACGCGCCGGGCATGCCCCCGGTGGCGCGGACCTCCGCGAGGTTCTGGAACAGCACGAGGTATGTCCGCGGCCCGTCGGCGCCGAGCAGCCCGGGCAGCAGCCTCGCGGCCCGGGCGGCCGGGTCGAGCAGCGGCACCACCTTGTCGAGGCCGTCGGCGACCTGCCTGACCGCGGCGCGCACCCGCGGGCTCAGCCCGGCGCGGTCGAGCCCCTCGAGGCGGCGCTGAGCGGCCCGGGCGGCCGCGGCGGCGGCGGTGATCCGCGGCGCGGCGTTCTCGACGGTTTTCAGATCCGCCTCGGTACCCCCCGAGCCCCGACCCATCGCCCCGCTCATCCCCTCGGCCGCGTCGAGCAGCGGCGGCAGCGCCCGGGCGGCGAGCGCGTCCACGGCATCGGCCACGGCCCCGACGGCGGTCAGGTCGTCCCCGGCCACCGGCAGCCGCCGGCCCAGCCACCAGCTCGGGCCGTGCGCGTCCGCGCGCGCGGCGGCGGTCTGCCGGCGCAGCTCGTTGGCGGTGACCCGGGCCGCGCCGAGGTCTCCGCGGCGCAGCTGCGTTTCCAGGTCGGTCACGAGCGCGGCCGCCCGCTGCAGGTGCGACGCCGCGTCCGCGGCCACGCTCGCCAGGCGCAGCCCGAACCCGGCCACCAGTACGACCAGGACCACCAGGACGGCGACGACTCGCCGCCGTCGTGTGCGAAGCAGGCGCCGGAGATGCTCAATCGGCACCGCTCACCACCTCCTCGACGCGATCGGGGGCGGTCAGGACACGCAGGGCGCGGTAAAAGTCCGCGCGCCGGCGGGCGAGGGTCTCGGCGGCGTAGTTGCGGGCCCGCGCGAGGTTGCGCGCGGACGCGGCGGCCATCGCGGCCGGGTCGGCCGCGAGCGCGGCGATCGCCCGGGCCAGGGCGGCCGGGTCGCCGGGCGGCACCAGGTGGGCGCCGGCGAGCAGCTCGGGGACGCCGCCGACCCCGGTGGCGACCGCCGGCAGGCCGCGGGCCATCGCCTCGATGAGGGCGCGGGGCAGGCCCTCGGTGCGCGAGGGGAGCACGAACAGGTCGGCGTCGTCGAGGAACAGCCGGACGGCGGCGCCGGGCGGGACGGCGCCGGCGAAGGAGACCCGGCCGCCGAGGCGCCGGTCGCGGACCAGCCGCTCGAGGCCGGGCCGGCAGCGGCCGTCGCCGACGTGCACGAGGCTCGCCTCCAGCCCGGCCCGCACCAGCGCCGGCAGCGCCTCGATGAGCACGTCGACGCCCTTGTACGGCTGCTCGAGCGAGCCGACGCTGACCAGCCGCAGCGCGATCCGGGCGGCCCCGGCGGCGCGGCGCGGGTGCTCGGCGAACGCGGCCTCGGCCAGCTCGATGCTCGAGTACGCGGCGGTGACGGCGCCGGGCGCGGCCGGGTAGCGGGCCTGCAGCGCGCGCTCGGTCACGTAGGCGACCGCGGTGGCGGAGCGGCACTGGGCGCGCAGCCGCCGGGTGAACCAGCGGCGCAGCAGCGGGCGCAGCGGGTGGCGGATCGCGCCGGGGGCGAAGACGTCGTAGGGGTCGCCGACGACCTCGAGGCCGAAGGTCCGGCGCCGCCGGCGGATCGCCCGCCACAGCAGCGTGCCGATCGCCGACGGGACGCGCAGCAGCACGGCGTCGCCGGGCTCGGCGGCGGCCCGCAGCCGCGCCCGCAGGCGGGGCAGCCGCCGCAGGTACTGCCACGGCCCGACGTAGTGCGGCAGCGCGTACACCTCGACGCTGTCGCCGTCGACCCGGCGCGCGTCGCCCGGCCGGCCCGGGCGGTCCTCGACGCGGGCCACGACGCGCACCTCGCCGAAGACGGCGCGGTACCGCTGCCAGAAGTCGTTCCCGGCGTCCGTGGTGGACCAGACGCGCCCGTCGGGCGTGCGCAGGTACCGCTGCTCGCTGCTCACGACGATGCGCACGCCGCCACCTCCTCGGCGTCGGTTTCAGCGGTGTCGGTGTCGGTCGAGCGGACCGAGACCATCCGGATCACGCCGTAGAAGAGGGCGCCGTAGACGCAGGTCTTGACGAGCGACTCGCTCTCGCCGCGGAAGCCGTACATCCAGGCGATGGTGAACAGGATGCTGCCGTACGCGTACACGGGCGCCCGGTCGATCCGGTTGGTCACCCACCGGTGCGCGCCGGTGAGCAGCGCGAAGAGCAGCGGGATGCCGGCCAGGCCGAAGTTGAGGTACGCCTCGCCGGTGAGCGAGAACCCGTAGCCGGAGGCGCTGCCGGGCGCGTAGCGGTCGACGAGCCACTGCGACAGCGCCGGCTGCGGGTGCCCCGGGATCAGGTTGATCAGCGCGCGCAGGTACGTGGCCCCGTGCTGGTACGGCTCGACCGACGGCACGTGGCCCATCACCCACGTGTCGATGAACAGCACCGAGCCCTGGTTGAGGATCTGCGAGGCGTTGGAGCCGCCGGCCGCGTCGCCGCTGCCGCGCAGGCTGAACAGCAGGGTGGCGCCGACCAGCAGCCCGGCGCCCCACAGCACCGTGCGCGGGATCTTGCGGCGGCCGCGGCCCCGCTCGCTCAGCACATATTCCCGGTGCAGGACGAGGGCGAAGAGGACGAAGACGAAGTCGCGCTCGCCGGTGGCCAGGCAGTAGGCGATGTACACGCCGAGGTTGAGCCGGTAGGCGAAGCGGCCGGTCGAGGTCTCGTAGGCCAGGAAGTACAGCGCGCACGCGCACATCTGCAGCAGCAGGTAGTCGTAGTGGCCCGGCCCGGCGACGGCGATGCGGTCGAGCTTCGTGCCGGACAGGAACGCCGGCCCGCCCCACGCCAGCACGGCCAGGCCGTAGAGGGCGAGCACGGCGAGCACGGCCGGGACGAGCGGCAGCCGGCGCCCGGACGGCGCGGCCATCGGGTCGGCGATGTCGCGGCGGCGGCGCACGAGCACGCCGGCGGCGAGCACGCCGGCGAAGGCGAGCAGCAGCCCGAGCGCGGCGCGGCCGATGAGCGCCGTGTTGGTGCCGAAGTAGATGGTCCCGCCGAGCAGGTAGCTCACCACCGGGCCGAAGCCGAAGAGGAAGAAGTAGGCGGCGAGGTACGCGAGCATGTCCCGCCGGCCGCCCACGAACAGCAGCACCGGCACCGCGAGGGCGGCCAGGCCGACGCAGTACCAGGGCTCCGCGGCGAGGTCAAAGGGCACGCCGCAGCACCGCCCACTTCAGCGCGCAGTGCACGGCGGCGGCGCCCACGGTGGCCCACGCGGCACCGAGCACGCCGTAGCGGTCCACGAGCGCGAGCGCGCCGAGCACGCCGACGGCGAGCACGGCCGCGTTGACGGCGAGCTGGCCGGTGAAGCGGCGGGCCGCGGACAGGCCGGCGTCGAGCACGAAGCAGGCCCCGCCGAGCGCGGTGGCCAGGGTCAGCACGGTGAGCACGCGGCCGGCCTCCGGGCCGCCGTACTCGTCGCCGTAGAGGTGGCGCAGCAGGCCCGAGCCGAACAGCCCGGCCGCCCACACGCCGAGCGCGCCGGCCACGCCCACGCCGATGAGGGCCTGGTACAGCAGCCCGCGGAAGCCCTCGGGGGTGCCGTTGGCCCGCAGCTCGGCCAGGCGCGGCAGGAGGGTCTGCGCGACGGCGGAGAAGAACACGTTGCCGGTCAGCACGAGGTACCCGGCGGCGGCGAACACGCCCAGCGCGGCGGCGCCGAAGTGGTGCTGCAGCGCGTACCGCGGCACGTTGACGCTCAGCGAGGACACCCCGGAGGCGAGGCCGAGCGGCAGCGCCGTCCACAGCAGGCCGGCGACGCCGCCGTCGGCCCGGTGCGTGTGGCGGGGCGTGCGCGGGTCGGGCCGGTTGTGGAAGCGACCGGCGAACGGCGCGCAGCACATTACCCAGGTGATGAGCGACGCCGCCGCCGAGCCGGCCGCGGCCCAGCCGATGCTGCTGGTGCCGTAGAGCAGGGCGGCGGTCAGCGCGACGGTGAGCCCGCCGTTGACGAGCTGGGCGGCGGCGATGCTGCGCTGGTCGTGGTGGCGCTGGAGCAGGCCCAGGTAGATGTCCCCGATACCGTCGAACGCCTTGGCCGCGCCGAGCAGCAGTACCACCACGGCCGGAAGCCGGAAGACCAGCACCGCGGCGCCGATGACGACCATGGCCGCCGCCATCGCGGCCAGCCGCACGGTCAGGTAGCGGCAGAACGGATGCTCGCCGAGGGGGTCGGTGACCAGCACGGTGCGCAGCGACAGGTTGGCCAGCAGCACGACAGGCGCGCCGACGGCCAGGCCGAGGGCGTAGTCGCCGACCATGGCCGGCGTGCCGAGCCGGGCGACGACGACGAGGACGAGCCACTGGCACAGGGCGTACCCGCCGTTGCCGGCGACGCTCCAGGTGACGTTGCCGGTGAACGAGGGGCGGACCGAGGTTGGGCGATGTCGAGTGGCGGGGTGCCGGGTGGCGGTCATCGGGCGCCGGCTCTGTGTTCGCGCCGCCGCCGCACGGCCCGCTCCAGCGTGTCGGCGACCGCGCGGGCGGCCGGGCCCTGCGCGAAGAGCCGCTCGGCGCGCTCGCGGGCCGCCTCGCCGCGGCGGGCCAGCGTGCCGGCCCGGAAGTCCGCGTACGCCTCGCGCAGCGCCGCGGCGAGCGCGGCCGGGTCGTCGCGGGGCACCACCCAGCCCGAGGCCGGGTCGACGGTCTCCGGCAGGGCGCCCGCGTCGGAGACGATGCTCGGCACGCCCATCGCGGCCGCCTCGAGCGCGGCGCCGTGGTTCTCCGACAGCGACGGGCTCACGCTGCAGTCGGCGGCGGCGTAGCAGTCGCGCACGTCGAGCACCGAGTCGTGCCAGTCGACGGTGCGGTCGGCGGCCACGTTGAAGCGCTCCAGCAGCCGCCGCTTGTGTGCGGCGCCGGCCGCGTCGAAGCCGCCGCCGAGCAGGACCAGCCGCGCATCGGGGCGGTCGCGAGAGAACTCGCGCCAGGCCTCCAGCAGCACGTCGTGGCCCTTGACGCCGCGGCCGGGGCGGATGAGGCGCTTCGGGGCGTACACGTAGGCGACCATCGACACCACGAACGTGTCGTCCTCGACGCACAGCGCGTCGCGCGACGCCGCCCGGTAGGCGGCCGACGGCGGGGTGAAGCGCTCGACGTCGACGCCGTACGGGATCGCGGGCGTGCGCTCCTCGTCGAGGCCGATCCCCCGGTAGAGGGTGGCGATGTGCTCGCTGCCGCCGATGGTGACGTCGTCGAGGCGGCAGAGGAACCGCTCCACGGTGCGGATGAGCGGCGACTCCAGGAACAGCGGCCCGGGCACCATGTGCACCCGGGCGACGTCCCAGCCGAGCGCGGCGAGGCGGGCGGCCAGCGCGGACGCGTACAGGTGGTAGTGCAGCACGTCGGGGTCGACGGCCCGCAGCTGGCGGCGCAGCCGGAGCAGGCCGAGCAGCGTCGAGGGGGACGGGCGGAAGCGGAAGTCGAACGCGGACTGCACCACGTCGACGCCGCGGTCGTGCAGCGCCTTGCGCAGCTGCCCCTCGCTGCCCGGCGGCAGCACGGCGACCACCTCGTGGCCGCGGCCGCGCAGCTCGTCGATGTGCGGCAGCGTCCAGCGCCCGCCGTCGGCGGTCTTGATGATCAGCGCAACCTTCATCGGGCCAACCTTCACCTGGCCGGCACCCCCTTCACGGTCGTCTTGGCCTCGACGTCGCGGGTGACGCAGGCGCCGGCGCCGACCGTCGCGTCGGCGCCGATGCGCAGCCCCTGCAGCACGCAGGCGGTGGTGCCGATGAGCACGCCGGAGCCGATGTGGCAGTCGCCGGAGATCGCGGCGAGCGGGTTGACCTGCACGAAGTCGGCGATCACGGTGTCGTGGCCGACGGTGCTGTTCTGGTTGAGGTGCACATGCCGGCCGATGGTGACGTTGGTGGTGACCCGCGCGCCGGGGAACGCCACGAACCCCTCGCCGAGCACCGCGTCCGGGCCGATCGTCGCCGCCGGGTGGACCAGCGTCGCCGCCGGCAGCCCGTGCAGGCGCAGCTCGTCGTCGATGCGCGCGCGGATGCGGGGGTCGCCGATGCCGATGACGTAGCCGATCGACGGCCGCTCGTCGCTCAGCCGCGCGCTCGGGCCGAGGAACGGCACGCCGAGCGCGGCGATCCGGTCGAGGTTGCGCTGGCTCGGCCCGTCGTCGACGAAGCCGCGCACCGGCTGCCCGGCCGCCCGCGCGATCATGAGCAGCTCACGCCCATGGCCACCGCATCCCACGATGACCAGCCCGTTCTTCATCGGCAAAACCGCCTTTCGGTGAGCGAAGCGAGCATGGGGGGTCCGGGGTGGGAACCCCCGGCGCGCCCGAGCGAAGCGAGCGCCAACGACGCTTTCAGCCTTTCGGTGATTGAAGCGAGCGTGGGGAATCCAAGGTGGGAACCCTCCGGCGCGCCCGAGCGGAGCGAGCGCCGACGACGCTTTCATCACCCTGAAACTCGTGAGCGGTAGCCGAACCGGCCGCGGTGATGCCGTCGCGGCGCAGCACCGTGCGCACCGTCTCGGCGAGGATGCGCAGGTCCAGCCCCAGGGACCGGTTGCGCACGTACTCGAGGTCGTAGGCGAACTTCTGCTCCCACGACAGCGCGTTGCGCCCGCGCACCTGCGCCAGGCCGGTGATCCCGGGCCGCACGTCGTGCCGGCGCCGCTGCTCGTCGGTGTAGCGCGCCAGGTAGGAGACCGGCAGCGGCCGCGGACCGACCAGGCTCATGTCGCCGCGCAGCACGTTCCACAGCGCCGGCAGCTCGTCGAGGCTACTGGCACGCAAGAACTTCCCGGACCTCGTGAGCCGCTCGGCGTCGCTGCCCGGCCCCTCGCGCATGGAGCGGAACTTGACCAGCGTGAACGGCACCCCGTCGCGCCCGGCCCGCTCCTGACGGAACAGCACCGGCCCGCCCAGCGCCACCCGCACGAAGACGGCGGTGGCGGCGATGACCGGGGCGAGCACCAGCGCGGCGGCCGAGGCGGCGATCAGGTCGAGCGAGCGTCTCATCGGGTGGCCAGGAACGCTTCGATCGCCTCGAAGACCCGGCGCCGGTCGTCGTCGCGCAGGCCGGAGCCGCTGGGCAGGTTCAGGCCGGTCTCGAAGAGGCGGTCGGCGACGCCGGTCAGCCAGGCGCGGCGCTCGGCGTACACCGGCTGGCGGTGCATCGGCTTCCAGACCGGCCGGGTCTCGATGTCCCGCGCGGCCAGCCACGCGCCGAGGTCGGCCGCCGCCCAGCCGGCCTGGCCGGGCTCGACGACGAGCGTGGTGAGCCAGCAGTTGGCGCCGGGGTCGCCGTCGCCGAGCAGGCGGGTGCCGGGGACTGCGGCGAAGAGCTTGAGGTAGGCCTCGCGCAGCCGGCGGCGCCGGTCGATCATCTCGTCCAGCCGGGTCAGCTGGCCCCGGCCGAGCGCGGCGAGCAGGTTGCTGAGCCGGTAGTTGTACCCGACGTCGCGGTGCTCGTAGTGCTCGACCGGCTCGCGGGCCTGGGTGGCCAGGTGCCGGCAGCGCTCGGCGAGGGCGCCGTCGTCGGTGACGAGCATGCCGCCGCCGGACGTGGTGAGGATCTTGTTGCCGTTGAACGACAGCGCCGCGGCCCGGCCGAACGAGCCCGCCGGCCGGCCGTCGCGGTGCGCGCCGAGCGCCTCGGCGGCGTCCTCGACCAGCGGCACGCCGGGGGCCGCGTCGGCGTAGGCGGCGTGGTCGGCGACGGAGCCGAACAGGTCGACCGGCACGACCGCGCCGACCGTGCGGCCCTCCCGGTGCAGGTCGCCGACCGCGCGGGCGACGAGGTCCGGGTCGGCGTTGCCGTCGCCGGGCAGGCTGTCGACGAAGACGGGCTCGGCGCCGGTGTAGACGACGGCGTTCGCGGTGGCCGCGAACGTCAGCGTCGGCACCACGACCGCCTGGCCGGGCCCGACGCCCAGCGCCAGCAGCGCCAGGTGCAGCGCCGCGGTGCCGGAGCTGACCCCGACGGCGTGGGCGGTGGCGCACCGCCGGGCGATCTCCCGCTCGAACTCGGTCAGATCCGGGCCGACGGGCGCGACCCAGCCGGACCTCAGCGCGTTGACCAGGTATCGCTCCTCGACGCCGGAGACGTCCGGCGCCGAGAGGTACACCCGTGCGTTCACCATGCACCCCCGCTGGAGCCGTCGCTGATGCTGTTCGTCTGCCGGGCCAACCTCTGCCGTTCGGCGATGGCCGAGCGGCTGGCCCGGGCGCTCGGGCTGGCCGCGGACAGCGCCGGCACGCACGCGCTGCCGGGCCACCCGATGGCCGAGCACGCGCGGACCGTGCTGCGCGAGCGCGGCGCCGACCCGGAGGGCTTCGCCAGCCGCCGGGTCACGCCGCCCCTGCTGGCCGGCGCGGGCCTGGTGCTCACCGCGACCCGGGCCGAGCGGGCGCACTGCGTGTCGCTGGCCCCGGCGACGGCGGCGCGGACGTTCACGCTGCGCCAGTACGGCCGGTACGTCGCCGCGCTACCCGGCGGCGAGCCGGTGACGCCGGCGGCGATCGCCGCGGTCCGCGGGCGGCTGCAGCCGGGCTCGCCGGCCGAGGACGACCTCGCCGACCCGTACGGCGGGCCGATCGAGGGCTTCCGCGACTGCGCCGACACGATCGAGGCCATCCTCAGGCTCCTCGCGTCCCGACCTTGACCCCGCTGACCGGCTCGGCCGGCGCCGGCTCGGGCGCGGCGGCGGCGCTGAGCCGGTGGCGCGGGCGCTCGGCATCGTGCGGGCCGTAGTACGCGTAGGTGTATCCGTCGCCGTTGCCGCCCTTGGCGCCGTTGAGCACGCACCCGAACAGCCGCGCGGAGACCGCGTCGATCGCCTGGACCGCCGCCTGGACCTGGGCCACCGTGGTGCGCCCGGCCCGGGTCACCAGCACGGCGCCGTCGGCCCGGCTGGCCACCACGGCGGCGTCGGTGACGACCAGCAGCGGGGAGCTGTCCACGACCACGTAGTCGTAGGCCTCGCCGACCTCGGCCAGCAGCCGGGTCATCTGCTTGGAGCCGAGCAGCTCGCTCGGGTTGGGCGGGATCGAGCCGCTGGGCAGCACCCACAGGTCGTGGTCGCCGAAGCGCTGCACCGCGGTCTGCAGGTCGAGCTGCCCGACGAGCACGTTGGTCAGGCCGACCGCGCCCTCCAGGTCGAGGTAGCCGGCGAGCTTGGGCCGGCGCACGTCCGCGTCGACGAGCAGTACCCGGTGCCCGGCCTCGGCGAGCACGATCGCCAGGTTGCAGGCGATCGTGGACTTGCCCTCGTCGGGCAGCGCGCTGGTCACCACGACGCAGCGGGCCCGCCGGTCGGGGTCGACGAACTGCAGGTTGGTGCGCAGGTGCCGCATCGCCTCGCCCCGCGGGGACCAGGCGGCGTCCTCGACGAGCAGCGGGGATTCGAGGGCGTGCGCGTCGTGCGGTACCGCGGCCAGAATGGCTTTCTTGCTCGCCTGACGAAGCTGGGCCGCCGACCGGATGCTGCTGTCCAGGATCTCCCGCACGACGGCGGCCGCCGCCCCGGCGACCAGCCCCAGCAGGAGCGCGATCGCGAAGTTGCGGGCCGGCTGCGGGCTGATCGGGTCGGTGCTGACCCGCGGCCCGGTGACCACGTCCACGCGCACGGTCGGGCTGCTCCCGCCGGGCGGCGTCTCGAGCTGCGCCACGAGCGCGGAGAACTTCGTCGCCACCGCCTGCGCGACCCGCAGCGCCCGCGCGCTGTCGGTGTCGGTGACGGTGACCTGCAGCAGCACCGTGTCCGGGATCGTGCGCGCGCTGATGCGCCGCTGCACCTCGCCGGCGTCCAGCCCGACGGCCGGATCGGCGGCGACCGCGTCGGCCAGCCGGTCGCTGCCGACCAGCGTGACGTAGGAGCGGGCGCGCTGCTGGGAGAACAGGCCGCCCTGGTACGCGTCGGTGACGCCGCTGCTCGGGGTGCTGACGAAGAACGTGACGCCGGCGGCGTACGTCGGCGCCGTCCGCGCGGTCATCACCACCGCGGCGACCAGCGCCAGGCACGCCGTCGTGGCCACCAGCCACCAGCGTTTGCGGACCGCGCTGACATAGTCGCGCAGCTCCATGCGCCATGACCTCCCGTAGCCGCTTGTTCGACTCAGCGTGACATCTCGGCCCGGGCTTTGGGGCGTGATACGGCATTTACACCGAAATAGCCCAGTCATTCGTGAAGAATCGTCGCGTGGACGATCACCGACCCGCGGGGCCCGGGGACTGGCCGGCCGACCTGTACGCCTGGACCGGGGGGATCGCGCTCGCCGCGGCCCTGACCCCGGTGCGACCCACCCTCCCGGCCGCCGCCGGCACGCTGCTGCTGGCGCTCGCGCTGCACTCGGCGGTGGCGTGGCCGGTGCAGCTGTACCGCCGCCGCTACGAGTTCGCCTCGGCCGCCGAGGCGCGCGCCCTGATCGCCACGGCGTCGATCGCCTGCGGCCTGCTCGTCGCGCTGGCCCCCGCCCCGCGCGCGGTGTCCGCGATCGGGGGCGCGGCGGCGCTGCTGCTGATGCTGGCCGGCCGCTGGGCCCGGGCCGCGCGCCGCCGCACCTCCCCGGCGCCGCGCGTGCCGGTCCTCATCTACGGCGCCGGCGCGGCCGGCCACCGCCTGCTCGCCGCGATGCAGCGCGACCCGCACTGCGGCTACCGCGCGGCCGGCTTCCTCGACGACGACCCGGACAAGCACCGCCTGCGCATCTCGGGCGTCGCGGTGCTGGGCGGCCGCGAGTCGCTGCGCCCGGCGCTGACCGCAACGGGCGCCGCCGGCGTCATCTTCGCGATCCGCAACACGGACGGCTCGGTCCTGCGGGCCCTGCGCGACGACCTGTCCGCCCTGGAGCACCGCGATATGTCGGGCGCTGCGCGCCACGACATATCGGATTTATCTCCTGGCCGGGGAAAAGTCCGATACGAGCGCATCACAACGGCAACTTCCGCCTATTTCGTCAAGGTGCTGCCCTCCCTCGACGACTCGCTCGACCGCCCGGTCAGCCTCGGCGAGATGCGCGACGTCGAGCTCGCCGACCTGCTGGGCCGGCGCCAGATCGACACCGACCTCGCGGCGATCGGCGACTACCTGACGGGCCGGCGGGTCCTCGTGACCGGCGCCGGCGGGTCGATCGGGTCCGAGCTGTGCCGCCAGCTGCACCGCTTCGCACCCGCCGAGCTCATGATGCTCGACCGCGACGAGTCCGCCCTGCACGCCGTCCAGCTCTCCATCCACGGCCGCGCCCTGCTCGACGACCCGTCGCTGATCCTGGCCGACCTGCGCGACGCCGCCACCATCCGGGCCGTGTTCGAGCAGCGCCGCCCGGAGGTCGTCTTCCACGCCGCCGCGCTCAAGCACCTGACGCTGCTCGAGCGCCACCCCGCCGAGGCCGTGCAGACCAACGTCCTGGGCACGCTCAACGTGCTGGAGGCGGCCGCCGCAACCGGGGTCAGGCGCCTGGTCAACATCTCCACCGACAAGGCGGCCGGCCCGGTCAGCGTGCTCGGCTACTCCAAGCGCATCACCGAACGGCTCACCGCCCACCACGGCTACCTCAACGTGCGCTTCGGCAACGTGCTCGGCAGCCGCGGCTCGGTGGTCACCGCCTTCCGCGCGCAGATCGCCGCCGGCGGCCCGGTCACCGTGACGGATCCCGAGGTCACGCGGTACTTCATGACCGTGCCCGAGGCCGTCCAGCTGGTCATCCAGGCCGCCGCGATCGGCGCCGGGGGCGAGGCGCTGGTGCTCGACATGGGTGCGCCCGTGCGCATCGCGGACCTGGCCCGCCAGCTCATCGCCGGCGCGCCGGTCGAGATCGTGTACACCGGCCTGCGCCCCGGCGAGAAGCGGCACGAGGAGCTGTTCGGCCCCGGCGAGGCCGACGAGCGCCCGCTGCATCCGCTCGTCTCGCACGTGCAGGTACCGCCGCTGGATCCCGCCCTGGCGCGGGCGCTGAACCCGGCGGCCCCGCCCCCGAGCCTCATCGGCGCGATGGCCGACCTGTGCGTGGTGCCCGCGATGACTATCGACGAGCCGACGCTATCTGCCGCTCGTACCAGCTGACCGTCTCCTCGAGCCCCTGGTCCAGGGGCACCGGGCCGTGGCCGGGGAACAGCTCCTGCAGCCGGCTGCAGTCGGCCTGCGAGTCGCGCACGTCGCCCGGGCGCGCCGCGTCGAAGACCACCTCGACCGGCCGGTCGACCAGCGCCCGGATCTTGTCGATGAGCTCCAGCAGCGACGTGCGGGTGCCGAAGGCGAGGTTCACCGGCGTCGGGCTGGTCACCCGGCGCACGGCGGCGTCGGCGAGCAGCCGGACGACCGACCCGACGAACGTGAAGTCGCGCGTCTGCCGCCCGTCGCCGTGCACGTGGACGGGCTGCCCGCGCAGGGCGGCGTCGGCGAACGTGGGGATGACGGCGGCGTAGGCGTGCCCGACCGACTGCAACGGGCCGTACACGTTGAAGAACCGCAGCGCGAGGACCGGCAGCCCGTAGGTGGCCCCGTAGGCCAGCACGGCGGACTCGGCCGCGAGCTTGCTGGCCGCATACGGGCTCTGCGGCCGGGCCGGGAGCTCCTCGTGCTTGGGCAGCACGCGCGTCGGGCCGTACACCGACGACGAGGACGCCGCGATGATCGGGGTGTTCCCGAGCCGGCACGCCTCGAGCACGTGCATCGTGCCGTTGGCGTTGACCAGGTGGCTTCGCATCGGGTCGGCCACGGAGCGCGGCACGCTCGGGCGCGCCGCGAGGTGGATGACGACGTCCGCGTCGCCGACCGCGGCGTCGAGCGCGGGCCGGTCGAGGATGCTGCCCACGACCAGCCGCGCGTCGACGCCGTCCAGATTGCGCTCGCTGCCGGTGGTGAGGTCGTCGAACGCGACCACCTCCGCGACCCGCGGATGTGCCGCCAGCTCGCGGCACAGGTTGCCGCCGATGAACCCCGCCCCGCCCGTGACCAGAACTCTCATCGTTCCAGTCAACGCGGCGAAACCGGACAAGTATCGCGTTACAACTAATTCGGACCCTTCGGATGGATCAAAGGGCCGTCAGATGGAGCCGAGACGGGGCAGGACCTTCTCGGCCAGCTCGGTGACGTACTCGACCGGGTTGCGGTCGGGCATCGTCTGCACCTCGGTGATGCCCAGCTTGGCGAGGGCCTCGACGTAGCTCAGCCAGCCGTCGACGTCGGCCAGCACGGGGCGCACGGCCACCGCGGTCTTGACGATCGAGTCGTAGTCGCGCCCCTCGGCCTCGCAGTGCTCGCGCAGCACCTCGAGCTTGCGGGCCACGTCCTCGGGCGAGGTGGCGAAGATGTTGCAGGCGTCGCCGTACCTGGCGACCAGGCGCAGCGTCTTCTTCTCCCCGCCGCCGCCGATCATGATCATCGGGTGCGGGCGGCTGATCGGCGCCGGCGAGTTGAGCGTCTCGGCGAGCTGGTAGTGCTTGCCGTGGTACTCCCCGACCGTGCCGCTCCACATCTGCAGGCAGATCTGCAGGGTCTCCTCGAGCCGCTCGAACCGCTCGGCGACCGGCACGACGGGCACGCCGAGGCCGCGCTGCTCCCGCTCGTACCACGACGCGCCGATGCCCAGCCGCGCCCGGCCGCCGGAGAGCACGTCGAGCGTCGTGACGATCTTGGCGAGCAGGCCCGGGTGGCGGTACATCACCCCGGTCACGAGCAGCCCGAGCGTCATCCGCTCGGTGAGCGCGGCGACGTACCCGAGGCCGGTGTACCCCTCCAGCATCGGCTCCTCGGCCGGCGCCGACGCCTCCATCTGGAAGTAGTGGTCCATGAACGTGAACGCGGAGACCCCGGACTGCTCGGCGATGAGGACGGTCTGCCGCAGGGTCGGCGCGATCTCGGCCGGCTCGGCGGGCTTGGCGAAGTTCCAGTAGTGCAGACCCAGCTTCATGGGCCCAATTCTTACGCGGTACCGCGGACCACTGCGGCGATCTCGCGCAACCGGCGGTGAACGCCGTCGTACGCCTCGGCGCCGCGCAGGTAACGCTTGGCGACCTTGGCCACCATCGTGTAGTTGGTGTCGCAGACGTTGCCCACGGGCGCCTCGCCGGCCTGGCTCACGAGTTGGTACGCGTCGAGCTCGTCCAGCCCGGTCAGCCCGCCGACCCACGTCACGAGGTCGTGCTGGCTGATGCGGTAGGCGTCCTCGAGCGGCCGCGCCGAGCCGGTGCTCATGAGGAACTCGTCGGACTCCAGCCGCGGCCACGGCGTCGGTACCCCCTTGAGCAGCTCGACCACCAGCGTCGTGCGCATGGCCGCCTCGACCGCGACGCCGCTGACCTCGCCGTGCCCCTGCCGGGCGTGCCCGTCGCCGAGGGCAAAGAGCGCACCGTCCACGTTGACGCCGAAGTAGACGGTCACGCCGGCCCGCAGCTCGGGCGTGTCCATGTTGCCGCCGTGCGCGTCGGGCGTGATCGTCATGCGCGCCTCGAAGGCGGCCGGGGCCACGCCGACCGTGCCGTGCATCGGGTCCATCGGCAGGTCGACGACGAAGTCGCTGTTGCGCGCCCGGTAGCGCACCGTCCCGGCGTCGCGCGACAGCTCGTACACCCAGACGCGCTCCTCCAGCGGCGGCTGCAGCGTCGCCGTGTGCGAGGTCGAGGTGAGCGCGCCGAAGTGCGGGAACGTGCTGGACACGGCCCAGTCGCGGGCCGGCTCGATGCTCACGAAGTGCAGCGCGAGCGTGTCGCCCGGCTCGGCCCCCTCGACGTGGAACGGCCCGGTGACCGGGTTGAGGAACGGAAACTCGACCACGCGCGTCGGCAGCGTGTCGACGCCGGTGACCCGCCCGCCGAAGCAGTCCTCGGTGTAGACGCGCAACGCCTCGCCCGGCCGGATGCGCCGGACCGCTGCCCGGCCACCGAAGGTGTACGCCAGCTCGTCCGCTTTCGGTTCGTAGACGTGCAGCTCAGTCATTGGCCTGTCCGCTCAACTTGGGCCGCCGCCCGGTGGCGTAGAGGATCACGAGGATGACCACGCCGATGCCGAGCCACGTGAAGCCGAGCATCTGGGCGGCGACCTTGGCGTTGATCACGACGTACAGCAGGATCAGGAACCCGGCCAGCGGGAAGATCACGTGGCGCAGCCAGTCCCGGCTCGCGCCGCGCACCACATAGTGCCAGAACACCGAGACGTGCAGCGCCAGGAACGCGGTCATCGCCCCGAAGTTGACCAGCGTCGACAGCAGGGTGATGCCGTCGTCGCGCGACCACATGTACAGCCCGAGCCCGAGCGACACCACCGCCACCACGAAGGTCGCGTTGACCGGCACCCGGTGCCTCGGCGAGATGCGGCTCAGGAACTTCGGCAGCTGCCGGTCGCGGGCCATCGCGTAGAGCAGCCGCGAGGTCGCGACCTGGGCGACGAGCGAGTTGGCGAACCCCCACGCCACGGCCGTGGCCACCGCCGTCAATTTGGCCAGCCACACCCCGCCCCCGACGTGCGCCGCGTCGTAGAAGGCGACGCCGTCGGGGTCCCCGTCCGCGATGAGCTTGTCCGGGTTCGGCACCAGCAGCGCGGCGACCCAGGTCTGCACGATGAACAGCACCCCGGCGAGCACGAGCGCCGCCACCATGGACCGCCCGATCTGCCGCGCCTCCCCCTTGTGCTCCTCGGCGAGCATCGAGATGCCGTCGAACCCGAGGAACGACAGGACGGCGATCGACACCGCCCCGAAGATGAGCGACCACGAGAACGTCGAGCCGTTGTACACCGGCTCCCAGCTGAACCCGCGCCCCTTCCCCTGCGCCAGCGCCACACCCCCGATGACGAGGAAGATCGCCAGCACGACCAGCTCCCCGATGAGCATGACCTTGTTGACGAGCGCGGTGAGCTCGATGCCGAGCAGGTTCACGACGGTGTTGAGCACCACGAAGGCGACCAGCCAGATCCACACCGGGATCGCCGTGATCACGGAGTTCATGGCGACGCTGGCGATGAGGTACAGCAGCCCCGGCACGAGCACGTAGTCGAGCAGGATGACCCAGCCGGCGAGGAAGCCGACGGGCGCCGCGATCCCCCGCCCGGCGTAGCTGTAGACGGAACCGGCCATCGGGAACGCCTTGACCATCTGGGCGTAGGACAGCGCGGTGAACACCATGGCCACCATGCCGACGCCGTAGGCGAGCGCCACCATCCCGCCGGACCCTTGGAACACACCACCGAAGATCCCGAACGGCGCGATCGGCACCATGAAGATCAGCCCGTACACCAACAGGTCGGTGAACGTGAGGGAGCGCCGCAGCTCCTGCGTGTATCCGAATCTCTCGATCTGCTCGGACCCCACCATGCCCAGCAACGGTAGCCCTATTACTTGAAAATGAAAAGAATCCGGCTCCCGCAGGCGGGCCGGGCTGTAACCGACCTAGAAGATTTCCAGGTCGGTTACATCGACCGGCGCACGCCCCGAGCAGCGTGGCGGGCCGTCGTGGCACGACCGCAGGGTCACTTGGACGAGGGGCTGACAAACAACGCTCGGCCGATGGTGGCGGGTGCTCGCCGGTGGGCAGGCGCCATATCCGGCGGCGGTGACAGCTCCGAGCCGGGCAGTGGACCCGGTCTCAGGAATTGCCCGGCATCACCGTCCCGAGCGGGGCGGCGATGTCACATAGTGCACGGGCGTGGGCGGGTCAGGAGAGGGAGCGCACGAAGCGGCCCATGCGTTCCAGGGCCTCGTCCAGCAGTGGCAGCGCGGTGGCGTAGCTGCAGCGGATGTGGCCCTCGCCCGAGGGGCCGAAGACGTTGCCGGGGACCACGGCCACGCGCTCGGCCTCCAGGAGGCGCTCGGCGAAGGTCTCCGAGTCCAGGCCCGTGGAGCGGATCGACGGGAACGCGTAGAAGGCGCCCTGCGGCTCGTCGCAGGTCAGGCCGATGTCGTTCAGGCCCTTCACGAAGAGGCGGCGGCGGCGGTCGTAGCCGGCGATCATCTCCGCCACCCGCGGCTCGCCGGCGCGCAGGCCCTCCAGAGCCGCGGCCTGGGAGACGTGCGGGGCGCAGAGCATCGTGTACTGGTGGATGCGGCCCGCCAGCTCCAGCACCGGAGCGGGCGCGCAGATGTACCCTACCCGCCAGCCCGTCATCGCGTGGGCCTTGGAGAAGCCGCCGAGCAGGACCGTGCGGTCGCGGGCGCCGTCGAGAGCCGAGACGCAGGTGTGCGGGGCGTCGTAGCTGAGGCGCTCGTAGATCTCGTCGGAGACCAGGTAGAGATCGTGACGTACCGCCAGCGCCACCAGCTCCTCGAGCACCTCGCGGGGCTGGATGGCGCCCGTCGGGTTGGACGGGGAGGAGACCAGGATCGCCTTCGTGCGCGGGGTGATGGCGCGCTCGATCTCGTCGATCAGGATGTGGAAGCGCTCGTCGGAGGGGACGTAGACCGGCTCGCCGCCGGCGAAGGTGACGCACGGGCCGTACGCCACGTAGCACGGCTCGGGGATGATCACCTCGTCGCCCGGCGCCAGCAGGGTGCGCATGACCAGGTCGAGGCCCTGTGAGACGCCCGAGGTGATCAGGCACTCGGCGACGGGGTCGAAGCTTACGGCGTACCGCCGGGAAAGGTCCTGGACGATCGCCTCGCGCAACTGCAGAAGGCCGGCGTTCGAGGTGTACGTCGTGTAGCCCTGCTCCAGCGCGTAGATGCCGGCCTCGCGCACGTGCCAGGGGGTGACGTAGTCGGGCTCGCCCACGCCCAGGGAGATCACGTTCTCCAGGGTGGCGGCGATGTCGAAGAACCGGCGGATGCCCGAGGGCGGGCACGCCGCCACGATCGGGTTGAGCGGCTTCACGGCGTGACCGGGAGGCGGCGGTCGACCTCGGCGGTCGCGTACAGCTCGTCGTCGTCCTTGTACGTCTTCATCACGAAGTGCGTCGCGGTCGCGGTGACCCGCTCGATCGTGGAGAGCTTCTGGGCGACGAAGTCGGCGATGTCGTGCATGCTGCGGCCGGTGACCACGCAGCGCAGGTCCTGGGCGCCGGAGACGAGGTACACCGAGCGCACCTCGGGAAACCGGGAGATCCGCAGGGCCACGTCGTCGAAGCCGAGGCCCCGGGCCGGCGTCACGGCGACGTCGATGAACGCGGTGATCAGCTGCTCACCGGTGATCTCGCGCAGCCGGTCGGCGTCGACCACGGCCTTGTATCGCCGGATCACGCCCTGCTGCTCCCACTCGGCGATCTGCGCCCGCACCTGCTCGACGGGGATCCCGGTGAGGGCCGAGATCCGCTCCGGCGTCGCGTGCGCGTCGCCGCGCAGGATCTCCATGATCTCCAACACCCGGCAATCTTACTGTCCGCGACCGCGGGCACTCCAACTACTATTCGACGAATGGACCCAGTCTCGGTCGCCGAGGCGGCGTCGATCATCGGCGGCACGCTGCACTTCCCCGGGGAAGAGCGCGAGGTCGGCGGCGTCGCCATTCACTCGGACCGGTTGCAGGCCGACAGTCTCTTCTTTGCCCTCCAGGGTGCTACGGACGGTCACCGGTTCGTGGCTCGGGCACTGGCCAACGGGGCCATCGCCGCGGTCGTCGCCGAGGACCGGCTCGCCGAGCTGCCCCGCGACGCCGGGCCGCTGATCGCCGTCAAGGACCCGCTCGCCGCCCTGCAGGAGATGGCGGTGTGGTGGCGGCGCCAGCTGACCGGCACGACGTTCGTCGCGGTCGTCGGCAGCAACGGCAAGACCCTGACCAAGGATGCCCTCGTCGGGCTGCTCGCCGGGCACCGGACCACGTACGGCAGCCCGGGCAGCTACAACAGCCAGCTCGGCGTCGCCCTGTCGGTGCTGCAGTGCCCGGCCGACGTGCCGGTCGCGGTGATCGAGGCGGCCGCCACCGAGCCGGGCGAGATGGCCCGGCTGGCCCGCATCGTCGCACCCGACGCCGTCGTGTTCACCAACCTCGGCACCCGCGGCGCGCAGAACTTCGGCAGCCGCGAGGAGCACGCCCGCGAGCTGCTCACCATGGCCGCGGACCTGCCCGCGGACGGCTGGCTGCTCATGGGCGAGCCGCTGCCCCTCGCCGAGCGGCTGACCCGGGCCCGCGTCGTGGTGGCCGGCGACGCCGAGCTGCCCCGGCTCACCCGGGTCCGCCACGTGGAGCGCTCGTCGGCGGTCCGGGCCGCCCTGCCCGGCGCCGAGGAGGCCGACCTGCTGGTGGCCACCCCGTCGCCGGAGGTGCTGCACGACCTGGAGCTCGCGATGGGCGCGGCGACGCTGCTCGGCATGGGCGCCGAGGCACTGCTGGCCGCGGCCGCCGAGTACACGCCGCCGTCGACGCGCATGCAGATGTGGCGCCGCCCCGACGGCGCGACCGTCGTCGGGGAGCTGGCCAACACCGACCCCCTGGCCCTGAGCAGCGCGCTGCGCACCGCCCGCTCGCTGATGGGCGCGCACGGCCGCACCCTGATGATCATCGGTGACCCGCTCGCCGGCCTCACCGCCGAGTCCGCCGCCGCGATGGCCCGCTGCCTGCAGGCCGAGAACGTGGAGCTGGTCTGCGGCCTGACCGAGGACGCCCACGGCCTCATCGAGGACGCGCTGCGCGACACCGGCCTGCCCGTGCACCGCTTCCCGGACGAGGACCGGATGCGCGCGTTCGTCGCCACCGAGCTGCGCCCCGACGACGTGGCCCTCGTCCACGTGCCGCGCGACACGATGGTCACCGACGCCTGGATGCATCTCGTGGAGACCGCGGCCGCGACCCGCCTCTACGTCGACCTGGCCGCGGTGAAGAGCAACGTCGCCGCGTTCCGCAAGCTGGTCGGCCCGCACACGAAGCTCATGGGCGTGGTGAAGGCCGAGGCGTACGGCACCAACCCGCTCACCGTCGCACACACCCTGCGGGAGGCCGGCGTCGACTGGCTCGGCGTGGCGACCTCCGACGAGGGCATCGCCCTGCGCCGCGCCGGCGTGCAGATGCCGATCCTGGTCTTCCTCGCCGTGCCCGGCGACCTGGAGCGCCTGGTCCGCCATCGGCTCACGCCGTCGCTGTACTCCGTGGAGATGTACGACGCCGCCTGCCGCGCCGCCGCCGTCAGCGGCCGCCGGCTGGACGTGCACGTCGAGGTCGACTCGGGCATGCACCGCAGCGGCCTGTACCCGGAGGCCGCGATCGAGCTGCTGGCGAAGCTGCGCGGCCACGAGCACCTGCGCCTGACCGGCCTCATGAGCCACCTGGGCTGCCCCGACGACCCGGCCGAGGACGACCTGACACGCGAGCAGCTCAAGCGGTTCGGCACGGTGTCCACGGCGGCCGCCGAGATGGGCTTCGAGGATGTCGTACGCCACACCAGCGCCACGGCCGCGACGATCCGCTTCCCCGAGGCCCGCTACGACATGGTCCGCATCGGCCTGGGCATGTACGGCCTGCACGTGTCGCCGGCGACCACCGACCTGTTCACGCTGACGCCCGGCGTCGGCCTGGTCAGCCGCATCGTCGAGATCCACCACATGGCCCCCGGCGAGCGGGTCGGCTACGGCGGCCTGTTCCGCGCCCAGTCCCCGGACACGCGGATCGCCCTGATCGCCGCGGGCTACTACGACGCCGTACCGCGCGCCTTCCGCAAGGTCGGCTACGTCCTGGTGAACGGCCGCCGCTGCGAGATCGCCGGCACCATCTCGATGGACTCGATGGCCATCGACATCACCGGCCACCCGGACGCCGAGGTCGGCGACGACGTGCTGATCTTCGGCCAGCACGCGGGCTTCTCGTCCCCGATCGAGCAGGCCGCGGCCGCGATGGACACGGTGTCGCACGAGCTGCTGACCCAGGTCGGCCCCCGCGTGCAGCGCATCTTCACCCAGCACTGACACAGCGGGGCGGGGTGCGTGCGCACCCCGCCCCGTTTGGTGCGGACGTCAGCCGAACAGGATGAGCTGCCACAGGTCGAAGGACTGGATCCCCCGGCCGTGGGTGGCGGCGTAGAGGCGCAGGCCGTACAGGCCGGTCCGCAGCTCCATCGTCGCCGTGGTCGGCAGGTTGCGGCCGAGCACCTTCCAGTTCGCCTGGCCCGGCGCCCGGTACAGCACGCCGAGGTCCGTGCCGACGACGAGCCCGCCGCCCCACAGGACCTTGAGCGCGTTGGCCGGGATGTCGGGCAGGTTGGCGGAGATGTCGGTCCAGTGCGCGCCCGCGTCGCGGGACTCGAAGACGTGGCCGACGCCGGCGCCGGGGCCCTCGGTCCACTTGCGGGAGTAGCCGTTCATCGCCACGAACACGTGGTTCGGGTTGGCCGGGTCGACGTCGAAGCCGGAGACGTACCGGTTGGGGATGACGCCGTCCACCGGCAGGTCCAGCTGGTGCCAGCCGGTCCCGTCGGCCTTGCCGACCGCGATGCCGCGGGTGAAGCCCTGGTTGTTGCAGGGACCGCACCAGCCGACGTACACCATGCCGCCGGAGATCGCGACGCCGGTGGCGACGTGGCCCGCGCCGAGGTCGTACGCGTTGATCCAGTCGGCGCCCGACTGGATGTCGAAGCCCTTGTGCTGGATCCACACGTGCCGGCCGCCGGCCACCCAGTCCTTGCCGGAGGCCGCGATCGGCGCGATGAACCGGGCGCCGGCCGAGCCGAGGGCGTTGTCGGGCGGGGCGATGTTGCGGCTGGAGACCTTGGACGGGTCGGTGATCCAGGAGCCGTCGTTGACGGCGCAGTTGTTCGTCACGGACAGGGCCAGGTACACGTACTCGGCGGCGATGTTGCAGCCGTTGTCCGGGTCGACGATGGTGTCGCCGCCGTCGCCGCCGAAGTTGGAGCCCATCACCTTGTCGCCGGGGCGCAGGATCGACTCGCCGTTGTCCTGCAGGCCGCCGCTGATCGCGAGGCCCGCGTTGCGGCCCTGCTTGTCGGCGCCGACGCCGACCGAGTAGTACTGCAGCACGTCCATGGTGCCGTCGTTCTGCGACGCCCAGTCGGTGGCGTGGCCGGAGGAGTCGGCCTTGCCGTTGACGGGCCGCCGGTAGATGCCGCCGTCGTCGCCGACGAGCAGGTACGGCTTGCCGCCGTTGCTGCCGATCGCGGCGGCGTGCTGGTCGGCGTGGACGGTCTGGTTGCAGTCGCCGGTCTGCTTGGACGGGTCGATGTTCCAGCACGGGAAGTAGAAGTTCCAGTACGGCCCCGGCGTGGTCCACGTGGCGCCGGCGTCCTTGCTCTCGAAGACCTCCTCGAGCCCGATGTACAGGTGCTTCGGGTCCTTGGGGTCGACCTGGACGAACTGGTTGTACCAGGCCTGGATGCCCGGCATGTAGCCCGGCGCGGTGTTCGCCGATCCGGACGCGGCCAGCTTGTGGTAGTCGGCGACGAGCTTCCACGGCCCGAAGGGCGAGCCGTTGTCGGAGACGAAGACGCCGTACAGGTTGCTGTCCCCGTTCGTCGCCAGCATCTCGGGCGACTGCTCGATCGCGTAGTACTTCGACCCGTCGGCCGAGCGGCCGAAGGTCACCGCGCCGACGTTGTCGGGGTCGTTGGCGATGTCGCCGGCCAGGTTGGTCTTCTGCCAGGCGCCGCCGACCTTGGTGTAGAACCCGTTGTAGTCGTCGCCGCTGCGCCAGCCGATGGCCAGCACGACCTTCGACGGGTCGCGCGGGTCGATCGCGATGTCGTTGGCGATGTTCTTGTACGCCGCGTCGTCGTCGGCGGCGTCCGCCCCGCCCGGCAGGAACGTCGGGTTGGGCGCGAACTCGAGGTGCCACGGCCCGGACAGGTTGGTGGTCGAGTGCGTCCACACGCCGCGGCTGGTGGCCGCCCACACCGTGTTGCCGCCGAAGCGCAGCGCCCGGATCGTGGTGTTCTCCAGCTCGGTCCCGCCGACCCGGTCGGAGCTGCGGAACTCGCCGTGCCGCGGGTCACCGAGCACGTACACGCCGGTGCCCACGAAGCTCGTCGCGCTGGTGTTGGCCTCGCCGGTGGCGAACCACAGCCGCCCCTGCCCGTCGAGCCGCAGGTCGCCGGTGGCCGGCGCGGGCAGCTTGTCGGAGATCGGCTGCCAGTGCCCGCCGCCGGTCGAGGAGCGCCACACGCCGCCGTTGGCCGATCCGGCGTACACGTATCCGTGATCGTCGGCGGCCATGCCGACGACCCGGCCGGTCACGTTGCCCGCGCCGCCGGACGAGTTGGAGTTGATGTCGCGGTACCGCGGGTCGTCGGAGTTGTACGGCAGCGCCGTCTCGTCGACCCACCGGCCGCCGGTGTGCGGCAGGCTCTGCAACTGGGCCCAGGCGGCGGAGTAGGCGCCCGGCGCAACGATTCCCGGCGCGCTGCGGGCCTCGTTCCACTGGTCGGCCTGCTCCATGATGTCGCTGGTGCCCTCTTCGTCGTCTTCACCCGGCGCGAGTTTGTGCACGGTCCCGTTGCCGCGGTGCGCGGTGGCTGCGCGGTCGCCGGCGTGCGCGGGCCGTCCCGGCCCGGGCGGCGCCGCACCGGCGGGCAGCCCGCCGAGGACAAGGACCGTCGCGGACAACCCCGCGACGATGAGCACGCGTCGATGCGTTGTGGGCCGCAATGCCCGCTCCCCTCCGTGAGGAGCGCCGGCCGGAGGGGGCCGGCGCCTTCACGCCTGATCGTTCATTCCGCCGACTTTCCGATCAAAGGAAGTCGATCAGGTTTGGATTGAAGGAGGGTCGAGGAAAGGGTCGAGATTGATCAATGAATGCACACCGACACGTTGTAGTGGACGGTTGCAACATCAAATCCAGAATATTGACGGTCATCCTTTTCAAGGCGTGGGCTCCGGGTCGAGACTGGCGCTTGGCTCATCGGCACCCTCCATTCCGCTGACGAACGGAGACCCATGTCCAGAAGACGCGGTATGGTCGCGGCGGCGGCGCTCGCCACCGTCCTCGGCTCGCTCACCCTGCCCGGCAGCGCATCGGCCGCCCCGGCGGCCGGCACCCGGCACGTGCAGAAGGTCGGCACCGGCTCCTACAAGGTGACCGGCACCGGCAACGGCGTCCCCGCCTCGATCTCCACCGAGATCCCGCGCGTGGCCGGCCCGGACGCCAACGAGCTCACGCGGTCGGCCTCGCGGCCGGCCGGCGCGCACCGCAGCCTCGCCCCGGCCCGCGGCGCCGCCCCGGCCGCGCCCTCCGTGGCCGGCGGCGTGATCCGCAACGGACCGCAGCTGCTGCGCAGTTTCGACGGGATCAACCACCGCGACCAGCGCATCGCCAACAATGGCAACCAGTTCAGCCTCGAGCCGCCCGACCAGGGGCTGTGCGCCGGTAACGGCCATGTCGTGGAGGCGGTCAACGATGCATTGCGGGTGTACAACAGCGATGGCACGGGCCAGACCGGCGTCGTCGACCTGAACACCTTCTTCGGCTACCCGCCGGTGATCGACCGCACGACCGGCGTGTTCGGGCCCAACATCACCGACCCCTCCTGCCTGTTCGACCCGACCACCCGCCAGTTCTTCCTGGTGGTGCTCACCCTCGAGCAGACCGCGGACGGCGACCTGACCGGCGACAACCACCTCGACATCGCGGTGGCCGCCGACCCGACCGGCCTGTGGAACATCTACCGCCTCGACGTCACCGACGACGGCAGCAACGGCACCCCGGTGCACCCGCACTGCCCGTGCATCGGCGACTACCCGCACATCGGCGTCGACGCCAACGGCTTCTATGTGACGACGAACGAGTACTCGTTCTTCGGCACGGAGTACAACAGCGCGCAGATCTACGCGTTCTCCAAGCGCGCCCTGGCCCGCGGCGACGCCGACGTGCTCGTCACGCAGCTGGACACGACCGCCGCCGACCGCGGGCTCAACGGCTTCACGGTCTGGCCGGCGCAGTCCCCGTCCGCGTCGGACTACGAGCGCGGGGCGGGCGGCACGGAGTACTTCCTGTCCTCCAACGCCGCCGAGGAGGCCACCGGCAACGACGACTACGTCTCCGACAGCGTCGTCACGTGGGCGCTGACCAACACCCGCTCCCTCGACAGCGCCTCGCCGAGCCTCGGCCTGGACAACACCCGGGTGGGGGTCCGCCGGTACTCGCTGCCGCCCGCGGCGAACCAGAAGTCCGGCCCCGCGCCGCTGCGCGAGTGCCTCAACGACGACCCGTGCGCCACGTTCCTGCTCGGCGCGCCGGACCCGTTCAAGCCCGAGGCGCTCTCGCCGCTGGACAGCAACGACACCCGCATGCAGCAGGTGACCTACACCGGCGGCCGGCTGTACGGCGCGCTGGACACCGCGGTGACCGTCGGCGGGGCCCAAAAGGCCGGCGTCGGGTGGTACATCGTGCGCCCCTCGCTGCGGGGCAGCTCCGTGCGGGCCGACCTGTCCGCGCAGGGCCAGCTCGGCCTGGCCGGCAACAACCTGACGTACCCGGCCATCGGCGTCAACGCCGACGGCAAGGGCGTCATGGCGTTCACCCTGGTCGGCGACGGCTACTTCCCGTCGGCCGCCTACGCGGCGTTCGACGGCCGCACCGGCGCCGGCGCGATCTACCTGGCCCAGGCCGGCCTCGGCCCGCAGGACGGCTTCACGGGCTACAAGGCCCTGGTCGGCGACCCGCCGCGCCCCCGCTGGGGCGACTACGGCGCGACCGCGGTCGACGGCTCGAACATCTGGATCGCCAGCGAGTACATCGGCCAGACCTGCACGCTGGCGCAGTACGAGGCGACCCCGTTCGGCAGCTGCGGCGGCACCCGCACCGCGCTGGCCAACTGGGGCACCCGCATCAGCCTCGTCAAGCCCTGAGGAAGGCGTGCCGCCCGGGCTATTCCGGCCCGGGCGGTCCCGCCCCGATGGTCAGGAACGGGATCGGGCAGCGCGGGCAGGTGCAGTTGGTCAGGCTGTCGCACTCGGCGTCGACGACCTCGGTCAGCGCGGTGCGGATCGCGGCCAGGTCGGCGATCCGCGCGTCGATCTCGGCGATCTTGTCGATGGCCCGCTGCCGCAGGTCGGGCGTGGGGTGCCGGCGGCGGCCGGTGTCGAGGAGCTCGGCGACCTCGTCGAGGGTGAAGCCGAGGCGCTGGGCGGCCTTGATGACCTGCAGCAGCGCGACCGTGTCGGGCGGGTAGAGGCGGTGGCCGCCGAGCGAGCGGTCCGGCGCGGGCAGCAGGCCGCGGCGTTCGTAGTACCGCAGCGTCTGGATGTTCACGCCCGCCCGCTCGGCCACCTCACCGCTGCGCAGACCCGTCACGGCTCCAACGGTAAACCTGTACCCGGGTACCGGATGCAAGTCGCCAGACGTCGAGGAAGGAGCGGAGGTCGTCGACGAGGATCCTCATGCGTGCCGGTGTGCCGATCGGGCCTCCTGCAGGCCGCGGGCGGCGAGGCGGTCGGCGCGCTCGTTCTCGGGGTGGCCGGCGTGGCCCTTCACCCAGTGCCACTCGACCTGGTGCAGGGCGACGAGCGCGTCGAGCTCCTGCCACAGGTCGACGTTCTTCACCGGCTGGCGGTCGGCGGTCTGCCAGCCGTTGCGCTTCCACCGCGGCACCCAGGCGGTGATGCCGTTGCGGACGTACGAGCTGTCGGTGTACAGATGCACGGTCACCGGCCGGGTGAGGCTGGCCAGCGCGCGGATCGGCGCGGTGAGCTCCATGCGGTTGTTCGTCGTCGCCGTGGCCTCGCCGCCGCACATCTCCTTCTCGACGCTGCCGTAGCGCAGGACGGCGCCCCAGCCCCCCGGTCCCGGGTTTCCGCTGCAGGCGCCGTCCGTGTAGATCTCGACGTGGGTCACGCCCCTATTAGACCGCGTGCCACTTCTGGTTCGCCGTGCCGGCACAGTCCCACAGCTGCAGCAGCGCGCCGTTGTCCGGGTTCCAGTCGGCGATGTCGACGCACTTGTTCGCCTGCGGGTTGACGAGGTCGCCGGCGCCGCTGAGCACGAACTGCTGGGCCGCGTTGCCGCTGCAGTTGGCGATCTGGATGGCCGCGCCGTTGGCGGTCGAGCCCCAGGCCACGTCCATGCACTTGTTGTTCTCGGTGCGCAGCGTGCCGCCGGTGAACGTCCACTTCTGGTTGGTACCGCCGTGGCAGTCCCACACGATGAGCCGCT
Organism: Dactylosporangium sp. CA-139066; assembly: GCF_050936175.1. Taxonomy (NCBI): domain Bacteria; kingdom Bacillati; phylum Actinomycetota; class Actinomycetes; order Micromonosporales; family Micromonosporaceae; genus Dactylosporangium; species Dactylosporangium sp. CA-139066. The sequence continues at coordinate 1,816,877 of NZ_JBNJNH010000002.1, read as the reverse complement.
GGCCGTCGGCGAAGTTCCAGTTCGGCACGTCGACGCACTTGCCGTTCCAGTTGCTGGCGACCGACTTCGCGTTGGTGGCCGGGGGCGGCGGCGGGACCGTGCCGCCGCCCCCGCCGGTGAACGGGCTCAAGGTGATGCCCGCCGAACGCGGGTCGCCGTCGTGGACGAGCGACTCCTGGTTCATCACGTCGTCGAACGCGAAGCCGTACGCCTTCCCGTCGGCCATGTTCGCGTGCACGATCTTCGAGTAGTGGTTGGTCAGCGCGCTCTTGTAGAAGTCGGCCGCCGTACCGCCGGGCTGGGTGTCGATCGTGCCGAGCGTGCTGCGGTGCAGGGCGGCGCACAGCGTGCGGGCGATCGGCCCGACGACCTGGTCGTTGGGGGCGCCGAGGGCGCCGTCGCAGCCCCACACGTTGGCCGTCGAGGGCCGGTTGAAGCTCGCCACCTGCCGGCCGGAGCCGTCGGTGAAGTTCATGACGGTGCCGCTGGTGCGGCCGTAGTACTTCACGTTGGGCTGGTCGGTGAACGGCTGGACCGTCAGCGTCTTCGAGGCGTAGGCGCTCCAGGCGTTGGCGATGTAGGGGTCGAGGTACGTCGCGCTGAACAGCCCGGCGTCGGCCGCCTTGCCCGGCGAGAGCACCCGCAGCACGGTCCCGTCGGCGCGGGTCACGACGGTGTTGCCCCAGCCCGCCGTGCCCCTGATCTGGTCGATGACGTTCTGCCGGCCGTTGGCCACGAGCGCGCCGGTGGTGTGGGTCGAGCCGTCGGCGCCGGTCACGCTGACGGCGTGCGGCACGGCGAACATGTCGACCTGCGAGCTGTTGAGCCACAGGCCGGCGTCGTTGTACGTGAACTCGCTCCAGTCGAACAGGATGTCGTGGTTGGGGTCGCTCGCCGACCACGGCGCCGGCTGGACGAGCCCGTCGGGGGTGAGGAAGAACTTGAGCCTCTCCCCCAGCGACATGTACACCCGCCCGGACAGCCCGCGTGGCAGCTGGATGGTCTTGCTGGCCCCGTTCGCGGGGCCCGGGATCGACACGTCGGGCGCCGGCATCGGCGGGTTGGTCCCGCCCGACCAGGCGGTGAACGTGCCGCCGGCGTCGACGTAGCCGAGCCGGCCGGTCGCGAGGTTGGTGCCGAGCACGTACAGGTACACCGCGTCGCCGCGCCCGGTCGTGTTCGTCACGGTGAACGGCAGCAGGTTCGGCCCGGTCGCCAGGGCGGACGGCATGGCGGCTATGGCGACCGGCACGGCGGCGGCCAGCAGAGCCGCGGCGCCGAGCAGCTTGGTCTTCAATCGCACGGTGAAACCCCTTCTGAGAGCGCTCTCACGTGAGAATCGAGCAGGCCGGCACAGGCGTCAACGCGATCCAACGAAACCCAACGATCTGTTAAGGCTCAATTGAGTTTGGGTCTAGCAAACCGTACGTACGTCTTGTTAAGGTGGCGACCATGCGACTACCGACCGGGCCCCTGCGGCTGCTCGTCATCGCGCAGCTCGTCAACACGCTCGGCAGCGGCATGTGGATGGCGGCGGGCGCGCTGTTCCTGACCCGCTTCGCCGGGCTGTCGGTCGCCCAGACGGGCGCCGCCCTGAGCGCGACCGCGCTGGTGTGCATGGTGGCGAGCGCCCCGATGGGGTATGTCGCCGACCGCGCCGGCGCCCGCGGGGTCCTGCTGGCCGGGCTGGTCGCGCAGGCGATCGGGACGGCGGCGTTCGCGCTGGTCGGGTCGGTGTGGACGTACCTGCTGATCGCGGTGCCCCTCGCCGTCGCCGACGCGGCGCAGCGGGCGGCCAAGGGCGCGGTGATCGCCGGCGCCGTGCCGGCCGACAAGCGCGTGCACACGCGGGCCTACCTGCGCTCGGTGACCAACATCGGCATCGCCGGCGGCGCCGCGCTGGCCGGCGTCGGGCTCGCCGTGGACAGCCGCCCGGCGTACCTGTGGCTGATCTTCGGCGACGCGGTGACGTACCTGCTCGCGGCCGTGCTGCTGAGCCGCCTCGACCCGGTGCCGCGCACGGCCCGCCGCGCCGAGGGCCCCCGGCTCATCGCGCTGCGCGACCGGCCGTTCCTGGCCTTCGTCGCCCTCGACGGGCTGCTGTCGACCCACTTCGGCATCTTCGAGGTTGCGCTGCCGCTGTGGATCGCCCACCGCACCGACGCCCCGCACTGGCTCATCGCGGTGCTGTTCCTGACCAACACCACGGCGGTGGTGCTGTTCCAGGTCCGCGCGGCCCGCGGCACCGACGAGCCGCGCGGCGGGGCCCGGGCGGCCCGTCGGGCCGGGTTCGCCCTGCTCGCCGCGTGCGCGCTCTACGCGCTGTCCGGGCCCGCGCACCACGCGGCGACGATCGCCCTGCTGGTGGCCGGCGCGCTGGTCCACGTGGGCGCCGAGCTGTGGCACGCGGCGTCCGGGTGGGGCATCTCGTTCGGGCTGGCGCCGCCGGACGCGCACGGGCAGTACCAGGGCGCCTACGCCATCGGCATGCAGCTCGGCCAGATGCTCGCGCCGGTCGTGGCCACCACCCTCGCCGTGGGCTGGGGCGGCCCGGGCTGGCTCGTGCTCGGCGCGGCGTTCGCACTGGCCGGGGCCGCGATGCCGCCGGTCGTCAACTGGGCCCTGCGCAACCGTCCGTTCGTCACCGATCCAGCGCCGGATCCGGCTCCGGCGACCGCGTAGGCTCCCGGACCGCGCCGGCGATCAGGGTGGCGATGCCCAGCAGGACCGCCGTGGCGATCAGCGCGCGCAGCACGGTGGACTGGTCGGCCAGGAAGCCGATCAGCGGCGGGCCGCCGAGGAAGGCGCAGTAGCCGATCGACGCCACGACGCTCACACGGGGCGCGGCGTACCGGGGATCGTCCGAGGCGGCGCTCATGCCGACCGGGAAGCCCAGCGAGGCGCCGATGCCCCACAGCAGGGCGCCGGCGAACGCCAGCGGCGTGGCCGCGCCAAAGATGAACAGCGCCAGGCCGAGCAGGCCGATCACCGCGATGACCCGGACCACGAGGACGCGGCCGTAGCGGTCAAGCATGCCGGGGCCGTACCAGCGCCCGACCGTCATCGCGGCCAGGAACACCGCGAACGCGAGCGTGCCGACCGCCGCCGGGGCGTGGTAGTCGTCGATGAGCGCCACGTTGATCCAGTCGACGCCGGTGCCTTCGGCGAACGCGAACGCCAGCACGAAGAGGCCGATGAGCAGCGTGCGCGGCTCGCGCCAGAACCGCAGCGTGTGGCGCAGGCCCCCGCCGCCCTCGGCCGGTGCCTCGTCGGGCTGTGTGCCGTCCGGAATGAACCGCTGGACGGCGAGCGCGGTGCTCCCGCCGACGACGAGCGCGATCACGGCCAGGTGCAGCGTCACCGGGACGTGCAGCGCGACGGCGGCCGCGCCGATCAGGGCGCCGGCCACGGTACCGACGCTGAATCCGGCATGGAAGCGCGGCATGATCGAGCGGCGCAGCCCGCGCTCGACCACGGCGCCCTGGACGTTCATGGCCACGTCCCAGGCCCCGTTGGCGAAGCCGAACAGGAACAGGCTGGCCACCACCGGCGCCACCCCGAAGTGGTAGCCGGACGCGGCGCCGGCCAGGGCGATCGTCAGCAGGCCGGCCATCGCCGCGACGGTCCGGCGGGAGCCGAAGCGGGCCACGATGTGCCCGGAGGCGACCAGCGAGACGAGCGAGCCGGAGGCGATCGACAGCAGCACGAGCCCGAGCCGGGACGGGGTGAGGTGCAGGGAGTCGCGGATCTGCGGGATGCGGCTGGCCCAGCTCGACATCGACACGCCGCTCCAGATGAAGGCGGCGTAGGTCGCGCGCGTGGCGGCGCGCAGGTCGGCGGCGGGCTTGGCAAGCGTTGCGGGGTGCGTCACGGGGTGGGTCCGATCGTTCGTTCAACAATGGTGCGGATGTCCTGCCGGGACACCGGCCGGGTCGAGAGGGTCTTGTGCATGACCAGGCCCTCGATCAGGGCGTCGACGCCCCGGGCCGTGGTCGGGTCCACGTAGCGCTCGAGCACGGCGCGGCTGCTGCGCATCCACGCCTCGGTGATCTCGCGCAGGGCCGGCTCGCGCAGCGCCGCCAGGTACAGCTCGTAGGCGATCGCCCAGTCCGGGGCGCTCGCCCCGGCGTCGCCGTCGATGAGGTCGGTGACCGCCTCGACGAACTCCGCGCGGGTCCGCACGCCCCGGAAGTGGGCCTCGTAGATGACCGACATCCGCTCGGCGTGCCGGCGGAACGCCTGCGCCCGCAGGTCGTCGAGCCCGCTGAAGTGGTACGTCAGCGAGCCCAGCGGCACGTCCGCGGCCGCGGCGATGAGCCGGTGGGTGGTCCCGGCGACGCCGTGCTCGGCGATGACCCCGATGGCCGCGTCGATGATGCGGTCCTTGCGGTCGGGGTCGTGCCGGCGGATGGACATCAGATCTCGCGGACGATCCGCGCCGGGTTGCCGACCGCGACGACGTTGGCCGGCAGGTCCTTGACGACCACCGCGCCCGCGCCGACGACGGTGTTGTCGCCGATCGTGACGCCCGGGCAGACGATGACCCCGCCGCCGAGCCACACGTTGTCGCCGATGGTGATCGGCGAGCCGGCCTCCCACTTGTCGCGGCGCAGCTGCGGGTCGACCGGGTGCCAGGCCGTGAGCAGCTGGACATTGCTGGCGATCTGCACGTCGTCGCCGATCGTCACGCGGGCGACGTCGAGGCAGACGAGCCCGAAGTTCACGAAGCTGCGGGCCCCGATGGTCGTCTGGGTGCCGTAGTCGAACTGCATCGGCGCGCGGATCTCGGTCTCCTCGCCGATCCCGCCGAGCAGCTCGGTGAGCAGGCGGCGCTTGGTGTCGGCCTCGGTGACCGGCAGCGCGTTGATGCGGCGCGTCAGCTCCTGGGCGCGCACGTAGTCGCGCCCGATCTCCTCGTCGGCGATGTAGAGCTCGCCGTCGAGCATGCGTTGCCGCATAGACTTCTCGGGACCTGGCATGTGTACAAACGTACACTGCCTATGTACATCTGTACACCACTGTAACTGTTACAGAGACCGCGGTGGAGCGGTGGAGCCGCGCACGACCAGCTCGGTGGCCAGCTCCACGTGCAGCGCGTCGAGCTCGTGCCCGCCCATCAGGCGCAGGAGCATCGTGACCGCCATCCGGCCGAGCTCGGCCAGGGGCTGGCGGACGGTGGTGAGCATCGGCTGGGTGGCCCGGCTGATCTCGATGTCGTCGAAGCCGGCCACCGTCAGGTCCTCGGGCACCCGCAGCCCGCGCTCGGCGGCGGCCCGCAGCGCCCCGAGGGCGATCTTGTCGTTGAAGCACAGCAGCGCGGTCGGCCGTTCGCGCAGGTCGAGCAGCTCGCAGGCCAGGGCGTGACCCTGCTCCTCGTTGGGCTCGGTGACGAAGCGCAGCAGCTCGGCCGGGGGCAGGACGCCGACGTCGACGAGCGGCGCGATGTAGCCGGCCTGCCGCCCGTCGTTGACCGACCACTCGCGCGGGCCGCCGATGATGCCGACCCGGCGGTGCCCGAGCCCGACCACGTGCGCGGCGACGCTGCGCGCGCCGGCGAAGTGCGCCGAGGACACCGCGACGACGTCGCGCGGCGGGGCGGTGCGCGGGTCGACCACCACGAACGGGAACTGCCGGTCGCGCAGCGCCGCCAGGTCCTCGGCGGGCTCCGGCGGCAGGATGAGGATCGCGCCGCGCACCCCGGCCCGCTCGGGCAGGGTCGGCAGCGGGCTGCGGCCGGCGGCGCTCTTGCCGGCGTTGAGCATGACGCTCAGGCCGTGCAGCTCGGCGGTCTCCACGACGGAGGAGACGATGAGGCCGAAGTAGTCGCTGAGCACGTACGGGCAGCGCACGAACACCGTGTCACCGCCGATCGCCGGGCCCGAGCGCGGCCGCGGCCCGTGCGCGCCCAGCTTGCTCGCGGCCCGGAGCACCAGGTCGCGGGTCTGCGCCGAGACGTTCGCGTGCCCGTTGAGCACGCGCGAGACGGTGGCGACCGAGACGCCGGTCTGGTCGGCGAGGTCACGGATCGTGGCACGTCTCGTCACGGACGCGGTCCAATCTTCCTGGTCACGGGCTGCGAGGGGGCTTGGATTGCTGCGCAGTATAAATGACATAAGGTTTGTAACTTGTTTCATTATCTTTTGCTGTGTTTCGTTGACACGCCGCAGCATCGGGTGTTTTCTATGTGACACCCCGCCATGTAGGACCCCTCACCCGACCCCCGACCGCGACGCAGGCCCGCCAGCCCAGCTCCGGTCACACCGCCTTCGAGAGGCGATGTCTCATGCCCAAAAACAAGCCGAGAAGAGCCCGGCAGGCGGCCGTCCTGGCCGCCGTGGCGGTGGCCGCCGCGGCCGTGGCCGTGCTCCCCCAGCAGTTCGCCAACGCGGCGAACGAGAGCGTCAACGTCTGGCTGACCACGACCTCCGACTCCGGCGGCCGGACCGTCACCCGCGGTCTGCAGCAGCAGAGCCCGGTCGTGTTCACCGCGAGCAGCGGCAGCGCGAACCAGACCATCACCGTCAACGACGGCGTCACGTACCAGCCGTTCGAGGGCGCGGGCGCGTCGTTCACCGACACCGCCGCCTTCGACATCCGCGGCAGCGGCGCGCTGAGCACCGCGACGCAGAACGACGTGATGAACAAGCTGTTCAGCCCCACCTCGGGCATCGGCCTGAGCGCGCTGCGCAACGTGATCGGCTCCTCCGACCTGGCGCAGAACAGCTACTCGTACGACAACACCTGCTGCGACCTGAACGACTTCTCGCTGTCGCGGGACGCCGATGTCATGGCGCTCACGAAGCAGGCCAAAGGTCTGAACCCGAGCACCATCGTCATCGGCTCGCCCTGGTCGGCGCCGCCGTGGATGAAGGACAACAACGCGTACAGCCAGGGCTACCTGCAGGCCCAGTACTACAAGACGTACGCGCAGTACTTCGTGAAGTACATCCAGGGCTACGAGGCCCAGGGCGTGCACATCAACTACGTGACCGAGCAGAACGAGCCCGGGTGCTGCGCCGGCTACCCGTCGATGCAGTGGCCGGTCTCGGGCCTGCAGTCGTTCGCCAAGAACGACCTCATGCCGGCCCTGCAGAGCGCGGGCCTGAGCACCAAGCTGCTCATCGGCGACTGGAACTTCGACACCTACGACACGTGGGTGTCGCCGCTGATCAACGACACCGCGATCCGCAACCACCCGAACTTCGGCGGCATCGCGTGGCACGACTACGGCGGCAGCCCGACGCAGATGACCACGGTGCACAACCAGTTCCCGAACGTGAACATGTACTTCACCGAGCACTCCGGCGGCACCTGGGTCACCGACCAGCAGTCCGAGGACATGTACGACCTGGTCGACTACTTCCGCAACTGGGGCCGGTCCTGGACCAAGTGGAGCCTCGCCGTCGACCAGAACATGGGCCCGCACAACGGCGGCTGCGGCACCTGCACCGGCCTGATCACGGTGCACCGCGGCGACTCGCGCAGCGGCCAGGTCGACTACACCATCGAGTACTACACGATGGGCCACCTGACCAAGTTCGTCCGCCCGGGCGCGGTGCGCATCGACTCGAGCGCCAACTCGACCATCCCGAACGTGGCGTTCAAGAACCCGGACGGCTCGAAGGCCCTCATCGCCTTCAACTCCAGCGCCTCGACGCAGACGGTGAAGGTCAACTGGGGCGGCCAGTCGTTCGTCTACAGCCTGCCGACGAAGACCTCGGCGACGTTCACGTGGAACACCGCCACCGGCAACCCGACGCCGACCGCCACGCAGACCGGCGGCGGTGGCACGCACACCGGCCAGATCACCGGCATCGGCGGCAAGTGCGTCGACGTCGCCGGCGCGAGCTCGGCCAACGGGACCGCGGTGCAGCTGTACACCTGCAACGGCACCGGCGCCCAGCAGTGGACGGTCGGCAACGCCGACAACAGCGTCCGCGCGCTCGGCAAGTGCCTCGACGTGACGGGTGCCGGCACCGCCGACGGCACGACCGTGCAGCTGTACGACTGCAACGGCACCAACGCCCAGAAGTGGACGGCGAGCGCCGGGAAGCTGGTGAACACCGGCTCCGGCAAGTGCCTCGACGCCACGGGCAACAGCAGCGCCGACGGCACCCGCCTGCAGATCTGGACCTGCTTCGGCGGCGCCAACCAGCTCTGGACGCTGCCCTCCTGAGTCCGGGCATACCGGACCGAAGTTCCGGCGGCGCCCACCCCCAACCCTGGGCGCCGCCGTCACCCCCCTAGTCGTCCGCCTGTCCAACCGGAGGAAAGTCCATGCCCCGATCCCGCACCCGCAGAAGGCTGCCGCTCCTAGCGGCGATCGGCGTGCTGCCGCTGGCCACCGCCGGCGTCATGTTCGCCAACATCGCAGCCGCGTCCGCCGCCGCCAACCCCGGCCAAGGCTTCCCGGCCCACTACGCCGCGCCGTATGCGGAGATGTGGAACAACCCGTCCACGCTCATGGCCGCGTACAACGCGACGGGCAACAAGTACTACACGCTGGCCTTCGTCATCAGCCAGGGCACCTGTAACGCCACCATCAACGGCGACACCCCGGTCACCGACGCCGGCTGGAACAACGCCATCAACAGCCTGCGCGCGGTCGGCGGCGACGTCATCGTGTCGTTCGGCGGCGCGTCGGGCGACGAGCTCGCCTCGTGCAGCACGGTCTCGGCGATGCAGGCGCAGTACAAGAAGGTCATCGACCAGTTCAACCTGACCCGCATCGACCTCGACATCGAGGGCTCGACGCTGAACAACACGGCCGCCAACGACCGGCGCAACACCGCGCTGGCCAACCTGCAGCAGCAGTACGCCAGCCAGGGCAAGACCCTGGCCGTGGACTACACGCTGCCGGTCAGCCCGAGCGGCCTGGAGTCCAACGGCATCGCGCTGCTGCAGAACGCCAAGAGCCACAACCTGAACGTCAACCTGGTCAACATCATGACCATGGACTACGGCCCGGCGATGGACATGGGCCAGGCGGCGATCAGCGCGGCCAACGGCCTGCGCAACCAGCTCGGTCAGATCTGGAACACCAAGACCGACGCGCAGCTGTGGGCGATGGAGGGCAACTGCCCGATGATCGGCGTGAACGACACCAGCGCCGAGGTCTTCACCATCCAGGACGCCCAGGAGCTCGAGGCGTTCGCCGCGAGCAAGGGCATCCAGGAGCTCACGTTCTGGTCGCTCGGCCGTGACAACCAGGGCCAGAGCGGCACGGCACAGAGCAACTACCAGTTCACCAACATCTTCAAGGGGATCACCGGCGGTACCACGAACCCGCCGCCGACCACCACCCCGCCGACCACGCCGCCGGCCGGCAGCACCACGCCGATCCACGGCTACGGCGGCAAGTGCGTCGACGTCGCCGGCGCGAGCTCGACCAACGGCGCCCACGTGCAGCTGTACACCTGCAACGGCACCAACGCCCAGCAGTGGACGCACACCGGCAACACCTTCCGCGCGCTCGGCAAGTGCATGGACGTGACCGCGGCCGGCACGGCCAACGGCACCAAGGTGCAGCTGTACGACTGCAACGGCACCAACGCCCAGAACTGGACGGTGGGCGCCAACGGCAGCCTGGTCAACACCGGCTCGGGCAAGTGCCTGGACGTCACCGACTGGAGCACCGCCGACGGCAACCAGCTGCAGATCTGGACCTGCGGCGGCACCGCCAACCAGAGCTGGACGCTCGGCTAGCCACCCGGGAAAGCACGGCGGCCCGTCTCCCTGCCCAGGGGAGGCGGGCCGCACTGTTTCACCCGAGCAGGGTCAGGAGGCGACGCCGGCCCGGATGACGTGGGTGGCGCCCAGGCCGAGGCGCTGGACGGCCAGCGTGGCGATCTCGGGGGTCAGGTTGCGGGCGTCGGCGACGTTCCAGCCGTCGCCGGCCGCGTACGTGGCGCCGGACCAGGTCGGGTGCAGCACCGGGATGACGGCCTGCATGACCGCCTCGAAGGTGTGCCCGTCGGCGACCGTGTCGAAGGTGGTGATCGTGACGACGACGCCGTTGATGGTGCAGGTGCCCTGGTCGCGGTAGTCGTACAGGGTGTCCTCGTGCTTCGCGGCCCTGGTGTAGCCGTCGCAGCCCAGGGCCGCGGCGACCTTGTCGGCGTTCTCGCCGAGGTACGGCGGCTTCGTCAGCGCGTCGACCGCGTGCGGGGCCTGCCAGCCGGCCACGCCGGCGACCGCGGTCAGGGCGACGGCGCCGAGCACCGTGCGGGTCCGGCCGCGCCGCGGGGCCGCCGCGACGGGCTGCTCGGCCTCGGGCTTGGACTCGGGCTTGTCGATGATCGTGGCCACTGCGCGTCCCCGCTTCATATCGGCTGATCAGGTACAACGCCAGGCTAGGGGCGAAACGGGTGCCGTTCTGTCAGCCGAAACGACGCCGGCCGGCGCCCCACCGAGGGGACACCGGCCGGCGGAGAACGGGGGTCAGGCGCTGATCGGGAACCAGCTCTGCGGGTTGGCGGGGTCGGCCACCTGCGCCGAGTCGAGCACGTGGCGCAGGTCCGCCTGGGACAGGCCGCCGCTGCTGTGCAGCTCGATCTGGTACTTGCCGTCCGGGGTCATCCGGTAGCAGAGGTCGGCGTTGCCGCTGTTGCAGTAGGAGGCCGTGCCCGGATGCGCTTTCGAGCTGTTGGCGTAGGCGACCGGGAAGACGCCGACCCGGAACGTCGGCGAGCCGGCCGCCGAGGCGTCGACGGTCGCGGTCAGGCCGGTGTACGCCGGGCGGGTCTTGATCAGGCGCTGGCTCGACACCATGTACGGGCCGCCGTTGGGGTAGTCGTCGGTCGCGCCGACCGACGTCAGCCCGTAGCCCGGCGGGGTCCACGTCAGCTTCACCGGCGTCTTCGGGGTCGTCGCCGGTGCCGCGGTCAGGCCGGCGGCAATCTGCACGAACTCGGCCTTGCTGTACCCGTCCGGGGTCACCGACGCCACGGTCGCCCACGCGTTGTCGGCGTACTGCCAGGCGAGCGCGCCCGTCGACGGTGAGGTGTCGCCGGGCTGGTAGTGCACCGACGGGGAGTACAGGCCGGGCCGGCCGTTCACCGACACCGCCTGGGCGCCGCTGAACCGGGTCGCCTGGAAGGCGCCCGGGCGGTACACGGTCAGCAGCGCGCTGTAGCCGGGGACGGAGGAGGCGACGCTGCCGGGGGCGCTGCCGTCGTACATCGTCTCCATCTCGTCGCCGCGGCGGACGTACGCCTCCTGGTAGCCGGGCGTGACGAGGATCGGCGCGCTGACCGTGAACACGCCGGCGGTGTAGCCCCTGAACCCGTACGCGAACGTCCCCTGCGGATAGGACAGCGCCGCGGCCGTCGCCGGGGCGGCGCCCGCGGCCGGGGTCTGGGCCGGCGCGCCGCCGAACGCGTGCGGCAGCGCGAGCGCGGCGGCCACGGCCACCGCGGTGCCGGCCCCGGCGCCGGCGCGCAGCAGCCGTCCGCGGACCGCCCGGCTGCGCCCCGCCTTCACGACCTGGTCGACGTCGCTGCGCATGGGTGGCGCCGCGGCCAGCGCGTCGGCCCGCGCCTGTTGAAGGAGATCCTGCATGTTCTGGCTCATGACGCCCTCTCGATATGTCCGGGTGCCGCGGCAACACCCTGGTTTGCGGCGTGCCACATCGGTTCGGCGACGTCGAGCCGTTCGCGCAGCCGGGCCAGGCCGCGCGCGGTGTGGGTCTTGACGGTTCCCTCGGGGCAGCGCAGCGCCTCGGCGGTCTCCTGGACGGTGCGGCCCTCGAGGTAGCGCAGCACGAGCACGGCCCGCTGGTGCACCGGCAGGGTGCGCAGGGCGTCGAGGACCGTGAGCCGGTCGATCACGGCCGGCGTGCCGTCGCTGGCCGGGGGCTCCGGCAGGGCGTCGCCCGCGGTGCGCTCGCGCCGCCACCAGGGCCGCCGGACCTCGTCGACCGCGGCCCGCACCACCATCGTGCGGGCGTAGGCGTCGGGCCGGTCGACCCGTTTCCATCGGGTGTACAGCTTCGCGAGCACCGTGCACACGGCGTCCTCGGCCAGCTGCCAGTCGCCGCAGGTGAGGTACGCCAGGCCGCGCAGCTGGTCCATCTGCGCGGTGACGAACTCCTGGAACGCCGCCTCTTGGTCACTGTTCACCGGATCGGACTCCAATCGTCGCGCGGACTAGACGGCCGCCCGGCGTCTGCGCGTTTCAGCCTGGCCGAAGTTTCTTGCTGCCGACAACGCGAAATGTCCGGCGCCTGGCGGCGCCGGACATTTCGGTTATTTCACCATTTACATGGATGATGCCGGCACAAAGGTGTAGCCCGCGGCCAGCACACCTTCCACCGTCGTGCGCAGGTAGCTGACGTCGACGTACGGGTGGAAGAAGAAGCTCGCCACGCCGTCCTTGACCGCCGTGTTCAGCTGCGCCGACTTGATGATGTCCGGCGGCAGGTGGGCCGGGTGGTTGTTGAACGGCTCGAGCTCGATGTTGCCGAGGTTCTCCGGGTACGTGATTACGCCGTAGATGTCGCGCACCGTGTACGGGAAGAACTGCCCGATGATCCGCGTGTTGTCCAGCGTCCCGCCGCGCAGCGCGCCGACCGGGTACAGGCCGCGGTCGTAGCGGGTCTGGAACGTCGCCGCGACCGCGCGGTTGGCCGCGTCGGAGCCGGCGTAGTGCGGGAACTCGAAGATCGTCGGCCTGGTCAGGCCGGCCGCGGCAAATGCGGCGAAGCTGCCGTCGATGCGCGTCTGGGCCCAGGCCTGCGAGTCCTCGGGCACCGGGCCGTCGTAGATGACGTTGTTGGTGACCGCGTCGACGTGCGCCTGGTAGAACTCGAAGTCGTCGGCGCTGACGCCGTTGTACGGGTTGTCCTTGGTCGCGTACTGGTGCGTGTACCCGTGCATCAGCAGCGTGCCGCCGTGCTGCTGCATGTTCTTCAGCGCCGCGACCACCTGCGGCCGGTCGGCGAGGGTGTAGTCCTCGGGCACGCCGCCGGTGTTGGCGCCCTTCGGGTCGACGTAGCGCGGGTACACCGCGACCGAGAACGGGACGTTCTTGCTCGACAGGTACGTCGTGATCGCGTTGAGCTCGGCCGGGTCGGCGTCCGGCCCGACGTCCTCGATGCGCACCAGGGCGCGGTGGCGCTCGGCGGTCTGCGGCGCGAGCGCCTCCATGAGGACGTTGGCGAAGGCCACGTACCGGTCGTCGGCGGTCATGTAGGCGTACGGGATCTCGCCGAGGTACGTGAAGTTGCCCGACCGCACGCCCCAGTTCATGGCCGCGCCGTCGCCGTCGTGCACCGCGATGCCGACCGGGGTCGCCTTGGTGGCGTCGCCGATGGTCGTGCCCATGATGCCGGCGAGGTTCTCCGGGTCGCGGGTGAAGGTCCGGCCCTCGTAGTTGACCGTGGACACCGGCGCGACGTCGAACTGCGTCCAGGTGAAGCCGCGGTTCGCCGCGAAGCCGGGGTCGCGGGCGGTGAGCTGCCAGATGTTGTCGTACGACCAGATCACCGGCTTCGTCGTGGCGGTGACGTCGTCGAGGAAGGCGGCCGGCAGCGGCTCGTCGTAGGTCGAGCCCATGTAGATGACGGCCTGGTAGTCGTTGATCTCGCCGGCGGCGTAGTCGACCACCGGCTGGGCCGTCCAGGCGCCGAAGTGCGAGGCGAGGTTGGCGGTGGCGATGGCGTACTGCTCGCCGAGGAACCCGTACGGGCCGGTGGTGTCGTAGAGGACCAGGGTCCGGCCGGTCGAGCCGGGGATGCCGGCGCCGCTGCGGGCGTTGGCCACCGGGGCGGCCGGCGTGGTGACGGCCGTCGCCGGGGAGGCGGCGGAGACGTTGCCGGCGGCGTCGAGGGCCTGGACGGTGAACGAGTACGGCGTGCGCGCGGTCAGGCCGGTGATCGTCGCGCTCGTGGCCGTCACCTCCTGCACGGCCGGGCCGCCGGTGATGCGGTACGCCACCACGCCCCGGTCGTCCGTGGACGGCGCCCAGGAGAGCGCGACCGACGTGGCGGTGACCTCGCCGGCCACCGGCGCGCCGGGTGCCGTCGGCGCGGTCACGTCCGGCGGGGGCGGCGGGGTGAGCGTCGTGAACGTCGCCGCCGAGCTCGCCGGCGAGGCGTTGCCGGCGGCGTCGAGCGCCTTCACCGTGATCGAGTGGTCCGTGGACGGCGCGAGGCCGGACAGGGTCGTGGTCGTCGCCGGCGGGTTGCCCGTCAGCGTGGCGATCGGCGTCGTGGCCGTACCGTCGAAGATCTGGTAACCGGTGACGCCCACGTTGTCGGTGGACGCGCCCCAGGCCAGCGTCGCGCCCGTGGTCGTCACGTCGCTCACCGCCGGGGCGCCCGGCGCGGCCGGGGCGGTGCGGTCGGTGACGCCGGTGGTGAAGGCCCAGACGTACTGGTCGCTCAGCACGCCCGAGGTGTTCGCCACCTTGATCGTGACGGTGTACCGCGTGGAGTCGGCCAGCACCGCCCGCGGGACGAACGTGAAGGTGTGCGTCGGCGCGTCGTAGGTGGAGTACGCGGTGACGGAGGCGCCGCCGACGGTCTTCACGAACGAGAAGCGCAGCGACGCCGGGTTGGTCGCTTCGTTGAACGTCACCGTCGGGTGGACGGTGACCGGTACCCCGGTCGACCCGTTCTTCGGGGTGACCGACGCGACGGCGGGGGCCGCGGCGTGCGCCGTCGCCCCGAGCCCGCCCGCGACGATGGCGCCGACGACCGCCGACCCCACCAGCTTCACCGTTGTGCGCACTGCGTCCTCGCTTCTCTCGCGCTGGGTATGGGCGGGCCCCGGCTCTGGTGCGTGAGCCGGGGCCCGGGTCTTCGGGTCGGTCAGCCGGCGCAGTAGATGTACGGCGTGACGGTGACGCTGCCCGACGAAGCGGTGCGGTTGAACTTGACGATCCAGGTGCGGGTCGTCTGGTCGGTGGTCGACGCGTAGGACTGCGAGAGCGTCGCGCCCGCCGACACGCCGCCGGCGACGGCCGTGGTGCCCGCGGCGCACGTCATCGTGACCGTCTGCGAGCTGGAGTTGTTCAGGGTGACCGGGGTGCTGGTCGCCTTGGTGAGGCCGTCGCCGGCCGGGCCCTGGGCGCCGGTCGCGCCGGTGTCGCCCTTGTCGCCCTTCGCGCCGGCGGCGCCGTTGGCCCCCGCGGCGCCCTTGATGTTGCCGATCGGGGACCAGGTGGTGGCGTCGGCCTTCTTGTACAGCGTGAAGTCCGTCGTGTTGAGGTAGACGTCGCCGACCGCGCCGAGGCCGGCGGCCGGGGCACCCGCGCCGGTCAGCATCGCGCTGCCGTTGGCGCCGTCCTTGCCGGCCACGCCGTCCTTGCCCGCGGCGCCGGCCGCGCCCGTCTCGCCCTGGGCACCCTGGGCGCCGGCCGCGCCGGCCGCGCCGGTGTCGCCCTTGTCGCCCTTCGCGCCCTTGAGCGAGGCGAGCCACGCCTCGGGGGACGACTCGGTGGTCAGGCCGGCGTCGAGCGCCATCTGGTACGCGTCCTTGCCGTCGGTGCCGTGACCGACCAGCGAGGCGAGCCACTCGTCGACGGTGCCGACGCTCGGGTCGGCGGCCACGGCGATGTCGTACGCGCTGGCGCCGGGGATGCCGGGCAGGCCCTGGGCGCCGGTGTCACCCTTGTCGCCCTTCTCGCCCTGGGCGCCCGTGTCGCCCTTGTCGCCCTTCTCGCCCTGCGGGCCGGGGGCGCCGTCCTTGCCGTTGACGCCGGGGATGCCCTGCAGGCCCTGCTCGCCCTGGTCCCCCTTGTCGCCCTTCTCGCCCTTGTCGCCCTGCGCACCCTGGGCGCCGGTCGCGCCGGTGTCGCCCTTCTCGCCCTGCGCACCCTGGGCGCCCGTGGCACCGGTGTCGCCCTTCTCGCCCTGTGCACCCTGGGCACCGGTCGCGCCGGTGTCGCCCTTCTCGCCCTGAGCGCCCTGGGCACCCGTGGCGCCGGTGTCGCCCTTCTCGCCCTGAGCGCCCTGGGCACCCGTGGCGCCGGTGTCACCCTTGTCGCCCTTCGCGCCGGTGGCGCCGGCCGGGCCGGTGGCGCCCGTGGCACCCGTCGCGCCGGTCGCGCCCGTTGCGCCCTTGGCGCCGGCGGGGCCCGTGGCACCCGTCGCGCCGGTGGCGCCGGTCGCGCCCTTGGCGCCGGCCGGGCCCTGGACGCCCTGCGGTCCCTGGGGACCCTGCACGCCCTGCGCGCCGGTCGCACCCGTGGCGCCGGTGGCGCCCTTCGGGCCCTGGTTGTTCCACTGGATCCGCTGCTCGCCACTCTTGCAGCGCTGCCCGCCCTGGTAGTCGATGACGCGCAGCGCACCGGTGCTGGTGTTGCGGCAGCCGGTGATCACGCCGGTGCCGGAGTCGGGCACCGCGCCGTACGCGGTGGCGCCGACGCCGATGAGGACGGCGGCCGCGGTCGCGCCGATGGCCGCGATCTTCTGCTTCTTGGACTGGAACACGAGCTCTCCCGAATCTCAGTGGTGGTGCACTACTTGCCGGTGACGACGACGCGCTCGGACGGACGCAGCTGCGGCGGCGCTGGGGGCGCCGGCATCTCGCCGTTCTTCGCGGGGCGGCTCTCCGCCGCCGGGGCCTGCTGCGCCGGACCCTGGTGGGCGACGCCGATGCCGATGCCGAACGCGAGCGCCACCGCGGCGACGCCGGCGGCTACGCCGATGACGACCTTCTTGCGCATGACGACTCCTCGTGGGCACGGCAGGGCGCGGCCACCGCGGGACATGCGGCAGCGCGGAGCAATACAGGATTTGGAACACCGTTGCTCGGGGCCGGTTTCGCCACTGACTCCCCGCCGGGCCGATTCGGCGACCAGAGGACGCCCGGCGGATCACTGCCTTCCCGACAGCCCGTTGCCGGGCTGGTCCACAAAAGGTAGCGGCTCGGGTGCAGCCGCGTTGTCAGTCGAGAAGGGACGCATCGCGCCGCCGGTCGGATGACGCGCGCCGCCCGCGGACCGCCCTATCCTGACGCCCGGCGGGAATACCGATGCGCGCCGCGCGCGGGCCGGGCACCATGCAGGCGTGTGGCCGTCGCCGTTCTTCGAGGCCCTCCGCGACGCCCGGCGCGTGCTCGTCGCCGGGGCCGGGCGGGTTCGACGTCTTCGCCGGGCTGCCGCTCGCGTTGTGGCTGCAGGGCCGCGATGTTGAAGTACACCTGGGAAATCTGTCGATCGCGAACCTCTATGGCCTCGACCGTGACGCGTGGGTGGCGCCCGGGGTGGCGGCGATCGGCCCGGACACGATGACGTACGACTCGTACAGCCCGGAGCGGACCCTGGCCCGCTGGCTGGCGCGGCACGGGCGGCCGGCGACCGTGTACGCGTTCCCGCGCACGGGCGTGCGGCCGCTGCGCTCGGCGTATCGGGCGCTGGCGAAGCGCCTCGCCCTCGACGCGATCGTGCTGGTCGACGGCGGCACGGACATCCTGCTGCGCGGCGACGAGGCGGCCCTCGGCACGCCCGTCGAGGACGCCACGAGCCTGGCCGCGGTGCTCGGCACGCCGGTGCCGACGCGGCTGGTGGCGAGCATCGGCTTCGGCATCGATGCGTACCACGGCGTCAACCATGTCCAGGTCCTCGAGAACATCGCCGCGCTCGACCGCGAGGGCGCCTACCTGGGCGCGTTCACGGTCCCGGGCCGCAGCCGCGAGGCCGCCCTCTACCGCGACGCGGTCGCGTTCGCCGCCACGGAGATGCCCGGCGCCGAGAGCATCGTCAACGGCCAGGTCGCCGCGGCCCTGGCCGGCCTCGCCGGGGACGTGCGCGTCGCCGAGCGCATCGGGGACTCGGAGCTGTTCGTCAACCCGCTGATGGCCATGTACTTCACGTTCGACCTGCCCGGGCTGGCGCGCCGTTCGCTGTACCTGAACCAGATCCGCGCCACCGAGGACATGCTGTCGGTGTCGGCGGCGATCGATGCCTTCCGCCGTGACATCACCCCGCGCCCGCGGCGGGCCTTTCCGCACTAGCTGTGGCGCGCTACTGCCAGGTGGCGGTGTCGGGGTCGATGTCGTGGGCGCGTGCGCTGGCGTCGATGCTTTGGCGCAACCAGGTCGCCAGGCCGGCGCGGATGCCGTCGTAGTGGGCCGCGAATCCCGGATCGGCCTCGTACTTGCGGCCGAGGCAGACCTGCATCCGCCTGGTGAGGGGAAAGTACGCGGCGAAGACCTCACGGTGGCGCTCGACGAGCCGGTTCGCTTCCGGGCTGCCGGGGGTGACACCGGCGTCGATCGCGGCGCCGAGGGCGCGGTCGAGCTCGGCCGTGGCGTCGGCGATCGCCTGCCATTCCTCCGGGCTGCGGGAGGCCGCGCGTTCGGCGTACTGCTGCCACTGCGTCGTGTCCCCGTAGCGCCGGCGGGCCTGGGCGGGCCAGTCCGGGTTCCACTCGGGGCCGAAGATCGCGGCCTGCTGCTCGGCGGTCAGCAGCAGGCCGCGCTCGTGGGCGGCGATCATCCGGTCCAGGCCGGTGCTGAGCTGCTGGAGACGGTCGATGCGTTCGGCGACCTGGGTGCGCTGCGCGCGCAGTGCGCCGAGCACGTCGGCGGTCGCGTCGTCCAGGATGGCCGGAATCCGGTCCAGGCCGACGCCGATCTCCCGGTAGACGACGATGCGGTGCAGGCGTTCCAGGTCGCCGGCGGTGTAGAGGCGGTATCCGGCGGCCGTGCGCAGCGACGGCCGGGCCAGGCCGATGTCGTCCCAGTGGTGCAGCGCGCGGACGGTCACGCCCAGACGCGCCGAGACTTGACCGACGGTCAGGCCGTCGGCGTCAGCGGCATCAGGCACGCTCCTCATTGTCGCCGCGACCGGCGGCCGGTGGGGTGATCCCGACGGCGGCAAGGTTCCGCGCCTCCTGACTGGCCGGGTCAAAGGGTTTCGCCGCGGTGAACACGATCCGGGCGTTCTCGGGGGTGATCACCTCTACATCGCGGGTGTTCCAGGGTGTGTCCCGTGGGCCGTCGACCGAGTCCGGGCGCAGCGCGCGACAGGCCTCGACGAGGGCATCGACCTGGCTGAGCACGCAGGCGAAATTGAAGCTCACCGCCGGTGTCTGCGCCGGGGCGCTCGCCGCCGAGACGAGGAGTACGTCCTGGAAGGCCCAC
Organism: Dactylosporangium sp. CA-139066; assembly: GCF_050936175.1. Taxonomy (NCBI): domain Bacteria; kingdom Bacillati; phylum Actinomycetota; class Actinomycetes; order Micromonosporales; family Micromonosporaceae; genus Dactylosporangium; species Dactylosporangium sp. CA-139066. The sequence goes on along the minus strand of NZ_JBNJNH010000002.1, from coordinate 1,797,789 downwards.
CGGCGCAGGTGCACCAGCCGGCCGGGGATGCTGAACAGCTCGAAGAACCCGAGCCCGCGGGTCCAGAAGTCCACCGACGCCGCCAGGTCGCTCGTGGGGATCGTGGCGAACGCGGGCATGCCGTAGATACCGCGGAACGGCTCCGGCGCGACCGCGTCCGGGCCGGGGGCGGGCACGGGGCTCATCTCGAAAGCGTTGTAGTAGTCGCTCATGGAACCCACCCTCGTGCCTCACGCAACGTGAGGGTCAAGTCGGTTCGAGCCTCATCGGACCGTCGCGATCAGTTCGGTCAGCTCGCGCATCAGGGCCTCGGCGCGGGCGGCGCCGAACGCGGACTCCAGGGCGCGGTGGTGCGCCGTCGCCGTGTGGTCGAGGCGGGCCAGCAGCGCGGTGCCGGACTCGGAGAGGTACACCGCCACGCGGCGGCGGTCGTTCGGGTCCTGGCGGCGGTAGACGAGCGCGCCGTCGACGAGGCGGTCGACCGCCTTCGTCAGCGTCGGGTGCGGCATCAGCGCCGCCTCGGCCAGGTCGCCCATCGAGTGCCCGCGCCCGTCGGAGAGGGCCTGCAGGATGCGCCACTGCTCGACGGTCACCCCCTCGGCCTGCAGCGCCGCCGACAGCCCGCGGTTGACGGCCCGCTCGGCCTCGCTCAGCACATATCCGAGGTGGGCCCGCAGCCCCGTCGCATCCACCGTCGTACCCCCTTTTCCCCCGTCCCGCTACGAAAGATACTCGGGCGCGTGGATGAGGTCCGCGTGATCCGCGACCCGCTCGAGGCGCGCCTGCTGCCGCCCGAGCCGGGCCGCGCCGTGCGCGTGGCGCTGGTCGTGCCGACGTCGGGGACGCTGGGCATGATGGCCCCGGCGGTGCTCAACTGCGCCCGCCTGGCGGTGGCCGAGCTCAACGCGGCCGGCGGCCTCCTCGGCCTTCCCATCGAGTTGGTACTCCTGGACGCCGGCCGCCACCCCGACACCGTCGCCGCCGAGCTGGCCGGCCTGGTCCACGCGGGCGCGGTGTCCGCGGTCGTCGGCGCCCACGCCAGCGACGTCCGCGTCGCCGCCGTGCGCGCCCTGGGCGGCCGGGTCCCGTACGTGTTCACGCCCCCGTACGAGGGCGGCGAGCGCGCGCCCGGCGTGTACCTGCTCGGCGAGACCCCGGCCCGCCAGCTGCGCCCGGCCCTGGACTGGCTGGTCCGCCACCGCCGGGCCCGCCGCTGGGCGCTGATCGGCAACGACTACGTGTGGCCGCGGATGCTGCACGGCGCCGCGGTGGCGTACCTGCGCGACGCCCACGCCCAGGTCGTGGCCGCCCGCTACGTCCGGCTCGGCGCGCTGGACCCCGCGCCCCTGCTGGACCTGCTGGACCGCCGCCGCGCCGACGCCGTCCTGCTGACGCTGGTCGGCAGCGACCTGGCCGCGTTCAACCGCGCCTACGCGGCGTCCCGGCTGGCCGGCGTGCCGCGCCTGTGCGCCGCCCTGGAGGAGAACGGCCTGCTGGCCACGGACGGCGACGCGACGGGTGAGCTGTACGCCGCAATGGGCTACTTCGGCACGGTGACCACGGACGCGGCCCTGGCCTTCGTGGAGCGCTACACCCACCGCTACGGCTGGCAGGCCCCGGTCGTCAACGGCCACGCCGAGTCCAGCTACGACGGCATGCACCTGCTGGCGGCCCTGGCCGAGCGGGCCGGCTCCCTGCACCCGGCGGCCATGGACGCCACGGCCGACGGCACGACGTTCACGGGCGGCCGCGGCCGGTTGACCCTGCGCTCCCGCCACGTCGACCAGCCCGTCTACCTGGCGCGAGCCGACGGCCTGGACTTCGATGTCCTGCACGCCTTCTGACGGGACGGCCTCAGGCCTCGGCGGCCAGGTCCAGGATCCGCTCGAGGATCTGGCGCGGGGGCAGCGGGGGCTCCTCGGCCAGGCCCTGATGGTAGAAGACCGTCGCCGGGGTCAGGCCGGGCAGCGAGTTGGCCTCGATGATGATGACCTCGCCGGTCTTGCGGTGCATGAACGCGTCGATGCGGCCGTAGCCGGCCATGCCGAGCGCGTTGGCGGTGCGGGCGATGCGGGCGCGGACGGCCTCGACGGCGCCGGGCTCGACGCGGCCGAGCGGGGGTCCGGGCGGCGGGGTGATGTTGACGCCGGTGCCGCCCATGAACTTCTCCTCGAGGGAGAGGATGCCCGCGCTGGCCACCGTGATGCTCGGGTTCATGGCGGCCATCGCGCCCTTCGGGCCGAGGACGCCGACGGTGACCTCGATCCAGCCGGTGTCGCGCTCCAGGCCCCAGACCAGCTCGGCCGAGCCGGCGCGGTCCTCGACGCGCAGGTCGTCGGTGTCGATGTAGTCCTCGAAGAGCAGGTGCTGCGGGCGGGTCGTCGGCATCTCGATGAGCTGCTCCGGGGTGAGCAGCGAGAAGCCGGCGTCCTTGATGCGGCGGGCGTCGGCGTTGATGAGCTCGAGGTACAGGCGCAGGTCGGCGGCGTTGCCCAGCGGGACGATGCCGGCCGAGCAGCCGTCGTCGAGCGGCTTGACGACCACGCGGGTGCCGGTGCACTGCGCGACGATGTCCTGCCAGATGGCCTCGACGGCGGCGTCGTCGAGGACCGCGGGCACGTCGACGCGGATCCGGCGGGCGGTGTGGATGCCCTCGCCGGCGAGCGTCGCCACGACGCGGCCGGTCTCGTACTTGTCCGCGCACAGCCGCGAGCCGTCCGGGCCCGAGCCGTTGTAGCGGATGCCGTGCCGGTCGAACAGCTCCTGGAGGGTGCCGTTCTCGCCGATGCCGCCGTGCAGCGCGATGAAGACGAGGTCGTGGCGGGCCAGGAACTCGTCCATGCTCAGCTGCACCGGCGGGACCACGCTGGCGGTGCGGGCCTCATCCGGCAGCGCGAGGCGCTCGATGATCCGGGCCGCCAGGCGGGCGCGGCGCTCCTCGAGGCGCTGGCCGTCGCGGCAGGCGTAGACGATCTCCTCCACGGAGTGGCGCAGGGCGGTGGAGTACGACACCTGCCAGACGCTGCCGTCGGGCGAGAGCAGGTAGGGCATGGGGGCGTAGCGCTCGGAGCGGGCCAGCTTCAGCCACACGTTGGTGCCGCTGAGGACCGAGACCTGCCGTTCCGCGGTGGCGCCGCCGAACAGCACGGCGACCGGGCGGCCGGTCTGCGCGGCGCGGTCCGAGGCCGACAGGCGGGGGAGGTCGAGGCCGGCCCGGCGCGCGGCGGCGCGCAGGACCTCGCGCAGCACGTCGGCGTGGGCCATGCCGAGCTGGGCGGCCTGGATGAACAGGAAGCTGTTCTGCTCCATGCCGCTGATCGGGTTGACGTCGGAGACCAGGATCGTGCCGTCGGGCTGCAGCCAGCCGTCGATGCGGGCGAAGTCGCGCAGGCCGAGCGCGGTGAACACGGCCTCGGCGGTGCGCTGGATCTCGGCGATGGTCTCGTCGTCCCGCGGCGGCGGGCAGTGGTAGTGCGAGTCGTTGCTGGCCAGGTACTTGCGGCGGTAGTCGAAGATCTCCTCGTCGGCGACCCGGTTGTGCAGCTCGATCTCGACCGGGATGAGCGAGACCGGGCCGTCGGGGCCCTCGAGCACGATCGTGGTGACCTCGACGCCGGTCATGCGCGGCTGGATGACGACGCGGTCGTAGCGCTTGCGCAGCTCGCGCAGGATGTCGGCGGCGGCGCCGCGGTCGCGGGCGACGAACACGTCGATGCTGGAGCCGCCCTTGGCCGGCTTGAGCACGAGCTTGTCGGCGTCGGGGAACGCGCCGGCGACGATCTGCTCGGCCTCGGCGTCGGACATCCCGGCCTCGACGAGGACCGAGGGCACCGCGCCGATGCCGCGGGCGTCGAGGGCCTCCTTGGCGCGGTACTTGTCGAACGCCGTCGCGCACGCCTCGGCGCCGGTCCCGACGTAGGGCACGCCGGCCCGCTCCAGCAGCGCCTGCACCTGCCCGTCCTCGCCGAAGGCGCCGTGCATGACCGGGAAGACCAGGTCGACGGCGCGCAGCCGGTCCAGCAGCTCGTCCTCGGTGAGCGGGCGGCCCTCGTGGGCGAGCTTGAAGTCGAAGTCGGAGGGGGTGTTGCAGTACAGCAGCCCGCGCGGGATCGCGTACGGCCTTACCCGCCGGTCGAAGAAGATGATCTCCCGTAGGTCGACGACCCCACCCTCGAGGTGGTCCGCTACGGAGCGTGCGGAGTTGAGCGAGATGCCGCGCTCCTCGGACGGGCCGCCCAGCAGCAGCGCAACGTCGACCATCGGTTCCTCTTCGCCAGGGTCCATCACGACCCGGTTACCTTACACCGGGGCGTGGTGACAGACTGTCGGCAAAGCGAACCCTCCTCGGAGCGCGATCCCCCCGGTACCCTCAGTCCCCGGCAGGCCGTAGTGCAGAGGTCGACACGCCACCTTGCGAAGATGGAGGACGCCGGTTCGATTCCGGCCGGCCTGCCCTTTCCGCCCGCACAGGTGCCGGTCTGGCGCCGCATCCGGGCCGAGATGCCCTCGGCCGGCGTCGTGGCGCAGGCGGCCCGGCACCGCGCGGCCGGCGACTGGCGCGCCGCCGCGGCCCTGCTGCCGCTGATGCGATCGGCGCATTCCGGATATTTCCGGAACCGGTGCCGCGGCGACTGGCACCGGTTGTCGATCCAGGGCGGGGCCCGCCGCGACCCGCGGGGGCAGGAGCCCCGCGGGTCGCGGACGCGGTCACTTGTAGGTGATGTCGGACGACTTGAAGTTGCAGTGCCCGTCGCCCATGCCGTCGCCGAGGTACTTCGGTTCGCTGCCCTTGGCGACGCCCGTGTACTCCGCGCAGATGTGGATGCCGGACGAGTTCTGCACTACCACACGGGTGAGCGTGGCGGTGTCACCCCAGTTGGTGTTGATGCCGACCACGTACTTGGCGCTGTCGAGCAGCACGTTGTCCACGGTGACGTGGCGCTCGTAGTGGTTGGTGCAGTTGCCGCAGCCGCGGTACAGCTTGCCGATGGTCTTGGCGTAGACGCCGCTGATGTGCACGGTGCCGTTGCCGTTGTGCTGGAAGACCTTGTCGCTGGCCGACCTGACGCCGCCGCCGATGACGTACGAGTCGCCGCCGTTGGTGCCCAGGAACGTGGCCGCGTCCTCGCCCACGTCCTCCCACCACACGTTCTGGATGGTGCAGCGGCCGAGGCAGTGCACGCCGTCGCCGGCCGGGGAGCCGATGATGACGTTCTTGAGCGTCGCGCCGTCGGCGAGCTCGAACATCGGGTCCTGGCTCTCGCTCTGGCTGCCGTCGCCGATGCAGCAGTACCGCTTCATGCCCCCGTCGAGCGTCCCGCTGACCTTGATCGTGCCGCTCACCGACTGCGAGCCGCTGGCGGTCGGCCACGCGCCGGTCGGGGTGCTGCCGCCGCCGGACGTCGGGGTGCTCCCGCCGCCGCCCGAGCCGAGCTTGACGAGCTGCCACTGCTGGTTCGCGCCGTCGAGGTCGGTGTAGCCGGCGATCTTCGCGCCGTCGGCCGTCGACCACTGCCAGACGTCGAGGACCTTGTTGCTGTGCCGGTTGACGAAGCGGACGTACCCGCCGGACGAGTCGGCCAGCCGGAACTGCTGGGTGGTCGAGCCGCTGTCGCTGTTCTGCACGAGCTGGACGCCGTCGGTGGCGTTGGGCAGCTCGAGGACCTTGCCGCTCATCACCGACTTGATCTTGTAGTACCCGCTGCCGGCGTCGACGAATTTCCACTGCTGGACGGTGAGGTCGTTGCGCGACCACTGGTTGATCGGCGCGCCGTCGTTCGTCGCCCAGTTGTAGACGTCGATGACCTTGCCGCTGTTGTGGTTGACGATGACGTAGGTCGCACTCGTGTCCACGGTGGCGGCCGAGGCCTCCGCGGTGACGACCAGCGTCATGCCGCCGATCGCGGCGAGCCCGGAAGCGGCGGCGAGCGCCAGCCGCACCCGTCGCCGCGCTGTTCTGGACTGCATGTACACACCTCCTAGGAAAGCGCTTTCCTGCGGAACGTAGGGAGGTTTCGAAACCCGGTCAACCGCTTCGACGATTGTTACGGTCACATCGACGGATACCGTTGAAACTTTCAGCGTTCCACGCGGACTGGGGTGGATGTTCGGCTCGCCGGGTCGGTCCGTGCGGTCCTGCCACCCGGCCGGTCGCCACCCGTACCGTGACCTTGTGAGTGGGGGCGGGTACCGGCTGGGCATCGACTTCGGCACGTCCAACACGGTGGCGGCGCTGGCCGGCCCCGACGGGCCGGTGCGCCCGCTGCTGTTCGACGGCTCCCCGCTGCTGCCCTCCGCCGTCTTCGCCGGCCCCGACACCGGCCTGCTCGTGGGCGCCGACGCGGTCCGCTCGGCCATCGGCGCGCCGGCCGGCTTCGAGGCCAACCCGAAGCGGCGCATCGACGACCGCGCGGTCTGGCTCGGCGAGCGCGAGTTCCCGATCGAGCACCTCATCGCCGCCGTCCTGCACCGCGTGCACACCGAGGCCGGCCGGGTCGCCGGCGAGCGGGTCACCGACGTCGTGCTCACCCACCCGGCCGCGTGGGGCCGGCCCCGGCTCGAGGTGCTCGCCGCGGCCGCGCGGGCCGCCGGCATCGGCGAGGTCCGGTTCGTGCCCGAGCCGGTCGCCGCCGCCCGCTACTTCGCCACCGTGCTCGGCCAGCGCATCCCGGCCGGGCGCAGCATCGTGGTGTACGACCTCGGCGCCGGCACCTTCGACCTGAGCATCCTGCTGCCCTCGCCCGGCGGGTTCGAGGTGGCCGCCGCGGCCGGCCTGCCCGACGTGGGCGGGCTCGACCTCGACGCCGCCGTCGTCGAGCACGCCCGGACGGCGACCGCGACCGCCGTGGAGGCGTGGCGCCGCCTCGACTGGCCGCAGACCCCGGCCGACCAGCAGGCCCGCCAGACCCTGTGGCAGTCGGCGCGGGCGGTGAAGGAGCAGCTGTCGCGGTACGCCAGCGGCGACCTCCACCTCCCCCTCGTCGACCAGCAGGTGCGCCTGACCCGCGAGGAGTTCGAGAAGGCGGCCCGGGTGCAGCTCGAGCGCACCGCCGCCACGACCCTGGCGACGCTGCAGGAGGCGGGCATCCCGCCGGAGCGCATCGGCGGGGTGTTCCTGGTCGGCGGCTCGTCCCGGATCCCGCTGGCCGCGACGCTGCTGCACCGCACCCTGCGCATCGCGCCGACGGTGATCGACCAGCCCGAGCTCGTGGTGGCTGAGGGCGCCCTCTGCGACCGCCCGGTCACGACGGTCGCGGCCGCCCCGGTCACCCCGGCGGCCGCCCCGGTGGCACCGTTCGGCGCCGCCGGTCAGGTGAGCGCGCCGCCCACGGCTCCGATCTCTCCCGGGTGGGCGGCGGCCACGCCGGCCCCGGCGCCGATGGCGACAGCCCCGGTCAGCGCACCCTCCCCCGTCCCGGCGCCGGTGTCGGCGCCGCCGACCTCCGCGCCGCCGGCGTTCGTCGCCACCACCACGCCGCCGGTGCCGATGCCGCCGACCTGGCACGGCGCGCCGGGGCCGGGCCCGGTGCTGGTCCCGGTGGCCGCCCTGCCCGCGCGGCGCTCGCCGATCGGCACGATCGTCCTGGTCGCCATCGTCGCCGCGCTGGTGGCCGTGGGCGCCGTCCTGGCGATCACCCGGCCCTGGGAGCCGGCCGCGAACACCTCGAACAACGCGAACGCCCCGGCCACCCCGGCGGCGCAGCAGACTCTGCCGGGCGCCGGGCCGGCCGCGGCCACGCCCGCCGCGACCACGCCGGCGGCGGCCCAGACCCCGGCGGCCACCGAGCTGGCGTTCCCGTCGAGCTGGGCCGGCACGTGGACCGGGTCATACGTGCAGGACAACAACAAGGCGTACCAGATGCGGGTGGACATCACCGCGGGCTCCAAAGTCGGCCAGGTCCGCTACATCGAGGCCGGCTGCCAGGGCACGCTGACGGTGCTGTCGGTCAACGGCGACGTGATCCGCGCGCAGGAGGCCATCACGCTGGGCCGGTGCACCCCGACCGGCATCTTCACCATGCACCTGGGCCCCGACGGCGGCCTGGAGATGGCCTACCGCCCGGACGCCGCCACCTACAGCGCCACGGCGACGCTGCACCGCTGATGCTCACCGCGGGCGTCGATCTGGCCGGGCGCGGCCGGCTCGACCTCGGCCGGCGCGAGCCGCTTGTGCGAGCCAGCCACGACGCGTTCGACGCGGTGATCGCCGCCCCCGTCGGGCGCGCGTCCGCCCTCGGCCGCGCGACCCGGCCCGGCGCCGGGCAGGTGGGGCTCGCGCGGATCGAGGGCTGGATCGCCGTACCGACGCTGGAGCTTGATGCCCCTGCGGATCAGCCCATCGTCTTCTGACCGTCGATGGCCTCGCGGATGATGTCCGCGTGGCCGGCGTGCTGGGCGGTCTCGGCCGCGATGTGCTGCAGCGTCCGCCGGTGGCTGCGGCGCGCGCCGGGCTCGAACCACGGCGCCGGCGGCAGCGGGTGGTCGGCGTCGAGGTCGGCCACGCTGCGCACGAGCTCGTCGGTCTCCTTCGCCACCCGCTCGTACTCGTCCAGCAGCCCGGCCAGCGTCTCGCCGGGCAGCATGCGGAAGCCGTTGGCGTAGTCGGCGAAGGCGTCCGGGTCGTCGGCCGGCGCCATGACCGACGGCCCCTCGACGATGAACCGGGCCCACTGCCGCTCGATCGCCGTGACGTGCTTGATGAGCCCGCCGATGCACAGCTCGCTCACCGTGCTGCGGGTGGCGGCCTGCTCGTCGGTGAGGCCCTGGGCGGTGTACCGCAGGAAGAACCGGGCGGCGCCGAGGGACTCGAGCAGGTCGGCGCGCTCGCGGGTGATCGTGGTCATTGGTGAAGCCCTCCTGATCTCGGTGACACCGTTGACGGTACGCAGGGATGCGGTCAGGTTCTGGCCTCTTTCCTCGCCGACCTGACGATCCCGAGGGCGGTTCCGTACATGCCCAGCCCGAGCAGGATGAAGGCGCCCGCGACCGGGTAGCGCCAGCCCGCCGGCATGTAGGTGGCCAGGAACCAGGAGTGGCGCAGCATGCCGTTGCCGACGAAGATCGCGGCGACGATGCCCTGCGGGAACAGCGGGATGGCGCCGAAGCCGAAGCACCACCCGGCGACCATGCGGCGCGTGCGGCTCAGGTCCTGGAACGCGGGCTTCGCCGGCGACGTCGCCCTGCGCCCGGTCCGCATGGTGTCCAGCAGCTCCGGCCCGTGGCTGTCGAGGCGCCGCTCGGCGAGGCGGCCGAAGCCCCACCAGCACAGCGCTCCGGTGACCACGCCGAGCGCGACGCCGGCCCACCCGAAGCGGACCGCGACCAGCCCCGCGGGCAGGGCGGTGGCGATGACGAGGACGAACATGAGGTACGCGAGCCCGGTCAGGCCGCCCTCGTCCTCGCTGGTGCGCAGCGGGTTGCCGCCGCGGCGGTGCGGGTCGGTGCCCGGCACCAGCGCGTACACCGACACCAGCGGCACCAGGCCGGCCGCACCGCCGAGCAGCGCCGCCAGCAGCGCGAGCACGAGCGGCCACGGCCCGCCGGTGACCGCGGTGCACGCCACGGTGAGCGCGACCGCGACGACCCCCTGCGTGGACAGCCAGGCCAGCTGCCGGCCCCGCACGTCGCTCGCGCCGGCCATCATGGTCAGCCACAGCGCGGTGCCGTCCGAGCCGTACAGGTTGCTCGACATGCCGGCGGCCATGACGACGAAGATCGGGCCGGCGTACGGCAGCATCCCGTTCCAGCCGATGATCAGCGGGCTGGCGGCGAAGCAGAGGCCGTAGGACAGGGCGAAGGCCAGGTAGTGGTTGCGGACCAGGTCGCGCGACCAGGTGCGCAGCTCCTTGGCGACGACGGCGCCGGAGGCGGTGCCGGCGGTGATCGGCCGCCGCGCGCGCCCCGACACCCGGGCCGCCCCGGCCCGCCGGCCGAGCAGCGCCGCCCACGCGGCCAGCAGCAGCAGGTCCAGGACGGCCAGCGCGGCGAGCGCCCACCACTGGCCGCGGACGGCGAGCACGCCCCAGGCGGACGGGAGGTACCACACCGCCCTGGGCGTCCCCGTCTGCCCGAAGGCGACCATGAACACCCAGATCTGCCCCAGCGAGGCGACGATCGCGCCGTTGACCAGCCCGGCGGCGATCGCCCCGGCGCGGGTGCGCAGCGCGAGCCCGACGAGGGCCACGGTCACCTTCGACAGCAGCACGAACGCGGCCAGCTGCAGCGCGATGGCGGGCACCGCGGCGAGCGCGTGGACCGGCCCGAGCCGCGCCCCGGCGACCGCGAGCCCGACCAGCGCCCCGAGGCTGACCAGCGGCGCGACGCCGACGAACGCGCCGGCGAGCAGCCCGGCGGCCAGGCGCCGGGGCGGCAGGCCCAGCAGCGTGAAGTACTCCGGCCGCAGCGCCTCGTCGCCGCCGCCGGTGAACACGGGCCCGAGCACCCAGCCGAGCAGCCACACCGCGTAGCCGGCGGCCAGCAGGTCCGGGCTTGCGAACCCGAGGTACACGGTCCCGGCGGCCAGCAGCGCGCCGACGGCGGCCCCCGTGCCCGCCGTCTGCGCGCGCTGCCCCCGGTACGCGTGGCGCAGCATCGCGATCTTCATCCGCGCCATGGTCATCGCGACAGCCACGACAGTTCCTCCCATCCGTTGGCCTTCTTCCCGCCGTTCCGCTCCCCGCCGACCAGCCCGACGAACGTCTCCTCCAGCGACCGCGCCCCGCGCACCTCGTCCAGCGCGCCGGCGGCCACGACCCGCCCCCGGTCGACCACGGCGACGTGGTCGCACAGCTGCTCCACCAGCGCCATCACGTGGCTGGAGAGCACCACCGACCCGCCGGCGGCGACGAACCCGCGCAGCATGGTCTTGATCGCCGCGGCCGACACCGGGTCGACGGCCTCGAACGGCTCGTCGAGCACCAGCAGCCGCGGCCCGTGCAGCAGCGCCGTGGCGAGCCCGATCTTCTTGCGCATGCCGGTGGAGTACTCGATGACGAGCGTCTGGCCGGCGTCGTCCAGCTCCAGCACGGCGAGCAGTTCGTCGGCCCGCGCGTCGACGACGTTGCGGGGCAGGCCGCGCAGCAGCCCGAGGTACTGCAGCACCTCCCGCCCGGTCAGCCGCTCCGGCATCGCCAGCCCGTCCGGCAGCACCCCGACGAGCGCCTTCGCCTTCGCCGGCTCGGCCCACACGTCGGCGCCGAAGATGCGGGCGGTGCCGGCGTCGGGCCGCAGCAGCCCGACCGCCATCGCGAGCGTGGTGGTCTTGCCGGCCCCGTTCTGCCCGACGAGCCCGTAGAACGACCCGCTCGGTACGGCGAGCCCGATCCCGTCGACGGCGACCTTGTCCCCGAACCGCTTCGTCAGCCCCTGGATCTCCAACGCCTGTTCCATGCCCACGACGCTACGAATTTCCGCGGGCATCCGAATCGGGGCTGAATACCGCTCCGGGGTGGGGATAGCTACACCCCGGGAGACCTCCCGGCGGTAAAATGATCTTCGCTGGGGCCGCCGCCGCCGAGGAGTGCGACCGGTGTCCACAGTGGACGATGCGCGCCTGCGCTACCAGAACCGCCACCCGGAAGGGAGGCCCTGGCCAGGCAAATCTTTCGCACACACAGCGGCATCGGACAGCACAGCTCGACCTTGTCATCGCTGGTGAGCGGCCCGGAGAATCGGGCCAACCGGGAATGCGGGGGTGAGGCGTGACGCAATCCTGGGCCGATCTTCCCTTGGACAGGCCCGTAAGCATCGAGGGCTTGAGCGCCGAATCGCTCGCCATGCTGGCCGAGCCGCTGCCCCCGGACGCGCCCGCGATCGTGACGTACGGCGCGGTGCCGCGACACCGTACCGCGGACGTCATCGCGACCATGCTCGTCGAACTCGATCGCGTGGCCCGCGAGCTGTACCCGTCCTGGCTTCCGCAGGCCGCCGACATCGATGGCCCCGCCGGCGCCGGACTGGTCGCGGTGCGGTCCCTCGCCCTCGAGGCGGCCGAACGCACCGGACAGTACGGCCCCTTCCTCGCCGACCTGGCCGAACGCTCGCTGCTGGAGCGGACGGTGCCGAACGGCGTCGCGGGATCGTTCGACGCCGAGGTTCGCGCCACCGGACTGGCCCGGGTCATCGCGACCGCGTTCGGACGCGCTCGAACCGCGATTCTGGTGCGTGTCGAGGAGTCCCTCGACGCCGAGCAGCAGCTGGCGCTGGTCGCGGCCGGCCGCTGGTTGAGCGACTCCGGCCGCTTCGGCATCTGGTTCGCCGGAGACACACCGCACCCGATCGACGCCGTGGAGATCGTGCGGTTCGCGCCGCCGGCCGGCTCCGCGATGCTCAGCGTCGACCGGGGCGTCGTTGCCGGGCCCGCGCCGAGGCCCGTGATGGGCTACCCGGCGATCGCCGGCCGGCCGCATCCGGGCAGCCGCGCCGAGAAGCTGCTTGAGGCCTCGCTGGAGCCGGCCGCGTGGGCGGCCGGGCGCGCATGGAATCAGACGTACCAGTCGCACCCGCTCATGAATCCGATCCGCGTCGATCTGCTCTGGCAGAGCGAGCGGCTGGTCGTCGAGATCGACGGCGCGGAGCACTGCCAGCCGGAGCGTTTCGCCGCCGACCGGCAACGCGACGTCCAGCTGCAGCTGGACGGCTATGCGGTGCTGCGTTTCACCAACCACCAGGTGCTGGCCCATCGCGAACTGGTGCTGGCCCAGATCCAACAATTCCTCGCCGGCCGCCGCGCCGGCACTCACAAGGGGGCGTTGCATGCCGGACATTAAGCTCTCGCTGCCCGAACGGGCGCTGCTGCTGATCCTGATGGCGGAGAACGGTGAGCTCTCCAACGCCGACATCCGGGAGCGCTACGCGCCGGGTCTCGAGCTGACCGGCAAGAACCGGAAGCGACTGGTCGACGAGAAGTTCATCGAGTGCCGCAAGGGGCCGCGCAACGCGTTCTACTTCTCGCTGGCCGACGAGGGCTGGAGCTGGTGCCGTCAGGAGCTTTCCCAGGCCGCGCCCAAGAACCCCGGCTCGGCCGGGCACGCGTTGTACGCCGTGCTGGGCGGCCTTGAGCGCTACCTGACGCGAACCGGGCACAGCCTCGCCCAGGTGTTCGGCGACGTCCCGGCGAGCACCGAGCCCCCCGCGGCGACGTCCGGCCTCCCGGCGGCGACGTCCGGACTCCCGGTGCCGCCGGCGGACGAGATCGAGCAGGCGGTGCGCCGGGCCTACCGCAAACTGGCCGAACCGGCCGGCAGCTGGATCGGCCTCGCCGACCTCCGCGAGCAGCTGGGCGACATCCCCCGGCGCGACGTCGACGGCGTGCTCCGGCTCATGACCCGCATGCAGGGCGTCCAGATCGAAGAGGAGACCAACCAGAAGTCCCTGGAACCGCGGGACCGCGCGGCCGCGGTACGCATCGGCGGCCGCGATCAGCACGTGCTGGCGATCGCGCCATGAGCGATACCGAGATCAAGGCCCTGACCGGCCTGCGCATCAAGCTCGTGCCGACCCGGGACGACGTCTGGCGGCGATCAGAGTTCCACGTGGACACCCTGCACCGCGACGTCGCCCAGACCATCCTCGAGGCCATCGACGAAGCGCGCGACAGCACCGACGGCAGCCCGGTCGGCGTGGTCGTGCAGGGTCAGCGCGGTTCGGGCAAGACCCACCTGCTCGGCTGGGTCCGCGAACAGGTGCAGCGCCAGGACGGGTACTTCTTCCTGGTCAGCCTGCTCGACGGGGCCCGCTTCTGGCACAGCGTCGCGCACTCGATGCTCAACGGGCTCACCCGCCAGGTCGACGGCCACGAGACCCAGTTGCGCATCTTCCTGCGCCGGATCACGCTACTGACCGGTGTGCCGTTTGCGGCGCGCCAAGCGGCGATCGGCGAGGCCGCGCTGGACCGCGACGCCGTCGACGCGACCCTGGAGGCCCTGCACCGGTACAGCCCGGAGGTGGCGATGGCCTGCCGCCACACCGCGCGGGCCCTCATCATGTACAACGCCGGCGACTTTCGGGCGCGGGAGGTCGGCAACAACTTCCTGCTGTCCGGCGAGGAATGCGAGCCCGGCGAGCGCGCACCGTGGGGCCTGCCCCGGGAGGTGTACCCGCCCGAGAGCGTCGTCGGCGAGATCTCCTCGCTGCTGTCCCTCACCGGGCCCTCCGTCATCGCGGTCGACCAGATCGACGGCCTGTTGGCCCCGCTGGCCAAGGCGATGGCGAACGGGCAGCACGCCGAGTGGCAGGACTCCGTCCTGCTCGACCAGATCACCAACGGGCTCATGTCGCTGCGGGAGGCGACCCGCAAGACGCTCACGGTGGTCGCGGCCCAACACGCGACGTGGGAGGTCATCAAGAAGTACGCCATCTCGTCCGTGCAGGATCGATTCCGGGCCACGCACAACCTCGGCCGCATCCCGACCGCCGCCGTCGGGCAGGCGCTGGTGGCCAAGCGGCTGGAGGCCCACTACCGCTCGGTCGACTTCAGCCCGCCGTACGCGACCTGGCCGATCCACGAGGACGCGTTCGACGACGCGGTCAACTTCATGCCCCGCCAGCTGCTCCAGGTCGTCGACCAGCACATTCGCGAGTGCGTCCGCGACGGCGAGATCCGGGTGATGACGTCGCTCGAGACGGCGTCCGCGGAGGAGGAGATCGAGGTGCCGCCCGTCGTGCGGCCGCCCGATGCCAACCTCAAGACGTTGGACAAACGATTCGACGAGCTCAAGGCGTCCGCCACCGGCCTTGACCGGGCGCTCGACGAGTACACCGACGACGCCGAACTGCCCGGTCTTCTCGCGGCCGGCCTGCAGGCCTGGATCATCGAACGCGGGGAGGCGGGGCGGCACTTCGAGCAGGACCCGCCGCCGAGCACGAAGCCCGCCCTGCACGCCCGGCTGCGCCGGACCTTGGACGACACGACCGAGGAGGAAGCGCACTGGGGCTTCAGGGGCATCTCGACGCGGTACCACGCGACCGCCGTGCTGAACCGCATTCGCTCCGCCTGCACCGAGGCCGGGCTCGTCAACAGCGTCGAACAGCGGCGGCTGTTCCTGCTGCGCAACGGCGCCTGGCCCAAGAGCCCGAAGAACGTCGAGGCGCTGGCGCTCTTCGAGGCCGGCGGCGGGCGCACCCTGCCGGTCAGCGAGGACGACCTGCGAACCCTCGCCGCGCTGCGTGAGCTGCTGACCAGGCCGACGGCGGATCTGACCGCCTGGCTGATCGCGCGCCAGCCCACCAAGCACGTGTCGTTCCTTCGCGACGCCCTCGCCGACGCCGCGGCCGATCTGCCGGCCCCGGAGCTCGCCATGCCGGGCGAGCACACGCCGGCCGAGCGCACGCCGGGCGAGCCTTCCACGCCGATCGCAGCGGCGACGGCAGAGCCGGCCGCGCCCCAGATGGCCGGGCCCGCCTTGACGCTCGGGCACACGTTCGACGACGCGGCGGTACCGGTCGGGCTGGAGGCCCTGCGCAAGCACACCGCGATCTTCGCCGGATCGGGATCGGGCAAGACGGTCCTCATCCGCCGGATCATCGAGGAGTGCGCGCTGCAGGGCGTGTCCGCCATCGTCCTCGATCCGAACAACGACCTCGCCCGCCTCGGCGACCCGTGGCCGGAACCGCCCGCCGGGTGGCGAGAGGGCGACGCGGAGAAGGCCCGGGACTACCTGGATCAGACCGACGTCGTGGTCTACACGCCGCGCCGCGAGGCCGGCCGGCCGATCAGCTTCCAGCCGCTGCCCGACTTCCACAGCTTCATCGACGACGCCGACGAGTTCGAGGCGGCGATCGAGGCGGCCCTGGCCACGCTCGCCCCGCGCGCCAAGGTCGACGGCAAAACGGGCAAGGCCGAGCGGGGCCGGGCGGTGCTCAAGGAGGCGCTCGTCCACTACGCCCGGCGGCAGCCCCACACCACGCTCCGCGGGTTCATCGAAATGCTCGACGACCTGCCGGAGGACGTGAGCGACCTGGTCGGCGCGGTGAAGATCGCGGCCGAGCTCGGCCAGACCCTGACCGCGGCCATGGTCATCGACCCGCTCTTCGGCGGCGCCGGCGAGGCGGTCGACCCCGGCGAGCTGCTGACGCCGGCCGCGGGGAAGCGTGCGCGGGTCTCGGTCATCAGCTTCATCGGCCTGCCCGGCGACGAACAGCGGCAGAGCTTCGTCAACCAGCTGCAGATGGCGCTGTTCGCGTGGATCAAGAAGCACCCGGCGGGCGACCGCCCGCTCGGCGGGCTGTTCGTCATGGACGAGGCGCAGACGCTGGCCCCGTCGGGCGCGATGACGGCCTGTACGAAGAGCACGCTCGCGCTCGCATCCCAGGCCCGCAAGTACGGCCTCGGCCTGATGTTCGCCACGCAGTCGCCGAAGGGGCTGCACAACCAGATACCCGGCAACGCCGCCACCCAGTGCTACGGGCTGCTCAACGCGCCGGTCCAGATCGACGCGGCGCGCGAGATGGCCCGGGCGAAGGGCGGCGACGTGCCCGACATCTCGCAGCTTCGCACCGGGCAGTTCTACGTGGCGCTCGAGGGCCAGTCGTTTGCCAAGGTCCGGACTCCGCTGTGCCTGAGCCATCACCCGAAGAGCCCGCTGACGACCGAGGAGGTCCTGCAGCGCGCCCGGGCGCATTAGGGTGCGGGCCACCGATCCGTGACCCGGCTCGGCGGCCCGCCTCGAGCGGTGTGTAGCCTTGCCGACACACAGCGATACATTCGCATACTTCTATTGCTGCCATGATGAGACGACTGGCCACCCTGGCCACGCTCCTGCCGGCGCTTGCCGTCGGCGTCCTGGTCGCGGCCGCGCCCGCCAGCGCGGCGCTGCCGGACCGGTTCGCGTTCGTGCAGTGGAACGGCTCCGCCACCGTTCCCACCGGCACGACTCCCGCGGCCACCACCGTTGTCACCGGGCCGCCCGGGCGGTACCGCATCCTCTTCCCGGGTGCCGGCGCCTCCCGCGGCGTGGTCCACGTGACCGCCATCAACGAGGTCCCGCACTGGTGCCAGGCCAACACCTGGGGCCCGGCCGGGGCGGACGAGGTCGTGTACGTCGACTGCTACAAGGCCGGCGGCAGCCCCGACTTCACCCCGTTCACCGCGATCTTCGAGAGCAGCAGCCCGCCCACGATCGCCATCAACGGCCGCTTCGGCTACGTCGACGCCCAGCCGACCGGCGCCCTCGTCAGCCAGTTCAACTCGTCCGGCGCGGTGAACTCGGTGACGCCGGTCGGGGTGGGCGCCTGGCTGGTGAAGATGCCCAACCTCAGCACCCCCGGCCCGGTCGACGGCAGCCTGCAGGCGACGGCGGTCAACGTCGCCCCCGCGCGCTGCAAGGTCGCCAAGTGGAGCTCGGCGCCGTCGGGCCAGCAGATTCTCGTCAACTGCTACGGCCCGGGCGGCGCGCCGCTCGACACGCGGTTCACGCTGACGTACCAGTATCAGCAGTCGCTGTACGGGGCGGGCTGGCCGCCGAAGTACTTCGGCTACCTGTGGAACGCGCCGCCGCTCGGCCCGGCGTCGACCAACTTCAACTCCGTCCTGGGCCCGGCCGTCAACACGCTGATGCCCGCCGGCACCGGCCTGTCGCTGGTCAAGTTCCCGCAGCTGGCCGTCACGCCGGCCACGGTCCAGGTGACGGCGACGGGCCCGGCGTCGGACTTCTGCAACCTGATCATGCCGTGGATGTACAGCGGCACGGACATCATCGTCCGTGACGTCGCCTGCTACACCAACGCCGGCGCGCGCATCGACTCGGGCTTCCTGATCAGCGCCAACTCGGCGTTCTGAGGCCCGAGGATCTGAAGTCGCCTATTGCCAGAGCGGGTCGCCCAGCAGCGCGCGTGCGGCCCGCCTGGTGTCGGTGAAGGCATGCCGGCAGCTGCAGACATCCCGGTGGATGGCGGGCGAGGTCGCGATGACCGCGCCACACTCGTCCTCGAACAGCCACCGGTAATGGCCGTCGGCCACCTGCACGACGTCCAGCTCACCGTCCATGTCACGAATCCGCTCGAGCGCCGGCTGCCATCGGCCCGGCCGCGGTACGTGTGCGAGCACGTCCGACCGCCCTTCGGTCCGTTGCACCATTCGCCAGGGCTCAGTGTCTCCCCGCGGCCCGGGCAGCACCACGATCACCGCAGGCGCCCCCTTCCCGCCCATTCCGTCCATCACGTTTCGCATGCCCGCATCGCTCGGACCTAACCCGGGCCCCTGGGTGAGCGCGTGGGTCATGGCCCGGGCCGGCCGCGTTCACCCAGCCACGAGCGACCGCGGTCATACGTCCTGGTTTCGGCACCGAGCAGCCGCTACGCCGGAGAATGCGCGCGGGAAATGTGCCCTGGAAACGCGTCAGGGGCCCACCGAATGGTGGGCCCCTGAGCGAAAGTTTGTCCGGCGGCGTCCTACTCTCCCACACTCTCTCGGGTGCAGTACCATCGGCGCTGGAGGGCTTAGCTTCCGGGTTCGGAATGGGACCGGGCGTTTCCCCTCCGCTATGGCCGCCGTAACACTATGAACCTATCAACCCCGCACACCCACCCTCATGTGGGGTGCGTCCGGTGTTGGTTCAGAATCACACAGTGGATGCAAAACTTCTTTGATGCTTGTGTTGTAGGTCAAGTCCTCGGCCTATTAGTACCGGTCAGCTCAAACCTGTTACCAGGCTTCCACTTCCGGCCTATCAACCCAGTGGTCTCGCTGGGGGCCTTAACCCTCAAGGGGTGGGATACCTCATCTCGAAGCGAGCTTCCCGCTTAGATGCTTTCAGCGGTTATCCCTTCCGAACGTAGCCAACCAGCCGTGCTCTTGGCAGAACAACTGGCACACCAGAGGTTCGTCCGTCCCGGTCCTCTCGTACTAGGGACAGCCCTTCTCAAGTATCCTACGCGCGCGGCGGATAGGGACCGAACTGTCTCACGACGTTCTAAACCCAGCTCGCGTACCGCTTTAATGGGCGAACAGCCCAACCCTTGGGACCTACTCCAGCCCCAGGATGCGACGAGCCGACATCGAGGTGCCAAACCATCCCGTCGATATGGACTCTTGGGGAAGATCAGCCTGTTATCCCCGGGGTACCTTTTATCCGTTGAGCGACACCGCTTCCACCTGCCAGTGCCGGATCACTAGTCCCGACTTTCGTCCCTGCTCGACCTGTCAGTCTCACAGTCAAGCCCCCTTGTGCACTTGCACTCAACACCTGATTGCCAACCAGGCTGAGGGAACCTTTGGGCGCCTCCGTTACATTTTAGGAGGCAACCGCCCCAGTTAAACTACCCACCAGACACTGTCCCTGAACCGGCTCACGGCCCAAGGTTAGATACCCAAATCCAACAGAGTGGTATTTCAAGCTTGCCTCCACCCCCACTGGCGTGAGGACTTCACCGGCTCCCACCTATCCTACACAATCGAATTCGAGTACCAATGTCAAGCTATAGTGAAGGTCCCGGGGTCTTTCCGTCCTGCCGCGCGTAACGAGCATCTTTACTCGTAGTGCAATTTCGCCGGGCCTGTGGTTGAGACAGTGGGGAAGTCGTTACGCCATTCGTGCAGGTCGGAACTTACCCGACAAGGAATTTCGCTACCTTAGGATGGTTATAGTTACCACCGCCGTTTACTGGCGCTTAAGTTCTCCGCTTCGCCCCGAAGGACTAACAGGTCCCCTTAACGTTCCAGCACCGGGCAGGCGTCAGTCCATATACGTCGTCTTACGACTTAGCATGGACCTGTGTTTTTAGTAAACAGTCGCTTCCCCCTGGTCTCTGCGGCCACCAACCGCTCCACCAGCATGTGGTCTCACCATCGGTGGCCCCCCTTCTCCCGAAGTTACGGGGGCAATTTGCCGAGTTCCTTAACCACAGTTCGCCCGATCGCCTCGGTATTCTCTACCTGACCACCTGTGTCGGTTTCGGGTACGGGCCGCTCGAAACTCGCTAGAGGCTTTTCTCGGCAGCATGGGATCACTGACTTCACCTGAACGGCTCCGCTTCACGTCTCACCCTCAATGCAGCACGGATTTGCCTATGCTGCGGGCTACACGCTTGCCCCGGCACAACCACCGGCCGGGTCCAGCTACCCTCCTGCGTCACCCCATCGCTTGCCTACTACCACCCGAGGTCCCAGGCTCCCGTCCTCCGCCCGAAGGCATCAGACGTTCACGTGGTTAGTACAAGCAGGTTCAGCATGGACGCTTCTACGCGGGTACGGGAATATCAACCCGTTGTCCATCGACTACGCCTCTCGGCCTCGCCTTAGGCCCCGACTCACCCAGGGCGGATTAGCCTGGCCCTGGAACCCTTGGTCATCCGGCGGCAGGGTTTCTCACCCTGCTTTCGCTACTCATGCCTGCATTCTCACTCGCGTCACCTCCACGGCTGGATCACTCCGCCGCTTCACCGGTGACACGACGCTCCCCTACCCATCCACACACCTGGACCACAAAGGCCGGGTACATGTGTGAATGCCACAGCTTCGGCGGTGTGCTTGAGCCCCGCTACATTGTCGGCGCGGAACCACTTGACCAGTGAGCTATTACGCACTCTTTCAAGGGTGGCTGCTTCTAAGCCAACCTCCTGGTTGTCTATGCGACCCCACATCCTTTACCACTTAGCACACGCTTAGGGGCCTTAGCTGGTGATCTGGGCTGTTTCCCTCTCGACTACGAAGCTTATCCCCCGCAGTCTCACTGCCACGCTCTCACTTACCGGCATTCGGAGTTTAGTTGACTTCAGTAAGCTTGTAGGCCCCCTAGGCCATCCAGTGCTCTACCTCCGGCAAGAAACGCGTAACGCTGCACCTAAATGCATTTCGGGGAGAACCAGCTATCACGGAGTTTGATTGGCCTTTCACCCCTAACCACAGGTCATCCCCCAACTTTTCAACGTTGGTGGGTTCGGCCCTCCACGCGGTCTTACCCGCGCTTCAGCCTGCCCATGGCTAGATCACTCCGCTTCGGGTCTAGGACACGCGACTCAAACGCCCTCTTCAGACTCGCTTTCGCTACGGCTCCCCCACACGGGTTAACCTCGCCACGTACCACTAACTCGCAGGCTCATTCTTCAAAAGGCACGCCGTCACCCCCACCAAAGGTGGGACGCTCCGACGGATTGTAGGCGCACGGTTTCAGGTACTATTTCACTCCCCTCCCGGGGTACTTTTCACCTTTCCCTCACGGTACTTGTCCGCTATCGGTCACCAGGGAGTATTTAGGCTTACCAGGTGGTCCTGGCAGATTCACGGCAGATTACAGGAGTCCGCCGCTACTCGGGAATATGCATACACAGACCGGCAATTTTCGCCTACGGGACTGTCACCCGCTACGGTGCCGCTTTCCAGCGAACTTCGACTAACCACCGATTTTCTGACTGTGCGCCCAGCCGGCAGACCAGACACAGCACATCCCACAACCCCAGACATGCAACCCCTGCCGGGTATCACACATGCCAGGTTTAGCCTCATCCGCTTTCGCTCGCCACTACTCACGGAATCACAATTGTTTTCTCTTCCTGCGGGTACTGAGATGTTTCACTTCCCCGCGTTCCCCCTCACTGCCCTATGTGTTCAGGCAGGAGTGACACCACATGACTGGTGCCGGGTTCCCCCATTCGGACACCCTGGGATCACAGCTCGGTTGACAGCTCCCCCAGGCCTATCGCGGCCTCCCACGTCCTTCATCGGCTCCTGGTGCCAAGGCATCCACCGTACGCCCTCAGCAACTTGACCACAAAGCAAAAAAGATGCTCGCATCCACTGTGCAATTCTCAACCAACACCAAACCCAGCACCGTCAAACGTCGAAACCTGCACACAACCGTGTGTGGTCTTCCAACCGATGTGGATTCCGTCCGAAACAAACCGTGGTTGGTTGTTTCAGGACCCAACAGGGTGCCTATACGATCACCGCAAACCGCATCCGGGACTGTTCCACGCCGTTGCCGGCAGTACTAAGAACCCGAGACCGTTGTCTCCGGAATCTTCGCCAGTGTCTCCGCCATTGAGCACCCCACCACCACATTCGGGTGGTGCGGGCTCCTTGCACGCTTTCGCGTGAAGGTGCTCCTTAGAAAGGAGGTGATCCAGCCGCACCTTCCGGTACGGCTACCTTGTTACGACTTCGTCCCAATCGCCAGCCCCACCTTCGACGGCTCCCTCCACAAGGGTTGGGCCACCGGCTTCGGGTGTTGCCGACTTTCGTGACGTGACGGGCGGTGTGTACAAGGCCCGGGAACGTATTCACCGCAGCATTGCTGATCTGCGATTACTAGCGACTCCGACTTCACGGGGTCGAGTTGCAGACCCCGATCCGAACTGAGACCGGCTTTTTGGGATTCGCTCCACCTCACGGTATCGCAGCCCTTTGTACCGGCCATTGTAGCATGCGTGAAGCCCTGGACATAAGGGGCATGATGACTTGACGTCATCCCCACCTTCCTCCGAGTTGACCCCGGCAGTCTTCGATGAGTCCCCGGCCGAACCGCTGGCAACATCGAACAAGGGTTGCGCTCGTTGCGGGACTTAACCCAACATCTCACGACACGAGCTGACGACAGCCATGCACCACCTGTGAACGCCCCCGAAGGACCCGACATCTCTGCCGGATTAGCGCACATGTCAAACCCAGGTAAGGTTCTTCGCGTTGCATCGAATTAATCCGCATGCTCCGCCGCTTGTGCGGGCCCCCGTCAATTCCTTTGAGTTTTAGCCTTGCGGCCGTACTCCCCAGGCGGGGCGCTTAATGCGTTAGCTGCGGCACAGAGAACCGGAGAGGCCCCCCACACCTAGCGCCCAACGTTTACAGCGTGGACTACCAGGGTATCTAATCCTGTTCGCTCCCCACGCTTTCGCTCCTCAGCGTCAGTATCGGCCCAGAGACCCGCCTTCGCCACCGGTGTTCCTCCTGATATCTGCGCATTTCACCGCTACACCAGGAATTCCAGTCTCCCCTACCGAACTCAAGCCTGCCCGTATCAGCTGCAAGCCCACAGTTGAGCTGCGGGTTTTCACAGCTGACGCAACAAGCCGCCTACGAGCTCTTTACGCCCAATAAATCCGGACAACGCTCGCGCCCTACGTCTTACCGCGGCTGCTGGCACGTAGTTGGCCGGCGCTTCTTCTCCAGGTACCGTCACTTGCGCTTCGTCCCTGTCGAAAGAGGTTTACAACCCGAAGGCCTTCATCCCTCACGCGGCGTCGCTGCATCAGGCTTCCGCCCATTGTGCAATATTCCCCACTGCTGCCTCCCGTAGGAGTCTGGGCCGTGTCTCAGTCCCAGTGTGGCCGGTCGCCCTCTCAGGCCGGCTACCCGTCGTCGCCTTGGTAGGCCATCACCCCACCAACAAGCTGATAGGCCGCGAGCCCATCCCAAGCCGAAAAACTTTCCACACCACGTGATGCCACGCAGCATGAATATTCGGTATTAGCCCCCGTTTCCGAGGGTTATCCCAAAGCCTAGGGCAGGTTACTCACGTGTTACTCACCCGTTCGCCGCTCGAGTACCCCGAAGGGCCTTTCCGCTCGACTTGCATGTGTTAAGCACGCCGCCAGCGTTCGTCCTGAGCCAGGATCAAACTCTCCAACAAAACCTACATCGGTGAGCACATCACCCGGCAACAAACATGTTGTCACCAAAGGAATCCCAGACACGACACCCACCAAACCGGCAGGCCCGTGCCACGGGGTAATAATCATTTGGCACTGGCTTAACAAGCACCCTGTTGAGTTCTCAAACAACCAACACACACCGCATCCTGACCTCTGTTTGTGAGGCCCGAATTCCGGGGCGGTACCGCTAATGTATCCGATCGACTTCGCGATTCCAAATCCGAAGATTGGCTCGCATCTCTCGAACACGCCCAACCGCAGCCGCCCACCGTTTCGATGGACTTCAGAGGTTGGAGTGGTTTGCAGGCCGGCCGATCCGTCGCTTGGCGACTCGCCCGTTTCCCTGCTGGCCGGGTAACTCTACTCGGTCAGTTCCTCCGTGTCAACCAGGTCTCCCTGGCCTCCCGGCGAACCGCCCGCCTTGCAGCACGGAACGTTACAGGACGCCGTTTGCGGAAACCAAATCGCCTGGCCAGTGACTACCCACACACCGTCCACAGAGGACCACTCAGTCACGAAGCCACTCGTCGGCGGTAGCGGCGTACTGAACCTCGGACCCCTCGTCGAATGTGGCGACGTGCCGCAGCCGGCTCTTCTCCATCACCCGCCGGGAGCCGGCGTTGGTCGCCATCGTCTCGGCGAAGACCCGTGGGACGCCCACGACGTCGAACCCGCGGCCACGGTGAGGCGGCGCAGTCGCAGTCGCTCGGTCTCCAGGTGTACCCACATGAAATCCATCATCCAGGGGAGACTGGTGGGCATGGCCGGTCGCATTGTCCACGGGGTGGCCCTGACCTGGGTCGACAACGCCGGGATCACGAGGGTCAAGACGGTGCCGTTCGCGCGGCTGGCCGACGCGGCGCGGTGGGGCGTCGGCATGTCGCCGGTGTTCGACGTGTTCGGCGTCGACGATTCGATCACCACCAGCCGGCACATCGGCGGGCCGGTCGGCGACCTGCGGCTGCGCCCGGACCTGGACCGCCTCACCGTCCTCGCGGGCCAGCCCGGCTGGGCCTGGGCGCCGGTGGACCGGTGGACGCAGGAGGGCGAGCCGTATGTCGCCTGCCAGCGGCGCTTCGCCCGGGCCATGACCGAGCGCGCCGCCTCCGCCGGCCTGAGCCTTCGCATGGCGTTCGAGATCGAGTGGTACGTCGGGCAGGCCCCCGACGACGACCCGCGCCCCGCGTGCGTCGGCCCCGCGTACGGCATGACCCGCATCGTCGAGCTCTCCGCCTACCTCGACGACCTGCTCACGACCCTGGAG
Organism: Dactylosporangium sp. CA-139066; assembly: GCF_050936175.1. NCBI lineage: Bacteria > Bacillati > Actinomycetota > Actinomycetes > Micromonosporales > Micromonosporaceae > Dactylosporangium > Dactylosporangium sp. CA-139066. The sequence continues at coordinate 1,772,945 of NZ_JBNJNH010000002.1, read as the reverse complement.
GCGCAGGGGGTCGCGGTCGAGCAGCTGCACCCGGAGTACGCCGCCGGCCAGCTGGAACTGTCGATCGCCGCCGCCGACCCGGTCACCGCGGCCGACGACAACGTCCTGGTGCGCCAGACCATCCGCGCGGTCGCGGCGCGCCACGGGCTGCGGGTGTCGTTCGCCCCGGTGGTCGTCGCCGGCCAGGTCGGCAACGGCGCCCACCTGCACTTCTCGGTCCGCGACGCCAACGGCGCCCTGTTCGCGGGCGGCTCCGGACCCTATGGCCTCACCGAGCGCGGCGAGTCGGTCCTCGCCGCCACGCTCGAGCGGCTGCCGGCGCTCTGCGCGATCGGCGCGCCCGGCGTCGCCAGCTACCTCCGGCTGGTACCGCAGCGATGGGCCGGCGCGTTCCAGTGCTGGGGCCACGAGAACCGCGAGGCCGCGCTGCGCTTCGTGACGGGCGTCGCGGGCCAGGGCGACCGGGCCGCCAACGCCGAGATCAAGTGCTGCGACGGCGCCGCCAACCCGTACCTGGTGGCCGGCGCCGTGGCCGCCCTCGTCGCCGACGCCGCCGACCTGGGCCGGCGGCTGCCCGCCGAGGTCGCCGTCGACCCGGCCGCGCTGCCCGACGCCGAGCAGCCGCCGCGCCTGCCGACGTCGCTGCCCGAGGCCATCGCCGCCCTCGAGGCCGACGAGGGCCTGCGCCGCGCGCTGGGCGACCCGCTGTTCGAGGCGTTCCTGGCGGTGCGCCGCGCCGAGGTCGAGCTGTTCGCCGGGAAGTCGCCGGAGGAGATCGCCGCCGCGACCCGATGGCGGTACTGAGTGCTCGACGACCTGCCGCTGCTCGATGCCCACTGCCACGCGGTCACCACCGCCGACCTCGACGCGGACGGCTTCGCGCGGTGGTGCACGGAGGCGTCGACGCCCGCGCCGCCGGGAGTGTCCTATCTGGACGGTCCGGCCGGCCTGGCGGTCCGCCGCTGGTGCGCGCCGGCCCTGGACCTGCCCGCCCACGCCCCCGCCCCCGACTACCTGGCCCGCCGCGCCGAGCTCGGCGCCCCGTCGGCGACCCGCCGGCTGCTGCGGGCCGCCAACCTCGGCGAGCTGCTGGTGGACACGGGCCTGCCCGGCGACCTGACGGGCCCGGCGCTGGCCGCGGCGGCCGGTGCCCGTTACGCCGAGGTGGTCCGCCTGGAGACGGTGGCCGAGCGGGTGCTCGCGGCCGGCGTGCCGGCCGCGGACTTCGCGCCGGCGTTCGCCGACGCCCTGACCGCGGCGGCGCGGGAGGCCGCGGCGGTGAAGTCGATCCTGGCGTACCGCCACGGCCTCGACATCGACCCGGAGCGCCCGTCCCGGCGCGAGGTGACGGCCGCCGCCGGCACGTGGCTGCGCGCGGGTGCTCGCCGCCTGACCGACCCGGTGCTGCTGCGCCACCTGCTGTGGACCGCCGTCGACCTCGGCCGCCCGATCCAGCTCCACACCGGCTTCGGCGACCGCGACCTGGCGCTGCCGAGGTCCGACCCGTCATTGCTGCAGCGGTGGTACGCCATGATCGAGCCAACCCGCGTGCCGATCGTGCTGCTGCACTGCTACCCGTACCACCGCCAGGCCGGCTGGCTCGCCCACGTGTACCCGAACGTGTACATCGACGTCGGCCTGACCCTGACCCACACGGGCCCTCGCGCCGCCGCGATCCTGGCGGAGTACTTCGAGCTGGCCCCGTTCGCCAAGATCCTGTACTCCTCGGACGCCTACGGCCTGGCCGAGCTCTACCTGGTCGGCGCCGCCCAGTTCCGCTGGGCGCTGTCCACACTGCTGAACGACTGGTGGCTGTCGCGCGCCGACGCTGAGCGCCTGGCCCGGGCGGTCGCCGCCGACAACGCCCGCCGCGTCTACCGCCGGTAATACCTGCTCGCCGAGCACGCCGGCGTCAAGGCGCGCATCGACCCGGCCGAGCTCGACTGACGGCGCGGGCCAGCCGGCTCAGCGTTTCTGCGGAAGAATGGACCTTGGAGCGCCGGACGAAGGGGTCCACCACGATGGAGACGCTGGCCCGGCTGGGCGACGAGTATTTCCGGCGGCATTACGCCGCCGATCCGTTCGCGGCCGGGGTGTTCGGCGTGCCGGGGTTCGAGGCCGAGGTGCCGGACCCGAGCCGGGCGGCCGCCGATCGGCATCGGGGTGAGCTCGCGCGCATTACCGAGCAACTACGCGCGGTCGACCCGGCCGAGGACCCGATCAGCCATGCCATTCTGCGGCGGCTGGTCGAGGACGGGCAGCGGGTGCTCGCCGATGGCGTGATGGAGGTCGGCGTCACCGCCGGCGGGACCGGGCCGCTCGCCATGGTGATTTCGACGGTGCCGGCCGGCACCGGGACCGATGCGGAATATCGCGCGCGGCTCGAAAAGGTGCCGGGGTATTTCGACGCCTACGTCGAGCGATACGTGCAGGCGGCGCGCGACGGGCGGTTCCCGGCCGCGATCGGGGTGCGGCAGGCGATCGAGCAGGCAGACGCCTATCTTTCGACGCCGCTGCGCATGGACCCATTGATGCGCCGCTTTGCCGGCGACGTGGTGCCGCTGGCGGTGCGGCCGGCGGTCGTTCGGTTCCGAAATGCGCTCGCGGAGCAGCTGCTGCCGGTCGCGCGGCCCGACGACAAGGTCGGGCTTTGTCATGTGCCGGGCGGGGCCGAGGGCTATCTCGGGCTCGTCCGGGCCTGCACGACCACCGAGCTCGGGCCCGAGGAGATTCATCGGACCGGGCTGGAGCTGGTGGAGCGGCTGCGCGAGGAGTTCGCCGAGCGCGGCGGGCGCGCGCTGGGCACCACGGACGTCGATGAGGTGCTCGTCCGGCTTCGCAAGGACAAAGGCCTCCGCTTCGGTACTGCGGGAGAGATCGTCGACACCGTCACGCGCGCATTGCGGGCGGCGGAGGAGGCGCTGCCGGACTGGTTCGTGCCGTATGGCATCGCGCCGTGCGTCGTGCGGGAAATGGACGCGGCCGAGGCGGAGCACTCGGTGCTGGGCTATTACATGCCCCCGTCGGCGGACGGTTCCCGGCCCGGCGCGCACGTGGTGAACACGTATCGGCCGGAGCTTCGGGCGCGGTTCGAGTACGAGGCGCTGGCCTTCCACGAAAGCGTCCCCGGCCATCATCTGCAGATCGCGCTCGGCCAGTCGCTGGCGGACCTGCCGGCATTCCGGCGATTCGCCTACTTCGATGCGCACGGCGAGGGCTGGGGGTTGTACAGCGAGCGCCTCGCCGACGAGATGGGCCTGTACACCGGCGAGCTGAGCCGGCTCGGCATGGTGTCGTTCGACGCCTGGCGCGCGTGCCGCCTGGTCGTCGACACCGGCCTGCACCACTTCGGCTGGTCGCGGTCGCGCGCGATCGACTACATGCACGCCAACACCGCGCTGTCGCTGACGAACATCAAGAACGAGGTCGATCGGTACATCGCGGTGCCGGGCCAGGCTCTGGCGTACATGATCGGGCGTTTGAAAATCCAGGAACTGCGCGAGCGCTCCTCGCTCGACGTCCGGGCGTTCCATGACGAGGTGCTCGGGCACGGCCCGCTGCCACTCGACGTGCTCGAGGACCTGATCTTGTCCCGGGACAGCGGCGCGTAACTTTCACGGCCGGCCCCCGTGTACGCGGGTCGCCGCGGTCCATCGTTCCCGGTAACTATGTGGCGTGGCACGATGCCTGGCGTGGAGTCCTCACTTGGGGAGACCGGGCGTTCTGGCGAAAGACTGATCTTCCGAGGACTCCACGCCCCCTCACTCTAGGCGCGAAACGTAAGTTTCAGGCCCGCTACCAGGGACTTACGTGCTAGAGGCGGTCCCTGGGACGGGTCTCCTTGACGATGTCCCGGGACAATACCGACGGTAGCTGCACCTCGATTCCGATCCTTCGATGTGAGGAGATTCGATGAGGCGCAAGCTCGCCCTCATTTCGGCCGCTGCAGTCGTAGCGACCGCCGGGGTTGTCGTGGTCGCCAATGCGGCGTCCGCGGCCTCCGGGTGCTCAGCGAAGTACACCAAAGTCGGTGAATGGCCGGGCGGCTTCCAGGCCCAGGTCGACGTCACCAACCTCGGCGACGCCCTGACCAGCTGGAACGTGGGCTGGGACTTCGGTAACTCGTCCCAGACCATCACCCAGATCTGGAACGCCAACAAGACCCAGTCCGGCGTGCACGTCAACGCCACGAGCCTGAGCTACAACGGCAGCGTCGCCACCGGCGCCGCGGCCTCGTTCGGGTTCACGGGCAACTGGAGCGGCAGCAACCCGGTCGGCACCAACTTCACGCTCAACGGCGTGGCCTGCACCGGCGGCACCACGACCGGCGGCCCCTCGTCGTCGTCGCCCTCGCCGTCCAACCCGAACAACCCGGGCACGCCGACCGTGGCGCTGACCAGCCCGACCAACGGCTCGACGTTCACCGCGCCGGCCACGGTCAGCCTCGCCGCCAACGCGAGCGTCACCAACAGCACGATCAGCAAGGTCGAGTTCTACAACGGCTCGACGCTGCTCGGCACCGACACCAGCTCGCCGTACACCTTCAGCTGGACGAACGTCGCGGCCGGCAGCTACTCGCTGACCGCCAAGGCGTACAGCGCCGCGAACGCGACGGCCACCAGCTCGGCCGTGGCGATCACGGTGACGACCGGCGGCGGGAACGGCGGCACGCACGTCGACAACCCGTACGTCGGCGCGAAGTGGTACGTGAACCCGGACTGGTCGGCCAAGGCCGCCGCGGAGCCGGGCGGCAGCCGCGTCTCCAACCAGCCGACCGGCGTGTGGCTCGACTCGATCGCCGCCATCACCGCGCCGTCCGGCTCGGGCTACACCACGAGCCTGGCCAAGCACCTCGACAACGCCCTCGCCCAGGGCGCGACGCTGGCCCAGTTCGTGATCTACGACCTGCCCGGCCGTGACTGCGCGGCGCTCGCCTCCAACGGCGAGCTCGGCCCGACGGAGATCGGCCGGTACAAGACGGAGTACATCGACCCGATCGCCGCGATCGAGGCCAACCCGAAGTACGCCGGCATCCGGATCGTCAACATCGTCGAGATCGACTCGCTGCCGAACCTCGTCACCAACGCGGACGGCCAGGCCGGCGCCACCGCCGCCTGCGCGACGATGAAGGCCAACGGCAACTACGTCACCGGCATCCAGTACGCCCTGAGCAAGCTCCACGCCGCGGGCACCAACGTCTACAACTACATCGACGCCGCGCACCACGGCTGGATCGGCTGGGACAGCAACTTCACCCCGTCCGCGCAGCTGTTCGCGAGCACCGCGAAGGGCGCCACCGGCGGCGTGAACACCGTCGACGGCTTCATCACCAACACGGCGAACTACTCGGCGCTGCAGGAGCCGTGGGTGCAGCCCACGACCACCGTCAACGGCCAGTCGGTCCGCCAGTCGAAGTGGGTGGACTGGAACCAGTACACCGATGAGCTCACGTTCGCCCAGGCCTTCCGCACCGCGCTGGTGGCCCAGGGCTTCAACTCCAACATCGGCATGCTGATCGACACCAGCCGCAACGGCTGGGGCGGCTCGGCCCGCCCGACCACCGCCAGCACCTCGACCGACGTGAACACCTACGTCGACCAGTCCCGCATCGACCGCCGGATCCACGCCGGCAACTGGTGCAACCAGAGCGGCGCCGGCCTCGGCGAGCGCCCGCGCGCCACGCCCGCCGCGGGCATCGACGCGTACGTCTGGATCAAGCCCCCGGGCGAGTCGGACGGCTCGAGCTCGCTCATCCCGACCGGCCCGAACAACCCGGGCGGCAAGGGCTTCGACCGCATGTGCGACCCGACCTACACGGGCAACGGCCGCAACGGAAACAACCTGAGCGGCGCCCTGCCGAACGCCCCCGTCTCGGGCGCTTGGTTCTCGGCCCAGTTCCAGCAGCTCATGCAGAACGCCTACCCGGCGCTGTAACGACTACCGCAACACCTGAAGGGCCTCCGGCAAAGCCGGGGGCCCTTCCCCGTCACCGGATTCGACAGAACGGACGACCCGCTACGGGCAAATTTCGCACCGCTCGTACGCGTCAATGGCTGGGGCTTTGCTAGATAGAGGGCGGCTTGCGATACTTCGCGGACCCGGTGGCCGCCACGAGTTAGGTCAGCTCAGATGCCTCGTCGTTCACATCGATGGCCCGCGGTGGATGACGATTGCCTCTTCTGCTCGGTCAATCGCGATCCGGAAGACACGCTCGAGTGGTACGACCGGCCAATATTGCGAGATCACGGTACCGGCGCCGCCATCGCGGCGTTGGGATCGTTTGTTCCGGGGTATGTTCTGGTCGCGCCCGCGTGGCACCTCAGTTCGGTGCAGGGTTTGCCGATCAACGTAGTGTCCGGGTTCATCCGCTTTCTCACCGAAGTGATCGACCTAGTGAGCGCAAGATACGGACCGTGCACGCTCTTCGAGCACGGCAGCTGCCGCTCCTCGGAGCGACGGCGTTCCGCCTGCATCACTCACGCGCACATCCATGTCATACCCGGCCGATATTCGTTGGACGCGCTGGAGCTGCCGGTCCGGCTGTTCGATGATCTCACCTCGTTCACGACCGTTCCGGCAACTGAGCGCTACGACGGTTACCTGATGTACCGGGAACCCCAGGGTCCGGTGTGCTACGCGGCGGACCTCGGGATCTCGCAGTATTTCCGCCGGCACGTCGCCGCCGTGCTCGGCGCCGCCGATGACTGGGACTACGCACTCTTTCCGAACTGGGACAACATGCGACACACGGTTCAAGAACTGACATCGACCCCCGCAAAGATGAGGATCCAATGAGGTCACCCACGACGACGCTTCCTTCGCAGGTCCAGTTTTGGGACTCCTGGCACGGTCGTCGTGGGGCAACGGGCCAGGATCCGGTCCATCTCGAACTGCGTCAGCGTTTCCTCGACCTGATGTCGGCGGTCAGGCATCCCCGCGTCGCCGACCTCGGCTGCGGGCAGGGGCACGACGCGGTGGCGTTTGCCGCGGAGCAGTTCAGAGTCACCGCCATCGACTTCTCGCCCGTGTCCGTGAGGCAGGTGTCCCGCCTGGCCGCCGTCCGGAACCTCAGCGTCAATCCCGTCTGCCATGACCTGGCTCAACCGCTGCCATTGGGGAGCGCAACGCTGGATGGCGTCTACGCTCACCTGTCGCTGCACTACTTCGACGACCCGACCACGCGATTGCTCTTCGCCGAAATATGGCGGGTCCTGACGGCTGGCGGCGTTCTGGTCTTCAGCGTCAAGTCGACGGAGGACCCGTACTTCAAAACAGGCGAGGAGGTTGGCCCGAATATGTACTGCCGCAACGGCCATCTCCGTCACTTCTTCGACTACGACTACATCGAGGACCTGCTGACCGACTGGAAGGCGAAGGACATCCAGTCGCGCAATGGCTATTACGCAAGCCATGAGCCAAGTGCCTTCTTCCACGTGGTAGCCCGGAAGCCGTACTGACGGCCGGTTGGCATGGAGTCCATCGACCTCGCCCTGATCGAGACGTGCGTCGACCGTTCCATCCGGCTGCTGCAGCGAACGTTCCAACGTCACCCGACGGGCGGGGGCTGGTACCACGACCTGGAAACGGGACCGCCAGGTCCTTCGGCCACCGCCGTCGGCCTGGCGGCGATGCGGCTCATCGCCCGCGCACCGGAGCACGTCCCCGAGGCGACGGCGTTTCTGAAGGCGCGGCAGTGCCGTTCCGGCGACCGCCTCATCGACGGCGGATGGGCGGTCAACACCAGCCACGGCATCCCGGTCACGGAGTGCACGGCGCTGGTGCTGTGGGTCCTCGCCCGCTGCGGTATTCAGTCCACCGCCTCCGGACCCGACCTACGCCGGGCCGCGCAATGGCTGGCCTGCAACCAGAACCCGGACGGCGGCTGGGGCTCGCTGCTCGGCCGACCGTCGCGGACCTGGCTGACCGCACTGTCGGTCCGCGCCCTCAGCGCGGCGCGGGCGAACGAGACCAGCGTGCACCGCGGCGTTCGATGGCTACAGGAACACGGCGACGACGCCGGCGGCTGGCCCGAGGTGCCGGGTTCTCCCCCGACCACGACCCACACCGCGCTCGCCCTGATCGCCCTCCAGGAGGCGGGCATTCCGGCGGACGATGCCGGGGTGCGTCGCGGGTACTCGTGGCTGATCCAACGGCTCGACCCGCACAAGCTCCATGACGACGAGGCCCGCTACGAGGTGTACAACGTCGACCACACGTCGGCCAACGGCACCGCGTCGCCGTGGGTAAGCACGGTCTGGCATCCGGGCCTGCCCTACGCCGTGTCGGCGCTGACGAGGTGCGCCGACGAGGCGGCCGGACCGTTGCTGTTCACCGCGGTCAACACGTTGATCCGCAGCCAGCGCGGCGACGGGCGGTGGCCGGGCCTGGACGGCGTTGCCAGGCTCTCGGTGTGGGATGTCTGGCCCTACCTGGACGCGCTGCACGACGTAGAGACGATGCGGCTGGCGCACCGCGGCGACGTGCTGGTGCTGCTGCGCCCGGGAGCCATGCTGGTCCAGCGGCCCTCCGTTCGCGCACTCGAACCGGCGCGGCTGCTGGCCGGCGCTCGGCGGACACGGTGGCAGTCGCTGCTGCGTCGGCACTGGGCGACGGGCATCCTCGTCGTGTCGGTCACCGTGGGCGCCATTGCGGCGTTGCTGGATGTGCTCGCGGTACGGGACCTCGTGCTCGGGCTGTTGCTGCCGGTCATTCTGGTGTTCGTCCAAACGGCCATGCGACCGTCCCGCTGAGGGCGGCTCGGAGCGCGACCACCGCCTCGTCCTGCGACCGGCAGACCTGCGTGGCGTGGTACCGCAGCCATGGACGACGGCCGTAGTCGGTCGAGCCGACGTAGACGACCGCCGGGATCCGCCACGAGTGCGCATAGACGAGCTCGGCGACGCACCCGATGTAGTTGCGGTCCGGGATCGTCATGTCGACGAGCATCGCGTCGCAGCGCCGCAGCACCGCGAGATCCAGCTCGACGACGTCGGGACCGGCATCCATCTCGTACTCCAGCGGATCGACGAGCCGCATGCCGTGCAGCGCCAGCACCTCGCGCGCCCGAGCCGCCACTTCGGCAACCTTGAGGGGGTCGAGGAAGTCGACGGCTCGGGCGAAGTACACACTCGGCTGACTCATACGGGCACGGTAGCTACCAGCCCTTGATCTCCGGCTCGAACGAGTCGCCGGGCTGGGCGCCGGGTTCGAGGTCGGCGAAGTCGCGCTCGGCGACGACCGTGTCCTTGGTGTCGTACACCCGGATCTTGACCTTCAGTGGGCCGGCCAGCTCCAGCTTGCCGACGCCGTTGGTCAAGGGGGCGGTGGCCAGCACCGTGTCGCCGGTGCGGACCTCGACGCGCACGGCCGCGGGGGGCGCGATGATCTGCAGCGTGTCGGGCTCGTCCTTGCTGAACGTGGGCATCCGCATGGCGATGAGGGCCTTCGCCGGGTCGCCGGCGACGCCGCCGCCGGTCGGGTGGTTGCGGCCGTTCGGCTGTGGGCTCGTGTCGACTGCGAAGGTGTTGTACGGGCCGCCGCCGTCCGCGGTCACCGCCATCACGGTCGCGATCTGGCCCGTGCCGGAGCCCTGGCCGTTGGGGTCGTTGACGACGAAGTCGTCGCTCCACAGCACGACGTAGTGCACGTCCGGGCCGGTGAGCCCGAACTGGTACGCGAGCGCGTTCGCGGCGATGTCGGCGGCCCGCGGCGCCGGTTTGCCGCGGCCGAACAGCGGGGCCGGGTCGACCGGGCTCGACCGCGTGGCGCCGGACGAGGCGACGGGCCCCTCGTAGTACACATTGTCGCCCTTGCTCATCCGCACCCGCAGCCGCGGCGGCAGCGTCGCGTCGTCGCGCAGCAGGTAGTCGCCGGCCGCCGGCTCCCAGGTTCGCTGGACGGTGCCGTCGAGCATGTAGTGCGGCGAGGAGGAGACCGAGAGGTCGTACCCGGCCGGCCCGAACACCAGCGCATAGCCCTCGCCGGCGTCGTGGATGACGGGCTCCTCGACGTCCGTCCAGCTGGTCAGCTCGAGTTTCTTGGCGGCGGTACCGCTGGGTCCGGTCAGATCGATCGCCCGCGGCGCGCCCGTGAACCCGGCCGCGATCACCAGCCGCCGGTTGCCCGGCACGTCGCCGGCGAACAGGATGCGCAGTTTGGCCCGGTCGCCCGGAAGACCGAACTGCTCCGGATCGTCGCCGATGCGCTGGACCACGTCCTTGATGTAGTTGACGTCGCCGGCCAGCGACCCGCGCGTGTCGGAGTTGAGCAGGGGCTGCACCGCCTCCGGCGGCAGCCCGTCGACCCGCCCCGGCCCGAGCTCGGGCGGCTCCATGCCGCCGCCCAGGAAGAACAGCGGCGCCACGGTCACGACACCGCCGAGCATGCACACGACGGCCACGAGGCTGACCGCGGTTCTCGTTACGGTCCGCACGCGCCGCTTGACGGCGGACTTCCGGACGACCGCGTCGGTGATGTCGTACACCTTCGCCTCGCCGGCAATTTCGTCCAGCAGATCCCCGAGCCCGCTCACGACGCCACCCCCATCGACTCCTCGACCCGCTCGGCGAGCTCGGGCGCGAGCTTCCGCAGCCGCCCCAGGGCGTGACTGGTCTGACTCTTGACGGTCCCCACGGCAATGCCCAACGCCTGGGCGGTGTCGCTTTCGGAGAGATCCTCGAAGTACCGCAGCACAATGACCGCCCGCTGTTTGGGCGTCAGTTTGGAAAGCGCGTCGCGCAGCACGAGCCGCAGCACCGTCTGGTTCGTCTCGTCGTGGTGCTGCACCCGCTCCGGGACGTCGGCGATCGAGTGCTCGCGCCATCGTCGTCTTCGCCAGGTGCGGACGTGCTCGTGGTACAGAATCTTGCGCACGTAGGCCTCGGGGTCGTCCGCCTTGGAGATCTTCGGCCAGGCAAGGGCGGCTTTGATCAGCGCACCCTGCAGCAGGTCCTCGGCCTGGGCGTGTCCCCCGGCGAGCAGGTACGCGGCGCGCGACAGCCGCGGCAGCCGTACCCGCAGGAACTCCCGGAACCCTTCTTCGTCAACCACACGACTCCTCCCCGTCGGTCGGTCAACGAGGTACATGCCTCGACCATCGCGCCGGGTTGGAACCCGCGCCCGGAAATGGCCGAGCCCGCCACCATGCATGGTGACGGGCTCGTGGGCTCTGGTGTCAGAGGGCGGGCGCGGCGGGCGTGGCCGGGGTCGCCGGGCTCACCGACTCCTCGGCCGGCATGAGGATCCACAGGATCGGGTAGATCAGGATCTGCGTGCCGGGGATGGCCAGCAGGATCAGCACGAACAGCAGCCGCGCGGGCCACGGGTCGATACCGAAGCGCCGCCCGAGTCCGGCGACGACACCACCGAGAAGACGACCGTTCGTCGGGCGGACCAGGCCGTGCTGCCGCATCGAGCCGTAGACGGTTTCCACTTTCGCTCCTTGTTCGAGGTACCAAATCTGATGCATTCATCGTGTCCCTCGAAGCACCTCAGAAGCATCGGGGCCCGACCCCGGCCCGTCCCTGGCCGCTGCACCCTGAAGGGGTCTCGGGGTCAGTCGTCGTCAAGGGTCGGTATGCCGGCGACGCAGCGGACATCGACCTCGGTCCCGATGCGGGCGGTCGTGCTGCGGAATGTGACGCGCACCTCGGCGGCCGGGCCGCGTTCGACGTGGGCGGCCCGGTAACCCTGGGCCGGGCTCCACGAGACGAGGTACGCGCTGTTGCCGGTGCAGCGGGCGACGACGGTGCCGCCGGCCGAGGACAGCGACCGCTGGACGGTGTCGTCGGTCGGGCTCGGTTTTTTGCCCGCGGCGCTCGTCGGGCGGGCCGAGGGCGGGCCGGACGACGGGCCGGGCGGGGCCTGGTCCGGCCGGTCCGGCGAGGCGGCGGCGCTCGGGCCGGGCATCGCCCGGGTGAGCGAGTCCGGCGTCAGCTGCTGCGGCGGCCCGGACGCCGTGTCGGCGTTGATCGACGAGAGGGCCCAGAGACTCACGGCGACGGCCGCCGCCGCGCCCGCGATCCACGCCAGCCCGCTGACGGCGATGCGGCGCACGGTCGGATTCACGAAGCCACCCTGTCACGGCGTTGGATAAGCGGACGCTAAGCACGGTATAGGGTTCCGCGCGGCCCAGCCGGTAGCGTGTCGCCGTGGCCCGGATCCTGCTTGTCGAGGACGACGCGGAGATCCGGCGCGCGCTGATCCACGCGCTCACCGATCTCGGGCACAGCGTCACGACCGCCGGCGAGGGCATGCGCGGCCTGCATCTGGCGCTGCAGACCGCGCCGGATCTGGTCGTGCTGGACCTCGGGCTGCCGGACGTGGAGGGCGGCGACGTGCTGCGGATGCTCCGCTCGGTGAGCCAGGTGCCGGTGATCGTGGCGACGGCCCGCGATCAGGAGACGGCGATCGTCGATGCGCTGGACCGCGGCGCGGACGACTACCTCAGCAAGCCGTTCGGCGCGGCCCAGCTCGACGCGCGGATCCGGGCGGTGCTGCGGCGCAGCGCCGGCGGCCGGGGCGACGCCGGCCAGCCGCTGGTCGTCGGCGGGCTGCGGATCGACCCGGCGGCCCGCGAGGTGCTGCTTGACGATGCCCCGGTCGAGTTGACCGCTCGCGAGTTCGACCTGCTCAGCTACCTGGCGTCCCGGGCCGGCACGGTGGTCACCAAGCGGGAGCTGATCAACGAGGTGTGGCGCCAGCCGTACAGCGGCACGGACAAGACCGTCGACGTACACCTGTCGTGGCTGCGCCGCAAGCTCGGCGAGAGCGCCCGGGAGCCGCGCTTCCTGCATACCGTGCGCGGCATCGGGGTGAAGTTCGCGGCCCATGCCGACCCGCCGCCCCGATGAGACTGCGACTCGTCCTGCTGGCCGCGGCCACCACCTCGCTGGTGCTGGTCGCGTTCCTGGTGCCGCTGGCGGTGATGATGCGCTCCGCGGCGGCGGATCGGGCGGTCAACGCCGCCGTCGTGCAGGCGCAGGCGGTGGCGCAGCTCGTGACGACCCTCGACGAGCCGGCGCTCGCCGTCACGCTCGAGCACGCCAACGGCTCCGGGCGGTACCGCTTCACGGTCTTCCTGCCCGACGGCCACGTCATCGGCGCGAAGGCCGCCCGCAGCGCGGCGGTCGGGCAGGCGGCCGACGGCAGCAGCCTCACCGCTCCGGCCGCCGGTGGGCGCGAGGTCCTGGTCGCCGTGGCCGGTTTGCCCGACGGAACGGCCGTGGTGCGCACGTTCGTCAGCGACGCGGACATGCGTCGCGGGGTCGACCGGGCGTGGCTGATGCTGGGCGCCCTCGGCATCGCCCTGCTGGCGGTGAGCGTGCTCGTCGCCGACAACCTGGCGCGCAGCCTGACCCGGCCGCTGTCGGCGGTCGCGACGGTCGCGCACCGGCTGGCCGGCGGGGACCTCGACGCGCGGGCCGCCCGGGCGGCGGGCTCGCCCGAGGTACGCGAGGTGGCGGGCGGGCTGAACCTGCTGGCCGACCGGATCAGCGCCCTACTGTCGCGCGAACGCGAGGCGGCCGCCGACCTGTCGCACCGGCTGCGCACCCCCCTGACCGCGCTGCGGATCGACGCCGAGAGGCTGCGGGACCGGGCCGACCAGGACCGGATCATCCGCGGCCTGGACGCGCTGGAGCGCACCGTCAACGAGGTGATCCGGGCGGCCCGGCGCCCGGTCGGCCCGCACGACCTGCCGATGTGCGACGCGGCGCAGGTCGTCGGCGAGCGGCTGGAGTTCTGGTCGCCGCTGGCCGAGGAGGAGCTGCGAAGGGTGGAGGCGCGCCTGACCGCGGGCCCGCTTCCCGTCGGGCTGCGCCGCGACGACCTGTCGGCGCTGGTGGACGCGCTGCTGGGCAACGTCTTCGCGCACACGCCCGAGGAGACCGCATTTACGGTACGGCTGGAGGCGCGCCCGGAAGGCGGCGCCCGGCTCAGCGTCGCCGACGAGGGGCCCGGGCTGCCCGCGACCGTGGTGCGCCGGCGCGGGCATAGCGGGGCGGGCTCGACGGGGCTGGGCCTCGACATCGTCGAGCGCACCGCGGCGGCCTCTGCGGGGGCGGTCACGCTGGGACGCGCACCCGGCGGCGGCGCGCTGATCGTCGTCGATCTCGGCCCTCCGCCCGAGCACAACGCTAACCGCTTGCTAAGTGGCGCATAAGTCTCCGTTAGCCGCCGGTTTTGCCCGTTCTGCGGGCCTATCGACCTGGTAGAAATCTCGGCGATGGAACCGACCAGCGGGTGGACGATCGAGCATGGGCCGGGCCGGTACCGGACCGGCGACCGCCTGTTCTTCTACACGCTCTTCTACTTCGCGCTGGCGGCGAGCATTGAGGTCTGGTGGCTGAACACGCCGGCCGGATCGGTGACCACCCCGGCCGACGCGATGATCGCGGCCGGGCGCATCACGGGAATGGTCGGCGGGTTCGTCCTGCTGGTGCAGGTGCTCGTCATGAGCCGGGCGGCCTGGCTGGAGGCGTGGGTCGGCGCGCACGAGCTGCTCATCTGGCACCGCGCGCTCGGCGGCGCGGTCGTCGTGGTGGTGCTCGCCCACGCGGCGCTCATCGCCGTGGGGTACGCCGCGGCGGAGCACACCTCGCTCGCGTCCGAGACCTGGACCATGCTCACGACGTACCGCGACATGGTGAGCGCCTTCGTCGCGACCGCCATCCTCGTGGCCATCGGGGTGCTGGCGATCCGGGCCGTTCGCCGCCGCATCCGCTACGAGCTCTGGTACTACGTGCACCTGGCCAGCTACCTGGTGCTGCTGCTCGGGTACGGCCACCAGTTCACCGACGGCGCCGATCTGCAGTCCCCGTTCGCCCGCTGGTACTGGTTCAGCCTGTACGCGTTCGTCCTCGTCTGCCTCGTCTGGGGCCGGGTCGTCGAGCCCCTCTGGCTGAACCTCCGCCACCGGTTCCGCGTCCTCGACGTCGTGGCCGAAGGCGCCGACATGATCTCGATCTACGTCGGCGGCCGACGGCTGGACCGCCTCGACGCGCAGGCCGGGCAGTACTTCCGCTGGCGCTTCCTGACCCGGGGCGCCTGGTGGCAGGCGCACCCGTTCTCGCTGTCCGCGGCCCCGAACGCCGACTGGCTGCGCATCACCGTGAAGGTCGTCGGCGACCACACTGGCGACCTGCGCCACCTCGCGCGCGGCGTGCGCGTGTTCGCCGAGGGCCCGTCGGGGGCGTTCACCGCCGGCCACCGGCTGCGCCACGGCGCCCTGCTGATCGCCGGCGGCAGCGGCATTGCCCCCGTCCGCGCTCTCCTGGACGACCTGCCGGCCGACACGGTACTGCTGTTCCGCGCCCGCCATCCGGACGAGCTGACGTTCCGCGCGGAGCTGGACGCGCTGGCCGCCGAGCGCGGCATCAAGGTCTGGTACGTCCTCGGCGCCCGCGACGATCCCGGCCCGCGGCAGGCGTTCACCCCGAAGGGCCTGCGGCAGCTGGTGCCGGACGTGCGCCGCCGGGACGTCTACATGTGCGGCCCCGCCGGGCTGGTCTCGACCTCGCGCCGCGCGCTGCGCCGCCTCCGGGTGCCCGGCCGGCAGATCCACCTGGACCCGTTCGAGTTTTGAGGAGACTGTTGTGCGTAGACCCGCGGCCGCACTGCTGGGAACGGTGGTCGGCACGGTGCTGCTCGTCGGCGCGAAGTACGGCAGCGCGTCGCCGGCCGCGAACACCGCCGACACCGTCGCGGCCGGGCCCAGCGAGAGCGGCCCGGACGCATCGTCCGCACCGCCGCTCGACCCCGGCGCTCCGCCGGGTACGCCCGGCAAGTCCCCCACGGCCGGTAAGGCCACCCCGACGCCCGGCCGGACCGCCGGCACCACCTCGACGACCGCCGCGGCCCCGCCCGCCTGCACCACGAAGTCGGGCTCGGCGGCCGCGATCGCCGACCCCGGCGTCGGCACCATCACGGTCACCATCCAGGTCTGCGGCGGGGTGCTCAAGAGCGCCACCGGCACCCAGAGCCGCTCCAACTGGAGCAAGAACACCGCGGCGGTACCCGCACTGAACTCCCTCGCGGTCACGAACTACAAGACGAACTTCTCCGCGATCCACTACTCGGGCGCGACGCTGACGAGCAACGCGTACCAGGCGTCGCTGCGCTCGGCGCTGAACCAGGCCGGCATCTGAGATGCCCGGCCTGCGCCGCCACGAGCTGGTGATGGGCACGATGGTCGCGATCGACATCGCCGACCCGCTGCCCTCCGCCACCCTGGAGGCCCTCGCCGACGACTTCTTCGCCTGGATGCACGAGGTCGACGAGCGCTTCAGCACCTACCGGGACGACAGCGAGGTCAACCGGGTGGAGCGGGGCGAGCTGCGGCCGGCGGACGGCTCGCCGTACCTGCGCGAGGTCCTCGACGCGTGCGCACAGCTCTGGCACGACACCGACGCCTTCTTCGACGTGTACGCCACCGGCCGCCTCGACCCGTCGGGCTACGTCAAGGGCTGGGCCGCCGAGGTCGCGTCCGCCCGCCTCGTCGCGGCCGGCAGCACGAACCACTTCATCAATGCCGGCGGCGACGTGCGCGTGCGCGGCGGCCCGTGGCCCATTCCGGTGCGCCACCCGTGGGACCCCGACGGCACTCTCCTCGTCCTGAACGGCACCGACCTCGCCGCGGCGACGTCCGGCACCTATGCGCGCGGCTTCCACGTGATCAATCCGCGCACCGGGCACCCCGCCCGCGGGCTGCGGTCGGTCACCGTCGCCGGGCCGGACCTCGCCGTGGCCGACGCCTACGCCACCGCCGGGGTCGCCATGGGGATGCCGGGCCTGCGCTGGCTGGCCGGGCTGCGCGGCTACCAGGTCGCCGTGGTGACCGAGGACGGCGAGGGCTTCTGCTCGCCCGACCTGCCGGTCGTCCCCATCGAGGACTTCGCCGTCGGCTAGTGCGGCGGCGTTTGCGCTTGTTCGACCTGCTGGATGAGTTGCTTGAGGTGGGCGATCTCTTCGCGCAGGGCGGCCTGGCCGGCGGCGGTGAGGCTGACCCAGGTGCGCGGGCGTTTGCCTTCGTAGCCCTTCTCGATCCGGATCAGCTCTGCCTTCTCCAGGACGGTCAGGTGCTGCCCGAGGTTGCCGGCGGTCAGCTGCAGGGTGGTACGCAGGAAGCCGAACTCAACCTGGCGGGCCTGGTGGGCGATGGTCATGATGCCGAGCCGGACGCGCTGGTGGACGACGTCGTCGAGGCCGTTGGCGGGGTGATCGCTCATCACGCCGCGCGAACCTTGGCGCCCGGCCGGAACAGGGCGAACGCGGCGGCGCCCAGGAGCAGCAACGCCGCCGGGACGAGCAGGTCAGGCAGGAAGAACCACGGCGACGACGAGTGGATGACCTGGTTGCCCTGCACCATCCCGATCGCCAGGTAGGCGAGGGTGTACGCCAGCAGCGCCACGTGGCGTTCGACCCAGGCGAGCACCAGCAGCGCCAGCCCGATCACCCCCAGGGGACTGGCCAGCCCGTTGACGAGCCACGCGGCCGGCCCGACCTCGATCTGGACCGGGTTGGTGGAGAACGGGTCGGCGGGCTGGGGAAGGAGCGGGTGGAACGTCAACCAGATCGACACGGCCGTCATCATGACGGCCAACGCGACGCCGACGACGACGTAGGGGCGGATGGGCGTGCCGAGGCCGCGCCGCCGGGACTGCCTGACGTAGAAGGCGGCGATCGCCGCGTAGGCGAGCAGCAACGCGACCGTCCAGTACCCGAGCTCCGCCGGATTGGGCGCCATGCAGACCTTGTCCTGCGGGCGGGTTCGGCAGGTGCCGAAGACGTCGACGTAGGGCGCGTACCGGTACACGGGTATCGCGACCAGGGTGATCACCGCGAAGACCAGCAGCGGGAACCAGGTGCCGCGCTGCGCGACACGGACTCGCCGCGTCAGGTCACGCACGGCCGCCAGCATCTCGTGGGGGCTGTTCGCCTGGGGAGCAGATTCGTCTGCCATGAAGTTAGCTTTGCATTACAGACCAGCCTGCGCAAGAGAGCACATGATGCTTTCCTGGTGCAACCTAGGGCCTTGTCGGTGAAGGGCCCTACGTTTACCATCGGCGCATGGCGGGTTTTCGCGAGGTCGCACGGACGTTGCGCAGGCAAATCCTCGACGGCGAGTATGCGCCGGGTGCCCGCCTGCCCAGCGAGGCCGACCTCGCCAAGCGCTTCGGCTGCAGCCGCGACACGGTCCGCGATGCGATGGCCATCCTGACGTACGAGGGGCACGTCGTGTCGCGCCGCGGGTTCCTGTCGTCGATCCGCCCAAGGCTGACGCGGATCGTCGTCGAGCTCCCGCCGAACGCCACGGTCACGGCCCGCCCCATGAGCCTGGACGAGGCCGAGCAGATCGGCTGCGGCCGCGGCGTCTCGATGCTCGAGGTCCACACTTTTGAGGGCGGCGTGTGCTCCTATCGCGCCGACCTGTACACCTTTACAACGGGCGGCCGAAATCTCGAATGATGAGGGGGCGTTTGTGTCGCAGCCGGACGCGATGATGGCTCGGATCGGCGAAGGCATCGCGCTGAGCCAGGGCGGTGAGCGCGACGCCGCGCGCGGGCTGCTCACGCAGCTGTGGGATGAGATCGGCCCGGACGGGGACCCGCTGCACCGCTGCGCGCTGGCGCACCATCTGGCCGACCTTCAAGACGACGTCCGCGAGGAGTTGGCGTGGGACCTGCGGGCCCTCGAGGCCGCGGACTCCGTGAGCGAGGAGCGAGCGCAGGAAGCCGGGGTTGCCGGCTCGGTGCGGGGCTTCTATCCGTCGCTCCACCTGAACCTCGGCGAGGCCTACCGGAAGCTCGGCGACTTCGACCGGGCGCGCGAACATTTGGCGCAGGGGCGAGCCGCGGCGGGCTCCCTCGCCGACGACGGGTACGGAAACATGATCAAGGGCGGGCTCGATCGTTTGGCCGACCGGCTGAAGGCCCCCGCGTGAGCTGGACGCCGGCCGGGGCCTCCAGGAACTGCTCGAGCAGGCCCGGGACGGCGGCGCGGGCCAGCCGCAGCGCCTCCTCGGCGGGCACGTCGATGACCGGGTAGCTCTGGTTGCCGCCGGCGGTGGTCGCGACCAGGGTGGCGAGGCCGGCCCGGCGCTGGAAGAACGTCTCGCGGATGTTCCAGCCGATGATGGCGTCGGTGCGCAGGGCGATCCGACGGCGCACCACGCTGCCGTAGCGGCTGATCAGGGAGCCGTCCGCGATCGTGTGGCCGAGGCTCGCGGAGCGGTCGGTGGCCAGCAGCGCGGCGATCGGCAGCAGCGACAGCGATGCCGCCGCCGGCCACCACGGGAACCGGCCGGACCAACCGAGCAGCGCGCAGGCCACGATGATCATCGCGGCGGCCAGCAGGGCCCGGTTGTACCGGCGGCGCCGCGCCCGTGGGCCGTGTGGGGTGAGCGGCGCGGTGATCGCGGCCGGGTCTCCGAGTACCAGCGCGGCGACCCGGGCCGCCTCCGTGCGCGGGGCGGGCGGCAGCAGCAGCGAGCCGCCCCGCTCGGCCCCGCGGCCGACCCGCAGGCCGGTGGCGATGCCCAGCACGCGGGCGCCCCGTACCGTGCGCAGCAGCAGAGGTTCGCTGACTTCCACGCCGCGCAGCCGGCGCTCCTCGATGGTGGTGGACCGGGTGGTGATCAGGCCGCGCCGGACGTGCAGGGTGCCGCTCCGGTGGCGGGTGAGCCGGAAGCCCCAGAACGCGAGCACGTAGCCGACCGTGGAGGCGATCGCCACGAAGACCACGGCGGCGGCGAGTACCTCGAGAATCGCCAGCGGCAGCGAGATCGACAACAGCTGGTCCACGGAGCGGCGTACGAACCCGATCTTGCTCAGGTTGACGTGGCCCTCGTTGACGAAGCGCTGCCCGAAGGCCAGCAGTACGCCGACCGTGACCAGCCCCGACAGCGTGAACGGTCCGTAGCGCACCCACGCGGGGTCCAGCCGGACCAGCTCCGTCTCCGGGTTGGCGTCGACGACGGGTGCTGCCTCCGGTACACCTGGAATCTCTGAGCGGTGCAGCAGCTCGCGGTGCAGATTCTCGGCCTCGGCGGCGCCGACGCCGTCGAGCTTGACGCCGTCGTTGCGCTTGTCGGTCTGGCCGGTGCCGATGGTCACCCGGGCCAGCCCGAGCAGCCGGTGCAGCAGGTGCGCGCTGACGTCGACGGTGCGCACCCGGTCGCGCGGCACGGTCAGCACCCGGCGGCGGAAGAAGCCGCGGCGCACCTGCACGTGGGTCACGGTGATCCGGTACGAGGTGGTGAAGTACCGCAGGATGCCCAGCGCCACGGCGACGCCACCGGCGAGCAGGCCCCAGTAGCCGTGCCGGCCGCCCTGCAGGCTGGCGACGACCAGCCCGAGGAACGCCGGCAGCAGGCGGATGACCTCCTGCACCGGATGGATCAGCAGCATCCGCGGGCTCAGCCGGCGCCAGCCCTCCCGGCCGTCGAGGCTGGTCTGCGTGGTGGTGGCGATCGTGTCGACGGTGGTCACGTGGCATCACCCGTGCTCTGGGCGACGCGGGTCGTCAGGTCGGCGACGAGCCGGTCGGCGTCGGCCGACGCCAGCCCATGGATCTTGATCGGCCCGGCGGCGGACGCCGTGGTGACCGTGACGTTGGCGAGACGGAAGAGCTGCTCGATCGGGCCGCGTTCGCTGTCGACCGTCTGGACCCGGGAGATCGGCGCGATTCGCCGCTCGACACTGATCCAGCCGGTCTGGGTGTAGACGGCGGTGTCGGTCGCCTCCCACCGGTGTACCCGGTAGCGCCACCGCGGCATGATCGCCAGGTGCGCGGCGGCGAGCAGCACCCAGGCCACGGCGACGGCAACGTGCGGTGCGATCGACCCGTCGTCGCTGATCAACCAGATCACCTGGGGCACGGCGAGCACCACCCACAGCACCGCGGCCTTCGCGGTCCAGTACCACACCGCGCGCGGGCTGACCCGATGCAGCGGCGGGCGCAGCCGGACCTGTTGCTCTACGACGTCCACAGTTTCAACGATCCCATGGACCCGCTTGTCGTCACGCTACGGTTTGTCCCGCATATTGCATGACACATGTCATCAATCAACTGTGCGCCGGATCGGCGACCGTCGGGGGCCGGCCCTGCTTGTGAGCCTGGCGCAGGTCGATCAGGAATTCGCGGGAGAACATGGCCGACAGCACGGCGATGCCGCCCCGGTGAACGCGCACCTCGCTGTGGCGCAGGTCGCCGGTGAGGACGATGCGCCGCCCGCCGGCGGCCTTCGGGGCCTCGGCGTCCTTGACCCGGCCGCGACCGGTGCGCCGCAGGTCCCAGTCCTCGATGACGGCGTCGTCGTCGACCAGCAGCTTCGTCGTGGCGTGGTCGAGGTCGATCTCGATCTGGATGTCGCCGGCCGGGATGTGGGGCGAGCGCAGGTCCAGGACCGCGACACCGCGGTGCGCCCGTACCTGGAAGCGTCGTTCGGTGGTCCAGTTGCCCACCCGCTTCGTCACCGCGTGGTTCGCGGCGATCCGGACCGGGCCGGTGGTCTGCGCCTCGTTCATGACAGGGTCCCTTCGTTGTGGTCAACTCTAACTATTCACTACCAACTAGTCAGCGTCAACTATCAGCTCGAACAAAGGCAGGAGGACACCGAGCGGTTGGCCACCATGACGTAGCGCGACGGCCCTGTGGGGTGAGTTGCGTGGTTATGCCAGAGTTGAGCACCGTGGTGGGGCGTCTGTTGAGCGGCCGGTACGAACTGCGATCGGTCATCGGCCGGGGCGGCATGGCCGAGGTATGGCTGGCCGTCGACGGGCGCCTGGGCCGGTCCGTGGCCGTGAAGATGCTGCACGCCGAGGGCGTCGCCGATCCGTCGCTGCCGGAGCGGTTCGAACGCGAGGCGCACACCGCCGCGCGGCTGTCACACCCGAACATCGTGGCCGTGTACGACGTGGGGGTCGACGACGGCACGCCGTACCTCGTGATGGAGCTGATCCAGGGGCACAGCCTCGCCGACGAGCTGGCCGCGGGCCCGCTGGATCCGCGGCGCGCGGTGCACATCGCCGAGCAGGTGTGCGACGCCCTGGCGGCCGCGCACGACGCCGGCGTGATCCACCGGGACGTGAAGCCGGCCAACATCCTCATCGGCGACGAGGGCCAGGTGAAGGTCTGCGACTTCGGCATCGCCCGCGTCACCGACCGGGCGCTGACCGCGCTGACCGCCCCCGCCACCGTGATCGGCACCAGCTCGTACATGGCGCCGGAGCAGGTCCTCGGCGAGCCCGCGGACGCCCGGAGCGATCTGTACGCGCTGGGCTGCGTGCTGTACGCGATGCTCACCGGCCGCCCGCCGTTCGTCGCGGACTCGCCGGTGCAGACGGCCTGGCAGCAGGTGCATCAGCCACCGGTACCGGTGGCGGTCCTGCGGCCCGGCCTGCCGCCGCAGCTCGCCGGGCTGGTCGGCGCGCTGCTGGCCAAGCGCCCGGCGGACCGGCCGGCGAGCGCGGCTCAGGTCCGCGCGGCGCTGGCCGGCGGGGCCGGCAGGACCGCAACGGCCGTGCTGGCAACCGCCGCCGGACCGGCCGTGCCCGCGATCCGCGGCCGCGCCGCTGTGCGGCCGGCAACGCGCAGCATGCCCGTGCTCGACGAGTCACCCGCGCCGGCCGCCCGACGCCGGGGCCGCTCGGCCTGGATCGCGTTGGCGGCGCTCGGCGCGACCGCCGTCGCCGCCGTCGTATTCGCGCTCGGGACCCTTCCGGGCCGGTCCGACCACCCGGCCGCGGCGCCCACCACCGCGGACACGACCCAGTCCCTGCCGTCCGCGGACATTTCGAGCGCGGCGCCGAGTGACACACCGAGCGATACGCCGAGTGCCGAACCGAGTGACACACCGAGTGACGTTCCGAGCGACCCGACCGGGGCGACGCTGGCCGCGATCCGCGCCGCCCTGCAGGCGCAGGCCGGTGACGGTGGCCTGGACAGCGGTACCACGCGCGAGCTGAACCGCCGGCTCGACAGCTTCGCCCGCGACCTCCAGCGCGGCAACACCGACCGCGCCGCCGTGGAACTGGCGAGCCTGCGCAACCGGCTCGACCAGCTGCACCGGGACGGCACGCTCAGCAGCACTGCGTACACGGCGATGCTCGCCCCGGTCGACGAGCTCGCGGCGAACCTGCCGGCCTCCGGCGGCGGCAGCGGCCGGGACTGACCCGGCGCACGAGGTTGTACGGCAAGCCGCCGGGCGGCCGGCCCAGCGGCTTGCCGATCGGATCGATTTGGGTTCAGCGTCGCTGATAGCGGCCGGTGAGGCGGCCCGAGGCCAGCACCTTCCCCGCCGCCGCCCGCCGCAGGTCGGCCGCGGACGCTCCCGCGGCCAGGCGGAGCGGTTCGGACAGGGCGAGGATCTCGAAGATGTACCGATGCGAACGGCCACGGGGCGGGTACGGCCCGCCGTACGACCGCCGGCCGAAGTCGTTCTTGCCCTGCGCGGCGCCGGTCGGCACCTCGCCCTCACCCAGGCTCGACTGGTCAGGACCGATGCCCCACATGACCCAGTGCGTGAAGGTACCGCTGGGGGCGTCCGGGTCCTCGACGAGCACGGCCAGCTCAGCGGTCTGCTCGGGCAGTCCGGTGAAGCTGAGCGGCGGTGACACGTCGACGCCGTCGCCCGTGAAGCGCCGAGGGATCTGGTCGCCCTCGTTGAACACCGGGCTGGACACAGCAATCGTCACCTGTGCCTCCGGATACTGAGGGGGTCAGGATGTCGCGTAGACCTTCTCCACGAACTCGCTGAGGCGATGTTCGTCGATGTTGCGGGCCAGGTCGGACTCGCTGATCATGCCGACCAGGCGGTGGTTCTCGATGACCGGCAGCCGCTTGATCTGGTGGGCCTCCATCCGGCGCAGCACCTCGTTGACGTTGTCGCCGGCGTCGACCCAGACCAGCTCACCCCGGGTGAGGTCACGCACCTTGACCTGGCTGGGCTCCTGGCCCTCGGCGATGCAGTTCACGACGATGTCGCGGTCGGTGATGACGCCGTGCAGCCGGTCGTCCGCGCCGCAGATCGGCAGGGAGCCGACGCCGAGGTCGCGCATCTTCCGCGCGGCGGTCGCGACGGTCTCGCCCTCGTCGACGCACTCGGCTCCCCGGTGCATGATGTCTCTCGCCTGCTGCTCCCGCTTCTCGCGAAGCGTCTGCTCAAACTCATCCAGCGCGCGGAGCTTGCCGGCCACGGCCTCTTGTGTCGCATGGCCGGTGTGTTCGGCGTAGCTGGTTCTGCCGAGATCGTGCAGCAGCTTGTCGCGCTGCCGCTGGGCTCGGGTCTCGTCCACTCGCGCCCGGCTCGTCGCCAGGCCGCGCTTGGCGGAATCCTTGATCTTCTCGAAGGCCATAGTGGCCTCCTCTCCGGCGTACCTGAGTGCAAGAGAGCCAACAACGGCGGTACCCACTGGCAACGCTACGTCGCGGCCGCCGCGAACGGCCCCACCCCGTCGGCATTGCCCGGCGGTGACTCCCCCGCCGGGCAATGCCGACGGCATCCACATAGCCTTCCTCAGCCTCGCCACTTGGCCGCGCGGTCGATGGCCGCCTCCACCGCGCCCACGCGGTCCGCGAGCAGCCCGACCGCGCCGACGGCGCGGCTCATCGGGTCGTCCTCGGCGCCGCCGAGCGCCCGCGCCCGCAGGTACGCGGCCTTGATCTCCGCCCATCGCTCCGCCTGCTCGGGCGTCAGGCGGCCGCGCAGCTCGGCCAGCTTGAGCAGGTTCGCCTCGGCGCCGCTGGTGAGCGTCTGCGCCTCGCCGACGTAGTGGTCGTCGATCGCGGCCTCCAGCTCGGCGTCGTTCATGACCGGAACGACCCGCTCGGCGAGCTTGTTCATGTTGCGGTACGAGCCCTGCAGCAGGAACGGCGGCTCGGTGCGCGACGCGTCGGCCTGCGCGGCGGAGGCGATGTACGCGCGGTTGTTGGCCAGGACCACCTCCTGTACCCGCAGCAGCTTGCGCAGTACCGAAACCATCTGATCGACCTCGACCGGCGAGTACGGGTGGGCGAGCTGGTCGGGTCGCACGGTGTCGTCGCCGCGGGCCAGCCGGACGAGCAGCTCCACGTCGCCGCGGTCGCGGGTGGACAGCGGGGCGAGCACGGCGTTGGCGGTCAGCGCGTTCTCGATGTAGCTGAGCGCGAACAGCTCGTCCCTGCCGGTCAGCACGTCGCCGAGGTTCCAGACGTCGGCGCGGTTGGCCAGCATGTCGGGGATCCGGAAGCGCTGCCCCGACTCGGTGTACGGGTTGCCGGCCATGCACACGGCGAACCGCTTGCCGCGCAGGTCGTACGTGCGGGTCCGGCCGTTCCAGACGCCCTCCATGCGGCGCTGGGCGTCGCACAGGGAGATGAACTTCTGCAGCAGCTCCGGCGACGTGTGCTGGATGTCGTCGAGGTACAGCAGGACGTTGTTGCCCATCTCGAGGGCGAAGTTGATCTTCTCGACCTCCTGGCGGGCGGTCGCGTTCGGCGCCTCCGCCGGGTCGACCGAGGTCACCAGGTGCCCGAGCGAGGGGCCGTTGACCTTGACGAACACCAGGCCGAGGCGGCTGGCGACGTACTCCATCAGCGTCGTCTTGCCGTACCCGGGCGGCGAAATGAGCAGGAGCAGACCGGAGCCGGCCAGCTGGCGGGCCAGGTTGTCGCCGATGAGCGGCAGGTACACCTCGTCGAGCAGCCGGTTGCGCACGAACGCGCTCATCACCTTCGGCTTGTACTCGTCCAGGCGCAGCCGCTCCCGTTCGCGCGTGGCCAGCTCGGTGCGGTGGCGCTGGTACTCGCGGAACGCCGGCACCCGTTCGAGCCGGAACTGCCGGGTGCGGGCGAGGATCTCGTCGAGGCGGATCTCCATGCGCCGCCCGGCGATGCGCGGATGGGTGCCGAGCAGACCCTCCACGGTCGCGGTGAGTGCGGCCGACGAGTCGTACCGCGGCAGGTCGTCGCCGCAGAGCACGATCGCCACCGCCTCGTCCAGGTCGGCGACGGTCCCGGCGAAGGACGACAGCCACGCGTGGACGAGCTGCCGGCGGGCGTCGAGGTCCCCGTCGAGCGCGCGCAGGTCCTCCGCGACCTCCCGGGCCGCGGGGGCGCCCAGGGTGCGCCAGAACCGGTCGACGAGCGCCCGCGCGCCGGCACTGGTGACGAACCCGGACGGCGCGCCGGCCAGCTCCTCGAACAGGTACTCGCCGGCCGGGCCGGAGGACCCGATCGCCGCCTGGAGCTCGGCGCACAGCTGCGCCACGGCGTCGGACGGGCCGAACGCGGCCCGGGCCCGCGCGA
The DNA here is from genome assembly GCF_050936175.1 of Dactylosporangium sp. CA-139066. NCBI lineage: Bacteria > Bacillati > Actinomycetota > Actinomycetes > Micromonosporales > Micromonosporaceae > Dactylosporangium > Dactylosporangium sp. CA-139066. Next base: position 1,746,662 of record NZ_JBNJNH010000002.1, on the reverse strand, counting down.
GGGACTGCGCGCGCCGGGTCCAGGCCGCCTTGTCCGCGTCGCGCGCGCCGAAGGCCCAGAACAGCTGCGCCGCGGCCCGGTCGGCCGGCGGGTAGCGCAGCAGGCCGGCGCCGGCCTGCAAATGTTGCAGCGTCTCGAGGATGAGCGCCGCGTCGTGGTCGTGCACGCCCCGCTCGTAGCCCTCGTCGTACCGTTCCTCGGCGAGTCGCTGCACATCGCTCGCCCCGGTCGAGAGCGCGAGGCAGGCGAGGTGCTCCCCGCGGTACACCTCGGGCGTCTCGGACACGAGCAGCTGTCCCCAGAACGGGCGCGCCGCGGCGATGACCGGATCGTCGACCGGCGCCCGGTAGTCGGTCGCGGTCACGGTGAACGCCAGCGAGTCGCCGTGCGGGACGAGCGTGAGGTCGATCGCCTGGGTGTTGACGGCGAACTGGTGCCGGCCGAGGCGGATGACGTCGGCCGAGCCGCCGAACAGGTCGAGCCGGTCGCGCAGCATCCGGCCGGCCTCGAGCCGGGCCGCGTGGATCCGGCCGGCAAGCTCCTCGGCGCGGACCTGGTCGCCCAGCTCGCGCAGGTCCGCGGCGACGGCGCGCAGCTTCGCGACCATCGGGTCGGAGGCGAAGTAGGTGTTGACGTCGTCGGGCGTGGTCATGGTGGCGACCCGGCGCCCGATGCTGGCGAGGATCCGCTCCGCGGACTCGACGAGCCGGTCGGCGCGGCGGGCCCGCTCGTCGAGCAGCGCCTGCTTGCGGGACGAGAACGCCTCGTAGACGTCCGTGCGCTTGTCGCCGAGCTGGGCGAGGAAGTCGTCGAACTCGCCGAAGCGGGTCTCGAGGTTCTCCAGCTGCAGCATGAGCCGGCCCAGCTGCTCGTCGCACCGCTCCGGGCTGTCGGCGACGGCGAGGGCGCCGGTGATCGCCTGGCCGAGCAGCGCGAACTCGGCCGCGAACTCGGCCCGCCCCTCGACGGCGAGCAGCTCGCGGCGGCGGGCGTCGAGGGTGGCCCGGGCGCGGTTGACGCCGCCGAGCACCTCGCCGATCCGGGTCAGGATGCCGACGCGGACGGTCGCGTCGGCGATCTCGAGCGAGCCGACGACCTCGGTGACGACCTGCAGCGCGTCCGCCTGGGCGGCCAGCCGTTCGCCGACCGGGGCGGCCTCGGCCACGGTACGGATGGCCTCGGCGTCGGCGACGAGGCGCTCGACGTCGGCGTGGTAGCCGGCGAAGGCGTCCTCGCGCTGCAGGTACGTCAGCGCCCGGTTGGCGGCCGCGACGAGCTCGTCGCCGAGGCGCGTCTCGAGGGAGCCGATCCGGTCGATGTCGGCGTAGCGCAGCTCGCGCAGCGGGACGAGGGACCCCTGCGCGTGGCGGAGCTCGGCGAGGCGGCGCACCCAGGCGTCGGTGTCGACCGGCGACTCGCCCTGGGAGCGGCGGATGAGCGACTCGACCCGCCCGGCGGCCTCGTCGACGGCGGTGGCCGCCTGCTCGGTCAGCGCCTGGACCCGTTCGAACTCGGCGAGCACCTGCTCGGCGGTGTTGCGCAGGTCGCTCAGCGGGCCGCGCAGGTCGCCGAGCTCGGCCTCGCCGAGCCAGTGGTAGTGGTCGAACGCGCGGACGCACGCGGCGATGATCGCCTCGAAGACCGCCGCGGCCGGCGCCATCTCGGCGACCATGCGGGCCACCGACAGGCAGTCGGAGATGCCGCGGACCAGGTCGGCGTTGCCCACCCGGTCCAGCGGCCCGGTGCCGATCGGCTGGGCCGCGGCGTAGGTGTCGGACAGGTACGGCGTCTGCCACACCTGCATGGTGTGGACGCGGGTCGGCTCGTCGGACACGGCGCGGAAGACCACGAGCGTGCCGTCGTCGAACAGGGAGTACCCGTGGCAGACCAGCGGGTTGTCGACGGCCTTGCGGATGACGTTGTACGGCAGCAGCAGGGACCGGCCGTCGGCGCGGGCGTGGTAGACGTACAGGACGTCCTCGCCGTTGGTGGAGCGGATGACGCGTTCGAACTCGAGGTCCGCCACGTCGGTGTCGAACGTCCGCGCGACGCCGGTGGCCAGGTAGTAGCCGCCCGGGAAGATCAGGCCCTGGTCCTCCGGCAGCCGCTGGCAGCCCTGGCCGATGGCATCGAGCCGCACGACCGCCTTCGTCCGGGTGTTGAAAACCAAAAAGCGGAAGACGGTTTCCTTGTACGGCCGGATGCGCAGCAGCACCAACGGCCCGACGCGGGCGTAGCTGACGTCGGCGTCGGCGAGGCTCTGCAGCGGTTCGTCGACCGGCTCGCTGTACACCCCCTCGCCCGTCTCGGTGTTGTTCTCGACCTTGACGGTGAGGTCGCCGCCGACGGTCTCGACGAACACGACGTCCTCGATGGAGATGTGCGGGTGCCGGCCGAGGACGTGGTGCTCCCGGCCGACCGGGGTCCACTCGAAGTCGTGCGGCGGCGGGAAGACGTGGTCCCGCTCCCCGCGGTTGTCCACATAGGACACGTCGCCGGCCGGGCCGACCGTCCAGCGCAGCACCTTGATGTCGTCGGTGCGCGGACCGGTCTGGAAGACGGCGAGCAGCTTCCCGTCGAGCTTGCGCAGCTGCAGCAGGCGGGTGTCGCGGTAGTACTTGTACACCTCGCCGAAGTCGCGGATGAGCTGCGGGTCGCGCAGCAGGGCGCTGGAGGCCGGCTCGTCGAACCGGAACGCGTCGCCCTCCCGGCTGAACCGGTGCAGGGAGAAGACGTCGTCGACGGTCGTCTCCGGCTTGAGGCCGATGAAGACGTTGTACCCGAACAGCATCAGCCCGCCGATGGACACGATGTCGCGCGGGACGCAGTTGTGCTCCGTGCGGATGCGCTCGGTGCCGAGCAGGCGCAGCTCGGCGCCGCCGAACACCTCGGTCCGCCGCGCGTTGAGGGCCTCGGCCCGGCGGGTCAGCTCGGCCGCCTGCCCGGCGAGCCGGTCGCGCAGCACCTCGTAGGTGCCGGCGTCCAGGCTCGCCGCGGCAGGGGCCACCGTGTCGACGGTCACCGCGCGGCCGCCGCCAGGGCCGCGACCGGCCGGTCGGCGATGCCGAGCTGGTTGGCCGCCTCGAGCAGCTCACGCAGCTTGTCCCGGTCGGCGCCGCCGCGCTGGATCTGCTGGACGAGGAAGGCCGACAGCGTCAGGTTGGAGACGTCGGCGGTGCTCATCGAGCCGATCAGCCGCCCGAGGTCGCCGGCCAGGTCGCCGTTGCCGTTCAGGTAGGAGGCGCCGACGGTCTGCACGACGTCGGAGTGCTGCACGAAGCCGTCGACGCTCTTGCCCAGGGTGATCGAGCCGAGCAGCTTGTCGAAGAAGACGGTGTCGCCGCCGACGATGTCGATGTTCGCCTTCTCCAGCCCGGCGGCGAGCACCAGCGCCTGCTGCTCGGCGACCTGCCGCTGCACCTCGATGCCGGCGAGGCGGATCTCCTTCTCCGTCTCCAGCCGCAGCCGGTACTCCTCGTGCCCGCGGCTCGCCGCGTCCATCGCGGCCAGCGCGGCGGCCTTCTCGGTGAGGCCCTCCGCCTCGCCCTTGAGCTTGTCGCGCAGCGCGTCGGCGAGCGCGTTGCCCTTCTCCCGCTCGACCGCGGCCTCGGCCAGGCCGGCCTTCTCGATCGTCTCGGCGTTCGCGACCGCCTTCTCCCGCTCGACGGCCGCCTCGGCGCGCCCGACCTTCTCGATCGCCTCGGCGTTGCGCTCGCGGACCTGCACGTCGGCCAGCCCCGCCGCGGCCGCCTCGGCCTGCACGCCCTCGGCCAGCCGGATCTTGGCGCGGGCCTCCAGCTCGGCGGTCTGCTGCCGCGCCTCGGCGAGCACCAGCTCCTCGCGCGCCTTGAACTTCGCCGCCTGCTCGGCCGCCTCGGCCGCCTTGATCCCCTTGACCAGGTTCTCCTGCGCCTCGGCCTCGGCCTGGATGACCACCGCCTGGCGGGTCCGCTCGGCCTCCTCGACCACGCGCAGCCGCTTGATGTTCTCCTCCTGCTCGGCGACGGTCCGCTCGACCGCGATGCGCTCCCGGATGACCTCGGCGATGGCCCGCTTCTCCGCCTCGACCTCCTTGTCCTTGGCGATCGTGGTGAGTTCGGTCTCCCGCTGCCGGGAGATGACCTCGAGCATCCGGTCCTTCTCGATGCGCTCCGACTCGATCGCGATGACCCGCTCGCGGTTCTTCTCCGCGACCGCGATCTCTCGCCGCTTGTTCTCGTGCTGCACGCCGATCTGCTCGTCGGTGCGGATCTCGGCGGTCTGCGACTTGAGCCGCTCCTCGGCCCGCACTCGCGCGGTCTCCGCGTCCTCGCGCGCCTGCAGGATGGCGACCTCGCGCTGCTGCTTGATCTCCGCCTCGGCCTGCCGCCGCTCCAGCTCGAGAATCGCCTCCCGCGCGTCGACGTCCTGCCGCTTGATTTCCTTTTCTTCGGTACGCCGGTACTCGTTGGTCCGCACATGCTCGATCGCGGTCAGCTCGGTGATCTTCCGGATGCCCTGCGCATCGAGGATGTTGGCGCTGTCGAGGCTGCTCAGCGGCGTCTGCTCGAGGAAGTCGATCGCGGCATCCTCAAGGCTGTACCCGTTGAGGTCGGTCCCGATCACGCGCACGATCTGGTCCCGGAACTCGTCGCGCTTGGTGTACAGATCGACGAAGTCCAGCTGCTTGCCGACCGTCTTGAGCGCCTCGGAGAACTTCGCGTTGAACAACTCCTGCAGCGTCTCCTGATCGCTGGCGCGCACGGTCCCGATCGCCTGCGCCACCTTGATGACGTCCTCGACGGTCTTGTTGACCCGCACGAAGAACGTGATCCGGATGTCGGCCCGGATGTTGTCGCGGCAGATGAGCCCTTCGCGCCCGGTCCGCTCGATCTCGATCGTCTTGACCGAGATGTCCATGATCTCCGCCTTGTGCAATACAGGCAGCACGATCGCCCCGGTGAACGTGACGTCGACTTTGCGAATCTTCGAGACGATCAGCGCCTTGCCTTGCTCAATCTTGCGAAACAGCCGGGTGACGGCAAACAGCAGCGCGACCGCGATGAGCACGGCGACGCCGAGCACAACGAGGAAGCCTGTGGTGATAACGGTCATGAGAGCTCCCTCTGTCCGGGGGTGGGAATGACCCAGAAGAACTCACCGATGTGGTCGTATTCGTAGATGACCGCCGTATCACCGGCGGCGAACTTGTCGGCGCCGGTCTGGCGCACCTGCACGATCGCACTGGACCCGTCCGCGGCGTGCACCTCGGCCTGCCCGAAATCGGCGGTCACGGTGCCGGTCCGGATCACGCACGTGCGCCCCACAAAGGCCACACGCGAGTCATTGGTGTTGGGCGGAAAGAACCTTCGCAGCGGTACCGCAAGCAGCCGCGCCACCAGCCACGCCACGACGAGCGCGGCCACCAGCACGATGAGGCCCGGCAGCACCCCGTCGACCACGGTCGCGCCGGCGAGGCTGACGAACCAGGCGACGAGCACGAGCACCGACACCCCGACGGTGACCGGCACCCCGGTCAGCCCGACGTCAACGACGTCAAGCGAGTCGTGGTCGGCCACACCGAACAGGACGACCAGCCAGTACACGATGACGACGGCGAGCAGGAAGGTGAACACGACGGTGGGGAACTCGAGAATCGCTTCGAGAAAATCGCCCATCGCCCCGCTGTCCCCCCATCGTTCGTCAAGGCGATGGTGACAGCAGAGGTCAAGACCAACAGCCCGTCACCGGCTCGGCCGTGGAGGCCGATGCCGGCCGATCCCGGACCTTGCTCGCGCGACGGCGTACGTGCGCTCGTAGAGCGCGAGGCCGCGGGTGACGAGCACGAAGGCGTAGCCCCGCCACACCGCGGCGCGCTTCCAGATATGTATGCAGCGACAAGCGCCGTTCGGCGGAATCTGGAAATTCCCTCATAAATAGCTCCCGTTGCAGATCGGGCATACGAGAAGGCGACCCCCGGCCTTCTCGTAGCGCCGTGTGATCGCCTTCCCACGTCTGACTCGGGCTGCTTGGAGCGTTGCTCGCGGCGGCAGAACGGCGGCGAGCCGGTGGCGTCCGTGTCAGTGGTACACGATGGCCAGGATTTCGAACGGGTTCACGAGGACGAGCGACTGGCCGGCTTGCGGATGACCGGCTCCAGGTAGTCCATGCGCAGCACGAGGGTGTCGTCGCCCGACTCGTTGAACCGCTTGACGACCTCGACCATCTCGGCCTTGAACTGGGCGGCGCGGTCGGCGGGGAGCGCGGCGGCGGCGCGGTTGGTCGGGCCGTAGAACGCCGTGAAAAACTCCGCCTGGTACACGGGCGACGGGAACAGCCACCGGAAGCTGCGCCGCGGCGCCGAGATGGTCGCGTCGGGGCCGAAGAGCTCGCGCAGCCGGTCCGAATCGCCCCAGAGCACGGGCGGCCGCAGCCCGGGCGGGGGCGGCACGTAGCGGCCGATGGTCCGGAACAGCTCGCCGACGTAGCTGTCGGGGGTCCAGTTGACCATGCCGATCCGCCCGCCCGGCCGGCAGACCCTCAGCAGCTCGGCGGCGGTCTGCTCCTGGTCGGGGGCGAACATGGCGCCGCAGGTCGACAGCACTGCGTCAAACGAGTCGTCGGGGAACGGCAGGGCCTCGGCGTCGGCCTCCTTGAAGCTCACGTCCAGCCCATCGGCCTCGGCGCGCTGGCGGGCCCGGTCGAGCAGGGCGGGGACGTAGTCGACGCCGACGACCTGGCAGAACCGGCGCGCGGCGGCCAGGGCGGCGTTGCCGTTGCCGCACGCCACGTCGAGGACGCGCTCGCCGGCCCGAAGGTCGACCGCGTCGCAGAGCAGCTCGGCCGTTGGCTGGAGCCGGGTGCCGACGGCCGAGTAGTCACCCGAGGCCCAGGTGGCCTGCTGTCGTTGCTTGATGGTGGCGATGTCCATGTCGAGCCTCCTGTCGCGACCTCCCAGCGAGGTCGGTCGCTGAAGACGCTATGGACGCCGCGGCCTGCGGGGATCGGGAGCGGCTCCCTACCTCTGGGCGTCGGCCTCCCCAGTTTTCGCGTCGAGGAGGCCGCGCGAGCGAGCCGCCGCGACAGCCTCGTGGCGCGACGCGACGCCGAGCTTCGCCAGCAGGGCCGAGACGTGGTGCCCGACGGTCTTGGTGGACAGCAGGAGCCGGGCGGCGATGGCCGCGTCGGTGAGTCCGTCGGCCAGGAGTTCGAGCACCTCGATCTGGCGGGCGGTGAGGCTGGCGGGGTTGGCCGCCGTGGCCCGGATCGGACCACGGGGTATGCGCTGGTGTCCCCGGCGCCGCAGGTCACGACGCACCCGCAGCGCGGCCTGCCGGGCACCCAGGCCGTCCAGCAGCGCCAGCGCCTCCAGCAGTGCCTCGTCGTGGTCGCCGCAGGCCAGCATCAACGCCTGCTGGTACGGGCAGCCGTGCTCCCGCCACCAGCCGGCCGCCGCGTGCCAGTCACCGGCTAGCGCCAGCCGGTAGGGCTCAGCGACCACCTCGGGCGCATCCGGCAGGGCGCCCGCCAACCGCAGCCAGAAGGCCAGCTCCCCGGTGAACCACGGGTGCGCGGCACGCACGGCCTGCTCGTAAACCCGTGCGGCCTCCTCGGCGATCCGATCGTCGTCGCCGTGCAGCCAGGCGTACTCGGCGCGGGCCGCCGCCACGGGTGCCGTCCACTGCAGCTCCACGGTCGCGAACCCGCGCTCGGTCGCCTCTTGCAGCGTCGCCGCCGCGGCCGGATCGGCCCGGCGCGCCTGCAACAGCCCGAGCGGCACGAGGCCGTCGACCATCCGGGCCCCGCCCGCCACCAGCTCGGCGAGCGCGGCCTGCGCGTCCTGCTCGGCGCCGATCCAGTCTCCCTGCTCCAGTCGCATCTGCGCGCGGCGCCCGAGCAGGTGCTGGACGTATCCGGCCAGCTCGTGGGCCTGGACGAAGGCTAGCCCCCGGTCCAGGTCGTCGCGCGCCTGGCGGTAGTCCCGCATCTCGGCGCTGATCGTTCCCAGGTTGCACAGGGCGCGGGCGGCGTCGTCGTCCAGCCCGGCGGCGACCGCGACGTCGAACGCCCGCTCCAGGTCGGCGCGGCCGGCCGGGTCGGCGTCGAGGAGCCGGGCCGAGCCGATGTTGGTCAGCGCGTGGGTGAGCGTCTCCCGATCGTCGAGCCGCTGGGCTGTCGCGATCGCCCGCTCGGCCCAGTGGATCGCCGCCTCCAGCCGGTTGGCCAGCATGTCCAGCTGGGACTGGTTGCTGTAGGCCATCGCCAGGAGGTGGCCCGGCTCAAGGGTCTCCAGCACGGCGATGGCGCGGGCGGCGGTCGCCTCCGCGTCGCGGCGGTTGCCGTCCCACCAGTGCATCCGGGAGAGCCAGCGCAGGCCGGCGCCGACGCGCTCCCGGTCGTCGGCGGCCTCGTGGAGGTCGACGGCCGCCCGGCGGGCGGTGACTGCCTCGGTGGACAGCCCGGACAGGTAGCACTCGATCGAATACCCCTCCAGGAGGTCCGCGTGTACCGCCCCGGGCAGCCGGTTGGCGCCGGCCAGCACCGCCCGGTAGTGCCCGACCGCCTCCCGGTGCGCCGCCACGGCCGCCGCCTGCCGGGCCGCCTCGGGCCCGTAGCGCAGCACCGCCTCGATGTCGCCGGCCTCGCGCGCGTGGTGCACCAGCCGGGCGACGTCGACGCCGCGCCCGGGGCTCGCTATCAGCACCGCGAGCACGTGCCGGTTGAGCTCCCGGCGGCCTATCGCGGACAGCGAGCCCTCCACCGCCCGCCGCAGCAGCTCGTGCCGGAACCCGATCGTGTCGGCCTCGGCGACCAGCAGCCCGGCCGTGACCGCCGCGTCGACGGCCGCCGTCGAGCTGCCTTCCAGCAGCCACATCTCGGCGCGGGTCGGCACGACGGAGACCAGCCGCACCACCTCCCGCGCGTCGGCCGGCAGGCCGCTGAACCGGGCCAGGACGAGGTCGCGGACGGTCAGCGGCACGTCGGCGTCGGGCGCGGCCAGCACCTCCGCGACCAGCAGCGGGTTGCCGCCGGTGAGCGCGAAGAGCCCGTCGGCGACCCGCCCGGCGCGCCGGGCCAGCTCGGCCACCGCCGCCGGGGACAGCGGCTCGAGGTCCAGGCGTCGTACGGCCTGCCGGGGCAGCCGGCCGACCACGGCCCGCAGCGGATGGTCGGGCCCCAGTTCGTCGTCCCGGTAGGTCACGACCAGCAGCGACCGGGTGCGCTCCATCCGCCGGCCGAGGAAGGTCAGCAGGTCGAGCGTGGCCTCGTCGGCCCAGTGCGCGTCCTCGACCACGACCACCTGCCGCTGCGAGCGCTGGTCCAGTTCGTCGAGGAGCGCCGCGAACAGCTGCTCCCGCGGACTGCCCGCGCCCAGCAGCGCCGCGAGCCGTCCGCCGACCTCGCGCCCGAGGTCGTGCAGCGGCCCGAGCGCCCGGGGCGTGAGCAGCGGATCGCACGCGCCGAACAGGAACCGCGTGTCGCCGGCATGCCGGTGGGCGAACTGTTTGACGAGCGCCGACTTGCCGATCCCGGCCTCACCTGCGACCAGGACGACGTGACCGGCCGCCGAGGTGGCGGCCAGCACAGTGCTCAGCTCGTCGAGCAGCGACGAACGCTCCAACAGGTCCATGGCTGTACTTCACTCTATTGCGAACGACCGTCTCGGTGGTGGTCAGCACCGGCGGTAGCGAGGCGGAGGACGCCACGCCGGGCGCCTCCGACGCGGAGGTAGTACCGCCGGGGCGCCTTCCATACCCCTACGCTGACGGGACGAACAACGCGGTGAGCCTCCGGTTGATCGCATCGACGTCGAATGGCGTCGTGTGCGGGCCGTCCTCCGGATTCCAGTCCTCGATCGGCGCGTCCCCACGCCCGCCGGAACACACGATGTCGACATCGGCGGCCGGATCGTCCAGCTGGTCGACGCGTTCGACGGTGATCCGGTGCTCCCACCAGTCGCCCATGTCGTAGACGTACTTCATGGCGCCCCCGCCGGACAGAACCTTCGCCAGCCGGACGCCGGACTCGTCGTCGCAGTCGTCGAGCTCGAAGTCGGCGTCGGCGTACCGCTGATGACCGGCCTCGAAGAGATGCAGGTGATCGTCGCGCCAGCCGAAGGCCGCCTGGATGACGTAGTGCAGCGCGTCGAGCCGGAGGGCCGCCGGCACGCGCAGCCGCCGCCAGACGGGCGGTCTGACATTCACGAGCGAGACCTTCAGTTGATACACCCGGCGTGGCGGAGGCCCAGCGGCGTTCAACGCCTCGAGCAGTGCGCCGGCGTCCGGGTGCGTGCTGGCGGTGACGACCGGCAGCCCGCCGAACTCGTCGACGAGATGCCAGGCCTCCTCGGCATCCTCGACGGCGAGCGCGTACTCGACGGCCAGCCACCGATGGTCCGCCTCGCTGGGCGCACGGTCGGGCGCCTCCCAGGTGGCCAGCGCCGCCCGTGCGTGCGGCGCCAGCATCGGCCGCTTCAGCGCCGAGCGCCACACCGGCCGCATCGCCTCACCCAGCCCTCCGACGAGATCCATCCCGGCGACACGGGCGGCGGGCCGGGCCTGCTCGGCGGCGGACATCACCTCGGCTGCCGCCTGGTTGACGTCGCGCCCGGCGAGCCATTGCCGGACCACGTCCCACGCCTCGCGCTCCGCCAGCCCGACCAGCCGCTCCAGCAGATCGGTGGCCGGAAGATCCGCGGATACCGGCTGTGGCGCGGAGGCAGCGAAACGCGCTTCGGCCCATCGGCCCAGCGCCGTCAACCGGAGCCCCTCGTCGACGGCGCCGAACTCGCCGAGCAGTTGGGCGCCCGCATCGACCGGCATCACGCCCCGCCGGAACGCCTGATAGACCGCGCCGATATACCAGCCGCCCGACGCATCGTGCAGCCGCTCGTTGACGAGGTCCTCGACGTCGTCCAGCGCCGGTTCGCCGGCGAGCACCGCCAGCAGCGTCCGGCACAGCACGGAGGCGCCCTCGCCCTCACGGTCGTGGGACTCTGCCCGCAGCACCGCGCCCAGGGCGGCCCACCACGCCTCCAACCCATCCGCCGGCGTACTCCCCGTGGCAACCGCCCGGCCGATGCGGACCTCCACGAGACCGACGGCCTGCGCCGCCACCCACGGCCGGTGCAGCGCCTCGACGTCGGCGGCGGTACGAGCACGGGCCGACGCCACGAGACCCATCGCTGCCATTGCGCCGGGAATGTCCACCGGCTTCAGCACGCCCTTCGAGGTCACCGGGCGTCCGTCACCGACCCAGCCGGCCAACGCCACGGCGCGGCGCATCATCGGGCAACCATCGGCGGCTTCAACCAACGCATCGGTCACCGCAAGAGCATAGAAGGAGCGCCCGTCCGCCGTCGGCATGGTCCGGCGCGACCATCATGGCGGACACAACGCCCGCGTTCACCCCGGCCGGTGCTCTTCTTCCTGCCGGACCGGGCGCGCGAGGATCGGCTGCACCAGCTCCTCGAGCGACGTTCGTTGACAACGCCTGTGGCGACCGCGGTACGGGATCGGCTCAACGCAGCCCGGACGGTGGCGGACGCGATCTGGCGGCCGGTCGGGAACGCGGCGCAGCGCTGTCGTCTGGTGGCGCTCGGCGCGTTGGGTGATCGCCCGGACGAACGGGCACTGGCCCGGCTCGACCGCCGCCCGGCGGGATAGCCGGCGGCGCGCACGTCACCGGGCAGCCGTCGACCTTCACGCGGGCGAACCTCCCGGGCGCGTACCTGCGGGTGCTGGAGCCCGGCGAGGTGTGGGCCGGCGATCCGGTGACGGTGGAGGACCGTCCCGCGCACGGGGTCACGATCGCGCGGGCGTTCAAGGCGTACATGTTCGCACCCGAACTGTTGCCCGAGTTGGTGAGGATCGACGGGCTGCCCGACGATCTGCGGGAGACCCTCGCGGAGCGGCTGCCAAGAGGGCGCTAGCCCGCTGTGGGGCCGGGGCCACGGATCGACGCCCCCATGGTCGACCACGGCGTTGAACCCGTCGATCCGCTGTACCGCGCCAAACCTGCGCTACGCGACAGCGCTCACGATCTGGCCGGCCAGGGTCTGCCACTGGGCGTAGGCGTCTGGGTACGCCGATACCTGCACGGTCTGTGCCGCCACCGTGACGGCCATCTGTTCCCAGCCTTGGACCTGGACCAGCGCCGCGTAGAAGCGGCGTGCCGCCTCGGCCGGATTCATGAGCTCGGCGACGGTACCCCAGTTCGGCCGCTGCTGGAACAGCCCGACCGAGTCGTGGTCGCTGCCGACTCCTTCGTTGGGGAGTTTGAGCGACTCCGGAACGTTGGAGTTCGCGAGGTTGTGCAGATGGCTTTCCTGCAGCGCGGTGGCGATCGCGACGACGAATGCGCGCTGCGGCAGGTTCGCCTGCTGCCCGACCTTGATGATCGTGACGGCGTTGTTCATCTCGGCCTGGGTCAGCCCGCCAACTGGAGTGTGGACGGTCGGCGACGGCGAGGCCGTTGCCGGTGCGGCCGCGGCCGCGCTCTGAGCCGGCTGTGCGCCGGCCGAAGCCGAAGGCTGCGGGCTGGGCTGGGCGTCCGTGCGCTGACCGCCGCGGGATGCTCGGTTCTCGGCCTCCGCCGTCCGCCCGCTGTCGCCCTGCTGCACGGTGTCGACCTGGGCGACAGGTGCCGGTTTGCTGCCAAGTGATGTGGATACGAACAGCGCGGCGATCGCCGAGAACGCGATGACGACCGCGGCCGAGTACAGCCGGATCCTCTTGCGGGCCGCCGATTGACGGCCGTGACGGAAGCGCTGCCGGTAACGGGCGGCATGAGGCAACCTCATGACCGCAGGAGAGGGCTGGTTGCGGTACTTCACGAACAACCTCGACTGACTGGGGGCGCCGGAGGTCCGGTCGGCACGGCGCGAGGGCATGCGCCATCGACCGTCCACAGGGGACGGTTGACAGATGCGCCGGTGTGGCCGGTACGCGCCTGAAGGGTTACCGGGCCGGAAGGGGAATGTGCAGTGCCGGCCGGTCTCCGGGGCCGCGGGTCGAGGTGTGGCGACATGCGAGGGTCAGCACGCGATGCTCCTTCCGATGCCGCCTACCGAGTTAGCTGACGGATTCGGGCGGGAGGATCGCCCTACCTCGCGGCGCGAGGCCGCTTGGATTCACCCCAGTTGTGCTTGGTTCCCCGGCTCGTGCAGGCACGACTCGGCCGGTCCGCCACGTCGTCTCCTCGAACCGAGACGGCCAGGCGCGGCGGACTCTCAGACCATAGCGGCTGCATAACCGCAGGTGAAGACCCAAATGGAACTGCCAGGGTGCGCGCGGCAGCCCGGCCTTCCGCCATTTGCCGCGGCGAACACTATCCGCTGGCTAACGCTGCGGGGGCGTGACCGCGGCGACCATGGCCGAGCGCGGTGAGCGCTTGCCGAGCAGGTTCTGGGCATACACGGCATAGGTGTACTCCGTGGAGCCCTTCAGGCCCTTGAGGATCACGTCGGGGCGGTTGGTCGTCGCGACCCGCGTCTCGGCCGCGCCGTTGACGGCCATCACCTGGTACGTCGTGCCGCCGATCGGGTCCCGTCGGCCCTGCCAGGCAAGTCGGACGCTGCTCGAGGTCACGTCCGTGACCGTCAGCCGCTGCGGGGCGCGGCTCTTGGGGTCGACGACGGCAGCGGTGCTGTTGCGGAACACCGTCGCCTCTCGCGTGTCGGTGTCGAGGCCGTTGGGGCCGTCGATGAACCGCCGTCCCCAGGCCGTACGGCTGTTGCCGTCGAAGTTGTTCACCAGGTCCAGGTAGCTGAACTGCTTGTCGTTGCCGCTCCAGGACCAGCCGAGATACCCGAGGTGCTGTTCCTGCGCGTACGCCATGATGGCGTCCTCGTCCGGCTTGCCCCACTGGTGCTGGCTGGAGAACTCGCCGATGAGAATCGGCAGATGGCGCTTGGTGAATGACGTGAGATAGCTGTTGACCTTCGCCGCGGTGTTGAACATGCCGTACATGTGGATGTCGAACGCGGTGTTGCCGGTGGGGTCGGCGGCGACAACCTTCTCGGCGTTGTCGCGCATGACGAACGACTCGTCCTGGCCCCAGCCGGGGCCGTCGACCAGGAGCGTGTTCCTGAAGCCGGCGGCGCGCAGCTGACGGATCGCGTCGGAGGTCTGCTGTACCCAGGGCCAGTTGGTGCCGTTGGCGAACGGTTCGTCGGCAATGTTGACGAGGACGTTGTCCTCGTGGCCGACCATCGTGTCGCGCAGGCTGAGCCAGAACTGCACCGCCTCCGACATCGGCGCCGCCTTCTTGTCCTGGCCGAAGCCGGCGGTGTCGTGGGCGTCGAAGATGCAGACGAGCCGGTTCTGCTGGCACAGGTCGACGACGGTTGCCACCTCCTTGGCCGGGGCCCGCCGCCACTGGTGACCGATGCCGAGGGTGACCCGCACCGCGTTGGCGCCCGCCGCCTTGATGGCCGCGAACGAGCCGTTCTGGTCGGGGTACCACATGAAGTCGTGGTTGACGCCGCGCAGCACGAGGTCGCTGCCGTTGGCCTCGACGAGCCGGCCGTCGCGCACGTGGATGCCGGTGTGCGGCTCGGCGGCGTGCGCCCGGCCGGGCGTCAACAGCACGCCCAGGCCGGCTACGAGCATCGCGAGCGTTAGAACCGCCCGGGTCGGGCCGGCAGCGTCGTCGGTTCTCACGGCCTCTGCGGCTACCCCGGCTCGGCCGCTTCTACCCGCACCGCCGGGGTGACCCGGGCGCTCCGAAACGAACAGGGCCGCAGCGTGTGGCTGCGGCCCTGTCGGTCAGTTGGGGTGCTGGTGTACTACGGGGTCGGGTACTGCGCGATGAAGACCGGCGAGCCGATCCTGGTCGTGTCGGCCGGGCCGCCCACGCCGTTGACGACGTGGTCGATCGTGCCGGCGCTGAGGTTGACGGTCATGATGTGGTGCAGCTGAACGCCCGGGGTCTGGGGGACCTCGAAGCCGTTCTCGGTGTGGATCGACGGGTTGTTCTGGTTGAACACGTAGGCGCCGCCGCCGTAGAGGTGGTGGGTCGTCACGTTGTCGCCGACCTTGTAGGCGGCCCAGCCCTTGACGTCGCCGTTCATCCAGTCGGCCTGGGTCGGCGGGTCGTACGGCAGCTCGTTCTGGAAGAAGATCGTGGTGCCGTTGTTGCCGTTCCAGACGGAGTTGTACTGCTGGAAATGCTCGACGAACAGGCCCAGTGCGGTCACGTTGTCGCCGTTGATGACGACGCCGTTGCGGCCGATGTTGGTGTTCCAGCGCTGCGTGTCGGTGAAGCCCTCGACGCCGTGGTCGGCGCGCCACACCCAGGTGTGGTCGATGATCACGTTGTCGCTGTTGACCTCGAGCGCGATGCCGGCCTTGCCCACGTGCGGGCCACCGACGCGGAAGTACACGTCGGACAGCGTCGTCGGGTTGTCGGCCGAGCTCGGGCGGTTGCCGTGCGGCTTGCCGACCCGCAGCAGGACCGGCGACTCGGTCAGGCCCGCGTCGATCGTGACGCCGGCGACGACGACGCCGGGGACGTCAGCGATGTCGAGCGGAGTGGACCCGTTGACGGCGGTGAGCGTGGCGTGGCCGAGACCGAGGACCACCGTGTCGGGGCGCTTGACCTCGATGCTGCGGGCGATGTCGTACACGCCGGGGGTGAGCAGCAGGTTCAAGCCGCGGGCGAGCTGGTTGTTGATGACCTGCACCGAGTCCGACGGGCTCGCGACGTAGAAGTCCGTGAGCGGGATCGTACGGCCCGGCGTCTCGCCGTTGGCCCACGTGATGCCGCGGCTGTTGCGCTGGGCGGCGGGCACGCGGACGTTGTACTTCCCCTGTGCGTCGGTGAACAGGTACGGCTTCTCGCGGCTCACCGGGGTGTTGTCGAGCGTGGTGTACGGCGGGTCGGGGAAGCCGGCCTCGCTGGGAGCGCCGACGACGCCGGAGAAGACCTGGTTCCACACGCCGTTGGACCAGCCGGCGACCTCGCTGTTGCGGGTCAGCCACTGCTGCTGCGAGCCGCTGATGACGAACGGCAGCTTGGAGTCGGCGATGAAGCCGCCGCTGGCGTACTGCGGACCGGCGGTGCAGTAGTCCATCAGCGACAGGTTGGCGCCGCTGATGTTGAGGCGGCGCATGGACACGGCCTGCGAGACGGCCCAGAAGTCCGCCGAGCCGCGGCAGCCGTCCTGGCCGGCGCTGTTGACGTTGATCGACAGGTTGGACAGCGTGCGCCAGAAGTTGACGAGCGCGAGGCAGTTGCTCGTGCCCCCGTTCTCCAGGCAGCGGTTGTAGACCTCGACCTTGCCGTTGATGACGACGTCGTTGGGCGACGCACCAAGGCCGGCGATCTCGGTGTAGTACCCGACCTTGATCTGGAGCGGGTGCTGGGCGGTTCCGTACGTGCCGGGCTTGAACAGGTAGGCGTGGCGGGCGGTACCCATCTCGTTGCCGACCTGCGCGGCGTTGGCCGCGTCGAGGGTCGCCTGAATGCTGCTGACCGGCATGCTCGGATCGAAGACGGTGACGTTCGCTCCGAGGTCCCAGCTGGTGGGGGGCGGCGCGGCGGCGGCCGTTCCCGCCGTCGCGACGGCGGTGGTCAGCACGAGCCCGACCGCAAGCGCCCGGCCGAGTTGCCGACGACGTAAGGGCGGGTTCGCGAGACCCCGCCTACCGGGGGGCTGGATCGTCATATGGTTCGTCCTTCCTGCTGTACAGGCAACGGTTGGCGGAGAACGTCGGCCCGATCAAGACGGCCTGAACAGGCGACCGAGGTGCTTCACCGACGGGCAAGCGCTCTCTCACGCCATCGGGTACCGATGCTCATCGGCCTGCCTGTTCAGGAGTCATGTGGTGTCCGGACGAGCGGCCCGGGCGAGGGAGAGCGCTCTCACCCAGCCCAAGACTTGTTACAGGGGCGAAAAAAAGTGGGTGGGATGTTTCTACCGCGTAAATCGGCCCGACGCTATGCCACGCAGCCCTTGACTTTTCCGCAGGAAGGCGTTTCGCCGGGGTCGAATTGGCTGCGTAACATCCGGCTGGCCTAAATCGCTTCTTATTTTGCGCCGGGGGTATCAGCGCAACCGCAGCACGTTCATCTGGGTCAGTTGGGCGTCTGCGAAAGCGTCCACAAGCGGCAGCTCGTAGGTGGCGATGGTCTGCAGGCGGCCACGGGGCAAATGCTTCCGGCCGGGATCGCCGACGAGCACCTCGGCGCCGCGCGCCGCGACGCGTTCCAGGAAGGCCAGAACGCGCCGAGCCATGGTCCCGGTGTAGAAGATGTCACCCGCCAGGACCGTTTCGGCGTCGCCGCCGTCCCCGTCGAGCAGGTCCGCGAGGCACTCGACAACGCGCACACCGTTGGCTTTCGCATTGAGTGTGATCGCGGCGACGGCGTACGGATCCACGTCATTTGCGGTCACGGCGGCCGCGCCGGCCTTTCCTGCCGCAATGGCAACCAACCCCGAACCAGCGGCCAGATCCAGGACCCGCCGGCCGGCCACTGTCGCCGGATGGTCCAGCACATATCGGGCGACCGCCTTGCCCCCGGCCCACGCGGAGGACCAGAACGGGGGCGGCAGCTTCATGCCGGCCCGCGCTTCCATCCTGGCCCACCACACGATGGCGTCCTCGGCCAGATAGAGCTGCACTTCGGGTACCAGGGGCACCTCGACAAGGCGAAGCCGGTCCAGGCCGACGCCCGGCGTCGTCACCTCATGGCGCAGCTCGGCCAGCGCCCGCCCAACCCGACTCATCATCGATCAAGCATGACGGATGAACGGCTCGGCTCCCGGTCATCTCCGGTCCACATCACCCGGCGGCCGCCCTGCGGGTTTCCTTCGTTGCCACTTGGGTACGTGTGCCGCACCAAGGTTGGTTCAGGAGGAACGCGTGACTAGCGGTACCGTGAAATGGTTCAACTCGGAAAAGGGCTTCGGCTTCATCCAGCAGGACAACGGAGGCCCTGACGTCTTCGTGCACTACTCGGCCATCGCGAGCAGTGGCTACCGCGAGCTCAACGAAGGTCAGAAGGTTGAGTTCGATGTGACGCAAGGCCAGAAGGGACCCCAGGCGGAGAACGTTCGACCCGCGTGACCCCGCGACGCAGTTCCTGATAATGCCGCGCGGGCGGGTCGCATGGTGCGACCGTGGACGCTGTGACTACGCGTGAGGTGCAGTTCGGTGACGGGACGTCGGGAGCCGTGTCGCTCAACGCGCCTTTCCTGCGGTACCGGAAAAATCCGATCCTGACTGCGCACCAGGTGAACTCCGTGTGGCAGGAGCCGCACCTGCAGGTGGTGACGGTGCACAACGCCGGGGCGGTGGCGCTGGCGGATCGGACCGCGCTGCTGTTCCGGTCGCACCTGCGGTGCGGGGTCAGCGTCCTCGGCCTGGCCACGAGCCCGGACGGCACGTCCGGGTGGTCGGTCCATCCGCGGCCGGTGCTGACCCCCGCGACCAAGGGTGACCTGTACGCGGCCGGGCTCGACTGGCAGGACATCGCGGAGATCGAGTCCGGCGGCGTCGAGGACGCCCGGATCAACCCCGTCGAGGACACGTTCGCCATCACCTACAGCGCCTACCACGCCGGCATCCGCAACCGGGTGCGCGTGTCGCTCGCACTCACCGACGACCTCCTCGCGTTCACCCGGCACGGCCCGATGCTCGACCGCGACATGCGCAACGTGGTGCTGTTCCCGGAGCGGATCGGCGGGCGGTACGTCGGGCTGTTCCGGCCCAACGACATCACCGATAGCGACACCGGCGGCGCGTACACCCAGATCCGCATCGGTTACGCATCGGACTTCCGGACCGGGCCGTGGGAGATCGCCGACGAGCCGATCATGCGGACCGGTGCGGGCCCGAGCGCCTTCGCCGACAAGATCGGCCCGGGCGCGCCGCCGGTGCGCACCCGGCACGGCTGGCTGAACGTGTTCCACGGCGTCCGCACGACGATGGACGGCAACCCGTACGTGCTCGGCGTGGCCCTGCACGACCTCGACGATCCCCGCATCGTGCGCATGTCCAGCATCCCACTGCTGTTTCCGTCGCAGGCCGACTGCCGCGTCGCCGACACCGACTACGTGCACGTGCCGAACGTCGTCTTCTCCTGCGGCCTCGCGCGCCGCCCGGACGGCACGATCGTGATCTACTACGCCGGCAACGACACGGTCATGAACGTCGGGCTCGCGCATGAGGACGTGCTCGCGGAGCTGTGCCACCGGTACGGCCAGGATCCGCTCACCGGCCGGCTCCTGTACGACCTGTGACCCAGCCACTTGTACCGTGGAAATGAAGGGACTGCCGCTGACACCGGGAGGGCCCGTGTTCACCGATTCCGAGGAAATGCTGCGGTACCTCGGCGCGGAAGACATCCAGCTCGTCGACATACGCTTCTGCGACCTGCTGGGCACAATGCAGCATTTCAACGTGCCGGTCGGCTCGTTCGACGAGAGCGTGTTCAGCGTCGGGGTTCCCTTTGACGGCTCGTCGATCCGGGGCTTCCAGAAGATCCACGAGTCGGACATGGTGCTGTACCCCGACATCTCGAGCGCGTTCGTCGACCCCTTCCGGACGGAGCGGACGCTCGCGGTGAATTGCTTCGTCTACGATCCGGTCACCCACGAGGCCTACAGCCGCGACCCGCGCAACGTGGCCAGAAAGGCCGAGTCGTACCTGATCACCACCGGCATCGCCGACGCGGCGTTCTTCGGCCCGGAGGCCGAGTTCTACATCTTCGACTCGATCCGGTTCTCCTCGGCCGCGCACGAGGCGTATTACCACATCGACTCGGTCGAGGGCTGGTGGAACACCGGCCGGGAGGAGCCCGGCGGCAACCTCGGCTACAAGACCCCGTACAAGAGCGGCTACTTCCCGGTGCCGCCGGTCGACCATTTCGTGGACCTGCGCGGGGCGATGGTCGCCCACCTCACCGACGCCGGTTTCACGGTGGAGAAGGCGCACCACGAGGTCGGCACCGCCGGGCAGGCGGAGATCAACTTTCAGTACGCGCCGTTGCTGCACTGCGCCGACAACCTTCAGCTGTACAAGTACATCGTGAAGAACACCGCCTGGGCGGCCGGCCATTCGGTGACGTTCATGCCCAAGCCGCTCTTCGGCGACAACGGCTCCGGCATGCACACGCACCAGAGTCTGTGGCTGAACGGGCGGCCGCTGTTTTACGACGAGACCGGATACGCCGGCCTGTCGGACACCGCGCGGTGGTACATCGGTGGCCTGCTCCGCCACGCCCCGAGCCTGTGCGCATTCACGAACCCGACCGTCAACTCGTACCGCCGCCTGGTGCCCGGATTCGAGGCGCCCGTCAACCTCGTGTACTCACAGCGCAACCGCTCCGCCTGCGCCCGGATCCCGGTCACCGGCGACAACGCGAGCGCCAAGCGCGTGGAGTACCGGGTACCTGATCCGGCGGCGAACCCCTACCTGGCGTTCTCGGCGATGCTGCTGGCCGGCCTCGACGGCATCAAGAACAAGAGCGAACCGCCGGACCCGATCGACAAGGACCTCTACGATCTGCCGCCGGACGAGTTCGCGCACGTCGAGCAGACTCCCGGCTCGCTGCCCGAGGTTCTCGACGCGTTCGAGGCTGACCACCAGTACCTGCTCGACGGCGGCGTGTTTACCCGGGACCTGATCGAGACATGGATCGCCTGGAAGCGCAGCGACGAGATCGACCCGGTCCTGCTGCGCCCCACCCCGTACGAGTTCGCCATGTACTACGACGTCTAGCCGAAGGGAGAGCGCCATGAACATCTTCACCATCGATCTCAAGAACCAGCCCGGCGAGTTGGCTCATGTCGGCGAGGCTCTCGGGCAGGGCGGTGTCAACCTGGAACTGAGCGCTGTGACGGCCGGCGATCACGGTCTCGTCTGCCTCACCATGAGCGACGAGGAGGCCGCCCGCGCGGCGTTGGATGCAGCGAACGTGCCGTACACCGAGCACCCCGCAATCCAGGTCAAGTGCGCCGACCAGCCGGGCGAGGTCGGTCGGATCGCTCGCAAGCTGACCGATGCGAACATCAACATCGAGGGCCTGCTGCCCATCTCGATCTGCGGCGGCGAGGTGGTCTTCGCCACCTGCGCCGACAAGCTGGACGACGCCCGGCGAATCCTGGGCGACCAGGTCGTCGGCTAGCGGTTGCCCGCACCAGAAGACGGCAGGCACCGCGTTCCAGTTGATCGCGATCTCGTTCGTCGACCATCCCTCGATGTGGTCGATGTAGCAGAACTGCGCGTTGTCGCGGAGCAGATCGCCGCCGCCCCCGGGCTCGACGTCGACATCACCTACGGCTCGTCGCCCACGCCGCAGACGGTGACCAACGCAAGCGGGTCGTGCAGCGATCAATGAGTGCAAACTTCTCGACGCCGGACGACAATGGTCAAATACCGGCTAGCCGAGGGGGACCGGCATGCGGATCGCGATGATGGTCAAGGGGTGCGTCTGCACACCCGCCCCGGCCGACATCATCTACTCGCCTATGCAGTTGGCGACCCAGCTGACCCGCGTCCTGGCCGAACGGGGACACCACCTCGACTTCTATGGGCCGGTCGGCTCGGAGGTTCCCGGCGCTCGAGTGATCGACTGCGGAGTGCCCCCGCTGGTCACCGACAAGGACGGGTTCACCGAGGCGCTCACCGACCCGGGGCTCGCCAGCGACAACATCCTTGCACTCTGGGACGCCCGGCTCGCCCAGGAGATGTTCCTGCGGGCCGGTCGCGGCGAATACGACGTTCTGTATTTCCACCACCCAGAGGTGCCGCTGCCCTTCCTCGCCCACCATCCCGACATCCCTGTCGTGAGCAGCGTCTACGACAGCCCCCTGCCACCGCTGCTGAACCAGGCCATCGGCATGTTCGCCAGCCCACAGCACAGCCTGGTCGCGATCTCCGCCGCGCAGCGACACGCAGACCCCGGCCTCACCTTCACCGCCACCATCCCCGGCGGTGTCGACACCGACGACTTCGCCCCAGATCCGACCGCGCCACCGGGCCGGCACCTCCTCTTCGCCGGCCGCCTCGTGCCCGAGAAGGGTGTCGGCGACGCGATCGAGGTGGCCCGCCGGACCGGCCACGAACTGCATCTGGTCGGCCCCTGGTACCGCAACTCCCCCTACTTCGCCGACGAGATAGCCCCGCACCTCGGCGACCGGGTTCGCTACCTGGGACCGCTTTCCCTGCAGGACCTGCGCAAGGAACTCCAGACCCGACCGCGCGCCCTGCTCATGCCCAGCCACCACGAATCGTTCGGCCTCATCATCATCGAGGCACTGGCCTGCGGCGTACCGGTCATCGGCCTGCGGCGCGGAGCGATTCCCGAAATCGTCGTGGACGGGCAGACCGGATTCCTCGTCGACGACGTCGACCAGATGGCAGCCGCAGTCCACCGGCTGGACGCCATCGACCCCGACGCATGCCGCGACGACGCCGTCCGCCGATTCTCCCTCGACCGGATGGCCGACGCCTACGAGACACTCTTCCGCCAGGTCGGGTCGGCCTGATGCGGGTGGCGACCATGGTGCGCGGCTGGATCGCCACCCCGGCACCGCCCGATGTCGTGTACGCCCCGATGACCGTTGCCAGCGCCGTCGCCAGCGGACTCACGGCCCGCGGCAGCACAGTCGATTTCTACGCGCCACGCGGCTCGCGAGTGCCAGGCGTTCCCCTGTACGACGGCAGCCTCGATCCCGTGGTCACCGACCGTGCCGGCTTCGACCGGGTGATCGCCCGGGCCACCCGGGGCGATTACGCGGACCTGGTCGCGGCCGACCGCCACCTCGCCCGACTGATGGCGCGCGGTGCCGCGGCCGGCCGCTACGACGTCCTGCTCTTCCACCACCTCGAGGTGGCGGCCGCGATCGCCGGCGACGTCCCACAGACCCCCGTGGTCTCGGTGCTCTGGGACCCGCCCGGCCCAGAACTCACCGCGGGCGCCGACGAGCACCCGAACCTCTTTGTGATCGCTGTTTCGGACGGTCAGCGACGCGACGCCGGCGACCTGCCCATCATCGGCACCGTCTACCCCGGCGTCGACTGCCCCGCCGACCTCCCCCCGAGGACCCGGAGGGACGGCGGATCCCGGCTGGTGTACCTCGGCCGGCTCATCCCGGAGAAGGGCCCCGATATCGCCGTCGAGGTCGCCACCCGGACCGGAGCCCAGTTGGACCTGATCGGACCGGTCCGGAGCGACGATCGGCGATTCTTCGACGAGAAGGTCCGCCCCCATCTCAGTGCCCGCATCCGCTATCGGGGCCACGTCCCGCACAACCGGCTGGCCGATTACCTCGCAGGCGCCTCCGCCCTGCTCATGCCGATCCGCTGGCAAGAACCATTCGGGCTGGTCATGATCGAGGCGATGGCGCACGGCGTGCCGGTGATCGGCTTCGGCCGCGGCGCGGTACCCGAGGTCGTCGCACACGGCGTCAGCGGCTACGTCGTCAACTCCACCGACGAGATGTGCCGTGCCGTCCGGGCACTCGACCAGTTGTCAGCGGAGGGCTGCCGGCGGCACGTCCGTGAGCGGTTCTCGGTGCATCAGATGGTCGACGGATACCAGGCTGCGCTCGCCAAAGCCACCGCCCTCGCATCGTCACGGCCGTGAGCCCCGGACGGGACGGATCTTCGCTGCGGTCCGTTCGCAAGAGTTTCGCCGCTCGCGGCGGCGGTCGACGCTGATGGACGAGCTGACGCTCACCGTCCCCCACAAGACCCGGCAGGACGTTGACCGCCGCCGGTGGTACCTGGACGCCGCACCCGGCCGACGCGGTGACCGACACCAACAGAGCCATGCTGACGTCTGGAACTCCCGCGTCCAGTCGTTCAACGCCCGCCGCCGAATCGCGGCGGCCGTGAGCCCGCGACCTCTAACGGGCTCGCTGGGCGCGGCTTTGCTCAGATGCGATATACCGGCCGAGCGTAGGGGTGGAGCCGCCGCAGGCCGTCGCGGGCAACCTCAGCGGCGCTGCCCGCCGGTCGAGCCAGATCCCACTCCAGGTACACCTTGTCGCCGTCGTAGCAGCCGAAGCCTTGCAGTCAGGGTGCAGAGCGCGGAGAAACGCGAAACCCCGCTCCACGGGAGTGGTCCGCGCCCACAGCAGCGCCCCCAGTGGTCCGCTCGACGCCATGTCGGTCAGGGGCGTCGATTCGTACCCGTCCAGCGCCAGGTCGTCGAGGTCACCAGGGCCGGAGATCTGCGCGTGCGGCGCGGCATGGGTGAAGGCGATGCCCGCGGCCGGCGCGACGGCTGCGAGCGGCCAACCCGCCATCCACCGCCGGATCGGGGTGAAACCGCCCGAGGGGTACTGCCGCTCCAGGTGGGCCGCCTCGTCGGGATGGAACTTCGCCAGTCGCGGGCCGCCCAGGTGGGCGTGCTCATGGTTGCCCAGCAGGAAATGGACCTGTTGTGGGTAGGCTGCCTGGAGTTGCCGGGCTTCGGCAAGCAGCCGCGGCGTCTGGTCGAGATAGCAGTCGCCGAGATGCTCGGGCCACGCCTGCGGGGCGATTGCCGGGCCGTGCACCAGGTCGCCGCAGAACAGCAGGTGCGGCCGCGGGCCTGGAGTGTCCATGACGGACCTGAACCGGGCCACGATCGCGTGGAAGTCCGCGAGGTTGCCGTGCAGGTCGGTGACGGCGAGCAGGGTGCCCGCCGGTGGCAGGGTCACCACGCGCGACATCCGCTCACGATGGCATGCCGGACACCCGCAGTCCACCGTCGCACCAGCCCTGCAATCGAGGCCCATCACCCGACGAGCTGGACGGCGCTCTTACGTGCGCCGCGGTTGCCGCGGACGGAGGCAGATGCGTGGTCAGGCAGCTTGGAACACCGTGTCGGCGTGCCACAGATGGCACCGGTGGGCGTCGCTGCCGACGCTCAGGCGGCCGGCCTGCACGACGACGGCAGCGGTGAGATGACGGCGGTGGCGGTACCGGTACGGCGCGGTCACGCCGACCTTCCCACCGGTGCAACTCGTACCGGCACTCGGTGCTGTGTTGTACCGGCACCGGTGGCCCGAACCCGCGTGCACCGGTACGGGCGGCGAGATTGGCAGTTGGCACCTCGAGCTTGTCGCAAGGCAACCAGTTGGGCCCGTTGGCCGACTCCAGTTGGTTTAGTTGGGCAGTTGGGTAGCAATTTTGTGGTGCGGTGACCGCGGCACTCCTTGCCCGTGCGTTTATCAACGATCGTGATGTGTGCCTGTTGGAATGGCTGCACGATCACCAGGCGCTGACCGTCGACCAGATCACCCGGGCCCTGTACGACGCGCGACGGACCGCGACTGAACGGTTGTTGCGCCTGCACCGCCTCGGCATCCTCGATCGATTCCAGCGTGCCGAGCACCGCAACCGGACCATGTACTACGTGCTCGGCCCGCTCGGCGCCGACATCGTGGCGGCCTATCGCGGCGATCCGCCGCCGCGAACTGCCGATGTGACCGCCCGGCAGCGGCGGATCGCCATGAGCCGTCGGTGCCGGTGCTGGTGGACAAGATGGCCCGATACGAGCAGCTGGCGGTGCAAGGTGGGCCGGCGTGGCCCGTCTTGTTTCTCGTGCCGAACGGTGTGCGGGAGCGGCAGCTGCGAGATCAACTGGGCTGTCGAACGTTCGCCACGCCGGCGGCGACGGCGACCGTCGAGGGGCTGGGCGGCGGGCGGTGCGTGGCGGACGCGGTGTGGCTGCCGCTCACCGCCGGCGAACGGCATCGGCTGATCGAGCTCGACGGGTTCGGCGACCCGGCCGATGACGCGGCCCTCGCTCGGCTCGACCGGCCACCACGGCGATAGCCGCGAGTAGAGGGGACTGACCACCGCCGCGATGCGGTGCGGGTTGGTCCGGTCGCGCGCCCTTCCAACCCGCAAACCACCATCAGCAGCTCGTGCCGATTCGCCCCACGCTCGCACGCGGCAACAGATGGCGCTCTGTGCGGACCAGCGACGAGGGAGAGCGGTTCCGCGTAGCCTCCGTTGGTGACCACGTTCGCCGGCGACTACACAGCCGCACTCCCGCGTAAGCGCATGGGATCTGGTGTGCTGTTCCGCGACGTCGCCAACCGGGTGCTGCTCCTGGAGCCAACGTACAAGGATTACTGGGAGCTGCCCGGCGGCGCCGTGGAGGGCGACGAGTCGCCGCACGACGCTGCGCGACGCGAGGTCGAAGAGGAACTCGGCTTGGCGATGTCGCCCGGCCGGTTACTGGTCGTCGATTGGGTCCCGCCACGACCGGGCCGCACCGAGGGCGTGATGTTCGTCTACGACGGCGGCCTGCTCGACGCGAAGGCCACCGCGAACCTTCAGCTCCCGGCAGACGAGCTGCGCAGCTGGGCCTGGTGTACGCCGGCCGAGTCGCAACAACGGTTGTCCCCGTTACTCGCTCGCCGAGTGGCCGCCGCACTGGAAGCGACAGCCGGCACGGTCACGTACTACCTGGAAGACGGCAAACGCGTCTGCTGACTCGTGTCGCGGTGGCCCTCTTCCGAGACGGCAGGACGGGGTCCAGGAACGCCGGAGCACGCGTCGAGCCCGGCCGAATCCACAGTGGACGACGTTCTCAGTACTGCATGACGCAGTAGACGACCGTCGGGTGGAGGAACTGGTACCACCGGTTCCATTTGTAGTCCCGCGTGCAGTTGTTGCCATTGGACGCGCCGGGCACGATGTCGATGACGTGCACGGTCCCTTTGGCCTTGCACGCGGAGGCGGCCACGACCCAGCCGGATCCGCTCGGGAACTTGTAGCAGTAGGTGCGTACCAGGTACAGCTCGAGGCAGAGCCGGTAGCCGTCTTCGGTGATGTAGGGCGACTCGGGGTCGGCGCAGGTGTCCCGCGAGTAGTCGACCGAGAGCACCTTGTACGTCCCCTTGGTACCGTTGCAGCTCCCCGTCCCGAGATACGTTCCGGTTTCGTCGACGCCGATGCACTCCCCGACCCGCGCCGGCGCCGGCGGCGGCGCCGCCTGCGTGGTAGGCGGCGCGGCGGGCGCCGTGTAGGTGTCGACCGGATAGGGGTCGCGCGTCGACGTCAAAACGGGCGCCCGCTCTTCCGCCTGCGACTTCGCCTTGTCCCGGAAGACGGTAAGGGCCAACACGCCGGCCACGCAGACGCCGACAACCAACACGAGCACGCCACCGACAACGCCGATGATGAGCCCGGCATTGCTCTTCGGCGGCGGGGGCGGGGTGCCGTACATCGGCGGGACAGCGCCCGGGTACGTGGGGTGGCCCGGGCTGCCCGGGTAGTTCGACTGAGGGGGCAGCGTCACCGGGGGAGTCTGACATAGAACGTCGATGCGTGTGGGGACGGTCTGGACCCGACGAGGCTTGCCGGGCCGCTTCCAGGCGGGCGCGCTGGACCCGGCTTCGGCTGTACTGATCGGCAGCAGGTGGAACGGAGGCGCGGCGGCGTCGTACCTCGACGCCGCCGCGCTCAGTGCGCCACAGGCTTACTGGCAGCGCCAGACGACGGCTTTCGTCACGCCGTTCGCGTCGGCGGCCCGGCCGGCGATCGTACGAGCGTCATCGCCGATGAAGACGACCGTCGGCACCCGGCTGGGAGCGGTGGGCGCGTCGGTGGGCACGCCGGTCTGCGTAGCCAGCTGGTCCAGCCTCACGTGCCGCCGGCCGTCGGCGGCAGCTGCCGGTGTTCGCCGTTGGGCAGCCAGACGTAACCCTGGTTCGCACCGCCCGGGAGGTGCACCACGCCGACGATGGTGCCGTCCTCGGCGACGTCGACGGCCCGGCCGCCGAGGGCGCCGTCGGGCAGCGGTAGCTGCTCGGCCGGCCGGTCGAGCGCTCGCCAGACGACGGGCTGCTCCAGACCGGGGCCCGACACGCGGAGGCCGACCACGAGGTTGCCGCTGTTGACCGCATTCGCGCTGACGCTGTCACCGGCCAGCCGTTTGACGGCGCCGTCGCGGTACAGCCAGGCAGCCAGCGAGTCTTTGACGTAGCTGGAACCGACCGCGGTCCCGGCAGCGTTGACGTCATCCAACACGGCATCCTCGCCGGTCATCGCCACCACGCGCGACGAGTCACCGTTCCAGATCCTGATCTGCTTCGCCGCACCTTGGCTGCTGCGAGTCAGCAGGTACCGACCGGACGGATCGCCGCCCGTCACGGAGCTGAACTGGGCATCCGCCGGGGTCGCCAGCACGTGCAGGACGCACTTGTCTGGCAGAGTCCCACGCGGCGTGGGCGACGTGGTCGCGCCGACCGCCGCAGTCGTCGGCCCGTCGTCCGACCCGGGCCACATCGCCACGGCGGTCACGGCCATGGTCACGACGATGATGCCGAGCCCGGCCCCGAGCGCCCGGTGGCGGCGACTGCGGCGCACCGCACCGGTCCGGGCGATGTCCGCGAGCCGCTCGGGCAGGCACAGGTGATCGGTCGTGTCACGCAGCATCACGCGCAGGTGCTCATCGTCTCGCTCGCTGAGTTCAGCCATGAGAGTCTCCGTTCAACGCGGCGGAAAGGCTTGGGAGGAGTTCGCGCAACTTCGCGAGGCCGCGACCGGCATGGCTCTGCACCGCCCCCTCGGAACACCGCAGCATGGCAGCCACCTCGGCCACCGGTAGGTCCTCGAGGTAGCGCAGCACGATGACGGCCCGCTGCCGCGCGGTCAGGACAGACAGCGCGTCGAGGACGGTTCGCCGACCGATCATGGCGGTCGTGTCGTCGGCCGCCACCACCGTGAGCCCGTCGGGCACCTTGCCGGCCTCGCCGCCCGTCCTGGAGCGGGTCGTCACCCCTGCTTACGGGACCTGCGGCCCGTTGACCATCCGAAGCTCTCCTGCGCACCGGCGTCAGGGCGCCAACAGCTGTTCCTTCAGCACGTTGGTGAGCTGGTCCAGCGGCAGCGCGCCCTTCTCCGCCACCACGGTAAGCGTCTGGTACGCAGGATCGGCCGGCTTTGCGAGGGTGATGACGGCGACCGGTTCGGTGTAGTGGTTGGTGGAATTCGTGTACTCGGAGTACGGCTGCGTGAACACGGTCGCTCCGCCGAGTTCGGTCTGCACGGTCACAGCGCCGGCACGGCGGTCGGCCGGGATGTCCGCGGTGGTGCGGTACACGCCGTGGCGGCCGTTGATGAGCCGCTCGTTGTCCTCGACGGTGCAGGTGGTGGCATACGCCATGAGCCGGATGGTACGGCTCGAGCCGAGGTACGCCACCGTGTTGTAGCCCGGACAGCCGCTCGATGCGGGAGCGTGCGGGATGAGCCGCTGGCCCGCGCCGAGCTGGATGCGGAACGGCACCGGCCCACCGGCGGGCGCAACCGTCGGTGACGTGACCGGCTCGGGGCTGCGGCTCGGCTGGACGTCCGCGGCCCGGCAGCCGCCGACGGCTAGGGCGGCCACCGCCACCACGGTCAACGGGGCCACTGCCGTGATCCTTACGGTGCGGGGCATGCCACCTCTGATGCGCGGCCCGTCAGCGGCGTTCCCCGCTGTCAGGTTCACGACCGGCGGCGCGGACGGGCACGGCAACGGCGGCGATGCCGAGGAATGTGGCGGCGGCCAGCGCCCCATTACTCGTTCAACCCCACCGTTCGGGACGCCAGCGCCATATCCAAGCGATCGACGCGGATCTTCGGGTAAGTACCTTACAGGCCGTCAGGCACTGACCGGGCGGCCCGTAAGGTACCGCGGGCGCGGAAAGATCGGGCACTCGCCGCATGCGGCGGGCGTGCCTTCGGGCGAAGAGTCGAGGTCAGCAGATACGCCACGACGAAGCCCGCAGGAGGCCCAGATGTTCACCACCGACCCGCACATCGCGCTCGACATGTACCGGCAGCGCAGCCACCAGCTGCAGTCCGAGGTGGCCGCGGACGCGCTCGCCGGCCGGGTAAGCCGCCACGCCGCCCGGCCGCGGGAGCTCTGGCGGGCCGTGGCCCGCCGCCGCGCCCCGGCGATGTCCTGAACGGGGCGGACGTGTCATGCTCGATCAGGTGACCACGCGCCCCTCCAGCAGAACCCTCGTCGGTCGGGAGCCCGAGCTTGAGCGCCTCCGCGAGGCGCTCAAGCACGCCCGCGCCGGCGAGCCGGCCACCGTGCTGGTGGGCGGCGAGGCCGGCGTCGGCAAGACGCGGCTGGTCGGCGAGCTGCTGGGGCACGCCCGGGCGGAGGGCACCCGGGTGCTCTCCGGCCAGTGCCTGGAGCTCGGCGAGGAGGGGCCGCCCTTCGCGCCGTTCGCGGCAGCGCTGCGCGACCTGCTGCGTGCCGCCGGCCCGGCCGCCTTCGCCGGCCACGAGCAGGAGTTCGCCCGGCTCCTGCCGGAGCTCGGGCCGGTGGGGCCGGAGCCGGTGGTCGATGCCCAGCGCGGCTCACTGTTCGAGCTGGTCGCCGGCCTGCTGAGCCGGCTGGCCGGCGAGCGGCCATTGGTGTTCGTGATCGAGGACCTGCACTGGGCCGACCGCTCGACGCGCGACCTGATCGCTTTCCTGGTGCGCTCGGCGCGGATCGCGCGGGCGCTGCTGGTGTGCACGTACCGGTCTGACGAACTGCACCGCGGCCACCCCCTGCGCCCGTTCCTGGCGGAGCTCGACCGGGTGCGCGACGTGGACCGGCTGGAGCTCGGCCGCCTCGACCGGGACGGCACGGCGGCGATCCTGGCCCAGCTGTACGGTGCGGAGCAGTCGCCGCGGGACGTGGACAGCATCCACGACCGGGCGCAAGGCAATCCCTTCTTCACCGAGGAGCTGGCCGCCTGCGGCGATCCGCAGCACTGCATTGACATCCCGGACACGCTGCGCGACCTGTTGCTGACCCGGGTCGACTCGCTGCCCGAAACCTCGCAGCGGGTGCTGCGCATCGCCGCCGCGGGCGGCACCCGGATCGGCCACGAGCTGCTGGCCGAGGTCGCGGAGCTGCCCCAGGCGGAGTTGGAGGCCGCGCTGCGCGTCGCGGTCGCCGCGCAGCTGCTGGTCGCCGAGCCGGACGGCGGGTACGAGTTCCGGCACGCCCTCGTCCGGGAGGCGGTGCACGACGACCTGCTGCCCAGCGAGTATGCCCGGCTCCACGCCCGCTACGCCGCCACCATCGAGGCGCGGCCGCACCTCGTGCCGGCCGGCGACGCGCCGGCCGAGCTGGCCCACCACTGGTACGCGGCCAACGATCTGCCGCGGGCGTTGACCGCGACGCTGCGCGCTGCCGTGGCGGCCGGGGAGCGTTACGCGTACGCCGAGAAGAGCCGGCTGCTCAAACGGGTGCTCAAGCTGTGGGAGCAGGTGCCCGACGCCGCCGAACGGCTGGGCATGAGCCACCTGAGCGTGCTCGAGGAGACGCTCACCGCCACCGTCACTGCCGGCGACTACATGCACGCGCTGACGCTGGTCCGGGTGGCTCTCGACGAGGTCGACCGTGACGCCGAGCCGCTGCGCGCGGCGCTGCTGCTGCACCAGCGCGCAGGGCTGCAGCGCCAGCTCGGCAAGAACGACGGCAGCGCCGACTGGCGGGAGGCGGTCCTCCTGGCCCACCGGGCGCCCGAGGAGCCGAGGCAGATCATGCTGCTGGCCGACCTCGCCTCACAGCTCACCTGGTTCGACCTGGCCGAGGCCGCGCGCATCGCCCGCGAGGTGGCCGCGGCGGCCGAGCGGCAGCAGAACATGAGCGTGAGGGTGTCCGCGACCCTGACCATGGGCCGGATTCGCCGGCGGGAGGAGTCGGTCGAGGCCAGCCTCCCGCTACTGCGCGAGGCGGCCGAGCTGGCCCGGTCGACGGGCGATGGTCCGCAGTTCGTCAAGGCGATGGTGAACCTGTCGGACTCGCTGTTCGAGATCGGCGACTACGCCGGCTCGGAGCAGGCGGCCGCCGACGGCGCGGCGCACGCCGAACAGTTCGGCATCAGCCGCTCTACCGGCGCGTTCCTCTTCTCCAACCGGGCCGAGGCGCTGGCAGCGCTCGGGCGGTGGGATGAGGCCGACGCGCTGTGCGCGCAGACCGCCCGCATCGACCCGCCCGGCGCCCTCGGGCTGCATTGGCTGCAGATCAGGGCCCGGCTGCGGTTGGCCCGCGGCGACTCGAGCGCCAGAGACCTGGTCGACCGGGCGCTGCGTTTCTCCACCCGGGCCTACGTGGAGCCGCAGCAGCGGCTGCCGTCGCACCACCTCGGCATCGAGGCGGCGCTGGCGGCCGGAGATCTGGCCGAGGCGGCGCGAGTCGCCCGCGCAGGTCTCACCGATCCGGCGCTGGCCGACCAGCCACGCTACGCCTGGCCGCTGCTGGCCGAGGCGGCGCGGGTCGCGGTCGCCGGCCCCGGCGCCGGGCTGTCGCCGGACGACGTGGCTGCGGTGGCCGAGACCATCGAGATCCGCTACCCGGCCGAGCGGGCGTTCGCGGCGGACATGTGGGCCGCGCTGGCCGGCGGCTCCCGGGCCATCGACAGCATGAACGCGCCCGGCGAAGCCCTGCCGGCCGCCCGGGCCGCAGTGGCCGCCTGGCGCGTCGACGGGCAGCCCTATCCGCTGACGCGCGCCCTGCTGGCGCTGGCCGGTGCGGCCGCCGCGGCGGGCGATCGCCCCCTGGCCGAGGAGGCCCTTGAGGAGGCCGGTGAGCTGGCCACGCGGCTCCACGCTCGGCCGCTGCTGGAGGAGATCGCCACGCTGGGGCGCCGGGCCGGCGTGCGGGCCCGGGGCGCACCCGCGCCGGCCGGTCCGCACGTGCTCACCGAGCGGGAGCGGGAGGTGCTGCGGCTGGTCGCCGAGGGGTACAGCAACGGGCGGATCGCCGAGCAGCTGTACATCTCGCCGAAGACGGCCAGCGTGCACGTGTCGCGGATCATCGCCAAGCTGGATGTCGCGAACCGGATAGAGGCCGCCGCGGCCGCCCGCCGGCTCGGCCTGCTCCAGCCGTAGCGGTTGCGGACTCAGTCGACGAGTGCACCGGCGGACGTGGGGAAACACCTGACCCGCCGCACCCGGCACCGCCGAACGGCCTGCTGGGCACCGCGCTGGATCGCGCGGCGCCCGGCGGGCCGGTCCTGGATCAGCTTCAGCCGCGCAGGAATGCGGTGATCGCGGCGGCGATGTCGGCCTCGCCCTTGTGGTGCGGCCCGAAGTGGTCGAGCTTGGGGAAGGTCTGCAGCCGCGAGGAGGGCAGCACCTCGCTGAGCCGGGCGAGGGCGGGGGGCACCTGGGGCAGGTCGCTCTTGCCGCCGGCCATGAGCAGCACGTCGGCGGAGACCTCGCGGTAGTTGGGGTAGCTGTCGTTGAGCCGGTCGACCTCGGCGTGTTCGTAGGCGACCGCGTCGAGCAGTTCGAAGAGCTTGGTGCGCTTCTCGCCGCGGAAGACCATGCGCAGGATGGCGGCCATGAGCCAGCGGGGGTTGCGCTTGGCCTTGCTGGGTCCGGTGGCGATGGAGAACGTGGCGAAGGCGTCGAACTGGCGGCCCTGGGCGAGGTATTGGCGGTACTGCGGGATCCAGTCGCCGGCGATGAGGCCCTGGACGTTGACGCCGGGTTCGTAGACAGCGAGCTTGGTGATGGCCGGGTCGCGGCGGGCGGTTTCGAGGGCGACGAGTCCGCCGTAGCTGTGGCCGAAGGCGTAGCTGGCGCCGGTGGCGGCGCGGACCGCGCTGATGTCGGCGCATTCGGTCTCGATGCTGTAGCCGGGGCCGATGGGGCCGCTGCCGCGGCGGGCGCGGCGCTGGATGGCGTGGACGGTGAAGGTGGTGGCGAGTGCGTTGATGAGGGTGGTGAAGTCGGTGGCGTCGCTGAGCGCGCCGGGGATGAGCAGCAGGCCGGGGCCGGTGCCGGTGGTGTGGTAGGCGATCGTGGTGCCGTCGGCGGAGCGGACGGTGTGCACGGTGGAGGTGGTGGTCGCGGCGAGGGTGGCAGACATGGCGAGCTCCTAACGGTTGTGGTGATGGGGGTCGTGGCGTACGGATCGGATGCTGGCGTCGCCCAGGGCGGCGTTCAACCGCCGGGTTTGGGTGAGGTAGGTGTCAAACGGCACACCGCTGGCCTCGACCAGTTCGATGAGCCGCTCGATGAGTTCGGTGACGGCGCGGTCGACCGGCACTTTGCCCGCGTCACTGAGGGCGATCTGCCGGCGGTTGCCGCCGGCCGGGTCGGGTGCCACGGTGAGCAGCCCGGTGTCGGCCAGGGCGGCGACCATCCGGCTCACCGACGGCTCGGTCACCGCCAGGCCTTCGGCCAGGGCCCGCTGGGTCGATGCGCCAAGTTCGCCGACGATGACCAGGACCATGAACCGCCGGTACGACAGGCCGTGCTGGGCGCGCAGGATCTGGTCGCCGGCCCGCTCCAGGCGGGACACCAGCGTGTGCAGCTCCAGTCCGAGGTTCTTCGAGCGGCCCATGACTCATAACTTAGCATACTAAGTTAGGAATGCAAGTTACTGCCGGAACGAGGCCGCCACGCCTGCCGATCCGGCGTGGGGCGGCCCGTGTCGACGTCGGGAAAGCGCGGGCTCGGCGAGCCAGCCCCGCCGGCTACCACTCCTCGAAATGGATGTACCGGCTGGGGGCGCTGCTGGATACGACCCGAGCGGAGTAGCCGTGCGGGGAGGGCGGCGTTGTACTCCTCGATGACGACACTGCGGACATGGTTCGATGTGGGCGAATGCCATCGCTGCTCCCCGTGATCGGCAATACAAGTCCGCCCCGGCCCACCTCACGGTTCCCGGCCGTGGCAAACCGGTGAGCGTACGACGCAGTTGACCATGAGGCCGATCGGGAGCAGCGAGTGCGGCCGCACGAAGGTGGTCAGTCGGTGGTCAGTTGGAGGGTAGGCGGACGGTCACGACGAGCCCGCCGCCCTCCTCCGCCGTGCGTGACGTCGCGTCGACGCTGCCGCCGTGGGCGCGTGCGATCGCCCGTACGATCGACAAGCCGAGACCGAAGCCGCGGTCCGGAGCGGACGACCGCTCACCGTTCAGCCGCCGGAACGGCTGGAAGAGCGTCTCCAGTTCGTACTTCGGTACGACCGGTCCGGTGTTTTCCACGGTGAGCATCGCCTGCCCATCCAGCAGGCTCGCGGAAACCGACACCCAGCCGTTCCGTGCGTTGTGCCGGATCGCGTTCTCCACGAGGTTCTGGGCCAGGCGCTCCAGCAGGACGGGGTCGCCGCTCGTCGGTGCCGAGGCGAGGCGCGGTTGTCGTAGGGCCACGTCCGCGGTCGCCGCAGCGCCGGCCGCCTGGACCCGGCAACCTGGGCCGCGCTGATGCGATGCCTGGCCCACCGCACCGCACTGGGCACACGAACCCCACGTGGTGGTCATCGCCGGGTCCGGACCGGGCCGGACCCGGCGCTCCACCGCGGCGGTCCGCCTACTGGTCCATCGTCGCCTCGACCGGGGCGACCTGGGGCCCGACGCGGACGGCGTACGCGGCGACGCCGGCTATCAGCAGCGCCGCGGCGGTGACCGCGGCGATGCGGTCGCCCGAGTCCTGCGCCATCCACAGCGCCGCCTGCCGCCACTGCGGTCCGCCAGGGGCGGCCATGAACGCGGCGAAGGCCGCCCACGCCACCGGTACCTGCCAGGCCGCGCGTGCGCCGCCCACGGCGGCGCAGAGGCCGATGACCCCGGTCAGGCCGGCCGCGTTGCGCAGCACCACCCACACGGGGCCGAAGTCGGCGCCGAACGGGCGGGCGGCGAGCATCAGGGCGCCGACCACGATGCAGCAGGCGAGCAGGTGCGCTCCCCGGCGCGGCGGCCACGGCAGCGCGGCGGTGCGGTCCAGCGCCGGGTCCGGGCCGGCGAGTGTCGGGCCGAGCGGCGCCGCCGCCAGCGCGGTGGTGAGCACCGCGAGGCCGGTCGGCACGTCGGCGCGGTTCATCATGCTGGACCAGGCGGCCGTCACCAGCGCAACGGCGCCCGCCGAGCCGGCGACGGCGATCACGGCTCGGCGTGACGTGAACGCAGGTACAACCATAGTCCGCGGGTCATGCCGCGGCCTGACCGGTGAGGTACGGCATGAGGTCCTGCTCGCAGCGCGGTCACCCGGCGCAACTGCTCGGCGGCCGGCAGCGCTCGCAGTGCCTGGACCCCGGCCCGGATGTCGGGCTGGTGGTTGTCCGCGTATCCGAAGCCGAGCGACGAGTCCCAGAGCCGGACCGTGTCGGTGTCCAGCAGCCACGCGGCGGCGACGGCCTGGGCGACGTCATCGCTGCCGTGGCCGCACCCGGACCATCGGGTGCCGCCACCCATGACGATGCTTTCCGCCACGTCGGGGTCGCGGCCGGTGTCGGGGTCGACCTCCAGCTGGAACTGCACGGTGCCGGGCGAGGGCTTCGGGCGGTACCACTGTTCGCTGTCGTTCTCGCCGATGGTGTCCAGCCGCAGCTCGACCGCGCGGGTCGGTGCGCCGGGCAGCTTCGCGAGGGCGCGCAGTGCGCGGCGGGCGTCGGTGGCGACGCCGGGCAGCAGGTGAGCGTGCACGGCGGTGACGCAGACCTGCGGGGTGCCGTCGGCGCAGACGTACCGGTACGCGCCCGGATCCAGCTGCCAGATGCCGGCCGGGCCCGGGGTGGCGATCAGGACCAGACCGGCCACGCCGGCAGCGAGGCTCGCGAACGCGGCCGCGCGCCACAGCGCGGACGCACCCGCCGCGAGCAGGACACCGGTCAGCAACAGCCCGGCACCGAGCGCGAGGTGGCTCAGCAGCAGGCGGGTGGACATCGTTTCCCACACGGTGTCCGGCGGCCAGGAAATCATCAGCGAGAGGTTGGCGAGCCGGTCGTCGCCGTCCGCGACCTCCGAAGCGCCGGCCTGCACGATCAGCACGGCGGCGGCGAGCACCGGGGGCAACAGCGGCGCGGACCAGCGCCGGCCGGCGGCCACGCCCGTCCAGGCCGCGCCGACGAGCACCAGCGCATCGACCAGCGCCGCGCCGGCACCGCGCAGTCCCAGATACGTGCCGGCGACCAGGACCGCGCCGGCGGTGAGGACCAGCAGGTGCGCGGCCGCGACGGCGATGCCGAGCGCGCTCATCGCCGGCAGCGCGCGCTGCCAGCGAGGCCGGCCGGTGCTCAGCAGTAGGTCCTCGGCGCGGGTGCGGCGGTCCCGGCGGCCGAGGACCGCGCCGCCGGCCAGCGCCAGTGGCATCAGGATGAACATGCCGGTGGTCTGTACGTAGCCGAAGCGCAGCCACTGACCTTGCCAGAACGTGTACATGCTGGCGGCGGACAGACCGCCGATCACGATGAGCAGCACGGCCACGGCCGGGGCGTTGGAGCGACGCAGCTCGGTGCGCAGCGGCCGGATCATGCCGCGTCCCGGTGCCGGTGCAGCAGCACCGAGTAGCCGCGCTCGGCGGGGCTGTCACCGACGCCACCCGTCTCACCGTGCCGGACCAGGTCGGCGGGCACCCCTTGGAACACCAGTTTTCCCTGATCCATCAGTACGACATCCGAACAGGCGGCGACCACGTCCTCCACGAGATGGGTGGAGACCAGCACACAGCTGCCGGCGGCCAGCTCACGGACGAGCTCACGGAACTCCACCCGCTGCTCCGGATCCAGCCCGACGGTCGGCTCGTCCAGCAGCAGCAGCTCCGGCTCGTTGACGATCGCCTGGGCGATCCCGGCCCGGCGCAGCATGCCGCCGGACAGGGACTTGAGCTTCGCGTCGGCGCGGTCGGTGAGCCGCACCCGCTCGATCGCCTGCTGCGCGGCGGCCGGCACCGCCGAGGACGGCATCTCCCGCAGCCACGCCATGTACTCCACGGCGTCGCGGACGGTGAAGCGCGGGTAGAAACCGAACTGCTGCGGCAGGTACCCGAGCCTGGCCCGCACGCGCCGCAGCGCCCGGCCCGCGGTGGCGTCGGCGCCCAGCAGCCGCAGCGTGCCGCGGTGCGGACGCACGACCGTGGCCAGGGCCCGCATCAGGGTGCTCTTGCCGGCACCATTGGGGCCGAGCAGCCCGTGCACGCCGGTGCCGAGGCGAAGGTCGAGGCCGTCGACGGCGAGGTGCCGGCCGGCTTTCACCGACAGTGCGGCCGCCTCGATGGGCCAGGCGTGCCGGGTCGGCGCCACCTCGTCGGCGCTTACTGCGCGTACCAATGTCGTCTCCTTCGCAGGCAGGTTCAACCACGGCGCCGACACGGGCCGGAATGCGTGGGGTGGGGTTCGGGTCAGCGCCAGGTGACCGGGCTTCGCAGGTGGTCGGCGCGCAGCGCGGTCAGCAGGGCCAGCACGGCGGCGGCGGCCGCCCACACGGGCATAGTCTCGGCCCGCATCAATGCCTCGGCGGGTGCGGTGGCGAACGCGGCCGCGGTGCCGTGGGCGAACGACACCGCGCCGGCCCCGGCCAGCCAGCCACCGCCGAGCACGACCGCCGCGAGCGGCACGCCGATACGGCTGCCGAGTAGCAGCGTCGCGGCGGTGAACGTCAGACACGGCAGCAGCCACAGCGCCGGGTTGCGCCCCAGCGCCAGCCCGGCCACCGCCAGTGGCGGCAGGACCAGAGCGAGGACGGCGAGGGTACGGCGCAACAACAGCTCCAGCCCGGCCCGGGCCGTCCCGGCGATCATCTCCCAGGCCGGGTTGGCCCGCCGGGACCAGGCCACCGCCAGCCCGGCGAGGGGCGCGACCGGCGCCAGTAGCAGTACCGCCGACGGCCGGTCGGGGTAGTTCACGTCCAGCAGGACGGCGGCGAGGATGGCGGTGCATGTCATCGCGGCCCAGCCGGACACGGACCAGTCGGTCCACCGCAGCCGCCACCGTCGCAGCGGCCGCGACGGCACGGGCCGGGGCCCGCCGCGCGCCTGGGCGAGGATCGCGGTGCGGGTGTCGTCCAGCAGCGCCCGCAGCGGCGGGTCCGCCAGCTCGGCCAGCCGCGCCCGGCACTGCGCGCAGCGCTCCAGGTGCACCTCGAGCGTCCAGGTGGCGGCATGGTCGGGGCCGAGGGTGCCGGCGGCGTACGCGGCGAGGGCCGCGGGTGCGACGTGGGGTGCGACGTGCGCGGTCATGCCAGCGCCTCCCGTAGTGCGGTGCGGGCGCGCCGCGCCCGGCTCTTCACGGTGCCCTCCGGCAACCCCAGCAGGATCGAGGTCTCGCGCACGGTGAGCCCGTCCAGGACCATCGCCGCCAGGACCGCCCGCAGCTCCGGCGCCAGGCTGTCCAGCGCCGCGCCGAGCTCCAGGCTCATCGAGCCGGCGAGGATCTCGTCCTCGGCGGCCGGCACGCTGCGCTCGGGCAGCACCTCGGTCGGCACCTCCCGCAGCCGGGAACGCCGGCGCAACGCGTCGACCAGCCGGCGCGCCGCGATCGTCCAGATCCAGCCGACGGCGGTGCCGCCCGGCGCGTCCGAGCCACCGGACTGCCGCAGCCCGGTGAACGACCCGGCCGCCCGCCACACCGTCAGGTACGTGTCCTGCAGCACCTCGGCAACAATGCCGTCGTCGCCGCAGCGGCGACGCAACCGGATCGCCAGCCAGGGCGAGGTCCGGCGGTACAGCTCGTCGAACGCGTCAAGATCGGCGCGCGCGACCCGCCGTAGCAGCCGCTCCTCGTCCTGGTCACTTCCTCCCACGCTCAGATGGTCGATCGTGGAGCACCCGACGGATCACACATTGGAGTGATGTGGATCACATTCGATTCCATGCTCGTCCAGGGCCCTTCAACGAATCGACAGACCCGCGCTGGATCGGGCGCGTCGAACGCGGCCAGCACCTTCAGCCGCGCCCGCTCGGTCAGCAGCCCGGCGAAGGCGTGTTCTGCCGCAGCCCTACCGCCGCCTCAGTACGCGAGAAGATCATGTCGACGCCCGCGTCCACCCCGTCATCGAGCAGCCGCTCCCACGCGTCGAACGAGACGCCGGCGCTGCCGTCCGAACGGACCGTGCGGCGGTGAGCAAGATTCCGCCGGGCCAGCGCCATTCCGCGCTCCGGGTGCTCCGGGTCGGCGACGCGTCAGCGGAACACGCTCATGTCGGCGTCTCGGTGGCGCTCGCGATGAGGCCGGCGCGTTCGAGGCGGTCCAGCAGGCTCGGCTTGCGGACGTGTTCCAGACGCAGCTGGTGCATCCGCCCACGGAACGCCTTGCGCTGGCCGTCGCGTTCGCCGAGCGCCTTCAGATCGGCCAGCAGCGCGACCGCCGCGTCGTACTCCTTGGGCTTCTTGGTCGCGATCAGCTCCGCCACCTGCCGCCACGCCCGCTCCGGATCGGCAGCGAGGGCGTCGAGGCGCTGTTCGCGGGCAGCGGCGGCCGCCGCCTCGCGGCGCGCCTGTTCGGCCGCCTTACGTTCCTCGGCCTGCCGCTGCCGGCCCGCCCAGCGCGTCTCGGCGCCGGCCAGCAACTCGCCCACCGTCCGACCACCACCTACGGCCTCCGGCGCCACCGCACCGCCGTACCGGCGCAGCAACTCGGTGCGAAGGTGCGCGCCGTCGCCACGCAGCAGCCGCACGATGACCTCGTCCTTGTCCGCCACCGGCAGCCGCTGCACCCACTTGGTCAACGCTGCCGTCGAAGGCGCCTGTGTGATGAGGGGTGCGCTGGCCTGGGCCGCCGTGTCGAGCAGATCCCCGTCCAGGCGCAGGAAGTCGGCGAGGCTCCGCAACGGCCCCGACAGCTCGCCCAAACCGGGCGGGACCGGCGGCTCCAACTCGTCCTCGTCCAGCTGCCGGTCCTGCACGCACAACAGCCATGCCAGGTACAACAGCCGGGTGTCACCCGCGGCCAGCTCCGCCCGGGCGGGAACGATCGACGCGAGCGCGGATTCGTCTTCCCACCACTCTTCGTCGCCGTCCTCGTCCTCGCTGTACAGGTCGAGGATCACATGCTCACCCGTGGCCCACGACGACGCGGAATGACCCACGCAGTACGCCGCCGCGAGATCCGCATCCAGCAGCTGCACCGGCAGCCGCAGCGCTACCCGGCGAGTACCCCAGTTCGCCAAGTAAAGGTGAGCGTCGAAGTACCGCTCCATCCACTTGCGTGGATCCGCCTTCAGGTCACCCCACTGGTAGTCGTTGACGAAGCTCGACGCGCTGATCCGACCACGCGTCGACACCGCCCGCAACTCGCCCTGCTCGGCCGCCGTCAACGGCCGATCGATCGCCACAAACTCGTAATACTGGTACTCGCTCACGCGTCATCCACCCCAGTGCCGGTACGCCTCGATCCACTGCGCGCCGTCGGGCGGCGGATCCGGCAACGGAAGGTCCAGGATCGCGATCGCCTGCCGCTCGCGACCCCGATGGCAGATCGCCACGATCCGATCGCCGCGCAGGTCCACCCGGCGCACCGTGACCTCGACGCCGAGGACCCGCGTCGTGAACGGCAGCGCGAGATTGTCCTCAATCATGGTGAACAGACCCGTCAACTGCTCATCCTCGTTGTAGCAGTCAACGGTCGCCTCCTCGACCAGAACATCGAGGTCCCGCCGGCTCAGCGAACTCACCGCGGCAGCGTATCCCGACCATCGACCGACCCGCGCAAGAGCACGAACGCCGGCCTGACGGACCGGCGTGTAGCCAAATCCGGACAAACCGAGCCAACGGCTGCCTGATGTTGAACGTCGGAGCGTCACGCCGGCTGGGCGGTGACTATCTCCTCGACCAGGTCGCGTGGCATGCCGTGAGTGTCGTGCAGGTAGTGAAAGTCCCCTTCGGTGAGCGGCCCGCGCTGCAGAAGCCGCTCGATCAACGGCCGGCCGCGGCGCAGCAATGCGCCGAATCGCCGTTCCTCGTAGACCAGGACGTCGAGTACGTAGAGCGGGTCGACGGTCAGGCCGAAGTGTTCCACCGTGTCGGAGATCGGCTTGACGGGCAGGTCGCCGAGACTCCGGGACGGGTCGTCGCGCCAGAGGGCTGTGAGTGTGCGGCGGATGAGGCGACGCAGGACGTACCCGCGGCCGGTGTTCGACGGGTTCACGCCGTCGCCGATGACGACGACGGACGAGCGCAGGTGGTCGTACACCATTCTGGATGGCGTCCAGAGCGACGATACGGTTCGCACCCAGGGCTCGAAGACGTCGATATCGAACACCGACAAGCGGCGTTGCAGAACCATAGCCATCCGTTCAAGGCCCATTCCGGTGTCGACGCCGCACTGCTCGAGGGGGCCGAGGGAGCCGTCGGGGCTGCGGCGGTACCGCATCATGACGTGATTCCACACCTCGACCCACCGCCGATCGCTGGACGGGGTGCCGGTGGGTGGCCCGTCGCCGGTCCACACGAAGATCTCCGAGTCTGGGCCGCACGGGCCGGTCAGCCCGTTCGACCACCAGTTGTCCTCGCCGAGCGTTTCCACCGGTACCCCTAGCTGCTGCCAGGTCTCCAGGGAGCTTGGGTCGCCGTCGAACACAGTGACATGCAGCCGGCCGGGCGGGATGCCGAACCCATCGCGCAGCAGCTCGTACCCCCATTTCAGGCTCGTCCGGCCAGGGTAGTCACCCAGCGACCACGAGCCGAGCATCTGGAATACGGTCAGATGGGTGTCGTCGCCGACCTCGTCAAGGTCGGTTGTGCGCAGGCAACGTTGTATTCCGACCAGCCGGCGGCCGAGCGGATGGGGCATCCCCTCGATGTATGGCGTG
Source organism: Dactylosporangium sp. CA-139066 (assembly GCF_050936175.1). NCBI lineage: Bacteria > Bacillati > Actinomycetota > Actinomycetes > Micromonosporales > Micromonosporaceae > Dactylosporangium > Dactylosporangium sp. CA-139066. The sequence continues at coordinate 1,704,206 of NZ_JBNJNH010000002.1, read as the reverse complement.
AGCGGGTGCATGCCGGCGCTCGTGAACAGCACCGGATCGCCCTGCGGGCGGATCAGCGTGGCGTCGCCGACGAGCTGGTGGCCACGCTCGCGGAAGAAGTCGAGGAATGTGGCGACGATCTGGCTGGTGCTCGTGGTGGTCGGCATCGAGTTGTCCATTGTGGAATCCTTTTGGGATGGACCGGCACGGACCCCACGGCACAAAAGAAAGCCGGCGGACCGTTTCCGGTCGCCGGCTGGAGTGGAGGAGATCAGGCAGCGGCGTCCGGCGAGCGGTGAGCTCGCGCGGCCGCGGCGGAGATGCGCCTGATATGCATGCTGCCAGCGTACCGCACCGGCAGCTGATCCCGCTGATCGGCCAAGACCGACGCCGAACTGGGGGCCATGCAGGGCAACACCATCATGCCCGGCCTCGACGACTACCCGCGCCGCACCGAAAGCACGTCGGTCGCCGATGCACAGGGTCTGATGGACTTCGCTCGTGCCAAGGGCATCGGGTACTTGTCGATGTGGGCCATTCAACGCGACAACGGCGGCTGCCCCGGCACGACCGGATCGAACACCTGCTCGGGCCTCGCCCAGAACACGTGGGACTTCACCCACACGCTCGCGCCGTACACCGGCCAATAGATCTCCGTCCTGGTCGACGCGGCCAACGGCGGATATGACGCAGCCCGCAGCGCACCGGGTCGTGCACTACGGGCTGCCGTTGGCTTCAATCCTGGCTATTTCCCGCCACCGGCGCGGAATGCCACCCAGGCATCGCTCATCCGGTCCGCCTGCCCGGCAGTGAACATGTTCATGCAGGAGTCCTGCGAGTAGTCCATGAAGTTGTGGATCGGGTCCAGCCCGGGAGCGCCGCAGGTGTCCGCGCCAACTGGGCAGTTGAACTGCGGAATGGCCTCCCGCGGGGTGTCGGCCACGAAGTCGCCGGACGCGGCGCACCCGTGCGCGAAGGTGTGCTCGAGCATCAGCCAGTGCCCGACCTCGTGCGTCAGGGTGTCGCCCTCGGCGTACTTGCCGGCCGTTCCGCCAGGCATCGATTCGTCGAGCATGACCACGCCGTCGATATAGTCACGGCCGTTGTTGTACCCCTTCGGGAAATACGACCAGCCGAGCAGCCCGCCGCCGATGTTGGCCGCGTACACGTTGAGGGTGCGGGCGTCGCCGGTGTACAACGCCTTCTTCATGTCCCGCTCGTTCTTGCCCGGCGGCATGACGGCCGCCCCGGTGCACGTCGCGGCAGCAGTCGCACGCGTGCCGCCTGTCCTCCGCCAGCACGCCGTGATGGTCCAATACGGCAGCGCGCTTGATGACCGTCATGCGCCCAACCTGACAAGGTCGGGCTGATCGTCAGCGCTGGACACCGCCCAACCGGCGACTGGTGGCTGGTGGAGATCTCCGATGCTCGCGGTCGATCGAGACGTCGATGACGCCGGACTGGACCACCCTGCCAACGTCTCGCCCACACATGGCCCGAGTTGGATTGCCGCGGCAGCGTCCCGCATCCAACCGGTAGCCAACTCGGGTCAACTCGCGGCGTGTAGCCGGCGACCATCAGAACCGTCGCGGGCGGCTACGGCGACCGGTGTCGCCGCTGTCCGTGCGTGGCACCGGTCCCGGAGCGGTGAGCGCTGGAACCGCCCGAGCAACCCAGCACTGGGACCGATATCTCCGAAGCCGTACAGCTGCCGGGACCGTTGCGGTAAGACCTCGAGCCGAGCCTACGACCGGTAACCGGTCCGGGCGGTCAGCGACAAACCGACCGGGCGGCGGCGCGGGCGGCGCCAATCCTCGATACCGGTACGGGGCCACGGACGATCGTCACGGTCGGAGCCCGGGACCCGTACCGGTCCTGGCTGGCCGTCGGTACCGGGACCGGTCTGCGAGGGCCAGGTGACCGGTGGGCATCTCAGCGCCGGGAGAACCCATGCAATCGTTGCACCGCAGGTCAACGCCGGGTTGTACCACGGAAAGCGCGACGTCGTCATGGCGGTCGCGACCGACAGACCGGTGGCGTCATCGACGTGACCGCTGCTCGTACCGGTACCGCTGTGGACGCCGGCGGGCAGCGACCGGTGCGACCGCGCTGGCGGTACGGTCCCGCTCCGGTGCCCGGTCGGACGGACTTCGTGTTGTGGGCGTACCGGTCCGACCGCACCGGTAGCCCGTACCGGTAACCGGTCTGCCAGTCGGTGCCGCAGCTGCTGGACAAGGTGAAGCGGTACGAGCAGTTGACCGCTCAGGGAGGACCGGCATGGCCGGTGCTGTTCTTCCTGCCGGACCGTGCCCGTGAACGCCAGCTCCACCAGCAGCTGGGTCGTCGGCTTGTCGCCACGCCGGTTGCGACTGCCACCCGTGAAGCGCTCCGCACCGACCTCTGTGTCGCCGACGGCATCTGGCTGCCTGTCGGCGTGCAGGAACGGCCGTACCGACTGATCGAACTCGACACGTTCAGTGATCCAGCTGACGACGCGGCACTAGCTCGGCTTGACCGTCGTCCGTTCGCACAACGCTGACAAGTTCAGCCGATAGTGCGGTGCGCGCTGCCCCGCCGGGCGGTTGTGCTTGTCAGTAGGGTCGGCCCGGGGGCACGATGCCGGCGTTGCCGCTCGCCTGTTCCCGGGCCGCCCTCGACACAACAGCGCGACAGGTCAGCAAAGTGCCGCCAGCGGTCGGTGCTGTGATCGCGAAAGGCTGGCCGGATGCGCGGCGGCCGCAGCGACCGACCTGGAGTCCCTCGGATCTGAGCTGACAACGTCCGCCGACCACCGCGTCGAGTCCGCACACCACTTCCGCCGCGACAACGCCACCCGTCGACCTGCCGCCCAGCGCACCCGACGTGGCGGACGTGTCCTTCGGTCATTCGGTATCGCGCAGTGTTGCGACGACCTCGGCCACGTCGGTGCCCAGGCGCCGCAGTTCTCCCGCGGTGAGAGCCAACTCGTAGCCGTGGTGATGGCCGGCCCGCGAGAGCGCCCACCACAGGTACCCCACCCGGCGAGCGGTCGCCGCGTCGGCGTACCGGTGCAGCAGCAGCACCTGAGCCCGCCGGCTCTGGCACTCGGCGACCTCCGGCGCGACCGTGTTCCAGAACCGGTCGAGCTCCGCCTCAAGAGCGAGCCGCAGCAGCCAGGCACACGCTCGCGGCCACACCCCGCGGGCGCCCCGTGCGGTCTGGGTCAGCAGCCGGTCGGCGCTGGCGAGGTACGTCTCGGCGGCGTTCATCGGAGAGCCTCAGTGAGCCGTGCGGTGTCGCCGACCAGGCGTTCGAGGTTGCCGCCATAGACCCCGTGCGCACCCTGCTTGCACGCCTTGAAGGCGTCGGCAGCCCAGCGGCCTTTGCGCTGGTCGAGGTGTGGCAGTACCTTGCCGCCCTGATCGGCGTCGCCGAACAGTGCCAGCGCCGCCGTCTGGGTCGTGGTCAGTGCTCTTTCGAGCAGGCGTTCAACATCGGCGTGGCGTTCGCCGCGCTGGATTCGTTCGCGGCGGACGCGCTCGTGGCAGGCCGCTTCGATCGCGGAGCGGCAGAACGTGAGCACCAGCGGCCCGCGGATCTTGTCGGGCAACTCGGTCGTCTTCGCCAGCGCAGTGGCGTCGGAGAGGTACCGCTTCACCGGGTCCAGGTTCTTGCGGATCTCGACCTCAGACTGTTCCTTGCGGGTGACCTCCCAGATGGTGGCGTCGATCTGGAGCCTCCGGATGGCCTCCGGCAGCCGGTTGTCGTGGGTGAACACGACGACCTGACGGCGTTCGGCGAGCTCGGCGAGGACCTGCGCGAGGCCGTCCACTTTCGAGGGATCCATGCTCTGCACCGGGTCGTCGATCACAACGAAACGGAACGGGCTGTCGTCGGCGGTGGCGCGGGGCAGGAATACGGCGAGACCCAGTGCGTGCAGTTCGCCCTGGCTCATCACCGCCATGGCCGCGGTCGCGGCACCGTCGATGGTGGCGGGAAACGCGACCCGGCGCCGGGTGCTGGACCCGTCGAGCTTCATCCCGGCGAGCTCGACGTTGCTTTCCTGCCGCAATTGTTCCCAGATGTGCTGGGACTGCGTGGCGAACGGTGCCAACCGGGCGGCTCGCAGGTCGTCGATGGCGGACTTGAACCAGGCGACCGCGGCCTTGAGCCGAGTCGACCGGTCCTCGTCGGCACGGGTTTCTCGCGCGGAGTGCAGCCAGGCGTGCAGGGCGGTGCTGTGATCGCGCCACGCGTCGTCTCGGGTGTGCAGCCAGGCTGCGGCGTGTTCGCGGACGGCGGTGTGCACCTCGAACAGCGACGGGTAGGTGGTGCGCAGATGATTGGCGAACTCGACCAGGTCGGACGTGCCGCCACCGGCTTGCCACGCCTCGACCGCGCCCTGCAGCCGGTCGCCGTGCTCGGCGAGTACATCCGGGATGTCGAACGCAGGGTCGACGGCGCGGAGGGTGCGGGCCTGTCGCCAGGCGTCGTCCAAGGCGGCGTGTGCCTCGCGGGCTGCGGCCGCCTGCTGCTGCGCCACCTCGAGCTGGGCGGCTGCGGCGGCCCGCCATGGCGCGTCGAGGACGCCGACCTGGCAGACGGGGCAGGTGCCGTCACCCTGCTGGTCGTGGTGTTCCAGCGCCAGGCGGAGCAGTTCCTCGATCCGGTGTGCGGCTCCCTCGCGGCTGGCCGTGGCACGCGTGAGGCGTTCGTCCGCCTCGATCAGGGCCGTGGCGACCGCTTCGATGTCAGCCGGCTCGGGCAGTGCCGGAGCTTCAGCGATGCGCCGGCACGCGGTGGCGGTCGGATCCGATCCCTCGCTGTGGTCTCGCAGCAGACGGTCGAGCGCGTCGAGGTCGGGCCTCGCCGCAGTGAGGATGTTGGCGGAAGCACGGGCTCGATCGTCGTCGAGTTCCGTAAGGGCGCGGCGAAGTGCGATCCGCTCGTTCTTCACGACGTTGCTGCGGTCGTCGTACTCCTTGCGCAGCTTCTTGCAGCGGGCGTCGGCGTCGGTCACCGCCTCGATGCCGAGCAGCGGGGCGAGGGCGTCGAACAGGTCGCTGGGGCGGGCCGAGATGAGCCGGCCGAGGTCGTTCGCGGTCAGGAACGGCCGGTAGGCGTCCAGCGGCTGGCGCCAGCCGAGTGCATCGGTGGAGGGGTGTTTCGCGCCGCGGTGGGTGATCTCGTTGACGCCCTGACTGGGCTCGGTGGCCTCGTCGGGCCAGGACCGGCGGATGCGGATGGGGGCCTGCTCGCCGTCGACGTGCGCGACGACCTCGACCGCGCACGGGGACGACAGGTGCAGGTTGCGCCAGCCTTCGCGGAAGACGCTGTGCTTGTCGGCCCAGCGTTGGCTGTCGCCGGTGAGGGCGATCTCGACCGCCTCGGCGAAGCTCGACTTTCCGGAGCCGTTCCGCCCGGCCACGATGGTCAGCCCCGGCTGGGGCTGCAACACCAGCGAGGCCTGCGGCCCGATGCCGCGGAAGCCGGCAACCGTCACGCGGTCGAGGTAGACCTGGCCGGACCCGGGTCCGGCTTCCGGACGCGCCGGCAGCTCGACCGGCTCACCGGCCAGCACGGCCCGGAGCTGCGCCTCGCCGGCGTAGGCGGCCAGGACGAGGTCGGCAACGCTGTCGGGAGTCCGGTTGAGGTCCAGCCGCTCGAACAGCAGGTCGAGCAGCACCTCACGATTGTCGCTGCTGGACATGGTGCCTCATTTCGCAAAAGACGTGGGCAGGCTGTGCGCGCCGGAGTGCGAGCGGCGAGGCGCACGGCCGAGGAACTACGCGCAACGGGGTCCAGCCCGACCTCAGCTCTTTGCCTGACTCGTTCCGGGAAGCTTGGCGTAGGCCGCCAGGCTTACCCGGGAACCGATCGCCAGCTTCCGGAAGATCTGCCGCAGGTGGTAGTTCACCGTGTGCGCGGAGATGCCGAGCCGTCGTGCGATCTGCTGGTTGGTGTACGCCTGCCCGACCAGCCTCGCCACGGCGCGCTCCCGGTCGCTCAGCCGCTGCCAGCCGACCGGCAGGGATGCGGCGCCTCGCTCGTCGTTGGCGACCACGACGAGCACAACGTCGCCGGCGCCGCTCAGGTCGTACCACACCACCGGCTGCAGTCCGGAAGCCCGGAGGCCGCGGAGCACCGCGTCCAGGTCCGGCCGCTCGCCGTCTGCCATGACCAGCTGTTCCATGTCGCCCCCCATGCGATCGAGTGCGGTCAGGCGTTGCCGGAGCAGGTGACGACGGCGTACTGGCCCTCGGAGCTGTTCTCGACGACGACCTTGCCGTCGACGGTGATGCGGCAGGTGATCGTTCCGGTGCCGTTGCCGGACTGCGCGACGATGCTGGCGGTTAGCAGCATGTCGGTGGACGAGGCTTCCTTCTTCCACGGCAGCGCGGCGCCGTTGGCCTGGGAGGAGTTGCCGCCGATGCCGTACGTCACGGAGGTGGCCTTGGTGACGCCCTTGCCGGTCACCTCGAACACGACGGCGTGGGTGCCGTTCTTGGCCGGCTGAGCGGCGGCGGTACCGCTGTGGTCCGGCGCAGTGCTGGCCGTGAAGCCGGGGCCCTGGGTGGTCCCCCGGTTGGTGTCGACCCCACAGCCGAGGGCGAGCAGGGACAGGGCGGACAGAGCGATGAGGGAGTTTTTGCGCATGGTGCACCGACCCTTCGAGGGAACACGCGGACAGCTGCCAGATCGACACCGCAGTGGCGCCTGGCGATTACTGGAACTTAGTGGAATCTACTGGAGACATGCAATGGGGTTCTCCGTCCGTGACGGCCCAACGGCCGGACAAAACCGACCAGACCGCCAGGATCCACGGCGGCAATCACTCCAGCCGGACGGGCGTTCACCAGCCGTCCGGTGGATTCATTCCGGGTGCAGAGCAGGTTCGATGAGAGTGGGAGCATTTGCCCCAGCGCGGCGCTTCGCAGCCTCTCGGACGCCAGCGTTGCCCGAAGTGGGTATTGCTGGAAATTACTGGAGAACGGTACTGTCTCAACCATGGCCGGCAGCGTTGAGGAACTGGAGCAGCGGATCGACGCGCTGCACACCGAGATCCGCCACGCAAGGTCCGTCGGTGACAAGCCTCGGGTCAGGATGCTGCGGGCCGAGGTGCGCGCCCTGGAAGACGCGTTGGACGACGCATTGGACGAGGCGCACGAGGCCCAACCGGCACCGGCGTCGATGCAGCGGGAGAGCGGTTCCCTCCTACCGCTGCGCGAACAGGTCCACAGCGCCCTGACCCTGCTCACCGTGCCGGCCGCGCCGAGACTGATCGCCCAGGTCTACAACGCCTGCTTCAGCGGGGACATGAACAGCGCCAAGCTCACCAGCCTCCGCCGCGACGAGGAGCGCTCGTTCCGCTCGTCGCCGTTCGCCCGGCCGTACTATCTCTGCGCCGCACTCACCGCTGACCGGCTCGCCGCGGTGCGTGGCTTGCTCGCGGTCTCGACCTGGCCTCTCGAGCGGCGGATCATCGGCGCCCTGAGCCCGCGCGTCGACTTCCTCTACGCGGCCGTCAGCATCGCCGAACACGTCGATCGCCTTCCCGAGATCGACCGCGCCACCGCCCGCCTGCTGTGGCTGTTCGCCGAGAACATCCCCGGTGCCGCCGACGGCATCGGCTCGGCCAGACCCGGCACCGTCATCCGCGCCGCACGCGCCGAACTGCAAACGCACGAGCCGGTCGACCGGTCGCACCGCGAAGCGGCCGCCGCTCGGGCTCGCACCCAGCTCGACGACAAAGGGCGGCTCTTCGGCAGCCCTTTGGAGCCGGTGCCTGACGAAAAGGCCGTATAGCCCCACCGCTTCCCCCGCGAAGGAACACTCCCTGTGAACAGCACCGAATCGCGGCTCGATCAGCTGCGCGGCCCGGTGCCGCCCGTGCCGCACAACGCCCGCACGATCGCCGCGCTGACCACCAACCCCGGCTGCACCCGCCGTGCCGTCATGGACGCCGCCGGCGTCGACAAGCGCACGGTCGCCGCCCGGGTCGGTTTCCCGCCGCCCTACGGCCAGTCGCCGTTCGCCATCACCCGCACCAACGCGTTCGAGGCGCAGGTGAAGGCCAACGGCTGCGCCGAGCTGCTGCGGATGCTGCGGAAGGTGCTCGACCTGCCGATCCCCGAGGTGGCGTACCGCGACCTCGAGGAGGCCGCCGGCAACACGAGCCAGAACGTGCGCCACACGTTGGCCCGGCAGGTGCTCGGGGCCGCCGCGAAGGGCACCGACGAGTTCGGCACGCTGTTCGACCACCCGCTGCTGCGCCTGCCGGTCGGCGGCCGGCAGGTGTTCCTCGAGCCGGACCTCATCGCGTTCCAGTTCCAGGGCATCTTCCATATCATCGAGATCAAGTCGTTCGCGGTCATCGACGGCCAGGCCGACGGCGGCAAGGTCGCCGCGGCCGCAGTGCAGTCGGGCGTGTACGTCGTGGCACTGCGCCAGCTGCTGCAGGAACTCGGCCTCGACCCGGAGCGGGTCTCGCACAACGTCGTGCTGGTCTGCCCGGAGAACTTCTCCAACCACGCCGTCGCCACGAAGCTCGACGTGCGCCGCCAGCTCACTGTGCTCAACCGCCAGCTCAACAAGATGACCCGCATCGACGAGCTGCTGGAGCCGCTGGACGATGACCTGACGTTCGATCTGGCGCCGGATCGCGACGGCAAGCCCACGCGTCCGGTCGGCGAACTGTGCGCGGCACTGGAGCACATCCCGGCCCGCTACTCCCCCGACTGTTTGTCCACATGCGAGATGTCGTACTTCTGCCGCCGCGAGGCCCACGGCACCACGCACGCGCTTGGTCGCACCGTCAGCGAGGAGCTCGGCAGCGTCGAGTGGGTCGAGAGCGCCTTGGGCCTGGCCAGCGGACTGTTGCCGCCCGCTCCGGAGCAGATGGAAGCCGCGGTGGTACTGCGGGCAGCCATGCGCCTGCGCAACGAGTGCTTCGGGATCCCCGCATGACGTCGTTGACCTCCATTGCACGGGCGCTCGCGGTCCGCGACCATGCGGCCCAGCGGATCACCACGGTCCGGCACACGCACATCAGCTCCCGGCCGCTCGTGTTCATCCCGCTCACCCTGGCCGGTGAGGCCAACGCGCCACTCGCGGCGATGGTCGGCGATCGCCCGGACGCGCCGCGGCTCTTCGTAGTGCCCCAGCCACGCAACCGCGATCAGCGCTTCGCCTTCGCCGCTGAGCTCGGCCGCTTCGTCATGTCCTATGTGGACAGCTTCGCTCGGCGCCAGGAGGAGGTGCCCGGCGGGCGGGGCCGCGAGAGCCGGCAGCGGTTCACCGACGCCCCGCAACTGCTCGTACCGAACCCGGGCGGCATCGGCTTCGTGCGTCTCTTCGGCCGTTCGACCAGGCTGCGCCGCACATACGGCCCATACGCCGTCGATCGGGTCGTGCCGCTGTTCGGCCAGTGGCTCACGTGGTTCTCCGAACGGGCCGAGTACCCCGGTTCATCAATGCTGCTCGCCATGACCTCGGTGCTCGGCGCACACTGGGCGACCGGACAGAGCGCCGTCGAAGACGCCAACCTCGCCGCACTGCTGGCCTGGCTCGACCCGCCCGCCGGGCGGTCGCCGTTCGACGCCGCGCTCGACGCCGAGGACCCGGAGATCTGGCCGCCGGCCGGCCCGACGACCGACCCGACGTTCGACGCCGAAAGGCTGGCTCCCGCCATCAACCGGTATGCGCGCACGGATGGCGATCCGGTCGCCCGTCAGCAGGCGCTCTCGCGGCTGGAGGCGATCCTCGCGACACAGCTCGAGCCGACATGGCGGCTCATGTGGAAGGGCGTCGAGCTGCTCAACGGCCTCACGCCCGGGGCGAGTGTCGTGGAGCGCTGGGCCCAGGACCGCGACGAGTACACCAAATACGTCACCTACCTCCGCGACGGCACAGCGCTGCCGCAGGCACGCCGGGACAACGCCGTCGCCGCCGCCCGCCGGCTCAGCCGGCTGGAGCGTGCCCAGGCTGCGTACGACGCCCAGCGTGCCCTCGACGACCCGCTGGTCATGGCCGAGTATCGGCTTACCGGCGAGGCATTCGCCGGCACGGTCGTCCACGCCGAACCCAACCGCGTCGACGCTTCGGGCACCCGTCGCGTGCTCCGCCCGCACATCACCGTACGGACGCAGGACCCGCTGCGGCTGGGCGCCGGCGTCACCGTGCAATCGCCGGCCCGGGCCGGCCAGAAGGCGGACATCGTCGCCGTGACGCCGACCGAGGATGGCTCGGACGTCTTGCTGGAACTCACCGGCGGCATGGGACGCTCGCTGACCCCGCCGCCGGGCAGCGTCCCCGCCGAGGGCGAGTGGATCACGTACAGCACGATCTCGGACGAATTCCAGCGAACGGGCCAGTTCCCGGACGTGGACGACACCCCCTGGACGCACGGCGGCCCGCCGGCGCCCCCCGAGCCCACCGAAGAGGATGCCGCGGAGGACTGGTCATGACCACCGACGTGTTTCCCACCGTCATGGCCGATCTGCAGCACGGCCCGGCACGTGGCGTGGTCGTCGATTCCCCACCCGGCGCCGGGAAGTCGACGCTGGTCGTACGGGCCGCACGGCACCTCGCCGAGCTGGGCGAGCCGATCGCCATCGTGGCCCAGACCAACGAGCAGGTCGACGACCTCATCAACAACCTCGCCACCGCAGCGCCGGATCTGCCGATCGGCCGTCTCTCGGCGCAAAACTACGTGCCGGTGGCGCGGATCTCCGGGCACCGCAACGTCACCGTCGACACGGCTATCGCCGGGCTGGCCGGGGCACGCGTCATCGTCGGCACGGCGGCGAAGTGGGGCATGCTGACGGACGGCTCGTGGGCGTGGGCGATCGTCGACGAGGCGTACCAGATGCGCTCCGACGCGCTGCTGCGCATCGCCGGCCGATTCGAAAGGACACTGTTCGTCGGCGACCCGGGTCAGCTGGACCCGTTCTCGACGGTGGAGACCGAGCGTTGGGCCGGCTTGTCCTGGGACCCGCAGCTGAGCGCGGTCGCCGTTCTGCTGCGACACAACGAGGACGTTCCTGTTCACCGGCTGCCGGTGTCGTGGCGGCTGCCAGCTACGGCTGCGCCGGTAGTTTCGGAGGCGTTCTACCCGTTCACCGGCTTCACGTCCGGAACCGGCCCCGACGATCGCTCGTTGACCTTCCAGACGCACGCGTTCGGCGCTGCTCCACTCGACGCAACGCTCGCGATGGCGGCCCGCTCCGGCTGGGCGCTGCACGAGCTGCCGGCGCGGCACAGCATGCGCACGGACGCGGAGGTCGCGAAGGCGTGCGCGGACGCGGCATTGCGCCTGCTGCAACGCGGCGCCGTGGCGGTGTCGGAGAAGTTCCCGGACGGCGCTGCGGTGACGGCGGGGCGGATCGCGATCGGTACTGCTCATCGCGACCAGGCCGCCGCGGTCCGCCAGCACCTGCCGGCGGACTCCGGCATCACGGTCGATACGGCGAACCGCCTGCAGGGCCGCGAGTACGACGTCACGGTGGTGTGGCACCCACTATCAGGCCGACGGGATGCGACGGCGTTCCACCTGGAGGCGGGCCGGCTGTGCGTGCTGACGTCGAGGCACCGCCATGCCTGCATCGTGGTGGCACGGGTCGGCATCTCAGCTCTCTTGAACGCGCACCCGTCCACGGGCCGGATGTACCTCAACGAGGTGGTCAAGTTCCCGGACGGCTGGGAGGCCAACCAAGCGGTGATGACCCATCTCGAACAGCACCGGGTGGTCGCGGCATGAGCATCGTCAACGACGCTCCCGCAACGATCCGAGACCGCGCGCTGGCGCTGGCCGACTACTTGTTGGCGGTCCGGGCGCAGATGGAGAAGCCGGCCCGCACCGTGCCGACGGCCGACGCATTCTGGCAGCACCAGTTGCCTGCCCACCCCGGCTGCGACGTCGGCGCCAGCATCGACGACGCGTCGTGGCTGCGGTTGGGCATGCCGAGCCTGCCGAAGGCACTGTTCGCGCCGCACCGGCTGGCGTCGCTGCTGCGGAAGCCGCTGTCGGCCGACCAGGAACCACAGCTGGACGATGACGATGAGGCGCAGGAGGCGCGTTCGGAGTTCGAGCGGTGGCGGGACGAGGTGTGGCGGCCCTGGGCGGCCGAGGTCAAGCTCGTCAGCGCCATCCGCCAGCTGCATGACCGGCTGTTCGAGCTAAAACACACGCTCGACATGAACTCGGCGACGAACGAGCTGGTGTGGGGCCACGGCATCGTCGAGATGGACATCGACGGACAGCGGGTGCGGTATCCGCTCGTCACGACGCCGGTAGCGATCGAGTACGACCCGGACCGGTCACTGGTCATGGTGGTGCCGCAGGGCGCCGCGCGGTTGCAGACGGATGCGCTCACCGGACTGCCCGAGCGGTACCTGCGGCAGCTGCTGGAGCTCGGCGAGCACGGCGGCCAGGTCGCCGTGAACGTCTGGGAGGACTTCGAGCGCATTGAGCTGTTCGAGCGAGCGATGCGCCGGCTCGGCGCGGAGCCGGTCGTCCGTGCGGCCGGTGCCGCGGCGCCCAGCGGTCCACACATTCACGACACCGGTGTGCTGTTCGTACGGCCGAAACAGCGGCTGATCCGGCGGTTCCTGCAAGAGTTACGCGCCCGCCTGGAAGCGGGCGACATGGGCTCGATCGGTGCGCTCGCCGCCGTGCTGGCGCACGAGCCGAGCCGGCTGCAGCTGCCGGGTGACCGGCCCGAGCGGTGGGAACCTGTGGGCGAGCGGCTGCTCATGCCGCTGCCGACGAACGAGGCGCAGGAGTCGATCGCGCATCGGCTCGCCCGGCACCGCAACGTCGCTGTGCAGGGCCCGCCCGGGACGGGTAAGACGCACACGATCCGCAATCTGATCTGTCATCTCATCGCTCACGGCAAGCGGGTCCTTGTGGTGGCCCAGAAGGAAGACCCGCTGCGGGTGCTGCGTGAAGGGCTGCCCGCGGAGGTTCAGGCGCTGTGCCTCGCGGTGCTGGGCCGGTCGACCGATCAGCTCATCCAGCTGCAGCTCGCCGCCCGTGAGCTGTCCGATCGGGCCGCGACGCTGGACCAACGGCGGGAGCAGCGTGTCGTCGATTCGCTGCGCAACGAGCTGGAGAAGGCCGAGCGTGAGCTCGGCCAAGCGCTGGGCAATCTCCGCACGATCGCGGAGGCGGACGGGGCCACCTACAAGATTGACGACATCGCCTTGTCGTCGGCCGAGGTCGGCGCGTGGCTCCTCGCCCGCGAGGAGCGCTACGGCGACATCCCGGACGCTCTGCACCAGCCCGGTCCGGCGCCGCTGACCGCCGAGGAGTTCGGCGTGCTGCTCGATCTTGCCCGCCGGATCAGCCAGCATGATCGCCGCCAGGCGCTGCGGCATCTGCCGCTCGTTGCCGACCTGCCGACCGCCGCAGCAATCCGCGAGCTGCGGCTGCGGACCGCAGCGACCGCGACGGAGATCAACGACCTGGCCGATCACGCCGTCAACGTGCATGCCGTGCGCGCCTACGGTGAGCAGCCCCTCAACGACTTGCTCGGCCACCTGCGCGAGGCCGTCATCTATCTGCGCAGCCGCGAAGGGTCCTGGACGGACCGACTGGGGCGGCTCATCACCGACCCGCACCTGAACACCACCTGGCAGGACCACGTCCGCGCATCACAGCAGCTCCTCGCAGAGGTCGCCGGGCTCAGCCGCACCGTCGGCGGTCACCGGGTCGAGGTGCCAGCGGCGCGGATGACGCAGCCGCGCGCCCTGCTGGGCGACCTCGCCGAACTGCGGCAGCGCTTCGCCAGCGGCAAGGGCGTCAGCAAAGTGTTCGCCAGTAGCCTCGCCAAACTGGCCGGCGACTGCCGCGTGGACGGCGAGCCGCTGCGTGGCTCGGACGACGTCGATGTCGTCGTCGCGTACGTGAACCGGATCCGGCTACGGCAGGACCTTGGTGCCCGTTGGGCCGAGTGGGCCCAACGCCTGGCCTTCCAGCTTCCCACCGGCCATGCCGAGCCGGAGCTGTGGGCCGGCGGGTTCATCTCCGAGGCGAACAGCGCCCTGGAGTGGGACTGGCGGCGCTGGCCCACGCTGGCCGGCATCATCGGCGGCCTGCTGCCGCGGACCTCGCCGACTGTCGACGCCCGCAGGCTCGACGACCTGGTCACCCGTCTCGGTCGCTGCCAGGCAATCTTTGAGCACGACCGGCTCGCCGAGCAGACCCGGGTGATCTCGGCCGCGCTGCAGGACGGCATGGCGACGACGAACGCCAGCGACCTGTGGCGGATTCTCGACCTGGATTGGCAGGCCGAGGAGCTGACGCGGTGGGATGACACGCTTGCTGAGGCCCGCCGGCTATCCTCGCTGCGCCCCGCCGCTGAGGTGTACGACCGGCTCCACACCATGCTCGCGGGGCAGGCACCGGTCTGGGCGTCGGCGATCGACGACGGCTCGGCACGAGCGCTCGAGGGCACCGGCACGGACTGTGTGCTGCGCTGGCAGTGGCGGCAGGCGCAGACCTGGTTCGACACCATCGTCGGCAGCGTCGACACCATCGCGCTCGGCCGCCGCGTCGAGCAGATCCGCGACCGGATCCGCCGGCTCACCCGGGACCTTGTCGTGCGCTCCGCCTGGCGGGAGGTGTCCCGCGCGCTCGATGACCGTCGCCGTGCCGCGCTCGCGGACTGGGCCACGGCGCTGCGCAAGTACGGCAAGGGCACCGGCAAGAACGCAGCGAAATGGCAGGCCCACGCCCAGCAGGCCATGGCCGACGCGGTTGACGCCGTCCCGGTATGGGTCATGCCGCTGGACCGCGCCATCGAGCAGTTTTCCGGTGGCGCGAAGTTCGACGTGGTCATCGTCGACGAGGCATCGCAGGCCGACCTGTTCGCGCTGCCCGTGCTCACGCTCGCCGAGCGTGCGGTGGTCGTCGGCGATGACCAGCAGATCGGCCCGCAGCTCAACTTCATCGGCGACGTGACCTCGCTGGTCAACGCTCACCTGCTCGGCGAGGTTCCCTCCGCCGAGCATTTCGACACCGAGGGCAGCCTGTACGACCATTCGGTGCGCCGTTCACCGCAGCGGATCCGGCTCACCGAGCACTTCCGCTGTGTGCCGGCCATCATCGAGTTCTCCAGTCGGGAGTACTATGACAACGCCATCGAGCCGCTGCGAACGGACCGCCCGGACGGCATCGGTGACCCGGTCCGGACGGTGTACATCCGGCAGGTCATCGGCTCCTACGGCGAGGTCAACGTCGCTGAGGCCGACGCCCTCGTCGAACAGGTGCAGGCGATCGTCGCCGACCCGGCGTACAACGGCAAAACGATCGGCGTCGTCAGCCTCCTCAGCAGCAGCGGACAGGCCCTCTACATCCTCAACCGGCTCCGGACGGTGATCGGCGAGGAGGAGATCGGCCGGCGCCGGCTGCGGGTCGGCGACTCGTACACGTTCCAGGGCGACGAACGGGACATCGTGCTCATCACCTTGGTCGTGTCGCCGAACAACGGAACGATCTCCGCGTTCACCAAGCGCGATTACCACCGCCGAGTCAACGTGGCCGCATCCCGCGCCCGTGACCAGCTGTGGGTGTTCCACTCCGCCCAACCCGACGACATGCACCCGGAGGACGCCCGAGGGAAGCTGCTGCGGTACTGCCAGAACGCCACCGGCGCCGAGGAGGCCTACGAGCACCTCGAGCAGCGCTGCGACAGCGACTTCGAACGCGAGGTCCTCAAGCGAATCCTGCTGCGCGGATACCGTCCGCAGCCGCAGTTCCGGATCGGCAGTTACCGCATCGACTTCGTGCTGGTCGCACCGGACGGCCGGCGCCTCGCGATCGAATGCGACGGCGACGCGTACCACGGCCCGGACCAGTGGGAGAGCGACATCCGCCGGCAAACCGTCCTGGAGCGGGTCGGCAACTGCGTGTTCGTCCGCATTCGCGGCAGTGTGTTCAGCCGCGATCCCGAGGCCGCGATGGAACCAGTGTGGCAGCGGATCGAGGAGCTCGGCATCGGACTGTACGTGCCGCCGGTCGTCGAGACTCCCGTTCTCATCGAGGCCGAAACGACTCCGACGCCCTCGGATCAGTCCGACCCTCCTTTGGCCACCGCGAAGGACGAGGAGATCCTGCCGTTCGACATCGAGCAGCAGCGGGAGATCGCGCGGCTTATCGCCCTCGGCAAGGCCGTCATGATCGGCCCGGACGGTGCGGTGCAGGAGGCGCCGCCGGCGCAGCCCGTTGCGCCACCGCCGGCGCAGCCCGTTGCGCCACCGCCGGCGCAGCCCGTTGCGCCACCGCCGGCCGCGGTCTCAAGGGTGCCGAACGTGCCCCGCCCTCGGCACAAGGACGCGACTCCGACACGGACGGTTCAGGAGCCAGCCCACGCCGAGCCGGATGCGAATGACTTCGCCGAGGTTCCGGCTGGGTACCGCAGCATTGCCTGGATCAGGCCGCACGAGGCACTCGCCGCACTCGAGGCGTACGACCGGACGGTCGACACGCCGATCCGCCACGAAGGCAAGGTTGCCGGCTGGGCACGGTACTACCAAAGCGCATCGGAGGAGGCCCGCAAGTACCGCGCCAACGTCATGGTCCAACGCGCCCATCCGAGCGGCGCCAAGTTCGTCTGTTGGATCCGCCCGCACGAAGCCAAGGCCATCTTGGTCGCCGCCAAGCACCATCAAGACGCCCCCGTTCTCGACTCGCGAGGCAACGTCGTGGGCCTGGTGCAGTACTTCCCGGCGACCAGTCCGACCGTCGAACGCTTCCGCAGCGTCACGCGACTCCTGCGGGTCATGCACGGCAGCGACGCCGCACCGGCCACCGCTCCGACGGAGCACCGGGACCTGTCCGCTCTAGAAACCCAGTTCCACCGGGCGATGATCCGCCTGTACGAGCGGGCGCGCGACGAGGCCGGCTACACCGCCACGGTGTTCCGCTCAATGCTGGCCGACAAGGGCGGGGTCGCAACGGCCCGGCAACTGCTGAATGCCCCGACAGTGTCGGACGGGTTCACAGCACTGTGGGAACGCGGCCGACTCGACCTCACCGTCGAACGGCTCGCCATGCGGCCGGAGTTCTCATCCCTATTCACGCAGTCCCAGCTCAACACCGCCAGGTCCCGCCTGGAAAACCCGACCTGACCGCGCTCGGTACCTGCCGATGTTGCAGGTCTTTACCGTTGCGGTGGCACGCGCCGATTGAAGCGCGGTTTCAGCGCTAGGACCAGTGCCTCCTTCACGCCCTCCGGGTTGTCCGTCTCGTACCAGCGGACCGTGCACTGCCCCAGCCAGGCCGCAATCTCGATGGCCGAGGCAGCGTGGTCCGGTGTATCGAGGAGCTGACCGACCTGGTCGTGCAGCACCGATGAGCCGCGGTTGCCGGTCAGGTGCTGCCGGAGCCGGCGACGCAGGTCGCCCGTCGACCCGACATAGACGACCACACTCCGGTCAAGCACCACATGCACTCCGGACGAGCTGGGTGCGGCAGCGGCGACTTCCGAGGTGTACGCCTGAATATCGGTGAAATCGGCCAGCAGATCGTCGTACGACACGTCAGACATTCGCCAACCGTAACGGCATCGCGCGCGGCGAAGGGCTGTCGCAAGGCCGACCTGCAACCATGCTGCAATCCAGCGCTCGTAAGGTCGCGTAGCAACAGCGACGGATCATGAGGCAAACTGACGCGGTGGCTGACGAGTTGCCGGCGGGGCTCTACGAGATTGTCGTAACGAAGGCTCTCGAAGACCGGCTCGCAAGCGTCGACAACGGGCTCATCAAACGACAAGCCCTGCGGTCAGCCGACGCAGCTGATCGGATTGCGCTGCTGCTCGCTCGGCAGGTCGAGCAGGCTCTTGACGCCGTGCCTGAAGCCGACCGCGTTGCGATCGGCGTCGAAGTGGCGCAACGTGTCGACGGCGCCCTGAGACTGACCCTCTGCCGACGGATTGGAATTGACCCCTCTCCGTAAGTGTGGAGGGGTGATCAAGTTGGAGGAGTGGGCTGAGATCCGGCGGTTGCACCTGGGTGAGGGTGTGCCGATCAAGGAGCTCGCTCGGCGGTTCGGGTTGTCGCGGAACACGGTGCGGTCGGCGGTGCGGGCGGTGGAGCCGCCGCGGCGTGAGCGTGGGCCGCGGGGTTCGTCGGTTGATGCGTTCGAGCCGCAGATTCGGTCTGCTGGCGCAGTGGCCGTCGATGCCCGTTCCGGTGATCGCGGAGCGGATCGGCTGGACGCGGTCGTTGACGGTGTTGAAGGACCGGGTTCGGCAGTTGCGGCCGTTGTTCCTGCCGCCGGACCCGGCGGACCGGATCGAGTACTCGCCGGGCGAGGTCGCGCAGTGCGATCTGTGGTTCCCGGAGCCGGAGATTCCGGTCGGGGCTGGTCAACGGCGAGTGTTGCCGGTCCTGGCCATGACGTGTGGGCACTCGCGCGTGACGGACGCGGTGATGATCCCGTCGCGGAAGGCGGGCGACATCCTGGCCGGAATGTGGGAGATCATCGGGGGGTGGGGTGCGTGTCCGCGCACGCTGGTCTGGGATCGGGAATCGGCGATCGGCGGGACCGGGACCGGGAAGCTGACGATCGAGGCGACGTCGTTCGCGGGGACGTTGGGCGTGGGCATCCGGCTTGCTCCGCGACGCGATCCGGAGTCCAAGGGTCTCGTCGAGCGGCGCAACGGCTATTTCGAGACGTCGTTCCTGCCCGGCCGGACGTTCGCGTCGCCGTTCGACTTCAACGTCCAGATCAGTGACTGGCTGACGACTCGGGCGAACGTCCGGCACCTGCGCGCGATCGGTGCTTCTCCGGCGCAGAGATCGCCACGCTGGGGCGCCGGGCCGGCGTGCGGGCTCGGGGCGCACCCGCGCCGGCCGGTCCGCACGTGCTCACCGAGCGGGAGCGGGAGGTGCTGCGGCTGGTCGCCGAGGGGTACAGCAACGGGCGGATCGCCGAGCAGCTGTACATCTCGCCGAAGACGGCCAGCGTGCACGTGTCACGGATCATCGCCAAGCTGGATGTCGCCAACCGGATAGAGGCCGCCGCGGCCGCCCGCCGGCTCGGCCTGCTCCAGCCGTAGCGGTTGCGGACTCAGTCGACGAGTGCACCGGCGGACAGGTTGGCGATGGCTCCGACGCACTCGGCGGCGGGAACGCGAAGCTTCCGTCGTGGCGGCCACCGCCCATCAGACGCTGTGGTCCGCCGGCGGATCGCTGCTCGGCCCGAATCCCGGAGTGGTGCTGCGCACCGAAAACCGTGCGTTCGCCGACCTGGTCCGCCGTACACAGTGGTGGAAGCGATCCCAGCACGTACCTGGCACCGGTCAACTCGGCGACGATTGCGGCCGCTGCCAGCGGATGCTGGTGCGCTACGAGCTGCCCACCCGCGGTGCCCCCGATGTGCGCTACGAGTGCCCGGCCTGCGACCGCTCATCGGCCGGCACTCGCGCGCGACGGCGATAGGCCGCGCGGTCAGGCGGCCTGATACACCGTGTCGACGTGCCACTCCAGGAACTCACGGTGCGGGCGGTCGGCCTTCCGCTCCGGAAGCGCAATCTGCTCTCCGCTTCGCGAGTAGAACTCCTCGCCGTTGCCGAAGTCTTCGCGCAGTCGCGGGCTGACCAGCAGCCGGTGTTTCGGGTCGATGCTGAGATACCCGCGGTCGAACATGATGTGGACGTCGGAGCGAAGCAGCAGGCCGTTGTCGATCCGATGCTCACCACCTCGAGGCAACGGCAGGATGTGGGCAGCCTGGAGCACGGGCCGAATCTTCGCCCCGGTGATCGCGCAGCGGTGATGGTAGGCGTCGAGCACGACTCCCTTAAACGCCTGCTGGCCAAGCCTTTGCGGCTGCAGCCGCGGATCGCCGTACACCGGTCCAGGGCGATGCCACGGCGCACTGAGATCGACCTCGACAGCCGTTCCGGTGAGCCGATGCAGCAGGTCTAGGAAGTACCCCGAGTAGGCGCGCTCGGCCAGGTCGTAGCTCTTGCCCTGCACGACATTCGTGGCAAAGTCGGGCGGCGCCGGGGCGTCCAGTTCCGGCCCGAAGAACCGGGTGTCGCGGATGAAGAGGCACCCGATCAGTGGATCCTCGCGCGGCGAGATCGGCTCGTTCCGGTAGCGGCTGATCGCTTCGCGCATTTGCTGGAGGCTCAAGGCGCCGTTGCCCTCGCCGAGCAGTTCCCATGCCTCAGAGATCGTCAGCCGCGCGAATCCGCTGAAGAAACCTCCACCGACGACGCGGTTGTGCTGGTGGTGGCTCTTGAAGAAGAAGGGCTCGCCGACCTGAACGGCGCCGAAACCGTGCCTGCTCGACGGCCGCCAGAAGTTGACCTCCTGCAGCAGCGGCCGGTCGGCAAGGAACCGGTACCAATTGCCGTCCGTCACACCGACATAGGCCTTCACGACCGAACAGTGTGCCGCACGAACCCAGCCCGTGGGAGCACAGAATGAGCACGGTGTGCCATTCGGAAGGTTGTCGAGATCGCCCGGCTGCACGGAGTGGCCAAGTCAAAGGGTCGATCAAGAGAGCCGATGGGGGACTTGAACCCCCCAACCTTTCGATTACAAGGCGAGCTATGTCCGGTTTTAAACCCATGTCCAGGGCGACGGGGTGGCGTCCACGAACAGCGGAGCACATGTCGAGCCCGACAGATTCCACAATGGATGGCGGAGCGTGGCCTCCAGCTTGGCGCGGCGAATCCATCGACGATCTTGCGACACTCGAACATAGGTAAACATTCTTTACAGTTAGATCAGGTTGCGATAGAAGGACGCCGTAGAACCGGGTACCTGCCTTGGCCCGGCTTCCCCTCCCCAGGAGCGTCCCCAATGGACAGATCGAGATCGGCGCGTTTGCGTCGGGTGCTCGTCGCGGCAGCTTCTCTCGCGCTCTGCGCCGTCTCCATCATCCCGCTCAGGCCCGGCACCGCGGCCGCCGCGGGCACGGGTGCAATCTCCGGATACGCCGGCAAGTGCGTCGACGTCGCCGGCGCCAATACCGCAAACGGCACCCAGATCCAGCTGTGGACCTGCAACGGTACCAACGCCCAGAACTGGACCGTGGGCACCGACGGTACGATCCGCGCCCTCGGCAAATGCCTCGACGTGTCCGGCGGCTCCACCGCCGACGGGGCCAAGGTCCAACTGTGGGACTGCAACGGCACCGGCGCCCAGCAGTGGGCCGTCAGCAGCGCCAATGACATCGTCAACCCCCAGGCCAACAAGTGCCTCGACGCGTCCGGCTGGGGTACGGCCGACGGCACCCCGCTGCTGATCTGGTCCTGCCACGGCGGCGCCAACCAGAAGTGGACGGTCCCGGGCGGCGGCACAGGTTCGTGCAACTACCCGAACTGGGTCGCCGGACAGTCCTACGCCACCGGTGCGATCGTGCGGTACACCAACGGACAGCTCTACCAAGCCACGCACGACAACCCCGGCTACGACCCGACGATCAGCACCTGGTTCTGGTCGCCCTACTCCTGCGGCGGTACCAGCACGAGCGGCTTCGTGGTGAGCGAGGCCCAGTTCAACCATATGTTCCCGAGCCGCAACGGGTGTCAAGCCCCGGGTTTGATGGAGAGTGGTTTATCTGGTTTCCAGGGGTGCGGTGACCGTCCGGGCCATCGCGTGTAGGGCCTCGTACTCGGCGGGCGGGACGTGTCCGAGCTCGCCATGAAGCCTGCGGTTGTTGTACCAGTCGATGTACTCGACGGTGGCCATCTCCAGGTCGTCGAGCCCGCGCCATGGACCCTTGTTGCGCACGAGTTCGGCCTTGTAGAGAGAGTTGAACGCCTCGGCCATGGCGTTGTCGTACGAGTCGCCCTTCGAACCGACCGAGGCGACGGCGCCGGCCTCGGCGAGCCGCTGGCTGTAGCGAACCGCTCGATATTGCACGCCGCGGTCCGAGTGATGCACGAGTCCTTGCAGGTCAGCGCCGTGATGCTGGCGACGCCAGACGGCCATCTTCAGCGCGTCCAACGCGAGGTCGGTGTAGAGCGAGGTGGACACCTGCCAGCCGACGATCATGCGGGAGTACACGTCGAGGACGAACGCGGCGTACGCCCAGCCGGCGGCGGTGCGTACGTAGGTCAGGTCGGCGACCCACAGCTGGTTCGGCCTGGTGGCGGTGAAGTTCCGTTCGACCAGGTCACGAGGCCGGTCGGTCTCCGGCGCGGGCCGCGTCGTGCGGGGTGTCTTGTCCCGCAGCAGTCCGCGCAGCCCCGCGGCGCGCATCAGCCGTTCGACGGTGCACCGGGCCACCTCGACGCTCTGGCGGCGCAGCTCGTGCCAGATTTTGCGGGCCCCGTAGACGCCGTAGTTCTCGGCGTGGATCCGCGTGATCAGCGCGTTCAGTTCCTCGTCGCGGCGGCAACGGGCGCTGACCGGGCGGGTCTTGGTGGCGTAGTAGGTCGACGGTGCGATCTGTGCCGGCGTGCCTTCCAGCGCCTGCAGGACCGGCTGGACACCGTGCTGATCCTTCTGGGAGTCGACGAACGCGACCTTCATCGCGACGGCCGGTCCAACTCGGCCGCGAAGAAAGACGCCGCGGACTTCAGGATCTGGTTCGCCCGCCGCAGCTCACGCACCTCCCGCTCGAGCGCGGCGATCCGCTCGGCGTCGCTGCTGGTGGTGCCCGGCCGCGCACCGGCGTCGGTCTCGGCCTGCTTCACCCAGACCCGCAACGCCTCCGGATGGACCCCGAGCTGCCCTGCGATCCGCCGGATCGCCCCGACCGCGGACGCCGGATCCCGGCGGGCTTCAAGGGCCAGTCGGGTCGCACGCTCACGCAGTTCGTCGGGGTACTTCTTCGGTGCCGGCATAACTCGATCTTCTCCCAGGTTTCGATGTCTCCATCAAACCCGGTGCGGGACAGGGTTCTACACGTACGCCGGGCTGGTCGACGCCATGAAGAAGTACCCGGCGTTCGCCACTATCGGCAGCGACACCGTCAAGCGCCAGGAGGCCGCCGCGTTCCTGGCCAACGTCAGCCACGAGACCGGTGGGCTCGTCTACATCGACGAGGTCAACACCGCCAACTGGCCGCACTACTGCGACACCAGCCAGCCCTACGGCTGCCCGGCCGGCCAGCCCGCCTACCACGGCCGAGGCCCGATCCAGCTGAGCTGGAACTTCAACTACAAGGCGGCCGGCGACGCGCTCGGCGTCGACCTGCTCAACAACCCGAACCTGGTCGGCACCGACTCGTCGATCTCGTGGCAGACCGGCCTGTGGTACTGGATGACCGGCACCGGCAACGCGGGCACCACGTCGCACAACGCGATGGTGAACGGCCAGGGCTTCGGAACCACGATCCGGGCCATCAACAGCATCGAGTGCAACGGCGGCAACCCCGCCCAGGTGCAGAGCCGCGTGAACCTCTACAACCAGTTCACCGCCATCCTCGGCGTCCCCGCGGGCGGCAACCTGTCCTGCTGAACCGCCGAGCACCGGCATCATCGGGCTGGTCACGCTACTGGCGTGACCAGCCGTTTGCTTTCGGCGCCCGAGCCGGCCCTGCGGCTGTGATGTGTGCGCTGCCGCGCAGCAGCGACTCGACTTGTGTGAGCGCTGCTTCCCCGGCGAGCCAGTTCCACCACGATCGCAAGCGATGCTGGAGGAGCTCTGCCGTGGTGGGGACCGCAGCGGCGCCCCTGAATCCCGTACCTCATCGAGCGGGCTGATCTCGGTATGGACCGTTGGCCTTCCACGACGCTCTGTCGAACCCCATCCGTTTCGCTCATCGAACACACGACGGCGTACCACCTTGGCGTACACCGTGAGGCCCCGGAAGGGAGTACGACTGTGCCCAGTCAGATGGCCAAGGCCGCGGAAGGGCGGTCCTACGATTACATCGCAGACACGTCGCCCTGCCCCCATACATCGCCTGACAGAGGGTCACCCGCAGGGGCCCGCGTGGAACCAGGTGCTGACACGGAACGATCAATCTCGAAAGGCAACCGCTTGCAGCAGAAGCTGATGCTGGATGCACTGCACAGCCTACTGACGGTACAGCCTGGCCAAAACAAGCGGCAGCTGCTCGCGGGCTTGCAGCACCTGGGTCTTGACGGGTTGAACACAACGGACGTCAATCGAACGCTGTACTTCAACCCGGGAACGTTCATTCATGACGGCGCCACGCCACCGCGCTGGCGCCTGGCCGCCGACGCCGGTCACAACGGCGCCGCGTTTTCCGCACTCATCGCGTCGCCTCGGCCTTGCTGCTATGTAGGCATGGACCCGCGGGCGTGGCAGCTCGAGGCGCTGGCGAAATGGCGTTTCCACGGCCGCCGTGGCGTCGTGGAGGCTGTCACCGGCACCGGCAAGACCACGGTCGGAGTCCTCGCTGCCGCTGCTGCTCTCGATGCTGGCGAAAAGGTCCTCGTGCTCGTGCCGAGCCGTGAACTGCTCGACCAGTGGCACCACGTGCTATGCCGTGACCTGCAAATTGCGCGGGTGGGACGATTCGGAAACGGCCATAGGGACTCGCTCTACGAGCACTCGATCGTGGTGTCCATCGTCAACTCGGCCGCTGCCTACCAGATGCTGCCGCCGGGCACTCTGGGGTTGCTGGTCGCCGATGAGGTCCACCGCTACGGAGCGCCGACCTTCTCCCGAGCTCTTGAACAGGGCTTCGGGGCACGGCTCGGACTTACGGCAACGTACGATCGCCAGGACGACGGCATGACCGAGCACCTGGATCCGTACTTCAGCGGCGTGGTGGCCGGCTGTAGCTACGAGCGTGGCCTCACCGAAGGAATCTTGGCGCAGTTTCACGTCGCCTTCGCAGGGGTGGATTTCGCTCCGGATGAGCAGCGGGAGCACGACGAGCACGACGCGATGGCAAAAAACCTCCGCCACAAGCTGATCGCCGACCATGGATGTCCGCCGGAGCCATTCGGCGACTTCATGGCCTCCGTAACCCAACTCAGCCGTGGCGGTAGCGAGGACTCTCGCGGTACCAGGCATGCCCGCAGATTCTTGAGCGCATTCAGTAAGTGCCGTCAACTGCTGGCCGACTGCCGCAGCAAACACGAAGCACTCGCCACGCTGGCGCCAGTCTTGACTGCCGCGGGCCCCGGACTAGTGTTCGCGGAGACCCAGTCCGCCGCGAAGCAGGCAGCGGCGGTACTGCTCAGCAACGGCGTGCTGGCGGCCGAGTTTCACAGCGGCCTGTCCGCGCAGGAACGCGCACATCGCTTGTTGGCGTTCAAAGACGGCAATGTGAAGGTGCTGACCGCTCCCTGGGCGCTGGACGAGGGCGTCGACGTTCCGGAGGCCGAAATTGGCGTCATCATGGCGGGTAGCCGGAGCAAGCGCCAAATGATCCAGCGGATGGGCAGAATTATCCGACCCAAGCCGGACGGACGCCCAGCAACATTCATCGTTCTGTACGTCAGGGGCACTGCGGAGGACCCCGCCTTCGGAGCGCACGAGGACTTCCGCGAACAACTCACGGAAGCAGCTCGGCAGATAATCGGCGTTCCCAGCGAGTCGCCTGCCACGTACCTGCTTGCATGGTATTTTGCGAACAGGCTGCTCATGACCTTTTCCGGGTCCGCTAAGAACATGGATTCACAGTTCGTGAACTGACACGCCTGAAAAAAGTTCTTTGACTTTCCGCGACGAGATCGCGCATTGACTGCACAATAACCTCAGTCAGCGACGAAAGCACGCGGCGGTCGACTTTAGCGTTGTCGCCCTGCTGCAGTGACCGGCCACGGTCTGGGCGCGACGGTGCTCCTCGCGGCTTAGAGGCGTCAGCAGCTTTGGAGCTGCGCTCAACCGAGCCGACCGATCTTCTCGAGCTCCGCGATTAGTGCTTCTCGACTGACTTCGCCGTCGATGTTGTCGACCTCAACCTTGGTCATCATGCGTTCGTCACCGGAGGAGCTGTTCCATCGCCAGGCCGTGTCCGCCGAGTCACCACACTGTCCTTCGGCCACGATCTCTACGGTTCCCGCGTCGGCTTGTTGCAGCAGCTCGCGCACGCAGGATGCGTTGGTGTCGAGGCCGTCGCTCGCTCGCCATTCCACCGAGGCCTGGTCCGGTCGCGGCCCAGCGAGCAGCTGGCCTGTTCGCCATGTGTTGGTCTGCTCGCCGCCGCCTTCGAGGCAGGCACGGAGCCGGGTCACTCGGTCAATGCGGCCTCGCCACTCGTCGAAGGATGCACTG
This sequence comes from Dactylosporangium sp. CA-139066, assembly GCF_050936175.1. Lineage (NCBI taxonomy): Bacteria > Bacillati > Actinomycetota > Actinomycetes > Micromonosporales > Micromonosporaceae > Dactylosporangium > Dactylosporangium sp. CA-139066. Next base: position 1,678,091 of record NZ_JBNJNH010000002.1, on the reverse strand, counting down.
CCGCCGGTCAACGATTTCACTCGCCAGTTGGAGTTTTGGCCGAACTTGAGCATCGCCCGCAACGCGCCGGCGAAAGATTCGGGGCGGATGGCCCCCTTCCGCGGCTGGTACACGACGGTGAGGTCGCTCATCCGGATCACGAACGGCGCAGCGGTCCCGCCATCGACGTAGTCCCGTTCGAAGTCGTTGACTTCCTCCTGCCAGCGATCAACCCGGACGCGTTCTTCGTAGCCGAGACGGCCGTACAGGACGCCGCCCTCTTCGTGCACCTTCCCGACGTGCCATATCCGGCCGAATCGCTCGGTTGGCCGGCCGGGTATGAGCGCTTCCCTGATCAGTCTGGGACCCGCGCCGAAGAGGTCGCCCTGATCGGGCTCCTCCAAGCGGACCGCGACGATTCGTTCTGTCGCCCTCGACGGCATGCAGGGAAGTCTATCGATGTCACCGCTCGGTCGGCCACGCACCGTCAAATAGCGACAACTCACGGTATTCATTCATGCGATCACGGTTCGCGGGAACGGTCAACCTGCCACAGGTCCTACCGCTCCGCTGCGGCCAGGTCCGTCGGGCGATACCGGTGAGCAGCCGTCGGCAACAGGCCCATTACCGCTGGATGGTGGCGGTCGATCGAGGCACTTGTGCCTCCTAGTACAGGTCCTCGTCAGTTGGGGCGGCTGACGTCATTGCCCCCTCGGGGGTTGGCTGCGTCGAACGCGGCCAGAGCCTGCAGGCGCTCCTGCTCGCTCACCGCCGACACATACACGTCCGTGCTGCCCCAAGTGGCCCGGGACGCTGCCGAGGCGGCCGCCGCCTTGGTACCCAGACGGCGGTAGTGGCCGGTGCTCATCAACATCGCTCCTCCACGGAGCTTTCATCGACACCACGGTCCTAGCCTGTGCCAGAATGAGGGCGCTTCGGCCCGCCGGACCGACCTTGCTGTGCTGCGATCCTGTGCGACCGATAGGTCGCCCCGAGCTGATCGATCGGCCTGGTTCCGCAGCACAAGGCGGGTCGGCGGCGAACCTTATTCGCCCGGTGCGGCGTCAACGACAATCGCGCTGGGATCACTGCTGTCGATAGTTGTCCACACAAGCCCAGCGCCGGCGCGCGCCGTAGCCTTGGGCGTGATCATATGGAAACCAATTGTCACCAGCTCGGAATCGATACTGTCCCCGGCCGTGCCCTTGAGCTGCTCCGATCTGCCCAGGTTGACGACCGGGTAGATCACGATGGCTGCGGTGTAGGGCTCACGCAGACTGTCGGCCGTCGCGTCCGGCCATCCGGTGTCCAGTCCAGCGATACGCCATGCGGCATTGCGGTGCCGCAACTCGCTGATGACTTTGAAAGCACCAGTGTCTGTCCGGGCACGCTTGAAGATGCTCAGTGGTCCGCATCCCATCAGCGTTCTCTGGGAACTTTGATCTGCCTGTTGCGGGAGGATGACCCTCCACTGCTGCACTTCCGTCACGTCTAGCGACTGCAGCCAGGCCAGGTCTGGGGCAAACGCACCGCTGGCAAGCCATTTGAGGCCGCTCAACACGGCGAGCAGCTCATGATGGGACACGCGGGTATGGAACGCGTCGTAGGTAGTCTTGGCTTTCGGCACTGAGAACTTAGCCGTTCCACGGTCAGAGGTCGCAGATCGGAGAATGGCCGCCCATTGCTCGTTGTTCCATGCAATTGCTTTAGGGCTGGTCGGGTAGGCCACGGGTTCCATGGGGCGGGCTGGTGAGCTACGCGAGACCAGACGCGCGTTCCACATCTTGTTCCGGCCGGTCGGCCGCAGGTCCGGTCGATGCTGTTCGATCAGCGGCGGTACCCGCTTGGGCGTGAGTCGCGACTCGGGTGCCGTGGCGTCGGAGTACTTGCGCAGGTCATCTCGCAGAGACTGTTCATCCTGGCAGGCCGCACTGAACATATCGTGTAGCTCAGCAGTGGTGTACAGCCGAACAAGGTCACGGTATCCCGCCCGGAATCCGAACCAGCGTCCCATCTGCATGAGGGTGTCGACCTGCCTCGTTGCACGCCTGTAGTAGCTGACAGTGAGGCCTTCCACCGTGAAGCCACGTGCGAGCTTGTTCCCGCCGACAAGGATCCGCCAGATGTCACGCTTGTCGAAGTCAACCTCTTCCCGCTGTTTGTCGAGCGAAGTGTCGCTATTGACGACGATGATCGGGTCACGCGTCCGGTCTGCCGGGTTGATCTTTGCCAAAGCTGCGGCGATGTCACCGTGCAAGTGAGCGAAATCGTCGGGGGTTGCCAGATCGGGGGCCCGCGCTTGGCTGACAGGAAGCAGATCGGCCTCGTAGAGCTTCTGCAGGCGATGCAGCCCAGCAGCGGTGTGGTAACCGCCGCGGGCCCACAGTTTCGTGAGCAGTTCCGCGGTTTCAGCGTGTGTTTCCTGCCCCATGGCTTCGTGGACGAGCATGGTGTGGTGGCGGTAGGTATGCCCACCGGTCCGCTGGCGGTACAGCTTGATGGCACCGGTCAGCACGAACATGTCGAGCGCACAACGGAGCTCGTCGACGTCCGGTTCTTCGCTGAGCAGACGTACGTGGGCCCGCTCTTTGGAGGTGGTAAGGGGCCGCTCGTTGACGGGGCGTGGGTCGTCAAGGTCATGGAAGTCGTCAACGCCCATGTAGCCAACGGGTCGGGGAAGGGCGACGATGAAGTCCTTGGGGAAGATGTCCTCAACGTCTGAGGGGTCGATGAACACGTTGGCGTACGGCGTCGCGGTGTAACCGACATACTGCGCTCGGGGCATCATATGGAGCAGATGTCCGATAAGCCGGTTGATGGCAGTGCGTTCCTTGCTGTCCTCCTTCCATTTCTTCGGGCTGGTCGTATTGACCGATGCTTGGTCGGACTCGTCATCGATGATGAGGACTGGAATCTCGCCAAGTCGGGCACTGACCTTCTTCAGGTCAGCGACGAGATTGGTCAGCACCGAGGCGTTCTTCTTCGCCACGACGAGGCGAGCGTCGCTGGTGTACAGGTTAACTGGATCGAAGAACGGCCTGTTTGGGTCGTGCCGTTTGAATTTGAGCGCGGAAATGCCCTGCTTGAGCCGCTGGTAGTCGCCGGCGTAGTTGCTCAGCCGCTCGATGTCTGGGTGGCGGGAGTCGGAGGGACGGCCACCGTGGCGCAGGAACCGGCCGTTTTTCCAGTCCTCGTCGTCACGGTACTCGTGCGCGGTCGGATCGTGGTCCGGTTCGATGTTCTCGCGTCCGCACAGCTCCATGTCCAGGCGGCGTTGGGTCTGGGCGCGCAACATGTTGGTAGTACCGGTGAGCACGATGATCATGCGGTAACCGGCGTCGACGGCCTTCGCGATCACGCCCGTGAAGTTGGCGGTCTTGCCGCTCTGTACGTAGCCGACGACGAGGCCTTTGGCCTGGTAGGCAACCTTGCGAGTCGGGTCGGAGAGGCGCTGGACGACCTCCTCAGTAGCTTCATCGAGTCCCGCGACCGCGGCGGCGTTCCAGCCGCGGGCCAGCAGGTAACTGCTGTAGTGCGCCCAGTAGAAGTCGCGTTCGGTGCGTCGCTCCGGCGTACGCCATTCCTCAAAGTCATCGGTGATGACGATCGGTGCGTCCATCGCTGCCCACGGGACGATGTCCTCCAGCAGCAAGGCGGTCGGTTGGTCCAACCCGAGGGCACCACAGACGGCGGCGCGACGTTCCGCAGTGTTGCGGGCGGTTCCAGCAATCCATGGTCCGTCGGTTGCGTGGTCCCACGAGGCGAGGAGGTACGCGAGACGCTGGCGCAATGCATCGTCAGGTCCCGCAGCCTGCAGATGGGCGAGCAGTGCGGTGCCGTCACTGAGCGAGAGGTCGTCGCCGTAGAGTGCCGCGAACTTGTGCAGCGGTTTCGGCCCGCTGGTTTGCATGCCGTCAAGGGCTGCGGTGTAGGCGGTGGTAATGGTGTCGCTCATTGCAGCTCCTGATGCAGTGCCTGCAGTGCGTCGCCGACGACGTCTGGCGGGGTGTCCGGTGGGCGACCTGTGAGGTTGACGCGGTAGCGGACGTCCTGGATGCGTACGGCATCGATGCGTGGGTCGAGCATGGCTGGGGTGATGCGGGGAAATGTGTGGTCGACGACGAAGGCTGCCGGCGGGTTCCGCAGCCGCCACTTAGTCGTGCAGCTTGTAGCAAAGCGGTCGGCCCATCCGGCAGAGGCGAGCAGATCGTCGAAAGCATCCCGATCGGGTCCTGCAGCGAGCAGCGACCGGGCAATGGTAATGAGGTCGGGCAGGGTGGTGCCGCCGGTACCGGCAACTGTCACCTGAAACGAGATCAGCCAGAGACCGCGTTGGTCGGTGGGGACGAGCTGGGTCAGTGATTCGATCGAGTGCAGTCGGGCTTCCCTGGTGGTGGTCTTCACCTCGACGTCGTGGTCGTCGAGACCGAAGTCGTGTTCTTCCGACAGCGCCCCGCGCCATGCACGCAGTGCGGTTTCCGGACCAAGCGTCCGGGCAAGACCGTTGAACAGGGCGAGCTCTCCCAGCAGGCCGGTCTCAGTGGCCCGTTGAAGATTGGTTTCGGGACGCAGGAGGTGGCCGAGACGTCGCAGGGTACTGGTCACCGCCTGGGTGAACGGCTGCTTGTCGACCTGTATCCGGTCCGCGACCGCCCGCAAGACCGGGTAGGCGTCGGTGAAGAGCGCCGCGTCGGTGATCACAAGTTCGATCATCCGGTTGCCGTCGAGCTGGATCAGGCGAACGCTGACATGTTCTAGACCGGTACTTACCGCCTGGTCGCCGGGTGTAGCGAGGGCACGCAGTCCGATGCGTCGGCCAGCCGGGTCGGTGAAGAGAATTAGTCGCGGCTCGCCCGGAATGGGATGGTCCATCGGAGCGGAGTGGCGCAGGTGGGCGGTGAAGGTATCTGGGCTGAGGTGCCGGGCGCCGGGTGCGTTCACCGGCGGGCCTCAAATGTGCTGCGTTCGGCTTTCGCTGCGGCGGTGAGCAGTGTCTGCCAAAGTTCGATGTTGTCCTTGTCGCGTGGGCCGAGGTGCGCACCCTCGAAAACGTTCTCAGCGAGCAGGAAGAGCAGTGTCTTGAGTACAGGAAGGTCATTCAGGCCGCCACGCCGCCCGCCGAGTAGGGCGGCCCGGTAGTTCTGGTTCAGCCAGAGCGTGGACGACTCGCGGTCGATCTCCATGAACTGGTCGTTGGGGAACCGCTTCCATTGGATGCTGAGGGCATCCTCGTGCAGCTGGGGGAGCTCGTCGCGAATTTCGCGTACGACATGTGGATGCAGGCCTCGGCCGGGCGGCTTGACCGGGGAGCGTCGGGCCGTGGTGCGCTGATTGCTGGTGACCCAGGTGTTTTCGGCGGCCCGTAGGTAGGTGGTGATATCCGTGCCGTCGGCAGCACGGGCGCGGGCGACGATCTCGGCGAACTGCGGACCGGCCGTGACCCGTGTCTTCTCGGGATTCATGGTGAATAGGCCGGCGATGTCATCGTCGATATCGATCGCTGCGCGGGCCAGCTGCAGTTTCTTGTCGGGGGCATGGATGCCCTCCCAGCCACCGGCGTGCAGCAGCCGGTGGTGCCGGTAGATGTAGAGGCCCTGCCGCTGCTCGGCGCCGCCTGGAAGTCGATACTGCGGCAGGTTGGACCGGCCAGGCCAGATATGACAATCGATGGCCAATGTCGAGCCGCCGACGGTGGCCTCGAGCCGTTTCGGCCAGCCGTGTGGCGAGGACAGATACGCGAACGGGTCGAGTGCAGCGACATCGTTGGCGACGCCGACGCCGAGTTCCGTGTCCTCGACGTCGATGCTGATACGGATGCCGCGGTCGCTGATGAGCCGGTGGAACGTGAGACCCAAGTGGCCCTGGAGATGTGCAATGGTCCGCGTGAGGAACTCGTCAACCTGTGCGGGGTCATCGGAGGACGGGAAGGCGGCGACGTGGTCCCAACGCACAACCGTGCCGCTGGGTCTGGTCGGCAGACGCCAGTTGCGGTCCAGCTCGGCGGCAGCGAAGTCGCCCGGCACGATGTCGCAGCGATGGTCCCGTCTGGTCGGGTCCTGCAGCCACCGGCGGCCGACCTCGGAGTGGCCGGCTGCCCGGGAAAGTACGGTGAGGCTGGTCGCCTGGCTGAACGATGCGGCTTTGAGGCCGATGCCGAAGCGGCCGAGGTCTTCACCTTGATATGTGCGACGGCCGCCAAGGGTCATGGCGGTGTCGATCGTGGCCGGTCGTATGCCGCGACCGTTGTCCACGACGTAGAGACCGACGAGGCGGACATGACGCTGGATGAACCGGATTAGGATTCGGTCTGCACCAGCGTCGATGGAGTTGTCGACCAGGTCTGCGAGGGCCGTCTCGAGGGAGTGGTTGCGACCGAGCGCGTCGAGGGCGCGGGCGTCCGGGGGTAGATCCCTCGTCCCAGCGGTGGGAATGTCCTCAGTCCACGTGGACATGGTGGTGCTTCCTCCTGGCCGGGTCAGAAGCCAGGGATTTTTCGGAATCCCCGGCGTTGCGCGAGACGCATGATCGGCACTGCTGCGAGGACGTCCCTGCCGGCGGGGCTCCAGCCTTCACGCAGTGCCTCTGCGACATTGCTCACGGTACGACATGCGGCGTCATCGAGAACTCCCTCAGCACGACCCCATTCGGCGAGATCGGACCAGTCGTGGGCAGCCGTTCGGTTGATCAATTCCAGGTCGTCGGCGTAGGTGTCGACGTGTGCGAGCTCGGCCTGCAGCGCAGCTGATGGCTGCCAGTCGAGATCCCGGACCGCGTCCCAGCAGTCGTGCAGCTTGGCCCACTCACCGACATGCGCGCGGCCGTCGGGTGGCGAGGTGATGACCTTCTGGACGAGCACCGCAACCTCGGCGATCGCTTCGCGCAACGCGGGCGACAGGTCCTGGTCACGCCAGATCCGGTCGAGGTCGATCCGACCCTGAGTTGCGTGGACCAGGAATGCGATGGTGTATGCCACGATGTTGATCTTGTAGCCGCCGAAGTTCTGATCGGCAACGATCTTGTCGGTACGCCGGAAGAGGATTGCCTTGGCGATCAGCCGTCGGCAGTAGTCCTTGTCGACGGTCACGGGCTCGTCCTTGAGCCGTTCCTGAAAGAGTACGAAGTTCTTCTCGGCCCCACGGCTGACCAGGTGCGGCATCCGCGCCCAGGCCTGTTCGAACTTGGCCAGGTCCGCTTTGGTGAACTTCTGGTCGGCGGGATTGGACGCTCGAAATGTCGCTCTCCTGGCGGGCGTGGTCTCGCGGGCCACGGCGTTGGCGTACTGGCCACGCGCCCGCTCGTAGTACCAGTGCGTGTCCTGACTGTGGACCGGCCCGGGCGGCGCGAGCAGGGTCCGCATGATCCGCTCCACGTCAACATGGAATCCGCTGTTCGCGCGGAGATCCGATGCGGTGACCTTGTTCTGCGTGTTGGAGTACTGGGAAATGCGGGGGACGATCTCGTCGATCCGGTCGTCCGACACCACAGTGAGCTTCATCTGTACCAGTACGTCACTGATATCGACGCCGAGCCGCTGGGCATGATGGATCGAGGCAGTGGTCTGCCCACCGTTGACGATCTGTAGGTTGTGGATGCGCTGGATCACTCTTTGGCCGGTCGCGTCGGGACCGAACTCGACGGACGATGCAGTGGCGGCAATGCCGTTGTTGTAGGCCAGAAAGCGGGCTGGTGTGGCCCGTAGGGTCTCCTGAATGCCCTTGTTGACCGCTCCCTTGGTCTGCAGGAATGACCGGACGTTGAGCTCGAGCAGGCGACCGCCGTGCTCGCCATACAGTGCTGCGAGAGCCGGGCCCGGCACGATGGCCAGGAAGACCGAATAGTCCTCGGTCGTGGATGGCGTGGCCAGGCAGGGCAAGCCGTCCGGAAACTCAGCGACAATCGGTTCCGCTTGACTGCCGGAGGCCGCCCACGCGGCTAGTCTGCGCAGGTCCCATAGCTCGCGGAGGATCTGACGCCCTTCAATTTCGGTCGCGAGGGCCGGTTCCCGTACCACACTGCGTGCGTTGGTGACGATAATGAGCCGCACCTTGTCGACCTCGTGGAACTTGGCGGCGACCGCCTGTTCCATGCCGAGCACCTCGGACGACAGGTTTTTCCGCCGTGGAGTTCCGGGGATCGAGCGCAGCAGGAAGTTCTGCAGCCGACGGGTGGCGGCGTCGAGCTCCTGCCGGTTGATCTTGTATCCCTCATCGGCGCGGGGACTGTAGATGGTGGCGAAAAGATCGAGGCACCGATCGTCGGACGACACGCCGTAGCCGCTGATCTCGACGCCATGGTCCCGGTACATGATCACCGTGGCGTCCTCGGTGTACCCGTCGCCAGAGAACTGGTCCAGCATGAGCCTGGCGAAGGCTTCGGACAGATCGCATCCGTCCGCCTCGGCCTGGACTCGGACCTCCTCTAGGAGGATATGGGCGTAGGCGCTGATGTCGTCGTCGGGCATCATTTGACTCCGGCTGCCGATGCCGTGCCGGCGGCACGGGAGGGACGCGTCCGGGGAGAGTCGTCGATCATTGCTCACTCCCGGTTGCGGACGGACGGCGTGCTGGCGCGTGCCGATGCTGATCGGCATCGCGGCACCGGCCTTTAGCATAGAGTTCCCGCTCACGGTGCAGGATGACTCGGAACTGGAAACCTTTGAGCACTCCGCAACCGGTAACCGCAATCGGCCTGGGACTGGGTACCATCGTCCGGCGCGGCCGCCGCGTCCGCCCTGCTGCATTTGTCGCCGTGACCCTCCGGCACTGGCGAGTGAACTGGTTTGCACCCGCCATGTCGGCTGGATTCTGCACAGGCCACCATCTGCCCTGAGCTGGCTACCAGCGGCGAACGATCGCGCGGTCGCGGCGAACTCGAGTTTGGCCCGGGAAGCACGGCAATTCACTCCCGCGATGCCGGACGGCACACACCACCCACACGCCGTGCAACCTCGCCAGAGCGAAACAGCCTGTCGGCTCCGGTCGCAGAGTCCGTCCGTTCGCGTGCGCTGAACCGGCCGGACCGCGAGGCGGCGTATCCGTACGGAGGATCACACGGTCACGTAACGATGTCGCGCTGGGCGCACGGCGATCAGCACCGGTAACGTGCGTGCACGTGACCGACACAGCCGACGCCACGGATGAACGCCCCCGGGACCCGTCGGCCCGGCGGGGTGCCTACGGAGTCCGCCTGGTCCGCGGCCCGTTCGTGCAGTTGCCGCCACACCCCGACGCGTGCACCGACGACGAAGGACTGCTGCGCTATGCCGAGGCGGCACAGGTGCGCGGTGACCGGCTCGCCGCAGATCTGTTCAGCGGCGCCGGCGGCCTCAGCCTCGGCTTGGAGAAGGCAGGTTACCGGGTTGTCCTTGCAGTCGACCACTACCCGGAAGCGATCGAGACCCACCGGCACCACCATGCCGGCCTGAGCGTCACCTGGGACCTAGGCGACCCCGATCGGATCAGACAGGTCGCCGACCTCGTCCAACGCACCGGCGTAGAACTGCTCGCTGGCGGCCCACCGTGCCAGCCGTTCTCGAAGGCCGGACGCTCCATGATTCGCCACAAGGTCCGCCACGGTTTGCGGGATCCATACGACGAGCGGCGCGACCTCTGGCGGTCGTTCCTCGAAGTCGTGAGGATCGCCAGGCCACCGGCAGTCCTCATGGAAAACGTGCCAGATATGGCACTCGACAAGGAGATGTTCATTCTCCGCACGATGGTGCATGAACTTGAGTCACTGGGCTACGCGGTCGAGGAGAAGGTGGTCGACACCTTCCGCTACGGCGTGCCCCAATTCCGGCAACGGCTTATTCTGGTCGCCCTGCGCGACAACACGGCATTCGAATGGCCGGCACCACAGCCTGAACGTGTCAGCGTTTGGAACGCCATCAGCGACCTCCCCGAAGTTGAGGGCGGCTGGCGACCAGCCGGCGGTGCAGACGGCTGGAGCGACTACACCGAGCCGCACACCGAGTTCCAGAAGCGGATGCGCGAAGGTATCCCACCAGAGGACGCCAACAAGGTCTTCGACCACATCACCCGACCCGTACGGGAGGATGATCTCCGCGCGTTCGAGCTCATGGACGCCACGACTCGCTACTCAGATCTGCCTGAGGAGATGAAGCGCTACCGCGACGACATCTTCGACGACAAGTACAAACGGCTAGACGAGAACGATCTGTCGAGGACCATCACCGCGCATATCGCGAAGGACGGCTACTGGTATATCCATCCGCGGCAGAACCGAACCATCACGGTGCGCGAAGCGGCTCGTCTGCAGACGTTCCCTGACAGCTTCCGGTTCGCTGGACCGCCATCAGCCGCATTTCGGCAAATCGGCAACGCTGTTCCCCCATTGCTCGGTGAGCACCTGGCTGTCGCGGTTCGTGCGTCACTACAGCGGCCAGCCCCTGCTCATACGAACACCCGCGAGGTTGCCGACATGCTCGCCAGCTGGTTCGACCAAGCGGCGGTGCCCGGAATCCCATGGCTCCGCGCGACTACGCGCTGGCAGGTCATTCAGGCTGAGATCCTGCTCGACCGAACCCATCCCGATGTGACTAGGCACGTATGGAACGTTCTGCGAACCTGGCACCAGCCGCAGGACACCCTCGGCATGGAAGAGAACCTCCGCCGCATGGGCGGCTTCATCGCCCGTGCCAGCAGAGCCGATGTCGTCGTCGAGCTTGCGCGGACGCTTGCCGACAATCCGGCCGTCCTAGGCCAGGACGACGCATTGCGCAAGGTTGCAGGCCTGAACGAGTCGATCGCCGATCTGTCGATCCTCGTCGTTCCCGCCGGAGGTGAGGACGAGTCCGAGGAACCGGTCCTGATCACCAAGGGAGTCCTACGGGTGGCGGCCCGGTTCAGCAGGCACCCCGTCGATCGGCGGAACCGGCTTACCGATGGTCGGCTGGAAGTCGCACGCATGGTCGGCATCGATGCGAACGCCAGGCATGCCCATCTGGGTCTGATCGATCTGGCCAACACGCTGTGCCGCCCGATCGATCCGATGTGCCAGGAGTGTCCGCTGATGAAGAAGTGCGCCAGCGTCCATGAGGACCCTCAGCAACGACTCTTTTAGCAGGTCACTGGGGCTCCAGGCCGAGCAGTTCTGCGACATCAGGCGACTGTTCCCGCAGCAGCTTCTCAATGGCCTCCCAAGCGGACCAGTGACCCGCCTGCATCGCGGCCATCCGTAACGCCAGTCCCGCGTTGGCTGCAGCCTGCGACACTGCGCGTTCCTCGGGCGGGTTCCTGAGATCTGCAGGAAGCGGGCGGCTCACGGAACGCGACGTCTTGCGGTAGGCGTCATCGGCAAGAATGCACAACTCGTTCACCGGCGCCTCGAGCAGCTGACGAACCTGCGGTGGCAGCGCCACCCGCATCTTTGCCACGTTGATCTGGAAGGCGGCGTCCAGATCTGTCTCGAACTCCAGCGCGGCTCTCGCCAACTTGGTGTGCTCGTCGATGCCTCGGATGCCGCTCCAGCCGCCCCACTGCACCAGACGGTCCGCGCGGTACACGTACAGGCCCTGCTGCCGGTTCCAGTTCAACGGGCCGGACAGCCGCTCGAACACCGCAGGACTGCTGAACCGGTCCCGGGCAGGCAGCACATAGCGCCGGAGCTGTACGCGTCCAGTGCCCGTCGCGGTCTCGATCTCGAACGCTTCTCGCGCTAGTTCGACGGTTGCCGGCTCGTCTGTTGCGAACGGGTCCCAGGGCTCGACCTTCTGGCCGTTGACAGTAATGACCAACTGCGGTCGCTCGGGCAGTCCTTCCAGGAACCGGTGGAACACGATGCCGAGGTGCTCCGCAGTGCGCTTCGACAGGGATTCGAGCCGGCGCCGCGCCCAGCCGCCCTCCGGACGTTTCTCGGACAGCACCCTATCGAGCGACTGCCACAGCACGACCGTGCCTGTCCCTTCCACCAACCAGCGCCGTGCCCGATCCACGGTCTCGTTGCCAGGCTGCGGATCGGTGACAACCCACTGGTCCCATTCCTCGATCAGGTCGAGATCCAATGTCCGCGCACTGGTACGCACCGTCGACTTCGAGCTACGAGTTACGACAGTAAGGACCCTGCACTGCGAAAGCGAAGCAGTCTTGAGCCCGAGCCCGTAACGTCCAAGCTCGCCTCTCGTGTACGAACGTCGCGTCCCGAAGCGTAGAGCCTCAAGCAAGGACCGCGCGGACATACCGCAACCGTCGTCGGCAATCAGCACCCGGGAGTTGGGACCGTCGTACTCAATCATCACTTCGACGCGGGTGGCGCCGGCAGTGACACTGTTGTCGACAATATCCGCCACAGCTGTCGTGAAGTCGTAGCCGATGTCCCTCAGCGAGCCGGTAAGCCGTGCAGCCGAAGGTGAAACGTCGTACCAGGCTCTGCCCGACACCTGCCGCCTCCCTACGTCGTCGGTGACGACCAGGATGCCACAACTCACCCATGATCATGAAGTTTCGACTGGCGACTCGCACTCCCTAGTTGCGCTCAGTAGCGCGTGCGTCACGGACTAGGCCCTCGATCGTGTCGGCGACTGCCTCCGGATCCTCGTGCTCCCAGACGTGCAGGACCTTCCACCCTAGTCCCACCAACTGGACATCCTTTTCTCTGTCCCTGGTCACGTTCCGCTGCAGCTTCTGCGCCCACCATTCAGCGTTGTTCTTCGGCATCGTCGAGTGCTGCGGGCACATGTGCCAGAAACAGCCGTCAACGAACACCGCCAGCCGCACCTTCGTGAAGGCGATGTCGGGCCGTCCCGGCAGCACCGGGTGATTCACCCTGTACCGCAAACCACGGCGGTGCAACTCCCGCCGCAGGCGCATCTCTGGATTGGTACGCGCTCTGGGCATCCGGCTCATCTGTGCAGACACGAGGGGGCTTAAAGGTCCGGGCTTCCGACCCGCACGCTGCACAAGCGTGCCGGTATCAGCACCCTCAACGACAGCGGGGGCACCTTCTAGCTCTAAGCCATCCCGTCGGGTCACCACGCCCTCCAGCGGTTATGTCGCCTCGGCTAGCCACCGTACAGGTCATGTCATCTGCAGCTCCGCGTGGGTTAGAGAAGCACCGTGGACGTGGCTGCAGAGCGGTCCTCGAAAACCAGCGTTGCCTGCAGTCCCTGAAATCCGACATTCGCCGATCCGACGGGTGCCGATAGGCGGGCGGCACGTGTCGGCACTGCCGCGATTGGGAGAGGGCCACCCCTTCACCCACTGGGCCAGGACCCTCAGTGTCATCCGTCCGGCCGATCCCATCCCAGCCTAGCTCTCCTTAGCTTAGGAGCCCTGAACCCAACACGCCTTACCGGTGTCCTAGTCGACACGGGCTGTCAACGCGCCCCAAAGGGCACACTCACATCTTCCACACACGGTATGCGTCGGTCACGCGTCGGCGCGGCCCGGAAACATGGCAGTCATTACCGTGGTCGCGCTAACCATACGACGAGTACGGGCCGACTCGGACTTGGATTTCATCGCCAAACACAAGAGCCAGGACGACCTCGAAAGAACCGCGTCCAGACGTGAACGAACAGGAGAACTGAATGGCACGGGTGCGCTCATTCGGCCCATCAACCCAAAACGTCAAGGTTCACCCAACAGAGGTCGACTGCGAGTACAAGACAATTTCGGACGATGCCGGCCAACGCTATCTCCATCTGAGCACCTTTGGCAGCGACGAACGGGAGGCCGAACGTAAGTCGAGCCAGAGTCTTCAACTCGACCTAATCCGCTGCCGCGAGCTTCTGGCCATCCTTGAGATGGAATTTCCGACACTCTCAGACCGTGCAGATTCGGCCCTGCCGACTAATACTGGCCCAATCGACTCGCCAGAGCTGCCGGTGCCGGACAATGAGCAGAACTCGAACAATTACATGACCGCCACCCTGGTCGAAGCCGCCGCAAAAATTATAGCGGACGAACTGAAGGCGAATGTTCAAAGTCGACAATGGGATGCCGTGCTGCTACGGACGGCCGAACTACTTCGCAACTCAACGAAACGTCAGTAGCTGGGGCTGGAGCAGGGCGATTGCGTAGTCGGTCAGCGAGCGCACTGGGAGCGTGTTTGACAATGTCATGATTCGTCGGGCCAGTGTCAAGTTGTCGCCGGGTGGCGGGTCTGCCTGGCGATCGGCAGGTCATGGTGTCAATGGCTGCCCAGCGGATCATGGCCTCGGGCGTGGCGGGGGTGGCGTTCGTAGTCGCGGGCGAATCGGCGGTGGGTAGTGAGCCAGGCAAGGGTGCGTTCGACGCACCAGCGGCGTGGAATGACGGCAAACCCGCTATCCCCTGGCCGGCCTGCCCACCGTGGCCGCGTGCGCGGTGCTGGGCCGGCGCGTCGTCGTTCGCTGTGATCACCGACTGGCTGCACGACGCGGACGCGCACGCCAGGACCCGTCTCGGGTTCAGCCGGGGTGTACCGGCCGGTACGGCGGAATGGCGACTGCCCGGTCAACCGACCCAAGGCACCCGGACTCTCTCGTCCGAACGGGCGAACCAGACACAGCAGGAAGAAGGCTAATATGCCGGGTACTTGCCCCGTTACGTCGGTGCGCATTGCGCCGAGCAGGGACACGATTGTGGACAGGTGCCTTAAGATCAAGCGCGGATTTCGACGCGGCATGCCCCACGTTGACGGGTCGATCCGGATCCGGGACTGTCCACCAAGCCGTGCGGCTCCGAACCGCAGGGGGTCCCAGCATTGACAGGTCGGCTGTAAATACGGACTGGGAGCGTAGACGCGCGTGAGAAGCGAAGAGATCATCCCGAGCGCCGCTCGGCTGATGAACTCCCTACGAGACCTAGGTTACGAATTCACCAACGCCGTCGCCGACCTCATCGACAACAGCATCAGCCACCGTGCGACCCGGATCTCCATCACCATCCACTTCGACGGTCCCCGATCATGGGTCCGGATCGTCGACGACGGCGACGGAATGAGCGGTACGCAAATATCCGAAGCGATGCGCCTCGGAACCGCGCGCGACTACGACGACTCCGACCTCGGCAGGTTCGGCCTAGGACTCAAGACGGCCAGCCTTTCACAGTGCCGGGTCCTCAGCGTGGCCAGCCGGACGAACCCGGACCGCCGGAACATCGAGGTCCGCCGCTTGGACCTGAACCACGTGACCCAGACAGACCGCTGGAGCATCCTGCACCTGTCCGGCACGGAGCGGCCGGAGGTCCTCACCCGGCCGCTCATGGACAACACCGGGACGGTCGTCCTGTGGGAGGACCTGGACCGCGTCCTCAATCTCAACGATCCCTGGGGGGCATGGGCGCAGAAGCGGCTACTCCGCCTCGCAGAGGAGCTCGACCTGCACCTCGGTATGGTCTTCGGGCGGTTCATCGCTGGCACAACACGACGTCGCCGGAAGAAGCTACAGATCACCATCAACGGAACCGACGTCGAGCCGTGGGACCCGTTCGTACGTGCCGAACCGAAATGCGAACCGCTCCCGGAACAGCAGTTCCAGGTGGGCAAGGGCTTGGTCCGGTTCACGCCATTCGTCCTGCCCCCACAACGTGAGTTCAGCAGTGACGGGGCCTGGCGGCGGGCCAGCGGCCCGAACAACTGGAACCGCCAGCAGGGTTTCTATATTTACCGGGGCGACCGGTTGATCCAGTCCGGCGGCTGGTCACGGATGCGCACACAGGACGAGCACACGAAGCTCGCAAGAGCAGCACTGGACTTCTGGCCAGACTTGGACGAGATCTTCGAAATCAACATCTCGAAGATGCGCGTCCGGCTCCCTGAAACGCTCAAGGAGCGCCTCGAACGACCTGTCGCCGCTCTCACCAAACGCGCACAGGAACGCTACCGCAGCGGCGGCGATCGGGCAGCCAAGCAGCCGCGTGCCGGACAGCCACGGCCTGCCAACCCGTCCCCGGACGCCTCACCGTCTACGACGCAAGGCGCAGCAGACCACTCATCTCCCGGTGCGGCGGCAAACGGTGCCCCGGAGGGCACTACACCGGTCAGCAACGCAGCCGGCAACGGCCGCGCTCCCGCAGCCGCGACGTCCGCACCGTTCACGATAGTCACGGCTGCGACACTCTCGGGGACTGCCGCAGCGCTCCAACGCGCGGCGCAACGTGCCGGCCAGAGCGAAGCCCTCGAGCGCATTAGAGCCGAACTACGACGTAGCGAACCGGAGGTCGCCGATGAGCTCGGATGGTGAGCAGCCAGCCGACCTGCCGATCGAAACGTACATGCGCGTCGTTCGAGCCGGGATGAGTACGGGCCTGACGCTCGAGCAGGTCCTGCAGCAGTTCGTCCCTCCTGGGATGCGCGAGGAAATAGGCCGCCGATGGTCGGCGGACAGGGTCACACTCGAACCGGTGACGGTCCTGTCACGCGGTGGCCCAAGACCGTGGTTCGAGACCCACGACCCTGCGGCCGGCTACTACTGGCCGCGGCTACGGGACTGGCTCCTGCTGGAGCGGGGCCGCACCGAGAGCGCGATCGACGCGATCGACACCGCGACAGACCGGATCCTGTCAATGCTGGAGGATCCCCGGCCGGGTGGGCCGTCCACCTTCCAGGTCAGAGGCTTGGTCGTCGGGTACGTGCAGAGCGGCAAGACGGCGAATTTCACGGCACTCATCGCCAAGGCGTATGACGCCGGGTACCGCATCGTCATCGTGCTGTCCGGCATCCACAACTCACTCCGCCGCCAGACCCAGCTGCGGCTGGAGGACGAACTCGGCCTCGCGCCCGACGAGCCGGGTCGACGGGGGGTCGGTGCGCCGGAACCCCATCGGCAGATCATCAGAATGACGGGAGCGGAGATCTGGCAGGACTTCCACCCCGGAACCGCCGATCCGAGCCTGCTGCAGGGCAGCGTTCCGCTGATCTTCGTCATCAAGAAGAACGCAAGCGTCCTGCGCCGACTGGTCAACTGGCTCGAAGAGCGGCAACCCGTCCATCCGCCGGTACTGGTCGTCGACGACGAAGCCGACCAGGCGAGCATCAATACGGGCGGTAACCGACCGCTTGAGGAGGTCGTGGATCTCCTGGCCGACGACGTTGAGACAGCCGTGGACGGACTCGCCCGAGTCGCACCCCAGACGCAGGCCGAGGAGATCAACCCCTCGGTGATCAACGGCTTAATCCGGCGCCTGCTGCACCGCCTGCGCCGTGCCAGCTACGTGGGCTACACCGCCACCCCTTTCGCCAACGTCCTGATCAACCATGAGGCGATGGACCGCGAGGTCGCTGAGGACCTCTACCCGCGCGATTTCATAGTGTCGCTCCCACCACCCGCCGGCTACTACGGACCCGAGCGCCTGTTCGGCCGTGAGGCCCTCGCCGGCGAAGGAGGGGAGGACGTACCGGGCTTCGACGTCATACGCCGAGTCCCCGACCACGAAGCCCGAATAGTCACGCCGGCACGCGGCGCCGCACCGGTGAGTGAGCTTCCCAGCAGCATCGACGACGCCTTGGCCGACTTCATCCTCGCCATGGCCGCCCGTGACACCCGCACCGGGGCACTGCCAGCGTCGGCGATGTTGATCCACGGCTCCCCCTACACCTACCAGCAAGACGCGATCGCGGCGCTCGTCCGCGAACGCCTCGCTGTGCTACGTCAACGGTGGCGGTACGATGCTGCAACCACCGGACCGGAGCTGGCTCGCCGCTGGCAGGAAAAGTTCGTCCCGGTCACCATGTCGATCGCGCCGGAGCGTGAGCTGTCGTTCCAGGACATTGAGCCTGCGCTATCCAGAATCTTCCGCGGCGAGATCCCCGTCCTCGTTCTGCACAACCGCTCGAGCGATGAGCTGGACTACGGACGCAATCCAGATCTCCGCGCTGTGGTCGTCGGCGGCAACAAGCTCTCACGCGGCCTGACGATCGAAGGTCTGCTCGTGTCTTACTACGTCCGAGCGGCGAACTACTTCGACACCCTGCTACAGATGGGTCGATGGTTCGGCTACCGCGAGGACTACGTCGACCTGACACGCCTGTGGACCACCGATGACCTTCGCCAGCGGTTCCGAGATCTCGCGACAGCGGAGGAGGATCTCCGCCGCGAGATCCGCCTCTACGAGGTACTGGGCAGGACCCCGCGAGACTTCGCGCCACGAATCCGTGCCCACGAGTCGATGCGTATCACCGCGAGCAACCGGATGGGTAGCGGTCAGGAGATCAGCTACGACTTCTCCGGCACGCTCTTCCAGACCATCATCTTCCGGCTGGATGACCCGGATTGGCTGAGCAGAAACGTCGAAGCAACCCGGTTGCTGTTGAGCCGCCTCGGCACCCCGAACGCTGTCAGCCGCGACGGACTTCCTGCCTGGAAGGACGTCGACTGGCGGACGATCGAGCAGTTCCTTGGCGGCGAGACCGGCTACCAGACCGCGCCGGGCTCTCAACGATCAAGTCTCGACCTTCGTGAGTACATCGCCGCCCAGACGAAACATCACGAGTTGACCCGCTGGCGGGTCGCCGTCCGGGCACGTCAGTCCGAGGACGCCCTGCTGGGCAGTGAAGACCTCCGGATCGCCGGTCATGAGCGGGTCGCGTGCATCAGCCGGGCACGCGACGGACAGTCGGACTCGAGCATCGGCACACTCGTCAACCCGGTGAGCCGCAAGAACCCGGGAGCCGGTGACGAGGACATCGGCCTTACCGACGTCGATCGGAAATGGGCTGCCGAGATGACTGAGGCGAGTGACGTGAGCTATCCGGTGGCGCTGCGCCACCGGAGACCCGCTACCGAAGGCCTGCTGCTGCTCTACCCGATCAGCAAGTACAGCAGACCCCGCGAGACTGACGCACCGCCGTCCGAACGTAAGGGACCACCCAAACAGAACCTGTTCGAGAACCCCGATGAACGGGGCGGCACAGTGATCGGCATGGCGATCAGCTTTCCAGCGTCGGAGAGCCCGGCCACCATCCGGTACGTGGTCGGCTCGGCCGGACCCGTCACCTCATGACGCTCGAAGAAGACAAACCGGGCATGGGCGACGCCGAACTAGAGATCTTGTGGAGTTCGATTCCCCGACCGTTCGGTCCTCTGCTGGAGGCACACCGGCTCACAGACTGGGCCGGCGGTCCCGTTCTCGTTGCTATCGATGGACACGGAACACGCCATCTCCTGATAGCGATACCGGATCGGAACGGCCCTCCGCTGCCACGACCGGCAAGGGGCCTGCAGATCAAACTGCGGCAGCTGCGCATCCGGCACGCCGGAGAGGGGCTGTGGCTGGACCTCACGTGTCCGGAGCCGACGCTCCTGCGCATGTTCAACGCGTTCACTGGAGACGTCCTGAAGGCACTCTCCAGGTCCCAGATTGCCGACTCCGCCCTCGTCATCGCCGTCGCCGTCGCCGTCGCCGTCGCCGTCGCCGTCGCCGTCGCCGAACAATGGCGCCGCTTCTGGACGGCATCCACAGACGGGCTCGGAAGACAAGCCCAACTCGGTCTGCTGGGTGAGCTCTGGCTGCTCAACAACTGGCTCCCTGCCGTGACACTGCGGGCGCTCCAGTCCTGGAAGGGGCCCCTCGGCGGGCGGCACGACTTCGTCAGCGACGGCCTTTCCGTCGAAGTGAAGACATGCGGGAGGGCCACCGGCCCCACCCTCCACTACATCGGTTCACTCGACCAACTGGCGCCTCCGGAATCCGGCACCCTGCTACTGCTTTCCCTGAGGTTCGCACCCGACCCGCTCGGAAGCGTCAACCTCGACGCGATGATCAGCACCACTCGCCAGAAGGTGGCAGGGGACCAGGCCCGCACCGACGAACTCAATCAGCGGCTCGCCGCTGCCGGATGGTCACCGGCGGACGCCGGCCGTTACCAGCACCCCTGGCGAATCACCGCGCAGACTCTCTATGAGGTCCGTCATGACTTTCCCCGGCTCACGGCCGAATCCTTCACCGACGGGCTCCCCCCTGGGATCACTGATGTGGCCTACAATCTCGACACCGCAGCCTGCGAGCCATGGAAACTCACCGACAAACCGGACACCACGCTCCGTCTGTCAGCGCTCGCGTCCTAACGCCGTACCCACGAACCAGCAGTAGTCGCAGAGCCCTGGCCACACCGGCCATGACCACTATCCGGCAGTGGACGAAATCTGGAAGATCCCGGCCATTGCCGTTCTGAGACGCGTCTGGCGCGCAATGAACCACTCGGCGTAGTCGTCCCAATGCTCGGTGCGGCCGATCTGACCGGGCCGGTAGTCAGCTATCCGGCAACCCTTGCTACCGACCAGTTGCTCGAACTGCAACGACCCACCATATGTCGACTCGATTGACTCCCTCGCTGCGACAGCTGCTGCGAATCGCGCCTCGTTGACTGTCGCGTCTGAATCTTGGAAGAATGCCTCGCTGCACAGCCCCGCCCGACCAAACGAGCAGTTGAACACCAGGCCCGCCGTCCCCGACGGCATCGTCAACCAGTTCTGTGACTGCGCCTTCCGGGCGCGCGTCCATCCAATGTGCCGTCCGACCAGCTGATCAAGGAACCAGGTCCAGAACTGGTGGTATAGCGCTTGGCGTACGCTCTGCCCTTCAGACGCAGCTTTCGCCTTCACTGTCTTACCCCAGTCATTGGGCTGGGCTACGACCGTGAGCAACGGCGCAGGCAGAGAGGAGCCGATGCGCACTACGCCGATTTCGACACCAAAGAACCTGGTCGACTCGTCGGTGCGGCTGTTCAACCAATCCAACGCAGACCGGTGCTCCTCGCGAAACCGTGTCGCGATCCAAACCACGTTGACGGCATTGGTACCGCCAGCATAGGTCAGCAACTGGCCGAGATGTGAGTGGTCCGTGGGAGTGAGCTGATTCTCAATGATCACGCTCTCTCCTGTGGCGCGGTCCACCCCGATGAGATCGAGCGAAAAACTCCCGACAGGGTGCTCGGCTGTCGAAAGATCGAGATCCATTCCCAACGCCTCGCCAACGACATCGGCGTTTGCAAGCAACCACGGGGTGAAGTCGTACGCCTCATGTGACCACACGCCGCGGGCGTTGACCGACTCGAGCTTCCCGAGTTCCGGAAGATCGTCGTGCGTTCCGTTGCCATCCACGCTCCAAACTCTAGCCAGCCAGCGGCGGCCTGTCGGTGCCGACGGCGGGACGATGCCGCCTCCGCGCCGCTGCTGTGAATCGTCGACAGTCACGGCATGACGTCTCCCGACGAGGGCCGAACTGACGCTTGCACTGACCGCGAAGGGCGGAACTCCGATGTGCCAGCGGTTCGGCCGTCAACCGCGATGCCGTTGACGGCCATCAAGTTTTAACAGCTGACGGTTGAAACGACGGGCTGCCGCAAGGCCCCAAGCCGCCACCCAATCCGTGGACGCTTGCACGGCTCAATTGGTGGATGTCACGGTCTCAATGGAAACCGCTGACCACTTTGGCACTGTCGACGAAGCCGACGGTCGCGACGAGGCGTCGAGCGTCGGCACCGCCAACGGCGAGTCTCCGATCGCCTTGCTTGTCGCACTCCGGGTACCCGCCACACCCTCAGGCGTGCCCTGCGCCGTGGCTCGAACTCGAGGTCGACATGTGGCACACGGTCCGCCAGCAATAGCAGCGGGATGAAGCACCGCCTCGCGACTCGGCGAACTTGGAGGGGATAGCAGTTGAGCCCGGCGATCGCGCGGTTGCCCGCGGGCTCGTCTTTCGCTGCGCCCACCCGTCGAGCACAGAATGAGCACGGCGCACTCGCGTAAAGTCCGCCAAGATCGACAAATTGCACACAACGAACAGGCCAGGGGTTTGACCAGGAGAGCCGACGGGGGGACTTGAACCCCCAACCTTCCGATTACAAGTCGGGTGCGCTGCCAGTTGCGCCACGTCGGCCTACCCGCACGATCGTAGCGGCTCCACGTGGCGCTCCGCGCTCAGGATACCTCGGGGCAAAACCACCCAAAACTGCGCCAATGTGGGTCTCTCACTTGGCAGGGGCGTCATCAGCGCTTAACCTTTGGCCTACTCCGCGCCCGCACCGCCGCTGGCCGGAGGTACTTCTACTCGGATCGTCCGGCACGTTCCTGCCGGTGGAAGGTGGCTACCCCATGGCTACAGTCACGTACGCGAAGGCGTCCCGGATCTACCCGGGGACCCCGCGGCCCGCGGTCGACCAGCTCGACCTCGAGATCGGCGACGGCGAGTTCCTCGTTCTGGTTGGGCCGTCCGGCTGCGGCAAGTCGACCTCGCTGCGCATGCTCGCGGGGCTCGAGGACGTCGACAGCGGTGACATCCTCATCAACGAGCGCAACGTCACGCACCTGCCGCCGAAGGCGCGCGACATCGCGATGGTGTTCCAGAACTACGCGCTGTACCCGCACATGACGGTGTACGAGAACATGGCCTTCGCGCTCAAGCTGCGCAAGACGCCGAAGCACGAGATCGACCGGCGCGTCAAGGAGGCAGCGGCGATGCTGCAGCTCGAGGACTACCTCGGGCGTAAGCCGAAGGCGCTCTCCGGTGGTCAGCGGCAGCGTGTCGCCATGGGTCGCGCCATCGTGCGTGAGCCGCAGGTCTTCCTCATGGACGAGCCGCTGTCGAACCTCGACGCCAAGCTCCGTGTCCAGACCCGTTCGCAGATCGCGACGCTGCAGGCCAAGCTCGGCATCACCACCGTGTACGTGACGCACGACCAGGTCGAGGCCATGACCATGGGGCACCGGGTGGCCGTACTGCTGGATGGTGTTCTGCAGCAGGTCGACTCGCCGCGTGCGCTGTACGACCGGCCGGCCAACGTCTTCGTCGCCGGCTTCATGGGCTCGCCGGCCATGAACATCAAGACCGTGCCGCTGAGCGACCAGGGTGGGCGCTTCGGCGACGTCATCCTGCCGCTGACCCGCGAGCAGATTGCGGCGGCGCAGTCGGACGGGGCCAACGGGCGCGTGACCGTCGGGTTCCGGCCCGAGGACACCGACCTGGTCGGGCCGAACGACGGCGGCATCCCGATCACGGTCGACCTGGTCGAGGAGCTCGGCTCCGACGCCTACGTGCACGGCACCGTGGCCCTGGAGGGCCAGGACGAGCGCTTCGTCGTCCGCGCCGACCCGCGCCGCACGCCGCGTCTAACCGAGATCGTGTACGTCCGCCCGCACGCGAACACGCACCACGCCTTCAACGCGGCGACGGGCCGCCGGATCTGAAGTAGCTAAACGAAGGGCGGCGCCTGGCCAAGGCGCCGCCCTTCTTTATGCAAAGTCCCAGACCTGTAGCTTCGCGCCGGCGAGGCACGCAATCTTCGTGGCGTTCCACGAACAGCTCGAGCTTGCCACCTTGGGAAGCGTCCCGAGCGCGACCCGCTCACCACTGGAAGCCGTCACGCCGACCAGCGACAGCGCCGCCGGATACGGCGACGGGGCCTTCCCGAAGAACAGCAGGCTCCCGTTCGTCACGCGAACCCCGAATGTCCCCTGGTCGTCCTGCTTGAGTAGCTGTTTGCCGTCCTCGCCGTACAGCCGGCTGGAGGAACCGTTGCGGGAGTCCGTGGCCAGGATCTGCTTGCCGACCGGAACCAGCGTGTCGGCGCCCTTGGCCTCGCCTTTCCACAGCTCCTTCTTTTCCGCGATCGACAGCCCGTGCACGTTCGTGTCCGAACCGTCGGAGTTGGCGTAGTCGAGCACGCAGACCCGGCCGGCGCCGCAGGTGGCAAAGGCCAGGACGCGGTGCTTGTCGTCGCCGGCGTACAGCTGGTCGGGCTCGCTCTGCTTCGTCAGGTCATAAACCTTGACCGTGTACTTGTAGCTGGTGCCGTACACGAACAGCCGGTCGTCGGCCATGTAGTACTCGGCGTAGCTGTCGGCGCTGTCGTTCCAGCTGCGCAGGATCTTGCCGCCGTCACCCGCGTCGCGCAGGTTGATTTTGTCGCCGTCGACCGAGACGTACGTCGTGCGGGACTTGGTGTCGCGGTTGGTCGGGTCGCCGTTGAAGTCGGCCGGGCCCCGCTCATCGGCGGCGTTGACCGGGCCGCGAATGATGGTGCCCTTCTTGTCGTCGTCGATCGACCACTTCGGGGCGCCGTCCCACGCGTACGCGCTGCTCTTCTTCGCCGCCCCGGAATGCACCACGAACACCGAGTCAAGGAACAGCACGCGGTCGGCGGAGGTGGAAAAATCCATCTGCGCGCGCTCTTTGCCGTTGGAGTTGTTCAGCAGCCTCAGGGTTCCCTTGGTACCCCCATCGCCGACCAGAATCAGCCCGCCCGCATTCGGATACAGCGTCCAGCGGTAGGTGTCGGTCGTGAGGTCATACGCCCACGCCTTCTTCTTGTCGTCGAGGTCGTACGCGACCAAATGGAACGCCTTGTCGGCATACCACCCGGCGTAGGTGCGCGACCCGAGCGTGGCACCGACCGGATAGGTGATCGCGCTGTCATCGCCGCCGAGCGCAAGCTCGCCGGCGTTGGTGACCGTCTTGAAGTCCACGGCGTTGATGCGGTCGCGGAAGAAGAACCAATACCCGCCCGCGGCAACCAGCGCGAGCACCACGACCGCGGCCGCAACTGCGACAAGCAACGCCGTGGGACGGCGCCGCACTGGGGGCACAACCGGGGGCGCCATGACGGGAGGCGCCGAAACGGGCACACCGCTGAAGGCCGGTGAAACCGGCGGAACAGGAGCAGTCGGCGGGGCAACCGGGATGCTCTCGGTAACGTAGCCGTTTGGAATCAACTCGGCCAAGGCGCCTTCTGCGACCGGCAGTTCGGGCTGTTCGAGTACCGTCGGCGCAATCCCAAGATCTGCATGCAAGAGCCGTGCCGCCAGGGGCAACCGTGAGGAGCCACCGACCAGAAAAAGGCCCGCCAGCTGATCCGGGCGCAAACCGGCCGAATGGATGACGTGGCCCGTGTGCCACACCGAGCGGCGGATCAGCGGCTCCGTGACCCGCTCGAGCTCCTCCCGCGTCAGGTGCAGCGCCTGGTCGCGACCCGGCACGGTGATCGGCGCGACCGTGGTCCGCGACAGCATCTCCTTGGCGCCGCGCACGTCGTCCCAGAACAGCCGCCGGTCCCGGCGCTGTGTCGTCGTCTGCGGCGCCACCAGGAACGGGGCCGGGCCGATGAACCCGCTCAGGTGCTCGACGATCGCGGCGTCGACGTCGAGGCCGCCGAGATCCTCGATGCCGCCGGAGGCGATGACCGTGAAGCGGCCGCCGTCGTTGCGGACCACGGCGACGTCGAGGGTGCCGCCGCCGAAGTCGTAGACGGCGAGGGCGCCGCCGACGGGGACGGGGCGGCGCAGGACGTCGGCGAAGTACCGGGCGGCGGCGACCGGCTCCGGCACGAGCTTCACCGGCGGCCAGCCGGCGCGGCGGGCCGCCTCGGCGAGGGCCTCGCGGCGCGGGCCGCCCCAGGCCGCGGGGTGGGTGAGCACCGCGGCGGGCAGAAAGCCGACCGCCTCGACGGCGGCGCGGGCGACCGCGGCCAGGATCGCCGCCAGCAGGTCGACGGTCGCGATCTCGCGGTCGCCGAGCAGGACGGCCGGCTCGTCGATGCGCCGCTTCGGGTTGGGCTCGAAGCGGGACGGATCGAGGCCGGCCATCCGCTGGGCGTCGCGGCCGACGTGCAGCCGGCCGTGCTCGTCGACGTACACGCCGGAGGGCATGATCGGCGCGCCGTCGACCAGCAGCGGCCGGGTGCGGCCGTCGGGGTGCCGGATCACCGCGACGGTGTTCGACGTGCCGAGATCGACCCCGATGGCGAAGCCCTGCTGAGGCTGAGTCACCGGCCCATACTAGGGTCGCCCCTCAAGATCTACTGAGCGCGACGACGGGCCACCTCGGCGAGCGTCACGGCGGCGGCCACGGAGGCGTTCAGCGACTCGACATCGGAGACCATCGGGATGCCGACGCGCAGGTCACAGGTCTGCCCGACCAGCCGCGACAGGCCTCGGCCCTCCGAGCCGACCACGACGACCAGCGGGCCGACGGCGGCCTCCAGCTCGTACAGCGACATCTCCCCGTCGGCGTCGAGCCCGGCGACGATGAAGCCCTCCTCCTGGCACTGCTTCAGGGAGCGGGTCAGGTTCGTCACCTGCGCCACCTTGACCCGAGCCGCGGCCCCGGCACTGGTACGCCACGCCGTGGCCGTGATCGCCGCGGACCGACGCTCGGTGAGGAAGACCCCGTCGGCGCCGAACGCCGCCGCGGAGCGGATGATCGCGCCGAGGTTGCGCGGGTCGGTGATCCCGTCGAGCGCGATGAGCAGCGGCGCCGGGCTCTCCAGCGACGCGGCGAGCAGATCGGCGAACGGCTCGTACGCGAACGGCGGCACCTGCAGGCCTACGCCCTGGTGCAGCACCCCGCCCGTCATGCGGTCCAGCTCGTTGCGGGACACCTCGAGGATGGCCACGCCCCGCTCGGCCGCGGTGCGCACCGCCTCCTTGACGCGCTCGTCCATGTCGATGCCGAGCGCGACGTACAGCGCCGTGGCCGGCACGTGCGTGCGCAGCGCCTCGACGACGGGGTTGCGCCCGACGAGCAGCTCCGGGCCTTCCTTGGGCTGCGCGGACTTGCGCCCCGGGGACACCCGCGGCGTCGACGTCTTCTTCGCGACGGCGGACTTCTTGACCCCGAACGGCCCCTTGCCCGCCGTGCGCTTGGTCCCGGGCTGGCCGATCTTCGGGGCGCGCCCCTCGGCCGCCGCGGCCCGGCGCTCCTTGTCCTGCTTCCAGGCGGTGCGCTGCGGCAGCTCCTCGTCCCCGGAGTACCCCTTGTGCCACGGCCTCTCGTCGGCGGGCAGCGTGCGGCCGCGCCCGGCCAGACCCTGGCGGTTCTTGCCGCCGGAGCCCTTGGTGGCGCCCTTCTTCGACGCGACGCGCTTACCGCGGCGCTCGGAATTTCCTGGCATCTAAGTTCAGTGCTCCAACGTCCATCGTGGACCGGCCGCGGTGTCCTCCACCACGACGCCGGCCTGCTTGAGCTGGTCGCGCACCGAGTCGGCGGCCGCCCAGTCCTTGCGGGTGCGCGCCGCGGCGCGCTGCTCGAGGGCGAGCGCCACCAGCGAGTCGACGACCTTCGTCAGGTCGCCGGCCTCGCCCGAGCGCCACTGCGGGTGCAGCGGGTCGACGCCGAGCACGTCCAGCATGGCCCGCACCTCGGCCAGCGCAGCGCGGATGGCCGGCACGTCGGCCGCCGTCAGCGCCGCGTTGGCGTCGCGCACCGCATCGTGCACGACCGCGAGGGCCCGCGAGGTGTTGAGGTCGTCGTCCATCGCCTCCGCGAACGCCGCTGGTACCTCACCCAGCTCGCCGGCGCCGACTTGCTCGGCGGCGCGCGTCACGAAGTTCTCCAGCCGCCGGTACGCCGTGGCCGACTCCGCCAGCGCCTCGGGCGAGTAGTCGATCACCGAGCGGTAGTGGGGTGCGAGGAGGTAGTACCGCACCTCGACCGCCCGTACGCCGGACTCCTCCAGCGTCTCCAGCGACACCACGTTGCCCAGCGACTTGGCCATCTTGGTCCCGCCGAGGTTGAGCAGGGCGTGGTGCACCCAGAAGCGGGCGAAGCCGTGCCCGGCCGCCTTCGACTGCGCGATCTCGTTCTCGTGGTGCGGGAACTGCAGGTCCAGGCCGCCGCCGTGGATGTCGAACTCGGTGCCGAGGTAGCGCCAGCACATGGCGGAGCACTCGATGTGCCAGCCGGGCCGCCCGGGCCCCCACGGCGAGGGCCAGTTGGCGTCGGCGGGCTCGTCGGGCTTCGTGCCCTTCCACAGCGCGAAGTCGCGCGGGTCGCGCTTGGCCCGCGCGGGCCCGTCGGCGGCCGGCTCCATGGCGTCGGGCTTCTGCCCCGACAGCTCCCCGTACTGCGGGTAGGAGCGCACGTCGAAGTACACGTCGCCGCTGCCGTCGGTGGCCACGTACGCGTGCCCGTCGTCGATCAACAGCTTGATCAGCTCGTGCATCTCCGGGATGTGGCCGGTCGCGCGCGGCTCGTACGTCGGCGGGAGCACCCCCAGCCGCAGGTAGGTGGCCGACAGCAGCCGCTCGTTGGCATACGCGATCGACCAGAACGGCTGCCCGGCCTCGATCGCCTTCTGCAGCACCTTGTCGTCGATGTCGGTGATGTTGCGGATGAACGTCACCTGGTAGCCGGACTTGGCGAACCACCGGCGCAGCACGTCATAGTTGACGCCGGAGCGCAGGTGCCCGATGTGCGGGCCGGCCTGCACGGTGAGCCCACACAGGTAGATGCCGACCTGCCCGGGCGTCTTCGGGACGAAGTCCCGGACCGATCGGGTGGCGGTGTCATACAGGCGTAGGGTCACACGTGCAAGAGTAGCCGCCGCGGCTGTTTCGCACGGCGGCCGGAGTACCGACATCGCCGGTTCACATAGCCTGTGTGGGTGGCAACCGAGACGGCGCAGACCCTGGACCGCGGATTGCGCCTCCTCCACCTCGTCGCCGACTCCCCCGCCGGCCTGACGATGACCGAGGCCGCGACCCATCTGGGCGTCGGCCGCGCCGTCGTCTACCGCCTGGCCGCGACCCTCTCCGAGCACGGCATGATCCGCCGCGACCGCTCGGGCCGCCTCCGCCTCGGCGCCGGCGTGCTCCACCTGGCCCGTCGCGCCCAGCCGCTGGTCGCCGACGCTGCGTTACCCGCCCTGCGCCGCCTCGCCGAGTCGGTGGGCGCCACCGCACACCTGACCATCGCCGATGGGGGTGAGGCCTATGCCCTCGCCGTCGTGGAGCCGAGCTGGACGCAGTTTCACGTGGCGTACCGCACGGGCTCCCGCCATCCGCTGGAGTCCGGCGCCGCGGGCAAGGCGATCCTCGCCGGCCGCCGCGGCGACTTCACCGCCATCACGACAACGGGCGAACTGCAACAGGGCGCCCACGGCGTGGCGGCCGCCGTCCCGGGCGTCGAGGGCCTCGAGGCGAGCGTCGGCGTGGTCGCCCTGACGGAGCTGGACCCGGCCACGGTCCCCGGCGAGGTCACCACCGCCGCCGCCACGATCGCCAAGGCCCTGTCATAGCCGGAACGGGTTAATCCTTCCGGGTGCCGGCCCCGGCGCCTCGACCGATTCGCTTCGAACGGCCCGTGCTGAACCATCAGTACTGTGATATCGGTCGTCCTGACGGCGCTCGAGGTCGAGCATGCGGCCGTCGTCGAGCACCTGTCCGGCCCGCTGACCGAGCGCACCGAGCGCGGCCTGATCTTCGACGTGGGCACGTTCGGCCGCGACAACGCCTGGACGGTCGCCGTCGCGCAGGTCGGCCCCGGCAATCCGGGAGCCGGCATCCTGCTCGAGCGCGCCGTGACCGCGCTGCGCCCCGACGTCGCGATGTTCGTCGGCATCGCCGGCGGCCGCAAGGACGTCACGCACGGCGACGTGGTCGCCGCCGACGCGGTCTACGACTACGAGACCGGCCGGGCCGGCGACGACGAGTACCACCCGCGGATCAAGACCGCCGCGCCGTCGTTCGCGCTGGTCCAGCGGGCGCAGGCGGTGGTCCGCGGGAACCGCTGGCAGGATCGCATCCGCGCGCACTCGCCGGCCCGCCGCCCGCGCGCGTTCGTCAAACCGATCGCCGCCGGCAGCAAGGTGATCGCCGGCGGCCGCTCGACGACGGCCGCCTTCCTGACCCGCCACTGCGGCGACGCCCTGGCCGTCGATATGGAGAGCTACGGCTTCCTCCACGGCGCGTATGTCAACACCGGCCTCGCCACCCTCGTCGTCCGCGGCATCTCGGACCTGCTCGACGACCGGTCCGCCCCCGACGACGAGGCCCGCCGGCTCACGGCGGCCCGCCACGCCGCGGCGTTCGCGTTCGCCGTCCTCGACGACTTCACCCCCGAGGCCGCGCCACCCCCGCACGAGGCCACCTACCACCAGTCGAACACGGCCGATTCCGGCGGCACGGTGTACGCCAACCAGGGCCCCGGTCCGATGATCATCTACAACACGCCTCAGGGATGGACCAGATGAGCGGCCACTACAACCAGCAAAACCACGCCAGCTCAGGCGGCATCGTCAACGCTAACCAGGGCTCGGGCCCCCAGATCATCAACTACAACGCGTACGACCCGACCGCGGAGCGCCGCCGCCGTCGCCGCAGCACCTGGCTGGTCCTGAGCGCCCTGATCGCGGACGTCCTGTACTTCTTCTACGGCATGTGGTCGTACACCGGCCGCAACACCCCGGCCGACACAGTCCGCGCGGTCGTGTACCTCTTCATGCTCGTCATCACGATCCGCCTGATCCGCAACTGGTTCCGCCGCCGCTTCTAGCCCGTCGTGGCACGTTCCCGGGAGCAAAGTCGATCTCGTGGCTTCTACCGTTCTTCTCAACACCGACAAGGGTTTTGTGAATGAGGAGATAGAGCAATGAGCGACGTTGACTACGGGCAGTACGAGGCGGGCCAGGAGAGCGGCGAGCTGGACCAGCTGCACCAGGCCGAGGGTTCCGAGGCCGACTACAACAGCCAGTTCGGCGTGTACGAGGCCGACCACTCCGCTTCCGAGTCCACGGACTTCTCGCAGGGCCACCACGTCGAGTTCGACCAGGGCCCGACGGTGCACTACGAGTCGGACGACTACACCAACTACAGCCACGACGCCTCCGTCGACGACCACGTCTTCGCCGCCGAGGGTTCGGAGTCGATGCACCAGGCGGACTTCTCGGAGCTCGACGCACTCAAGGAGCGCTTCGCCACCCAGTTCGCCCAGGGCACGGAGCTCCGTACTGCCAACTAAAGACGAATTCTGCGAACGGCCGGCCAGCGATGGCCGGCCGTTTTTCAATGCGTGCTCAGACCGGCCGAACTTCGGCGAGCCGCCTGACTGAGTACTCGTCGTCCCAGCAGACGGCGGCTTCCCATGCGGCCGAAGCTTGCGCGGCGATGTCGAGCGCGCCGTCGTCGAGGCCGGCGGCGTTGCCGGGCAGCACGAGGTCGAGGTCGGGCACGTCGACGTGCGCCTCGTCCCAGTCGATCAGCCCAACATGATTGGCGGTCATGCGAACGTTGCCAGGGTTAGGGTCGCCGTGCACGACGCAGGTCTGACGTCCGGTGAGCCGCGCCCACGCCGCCCGGCATCGAGCAACGCCCTCAGAGGGCATCGCATTGAGGTCGATCTTCGTCCCGGTCTCGGCATGCAGGAGGTCGGTCGACGATCGCCAGCCTGGGCGCTGCGGCCAGCCCTTCGTCAGCCGATGCAGCTCGCGGAGCGTTTCGGCCACGCGACGCCAGTCGGCCGGCGTCTCGGGCGGCCCGCCCTCCAGGTAGGTCATCACCACCAGACCGTCGGCGAACAGCCGGCCGTCCATAGTCGGGATCGGCACCGGCACGGTCAGACCTTCACGGTCGAGGTACTGGAGGAGTCCGGTCTCCCACGCAAGATCAGCATCGCTCCTGGAGCCGAGACGACCAACCGCGAGGCGCCCGTCGACACGCACGCTCCACACGTCGTTGGCCACGCCGCCACTCAGCGGTTCGACGCGAGCGGCGTCTTCACCCCACTGCCCGAGCGCCTCCCACCCCACCGGCCACATCCTACGGAATCCCGAACATCACTGTCGTGGCACGTTCCCGGGAGCAAAGCCGATCTCATCGCTTCTACCGTTCTTCTCAACACCAACAAGGGTTTGTGAACGAGGAGATAGAGCAATGAGCGACGTTGACTACGGGCAGTACGAGGCCGGCCAGGAGAGCGGCGAGCTGGACCAGCTGCACCAGGCCGAGGGTTCCGAGGCCGACTACAACAGCCAGTTCGGCGTGTACGAGGCCGACCACTCCGCGACGGAGTCCACCGACTTCTCGCAGGGCCACCACGTCGAGTTCGACCAGGGCCCGTCCGTGCACTACGAGTCGGACGACTACACCAACTACAGCCACGACGCCTCCGTCGACGACCACGTCTTCGCCGCCGAAGGTTCGGAGTCGATGCACCAGGCCGACTTCTCGGAGCTCGACGCGCTCAAGGAGCGCTTCGCCACCCAGTTCGCGCAGGGCACGGAGCTCCGCACTGCGAACTAAAGACGGACTCCGCGAACGGCCGGCCAGCAATGGCCGGCCGTTTTTGCATGGCCGTGCGGCCGCAGTGGTTCCGTCGCTCAGGTGATGGTGTCCAAAAGGTCGGCAAGGGTTTGGTGGGTCTCGGGGCCAAGCAGCGGCGTGGCGATGTCGGCGAATGCGGACGCGCCGATGATAGTGCGGAGTTCGGCGAGCTGGTTCAGGTCGAAGTTTGCCTGAGGTGAGCCGATGGCGAGCCGTATGGCGGCGGCTTGGATGTGGAGCTGGACGGCTTCGGTGGGGTGGCCGGTTTCGGAGCGCAGAATGCCGAGCTGGGTGAGGCTGGTGGCGATTCCGGCCTGGTTGCCGAGCTGCTCGAAGCTGGTGAGAGCCTGCTGGTAGCAGCGTTCAGCCTCGTCGTAGTCCCCGCGGTCCCGGGCCAGGATGCCGAGCTGGCCGTAGCCGCTCGCGAGGCCGGCCTGGTTGCCGAGCTGCTCGAAGCTGGTGATCGCTTGCTGGTAGCGGCGTTCAGCCTCGTCGTAATCCCCGCGATCCTGGGCCAGGATGCCGAGATTGTGGTAGCTACTCGCGAGGCCGGCCTGGTTGCCGAGCTGCTCGAAGCTGGTGATCGCTTGCTGGTAGCGGCGTTCAGCCTCGGCGTGATCTCCGCGATCATGGGCCAGGCTGCCGAGCTGGCCGTAGCTGCTGGCGAGGCCGGCCTGGTTGCCGAGCTGCTCGAAGCTGGTGATCGCTTGCTGGTAGCGGCGTTCAGCCTCGGCGTAATCCCCGCGCTGCTCGGCGAGGATGCCGAGCTGGTGGTAGCTGCTGGCCAGGCGGACCTGGTCGCCGAGCTGCTCGAAGCTGATGATGGCTTGCTGGTAGCGGCGTTCGGCCTCGGTGTAATCCCCCCGAACCTGGGCGAGCATGCCGAGCTGGTAAAAGCTGGCGGCGAGCCCGCCCCGGTCGCCGAGCTGCTCGTCGATGGTGAGGGCTTGCTGGTAGCGGCGTTCAGCCTCGGCGTAGTCCCCGCGGCAGTAGGCCAGGTTGCCGAGTGTGTGGATGTAGGCGGGGTAGCGGGAGGAGTCGGTGGGCAGCCAGCGCAGGGTGTCGTAGATGAGCCCGCGGGCCTGGTCCCACGCCCCGGTGTTCTCCAGCGTGGTGCAGATGGCTGCGGTGACGGTGTCGGCGGTGTCCAGGTCGCCGGTGGCCAGGAGATGATGTCTGGCTTCGAGACGGTCGTGCAGGCCTTCGGTGCGGTCCTGTGGCCAGGTTTGGGCGCGCCATTGCCAGTATTGGGCGGCGGTGTGGTGGGCGCGGCGCAGCGGGTCCTTGCCTGGCTCGAGGGTCGGCGTGCACTGCCAACGGTCGTGCAGTTCGGTGGCGGTCCACCGGTGCATGAACACGGTGCCGCGGTCGAGGTCGTGGTGGATCAGGCTACTGCCGTCCAGGGCCTGCAGCAGCTCGCCCAGCCCGCCGGGTTCGGTGTACGGCGACCGCGGCGGACCGGCCATTTCGGCCAGCAACTGCCGCACCACGGCAATGTCGGTCGGCATGGCCTGCCTGACCCTGTTGTCGGCGGTGAGTTGCTCAGCGGGACGACGGACGCCGGTGTGGAAGGTCAGGGCAAGGCTGGGGATGGGTTCGCGGTAGACGCTGATCGCGGTGAGCAGGTCGATGGCGCCGGGGATGGTGGCGAGGTGGTGCAGGTGTTCGGTGAGCAGGACGTCGTCGGCGGCCAGGGTGATCGTGTCGGCTACCGCTGCGTCGAGGGTGCGGTCCTGGGCCAGCCATGCGGCTGAGGCGTGCGGGCCGAGGCGTTCGGTGACCGCGCGGGTGAGCCGGTCGGTGATGTCGTCGAATCGGCCCTGGCCCTGTCCGAGCAGCGCGTCCAGGTATTCCAGCGACCGTGGATGCCCGCCCACGGTCCGCCAGATCTGTTCTGTGGCGGCCTCGGTGGTGGCGTGCCGGTCGACCTGCGGCAGCGACCACAGCAGCTTCCCGGTCTCGGCCGCCGACAGCGGCCCGACCGGCACCGCCAGCAACCTCCCCTCGGCACCGTCGGGCAGCGCGATCGGGTGGCGGGAGGTGAGCAGCAGCCGGCTGCGGCCCGGCGCCGCCGCCCATGCTGCCAGGAGTCCGGCCAGGTCGGGGTCGGTGATGGTGTGGTGGTCGGAACTGAGGTTGTCTTCGAAGTTGTCCAGCACGAGCAGGATCGGCACGTCGTCGAGCACGTGGTCGTGCAGCAGCGCGAGCCGGTCCGCCCAGGGCAGCTCGACCTGCCCGGCGGCCTGCACCGCCACCGTGGCCGGCCCGGCCACCGCCTGACGGACCAGCAGCTCCCGCCGGGCCACCCCGGCCACCGCGGCCAGGACCGCGTCGACGCTGACCGGGCCGAACAGCGACACCACCCGCCACCCCGGATCCGCGTCCACGGTCCGGCGCAGCACCTCCGCCGCCAGGGTGGTCTTGCCGACCCCGCCGATACCGTGCAACACCAACCCTGCGACGTCGTCGCCGGCGAGCAGCGCCGGGAGCTGCCGCTGCAGCGCGCGGCGGCCGACGAACTGCCCCACCGGCCGCGCCGCCACCGGCCCCCACTCCGACGTGCGCACCGCTGGGGCTGGCACCCGCGGCACACCATGGTCGACGACCGGGACCTCGGGCGCGCCGGCCAGCAGCGTCACCACACCCCACTCGTCCATCCCGGCCAGCATCTGCGCCGCCCGATCCCCACCGGCGAGCAGCTCCCGCTGGACCATCCGCCGGGCGTCAGCGACCGCCCGGACCACATCCGGGTCCCCGCTGGCGGCCAGTTCCGCGTAGACCCTGGCGAACAACAAGGTGGCATAGCGGTCGGTGACACTGGTCTGCGTGCCGATCACCGCGCACGCGCCCCGCCCGGCCAGCTGCGCGGCGAACGACGGGCCCTGCTGCTCCCCGGTGACGTCGGTGTAGCAGGCGGCCAGCGCCAGGACCGGCGGCATCCGCCCCGGCGGGATCGCCTCCTCCAGCAGCTGTTCGGCGGTGACCTCCCGCGCTGCGCCGTCCTCGTCCTCCAGCAGCAGCACCCCTGGTTTGCCGTGCGCCGAGATGTGCAGTACGTGCACCCCGCCGGGCACGTCAAGGGCGGCGCGGATCGCCCGGGTCGTGGCGAACGGCACCACCTCGACCCGAGCCTGATGCTGCCGGGCCCCCCGCACCGCCGCGAGGACCGCCCGCAACTCGCGCTCGTAATCCAGCAGCGGCCCGCCGCCGGTGTCCGGGGAGGCGATCGCCACCACGATCCGCAACGGCCCCGCCAGCCGCCCCGACCCGGCCGCA
This sequence comes from Dactylosporangium sp. CA-139066, assembly GCF_050936175.1. NCBI lineage: Bacteria > Bacillati > Actinomycetota > Actinomycetes > Micromonosporales > Micromonosporaceae > Dactylosporangium > Dactylosporangium sp. CA-139066. Next base: position 1,642,864 of record NZ_JBNJNH010000002.1, on the reverse strand, counting down.
CCGCTGCGCCGATACACCACCACCTGCGGATGCAACGCCAACGGCTGACCCGACACCGGCTCCGGCAACGCCTCCCACGGCAACCCCGCCAGCCCCGGCGCGTCCACCCCGATCCGCAGCGGCAGATGATCGTGCGCCGCGCGCTCCAGCAGCCCCCGCAACCCAGCCGCGACCGGCCCGGGCAGGAACGACTCGGCCAACAACCGCCCCGCCCGGCGCAGCGACACCGATCCCGGCACGTCATCCGTCTCCGGCAGCACGTCCCTCGTGCCCGCCGAGCCGTCGCGCGGCCGCGACGTCAGATCACCACGCCGGCCACGTCGCAGCCACACGTCGTACAACGCATTCCGCAGACCTGGCCGCACCCCGCCATGGCTCGCCGAAACGTCGACGCCCGCACCCACCAGGCGGACCGTCGAGTCCGACACGACCAACGCCACATCCAACGGCACACCACGACCCGTCATACCGACTACTGACGGACCAGCCCGTTCCCGGGAGCAAAGCCGATCTCCGTACTGCCAACTCAAGACGAACACCGCGAACGGCCGGCCAGTGATGGCCGGCCGTTTTTTCAGCGCAGGCGGGTGTAGATCAGCGCGATCTCACCAAGGTCACCCGTCTGCTGGCGGGTCAGGTTCCACTTCGCGCTGGGCAGGCCGTCGTCGAACAGCCGCTGGCCGTCGCCGGCGATCTCCGGGCAGATCAGCAGGTGCAGCTGGTCGATCAGGTCCGCGGCGAGCAGCGGCTTGATGATGCTGGAGCTGCTGTTGACCAGGATGTCGCCGGTGCCGGTGGCCTTGAGCTCGGTGATGACGTCGGCGGCCGGAGCGTTCACCAGGCGGGTGCGTTCCCACGGTGCGTCCGTCAGCATGGTTGACAGTACGACCTTGTCCGCGTTGACCAGCCACTTCGCGTATCCGCGGTCGCGCGGGTCGGCGTCGGGGTTGTCGGCCACCGTCGGCCAGAATCCGAGGAAGCCCTCGGCGTTGAGGCGGCCGAGCACGGCCGTTGTGGCACCTTCCCAGCTGTTGGTCATGTGGTCCCGGGCGACGTCGGTGGTCACGTACGGGATGAACGCGCCGAAGTCGCCGCCGGGTCCGTTGTAGCGGCCGTCGATCGTGAGGGCCAGGTTCGCGCGTACCTTGCGGTCGGTCATGTTGAGAACTCCCTGGTTCCGTGTTTGTGTGACGCCGAAAGCATCTCCCGGAAGGCCGCCGGCGTGGCTCCGTGGCGCCACGGAGTTCACCACGGAGACGGATCGGTAATGATGGGGGTGATGAGTACGGGTCGGGTGGAGGTGTCGCGGCGCGAGGCCGAGGTGCTCGCTGCGCTCGGTGAACGGCTGTCGAACGCGGAAATCGCCGCGAAGCTCTACATTTCGGTCCGCACCGTGGAGACCCACGTCTCCTCCTTGCTCAGGAAGTTCGGGGTCACCGACCGGTGGGCTCTGGCCGACCAGGCCGCCGCGGTGGACGGTTTCGAGTCGGTTGGTGCTGTCGGCCTGCCGGCGGTGTGGACCAGCTTCGTCGGCCGCACCTGCGAACGCCGTGACGTGGCCACCGCACTGTCCGGTTCCCGGCTGGTAACCCTGTTGGGGCCCGGTGGCGTCGGCAAGACGCGCCTGGCGGGCGTCGCGGCCGAGGAGACTGCCGGCGCGTACCCGGGAGGCGTGACGTTCGTCGACCTCGTGCCGGTCCGCGACGGTTTCGTGGCGCAGGCGGTCGCCGCGGTGCTCGGCGTGGTCGAAGGGCCGCAGCAGCCCCTGGAGAGCGCCATCGCGGAGCGGCTCGGGCAGCGCCGTTCGCTGCTTGTCCTGGACAACTGCGAGCACATGATCGGCTCGGTCGCGCTCTTCGTCGACAGCCTCCTTGCCGGGCAGCCGCGCGTACGCGTGCTGACCACCAGCCGGGAGCGGCTGGGTCTGGGCGGCGAACGGGTGGTACGGATCGCGCCGTTGCCGACCGACGACGCGGTCACCCTGTTCATGGACCGGGCGAACGACGGCGATGCCGGGTTCAGCGGCGACCCCGCCGCGCTGGCCGCGCTGTGCGCACAGCTGGATGGACTTCCGCTGGCCGTGGAGCTGGCGGCCGCTCGCGGCGCCGCGCTCGGGCTGGACGGGCTGCTGGCCGGCGCGCAGGACCAGCTGCGCCTGCTGTCCGGCGGCCGCGGCCGCAACGAACGGCACCGGTCGCTGCGCTCGATGCTGGCCTGGAGCTACGACCTGCTCGACGAGCCGGCGCAGACCCTGTTTCGCCGCCTCGCGGTCTTCGTCGGCGGGTTTGGCCTGGCCGCGGCCGCCGCGGTCAGTGGTCGAGGGCTTCCCGAGACGGCCGACGTCCTGGGGCGGCTGGTGGATCAGAGCCTGCTGGTCCACGACCAGTCGCGGTGGCGGATGCTCGCCACAGTGCGGGCATATGCCATGCGGCTCGCCGCCGATGCGCCGGCCGAGGCCGCGACGGCTCGTGAGCGGCATCTGGTCTGGGCCACCGAAGCCGCGCAGCGGCTGGAGGACGAGCCGGACGCCGACTTCGACGCCGCGGCCGCCGACCTGCGTGCCGCGGCCGGTTATCGGCCGACGTCGTACCTGCTGGTCCGGTCGCTGGGACGGTTGACGTTCCGACGGCGGTTCCTGCAGGAGGCGGCCGAGCATTTCCGCACCGCGGCCACGCTGGCGCCGTCGCCGGCGTTGGCCGTCGCCGACCTCATCAGTGCCGCTGACTGTGTTTTCGTCAGCACCGCCTCGGGCCCCGAGGCCTATCGCCTGCTCCTTGCCGCCGCCGATCGCGCCGTCGGCACTCCTGCGCGGGTTTCCGCGCTGTGCCGGGTGATCCAGTCGGCCGGCCGGCATCAGGTCGTGCGCAACAGCGACACGGTCGGCGACGACGTTCTCCGGATGTATGAGGAAGCCAAGGCCGGTGCGGACCACGACGATCCGGTCGAAGCGGCCACAGTCGCGGTTGCCGGCGGCTGGTTCTCCGCGGGAGACCCGATCGAGCATGCCGAGCGTTCACTGGAGCTCGCTCGGATATCGGGGGATCCCGTTCTGATCAGCTCCGCTGTCGACGCGGTCGGCTACCAGCTTCACCGGGCCGGCCGCATCGCCGAGGCCATACGCGTCAATCGTGAACGCGCGACCCTGTTGGATCGGCTGGACGCCACGCAACCAAGGGATGCCGCCGAGATCGGCGATATCTATCTCAGCGCATGCGTCGATGCGATGTTCACCGGCGATCTCCGTGCCGCGTTGGCGGCGGCCCGGCGATTGCCGCCGGGCGGGCTGTACGGCACCGACTCGTACGTCGCGACCGGCATGGAGATCGCACCACTGGTCCTGACCGGTGACCTCGACGGTGCACTCAGCCGCGCCACCAGGCTCATCGAAACCTGGGAACGCGCCGGGCGAACGCCCAGCGGACTGCTTCCGGCCGTCTTTTCCATGGCCTCGCTGGCATCCCGGCTGCGCGGCGACCGCCCCGGCGCGGCCCGGTAGCGTGCCGCACTGGTGCAGTTGGCCGGAACCGACCGCCTGGCGCCGCTCGCCTTCGTCGAAGCGCTCGGCGCCATCCACGACCGCGACTTCGACAACGCCGCAGAGCTTGTCGACCGGGCCTTCGACCGGTTCGTGTTCGGCTGGACCATCCCATACGCCCGGGCCGCCGGCGCTGAGCTGGCCGTCCTCGCCGGGCTCCCGGACGCGACCCACCGGCTCGCCGCCGCCGCACCGGCCGCCGATTACAACCAGTGGGTCGCCGCCTGCCTCACCCGGGCCGCCGGCCACACCCACCGTTCATACGAGAAGGCTGTCGAATCGTGGGAACGCGTCGGCGCCACCCTGGAGGCGGCGGCCACCCGGCGCCTGATCATGAATCACACCGACCAGCGCTGACGACATTGAGAATTCCGTCTTTGCGTGGCCGGGCGGCCGCCGTGGCGGGGGCGGCCGCCCGAGCTGGGGGCGGGAGCGGGAGCGGTCAGGCGTAGTCGAGGGAGAAGGAGTTGTCGGTGAAGTTGGAGCGGCCCGCCGTGCCGCTCAGCTCGAAGCCGAACTGGACCTGGCCCACCGTCACGTCGCCCCACCAGGCGTTGGTGCGCAGCCAGTTCATGACCGCCAGGACGTCCACCGTGGCCGACGTGGTGTTTGAGGTCCGCACGAACGAGAAGACCGCGTTGGCGCCGTTCGAGCCGCGGTACACGTTCCAGGTGTGGCCGCCGACCGTGACGTTGCGGGCGCTGGGGACGGCGCCGCTGGAGTCGTAGGACTCGGCGATCGGGCCGACCGCGCCGTGCTGGTTGGCCCAGATCATGACCTCGTAGGCGTTGTTGTTGGCCCAGATGTCGTACGCCGTCTCGTAGTCGCCGTCGGCGGGCACCGTGACGTTGAAGGTGCTGCGCACCGACGACAGCGAGCTCAGCGTGCGGTTCAGGGTCTTGCCCGTGTGCGGGTACGACTTCACGCCGCTGGTGCGCGGGTGGTCCGCGACCACGCCCCAGTTCGTGCCGGTGCGCGCCCAGATCGTCTGCGGTCCGGCGCCGCCGCCCCAGACGTCATTGATGATGGTGTACCCGTTGTTGGTCCACTGGTCCCAGGCGCCCGTGGCCACCCAGGCCGCATCGGAGGGAACGCCGTTGGTGGAGGACGAGGAGGGCGACGGCGACACCGTGGCGGAGCGGGTCGGCGTCGGGGAGTTCGTCACCGTGCCGGTGCACGCCGTGCCGTTCAGGGTGAACGACGCCGGCACCGGGTTGCTGCTGTTGTTCCACGACCCGTTGAACCCGAACGACGCCGTGCCGTTCGTGGCGACCGAGCCGTTGTAGCCGGCGTTCTTCGCGGTGACCTGCGACCCGCTCTGGGTCACCGTGGCGCTCCACGCCTGGGTGACGGCCTGGCCGGCCGTGTACGACCACACGAGCGTCCACGCGCTGATCGGATCGCCGAGGTTGGTGATCGTCACGCTCGCGCCGAAGCCGCCCGGCCACTGGTTGGTGACCTGGTACGCGACCCGGCAGCCGGAGGCGGCCGACGCCGGGAGCGCCGTGACGATGTTGGCCCCGACGGCGGCGATCGCGACCGCGGCGCCGGCGGACAGGGCAAGAGTGCGTCTGCGCATGACTCGCACGACCTTTCTGGTGAGGTATCGATGCGCTTCGACACGGGAAGCTAGACCGGGGTTCGACCGGAATCAACGTGTGACGGCACAGCCCGGGCGGGCAGGCGCGAAAGCCAGTGAAAGCTACACTCGGCGGCGGCAGCGCCGTAGCGCAGAGGTCGTCGCAACCGACTCCGGATCGGATGACGCCGGTTCGAATCCGGCCGGCTCTGCCCTCGATCGAGGAGGCGCCGTGGTCCCGGGCTGGATGCTCGAGCGGGCCGCGCAACGGCGGCTGGCCGGCGACTGGCGCGGCGCGTGCGCGGTCGCCGGCATCGACGCCGACGTGGACCTCCGCGCGGTCCGGCGGGTACACGGCGCCGAGGTCGCCGACCGGCTCGAGGCTGACCTGCACCACCTGGTGCCCGACCTGCTGCGCTGGCATCTGCCGAGGCGCCGCGACGGCCGGTTGGAGCCCCAGCGGCGCTACCCGCTGACCTTCCTCCCGGACGCGCACGCCCTTGTCGCCCGCCCGCCGGTCTGGCTGAACATGCCGCAGCGGATCACCCTGCGCATCGAGCGCCTCGACTACCTGCCCGAGGAACTGGAGCTGCGCCTCGACCGCCGGTCCACCGGCCGGCGCGACGACACGCTCGTGATGCTGCGGGATCGTTGGGATTCCAGGTGTACACCTGAAGCCTTGAAACGCTGCGGCGGCGTGCAACGGCTGCCCTTCTTCACGCGCACGGGCGAGCGGCTGCCCGAGGCGCTCATCGGCGGCGCGGGCCCGGAGGGGCTGGTCGAGCGGCTCGTGCGGCTCGACGACGGCGGCCGCCCCGCGTCCGCCTGGGCCGCGGCCGGGTTCCGCCTGGAGGTGCTGCTGTTCGACGGGCGATGGGACCGGGAGCGGATCGACCCGGCGGCGTTCGACCCGTACGCGCCGACCGGCACCCGCAACGCCGCTCGCGGCGAGGTGGTCCGCCGCTCGCTTGCCTGGCTGCGCCCCATCCACCCCCGGCTGGCCGACGCCGCCCGGCGGGTCCGGGAGTACCACGCCGAGCGCCGCCGCACCGCGCCGTGGGACGAGTCGGCGTGGAGCGGCCCGCCGTGGGTCGCGGAGGTCGACGAGGACTGCGGGCTCTTCCGCATCGACGTGCACGGCCGGACGCTGGTCCTCGACGGCCTCAACGGGCCGGCCCCGCGCGTGCGGCTGGTGCCCTCCGCGCCCTATGGACGGGCGGACGACGCGCGACGCCGGGTGGAGGTCGAGGAGTTCGGCGTGGAGCTGGCCCGCGTACCGCGGATCCCGCACGTCCTGGCGCGGCGCCCGCCGGAGCTGACGAACCCGTTCGACACGCATCCGCTGGTGTACGCCGCCCTGTTCCCGGAGGCGTCATTGCAACCGGCGCCGGCGATGGCGACGCTGCGTCAGTCGGCCCGCGTGCACTGCAACGGGGCCACCCACGAGGTCGCCATGCGCGGCGACGGATTCAAGGTGCCGCACACGGCAGAGGAGGTCGAGCGCGAGCGGGCGCTCGCCGCGCTCGGCGGCCGGGTCCAGGGCTGCGTCGCCGCGGCGGACGGCTGGCGGGACCCGGCGGTGCGCATGCCGCGCCCGATGCGTGCCCTGCGCGCCGAGCTGATGGCCCTGGTCGACCTCGGCGACGGCCCGGCCGTGGCGGCCGCCCTCGATCGCGGCCTGGACCCGTTCGTCCGCGACGAGCGCGGCCGCACGCTGCTGCACCGCCTGCCCTGGCTGCTCGGCGCCGACCTCCTGCCGCGCCTGCTCGCCGCCGGCCTGCCCGTGGACGTCCGCGACCTGGACGGCGCGACCCCGCTGCATGTCGCGGTCGACCGCGGCTCGCCCGAGCTGGTCCGCGCCCTGCTCGCCGCCGGCGCCGACCGCCACGCCCGTATGAACGGCGACTGGGGCCGGATGGCGATGATCACGAACCGCCCGGAGCTGGCCTTCATACGCGATCGAACCTGATCGCGGCCGCGACCGGCCGGTGATCGCTCCCGGTCGCGGCGAGCGTCCTGATGCTCGCCACGTCGCCGCCGCGGACCATGACCTGATCGATGCGCGCGATCGGCATCCGCGCCGGGAAGCTCCACGCATATCCCGCCGGCGCCGCGTGCATATGTGAAATGACCGGCCGCAGCCCGCGATCGTCGACGCTCGCATTGAGGTCCCCGATGAGCACGACCCGTTGCGTGGCCTCATCGGTAATGAATTTTCCGAGCTTCCGCGCGCTGTCGTCGCGCCATTCGGTGTTGAAGCCGCGCAGCCCCGCGCGCACCGACGGCAGATGCGCCACGAATACGGCCGAGTCGGCGCCCGGCGTCGCCACGAGCGCCCGCAGCCCGCGCCGCCAGTCGGCCTCGAGCCCGTGCGGCTTGATGTCGATCTCCGCCGATTCGATGATTCGGTACCGCGACCAGAGCCCGACCGTCCCGTACACGGCGTGGAACGGGTACGCGCCGCCGAGTTCCCGCTCGTACACGCCGACCTGCTCGGGCGTGACCTCCTCGAGCCCGATGAGGTCGGGTCGCGCTTCGGCGAGGGCTCGTGCCGTACCGGCGGGATCGGCATTTTCGTCGCTCACGTTGTGCTGCACGACGAGAAGGTCCCCGGTTCCGGCGCCGGCCGGGAACGCCACGACGCCGAGCCAGACGACGGCCGGCACCAAGGCCGCGATCATCCGGCGGACGTTGCGCCGCCACACGGCGAGCTCGAACAGCCCCACGACGGCGAGCCCGGCCCACGGCAGGAACGCCTCCACCAGGCTCCCGAGGTGCCCCGGCCGATCCGGAACGAGCCGATGCCCGACGAGCAGCGCGGCGACGATGACGATGACCCACACGCTCTGGTTGACGCTCGGCCCCCGCGATCGGTTGTCACGTCACCTGCTGCCCCCGGACGCGCGCCGCGGTGAGGTGGTCGAAGTAGTCCCGCGAGCTGACGATCTCCCCGTCGCGCACCCGCATCACGAAAATCCCCGGCAGCGCGAAGGCTTCCCCGGTCTCGACGACGGTCCCCTGATACTCGAACTCGGCCACGATGACCTCGGGATCGACCGTCTCGTGCACGGTGATGTTGGCGGCCTTGCGCATGAGCCGCGGCACGTCCTCGTTGGGCCGGAAGTGCTCGCGCAGCTCGTCCCGGCTCCGCAACGCCGGCCGCCGCAGCGGATCGAACGGATGCACGACGTCGGTCTCTTCGGCGTACAGCTCGGGCAGCTCCTCCCACCGCCCGTCGGCCACCCCGTTGACGAGCGCGAGGAACACTTCCCGCGGCGTTCTGTTCGCATCTGAAGTCACGACTCCGATGTTACGGAGTGTGGACTTCGGATATCAAGCACGCATGATGGAGCAATGACCAGCCGCCCGCAGCGCGTCGACGCCCAGGCCAACCGCGGCCGCATCCTGGACGTCGCCGAGGACGTCTTCGGCCGCGGCGGCGAATCCGCGTCGACGGAGGAGGTGGCCCGCGAGGCCGGCGTCGGCATCGCCACGGTCTTCCGCCACTTCCCGACGAAGGCCGCCCTGCTGCAGGCGGTCCTGATCCGCCGCCTGGACCGCCTGCGTGCTCAGGCCGAGTCCCTGCTGGACACCGTGCCGGACCCGGGCGCCGCATTCTTCGACTTCTTCCGCCACCTGGTCGCCGACGCCCCCACGAAGATCGCCATCGGCGACGCGCTGCTCGACGCCGGCGGCGACGAGGGCGGCGAGGCAACGCAGGCGTCCCTCGGCCTGCGCCGCGCGGTGGGCGCCCTGCTGGACCGCGCCCAACGGTCGGGCGCCGTCCGCGACGACGTTGAACTGCCCGAGGTCTACGCCCTGCTGGTCGCGACATCGCGGGCCGCCGCCGTCGCCTCTCTGGACGACGAGGTGAAGGCCCGAACGCTGGCCATCATCTTCGACGGCCTCGCCCCGCGGCCTCACTGAACGCCGTCATCGCAGCATGTCGGCGCTCGCGAAGACGCTGACGACGAGCAGCCAGCACACGAGGCTGAGCATCCACTGCCGCCCACGGTCCGCGCCACGTGAACCACCCGATGACGCTGGCGGCCACGAGGATGAGGACGCTGCCGATGGCCCACCAGAGGCGAGCCTGATTACCGCCGGCACCCAGGTTGCGGCTGACGGCGATGGCCATCGGCACCGCCAGGAAGACGGTGAAGAACCACGCGGCCATCGCCGCGGATCGCCGGAGACGTCGCCACGGATCGGTGATGAGCGAGCTGGACATCGTTCCCCCGGTTGGTCGTGCGGCCTGTCCAACTCAGGCTTTCAGCCCCCGCGCCGACACTCCAGGGTCAATTCGAACCTGTGGATAACTCCGCCACGGGCCTCTTGCGCGTCGCTGCCGGCACGCGGGCGGGCTACGCTCGGAGCGACCGGTACACCATGCGTCACATCCGCAACCGCCGGGAACGGTGAACATGAGCGAGGTCGACCCGCGGTTCGCCGCGCGACTGCGCGAGCTGATCGAGCAGCGTGAGCTTTCCTACCGTGCGCTGGCCGCCCGCGTGCATTACGGCAAGACGCTGGTGAACGACCTCGCCACGGGCCGTAAGTCGCCGACGCCGGACGTGGCCCAGCGGCTCGACGAGGTGCTCGGCGCAGGCGGCGAGCTGGCCGCCCTTGCCGCCGGCTCTGTCCGCAGCGGCAGTGACCTCGATGCCGAGGTCGAGGCGCTCGAGCTGGCGCGCAGGATTGAGGCGTCCGACGTCGGCGACGGCACGCTCGGCCGCTTGGAGCAGGTCGCCGACCGGATGGCGATGGCCTACGCGGGCACACCCCCGGCGCAGCTGCTGCCGCGGGTCCGGCGGCACATCGCGTACGTGACCAGGCTCAACGAGGCCCGCATGACGATCGCGCAGCGTCGCCGCCTGCTCGTCACCGGCGGGTGGCTGGCCCTGCTGGCCGCGACGCTGCACGTGGACCTGCGAGAACGCGACGCCGCCGAAGCGTGGCTCGCGACGGCCGAGCAGATGGCTGACCACGCCGGGCACGACGAAATCCGCGCATGGGTGCTCGAGACGAGAGCCTGGGACGTGCTCACCTCCGGGCGGTATCGGCAGGCGCTAGAGCTGTCGCAGCGGGCGCAGGCGATCGCTCCGGCGGGTTCGTCCGCGCTTATCCAGGCAACCGCGCAGGCCGGCCGGGCTTGGGCGCGCATGGGAGCCGGCGCCGAGACCCGTGACGCCCTCGATCGGGTCGCCTACCTGGTTGGCAACCTCGCCACGCCGGAGAATCCCGAGCATCACTACCGTTACGACCCGGCGAAGGCGATCAGCTACACCGCCACGACGCTGTCGTGGGTCGGCGACCCGGCCGCCGAGCAGTTCGCCCGGCACGCGATCACCGAACTGGAGGCCGCACCGGGCGGCGTGCCCAGGCCTCGGCGTGTCGCGTCCGCGCGGCTCGACCTCGGCCTCGCGCTGCTCGCCGCCGGTCGGCCGGACGAGGCGTCCGCCGAGGCCCTCGCCGCCGTCACCTCGGGCCGCATCGTGCCGTCGAACTGGTGGCGCGCTGTCGAGGTGTACCAGGGCGTGCAGCGCGCTGGCGCACCCGAGGCGGCCGAGCTGCGAGACGCGTTCGAGGCACACCGGCCGGCCCTCGCCGCCGGGCCGATCGCCTGACCCGTCCACCTGTCCACGGACATGGATGGACGTCGGCGGACGTCTGAGCGGCCACAACTACCCGGCGCATCGGGCAGGCTACAGATCAACGACGATCGCTGCGGTGGTCGTACGTCCCGTAGCAGGGTGCGCCGGTTGCTGGACAACGCTGCGAGCCGTGGCCGGCGCGCCCATCCACGAAGGAGGGCCAATGCGTGGCACGACGCGAACCCGGCACACCTACACCAGGCCGCGGTGGATCTGCGATGTCGATGGCGAGCCATGGCCGTGCTCTGAGCGGCGCGCTGTCTTTCTGGAGAAGTACGACGGGCGCCAACCGGAGCTGGAACGGCTCATGGGCATGTTCCTCGCGGATGCCGCCGCCGATCTCACCGGCGAGAGCCCGCCGATGCTCCGCGAGCGCTTCACCGGATGGATCGGCCGGTAACGACAACGGCCGGCCACTGCTGGCCGGCCGTTCGCGGTATTCGTCGTTAGTTCGCAGTACGGAGCTCCGTGCCCTGCGCGAATTCGGTGGCGAAACGCTCCTTGAGCGCGTCGAGCTCCGAGAAGTCCGCCTGGTGCATCGACTCGCTGCCCTCGGCCGCGAAGACGTGGTCGTCGACGGAGGCGTCGTGGCTGTAGTTGGTGTAGTCGTCCGACTCGTAGTGCACGGCCGGGCCCTGGTCGAACTCGACGTGGTGGCCCTGCGAGAAGTCCGTGGACTCCGACGCGGAGTGGTCGGCCTCGTACACGCCGAACTGGCTGTTGTAGTCCGCCTCGGAACCCTCGGCCTGGTGCAGCTGGTCCAGCTCGCCGCTCTCCTGGCCGGCCTCGTACTGCCCGTAGTCAACGTCGCTCATGGCTCTATCTCCTCGTTCACAAAACCCTTGTTGGTGTTGAGAAGAACGGTAGAAGCCACGAGATCGACTTTGCTCCCGGGAACGTGCCACGGATGAGAACGGGCTGGTCCGTCAGTAGTCGGTATGACGGGTCGTGGTGTGCCGTTGGATGTGGCGCTGGTCGTGTCGGACTCGACGGTCCGCCTGGCGGGTGCGGGCGTCGACGTTTCGGCGAGCCATGGCGGGGTGCGGCCGGGTCTGCGGAATGCGTTGTACGACGTGTGGCTGCGGCGTGGCCGGCGTGGTGATCTGACGTCGCGGCCGCGGGACGGCTCGGCGGGCACGAGGGACGTGCTGCCGGAGACGGATGACGTGCCGGGATCGGTGTCGCTGCGCCGGGCGGGGCGGTTGTTGGCCGAGTCGTTCCTGCCCGGGCCGGTCGCGGCTGGGTTGCGGGGGCTGCTGGAGCGCGCGGCGCGGGATTATGTGCCGTTGCGGATCGGGGTGGATGCGCCGGGATTGGCGGGGTTGCCGTGGGAGGCGTTGCCGGAGCCGGTGTCGGGTCAGCCGTTGGCGTTGCATCCGCAGGTGGTGGTGTATCGGCGCAGCGGTGCGGCCGGGTCGGGGCGGCTGGCGGGGCCGTTGCGGATCGTGGTGGCGATCGCCTCCCCGGACACCGGCGGCGGGCCGCTGCTGGATTACGAGCGCGAGTTGCGGGCGGTCCTCGCGGCGGTGCGGGGGGCCCGGCAGCATCAGGCTCGGGTCGAGGTGGTGCCGTTCGCCACGACCCGGGCGATCCGCGCCGCCCTTGACGTGCCCGGCGGGGTGCACGTACTGCACATCTCGGCGCACGGCAAACCAGGGGTGCTGCTGCTGGAGGACGAGGACGGCGCGGCACGGGAGGTCACCGCCGAACAGCTGCTGGAGGAGGCGATCCCGCCGGGGCGGATGCCGCCGGTCCTGGCGCTGGCCGCCTGCTACACCGACGTCACCGGGGAGCAGCAGGGCCCGTCGTTCGCCGCGCAGCTGGCCGGGCGGGGCGCGTGCGCGGTGATCGGCACGCAGACCAGTGTCACCGACCGCTATGCCACCTTGTTGTTCGCCAGGGTCTACGCGGAACTGGCCGCCAGCGGGGACCCGGATGTGGTCCGGGCGGTCGCTGACGCCCGGCGGATGGTCCAGCGGGAGCTGCTCGCCGGTGGGGATCGGGCGGCGCAGATGCTGGCCGGGATGGACGAGTGGGGTGTGGTGACGCTGCTGGCCGGCGCGCCCGAGGTCCCGGTCGTCGACCATGGTGTGCCGCGGGTGCCAGCCCCGGCGGTGCGCACGTCGGAATGGGGACCGGTGGCGGCGCGGCCCGTCGGGCAGTTCGTCGGCCGCCGCGCGCTGCAGCGGCAGCTCCCGGCGCTGCTCGCCGGCGACGACATCGCGGGGCTGGTGTTGCACGGTATCGGCGGGGTCGGCAAGACCACCCTGGCGGCGGAGGTGCTGCGCCGGACCCTGGACGCCGACCCGGGGTGGCGGGTGGTGTCGCTGTTCGGCCCGGTCAGCGTCGACGCCGTCCTGGCCGCGGTGGCCGGGGTGGCCCGGCGGGAGCTGCTGGTCCGTCAGGCGGTGGCCGGACCGGCCACGGTGGCGGTGCAGGCCGCCGGGCAGGTCGAGCTGCCCTGGACAGACCGGCTCGCGCTGCTGCACGACCACGTCCTGGATGACGTGCCGATCCTGCTCGTCCTGGACAACTTCGAAGACAACCTCAACCCCGATAACCACACCATCGCGGACCCCGACCTGGCCGGACTCCTGGCAGCATGGGCGGCGGCGCCGGGCCGCAGCCGGCTGCTGCTCACCTCCCGCCACCCGATCGCGCTGCCCGACGGTGCCGAGGGGAGGTTGCTGGCGGTGCCGGTCGGGCCGCTGTCGGCGGCCGAGACCGGGAAGCTGCTGTGGTCGCTGCCGCAGGTCGACCGGCACGCCACCACCGAGGCCGCCACAGAACAGATCTGGCGCAGCGTGGGCGGGCATCCACGGTCACTGGAATACCTCGACGCGCTGCTCGGACAGGGCCAGGGCCGATTCGACGACATCACCGACCGGCTCACCCGCGCGGTCACCGAACGCCTCGGCCCGCACGCATCGGCCGCGTGGCTGGCCCAGGACCGCACCCTGGACGCGGCGGTGGCCGACACGGTCACCCTGGCCGCCGACGACGTCCTGCTCACCGAACACCTGCATCGCCTCGCCGCCATTCCCGGCGCCATCGACCTGCTCACCGCGATCAGCGTCTACCGCGAACCCGTCCCCACCCTCGCCCTGACCTTCCACACCGGCGTCCGCCGCCCCGCCGAGCACCTCACCGCCGACGACACGGCCCGGCAAGCCATCGCCGACCAGATCACCGAGCTATCGGCCGAGGACACGCCGCTGGCGCCGGCCGATGTTGCCGCGATGCGGCAGTTGCTGGCCGAGGCGGCCAGTCCGCCGCGGTCGCCGTACACCGAACCCGGCGGGCTGGGCGAGCTGCTGCAGGCCCTTGCTGGCAGCAGCCTGATCCACCACGACCTCGACCGCGGCACCGTGTTCATGCACCGATGGACCGCCACCGAACTGCACGACCGCTGGCAGCGCACGCCGACCCTCGACCCGAACAAGGACCCGCTGCGCCGCGCTCACCACACCGCCGCCGAATACTGGCAATGGCGCGCCCAAACCTGGCCGCAGGACCGCACCACGGACCTGCACGACCGCCTCGAGGCCAGACATCATCTGCTGGCCGCCGGCGACCTGGACACTGCGGGCGCCGTCACCGCAGCCATCTGCACCACGCTGGAGAACATCGGGGCGTGGGACCGGGCCACCGGGCTCATCCACGACACCCTGCGCTGGCTGCCCACCGACTCCCCGCACTACCCCAACTACATCCACCGACTCGGCACCCTGGCCCGGCGCCGCGGGGACTATGCCGAGGCCGAGCGCCGCTACCAGCAAGCCCTCACCATGCTTGAGCAGCTTGGCAACCAGGCTGGCATCGCCACCAGCTACCACAGTCTCGGCATGCTCGCCCAGCGCCGCGGGGACTACGCCGAGGCCGAACGCCGCTACCAGCAATCCCTCACTATCAAGGAGCAGCTCGGCAACCAGGTCGGCCTCGCCAGCAGCTATGGCCAGCTCGGCACCCTCGCCCAGCGCCGCGGGGACTACACCGAGGCTGAACGCCGCTACCAGCAAGCCCTCGCCAGCTTCGAGCAACTCGGCCACCAGGCCGGCATCGCCGCCAGCCACCACCAGCTCAGCATGCTCGCCCAGGACCGCGGGGACTACACCGAGGCTGAACGCCGCTACCAGCAGTCCCTCGCCATGCTTGAGCAGCTCGGCGACCAGGCCGGCATCGCCGCCAGCCACCACCAGCTCGGCATACTCGCCCAGGACCGCGGGGACTACGCCGAGGCCGAACGCCGCTACCAGCAATCCCTCGCCAGCTTCGAGCAGCTCGGCGACCAAGCCGCCCTCGCCAGCAGCTATGGCCAGCTCGGCATGCTCGCCCACGACCGCGGGGACAACGCGGAGGCCGAACGCCGCTACCAGCAATCCCTCACCATGCTTGAGCAGCTCGGCAACCAGGCCGGCATCGCCACCAGCTGCCACCAGCTCGGCATGCTCGCCCAGGCCCGCGGGGACTACGCCGAGGCCGAGCGCCGCTACCAGCAATCGCTCACTATCAAGAAGCAGCTCGGCAACCAGGCCGGCCTCGCCACCGGCCTCAGCCAACTCGGCATCCTGCGCTCCGAAACCGGCCACCCTACTGAAGCAGTTCAGCTCCACATCCAAGCCGCCGCCATACGGCTCGCCATCGGCTCGGGCCAGGCCAACATAGACCTCAACCGCCTCGCCGAACTTCGCACCGCCGTCGGCGGCGCCGCGTTCGCCGACATCGCCATGCAGCTGCTTGACCCCGGCAGCTACCAAGCCCTCGTCCACCTTCTGGACACCATCACCTGAGCGACGGAACCACGGCGGCCGCGCGGCCATGCAGAAACGGCCGGCCATTAGTGGCCGGCCGTTCGCGGAATTCGTCGTTAGTTGGAGGCGCGGAGCTCGGTGCCCTGGGCGAACTGGGTGGCGAAGCGCTCCTTGAGTGCGTCGAGCTCCGAGAAGTCCGCCTGGTGCATCGACTCCGAACCCTCGGCGGCGAAGACGTGGTCGTCGACGGAGGCGTCGTGGCTGTAGTTGGTGTAGTCGTCCGACTCGTAGTGCACCGTCGGGCCCTGGTCGAACTCGACGTGGTGGCCCTGCGAGAAGTCCGTGGACTCGGAAGCGGAGTGGTCGGCCTCGTACACGCCGAACTGGCTGTTGTAGTCGGCCTCGGAACCCTCGGCCTGGTGCAGCTGGTCCAGCTCGCCGCTCTCCTGGCCCGCCTCGTACTGCCCGTAGTCAACGTCGCTCATTGCTCTATCTCCTCGTTCACAAAACCCTTGTCGGTGTTGAGAAGAACGGTAGAAGCCACGAGATCGACTTTGCTCCCGGAAACATGCCACGCTACTTGCCGTAGGTGTTCGTGGCCCAGATGACGCCGTGGTCGGAGTTGCGGTACAGGACCAGGTTGCCGTCGTCCTGCAGCACCAGGGTGCCGGCGCCCTTGCCCGACGTGTTCGACGCCCACACCGCCGGGCCCTCGGACAGGTACGCGACCAGGTTGCCGTCGGTCTGGTTCTTGAAGTACGAGTCGAAGCGCGGGCCGAATGCCCACAGCGCCTTCGTCCCGTTCTTGTACAGCACGAGGTTGCCGTCGAAGTCCTGCAGCACGAGGCGGTAGACGCCGTTCGGCGACGTGATCTGGCCGCCCAGGGGGAGGGCCTGGCCGACCTTGAGCTGGTGCGCGCCGGGCGCCGGCGAAGGCGGGGCCGGGGCGTGGCAGCAGGTGTTCGTCGCCCAGAGGACGGCGTGGTCGCTGTCGCGGTACACCACCGCGTTGCCGTCGTTCTGGACCACCAGCGTCGCCGGGGCGTTCGCGCTGGGGAACGTGTTCCAGCCGATCGGGACGTTGAGGTTGTCCCGCAGGCTCAGCATGCCCGCGTCCAGGCTCGCCCAGGCGGCGCTGTTGTGGATGCCGCTCGACCACAGTGGACGCTTGCCGTACTCGTACAGCACCACGTTGCCGTCCAGCGCCTGCAGCACGAGCGAGAACCGGCCGTCGGGCGAGGTGATGCGGTCCTTGCCGGCCTGGCCGCGGACCAGGGACTCGCCGTCGTGCAGGCGGTCGGACTCGGCCGGGCCGGCCGGCAGGCAGCCCGCGGGCCAGACGAACGCGCCGTGGCCCAGGTAGAAGCCCTGGACGTACACGCTGATGGCCGAACTCCCCGACGGCGGAACGGTCACGGTGGCAGTACCGCCCGGCTGGAGGCTGACGTGCTGGGCGAAGTCGTTGGCGCCGTAGACGTCGACCGGGGTGGCTATGCCGTTGGCGGGGGTTGGTGATGGCGACATCGACCGACCCACCGCAGTGCGAGGTGAAGGTGAAGGCCGGGTCGATCGACGGGCCGCAGGTGCCGTTGAGGTTCACCTGCCCGCCCACGCGGTACTGGACGCCGCCCCACGTCGCGTCAAGGATCAGTTGCGCGGCGGTGGACCAGTTGTCGCCCGGGGCCAAGGACGGCATGCGCCCGGTGGCGGTCACCGGGCCGCCGGAGCGGGGCCGATGGTGTCGCCGGCCTGCAGACCCGAGAACGTGCTGTAGCCGGGGCGAGGGGTGACCGCGACGACGGTGGCCGGGTCTTCGAGATTGTTCTGGATGCTCCACTGGATCACCCAGCTGCTGGTGGTGGCGTCGCACGTGGCGGTGCCGGTGATGGTCGCGTTCGGCGCGGCGGCCGAGGCGACGGAGGGATGGACGAGGACCGCGACAATGGCGAGCCCCGTGAGTGCCGCGCGAATCTTGAGCAGCTAATGCGGGCGCGCCATGTGGGGCAGGTCGAGTGCCTCGTCGAGCTGGGCCTCGGTCAAGGTGCCGCGCTCGACGTGGCCGCGGGACACGACGACCTCGCGGATCGTGCGGCCCTCGGCCAGCGCCTGCTTCGCCACCGCGGCCGCCTCCTCGTAGCCGAGGTAGCGATTCAGGGGTGTCGCGATCGACGGGGAGCCGGCCGCGTACGCCGCCATGACCTCGGCGTTGGCGGACAGGCCCGAGACGCAGCGCTCCGCGAACAGCCGGGAGACGTTGGCGAGCAGGGCGATCGACGACAGCAGGTTGTGGGCGATCACCGGCAGCATCACGTTGAGCTCGAAGTCGCCCTGGGTGCCGGCGAAGGCGACGGTCGCGTCGTTGCCGATGATTTGGGCCACGACCTGGCGCACCGCCTCGGGGATGACCGGGTTGACCTTGCCGGGCATGATCGACGAGCCGGGCTGGAGGTCGGGGATGGCCAGCTCGCGCAGGCCGGCCCGCGGGCCCGAGCCCATCCAGCGGATGTCATTGGCGATCTTGTACAGCCCGGCGGCGATCGTGCGGACGGTGCCGGACGCCTCGACGAGGGCGTCGCGGGCGCCCTGGGCCTCGAAGTGGTTGCGGGCCTCGGTCAGCGGCAGGCCGGTCGCCTCGGCCAGGCGGGCGATCGTGGCGGCGGCGAAGCCGGGCGGGGTGTTGAGGCCGGTGCCGACGGCCGTGCCGCCCAGGGGAAGCTCGGCGACGCGGGGCAGCACCGAGTTGACGCGCTCGATGCCGTAGCGGACCTGGGCGGCATACCCCGAAAACTCCTGGCCCAGGGTGACCGGCGTGGCGTCCATGAGGTGCGTGCGGCCGGCCTTGACCAGCGTGGCGAACTCGTCGGCCTTGCCGGCCAGGGCGTCGCCGAGCGCGCTCAGCGCGGGGATCAGCGCGAACGCCAGCTCGCCGGCGACCGCGACGTGGATGGCGGAGGGGAACACGTCGTTGGAGGACTGCGAGGCGTTGACGTGGTCGTTCGGGTGCACCGGCTTGTCGAGCGCGCGGGTGGCCAGGGTCGCGATGACCTCGTTGACGTTCATGTTCGTCGAGGTGCCGGAGCCGGTCTGGAAGACGTCGATCGGGAACTGGTCGGCGAACTCGCCGTCGGCGACGCGCTGCGCGGCGGCGGCGATGCCGTCCGCGACGTCCTGGTCGAGCACGCCGAGCGAGCCGTTGACCGAGGCCGCCGCGGCCTTGATCCGGGCGAGCGCGGCGATCAGGGAGGCGGGGAGGCGCTGGCCCGAGATCGGGAAGTTCGAGACGGCCCGCTGGGTCTGGGCCCGCCACAGGGCCGAGGCCGGTACGCGGACTTCACCCATGGTGTCGTGCTCGATGCGGTACTCCATACAGCCACTATTGCCCTCAGCGGGTCAGCGCGCTCAGGTCTTGCGCACCCAGCGATGTGAACAGCGCCACCGCCTCCTCCATGCGGCCGAGGCCGGCCAAAGCACGGGCCTGCTCGTAGCGGTCGCCGATGCGGGAGGCCTTGGCGTACGCCTCCTTGTTGAGCCAGGCGGCCTCGTCGTCGCGGCCGGCGGCGCGCAGCGTCAGGGCGAGGTCGTTGGCGGTCAGGCACTGGCCGGAGACGTCGGCGACGCGCTCCATCTGGTCGCGGGCCGCGCGCTGGCAGGTGATGGCGTCGGTGAGCCGGCCGCGCAGCCGGTACGCGGTGCCGAGCTTGCTCAGCGTCTCCGCGGCGCCGTACTGGTTGACCGAGTCCCGCTTCAGCGCGAGCGCGCGGCGCAGCAGGGCGGTGGCCACGGTGAGGTGGCCCATGTGGAGGTGCACCAGGCCGAGCTCGCCGATCATGATGGCGACCGTGCGGAGGCTGCCGATGCGCCGGGCGACCTCGAGGCCGCGGCGGTTGGCGGCGAGCGCCTGCGCGTAGTTGCCGGCCTGCGTGTGGACGAGGCCGATCGTGCTCTCCAGCTTGAACTGCAGGCTGGGCGGTACCGAATCCAATTGCACCTGCGCGGCGGCCTCAGCCGACGCGATCGCCTCCGGGTACTGGCCCAGGCGGCTGTGCAGCATGGCCAGGTTGGTCAGCGCCGTGCCGACCAGCCGCGGCAGGCCCTCGCGCTCGGCGATGCGGATGACGGTCTGCAGCGTGGCGAGGGCGTCGGTGAGGCGGCCCATGCGGAAGTACACGGCGGCGAGGTAGTTGCGCGACTCCGCCTCGAGCTCGGCGTCGGGCAGCGCGACGGCCGCGGCGATGGCCCGCTCGTAGAGGTCGAGCTGGTGTTCGCCGAAGCCGAAGCCGAACAGGAACGGCGAGATCGCCCTGGTCAGCATGCACGTGTGGCGGTGCCGGCCGACCTCGGCGGCCAGGCGGGCGACGCTGACCACGTTGGGCAGCTCGCGCTCCAGCCAGCGGCGGGCGTCGACGGGGGTGTCGAACTCCAGCGCGGTCGCCGGCGGGCTGTCCAGCCGCAGGAGCGAGCGGGCGTCGGAGAGCTCCATGAACCGGGTCGCGGCCGTCACGCTGTACAGATAGTGATCGAGCAGTCGCGCAACGGCGTCGGGGTCATCGTGGGACAGCTGGGCGGCGTAGTCTCGCAGGAGGTCGTGCAGCCGGTATCGACCCGCGGCCGGCGCCTCGACCAGATGCACGTCGACGAGGTCCTCCAGCAGCGCCTCGGCCTCCGCCACGGGCAGGCCGGCGAGGGCCGCGGCGGCCGCCGGCTCGAAGTCCCCTGCCGGGTGCAGACCCAAAACCGAAAAAAGCCTCTGCAGCGGTACTGCCAAATGCTGGAACGAAAGCGTGAACGCGGCCGCCACGGTGCGCCCGTCGACCGCCAGCTCCGGCAGGCGGCGGTTGGCGATGCGCAGCCGGGCCGCCAGGTCCGCGACCGTCCAGCTCGGGCGGTGCTGCAGCCGGGCGCCGGCGAGCCGGACCGCGAGCGGCAGCCGCCCGCACAGCTCGGCGACCTCGGCCGTGCACGCCGGGTCGGCGTAGGCGCGCTCGCCGACGGTGCGCCGCAGCAGCTCGACGGCGTCGTCGAGGGGCAGCACGTCGAGGGAGACGGTCTGCGCCCCGTCGAGCCCGCCGAGGCGCCGCCGGCTGGTGATGACGACGCCGGTGTGTGCGGTGCCGGGCAGCATCGGCAGCACCTGCGCGGTGTCGAGGGCGTTGTCGAGCAGCACGAGCACCTGCCGGTCGGCCAGCTCGGTGCGCCACAGCACGGAGCGGTCGTCCAGGCCGGGCGGCACGCGCTCGGCCGGCACGCCGAGCTGGCGCAGCAGCGCGCCGAGGGCCTCGCCGGGGTCGAGCGGGGCGCGGTCGCTGTGGCCGCGCAGGTCCAGGTACAGCTGGCCGTCGGGGTAGCGCTCGGCCGCCGCGTGCGCGACCCGCACGGCGAGCGTCGTCTTGCCGGTGCCCGCCATGCCGTCGATCGCGATCACCTCGGGCCGTTCGGCTCGCAGGGCGCCGACGAGCCGCCGGACCAGTTCTGCCCGGCCGGAGAAGTCGGCGACGTCGCGCGGCAGGCAGCGGGCGGCGCGCCGGCCGAGCGGTCGGGGCGCCTGCGGCAGCAGCAGGTCGGCGTCGCCGTTGAGGATGCGCCGGTGCAGCTCGACGAGCTCGGCGCCGGGCTCGATGCCGAGCTCCTCGGCCAGCAGCGCCCGCCCGCGGCGGAACACGGCGAGGGCGTCGGCGCGCCGGCCGGTGCGGGCGAGGGCGGTCATGAGGTGGGCGCGGAACTGCTCGTGGTGCGGGTAGCGCTCGACCAGGTCGGCGACCTCGGCCAGGACCTCCTCGCCCAGGTCCAGCTGCAGCTCGAGGTCGAGGCACAGCGCCATCGCGGCGGTCCACTGCTCCTCGAGGTGCGCGGCGGCGGCGCGGACCACGTCGGAGTCGACGTCGGTCAGGGGCCGGCCCCGCCACAGCGCGAGCGCGGCCCGCAGTTCGTCGCGGCCGCCGGCGAGGTCACCGTCCGTCGCGGCGGCGCGGGCGCGCTCGACCCGGGTGGCGAACAGGGCGGCGTCGAGGTCCTCGGGCCCGACCTTGATGCGGTACCCGGCGGGCTCGGTGACCACCAGGTCCTCGGGCAGCCCGGCGCGGCGCAGCACCTGGCGCAGCCGGGAGACGCAGCTGTGCACCTGGGCCCGCGCGGTCGGCGGCGGGTTGGTGTCCCACAGGGCCATGATGACCTGTTGCACGGGGACCAGCTGCCCCTCGCGCAGCAGCAGGAGCGCGAGCAGAATCCGCTCACGCGGCGCCGCGACCGTGATCTCGGTTACCGGTGTGCGGATCTGCACCGGTCCCAAGATCGAAAATCTGGTCGAATCGCGCATAACCACCCTCTACGCGGCCGCCGCCTCCCCTCGAAGCTGCACGCTCGAATACTTGATGGTAGTCAGATGAGAGCGACGAAAGAGCAGGGGCGGCGACCCTTTTTCAAGGGAGCGCATACGCGTGCCGGAATGCGTCCAGAGTTTGCGATGGGTTGCTCAAGACCTGCGCAAGCCTTACTCAGGTGAGGCGGCGCCCTTGCTCTGGACGAACGGGGATATTTCGGTCGCGTAGGCGAATCAATTGATGAGGGGCTGCGCCCAAAGACGTGTGCGGCCCCCAAATCACCCCTTTCGCCCGATTTTTCTTCACCAGTGCCCGCGGAACCATTTCCGCCAGCACAACGGGATGAAGAGCAGGGCGGCGAGCCAGCCGAGCGCCGCGATGTGGAGCACCACGGCCAGGGTGGCCGCCAGCGCCACCGCCGCCATGAACGCCCACGCGGTCAGCACGCCGGCGACCCCATCGCGCCGCGAGGCATAGTCGCGCAGCCACGCCCGGAGAGCCCTGACCACGCATCGCAGTCTATCGGTGACGCACCGCGATCCGGTACCTCGCTCGCTCCACCGGACTCGTCGATCCCCCTTGGCACGTTCCCGGGAGCAAAGTCGATCTCGTCGCTTCTAACGTTCTTCTCAACACCGAAACGGTTTACTTTTCTTGAGGAGATAGAGCAATGAGCGACGTTGACTACGGGCAGTACGAGGCCGGTCAGGAGAGCGGCGAGCTGGACCAGCTGCACCAGGCCGAGGGTTCCGAAGCGGACTACAACAGCCAGTTCGGCGTGTACGAGGCCGACCACTCCGCGTCGGAGTCCACGGACTTCTCGCAGGGCCACCACGTGGAGTTCGACCAGGGCCCGGCGGTGCACTACGAGTCGGACGACTACACCAACTACAGCCACGACGCCTCGGTTGACGACCACGTCTTCGCCGCCGAAGGTTCGGAGTCGATGCACCAGGCCGACTGGTCCGAGCTCGACGCGCTCAAGGAGCGCTTCGCCACCCAGTTCGCCCAGGGCACCGAGCTTCGTGCCGCCAACTGACGAACAACGAAGAAAGGCCGGCCAATCTCTGGCCGGCCTTTTTCATGTCCGGATCAGGCGCGGCGGCCGACCGTCAGGACGGGCTTCGTGACCTCGGCGAAGAAGTCGTTGCCCTTGTCGTCCACGACGATGAAGGCCGGGAAGTCGACGACGTCGATCTTCCAGACCGCCTCCATGCCCAGCTCCGGGTACTCGATGACCTCGACGTGTTTGATGCAGTCCTGGGCCAGGCGCGCGGCCGGGCCGCCGATCGAGCCGAGGTAGAAGCCGCCGTGCGAGCGGCAGGCGTCGGTGACCTGCTTCGAGCGGTTGCCCTTCGCCAGCATCACCAGGGAGCCGCCGGCGGCCTGGAACTTCTCGACGTACGCGTCCATGCGGCCGGCCGTCGTCGGGCCGAACGAGCCCGAGGCGTAGCCGTCGGGGGTCTTGGCCGGGCCGGCGTAGTAGACGGCGTGGTCGCGCAGGTACTGCGGCATGGGCTCGCCGGCGTCGAGGCGCTCGGCGATCTTCGCGTGGGCGATGTCGCGGGCCACGACGAGCGGGCCGGTCAGGGACAGGCGGGTCTTCACCGGCAGGGCCGAGAGCTGGGCGCGGATCTCGGACATTGGGCGGTTCAGGTCGACCGACACGACGTCGTCGTCGAGGTGCTCGTCGGTGACGTCCGGCAGGAAGCGGGCCGGGTCGCGCTCGAGCTGCTCCAGCCAGACGCCCTGCTCGTTGATCTTTGCGACGGCCTGGCGGTCGGCGGAGCAGGACACTGCGATCGCGACCGGGCAGGAGGCGCCGTGGCGCGGGAGGCGCACGACGCGGACGTCGTGGCAGAAGTACCGGCCGCCGAACTGGGCGCCGATGCCGAACTCGCGGGTCAGCTGGAGTACCTCGGCCTCGAGCTCCAGGTCGCGGAAGCCGTGGCCGACCGGGGTGCCGGCGGTGGGCAGCGTGTCGAGGTACTTCGCCGAGGCCAGCTTCGCCGTCTTGAGCGCGTGCTCCGCCGAGGTGCCGCCGATGACGATCGCGAGGTGGTAGGGCGGGCAGGCCGCCGTACCGATGAGGCGCAGCTTCTCCTCGAGGAACTGCATCATCCGGGTGGGGTTCAGCAGGGCCTTCGTCTCCTGGTACAGGTAGCTCTTGTTGGCCGAGCCGCCGCCCTTGGCCATGAAGAGGAACTTGTAGGCGTCGTCGCCCTCGGCGTACAGCTCGATCTGCGCCGGCAGGTTGGAGCCCGTGTTCTTCTCGTCCCACATGGTCAGCGGGGCCAGCTGCGAGTAGCGCAGGTTGAGCCGGGTGTACGCGTCGTAGACCCCGCGCGCGATCGCGGCCTCGTCGTTGCCGTCGGTGAGCACGAACCGGCCGCGCTTGCCCATGACGATCGCGGTGCCCGTGTCCTGGCACATCGGCAGGACCCCGCCGGCGGCGATGTTCGCGTTGCGCAGCAGGTCGAGCGCGACGAACCGGTCGTTCGGCGAGGCCTGCGGGTCATCGATGATCGAGCGCAGCTGGGTCAGGTGCGCCGGGCGCAGGAAGTGCGCGATGTCGTGCATGGCCTCGTCCGTCAGGCGGGTCAGCGCCTCCGGCTCGATGGTCAGGAACCGCCCGTCGCGGCCGACCCCGTCGCTGGTGACCAGGCGGTATTCGGTGGTGTCGGGTCCGAGCGGCAGCAGCGGCGAGAACGCGAAGTCGGGCATGGCCTCGACTGTATTACTCGACCCCGGCGAGCCTGAGCAGGGCCGCCGTGAGGGCGGCGGCGACCACAACCACGACGAACGGCAGCTTGCGCCAGGCCAGGATCGCGCCGACCAGCACGCCGGCCGGGCGGGCGATGCCCACGAAATGCGTGCCGTCCAGCAATGCGGCGGTGCCGATGAGCGCGGCCAGCAGGGCGATGGCGGCCAGTTCGAGGTACCGCCGCAGCTCCTGCGACATCGTGAACCGGTCGCGCAGCACTGGGCCCGCGAAACGGAACGCGTAGGTACCGCCGGCCAGCGCAATGATCGCGATCCAGCTCACGACGACCGCCTTCCGAGGACGAGGGCCAGCAGGGCGACGAGGACGGGCAGGCCGGCCGGCAGGAACGGGGTGGCGGCGAGCGCGAGGGCGGCCCCGCCGATCGCGACGCGCAGCGCCGGGCGGTCCTTCAGCGACGGCAGCGTCAGCGCGAGCAGCGCGGCCGGGAACGCGGCGTCGATGCCGAACGTGTCGGGGTCGCCCAGCGCGGAACCGACGATCGCGCCGAGTCCGGAGGCGACGTTCCAGGTCAGGAACAGCGAGATGCCGGTGAGCCAGTACGCGCGGCGGCGGCGCGCCGGGTCGTCCTGGGCCAGGGCGAACGCGACCGACTCGTCGGTCATGAGGTGGCTGCCGAGCAGCCGGGCCGCCCGCCCGGTGCCGAGCACCTCGTTGCCGATCGCCAGGCCGAACGGCAGGTGGCGGGCGTTGAGCAGCAGCCCCGCGACGATGATCGCCACGGCGGTGGCCCCGGCGCCGGTCAGGCCGACGGCGAGGAACTGGGCTCCCCCGGCGTACACGAAGGCGTTCATGACCATGATCTGCGACAACGGCACACCGGCGGCGGACGCGATCGCGCCGAACGACAGCCCGACGACGACGGCGGCCGCACAGAGCGCCATCACATCCCGGGCAATCGGATCTGTTCGGAGAATCGAACGCATAGTTCGGTATGCTGGACCCTGTCGTCGTCGTTCGTCAAGCCGAATGACTCGTTCGATACAGCGAATGGACCGGTGCATGGACCCGAACAAGCCGCCGATCGACCTCATCGCGGCCGCGCTCCGCCGCGAGCGGGAGCGGGAGAAGCTGTCCCTGAGCGAGGTCGCCAAGCGCGCCGGGATCGCGAAGTCCACGCTCAGCCAGCTCGAGGCGGGCGCGGGCAACCCCAACATCGAGACGCTGTGGGCCCTGGCGGTCGCGCTGAACGTGCCGTTCAGCCGCCTGGTCGAGCCCCCGCCGACCGCGCCGCGCGTGATCCGGGCCGGCGACGGCCCCACGATCAAGTCCGAGCAGGCCGACTTCGTCGGCACCCTGCTCGCAACCTGCCCCCCGGGCGTACGCCGCGACATCTACCTCATGCGCGCGGAGCCGGTCGGCACCCGCAAGGCCGACGCCCACCTGCCCGGCACGATCGAGCACGTGGTGATGATCAGCGGCCGCCTGCGCGTCGGCCCCGAGGACACCCCGGTCGACCTGGACGTCCACGACTACGCCTCGTTCGCCGGCGACGTCGCCCACGGTTATGAAGCCCTGGCCCCGGAGACGTCGTTCGCGCTGATCATGGAGCACCGCTAGGCCACGGCCGCGTTCTGGCCGTGACGCCGGATGATCGCCATCGCTAGATGGCGGTCGCCTTCGGCGGCGTCTTGTATGCCTTGCGGATGAGCTCCGGCAACTGGTCGGAGGCGACGTGGCGCTCCGCAAGCCGCCGGCGGTTCCTGGCCTGCAGCTGCGTCAACTTCCCGCCGCCACCCAGTTCAACATGCGCTGGCGCAGCACTGTGGAGACGTTCATTGCCTTGATGCGGTCCGCGAGGGTGTCGGCGTCGATCAGGCGCGCTTCAAGGAGCGCCGATACGAAGACGAGATCCTTCTCCCGGCCGGCGGCGAGCTTGGAGGCCGCGCAGTCGTGCGGCTCCAGACAGCGGGCCTGCGCGGTGCCGGTATTCGCGTTGGCGACAACGACAAGCCGATCCCGCCAACCGTCGGGCAGGATCGCGGTTGAGGTGTCGACACCCTGGGCGTAGTAGCCGTACGTACTGTCGAACGCCGACATCTCCCCGATGCCGCCGTCGACCAGGTCGGCCTTGCGCCCGTCCGGGTCATCAAAGAACGCGATGTCGACTTCCGTCGAGCGGGTGACGACCGGCGGCAGCAGATGTTCCGGGATCGCGCCAAGGATCGACTGGCTGCCGATGACCAGCACGTCGGGGTCGCCCACGATCGCGGACACGGCCCGCAGGACGTGTTCGAGCTGCTCGCGTCTCATGCGGACAACGCCACTCGGGGGTGCGTCGCGTCGAACGCGGCCAGCACCTTCAGGCGCTCCCGTTCGGTCAGCAGCCCAGCGAAGGGCGTGT
This sequence comes from Dactylosporangium sp. CA-139066, assembly GCF_050936175.1. Lineage (NCBI taxonomy): Bacteria > Bacillati > Actinomycetota > Actinomycetes > Micromonosporales > Micromonosporaceae > Dactylosporangium > Dactylosporangium sp. CA-139066. The sequence goes on along the minus strand of NZ_JBNJNH010000002.1, from coordinate 1,615,902 downwards.
TCTGCCGGAACTCGGCCGCCGCCTCGGTCCGTGACGTGATCATGTCCACGACGGCGTCCACACCCTCGCCCAGAAGCCGCTCCCAGGCGTCGAACCATGAGTTGGCGCTGCCGTCAGAGTGCACCGCACGGCGGTGGGCGAGATTGCGGCGGGCCAGCGCCATCCCCCGTTCCGGGTCAGCGACGAGTTTGCCGGCGACGGCGCGATGCAGCCACAGCGACTTCTCGACCTCACGACGAAACGGCGGCCGCAGCAGCCGCTCGACGTCGTCGCGGCGGATACGCCGGTGCGTGCCGGCCCGGACGAACGGCAGCGTCCCGTTGTCGCACAGGTCGACGACGTGCTGCCGCGAGCAGTGCAGCAGCGCGGCAACCTCGGTGGTTGTCAGCAGGACACCCGACGTCGAGCTCACGTACGTATGGTAGTCCCAAACGCCAAAAACACCACGAGCAAGCAGTGGGTCAGCCTCGTGGCGGGGGCGTCAGCTGCCTTCGGTCCAGTACTCGTTCAGGCGCGCGATGGCCTCGTCCTTGGTCAAGCGCGCCACGTCCGGTTCGGTGAGACCGACCCGAGTGATGAGCAGGTGTACCACTTCGACGGGGATCGGTTCGGCCGGCGGCGCTTCGGGTTTGCCCCGAGCCGGCCTGACACCGTCGCGCACGCAGGCCCAGAAGACATCTTCGGCGACGTCGAGCTGATCACGCAGGATGTGACTCCAAATGCCCGGACCATAGGTGCCGCGGTCGGGCGGATGGGAGATCCGGGTCCGCAGAATCCGGCCGTCCGGCAACGCCAGTTCGTACGTCAGGTGGTGGGTGCCGGTCCCGCCGCGTGCGGTCCGGACCGGCTCCCACCCCTCGATCTCGCAGAACTTCTGGTGATCCTGGCGCGTCGGCGTCGGCCAGCTCATCGGGGCGCGCCCACCAGCCACTCACGCAGCTGGGCGTCATCACTGAGCTCGATGACCTGGACCAGCGCCCAGTTGCCGCGATGGTTCGGGGCGTCCAGGAGCCGCTCCTGCCAGTCGTCGGCGTACTCCCGCAACGCCACGATCATCTCCTCGATCGCCTCGTCGAACGTTGCCGCGTCCGCGGCCACCGGGACACCATGCAGGAACACCGACCACCCACCGTCTTCGGCTACCACCTGCGGCGATGGCAGCACGGCGACGAGGCTGACGCGCAGACGCTCGGCGTCCACGACTGCGGCCCGGCCGGTCTCCCGCTGCACGGTCGCCACCCGGCCGCGCCGAGCAGCGTCGAGCAGATCCTTGAAGTGCGCCCGAGCGGCCGAGTAGCTGTCAAAGTGCGCGGCAATGGACATGCGTTCCCCCAAGCTTCCCCCACCCAGCATGCGATGCACCGGGCAGGTACGTCAAGTACGTGACGTACGTACCCCGCGCGGAGCGTCAGATCTCGCGGCGGCGGCCGAACCAGACGGCGCCCGCCAGTGCGGCGATGGTGAGCGCGACGGTGATGCCGGTGGCGGGCAGGTAATGGGTTGGCGCGGTGCCGCGGACGAGGTCGGTCAGCGCGCCGGACAAGCTCGTCGGCAGCCACCGCCCGAGCCCTCCGAAGTTGCCGAGCAGCGCCAGTGCAAGCAGTACCCCCAGCGTGATCCCCGCGGTGGCGAGCACTCCCCGGGCGACCGCCGCGACGAGCGCCACCAGGGCGACCACGAACCCGAGAAACACCGCGCCGAACCCGATCCCGGCGAACATGCGCGCCACCGGCAGCCCGCCGAGCAGCACGGCGGTCTCGTACCAGGCGGCGAGCGAGCCGAGCAGCAACGCCCCGACGGCCCCGCCGGTGGTGACGACGTAGGCGGGCACGACCACGGCCCCCACGCCCGGGATGCGCGTACGCAGGAACACGGCCATCTCTCGTCGCGCATCGAACGCGAGCGCGGACGCGGCGACCAGCACCACCACCAGGAGGCCGATCTGGGAGACGTTGCCGATGAACTGGGCGATGCCGTCGGCCGGTCGGGGATCGGGGAACTCCATGCGGACGCCCTCGGTGCCCAGCGAACTGAGGATCTCGCTGATGTACCGGGCGGTCAGCGGCCCGGTGAGGCCGAAGAACAGGTACACGCCGAGCAGCACGACCAGCCGCCGGGTCCGGATCAGGCGCAGCCATTCGAGGCGCCAGAGAGTCATGAGGTCAGCTCCAGGAACACGGACTCGAGGTCGGCGGCCAGCGGTTCGAAGCTGACGACCCGCGCGTCGGCGGCGGCCAGGGCCTGCGGCAGCCGCAGCTCCGCCTCGGCCAGGGAGCGGACGCCGACGCGCAGCGCGTGGCCCTCCTGGTCGACGCCGGTGACCCACTCCTCGCGGCGAAGGTGCTCGGCGACGGGCTCCACGGACTCGCGCAGGCGCACCCGGTACGCCGGAACCGCCCGGCCGACCAGGAGGTTGTCGAGCGGGCCCTGGTACAGCAGCCGGCCGGCCCGCAGGATGCCGACGGTGTCGCAGACCTCCTGGACGTCGGCGAGGATGTGGCTGGACAGCACGGTCGTCGCCTGGGCGCGGAGCCGGAGTACGAGGTCGAGGACCTCGCGCCGGCCGGCGGGGTCGAGGGCGGACACCGGCTCGTCGAGCAGGAGCAGTTCCGGGTCGCCGACGACGGTGGCGGCGATGCCGAGCCGCTGCAGCATGCCGCGGGAGTAGCCGCCGACCCGCCGGTCGGCCGCCTCGGCCAGGCCCGCGGCGTGCAGCGCGTCGTCGATGCGGGGCCCGGACTCCTTGCCCGCGACCAGGTTGCGGGCCAGGGCCACCACCTCGCGGCCGGTCAACCACGGGTCGAACTGCGGCGTGTCGGGCAGGAGCGCGACCCGTTGCCGCGGCAGTTCGCAGTGGACCGTGCCGGTGGTGGGGCGGCGAAGCCCGGCGAGGATGGCCAAAAGCGTGGTCTTGCCGGCGCCGTTCGGGCCGACCAGGCCGTAGACGGCGCCGCGCGGCACGGCGAGGTCGACGGCGTCCAGGGCGACGTGGCGGCCGTAGCGCTTCGCCAGTCCGGTGGTTCGCAGGATCATCGATGGTCCCGGCCGACGAGCAGGTACACGACGCCGCCGAGCGGGATCGACACGAGGCAGATGATGGCCCACACCCATTTGGGGAGGTACCGGACCGGTGATCGGCTCAGGTCGTACAGGCAGTAGGCGACGAAGCCGAGCGCGATGACGGCAAGCGGGATGATCGCCGCAACCGGCACGGACCCGGTCGAAGCCAAGGTGAGCATGCAGGCAGTCTCGGCCCTGCCGGGCGTTTCGGCCAGAGGCCAAGGTCACGCGAACGGTAGGTAGCCGATCGTGCGGCCGCGGCCGATCATCAGGCCCTTCTCGCCGACGCCGATCACGTCCGACGTCGTCTTCACGTCCAGCAGCAGGCGGCCGCTGACCGGCTCGTACGCCGTCAGCTTCCCCTCCTGCGAGTCGCGCACCAGCACGGCGTACCGCGAAATGGCCACGTCGGCCTTCGCGGAGACGGGCTGCTGCCACAGGCGGCCGCCGCGGTCGAAGCCGACGACCGAGAGCGTCTTGCCGCCGTCGGTGCGGACCAGGCCGTACTGGCTGTCGGCGGCCACGATCTCGTCGCCGGCGGCGCCGGCCCACATCTCGTGGCCGTCGCGCGGGGACAAGAACACCTCGCGGTTGTCGCCGCGGGTCGCCACGAGCACCGTGTCGGAACCGCCCGGGTCGTGGCGCTGCTCACAGCCGGCGCCGGAGGCGGTCCGCAGGTCGTACCCCTCCTTCTTCCACACCGACTTGCCGGTGGCCGGGTCGCGAGCCTCGAGGCTGAACCGGCAGCCGCCGTCCTTCGGCGTCGCCGTCGAGGCGAGCACCTTGCCGCCCGCGACGACGATCCGCGTGGTGTTGGACGGCTCCTGCTCGCCGAGCAGCTTGCCGTGCGCGGTGTCGACGACCCGCACCTTCTGCTCGATCGGGAAGCCGAGCATCGCCGGGATGGAGCGGGGCATGGCCTTGATGGCGTCGCGGTACGCGTCGGCCATCACCTCGGTGCCGAGCAGGCCGGGGTTGGCGCCGTTGAGCACGCGGCCGATGCCGGGCAGCGTCACCTTCCAGATCTGGGCGCCGTCGCGCGGGGACCGGGCGGCCAGCGTGCAGTCGGTAAGGCCGCCGCAGGCGAGGGTCAGGACCGAGTCACGGTACGTCCACGCGCCCACGACGTCCTTGTCCGCCCAGCGCTCCTTGCCGGTGGACGGGTCGAGCGCGACGAGCCCCTGGCCGCGGCGGCCGGCGACCGCGACGGTGTTGACGCCGTCGCCGGCCACGCCCGCCCAGTCGGCCTCCCGCTGCCACAGCACCGCGCCGGTGCTCAGCGCGCGCGCCTCGACGGTGCCGCGCATGACGACGATCGCGGCGTCGTTGGCGACGATCGCCGCCGAAGGCTGGCCGCCGACCCGCTCGGTCCAGGTCGTGTCCGGCGTGGCGAGCTTGCCGGTGCTGTCGGCGACCTTCTCCCACCACTGCGACACGTTGGGCAGCGGGTTCCAGCCGGTGACGAGGATGGCCGTGATGATGAGTGCCAGCACGCCGAGCGCGCCGAGCGCCGTCTCGAAGTTGCGGACCGCTCCCCTAGCCACGCGGGCAGCCTAGCGCCGCCGAATGGTAAAGCGCCGGATGGCCGTTTTTACCCGTGTCGCGCTCATTCACCCAGAAGATGAGCCCGAAGCGGCGGCCGCACGGACCAGGGGCAGCACACGGTACGGAATCTGCTCCGCCAACGCGATGATCGTCGACGACCGCAGGATCCCGTCGTAGCTCATGACCCGGTCGATGACCCGCTGCAGGTCGGCGTTGGAGCGCGCCACGATCCGGCACAGCAGGTCGCCGGAGCCGGTGATCGTGTGCACCTCGAGCACCTCGGGGATCTCGGTCAGGTGCGCGGCGACCGGGTCGTGGCCGAAGCGCTGGCGGATCTCCAGCGTCACGAACGCGGTCACCCCGTAGCCGAGGGCCGCCGGGTCGACGTCGGGCCCGTGGCCGCGGATCACCCCGCGGGAGGCGAGCCGGTCGAGGCGAGCCTGGACGGTACCCCGGGCCACCCGGAGCCGCCGCGAGCACTCGAGAACCCCGATCCGCGGCTCGGCGTCCAGCAAGGCGATCAGCCGTGCATCGAGTGCGTCGATTTCGCTGGTCAATCTGCTCACGAGTACACCCTAAATCCCCGACGGAATGTGCAACTTGACCATGCCGTCGGGCGTTCGTTGCCCAACCTCGGATTTCCGGGCCAGGCTTGCGCTATGACCCGCGCCATCGAAGACCTCAGCGAGCTCATCGGGGCCGTCGAGCACGACGCCTCCCACGACCCCTTCCCGCTCACCGGCCTCGATCACGTCCGGTTCTACGTGGGCAACGCCAAACAGGCCGCGCACTTCTACTCCTCCGCGTTCGGCATGACGCTGATCGCCTATCGCGGGCCCGAGCAGGGCTATCGCGACCACGCGGAGTACGTGCTCAAGTCCGGCTCGGCGGTGTTCGTGCTCACGGGCGGCGTACACCGGCAGGCCGCGGCGACCCAGCACTACGAGCGGCACGGCGACGGCATCGCCGACATCGCCCTCGAGGTGCCCGACGTCGACACCGCGTACGCCTACGCCGTGCGCCAGGGCGCGACCGGCCTCGAGGAGCCGCACGACGTCGAGGACGAGCACGGTGTCGTGCGCCGGGCCGCGATCGCGACCTACGGCGAGACCCGTCACACGCTCATCGACCGTTCGCGGTACACCGGCCCGTTCCTGCCCGGCTTCGTGGCGCGCAAGCCGGTCGTCGCCCCGCCGGCCAAGCGCTACTTCCAGGCCGTCGACCACGTGGTCGGCAACGTCGAGCTCGGCCACATGGACGAGTGGGTCGAGTTCTACCGCCGCGTCATGGGCTTCACCAACATGGCGGAGTTCGTCGGCGACGACATCGCCACCGAGTACTCGGCGCTCATGAGCAAGGTCGTGGCCAGCGGCACCCGCAAGGTCAAGTTCCCGCTCAACGAGCCGGCCGTGTCGCGCAAGAAGTCGCAGATCGACGAGTACCTCGAGTTCTACGGCGGCCCGGGCGCCCAGCACATCGCGCTGGCCACCAACGACATCCTGCGCACGGTCGACGAGATGACCGCGGCCGGCGTCGAGTTCCTGACCACCCCGGACTCCTACTACGACGATCCCGAGCTGCGCGCCCGCATCGGCCAGGTGCGCGCCCCGATCGAGGAGCTCAAGGCCCGCGGCATCCTCGTCGACCGCGACGAGGACGGATACCTGCTGCAGATCTTCACCAAGCCGGTCCAGGACCGCCCCACGGTCTTCTTCGAGCTGATCGAGCGACACGGCTCGCTGGGCTTCGGCAAGGGCAACTTCAAGGCCCTCTTCGAGGCGATCGAGCGGGAGCAGGAACTTCGCGGAAACCTGTAACACTGTCCGGGTGACATATCCGGGTCAGGGTGGTGGCGCCCCGGAGTATGGGCAGCCACCGGGTTATCAACAGGGTTATCCACAGAATGTGGCCCAACCGGCGGGTTATCCACAGCCCGCCGGTTATCCACAGCCTGGCTATCCACAGCCGGGCCTGCCCGCGCCGGGTTATCCACAGCCCGGTTATCCACAGGGCAACTACACCGTGCCGCCCAACATGGTCCCGTACGCGCCGAACGGCATGCCCCTCGCCGGCTTCGGCGACCGGTTCCTGGCCTACCTCATCGACGGGCTCGTGACGTTCGGCGTGGCCGTCGTGCTGGCCATCCCGATCTTCATCGCCATGTTCGCGGTGATCGCGGGCACGGCGAACACCGACTCCAGCAGCGCGGGCCCGTCGATCCTGCTGATCCTGCTCTTCGAGTTCGGATACGTCCTCGCGATCTTGGCGTGGATCTACATCTACCACGTCGAGATGTTCGGCCACTCCGGCGTGACCTGGGGCAAGCGCGCCATGAAGCTGAGGATCATCCGGCTGGACGACCCGGCGGCGCCGCCGACCCGCGGGGTCATGGCCAGGCGCTGGGCCGTGCAGAACGTGGCCGGCGCCGTCGTGCCGTTCTTCTCCTACGTCGACGGGCTCTGGCAGCTGTGGGACAAGCCCTACCAGCAGTGCCTGCACGACAAGGCGGCAGGCACCATTGTGGTGAAGGCCGGATGAGCTCGAGCGGTAACACGGAGGCGGAGGCGGCGTGACAGCGCCTGGGTGGTACAAGGACCCTGCGGACCCGGACGTCCAGCGGTACTGGGACGGCGACGGCTGGATCGGCGAACCGGTGCCGGCCTCGGAACCGACCCCGACCGAGCCGCCGGCCGTCAAGGCCGAGCCGCCCGCCCCCGCCGAGGAACCGGCCTCGCGCCCGCCGATCGTGACCACCCCGGGGTCGCCGCTGCCGCAGGGCGCCGTCGTCCTGCCGCCCGGCACCCCGATCCCGCCCGGCGGGTTCCCGCCCGGGCAGCTGCCGCCGGGCGCGATCGTCCTGCCACCCGGCACCCCCCTGCCGCCCGGGCTGCGGCCGCACGGCACGCTGCCCGCCGGCGCGGTGCAGGTGCTACTGCCGCCGCAGGGCCTGCCGGCGCCGGAGACGGTGCGCCCGCACGGGTACACCCTCGCCCCGCTCGGCTCGCGGCTGCTGGCCCGCCTCGTCGACATCGTCGCGGTCGCGCTGCTCAGCACGATCGTCACGGGCTGGTTCATTTTTCAGTACGTCAAGGACGTCGCCCCGGTCGTCGAGGAGGTCTACCGCCGCCAGCTGGCCGGGGAGCCGTTCAACGACGTGACGCAGTCCGACCGCTCGGCGTGGCTGCAGGTCGTGATCCTGGTGCTCATCGCCGCGCTCTGGTTCGCCTACGAGGTCCCGGCGATCGCCGGCAGCGGCCAGACGCTCGGCAAACGGCTGCTCGGCATCAAGGTCGTCGGCCTGGACAGCGACCAGCCGATCGGCTTCCGCCGCGCGATCCGCCGCTGGAACCCGCTCGGCCTGTGGGTGCTGCTGTGGAGCTGCTGCGGCATCGGCTTCGTGCTGCAGCTCGTGATCGGCCTCACGCCGGTGCTCAACTGGCCGCTGCACCAGGCCATCTACGACCGCACCGCCGGCACCGTCGTGGTGCGCGCCAAACGCCCCGCCGACGCTTCGGCGTCTCCCGAGCAGCAGTCCCCCGAACCCCCGAACGCCGGAGAACAGTCATGAGCCTCACCCGCCCCGACCTCGACGCCCTTCCCGCCTACGTCCCCGGCCGCAGCGTGCCGGGCGCGATCAAGCTGGCCAGCAACGAGGTGCCCTACGGCCCGCTGCCCGGCGTCGTGGAGGCGGTGACCGAAGCCGTGGCGGGCTCGCACCGGTACCCCGACATGGGCGTCACCGAGCTGCGCGGCCGCCTCGCCGAGCGCCTCGGCGTCGACCCGGAGCGGATCGCGACCGGCTGCGGCTCCGTCGCGCTGTTCGAGCACCTGTTCCGCGTCACGTGCATGCCCGGCGACGAGGTCATCTACGCGTGGCGGTCCTTCGAGGCGTACCCCATCATCGGCGCCACCACCGCGGCCACCAGCGTCCGCGTCCCCAACACGCCCGAGCACGGCCACGACCTCGACGCGATGGCCGCCGCGGTCACCGAGCGCACCCGGCTCGTCGTCGTGTGCAACCCGAACAACCCGACCGGCACCGCGGTGCGCCGCGCCGAGCTCGACGCGTTCCTCGACAAGGTGCCGTCCAACGTCCTGGTCGCCCTCGACGAGGCCTACCGCGAGTTCGTCACGGACCCCGACGTGCCGGACGGCCTGGTGGCGTACGGCGACCGCCCCAACGTCGTCGTCGCCCGCACCCTGTCGAAGGCGTGGGGCCTGGCCGGCCTGCGCGTCGGCTACCTCATCGGCGCGCCCGAGGTGGTCGCCGCCGTGCGCAAGGTCGTCACCCCGTTCTCGACCTCGCTGCCGGCGCAGGCCGCGGCGCTGGCGGCGCTGCGCGCCGAGGACGAGATGCAGCACCGGGTCGACCTGGTCGTCGCCGAGCGGTCGCGCGTGGTCGAGGCGGTCCGGAAGGTGTACCCCGACGTGCCCGAGACCCAGGCAAACTTCTTCTGGCTGCCGCTCGGCGACCGCAGCGCCGAGTTCGCCGCGGAGTGCGAGCGCGCCGGCGTGATCGTGCGCGCCTTCCAGGGCGACGGCGTCCGCGTCACGATCGGCACCCCGGCCGAGAACGACCAGTTCCTGAGCGTGATCCTCTAACCGATCCCCACCAGCACGACGGTGTCCTGGCTGAAGTAGTAGCGGTCGTCGATCTCCGACTCCTTGGTGGTCTGCAGCCGCTCGACCACCAGGTACCCGGCGTGCAGGTAGTACATGCTGTAGACGAACCGGTCCGCGGGCCGGATACGCAGCTCGGTGCTCGACGTGACGGCCCCGGTCTCCAGGTTGAGCACCAGCAGCTGATAGTCGTTGTTGACCAGGTACACGTTGCGCTGGTCGCCGCCGATGAGCCGCCCCGCGACCTCCGACATCCACAGCCGCTGCCCGGTCGTGCGCGAGAACGCCCAGATGTACCCGCCGGTCATCTGCTGCGCGATCACGTCCCCGACCACGACGATCGTGTCCTTGTCCGCGACCGGCTCGGGCTTGACGGTGTGATCGGCCGCGAGCGACCAGTACGCCGGCGTGATCGTCCCCAGCCCGGAGGCCGCGTCGGTGTACGTCACGACGTCCCCCGTCGGCGCCGCCTTGAACATCGCGCACCCGGACCGCCCCAGCTGGCACGACGCCGGCTCGATGAACCAGTTGGTGACGTTGTCGGTCCCGATCGAGGCCCCCGGCGGCCGCCAGGTGTTGAGCAGCACCCCGCTGGCCGCGTCGTAAATTTCCAGCGTGGCCGGCTTCGCGCAGGTGTTCTTCACGAAGTACGTGTCGGTCCCGGTCCAGTCGTTCGTCCGGCACCCCGGCTCGGCGATGAACGACCGCGTCCACCGGATCACCCCGTTGACCGGATCGATCCCCTCGACGACGTCCTTCCCGGTGGCGATCACGATCGGCTGCTTGTCCACCGCGGACGCCGACACGAACAGGTCCTCCGGCGACCACATCGTCTTGGCCCCGGTCCGCCGCCCCTTGAACGACTCCCCGTCGGCCGGATCGATCTTGGCCTGCCAGACGATGTCGCCCTTCTCCGCATCGAGCGCGACGATCTCCCCGTCCGACCACTTCGTGACCACGACGGACATCCCCACCCCGCTGGCGGGCTTCTCGACCTCGACGATCGACACCACTTCCGCGGGCCACCGCCGGTACGACCAGTGCGGCGTATTCATCCGCTGCGCCGTCACGGGCGTGTCCGCGAACACCCGCCGCTGCTCGGTGTAAACCCGAAGCCGCCCTTCAACAATCAACGGCGCCGAGGGCAGCTCCGCGTACTGGATGGACTTGATCGGCTCCGGCGAGGGCACGGGCTTGTCGGCCCGGCTGACCGTCTCAGCAGGCTTGAGCGTGCGATAGGCCGTGATCCCCATGGCGGCGACCACGACGAGGACGAGCAGCCCGGTAAGCACGAAGCGAACCGGCCGCGACCAGCTACGCGGCGAAACCAGCCGACGCAGCCACGCCCGACCCGTCCCCATAACCACCTCCGCGGGGCACCATACCCGGCGAATGTCGCAGTCCGCTCACAGCGACCGTCGATCCGCAGAAGACTCACACCGCGCTCCCACCGTCCCGTGACCCGCCTCGCACGCCCCGAATCCAGTTGACCGCAGGCCGGAAGCACCACCTCCGCGGCCCGTCACGCCCGCTCCACTGCCGGGTAGCGGCGCGTCCCGCAGGCTTCGGCGTCGCCTGCCCCATCACCCGCAGGTGTCATTCGGCTAGGCCACAGCGCGGCCGACGGCGATCCGGAAGGGCGCTCGGCGTGTGCGGCAAAGCGCGGCTCGGCATGTGCGGCAAGGCGGGATGCGACCCGACGCGGTGCGACCCGGCAACACCAGGCACGGCCCACTGGCGGACAAGCACGGCGCGCCCGCGGCCCAGCGCGGCGGCTCGACAGGGCCCCGGCGCGCCCCGACTCGGGCCACCCTGCCCTGCCCTGCCCGGCACGGCGCAGCCCGACGCGGCACGGCGCGGTCAGCCGGGCCGTCGGCCTCCCGCGCGGCGCCGCCGGATGCGCCCGGCGCGACTCGCGGACGGGACGGCAACGCGGTCGTGGGGCGGTCACTCGGGCTTCGTGACGGTGCCGGTCACCTCCCCGAAGCCGATGCGCGAGCCGGACGGGCCCGGGGCGGTGGCGGTGATCGTGACCGTGTCGCCGTCCAGGAGGAAGGTGCGGGTGGTGCCGTCGGCGAGCTGGATCGGGCGGGCGCCGTTCCAGGTGCGCTCGATGAATGAGCCGGTCTGCTCCGGGGTGGGGCCCGAGACGGTGCCCGAGGCATACAGGTCGCCGGTGCGCGCCCAGGCGCCGTTCACCGTCATGTGGGCCAGTTGCTGAGCCGGCGTCCAGTACATGCCGGCGAAGGGCGGGCGCGCGACCGGCGTGCCGTTCCAGAGGACCTCGAGGTCGATCTCGTAGCCGTGGTGGTCGGCGGCGCTCAAGTACGGCAGGACCGGTGGCTGCTGGGCCGGGCCGGGTGTGCGGGCCGACTCCAGGGCGTCCAGGGGGACGACCCACGGGGAGATCGACGTGCGGAAGGACTTGCCCAGGAACGGGCCCAGCGGCTGGTACTCCCAGGCCTGCAGATCCCGCGCCGACCAGTCGTTGACCAGGACGGCGCCGAACACGTGGGCGCGGAAGTCGTCGATCGGGATCGGGCCCTCGGACGGCACGCCGACCACGAAGCCGACCTCGGCCTCCACGTCGAGGCGGGTCGACGGGCCGTAGGTGGGCGCGGGGTCGTCGGGGGTCCGGCGCTGGCCGAACGGGCGCGGTACGTCGGTGCCGGACACCACCACGGTGCCGGCGCGGCCGTGGTAGCCGACCGGGAGGTGCTTCCAGTTCGGCAGCAGCGGCTCGGGGGCGTCGGGGCGGAACAGGCGGCCGAGGTTGGTCGCGTGCTCCAGCGACGAGTAGAAGTCGACGTAGTCGGCGACCTCGAACGGCAGGTCGAGCCGCACGTCGGCGACCGCCAGGAGCAGGGGCTCGACGGCCTCGCGGTGGCGGGCGGCGCTGAGCAGCTCGGTGAGGTGCTCGCGGACCCGTGCCCAGACCGGGCGGCCGGCGCTCATGAAGCGGTTGAGGTTGCCCTGGCCGAGAAACGCGCCGCCCGCGTCGAGCAGGCCCCGGCCCTCGGCGGCGGCCAGGTTGAGGATGCGGTCGCCGATGCGCACGCCGGTCCAGCGGAAACGGTCCTGGCCGAACGCGCAGTAGGGCAGGTTGTCGATGCCGAACGGGTCGTCGTCCGCCATCTCGAGCCAGCTCGCCGCCGTGGTCATGACCGCACCTCCGCGTCCGTCGGGTCCAGCTTGGGGGTGGCACTAGACAAAGCAAGAACAGAGCCGCGGGCGCCGGTCCGGTGACGCGAGACCGACGCACAGGTCATGACCCGGCCGCGGGCGCCTATGGGGTGACACGCGATCGGCGCGCGGGTCATGACGCGGCCGCGGACGCCGGTCGGGTGACGCGAGACCGACGCACAGGTCATGACCCGGCCGCGGGCGCCTATGGGGTGACACGCGATCGGCGCGTGGGTCATGACGCGGCCGCGGGCGCCGGTCGGGTGACGCGAGGTCGGCGTGCGGGTCATGACGCGGACGCCGGAGGAGTGGGGCGCGGGCGGTCCAGCAGGCCCAGGGCCGTGAGGTCGGTCACCGGGTCCTGGACGCTGCAGCTGCCGAAGCCGACCCACAGCGGGCGCTCGCGGGCCAGGGCGGCGCGGGCGTGGTCGGCCAGGGGGTAGGCGTCGGTGGCGGCCAGGACGGCGGCCAGGTCGGCGGGCTCGGCGCCGTCGGCGGCGTGGAGCACGGCGACCAGGATGTTGAGGAAGCCGTGGTGGACCAGGCCCGTCTCGGCGTCGGTGTGGCGGACCGCGTGGTGCAGGCCGGCGGTGAGCTTGAACGGCAGGTCGCGGTCGCGGCAGGCGCAGATGACGGCGGCGAGCTCGACCGGGGTCGGGAACAGCTCCGCGGCGAGGCCGCCGGTGCGGAACTTCGCGGCCGCGGGCAGGCCCTCGGCGCGCAGCGCCGCGACGGTGTCGAGGGCGGACATGAGGCCCCAGGCGAGCGGCACCTCGAAGTACCACTGCCAGGGCTCTTCGCGCTTCCTCATGAGCGCCGCGAGCCGCTCGATGCCGGGGCGCGGGTCTTCGCCCCGCTTGGCGACCGGGCTCTCGATCTGGCGGGTGCCGGCGGGCAGGTCGTCGACGGCGGCCTCGATCGCGGCCGGCGCGCCGACCAGGCCGACGCCGGTGCCGGGCGGTGCGAGCGCGCGGAAGGCGTCGCGGTCGTCGACGGGGATCAGCAGGGGGCCGATGAGCTGGGCATACCAGCTCTCGCGGTGGCCGGTGTGGGCCGGCACGGCGTCGTCGAGGGCGGCGCTCCCGGGCGGGAAGACGGCGGCGTCGTCGACCAGGGCGGTCAGCAGAGGTTGGCCCAAAGAGGTAGGCACTGCGTTTGACACAGCTTCCGAATCTAGTGGACGCTTTACAGGGCGGACAACTTCGTCCGCTATCCGGACACTCCGTCGGGGAGGGCCGTGATGCCGTACTACCGCCGCGTCGGCGAGGTGCCGCCGAAGCGCCATACCCAGTTTCGCCAGCCGGACGGCTCGCTGTTCGCGGAAGAGCTGATGGGGCAGGAGGGTTTTTCGAGCGATTCGTCGCTGCTCTACCACCGCCATCGGCCGACCGCGATCGTCTCGGCCGTGCCGTTTGATCCGCCGGCGTGGTCGCGCGTGCCAAACCTGCCGCTCAAGCCGCGCCACCTGCAGACCACCAAGATCGGCGGGGGCAAGGCGGACGCCGTGCTCGGCCGCCAGCACCTGCTGGCCAACGACGACATCCGCATCTCCTACGTGGAGGCGACCGAGCCGTCGCCGCTCTACCGCAACGCGGTCGGCGACGAGTGCCTCTACGTCTCGGCCGGGGCCGTCACGCTCGAGACGACCTTCGGCGTGCTGGAGCTCACCGAGGGTGACTACGCGATCATCCCGACATCGGTGATCCATCGGCTCGTGCCGAAGGACGGGCCGGTGAAGCTGCTGACGATGGAAGCGACTGGACACATCGGACCCCCGCGGCGCTATCTCTCCGTGCGTGGACAGTTCCTGGAGCACGCGCCCTACTGCGAACGGGATCTGCGTGGCCCCTCGGCGCCAATCCTCGTGGAGGGGTACGACATTTCCGTGCTGGTGCAGCACCGGCGGGGCTGGACCGAGCACATTTACGCAAATCACCCATTTGACGTCGTCGGGTGGGACGGCTGCCTGTACCCGTGGGCGTTCTCGATCCACGACTTCGAGCCGATCACCGGGCGGGTGCACCAGCCGCCGCCGGTGCATCAGACGTTCGAGGGCCCGAACTTCGTGATCTGCTCGTTCGTGCCGCGCAAGGTCGACTACCACCCGCTGGCGATCCCCGTGCCGTACAACCACCACAACGTCGACTCGGACGAGGTGCTCTTCTACACGGGCGGCAACTACGAGGCCCGCCGCGGTTCCGGCATCGAGCAGGGGTCGATCTCGCTGCACCCGAGCGGCTTCACGCACGGGCCACAGCCCGGCGCGGTCGAGCGCGCGATCGGCGTCGAGGCGTTCGACGAGCTGGCGGTCATGATCGACACGTTCCGGCCGCTCGACCTGTGCGAGCCGGCGCTCGCGATCGAGGACACCGGCTACGCATGGACGTGGTCGCGAAACGCTTAGTGTTCCAAGTACTTCGAGGCGCTCACCCGGCAGACCACCCGCACGTTGTCGGGGTTCGGCTCGACCCAGGGCTTGTCGTCGTACGACCGGCTCAGCTCGTCGATCAGCTCGGGGCCGCCGTCCTCGGTGAGGGTGACGGTCCCGCGCACCTCGACGTAGCGGTACGGGTTCGCCGGGTCGTACACGCAGATGGACACCCGCGGGTCGCGCTCCAGATTGCGGGTCTTGCGCCGGCCGCGGATCGTCGAGAACACGACATCGCCGCCGTCGTGCTTGCCCCAGATGACGCTGCTCTGCGGCGCGCCGTCCGGGTTGATGGTGCTGAGCACGAGGAAGGCGCGGCGGTCGAGCAGCTCGCGAAGCGTGTCGTTCATCTATCCCTCTTTCACGATCGGATAGATCAACGCTACGGCGGTGGCGGCCAGGCCCTCACCCCGGCCGGTGAACCCGAGGCCGTCGGTGGTCGTGCCGGACAGCCGCACGATGGCGCCGATCGCGTCGTGCATCGTGCGCTCGGCCTCGGCGCGGCGCGTGCCCACCTTCGGTTTCACCCCGATGACCTGCACGGACACGTTGCCGATCTCGAAGCCGGCGGCGCGGACCCTGCGGGCCGTCTCGCGCAGGAGGGTGACGCCGGAGGCGCCGGCCCACTCCGGCCGGCCGGTGCCGAAGTTCGCCCCGAGATCACCCAGGCCGGCCGCGGACAGCAGGGCGTCGCAGATCGCGTGGGCCGCGACGTCGCCGTCGGAGTGCCCGGCCAGGCCGTCGATCCCGTCCCATTTCAGTCCCGCGACCCAGCACTCGCGGCCGGCTTCGAAGGCATGTACGTCGGTGCCGTTACCGATCAACATCACGACCGGAGGGTACGACGATCGGTGCGCACCCGTGAACTTCCGGTTGCCGAAGCGTCTCCGGGCTCGGCATCGTGGCGTCCCGGGCCTAGGCTGGTACGGGTGCGCAGCGACCTGACGACCCCGACGAGCCACAAGCCGTGGTGGCGCACCGGAGCCGCACTTCGCTTCGGTCTGCTGGCCCTGCTCGTGGCGACCCTGTCCGTGGTGATCATCGTCGTCCACCCGAACCGTGCCTCGCTGGTCCACGCGATCGGCCCCAACCATCCGCTGGCCCCGGTCATCGCGGTTGCCGGCTCGGCGCTGCTGACCACCGCCCTCGCGCCCCGCACGCTGCTGGCCGGCGTGGGCGGGGTCATCTTCGGATTTGCTGGCGGCGCGATGTACATCATGCTGGGCATCACCATCGGCGCGATCATCGCCCACACGATCGGGCGGCTGCTCGGCCGCGACTTCATGGCCCGCCACCTGAGCGGCCGCCTGCTCGCGATGGAGCAGGCCGTGGCCAAGCGCGGGGTGATGGCGATCGTGATCTCGCGCATGATCCCGCTGATGCCGTTCGGGATCTCCAACTACCTGTTCGGGACGACGAGCGTGAAGATGCGCCCGTTCCTGACGGGGACGGTGCTGGGGGCGCTGCCGGCGACGCTGGCGTACTCCGCGCTGGGCGCCGCGACGGCCCGCGGCGACGCGGTCGGCATGTCGATCGCGGGCGGGATCACCCTGACGCTCGGCATCGGCGGCACGGTCGGCAGCATCCTGTTGTGGCGCCGCCGCCCCCGCAAGGCTTGCGCCGGCGCGGCTGGAGCGGCCGCGGCGGCCTGACCCGCGGCGCGCATTTCGGCAAAGGCGGACAAGAGCCGAAATTTCCGGAATGCGCGCGGCTCACTCCTGGCGCGGGCCGTAATCGGCCATTGATCGCGGCGCGTCGAGGACGCGGCCCTTGAGGGAGCAGCGCGTCGAGCACGCGGCCATCAAGCAAGCGGCCGCTGAGCGCACAGCGCGCCGGGGCAGGCGGCCATCGTGCGAGTGGCCGTAGAGAAAAGAAGAAACGGCGGTCGTCAGAGCAGCAGCTCAGCGACGGCCAGGTCAAAGGGCCGCGTGATCTTCATGGCCGCGTCGGCGCCCGGCACGGTGTACACCTCGATGCCGATGCGCTCGGCCATCCCCGCATCGTCGGTGTGCTCGTCCACGGCCGCCTCATGGGCCTTGACGAGCACATCGCGCCGGAAACCCTGCGGCGTCTGCACCGCCCGCAGCGGGGAGCGCTCCACGGTTTCGACGACAATGCCCGAATCGGCGACCCGCTTTATGGTGTCGACCACAGGGAGAACGGGTATGACCGCGCCGTGCCCCCCACGAACCGCCTCTGCGACCGATTCCACCAGCTCCGGTGGCGTCAGTGCGCGCGCGGCGTCATGGACCAGCACGATCTCGAACGACGGCGGCACCACGGCCAGCGCCGCGGCGACCGATGCCTGCCGAGTAGCCCCGCCGGCCACCACGGTGACCGGCGCGACCGGCTCGAGCAGGGCGGCCACGTCGTCGACGGCGTCGGCCGGCGCGGCGACGACGATGCAGCCGACGCTCGGCGCGAGCGCCAGGCGCCGCACGGCGTGCACGAGCAGTGGCTCGCCGCCCAGAAGTCGAAGTGCCTTGGGGCCGCCGGGTCCGAGTCGGATCCCCATGCCGGCCGCAGGCACGAGGACCGCGACGTCACCACGCACAGTCGCGTGCGCCGTCACGTCGCGGTCCTCGATCGAAGGGATAGCCAGGCTGGAATGTCAGGCCTCGGTCAGCACCTTGTCGAGCAGCGTCTCCGCCTCGTCCTTCGTGCTCTTCTCGGCGAGCGCCACCTCACCGACAAGGATGTCCCGCGCCTTGGCAAGCATGCGCTTCTCGCCGGCCGACAGACCACGCTCACGGTCGCGACGCCACAGGTCGCGCACGACCTCAGCGACCTTGAGCGGATTGCCGGAGGCCAGCTTCTCCAGATTCGCCTTGTAACGCCGCGACCAGTTGGTCGGCTCCTCGGTGTGCGGAGCGCGGAGGACGTCGAAGACCTTCGTCAGACCTTCTTCGCCTACCACCTCGCGCACGCCGACGATCTCGGCGTTTTCGGCGGGCACCCGCACCGTCAGGTCACCCTGAGCGACCCTGAGGACGAGATACTGCTTCTCCTCGCCCCTGATGACGCGAGTCTCGATTGCCTCGATGAGTGCGGCCCCGTGGTGGGGGTAGACAACGGTCTCGCCGACACTGAAAACCATAGGTTCGAAACCCCTTTCGCTGTGTCTAGGGTAACACGGTCACGCGCTGTCGTCCCACCCCAGAGAGCAGCATTCGCGCAGGTCAGAACACATGTGAGTCCCCTTTCTCCCGCTTGACAGGAAACGCGGAACCTGCTGTGTAGCGGATCAACAACCCGGAGCACTCACAAATGGCCTGCCAGTCGGACATATCCGATTGACTACAGCAAGTGTCTCCCCGCACACGGGAGACGTCCAGCACCGACACTCTCCGTGACCTGACCAGCGGCGGAGCGTAGATGATACGCACTGATCTCAATGGAGTCACCTCTGGCGCGTAGCCGTCGTGTGAGGGAAAGTTGAGGCAGGTGCGAGGAGAACAGCGATGGGCACGCTGCGCGGCGACAACGGCGGTGGTGAGCGACCACAAGAGGGCGGTGGCCTGCCCGACCTCCCGCCTGAGTGGGGAACGATCATCATTCCCGACGATGCCGGTGCACTCGATGGCGAAGGCGCGCCGATCCGCCGGCAATTTCGCCGGGCGGCAATCCGTCGCCGCTGGCGGCGGCGGCTGCACCTGCGGCCGGAGCCGGTGCGGCGCACCACCGACGATTCCCCAGGGCTCGCCGTCCCGTTGCTGATCATGTCGATCGCCGTCATCGCGACGCTGATCAGCCTCTTCGCCGTGGCGTGGCCGGGGCACGCCCCCAAGACCAACCCACAGGTCGGCACGCCCACCACGGCGCCGGCCAGCGTCTCGCTGGGGAGCATCACCCTGCAGCGCCCCGACGGCACCGCCGTCTCGCTCAAGGGGCTCACCCCGGCGGTCATCCTGCTCGTCGACGGGTGCAGCTGCGAGCAGCTCATCCGCAGTACCACTGATGCGGTTGCGGGATCCTCGGGCGCGGCCAAGGTCCTCGTCGTGGCCACCCACGCGCCAACGTTGCCGGCCGGGCTCAACGAGAAGGTCGCCGTGCACGCGCTCGCCGACCCCAACAACTCGGTGCGCGCCACCGTGCCCGCGCTGGCCAACGACCGCACCAGCACCGCCGTCCTGGTCGGCGCCGACGCGAAGACGGTCAAGATCGTCAAGTCGGTGACGACACCGGAGGACTTCAAGGGCGAGCTGTCACAGCTGCAGTAGTACGCCGTAGAGGGTCAGGCCGGGGCCGAACGCGAGCGCGACCGTCGTGCGCGGCCGGCCCGCGGCGCGGCGGCGCAGGGCGTCGAGGATCAGCAGTACCGTCGGCGAGGAGCAGTTGCCGTGCTCGGCCAGCGTGCCGCGGGACTCGGCCAGCGCCGCCTCCGGCAGGACGAGCTGGTCGCGCACCACGTCGAGGATGCGCGGGCCGCCGGGGTGCACCGCCCAGCCGTCCACGTCGCCCGTGGTGAGCCCGCGCGGGGTGAGCAGCCGCCCGACGAGATCCGCGACGTACACGGCCAGCACGTCGGGCACCTTCGGCGACAGCCCCATGCGAAACCCGAGGTCGGTGACGTCCCACGTCATGTGGTCGGCGGTCGCGGTGTCGGTCACCGCGGCGATGTCGGACACGCCGGTGCCGGTCCCGCCTGGTACGAGTACCACCGCCGCGGCCGCATCCGAGAACAGCGCGTGGGCGACGATCTGCTGCGGGTCGACGCTCGGCGGCTGCACGTGCAGGCTGGTGAGCTCGAGGCACAGCAGCACCGCCGGCCGGCCCCGCGACACGACGTAGTCGGAGGCGGCGCCGAGCCCCGGGATGGCCGCGTAGCAACCCATGTGCCCGACGAAGAGCCGCTGCGTCTCGGCCGCCATGCCCAGGTCGCGGGCGAGCAGGATGTCGAGGCCGGGCGTGGCGTAGCCGGTGCACGAGCACACGACGAACAGCCCGATCTCGTCGGGGCGCAGGCCCGCGTCGTTGAGTGCGCCGGCGACGGCGTCCTTGCCCAGCGGGAGGGCCTCGGTGAGGTACCGCTCCATGCGCCTGGCCGTCGACCAGCCCGACGCGTCCTCGACCAGCGGGTTCACCGCCCCGTGCCGCGTGACCACCCCCGAGTTGGCGAAGATCCGTTTCGCCAGCCCCCGCCGGGGCCCGTCGTAGTGCCGCTGAAAGTAGCCGTCCCACACCTCGTCCTGGCGCATCTGCCCGGGGAACGTCACGTGCATCCCGGCGATCGCGGCACCTGTCACTGACTCCCCTTCCGGCCGCGCCCCTGGTAGAGGATCGCGGTTGAGAACGTCGGCACGATCGGTACCGCATTGCGCCGGGTCACCAGCCACCGGACCAGCGCGGGCAGCGTCGGGCGGACGCCGCGCACGTCGAGGTTCACCCCGTGCCGGGCGCACGCCTCCCGCAGCCGGCGCGGGTCGACGAACAGCGCCGGGTCGTGGATGCCGCGCACCGCCGGCATGACCGCCTCGGCCAGGCGCACCGCGACCACCCGCGCCAGCAAGGTGTCGGCGAGGGTGTCCAGGACGAGCCAACCGCCCGGCCTCAGGATCCGGCATGCCTCGGCCACTACCCCCAGCCAGTCCGGAACATGCTCCAGCAGTTCGCCCGCGCTCACGACGTCGGCGATGCCGTCGGCGAACGGCAGGCGCCGCACGTCGGCCCGCACCGGGGCGATGCCGTGCTCGCGCGACTGTTCCAGGCCGGAGACGATCAGGTCGACGCCGATGTGGCGGTACCCCTTGTCGGCCACGTGCGGCGCGAGCAGGCCGCCGCCGCAGCCCAGGTCGACCAGGACGGCGCCGGGCCGCTCGGCGGGCGGGATCAGTCGCGCGCGGGCCCGGGCGAGCCAGTACAGCATCGACAGCGGGCTACCGGGGCGCCACCATTCCCCGGCCAGATCGTCGTACTGACCGGGATCGTTGCGGGCACGCCGCACCGAAGGCATGAGATGAGACTGACACGGAACCTCGCGGGCGGCCACACTTGCCGAATGTCGGTTGCGATCTCGTTGGTGCGGGCTTCTCATCCGGAACCCGCGGCCGGCGTCACCGCCGTCGCCGCCCTGCTGTCGATCGGCCTCGGGCGCCCGGCCCTCGGCGTCGCCGCGGCCGCCGTGGCCGTCCTCGCCAGCCAACTGTCGATCGGGTGGGTCAACGACGCCCTCGACGCCCCCCGCGACGCCGCCGCCGGCCGCACCGACAAGCCCGTCGCCGCCGGCAAGGTCTCCCGCCGGCTGGTGTTCACCCTCGGCGCCCTGGCCGCCGCCGCCTGCGTGCCGCTGGGCTTCCTCTCCGGTACGTCGGCCGGGCTGGTCGGCGCGCTGGCGCTGATCTCGGCGCTGCTCTACGACTGGCCGCTGAAGTCGACGCCGGCCTCCGTCGTGCCGTACGCCGTGTCGTTCACCTGCCTGCCCGCGTTCGTGGTGCTCGGCGCCGGCAAGACCCCGCCGGTGTGGCTGCTGGCCGCGGGCGGCCTGCTCGGCGCGGGCGCGCACTTCGTCAACACCCTGCCCGACCTGGACGACGACGCGCGGACGGGGGTACGCGGCCTGCCCCACCTCCTCGGCCGCCGTGGTTCGCTGGCGTCCGCCGGGGTCCTGCTGCTCGCCGCGACCGCGGCGCTCGCGTTCGGACCCCCGGGCCCGCCGCCGGTGCTGTTCTGGCCGGCCCTCGCGGCCGCGCTCATCGCCCTTTCCTGGGGTTGGTACCGCATGAGCCGCGACACAACATCCCGCGCACCCTTCCTGTCCGTCATCGCGGTGGCGTTGATCGATGTGGTGTTTCTGCTGATCAGTGGCCTCAATCTGGACTGAATCCCCAATGCCAGGGTGGGCGTAATCGGCAGATCAACGGCATCTAGGCTGTAGTGCGGCCACCCCTTGATTTGGAGGAACCAAGGTGACGCGTTCGACTCCGGCCACGCCGAAGACTGGCCGCCGCCCGGTGCTGCGCGCCGCGCTGCTGGCCTCGGCCGCGCTCGGCTTGGGCCTTGTCTCCGCCTGCGGCGCCGGTCAGGTCACCCAGACCGCCGAGCAGGTCCCCGCCGTTCCCGGTGTCAACGTCAACAGCGCCGACGGCAACATCGCGCTCCGCGACGGCGTCGTGGCCTACGCCGATTCCTACAAGCCCGGCTCGACCGTCCCGATCAACGTGCGGCTGTTCAACAACAGCACGCAGGCGGTGAAGCTCACCGGCGTGACCAGCGACAACGGCAAGTTCGTCCTCGTCGGCGGCCCGAAGGCCTCGGTCGCGGCGACGCCCGCCGCGGCCTCGGGGACGCCCTCCGCGAGCGGCAGCAAGAAGCCGGCCGGCTCGGCCTCGCCTTCCGAGTCCGCGTCGGAGTCGCCCGCCGCGCCTCCCCCGCCGGTGTCGGCCGGCTCGTCGGAGATCTCCGTCGCCATCCCGGTCAACGGCGTGGTGCTGCTGAGCAAGGACAGCCAGACGTACCTGGCGGTCGACAAGCTCACCGGCCCGCCGCTGGTGGCCGGCGGCTCGCTCACCAACGTGGTCTTCACCTTCACCTACGCCGACGGCAAGACCACCACGATCACCCTGCCCGACCTGCCGATGACGCCGCCGCTCACCCCGCTGCCGAAGCCGACCTCGGTCGTCCAGAACGAGAACGGCGGCGAGTGACCCCAGGTTTTTGTCGTACCCCTGGGCTAGCTTCAGGGCGTGACAAAGACCAAGGGCGCAGCCTTCGAATGCGACGTCTGCGGGCACCGGCCACCCAAGTGGATGGGTCGGTGCCCGGAGTGCGGTGAGTGGGGAGCCATCCTCGAGCTCGCCGGCGGCGCCGCGACCACCGGCCCGGCCGCCCTGCGAGCGGTGCCGTCCCGCGCCCCGCTCGAGCCGGCCCGCCCGATCGCCGAGATCAGCGCCGCCCCGGCCAAGGCCCGCCCGACCGGCGTCGGCGAGTTCGACCGCGTCCTCGGCGGCGGCATCGTCCCCGGCGGCGTCGTCCTCCTCGCCGGCGAGCCCGGCGTCGGCAAGTCCACCCTCCTGCTCGACGTGGCCCAGCAGTGGGCGATGCAGGGCGAGTCCCCGGCCCTCGTCGTCAGCGGCGAGGAGTCCACGAGCCAGGTCCGGCTGCGGGCCGAGCGCATCGGCGCCCTCCACGAGCGGCTCTACCTGGCCTCCGAGACCGACCTGTCCGCCGTCCTCGGCCACCTCGACGCCGTCAAGCCCGGCCTGCTGATCCTCGACTCGGTCCAGACCGTCTCCGCCCCCGGCGTCGACGGCGTCGCGGGCGGCGTCACCCAGGTCCGCGCCGTCACCGCCGCCCTCGTCGCCATCGCCAAGGAGCGCGGCCTCGCCACCGTCCTCGTCGGCCACGTCACCAAGGACGGCAACGTCGCCGGCCCGCGCGTCCTGGAGCACCTCGTCGACGTGGTCCTCAACTTCGAGGGCGACAAGCACTCCTCGCTGCGCATGGTCCGCGGCCTGAAGAACCGCTTCGGCGCCGCCGACGAGGTCGGCTGCTTCGAGATGCACGAGGGCGGCATCACGAGCCTGCCCGACCCGAGCGGCCTGTTCCTCACCCGCTACGCCGACGCCGTCTCCGGCACCTGCGTCTGCGTCGCCATGGAGGGCCGCCGCGCCCTCGTCACCGAGGTCCAGACCCTGATCGGCGCCCAGATGCCCGGCTCCCCTCGCCGCACGGTCAGCGGCCTGGACTCGGCCCGCCTCGCGATGGTCCTCGCGGTGCTGCAGCGCCGCGCGGGCATCCAGCTGCACGACCGCGAGGTCTACGCCGCGACCGTCGGCGGGCTGCGCGTCACCGAGCCGGCCGCCGACCTGGCCCTGGCCCTCGCCGCCGCCTCGGCCGCCCATGAGCTGCCGATGCCGCCGGATCTGGTCGCGCTCGGCGAGGTGGGGCTGACCGGCGAGGTGCGGCGGGTCGGGGCCGTGCCGCGGCGGCTGGCGGAGGCGGCGCGGCTGGGGTTCCGGTTCGCGCTGGTGCCGCCGGGGTGCGGGCCGGCGGCGACGGGGGTGACGCCGCCGGGGATGCGGGTGCTTGAGGTCAACGATGTGCGCACGGCGCTGCACTATGCCGTGAAGGCGACGGCTGAGGACGTGTGATCTTCCGCGGTTTCGCGGGGCGTTTGGGGGTGGGGGGAGGGGGAGGGGGCCGGGGGGGAAGTGTGCTCTCTGAAACCCAGCCCGTGCCCTGCGGCTTTAGGAAGTGGGCGCGGTGACGGCGTTCGTGCGTTGCTTGCCGGTTCGCGGCTGGGCGCGGTGACGACGTCCATTCGTTGCTTGCGGTTCGCGGGCTGGGCGCGGTGACAGCGTTTGTCCGTTGCTTGCGGTTCGCGGCTGGGCGCGGTTGCTAGACGTAGCGCTCCAGGATTGAAGCCTCGGCCAGGCGCGACAGGCCCTCGCGGATGCCTCTTGCCCTGGCGTCGCCGACGCCCTCTACCGCTTGCAGGTCCTCTACCGTGGCGCCCAGCAGGCGTTGGAGGCTGCCGAAGTGTTCGACCAGGCGGTCCACGACCAGGACCGGGAGCCTCGGGACCTTGGCCAGCAGGCGGAAGCCCCGCGGGGAGACCGCGGCGTCCAGAGCGTCGCTCGCGCCGGGGTAGCCCAGGGACTTCGCGACGGCCACCAGGTCGATCAGCTCCGTCGCCGAGAGGGCGTTGAGCTCGTCCAGGGCGTCGTCCGACGAACGGGTGCGGCGGCCCGTGGGGAGGTAGTCGCGGATGACCAGGGTGCGATCGGCCTCGACGCCGGCCATCAGCTCCTCCAGCTGGAGGGCCAGCAGGCGGCCGTCCGTGCCGAGCTCGACGACGTAGCCCGCGATCTCGTCGGCGATGCGGCGGACCATCTCCAGGCGCTGCACGACGGCCACCGAGTCACGGACCGTCACCAGGTCTTCGATCTCCAAGGCTGACAGCGTGCCGCTGACCTCGTCCAGGCGGAGCTTGTAGCGCTCCAGGGTGGCCAGGGCCTGGTTGGCCTTCGACAGGATGGCGGCGGAGTCGTCGAGGACGTGGCGCTGGCCGTTGACGTACAGGCCGATGATCCGCATGGACTGGCTGACCGAGATGACCGGGTAGCCGGTCTGCTTGGCCACGCGCTCCGCGGTGCGGTGGCGGGTGCCGGACTCCTCGGACGGGATCGTCGGGTCGGGCATCAGGTGTACGGCCGCGCGGACGATTCTTGTGCCGTCACTCGACAGGACTACCGCGCCGTCCATTTTGCACAGCTCGCGCAGGCGGGTGGCCGAGAACTCCACGTCCAGGGGGAAACCGCCGGTGCAGATCTGCTCGACGACGCGGTCGTGACCGAGCACGATGAGGGCGCCGGTCCGGCCGCGCAGGATGCGCTCCAGGCCGTCGCGCAGGGCGGTGCCCGGGGCCATCAGGGCCAGGGTGGCGCGCAGTGGGTCGGCGCCGGGCAGGGCGGCGGCCCAGCCCCCGATGAGGCCGGTGTTGGCGCCGCCCCTGCCGGGCTCGCGGTCAATCGGCACCTGCACAGTCTACGGATGGTCAGACATCCGGTGCTGGTGCGGTATCGACCCAGCCCGTAGAGTGGGCGGATGCCATCCGCTGATGGATGGAGTTGATTGCTGAGGGGTCCAACCGGTGGCCGGTCCCGAGCGGATCGAGTGGCGACGGAGCTTCCCGTCCCGATCGCTGGGAACCCTCGCCTGGTATGTCGTATCCGCCGCCCTGGTGGTCCTGCTCGTGCGCGCGCTGTTCAGCGACGAACCCGAAACGCTGGGCTCCGGGTCGCACAACCCGCTGGCCGACCTTCCGATGTGGGCGGCGGGGCTGGCCGTGGCCGGGGCGGTGCCGATCGCGCTGTCCGTGGTACGGCGGCCGCGGGTCGGGGCGAACCACTTCGCGCTGACGGTGCGCCCGGGCTGGCTGCGCACGCTCGTGCTGCCCTGGTCGCGGGTGGGCGAGGTGGCGGCGGTCGAGGTCGGCGGGGAGCGGTTCCTGGCCATCCGTCTGCAGGAGGGCCTCGACCGGACGGGCAGCAACCCGGTGTGGGCCGATCAGACCGTGCTGCGTGAACTGGCGAAACTCAGCGAGCACAGCGTCCGCCGGATCAGCCTGGCCGTGCGCCTTCGTGATTTCAACGGTACGCCGGACGCCCAGCTCGCCTCGCTGGCCGCATTCGCCCCGGACCAGGTCCTGATCGCGAACAACCTCGGCAAGCGCTAGGTCAGCTGGATCTGGACCGGGCTGCTGATCTTGGTGTCGAGGCGGGCGACGAGCTCGTACTTGCCGGCGGGCGGCACGGCCTTGCTGGTGCAGCCGTTGTTGGTCGCCTTGCCGTCCCAGTTGTTGGTGAACGCCAGCTCGATGTTGGGCTTCAGGACCTGCACTTCCTTGCCCTTCGGCGCGTTGCAGTCGTCCGAGGACCAGACCTTGACGGCGGCGACCTGGAGGTACAACTCCTGGAAATCGGGGCCGATGTCCCTCGTGCAGTCGTGGTTGGTGATGTTTTTGACCTTGAGGGTGAACTTCAGGTAGGCGCCGCGGAACTGCACGACCTGGTCGGGGACGGCGACCAGCGACAGGTCGGCGTCGGCGCAGGGCGGCGCGCTCGCGGTGCTCGGCGCGGCGGCGGACGTGACCGTGACCGGCGGGGCCGAGGACGTGGACGTGTCACCCACCGTCGGCACCTGCAGGGTGGTCGCCGGCTCCGAGGTCACTTCGGGCCCGGCCGACGCCGCCATCCGCGTCTGCCCGGCGGGGTCGTCGCCACCGCCGCACGACGTCCACAGCAGGATCGCCGCCACCAGGACGACGCCGCCGACGATCGCCCGGCGCCGCCAGTAGACGCCGGCCGGCAGCGGGCCAACCGTCATTTTCATGATGCACTCACCGTATCGGGAGCATGGCTCGCGACCGGGCAGGCGCGCCGAGGACAGGGCTTTACAAATAGACCTTGCGGGCGTACACGGCGTGGGCGCCCGCGACACGGTCGAGGAAGAGCAGGCCGGCGCAGTGGTCGATCTCGTGCTGCAGCGCCCGGGCCTCGAACGCGTCGGTGGTGATCTCGATTTCCTCGGTACCGCCCGGGGCGAAGCCGGCCACGACCAGCCGATTGGCCCGCTTGACGTCGCCGGTGAGGTCGGGCACCGACATGCAGCCCTCGCGCCCCTTCTGCCACTGCGACGCCTCGACGATGCGCGCGTTGCACAGCACCAGCGGGCCGTGCACGGTGCGCGCCTTCGGGTGGCCGGTGACGTCGACGGCGAAGACCTGCGCGCCGACGCCGACCTGCGGCGCGGCCAGCCCGACGCAGCCCGGCGAGACCCGCATGGTCGCCACCAGGTCCTCGGCGAGCTGCACGATCTCCGGCGCGGTCGGGTCGACCGGCTCGCCCGGCGTGCCGAGCACGTCGGCGGGCGCTCGAACGACCGGGAGAACGGCGCCGGTCACAGCAGGTCCGCGTCGGCCGGTCGCAGCGACACCTCGACGCCGAGGCGCTGCGCAACCGTGCTCAGCGCCTCGCCGAGCGCGACCGGGTCGGCGACGTCGACCTCGGCAACCACGACGTACAGGCTGCCGGACAGCCGCGTGGTCAGGTCGGTGATGTTGCCGCCGGACTCGGCGACGGCCCGGGCGACGGTGGCGACGATGCCGAGCCGGTCGGCGCCGTGCAGCGTGAGCACGTGGTGGCTGCCGGACGGCTCGTACGCCGGCTCCTCGACGACGCCGCGGACGGTCACGAGCAGCGTCCGGTGGACGGTCAGCGGCTCCAGCGCCGCCTCGATCTCCGCGGCGCTGGGCGGCCCGGCACACACCAGCGTCATCGCGAAGTGGCCGCGCAGGCGGGTCATGGTCGAGTCGGTGAGATTGAGCCCGAGCCGGGCGAGGATCTCGGCGACGTCGGCGATGATGCCCGGCCGGTCGTGGCCGATGACCGTGACGGCGTACTCGTTCACCGTCCTATCCTTGCGTATCGCCACCATCGACAACACACAGACCGCCATCGCGTTCACCGTGACGCGCTGGTACGACGCGAACTGCCGCGATCTCGCCTGGCGCCGGCCGGGCGCGTCGCCGTGGGGTGTACTCGTCTCCGAGGTGATGCTCCAGCAGACCCAGGTGTCGCGGGTCGAGCCGGCGTGGCGGCGCTGGATGGAGCGCTGGCCGACGCCGGCGCACCTGGCCGCCGACCCGCCCGGCGAGGCGATCCGGGCCTGGGACCGGCTCGGGTACCCGCGCCGCGCCCTGCGCCTGCACGCCTGCGCGACGGCGATCGTCGAGCGGCACGACGGCGAGGTCCCCGACGACGTCGAGGCGCTGCTCGCGCTGCCCGGCATCGGCACCTACACGGCCCGCGCGGTCGCCGCGTTCGCCTTCCGCCAGCGCCACCCGGTCGTCGACACCAACGTGCGCCGGGTCGTGGCCCGGGCCGTGGCCGGCGACGCCGACGGCGGGGCGAACACAACCCCGGCCGACCTGCGCGCCGTCGAGGCCCTGCTGCCCGACGACCACGAGGCCGCGGCCCGCGCGTCGGTGGCCTTCATGGAGCTCGGCGCCGTCGTCTGCACCGCCCGCGCCCCGCGCTGCGAGGAGTGCCCGCTCACCGGCGTCTGCGCGTGGCGGCTGGCCGGATCGCCGCCGCCGGAGGGTCCGAGCCGGCGTTCGCAGCGGTACCACGGGACGGACCGATATGTCCGCGGCCTGCTCATGGCCGTCCTGCGGGCCAGCGACGACCCGGTGCCGGCGGAGCGCCTCGACGCCGTGTGGCCGGACGCCGACCAGCGCCGCCGCGCGCTGGACGGCCTGCTCGCCGACGGCCTGGTGCGGCATCGTGAAAAGACGTATGCGCTGCCCGGGTAGGTTGCAGCACGGACGGGTGGCGTTATTCACCGGGACGGATACCCCATTTGGGTACTCCGATCAGGGTTTCGTCTCGCTACGCTCCCCAATGTGCTTGTTACCGGCAGGACCCGTCGCGTCGCGGCGATGATCGGCGCGTGCGTCGCGCTGGCCGTCGTGGTGGCCGGCTGCGACGACAAGGCGGCCCCCAGCCGCGCCCAGGGCAACGGCGCCGCCCCGGCGAGCTCGAGCGCGGCGCCCAGCATCGGCCCGTCCGACGACGCCCCCGGCGACGACCCCTCGGCCGACACCCCCGCCTCCGGCAAGCCGACCCCGTCGAAGACGAGCACGACCGCGCCCCCGCCCGGCCAGACCTACGCCGACCGCCTGCCGAAGTTCGGCGAGCCCCCCGCCCCGCACCGGATCAACTTCCCGGAGGGCACCGGCGCCCCGTACTACGCGCGCATCCCCACCGACCAGCCCGTCGCGTTCCTGACCATCGACGACGGCTGGACCAAGCGCCCCGAGGCCCTGGAGCTGCTGCGCGAGTCCGGCGTGAAGGTCACGCTGTTCCTGACCATCAACGCCATCAAGGACAACCCCGACTACTTCAAGCAGCTGAACGACGCCGGCGCCGACATCGAGGCCCACACGCTCACGCACCCCGAGCTCAAGGGCAAGTCCTACGACTTCCAGCGCCACGAGATCTGCGGCTCCGCCGACAAGCTGGCCGCCCTCTACGGGAAGCGCCCGACGCTCTTCCGCCCGCCGTTCGGCGACAAGGACTCGACCACGCTGAAGGTCGCCCACGACTGCGGCCTGCAGGCCGGCTTCTTCTGGAAGGAGACGGTCGACAAGGGCATCGTGCGCTACCAGGAGGGCAAGACCGTCAAGCCGGGCGACATCATCCTGATGCACTTCCGCGACCGCTTCGTCGACGACTTCATCGCCGCGCTGCAGGCCATCTCCGCCGCGGGCCTGACCCCGGCACTGCTGACCGACTACATGCCGGCCCCTCAGGGTCACTGACTCGTCACGCTGGGACATTTCACAAGATCCAGTTTTTTCGGGACTGCTACCGTCAAGGTGCAGAAAACCGGAGCGCCTTCCGCCGGGAGGTTCACGCCCTGGTGTCTCGGGTCTCGGCTCGTGATGCCACGGCCATTGCCCTGCCAGCTCTTCGGAGGTCCACGCCCTCACGTACGCGCCCGCGAGGCACCGCGGACAGCAAGCCCTGCGCCTGCGGCCGTTGCGTGTCAGGTAGCGGCGCGGTACGCGGACTGCAGCGCGGCCAGCTCGTCGTCCGGCAGCGGCAGCTCGCGGGCGAGGGCGTCGCGCCAGGGGTCGGGCACGGCGTACCAGCCGGGGTGGCGGGCCAGGGGCTGCAGGAACGGCGGCACCGGGCCGAGGTCCTCGGTGATGTCGAGGTGGTCGGCCAGGCGCGCGTCCACGGCCGGGAGGCGAGCCAGGCGGCAGAGCAGGTCGCGGTCGGCGGGTGGCAGGGCGGCGACCACGGCGGGGACCAGGTGAGCGGTCAGGTCGCCCTCGACGCGGGCCAGGGCGCGTAGGCGCTCGCGGCGCTCCGGCGCGGGGTGCTGCGCGAGCCAGGCGCCGGCCAGGGCGACCAGGGCCGGCCAGCCGTGGGTCAGCAGGTGCAGGTCGGGGGCGAGCGCGTCGGCGGCCTCGGCGTCGGCCAGGGCGCCGGCCAGGACCTGGTACGTCTCGTCCTCCGCGAACGCCAGCTCGCGCGGGGTGAGCACGGTGGCGCCCGGGACCTGCAGGTCCTCGGTCGCGGCGACGACCACGCCGGCGCGGCCGGCGAGGCGGGCGAGCAGCGGGAGATCCCGGGGTGTGGCGCCGTCGATGGCTAGAGGGCCCGGCGGTGGGGGCCAGCCGCTGGGGGCGTCGATCATGGTGGCGGAGTGCGAGGCGGACCAGGCGTCCAGCAGCGTTGACTTGCCGGCGCCGGGGGCGGCGACCAGGACGACCATGCCGGGGGCGGCGGCCAGGCGGGCGAGCAGGGCTGGGCGCGGGATGGGGCGGGCCGCCGGGCGGCGGCCGAAGCGTCCGGAGCCGAATGCCGGCTGCCCCTTACTCTCCACGTTGGGCAACTTACCCGGGTCGGGCGGTGCCGACGCAAAAAAGGGCGAGGCCCCCGGGAAACCGGGGGCCTCGCCTTGGTCGTGCGGGGTCTTACTGAGCCGACTCCTCGGCGCCGCCGCCGGCCAGCTCGGCCGGGACCGCGTCGGGCACGGCGCCC
Source organism: Dactylosporangium sp. CA-139066 (assembly GCF_050936175.1). Classification (NCBI taxonomy): domain Bacteria; kingdom Bacillati; phylum Actinomycetota; class Actinomycetes; order Micromonosporales; family Micromonosporaceae; genus Dactylosporangium; species Dactylosporangium sp. CA-139066. Next base: position 1,585,014 of record NZ_JBNJNH010000002.1, on the reverse strand, counting down.
GGACGGTCCGCGCCGTTGAAGACCAGCTTGGCCTTCTCGAACTGGGCCGGGTCGCCTTCGCAGTCGATGACCACGATCTGGCCGGGGCGCAGTTCGTTGAACAGGATGCGCTCGGACAGGGCGTCCTCGATCTCGCGCTGGATGGTGCGGCGTAGTGGCCGGGCGCCGAGCACGGGGTCGTAGCCCTTGTTGGCCAGGAACTTCTTGGCGTTGTCCGTCAGCTCCAGGCCCATGTCCTTGTTGCGGAGCTGGGTTTCGATCCGGGCGATCATCAGGTCGACGATGCCGAGGATCTGGTCCTGCATGAGCTGGTGGAAGACGATGGTGTCGTCGATGCGGTTGAGGAACTCCGGGCGGAAGTGCTGCTTGAGCTCGTCGTTGACCTTCTGCTTCATCCGCTCGTAGTTGGACTCGGTGTCCTCGGAGGCCTGGAAGCCCAGGGACACGGCCTTGGCCACGTCGCGGGTGCCGAGGTTGGTGGTCAGGATGATCACCGTGTTCTTGAAGTCCACGATGCGGCCCTGCCCGTCGGTCAGCCGCCCGTCCTCCAGGATCTGCAGGAGGGTGTTGAACACGTCCGGGTGGGCCTTCTCGATCTCGTCGAACAGGACCACGGAGAACGGCCGGCGGCGGACCTTCTCGGTCAGCTGGCCGCCCTCGTCGTAGCCGACGTAGCCGGGAGGGGCGCCGACGAGCCTCGAGACGGTGTAGCGGTCGTGGAACTCGGACATGTCCAGCTGGATGAGCGCGTCCTCGGAGCCGAACAGGAACTCGGCGAGGGCCTTGGACAGCTCGGTCTTCCCGACGCCGGACGGGCCGGCGAAGATGAACGAGCCGGACGGCCGCTTCGGGTCCTTCAGCCCGGCGCGGGTGCGGCGGATCGCCTTGGAGACGGCCTTGACCGCGTCTTCCTGGCCGACGAGGCGCTTGTGCAGCTCGTCCTCCATGCGCAGCAGCCGGGCGGTCTCTTCCTCGGTCAGCTTGTAGACCGGGATCCCGGTCCAGTTCGCCAGGACCTCGGCGATCTGCTCGTCGTCGACCTCGGACACGACGTCGAGGTCGCCGGCCTTCCACTCCTTCTCCCGCTGCGCCTTCTGGCCCAGCAGCTGCTTCTCCTTGTCCCGCAGCTGGGCGGCGCGTTCGAAGTCCTGCGCGTCGATCGCGGACTCCTTGTCCCGGCGCACCTGCGCGATCCGCTCGTCGAAGTCGCGCAGGTCCGGCGGGGCGGTCATCCGCCGGATCCGCATCCGGGCGCCGGCCTCGTCGATCAGGTCGATCGCCTTGTCCGGCAGGTAGCGGTCGGAGATGTACCGGTCGGCCAGGGTCGCGGCGGCGACCAGCGCGGCGTCGGTGATCGTCACCCGGTGGTGCGCCTCATACCGGTCCCGCAGGCCCTTGAGGATCTCGATCGTGTGGGCGAGGGACGGCTCGCCGACCTGGATCGGCTGGAACCGGCGCTCGAGCGCGGCGTCCTTCTCCAGATGCTTGCGGTACTCGTCCAGGGTGGTCGCGCCGATCGTCTGCAGCTCACCCCGGGCCAGCATCGGCTTGAGGATGCTCGCCGCGTCGATCGCGCCTTCCGCAGCACCCGCCCCGACGAGCGTGTGGATCTCGTCGATGAACAGGATGATGTCACCGCGGGTGCGGATCTCCTTGAGGACCTTCTTCAGCCGCTCCTCGAAGTCACCGCGGTAACGGGACCCGGCGACGAGGGCACCGAGGTCGAGGGTGTAGAGCTGCTTGTCCTTCAGCGTCTCCGGGACCTCGCCCTTGACGATCCGCTGCGACAGGCCCTCCACCACGGCGGTCTTGCCGACGCCGGGCTCGCCGATCAGGACCGGGTTGTTCTTCGTCCGGCGGGACAGCACCTGCATGACCCGCTCGATTTCCTTCTCCCGGCCGATCACCGGGTCGAGCTTGCCCTCCCGCGCGGCCTGCGTGAGATTCCGGCCGAACTGGTCGAGCACCAGACTCGTGGACGGGGCCGCCTCACCCGGAGCGCCGGTGCCCGCGGCGGCGGGCTCCTTGCCCTGATAGCCGGAGAGCAGCTGGATCACCTGCTGACGGACCCGGTTGAGGTCGGCGCCCAGCTTCACCAGGACCTGGGCGGCGACGCCCTCACCCTCCCGGATCAGACCAAGAAGGATGTGCTCGGTGCCGATGTAGTTGTGCCCCAGCTGCAACGCCTCACGCAGCGACAGCTCAAGGACCTTCTTGGCGCGTGGCGTGAACGGAATATGCCCGCTCGGCGCCTGCTGCCCCTGGCCGATGATCTCCTCGACCTGCTGGCGGACACCCTCCAGCGAAATGCCGAGGCTCTCAAGCGCCTTGGCCGCCACGCCCTCACCCTCATGGATGAGGCCGAGCAGGATGTGCTCGGTGCCGATGTAGTTGTGGTTGAGCATCCGGGCTTCCTCCTGCGCCAGGACGACAACCCTTCGTGCTCGGTCGGTGAACCGCTCGAACATCCCTGCTCCTCACGTGCCGTGTCCGTCGCCGCCGCTCCTCAACGTCTCCGCTTCGAAGCTCTGTCGGACGCCAACGTGACCGTGCCATCACTCTATCGCCGCGGGCCGACACCTTGCGGGGTGTGCGGCGTTGCCGCACCCCACATTCGAGACGCGGGACCCGCGATCTGACGTTGCCTACCCCCCGGGAACCACGTGTACCCGGTGCTTTCGCCCAACGTTCGCACCCGCCGCCCTGTTCCAGCATCCCCGCCGGTACGCCAAGAGCGAAATCCGGCCGCCGAACGCACGACACCCACCGTAACTGAACCACTACGGTGGGTGTCTGGAGTCTCTGGAATCGCGTGCGGAGGACCAAAACGTGCGCTAAGTACCCGATATGGACCGGACGAAACGGTCAACGGGAACTAACGACCCGCTTCGGCGTTATAGCGGTCGACGATTTCCTGCTTGATGCGGCCCCGATCGGACACCTTGATGCCCTTGTTCTGAGCCCATTCCCGAATCGCCTTGTTCTGCTCCCGATCGGCGGCGGCCCCACCGCGGCCGCGAGCGCTGGCGGCGCGCCCACCGACAACCACGCCACCCCGTCCGACCTTGGTCCCGGCCGACAGGAACGGGCTGAACGCATCGCGCAGCTTCGTTGCGTTCTTCTTGGACAGGTCGATCTCGTACTGCACGCCGTCGAGCGCGAACTTCACCGTCTCATCGGCTTCGCCGCCGTCGAGGTCGTCGACCAGCACGTGGATGGTCCGCTTGGCCACTGTCGTATTCCCTTCGAGGAGCCCGCCCCGCGATGTGCGAATGCAAAGATAACGCAGTAAGGCCGCGCTCCGTCAACGGTACGCCGAAACTACCCCGCCCGCACCAGCAGAAAGAGGATTTACGGCGGTCGGAATTGGCTCCGCCCAACAGGTGATCACACATAGCAATGCGACCGACACGGATCTGTACGCGCGCGCATTGCGGGGCCCTCCGGAATTCGCCATGGCGTACGGTCGGCGGCATGGACTTCGCGAAACACGCGTCTTCGTTCGGGCCCGCCGCGGACCTCTACGACCGGACCCGGCCGCGCTATCCGCAGGAGGCGCTGCGCTGGGCGCTCGGCGACGACTCACGCGCGATTGTCGACCTCGGCGCCGGCACCGGCATTCTCACCCGCCAGCTGAGCGAACTCGGCCACCGCGTCATCGCGGTCGAGCCCGACGACGAAATGCGCCGCCGCATCGGCGGGGATGCCCGATCCGGCAGCGCGACGTCAATTCCGGTCGAGGACGCCAGCCAGGACGCCGTCACCGCGGGGCAGGCATATCACTGGTTTGCCGGCGCCGACGCGCACACCGAGATCGCGCGCGTGCTGCGGCCCGGCGGATTGTTCGTGCCGATCTGGAACGTGCGCGACGAGTCGGAACCGTGGGTCGCCGAGCTCTCCGATGTGTTCGACGGTCACCGGGCCCGGTCGGTCATCGACGAGCGCCATCTGGGCCCGGACCAGTTCGGGCCCGCATTCGCGCCCGCGGAGCTGCGACTTTTCCACTGGAGCACGCCGCACACGGCCGACTCCCTGGTCGACCTGATCCGTTCGCGCTCCTATTACCTGGTGTCCGACGCCGACACCCGCGCGGCGCTCGAGCGGCAGGTGCGCGAACTGGCCGAGAGGACGTTCGAGCCGGGGGAACAATTCGCGCTGCCGTACGTCACCTACACGTACCGTGCGAAAAAGCTCTAAGTGTTGCGCTCGAAGATCAGCCGCAGGCCGATCAGCGTGAGCATCGGCTCGTGATGCGTGACACTCTGGCACTCCCCGATCACGATCGAGGCGAGGCCGCCCGTCGCGACGACCGCCTTCACGTTGCCGCCCAGCTCCGCGGTCACCCCGCGCACGACGCCGTCCACCTGGCCCGCGAAGCCGTACACCACGCCCGACTGCAGGCACTCCACCGTGTTCTTGCCGATCACCCGCGGCGGCTTGACCAGCTCGACCTTGCGCAGCTGGGCGGCGCGGGAGGCCAGCGCGTCCACGGAGATCTCGATGCCCGGGGCGAGCACGCCGCCCAGGAACTCCCCGCGCGCCGACACCACGTCGAAGTTGGTGGAGGTGCCGAAGTCCACGACGATCGACGGCCCGCCGAAGAGGGTGTACGCCGCAAGAGTGTTCGCCACCCGGTCGGTGCCGACCTCTTTCGGGTTGTCGATGGCCAGCTGTACGCCGGTCCGCACCCCGGGCTCCACGATCACGGTGGGCACGTTGCCGTAGTACCGCTGCAGCATCGTGCGCAGCGAGCGCAGCGCGGCGGGGACGGTCGAGCACGCCGCCACGCCGGTCAGGGACACCGCGTCGGTGGCCAGCAGACCCCGGTAGAGCAGGCCGAGCTCGTCCGCGGTCGCGCGGGAGTCGGTCTTGATCCGCCACGAGTGGACGATCTTCTCGCCCTCGAAGGTGGCGAGCACCGTGTTGGTGTTCCCGATGTCGATGCACAGCAGCACCCCGGAAGCCTAACCAACGCTCACTCAATTACGATCGCGTCCCAATGATCCTGTTCGCCCTGCTGCCAGTGGCCACGTTCGTCTTCACGGCCGCCGCGCTGCGGCCGCGCGCCGGGGCCGACGGCCGGCTCGCCGTGGTGCGCGCCGCGATCGCGGTCGCCGCCGCCACGGTCCTCGCCACCGAGCTGCTGTCGCTGCTCAACTGGATCTCCCCGCTCCCGGTGATCATCCTGTGGAGCGCCGCCACACTGACGACGGCCTGGCTCGCGAAACCGGGCATATCAGAGCTTAAAGCGAAATTTCCGGTACGCCGGAAACGCGCGCCAGGCAGCGCCCGCCCGGCCGGCGCCGAGCCGGCCCACGCGGCAAGCCCTCAGGAGAAGGCGGCCACTCAGGAGAAGGCGAGCGTTCAGGAGAAGCGCAGCACAGCCGCCGAGCACGCGCCCACGATGAGCGCGCCCGCAGAACGCACAGACATCGAGAACGCGCCCCCGGGCGTGGATGATGAGCAAGCCGCAAGAGTGACGTGGGCGGGCGTCGTGGCCGTCGCACCGCTCATCCTGCTGGTCGCCGCCGAGCTGATCCTGGCCATCGCCAGCTCCCCCAACAACTTCGACTCCAACAGCTACCACCTGCCGAAGATCGAGCACTGGATCGCCAACCACAACCTCGCCAACTACCCGACGGTCCAGACCCAGCAGCTCATCCTCGTCCCCGGCGCCGAGTTCCTCCTGCTGCACCTGCGCCTGCTGACCGGCGGCGACGCCGCGTTCAACCTGCTGCAGTGGTCCGCCGCCCTCCTCGGCGCCACCGCCGCCGCCCGCTGCGCCGCCCAGCTCGGCGCCGGACGAGCCGGCCAGTGGATCGCCGCGGGCGTGTTCCTCACGGCCCCCGCGGTCGTGCTGGAGTCGACGAGCACCCAGAACGACCTCGTCGTCACCGCCTGGGTCCTCTGCGCCGCCACGATCGCCCTGGACGCCCGCCGCCGCCCCGCCACGATCGCCGACATCGCGGGCCTCGCCGGCGCCGCGGGCCTGGTCATGGTCACGAAGTCGACCGGCCTGATGGCCCTGGCCCCGGTCCTCGCCTACTGGGCCGTCGCGCAATTGCGACAGAAGCAGATGAAACGCACCATCAGCGGCGCCGTCGTGGTCGCCGCCGCCTGCGCCCTGCTCGCCGGGCCCTCGCTGCTGCGCGTCCAGGAGGCGTTCGGCTCCCCGTTCGGGCCGCCCGGGTACCGCGCCGCCCTGTCCACCACGCGCCACGACCCGCCCGCCGTGCTCGTCAACGGCCTGCGCCTGGGCGCCTCGACGCTGCTCACCCCGATCCCGGCGATCAACGAGGCCGTCGGCGAGGCGGTCGTCAACGTCGCCGGCCTGGTCGGCGTGGACCCGAACGACCCGGGCATCACCCAGTGGCGCAGCGTGTTCCCGGGCAACCGGTGGAAGCCCGACGAGGACCGCTCGCCGTACCCCGTCCAGTCCGCCCTCGCCCTCCTCGGCGCCGCGCTGGGCCTGTGCTGGCGGCGCACGCGGGGGTACGCGCTGCTCGTCCTCGGCGCCCTGCTGATGACCGCCGCGATCGTGAAGTGGCAGGACTGGGGCAACCGGCTGATCCTGCCGGCGTTCGCGGTGGCGGCCCCGCTGGCCGGCTACGCCCTGGAGCGGGCGAAGCAGCACAAGATCCTGCCGGCCCTGGTCGCCTTGGCCCTGGCCGCCGGGACCGCGCACGGCTACGCCGCCGTCCTCTACGGCCAGCCCCGCCGGCTGCTCGGCCAGGGCTCGGTGTTCACCCTGGACGACTGGCAGGAGCGGTTCGTGCGCCAGCCCGACCACGCCGGCGCGTACCGCACGGCGATCGACCAGGTCCGCGCGAGCGGCGCCCCGCGGGTCGGCCTCGTACTGCAGGGGGACCTTTGGGAGTACCCCCTGCAGTACGAACTGCGGGACAGGAAGCTCGTCGAGCTCTACTCGGAGGTCGACAGCCAGCCGGCCGGGCACGCCGACGACGTCGACGCGGTGATCTGCGTGTCGAGCCCGGAGCGGTGCCAGAGCGTCGTGCCGGAAAACTGGCAATACACCCAGATAGATGCGTTCGTGGCGACGGCCTTTCGACCGAAGTGACGGCTAGTGCAGGCGCAGGTCCATGGCGATGTCGAGGATCGGCGAGGAGTGCGTGAGGCCGCCGACCGACAGGTAGTCGACGCCGGTCGCGGCGTACTCCGCCGCCGTGGCCAGCGTCAGGTTGCCGGTCGCCTCCAGTTCGGCCCGTGAGGCGACCGCGCTGACCACCTCCCGCAGCAGGTCGGGGCGCATGTTATCCAGCAGCAGGAACGTCGCGCCGGCGGTGACCGCCTCGACGGCCTCGCCGACCGTGGTGACCTCGACCTGCACCGGCACGTCCGGGAAGGCCTCGCGGACACGTTCGAAGGCCGCCGTGATGCCGCCCGCCGCCAGCTTGTGGTTGTCCTTGATCATGGCGACGTCGTAGAGCCCCATGCGCTTGTTGGTGCCGCCGCCGGCGCGCACCGCGTACTTCTCGAGGATCCGCAGGCCGGGCGTGGTCTTGCGGGTGTCGAGCACGAGCGCCTTGGTGCCCTCCAGCAGGTCCGCCCAGCGGCGGGTGTGGGTGGCGACGCCGGACATGCGGCACAGCAGGTTGAGCGCGGAGCGCTCGGCGGTCAGCAGCGCCCGGGTGGGCCCGCTCACCGTGGCCAGCACGTCGCCGCGGGCCACCCGCTCTCCGTCGCGCTTGCGGACTTCGGCGACGGTACCGCTGGACACCGCCTCGAACACCGCCGCCGCCACCCACAGGCCGGCGACCACGCCGTCGGCCCGGGCCACGATGTCGGCCTCGTCGGTCTGCTCCGCCGGGATCGTCGCCACGCTGGTGACGTCCAGGCCCTCGGGGCCCAGATCCTCGTCCAGGGTGCGCCGGACGATGTCGTCCACGGCCGCCGGGTCGAGGCCGACCTTGCGCAGCTCGGCCTCGGTCTGGATCCTCACTGGTCTCTCACGCGTCCTCCCAGGTTTCGGTGAGCGCGCCGGCGTCGTCGAGGGCGGCGAGGAAGTGCCCCCGGTACACGTCGCTGGCGTCGGGAAAGTCCTCGCGCCAGTGGCAGCCCCGGGTCTCCTGCCGCTGCGTTGCGGCGGCGACCAGGGCACTGGCGACGGTGAGCAGGTTGGTCGCCTCCCAGGCGGCGACGTTGGCGGCCGCCCGGTCCAGCGAGAGCTTGGTGAGCGCCTGCGCCGCCTGGTCGAGCGACTCGGCGCTGCGCAGCACCGAGGCGTGCGCCGACATGGCGGCCTGCAGGTGGGGGCGGATCGCCGGGTCGGCGGACCAGGTCGGGCCCTCGGCGGCGACCGGCTCGCCCTGGTCGGGCAGGTGGCGGGCGATGTCCTCGGCGATGCGGCGGGCGAAGACGAGCCCCTCCAGCAGCGAGTTGGACGCCAGGCGGTTGGCGCCGTGCACGCCGGTGCAGGCGACCTCGCCGCACGCGTACAGGTTGGGGATCGAGGTGCGCCCGTGCAGGTCGGTGCGCACGCCGCCGGAGGCGTAGTGCGCGGCCGGCGAGACCGGGATGAGGTCGGCGGCCGGGTCGACGCCGGCGGCCCGGCAGGAGGCGACGATCGTCGGGAAGCGGGCCTCAAGGAACTCGCGGCCGAGGTGCCGGGCGTCGAGCCACACTTGGCTGGTGCCCTCGGCGCGCATGACCCGGTAGATGCCCTTGGCCACGACGTCGCGCGGGGCCAGCTCGGCCAGCTCGTGCCGGCCGAGCATGAAGCGGTTGCCGTCGCCGTCGCGCAGGTAGGCGCCCTCGCCGCGCAGCGCCTCGCTGACCAGCGGCTGCTGGGAGTCGCGGTTGCCCAGCGCCAGCGCGGTCGGGTGGAACTGGACGAACTCGATGTCGGTCACCTTGGCCCCGGCCCGCAGGGCGAGCGCGACGCCGTCGCCGGTGGAGACGATCGGGTTGGTGGTGGCGGCGAAGATCTGGCCCATGCCGCCGGTCGCGAGCACGACCGCGCGGGCCATGACGGCGCCGACGCCGTCCTCGGCGCCCTCGCCGAGCACGTGCAGCGTGACGCCGCAGGCCCGGCCGGCCGAGTCGGTGAGCAGGTCGAGCACCAGGGCGTGCTCGATGAGGCGGATCCACGGGTCGCGGTGCACGGCGTCGTGCAGGGCCCGCTGGACCTCGGCCCCGGTGGCGTCGCCGCCGGCGTGGATGATCCGGTTGGCGTGGTGGCCGCCCTCGCGGGTGAGCATGAGTGAGCCGTCGGTGTTGCGGTCGAACTCGGCGCCCCAGCGGATCAGCTCGCGCACCCGGGTCGGGCCCTCGCGCACCAGCACCTCGACGGCGGCCGGGTCGCAGAGCCCGACGCCGGCCACGAGCGTGTCCTGGGCGTGGGCCTCCGGCGTGTCGAGCGGGTCGAGCACCGCGGCGATGCCGCCCTGCGCCCACCGCGTCGAACCGTCATCGATATTGACCTTGGTGACGACGGTGACGTGCAGGCCGGCCTCGCGCAGGTGGAGCGCGGCGGTCAGCCCGGCCACCCCGGAACCGATGACGACGACATCGGTCGGCTCCGCCCACCCGGGCGGTGGCCCGGCGAGGCGGCGCGGCACGATCGGCCCGTTCAAGCCCTGAGTCATCCCTACAGTCAACATCACTCGTCTGGATGACGGGTGGTGATGCTCATCGCCCTCCCGTAGGCATCCCCGAACAGCGGGTGAGCGGGATCCGCCGGGCCGTGGTGCCCAGCTCGTCACACGGCGAGCGGCAGCGGCCCCTTGCCCAGGCCCTTCACGGAGGCCTTCAGCGGCTTCGGGCTCATGAGGTAGCAGGCGAACGCCTGGTCGCTGCCGAGCCAGTCCGCCGAGGTCTTCGGGCCGACCGAGCCGGCCGACAGGTCGTCGCGGCCGCCGTCCTCGGGCAGGCCGAGGTAGCGCAGCCCGACCGATGTGCACCCCTTCGCCGTCGCCGACTGCACCGCCGCCTCGTCGAACGGGGCCTCGGGCGGGGTGATGATGTAGACGCCGGTGTACTCCCCGTCGTGGCTCTCGCCGCAGCCGGCGTACCGCAGCTGCTCCCCGTCCTTCTTCACGCACGCGATCGCGAGCGGCGAGCCGGCGCCGAGCGCGCCCTTGAGCGAGCCGGTGTGCTGGGCGAACCGGTCGCCGGTCGGCCCGGTCACCTCGGCCACCGCGCAGCCGAAGAAGCCGTCGGTGGCCGGCTTGATCCAGGAGGCGATGATCTGCACCTTCGCCTCGTGCCAGCCGCCGCCGAGGAAGATCGGCCCGGTGACGAGGCAGGCCCGCCGCGCCTGTGCGTAGAGCAGCGCCTGGGCGATCTTGACGTCCTCGCCCTTGGCGTCGTCGAGGCGGTGCAGGAGGTCCTTGCCGACCTGCCCGACGTGGAAGAGCTCGACGGTGTGCGCGCCGGCGCAGTCGACCGGCCTGCCGTCCCAGGGCAGCGCCGCCTTCGCCCCGGCCGCGTCGACCTGGTAGCAGGTGCCCTCCGCGGGCGCGCCGGCCGGCGGGGTGCTGGGGATGTCGCGCCCCTGCCCCCGCTCGTACATCCAGTACACCCCGCCGCCGATCAGCGCCAGGACCGCCAGGACGATGGCCACCCGCTTCATGAGCAAGCAGTCTGCGTTACCCGCCGGTAACTGTCCAGTCGCGCCTTAGAACGTCGTGGGGCCGATGCCCTTGAGGGAGCGGGTGATCGTCTTCTTGTCGAACAGCATCGCGTAGCAGCGCGAGGAGCGGTCGCCGCGGTTCCAGTTCTCCTCGCCGACCGTCCAGTAGCCGATGCCGACCTGCTTGTGCGCGGCCAGCTGGGCGGTGGTCATGTTGAGGAACTTGGCGCCGAGGGCGTCGCAGCCGGCCTCGATGGCCGCCTTGCGCTCGTCGGCGTTCTTCGGGAAGGCGCGCTCCGGGGCCGTGTACGTCCCGACGTACTCGATGTTGTGCGCGCTCGTGCACGGCGTCGCCGTGTAGTCCAGCCACGTCGTGCCGTCGGTGTCGTAGACCTCCATCGCGCAGCCGAGCGCGACCGGCTTGTCCCCGGTGAGCGCGTTCTTCAGGCTGCCGGTGCGGTTGACCGGCTTGCCGCCGTCGCTGACCACCTCGGCCAGGTCGCAGCGCAGGTAGCGCGCGCCGGCCGTCCACTGGGTCGCGGACGGGACGAGGACCTGCAGCGCGAGCCGGCCGTCGTGGAAGTCGCCGCCGAGGAACTTCTCGGCCTCGCTGTCGCACTTGGCCCAGCCGTCCTTGAGGTCGGCGCCCTTCGGCGGGGCGCTGCCACTGGCCGCGGAGCCGGGGAGGTCGCCGACGTAGAAGGTCTCGCTGGCGTGGGCGGTGTTGCAGGAGTCGACCGCCTTGAACGAGAACAGCGTGATCGTGTCGGGCTCGAAGTAGTCGACGTTGGTGGTGTAGCAGGCGCCGACCGGCGGCGACGGGATCTTCGCGGCGGCGAGCATCGGCCAGTCGTCGACGAGGTCCCCGTCGGTGCCCGACGGGGCGCCGCACCCGGCGAGGAGGGTCAGGGCGACCACCGGCACCAGTGCCGCGATCAGCTTGCGCGCCATCCCTCGTCCGTCCTTCCACGTCCGTTGAGCAGGCCACCACCCGTAAGGGGCGGTGGCAGTCTGCCCAACCTTAGACGCGGTTGGCAACGCGTCGATAAACCCTCAGCCGCGCACGAGATCGCCCCGGATCGGGGATCCGACCATGCCGGGAACGGCGGACGCCGGGTCGGAGTCGAGCTCGATCACCCGGTTGTCGGCGTCGACGTGCACGACCCGAGGCCGGTAGGTGCGGGCGGTGGCGTCGTCGAGCTGGGCGTACGAGATGAGGATGACCAGGTCGCCGGGGTGCACGAGGTGGGCGGCGGCGCCGTTGATGCCGATGACGCCGGAGCCGCGCGGGCCCGCGATCACGTACGTCTCCAGGCGCGCCCCGTTGGTGACGTCCACGATCGCGACCTGCTCGCCGGCCAGCAGGTCCGCGGCCTCCATCAGGTCCTCGTCAACTGTCACGGATCCGACATAGTGCAAATCGGCCTGGGTCACCGTGGCCCGGTGGATCTTCGACTTGAGCATCGTACGGATCACGGCCGGTCTCCTTGCAGGTTGTCGATGCCCAGGTTGTCGATGCCCAGGTTGTCGATCAGTCGGGTGCCGCCGACCCAGGCGGCGGTGAGCATGCGGCCCTCGGCCGCGACGAGGTAGTCGACCTTGACCTCGGGCACCTTCGCGTACTCGGCCAGGCCGGCCTCGACCCCGCCGGCGACGGCGGCGGCCAGGGCCCGGTGCAGGACCAGCGCCTGCTCGCGCTCGACCGGCGACAGGTAGCGGTTGCGGCTGCTCAGGGCCAGGCCGTCGGGCTCGCGGACGGTCGGCACGCCGCGCACGTCGATCGGCAGGTCGAAGTCGCGGGCCATGGCCCGGATCAGCGTGAGCTGCTGGAAGTCCTTCTCGCCGAAGTACGCGACGTCGGGGCGGGTCAGCTGGAACAGCTTGTTGACCACGGTGAGGACGCCGTGGAAGAAGCCGGGGCGGCTGGCGCCCTCGAGCTGGCTGCCCCACGGGCCGGGGTCGACGCGCACGGCCGGGTCGCCGCCGGGGTACATGACCTCGCGGGTCGGGGCGAAGACCAGGTCGACGCCGCAGGAGCGGGCCAGCTCGAGGTCGGCCTCGAAGGTGCGCGGGTAACGGTCGAAGTCCTCGGCCGGCCCGAACTGCAGCGGGTTGACGAAGATCGTGAGCAGCACCGAGTCCGCGTCGGCGCGGGCCCGGCGCAGCAGGGCCTCGTGCCCGGCGTGCAGGGCGCCCATAGTCATGACCACGGCGACCTCGCCGGTCAGCCCGGGCCGGGCGGCGCGCAGCTCCTCGCGGGTGGTGGCGACCTTCATACGGCACGCTCCTTGGCTTGTTCCTCGCGCAGGACGTCCAGCAGCGGCTCGGCGTCGATGGGCCGCAGGCGGCCGGCGGCGATGACCCGGTCGGCGGTGCGCCGCGCGAGGGCCAGGTAGGGCGGCACGGAGCCGGGGGCGACGGCGTCGAGGGCCTGCAGGTGCTTGCGCACGGTGCCGGCGTCGCCGCGCGAGACCGGGCCGGTGATGGCGGCGTCGCCCAGGCGCAGGGTGTTGTCGAGCGCGGCGCCCAGCAGCGGGGCGAGCACGCGCTCGGGCTCGTGGACGCCGGCGTCGCGCAGCCGGTCCATCGCCTCGCTGACGAGCGTGGCGAGGTGGTTGGCGCCGTGGGCGAGCGCGGCGTGGTACAGCGGCCGCTTCTGCTCGTCGATCCACTCCACGACGCCGCGCAGGTCGGCGACCAGCGCCTCGGCCGTCGCGCGGAGGTCGGCGGGGGCGGTCACGCCGAACGAGACGCCGTCGAGGCGGTCGAGGTCGGCGGCGGTACCGGTGAACGTCATCGCCGGGTGCAGCGCGAGCGGCCGGGCGCCGGCGGCGGCGACCGGGGCGAGCACCGCGAGGCCGTGCGCGCCGGAGGTGTGCGCAACGATCTGGCCGGGGCGCAGCGCGCCGGTCTCGGCGAGGCCGTTGGTGAGGTCGGCGAGCACGTCGTCGGGGACGGCCAGCAGGACGAGGTCCGCGGCGGCGGCGACCTCGTCGGCGGGCAGCAGGCGCGCGTGCGGCAGGAGGCGCTCGGCGCGGGTCCTGGAGGCGGCGGAGACGGCGACCGTGGCGACCACGGTGTGCCCGGCCCGCTCGAGCGCGGCGCCGAGCACGGCACCCACTCGCCCGGCACCGATGATGCCGATGTTTTGCCTGTTCATCTGACGGATCCAGTCCTCGTGTCGGGGTACCGGTCGATCAGAAGTATGCGCTGCAGCGGGCAAAGCGGACAGGCGATGTGGGATTGTCAACAACGCGATTCGTCCGCTTTGCCCCGCCGAGCAGCCACTACAGGCGGTGGTGCAGGTACTCCTTGATCAGCGCCTTGGCCTCGCCGAGCACGACGGCGTCGCCGTCCGGCGAGCGCCGGAACGCCAGCTTGATCAGCGCGTCGGCCGCCTCGACCGCGATCGCCAGCACGAACTGCAGGCGGTCGGCGTCGACGATGCCGAAGCGCTCGACGAGCAGCCCGGTGAGCTGCGAGACGATGACGTCGTTGTTGTCCCGCTCGTCGTCGAGCAGGTGAATGTCCACGACGTCGCCGAAGTGCAGGGTGCGGAAGCCCGGCACGGTGCGGTGCATGTCGATGTACTCGTCGATCGCCGCGTCGACGGCGTCCCACCAGTGCGCGATGCCCTCGTCGGCCAGCCGGGCGCCGAGGCGCTCCAGGTAGCCCTCGAGGCTGCGCAGCGTGAGCGCCTGGACGATGGCCCGCTTGTCCGGGAAGAACTGGTACACCGAGCCGATCGCCACCCCCGCCCGTTCCGCCAGCAGGGTCGTGGTGAGCCCGTCGTACCCCACCTCGTCGACGAGTTCGGCGCAGGCGTCGAGCATCCGCCCGACCCGCGCCACGCTGCGCCCCTGCACCGGCACCCGGCGCAGCGGCTTGGTCCCGGCGCCGGCCACAGTCTGCGTCGCCACCCGGTCTTCCCCCCTCTACCTCGTCGGGTCCGGCGGGATATCCCCGCGCAGGCCCGCCTTTGAAACCTACTCACGTCAACGACCGGGCACGATCGACGGATAGCCCATTTCACCCTTGTGATTGACGGGGGGCATACGTGAAGGGTACTCAGGTTTCGTGACATCTCCGTGGGCCAACTGGGCCGGCAACCAGACCGCGACCGCCGCCCGCGTCGCGCACCCGTCCAGCGCCGCTGAGCTGGGCGAAGTCCTCCGCGCCGCGGCCGCGGACGGCCTGCGGGTCAAGGCCGTCGGCAGCGGGCACTCCTTCACGCCGACCGCCCTGACGGACGGCGTGCGGGTCGAGCTCGACCGGATGGCGTCCCTCCTGGGGGTGGATGGAAACCTTGTCACGATCGGGGCGGGTATGCCCCTTTCGGTGGTGAATGCGACGCTCGCCGCGCACGGCCTGGCCATGCCCAACCTCGGCGACATCGACGCGCAGACCATCTCGGGCGCGCTGTCGACCGGCACGCACGGCACCGGCGCCGGCTTCGGCTGCCTGTCCACGTTTATCGAGGCGCTCACCCTGGTCACCGCCGACGGCACGGAGCTGGCCTGCTCGGCGACGCAGAACCCCGAGCTCTTCGCGGCCGCCCGGGTCAACATCGGCGCGCTCGGCGTGCTCAGCACCGTCACGCTGCGCTGCGCCCCGGCGTTCGTGCTGCGCGCCGACGAGCGTCCGGCGCCCCTCGCCGACGTGTGGTCCGGCCTCGACGAGCACATCGGGGCCAACGACCACTTCGAGTTCTACTGGTTCCCGTACACCGACCGCGTCCAGATCAAGCGCAACAACCGCGTGCCGGCGGCCGACTCGCCGCTGCCGGGCTGGCGGCGCTGGCTCGACGACGACTTCCTGTCCAACACGGTCTTCGGCGCGGCCTGCCGCCTCGGCCGGGCATTTCCGGCGACGGTACCCCCGGTGAGCCGGATCTCGGCGCGGGCGCTCTCGGCCCGCACCTACACCGCCGCCTCCCACGAGGTGTTCTGCACGCCCCGGCGGGTCCGTTTCGTGGAGATGGAGTACGGGCTGCCGCGCGCG
The DNA here is from genome assembly GCF_050936175.1 of Dactylosporangium sp. CA-139066. NCBI lineage: Bacteria > Bacillati > Actinomycetota > Actinomycetes > Micromonosporales > Micromonosporaceae > Dactylosporangium > Dactylosporangium sp. CA-139066. The sequence continues at coordinate 1,569,422 of NZ_JBNJNH010000002.1, read as the reverse complement.
GCGCTGCGGGAGGCGTTCGACGGGCTGCGGTCGGTGGTCGCCGGGCTGCCGTACAAGATCCAGTTCCCGGTGGAGGTCCGCTTCACCGCGGCCGACGACATCTGGCTGTCCCACGGCCAGGGGCGCGACAACGCCTACATCGCCATCCACCAGTACGTCGGCGCGCCCTTCGAGGAGTACTTCCGCCGCTTCGAGGCGGTCACCGAGCCGCTCGGCGGGCGGCCCCACTGGGGCAAGATGCACTTCCGCACCGCCGAGTCCCTCGCCCGGGTGTACCCCCACCACGCCGACTTCGTCGCCCTGCGCGACAAGCTGGACCCGAACCGCCTGTTCGCCAACGCGTACACGGAACGGGTCCTCGGCGCCTAGCCGTGTTTCCGGATGCCGGGGGGAACTCCGCTCCGCCCAGCCCACCCGGCCCGTCGCCGGCCGGCGTGACCGGCGGGACGGGCCTGGGCGCGCCTACTCGTCGGAGGCGGCCTTCTTCCGCGCGGAGGTGGCCTTCTTCGGGGCCGCCTTCTTCGCGGGGCTGGCCTTCTTCGCCGCCGTCGTCGTCTTCTTGGCCGCGGTGGTCTTCTTCGCCGCCGTGGTCGCCTTCTTCTCCGGCGCCGCCTTCTTGGCCGCGGTGGCCTTCTTGGCCGGTGCCTTCTTCGGCGCCGGGCCCTTGGCCCGCTTCTCGGCCAGCATCTCGCTGGCCTCCTCCACGGTGAGCGACTCGACGCTCTGGCTGCGCCGCAGCGAGGCGTTGAACTCGCCGTCGGTCACGTACGGCCCGAACCGGCCGTCCTTGATGACCAGCGGCTTCTCCGTCGCCGGGTCGTTGCCCATCTCGCGCAGCGGCGGCTTGGCCGCGGCCGCCTTGCGGGTCTTGGGCGCGGCCAGCAGCGCGAGCGCCTGGTCGAGGCTCAGCGTGAACAGCTGCTCCTCGTTCTCCAGCGAGCGGGTGTCCTTGCCGCGCTTGATGTACGGCCCGTAGCGGCCCGAGAAGGCGATGATGTCCTCGCCCTCGGCGTCCTTGCCGACCGTGCGCGGCAGCGTGAGCAGCGTCAGCGCCTGCTCGAGGGTCAGCTGGTCCGGGCTCTGCGCCTTGAGCAGCGACGCGGTCTTCTCGCCGCTGGAGACGTACGGCCCGTAGCGGCCGGACTTCACCACCACCGGCTCCCCGGTCTCCGGGTGCTCGCCCAGCTTGCGCTCGCCGCCGCCGGCGCTCAGCGCGAACAGCTCGGCGACCTTGTCCTGGGTGAGCTCGTCCGGGGCGAGGCCCTCGGGGATCGTGGCCCGGTCGGCCTCCTCGCCCTCCGGCGCGCCCGGCAGGAAGCGCTGCAGGTAGGGGCCGAACTTGCCGACCCGGACGACCACGTCGCGGCCGGCGTCGTCGCGGAACAGCGGGATCGAGTTGATGCCGCGCGCGTCGATCTCGCCGAGGCGCTCGGTCACCATCCGCTTGAGGCCGCCCTGGCGGGCCACGGAGCCCTCGTCGCCGGTGTCGCCGCCGAAGTAGAACGGGTGCAGGAAGTTGACCGCGCTCTCGTCGCCGTTGGCGATCTCGTCGAGCACGTTCTCCATCGAGGCGGTGAAGTCGTAGTCCACCAGCCGCGGGAAGTGCTGCTCGAGCAGGCCGATCACGGCGAACGCGAGGAAGGACGGGATCAGCGCCTGGCCGCGCTTGAACACGTAGCCGCGGTTGTTGATCGTCTCCATGATCGACGCGTAGGTCGACGGGCGGCCGATGCCGAGCTCCTCCATCGCCTTGACGAGGGAGGCTTCGGTGTACCGCGACGGGGGTTGGGTCGTGTGCCCGGTCGGGACCAGCTCCTGCTCGGTGAGGGGCTGCCCCTTGACCATCACCGGCAGGCGCCGCTCGGCGTCGTCGGCCTCGGCGGACTCGTCGTCGCTGGACTCCACGTAGGCGCGCAGGAACCCGGGGTCGGTGATCGTCTTGCCGGTGGCGGCGAAGTCGACCGACTCCTGCTGGGCGGTGACCGCGTTGATGCGCACCGAGGTCGAGTTGCCGACCGCGTCGTTCATCTGCGAGGCGATCGTGCGCTGCCAGATGAGCTCGTAGAGGCGCCGCTCGTCGGCGTTGAGCTCGTTGGCCACCTCGCCGGGCGTGCGGAAGGTGTCGCCGGCCGGGCGGATCGCCTCGTGCGCCTCCTGGGCGTTCTTGACCTTGCCGGTGTACCGCCGCGGCTGGGCCGGCACCTGACCGGGCCCGTAGAGGTCGTGGATCTGCTGGCGGGCCGCCGCGATCGCCGCCTCGGAGAGGTTCACCGAGTCGGTACGCATGTAGGTGATGTAGCCGTTCTCGTACAGCCGCTGCGCGACGCGCATGGTGTTGGCCGAGGACAGCCGCAGCTTGCGGGCGGCCTCCTGCTGCAGCGTCGAGGTGATGAACGGCGGGTACGGCCGGCGGCGGTAGGGCTTCTCCTCGACCCGGGTGACCTTGAACGGCCGGCCCTCCAGGCGGGCGGCGAGGCCGCGGGCGCCCTGCTCGTCGAGGTGGATGACGCCGGAGCCGGGCCGGACCTTGCCGGTCTCGGGGTCGAAGTCGCGGCCGGTGGCCACGCGGTCGCCGTCGATCGCGATCAGCGTCGCGTTGAACGGGCGCGGGTCGTTCTCGGCCAGCAGCCGGGCCAGGATGTCCCAGTAGTCGGCGGCGCGGAACTTCATCCGCTGCCGCTCCCGCTCGACCACGATCCGGGTCGCCACGGACTGCACCCGGCCCGCGGAGAGGTTGCGCTGGACCTTCTTCCACAGCACGGTCGAGACGTCGTAGCCGTAGAGGCGGTCGAGGATGCGCCGCGCCTCCTGGGCGTCGACGAGGGCCCGGTTGATCTCGCGCGGGTTGGCCACGGCGGCCTGGATCGCCGGCCGGGTGATCTCGTGGAAGACCATCCGCTTGACCGGGACCTTCGGCTTGAGGGTCTCGAGCAGGTGCCAGGCGATCGCCTCGCCCTCGCGGTCCTCATCTGTGGCCAGGTAGACCTCGTCGGCCTGCTTGAGCAGGTCCTTGAGGCGCGTGATCTGGCGGCGCCGGTCGGCCGAGATGACATAGACCGGGGTGAAATCGTTGTCGATGTCGACGCCGAGGTACGCCCAGGGCTTGCTCTTCAGCGCGTCGGGCATGTCCTTCTTGCCCACCGGCAGATCCCGGACATGGCCAAAACTGGCCTCGACGAGGTAATTCGGGCCCAGATAGCCCGAAATCGTCTTGGCCTTCGCCGGCGACTCCACGATCACCAGCCGCTTTGTGTTGGCGGAGTTCGGCACAGTTCTCCCCGGTGCGGACGGACAGACGTCAAACGTAACGCGCGCCTCCGCGTCGAGTTGCGCATTGGGGGCGCCCCGGCGGTTCGGCAAGCGACACGCCGATCGGCGCCACGGTACACCCATGCACAACCGCGACCTGCCCGATCTTGCGAACGTGTCGCACTCGCTGCCCCATTTGCGGCGGTTTGTCGGGGCCGCGGCGGCCCGGGTGCGCGCAAATCACATCACTCGGACGGCCCGGCCACCCTACTGGGGGTAACCCGGCCGCCAGCTGGCCGTCAGGCCGGCCAGGCGCCCGTCGGCGCGGCGGCCGGCGGCTCGCCCACGAGCTCCGCGAGACGGGTGATGCGCCGCGGTCCCACGATGCGGTACGCGGGGGCACCCGTTTCGGCACCGACGAGTACCGCCGGCAGACCGACGGCCTCGAGCGCGTCCCCGACGGCGATCCAATTGTCGGCAACCCTGCGGTCGAGCACCTCCTCGTCCTCGAACTCCTCCACCGGGGGCGGCGGCGGTTCCAGCACGGAAATCGGGTCGAGCACCACGGTGGGCAGGTCGCCGACGCCGGAGTCGGGCCATTCGTCGGCCGCTGGGTCGCCGAAGTACTCCTCGGCATCGGCGAACTCGTCCGGGCCGGGATCGAAGGCTGTGATTTTGCTCTCGCTTTTGCGTTTTCGCACGTTGGGGCGCTCGGGGCGGGGCTGGGGCGGCCGTACGACCGCGGCCGGCGCCTCCGGCTCCTCCGGGGCGAAGAGATCGGGCGGGGCGAGCGGCTCCGGCTCGGGCTCCTCCGGCGGCGCGAGCGGGCGGGGCGCGAGGCGCAGGAGAAAGGCCCGCTGGCCGTCGTAGGCGCCGGCGGCGGCGACCCACAACCGCAGCGCCCGGCCGTCCAGCGTGAGCCCGCGCGGGGCGATCTTGACCCCGTCCTCGTCCAGCCAGCGCCGCGCGAGCGGCGCCAGGGCCGAGGAGTACGCCGTGCGCAGCTGCCGGCGGTCCTCCTCGCCGGTCGCCTCGCAGCTCACGACCAGGCCGCGGGCCTCGAGCTCGTCGCGCAGCACGAGGGCGCGCCACCCGTCGTCGACCACGATCGACACCCGGGCGGTGCCGCCCATCCGGCCGACCTGGCCGGCCCCGGCCAGCAGCCCCTCCAGGTCGATCGGCGCCGGAGCGCGGGCCTCGACCCCGAACAGCGACAGTTGCCGGCCGCGGGCCGGCGTCACCGGCACTCGGGCACCTCGTCGAAGGCCTTCTGCAGGTCGGCCGGACCGGTGTGGGCCGGGTCGATCGCGCTGCGCTCGTACTCCTCCTTGAGCGTGCCGAACGCCGAGCCGACCGCCGCGTAGAACTTCTTGGCGTCGGCGGTGGGCAGCCCGGACACCGTCCGCTTGGCGTTGCCGTAGGCGTCGCGGGCCTTCGACAGCGACGCCGTGAACTGCTCGGCGACCTTCTTGCCGTCCTCGACCCGGGGCACGCCGGCGCCGTCGACGCCGGCCCGGGCCTTCTCGCTGGCCGACTCCGCGCCCGAGAGCAGCTCGACGATGTTGGTCTTGGTCTGCGCCGGCGTCTTGGCCGACGACAGCTGCTGGTTGGCCTTCTCGGTCAGGTCCGAGATCGCGGCCCGCCAGGGCGACAGCGCCGAGCAGACCGTCTTCGCCCACGCCTTCGGCTCGACCCCGTCGCCCCCGCCGCACCCGGCCGCGGCGCACAGCAGGACGACGGCGGCGAGGAGGCGGGCGGCGCGCATGGTGTGCAGCCTAAAACCGATCGTCTGTTCGAGAAAACACGACGCTCCGGCCGAATCCGGCCGGAGCGTCGTGCATGTGCGTTTGTCGGCGTCGATCAGACGTCAGGCGGTGACCTTCTCCGGCGCGCTCTCCGTGGAGGCGGCGCCGTTGCCCTCGCCGGCGTCGACGGCGACCGGCTTGCGCTTACTGACCACCACCGCGGCGGCGATGATCAGCACCGCGGCGATCGCGATGACGTACCGGAACGCGTGGTTGCCGGAGCCGACCGTCAGGGTGACGACGCCGGGCGCGATCAGCAGCGCGACCAGGTTCATGACCTTGATCAGCGGGTTGATGGCCGGGCCGGCGGTGTCCTTGAACGGGTCGCCGACGGTGTCGCCGATGACCGTCGCGGCGTGCGCGGGCGAGCCCTTGCCGCCGTGGACGCCGTCCTCGACCAGCTTCTTCGCGTTGTCCCACGCCCCACCGGAGTTGGACAGGAACACCGCCATGAGCGTGCCCGTGCCGATCGCGCCGGCCAGGTACGCCGCCAGCGGGCCGACGCCGAGGCCGAAGCCGACGGCGATCGGCGCCATCACCGCGAGCAGGCCCGGGGTGATGAGCTCACGCTGGGCGTCGCGGGTGCAGATGTCGACGACCTTGCCGTACTCCGGCCGCTGCGAGCCGTCCATGATGCCCGGGAACTCGCGGAACTGCCGCCGGACCTCGAACACGACCGAGCCCGCCGAGCGGGCCACGGCGTTGATCGCCAGGCCGGAGAACAGGAACACGACCGCGGCGCCGATGAGCAGGCCGACCAGGTTGCCCGGGTTGGCCACGTTGAGCAGGACCGCGGTGGCCGCGTTGTCCGCCGCCTTGCCGGCGTTGCCGAGCGCGGTCTTCATCGTGTCGGTGTAGGAGCCGAACAGCGCCGTGGCGGCGAGCACCGCGGTGGCGATCGCGATGCCCTTGGTGATCGCCTTGGTGGTGTTGCCGACCGCGTCGAGCTCGGTCAGCGTGCGGGCTCCCTGCTCGTCGATGTCGCCGGACATCTCGGCGATGCCCTGGGCGTTGTCGCTGATCGGGCCGAACGTGTCCATGGCGACGATGACGCCGACCGTGGTCAGCAGGCCGGTGCCGGCCATGGCGACCGCGAACAGCGACAGGGTGATGGAGCCGCCGCCGAGCAGGAAGGCGCCGAAGACGCCCGCGCCGATGACGATGGCCGAGTAGACCGCCGACTCGAAGCCGACGCTGACGCCGGCGAGCACGACCGTGGCCGGGCCGGTCAGCGCGCTCTTGCCGATGTCCTTGACCGGGCGCCGCTCGGTCTCCGTGAAGTACCCGGTCAGCGCCTGGATGATCGCGGCGAGCGCGATGCCGATGACGACGGCGATGATCGCGGTGACGTGCGGCCCGAACGGCGGCGCGTCGCCGCCCTTGAGGGCCTGGATCGCCTTGAGCCCCTCGGTGTCGCCGGTGAGGCCGGTCCAGCTCTTCGGCAGGTAGGCCACGGCGGCTACGCCGACCAGGACGGCCGAGACGACGGCGGAGATGTAGAACGCGCGGTTGATGGCGACGAGCCCGTTGCGGTCGGACTTGCGCAGGCGGGTGAGCAGCACGCCGATGAAGGCGATGATCACGCCGATCGTCGACACGATCAGCGGGAACACCAGGCCCTGCTCGCCGAAGGCGGCCCGGCCCAGGATCAGGGCCGCGACCAGCGTGACGGCGTAGGACTCGAACAGGTCGGCCGCCATGCCGGCGCAGTCGCCGACGTTGTCGCCCACGTTGTCGGCGATGGTCGCCGCGTTGCGCGGGTCGTCCTCCGGGATGCCCTGCTCGACCTTGCCGACCAGGTCGGCGCCGACGTCGGCGGCCTTGGTGAAGATGCCGCCGCCGACCCGCATGAACATCGCGAGCAGCGCCGCGCCGAAGCCGAAGCCCTCAAGGACCGTCGGCGCGTTGTCCTTGTAGATGAGCACCACCAGGGAGGCGCCGAACAGGCCCAGACCCACGGTGAGGAAGCCGACCACACCACCGGTGCGGAACGCGATCTGCATCGCCTTCTCGCGACCGCCGTCCTCCCGGGCCGCCGCCGCGACGCGCAGGTTGGCGCGGGTGGCCAGCGCCATGCCGGCGCCACCGATGAAGGCCGAGAAGACCGCGCCGACGACGAAGAACGCCGACCGGCCGATCTTGATCAGAGTCTCGTGGGTCCCGGCGTCGTTCACCGGGAGCAGGAACAGCAGTACGACCGCGATGACGACGAAGATGCCCAGGGTCTTGAACTGGCGCGTGAGATACGCGGTTGCGCCCTCCTGCACCGCCCCGGCGATCTCCTGCATCTTGGGTGTACCCCGACCGGTCGCGAGTACCGCCCGAACCAGCGCCGCGGCGAAGCCCAGTGCCACGAAGGCGAGGACCAGCGCGACGACGACATAGGTCAGGTTGCTCCCGGAAAGGGAAATCTCGCCGGCTGCGGCGAGTGATCTGGACATTCGTTGTCCTCCTGTACCGACACATGACAGCGCCGCGAGCGGTCAGGCCGGCGGCGGGTCTCCACGCGGGGAGCCGTGCTGGACGACCGAGGTACCCAATGACCAGGGACGTCATACACGATCGCCGTACTCTAGCCGGATGGCGTGTCCGTGGTCACACCGACTTGCGCGTTTGAACAAATCGCATTCTGTCGATTTGCTCACGTCGGTCAATCGCCGGCGCGCTCCAAGGGCCAGGACATACGGACCTCGGTCCCGACACCTTCGGATAATTCGGACACATTCAGATCATCGACGAGGCCCGCGAGCAGCGCAAGGCCCATGCGGGCGGCGACCGCCTCCTCCGCCAGCAGGTCCGGCGGGGCGGTCAGCGGCAGCGCCGGATCGGACAGCAGGACGACGGCCTCGTCCTGGGGCTGACGGCTCACCATCGCCCCGTTGGCCGCCCGGTCGACCACCCGGACGGTGAACCGGTCGCCGTCGGCCATCGCCACGTCGACCAGGGCGTCGAGGCCGTGCGAGCGATGCAGGGCGACGGCCCGCGAGCAGGCCTCCCCGATCGCGAGCCGGACCTCCTCGAGCAGCTCCTCGGCGACGCCCGCACGCCGCGCCACGGCCACGCCGACCAGGCGGGCCGTGCGCACGTGAGCCGGCGCCGGCGAGAAGGAGAGTCGTACCGTCGGCATGGACCTACGCCGGTGATTCGGCGCTCGCGCCGCCGGCGGCGGTCGCGGCACCCACGGTGTCGTACAGCGAGAACACCCGGTCCAGCGCGGTGATCCGGAAGATCTTGAGCAGCCGCTCGTGCGCGCAGACCAGCCCGAACGTCCCGTTGACCGCACGGAGCCGCTTCAGCGCGCCGACGAGCACCCCGAGCCCGGTCGAGTCCAGGAACTCCACGCGGCTCAGGTCGACGACCACGTGCCGCGCACCGGCTTCGACGAGATCGACGAGCTTTTCACGCAGTCGCGGGGCGGTGTAGACGTCGACCTCACCGCCGACCTCGAGCACCGTGTGGTCGCCGGAGTCGTACGTCGACAACGACAGCTCCATGCGGACCTCCTTCTCTGGCGGCCAAGTTGTGCATGCCCTCCACGGGCATCTAACCATCGACGCCCCGCCCAGGCGACGCTCCACCCCCATTCCCACATCTGGTCGGCGTGTATCACGAACCACGGTTCGAACACGTGTTTTAGAGTGCTGGACGTGCTGGTCCACACCGAAACGCTCCCCCGCCGCGACGGGGTCGTCGTCCCCTGGCCGGAGTGGGTGCCGGAGCCGGTCCGCACGGCCTTCGGCTTTGAGCCCTGGCGCCACCAGGCCGACGCCGCCACCGCCGCCTGGCACGGCACGCACACCGTGATCGCCACCGGTACCGGCTCCGGCAAGTCGCTGGCCTACCAGCTGCCCGCACTGTCGCGGCTGCTGGCCGATCCGAAGGCCACGGTGCTGTACATCGCCCCGACCAAGGCCCTGGCCGCCGACCAGCTACGGACCCTCAAGCAGCTGGGCCTGCCCGGCCTGTATCCCGCCACCTTCGACGGCGACACCTCCCGCGAGGAGCGCGACTGGGTCCGCCAGCACGCCCGCGTGGTGCTCACCAACCCGGACATGCTGCACCACGGCATCCTCCCCGGCCACGCCTCCTGGTCGCGCTTTCTGCGCGGCCTGGCGTACGTCGTCGTCGACGAGTGCCACGCCTACCGCGGCGTCTTCGGCTCCCACGTCGCCCACATCCTGCGCCGCCTGCGCCGCATCGCCGCCCGCTACCGCGCCACCCCGTGCTTCGTGCTGGCCTCGGCCACCGCCGGCGACCCCGCCGCCTCGGCCGAGCGCCTCACCGGCCTGCCCATGACGGCGTTCGCCGACGACACCTCCCCGCGCGGCCCGGTCACCTTCAGGCTTTGGGAACCGCCCCTGCTCAACCCCGAGGGCCCCCGCCGCTCCGCCCTCACCGACACCGCCACCCTGCTGGCCGATGCGGTCGGCCGCGGCGTGCGCACCCTGGCCTTCGTCCGCTCCCGCAAGGGCGCCGAGGTCGTCGCCACCATGGCCCGCAGCTTCCTGGACTCGGCCACGCCCGGCCTGGGCTCCCGCGTCGCCGCCTACCGGGCCGGTTACCTGCGCGAGGACCGCCGCGCCCTGGAGCAGGACCTGATGGACGGCACCCTGCTCGGCCTGGCCTCGACCAACGCCCTCGAGCTCGGCGTCGACCTCACCGGCCTGGACGCCGTCATCATGTCGGGCTATCCGGGCACCCTGGCCTCGATGTGGCAGCAGGCCGGCCGCGCGGGCCGGGCCGGACGCGCCGCAACCTGCGTCCTGGTCGCCCGCGACGACCCGCTGGACACCTATCTCGTACACCACCCGGAAGCCCTGTTCGGCCGCCCGGTGGAGGCCACCGTCTTCGACCCGGCCAACCCGCACGTCCTCGCCCCGCAGCTGTGCTGCGCCGCCGCCGACCTCCCCCTCACCCCCGCCGACCTGCCGCTGTTCCCGCCCGGCACCGAGGCGGTGCTGCAGTCCCTGGTCTCCGCCGGCCTGCTGCGCAAGCGCCCCGCCGGCTGGTACTGGACCGAGCGCGACCGCCCGGACGTCGACATCCGCGGCGCCGGCGGCGGCCCCGTCGCCGTCGTCGAGTCCGCCACCGGCCGCCTCCTGGGCACGGTCGACACGGGCTCGGCGCACCACCAGGTCCACACCGGCGCCGTGTACCTCCACCAGGGCGCCACCTACGTCGTCGACGAGCTCGACCTGGCCGACAACGCCGCGCTCGTGCACGCGGAGGACCCGGACTGGAGCACCCACCCCCGCGACGTCACCTCGATGACCATCCTGTCCGTCCGCGAGTCCCGCGCCGCCGGCCCGATAACCCTCTCGCTGGGCGAGGTCGAGGTCACCAACCAGGTGGTGAGCTACCAGCGCCGCCGCCTGGTCTCCGGCGAGGTCATCGACACCGTCCCGCTGGACCTGCCGGAGCGCATCCTCAACACCGTGGCGGTCTGGTGGACCATCGACCCGGACGCCCTCGACGAGGCCGGCATCCCCGACGTCGAGTGGCCCGGCGCCCTGCACGCCGCCGAGCACGCCGCCATCGGCCTGCTCCCCCTCGTCGCCACCTGCGACCGCTGGGACATCGGCGGCCTCTCCACGGCGGCCCACGCGGACACCGGCCTGCCGACCATCTTCGTGTACGACGGCCACCCCGGCGGCGCAGGCTTCGCCGAACGCGCCTTCGAGACCGCCGTGACGTGGCTGACCGCCACGAACGAGGCCATCCGCGCCTGCCGCTGCGAGACCGGCTGCCCGTCGTGCGTGCAGTCCCCGAAGTGCGGCAACGGCAACAATCCCCTGAACAAGCCCGAGGCCGCCCGCCTCCTTTCCCTGGTCCTCTCCCACCTGTCGACCCCAACGCCCCCTGCCCCTCGCCCACCGGCCCTGCCCCTGCCGACCCCCGCCTGACCCGCCCACCTCGAACCCGGTGGCCCAGGGCCCTGCATCCACAGGCCTCGGGCGGCGGTCGGGGCTTGGTGGTGTTCGGGTGTGGGACTCGGACTCGCCTCATCCGAGTCCCTCCCGAGTGCCTGACCTCAGCTCCTCACCCGCACCCCCGTTCTCCTGCGATTTCCGCCCGGCCGCGCGAGGCGCAGGCCCTTATGCGGCCATGACCGGCCCGGCCCGCGCGGTGGCCGAAGCCGTAAGGCCGACAGGGGCCCGGACCTCGACGTCCACGGTCACCACCGGCCCGGCGACCTTGCAGCTTGCGAGCCGCCCGCCATTGGCCGCCACCAACCGCGCGGCCTCCGCACAGGCCCCCGCGGACCCTCTGACCGCCGACAGGGCACCGGCCAGCGCCCCGGCATCGGCCGCGTTGCGCGCCCGATGCCGGGCGATGACCACCCCTTCCGCGCTCACGAAGCCGATCGTCAGCAGAAACACGGCCAGCCCGACCCCGAGCATCACGACCGACGCCGACCCCCGGTCCCCCCGCACGACTCCGATAGGCGCCCGGCTCACGGCCCGGTGCCGGTCTGCGGCTCGACCATCGCCACCGCCCGCTCCTCGACGGTGAACCCGGCCAGCATCGGCGCCGGCACTTTCATCCGCACAATCACCCGGACCACGTCCCCGTCGTGCTCGACCGCCACATCGGTACCGCCCCCGAAGTCCGGCACCGGCTCCCCCCGCGCAACCGCCCGCACGGCCGTCCCCGCCGCGTCGACACAGCTGATCTTGGTGCCGAGCGCCCCGATCGCCATGACGCACGCCGCGAGGAACAGGAGCACGACCGGCACCATGAGCGCGACCTCGAGCGTCGCCGACCCCCGATCCCCGCCGCGCCGATGCCGCGATTTCCCACGCCGCCGCCGCCCGCGCCCGGCCCGATGCCCCCGCACGGCCCCCTCCACCGGCTCCGGCTCCGGCACGGCCAGCAGCTCGCCACCCGTCCCCGGCGCCGCACGGAACTCCACCAGCCCCGGCGCCGGACGCGCCCCGGCCCGGAACACCTCCACCGACTCCGGTCCAGGCGGAAGCTCCCGGACCGGCGGGGGCCGGAACTCCACCATGGACAGCGGCAGCAGGACCCTTCCCCGCGCGGTCACTTGAGGTTCTTCATGACGACCGCGGTAAGCGCCTGCCGCACCTCGTCGGAGCTGACGGCCGCGATCAATATCCCGGCGAGGATGACCCCGACGGCCATCGTCACCGCGTACTCGATGCTGATCGACCCCGCGTCCCCCCGCCGAAGACCGAGAAGCCGCAACTTGAAGGCGTACATTCGAATATCTCCCTTTTCGTGATTTTTCCGGGCAATCGGAGCGCTGCGCAGCGCAGCGGCGACGAACGTTCACAGCGTCGCCAGCGCGTTGCGAATGACGGCGACGACGATCGGAACCACGCCCGCGAGCACGAACGCGGGCAGGAAGCACAGGCCGACCGGCAGCACGGCCAGCACGCCCACGCGGCGCACCGCGGCCTCGGCGGCCGCCGCCTTCGCCGCCCGCAGGTCGGCCGCCTGACGATCGAGGGTCCGGGTCAGCGCGAGCCCATGCTCGGCGCTGCGCGCGGCCGCCCGCGCCAGCCGCGCCCCGCCCGGCAGGTCATCCAGGTGCCCCCACGCGGCATCGGGCGCGGCCCCCAGCCGCAGCGCCCGCCCGGTCCGGACCAGCCGCACCCCGACCGGCCCGCCGAGCGCCTCCCCCACCGCGATCGCGGCCCGATCTGGAGGCGCGCCGGCCCGAAGCGCCGCCGCCAGCAGATCCGCCGCGAACGGCAGGTCGGCCCGCGCCGCCGCCCGCTCCCGCCGCACCCCGGGCGCCTCGAGCCGCCGCAGCGACACCCCGCACCCGAGCGCGACGACGGCCCCGAACACCAGCCCCGGCACACCCCCGACGGCGAGCGCGACGCTCAACCCGACCAGCAGCGCCAACGGCCACCGCACCCAGCTGCTGAGCATCCCGCCGCCCGGCGCTGCGGCATCAGCGCGGCTCCCCTCACGTGGGGCGGTCATCAGCACACCTCCGCGGTGACGGTCCACGACTCGCCGTCGTCGCTGAGCGCCAGGCTCAGGCCGAACGACACGGCCAGGGGCAGGCGCAGCCCGGGGAACAGCAGGCGGACCTGAGCGATCGCCATGTACCGGGTCAGGCCGGGCGCCGACCGCTCCACCCCCAGGCCGGCCGCGATCGACACCGGCGGGCGCTGCCACGTGCTCATCAGCGCACCTCCGACGTGGCCGCCTGGACCATGCCGCTGGTCCACACGAACCCGCCGCACTGCAGCGCCACCGCCGTGACGGCGCAGGTCGCGCCGAGCGGGGTGTGGAGCAGCTGATGTACCGGATGCGTGCCCAACGCGGCGCCCACCCACAACCCGGCGGCCGGCAGCGCCAGCAGGACCGCGGCGGTCGCCTGCGCCGAGGACAGCTGGGCCGCGACCCCGCCGCGCAGGGTCTGGCCGGAGCGCAGGTCGGCGTCGACGCGGTCGAGGAGGTCGGCGAGCGGGACGCCGAGGCTCTCACTCAGCCGGTACGCCGCATCGAGCCTCGCCTGCGCCACCTCCGCCGCGGCCTCGGCCCAGATCGCCCGACGGCCGCCGGAGACGCCCGGACCGCCCGTGCGCCGAGCCGCCGCGACCCCGTCGGGGATCGTGCCGGCGCGCAGTTCCTCGGTCGCGGTGTCCACGGCGTCGAGCAGGGTGGTGACGGTGTGTTCGGCTTCCTGACGTACCAGATGACGGCGCACCGCAATGAGCGCCATCAGCGCATAGATCCCGGCGACGGCCGCCGCGACCACGCCCGCGGCCAGCAGCGCCGACCCGGTCGCGAGGCAGACGACGGCCGCGCTCGCCGTGATCGGGCGGCGCAGCAGGGCGCGGCGGCCCCGGCGGGCGAGGACGCCGGCGCGGCCCGGTCGAACCGGCGGCTTCGCGGCCGCGGCGCGCGTCACGCGGGCCAGCCGGGCGGCGGCGCGGCGGCCGCGCAGCAGATACACCATCCAGCCTGCGAACAGCGCCATCCCGGTTGCGACGGCAAGGTCGAGGGCGCTCATGACCAGCCCTTTCCCGCCGTGTACCGCCACCGCCCGTCCGGCCGCGGCGGCTCCACGCCCCGGCGTTCGAACAGCTCGTCGAGCTCGGCGGCGCCGGGTCCCGGTCCCTCGCCGCCCCGCCACGCGGTCACCACGCCGGCTGTGCGCCGCTGCGGGTCGAGGGAGATCACGCAGACCTCGGTGAGCCGCCGGTGCCCGTCCCGCTCGCGGTGCAGGTGCAGCACGACGCGCAGGGCGGAGGCGATCATGGAGTGCAGGGCCGCCCGCGGTACGCCACCCATGAGCCCCAGCGTCTCCAGCCGCGCCGGCACGTCGGCCGGCGAGTTGGCGTGCAGGGTCGCCGCGCCGCCCTCGTGGCCGGTGTTGAGCGCGCCGAGCATTTCGACGATCTCCGCGCCGCGGCACTCGCCGACGACCAGGCGGTCGGGGCGCATCCGCAGCGCCTGGCGGACCAGGTCGCGCAGCGAGACGATGCCGGCGCCCTCGACGTTGGCCAGCCGGGCCTGCAGCGATACGACGTGCGGGTGCACGGGCCGCAGTTCGGCGGCATCCTCGACGACGACCAGCCGCTCGGTGACCGGGACGGTCGACAGCAGCGACGCGAGGACCGTGGTCTTGCCGGTGCCGGTACCGCCCGTCACGAGGTACGGCAGCCGGGCCTTCACCACCGCCTTGAGCAGCTGCGCCGCGCCCGGGTCGACGGTGCCGCACGCAACGAGCTCGTCCAGCGTGAACGCGGTGCGCCGAAATGTGCGCAGCGACAGATACGGCCCGCCCAGCCCGACCGGCGGTAGCACCGCGTGCATGCGCGTCCCGTCGGGCAGCCGCACGTCGACGAACGGGCTGGCGTCGTCGAGGCGCCGCCCGGCGGTCGACGCGAGCCGCTGCGCGAGCTTGCGCACGAAGGCCGGGTCGCCGAGGGTGCCCGGCACCAGGCGCAGCCCGCCGGCGCCGCGGTCGACCCAGACGTGTCCCCCATTGACCAGCACGTCGGTCACCGACGGGTCGGCCAGCAGCGGCGTGAGCGGGCCGGCGCCGATCATCTGGCCGGTGAGATCGTCGGTGACCTCGCGCAGCGTGTTCTCGCCGAGCAGCGCCGCACCGGGCTCGGCCCGCACCGCGGCGGCCACGGCGCCCGGGGTCGCCTCGATCCCCTCCAGCGTCATCCGGGTGCGCACGCGCTCGACCAGGCCGGCGGGGCGCGGGGCGGCCCTCATGCCGCCGCTCCGTGGCCGTGGCCGAGGCCGACGTCGCCGAGGATGCGGCGGCACAGCGCGGCGAGCGGGCCGCGCCCGCCCGCGGCCGGCGGCCGGCCCCGCTCGAGGCGGCGGGCCAGGCCGCGCTCGGCGCGCACCGATCCGGCGACCGGCAGGCCCAGGGTGCTGGCGATGTGGCGGGTGCGCAGCCGGCCGGGTGCCGGCCCACGGACGACGACCTGCAGTGCGTCGGTGTGCGGCGTCAGGGTCGCGGCGACCCGGCCGGCGGCCACGCAGGCGCGCAGCTCGGCCGGCACGACGAGCAGGACCCGGTCGGCGGCCCGCAGCGCGAGCACTGCGGCGTCGTCGAGGCGGCGCGGCAGGTCGGCGACGACCAGGTCCCGGCCGCGGCGCCCGGCGTCGAGCGCGGTGGCCATGGCCTCGTGCGGCAGGCCGCCGGGCGCCCCGCGGTCGCAGGACAGCACGGCCACGCCCCCGCGGCGCGGCAGTGCGTCGACGAGCGCGGGCGGGTCGACCGCGCCGCTGGTGGACTCCAGGGCCGGCCAGCGCAGGCCGGTCACGTCCTCCCAGCCAAGGACCAGGTCGGCGCCGCCGCCGAGGGGGTCGGCGTCGACGAGCAGCGAGTTGAGGCCGACGGTACCCGCCGTCACGGCCAGCCCGGCGGCGAGCACGGTCGCCCCGGCGCCTCCGCGGCCGCCGACGACGGCGAGCACTCGGCCGCCGACCGCGGTGTCGACGGTGGCGAGGCGCAGGAACTCGTCGACGAGGTGGTGGATGCCGTCCGGGAACTGCACCACCTGGTCGGCGCCGACCGCATCGGCGAGGACGGCGAGCCGGTCCAGGGCGTACACCCGGCCGACCAGCATCACGTTGGGGCGCTCGGGCAGGCGGGCCCGCGCGCAGGCCGGCGCGGCCTCGTCGCCGATGAGGACCAGCGGTGCGCGCGGATATCGGTGGCGGGCCGCGTCGGGGCCGGGCGCCACGTCGAGCTCGAGGGCGAGCCGGGCGGCGAGGTCGATGACCTGGTCGAGCAGCGCGGGATCGTCGGAGACGAGCAATGGTCGGTGCACGGGAGGCTCCACGGTCGTGAGCGGTTCGGCAAACTGCGCTCACCTTGGCGCCGCCTGCCGGTCGGCCGCTCGCCGCCGGGGTCGAATCTGTGGATAACTCGGTGCTTGTGGATAACCTCCGCAGACGAAGTCGATCTGCTATGTAAACCCCGACAAATCGGGCCATGACGGGCGGGCGGCGGTGGGGGTACCGAATGAAAAAAGTTTGGGTGTGCACCCGGAAACCGTGAACGCTCAACAAAGCATCCGGCGTCAATGCTGAGTAACCGGACGCATAGCGACGAAAGTTGGCAGCCACCATCCAAAAGGCCATGTGGCTGAAATCCGGCAACCTGCGCGGAAAGGACCCCACAGAGGGGACGACCCCCGCCGGGGGGTGACGGGGGTCGCCGGGGGTTCGGCTCCGGGGGGGTCGAGCCGAACCCGCTCAGCGGTCACGGGGGGTGCAACCGCCGAGGGTCAATAACGGGCTTCAGTCAGGACGACATGAAACCGCGTCGCAAACATAAGCATGCCTGAGTCGACCGCCATAC
This sequence comes from Dactylosporangium sp. CA-139066, assembly GCF_050936175.1. Lineage (NCBI taxonomy): Bacteria > Bacillati > Actinomycetota > Actinomycetes > Micromonosporales > Micromonosporaceae > Dactylosporangium > Dactylosporangium sp. CA-139066. Next base: position 1,552,556 of record NZ_JBNJNH010000002.1, on the reverse strand, counting down.
GTCGAGTAGGACCGGCCCGCAACACGCCCCGGACACCAATCAATATTTCAGTCTGGTGTAACTCTGACGTGACCGGTCGCGAGCCGAGCGTGATCCAGTCGGCCTTTGGACGATCTTTGGTCAAGTCAGGGCTCCACGGGGCCCCTCGCGCCGCTACACTTGCCCGCCGTGGGGCGTAGCGCCGCGTTTTTCGACCTGGACAAAACGGTGATCGCCAAGTCAAGCGCCTTGGCCTTCGGTCGACCGTTCTATCGCGACGGCTTGATCAGCCGCCGCGATGTCATCAAAACCGCCTACGCACAACTGATTTTCCGGGTCGGCGGCGGCTCCGACGAGCAGACGATGGCCAAGACCCGGGACTACCTCGCCGCACTCGTCAAAGGCTGGCGCGCCGAGCAGGTCCGCCAGATCGTGCGCGAAACGCTGGACGAGCTGATCAGCCCGTATATCTATGCCGAGGCGGCCGCGCTCATCGACGAGCACCGGGCGGCCGGCCGCGACGTGGTGCTGGTCTCGACCTCCGGCGAGGAAATGGTCCGGCCCATCGGCGAACAGCTCGGCGTCACCGACATCATCGCGACGCGAATGAACGTCGGCGACGACGGCTGCTACACCGGCGAGATCGACTTCTACGCCGCCGGGCCCAACAAGGTCGTCGCGGTCAAGGAGCTCGCCACCGAGCGCGATTACGACCTGTCGGCCTGCTACGCGTACTCCGACTCGGTCACCGACGCCGGGCTGCTCAGCCTGGTCGGGCACCCGACCGCGGTCAACCCCGACCGGGGGCTGCGCCGCGTCGCCGTCGAGCGCGGCTGGCCGGCCCTGGAGTTCCGCCACCCGATCCCGCTGAGCCGGCGCCTGCGCGAGCGGCCCGCCGTCCCGATGGCCGCGGCCGCAATCGGGCTGGGCGCGGCGTTCGCGATCGGGTTCGCGCTCTACAGCAGGTACCGCAAGGCCCGCGCGGCCCAGCTCGCCGCCGCCGCGGCTGCCTGACGCGCCCCATCCGTCACTTTCTGCTACGTGGGGGTTCCGATCGTGGCCGGCGCGGCGTAGAAATGAAGAGCGAGGTCAGGCGGGTTTTCCGCCCGGATCTCGTGCACGGCCGCCGGGCACCCACGAGCGACCAGCCGCGGTAGGCGCGTTACAGCGGATCCGCGAGGACCGCTGCAAACGGACTTGAGGTGCACGCCTGGTAACCCGGTCGGACGTGTGTGACGGCGCCTCCTCCCATCGAGGCGCCGTCCACTGTGTCCGGGCCCATCAGCCCGCGGTCGCCTTCTCGCAGATCTCGACGAGCTCCTCGGCCGCCCGCTCGGCCGCCGCCGCGTAGTGGCGCAGCCAGGATCGCAGCCCGTCGGGAGTGCCCGTGGCGAAGGCGTTGGCGGAGCCGACGTACTCCGGCTCCCGCGCCCGATGCCCCACGTCCATCGCCAGCAGGCCCCGCGGGTCCAGCCCGCCGGCGACCAGCGTCAGCCGGGCCGCGGCCCGCGCCACCACGCCGTTGGGCCCGGCGAAGGCCTTCAGGGCCAGCAATTCACCGTGTACCACAGCCGCCTGCAACAGCACCGGAGCGCTCGTGCCGCCGGCGACCAGCGCGGCCAGGCCGTCGAGGCGGGGCACCGCGGCCGGGTCGAGCGGCCGGCCCAGCTCGGCCGGGTCCACGACGTCCCGGGCGACGATGGTGTGCAGCTTGGCCAGCACCTGCCGGGGCGCGCGCGTCCAGGTGGCCGTCAGGCCGTCCAGGGCGGCCGTGGCGCGCAGCGCGCCCTGCACGACGGGGTCGGTGACCACGCCGGCGCGCACGCCCTCGAGGTCGAAGCCGTGCGTGTCGAGCGCGGCGCTGGCGACCGAGGTGCGCAGCGCGACCTCCGCGGCGACCGGGCCGCCCGAGCGGCGCAGGGCGCGGTGGCGCATGGCGGCGTCGACGGCCGCGCGGGCCTGGTCGAGGGCGGGCCCGACATCGGCAAGGTCGAGCAGGGGCGCGAGCGGATCGGATGGCACCCCAAGACGGTATCGTGCCACTACTGTGAACAAAGTTTAGAGAAGAGGTCCTTCTTTTCTGTCGTACCCCCGAACTAGCCTCATTGCGAGAGCTGGACCACATCGAGGAGCCATCACCGATGAGCGAAACCTTGGAAAACCTTCTCAACGAGACCCGGCAGTTCCCGCCGCCTGCCGAGTTCGCCGCCGCCGCCAACCTCACGGAGGGCGCATACGCCGAGGCCAGGGAGGACCGCCTCGCCTTCTGGGACCAGCAGGCGCGCCGGTTGAGCTGGGCCAAGGAGTGGGACCAGGTGCTCGACTGGTCCAACCCGCCCTTCGCGAAGTGGTTCGTCGGCGGGCAGCTCAATGTGGCGTACAACTGCCTTGACCGGCACATCGAGGCCGGCCGCGGCGACAAGGTCGCCATCCACTTCGAGGGCGAGCCCGGCGACACCCGCACCATCACCTACGCCGACCTGCACCGCTCGGTCTGCCAGGCCGCCAACGCGCTCACCGACCTGGGCGTCGTCGCGGGCGACCGCGTCGCGATCTACATGCCGATGATCCCCGAGGCCGCCGTCGCGATGCTGGCCTGCGCCCGCATCGGCGCGACGCACTCGGTCGTCTTCGGCGGCTTCTCGGCCGACGCCCTCAGCGGCCGCATCATCGACGCGAGCGCCAAGGTGGTCATCACCGCCGACGGCGGCTTCCGCCGCGGCAAGCCCAGCGGCCTCAAGGCGATCGTCGACGAGGCGCTGGTCAAGACGCCCAGCATCGAGAAGGTCCTCGTGGTGCGCCGCACCGGCCAGGACGTCGACTGGAACGCCGATCGCGACGTGTGGTGGCACGAGGCCGTCGAGACCGCCTCCGCCGAGCACACCGCCCAGCCGTTCGACGCCGAGCACCCGCTGTTCATCCTCTACACGTCGGGCACCACGGCCAAGCCCAAGGGCATCCTGCACACCACGGGCGGCTACCTGACCCAGACGAGCTTCACGCACCACGCGGTGTTCGACCTCAAGCCGGACAGCGACGTCTACTGGTGCACGGCCGACATCGGCTGGGTCACCGGCCACAGCTACATCGTCTACGGCCCGCTGTCCAACGGCGCCACCCAGGTCATGTACGAGGGCACCCCCGACACCCCGCACCGCGGACGGTTCTGGGAGATCGTGCAGAAGTACAAGGTCACGATCCTCTACACCGCCCCGACCGCGATCCGCACGTTCATGAAGTGGGGCGACGACATCCCCAAGGGCTTCGACATGTCGTCGCTGCGCCTGCTGGGCTCGGTCGGTGAGCCGATCAACCCCGAGGCCTGGATGTGGTACCGCGAACACATCGGCGGCGACCGCTGCCCCATCGTCGACACCTGGTGGCAGACCGAGACCGGCGGAATCATGATCTCCCCGCTGCCCGGCGTCACCGCCGCCAAGCCCGGCAGCGCCATGCGCCCCCTGCCCGGCATCTCCGCCGACGTCGTCGACGACCAGGGCAACTCGGTCCCCAACGGCGGCGGCGGTTACCTCGTCCTGCGCGAGCCCTGGCCGTCGATGCTCCGCACGGTCTGGGGCGACGACCAGCGCTTCATCGACACCTACTGGTCGCGCTTCGACGGCATGTACTTCGCGGGCGACGGCGCCAAGAAGGACAGCGACGGCGACCTGTGGCTCCTCGGCCGCGTCGACGACGTCATGCTGGTCTCCGGCCACAACATCTCCACCACGGAGGTCGAGTCGGCCCTGGTCAGCCACCCGAAGGTCGCCGAGGCCGCCGTCGTCGGCGCCACCGACCCGACCACGGGCCAGGCCATCGTCGCCTTCACTATCCCGCGCGGCGGCGTCGACACCGACGGCGAGGCCGGCGATGCCCTGATCCAGGAGCTGCGCAACCACGTCGCGAAGACCCTCGGCCCGATCGCCAAGCCCCGCCAGATCATGCTCGTCCCGGAGCTCCCGAAGACCCGCTCCGGCAAGATCATGCGCCGCCTGCTCCGCGACGTCGCCGAGAACCGCAGCCTGGGCGACGTCACCACCCTGCAGGACTCGACGGTCATGGACCTGATCTCGTCCGGCATGCAGTCCGGCAAGGCCGAGGACTGATCCGCGCGGCCGCGGAACCCGGCGCCACGCCGGGTTCCGCGCCGCACCGCCGCACCGCCGCACCGCCGCACCGCCGCACCGCCGCACCGCCGCACCGCCGCACCGCCGCACCGCCGCACCGCCGCACCGCCGCACCGCGTCGTGTCGCGCCACCGGGCCGAGTTCCGCCGGACCGCACCGCGCCGCCAAGCAGGGCCGCCGACCGCCGCACCGCCAGGTCCGCCTCGCCGCGACGCACCGCACGGCGGCGCCACCGGACCGCTGCACCGCCACCGCCGCGCCGAGCACCGGGCCCGGTCGCGCCACCGGGCCGAGTTCCGCCGCACTGCCGGGTCCGTACCGCCGGGTCCGCACCGCCGAGCCGGGCCGCGCCGCCGCCGCGCCCTGCCGCCGCGCCGACGCTTGCTCTGCCGAGCGGGTCCGCGCTACCGCAATGCACCGCGCCGCGCCATAGGGCCGAACCCCATCAGAGCGTCGTCGCGTCAGACCGCTCAAAGTGCGTGTTTGAGAAGTGCCCTGGTTTGCTCGCCGAGCCTGCGTAACCGTCGGCATCGATGCAACCAAAGTGGCCGAATGTCTCAGCTGTGGAGTTGCCCATCGGACCTGACCGACGAGCAGGTCTCGACCGACCTTGTCGGCCGGTTCCGCACCCGACGCTGTACCGTCCTTTGTGGCCTACTTCGCGGACCTGACGCCCTACGCGTACTTCCACAGCGACGAAGACGACGAAGACATCGTCTGGCGCGAATGGGGCGAGCTGAGCTACCGCCCGCGGTACGAGCGGCTCAACATCGGCTGGCTGGACGCGTCGCACCCGTTTGACCGAGGCCCGGTCCCGGACTGGTTCGCCGGCGCGCTGCTCGACATCATCGACGGCCCACCCGTCAACGAAACTCGAGGCCTGCACGGTTGCGAGTTCTGCCCGCCGGGCACGGGCAGCATCGCCTATCCTCGGCCGCGCCGGAACTGGCTGGCGTACTACGAGATCAGGGTGCCGGCCGGGCCCGGCGTGATGTTCGCGGCGCCAGCGCTGATCTGGCATTACGTCACCGCGCACGACTACCGGCCGCCAGCGGAGTTCGTCGAAGCGGTGCAACGCTACGACGCCAACTGGGCCACCGAGCCGAGCCCCTGGATCCCGCCCGACGCGGAGCGCGACATCTGGAACCGCACCGCCAGGTAGCCGGCGTCAGCGCGACTCGACGACCGGGTCCAGCAGGTGTGGGGCGGCGTCGCGCCCGGACTACCCGTAGCGGTCGGCGTGTCTGCGTGACTCTCGATGTTGACGCGGCCAGGGTGGCCGGATGTCCCGGCAGCGGCGCTACCCATCGGACCTGACCGACGAGCAATGGGCGCTGGTGGAGCCATTGTTATCTGCTGTGAAGCTGGGCGGCCGGCCGGAGAAACATCCACGATGATCTATTGTGGACAGTATCTTGTACGTGGTCCGGACCGGCTGCGCCTGGCGGTATCTGCCTGCCGACTTTCCGCCGTGGCAAACGGTCTCCTGGTACTTCAAGCGGTGGGAATGAGACGCTGGTGCACACCCACGACATCACCGAAGGGCTCGGCATCCGCTGGCGGCCACCTGCATCCCTCTGCAGCGCCGTGCTCGCCCGACTCTTTCCGAACGCTCCGGCCGGGGATCCGGTCCAGGTGCTTCTCTGGTCCACAGGGCGTGTGGACCTTCCTGGCCGTCCCAGACCCACCTCCTGGGTCTTGAAGGCTGCAGTCGGATAAGTTCTGCTGCCGGATACCGTCGCTCGCGCTGTCCACAAGCGGCCGCTCATGGCCGCGAAGCAGGTGCCTTGCCTATCCGTGCATAGACACCGCCGGCCACGGTGACCGCCCGGGTGACGACAGACTGCTCCTGCAACGAAACGCCAGTCTCAAGGCGATCATGCATATGCGCTGATGGGCGGGGCTCAGGGCGTACACCCGACGAAAATGCAAACAGAGAACTTGCATGTCGCCGGAGTGCGCAGCTGCAGGTTTTGAGGGGGTCCGGGTGGAGCGGAGCTCCCCCGGCATTAATAAGCACAGTACAGACAGAGGCGGCCCCCGGGACCGGGGCCGCCTCCTCAATACGCGTAGGTGGAGCTACGCGTAGATCTTCACCGGGGTATAAGTCTGGCGCGGGAAGATCTGGCCTACCTCGGCGTCCGTCAGGCCGAACCGGCCCTGCGCTACCGAACCGAACACCGAGAACATGTTGTTTTGTTCCGGCACGTCGCCGTTCACGAGCGTGTCGAGGCCGTTCCAGACGCCCAGGAGCTTGCCCGCCAGCTTCTTGCCCGACAGGACGACGACGCCGCCGCCGTGGCCGTGGTCGGTGCCGCCGCCGTTTTCGGCGACGCGGCGGCCGAACTCGCTGGAGACCATGACCGTGACGTTCGCGGCGAGGTCGGGGCCGAGGTCGTCGAAGAACGCTGCCATACCCGACGCTAGCTCGCCGAAGTGCTGGGCGACATAGCCGCCGCGGGTGCCCTGGTTCTCGTGGGTGTCCCAGCCGCCCATGCCGACTGTGGCGATGCGCACGTTGGCGCCGCCCTTGATGAGCTGGGCGAGCTCGCGGAAGGCGTTGCCGACGCCGGTGTACTTGACGTTGTTCGCCGGCGTGTAACCCTGCTGGGCGAGCTTGCTCGCGAGGGTCAGGGCGTCGATGCCGGCCTTGACCGGGGTCTCGATCGGGTGGTTGACGCCGGTGAAGAGCGCCTTGATCGCGTCGACCGTCGGCTGGCGGAACCGGCCGTCGCCGTTGACGTTGAGCGACGCGACGCTGTTGAGCGCGAGCGCGCCGCCGCCGCCGACGAGGGAGCGGGGCAGGGTCGAGCCGATGCCGATCGCCCGGAACGCGGTGCCGGGGCCGAGCTTGTCGGCCAGGTTGGTGAGCCAGCCCATGCCGCCGGTCTCGGCCGGCAGGCCGCCGAGCTGGCAGATGTCGGTCGCGGCGAAGTGGCTGCGGTCCAGGCGGCGGTCGCTGACGCCCGGGATGAAGGCGAGCTGGCCGGCGTCGAGGTACTTCTTGAGCGGCGCGAACGACTCGTTGAGGCCGAAGCCGCGGTCGAGCGGGATCGACGTGCTGGTCGGCAGCGTAAAGCTCGGCCGGACCCGGTTGAGCACCGCGTCGTCCATCGGGGCGAAGAGCGACAGGGCGTCGGCGCCGCCGTAGAGGAACACGTGGATGAGCGTGCCGGTCGGGGTGGCCGCGAAGGACGCCTGCGTCGTCAGGAACTGGCTGGTCGCCAGCGCCGTCGTGGTGGCCGCCGCGCCGACGAAGAACCGGCGCCGGGTCACGCCCCGGCCGTCCTCCTGTGCGTCCTCTTCGCGCGCCAGGTCGAGGTACCGATCCCGGACGCCCTTCTGCTCTTCCTGCACCGCGACCGCTTCGGCCCGAAGCGCGGCCTCGAACCGGTTCGGACCGAGCCGCAGCAGGTCCGGGCACTCCGGGTGGAGCGACTTCTGCTTTCGCACTGGCTTCTCCATGGTGTGCCGCCTACCGCAGGTGGTGGTGGGGAGTGGCGAAGATCGCGCGTACGACCGCGGCGATGGCGCCGTTGAACGTCGCGTCGACCGGGGTGCTGGCGGTCGTCGTCGGGCTGACGATGTGCAGGATCGCGGTCTTGCGATCGTTGTCGAGCGTCACGTTGATGAGCTTCTTGGTGAGCGCGTCGAGGTAGGCGCCCGCGGTGGTCGGCGGGTTGGCGATGAGCGCCTCGGGCTTCTGCCAGGTGAACTGGCGCCGGCCACCGGTGATGGCGTTGTACGCGTCGTTCCACTGGTTGACCATGGTGCCGGCCGAGGTCCAGGCGACGTACACGTCCGGGTACCCGTTCGGCGTCGGCAGCTCCATCGGCGCGTGCCCGAACTCCTCGAGCTTGCGCATGATGTCGCCGAGGCCATGGACCATCGGGCTCATGTTCGTGTTGTTCGACGTGAACCCGGCCGGCGCGTCCGCGCCGATGTCGAGCGCCCGATAGGTGGCGGTGAGGTACTCGCCAGGCCGGCGCACCTTCTGCCCGACGGACTCCCAGAACTCGGTCCGCGACAGCATCGTCATGATGACGGCCGGGATGTTGCTCTTCTTGTCGAGGTACGTCTTGGCCATCGCGTCGACGAGGGTCTTCGGCGGCACGTCGGACACGAACCGGGTGGCCAGGTTCTGCGCCATGTAGCGGGCGGTGTTCGGGTGCAGCGCGATGTACCGGAAGTACGCCTCCTGCACCGCCTCGCCGCCCGCGGCGTCGCCGTTCGGGTGCGAGAAGCCCATGATCTTCACGGGGCCGACGTAGTGCTGCTCGGGCCGGTACACGTACTGGTTGTCGCGGATGCTCCGCCCGGTCTGCAGCATGGCGGCCTGGCGCACGTCGGTCTCGTTGTACCCGTTGAACGCGCCGACCGTGTACAGCTCGAGGTTCTCGCGGGCCAGGTTCTCGTTGATCCGGTCCTTCGTCGAGTCCTGCTGGTCGAGGTAGCGCAGCAGCGCCGGGTGCTTGTTCGCGGCCACGAACATGTCGACGTAGTTGCCCAGCGCGTGCTTGCGGATGACGTCGCGCTCGAAGGCGGCGCGGGTCAGCTCGTTGCCGTCGTGGAACGCGGCCACGTGCAGGTAGTCGTCGAAGAAGTCGACCATCATCTCGAAGAGCTGGCGGTCGGAGAACAGCTGCTTGGCGATGGCGTACCGGACGTTCTGGTCGTCGGCGCGGATGCCCTTCTTGTCCAGGTCGTCGCGCTGCGCCTTGAGCTGCTCGTACGTCATGTTCCAGGTGACGAGCTCGGCGTCGGCCTTCTGCTCGCCGCGGGTCAGCGGGATGGTCTCCGGCTTGAGCTGCTTGTCGATCCAGCCGTTGATGCCCAGCTTGTTGATGTCGCTGATGACCTTGGTGTTCGGCCCGAACGTGAGCCGGCTGGCCAGGTGGCGGACCGGGTCCTTCTTCGGCAGCACGGTGCTGGCCTTGACGACGGCGTTCTTGGCGGCGTCGGCGGGGGTGCCGAACGAGGAGCCGGTCGTCGGGGTGTTCTTGCGGATGGCCAGCCCGGCGTTGCCGTTCATGAGGCTCTGGTTCTGGTCCACGTACGCCGGCGGGGCCGTGTCGGCGGCCGCGGCCTCGGCGTCGGCGGCGCCGTCCGGGTGGGTGCCCTTGCCGAAGAACTGGGTGACGGCGTACGCCCCGCCGCCGATCAGCGCGGCGGCACCGCCACCGATGGCGATCATCGCGGCGCGGCGGCGCCAGCTGGACGGCTCGTCGTCGTAGTCGTCGTCATCGTCGAGGTCGGGCAGCGGCCCGCGACCCCGCGGCGTGGCGGCCGGGTCGTAGAAGTGCGGACCGGAGCCGCCGCGATCGGCGCGCATCGAACCGTAACCCTGCCGGTCGTATCGACCGGTCTGGTCCGCGTAGCCGGACTCGTAGTACGAGTCGCCGTACGGGTCGTAACGCTCGTTCATCTACAGATCCCGATCAGACGATGGAGGGCTCGCGTGTCGTTAGCGGAAGGTAGTGGCTGCTCAGGAGCCGTTCAACCCACGACTGAAGCGCTCTGATCAGGACTTAAGACAACATCGGTGACCCAAGGTCACCCGGCTTGGAACGGGCTGGCGAAACACCCGTCCGAGCTGCTGAAACGCATGTAACAGGGGACCGCCGAAACCGATATCAGCACAGATACATTTAAGGCTGTGTTACAACTCGTCCGGCGCCCGGTTCAGTCCGTTTTGTCCAGCCAAACGTCGTAGTATTCGCCGGCCGTGCACGGCGGCCCGGCGGCGATCGACATGCGGCGTTCGTCCAGGTCCATGACGAGCGAGTAGAGCGACTCGGTTCGATCGGCTTCAGGGGCGTCGGGCTCGTCGTGGCGGCAGATCGACTGCGGGTGCCCGCCGTGGTCGCGCAGCACCTGCTTGATCCGCTCCTCGCCTGGGCCTTCCCCGAGCAGGCGGCGCGCCCGGGCGGCTCGAAAGAACGACGAGCCGCCGAACGACTTGAGCGTGTCGATCGACGACAGCGCGGTCTCGAAGTGGTTGGCGTGCGTGAGCACCCCGTCGACCGGGTGCAGGAAGCCGACGTCGTCGGGCGCGACCTCCAGGTCGATCACCTCGCCCGGAGCGCCGGCCTGCCCCAGCAGGAGGTTGATGCTGGCGCCGCGCGGCGTACCGCAGACGGCCTTAATCGCCGCCCCGAGGTGGCGGGCGTCCAGCGCGGCGCGCAGCAGCACGTGATAGGGCGCGCCGCCGTCGCGGCGGTCGCGCTTCGAGCCGAGCATGTTGACGCAGACGCCGAGCCCGGCATCGTTGAGCCCGGCCTTGGCGAGCATGCCGGCCTCGGTCAGCGCGAGCGCCCGGCGCCCGAGCTCGTCGGTGGTGTCCAGGAGCAGCGCATAGGGTCGCTGGTCGGGATGCCAGTCCCAGTTCTGCGCGAGCAGCGTCTGCTCGCCGAGCACGCCGATCGCGGTGCACTCGTGCGGCTGCTCGCTGTAGATGAGCTCGGTGCGGCCGTTGAGCGCATAGATCTCGTCGACGTGGACACCGGATCCCTCGGCGACCCCGTCCAGCATATCGGCGACGCGCGGCGCATATCGATGCGATGCCTCGCGGAACAGCGATCCGTAATGACGCGCGTACGATGTGTCGAAAGGGAACCGGGCCAGGTAGTTGGCGGTGTTCGCGACGATGAGATCGACGGCGGCCGCACCGTACGCGACGCCGCACTCACGCGGCGTGCCGGAGACGGTGACCAGCGGCAACGGGGGGTGCACAGCGTGAACGCTAGCCGCTCGCATGGCGTGAAATCGACCGCCTTGGCCCTACGCTGAGCCTCATGAACCCCTCGGTTGACGACACGTGCGTCATGATCGACGGGCCGTGGTCGCACCGATTCGTCAGCGCCAACGGCACGCGCTTCCATGTGGTGGAGGCGGGCACCGGGCCGCTGGTGCTGTTCCTGCACGGTTTTCCCGAGTTCTGGTACGCCTGGCACAACCAGCTGCCGGCCATCGCCGACGCCGGCTTCCGCGCGGTCGCCGTGGACCTGCGCGGCTACGGCGCGAGCGACAAGCCGCCGCGCGGTTACGACGGGTACACGATGGCGGGCGACGTCGCCGGCCTCATCCGCGCCCTCGGCGAGCGCAGCGCGTTCCTGGTCGGAGCCAGCTACGGCGGCATGATCGGCTGGGCGACCGCCGCGTTCCACCCGAAGATGGTCCGCCGCCTGGTCGTGCTCGGCGCCGCTCACCCGCTGCGACTGCGCGCGGGCCTCGCCACCGACCCGCGCGGCCAGCTCGCCGCCGCCAAGCCGGTGCTGCGCTTCCAGGTGCCGCGCTTCGAGCACGTTCTGACCAGGCACGACGCCGCACTGGTGGGCGACTACCTGCGCCGCTGGGGCGCGCCGGAGTGGGTCGCGCGCGAGGACTACCGCGACTACGAAGCGTGCTGCCGCGAGGCGATGCAGATCCCGCAGGCGGCGTTCTGCGCGCTGGAGACCTACCGATGGGCGGTGCGCTCGGCGCTTCGGCTGCAGGGGTACCGCTTCGTGAAGCTCCTGCAACAGCCCGTGACGGCCCCGACGCTGCAGCTGCACGGCGCGCTCGACCCGGCCGTGCTGCCACGCACCGCACAGGGATCCGGACGGTACGTGCTCGCGGAGTACGAATGGCGATTATTACCCAACGCCGCCCATTTTCCGCATCTCGAACAGCCGGACGTGATCACCGGAGAGATTCTCAGATGGGCCAAAGCAGGGTAATGGCTCGGGTCCGTGCAACGCACGACCGTTGCTCCCGCCAGGAATCCCGACGTCCGTCGGGCCAAGAACAAAACCTCAGACACGGTACTCGCGCAGCTCGCTGACCTCGGCCCGCGGCGCCCAGCCCTGGTACACGCCGTAGTCGAACTCCTCGAGCCCGATCTCGGCGGCGACCGGCGCACGCCCGCCCGTGTACTCGACGCGCAGCCACCCGTCGTGCTCGCCCAGCACGATGAACGGCTGGTCGCGCCAGAAGCAGGTGGTGCGCACGTACACGAGATCGTCGACGTCGTTGCGGTGCACGATGCGCCGGTACCGCCCCGGCCGCACCTCATCGAACCCGTCGCCGGCGTCCGGCCGGTAGAGCCGCACGTCGTCGCCGTCGGGGCTGGCCTCGTACTCGGCCCCGCGCCAGCGCGCCGCATACCCGTCCCGGATCACGCTACGCCCTCCGCCACGCCGGACCGTCCGCGTCGAGGCGGGCGATGAGCTCCTGCTGACCGTCGCGGCGCAGTCGCCACAGCTCGGCGTCGTGCGGCAGCCGCGCGCTGTCGACCTTGAACTCGGCGATCACGTCGCCGGTCTCGCTCGGCGCGAACCCGTTGCCGCGGAACGGCGGTCGCTCGATGACCCAGCCCTCCATGGCGCGCATGGCCTCGGGCGACGAGCCGCCGTACGGGATCCGGTAGAGGTCGCCGCGGTAGGCGATCCAGCGCAGCACGTAGGCCTCGTCGGCATCGGGCTTGAACGACGAGCCGGCGTACCCGAGCCCGAGCGCGTTGTACAGCTGCTCGGGCGTGCGCAAGTGCCCAACCTCCGCGGCGCGGTGCACGAACCCGGAGACCCGGTCGTAGTTGCGCTCGAGGTAGTGCGACAGCTGCTCGGGCGAGATCGGCTTCTGCATGACCTGCTCGCGCCCGGACGCCGGCGGCTCGTACGCGGGCCGCCTCTCCGGCTCGGCCGCGGCCGGCGCCGAAGCGGCCGGCTGATCGTCCGGGTCGTCGACCCCGAGCCCCATCTCGGTCGCCCAGGTCGCCAGCTGCACCACTTCGGTCCCCGGCAGCACGGCCCCCGCCGGCGACTCGGGATTGATCGCGAACGCCAGCTGGTCACCGGGCGGCCAGTGCCGGATCAGCCGCGTGAACTTGATCCAGCTGCCCTGCGCGTCGGCCCCGAGCCGCTCCTGCATCCGCTCCGGCGACGTGAACACGATCAGATGCGGCAGCCCGTTCATGTGCTCGGTCCGGAAGTTGGCCGGCTCGATGGGCCCGTCGCCGGTCCAGAACGGGATGAGCACCTTGGCCAGCAGCAACGTCGACAGGAACCGGTCGGTGCTGTTGGCCTGCGCCGCCTCGAACAGGTCCTGCTCGACGGTGTTGGCCGGCCTGAAGTCCGGCACGGCGGCCTTGACCGCGGGCGTCACGACCTCGGCGTCGACGATCTCGTCATGCAGTCGTACGGGCGGCGCGTCCTCGACGATCTCCGGCTCGTAGACGGGCTCGCGCGTAGGCTCACGCGCCGGCTCGACGTGGTACACGGCGGGCTCGGTCGACGGCGTCCACTCAGCGGTCGCTTCCCCGGCCGGCGCCCACTTGTCGGTGCTCGCCTCGCTGGCCGGCGCCCACTTGTCGGTGGTCTCGGCCGACGGGGACCACTTTTCCGTGGTCTCGGCCGACGGGGTCCACTTTTCCGTGGTCTCGGCCGGCGGGGTCCAGTCGTCCGTGCTCTCGGCCGGCGGGGTCCAGGAGAACGTCGGCTCCTCCGCCGCGCCGGCGCCGGCCGACGGCAGGTCCTGCACCGCGTCCCGCTGGAAGTCGGGCCGCTCGGCGGCCCCGTCCTCGAAGAACGTCCGCAGCGAGGGCGACGCCTCCTCATCGGCCCGCACCCCCGCATCGCGCTCCGGCGGCACGAGGAAGAACGACCCGGTGTTCTCCTTCTCGTCCTCGCTGCGCCGCTGCTCCTGCGCCAGCGTCTCAACCCCGGAGGCGAACGAGGCCTGCGCGGGCTCCTCGTGGTCGTCGGGCTCGGACCGCAGATCGGCCAGCGCCGCGTACGGATCCCGGATCGCCGGCTCGTCCACCGGCACCCCGAACGCATTGAACGCCCGCGGCTCCGCCTCGTCGTCGAAGAACGGCCGCTGCGGCTCTTCGCGTGCGCTCTCGCCCGGCTCGCCGAAGAACGACGGCTGCACCTCGGCCCGCCCGGCAAAGAACCCGGGCGCTTCTCCCTGCTCGGCCTTGCTGCCCCACGTCGACTCGGCCGGCGCAGCCGGCTCAGCCTTGTTACCCCACCCGGACTCGGACGGGGCAGTCTGCTCGGACTTATTGCCCCACCCGGACTCGGACGAGGAAGCCTGCTCGGACTTGTTGCTCCAGCCGGACTCGGGCGACGGCTCGAACGTGCTGCGCTGAGCGGGCTGGTCGGCGCCGTTGGCCCAGCCGGACTCCGGCCGCGCCTCGAACCCGCCGTGCTGCCCGCCCTGCTCGCCCGCGCCCCATCCCGGCTGCTCCGCCGGCTCACGCCGCGACTCGAACGCCCCCGGCTCACGCCGCGACTCGAACGCTCCCGGCTCGAAAGCCGCCGGCTCACGCCGCGACTCGAACGCACCCGGCTCCGCGGCCTGGTCCGGCCGCGGTTCGAAGAGCCCTCGCTCCCCACCGCCGGCCCCCGGCCCGGGCGTGTCCGAGAAGAACGGATGCTCATCGAGGTTGGCGCCCCCGAACCCGGCACTGCGTGCCCCGGAAGCAACGCCCCCGAACGCCTGGTCCGAGGCGGACGGCGCCTCGTCAACCTCCGGCGCCTCCACGTCGAGCCGGCTGAACCCGGGCCGATCGAACACAGGCCGGTCGAACGGCAACGGCGCCTCCGGCGCGTCCGCCCCACGCCACGCCTGCGGCCCATTCTCCGGCCCGCGACCCTCGCCCGCGAACGCCTCACCACCGCTTCGCGCCGCCAGCCCCGGTCCCCCGGGCCGCACGTCAGCGGCCCCGGTCCACCCCGTACGGCTGGGCCCGTCAACGGCCGGGTCACCGGCGGCGAACGCCCCGGGATCGACCAGCCCCGGCCGCAGCGGCACGGACTCGCCGCCCCGATACGCCGCCGGCTCCCCGGGCCGCCGCGGCAGCGACTCCCCGCCCGCGAACCCACCGGCTTCCCCGGCACCCGGCCGCGACGGCTCGCCGTACGGCGCGCGCGACGGCTCCCCGCTCACCGGCCGCTGCGGGAGCACATCACCCGAAAGCGGGCGCTGCGGCAGTGCATCGCCCGAGAGCGGCCGCTGCGGGAGCGAATCACCAGGAAGCGGACGCGACGGAAGTGCATCGCCCGAGAGCGGGCGCTGCGGCAGCGCGTCGCCGGCGCCGAGCCGCGACGGCAGCGGCCCACCCGGCCGGTACGCCGCGGGCGGCTCCGGCTCGGGCCGAGTCGCCTGAGGCTGCCGCGTCGGCAGCGGCGGCCCCGACGCCAGCGGCAGATCCGGCGGCGGCTGCCAGGCGGCCGGAATCACCGGCTCGGCATGCTCGGTGTAGATCTCGCCCAGGCTGCGGGCCGGCTCGCGCCGCGGCCAGTACCGCCGCGGATCGCCACCGGCCTCGTCCCGCCCGGCCTCGCCACCACCCGGCCGCGAGGGAAGCCCGGACTCCCCGCCAAGCGGACGCGAGGGAAGCCCGGACTCCCCGCCAAGCGGACGCGACGGCAGCCCGGACTCGCCACCACTGGGCCGCGACGGCAGCCCCGACTCGCCGCCCAAGGGGCGTTGCGGAAGACCCGACTCGCCGCCCAGCGGGCGTGACGGAAGACCTGAATCCCCACCCATGGGGCGCTGCGGAAGGCCGGACTCGCCGCCGAACGGGCGCGACGGGAGGCCCGACGGCCGCGACGGAAGCCCGGACTCGCCGCCCATCGGACGCGACGGCGGGCCGGACGTCGGGGCTCCGCCGTTCTGCGGCCGGGTGGGCAGGTCGGTGCGCCCCGACGGGCCGCCGCGGTCGAGCCCGGAGAAGAGCTCGCGCTCCCCCGGCACGTCCAGCGACTTGCGGTCGGAGCCGTCGAACAGGCCCCGGGACGCGGCGCCGGGGAACGATGCCCGGCCACGCGCGGCGGCGCCGCCCGAAGTCGGTGCGTTTTCGGCGGGTAGGGGGCCACTTGGCGTACCACTTGGGGAGGAGGGCGACGAGAACGCCGACCGGCCCATGGTGCGCTCGAACGAAATCGGGCGATCCGCCCGGGTCGGCAGAAATGCCCCGGGAGGCGCCACGTCCGGCGGGGGCACCTCGCGGCGCGGCGGCACCGTCGACGGGGGCGGCGGCGCGGGCGGGGTGGCGGCGGGCGGCACGTAGGGGCCGGGCGGCTGGAACGGCGGCGCGCTCGAGGCCGGCGGCACCGCGGGCGGCGCGGGGGCCGCGGCCGGCGGGGCCGACGTCGTGGCGTTGGGCCCGCCCTGGTCGGCGCGCATCCGCTGGCGCTCGATCGGCGTGGGCGCGGGCTGGTTGGGCACGGTCCGCAGCGGTACCTGCGCCACCGCACGAGTCCGCGAGGTCGCCTGCTCGATGCGGGCCCGCGCGCCCAGCGTGCGGCCGGGCAGCCGCACGTCGCCGCGGCTGATCTGGGTCACGAACCACGACGGCAGGTAGCCCTCGATCGGCAGGCCGGGGTTGACCGCCAGCCACCACTCGACGTTGGGCCATATCCCGGCAAGATCGCGGAACGGCACCCGCCGGTGCGTGCCCGGGTGGCCGGCCAGGCACTCGTGCAGCGCCGACGGCGAGGTGAAGGCCAGCACGTGCGTACGACCCTCGGTCGTCCACGTGCCCCAGCCGCCCTCGTTGTTCGGCGAGCTGTCGGGCGCGATCGGCAGCAGGACGTCGGTGCGCGCCAGGATGCGGAAATACTGCTCCTGGTCGTTTGCGCGCAGCGCATCACGCATGGCGACCTCGGCCTCGGTGGCCGGCTCCCACTCGCTCACGGCCACCCCCTCTTCGGGCTCGGAAACCGCCGCGTCGCCGAAACCTAACCTATACGGCCAGGACAATTCGAGGGGTGCGACGCGGGCAAGCGCTCCGGCCAGCATAGCGATCGAAGCCCGGTGGATCACAGCGCTGTCTCATTCGCGGCACCTCGCCAGGGACAACCCATCGATGGCCGACGTCATAGCATGGTGCCATGCCCCGCCGGCGCACCCTGTCCGCTTTGGCGGTTTTGCTGAGTCTCGCGGTTTTTCTCATCCCAAATCCGGCCGTGGCGTGGGCGCCGGCCACCTGCCCAGGCGCGGTCCGCAAGCCGGCGCCGGCACCGTCGGGCACGCCGTGGCCCCTGCAGCGGTACGACCTGACCAGGCTGAACGCCCTCGCCGACGGCCGCGGCATCGTGGTCGCGGTGATCGACTCCGGCGTCGACGCGCGCAACAGTCAGCTGACGGGCGCCGTCCAGCCCGGCCCCGACCAGCTCGACGGCGGCAACTCGGTCCTCGACTGCGTCGGCCACGGCACGGGCGTGGCCGGCATCATCGCCGCCCGCCCGACGCCGGCCTCCCCGTTCCGCGGCCTGGCCCCGGCGGCGACGATCCTGGCTCTGCGCGTCAGCGAGCAGATCGAGGGCGACGACGGCTCCCCCACGGGCCGCCGCGGCACCCCGCAAGGCCTGGCGAACGCCATCCGCGACGCCGTGGCCCGCCACGCCCGCGTGATCAACCTGTCCCTGGTCTCGTACCAGGACAACGACGCCGTACGCGAGGCCGTCCGCTTCGCCGTGGCCAGCGACGTGGTCGTGGTGGCCGCGGCCGGCAACGGCGCCGAGTCGGGCAACCAGACCCCGTACCCGGCGGCGTACGACGGCGTCATCGGCGTCGGCTCGCTAGCCCCCGACGGCCAGCGCGTCCGGACGTCGCAAACCGGCCCGTACGTCGACCTCGTCGCCCCCGGCGCCGAAATTGTGACGACCGCAACAGATAAGGGCCTCCAGGTCGTCGACGGCACCAGCTTCGCCACCCCGTTCGTGGCCGCCGCCGCGGCCCTCCTGCGCCAGTACCGCCCGGACCTCACCGCCCGCCAGGTCGCCGCCCAGCTCACCGCCACGGCCGACGGCGGCCACGCGGGCCCCGGCTACGGCGCCGGCGTCCTCAACCCGTACCGCGCCCTCACCGAACCCGTCGGCGCCTCCCCGAACCCGGCCGCGCAGCCTCTGGCCCAGTCGACCCGCAACGACGCCGCCGAGGCCGCGGCGTCCACGGCCCGCCACCGCACGGTCCTCCTGGGCATCGGTGGCCTGCTGGCGGTGGTGATCGCGTTCCTGGTCGCGATGGTGCTCCCACAGGGCCGTCGGCGCCGGTGGCGGCCCGGGCTTCGGGAGCTTCCGCCGCCGCAGTCGACGATGCCGGACCACACGACGCCGGCCTTCGGCCCTCCACCGCACCGCTGACGCCTGCGCGTCGCCGCTCGCTCCTGGCACTCCTCCCATCGGAACTTCCCGACATTTCGGAAATGTCGGTTATCAGCAGCGGCCGCACGGAGACGGCCGAACGAGGGAGCGCGGGGAATCGGCGGCAGGGTGAAGCAGCGCCAGGCAAAGGGGGCGGCGCAGCGTCAACGGCGGCGCAGCGTAAAGAGGACGCGGCGCAGAGACGGCGCGGCGCAACGGCGGCGCGGCACGAGCGTCCGGGGCGCGGCACAAAACAGCGGCAGCCCCCAATGGCAGCGCGGCACACGAGGCGGCGCGGCCCGATGGCGGCAAAGCACGCACAAGCAGCGAGCGCGCAGCACAAGCAGGGCCCGGCACAATCTACGCCGTGGCCCAACGGTCGGGCGGCGCAAACGAACACCGCCAGGTAATGCGGCGCCGCGACGAAGACGACGCCGTGGAGACAAGCGGCGCCCGCCCCACCGCATCCGTGGGGCAGGCGCCGGACGTGCGAACCGCTCAGCCCTGACCCGGGAAGAGGTGGACGTTGCGCTGCTCCGTTTCGCGGTACCGCTGCAGGGCCTCCTCAACCTGAACCTTGATGTCGCGAACCATCAGGGCCAGATCCCCACCCGCCCGCTCCCAGCCCGCCTGGCGCACGGCATACGCCTCCTTGGCGTCGCCCTCCCAGCCGGCCGTGAGGCGCTTGCCCAGCTGCGAGACCTCGTCGAGGCGCGCCTGCAGCGTCTCCAGCGCCTTCTGCAGGGACATGCCCGCGTGCTCCAGCGCGGCGTATTGAACAACAAGCGTGTCGTCCGTCATGGGAATCCTCCGGATCAGCCGAGCGCGGAAAGGTCGATGCCGGTCGTGCGCTGCATCCTGCTCGCCGCCTCGGTGTCGGTGGCGTCGTAGTTCTGGCCGGCCGTGCGAAGCGCCTGCGCCGTCTCCAGGAGGTTGCGGTTGAGCGCCACCTGGTCGTTGTGGAAAGCCTGCTTGACCGCGGTGAACGAGCGTCCGCCGGCGCCCTGCCAGCCGCTCTGCGTGATTTCCAGCTCGCTCATCAGCGTGTTCAGCATGTTCTGCAGTTCGCCGTCGACCTGCTCGAACCGCTGCGCCGCCGCATTGAGCTCGGCCTGTTGAGCCTGCGTTGTCTGAGCCACCGGCGATCACCCCCGTCTCTCGTTAGTTGGCTTCCGACTTGCCAGCCTGACGTTATCGACATATGACGATCGGCCACCAGACCCAATGCTTCCCTGTGGATAACTTCCGGCATTTCGCCTTTATGATGTGCGTCATGGCGGAGGGCCGCTCGTTCATCAAGTGGGCTGGCGGAAAGACACGGTACGCGTCTGCGCTCATCGCCGCTGCCCCTGCGTACTCGGGGCGCTACTGGGAGCCATTCATGGGCAGCGCCGCCGTGTTCTTCGAGCTCCGGCCGGCCAAGGCGGTGCTCTCCGACGCCAACCCCGAGCTCGTCGCCTGCTTCCGCGCGGTCGCCGCCGACCCCGAAGCGGTAATGGCGCGGCTCGATGCGATGCCCAACACGCCGGAGGAGTTCGCGCTGGTCCGGCGGCTCGATCCGGCCACGCTGGACGACATCGAGCGGGCCGCCCGCGTCATCTACCTGAACAAGACCGCGTTCCGGGGCCTGTGGCGGGTCAACCGTCACGGCGGGTTCAACGTGCCCTACGGAGCGTATGACAGGCCGTACTATCGACGGGAAACGCTGCTCGAAGCCTCGCACGCACTCGCAAGCGCCGATGTCCGCCTGTGCGACTTCGCCGATGCGCTGCGCGAGGCGGCGGCCGGCGACTGGGTCTTTCTCGACCCGCCCTACCTGCCCGAGGGCGGGTTCGCGGACTTCAAGCGATACACCGCGGGCCAGTTCCGCGACGCCGACCACGAGCGGCTGGCGGCGGAGATGCGCGACGCGTCCGACCGCGGGGTACTGCTGACCATGACCAACAGCGACACGGACGCCACGCGGCGCATCTACACCGGCTTCAACACGACCCGCATGGCGACCCGCCGCGACATCAACCTGCGCGCCGCCGCCCGCGCGAGCTTCGACCTGGTCATCACGAACTACTGAGCCGGCTGCCCGGCCGAAACGGGGTCGAGCGCCGGGCCGGCCGGCAGCAGCCCGACTACCTGGCTGGGCACGGCGACGGGGTCCTGGCCGGAGTACCCGAGCGCGGCCAATGCGTCGGGCACCGGCACGGCGTGCCGCCGGCCGAGGTCGGTGACCAGCGTGACCACGCCCGTTTCGGTCCGCACCAGAGCACCACTCCCCGGCGGTACCACCACCCGATCCGCCAGCACCGCCCCCTCCGACGTCGCCGAGGGGGTCCGCAGCGCGTGCGAAAGGTCGGGCGGGGTGGCGCCGATGGTGACGGCATCCGCGGTACACACCGGGCCGTTCTGGGCGTCGAGGATCTCCGGCGCCGACGTGGGCAGCGCGCCGGCGCCCCCGGGGTCGGGCGCGAACGGGTCGACGGTCCCGCTGGGCACGAACTGCCTGAACTGGTTGGCATTGAGCTCGACATAGGCCGCGTTGCCGCCCTGCAGCGCGGCGGCATCTCGCAGTGCGAGCAGCAGCGATCCCTGCAACGGCGTGACGGACTTGAGGCCTGCGGTGGTGAGCAGGAAGTACTGCTTGCCGGAACTGGAGTCGACGCTGTACAACTGCCCGACCTTGGCGGCTCCCACCGTCTTGCCTCGGTCGGGCACCGCCGGGGTGACCAGGTCGGTCCCGGACGGCAGGGCGTTGAGCAGGGCCTGCGCCACCGTCGCCTTCGGCCGCGACGACCAGACCAGCGCGGGCAGCACCTCGTCGGGCTGGCGGATGAGGTGCTTGTACCCGTGCCAGACCAGATAGGTCTGCTGCTGCGGGCCGGAGACGAGCAGGCCTTTGTCCGCCAATGGTGTACCCCCGGAAGGCCCCCCGCCGACGAACAACACCGACCCTTCGCTCGTCGAGCAGACCGTCCACGCCCCTTTCCGCAGCCCGGACGTGGGCGGCAGCGAACTCGGCGCGCCCGCGATGCCGAGTGTTTCGCCCCGTGGCGCGCCCGCGAGCGCCGAGCGCTGCACGACCACCGTCGGCGCGCCGGGCGAGTTGAGGATCAGCAGCGCCGAGGCCTGGTTGAGGACGGGGTGGAGGACTTCGTCGCGGTACACGAACAGGGCCCCCGACTCCTGCTCCACAATGATCGCCTTGTCATTGCGCCATTTGCCAGAATTCCCGGGCCGGACGGCGGCGAGCGCGGCCGCCCCGCCGATGCCCAGCGCAGCGATCAGCACGCCGACCAGCGTGGCCCCGGCAACCCGCCGAAATGGCGGCTGAGCAGGGTCGGTGTCCCGCATCACCAACGCCGACACCACCCGCTGGACCATGAACTGGTACGAGTGCAGCTGGTCCTGCCGCGACGCCATCAGCCCCCCAAAACTGTCGTACCGGCGCCCTACGATAAGCCCGTCAGTTCCATTGGCGGGGGGCGATATGGCGACGCGCACGCGGATAGTGCTCACACAGGTGGCAATCGCGCTGGTGGCCGGCGCATGGGTGGCCGGCCCGGTCTGGACGATCGCCGCCGCTCCGGTGGCGCTCGTCCTGCTGGTCTTCGCGGTCGCCCGGGTCCGCAACCGCCCGCTCTCGCGCTGGATCGGCGACGGCATCCGCTTCTTCGGCCGCCGCCGCACCCTGCCCGCCGGCTCCGGCGGCGCGGCCCTGCTGGCCCTGGTCCGCCCCGGCGCGTCCACGTCCAGCCTCGACGTGGACGGCGCCGACGTAGGCGTGCTCGAGGACACCGACGGCCTGGTCGCCATCGTGCGGGTCGGCGAGGTGTCGGCCCTGCTGGGCACCGCCCTGCCGCCGCTGCCGCCGCTGAGCGCCCTGCTGCCGACGCCGACGCGGGACGTCCCGGAGGTGCGCGTCCAACTACTCGTCAGCGCCGTGACCGCCCCGCCGCCGTCGGCGACGCCGTCCGCCACGTCGTACCGGCAGCTGACCGAGGGCCGCGTGCTGGCCCACCAGCGGGTCCTGATCGCCGTGCGGGTCCGTCGGGCCGGCGGCTACCGCCGAGCCGACCTGGAGCAGTCCCTCATCGTCGCCGTCCGCCGCGTCACCCGCCTCGTGACGAAGGCCGGCCTGCCCGCGCTGCCGCTGTCGGCCCCGTCGGCGCTGACCGCGGTGATGGAGGCCGCCCAGCACGACCCAACCCGCCCGGTCCGCGAGACCTGGTCCGGCCTGACGATCGGCGGCCTGCACCAGGCCGTGTTCCGCCTGCGCCGCTGGCCGTCGGACCAGGGCCCGCTGATGACCCGCCTGCTGACCCTGCCGAGCTCGGCGACCACGCTGTCGCTGACCGCCCAGTCCCCCGGGCCTTCGACCACGGCCGCCCCCACGCCCTCGCCCGCCGCACCCGCACGCGTGCCGGCCCAATACGCCCCGTCCTCGATCCACGCCCCAGACGATCCGTCCGCGCTGGCCATGTCCGGCGCGCGCCCGGCGTCCGCCCACACCGACGGCTACGGCGGTTACGGCGGCTCCACGGGCCCAGGCAGCTACGGCGGCCAGGACGACTACACCGGCGGGCGACCGGGCTTCGCCCACGCCGACGGTCACGGCGGTTACGACAGCTCGACGAGCCCAGGCGGCTACGGCGGCCAGGACGGTCACGCCGGCGGGCGACCGGGCGTGGCCCGGCAGCGTGAGGGCGGTGCGCACGACGGCCTCGACCCGGTCGCGGCCGACGCGACCAGCGCCGTCAGCGGGGCGGCGGTGCGGGCCGAGCTGGTGCTCCGGCTGTCCGCGCCGACGGCCGCGGCGCTCGTCCAAGCGACAGCCGCCCTGCGCCGCCTGGTCGCCAGCATGGACGCGAAGGTCACCCGCCTCGACGGCGCCCAGCTCGACGGCCTGGCCGCCACGCTGCCACTGGGCGGCGGCGCCCCCGGCGAAGATGCCGTGCTGGCCGGCCTGGTCAGCGGCCGCGACGGCCTCATATTGGGCGGCGGGCGCCCAATAACCGCCACCCCCGCCCTGCTGTCGGCCACCGAGCCGACGGTCGGCGGCGAGGGCGTGGTCATGGGCGTCAACCGCCGCGGCGACCCGGTGGTCGTCCGGCTGTTCCGCCCGGAGCCGACCCGCGCCGCCCTGATCGGCGGCCTGCGCTGCGCCCAGCTGGTGATCCTACGGGCCCTGGCCACGGGCGCCCGCGTGGTCGTGCAGTCGGCCCGCCCGCCGGCGTGGGAGCCGTTCCAGCGCGCGCTCGGGCCGGCCGAGCCCATGGCCGTCGTGCCTCCGGGCCCGGTGGCCGAGCCGCCCCCGGCGAGCGCCACCCGCCCCCAGCTTCTGGTCATCGACGTCGGCCCGGTTGCCGGCCGCTCGGTACCGGTGCCGGAGAGCGCCTGGCGCACGGTCCTGCACGTGCGCGACGACCTCACGTCGTCCGACACCGACCTGCTGACCCGGGCCGACCTGGCCCTGCTCCAGCCGCTCAGTCCGCACGAGGCCGCACTGGCCGGCGACGCCCTGGGCCTGGGCGACTCGCGCGACTGGCTGACCCGCATCTCGGCCGAGATGCTCGGCGTCGTCGTCAACCGCCAGACCGTCCGCTGGACGCAGCTCGCGACGACACCACTGGAGCACCAGTTGACCGGAGGCCCCGCCCGTTAGTCCGGCGGCGTAGCGCGGGGCTACGGCGGCGTCGGCCTCCTCCGGGGTCGTGTATTGCGCGAGCCGGCAGGATCCAATCCCGGGGTTCCGCCGCGCGCGGCTTCGTCGCCCCCAGCGCCGGCTCCGCAAGCGCGACCGCGGCCAGGGCCGCCGGTCACCGAGCTACTTGCTCACACGTCGTTCTGCACGGTGCCGAGGATGCACACCGGTTGGAAACTCGATGAGTTTGGCTTGTCGCGGTGAGTGACTCGGCGGCGTCGGGTGGCGAGCTCGTGTGGGGCCATCGCGTCGAGGAGATCAGCCCACAGACCGGTTTAGCAGGGCTTTTTCCGCTGAGAGCCGCCCGCGAAGTAGCCGACGGGCAGGGCAGCGACAAGACGTCCGGGCGCGCTGCCGCAGGTCCTGAGGGGGTTCGGATGGAGCGCAGCTCACCCGGCTCGAGCGAAGCGAGCTAGGTACTCAGCCAGGGGCGTGGCACGATCACCCGCATGGGAATCCTCATCCGGCTCGCCGTGAGTGCGTTCACGGTCTGGCTGGCCACGTTGGTGATCTCCGGCATCACCGTTGAGGGCAGCTCCGGGCGCAAGGTGCTCACCGTCGTCGCGGTGGCCGCGATCTTCGGGATCGTCAACGCCGTGCTGCGGCCGATCATCAAGACGATCGGGTGCTGGGCGTACGTGTTAACGCTCGGGCTGGTGTCGCTCGTCGTCAACGGGGCGCTGCTCCTGCTGACGAGCAAGATCGCCGAGGCGCTCGACCTGACGTTCCACGTCGACAAGTTCTGGCCGACGGCGGTGCTCGGGGCGCTGTTCATCGGCATCGTCAGCTGGCTGCTCAACTTCTTCGTGCCGGACGGCAAGGACAAGAAGCGCAAGCAGGAGTACGACCGGCGGCAGCCTCCGCCGCGGCAGCAGTACGGCAACGGGTACCAGCAGAACTACCGCAACTACCGGTGACGAACGCCATGGCGTGAGGGGTGGGCGAGCGCCCGCCCCTTACCGCGGTAAGGCATACGGTGTCTCCGTGGACCCCCTGCGCCGTGGTTACCTCTCCGCTCTGTCGGCCAATGTGCTGTGGGGCGTGTTCCCGCTGTACTTTCACGCGCTGCGGCCCGCGGGGGCCGTCGAGGTGCTGGCGCACCGGATCGTGTGGTCGCTGGTGAGCGTCGGGCTGCTGCTCGCGGTGCTGCGGCGGTGGCGGCGGCTGTTCGAGCTGCTGCGCAACGGGCGGCTGGTCGCGGGGATCTCGGTCGCCGCGGTGTTCATCGCCGTGAACTGGGGCGTGTACATCTTCGCCGTGAACACCGACCGGGTGGTCGAGGCGTCGCTGGGGTACTTCATCAGCCCCCTCTTCGTCATCCTGCTCGGCGTCCTCGCCCTGCGCGAGCGGCTGCGGGTCGCGCAGTGGGTCGCGCTCGGGATCGGGACCGTCGCGGTGCTCGTGCTCAGCGCCGACTACGGGCGGCTGCCGTGGATCGCGGTGACGCTGGCCGGGTCGTTCGGGTGCTACTCGCTGATCAAGAAGCGGCTCGGGCTGCCCGCCGCCGAGGGGCTGCTGCTGGAGTCGGGAGTGCTGACGCTGCCGGCGCTCGCGTACCTGGTGTGGCTGAGCGTCCGGGGCGACTCGACGTTCGGGACCGTGTCCGCGGTGCACACGCTGATGCTGGCCGGCAGCGGTCTGCTCACCGCCGTGCCGCTGCTGCTGTTCGCCGAGGCGGCCAACCGGGTGCCGCTGTCGGGGCTGGGGATGATGCAGTACCTGACGCCGACGCTGCAGCTGATCATCGGCGTGCTGCTGTTCAGCGAGCCGATGCCGCCGATGCGGCTGGCCGGGTTTGCGATCGTGTGGTGCGCGCTGGCGCTGTTCACCTGGGACGCCTTCCGCCAGGGGCGGGCAAAACGCGACCGGGTGGCCACCGTGGCGGCCACCCGGGTCGGTGTGAGTGAGTAAGAGGACGTCCGGCTACGTGCTGGCGCTGACGCGACCGGGGGCCGCCGTGGCGGCCACCCGGGTCGGTGTGAGTGAGTAAGAGGACGTCCGGCTACGTGCTGGCGCTGACGCGACCGGGGGCCGCCGTGGCGGCCACCCGAGTCGGTGTGAGTGAGTAAGAGGACGTCCGGCTACGTGGTGAGGGTCAGCAGCGTGGTGCCGTCGCCCTTGCGGATCTCAATGCGGGCGATGTTGGAGCGCGGGATGCCGCTGTGCGCCGTCAGCTGCATCTCGTCGCCGGAGCGGGCCGTCCAGGTGTCGATCTCCTCCGGCTCCCCGGACTTGGGCACGACGACGAGCTTGTAGGTCCACTTGGCGTACTCGTCGCCCTCGCCCTCCTTGTAGGAGCAGCGCATCCGCACGACCGTGCCGTTGTCGGCCGGGGACACGGCGAGCGAGGCCTGCACCGGTACCGTCGCGGCGACCTCGCGCATCGCCTCGAAGTCCGGCTGGCCGATGCCGATGGCCCGCACGCCGATCACGGCGACGACGGCCAGGAACGCGGCCACGAGCGCCGTGCCGGCCGTGGTCCAGCGGCGCCGGCGGCGCTCGGTGCGCCGGGCGCTGCGGGCCCGGTCGAGCACGCGCGGCAGCAGCGGGTCGACCGCGGCTCCGTTGATCCGCTCCGACCCAGCCCCCGCGGCCATCGTCGGACCGGCCCACCGCGAGGCCGACGCGTGGTCGTCCACAAGGTCGCGCTCGTCGGAGACCGCCGGGTCGTCGAGGTCCGGGTCGGACGCCAGGGCAATCTGCGCGGCGATCTCCGGGTCGAGCCGGCCGAGCAGGCCCGGCAGGTCGGAGAACTCCGCCACCTCCGCACGGCATTCCGCACAGTCGGCGAGATGCCGCTCGTATGCCTCGTGCTCGGGCGGCGACAACGCCCCCAGCACGTAGACAGCCGAGTCATGGAGGTGTTCACACCTCATTGCGTCACCCCCAACTCCTCCAGTACGACTTTCAGCGAACGCAGTGCGTAAAAGGTCCGCGACTTGACCGTGCCGGCCGGCACGCCCAGGCGCTGCGCCGCCTCGGCGACCGAGCGGCCCTGGTAGAAGCACTCAACCAGGACCTCGCGGTGCGGCCGGGACAGGCGGGTCAGCGCCTCGGCGATGACCCAGGACTCCACCGCGCGCTCGGTCTCGTCGACCACGGCCGGAGTCTCCGGCATCTGGTCGGTGAAGACCTCGCCCACCCGCGCGGAGCGCCGCCGCCACGCGTCGATGGCTAGGTTCCGGGCGGTGGTGAAGAGCCAGGCACGGACCGAGCCACGGGCCGGGTCGAGCGCCTCGGGGTGTTGCCAGGCCCGCAGCAGGGTCTCCTGCACGAGGTCCTCGGCCCTTTGGCGGTCGCCGCCGGTCAGTCGCAAGGCGTGGGCGAACAGCGCGTCGCCGTGCTCCGCATGGAGCGCCTTCAGCAGGTCAGCATCGTCTCTACTCACGCCTCGATATGTTTCCGATCCCTTCCACCTGCTTCTACGCACTAATACGCAGAGAGGTTCAGCCCAAGGGCACATGTCACGGATGCGACATCGGCGGGACCCCCGCAACACCGATGGTGCTACGGACGACGGCGAGCGGCTACCCAGCGATCCGCGGCCGCAATCGGTTACTCCGCGAGCCGCGGGCGCAGACGGTTATTCCGCGAGCCGCGGGCGCAGACGGTTATTCCGCGAGCACCGTGGCCAGGTGGTGGGCGGTGGCCAGCAGGCGGGTGCGGACGACCTTCGCCGAGGACATCAGCTCGGCCGGCGGCAGGGCGCAGGCCAGCACGACCCGGCGGTCCTGGTCGCGGTCGTTGACGACCATCACCGCGGCGCAGGCCAGGCCCGGGCGGAACTGGCCGATCTCGATCTGCATGCCGCGCCGGTCGCCGGCGGCGAGGTCGGAGTCGAGCGCCTCGGCCGACGTGAGCGTCGCCGTGGTGTAGGCGCGCATGCCGTACTCCTTGAGGAACCGCCACCGCTGATCCGGGCTCATCGTGGCCAGCAGCGCCTTGCCGAGCGCGGTCGCGTGCGCCGCCTCGTCGTAGCCGGGCACGAGGTCGTCGAGCGGGGGCGTGCGCGGGCCCTCGGCCATCGCGGTCACCGCCACCCGGCCGCCGACGAACCGGCCGAGGTAGTGGCTGTAACCGGTCTCGGCCGCGGCGCGGCGAAGCCGGTCGATGACGGCGCTCGGGCCGCGGAAGGCGAGCACGAGCTCCCGGTAGCGGTCGGCGATCTCGAGGCCGACCACGTAGGTGCCGTTCTCCCGGCGGATCACGTAGCCCTCATAGGCCAGCGTCCGCACGAGGTGGTACGTCGTGGCGACGGTGAAGTCGCATCGCCGGGCGATCTGCTTCACGGTCAGGCCGCGTGGCGACTGACCGACCGCCTCCAGCACTCGTAGGGCCCTCGAGACGCTCCGGATGAGATCCGAGGGTTCGGCTTGTGGATCGCGCACCGCCGCCCTCCCCAGCCGCAGCAGTAACTGGAGTAACACCATATGAAATCGGAGAGGGTGGAGGGAACATTCTGATCATTTGTGGCGCGAGGTGAGGGGATTTCAGCGGTCAGCACATAGAGATGAATGCACCATACTGGACACCCCGATCGTGACGAACCATGAGCGACACGCCGTTCCAGCTGAGTAATGGCCACATGTATGCGTCATTAGCTGAGTAGGTAATGACGCCTTAAGTGAGTAGTTGACGCCAAACTGTGCAATCGCCGCTCCGGCCCGTCATCGCGTCGTCGCGACTTGTCGTCGGCCCGGGTACCGCGCCAGGTGGCCTTGAGCAACGTGCAGCTCGGGCATCATGTCCGCACATGGCGTACTGAACCATGAAAAAACGGACCGACGCCGGGGGAACGGAACATTGACCGGCGTCGGTCCGAAGGGCCAGAAAGCGTCAGTTGGTCCGATCCGCGATGAAGTCGCAGAGCGACTCGAGCGCCCGGCGGGCCGGCACGTCCGGCAGCGCGGCCAGCGTGCCGCGGGCGGCGTCGGCGTAGCCGCGGACCGTCTCCCGGGCCTGCTTGAGGGCCGCGGAGTCGCGCAGCAGGCCGAGGGCCTCGGTGTGCAGGGCGTCGTCGGTGACGGGGCCGGCGGCGAGGATCTCGCGCAGGCGCACGGCCGCGGCGTCGTCGTCGGAGGAGGCCAGCGCGTAGAGCACCGGCAGGGTCGGCACGCCCTCGCGCAGGTCCGTGCCGGGCGTCTTGCCCGACTGGAGCTCATCACTCGCGATGTCGATGAGGTCGTCGGAGAGCTGGAACGCGATGCCGAACGTCTCGGCGAACGTCGCCAGCGCCTCGACCTGCTCCGGGCTGCAACCGCCGAACATCGCGCCGAAGCGGGCGCTGGTGGAGATCAGCGAGCCGGTCTTGTGCTGCAGGACGCGCAGGTAGTGCTGGATCGCGTCCTCGCCGTCGAGCGGGCCCGCGGTCTCGTCGATCTGGCCGTGGACCAGCCGCGAGAAGGTGGCCGCCTGGATGCGCACCGCATCGACGCCCAGCTCGGCGGCGAGGTCCGCCGCCCGGGAGAACAGGTAGTCGCCGACCAGGATGGCCAGCGCGTTGCCCCAGCGGGAGTTGGCGCTGGGCGCGCCCCGGCGCACCGGGGCCTCGTCCATGACGTCGTCGTGGTACAGGGTGGCGAGGTGGGTGAGCTCCACCACCGCGCCGGCGATGACCACCTCGCGGCCGGTCGGGTCGCCGAACTGGGCGGCCAGGCCGACCAGCATCGGGCGGATGCGCTTGCCGCCCGCGTCGACCAGATGCCGGGCCGCCTCGGTGACCAGCGGGTTGGCGCTGTGCACGGAGTCGATCAGCACCGCCTCGACGTCCCCGAGGATGGCGGCCACGCTGCTCTCCAGCTCCGGGTCGGCAAGGGTCAGCCCGACGGAGGCACTCGACTGCACGGTTCCCGTACTCACCACAGCTCCAACGATGCCATACGAACTTCCAACTCCTGATACAGGGACGTCCCCGCGTGGTATTCCCACGGGGGACGTCACTGTCGGTACGTGCAAAAACCGGCAGGCAGGCTAGCCGAGGAACTGGCCGGCCTTCTGTGTCACCTCGAGCAGCGCGCCCGGCGCCACGCCCAGCACCAGCGTCGCGACCGTGCCGATGACCAGCGCGGCCGCCGTCATGGCGCCCGGGATGGACACGGCCGGCGTGGTCTCGCCCGGCTCGGACAGCCACATCATGACGACGACCCGCAGGTAAGGGAAGGCGAGGATGGCGGAACTCACCACGCCGGCGATCACCAGCCAGGTCTGGTGGCCGTCGATGCCGGCCGCGAACACGCCCACCTTGGCGGTGAAACCGCTGGTCAGCGGGATGCCGGCGAAGGCCAGCAGGATGAAGGTGAACAGGGAGGCGTACAGCGGCGAGCGCCGCCCCAGCCCGGCCCACCGCGACAGGTGCGTCGCCTCGCCGTCCGCGTCGCGCACCAGCGTGACCACGCCGAACGCGGCGAGCACGGTGAAGCCGTACGCCACCAGGTAGAACAGCGAGCTCGACAGGCCCTTGTCGTTCAGCGAGATCACGCCGATGAGCAGGTAGCCCGCGTTCGCGATGGACGAGTAGGCCAGCAGGCGCTTGATGTCGGTCTGCGTGACCGCGAGGATCGCGCCGACGATCATCGTGAGCACCGCGATCGCGCCGAGGACCGGCTGGATCGTGGTCTTGGTGCCCTCGAAGCCGACGTAGGCCAGGCGCAGCAGCCCGCCGAACGCGGCCACCTTCGTGCAGGCCGCCATGAGCGCCGTGATCGGCGTCGGGGCGCCCTGGTACACGTCCGGCGTCCACACGTGGAACGGCACCGCGGCCGCCTTGAACAGCAGGCCGATCGCGAGCATCGCGAGGCCCACGTAGAGCAGGATGTCGTTCTGCTCGTGGGCGTGGATCGCCGTGGCGATCGCCTTGAAGTCGACCTGGCCCGCGTAGCCGTAGACCAGCGCGATGCCGAACAGGAAGAACGCCGAGGCGAACGAGCCGAGCAGGAAGTACTTCATCGCGGCCTCCTGCGACAGCAGTCGCCGGCGGCGAGCCAGCGCGCACAGCAGGTACAGCGGCAGCGAGAAGACCTCGAGCGCGACGAACATCGTCAGCAGGTCGTTGGCGGTGCTGAACAGCAGCATGCCGCCGAGGGCGAACATCGTCAGCGGGAACACCTCGGTCCCGCCGCCGATGCGGGCCGCCTGCTCGCGGTCCCGGTCGGTGTTGGCGGTGACCGCGGCCTGCGCGACGAACGCGCCGCCCGGCTCCAGCGTCCGCTCGCCGATCAGCAGCAGGGCCACGATGCCGAGCACGATGATCGCGCCCGACAGGAACAGCCCCGGCTTGTCGATCGCGACGGCGGTCGAGGCGGTGATCACCGGCTTGTCGCCCTGGCGGATCACCATGACCAGCGCGGCGACGAGGCCGGCGAGCGCCAGCGTGAGCTGGACGCTGTGCCGCACCCGCTTGGGCACGAAGCCCTCGACGAGGACCCCGACGCAGGCGATGCCGAACAGGATCAGCATCGGCGCGAGCGCCGCGTAGTCCAGGTGCGGCAGTTGGAGTGTGTCGTTCACTTGCCGGCCTCCACGGTACCCACGGTGGCTTTCGGGTCGGTCTTGCCGACGTCGTGCATGGTCGCCTGAACCGCCGGGTTGATCACGTCGGTCAGCGGCTTGGGGTAGAAGCCCAGCAGCAGGATCAGCGCGATCAGCGGGGCGACCACCACGGCCTCGCGCACCGACAGGTCGCGACCCATTGCCTTGATCTCGGCCAGCTTCGGGTTCGGGGTGCCCTGCGTCGTGCGCTGGATCATCCAGAGCACGTACCCGGCCGCCAGGATGATGCCGGCGGTGGCGATGATCGCGACCGTCTTGTTCACCGTGAACGTGCCGATGAGGACCAGGAACTCGGAGACGAAGGGCGACGTGCCCGGCAGCGCCAGCGACGCGAGGCCGGCGATGAAGAAGACGCCGGCGAGCACCGGCATGAGCTTGCCCGCGCCGCCGAAGTCGGTCACCAGCGCGCTGCCCCGGCGGGCCACCAGCATGCCGACGACCAGGAACAGCAGGCCGGTCGCGAGGCCGTGGTTGACCATGTAGAGCACCGCGCCGGTTCCCGCCTGGGTGGTGAAGGCGAAGATGCCGATGCCGATGAAGCCGAAGTGCGCGATCGAGGTGTACGACACCAGGCGCTTCAGGTCCTTCTGCCCGATCGCCACCAGCGCGCCGTAGATGATGCCGATGAGCGCGAGCGTGAGCCCGAGCCAGGCGAACTGCTTGGACGCGTTGGGGAAGAGCGGGAGGCAGTACCGCAGGATCCCGAAGGTGCCGACCTTGTCCAGGACGCCGACGAGCAACGCGGCGGCCCCGGCCGGGGCGGCCCCACCGGCGTCGGGCAGCCAGGTGTGGAACGGGAAGAACGGCGCCTTGATCGCGAACGCGAGGAAGAACCCGAGGAACAGCCACCGCTCGGTGTTGGCCGAGAAGTCGGCGTTGACCAGGGTCTGCCAGTCGAACGTCTGGCCGCCCAGCACCCACAGCCCGATCAGCGCGGCCAGCATGAACAGGCCGCCGAGCAGCGAGTAGAGGAAGAACTTCACCGCCGCGTACTGCTTGTGCTGCCCGCCGTAGGAGCCGATCAGGAAGTACATCGGCACGAGCATGACCTCGAAGAACACGTAGAACAGGAACACGTCCTGCGCGGCGAAGACGCCGATCATCGTGCATTCGAGGGCCAGCAGCAGCGAGAAGTACGCCGGGACCGACCGCTTGCTGTGCTCCGCGTCGTGCCAGGAGGCCAGGATGACCAGGGGCACCAGCAGGGCGATCAGCGCGATCATGACGAGCGCTATGCCGTCGACGGCGAAGGTGAACTTGGCGCCCCACTGCGGGATCCAGGTCCAGGAATCGCGCAGCTGGAACCGGTCGCCGTTGGGCTTGAACTGGGTCCAGAGGCCGACGCCGAGCGCCAGGACGAGCACCGACCAGGCCAGCGCGGCGCGCTTGGCGAGTTCGGGCTTGTCCTTCGGCAGCAGCGCGACCCCCACCGCGCCGACGAGCGGCGCGGCCGTGAGGACGGTCAGGTAGGGGAAGTGGCTCATCCGAACTTCACCGCCAGCGTCGCGGCCACCACAAGCACCGCACCTCCGAGGATGGACAGGGCGTACGAACGCACGAACCCGGTCTGGGCCCGGCGCATCCGGCTCGACCCGCCGCCGACGCCCGCGGCCAGGCCGTTGACCAGCCCGTCGATGCCGCGGTTGTCGAGGTAGACCAGGGCGCGGGTCAGGTACCGGCCGGGCGCCTCGAACACGACCTCGTTGAACGCGTCCGTGTAGAGGTTGGCCCGGGCGGCCGTGACGACCGGCCCGGCCGGCTCCTCCTGCAGGGCGGTGCCCTTGTTGAACAGCGCGATCGCGAGGCCCGCGCCGGCGAACGTCAGCACGATCGACAGCACGGTGATCAGCCAGTGGGCGATGACCGGCTCGTGCGCGGCGTGCTCGGGGCCGTACACCGGCGTCAGCCAGTCCGGCACCGAGGTCGACAGCAGCCAGCCGGCGAAGACCGACCCGACCGCCAGCAGGATGAGCGGGATCGTCATCACCGCGGGCGACTCGTGCGGGTGCTTGATGTCGTCCGTCCACCGCTCCGGGCCGTGGAAGGTCAGCCAGAACAGCCGCGTCATGTAGAACGCGGTCAGGCCGGCGCCGAGCAGGGCGGCGCCGCCGAAGAGCCACGCCGTCCAGCCCTCGCGCTCGAAGGCCGCGGCGATGATCGGCTCCTTGGAGAAGAAGCCGGACAGGCCGGGGAAGCCGATGATCGCGAGCCAGCCGAGGCCGAACGTGACCCAGGTGATCGGCATGTACTTGCGCAGGTTGCCGAAGCGGCGGATGTCGGTCTGGTCGTGCATGCCGTGCATGACCGAGCCGGCGCCGAGGAACATGCCGGCCTTGAAGAAGCCGTGCGCGAGCAGGTGGATCAGGGCGAGCGCGTAGGCCGCGCCGCCGAGCCCGACGCCCAGGAACATGTACCCGATCTGGCTCACCGTCGACCAGGCGAGCACCCGCTTGATGTCGTCCTTCGCGCAGCCGATGATGCAGCCGATCAGCAGCGTCAGCGCGCCGACGGCGACCACCACGGTCTGCGCGTCCGGCGAGGCGTCGAAGATCGGGTGGGAGCGGGCGATGAGGTACACGCCCGCGGTCACCATCGTGGCCGCGTGGATGAGGGCGGAGACCGGGGTCGGGCCCTCCATCGCGTCGGGGAGCCACGCCTGCAGCGGGAACTGGCCGGACTTGCCGGCCGCGCCGAGCAGCAGCAGGAGGGCGATGGCCAGCACCGCACCCTTGCCCAGCCCGTGCACGCTGTTGAAGACGTCGGCGTAGTCGACCGTGCCGAAGTACGCGAACATCAGGAAGATCGCGATCGCGAAGCCCGCGTCACCGACGCGGTTCATCAGGAACGCCTTCTTACCGGCGGTCGCCGCGCTCGGGCGCAGGTACCAGAAGGAGATCAGCAGGTAGGAGGCGAGACCGACGCCCTCCCAGCCGAAGTACAGCATCACGTAGTTGTTGCCGAGGACCAGCAACAGCATCGCCGCGATGAAGAGGTTGAAGTACCCGAAGAACCGCCGGCGGCCCGGGTCGTGCTCCATGTAACCCACCGCGTAGAGGTGGATCAGGGAGCCGACGCCGGTAATGAGCAGGACGAACATCGCCGACAGCGGGTCGAACAGCAGGCCCAGGTCGACGTGGAAGCTCCCGACGCCGATGTAGTCCCAGAGCTTGAGCTCCACACCGTTGCGGTTCTCGAGGCCGCGCAGCGTGAAGAAGTACGTCAGCCCGAGCACGAACGACGCGGCGACGCTCAGCACGCCGAGCCAGTGACCCCAGCGGTCGGCCCGCTTGCCGAGCAGCAGCAGCACCGCCGCGCTGGCCAGCGGGATGGTCGGGAGCAGCCAGAAGGAGCCCAGCCAGCCGGTCGCCGTTGAGTAGGCGATTGTTTCCACCACCCGCTCCTTTAGTACTTCAGCAGGTTCGCGTCGTCGACGCTGGCCGAGCGCCGAGTCCGGAAGATCGACATGATGATCGCCAGGCCGACGACGACCTCGGCCGCCGCCACGACCATGACGAAGAACGCCATGATCTGCCCGTCGAGCGTGCCGTTGATCCGGCTGAACGTGACCAGCGCGAGGTTGGCCGAGTTCAGCATCAACTCGATGCACATGAACAGCACGATCGCGTTGCGGCGGATGAGCACGCCCATCGCCCCGATCGTGAAGAGGATCGCCGCGAGGACGATGTAGTACGTCGGAGTCACTTCTCGGTCCCCTTCGGTGCGACGTCCGCGGACGTCAACTCCCGGGTCGGCAGAATCTTGGAGATGCTGCGGTCGGACGGCGTGCCGTCGGGCAGGCGGGCCGGGGTCGCCACCGAGTCGGAGCCGGCGAAGACGCCGGGGCCCGGCTTCGGCGCCGGGTAGTTGCCCGGGCGGAACCGCGCCAGCATGCGCTGCGGCTGGCTGATCTTCTCTTCCTTGCGCTTCTCGACGTGCGCCAGGACCATCGCGCCGACGGCCGCCGTGATCAGCAGCGCCGAGGTGATTTCGAAGACCCAGACGTACTTGGTGAAGAGCAGGCGCGACAGGCCGATGACGTTGCCGGCCGAGTTGGCCTCCGTCAGACCCCTCGGGCTGACGTCGCCGAGCGCCCGGTACAGCCCGATGCCCAGCAGCAGCGCCAGCCCGAGCCCGAGCACGCTGGCCGCCATCCGCTGCCCGCGCAAAGTCTCGATCAGCGAGTCCGAGGAGTCGCGGCCGACCAGCATGAGCACGAACAGGAACAGCATCATGATCGCGCCGGTGTAGACGATGATCTGCACCATGCCGATGAACGGGCCGGCCTGCAGGACGTAGAAGACGCCCAGGCTGAGCATCGTGACGATCAGCGACAGCGCGGAGTGCACGGCGTTGCGGGCCCAGACCATGCCGATGGCGCCGAGCACGGCGAGCGGGCCGAGGATCCAGAAGGTGACGGCCTCGCCGCCCTTCACGTCACCGGCCCCGGCCAGCGTCTGCAGCGCGAGGGTGCTGCTCACGAGTGGCCTCCCTTGTAGCGCTCGGCACCCACCGAGGTGCCGGGGTTCTCCAGCGCGCCCACGTAGTAGTCCTTCTCGGAGTCGCCCAGGCGCATGTCGTGCGGCGGGCGCTCCATCCCGGGCAGCAGCGGCGCGAGCAGCTGCTCCTTGGTGAAGATCAGGTCGCGGCGGTTGTCGCGGGCCAGCTCGTACTCGTTGCTCATCGTCAGCGAGCGGGTCGGGCAGGCCTCGATGCACAGCCCGCAGAAGATGCAGCGGGCGTAGTTGATCTGATAGGTCTGCGCGTAGCGCTCGCCGGGCGAGAACCGCGCGTCCTCGGTGTTGTCCGCGCCCTCGACGTAGATCGCGTCGGCCGGGCAGGCCCAGGCGCACAGCTCACAGCCGATGCACTTCTCGAGCCCGTCCGGCCAGCGGTTGAGAATGTGCCGGCCGTGGTACCGCGGAGCCGGCGGCTTGCGCTGCTCCGGGTACTCCTCGGTGACCACCTTCTTGAACATGTGCGAGAAGGTGACCCCGAACCCCTTGAGGGTTCCACCAATAGACACGTCAGCTCTCCTTGCCGGTCGGGACGGTTTCCCGCTCGACGATCACGCGCTTGGCCCGCGGGCTGGGCGGCACCTCGAGGTTCATCGGCGGCAGCGGGAAGCCCTGCTCGCCGCCGACGCGGCCGCCCGGGTCCACCGGCGTCGCCTCGGCCAGCGGCGCCTTGCGCGCCCGCTGCAGGCCGACCAGCGCCAGGACCAGCACGACCAGGACCACGATGCCCACGATCACCCCGGTGCGCGCGCCCGTGCTCAGCTCGCCGTGCGTCTGGACCAGGCGGATGCCGGACAGCGCGAGGATCCAGACCAGGTTGGCCGGGATCAGCACCTTCCAGCCGAAGCGCATGAACTGGTCGTAGCGCATCCGGGGCAGCGTGCCGCGGAGCCAGACGAAGACGAAGAGCAGCAGCAGCACCTTGATGGTGAACCACAGCACCGGCCACCACCCGTGGTTGGCGCCGTCCCAGAGCGAGATCGGCCACGGGGCGCGCCAGCCGCCCAGGAACAGCGTGGTGCACAGGCCCGAGACGGTGACCATGTTGACGTACTCGGCGAGGAAGAACAGCGCGAACTTCAGCGACGAGTACTCGGTGTGGAAGCCGCCGACGAGCTCGGACTCGGCCTCGGGCAGGTCGAACGGCGCGCGGTTGGTCTCGCCGACCGCCGCCGTGAAGTAGATCAGGAAGCTCGGGATGAGCAGGATGCCGTACCACGCGGGCAGGTGCCAGGTCATGCCGAAGACGTTCGCGGTGCCGTTGCCGGCCTGCGCCTGCACGATCTGCGAGGTCGACATCGTGCCCGACACCAGGAAGACCGAGACGATCGACAGGCCCATCGCGACCTCGTAGGAGATCATCTGGGCGCTCGAGCGCAGGCCGCCGAGCAGCGGGTACGTCGACCCGGAGGCCCAGCCGCCCAGCACCACGCCGTAGATGCCCATCGAGGAGCAGGCGAGCACCAGCAGTACCGCCACCGGGATGTCGGTGAGCTGCAGCGGGGTGTGGGTCCCGAAGATCGACACGCTCGGGCCGAAGGGGATGACCGAGAACGCGGTGAACGCGGTGACGGTCGAGACGACCGGCGCGAAGAAGAACACCACCTTGTCCGCCAGCCGCGGCATGATGTCTTCCTTGAAGGCGAGCTTCAGGCCGTCGGCCAGCGACTGCAGCAGGCCGAACGGGCCGTTGCGGTTCGGGCCGGGGCGGACCTGCATCCGGGCCACGACCCGGCGCTCGTACCAGATGGCGAAGAGCGTCATGACGACCAGGAACGCGAAGATCACGATGACCTTCGCGAGCACCAGCCACCAGGGGTCCTTGCCGAACTGGTCCAGGTTGCCGTACGCGGCGAGAGGCGTCATTTCACTGCTCTCCTCTATTACCGATACCCCTGGTCCCGATCTCAACCAGCGCGCCCTCGGTGACACCGAGCGTGCGGCGCAGGGTCGAGCCCGGTGAGTTCGTCGGGATCCACACGACCCCGTCGACCATGTCGGTGACGAGCGCCGGCAGGGTGATCGCGCCCCGCTCGGTGCCGACCGTCACCGCGTCCCCGTCCACCACGCCCAGGTCGGCCGCGGTGCTCTTGGAGATCCGGACCACGGCGGGGCGGGCGGTGCCGGCCAGGTGGCCGTCGCCGTCCTGCAGCGAGCCGCTGTCGATCAGGTGGTGCCAGGAGGCGAGGATCGCCTGGCCGCCGGCCGGAGCCGCGGCCGTGCCCGGCGCGACGTCCGGCGCCGTGCCCCGCACGATGCTCGGGTTGCCGGCGCCGACGATGCCGGTCGACGCCGTGCCCGGCAGCGGCAGCTGGGCGAGCGCCGCGAGCTGCCGGCGAGCCCCGTCGACGTCGGCCACGCCGAGCTGGACGCCCAGCTCGCGGGCCAGCGTGTCGAGCACGCGGCCGTCGCTCATCGCCTGCGTCTTGAGCACCGTGCCGAACGGGCGGACCCGGCCCTCCCAGTTGACGTACGAGCCGGACTTCTCCGCCGCCGGGGCGATCGGGAAGACCACGTCGGCGCGCTTGGCCACCGCGCTCATCCGCAGCTCGAGGCTGACCAGGAAGCCGACCTTGTCCAGCGCCTCCTCGGCGGCGATCGGGTCGGCCAGGTCGGACGGGTCGACGCCGCCGACGACCAGCGCGCCGAGCCGGCCCTCGCGGGCGGCGGCGATGATGCCGTCGGTGTCGCGGCCCGAGGCGCTGGGCAGCACGCCCGCGTCCAGGCCCCAGGCGACCGCGACCTCGCTGCGCGCGGCCGGGTCGAAGACCTGGCGGCCGCCGGGGAGCAGGGTCGGCACGACGCCGGCCTCGACCGCGCCGCGGTCGCCGGCCCGGCGCGGCACCCAGGCCAGCCGGGCGCCGGTGGACTCGGCCAGGCGGGCCGCGGCGGACAGGCCGCCGGGCACGCTGGCCAGCCGCTCGCCGACGAAGAGGATCGCGCCCTCGCCCGACAGCGCCTCGCGCAGCTGCTCGGACTCGCCGAGCACCTCCGCCTCGGCGCCGGGGGCGGTGAGCAGGACCGTGGCGCCGAGCTTGGAGTACCCGCGGCTCACGAACGGGGCGACCGCGAAGCTGGGCAGGGCCCGCTTGAGGTACGCCTTGCGCGCCCGCAGGAAGATGATCGGGCACTCCTCCTCGGGCTCGAGCCCGACGAAGACGACCGCGGAGGCCCGCTCGATGTCGGCGTACGTGACCTCGGCCCGGCCGACGACGTGGGAGCCGAGGAACTCGGTCTCCTCCGCCGACAGGGGCCGGGCGCGGAAGTCGATGTCGTTGGTGCCGAGCGCCACGCGGGCGAACTTGCTGTACGCGTAGGCGTCCTCGACGGTCAACCGGCCGCCGGCCAGCACGCCGACGCCGCCGTTGTCCTTCGCCGCGGCCAGGCCCGCCGCCGCCACCGTCAGCGCCTCCGGCCAGCTGGCCGTGCGCAGCTCACCGGTCTTCTTGTCGCGCACCAGCGGCGTGGTGAGGCGGTCGGTCGCGGTGACGTACTGGAAGGCGAAGCGACCCTTGTCGCAGTTCCACTCCTCGTTCACCGCCGGGTCGTCGCCGGCGAGGCGGCGCATGACCTTGCCCCGGCGGTGGTCGGCCCGCTGGTCGCAGCCGGCCGCGCAGTGCTCGCAGGCGTTGGGCGTGGACACCAGGTCGAAGGGGCGGGCCCGGAACCGGTACTGCGAGCTGGTCAGCGCGCCGACCGGGCAGATCTGGATCGTGTTGCCGGAGAAGTAGCTGTTGAACGGCGCGTCGCTCTCGGGCGAGTCGGGGTCGCCGCGGAACACGCCGATCTGCTCGTTGGACGAGCGCTCCATCAGGTCGATGAACTTGTCGCCGGCGATCTCGTCGGAGAAGCGGGTGCAGCGCTGGCAGAGCACGCAGCGCTCGCGGTCGAGCAGCACCTGGGTGCTGATCGGCAGCGGCTTGGGGTACTCCCGCTTGTGCTCCACGAACCGGGACTCGGCCTGGCCGTTGCTCATCGCCTGGTTCTGCAGGGGGCACTCGCCGCCCTTGTCGCAGACCGGGCAGTCGAGGGGGTGGTTGATCAGGAGGAACTCCATGATTCCCTCCTGGGCCTTCTTGGCCACGTCGGAGGTCATCTGGGTCCGTACGACCATGCCCTCGGCCACCGGCTGGGTGCACGAGGCGACCGGCTTGCGCTGGCCCTCGATGTCCACCAGGCACTGCCGGCAGGCGCCGGCCGGGGCCAGCAGCGGGTGGTCGCAGAAGCGCGGGATCGAGATGCCGATCTGCTCGGCGGCCCGGATGACCAGCGCCCCCTTGGGCGCCTCCACCTCGATGCCGTCGATCGTCAGCTTCACAGTCTCGGCCTTGGGAACCACGTCAGTCATCAGTGAGCTCCTACCAGCTCGCCGTGGAACATCGGCGCCTTGCGGCCCTCGATGTAGTCCAGGTAGTCCTGCTTGAAGTACTTGATCGAGGACGTCACCGGGCTGGTCGCGCCGTCGCCGAGCGCGCAGAACGAGCGGCCCAGCAGGTTGTCGCAGGCGTCCAGCAGGGTGTCGAGGTCCTGGTGGGTGCCCTGGCCGGCCAGGATGCGGTGCAGGATGCGGACCATCCAGTAGTTGCCCTCGCGGCACGGGGTGCACTTGCCGCAGGACTCGTGGTGGTAGAACGCGATCCA
The DNA here is from genome assembly GCF_050936175.1 of Dactylosporangium sp. CA-139066. Taxonomy (NCBI): domain Bacteria; kingdom Bacillati; phylum Actinomycetota; class Actinomycetes; order Micromonosporales; family Micromonosporaceae; genus Dactylosporangium; species Dactylosporangium sp. CA-139066. The sequence goes on along the minus strand of NZ_JBNJNH010000002.1, from coordinate 1,511,920 downwards.
GCGGTAGGTGGCGTAGACGACGTCGTCCTGGTTGGAGAAGACCTGCACCGCCGTGGTGCCGAGCATCGTGCCGGCGCCGGCCATGCCCTCGAAGTCCATCGGCGTGTCGAGGTGCTCGTCGGTGAGCAGCGGCGTCGAGGAGCCGCCCGGCGTCCAGAACTTCAGCTCGTGGCCGGGCAGCATGCCGCCCGCGAGGTCGATGAGCTGGCGCAGCGTGACGCCCAGGCCGCACTCGTACTGCCCGGGGTGGTTCACCCGGCCGGAGATCGAGTAGATCTTCGGGCCCGGCGACTTCTCCGTGCCCATGCTGCGGAACCAGCCGGCGCCGCCGAGCACGATGTACGGGACGCTGGCGATCGTCTCGACGTTGTTGACGACCGTGGGCGAGGCGTAGAGGCCGTGGGTCGCCGGGAACGGCGGGCGCAGCCGGGGCTGGCCGCGGAAGCCCTCCAGCGAGTCCAGCAGCGCGGTCTCCTCGCCGCAGATGTACGCGCCGGCACCGCTGTGCACGACCAGGTCCAGGGAGAAGCCGCTGCCGAGGATGTTCTCGCCGAGGTACCCCTTGGCGTACGCCTGCTGGACCGCCGCCCGCAGCCGCCGGGCCGCGTGCACCGCCTCACCGCGGATGTAGATCGCGGCGAAGTTGGCGCGGATGGCGTACGACGCGATGATGACGCCCTCGACCAGCGCGTGCGGGTCGGCCATCATCAGCGGCAGGTCCTTGCAGGTGCCAGGCTCGCCCTCGTCGGCGTTGACCACCAGGTAGTGGGGCTTGCCGTCGTTCTGCGGGATGAAGCCCCACTTCATGCCCGTCGGGAAGCCGGCGCCGCCGCGCCCGCGCAGGCCCGAGTCCTTGACCAGCTGGATCAGGTCGTCCGGGTGGGCCTTGAACGCCTTGCGCAGGGCCGTGTAGCCGTCGAGCCGCTCGTACACGTCGATCTTCCACGCGTCCGGCGACAGCCAGCGCTTGGTGAGCACCGGCGTGAGCTTCGACAGCGACTCCTGCGAGGGCTGGTACGTCATGACTTCGCCTCGTCCTTCTTGGCGATGGGCGTCTCCGGGTCGAAGCCCGGCACCGCGATCCCGAAGCGCTCCGCGAGCCGGTTGCCGGCGAGCGTCGACTCCCCGGCCGGACCGTCGGCGATGACCTCGTCGCCCCGGTCGTCGGCGAAGCCCGCGAGCTGGACCGCCATCTCCTTGAGCGTGCAGAGCCGGGTGCCGCGGCTGGGCTGCGGGCGCTCGCCGTTCTGCAGCTGCTTGACCAGGTTCAGCGCGGTGTCGGCCTGCACCTGGTCGAAGAACTCGTAATTGACGGTCATGACCGGCGCGTAGTCGCAGGCGGCGAGGCACTCGGCGTGCTCGAGGGTGATCTTGCCGTCGGTCGTCGTCTCGTCGTGGCCAACCCCAAGGTACTCGCTCAGGGCCTGGTACGCCTGGTCGCCGCCGAGCACGCCGCACATGGTGTTGGTGCAGACGCTCACCAGCCAGTCGCCGGTCGGCTTGCGCTTGTACATGGTGTAGAACGTCGCGACCGCGCCCACCTGGGCCTTCGTGATCCCCAGGACCTCGGCGCAGAACGCGATGCCGTCCGGGGAGACGTAGCCCTCCTCCGACTGCACGAGGTGCAGCAGGGGCAGGAGCGCGGAGCGCGAGCGGCCCTCGGGGTAGCGCGCGATGATCTGACGCGCGCGCTCGCGCGTGACCTCACTGAACACCATTAACGATCACACCCACCCATGACGGGGTCGAGCGAGGCGCCGCCCACGATGACGTCGGCGAGCAGGCCGCCCTCCGCCATCGCCGGGATCGCCTGCAGGTTGACGAAGCTGGGCTCGCGGTAGTGCACCCGGAACGGGCGCGTGCCACCGTCGGAGACCGCGTGCACGCCGAGTTCGCCGCGAGGCGCCTCGATCGGCACGTACACCTGGCCGGGCGGGACCCGGAAGCCCTCGGTCACCAGCTTGAAGTGATGGATCAGGGCCTCCATGGACTGGCCCATGATCTTCGCGACGTGTTCGAGCGAGTTGCCCAGGCCGTCGCCGCCCACGGCGAGCTGCGCGGGCCACGCGATCTTCTTGTCGGCGATCATGATCGGGCCCGGCTCCAGCCGGTCCATCGCCTGCTGGACGATCCGCAGCGACTGGCGCATCTCGTTGAGCCGGACCTTGTAGCGGCCCCACGCGTCGCCGGTCGGCTCGGTCGGGACCTCGAAGTCGTAGGTCTCGTAGCCGCCGTACGGCTGCTGCTTGCGGATGTCCCAGCCGAGCCCGGCCGAGCGCAGCACCGGCCCGGTGATGCCCAGGGCCAGGCAGCCGGTCACGTCGAGCACGGCGACGCCCTGCGTGCGCTCGCGCCAGATCGTGTTGCCGGACAGCAGGTCCTCGTACATGTCGATGCGCTCGGGCATCCAGCCGAGGAGCTCGCGGATCTTGGCCAGCGCCTCCTCGGGCACGTCCTGCGAGACGCCGCCCGGGCGTACGTAGGCCATGTTCATCCGCAGGCCGGAGACCATCTCGAAGATGTCGAGGATGTACTCGCGCTCGCGGAACCCGTAGATCATCATCGACAGGGCGCCGAGCTCCATGCCGGTCGTGGCGAGCCAGACCAGGTGGGAGGCGATCCGGTTGAGCTCCATCATGAGGATGCGGATCGTCTTGGCCCGCGGGGTGATCTGGTCCTCGATGCCGAGGAGCTTCTCGACCGCCATGCAGTAGCCGGTCTCGTTGAAGATCGGCGCCAGGTAGTCCATGCGGGTCACGAACGTGGTGCCCTGGGTCCAGTTGCGGAACTCCAGGTTCTTCTCGATGCCCGTGTGGAGGTACCCGATGACGGTCCTCGCCTCGGTGACGGTCTCGCCCTCGAGCTCAAGGACCAGCCGGAGCACCCCGTGCGTGGACGGGTGCTGCGGGCCCATGTTGACGACGATGCGCTCTTCCGAGCCGGCCTCGTTGACGACCGTGTCCCAGTCCCCGCCGGTGACGGTGAAGACCTTGCCCTCGGTCGTCTCGCGGGCGGCGGCGTAATCGGTGGTCACAGGTAACTCCTCCGCTGGTCCGGCGGCGGGATCTCCGCACCCTTGTACTCGACCGGCACGCCGCCGAGCGGGTAGTCCTTCCGCTGCGGGAAGCCCTCCCAGTCGTCCGGCATGAGGATTCGGGTCAGGTTCGGGTGGCCGTCGAAGACGATGCCGAACATGTCGTAGGTCTCCCGCTCCTGCCAGTCGGCGGTCGGGTAGACCTGGGTGACGCTCGGCAGGTGCGGGTCCTCGGCGGTGACCGCGGCCTCGAGGCGGATCCGGCGGCGGTACGTCAGGGACGTCAGGTGATACACCGCGTGCAGCCGGCGGCCGTCGGAGCCGAGGTAGTCCACGCCCGACACCGAGGAGCACAGCTCGAAGCGCAGCGCCGGGTCGTCCCGCATCGCCTGGCAGACCTCGGCGATGCGCTCCGGCACGATGTACAGCGTGAGCTCGCCGCGGTCGACCACGATCCGCTCGATCGCGTCGTCGAAGCCCGGGTAGGCCTCCTCCAGCGCGTCGACGACCTCGTCGAAGTCGCCGCCGAAGGGCCGCGGCGAGTCGAGCTCGACCGCGCGCCGGCGGCGCAGGCCGCCGAACCCGGAGGTGTCACCGCTGCCCTGGACGCCGAACATGCCGCGCCCGGCCGCCGTGGACGGCGGGGTCTGCGCGACGGCGCCGAGCTCGGCGCCGACTGGTTCTGCGTTGGTCACTTTGAACCTCCGGACAGTTGCGCCCGCTCTTCCATCCACTTCTGGATGCGCAGCTGCTCTTCGCGACCCGACTCGGCGGCCTTGATCCACTCGGCCCGCTTGGCCTTGTCGAAGCGGTAGCTCGACGGCATTGCGCCGGGTGCCACCACCGGCGCGCCCTCGCGCTCGACCTTGGCCTCGATCGCGCGGCGGCGCCGGTCACCGAGGGGCTCGGCCATCACCTTGTCGTGCAGGCGCAGGATGGCGTCGATGAGCATCTCCGGCCGCGGCGGACAGCCCGGCAGGTACATGTCCACGGGCACGATGTGGTCCACGCCCTGGACGATCGCGTAGTTGTTGAACATGCCGCCGCTGGAGGCGCAGACGCCCATCGAGAGCACCCACTTGGGCTCCGGCATCTGGTCGTAGATCTGGCGCAGGACCGGGGCCATCTTCTGGCTCACCCGGCCGGCGACGATCATCAGGTCGGCCTGGCGGGGGCTCGCCCGGAAGACCTCCATGCCGAAGCGCGCCAGGTCGTAGCGGGCGGCGCCGGTCGCCATCATCTCGATGGCGCAGCAGGCCAGGCCGAAGGTGGCCGGCCAGAAGCTCGCCTTGCGCGACCAGTTGACCAGTTTCTCGACGGTCGTCAGCAGGACGCCGGTCGGTACCTTTTCCTCGATGCCCACGGTTCAGCCCTCGTTGTCCATTAGCTCAGTCCCAATCCAGCCCACCGCGCCGCCACACATAGGCGAACGCGACGAACACGGTGACGATGAACAGCACCATCTCCACGAACCCGAAGAGGCCGAGCGCGTCGAAGTTCACGGCCCAGGGGTACAGGAAGATGATCTCGATGTCGAAGACGATGAACAGCATCGCGGTCAGGTAGAACTTGACCGGGAAGCGACCGCCACCGACGGGCTGCGGCGTGGGCTCGATACCGCACTCGTAGGCGTCGAGCTTCGCCCTGTTGAAGCGCCGGGGGCCCACGAACGGGGCGACCGCGACCGAGAACAGTGCGAAGGCGGCGGCTAGGGCGAAGAGCCCGAGAATCGGTATGTACGGCGCGAGCGACATCGTGCTGCTCCGTCCTTTCGGCGGCCGGGGCCGCTCAAGTGCTGTAAGCGGTGCGTTTAAACACTATTCGGTGATGCCTGGACGGCTTCGTCCGGGGCACCCCAAATGCGGCTTTGGCCAGCCCCTTTGGGGGTCAACGTGGTCTAGGCGGCTGGCGCGAGCCGGGTCATGGCGTTGATCACGCGGTCCATCGCATCGCCACCTCGCGGATCGGTGAGATTGGCGAGCAGCTTGAGCACGAACCGCATGAGGGTCGGGTGGGGCATGCCGTGCTTGGTGGCGATCCGCATGACCTGCGGATTGCCGATGAGCTTGACGAACACGTTTCCGAGCCGGTAGTAGCCGCCGTAGCGGGCCTTGAGCTCGGTGGGGTAGTTGGCGAGCACCCGCTCGCGCGCGGTGCCCTGCGGGCGGGCCAGCGCCTGGATGGCGATCTCCGCCGCCAGCTCGCCGGACTCCATGGCGTAGGCGATCCCCTCACCGTTGAAGGGGTTGACCATGCCACCGCTGTCACCGACGAGCAGGACGCCCCGGGAGTAGTGCGGCACCCGGTTGAAGCCCATCGGCAGGGCCGCGCCCTGCGCCTTGCCGTCGGCGTTGGCCGGGTCGGACAGGCCCCAGTCGGCCGGGGTGTTGTCCAGCCAGTCGGCGAGCAGCGTCTTGTAGTTGGTCTTGCCGTAGGCGACGCTGCTGTTGAGCACGCCCAGGCCGACGTTGACCCGGCCGTCGCCGAGCCCGAAGATCCAGCCGTAGCCCGGCAGGAGCTTGTCGCCGGACTCCCGGCTGCGCAGCTCCAGCCACGACTCGAGGTAGTCGTCGTCGTGGCGGCTCTCGCTGCGGTAATACTGCCGGACGGCGACGCCCATCGGCCGGTCGTCGCGCTTGGCGATGCCCAGCGCGAGCGCGAACCGCCCGGAGACCCCGTCCGCGGAGATGGTCAGCGGCGCCCGGAACTCCAGCGGCTCCTTGTCGGGCCCGGTCGCGGTCACGCCGACGACCCGCCCGGTGCGGTCGAGGATCGGCCCGGTGACGTTCGTCCCGCTCCGCAGCACGGCGCCGGCGTCGGTCGCGGCGGTGGCGAGCATCTGGTCGAAGTCCATGCGGGTCCGGGTGAGCCCGTAATCCGGGAAGCTGGCGAGGTCGGGCCAGTCGAGCTCGAGGCGCACCCCGCCACCGATGACGCGCAGGCCGCGGTTGCGCAGCCAGCCCTTCTCCTCGGTGGTGTCGATGCCCATCGTGATCAACTGCTTGACCGCGCGCGGCGTGAGCCCGTCGCCGCACACCTTCTCGCGCGGGAACTCGGTCTTCTCCAGCAGCAGAACCCGAAGCCCGTGCCGGGCAAGGTGGAACGCCGTAGCGGATCCGCCCGGCCCGGCGCCGACGACGATGACGTCCGCGTCTTTCCCGGTGTCGGTCACAGCCATCACACCCCCTGCCCGTTCACTTGCCGCTCGTTTCGCGTCTCTTCCGGCGTTCGTGAAAGTCTTCACAAAGTCATCCGTGGAGCAGTCTAGAACCGTGAACAGCCCTCCTGTCGGTAAGGCGACCCTAATTTTTCACCCAGACGGTCACCACGCCGACCGCCTCACCCGACGCGCGCACGGTTGTCCACAGGCATAGCTTGTACGTCGACAGCGGGTGATCGGGCAACAATCCTGAGTAACCGTGGACGTCGCATTGCGCCACCTGGTGCTGGCTTCGCTGCGCCGCGCGGGCCTGTGGTCCTGGGCGGAGGCGGTCCCGATTGCGGACCGCTGGGGCCGGATCATGGTCGCGGACGTGGCGTTCGCCACGGCCCGGCTGGCGGTGGACCTCGGTTCGTCGACGTTCGCTCCGGGCGGGCCGGCTCGCACGCGGCTGCGACTGGCGGCGTCGGGGTGGACGTTGACCTCTTATACACGTGCGGACTTCGAGCATCGGGCGACGGAGATCACGCGGGAACTTCGCGCCCTGCTCGACCACCTCTCGCCGACCCGGTACCCGTGATCGCTGCGAAATGTCGGGCGCTCCGCGCCGCGACATTTCGGATTTATACCCTGACCGGCGAAAAATCCGACAAGTCGTGGCACGAAGTGCCCGACTTGTCGTTGTGCGTGCCCGCCGGGTGCGTCATAGCCCTCCGCCGCCTCGCCGCCGTCGATCGCCAGCCCGAGCATCCTCGTCGCCCTCGAACCGCCAAGCCGGGCGCTTGTCGCCGCCACTGGGGACAACCGGGAGAACCGCATCTCACGCCCCGCCGAGCGCCGGCCGGGGGCCCTCAACAGAGCAGGTGCGCCCGCCTCGTCGTGCCGCCGGAGCCACCTGCGCTCGCCAGGGAGAGAACCGCCCGGCCGGGGCTCCTCCAGGCGTCGAATCCGACTTATCGCCTGTCGGGGCATAAGTCCGATAAGTCGTGGCACGGAGTGCCCGACTTATCGTTTTCGCGGCGAGCGTGCTGGGTTAGATGCGGAAGCCGCGGTGCATAGCCACCACGCCGCCGGTCAGGTTGCGCCAGGCGACCTTGCGCCAGCCGTTGGCGCCGATGCGTGCGGCCAGGCCCGCCTGGTCCGGCCAGGCGCGGATCGACTCCGCCAGGTACTGGTACGCGTCCGGATTGCTCGACACGCGCTTCGCGACCTGGGGCAGGGCGCCGACCAGGTAGCCCTGGTACACCGCGCGGAACGGGCGCCACGTCGGGGTGCTGAACTCGCACACCACCAGGCGGCCGCCGGGCTTGGTGACGCGGGCCATCTCGGCCAGCGCGGCGTCCGTGTCGGCGATGTTGCGCAGGGCGAAGGAGATGGTGACGGCGTCGAAGGTCTCGTCGGCGAACGGCAGGTGCAGGGCGTCGGCGGCCAGGAGGGGGACCTCCGGGCGCTTCTCGCGACCGGCCTGGAGCATGCCGACCGAGATGTCGGCGCCGACCGCGAAGGCGCCCGAGCGGCCCAGCTCCAGGGTCGACACGCCGGTGCCGGCGCCCAGGTCCAGGACCTTCTCGCCGGGCTTGAGGCCCAGCGCCAGCCTGGTCTCGCGGCGCCACATGCGGTCGCGGCCGCCCGAGAGGACGGTGTTGGTCAGGTCATAACGGCGGGCCACGCCGTCGAACATCGCCGCAACCTCGTGCGGCTCCTTGTCCAGTGTCGCGCGCGTCATGAGTTCACCGGGGTCAGCGGGAGCGAGCGGCCCGTGCCGCCGCCGGGGATGGCGATCGACGAGAAGTGCGACTGCACGCGCTCGTCGGTCGGGTCGTCGGCCTCGGTCAGGTGGACCTTGAGGTGACGGTACTGCGTGTCCCGCTGCGCCGGGATGCGGTCGGCGCTGCGGATCATCTGGACCAGCTCGGTCAGGCGGGAGCGGTGCCGGGCGCCGGCGGAGGAGATCACGTTCTCCTCCAGCATGATCGAGCCCAGGTCGTCCACGCCGAGGTGCAGCGACACCTGGCCGACGTCCTTGCCCGTGGTCAGCCAGGACGACTGCAGGTGGGCGATGTTGTCGAAGAACAGCCGGGCGACCGCGACCAGCCGCAGGTACTCCAGGCTGGTGGCCTGCGTGCGGCCCTTCAGGTGGTTGTTCTCCGGCTGGTAGGTCCACGGGATGAAGGAGCGGAACCCGCCGACCGTGCCGGCGAGGTCGGCCTCGACGGAGTAGCCGTTGGCCACCGCCAGGTCCTGCACGTCGCGGATGAGCCGCAGGTGCTCGATGCGCTCGGCGTTGGTCTCGCCGGTGCCCATCATCATCGTGGCCGTCGAGGAGACGCCCTGCCGGTGCGCGGCCGCCATGACCTCCAGCCAGCGGGCGCCGGACTCCTTGAGCGGGGCGATCGCCTGGCGCGGGCGGTCGGGCAGCATCTCGGCGCCGGCGCCGGCGATGGACGCCAGGCCGGCGGCCTTGATCCGGGTGATCGCCTCGTCGATCGAGACGCCGGAGACCTTGGCCATGTGCAGGACCTCGGACGGGCCGATCGAGTGGATGACCAGGTCGGGGAACTGGGCGTGGACGGCGGAGAAGAGCTCCTCGTAGTACTCCACGCCGTAGTCGGGGTGGTGCCCGCCCTGCAGCATCACCTGCGTGGCGCCGAGGTCGACCGCCTCCGCGCAGCGGCGCAGGATCTCCTCGGTGCCGTGCGTCCAGCCCTCGGCGTGCTTCGGCGCCCGGTAGAACGCGCAGAACTTGCACGCCGTCACGCAGACGTTGGTGTAGTTGATGTTGCGATCGATGATGTAGGTGACGATGTTGTCCGGGTAGCGACGCCGGCGGACGGAGTCGGCGGCCTCGCCGAGCTCGTGGAAGGGCGCGTCCGTGTAGAGCAGCAGCGCCTCGTCCGGGCCGATACGGCCGCCGTCGGCGGCACGCTGCAGAATCTCGCTGATCACCGGAGTCGTCACACCCAGAGCGTACCCAGAGCGGCCACGCGGTCGAGCGGGCGTGCCTAGGATCACGGAGGTGACTGACATGCGATACCAGCGTCTCGGGCGCTCGGGTCTCACTGTGTCGGCGGTCGGCATCGGCTGCAACAACTTCGGCGGGCGCATCGACGCGACCCGCGCGGCGGAGGTCGTCGACGCCGCCCTCGAGCACGGGATCACGCTCTTCGACACCGCCGACGTGTACGGCGCCACCGCCGGCGCGTCCGAGGAGGCCCTCGGTGCCGCCCTCGGCAAGCGCCGCGACGGGGCGATCGTGGCCACCAAGTTCGGCATGGACACCCGCGGCGCCTACGGGCCGGACTGGGGCGCGCGCGGCGGACGCCGCTACATCGTGCGCGCCGCCGAGGCCTCCCTGCGCCGGCTCGGCACCGACTACATCGACCTGTACCAGATGCACTGTCCCGACCCGCAGACCCCGCTGGAGGAGACGCTGGCCGCGCTCGACGACCTCGTGCGCTCGGGCAAGGTGCGGTACATCGGCCACTCGAACTTCTCCGGCTGGCAGGCCGCCGACGCCGCCTGGATCGCGCAGACGCGCCACCTGACCCCGTTCGTCAGCGCGCAGAACCGCTACTCGCTGCTGGACCGGACCGTGGAGGCCAATCTGGTACCGGCGCTGGAGCACTTCGGCCTCGGTCTGCTGCCCTTCTTCCCGCTGGAGCTCGGGCTGCTCACCGGCAAGTACCGCCGCGGCGACGCCCCGCCGCCCGGCTCCCGGCTGGCCCGGGAGGGCTTCGAGCGGGTGCTCGCGGACGCGCCCTGGGACCGCATCGAGCGCCTCGCCGCCTTTGCCGAGGAGCGCGGGCTGGACCTGCTGACCGTGGCCATTGGCGGGCTCGCCGCCAAGCCGGCCGTGGCCAGCGTCATCGCCGGCGCGACCACGGCCGAGCAGGTCGCGGCCAACGTCGCGGCGGCGGCCTGGCAGCCCACCGCCGAGGACATGGCGGCGCTAGCGGACATCTAGGCGGCCGACGATCTCGGTCGGCGCCTTGGAGCCCCCCTCCGGTTCGCGGCTGACCCCGAACTGGTCGGCCAGGCCCTTGATGTAGTAGCGCCCGGTACCGGACGAAAGCCCCACATCGCGAGCGGAGTCGCCGATCATCCACAGCTGGTAGGTCTTGCCGTCGCCCGGCGGTGCGAAGCCGTCGAGCACGGCCACGGCGGCGTCGCGCGACGGCGAGACCACCATCGTGACCTGCCCGCCCTGCATCCGGCCCTGGACCAGGCGGGCGTCGGCGGACGCCAGCACGGCGTCGATGCTCGCCTGGGTCGCGCGCTCGGCGGCGATCTCCCGCTCGGCGACGGCCCAGGTCGCGACGCTCGCGCCGGCCGCGAGCACCGCCGCGGCGACGCCGGAGACGGCCCAGCGCCGCAGCCGCCCGCGGTCCGCCCGGCCGGTGACGGCCGAGCCCGGTCGGCCTCGCTCCTGAGGTGTACCGCGAACCCGCGCCAGAACGGCCTCCCGCATCCGCGGCGGAGGCGCCTCGGCGACGGGCTCGGCCAGCCAGGCCGCCGTCTCGCGCAGCTCGGCGACCTCGGCCGCGCACGACGGGCAGTCGCGCAGGTGCCGGTCGAAGGCGGCGCGCTCGAGGTCGTCGACCGCGTCCAGCGCATAGGCGCCGGCCAGCGCATGGATGTCCACCATGCCGGTCATGACAGCGTCACCCCCAGGCAGTCGCGCATGCGGATCAGGCCGTCGCGCATGCGCGTCTTGATGGTCGGCAGCGCCGTACCGAGGAGATCCGCCACCTCGCGATAGCTGTTGCCGCCGTAGTACGCCAGCGTGATCGCCTCCCGCTGCAGCTCGGTGAGGCCGTCGAGGCAGCGGCGCACCTGCTGCTGCTCGATGCGGGCGGTCGCGGTCTCCACGACGTCGTCGTACGGCGTCTCGGCGCTGACGGCGGCGACCCGCCGGACCCGCTCGACCCCGGCCTGCTCGGCGCGGACCCGGTCGACGGCGCGGCGGTGGGCGATGGTGAAGACCCAGGCGGTGGCGGAGCCGCGGGCCGGGTCGTAGCGCCCGGCGGTGCGCCAGACCTCGACCATGACCTCCTGCGCGACCTCCTCGGACTGCGCCGGATCGCGCAGCACCCGGCGGATCAGCCCGTACACCCGGGCGGACACGAGGTCGTAGAGCTCGGCGAAGGCCCGCTCGTCGCCGCGCGCCACGCGGGCCAGCAGCTCGTCGGCGTCGGGCGGGCGCTGCCGCGGTGGCGGTACCGCGACGAGCCGCTGCGGCGGCAGCTCGGGTTCGGGTCTCATGTCGCTCATTCGGAGCCGCCGGCCGGGCGGATGGGTGCGATTCTGCGACTACCCGGGGTCATGCGTCGAAGTCGACCACGACCCGATCCGTGATCGGCATCGACTGACAGGTCAGGACATATCCGGCGGCGAGCTCGTCGGGCTCGAGCGCGAAGTTGCGCGCCATCTCGACCTGCCCTTCGACGACCTTGGCCCGGCAGGTCGAGCAGACGCCGCCCTTGCACGCGTACGGCAGCTCGGGCCGCGCCCGCAGCGCCGCGTCGAGGATCCGCTCGTCGTGGGCCATCGTGAAGGCGGTCTCGCGCCCGTCGAGCACGATGCTGACCTCGGCCCCCGGGTCGTCGGGCGCGGGCGCGGCGGCCCGGGCCAGCGGCGGGGTGTCGTCGACGTGGAAGAGCTCCGTGTGTACCGCGGCATCCTCGACGCCCCGCTCGCTGAGCGCCACCTTCGCGTCCAGCACCATGCCGTGCGGCCCGCAGAGGAACCACTCGTCGACGGAGCCGGCCGGCAGCAGCGCGTCGAGGATCGCGCCGATGCGCGCCTCATCCAGCCGCCCCGACAGCAGCGGCGACTCCTGGGCCTCGCGGGAGAGCACGTGCACCACGTGCAGCCGCTGCGGATAGCGGTCCTTGAGGTCGGCCAGCTCCTCGGCGAACATCACGGTGGCGGCGGCGCGGTTGCCGTACACCAGCGTGAATCGGCTCGTCGGCTCGGTGGCGAGCGCCGTCGCGGCCAGCGACAGCACCGGCGTGATCCCGGAGCCGGCCGCGACCGCCGCGTAATGCCGGGCCCGGGCCGGGTCGAACGCGCTCGTGAAGTGCCCGAGCGGCGGCAGCACGTCGACCTCGTCGCCGGGGGCGAGCTCCGACAGCGCGTACGTCGAGAACGCGCCCCCGTGGACCCGCTTGATGCCGACGCGCAGCACCCCTTCGTCGCGCAGCAGCGCCGGCGTCGAGCAGATGGAGTACGACCGGCGGATCTCCTCGGATTCGGTGTGCCGCCGGACCGTCAGGTGCTGCCCGGCCCGGAACGCGAAGTGCTCCCGCAGGTCGGCCGGCACGTCGAACGTCACCGCGACGGCGTCGTCGGTCAGCCGCTCCACGTCGAGCACGGCGAGGCGGTGGAACATCGGCCGGCGCTTCACCGGCCGGCGGATCTGCGAGACGGTCATATCGGCTTCACCCGCTCGAACGGCTCGCGGCAGGCCCGGCACCGCCACAGCGCCTTGCACGCGGTGGCGCCGAAGCGGGACAGCTCCTCGGTCTCCGGCGAGCCGCAGCGCGGGCAGCGCACGGTGAGCGCCAGGCGCACCGGGCCCCCGGCCGGCGCGGGCGGCGCGATCCCGGCGTTCGCCAGCTTCCGCCGGCCCGTCGGCGTGATCCAGTCGGTCGTCCACGGCTCGGCCAGCTCGGTGGCGACCGTCACGTCGGCGAAGCCGCCCGCGTCGAGGGCGGCCACGATGTCGGCGCGGATGAGGTCCATCGCGGGGCAGCCGGAGTACGTCGGGGTGATCGTGACCGTGACCCGCCCGTCCCGCTCGGCGACGTCGCGCAGGATGCCGAGCTCCTCGATGGTGACCAGCGGCAGCTCCGGGTCGCGCACCGCGGCGGCCAGCTCGCGCGCGCTCACCACGTCGCCCCGGGGTGCGCGCGGTGCAGGACCTGCATCTCGGCCAGGAGCTTGGACAGGGCCTCCGTGTGTACGCCGAGCCGCCCGCCCGTCGGCGCCCAGCCGTCGGCCGGTCGGGTCAGCGTCGCCTCGGCCAGCACCGCGTCGACCTCGGCCAGCCAGGCCGGGCGGAGGTCGGCGTGCGGTTCCTCGAAGAGCTCGTGGGTGTACGGCCACAGGGCCTCGACCGCCGCCTGCATCCGCCGGTGGGACTCCTCGGTGCCGTCGCCGAGCCTGACCGTCCACAGCGTCGCGTGCTCCGCGTGGTAGGCCGACTCCTTGCGCGCCTTCGCGGCGATGCCGGCCAGGCGCGGGTCGTCGCCGGCGCGCAACTGGTCGTACAGCAGGCGCTGGAAGATCGAAAGGAACAGCAGCTTGCCGATCGTCACCGCGAAGTCCCCGTTGTCGAGCTCGACCAGCAGCGCGTTGCGGAAGTCGCGATCCTCGCGCAGGAAGGCCAGGTCGTCCTCGTCGCGCCCGCGCCCCTCCAGCTCGCCGGCGTAGGTCAGCAGCAGCCGCGCGGCGCCGAGCTGGTCCAGCGCGATGTTGGCCAGCGCGATGTCCTCCTCCATCTCGGGCGCGCGGGAGCACCACTCGGCGAGCCGCTGCGCCGCGATCAGCGCGTCGTCGCCGAGGGCCAGCACCCGCTCCACGGTCGCCGTCATATGTGCTCGGCACCTTCCGGGACGGCGTAGAAGGTCGGGTGGCGGTACACCTTGTCGGCGGCCGGGTCGAAGAACGCGTCCTTCTCGTCCGGGCTGCTCGCGGTGATCGCCCCGGCCGGCACCACCCAGATCGACACGCCCTCCTGGCGGCGGGTGTACACGTCGCGGGCGTTGCGCAGCGCCATCTCGGCGTCGGGGGCGTGCAGGGACCCGACGTGCTGGTGGGCCAGCCCGCGGCGGGGTCGCACGAAGATCTCCCAGAGCGGCTCAGACATGCTTCTTCTCCGCATGCGCGCGGGCGGCCTCGCGCACCCACGCACCTTCTTCATGGGCACGGCGGCGGTGCGCCATGCGCTGGCGGTTGCAGGGACCCTCGCCCTTGATCACGCGCATGAGCTCGTCGTAGTCGGGCTGGGTGTAGTCGTGCGCGCCGCGCTCCTCGTTCCACTTGAGGTCCGGGTCGGGCAGCCGCAGCCCGAGCACGCCGGCCTGCTGGACGCACATGTCGACGAACCGCTGGCGCAGCTCGTCGTTGGTGAATCGCTTGATCTTCCAGGCCATCGAGCGCTCCGAGTGCGTGGAGTCGCCGTCCGGCGGGCCGAACATGGCCAGCGACGGGTACCACCACCGGTCGACGGCGTCCTGGGCCATCGCCCGCTGCTCGTCGGTGCCGTGGGCCAGGGTGTGAAGGATCTCGTACCCCTGCCGCTGGTGGAACGACTCCTCCTTGCAGATGCGGATCATGGCGCGCGCATACGGCCCGTAGGAGCAGCGGCACAGCGGCACCTGGTTGACGATCGCCGCGCCGTCGACGAGCCAGCCGATCGCGCCGATGTCCGCCCAGGTCAGGGTCGGATAGTTGAAGATCGAGCTGTACTTCTGGCGGCCCTCGATCAGCATCGACACGAGCTCGGCGCGGTCCACGCCGAGCGTCTCGGCCGCCGCGTAGAGATACAGCCCGTGCCCGGCCTCGTCCTGCACCTTCGCCAGCAGGATCGCCTTGCGCTTGAGCGTCGGCGCCCGCGAGATCCAGTTGCCCTCGGGCTGCATGCCGATGATCTCGGAGTGCGCGTGCTGCGCGATCTGCCGGATGAGGGTCTTGCGGTAGGCCTCGGGCATCCAGTCACGCGGCTCGATCTTCTGATCGGCCGCCACGATCGCATCGAAGTACTCCTGCAGCTCACCGCCGTTGTTGATCTTTTCACCGGCGGCCGCGTGCAGGTCCCGCTCGGCGCTGTCGACCTGCTCGAGCAGCGGGGCGAAGTCGTTGCCGTACACGAGCCAAGTGTTACAGCATCCGGCACTTCGTGCAACAAGGTGTCACACCACATCGAGCCATTTACCAGGGACTTTTGAGCGCATCCGAACTGCGGTCCGTTTGGTTGAAGGAGAGACTGATCGGGCAAATTCACTCACGTCGGGTGAGGCAGCGATCGCTTACGACGTGTTGAGCGCCGGCACCGCCACGGGAGGGACCACCGACCTCATGCGTAAGCGCGTCGGATTCACCGCCTTTGTACTGCTCGTCGCCGCCCTGCTCGTCGGCGTGCCGTTCATCTGGGGCAGCGACCTGCTCGACAGCTACTCCGACGCCGCCTCCCCCGCCTCGGCGGCCGAGGACGACGAGAGCCCGGCCGCCCCGAGCGAGGCCCCGAGCCGCAAGGCCGCCCCCGCCGCACCGACGGCCCCCACGCTGGCCCCCGCCCTGCTGCATCCGGCCCCCGTCACGATCAACGCGACCGGCTTCTGGTCCTGGACGGTGCTGGACCGCCGCACCGGCGCGATGGCCGGCTCGTCGAACGCCGGCACCGCCCAGCGCACCGCCTCGATGATCAAGGCCTGGCTCGCCGCGGACTACCTGCGCCGCAACGCCAGCCCGAGCAAGTCCAACCTGAGCCAGCTCACGGACATGATCCGCCACAGCGACAACACCGCGGCCTCGTACTTCTGGGACCTCGACGGCAGGTCGGCGAGCATCACGAGGCTGGTGCAGATGTGCGGCCTGACGGACTCGAAGGCGTACATCGACTGGGCCAGCACCCTGGTCTCGGCCCGCGACGCCGCCCGCATGGGCGCGTGCATCGGCGACGGCCGAGCGGCCGGCCCGAAGTGGACGGACTGGCTGCTCAACGAGATGCGCAACGTGGAGTCGGACCAGAAGTTCGGCATCGTGCCGGCCCTGCCGGCGTCGGAGCAGGCCAGTACGGCGGTGAAGAACGGGTGGATCAACCGCAGCGACGGCAAGTGGCACGTGAACTGCCTGGCGATCGGCACGGACTGGGTCCTGGGCGTGCTGACCGTGTACCCGCTGTCGAAGGGCGAGGAGTACGGCCACGACATCTGCGAGCAGGTAACGAAGCAACTCCAGGCCTGACGCTTTCTTCGCGGCCCCACGGGTTTTACGACAAGTCGGGCGCTCCGCGCCCGACTTGTCGGATTTATACCCTGACCGGAGATAAATCGGGTCAGATCGCTCGGACCTCGGCCTGCCGCGCACCACCCACCCGACCGCATTTGAGCGCCTCTCGCGCGCCGAGGCCACGCACCGCCAGCACGACCCGCCGCGCACCCGCACGGCCGCGCCGCACGCGCCCGCACGACCGCGCCCGACCAGTCGCGCCGCGCGTCCCGCGCCTTGCGCCCGCACACCGACGCACCGCATCTCGCGCCGGCCTCTAACACCGCCGACCTATCGCGGGCGGTCGTTTCAGCCGGGGGCGTCGCTGGTCACCGCTCATCTGACCGCCGCCCGCCGAGTCCAATGGCGTCGGCGACGATCGAACGCGCTAAGAGCAACCAAAACCGCCCGGAAACGGCATATCGGATTTATGCCCTGACGGGAGATAAATCCGATAAGTCGTGGCGCGGAGCGCCCGACTTATCGCAACAACGCCGGCGGTCAGCCGTGGAAGAACGCCGGGCCGTCCGCCGGGAGCGGGGGCACAGCACCGCGCTCGGCCGCGCGTCGCGCGAACTCCCGCACCCCCGCCACCTGGCGCTCGCCCAGCGAGAAGTCGAGCACGCGGAAGTACGTGGCCAGGGTCTCCGCGGAAAGCGTCTCCCAGCGCGCCGCCGCCGCGGCCACGTCGTCGAGCTCGGTCAGGCAGAGCTCGCGCGAGCGCAGGAACGCCTCGTGCACGTCCTTGACCAGGCCCGGATGGGCCTCGGCGAAGTCGCGGCGCACAGCCCACGCGGCGAAGACCATCGGCAGGCCGGTCCAGTCGCGCCAGGCCTGGCCCAGGTCGGTGACGCGCCAGCCGTGCTGCGGGGCGTCGTGCATCGCGCGCAGGGCGACGTCGCCGATGATCACGGCGGCGTCGGCCTCGTCGAGCATGCGGGCCAGGTCGGGCGGGCTGTTGAAGTACGTCGGGCGCACGCCGACGCGGGACTCGAGGTACATCTGCGCGAGCAGCACGCCGGTGCGCGACGTGGCGCCGAGGGCCACGCGGCGGCCGTCGAGCGACTCCAGCGGTACCGTCGAAACGGCGTTCACCGACAGCACCGGGCCGTCGCTGCCCACCGCGAGGTCGGGCAGGAGCAGCAGGTCGTCGGCGTTTCGCAGGTACTCCACCAGCGAGATCGGGCCGATATCCAGGTCACCGGCGACGAGGGCCGCGTTGAGGCGCTCCGGCGAGTCCTTGTGCAGGTCCACGTCGATCAGCGCGCCCGAACGCATCAGGCCCCAGTAGATAGGCAGGCAGTTCAGGAACTGGATGTGGCCGACGCGGGGCCGCTGCAATGCAGGCACACAGCCCATGGTGCCCCAACCGGACCGGCTCAAGCGGGCGGGGCGGCCATTGTCACAGCGGCTACCCTCATGGGATGCGACGCCCCCTCGCTGTCGCGGCCGTGGTACTGCTCCTGGCGGCCGGGTGCACCAAGAAGGCGCCCGACGGCCACGCGCCCGCCGCGGCGAACGCCACCGACGAGGCCGCCGGCCCGGCGCCCAGCGGCGGCGTGACCCCGAGCGCGGTCGTCTCGCCGTCGGTCAGCGGACCGCTGTTCACGCCCACCCAGCCGGTGACGATGAACGTGAAGGGCTTCTGGTCGTGGGCGTACTACGACCACAAGACCGACCAGATGTACGGCTCCACGCCGTACACGACGAGCGACACCGCCTCGATGGCGAAGGCCTGGGTGGCCGCGGACTGGCTGCGCCGGCAGGCCGAGGCGAAGAAGCAGCCCAGCAGCACCGCGCTCGCCGAGCTGAGCCGGATGATCCGCGACTCGGAGACCGAGAACACGTTCAAGTACCACGTCGAGAACGGCAACTTGAACTCCATCAAGCGCATGATCACGCTCTGCGGGCTCACCGAGACCAAGGGCACCCAGAACTCCTGGAGCCTGACGCAGATGTCGGCGCGGGACGTGGCGCGGCTGGCCAAGTGCATCGGCGACGGACGCGCGGCCGGGCCGAAGTGGACCGACTGGCTGCTCAACGAGATGCGCAACGTGCGCGGGCCGGGGCGGTTCGGGCCGATCGAGGTGCTCCCGGCCGACGTGCAGAAGACCACGGCGATCAAGAACGGCTGGCTGGCCCGCGACGACGGGCAGTGGCACATCGCGTGCATGGCCCTCGGCGACGGCTGGAGCCTCGCGATCATGGCCCACTACCCGAGCTCGCTCGGCAAGGACTATGGCGTGAAGACCTGCCGCGAGGTGACCAAACAGCTGCTGACCAAGCAGTGATCACTGCCTTAGCCTGTGCTTCCCCGCCGCGGAGAGGAATGCCAGGTTGCGAGTTCGAGGGTACGCCCCGGCCACCCCGTGCTGGTCGGTGCTGAGCAGCGGCGACCCGGCCGCGGCGGCAGAGTTCTACTGCGGGCTGTTCGGCTGGACCACCGAGCCCACCGAGGACGGCGCCACCACGTTCCTGCTGCACGGCCTCGCCGTGGCCGGCCTGGCCGCGTCGCCGAGCGGGCGGTCGGCCTGGCTGACGTACATCTCGACGGCCGACGCCGACGCCACGACGGCCACGGTCGCCGAGGCCGGCGGCACGGTCCTGCAGCCGCCGGTCGACCTCGCCGGCCGCGGCCGCGCGGCGCTCTTCTCCGACCCGGCCGGCGGCGTCTTCGGCGTCTGGCAGCGCGGCCGCTTCGCCGGCGCCCAGGTCACCAACGAGCCCTCGTCGATCTGCTGGAGCGAGACGGTGACCCGCGACGTCCCCGCCGCGGCCGCGTTCTACGGCAAGGTCTTCGGCTGGACCGAGCAGGAGGGCACCGCGGTCGTCGAGCACGAGTACCACGAGTGGATCTCCGCCAACCGCGTCGTCGGCGGCCTGAGCCCAATGGGCGAGCAGTACCCGCCGGAGACCCCGCAGCACTGGCGCACGATCTTCACCATCGACGACTGCGCCGGCTTCGTGGAGCGCGCCAAGGCCCTCGGCGGCCGCGTCCTGGCCGGCCCGATCGACGCCGGCATCGGCTTCGCCGCGCAGGTGATGGACCCCACAGGTGGGTCGTTCCTCGCCATCGACCTGGTCCCCGAGCTTCGCGAGCTGCTGGGCTGATTTCGGCGGTACACCCCGGAGCCCGCGGCTGCGTTACGCTCCGCGCGGCGGGCGTCCGCCCGCCATCGGCTGCACCTCACGGGGAGGAAACGTGCGGCGATTCGGCATGGCCCTGGCCGCTGCCACGGCCACGGCGATCACCGGCGCGATGCTGGCGCCGGCTCCGGCCTACGCGGCGGACCCGCCGACGGTCAACTGGGCGCACAGCGTCAACGACGATCTCGGGCGGCTCGAGGTCGCCGCGAGCGCGGAGAGCGGCGTCGCATCGATCAAGGCCCACATCATCTCGTACGCGACGCAGCAGGAGGTCGCGGCGACCGACCAGTTCAACCTGTCCTCGGGCACCGAGCAGGACGGCGTCTGGGTCACCGCCGAGCGGTTCCAGATCCCGCAGCTCGGCGGCTACCGGGTCGACGTCGAGGTCACCGACCGCGACGGCCAGCACGTGCTGCAGCCCTACGCCGGGGATCTGGCGTACGGCGTGGCGACGTTCATCGACCAGGTCAAGGTCCAGCCCGCGGCGATGACGTACTACAAGCGCGACGTCACCCTGTCCGGCCGCCTCAACGGCCGGTGGCCGGGCGACGGCCACGTGGAGGCGCTGTCCGGCTTCCCGATGCAGCTTTCGTCGTACCCCGGCGACTTCACCGAGGTGACGACGGGCGCCGGCGGGAAGTTCTCCGGCGTGCTGCACCTGCAGCAGGCGGGCACCGTCTACGCCTACTACTCCTACGACAACGACCACCTCAACTACTACAGCAGCAACACCGACCAGCTCCCGGTCGCCCTCAACCCGGCCGCCTCGCGGGCCACCGTCAAGCTCAGCAAGGCCCGGATCAACGCCGGCGACACCATCACGGTCAGCGGCCAGTTCCAGTGGCACTCGAAGGACGGCTGGCAGCCGCTGGCGAACAAGCAGTTCGGCCTGCTGTTCTGCCCCTTCTACCAGCCCGACAACTGCAACCCGGTCAGCTTCGACTACCCCACGACGGACGCCGATGGCCGCTTCTCCATCCAGGTCACGCCGTACTCGTCGGGCCACTACCAGGTCGGCCTGAACCCCAACGACCCCTTCATCGCCACGGTGATCAAGCCGAGCGCCGACCTGGTGGTCCTCCAGCCGTCGTCGTTCAGCGAGTTCAACGCCGCCCGCAACCCCGACGGCACGGTGAGCGTCAGCGGCAAGCTCAAGTTCGGCAACTTCTCCCCCGGCGTGACGCCGGTGCAGATCCAGTACTCGCCGACGGGCCGGTCCACCGACTGGACGACCGTGAGCACCATCCAGGCCGACGGCGGCTACAACTTCAACACCACCATCGAGTCCGCCCAGCCCGGCTACTGGCGCGCGTACTACCCCGGCCAGACGGACCTCTTCCGCCCGGCCACCAGCCCCAAGATCCAAGTAGCCTGACCATCGGTTCCCCGCCTTCGCCGGCCCCACCGGCCGGCGAAGGGTGACAGACCCGGACTGGAGCAGGCCCAGGCAGTTTTGCCACAGGCGGTCGAGCTGGGACGGGTCGTTCAGGAGCTTCGCCAGCAGGACCAGGCCCTCGATCTGGGCGACGATCGAGCGGGCCGTCTCGCGGGCGTCCAGCCCCGCGGCGGCCTGGCCCGACGCCTGCGCCTCCACGACCACCGTCTCGATCAGGTCAATCTGGGGCTGGGCGGGTTGCCGGTCGAGGAGTACCGGCGCCGGAACCGCGCATAAATCGGTGGAGCGGTGGACACACCGCGGCGTAATGTGGATGGCCGCTTGACGGCCGCGGTGAGGTAGGCACCGCAGCGGACGTCTCCACGCGCCACGGTGTGTCACCGCTGGATACGCGAGCGAGCCAACCGATCTCGACAGAGGATCACCGTGCCCGCACTCGAAGCCGAGCTCGCCGCGGAGCGAGCCCACCTCGACGCATCACGACAGGCGCTCAAACGCATGCGCGAGCGCGCTGAGGACCTGTTCGCCACCGGGGACCAGGTCGCCGGTGACGCCTATGCCGCCGAGACCCTCGGGCGGACGCTCGCCCGGCGCATCGCCGACCTCGCCGACAACCCCGACACGCCGCTGTTCTTCGGGCGGCTCGACCTCGACGACCACGAGTACCACGTCGGGCGCCGGCACGTGACCGACACCGCCGGCGAGCCGATGGTGCTCGACTGGCGCGCGCCCCTGTCGCGCAAGTTCTACCAGGCCAGCGCCCGTGACCCGCAGGGCGTCGACGTGCGCCGGCGCTTCGGGTTCGTCAAGGGCGAGCTCACCAGCTTCGAGGACGAGCACCTGACGATGGGCGAGGAGCAGGGCACCAGCCGCATCCTGCTCGAGGAGATCGAGCGGCCCCGCGTCGGGCCGATGCGCGACATCGTCGCCACGATCCAGCCCGAGCAGGACGAGCTGGTGCGCGCCGAGCTCGACGAGTCGATCTGCGTGCAGGGCGCGCCCGGGACGGGCAACCCCAACCCCGGAATTTGGCACACTTTCGAGGCTCAGATACTCGTCACTATCGGCGACGTAGCAGGGCGCGAGTGTCGATTTCGATCGCGAACGGACCGTCGGCCGTCAGCGTCTCGCCGTCCTTCGCAACCGCATGCTCCACGTAGTGCTGACCGTCAAGGCGCAGCAGCCGCAACGTCACCGAATCCGGCTGCTCAGGCTCGACGAGCAGGTACCACTCGATCCGCGCAGCGGCATACAGCTGCATCTTCAACAGGCGGTCAGCACCCGCGTTTCCGGGTGAGACAACCTCGCCCACCAGCGCAACATCTGGCGCGTCGATCATCGTGACGTTCTCGACGGGCGTCACCACGAGATCGGGAATGAAGATCCGTCCACTCGCCAGGCGGACGTTGACCGCTTCGTAGACCCAAAGACCAGCCGCGTCGGCCGGCGTATCGATCAAGTTGGCCAGTCGCCTGGAGATGTGCTGATGGCGCGTGGTCGGTGCCGGGCTCACCAGCAGACTCCCGTCGAACAACTCGATCCGATTCGTGGTCTCGCCGAGTGCGAAGTATTCGTCCTCGCTCCACGGACCGACATGCTCAAGCACGGCCACGCTCATCGGCGACTCACCTCCTGACGAATCCTGCCACAAGGGTGCCACGCCGGCCGCCCAGAAGGGAGCAGTACCGGTTCCGCCGGGCGGCCGGGTAAATCAGTGGGGCCCACGAGCGCCAACGCGTAGCGTGGTGGTCCGCTTGACGGCCGCGGTGAGGTCGACACCGCAGCGGACGTCCCACGCGCCAGGCGTGACCTGGATACGCGAGCGAGCAGCCGATGACCCGATAGACATCACCGTGCCCGCATCCGAGACGGAACTTCACCAGGAGCGAGATTATCTGGCCGCATCGCGGCTCGCGCTGCGGCGCATGCGGGAGCATGCCGAGGATCTCTTCGCGACCGGCGACCAGGTGGCCGGGGACGCGTTCGCGGCGGAGACGCTCGGGCGGCACCTGTCGCGGCGGATCGCAGAGCTGGCCGACAACCCCGACACGCCGCCGTTCTTCGGCAAGCTCAACATCGAGGACGACCGCTTCCACATCGGGCGGCGGCACGTCACCGACGCGAAGGGCGAGCCGATGGTGCTCGACTGGCGGGCGCCGGTGTCGCGCAAGTTCTACCAGGCCAGCGTCAAGGAGCCGCAGGGCGTGGCGGTCCGGCGGCGGTACGGGTTCGTCGAGGGGGACCTGACCTCGTTCGAGGACGAGCATCTGACGGCCGGCGAGGACATCGGGACCAGCCGAATCCTGCTCGAGGAGATCGAGCGGCCCCGCGTCGGGCCGATGCGCGACATCGTCGCCACGATCCAGCCCGAGCAGGACGAGCTGGTGCGCGCCGAGCTCGACGAGTCGATCTGCGTGCAGGGCGCGCCGGGGACGGGCAACCCCGACCCAGGAATCTGACACATCTCAACGAACCTTACGAGTGGTCGAACTGGTCTCTCACGAGCGTCTCGACTAGGTTTAGTCGGTCGATTTCGAGGGGGCCCGATGGCGCAGCCGAATCCGCCGTCGTTCGGACTGGACGACTTCAGTCTGGACGACCGGATGCGCCTGTTCAGCTACGTCACGGCGGACAACCGGACGGCTTATCTGTGGGTCCTGCGGTCCCTCGACGCCGCCCGGTCCAGCTATCAGGTGGTTCTGCACACGTCCGAGGTGGCAGCCGCCATGGCCGGACTGGCAGCGGCCTACCCCGAGTGTCCGGATCCTGCCGGGCTGGAGCTCCCGCGACTGCTCGACGCCCTCGTCGATTGGGGTGTGCTGGATCGTGGGCAGGACGGCGCCCGCGCAGCGACGCTGGCGGAGTACCGCAACCGTCACTCGGTGTACCAGTTCACCGAGGCCGGTTATCGCGCGCATCGGGCGGTCGAGTCGGTGCTCGCCGCGGGTGTCGGTGACAGCGCCCTGTCTCGACTGGTCTTCGCCGATCTTCTCGCCGACCTCAAGTCCCTGGCCGCTGCGAACGCCGATGGCGACGCAGAAGAGGTCTACCGCAAGCTCAGCCGGCTGGACCGGGCGCTGGCGGACATCGCCGAACGCGCCGCCCGCTTCTACCACATGCTGGGCGACCTGAGCCGCACGCCGGACGTGCGGCCCGAGGCGTTCCTCGCGCACAAGGACGCGCTGCTGACGCACCTACGCGATTTCCACGACGAGCTCCAGCGGTACACGCCGCGGCTGCGCGAGGCGGTCCTCGAGGTAGAAACCACCGGGTTGGACCGCATGGTGGAGGCGGCCGCCGAGGCGGACGAGCGGCTCTTCGCCACCCCGGCCGAGCGACTGGACGACTGGCGGCGCCGCTGGGCCGGCCTCCGCTCGTGGCTCGCGCCCCCGGGCGACGGCGCCCTCAGCGAGGCGGACCGCCTCGCCGGTGCGACGATGGCGGCGATCGGTGACGTGCTGGCCTTGCTTCGGCGGGTCACCGAAGCGCGCCGGGGTGGGGTGAGCCGCGAGTCGCAGTTGCGTCATCTCGCCGCGTGGTTCACCTGCGTCGGCTCCGTCGACGTCGCGCACGCTGTCTTCGAGGTGGTCTTCGGACTCGGCGCGCCCCGCCACGTCGGCGTCGCTTACGCCGACCCGGAGCTCATCCCGACCCGCGCGTCGTGGTGGGAGGCGCCGCCGGTCGAGCTGTCCCGCACACTCGTGCAGTTCGGCCGTACCCCCGGACAGGGCAACGGCCGACCGGCCAGGCTCGACCGTTCTCACGGGCAGCGTGACCGGCTGAGGGAACGCCAGCTCGCCGACGAACGCCGCAGCGTGGCCGCCGCGGCACGGCTCGTGGAGCAGCAGGCCGGCGAGGACCTCGCCGCCGATGCGCAGCCGCTCGACGAGGCGCAGACGGCGGTGTTGCGCCGGCTGCTGGATGTGGCTCTGGCCGCCCGGGTGGCCGGGCGCGCCGACGCGCCGCTGGCCGCGGCGGCCTACGGGGTGCGGCTCACGCTCACGCCTACCCCGGGCCGTTTCACCACCGCGGTGACAACGACGGGGCGGCTGCACCTGGACGGATACGCGCTGAGCGTGTCGCCCGCGGAGCACACGGTGGCCAAGCGGCCCGAACCGGCGGCCGAACTGGCGAGCGTGTCGTGAGGTTCGCGGCGGACGTGTCCGAACTGGACCTGGCCGATTACCAGCGAGCGGTACGGCTCGTCCTGCGCCACCCGCTGATCACCGCGACGTATCCGGATGAGCGAGCGCTCATCCGGGTCCGGCGGTTCGCCGCGGAGTTGCGCCGTGACCTCGCGGAGGCGTTCGGGTACCAGCTGGAGCTGCACGGGTCTACCGCCCGGCTGGTGCGGGCCGCCGACCAGCTCACCCCTGACCGGCCGGCGACAACTCGCAACGGCCGCCCGTTCGACCGGCAGCGCTATGCGTACCTCGCCTTGTGCCTTGCGGCGCTTGGCCGGGCCGGCGTCCAAACCACGGTGAGCGAACTCGCCGACGCCGTGTCCGCCGATGCGAACCGGATCGGCGGCCTCGGGCTCGACCCGGACTCGGGCGCCGACCGGCGCGCGTTCGTCGACGCGGTGACCTGGCTGGAGGAGCGCGGAGTGCTCCGGGTGGCCGACGGGTCGAGCGCGTCGTGGGCCAGCGATCCCGCGGCCGGCGAGGCGCTGTACGACATCGCCCGCGACGCCCTGGTCGCCCTCTTCCACCCGCCGCGGGTGTTGCAGCACGTCGACACCGTCAGCGCGCTGTTGGAACGCTCGGCGGTCACGAGCGGCAACACCGAGCGACGGGCGGCGGCGCAGGCCGCGCGCCGCGCCGTCGCCGAGTCGCCGATCGTGTACTTCAGCGACGTCGACACCGCCGTCGCGAACCATCTGCGCGGCACAGCGCTGCCCGCAGACCTGCACCGGCTGACCGGGCTGCGAGTCGAGCGGCGCGCCGAGGGGGTGTTGCTCGTCGATACGGTCGGCTTCTCCATGGAGCGGTTCCCGGGCACCGGCTCTGTGGCGCAGGCCGCGGTACTGCTCGCGGTCGACCTGGCCGAGCGGGCAACGGACCCGGACGGCCGCCGGGTCCGGCGGATGCCGGCGCCGGATCCTCGTGAGCGTCAGGCCGCCCTCATTGCCGCCGCGGATGCCGCACTGCCCACGGCGGCCCGGGTACCCATAGGTGATCTTGAAACGACAGCTGACGCGGACGATGCGGGCGGCACCGATACCGAGACCGAGCTCGCACGGCTGCCGTTCGTCACCGACAGTTTTCTGCGCGAGGCTGTCGCCGCGATTCTCCAGCGGTACGGCTCGGCTTTCGGCGCCCCCTGGCACGCCGACCCCGACCGGCTCCGGGTCGAAGCGGTCGACCTGCTGACCAGGTTCGGTGCGGTGACGCCAGTGCCGGGCGGCGTGCTGGTCCGGGCGTTGATCGGGCGATACCGCGCAACGGTCGCCCATACGCGCCAACGGACTCTCTTCTAGGAAGACTCGATATGGCCCGATTCGCCCCGACCCGTGCCGGGATCATCAACCTATGGGACTACCGCGACGAGGAGTTCATCTTCGTCGACGGCTGGCTGGTGCTTCGTGGCCCGAACGGGTCCGGCAAGACCAAGGCCCTGGAGGTGCTGTTCCCGTTCGTGCTCGACGGGCGGATCGAGCCGCGCCGGCTCAACCCGTTCGCGGGCGAGGACCGCACGATGAAGTCGAACCTGCTGTACCGCGGACAGGAGAGTGCGCACGGGTACGTCTGGATGGAGTTCGGCGACGGCTCCTCATCCGTGACGATCGGCATCGGCCTGCGCGCGCACCGGCACAACGATCGGGTCACGCGATGGCACTTCGTCGCCGACGGCCGCGTCGGGGTGGATCTGTCGCTGCTGGACGCCGAAGACCGGCCGGTGTCCCGCAAGGACCTCATCGAGCAGCTCGGCACTGACGCGGTACGCGACTCGACCGAGGAGTATCGCCAGCTGGTCGACGCCAGGCTGTTCGGTCTCGGCTCGGCCCGCTACGAGCAGCTGCTCGACCTGGTGCTGACGCTGCGCAAGCCGCAGCTGGCGAAAGACCTGAACCCGGCGGAGCTGTCCCGCACCCTCCAGCGGGGCCTGCGGCCCGTCGAGGATCACCTGCTCACCGAGGCCGCCCGGTCGTTCGACGACATGGAGGCGGTGGCGCGCACGCTCGAGGGCCTTGTCGCGGCGGACGCAGCCACGTCGGCGTTCCTCGGCGTGTACGCCACCTACCTGCGCACCCATGCTCGCGCCGCCGCCGACGCGCTGAGCGCGCGACGCGCCGACGCCGACCGGCTCACCGAGGACCTGGCGGTCGCCTCTTCGGCATCGGCGGCGGCCGAGGAAGCGACGCTGACCGCGTTCCGGACGCTGCAGTCGGCCGAGGCCGAGCCAGGCAGATTGCGCGCCCACCTCGACCGGTTGAAGAACTCCGCCGCGTACCGGTCCCATGAGCAGCTTGCCGATCTCGAACGGCATGTCCACGACCTGGGCAAAGCGGCCCGCGACGCCCAGGCCACGGTGCGCGCCGAGGAAACTACCGAGCAGCGCCGGCGCGGCGAGCGGGAACAGGCCGCTGTCGCTGCCCGCGACGCCCGGGCGCAGGTGAGCCGGCTCGCCGACGAGGTCGCCTCCGATGCCCATCTCGCCGGCATCGACTGGGGCGATGGCGCTGCCGACGTCGACGGGTTGCAGGCCCGGCTCACGGCCCGGTCGACCGCGCGGCGAGACGACCTGCGCGCCGTACACGATCACATGGACCGGCTGGCCCAGGCCGACCGCGACCACGAGCGGGCCGCCGAAGCCGACCGCGGCGCGCGGGCGGCGTCGGACGACGCGGCGCTTGCCGAGACCCAGGCCGCCGAGGCCGCGCAGAGCGCTCACACGGCTCTGGTCGGCGACCTGCGTACGTGGGCTGCGCAGTGGGCTGCGCTCCTCGCGCAGATGACGACGCCGGATCTGATGGACGCGCTCATCGACGCCGTCGAGCGCGTGCCACTCAAGGACGTCTACGCGGACGCCGTGGCGGCAGCGCTCGCCAGCCGCCGGGACACACTGGCCGCGCTGGCCGTGGAGCGCGCGACCGTCGAGTCCGAGCATGCCGACGTCACCGCCGAGCGTGAACGGATCGCCGCCGAGCACGACGACGCCCCTGCACCATCCACGACACGACGGGCCCATCGCGACGGGCGTCCCGGCGCACCGCTGTGGCGCCTGGTCCGCTTCGCCGACCATGTGCCCGAGGCCGACGCGGCCGGCATCGAGGCGGCGCTGCACGCGGCCGGGCTTCTCGACGCCTGGTTGTACCCGTCGGCCGCCGAGACCGCCGACGCGCTCAGCACCGGCGTCGAGGACGCATACCTCAGCGCCGGCCCACCTGTCGACGGCGCCAGCCTGGCCGACGTACTCATCGCGGAGACCCAGGAGCACGTGGCGGCCGGACAGATCGAAGCAGTCCTGGCGTCGATCACGCTCGGCGACCTGTCCAGCCGTTCGGGCGTCGACACGGCCGGACGATGGGCCCAGGCACACGGCGCCGGCCGACTGACCAAGCAGCGGTGCGAGTACATCGGGGCCACCGCTCGTGCCGCACGCCGCTCCGCACGGCTCGCCGACTGCGACCGGCGGCTGCGCGCCCTCGATTCCGACCTGACCCGGCTCGACGAGGCGCGCGCCGCGCTGCTCGCGGTCATCGACGAGGCCGATCGCGCCGGGAAGGCGCTGCCGACCCTCGACCGGCTGCAGGCGACCAGGCGCGACCACGACCGGACGGCCGCGGTGCTCGCGGTGCGCCGGGAAGCGGCCGTAGAGGCGGCCGGGCGGCTCGACTCGGCTGTCGCGGTCAGAGCGGCGGCCGCGGCCACGCTGCAACGGGTGGTTGCCGAGCGTTCACTGCCCGTCGCCAAACTCGGCGCTGTCGCTGACGCCATCACCCGCTTCGAACGCGCCGGGCTGCGCCTGGAGAACGCCTACCAGGCAGCGGCCAATGCCGCCGACCGGTCCGCCGAGGCCGGCGACCGGCACGACGAGGCGGTCGACCGACTGGACACCGCACGAGCCGCGGCTACCGTCGCCACTCGCCGGCACCTGGAGAAGGACGAGGAGCTGCGGACCCTGCACGAGGCCATCGGCGCCGAGGCGAAGCAGATCCTGGCCGAGGTAGCCAAGGCCGGCGACGACATCGCCACCGCCGAAGCAACGCTGGTCGCGGCCCGCGACGCCTACACGGAGGCAGTCCAGCGGCGGTCCGCGGCGCGGACCAGGGTGGAACTCGGCCAGCAGGCCGTAACGACCGCGCTGCGCGAGGCCCAGCAAGATGCATTACGGCTGCGGCCGTACGCCCGGCCCGACCTCCTGGGGCTGATCCGTTGCCCGATCGATCTCCTGTGGCCCGCCGTCGACACCGCCGGACATGAGCTCGACCCGGCCGTCGTCGCCCTGCACAACGCGGTGCTCGCCGCCACTCGCGACCTGACCCCGACCGAGACCTCACTCAAGCAGAGCGCCACTCGTCTCACCACAGCGCTCGCCGACCTCCAGGCGCAGTTGCCGGCCGCCGGTCTCGACCATCGTCCGGAGTGGGACACGGACGACGGTGTCATCGTGGTGAGGGTCGCTGACGAGCAGGGCCTCAGCCCGGTTGCCCGGTTCGCCGAGCGGATCGCGGCGGATCGCCGTGACCAGGAGCAACTGCTCACCGACGCCGAGCAGCGGGTCTTTGAAGACGCCCTGCTCGGGCAGCTCGCCGGGCAGATCCACCGGCGCACCATTGAGGCGCGGGACCTCGTCGCCGCGATGGACACCCAGATGCGGGCCAGGCGCATGTCCTCCGGCCTCACCGTCGGCGTCGGCTGGCGGCTCTCCGACGACCTCGACACCGAGCAGCGCGAAGTCTGCAAGCTGCTGGAACGGGACCCGGCTCGGCTCGGCCCGGCGCAGCTCGCCTCGATGCGGCGGCACTTCGCCGGCCGGATCAAGAACGCCCGTTCCGCCGCCCCGGAGAAGCCCTACCGGGAGCTGCTGGCCGACGTCCTCGACTACCGGCAGTGGCGGGAGTTCGCGTTCGCCCTGCACCGGCCGGGCGGTACCGCGGAGCCGTTGACCCGCGCCCGGCACAGCCAACTCTCGGGCGGTGAGCAGTCGGTGTCGCTGCACCTGCCGCTGTTCGCCGCGGCGAACGCCCTCTTCGGCTCGGCCCGGCCCGACGCGCCCCGCCTGCTCGGCCTCGACGAGGCGTTCGCCGGCGTCGACGACAATGGACGCGGCGAGCTGATGTCGCTGGCAAAGCAGTTCGACCTGGACCTGTTCATGACCGGCTACGACCTGTGGGCCACCCATCCGGCAGTGACAGGTGCCGCGCACTACGATCTGTCCCACTCCGCGGTCGAGCACACGGTCTCCGCCGTACTGCTGGTGTGGGACGGCGCGATGAACGTCGCCGATTTCGACGGCACGCTGGCACGGGCGTTGGGTTCGCCGGAAACTCGACATGCATCCGCATTCGCCGACAACTGACCCGGCGGCCGACCCGGGCTGGCGGCGCCTGCTCGACGCGGCCCGCCGCAGCCTGGAGCGCACCGGCGGCAGGCTCGACGGCAGCGTGTCGATCGCCGCACCCACCGACGACGAACGGTTGGTTGTCATCGGCATCACCGGGGTGTACCGCCCGATCGGCGTATCGCGCCTCACCGTGCGCCTGGACGCCGTGGAGGCGCACCTGCGAGCCACGCGCGGCGTCGGACTCACAGACGTCCTCGGCCCGCTGCGTGACCGCCCCGGCGAGCGTCAGCGTGCCGCTGTCGAGCGTGACGCGCTGCTGACCGTGGCCGCCGGCAGCCGCCATGCCTCGTCGCCTTGGTACCAGGAATGGGTCGATGGGATACGACGGGACGGCACCCTCACCCGGATTTCCCGCAGCGGCGTCGACTTCCACGCGCTCATCGCCGTCCTCGACGCCCTGCCCGCCGCCGAGGAGCCCATGCCGGCGTTCGCCGAGCGGCTGCTCGGCGATACCAAGGCACTGGCCGACGGTCCCCTGCGGGGCCTGACGCTGCGCGCTCTCGCGGCCTGGCACCAGGTGCCCGTGCCGGCCGGCGCCGAGCAAGAGCGGGCCCTGTGGGATCTGGCCGGCGTCGTGCTCGACGACCTCGCAAGCCAAGTTCTCGTACTCAACGTCCCGGCAACTGGCGGACTGCTCGGCTCGTGGCTGACCGACTCGGCTGCCGCCAGGGTTCCCGTGCGGGTGACCCTGCACCAGCTGCGCCTCGCCCCGACCACGCTGACGTGTGCGGAAGTCTTCGTCTGCGAGAATCCGGCGGTACTGCGGGCGGCCGTCGCCGGCACGTCACGGCCGCTGATCTGCACCGAAGGCGTACCGTCGGCAGCCGTACACGCCCTGTTGCGGTCCGCCGGACCGGACACGGTGATCCGGTGGCGCAACGACCTCGACTGGACGGGCGTGCGGCTGACCGGTGCCGCACTCGCTCGCTACCCGAACGCCGTGCCGTGGCGCATGGACACGGCCACGTACCTGCCTCACGGGGCGAGCGGTGTCCCGTTGCTCGGCACACCGGCCGCAACGCCATGGGAGCCGGCGCTCGCCGAGACAATGACCCGCACCGGCCGTGCAGTGATGGAGGAGCGAATCCTCCCGCTGCTGCTGCGCGATCTGTGCTGACGCATCACGCGGACAGGCACACGTTTCGCGACATCGTCGCCACCATCCGGCCGGAGCAGGACGAGCTCGTGCGCGCCGAGTTCGACGAGTCGGTCTGGCCGTGGTCAAGCTTCGGCAACGAGCGACTCGCGGGCATTGAGACGGGCGCGGTCGGCTGCGGCCCGGCCCGATGCCCATCCGTCCCGATTCGTGACCGCTACCTGCTTGCCGACGAGATCGGGGAAGAGTTCGTCGGCGAACGCACCGACCTTCGCCTCCCGGGAGGCGAGCACCGGCAACAGCCGCTCCACCTCGGGCCCGGCAGCCATGTCCTTGGTCGCCTGCTCGGTCGCGTCCCTGGTCGCCGTCGTCAGCCGCTCGCCGATGCGCTGAGCGTATGCGGTCAGGAATGACTGCCGAAACGAGCGGGTACTCGAACGACCGTCGGCGCCCCGGTGCGACCCGGCCGCCATTATTGCCCCGGTGGCCTGCACCAACAGCGAGGTGAACAAGATCTCGACACCGTCCACGTCGGACGGGAAGCCGAGCACGGTAACAAAACCGAAGGAATTCGACCAAACCGTACGGCAGCGGTTCGCCCGAGCTACTGCGTCCAGGAGGAGCACCTTCGGCGCCTCGTACGGGTTGTCGACGCCGATCCGCTGGCCGACCGGCTCATCACTTGCACCCGCCCCCGCCGACAACAGCGCGTAGTCGATGCTGTACCGCGCCATGAGCTCTTGGGCCTTGGCGGTGTACGTCTCAGCTTCCTCGGGATAGCTGGTCGACTCTGCTTTGGCGAGCAGCGCCCGTACCCGGTCGAGCTGACGCGCGTGGACGGCCTGTTCCCGCGTCGCCATGCCCAACGAACCGCGGCGCGCCTGACCCGGCAGGGGGCAGAGTTTCTGGATCTGCGGGCAGGTGTTGAACACGTACAGCACCTCCAACGCGCAGCGGATCAACTCCGGCCGGGCCAGACCTTCACGCTCGCCCAACGCCGAAAGGTACTGATCGTCGCGCTCCCACCAGACCATTGCACCGAGGTCGCGCACCTGAGCTTCCCAACGCTCATCCACGTTGGCCGCCGCATAACTGCGCATCTCCGCGGCAATGACGTCAACGACGATCCGCCCGTGTCGGGAACCGTAGCGGCGCTGCGCAACCCGGAACACATCGACCGGCTGCCAACCCCGTCGCCACGCCTCGGTGAGATCGCGCTGCAGCGCCGCGATCAACGCCGTATCCACCGCACGCCGACCGCCCGTACCGCCAGACCCACTTACCAACACGTCGCAGCACCTCTGCGCGGTGTTCTCGTCCTTGGCATGCAGGGCTTGCATCGCCTCGTTGAGGAGATGGGCCATCACCCGAGCCGGGCGCGCACCACCATCAATCAGACCGAACGGATCAGCGAACGCTGGATCGGCCGGCGCGCCGTCGCCAAACTCAGCACCGGCCCGTTCACGACGGCCCTGCTGTTGCTGCTGACGCACCTTCTGCTTGGCCCGCCGGCGCTCACGATTCTTGATCCCCACCGTCGACCACCTATCTGCCGTCACCCGGTCTGGCGCACAATAACGACTCGAGGCCGCGCGTTCGCCTCTGCCACAGTGGATTTCACAGACCGTAATGCCCTCCAAACGGTCTGGTGCCGCCGAATCCTGAGGGGCGCTGCTTAGTCGGTGGTGGAGGTTCTAGGTGGCGCGTATGCTGATTGGCCGCTTGACGACCGCGGTGAGGTAGCCACCGCAGCGGACGTCCCCACGCGCCGGGCCACGAACCCGGATACGCGAGCGAGCCGACCGAGACCTCGCAGAGGATCACCGTGCCCGCACTGGAAACCGAGCTCGCCGCCGAGCGAGCCCACCTCGCCGCGTCACGAAAAGCGCTGCGGCGCATGCGCGAGCGCCGAGGACCTGTTCGCCACCGGGGACCAGGTCGCCGGCGACGCCTATGCCGCCGAGACCCTCGGACGCACGCTCGCCCGGCGCATCGCCGACAACCCCCGACACGCCCCTGTTCTTCGGACGGCTCGACCTCGACGACCACGAGTACCACGTCGGACGCCGACACGTGACCGACACCATCGGCGAGCCGATGGTGCTCGACTGGCGCGCCCCCTGTCGCGGAAGTTCTACCAGGCCAGCGCCCACGACCCACAGGGCGTCGACGTACGCCGGCGCTTCGGGTTCGTCAAGGGCGACCTGACCAGCTTCGAGGACGAGCATCTGACGGCCGGCGAGGACATCGGGACCAGCCGAATCCTGCTCGAGGAGATCGAGCGGCCCCGCGTCGGGCCCATGCGCGACATCGTCGCCACGATCCAGCCCGAGCAGGACGAGCTGGTGCGCGCCGAGCTCGACGAGTCGATCTGCGTGCAGGGCGCGCCGGGACGGGCAACCCCAACCCCGGATTTGGGCACACTTCGTCGAGCCGGATCACCGGGGTGGCAGCAATGGTAGGAAGACGGTAGGATATCAGGTATGAAGGTTAGCGTGAGCCTTCCCGACGATGACGTCGACTTCGTGGACCACTACGCCCGCGAGCGAGGCACAACCCGGTCAGCCGTCATGCACGAGGCCGTCCAGATGCTTCGCCGCCGCGACCTCGCGATGGACTACGAGGCGGCCAACGACGAATGGATGACCAGCGGGGAGGCCGACATCTGGAACGCCGTTGCCGGTGACGGCCTGCGGTGAGGCGGGGCGACGTGTTCCTCGTCGACCTCAGTCCGGTGATCGGATCGGAGGCAGCCAAGCGCCGGCCTGTGATTGTCGTAAGCAACAACGCAGCCAACCGCAGTGCCGTGTCGCGAGGACAGGGTGTCATCACCGTCGTTCCGGTTACCAGCAACACGGCACGCGTGTATCCCTTCCAGGTACGACTACCGGCAGATCCCGCGATCGGCTTGAGCGTCGAGTCGAAGGGCCAAGCCGAACAGGTCCGCTCGATCGACGTCGCGCGTGTCGGCCAACGGCTCGGCGCACTCCCGCCGGCGTTGATACGCCAACTGGACGAGGCGCTTCGGCTGCACCTGGAGCTATAACGCCGCACGCACGTCACGCGATACTCGGTGGAGCAGGCCGGAGCTGGGGCGTACCGTGGTTGGCCGCCTGACGGCCGCGGTGAGGTACGCACCGCAGCGGATGTCCCACGCGCCGGGGTTGTGCCACCCCTGGATACGCGAGCGAGCTGACCGCCGCGATCCACGCGGCGTGGTCCACCCGCCGCCAGCTCCCGACTCTCCGACCACGCTGGGGCCAGGCCAAGTCCACGGGCACCGGCGGATGCGCGGCGGTGCCCGTCAAAGCCGTCGCAGGGTCCGTCCTGTGGACAGCGTCCCGGTGTGCTCGCCTTCGACCTGGTTGGCGATCTGGCGGCCGATGTCGCGCAACCCGGTCACCTGGTCGGGCCTGAGCGCATCGAACACGTACCGCCGGACCGCCGCCACGTGGCCGGGTGCGGCCTGCTCGACCACCGCCATGCCCGCCTCAGTGAGGGTCGCCTCGATGTAGCGACCGTTCTCCGCGCTGGGCGCCCGTCTCATCCAGCCGCGCTGCTCCAAGCG
The DNA here is from genome assembly GCF_050936175.1 of Dactylosporangium sp. CA-139066. Lineage (NCBI taxonomy): Bacteria > Bacillati > Actinomycetota > Actinomycetes > Micromonosporales > Micromonosporaceae > Dactylosporangium > Dactylosporangium sp. CA-139066. The sequence goes on along the minus strand of NZ_JBNJNH010000002.1, from coordinate 1,476,956 downwards.
TTTGGCCACATTGGACAGCCGCGACACCGAACCGTTCACGTGCTGGGCCAGGTCACTCATCCGCAGGCACCGTTCGGGAGACATGGACAGCGAGGTGAGCACCAGGTATTCGAAGAAGGAGATGCCGCTGTCGCGCTGCAGCTGAGCATCGATCTCGCCCGGCAGCTTGATCATCAGCCAGGCCAGGGACATCCAGGCGTCGCGCTCGTCCGGCGACAGCCACTGGGGTTCGCCCTGGCCCTCCACGCAAGCGATCTTACCCGTCCAAGCGCGCCGGACCACTCATGATCACCCGGCGGGCACCAGGGAGCGGAGTTCGTCGAGCATCTCGATCTGCGTGGGGATCTCGTCGGCCGGCGGGGACGCGAACAGAACCCCGTCGAATCCACGGTCCCGCAACTGCTCGATGTCGTCGGCGAGCTGCCGCGGGGAGCCGGCGAGGAACGGACGATCGCCGCTGATCGGCTTGGGCTGCATGACGTGGTTGGTCTGTGCCGTCACGGTGAGCGCGGCCGGGTTTCGCCCGAGGCGTTCGGCAGTCGTTCGAAAGCGCTCGGCCTGTGCGGTCACCGTGTCCAGGGCCCAGGCCAGCGGTGTGATCCCGTCGGCGATCCGGGCGGCCCGGTCGATGCCGCCGTCGGTGTTCGCGCCGATGACGATCGGGATGTCGCCGCGAACGGGCTTCGGGTTGATCTCAGAGGCTTCGATCGAGTAGAAGCGGCCCGCGTACTCCACGGGGTCGGCTCCCCAGCAGGCCCGTATCGCCGCGATGACGTCGTCAAAGCCGGCGCCGCGCCGCTTCATGGGCACGCCGGCGGTCGCGAACTCCTGGGGCATCCAGCCCTGCCCGAATCCGGCAATGGCGCGGCCGCCGCTGAACTGGTCGAGCGTGGCGTACCTGCGGGCCAGCACGACCGGCGCGTGGAACAGCGGGTTGACGATGTTGGTGCCCAGCGCGATGCGGCTGGTGAGCGCGGCCACGTGACTCAACGTCTCCAGCGGCTCGAAGGTGGTGTGGTAGATGTCGGGGATGCGTTCCAGGTTGCCGTCCGGGCCGGGGAGCAGCGGTGCCATCGGGCGCAACAGGCGTTCGTAGGTCCACAACGAGTCGTAGCCGAGTCTCTCGGCGGCCTGCGCGATGGTCGTGATGGTCGTCGGCGACGCGTGGACTCCGGACACGGGCAACATGATGCCGAGCTTCACAGACACTCTCCTGCAGTACGACGCGACGTGGGGTACCGAGCATAGGATCGTTTCAAGCATGAAATCAAGCTTGAAATGGGTGGTGGGAACATGGCGCGCGCGCGGGCGCGACGAAGGGAAGGCGATGATCGCTCCATGCCGACGATCGGACTTATCGGCAGTGGCAACATCGGCAGCACGGTGGCGCGGCTGGCGATCGCCGCCGGTCATGATGTGGTGCTGAGCAACTCGCGTGGCCCGGGGACCCTCCAGGACCTGGTGTCCGAGCGCGCACCTCGACGAGTCCCGCGCGGCGCTGAGGCGGATGCGCAAGCGAGCCGAGGGCCTCTTCGCCGTCGGCGACAAGGTCGCCGGAGACGCCTACACCGCTGAGACGCTCGGCCGGCACATGGCCCGCCGCATCGCCGAACTCGCCGGCAACCCCGACACGCCGCTCTTTTCGGACGCCTCGACATCGACCAGGACCGGTTCCACGTCGGGCGCCGCCACGTCACCGACACCACCGGCGAACCCATGGTCCTCGATTGCGCGCCCCACTGTCCCGCAAGTTCTACCAGGCCAGCGCCCGCGACCCACAGGACGTCAAGGCCCGGCGGCGAGGAGCACAAGACCAGCCAGATCCTGCTCGACGAGATCGAACGCCCCCGCGTCGGACCCATGCGCGACATCGTCGCCACCATCCAACCTGAACAGGACGAACTCGTCCGCGCCGAGCTCGACGAGTCGATCTGCGTGCAGGGCGCGCCGGGGACCGGGAACCCCAACCCCGGATTGTGACCTACTACCGCCGGGCTCAGGGTCAGGCGACCTTGAGCTGCTCGTCGCCGAAGTCGGCAATGAGTTTGAGCGTGCCGCCGAGCGCCTCGATGTACCGCGCGAGCACCTCCTGCGTGGAGACGCTGCCGGCCTCGATCTGCGACACTCGGGCCACCGAGACACCCATCCGGGACGCGACCTGCTCCTGCGTCATCTCACGCCGCTTCCGCAACTCGGCCAGCCGCCAGCCGCGAGCCTCGTCGAGCATCGCACCGACCGCGGCGTCGAACGCCTCGCGGCCGCCTGCAGTTTCCACCGCGCGTGCCAGGTGATCGGTGTCCCGCCACCGCTTAACGCCGCTCATTACCGATCTCCTTCTCTCGCTCCTTCAAGTATGTGGCGTAGAGCTGCTCCGCTTCCGGTATGGCCAGCCGATACCACCGGTTCCACTGACCGGACTTGTCACCGGCGATGAGCAGGATCGCGGATCGCCATGGATCGAAGACGAACAGAATCCTGATCTCGCTCCGCCCGGTCGAGGGCGGCCGCAGTTCCTTCATGTTGGTGATCGCCGAGGCGGTGATGCTGTCGACGAGTGGCCTGCCCTCGCTCGGCCCATTTCGCTCCAACACCAGGATGGCCTGATTGACCAGGCGATGTGTGTCCCGGTCGACGCTGTAGATCGCGTCGAGGAACTCCTCGACCTGCGCGGTCATCAGGATCTCCCACTCCACCGGACACCACCTCTAGGTTAATAATATTCTTAACCTTCGGCGGGGCGGGGAGCAACCGCAAATTCGGTGGAGTGGTGGACGCACCACGCGTAATGTGGTTGTCCGCTTGACGGCCGCGGTGAGGTAGCCACCGCAGCGGACGTCCCAACGCGCCAGGCACGCCTGGATACGCGAGCGAGCCGACCGAGACCTCGTAGAGGATCACCGTGCCCGCACTCGAAACCGACCTCGCCGCCGAGCGAGACCACCTCGACGCCTCCCGGTGGGCGCTCAGACGCATGCGCGAGCATGCCGAGGAGCTCTTCACCACCGGAGACAAGGTCGCCGGGGACGCGTACGCCGCCGAAACGCTCGGGCGCCACCTCGCCAGGCGCATCGCCGACCTCGCCGACAACCCCGACACACCGCTGTTCTTCGGGCGGCTCGACATCGAGCCCGACCGGTTCTACATCGGACGGCGGCATGTCACCGACGCCAAGGGCGAGCCGATGGTGCTCGACTGGCGGGCGCCCGTGTCGCGGAAGTTCTACCAGGCCAGCGTGGCCGACCCGCAGGGCGTGGCGGTCCGGCGGCGCTTCGGGTTCGTCAAGGGCGACCTGACCAGCTTCGAGGACGAGCATCTGACGGCCGGCGAGGACATCGGGACCAGCCGAATCCTGCTCGAGGAGATCGAGCGGCCCCGCGTCGGGCCGATGCGCGACATCGTCGCCACGATCCAGCCCGAGCAGGACGAGCTGGTGCGCGCCGAGCTCGACGAGTCGATCTGCGTGCAGGGCGCGCCCGGGACGGGCAAGACGGCGGTCGGGCTGCACCGGGCCGCGTACCTGCTGTATCTGCACCGCGAGCGGCTGCGCCGGGCCGGGGTGCTCATCGTCGGGCCCAACACGGCGTTCCTGCAGTACATCGCCAGCGTCCTGCCGACCCTGGGCGAGGTCGAGGTGCGGCAGTCCACGATCGACGGGCTGCTGACCACGCCCGTCCGGGCGGTCGACGACGAGCGGGCCGCCGAGGTGAAGAACCAGGCAAAGCTGGCGGCGGTACTGCAAAAGAGGCTCCTTTCCCGCATCCGGCGCCCCGAAGCGGCGCTGACCGTGTCCGACGGGTCGTACCGCTGGCGGATCTCCGCGGAGGCGCTGCGGCGGATCGTCGACGACGTGCGGCGCGAGGCCCCGCCGTACGGGATCGGCCGGGAGCGGGTGCGCGCCCGGATCGTGTCGCTGCTCATGCTGCAGTCCGAGGCCCGGCGGGGCGACTCGCCGAGCGAGGGCTGGCAGCGGCGGATGGGCAAGGCCGCGCCGGTGCTCGAGGTCCTCGACGCCGTCTGGCCGGCGACCACGCCCGAGCAGCTGGTGTTCGAGCTGCTCTGCGACCCCGACGACGAGGACCTCGACGAGGCCGAGCGCGCGGCCCTGCGCTGGGCGAAGCCGGCCAAGACCGCGAAGTCGGCGAAGTGGAGCGCGGCCGACGCGGTGCTCATCGACGAGGCGGCCGGGCTGATCGACCGGGTCGCCTCGTTCGGGCACGTCGTGGTCGACGAGGCGCAGGATCTCTCCCCGATGCAGGCCCGCGTGATCGCGCGGCGCAGCGAGCACGGCTCGATCACGCTGCTCGGCGACCTGGCGCAGGGCACGGCGCCGTGGGCCGCCCGCGACTGGGGCTCGCTGCTGGCGCACCTCGGCAAGCCCGGGGCCCGGGTCGTGCCGCTGACCACCGGCTTCCGGGTGCCGGCCGCCGTGGTCGCGCTCGCCAACCGGCTGCTGCCGGCGCTCGGCGTCGACGTGCCGGCCGCCCGCTCGCTGCGCACGGACGGCGCGCTGAGTATCGGTACCGTTGCCGAAGTCGACGGATCCGTGGTGGACGCGGTCCGCGCGGCGCTGGCCCACCCGGGCTCGGTCGGCGTCATCGCGGCCGACGCCGCCGTGGACGCGCTGGCCGGGGCGATCCGGGCGGCCGGCATCGCGACCGCCGGGGCCGCGGACACCGACGGCGAGGCCCGGGTGACGGTACTGCCGGCGAGCCTGGCCAAGGGCCTGGAGTACGACCACGTGATCGTGGTGGAGCCGGCCGACATCGTGGCGGCCGAGCCGCGGGGCCTCAACCGGCTCTTCGTCGTGCTGACCCGGGCCGTCTCGCGCCTCGATGTGATTCATGCGCGACCGCTTCCCGCTCCGCTGGACGGGCTGTCCTCCGCCGGGATCTGATGGCAGTATCTGCCTTCAACCCGAACATCCCGAGGGGTCGATCACAGTATGCGAGTGCGGGGTTACGCACCGGGCACGCCGTGCTGGACGGAGCTGGTCAGCGCCGATCCGGCGGTTTCGGCCGAGTTCTACGCCGGGCTCTTCGGCTGGGGCCGTAACGACGACGGGCACTTCACGCTGGGCGGGCGCGCCGCCGCCGGGCTGCGCGCGGGCCGGCCCGGCGGGCGATCGGCCTGGCTGGTCTCGATCTCCACGGACGACCCGGCCGGCAACGCCGCCACGGTCGAGCGGGCCGGCGGCGCCGTGCGCGTCCCACCGGCCAGCGTGCGCGACCTCGGGACCGCCGCCACCTTCACCGACCCCGGCGGGGCGCTGTTCGGCACGTGGCTGCGCAGCCGGTTCGTCGGCGCCCAGGTCTCCTTCGAGCCGGGCGCCATCTGCTGGTACGAGCTGGCCACCCACGACCTCGAGCGGACCGGCGCCTTCTACAAGGAGGTCTTCGGCTGGCACACGGTCGAGGCCGACAGCGAGGGCGAGCCGTACTTCGAGCTGCACCACCACAACGACACCGTCGGCGGCCTGGTCCCGATCGACCACCGCTTCCCGCCGGGCGTGCCCGACCACTGGACGGCGTGCTTCATGGTGGCCGACTGCGTCGCCGCGTGCGAGCGGGTCACCGAGCTCGGCGGCACGGTGGCCCGCCGCCCGCAGCCGGCCTCGGCCGGGTACTACGCGCGGGTGGCGGACCCCACGGGCGCGCACTTCGCGGTGATCGAGTTCACCGAGGACTGGATGCTTTAGCAGTACGCCGGCTGCTTGCCGATCACGCGGTAGGCGCAGTCGGCGTACTCCGCCAGCAGCAGGCTCGCCTCCTTGTTGCGGGCGGTCTGCGGCGCGATCGTGCTCGCCGGCGGGTAGAAGCCGCCCGCCTCCGGCGAGGCCGGGTACATCTCGAACGTGAACGCCCAGACGCCCTGCGTGGCCCAGAGCCAGTCGATGACCGAGCCGTCGGTGATGTACAGGCTGCTGGACTGCTCGGCCGTGTAGCCGTTGCTGCGGGCGAACATCTTGCCCAGGGCGGCGAACGTGCGCTGCTGGTCGGCGTTGAGGCCGGGCGCGGTGGTGGCGTTGGTGTACCCGTACGGCCAGAGCACCAGCTCGGAGTACGTGTGGAAATCGATGGCGGCCCTGATCTGCTGCTTGCCGCCGATGCGCCGGCTCAGCACGAAGTCGCGCAGCCGCTGGGTCTCCGGCGCCCAGAAGGCCTCCGGCCCGCGGTAGATCTCCGAAGACACCTGGTTCGAGGAGCCGAAGCAGCAGCCGAACTTGTAGCCCCAGTTGCGGTTGAGGTCCAGGCCGTAGTAGCCGGCCCCCAGGGGCTGCCGGTTCTTGCGCCAGTTGTGGTACGTACCGCCCTTGATGTCGTACTCGCCGCCGTCGGGGTTCATGTCCGGCACGATCCAGATCTCGCGGCTGTTGACGATCCTGGTGATCCGGGCGTCCTTGCCGTAGTTGTCCGTGTAGAGGTGGACCAGGTACAGCGCCATCTCGACCGTGAGGTGCTCGCGGGCGTGCTGGTGGGCGTCGTACAGGATCTCGGGCTCGTCCTCGTCCTTGGCGACGTTGTCCGAAATCTTGATCAGCGGCATGTCCCGGCCCTCGTACGACTTGCCGAGGCTCAGCTTCCGCATGATCGTCGGGTGGGCCCGCGCGGTCTTGTCGAGGTCCGCCATCATCTCGGCGTAGTCGTGGTAGCCGGCGTCGGCGGCCGGGAAGCCCTCGGTCCGGACCCGGGTGACCCGGTAGCCGAGGCGCTCGATGCGCTGCGCCTCGGCCGCGGTGGCGGTGATGTTGACGCGGTCGTTCTGGACGCTGTCGATGGCCGCGCCGGCCCCGGCGATGCGGCTGCGGTCGGCGCCGGTCCAGGCGCCGGACACGACGTAAGTAGCCGACTTTTGCTGATAAATCGGACTAGTCGGGCTCGCGTTCACCGAATCGGTTGCGACGAACGTCATCCCGACCACGGCAAGCGCCAGCACCGGAACAATCCTGCGAACCATCAAGCCCCCTTGGCGTGACAAGCACCATCCAAGGTTTAAGTGGCTTTAGTCCGCTTTGGTGGCGCTTTCACCCCCATCATCATCCCCGTTGAGCGCGGCCCGCAGGCGTTCGCGCTTTTCGGAGCGCCGCTGGGCCATACCAACGGCCTGCACGGAAGCCTCCTCGCGCATGCCCTTCAGCAGGAAGAAGGCCAGCACGGCGGAGACCAGCACCGCGATCATCAGCTTGAGCGGAACGCTGAGGTCGATCGGCACGACGAGCACGGCGCACGCCACCAGACCGAAGAGGCCGAGGCGCGCGAGCGAGTACTTCACAAACGGAGACATGGTGCACCCAGCGTAACGTCAGGCCCAGACCTGCTGCGGCACGGAGCGGCGCTCGGCCAGCGGCGTCGGCTTGTCGTACTCCCGGACGATCTCGTACTTCGTGTTGCGCTCGACCGGCTGGAAGCCCGCGTCCCAGATGAGGTGCAGCAGATCCTCGCGGTGCATGGTGTTGGGCGTGCCGTAGCTGTCGGCGTCGTGCGTGATCTTGTACTCCACGACCGAGCCGTCGAGGTCGTCGACGCCGAAGTTCAGCGAGAGCTGGGCGACCGACAGCCCGTGCATGACCCAGAAGCACTTCACGTGCGGCACGTTGTCGAAGAGCAGGCGGGAGACGGCGAACGTCTTGAGGCTCTCCGCCGGCGAGGCCATCTTGGTGCGGGCCTGCAGCCGGTTGCGGACCTTGCCGTCGGCCGAGTCAACGAAGTCGTGCTGGTAGCGCAGCGGGATGAAGACGGTGAAGCCGCCGGTCTCGTCCTGCAGCTCGCGCAGCCGCAGCACGTGGTCGACGCGGTGGCGGGGCTCCTCGATGTGGCCGTACAGCATCGTGGAGGGCGTCCGCAGGCCCTTGCTGTGTGCGAGGCGGTGGATGCGCGACCAGTCCTCCCAGTGGGTGGCGTGGTCGACGATGTGCTGGCGGACCTCCCAGTCGAAGATCTCCGCGCCGCCGCCGGTCAGCGACTCCAGGCCGGCGTCCATCAGCTCGTCGAGGATCTCGTCGGCGGGCAGGCCGGAGATCTTCTCGAACCACTGGATCTCGGTCGCGGTGAACGCCTTGAGGTTCACGCCCGGCAGGGCGCCCTTCAGCTCGCGCAGGACCTTCGGGTAGTACTTCCACGGCAGCGTCGGGTGAAGTCCGTTGACGATATGCAGCTCGGTGAGCTGCTCGCCCTCCATCTCCTTGGCCTTCGCGACGGCCTCGTGGATGCGCATCGTGTAGGCGTCCTTCTCGCCCGGCTTGCGCTGGAACGAGCAGTACGCGCAGCTCGCGGAGCAGACGTTGGTCAGGTTCAGGTGCCGGTTGACGTTGAACATCACCCGGTCGCCGTTCTTCTCGGTCCGCACCTGGTGCGCGAGTTTGCCCAGCCAGACGAGGTCATCGCACTCATAGAGAGCGATCCCGTCCTCCCGGCTCAGCCGCTCGCCGGCATTGACCTTGGCTTCCAGTTCGCGCTTCAGACCCGCATCCACGTGGCCAGCGTACCGTTCCCCTGGCATTCACCTCCCCACGGCGAAGCTGACATTGATCAACCCTCGACGCATGTGGCGCTCGTGCGGTAAACAAAAGTGGGCAGAAACACGGTCGGGCGGCAGACCGACTGATCGATCGGCAACGATCGATTTTTTGGCGTGGCTGACCGACTGGGGACGGTGGCGATGAGCGGGCTGGTGCTGAGGGCGGCATTTCCGGGCGACACAACCGTGGCGCCGGAGCCCCCTACCAGTGTTGACGTGCGGGAATTGGTTCGCAACCGGGCAGCCGAGCGGCGTCCGCGGGTGCGCATGCGCCGCAGCACGGTGGCGGCCGCCGCCGTCGTCTGCACGATGCTGTGCTCGCTGATCACACGGCCGGCCTACGCCGACCCGGCGGGCGACATCCCTGACACCGGCTCTCGGCCGATCGCCTCCGGCCAGCTGGTCATGCCCGGCACGGCCGGCACCGGCACCACGCCGGCGACCACGACCACCACCGTGCAGGGCCCCAAGGCCGCCGAGATCACCCAGCTGCAGATCGTCGTCGCGCAGCTCGGCGAGAAACGCAACCGCGCCTCCCTCGACGTCGAGACCGCCCAGAACGCGCTGACCGACGCCCAGGCGAAGCTCACCGCCGCGGGCGCGAAGGTCGCCGATCTCAAGGAGAAGGCCGACGCGGCCGCCGCCGAGGCGTACAAGCACGCCACCCAGCTCGGCCCGCTCGACTCCTACGCCAACGACCTGCACCAGTTCGGCCTGCTCGCCCCCGGCCTCGGCAACCAGCCCGGCGGCCAGGAGGCGGCCCGCGACCTGCTCAACGCCCAGGCCGCCGAGTCCGCCGCCCGCCAGGAGGTCCAGGACGCCCAGGCGGCGCTGCAGGCGGCCCAGACGGCCTACACGCCGGTCGACGCCGACTTCCAGACGCAGAACGCGGCCCTGGTCAAGCTCACCAACGACAACCAGGCCCTGGTCCAGCAGATCGCGGCCCAGGAGGACGCCGCCGAGTCCTCCTACAGCCCCAACCTCGTCGACAACCCGATCGTCGACGGCATGGTGGCCAACCCGAAGGCGATCCAGGCGCTCAACTACGCGCTGAGCAAGGTCAACATCGCCTGGTACGTCTGGGGCGACGAGGGCCCGGACACGTTCGACTGCTCGGGCCTGGCGTACTGGGCGTACGGCCAGGTCGGGGTGCGCGTGCCGCGCGTGGCCGCCGACATGTACCACGGCACCCACGCCATCCGCCCGAGCAAGACCTCCCCGGGCGACCAGCTGCTCCCCGGCGACCTCGTGTACTTCGCCACCGACATGAGCGACTGGCGCACCATCTACCACATGGGCATCTACATCGGCGGCGGCAAGATGGTCAACGCCCCGACGAGCGGCCAGAAGGTCAAGATCGCCGAGGTCCGCTGGTCGAAGCTCTTCGGCGCGACCCGCATCTTCGAAGCCGTGCCGGCCCCCGGCCGCACCGCGACCCCGACGACCACGGCCCCCGGCAACGGCGGCACGACCAGCGCCTCGCCGACGCCGTCGTTCACGGTCGGCCCCAGCCCGTCGCGGACCACCACGAAGCCGCCGTCGACCCCGCCGTCCGACCCCCCGTCGTCCGATCCGTCGCCGACGCCGACGAAGGAGACGCCGTCGGATCCCCCGGCCGACAAGCCCTCGGACCCGCCGGCCGACAAGCCGTCGGACAACCCGAGCCCGGCCGCGTCGGCCCAGGCGTCGCCGTCGACCACCCGCTCCACCGCCCCCAGCGCGGTGGCCAAGCCGTCCACCAGCACCTCGAGCAACTGACACCCGTCCGGCGGCCATCTGGCACGGCCGCCGGTCCGGCGTGATCCAAAACCCGACGGACGCCGACCCGGCAACGCGTGACGCAATGTGGCACCGTGGACCCGTTGACCGACGGAAGGGGGGCCGTCGGGCACGCAATGATGCCCGGCAGGGCACCCGGTTCATGGAGGTCAGCGATGGACGAGCGGGAGACACGGGACGGCACACGCGGCGAGGCGGTGCAGACCGGCCCGTCGTTCGGCGGATCGGCCCCGGCGGGCGGCACACCTGCGTCGTTCGGCGGCTCAGAGCCGGCAGACAACACACCGGCGGAGGACAACGGCGACCTGCCGCCGCTGCCGCCCCCGCCCCCGGTCGGCGCGGAGCTGCCGCCGGAGCCTGCGGACGAGGACCTGCCCGACCGGGCGTACGAGCCTCCGCCGACCCCGCTGGACGGCCTCTGGCCCGGCGCGGCGCCGCTCGCCGGCGCGGCGGACGACGAGGAGGACCCGGAGGTCGCGGCCCTGATGGCCGCCTTCTCGGACACCTCCACGCCCGCCCCTTCGCCTGAGGCCCCGGCCCCTTCGGCTGAGGCCCCGGCCTCGGGCCCTTCGGCTGAGGCCCCGACCTCGGCCCCTTCGCCCGAGGCGCCCGCGCCCGAGGGTCCTGTCTTTACTCAGGCGGCCCCGGATGTGGAGCCCGAGGAGGAGGTCATCGCGGCCGCGGTCGACGAGGCCCCCGCCTACCAGCTGCCGAGCCTGGAGCCGGCCGCCGGCGTGTACGGCCCGCCCCCCACCGACTCGACCCCGCCCCCGCCGTCGGCGGCGCCCGCCCAGCCCGAGGTCAAGGAGTCCGACAGCCTCGCCAACCCGTTCGGCCCCGCCCCCTTGGAGGGCTTCGCGCCCGCCGCCGCGGAGGAGGAGCCCGACTCGGCGGACACCCCCATCGGCACCCCCGTCGTGGGCCGCGCGACGGTCGCCTCGTTCAGCACCCCTGCGGGTGATATTCCGGAGGTACGTCACGAGGCCGGCACCTACCGCGCCGGCGCCTACTCCGTGCCCGCCTCGGCGGACGACAGCGCCGCCCTCGATGTCCCGCCAGCTTCCTCGCCGGCCGATTCCGGGCCGTTCGCCGCCGAGCCCGCCGGTTCCGGTTCGCCGTTCGCGTCCGAGCCGTCCGTCGCCCCGTCGTTCGAGCCGCCCGCCGCGCCCGAGCCGGCGCCGTTCCAGCCGATCGCGCCGTTCCAGGCGGCGGCTGACGAGCCCGCGCCGTACCAGCCCGGCGCTGCCTACGAGCCCGCAGCCGGCGCGGAGGAGCCTGCGCCGTACCAGCCCGGCGGTGCATACGAGCCCGCGGCCGCCGCGGAGGAGCCCGCGCCGTACCAGCCGGTGAGCCCGTTCCAGCCGGAGTCGAGCGAGGAGCCGCCGCCGCTGCCGAGCCGCCTGCGCACCCCGCGGCCCCCGGTCGAGTCGTCGTGGGACGCCTTCGCCCGCCCCTGGGCCGCGCAGTCGTCCACGCCGGCCTCGGAGCCGGAGTCTTCCGCTCCGGCCGAGTCGTCCTCCGAGGCGCCGGCCCCGTACGCGGCCGCCGAGCCGCCCGTCGTCCCGGCCCCGGCGTCGTACCCGATCCCCGGCGTCGACCCCGCGCCGTCGTACCCGGCCCCGGCCAGCGAACCCGCGCCGTATGCGGCCGCCCAGCCGCCCGTCGTCCCGGCCCCGGCCGCCTACCCGATCCCGGAGCCGGCCTCGGCCGCCGCCGAGCCGCCCGTGGTGCCGGCCCCGGCCGTCTACCCGATCCCGGGCGTCGAGTCGGGGTACCCGCCGGCCGCGTCGGCCTACGGATCGCCGGAGGCCGGCCCGGGCGACCGCGGCAATGAGCACCCGGCGTACGAGCCGCAGCCCGTCCGGCACCCGTTCGCGGCCTCGGCCCGGCCGGCCCCCGCCGCCGAGCCGGCCGTACCCGCCGGAGCCGGCGCCGCGGCCGCCGTGGCCGCGGTCGCCGCCGCCCGGGCCAGCGCCTCGGTACCCGGCCTGCACACGGTGAGCGCCGCAGAGGCCGCCGAGGCCGCTCGGGGCACGACCGCGGGCCCGACGGTGTACCGCGGCGGCTCCGCGATGGCCGAGCCCGCGCCCGCCGAACCGGCCCCGGGCGAAGACGAGCCCGCCGAGCCGATTCCCGGCCCGGCCCCGTCGCCGTTCCCGAGCCCCGAGCCGGTACCGCAGCCGGAGCCCGGCCCGTTCCCCCCGTCACCGGCCCCGGAGCCGATCCCGACCCCGTACCCGCCGGCCCCCGAGCCCGAGCCGATCCCGGAGCCGGAGCCGACCCCGCAGCCCGGCCCGACGCCGGACCCGTTCCCGCGCCCGCAGCCCCAGCCGCCGTTCCCGTACCCGTCGCCGTCGCCGTTTGAGCCCAGCCCCTTCCAGCCCGGCCCGTTCCAGGCTCCGGACGCCCCCTCGGCCCCGTCGTACGGCGTCCCCGACGCCCACCCGGCCCCCTCCCTCGGCGGCACACAGCCACCGCCGCTGCCCGGCGTCGCACCAGTCTCGGGCCCGCCGCCCCTGCCCGGCACCCCGCCACCGCTCCCGGGCATGCCGCCCGTCGGGGGACCTCCGCCGCTGCCTGGCATCGCGCCGGTCTCCGGCCCGCCACCGATCCCCGGCGCGCCCGTCTCCGGCCCGCCGCCGATCCCCGGCGCGCCCGTCTCCGGCCCGCCGCCCCTGCCCGGCACGCCGCCCGTCGGCGGACCCCCGCCGATCCCGGGCGCACCGGTCTCGGGCCCGCCGCCGCTGCCCGGCACCCCGCCGCCGATCCCCGGCGCGTCGCCCCTGGGCGGACCTCCGCCGCTGCCCGGCATCGCACCCGTCTCAGGCCCACCGCCCATCCCCGGCGCACCCGTCTCCGGCCCGCCGCCCCTGCCCGGCACCCCGCCGCCGTTCCCTGGCGCTCCGGTCTCGGGTCCGCCGCCGCTGCCGGGCACCCCGCCGCCGCTTCCGGGCGCGCCCGTCTCCGGTCCGGCGTCGTCCGAAGGCACCGCATCGTCTCCGGATGAGCCGGCCGCGCCGTCCTACGGCCTCCCGGACTCGCAGCCCGCGTCCTCGTTCGACGGCAACGCCGCCGGGTCCTACGGCGTGCCGAGCTCGGAGCCCGCGTCCTCGTTCGGCGGCAACGCCGCCGGGTCCTACGGCGTGCCGAGCTCGGAGCCCGCGTCCTCGTTCGGGGGCGACTCCGGGCCGTCCTACGGCGTGCCCAGCTCCGAGCCGGCCGCGCCGTTCGGGGCCACGTCCGCGCCCTCGTACGGTGTGCCCGACTCGCAGCCCGCGGCGCCGTTCGGTGCCGGGTCCGCGCCGTCGTACGGGACGCCGGACGCCCCGCCCGCGGCGCCCTTCGGCGGCCGCGACGAGGCGCCGCCGCCCGTGTCCAGCTCGCCGTTCCTCGTAGCCGAGGAGCCGCCGCCCCTCCCCGCCGGCGGCGACGCCGATCGTGACGGCGGGCCGGCCGGCGGCGGTGACGACAGCGCGCCCAAGGCGGCCGAGGAGCCCCAGGGGCCGACCGCACCCGCGTACACGACGCCGTCCGCCGAACACCCCTGGGGTCACGACGACCCCTCCGCGCCGCCGCCCGGTGGCGCGCCGTGGCAAGGGGCCGGGCAGGGGCCGCCCGTGTGGAGCCCGCCGCAGGGCAACCGCCTCGGGTACGTCGCGCCGCCCCCCGGTCAGCAGAGCTGGGTGCCCAACCCGGGTCAGCCTCCGCAGCCGGGATGGCAGGCCGGACAGCCACCGGGGCAGCCGGGCTATCCCGGTCAGCCGGGACAACCCGGGCAACCCGTCCAACCCGGACAGCCGGGCTGGGGACAGCCGCCGGCCGCGCAGGGCTGGAACCCGCCGCAGCCGGGCGGATGGCAGCCGGGCCAGCCGGGCCACCCCGGACAGCAGCCCGGTCAGCCGGGTCACCCTGGTCAGCCGGGCGTGTACGGCCAGCCGGGCCACGCCGGTCCGCATGGCCAGCCTGGGCAGCCGGGTCAGCCCGGGCCCTACGGCCAGCCGGGACAGCCGGGTATGCACGGCCAGCCGGGTCAGCCGGGCCAGCAGCCGGGATGGAACCCGCCGCCCGCCCAGCAGGGGTGGAACCCGCCGCCCGCGCAGGGGTGGCAGCCCGGCGGCAACCAGCCGCCCCAGCAGGGGTGGACGCCGCCGCCCGCCTCGGTGCCGCCGGCCCAGCAGGGCTGGAACCCGCCCCAGCCGCCGCCCGGCCAGCCGCCGTCGTGGGGGCAGCCGCCCGCCCAGCCGGGGTGGACGCCGCCGCCCGCGTCCGCGCCGCCGGCCCAGCAGGGCTGGGGGCAGCCGCCGGCCTCGACCCCGCCCGCGCAGCAAGGGTGGGGACAACCGCCGGCCTCGACGCCGCCCGCGCAGCAAGGGTGGGGGCAGCCACCGACCTCCACGCCGCCCGCGCAGCAGGGCTGGGGGCAGCCGCCCACCTCGACCCCGCCGGCGCAGCAGGGGTGGGGGCAGCCGCCCACCTCGACGCCGCCCGCGCAGCAAGGCTGGGGACAACCGCCCGCGCAGCAAGGGTGGGGGCAGCCGCCGACCTCGACGCCGCCCGCCTCCGGGCCGCCGGCCTCGGACGCGGGGTGGCCGCCGCCCGCGTGGACCCCGCCGCCGATGCCGGGCTCGGGGGGTCCCTCGCCCGCCGCCGGTGCACCTGGAACGGAGAGCAGCGATCATGACGTACCGCCGCAGCAATGGCCCGGAAGGAACGACTTCCCGCCGCCGGCCAACCGGGCGCCGGGCAGCGTCTACCCGTCTACCGGGGCGCCCGCTCAGCCCGCGCCGGAGCACCAGCAGCCCCCGGCCATCCCTCCGCCCGACGAGGAGCCCGCTTTAGCGGAGAAATCCGACGAAGCCGAGGAATCCGAACCGGCCGCCCCGGCGGCCGAGAGCTATGGGAAGTGGGCCCGCGGCGAGCGGGCCTCCGCCGGCACCATCTATGGCGGTAAGGGCGGCGCCTCGGCGTCGACCGGACCGGCCGCCGGCGGGGGCAGTCCGCTCGAGAACTCCGGCTCACTCACCGGGCACATCCTGAGTCAAGGCACCGCGGAGTCCGATGACGACGACGAGGGGCCGGAGCGGTCCGGCAACCGTCGCGTCATGATCATCATCGCGGTGATCGTGATCGTCTTGCTCGTCGGCGGCTACCTGGCCGTCACGCTCGCCCAGAACTTCATCGACGACATATTCGGCGGCGTCACCGCGCCGAAGAAGTGACCGTGCGCACCACGGCTGGGATCGGCCATGGGGGATCGGATACTCTTAACCGTTCTCCAATCGGAAGGTCCCAGCTCCTTGCCGCTCGCTGATGCCAGCTCGTTCCCCTCACTCTTCGATACGCCCGACGCTCCGGGCTTCGCCCGCCTCGGCCTCCCCGCCCGCCTCGTGCGGGCACTCGCCGACCAAGGCATCACCGAGCCGTTCCCGATCCAGGCGGCGACCGTCCCCGACGTGCTCGCCGGTCGCGACGTGCTCGGGCGCGGCCGCACCGGCTCCGGCAAGACGCTGGCGTTCGGCCTGCCGCTGCTTGCCCGGCTCGCCGCCTCCGGCCGCTCCCGGCCCCACGCGCCCAAGGCGCTCGTGCTCGTGCCGACGCGCGAGCTGGCGATGCAGGTCAACGACGCGCTGACCCCGCTGGCCAAGACCCTGCAGCTGTACTGCAAGACGGCCGTCGGCGGCGTGCCGTACGACCGCCAGATCTGGTCCTTGGAACGCGGCGTCGACGTCCTCGTGGCCACGCCCGGGCGCCTCGGCGACCTGATCAAGCGCGGCGCGTGCCGGCTGGACGCGGTGGAGATCACCGTGCTCGACGAGGCCGACCAGATGGCCGACATGGGCTTCCTGCCGGAGGTCACCGAGATCCTCGGCCAGACGCCCGCGGGGGGCCAGCGGCTGCTGTTCTCGGCGACGCTGGACAAGGACGTGGACGCGCTGGTCGAGCGGTTCCTGGTGGACCCGGTGGCGCACTCGATCGAGCCGCCGGTGGCCTCGGTTGGGTCCATGGACCACCACGTGCTGCTGGTGCCGCCGCACGACAAGTTCGCCATCGCCGCGTCGATCGCGGCGCGCCAGGGCCGCACGATCCTGTTCGTGAAGACCCAGGACGGCGTGGACGAGCTGGTCGAGCAGTTCGCGCGGGTCGGGGTCCGGGCCGGCGCGCTGCACGGCGGCAAGACGCAGCGGGTGCGCACGCGCACGCTGGCCGAGTTCCGCGAGGGCACGGTGGACGTGCTCGTCGCGACCGACGTGGCCGCGCGCGGCATCCACATCGACGACGTCTCGCTGGTCGTGCACGTCGACCTGCCCCGCGACCAGAAGGACTACCTGCACCGGGCCGGGCGCACCGCGCGGGCCGGCGCGGCGGGGACCGTGGTCACGCTGGTGCTGCCCCGGCAGCGACGGCGGGCCGCGGCGCTGCTGGCCAAGGCCGGCGTGACGCCCAACGAGCTGCGCGTCCGCGCGGGCGACGCGGCGCTGGCCGAGGTCACCGGCGCGCGCCAGCCCAGCGGGGTGCCGGTGCGATCCGCGCCGCACCACCACGCGCCGGCCTCGGCCCCGGGGCGGCGCCGGGTGAACGACCGCCGGCCCCCGCGGTATCGGTAAACGCCTGGACAGCACGAACGCGCGCGGTCTTGTACGGTCCGGTAATGACCGTGCTACCGCGCGCGTTCGCTTGGCAGCGCACCGACACCACCGGGGGCGAGTTCGTCACCCTCGACGACCGGCGCGGGCTGCGCGCCAAGGGCATCGCGTTCGCCGCCGACAACGGGCTGTACTCCTGCCGCTACGAACTGCACACCGACGAGCACTGGGCCAGCACGCGGTTCGAGGCCGCCGTCGAGGGCGCCGGCTGGCTGCGCACGCTGCGCATGGAGCGGGCCGCCGGCCGCTGGCGGGTAACCACCAGCGAGCAGGGCGACCTCAACCGCGCAGTGCCGGCCGCCCCGCTGTCCGGCATCGAGGATCCCGACCGCCTCCACGCCGTGCTCGACGTCGACCTCTACAACTCCCCGCTGACCAACACCCTGCCGGTGCGCCGGCTGGGGCTGCACCGCGCCGAGAAGGGCACCACGGTGCAGATCGAGGCCGCGTGGGTACTGCTCCCAAGCCTCGCCGTGCTCCCCTTCCAGCAGAGCTACGAGGTGCTCGGCCCGCGGCGGGTGCGCTACCGCTCGGAGACCTTCACCGCCGACCTGGATCTCACCGACGACGGGTACGTCGCCGAATATCCGGGCCTCGCCACCCTCGCGTGATGGGTTCAGCTCGCCGGCTGGATCCGGCCCTCCCATTTCGTCGAAAGCGCAATCGTCGTGCGCGTCCGGGCCACGCCCTTGACCCGGTTCAGGTCCACGATGAGCCGTTCCAGATCGCCGATGGTTTTCACCCGCGCCTTACACAAAAACGATTCCTCACCCGCCATGAAGTAGCACGACTCGATCTCCTCGCGGGCCCGAAGGGCCTCGAGAACGGAATCGGCATCACCGCTGCTGTCCTGCACGATTCCGATGACCGCGGTGAGCGGAAGGCCGAGGGTCTCGGGCTCCACCTCGACGCGGTAACCCCGGATCACGCCGGACGATTCGAGCTTGGCGATGCGTTCGTGCACGGCCGGGGCGGAGAGGCCGACCTTCCGGGCGAGCTCGGCATATGGAAGCCGGGCGTTGTCGCGCAGGAGGTCGATGAGCTGACGATCGATCGCGTCCATCGCGACAAGCCTAACGGTCCGGCTTTTAACACAGCTAATTACCCAGAAGTGCGTTTTCCTCGTTTCCCGGACACGGCACGTGAGCGGTGCTGTAATGGGCGTACATCCCAGGATGACTCGCGCTTTCAGCTTCGCAGCATGGGGGTGCGCGGGCCCGGCGAGCCACCCAGGGTAAAGGAGGGGCCGTGGAGACGGGAGATCGTCTACTGACGCCCGGTGAAGTCGCAGCCTTGTTTCGCGTCGATCCGAAGACGGTGACGCGTTGGGCCGCGGCCGGCCGGATCAGTAGCATCCGAACCCCGGGTGGACACCGGCGGTTCCGGGAATCCGAGGTGAGGGCGTTGCTCGAAGGCGACGACGCCCTGGATGACACCTCTAACGGGAATGGCCGAGCTCACCCGACCAACGAGTGAACAGGCTGTGCGACACGCCGGCGGCATCAAGAACCTTGCCGGCGACGAAGTCGACCAGCTGCGCGGCCGTGGCCGCGGCGCCGGCGGCGTAGAAGCCGGGGCTCGCGGGCAGGATCACCGCACCCGCGTCGTGTAGTGCGATGAGGTGCTCCAGGTGACTGCGGGTCACCGGGGTCTCGCGTGGCACGACCACGACGGGGCGGCGCTCCTTGAGGTTCACCTCAGCGGCGCGCTGAAGGAGGTCCTTGGACAGTCCGATGGCGATGCCGGCACACGCAGCGGTGCTCGCCGGCACCACCAGCATGCCCTTGACCGGGTATGACCCGCTGCTCGGGCCGGCCGCCAGGTCGCCGGCCGGCCAGTGGGCTACGTCCGCGCCGTCGAGCGGGCGGCCGAGCCAAGCGGCGAGGTCGTCCTTCCAGTGCGCGTCACGGAAGGACACGCCGGTCTCGTCGAGGATCGTGAGGCGGGCGGCGCGGGAGACGACGAGGTCGACGGCCTCGCCGGCGTCGAACAGCGCCCGGATGACGGCCGCCGCGTAGGGCGTGCCCGATGCCCCGGACACCCCGACGACCCATGGCCTGCGCTGATCCACGCACCCACTCTGCCACGGCAAAGGGGCGGCCCCGCTGGGAGCCGCCCCCGTGCAAGGGCCGTGTTGGTCGGCTTACTCGGCGCCGCCGTCCTTGGGCGTGACGAGCACCACGCGACGCCGGCGGGCCATCATGAAGATGACCGCCCCGCCGACGAGCAGCGCGGCGCCCGCACCGGCCACCGCGGCTGTCTGCGTGCCGGTGACCGGCAGGCTGCCGCCGCCGCCCCCGTTGGGGTTGATGACGACCTCGGCGATGTCGTTGGCCGGGTTGTCGTCCTCGAGCTCGGCCGGGTTACGGAACGGGTTGTTGAACGACACCGTGCCGGTCGCGTGCGCGATCACCTCGGTGATCTTCAGCCCGAACTCGGGCTGCGAGGTCTTGCCCGGCAGGAACAGCGGGTCGTAGTTGTAGCACTCGTAGAACCGCTTGCCGGCGAGGCCCTGCTGAGCGTGGTCGCCGTCGCTCTCGTGCCACATGGCCGAGCAGTTGGACGGCACGTTCACGACGTCGGTGCCGTCCGGCACCACGAAGTCGTACGCCCACGACAGCTCGCCGCCGGTCCGCACGGCGTCGAGCGTGGCCGGGCCGTTGTTCTTGACCCCGATCTTGACCGAGGCTCAGGGCCCGGACGCGCTTGGCTTTGTGCATGGTTCGTCCTCACATCGTGGCAGGAAGCACGCAGAAAAGGACTCACATCCCTGGATGGCCGAAGCTGGGAACCGGCGCAGCTCAACCAAAACGAAAGACTTTCATTGCCCCGTGGCGGCGCCGAACAGGCGGCTCAAGAACGGCCGTTCGGACGAGGCCGGGCAGGCGGGCGGAGGCCGCTGCGGGAAATGTCGTACCCGGTTGGGAGGATGGCGCCATGGCGCGTGGATTTCCCTATGCAGACCTCAACGAGTTCCTGGCCGCGCTGGAGAAGGCGGGCGACCTGCACCGGGTCAGCGCGCCCGTCGACCCGCACCTGGAGATCAGCGAGGTCGTCACCCGCACCGTGCGGGCCGGCGGGCCGGCGCTCGTCTTCGACAAGCCGACCCGCGGCGACATGCCGGTGGCCATCAACCTGTTCGGCACCGAGCGGCGCATGGCCATGGCGCTCGGGGTCGAGCACCTCGACGAGGTCGGCGCGCGCATCGGCGAGCTGGTCAAGCCGGAGCTGCCGGTCGGCTGGGCCGGGATCCGCGACGGCATCGGCAAGCTGATGCAGCTCAAGTCGGTGCCTCCGAAGCACGTGAAAACCGCGCCGTGCCAGGAGGTCGTCTACAAGGGCGACCAGGTCGACCTCAACCGGCTGCCGGGGCTGCAGGTGTGGCCCGACGACGGCGGGATCTACCACAACTTCGGCCTGACCCACACGAAGCACCCAGAGACGGGCAAGCGCAACCTCGGGCTCTATCGGCTGCAGCAGCACAGCCACAACACGCTGGGCATGCACTGGCAGATCCACAAGGACTCGACGGCCCACCACGCCGTCGCGGAGCGGCTGGGGCGGCGGCTGCCCGTGGCCATCGCGATCGGCGCCGACCCCGTCGTCTGCTACACGGCGAGCGCGCCGCTGCCGTCCGACATCGACGAGTACTTGTTCGCGGGCTTCCTGCGCGGCGAGCGGGTCGAGATGGTCGACTGCCTGACCGTGCCGCTGCAGGTGCCGGCCAACGCGCAGATCGTGCTCGAGGGCTATCTGGAGCCCGGCGAGCGGCTGCCCGAGGGCCCGTTCGGCGACCACACCGGCTTCTACACGCCGGTCGAGGACTTCCCGGTGCTGCACGTGGAGTGCATGACGACGCGCAAGTCGCCGATCTACCACTCGATCATCACGTCGAAGCCGCCGCAGGAGGACCACGGCCTGGGCAAGGCGACCGAGCGCATCTTCCTGCCGCTGCTCAAGCTGCTGATCCCGGACATCGTGGACTACGACCTGCCGGCCGCCGGCGTGTTCCACAACTGCGTGATCGTGTCGATCCGCAAGCGCTACCCGAAGCACGCGCAGAAGGTGATGAGCGCCATCTGGGGCGCCCACCTGCTGTCGCTGTCGAAGCTGATCGTCGTCGTGGACGAGGACTGCGACGTCCATGACTACGCCGAGGTGGCGTTCCGCGCCTTCGGCAACGTCGACTACGCGCACGACCTGTTGCTCACGTCCGGCCCGGTCGACCACCTCGACCACGCCTCCTACCAGCAGTTCTGGGGCGGCAAGGCGGGCCTGGACGCCACGCGGAAGACGCCGGCCGAGGGCTACCATCGCGGCTGGCCGGAAGAGATGGTGATGTCGCCCGAGGTCGTGGCCCGGGTCGACAAGCGCTGGAAAGAGTATGGGTTCAAGTGACGCTCACTGAGGCACGCCCGAGCCGGGTCAAGGCATTCCTGCGGCTCGTCGCGATCGAGCACTCCGTCTTCGCGCTGCCGTTCGCCTACCTGGCCGCTCTGACCGTGATGACGACGACCGGCGCCCCGGCGGGCGGCCATCCGCACGTCGGGTGGCTCGACCTGCTGCTGGTGACGATCGCCATGGTCGGCGCGCGCACGTTCGCGATGGCCGCCAACCGGATCATCGACCGGCGCATCGACGCGCGAAACCCGCGCACCGCCGGGCGCGAGCTCGTCACCGGCGCGGTGAGCGTGCGCACCGCGTGGACCGGCGCGGCCGTCGCCCTGATCGTGTTCCTGGGCGCGGCCGCCCTGCTCAACCCGCTGTGCCTGGCGCTGGCGCCGCTCGCGGTGGTCCCGCTCGTCATGTACCCGTATGGCAAACGCTTCACCAACTGGCCGCACGCCCTGCTCGGCGTGGCCCAGCTCGTCGGGCCCGTCGGCGCCTGGCTCGCGGTCACCGGCGACCTGCGCGGCTCCGGCCCGGCCTGGGTGCTCGGCGCCGCGGTCGGCCTGTGGATCGGCGGCTTCGACCTGATCTACGCCTGCCAGGACGCCGAGATCGACCGCGAGATCGGCGTGCACTCGGTCCCGTCGCGCTACGGCGTGCCGTTCGCGCTGCACCTGTCCACCGCCGCGCACGTGGTGACGTTCGGCCTGTTCGTGTGGTTCGGTCAGCTGGTCGGGCTGGGCTGGCTGTGGTGGATCGGCCTGGTGGTGACGGCGGTCGCGTTCGTCTACGAGCACGCCATCGTCCGCCCCGGCGACCTGTCACGGGTCAACCGCGCGTTCTTCACCGCCAACGGCTTCGTCGGCATCGCGCTGTTCGTGTTCGCGCTGCTCGACCTCATCGTCCGAGGGGGCCTGCGCCCGTGAGCACGAGCCTGCCTACGATGCCGCCGATGGACGACGCGGAGGAGGCCGGGGCGTCGGCGCCGGAGCGGGCCGATCGGCCGTGGCGGCGGGCGGTGCTGTCTGGGCTGGGGATCTTCCTGGCGAGCAAGGTCGCGCTGGCGTTCGTGTCCGCGTTCGCGTGGATCGGGGTGAAGCGGCCCGGCGTCACGACGACCTACATCGCGGCCCAGTGGGCGGCCCAGTGGGACTCGGTGTGGTTCCGCAAGATCGCCGAACACGGCTACTACCACGACTACTACGACGCGCCGGCGGCCTTCTTCCCGCTGTATCCGGCGCTGATCCGGGCCTTCACGCCGCTGTGCTTCGGCAAGGACTGGATCGCCGCGCTGCTCGTGGCCAACCTGGCGACGCTCGGCGCGCTGATCGTGCTGTGGCGGCTCGTCGAGCACGAGTTCGACCGCGCGGTGGCCGGGCGCACGGCGTTCTACCTGGTGGCGTTCCCGACCGCGCTGTTCCTCACGGCCGCCTACAACGAGGGCCTGTTCATCGGGCTGATGCTCGCCAGCGTGTACTGCCTGCGCCGGCAGGCCTGGTGGTGGGCGGGGGCGTTCGGCGGGCTGGCCGCGTTCACCCGCTCGGCCGGGATCCTGCTGGCCGGGGCGTTCGTCTACGAGTACGTGCGGGTCAACCGGTTCGCCCTGCGCCGCAGCGCGCTCGCCGTGCTGCTCGTGCCGCTGGGCGTGGCCGGCGTGGCCGCGGTGTCGGCCGCGTATTACCGCGCGCCGCTCGCGTTCCTGCACGCCCAGCGCTACTGGGGGCGGCACCTGGACTGGCCGTGGGCGACGGTGTGGCGCGGGTTCCAGTCGCTGCACAACGGCGCGAGCCTGCGCTACGGCTTCAGCGACGAGTGGGTGCACAACCTGCTGGAGCTCGCGTCGGTGCTCCTGGTGATCGCCATGCTGGTGCTGTGCTTCGTCGGGCCGTGGAAGCTACGGCGCGATCAGTGGATCATGCCGCTGATGGGGATCGTGCTGACCTTCCTCATGATCAGCTTTCCGTCGTCGCATCAGCCTTATCCGCTGTACTCCGCCTCGCGGCTGAGCCTCGAGGTGTTCCCGGCCTTCATGATTCTCGGGCGGATGGGTGCGCGGCCGGCGGTCGATCGCCTGCTTCTCGCCCTCTTCCTCATGCTCCAGGGGATTCTTGCCGCTTACTTCGTGCGGGGCGGCTGGGTCGCGTAATCGTAGGGGTGTGCAGATGCGCAGCGGTGCGTTCTCCAACCAGCCGGCAGCGTCGCCGACCAGCATGCGCTGGCGGGTGTCGCCGGCCTTCACGGCGCTCAAGTGCGCCGTCGCCGTCGCGCTGGCGATCGCCGCCGTCTTCTTCGCCGAGGACCGGCCGGCGCTGAGCGCCGCGCTGGTCGCCGCCGTCGTCGCCGGGGCGTATGCGCTGCGCGACCTGCTCGCGCCGGTCCGGCTCGCGGCCGACGCCGGAGGGGTGACCGTGGTCACCGGCTACGCGGGCCACCGGCGGCTCGAGTGGGCGCAGGTCGAGCGGATCCGCATCGAGGCGCGGACCCGCGCCGGGCTGCGCAGCGAGTTCCTGGAGATCGACACGGGCGACATGCTGTACCTGCTGAGCACCTACGACCTCAACGCCCGCCCGGCCGACGTGGCCGACGAGCTGGGCCGCCTGCGGACCGCCGGTGGGAGCGGCTGACGGGCCCGGCTCGGCGCACGGGGTCTCCGCGGCGAGCAGGGCCGGAGTCCCCGCCGCGAGCGCAGTCGGAGACACCGCCGCGAGCACAGCCGGGATCGCGGCCGGTCTGTGGCGGCCGCTCGGCGCCGGGCTGAGGGCCCTCGCCGCGAGCAGGGCCGGCGTCGCCGCCGGGCCATGGCGCCGCGCGTTCGGGGCGGGGCTCGGGTTGTTCGCCGCGAGCAAGGTCGGCCTCGCCGCCGTCTCGGCGTTCGCGTGGATCGGCGACCCGGACCGCGGGCGCTCCACCCGGCATGTCGCCTGGCTGTGGGCGACCCGCTACGACTCGCCCTGGTTCATCGCGATCGCCGAGCACGGCTACCAATACACCTCGGATGCCTCGCCGGCGGCGTTCTTCCCGGTGTACCCCATGCTGATCCGGCTCTGCACGCCCCTGTGCCTCGGCCGGTCGTGGGTCGCGGCCCTGCTGGTCGCCAACGCCGCCCTGCTCCTGGCGCTGATCGTGCTGTTCCGCCTCGCCGAGCACGAGCTCGACCGCGCCGCCGCCGGGCGCACGATCTTCTACCTGGTGGCGTTCCCGACCGGCTTCTTCCTGAGCGCGGCGTACAACGAGGGGCTGTTCATCGCGCTGCTGGCCGCGACCGTGTACTGCCTGCGCCGCGAGCACTGGTGGCGGGCCGGCGCCCTCGGCGCGCTGGCCGCGGCGACGCGCTCGGCCGGCATCCTGCTGGTGCTGGCGTTCGCGTTCGAGTATGCGCGCACCCACGGCTACCTGCGCCCGCGCACGTACTTCCGCTCGCAGAGCTACTTCCACACCCGGGCGTACGTCCGGGCGCGCGGGCTGACGTACGTCGGCACCCACACGGCGCGTCGGCAAAATATGCGCATAAATGGGGACACCATCGCGATTGCCCTCAAGGAGCGGATCGACGTGGGCCGGCCGCGCCAGCGCACGGGCGACGCCGACCGGATGGCACCGGTGGGCGGCCCCGAGCCGCCGGCCGGCCGGCCGAAGCGGCGGCTGGGGTTCCTCGCGGTCCTGCTCATCCCCCTCGGGCTGGGAGCGGTGATGGTCGTGGACCGGATCGCGTACCGGGACCCGCTCGCCTTCTCACACACGCAGGCCGCCCACTGGGGCCGGAAGCCGGCCTGGCCCTGGCAGGCGCCGATCGCCGCGGCGCGGGAGCCCGGCCCGCAGTACACCACAATCTGGGCCCACAACCTGCTGGAGCTCGGCACGGTGGCGCTGTTGGCGGTACTGCTGGTGCTCTCCCTCGCCGGCCCCTGGCGACTGCGCCGCGACCAGCGCGTGTTCCCGCTGCTCGGCGCCGCCCTGCTGATCTTCATGATCAGCTTCCCGAGCCGGTTCACGGCCGACATCCCGTACCCGCTGTACTCCGCCTCGCGGATCGGACTCGAGGTCTTCCCGGCGTTCATGGT
Organism: Dactylosporangium sp. CA-139066; assembly: GCF_050936175.1. Taxonomy (NCBI): domain Bacteria; kingdom Bacillati; phylum Actinomycetota; class Actinomycetes; order Micromonosporales; family Micromonosporaceae; genus Dactylosporangium; species Dactylosporangium sp. CA-139066. The sequence continues at coordinate 1,451,569 of NZ_JBNJNH010000002.1, read as the reverse complement.
GCTCGGCCGCATCGGCGGCCGCGCCTGGCTCGACCGGGCCCTGCTGTGCGGCTTCCTGCTGACCCAGGGCCTGCTGGCGGCGTACTTCCTGCACTCCGGCTGGGTGGCGTAGAGCCTCAGGCGTCGTTGCGGACCGCGAAGATCGCGATGTCGTCGCGCGGGGCCTCCGGCGAGAAGTTCAGCGTCCGGGTGCGCAGGCGGGCCACGACCACGTCGGCGGGGAAGCCGGCGAGGGTGGCCGCCTCGTCGCGGATCCGGTCGATGCCGAACAGGTCGATGCCCCGGCGCCGCTCGGTGACGCCGTCGGTGAAGAAGATCAGCGTGTCGCCGGGGTCGAGGGAGATCTGCGTGCGCGGGGTGGCGATGTTGTCGAGGAGGCCCAGCGCCGTGCCGCCGGCGCCCACCAGCTCCGTGTGCCCGTCCGCGCGCAGCAGCACCGGCTGGTCGTGCCCGGCCAGGTGCAGCGTCACGTCGAGCCGGCCGTCCTGGCGGCGCAGTACCTGGGCCAGGCACAGCGTGCAGAAGCGGCCGCCGCCGCGCTCCAGCAGGGTCTCGTTGAGCCGCAGGAGCACCTCGGGCAGCGGGCGGCCGTCGCGGACGAGCACCCGGGTCACGTCGCGGACCAGGCCGGTGACGGTCGCGGCCTGCACGCCCTTGCCGGAGACGTCGCCGACGACCACGAGCCAGCGGCGGTTGGACAGCGGTACCACGTCGTAGAAGTCGCCGCCGACGTCGACGCCCTCGCCGGTGGGCACGTACTCGGCGCCGAACTCCACCCCTTCGGCCTTCGGCAGCTGCGGCGGCAGCAGGGAGCGCTGCAGGGCCTGGGCGACGCCGCGCCGCTCGGCGTGGATGTTGGCGTTGTCGATCGCGAGCGCGGCGCGGCGGGCCACGTCCTCGACGACGGCCACCTCCTCGGCGCGCTGCCAGGTGTCGCGGTGACCGCCCACGGTCAGCGTGCCGAGGTGCTGGCCACGGGCGATGAGCGCGATGACGTAGCCCTCCAGGGGCGGCCCCAGGGGTACCACGGCATCGGTCCCCATGGCCTCCTTCAACTGCGGCATCGCCTGCTCGAGGTCGTCCAGAAGGCCGCTGAGCATCGACTCGTCCGAATGGGCGGCGGCGGCCAGGCCAAGGTCCCCGCCCGCGTTCACGGCGTGGATCGCGCACCACTGCCCGAGGCGCGGCACCACCAGCCGCGGGATCAGGGCCAGGGTCAGCTCGACGTCGAGGGACTGCGCGAGCAGCTCGCTCGCCTCGGCCAGGAACGTGAGCCAGGCGCGCCGCTCGGCGTCGGCCCGGCGCAGCCGCTCGTTCTCGACCAGCAGGGTGAGCCGGTCGACGGCGAGCGAGGTGAGCGGGCGGGCGAACGGGTGGCCGGCACCGCCGGTGATGAGCAGCTCGGCGCGCCACGGGCGGGCGACGCGCAGCGGCACGCGGCGGCCGGTGTCCGCGGCGCTGACCCGGCCGAACGCGGCGGCGGTGCGCGGGCCGTCGCCCTCGTCGACGGCGAGCGCCGCCCCCGAGGCGCCGATCGCCCGGCACAGCCGCTGCAGGAGCTCCTCGCCGATCTCTTCCAAGGTCGTACCGCGGCCGGACCACGTCAGCGCGTCGACCGCCGACGGCAGGTCGAGCGCCGGCACGCCGGGCCGCGCGCCGGGCGCGAGATCGAGGCGGAACCACACGCCCTTGCCGCCGGCGAAGTGCGTCGTGCCCCAGGCGGTGGCGAGCTGCTCCACGAGCACCAGGCCGCGGCCGCGCTCGGGCAGCTCGCCGCCGCCCTCGCGGTACGTTGGGGTGACCGTGCCGGGACGGAAGTCGAGCACGGCGACGGTAAGTCCGCCGTCGCTCGCGGTGATCTCCAGGTCGACTTCCGTGCCGGCATGCACCACGCTGTTCGTGGTGAGCTCGGTGACCAGCAGCAGAGCCTCGTCCAGAATCGGGCCTAGGTCCCGTTCGTGCGCGATCGTCCGGATCGCCTCGCGGGCCAGACCGGGAGAGCTATGGTCGGCCGGGAGCCTGATCCTCCGGACGGTCTGGGTTGTCACATATCGCAGTCTCCACGCAACGGTGGTAACAATCCAACCTGAAGGACGACGATGGGTGGACACCGCCTGCCCCCCGAGACCGGTGGAGAGTCATGACCACAGTCGAAGAAGTCACCCAAAAGAGTCCGGAGACGATGCTGCTCGAGGAGCTGTCCTCAGCGCTCGACCGGCTCCTGGCCGGGGACCTCAAGATCCGGCTGAGCCGCCGCGACGGGCTGCCGGGTGAGGTGGTCGAGCGGTTCAACCGGCTCGCCGACATGAAGCTGCGCCACACCCGTGAGCTGCTGCGCATCAGCCGGGTCGTCGGGCGCGAGGGCCGCATGACCGAGCGGCTCGACGAGGAGGGCTTCGAGGGCGCCTGGCTGGACCGCATCCACGCGGTCAACTCGCTCATCGACGACCTGGGCCGCCCGACCACCGAGATCGCCCGCGTGATCGTGGCGGTGGCCGAGGGCGACCTGTCGCAGCAGCTGGCGCTGGAGATCGACGGGCGGCCGCTGCGCGGTGAGTTCCTGACGATCGGCCGCACGGTCAACACGATGGTGGACCAGCTCTCGTCGTTCGCCGACGAGGTGACCCGCGTGGCCCGCGAGGTCGGCACCGAGGGCAAGCTGGGCGGCCAGGCCCAGGTCACCGGCGTCGCCGGCACCTGGCGCGACCTCACCGACTCGGTGAACTCGATGGCCGCCAACCTGACCGGCCAGGTCCGCTCGATCTCGGCGGCGGCGACCGCGGTGGCCCGCGGCGACCTGTCGCAGAAGATCACGGTGAGCGCGAAGGGCGAGATCGCCGAGCTGTCCGAGACGATCAACTCGCTCGTCGACACGCTGCGGATCTTCGCCGAGCAGGTGACCCGGGTGGCCCGCGAGGTCGGCACCGAGGGCAAGCTCGGCGGCCAGGCCGACGTGCCGGGCGTGGCCGGCACCTGGAAGGACCTGACCGACAACGTCAACTCCATGGCGTCCAACCTGACCAGCCAGGTCCGCAACATCGCCCAGGTGGCCACCGCCGTGGCCCGGGGCGACCTGTCGCAGAAGATCACGGTGGCCGCGCAGGGCGAGATCCTGGAGCTCAAGGACACCGTCAACACGATGGTGGACCAGCTCTCGTCCTTCGCCGACGAGGTGACCCGGGTGGCCCGCGAGGTCGGCACCGAGGGCAAGCTCGGCGGCCAGGCCCAGGTCACCGGCGTCGCCGGCACCTGGCGCGACCTCACCGACAACGTCAACTTCATGGCGTCCAACCTGACCAGCCAGGTCCGCAACATCGCCCAGGTCTCGACGGCCGTGGCGCGGGGCGACCTGTCGCAGAAGATCACCGTCGACGCCCGAGGCGAGATCCTCGAGCTCAAGAGCACCGTCAACACCATGGTCGACCAGCTCTCCTCCTTCGCCGACGAGGTCACCCGCGTCGCCCGCGAGGTCGGCACCGAAGGCAAGCTCGGCGGCCAGGCCCAGGTCACCGGCGTCGCCGGCACCTGGCGCGACCTCACCGACAACGTCAACTTCATGGCGTCCAACCTGACCAGCCAGGTCCGCAACATCGCCCAGGTGGCCACCGCCGTTGCCCGCGGCGACCTGTCGCAGAAGATCACCGTCGACGCCCGAGGCGAGATCCTCGAGCTCAAGAGCACCGTCAACACCATGGTCGACCAGCTCTCCTCCTTCGCCGACGAGGTCACCCGCGTCGCCCGCGAGGTCGGCACCGAAGGCAAGCTCGGCGGCCAGGCGCAGGTGCGCGGCGTCGCCGGCACCTGGCGCGACCTCACCGACAACGTCAACTTCATGGCGTCCAACCTGACCGCCCAGGTCCGCAACATCTCCCAGGTCTCGACGGCCGTCGCCCGGGGCGACCTCTCGCAGAAGATCACCGTCGACGCCCAGGGCGAGATCCTGGCCCTGAAGTCGACGGTGAACACGATGGTCGACCAGCTCTCCTCGTTCGCCGACGAGGTCACCCGCGTCGCCCGCGAGGTCGGCACCGAAGGCAAGCTCGGCGGCCAGGCCCAGGTGAAGGGCGTGTCGGGCACCTGGCGCGACCTGACGGACAACGTCAACTCGATGGCGTCCAACCTGACCAGCCAGGTCCGCAACATCGCCCAGGTCACCACGGCCGTGGCCCGGGGCGACCTGTCCCAGAAGATCACCGTTGACGCGCACGGCGAGATCCTCGAGCTGAAGAACACCGTCAACACCATGGTCGACCAGCTCTCGTCGTTCGCCGACGAGGTCACCCGCGTGGCCCGCGAGGTCGGCTCGGAGGGCAAGCTCGGCGGCCAGGCGCAGGTGCGCGGCGTGGCCGGCACCTGGCGCGACCTCACCGAGAACGTCAACCAGCTGGCCTCGACGCTGACCACGCAGCTGCGGGCCATCTCGCAGGTGTCCACGGCGGTGACCCGCGGCGACCTGACCCAGCGGATCGCGGTCGAGGCGCTCGGCGAGGTGGCCGAGCTCAAGGACAACATCAACCAGATGATCGTGACCCTGCGCGAGACCACGAAGAAGAACGCCGAGCAGGGCTGGCTCGACTCCAACCTGGCCCGCGTCGGCGGCCTGCTGCAGGGCCAGCGCGACCTCGGCGAGGTCTGCCGCATGATCATGGCCGAGGTCACGCCGCTGGTCGACGCGCAGATCGGCGCGTTCTTCCTGTCGGGCGCCGACGCCAACAGCGGGCTGCGGCTGCGCCTCGAGGCCTCGTACGGGTACGTGGCCCCCGGCACCGACGTCAGCTTCGCCCCCGGCGAGGGCCTGATCGGCCAGGCGTCGCTGTCCCGCCGGGCGATCCGCGTGAAGGCCGCGCCGGACAGCCGCCTGCAGGTGCGCTCCGGCGTCGCCGACACCCCGCCGGTCGACCTCGTCGTGCTGCCGGTGCTCTTCGAGGGCGAGCCGCTCGGCGTCATCGAGTTCGGCAGCGTGTCGCCGTTCAGCGAGCTGCACCTGGCGTTCCTCGACCGGCTCGTGGTGACCATCGGCGTGGCGCTCAAGACGATCCTCGCCAACCGGCGCACCGAGGAGCTGCTGTCCCAGTCGCAGCGGCTGGCCCTCGAGCTGCAGGACCAGTCGGCCGAGCTCCAGCGCACCAACGCCGAGCTGGAGGAGAAGGCGACGCTGCTGTCGGAGCAGAAGGGCAACATCGAGAAGCAGAACCGCGAGATCGAGATGGCCCGCCTCGGCCTCGAGGAGAAGGCTCAGCAGCTGGCGCAGGCTTCGCAGTACAAGTCGGAGTTCCTGGCCAACATGAGCCACGAGCTGCGGACCCCGCTCAACTCCATGCTGCTGCTGTCCCGGCTGCTCGCCGACAACCCGGACAGCAACCTGACCGCCCGCCAGATCGAGTTCGCGGCGACGATCCACAACGCCGGCTCGGACCTGCTCGCGCTCATCGACGACATCCTGGACCTGTCCAAGATCGAGGCCGGCCGCATGGACGTCGAGCCGGGCGAGGTCTCGTTCGAGGAGATCCGGGCGTACGTCGAGCAGGCCTTCGCCCCGCAGGCCGAGGACAAGGGCCTCGACTTCACCGTGGCGGCCGACCTCGCTCTGCCCCCGGCGATCATCACCGACCCGCAGCGCCTGCAGCAGATCCTGCGCAACCTGGTCTCCAACGCGGTGAAGTTCACCGACCACGGCTCGGTCACCCTGGCCATCGGCGTCGCGCCGGCCGAGCTCGAGTTCACCGCCCCGACGCTGGCCGGCGCCCGCCGCGTGATCCAGTTCGCGGTCGCCGACACCGGCATCGGCATCTCCGACGACAAGGTGGCGCTCATCTTCGAGGCGTTCCAGCAGGCGGACGGCACCACCAGCCGCAAGTACGGCGGCACCGGCCTCGGCCTGTCGATCAGCCGCGAGCTCGCCCGGCTGCTGGGCGGGGCGATCGGCGTCACGTCCGAGCTCGGGCGCGGCGCCACGTTCACCCTCTACCTGCCGGACGTCATCGCCACCGAGGCCATGCCGCCGGTACACCAGGTGCCCGCCCAGCCGCTGTCCCTCCCGCCGGCCGCCCGCCCGCTCGCCGCCCCGATGCCGTCGGCGATGCTGCGCTCGCTCCCATCGCCCGAGCGCCGCTCCACCGCGGCCGCCCACCAGCTCGACGGCGCCACGGTGCTCATCGTCGACGACGACGTGCGCAACGTCTTCGCCCTGACCAGCGCGCTCGAGCTGCACGGGATGACGGTGTTGTACGCCGACAACGGCGCCGACGGCGTCCGCATCCTCTCGGAGCACCCCGGGGTGGACATCGTCCTGATGGACGCGATGATGCCCGACCAGGACGGCAACGAGACGACCCGGGCGATCCGCCGCAACCGCCGCTTCGCCGATCTGCCGGTGGTCTTCCTCACCGCGAAGGCCATGCCCGGCGACCGCGAGTCCTCGCTGGCCGCCGGCGCCAGCGACTACATCACCAAGCCCGTCGATCTTGATGAGCTGCTTGACGTGATGGCCGCCTGGGTAAATGGAGAGGGTCGTGCGGTGTAGGTTGCCGGTGTTGTTTGTGCGTGAAGGGAGCGGCATCTCTTGACTGGACCGGATCGGCCGGCGAAGGTGCTGCTCGTCGACGACCGGCGGGACAACCTGCTGGCCCTGGAGGCGATCCTGCAGGGCCTGCCGGTCCAGACCGTCGGCGCCGACAGCGGCGAGGACGCGCTCAAGCGCCTGCTGACCGACGACTTCGCGCTGATTCTGCTCGACGCCCAGATGCCCACGATGGACGGCTTCGAGACGGCCCGGCACATCAAGCGCCGCGAACGCACCCGCCACGTGCCGATCATCTTCCTCACCGCCGCCGACCGGGACTCGCACCTGGCGCTGCGCGGTTACGCGGTCGGCGCCGTGGACTACCTCACCAAGCCTTTCGATCCGTGGGTACTGCGCGCCAAGGTCTCCGTCTTCGTCGAACTCTGGACGATGACGCAGCAGCTGGCCGCCCAGTCCGAGCTCGTACGCTCCCGCGAAATCGAGCTCCGCTCCGCGGGCCTCGCCGTCGACGAGGCCACCGCGTCGCTGAAGGCCGCGCTGGCGGTCGACGGCGAGCTGGGCCGCGAACAGGTCGAAAAGGCCATGGCGGCCCTGGCCCGCGCCCGCGCAAAAATCTGACGCCCCGCCACCGCCCGGGAGCCGTCTGGTGGGGCGCCCTCGTCCCCGCCGCCCGACCTGCCGGCCCGCCTGCGCGGGGCGCTGCGCGTCGTCGCGGGGCCGTCCTGGAAGCCTGCCGGCGTCGGCCCATCCGTGGCGCCGCGACCGCATCCCATCCTCGGCGGCGTGTCGCGCCGAATTGCCGGCGTGTCTTCGGTTGCTTCCCGGTATCTGCCGCACCGCGGGCACCACCCTGGCGCCGCCCCGGGCGCGCCTAGCGCCGCGGTCCCCACCTCGCGCCGCGATCCGCCGCCTCGCGCCGCGGTCCCCACCTCGCGCCGCGGTCCGCCGCCTGACGCCCGCGGTCCCCACCTCGCGCCGCGGTCCGCCGCCTGACGCCCGCGGTCCCCACCTCGCGCCGCGGTCCGCCGCCTCGCGCCGCGGTCCCCACCTCGCGCCGCGGTCCGCCGCCTGACGCCCGCGGTCCGCACCTCGCGCCGCGGTCCGCCGCCTGACGCCGCCCCGGTCCGACCTCGCACCGCGGACCCGGTCCAACCTCGCGCCGCACAGCCACCGAAAGGCACGAGGCGGCGCTAAACCGCCCATGCCGGATTTATCTCCTGACGGGGCATAAATCCGATCAAGTCGTGGCGCGGAGCGCCCGACTTGTCGGAAAAACCAGCGCTACGCCTCTTGGATCATCAGCGCGTTGCGCAGACCGGTGATGTCCAGGACGCGGATCAGGAAGGCGCCGACGTTCACCAGCACCAGGTACGTCTGCGCCAGCGTCGCCTTCCGGCTCAGCACGACCAGCGTGCCGAGGCCCTGCGAGTCGCAGAACGTCACCCCGGCCATGTCGAGCACCACGCGCGGCGGGGGCTCGGCCAGCACGTCGTCGACCGCGGCAGCCAGGCGGGACACCGTGGACATGTCGATCTCGCCCACCAGCGACACGACGGTCTCGGTCGGGGCACGGCGCACGGAAACCGCGAGATCGGGGCGATCCACGGCCATAGCCTATAACTGATCGCGCCCACAGTGGCGTCGGGCACATGCGGCGCGGGGCCGCGCGGAGCGGGTCCGGGCGGGCTGTCAGAATGGGCAGGCTGTGACCGATTCTGACGCTGCCGGTCTCGGCCCGTATGCGGGTGACGCGCCGGCCTCCCAGGCCCTGTTCGACCGTGCTCAGGCCATCGTGCCGGGTGGGGTGAATTCACCTGTCCGTGCATTCCGCGCCGTCGGGGGCACCCCGCGCTTCATGGTCGGCGGCTCCGGCTGCTGGCTCACCGACGCCGATGGGCGGCGTTACCTGGACCTCGTCTGCTCCTGGGGGCCGCTGATCCTCGGGCACGCGCACCCCGAGGTGGTCGCCGCGATCACCGCGGCGGCCGCGCGCGGGACCAGCTTCGGCACGCCGACGCCCGGCGAGGTGGCGCTCGCCGAGGAGATCGTCGCGCGCACGCCCGTGGAGCAGGTGCGCCTGGTCAACTCGGGCACCGAGGCCACGATGAGCGCGCTGCGGCTGGCCCGCGGGTTCACCGGGCGGCCCAAGGTCGTCAAGTTTGCCGGGTGCTACCACGGGCACGTCGACGCGCTGCTGGTCGCGGCCGGGTCGGGGGTGGCGACGCTCGCGCTGCCGGACTCGCCCGGCGTGACGGGGGCGGCGGCCGGCGACACGATCGTCCTGCCGTACAACGACGTCGAGGCGCTCGAGGCGGCCTTCGCGGCGCACGGGGACCAGATCGCGGCGGTCATCACCGAGGCGGCGGCCGGCAACATGGGCGTGGTCGCGCCGCACGACGGGTTCAACGGGCGGCTGGCCGAGATCGCGCACCGCCACGGCGCGCTGCTGATCCTCGACGAGGTCATGACCGGGTTCCGCGTGAGCCGCTCCGGCTGGGCCGGGCTCGAGCCGGTGGACGCCGACCTCTACACGTTCGGCAAGGTCATGGGCGGCGGCATGCCGGCCGCGGCGTTCGGCGGGCGGGCCGAGATCATGGGGCGGCTGGCCCCGGCCGGCCCGGTGTACCAGGCCGGCACCCTCTCCGGCAATCCGCTGGCCTGCGCGGCGGGCCTCACCACGCTGCGCCTGGCGACCCCGGACGTCTACGCCCGGCTCGACGCGACGGCGGCCACCGTCGGCAAACTGGCTTCCGACGCGCTTTCCGCCGCTGGTGTACATCACGTGCTGTCCACGGCGGGCAACATGTTCTCGATCTTCTTCATGGACCGGCCGGTGCGCTCGTTCGCCGACGCGCAGACGCAGGACGTGGCGGCGTTCCGGGCCTTCTTCCACGAGATGCTCGCCCGCGGCGTCTACCTGCCGCCCAGCGCGTACGAGTCCTGGTTCGTGTCCACGGCGATCGACGACGAGGCCCTGACGGTGCTCGAGGCGGCCCTGCCGCACGCGGCCCGCGCGGCGGCGCAGGCGATGCGCGACGCAAAGGCGCGGGCATGAAGACGATCGTCCACGTGCTGCGCCACGGCGAGGTGTTCAACCCGGAGAAGGTTCTCTACGGGCGCCTGCCGGGGTACCGCCTCTCGGAGCTCGGCGTGCAGATGGCGAAGGCCGCGGCCGAGTCGATGGCCGGCCGGGACATCACGCACCTGGTCGCGAGCCCGCTCGAGCGCGCGCAGCAGACCGCGGCGCCGTTCGCCGAGCAGCTCGGACTGTCGATCGGCGTCGACGAGCGGCTGATCGAGAGCGCCAACTTCTTCGAGGGCAAGCGGGTCGGCGTGGGCGACGGCGCGCTGCGCGACCCGCGCAACTGGTGGGTGCTGCGCGACCCGATGACCCCGTCGTGGGGCGAGCCCTACACCGTCATCGCCGCGCGCATGTTCGCCGCGCTGATGACCGCCCGTGAGGCGGCGGAGGGGCACGAGGCCGTCTGCGTCTCGCACCAGCTGCCGATCTGGACGCTGCGCCGGCACGTGGAGAAGAAGCGGCTGTGGCACGACCCGCGGCGGCGGGAGTGCTCGCTGGCCAGCTTCACGAGCTTCCACTTCGAGGACACCAAGATCGTCGGCATCGCGTACTCCGAGCCCGCCGCCCACCTCGTCGCGCTCTCGGCGTCGGCGCGCCAGGCGAAGGGTGCCTAGCATGCGTCGCGCCCTCGCCGCCGTGCTCGCCGCCGCCGCCCTCTTCGCGCTGGGGGCCTGCACGAGCAGCTCGCCGAAGGACGCCCTCGGCAGCCGCAAGATCGCGGCGGCCGACCGGGTCGCGGCGCCCGCGATGCGCGGGGAGCTCATGAGCGGCGGGCAGTTCGACCTGACGCAGCACAAGGGCGAGGTCGTCGTGGTCAACTTCTGGGCCTCGTACTGCCCGCCCTGCCGCACCGAGGCCCCCGAGCTGGAGAAGGTCCTCGCCGCGACCCGCGACCAGGGCGTCACCTTCATCGGCGTCAACGTGCACGACCAGCGCGACCCGGCCAACGCCTACCTGGCCGACATCAAGCCGACGTACGGCAGCATCTTCGACCCCTCGGCCAAGCTGGCGCTGGACTTCGACGTGCCGCCCAACTCGATCCCGGCCACGCTGGTCATCGACAAGGACGGCCGGATCGCCGCGGTGATGCGCTCCGAGGTCGACCGCAACCTGCTCGAACCGGTCGTGCGCGACCTGCTGGCCGAGAAGGCCTGACATGCCGACCGTGCTCGCCGACGCCGGGACGGTCGCCGCGAGCGGCCCGCTGCTGGCCGCGATCGCGGTGGCGGTGCTCGCCGGCCTTGCGAGCTTCCTGTCGCCGTGCATCCTGCCGCTGGTGCCCGGCTACCTCTCGTACGTCACCGGCCTCGCCGGCGCCGACCTCGACTCGGGGCAGCGCCGCGGCCGGGTGCTCGCCGGCGTCGGCCTGTTCATCGCCGGCTTCTCCGCGGTGTTCATCGGCCTGATCGTGCTGGCCACCCGGGCGGCGATGTCGCTGATGCTGCACCGCCGGCTGGTCGAGGTGATCGCCGGCGTCGTCGTGATCGTGCTCGGCCTGGCGTTCATCGGCCTGGTGCCGGGCCTGGAGCGGCAGTGGCGGATCCAGCGCCTGCCGGCGGCCGGGCTCATCGGCGCGCCGGTCTTCGGCATGGTCTTCGCGCTGTCGTGGGCGCCGTGCACCGGCCCGACGCTGGGCGCCGTGATCGCGCTCGGCTCGACCAGCGGCTCGCAGGCCCGGGCGGTTACGCTCGCCGTCGCCTACTCGCTGGGCATCGGCCTGCCGTTCATCGCCGTCGGGCTGGGCTTCCAGCGGCTCATCGGGGTCGTCAAGTTCATCCGCCGCAACAGCCGCTGGGTGACCCGCGTCGGCGGCGCCCTGCTCGTGCTGGTCGGCCTCGCCCTGGTGACCGGCGTCTGGAGTACCCTCATGATCGCCCTGCAGTCGAACATCGGCCCCGGATCGGTGCCGATCTGATGCGCCGCCTCCTCGAGGCCGTCGTGGCCGTGAGCCGGCGGGCCTGGCGCCAGCTGACCAGCATGCGCACGGCGCTCGTGCTGCTGTTCCTGCTCGCCGTGGGCGCGATCCCGGGCTCGGTGCTGCCGCAGCGCAACGTGTCGCCGGAGAAGGTGCGCGACTACCTGGCCACGCACAAGCAGTGGGGGCCGACGCTCGACCGGCTGTTCTTCTTCGACGTGTACGGCTCGCCCTGGTTCTCGGCGATCTACCTGCTGCTGTTCGTCTCGCTGGTCGGCTGCCTCGTGCCCCGGTTCCGCGGGCACATTGCGGCGCTGGTGCGGGTACCACCGAAGGCTCCGAAGCGTTTCGACCGGCTGCCGGCGCACGCCGTCGTGGCCGAGTCGGGCGCCGCCGAGGACGCCGAGCGCATCCGCGCGCTGCTGCGCAAGCGGCGGTTCCGCACGACGGTGCGCCGGGACGGCGAGGTCTACGAGGTCTCGGCCGAGAAGGGGTACCTCAAGGAGACGGGCAACCTCGTCTTCCACTTCGCGCTGCTGTCGCTGCTCATCGGCGTGGCGTACGGCTCGTGGTTCGGCTGGCACGGCAACCGCCTGCTGGTCCAGGGCGACGACTTCGCGTTCTGCAACACGCTGCTCAACTACGACGAGCACGCGCTGGGCGCCCAGGTCGGCGAGAACGACCTGCCCCGCTTTTGCCTGCGTCTGGACAAGTTCAACGCGACGTACCTGGCCAACGGCCAGCCGGTCACCTATAAGGCCAATGTCCACGTCACGCAGAACGGCCGCGAGGCCGAGCAGCTGCTGCAGGTCAACGACCCGCTCCGGCTCGACGGCGCCAACGTGTCGCTGCTCGGGCACGGGTACGCGCCGGTCCTGGAGTACACGGACAAGTACGGCAAGACGTCGACCAACGTCTCGCCGTTCCTGCCCCGCGACGGCCAGCTCACCAGCGACGGCGTGGCGACGTTCCCGGACGTCAACATCAACCCGGACACCCGCACCCGCGACGACAAGTCGCAGATCGGCTTCTCCGGCATCTACCTGCCCACGGCCCCCGACGACCCGTCGGCCGGCTCCTCGGCCTTCCCGGCCGAGCACAACCCGCGGCTGATGCTGCAGCCGTACAAGGGCGTGCTGGGCTTCGACGCCGGCGCGCCACTGTCCGTGTACACCCTGGACGACCGCCAGATCGCGGCCGGCCGCCTGACGAAGTTCGGCGACCCGGTCATGCTCAAGCCCGGCGACACCGCCAAGCTCCCGGACGGCACGACGGTCAAGTTCGCCGGCACCGTGCAGTGGATCAGCATCTCGATCCGCCACGACCCCGGCCAGCCGATCGTCCTGGGCGGCGCGGTCGCCCTGCTCGCCGGCCTGCTGGGCTCCCTGTCGGGCAAGCGGCGCCGCATCTTCTTCCGCATCGCCCCGACGGGCATCGACGCGGCCGGCCTGCCGCGCAGCGACTACCCCGGCTTCGCCGAGGAGTTCGACGAGATCGTGCAAGCCGCCGCCCCTGCCGCGAGCGTGCCCGAGCAGGTAGCGCAGACTGACAACGTCGAGGAGGTTGTGTGATGGGCGGGCTGTCGAACCAACTGTTGGTCGTCACGATCCTTTGCTATGTGCTCGCGATGATGGCGTACGCCATCGAGTACGCCTTCGGCGGCCGCAGCATCATCGCCCGCGCCGCGGTCCGCGAGCCGGCGCTGGCCACGGTCGGCGGTCCTTCTGTACTTCCCGAGTCGCACCTGCCCGAGCCCGTCCTCACGGACCGCTCGCCCGGCGCCCACCGCGCGGGCGTCACCGCGGTGGTGCTGACCGTCCTCGGCTACGCCGCCCACGTAACCGCGCTGGTCACCCGCGGCATCGCCGCCGACCGCGCCCCGTGGGGCAACATGTACGAGTTCGTCATGACGGCCACCGCGGTCGGCGTGACGGCCTGGCTGATCGTCCTGGCGAGGTGGACCAACCTCCGCCACCTGGGCCTGTTCGTCACCCTGGTCGCCTCGATCCTGCTGGCCGTCGCCGGCATGACGCTGTACGTCCCGGTCGGCCCCCTGGTGCCCGCCCTGCACTCGTACTGGCTGGTCATCCACGTGGGCGCCGCCTCGACCGCGTCGGGCATCTTCCTGGTCGGCTTCGTGGCCGCCGCGATGCACCTGATCCGCTCGGGCCACGACGCCGGCAAGACCCGCTTCCCGTACTCCCTCGGCGAGCGCCTCCCGCAGGCCGCAACGCTGGAGCGCGTGACGTTCCGCATCCACGCGTTCGCCTTCCCGATCTGGACCTTCGGCGTGATCGCCGGCGCCATCTGGGCCGAGGCCGCGTGGGGCCGCTACTGGAACTGGGACCCGAAGGAGGTCTGGTCGTTCATCGCCTGGGTCGTGTACGCCGGCTACCTCCACGCCCGCTCAACCCCGAGCGTGAGCCGCCGCCTGACGAGCTGGATCGCCGTAATCGGCTGGGCCACGATGCTGGTCAACCTCTTCGGCGTCAACCTCGTGGCCAACGGCCTACATTCCTACGCCGGCGTCTGAGTCCGCGGCGGCGGAACCGAGCCCGCCGACGCCCGCCACAAAGGCCCTCCAAGCGTCCGCAGTAAACCACAGCACCGCCCCATCCGGGTCGGCTCCGTCCCGCACTCCAACGTGGTCGGCACGGATCGACACCTGAACACAGGTGCTCGAGTCGCATTTGCTGCTTGATCGCCAGGCGCTCGCGATCGCCCCGTCGCTCATCGAGGATCTCCAACGTCTTGGGGGTCGAACCTCAAGAGTACGAGCGGGGCGGCAAGATCTCCGAGTGCACCATGAGACTGGCACAACCACGGCTTCGAGTGACGGCCTCGGCGACGAGCCCGGCACTCGAAGCCGTTGTCTATTCCGCGGACGCAAGCCGGCCGCTGGCCACCGCGGCCACGAACGCACCCCAGTCCCGGCGGGAAACGCCGACGACATCGCCGGCCGGAAACAGCGAGTTTCGAATCAGGATTTCCGGGCCCATGTCGGCCACCTCAACACAATTGGAAGCGTCACACCTCGAACTTTTGACCCAAACCGGGGTCGATCGATCTCGCACCTATCCGCTCTTTCTCACTGTTGTCCAACAACATCAAAATCCCGGCGGCGGGGGTCACCCACGCCTGCTCAAATCCGATCGGCGCACGGCATATTGTGCCTCAATGGCGGCGATCGTGGCCTCCGGAGTCAGGCAGAGGTTCCACATCTGCTCGAACCGTAGCCGATATTTTCCGACTTCCGCTGCGTTGTGCACAACGTCGTCGGTGACGCTGAACTCGCGGTACAGCGCAGCATTCTCCTCTTCACCCAGGTCGAAGATGGTGAACGCTCCGAGCAGCATGTACTGCGCCTGATCCTTCGGCAGCAGCCGCACGGTGATTTCGGGACGCCGAACCATTTCCAGGACGGTCTCGAACTGCCGCACGATTACGGACAGTCCACCGAGCTCACGTAGCAGCATCAATTCATCCAGCACCACGAGATACTGCGGCGGATCCGCCCTGCTCCAGACGCTCTCTCGGCGGCGAATCCGGGTTTCCAGGCGGACCTGCCGCGTCGGCTCCGGCATCGCCCACGTCACCGAACGCAAGATGGCGTCCATATAGGCTTCGTGCTGCAAGAGGGAAGGAAACAGGACCGGCTGGAAGACGCGAATCGCATCAGCGTCCTGCTCGAGCTGAATGATCTGCAGCAGGCCGGGCGTCAGGTGCTCGCGATACTGCGGCTGGTCCCACCATCCCCGCTGACGGGCCAGTCGGGCGTCGGCGACCATCCGCTCGACCTGCTTCGCGTCGCGGACCTCGAGATGGCGAAGCAACGCGTCCAGGTCCGTGATCGAGATCCGGACGTCGCCGCTCTCGATACGCTGGACTTTGGACAAAGACCAGGTCAGGGCCTCGGCGATGTCGGACTGCGTCCGACCGGCGGCCTCGCGGGCCTTGCGGAGGGCGAGGCGTAGACGCCGCTGCGCGCCCGCAGGCGAGTCGCCCGTCGACATGATCCGCCGTCAGCCCTCTCGAACTTGCCGCACCGCAAATCGCCACACCGCAGATTGCGGTACCGCGACCAGCCTTTCAGAACCGCGACAACATCACAAGGACGCGCCGCGGCGCGCCGGCGTCAGGTTGTCAGGCCCTCGTTCCACTCGATCGCGCGGATCAGGGCGCGGCGGACCTTGCCGAACTCGGCGCGGCTCGTGGTCGCGTAGAGGCGGATGGCCCGGCCCCGGCCCCGGTCGAACGCCCACAGCTCGTACCGCCGGGACTCCCGCCGGCGCGATACCCTGACCTGCTGGGCGACAGTTCCCGCGGCGAGCAGCAGGCACACCCACCCGGCGGGGTGGCTCAGGTCGGTCTCGGCGAACGAGACGGCGGCGGCGACGATCGCCGTGCCGGAGCACGAGACGCGCAGCACCACCACCGGGCGGCCCGAATCGGGCTCGACGACCCACAGTTGCCGCAGGTCGGCTATCGCGTACTCGCGCGGCTCCGGGCCCAGGACCCGGAACTTCGCGTGGCTGATACGGACCTCGGGTCCGCGCATGAACACCGGCATCTCGCGCCCTCCAGACGAGTCCATTGCTCGGAGAAGGGCGGCGGGGCAGTATGGAGGTTCACGACTGGTCCTCCCTTCTCGCAGTGGGGACGACCGAAGGCAGCGCTCGGTGGCCGCCGAGCGCTGCACTCGTTTGTAGCTACCCTCAGTATCGAGCAGATCGCAGGAGATCGCTACACTTCATTTCGCCATATGGCACGCATTGTTTGGTCGGCAAAAGCGTTCAAATCGGATATTTTCCGACGCGCCCGCGGCGCAAGTCGCAGAAAACCGCCAATATCGGGCAGGCTAAATCTGCTATATGGCGGATTGCGTTGCGTCCGGCCGCGGGGTCCGGCGACGGGTGCGAGGGGTGGTCGGCGCGATCCGGGCCGGGAGGCGGCGCACGACGACTCGACGGAGCCACAGCGCAGCCCGAACGGCGAGGCGGGCCGCCGCCGGCGGAGCCGGCAGGCCGACGGCGGCGCGGACCGGCGGGGGCAGCAGCGCCGCGATCGCCGGGCGGACCAGCGGGCGCAGCCAGGGATGGACGCGGGCGCGGGCCATCGCCAAAGTGCGCTCGCTGCACAGCCGGCCGGCCTCGGTGAAGGCGAACGTCGACTCCGCGCGCTCCAGGAACGCCGCCAGGGCGGCCGGGTCGCGAGGGAGGTCGCGTACGCCCATGCGCCGGCCCAGCTCCGCGTAGAAGACCGTCAGGGCCGTGCGCTCCGGCGGCGTCAAAGGGCGCCAGCCGTGGCGGTCCAGCCAGCGGATCAGGGTCACCGCCAGGGCCGCGAGGGCGAAGGCGTTGTGCGCCGGGGTGACCGGGGTGCCGCGGTGGCTGGAGTTGACGAAGCGCAGGATCTCCCGGCCGCGCGGGGAGTCCAGGCCGTGTTCCACCAGGTCGCCGAAGGTCAGCGACGTGATCTCGGCGCGGGTGAACAGCGCGTCCGTGCGGCCGACCACCGGGGCGACGGCTGGGTTGGCGTACAGGTGCCAGATCATGAGGCGGCCGGCCATCCTGACGTCCCATGGAAACTCGTGGAACATCAGGCGGCGGACGATCGCCTCGTAGTCGTGGTGCGGCACGCCGCCGACGATAGGGAGCGGGCGCTACTTCGTCTTCGTGATCGCGGTGGCGTTGACCGCGCCGTCGGCCTGCTGGCCCGTGACCGTGACCGTGGAGCCGGCCGTCAGGTCCTTCAGCGAGCCGGGGTTCGAGACCGTGGTCTTGTCCGTGGTCTTCACGATGACCGTCGTGCCGTCGGCCGTCTCGATGTACACCGTGGTGCCGTCGACCAGCTTGACCGTGCCCGTCACGCCGCCGCGGCCGGTGCCGCCGCCCTGGCCGGTGCCGCCGCCGCCGTTGCCGCCGGGGAAGCCCTGGCCGCCGCCGCGGCCCGCGAAGGCGCTGGCCAGGGCGGCCGGGTTCACCCCGCCCGGGGTGGCCGACGCGGGTGCCTTGCCGTAGCTCTTCTGCACCTGGGCGCCGCCGATGAAGCCGATGACCAGCAGCGCGATGCCGGCCAGGGCGTACGTGGCGCGGTTGGCCAGGCGCTTCGGCGCGGCCTTCGCGATCCGGTCGTTGAGGTCGTCGTCCAGCGGCGGATTCGCCAGGAGATCCGGCTCCTCGCCATCCGGGTAGTCGGAGATGTCCGAGAAGTCCGGCAGCACGGGCAGCGTCTCCGTCTCCGCATCCGACGGGTGCGGCCGGTGGTAGGGCGAGTCGTCAACACCCGAAGGCGGCGAGCCGGGCTGAGCGTCCGGACGGCGGAAGGGCGAAGCGGCGTGGGTCACGGAAAAACTCCTCGTCGACTGCCGTGCGGGTGGGACCGGGTTGCGATGGCCGCGGGGGTCGGCCACCGCAACCGGGACCCGCCCGCACGGAGAACACGGTCACTCATAGCGGAGGGCCTCGATGGGACGCAGGCCGGCCGCCCGGCTGGCCGGATAACTGCCGAAGAACAGGCCGATCGCGACCGAGAAGCCCAGCGCCAGGGCGACGGAGCTCGGCACGATGATCGGCTTGATGCTGACGATCGTGAACTGGCTGCCGATGATCGCGGCGGCCACGCCCAGCAGGCCGCCGATCAGCGACAGCACCGTCGCCTCCACCAGGAACTGGGTGAGGATGGTCCGCTTCGGCGCGCCGAGGGCCTTGCGGATGCCGATCTCGCGGGTCCGCTCGGTGACGGTGACCATCATGATGTTGGTGATGCCGATGCCGCCGACCAGGAGGCTGATGCCGGCGACGGCGCCGAGTAGGAGCGTGAACGTCTGCGCGGTGTTCGCCCGCGTCTCGAGCAACTGCGACTGGTTCAGGATTCGGTACGCCGAAGTCGTCGACGACCCGCTGATGTTGAGCTTCTCGTTGAGGATCGACGTGATCTCGGCCTGCGCCTGGCTGACCGCGTCCGGCGAGGTCGCCTGGACGAGGAGCTGGTTGAGCGAGCCGTAGCCGGTCAGCGACTCCTGCACCGCGCTCACCGGCGCCATGGCGACGTCGTTCGGGTCGTTGAACCCGCTGCCGCCCTTCTCGGCGAGCACGCCGATGACGGTGAAGAGCTTGCCGGAGACGGTGATCTGCTTGGACAGCGGGTCGACGTTGCCGAAGAGCTCCTGGGCGACGGTCGCGCCGATCACCACGACCTTGCGGGAGTCCTTGACGTCGTCGTCGGTGAAGAGGGCACCCTTGTCGATCTTGAAGTTGGACGCCGCGACATAGCCCGGATACGTACCTACGAACTGCGGGATGGTGTGGTCCGTGCCCTCGTAGGTCGCCGACTGCGAGCCCGTCACCACCGGCGAGACGCTCTTGACGTGCGGCGCCGCGTCCTTGTCCTCCAGCGCCGGCACGAGGTCCATGTTCAGCGCGGTGTTCTGCGTCGAGGCGGCGCCGCGGGCCCCGCCGCCGGCGCCGGCGGTCACGGTCAGCGTGTTGGTGCCGAGCGACTCGATCTGCTTCTGCACCGCCTGCGCCGAGCCGTTGCCGACCGCGACGAGCAGGATGACGGCCGCGACGCCGATGAGGATGCCCAGGACCGTGAGGCTCGAGCGCAGCTTGTTGGCGGTGATCGCGCGCAGCGCGAAGCGGATGGTCTCGAAGAGGTTCACTTCAGCCGCTCATCCTGGACGATGTGTCCGTCGACCAGCCGGATCAGTCGCTTCGCGCGCTCGGCGACGTCCGGCTCGTGGGTGATCAGCACGATGGTCCGGCCCGAGTGGCTGAGCCGGTCGAACACGGCCAGCACGTCGTTGGTGGACTGGGTGTCGAGGTTGCCGGTCGGCTCGTCGGCGAGCACCAGGGCCGGCGCGGTGACCAGGGCCCGGGCGACCGCGACGCGCTGCTGCTGGCCGCCGGAGAGCTGGTTGGGCTCGTGGTCCTCGCGGTCGGCGAGGCCCACCATGTTGAGCGCGGCGCGGGCCCGGCGGCGGCGCTCGGCCGCCTTGACGCCGGCGTAGGCCAGCGGCAGCTCGACGTTGGCCAGCGCCGAGGTCCGTGCGATGAGGTTGAACGCCTGGAAGACGAAGCCGATGCGCCGGTTGCGCACGAGCGCGAGCTGGCGGTCGTTGAGCCGGCTGACGTCGACGCCGTCGAGCAGGTACTGCCCGGTCGTCGGGATGTCCAGGCAGCCCAGGATGTTCATCAGCGTCGACTTGCCCGAGCCCGACGAGCCCATGATCGCGACGTAGTCGCCGCGCTCGACGGTCAGCGTCACGCCCCGCAGCGCGTGGACCTCGGTCTCGCCCTGGCCGTACACCTTCGTGACGTCCTGGATGTCCAGCACCGGTTTCACGGCCGGCCCCAGGTCCGTTCCCGCCTCCGCGGTCAGCTGCACAGTCATGTCAGTTGCCCCCACGCCCGCCGCCACCGCCGTTGAAGCCGCCGCCACCACCGGGGAATCCGCCACCGCCGCCGGGGAAGTTGCCGCCGCCCGGGAACTGGTTGTTGGTGCCGGTGGTCGAGGTGCTCGTCGTCGTGGTGATCACGACCTGCTCGCCGGCCTGCAGGCCGGACTTGACCTCGACGAAGCCGCCGCCGGTGATGCCGACCTCGACCTGCCGCTCCTCGTTCTGCCCGTTGACCTGCACGGTGACCGTGCGCTGGCCGCCGGCGGTGCGCAGCGCGGTGCTCGGGATGCGCAGCACGTTCTGCGCCTCCGCGATCGTGACCACCGCCGTCGTGCTCTGACCCAGGCGTACGCCGTCGGGCAGCGAGTCCAGCGAGATCGTCGCGGCGTAGGTGTTGACGTTGTTGCTGGTCGTGGCCGTGGGCGAGATCGTGGCGACCTTGCCCGTGGCCCGCGTGCCGCTCAGCGCGCTCCACGTGACGTTGGCGGTCTGGCCGGCCTTGAGCTTGGTCGCGTCCGCCTCGGCGAAGCTCGCGTTGATCTGCAGCTTCGACAGGTCGGCGAGCTGGATGAAGCCGCTGCCGGAGCTCGACGACGACGAGGACGAGGCGGTGCTGTTGCCGCCCCCGCCGCCGCCCGAGGAGGACGAGGAGCCGCCCGAGGAGGAGCCGACCGCGCCGCTCACCGCGGTGACCGTGCCGGCGATCGGGGCGGTCAGCACCGTGCCGTTCACCGTCGCCTGCGCCGAGGTCACGTTGGCCTGGGCGGTGGCGACCTGCGCCTCGGCCGAGGCGATCGTGGCGTCGTCGGCGCTGTTGTTCTCGTCGCGGGTCAGCGCCGCCTTCGCCGCGGTGAGGTTGGCCTTCGCGGTGTCGAGCGAGGCCTGCGCGGCCGTCGGGTCGACCTTCGCCAGCGTCTGGCCCTTGGTGACGACGTCGCCGACCTTCACGTCGATCTCGGTCACCGTGCCGGAGGTGGCGAAGTTGGCGTTGGCCGTGGAGGCGCTCGCGACCGAGCCGGACGCGGAGACCGTCTGCGAGACGTTGCCGGTGCTGACGGCGACAACGCGGGTGCGCGTGGTGGTCGTGCCGGTGTCGGCGTTCGCGGCCGGCCCGCTGACGATCTGGTACGCCCAGAAGGCGCCGCCGGCGGCGGCGAGCACGAGCACGGAGTTCACGAGGGTCACGGAGTTCAGCCGTGGCCGGCCCAGAGACGGCAGCGACAAACGCATGAGGGGAATCCTCAGACGCGTCGCTCAGAGCGACCCTCAGCGAACCTCGGAGTTCCCTCGGAACTGTTCCCCCTCTCGGCGCCTTTGGTCGTCGGTCGTCGTCCGCGGAGACGGCCCTGACCTAGCGCCTGTTTCATTACTGGGGTGGGAGCGAGGCCGAGTCCAGATTTCGTCTGGCGGTGGCCCGCGGAAGCCTGGCTACCGGTGTTGTAACCCGGCTTTCGCGGGACGCCGCCAGGCGGAATCTGGGCCGGCCGCAGCCCCGCCTCAGTAATGAAACAGGCGCTAGGACGAAGTCGGGGTCCGACCGGGCGGGCGCGACGCCTCGTCGGCAACGGGCTCGTCGTCGGAGAAGCCGTCGTCGAAGTCCGGCATCTCCAGAGCCGGCAGCAGTACCCGGAACGTCGCGCCCTGGCCGGGCGCCGTCCACAGCTCGACGCGCCCGCCGTGGGCCTGGACGATCGACGCGACGATGGACAGCCCGAGGCCGGCGCCGCCGGTCTTGCGCGAGCGGGAGCCCTCGGCGCGGTACAGCCGCTCGAACACCCGCACCGCGTCCTCCGGCCGCATCCCGGGACCGGTGTCGCTGACCTCGACGGCGGCCAGCGGCACGCCCTCGGGCAGCGGCGCACCGACCGTGGCGATCGGCAGCATCTTCGGCGGCCCGGCGCGGCCGACCCGTACCACGACCCGGTCGTCCTCGGAGGTGTGCTGCAGCGCGTTGCTCACGAGGTTGGCCACGACCTGGCGCAGCCGGGTCTCGTCGCCCTCGACGGTCACCGCCTCGAAGGTCGCCGAGCACTCGTCGAGCGCCGCGAGCTGCACGAACCGGGTCGGCACCCGCACGTGCGCGTCGCGGACCGAGTCGGCCGCCACGGCGAGCAGGTCGACGGGGGACTGCTGCAGCGGGCGCTCCTCGTCGAGGCGGGCCAGGGTCAGCAGGTCGTTGACGAGCAGCCGCATCCGGCTGACCTCGGCGTCGATGCACTCCATCGCCTCGTCGAGGGCCGGACCGGGCGGGGCGCCGCCCCTGCGGTACAGCTCGGCGAACCCCTGCACGCTCGTGAGCGGGGTCCGCAGCTCGTGGGCGGCGTCGGCGAGGAACTGCCGCAGCCGCCGCTCCGAGGCTGCGCTCTCGTCGACCGCCCCCTCGATGCGGGTCATCATCGTGTTGAGCGCGATGCCCAGCCGCCCCGACTCGGTGTGCGCGTCGGCGTCGTCGACCCGCCGGGACAGGTTGCCGCCGGCGATCTCGGCCGCGGCCTCCTCCATGCGCGTGAGCGGCGCCAGCCCGACCCGCACCAGCGCCGCGGTGGCGAACCCGACCAGGATCAGCAGCGCGACGCTGACGCCGGAGCTGTACTGGATCATCTGATCCCGCGTCGCCTTGATGTCGCGCAGGGAGATCGCGATGCCGGTGTAGCCGTCGCCGCTGGGCGCGGGGAAGATGCGCACCCGCCACTGCGCGGTCGGGCCGTCGATGGTGAAGGGCTTGCCGCTCGCCGCGCGCTGCTTGATGTCGCCGAAAAGCTTCGGGTCCAGCAGCGGTGTCTCGCCGGGCTCGAGCGAGCCGTCGGCGTCGAAACGGTAGCCCTGCAGATCCGGACTCAGCGAGAACTGGCCATCGGAGCGGCGGGTGTTGTTCGACACGGTCGGCGGACGCGGGCCCCGGAACGGTCCCATGATCTGCTGGTCGAGGCGCTGCATGAGGTAGGAGTTGAGCAGCAGCACGCCGATGGCGTTGGCGGCGATGAGCGCGACCGCGGCGATGGACACGACGGAGACGACGATCCGGGTGCGGACCGTCCACTGTCTCCAGGGCCGCAGTCTCACCCCTCGCAGTCTCACCCCTCGGTTCTCGGCAATCGCAGCGCGTAGCCGACGCCGCGCACGGTGTGGATCAGCGGCGGGTCCCACTTGTCGATCTTGCGGCGCAGGTAGTACACGTACGACTCGACGATCCGGCCGTCGCCGCCGAAGTCGTAGTTCCACACGCGGTCGAGAATCTGGGCCTTGCTCACCACGCGGCCGGCGTTCGTCAGGAGGTACCGCAGCAGGTTGAACTCGGTGGGCGAGAGATCGACGCGGTGGCCGCCGCGGCGCACCTCGTGGGCGTCCTCGTCCATCTCCAGGTCGGCGTAGCGCAGGACCCCGCCGTCGACGAGCTGTTGCTGCTCGCCCAGGCTGCGGCGCAGGATGGCCCGGATGCGCAGCACGACCTCCTCGAGGCTGAACGGCTTGGCGACGTAGTCGTCGGCGCCGACGGTCAGCCCCGAGATGCGGTCCTCGACGGAGTCGCGCGCGGTCAGGAACAGCACCGGCACCGGCCGGCCGCTCGTGCGCAGCCGCTGGGCGACCTCGAAGCCGTCCAGGTCGGGCATCATCACGTCGAGCACGACGAGGTCGGGGCCGTACTCGGCGGCCGTCGCCAGCGCCTCCCGCCCGCCGGTGGCGACCCGCACCTCGAAGCCGGTCAGCCGCAGGGTGGCCGACAGCAGGGCGCGGATGCTCGCCTCGTCGTCCACGACGAGGACCTTCGGCTGGCGTTCGGTGGCCGGGGACGGTATTACGGGCATCGGCTCCATCGTCACTGACCCGCCGTCAGGATCTCGTCGCCTTGGGCAAGTCCGCTCTTGATCTCGGTGCTGACGTCGCCGCGCAGGCCGATCTCGACCGTCCGCTGCTCGTCCTTGCCGTTGACCCGCACGGTCACCGTGCCGTCGTGCACGGCGGTGGAGGGCACCGACAGGACGTTGTCCACGGACGCGGTGACTACCGCGACAGTAGCGCTCTGCCCGTACAGCAGCGTGTCGGGCACCTTGTCGAAGGAGATGAGGGCGG
Organism: Dactylosporangium sp. CA-139066; assembly: GCF_050936175.1. NCBI lineage: Bacteria > Bacillati > Actinomycetota > Actinomycetes > Micromonosporales > Micromonosporaceae > Dactylosporangium > Dactylosporangium sp. CA-139066. The sequence continues at coordinate 1,427,577 of NZ_JBNJNH010000002.1, read as the reverse complement.
CGTATCGCACCAGGCGGTTCGACACCGTGCCGGCCGGGTCGATCTGCATGACCTTGCCGTCGTACTTCTCCGTGGCGTTGTCCGGCAGCGAGATCTTGGCCGCCTGGTCGACCTTGAGCCTGGCCACCTCGGCCTCGGTGAACTGCGCCTTGACGACCACGTCGCCGGTGCCGGCGAGCGTGATCACGTTGGAACCGGCCTGGCTGCCGACGCTGCCGTTGACCGCGAGGATCTTGCCGCCGACCGGCGCCCTGATGACGGTGCCGTCGAGCTTGGCGTTGGCCTGCGTGAGGCTGAGCTTGGCGTTGTTGAGCCGCTGCTGGGCGTTCATGAGGTTGTCGCTGGTCTGCTGGATCTGGTTGGCCCGGTTCTGCGCGGTGTTCTGCTGACCGCCGCCCCCGGTCGTCTGTCCACCACCAGTGCTCTGGCCCCCTCCGCCGCCGGCCGTGGCGGCCCGGGAGGTGCTGGTGCTGGGCGCCCGGGAGGTGCTGGTGGTCGGCGCCGCGGTCGTCGGGTTGGCGGTCGGGGTGGCCAGCGCCGCGTCGTGGGCGTCCTGGGCCTTGGTCAGGGCGTCCTCGGCGCTCGAGACGTTCTGGGAGGCCTGGTCGACCGCGTCCTGCGCCGACGAGGCGTCGATCTTGGCGAGCACCGCGCCCGGCTGGACGACGTCGCCGGGCTTCACGTCGAGCTCGGTGAGCGTGCCGCTGGTGGTGAAGCCGAGACTGCGGCTCGCCTGCGCCTGTACCGTGCCGGAGGCGGACACGGTGGTGCTCACCGTGCCGCGCGCCACCTGGACGGTGCTGACCTTCACCGGAGCCGGCTTGTCGTCGCCGGTGAGCACGACCGCCGTCACGGCCGCGGCCGCCAGCACGGCGGCGCCTCCGGCCAGCCACCAGACCTTCATGGGTCTGTAGTTCAGCCGGTCTCCCTCCCGGCCACCTAGGCCGGACCTCAAAGTTTCCTGAGAGCCTCGCCGCCCGCAAACCCGGGCATACCGCCCCTGCCGGTTGTAAGCCAATTTTGAGGTTCGGTCGACTTGCCATCGAGGTTGGCGCCGTTGCATCACACGGGTGATGAACAAGCGGATCGGCGGCGCCGCGCTCGCGCTCGCCGCGGTGGCCTTCTTCGCCGCCGCCTGCGGCTCCTCCGACGACAAGGCTCCGGCCGCCGCCGGCGCGGCGGGCGGCTCCGACTACGCGTCGTGCCTGCGCAACAACGGCGTCGACCTCCCGCAGTTCAACGCGTCGAACCGCCCGACCGCGCGCCCGTCGGGCTTCCCGACCGCCCGCCCCTCCCGCTCGCCCGGAGAGCCGCGCCCGTCGGGCAGCGGCGGCTTCCGCGGCGGCGGTGGCGGCCCGGGCGGCTTCTTCGGCACGGCCGCGCCCAACGGCGTCGACCAGCAGACCTGGGAGAAGGCGCAGAAGGCGTGCGAGTCGCTGCGCCCGACGGCGTTCCCGGGCGGGGGCAACGGCTTCGGCGGCGGTGGCGGCGGCAACGGCCGCGACGCCGCGTACCGCAACTGCCTCACCGAGCACGGCGTCACCGTGAACGGCTCGACGGACCAGCTGGACACCTCGGACGCGAAGGTCGCGGCGGCCGTGCAGGCGTGCGCGCCGCTGAAGCCGAGCCCCCGCCCGTCGGCCAGCTGAGTCCCGTTGTAACTGCCCGCCCGAGCGCGCGCCGGACCCGCCAGCGGGTCACTGCGCCCGGCGCCGCCCGGGCGGGCTGCTTGTCCCTCTCTCCTGGTCTCTCTCCCCGGGGGTGCGTCGGCGTCGCACCCACTGTGCGCCGATCTTGCGGCCGCACTCGGCCAATACGGACATTGTGGGAGTGTTCGGCGGTCGCGGCCGCGAGATCGGCGCCGCAAACGCGTGTCGGACAGCGATGCGGGTCGTTGCCCACGGTATGGAAGCGCTGGACACCTTCTCACGGACGTTCCTGCCGGCCACGGCGCTGGCGAACCTGCCGAAGAGCACGATCGCGCGGCACGTCCAGGTGCTGCGCCGCTGCGCCGGGGACCGCGACGCGGTCGCCATCCTCGCGCGCTGCACCGCCGGCGGGCGCCGCGGCAACGTCTTCATGCTGACCCGCACCCGCCTGGTGGTGACCAGCGAGTCCGGCCTGCTGCGCCGCGTCAGCCTTCACCTCAACGCCGACCTGCACCAGCTCGCCGACGTCGCGTGGACGCCCGAGCCCGGCCGCGCCGGCATCCAGCTCGGCGTGACCGCGATCGACGGGGTACGGGAGAACTTCTGGGTGCGCCTCGGCAGTACCGCCGAGATGTGGCGCCTCGACGAGGCCCTCCGCCAGGCGTTCCGCGTCCCGCTCGGCGTCATCGAGCCGGCCCGCCAGACGGTTCGCGCCGCCGCGGTGGCCCCGCGTCCCGAGCTGAGCCTGGCATAGGCAGGGGATCGGCCCACTCGGCGCGGGCGCTGGCTGCCACGGCGAGCGGACCGACCGCCAGGTGGATATCCGCCCCGGGTGATTCCCAAACATCCTCCGAACACGGGGCGGCCGCCGCAGCCGTCAGAATGGGACGGTGGCGGATCAGGGCAAGGGGCTGGTGCTCGTCGTCGAGGACGAGCGGCCGATCGCCGACCTGCTGCGCATGTATCTGGCCCGCGACGGCTTCGGCGTCCACGTCGAGCACGACGGCGCCGCCGGCCTCGCCGCGGCGCGCAAGCTGCGGCCCGTCGCCTGCGTCCTGGACATCGCGCTGCCCGGGCTCGACGGCACCGAGATCTGCCGGCGCCTGCGCGAGGCCGGCGACTGGACGCCCGTGCTGTTCCTGACCGCCCGCGACGACGAGGTCGACCGCATCCTCGGCCTCGAGCTCGGCGGCGACGACTACGTCACCAAGCCCTTCAGCCCCCGCGAGCTGGTCTCCCGCGTCAAGGCGGTGCTGCGGCGCACGCAGGGCCCGCCCGACGTCGAGCAGGTGCGCACCGTCGGGCCGATCACGATCGACCCCGCGCGGCGGGAGTGCCGCGTCGACGGGCAGCCGGTCGCGCTGACCTCCACCGAGTTCTCCCTGCTGGCGCACCTCATGGGGCGGCCCGGGCGGGTGTTCACGCGCGAGGAGCTGCTGGGTTCCGTGTGGGGGTACGCCGCACACAGCGGGACCCGCACCGTGGACGTCCACGTCGCCCAGGTGCGCGGCAAGCTCGGCGACGCCGCCGCGGTGATCCGCACCGTGCGCGGGGTCGGGTACACCGCCGATGCTTAGGTCCCTGGCCGCCCGCACCGCGCTCGTCACCTGCGTCGTCGCGGTCATGTCGGTCGTGGTCACCGCCGCGGTGGGCGCCCCGCTCGCGCTGAGCCGCGACAACAAGGCGGCCCAGCAGCGGCTCGAGGACGACGCCACCCTCCTCACCGTAACGCTGCGCCCCAGGTTCAACACCGTGCGCAACCAGGCGGACGAGGAGGCGGTCGTCAAGCAGCTGGCCGCCAAGAACATCGACGTGTACCTCATCCGCGCCGGCGTCGCCGACCGCGCCGGCCTGCCCCCGGCCGTGGTGAAGGCGATCGCCGCCGGCAACGGCGTGAAGGCCCGCCGGTTCATGGTCGACGGGCGGATGCGGATGCTCGTCGGGCGCGCGATCGGCAAGGACGGCAACGGCTTCGTGGTGACCGAGCCGCCGCCGTCCGGCACCCTCGCCCGGTTCTTCGGGCAGCTGTGGATCGCGCTGCTGGCCGGCCTCGCCGCCGGGCTCATCGCCGGCCCGCTGCTGGCCCGGCGCATCTCCCGGCCGATCCGCACCGTCGCCGCGGCGGCCAAGCGGCTCAGCGACGGCGACCGCACCGTGAAGCTCTCACCGGACGGGCCGGCCGAGGTCGCCGAGCTCGCCCACGCCGTCAACGGGCTGACCGCGGCGCTGGCCACGAGCGAGGGGCGGGAGCGGGAGTTCCTGCTGTCGGTCTCGCACGAGCTGCGCACGCCGCTGACCACCATCCGGGGCTACGCCGAGGCCCTCGCCGACGGCGTCGTCGCCACCGACGGCGCGCAGCGGGCCGGGCGCACCGTGCTCGACGAGGCCGAGCGCCTCGACCGGCTCATCGCCGACCTGCTCGTCCTCGCCCGGCTCGAGGCGGCGGACCTGCCGATCGAGATGGTCGAGGTGGACCTCTGCGCCCTGCTCGCCACGACCGCGGAGGCGTGGGGCGGGCGCGTCGCCGGGGCCGGGTTGGTGCTGCGCACCGAGCTGCCGCCGTTCGCGGTCCCCGTCGTCACGGACCCCGGCCGGATCCGCCAGATCGTGGACGGGCTGCTGGAGAACGCGCTGCGGGTGGTACCGGCGCAGGCCCCCCTGGTCCTGGCTCTGTACACCGGCCCGTCCGCGGCCTGGCTCGAGGTGCGCGACGGCGGCCCCGGCTTCACCGACGAGGACCTCGCGGTGGCGTTCGAGCGGGGCGCGCTGTCGAAGCGGTACCAGGGCATCCGCAAGGTCGGCAGCGGCCTCGGGCTGGCGCTGGCCGCCCGGCTGTCGCGCCGGCTCGGCGCACGCATCGACGCCGGCCACGCCCCCGAGGGCGGCGCCCGATTCACGGTGACGTTCCCGCTGCGCACCGTGTCATGATGCTTGTCTATGCATACCTGGTGGGTGGTCCTGGGGCTCGCCGGCGCCGGCGCGGCGCTGGGCATCCTGCTCGTCCAGGTGCTGTTCTGGCAGCGCCTGCGCCGGGTGGGTAGGGATCCGGTCGGCATCTTCACCCAGGGCGTCGCGCTGCGCTGGGTCGGCGTCCCGCTGGCCTTGCTGCACGTGGCGCTGTTCCTCGCCCTGACCCGTCTCGACCAGCCCGGCTGGTGGCTCGGCGGCGTGGTCACCGTGCTGTCGATGCCGATCCGGCGGCTGCTCAACCTCAAGGCGATCGCGGTGATCGTGCGCGGGGTCGGCTTCGAGCACGGCCCGGTCGTCGACCGCGACGGGGTACAGGTCAGCACGCAGCCCTACTGGCGCATGGTGCGCAGCTGGTACCGCCACGAGTACACCGGCCGCGGCGTCGGCGACGTGGTCGCCATCAAGATCGTGGGCCTGCTGGTGCACCTGCTCGCCTGGCCGGTCGCCGCGCTCGGCGCCCAGGCCTCGCACGTGCTCATGTGCCAGGACCCGGCCGACGCGCTCGGCCACTCGACCGACGGTCACGAGCGCCCGGGCGACGCCTTCCGCGCGCTCGGCACCCCATATGTCAGGTTTGCCGCAAGTGATCCGCGGTATGGGGCGGACTAGCCCCATTCCGAGGAGGTCCCCCGATGAAGCGCTCACGGATAGGCTTGCTTTTGGGTGCTGCGGTTCTTTCGGTCGCCGGCACACTGCCCCCGGTGATGGCGAACGCGCAGCCGACCCCGCAGCCCACAGCACCCACCGCCCCGGCGTCGCCGATGCCGACGCAGAACGGCGGCGGAGGCGGCGACCACCACGAGATGCTGTCCGGCGTCCTGCACGGCGAGGGCATCGTGCAGACGACGAAGGGGCCGGTCCGGGTGGCATTGCAGCGGGGCGAGGCGTCGAAGCTGACGACGACGTCGCTGACGGTCGTGTCGACGGACGGCTACAGCCGGACCTGGACGCTCAACAACAGCGTCCGGGTGTACGACGAGCGGCACACCCTGCAGCCCACCTCGCTGAAGGCGGGCGCGCAGCTGACGGTGGCCGGTACGGCCTCGGCGACGGCCACGACCGCGCCGGGCAACCAGTTCACGGCGAAGTGGATCGTGGTCAAGACGCCGCAGGCGTCACCTCAGCCGTCCTAGCCCTCCCGCAGCCGTCCTAGCCTCCCGCTGAACAGGTCCGGCGACTTGGTCGCCGGACCTGTCGCATCGGTCGAGGGTCAGCCGCGCAGCTCGGCGATGCAGCACTTCACACTGCCGCCGCCCTTCTTCAGCTCGGACAGCTCCACCGGCACCGGCGTGTAGCCGGCCTCGCGCAGCCGCGCCGCGAGCGCCGTGGCCTCGCTGTTGAGCACGACGTTGCGGCCGTCGGAGACGAGGTTGAGGCCGAACGCGAGCGCGTCCTCCTCGGTTGCCAGGATCGCCGCCGGGAACAGCTGCGCCAGCACCGAGCGCGACGCCTCGGAGAAGGCGCCCGGGTAGTACACGACGTTCTCGTCGTCGATCGGCGCCAGCGCCACGTCGAGGTGGTAGAAGCGGGGATCGACCAGGCGCAGCGAGACCACCGGCCGGCACAGCGCCTCCTGGGCCTCGGCGTGCGCGGCCACCTCGGTGCGGAAGCCGTGGCCCGCCAGCACCAGGCCGCCGAGCGCGCCCGGCACGTAGGTGAAGTCGCCCTCGCCCTCGTTGGTCTGCGACGGCGTGACGTAGCGCCAGCCGATGTTGTCGTAGAACCGCCGGTGCGCCGCGGCCTCGGCCGTGCGCTGCGGGTACTTGAACCGGGCGCCGTAGACGACGCCGTCGACGGAGAAGGCGCCGTTGGCCGCGTACACCATGTCCGGCAGGCCGATCTCCGGCGTCAGCACATGGACCTCGTGACCGAGGCGGACCAGCGTCTCGCGCAGGCCCTCCCACTGCTTCACGGCCAGCTCGGTGTCGACCGGTGCGGTGGTGTCCATCCAGGGATTGATCGCGTACTCCACCACGAAGTGTTCGGGTGGCGACATCAGGTACGACCGCGTCACGAGATCAAACGGTAGAGACCGTGTGTTACACAAAACAGCAAGAAAAGTTGCTTTCAAGGAGGGATTCGTTGCGGCTGGACCCGATTGATCAGCGAATCATTGCGTTGCTGCAGGAAGACGCCCGCTCATCGTATGCCGACATCGGCGAGCGGGTGGCACTGTCGGCCCCGGCCGTCAAGCGACGCGTCGACCGGCTCCGATCCAGCGGAGTGATCCGCGGCTATACGGCCCTCATCGACCCGGGCGCCGTCGGCTGGACCACGGAGGCGTTCGTCGAGCTGTTCTGCACCGGGCGCACGTCGCCGCAGCAGCTGCGGGCCGCGGCCAAGCGCCATCCGGCGGTCGTCGGGGCGTACACCATCTCCGGCGAGGCCGACGCGCTCGTGCATCTGCGGGCGATGGACATGGCCGGGCTCGAGGAGGCCCTGGAGCGACTGCGGGCCGAGCCGTTCGTCACCTCGACGCGCAGCATGATCGTGCTGTCGCGGCTGGTGGAGACCCTCGCCCCACGGATGGTGGAGGAGCCGGGAACCGGGGCGGCCCCGCCGCCGTCCTAGTGCCATGAACCGTGCCGCCGTTGCGCTGGGTGCCGTGTTGCTGCTGCTTGCCGGGTGTACGGCGGAACGGGCCCCTTCCGGGCCGTCCACGAGCGCCGGGGACGCGCCCGCCCCGGCGCCGGCGCTGCGGCTGGTCGCCTACGACTCGTGCGCGGACCTGCTCACCAGCCTGCGCAAGGCCACGCGGGAGGCGGTCACCCCGTGGGGCCTCGGCGGCCCGCCCGTCGACTACCGCACCCTCAACGACGGGGCGGCCACGAAGGCCAGCGTGCCGGAGGCGGCCGCACGGACCGGCGGCAGCGACCAGGCGTACTCCGGCACCAACACCCACGAGGCCGGCGTGGACGAGCCCGACCTGGTCAAGACCGACGGCAAGCGGATCGTGACGGTCACCGGCGACGGGGCGCTGACCGTCGTCGACGCCGCGTCGCGCAAGGTCACCGGCACCGTCCCGGTCGGCTCGGGCGGCGAGTTGCTGCTCTCGGGCGACCGGGCGCTCGTGCTGGGCTACGGGCGGGTGGAGGGTGGCCCGCTGCTCACCCTCGTCGACCTCGCCGGGCCGCCGAAGATCGTCGGCAGTTACCACATGGACGGCTCGCTGGTCGACGCCCGCCAGGTGGGCTCGGTCGCCCGGATCGTGATCCGCTCCTCCCCGCGCATCGACTTCCCCCAGCCGGGGCCCGCCGGCATCCAGGAGGGCGAGGGCCTCGAGGACAACCGCGCCGCCGTCGACGCCGCGCCGATCGAGGCCTGGCTGCCGCGATGGACGTCGGTCGACGCCGCCGGGAAGCGCACCGACGGCCACGTCGACTGCGGCGCGCTGAGCCTGCCCGACACCTACTCGGGCACGTCCGTGCTCACGGTCGCCACCTTCGACCTCGCCGCCCCGGCGCTCGGCTCCGGCGACCCGGTCGCGATCGCGGCCGACGGCGGCATCGTCTACGCCAACGGCCCCAGCCTGTACGTCGGCAACGACCAGCGCTGGCGCACCTACGCGCCGATGGGCAAGCGGGCCGGCAGCGTGGCCCCGGTGCCGCAGCGCACCCAGCTGTTCAAGTTCACGATCGCGGGCGCCGCGAAGCCGCGCTACGTCGCCGCCGGCGAGGTGCCGGGCTGGCTGCTCAACCAGTACTCGCTGTCGGAGTGGGACGGCCGCCTGCGCGTGGCCACGACCGCGAACGACGCCTCGGCCGTCTATGTGCTGGAGCAGCGTGGCGGGGCGCTCGCCGAGGCGGGCAAGGTCGGCGGCCTGGGCAAGGGCGAGAAGATCTACTCGGTGCGGTTCATCGGCACCGCCGGATACGTCGTCACGTTCCGCCAGACCGATCCGCTGTACACCCTGGACCTCTCCGACCCGTCGGCGCCGCGGGCCGTGGGCGAGCTGAAGATCACGGGCTACTCGGCGTACCTGCACCCGGCCGGCACCGGGCGGCTCATCGGCGTCGGGCAGGAGGCCAACGAGAAGGGCCGCGTGCAGGGCCTGCAGGTGTCGCTGTTCGACGTGCACGACATGGCCGCACCGGGGCGCCTGTCGCAGTTCCAGGTCCCCGGCACCGCCTCGGCGGCGGAGTGGGACCCGCACGCGTTCCTCTACTGGCCGGCCACGGGCCAGCTCGTCCTGCCCATGACCAGGTCGGGCGCGCTGGTGCTCTCCGTCGGGGACAAGGCCATCGCCAAGACGGGCACGATCACGCACCCGGGTTCGCAGTACACCATGATCGAGCGCTCGCTCGTGATCGGCGGGACGCTGTGGACGATGTCGGCGGCGGGCCTGCAGGCCAACGATCTGTCGACGCTCGCGCAGCAGGCCTGGCTGCCGTTCTAGAGGTACATCCCCGTCCGCTCGCTCTCGCCGGTGATCGCCGGCTTGGGCTTGTCCCCTTCGCCGAAGAAGCGCTTGCCGCCGAACTCGCCGTGCAGCCGGTCGTCCAGCTCGTCCGCGAGCCCGGTCATCACCTGCACGGCGAGCATGAGGTGGGTCGCCTGGAAGTCGCGCCCGAACACCGGGACACTGGCCCAGACGGTGTCGTTCGTGCAGTACAGCCGCCCGATCGGCATGCGGTTGGTGAGCTCGGAGAGCTTCACGTAGAGCCGCTCGGTCGGCTCGACCTCGGTGAGGATCGGCGAGAACACGTCGACCAGCGGCGGGTTGTCGCGCACCCGCACGAACACCATCGCCGAGCCGGACCGGATGCCGATGTCCCCGTCGGGGTCGATGGGCAGCTCCTCGGGCGTGGTCTTCATGAGCCGGGCGACGACCGTGGTCACCTTGTCGTACAGCGGCAGGTCCTCGGTCTGCTCGGCCAGCTCGGCAAGCGCGCCCCCGCCCCCCGTCCGGACCACGTCGACGACCCCGTCGCCGTCGGCGTCGACGATGGACGCGAGCGACCGCGCGACCCCGAGCGCCGGCACGGGCGCGACCCGCCCCTCGGCGTCGTGCGCCAGGTACGTCAGGAAGGCCGGGTGCGGCGCCCCGTAGCTGTCCCGCAGCGTGCGCATGATCAGCCGGCTCAGGTGCGCCGACTCGCTCTTGCCGACCCGCAGCCCGAACGACTCGCCCGAGCCCGCCACCACGCCGGGCGGCGACCACCCGAGCGCCACGATCTCGGCGATCACGGACCGGTCCAGCCGGTAGGCGCTGGGCAGGTCGGCATTGCTCACCGCCGTGGCCGAGAGCTCGTCGCCGTCCTCGCCGGTGACCTGGATCGAGTAGACGGCGTCACCCGTCCCGGAAGCCGTGGGATCGAGCGTCAGGTCGAGCGTGGTCCCGCTGTCCAGCCCGCGCAGCGCATCCACGAGGTGCCGCGCGAAGTCCCGCCAGGCCTCGGCGACCTTCTCTTTGAGGTTGCCGCCCGCGGGGTCCTCGTCGTCGAACAGCGCACTCTCGAACGACGCGGCCTCGTCCCGGTCACCAGCCATGATCGCCTCCCTATCCCCCCGCCCTCACCCTATCCAGAGTCGATCGCTCACCCGGACCGGGTCGCCAGACCCCGCAGCACCTCCCCCATACGCTGCGGATCCGCCCCGCGCCCGACCGCCACCCCGAGGAGGAAGGCGGTCAGCGGCGCCCCCGGCCGCGCCACGTTGTGCGCCACGTCCCGCGCCACGTCCAGGACCTCGTTGCGCACCTGCGCATCGGGCGCGTCCACGCCGAGCGCCGCGGCCGCCTCGTCGAGCCACCGCTCGAGCACGTTCTCACTCATCGTCGATCACCCTGCGTAGATCCTCCTCGGTATCGCAGTCGAAGTAGGGCGGCCGCCCTCCCTCCCACCGCACTTCCACCACGTTCATCGCCTCGGTGAGCGCACGCATGGAGGCCCCCTGCACGCTCGCCAGCCGCCGGACCGCCTCCCGCAGCGCGCGGGCCCGCCAGACCCCGCACAGCACCTGCCGCCGCCCGCTCTCGTCCACGAACACGGCCCCGTCGCTCTCTCCGAGCGCACCCACGAGCCGCTCGATCGCATCGGCGCTGAGCCACGGCAGATCCCCCGCCAGCAGCGCGACGACTTCGACCTCGGCATCGAGCACCGGCAGCCCCACTCCGGCCTCGGCGTTGAGCACCGGCAGCCCCACTCCGACCTCGGCGTCGAGCACCGGCAGCCCCACGACTCCGGCCTCCGCGTCGGACGCCGCCAGGTCGCTAGCCTGCCGCGCCGCGACTGCCGCCTCGGGGTCGAGCGCCGCCAGGTCGCCGGCCCGCAGCGCCACGACTCCGGCCTCGGCATTGAGCGCCGCCAGGTCGCCCGCCCGCCGCGCCGCGACTCCCGCCTCGGCGTCGAGCGCCGCCAGTCCGGCGGCGACCGCCGCTACCGGCCCCCCGCCCGGCGGCTCCTCTTGCACGACGACGACGCCCGCCGGCAGCCCCTCACGCGGGGGCCCGACCACGACGCGGGGCGCCATCCCGGCTTCGGCGGCGGCGGTCAGCACCCGGCCGACCATCGGCTGCCCACCGACGGCGACCATCGGCTTGTCCCGCCCGCCGAACCGCCGGGCCTGCCCGCCGGCGAGCACGACCGCCGCAAGCCTTACCGGTCTCGCTTCCAGGTGGCCGTCGCGCACATGCAGAACTTACCGTCGAACGAGTCCGGCAAGACGCTCCAGCAGAGAGGCGCCACCATGGGCCGCGTAACCCAGCGCCGCACCATCGCCCGCGTAGCCCTCCGTACCGACATTTCGGATTTGTCGGACAACGCCGACCCTCACGCCGGCGGAAGCTCCTCTTCGGCCGCCGCCGCGCTCCGGTCCTCGGCGGGGAACACCGCCAGTCAGCCAGCCGCACCCCAAGGCGCCACGGCCGGAAGCGCCACGACCGCAAGCGCGACGGCCGGAACCCACGGCGCGATGCCCGGAAGCGCGGCCATCACCCACGACCCGGCTGGCCCGCTCACCGTGCCCCACGGCGCCACGGCCGGAAGCACCGCCACCACCTACGACCCGGCTGGCCCGCTCACCGCGCCCCACGGCGCCACGGCCGGAAGCACCGCCACCACCTACGACACCGGTGGCCAGCCCACCCCGACCCAAGAGGCGCCGGCCGGGAGATCTACCGCCGGCAACCACCGCGACGCGGCCGATCGAACAACTTCACGCTCTCATCCCGACGCGGCCCCGAACGCCGGAACCGCCACCGGAAGCCCAGCGGCCGACGTCGAGCCCAGGGTCGAGGTGCGGATCGGGCCGGACACGCTCGCCGCCGAGGAGCCCCTCGAGATCCGCGTCGCCGGCGCCCCGCTCGCCGTCACCATGCGCACCCCCGGCGACGACCTCGACCTCGCCATCGGCTTCCTGCTCACCGAGGGCGTCATCCGCCGCGCCGAGGACGTGGTCACGGCCAAGCTGTGCGCCGGCGACGAGGAGCCCAACTCGTACAACGTCGTCGACATCCGGCTCGCGCCGCACGTCCCGGCGCCCGAGGCGGGCAACGCGGCCCGGAACTTCTACACCACCTCCTCCTGCGGCGTCTGCGGCAAGGCGAGCATCGACGCCGTGCGCACCCGCTCGTCGTTCGACGTCGCCGCGGACGACGTCACCTTCGACCCGAGGGTGCTGACGGCGCTCCCCGACGCCCTGCGCCGCCGGCAGCGGGCCTTCGACGCCACCGGCGGCCTGCACGCGGCCGGCCTGTTCACCGCGGACGGCGACCTGGTGTGCCTGCGCGAGGACATCGGCCGCCACAACGCCGTCGACAAGGTGATCGGCTGGGCCGTGCGCCAGGAGCGCCTGCCCCTGGCCGGTCACGTGCTGATGGTCAGCGGCCGGGCGAGCTTCGAGCTGTGCCAGAAGGCCTGGATGGCCGGCCTCCCGGCGCTCGCCGCCGTGTCGGCGCCGAGCACGCTCGCCGTCGACCTGGCCGCGGAGGCCGGCCTGACCCTGGTCGGCTTCCTGCGCGGCCCGACCTTCAACGTGTACTCGTGCGCCCATCGTGTGCGAGGGCTGCCGGCGCGCTGACCCGCCGCCGCGGCCGGCGACGGCGGCGCCGGGGCGCGATCGGCGGCACCTGGCCGGGCGAGAGGCCGCGCCCGAGGATCTCCGCCATGAGGCCGGCCGCCGAGTATCCGGGATCGGCGTCCAGCGCCCGGTCGAGCGCGATGGACGCGTGCAGCCCGTTGCCGCAGCGCCAGCTCAAGTACGACAACAGGGTCGCCGCGGGTGCGACGGACGCCGGCTCGCAGCGACGGACCAGGTCCGTCCACAGCCGCCGGTGCGTCTCCTCGAGCTCCTGGTCGCGCCGCACGTCGCGGTCGAGCCGCTCCCAGGCCCGGTCCCGGAACGTCACGACGTGCAGCAGCACCTGCAGCCACGCCACCTCGTCGTCGGTAAGCCGGTGCCCGGCGCCGTAGCGGGTCAGCGCCCCGTCGAGCGCGGCCCGCCCGGCCCCGGCCAGCAGCGCCTTGGCCGCGGCGGCGTCGCGCCCGGCGACCAGGCGCAGGACGCGCAGGTTGGCCCGGTTGCCGGCCTCCTCCATCGCCTCCAGCGCCGGCCCGTCCGGCCCGGCGAACGCGGCCGCCACCGCGGCGCGGTCGGGCAGCGCGACGAGGCCGGCGAGCGTGGCCTCGGCGGCGGCGACCGAGGTGGTCGGGTCGAAGCGGCGCCCGTCCGGCGGGCAGCACCCGGGCTCGTCGCACAGGAGCGACCAGTACCGCCCCTCGTGCGTGCGCAGCAGGTCCAGCAGTGCGATCCCGCAGCGCTCGAGCGCGGCGGCCACAGCGCGCAGGAACGGCTCGGCCCGGCCCGGCGGCCCGTAGCCGATCAGCAGGGCGCCGTCGATCCCGTTGCGGCTGAACAGCCCGGCGTAGTGCTCGGCCAGCACCTCGCCGGCGTCGCGGTCGCCGGGCAGGTCGCCGCGCAGCTGCAGGTGCAGGCCCGAGCCGCGCAGGCCCAGGGCGACGAGGCTGTCGGTGGGGTGGAAGCCCATGAGATACGGCATGGCCGAGAGAAGCTCGGCGGGTCCGCGCAGGCGCAGTCGGGAAGCCATGCAGGAAGCCTCGCCCGGGCCCCGCCCGCGCGTGAATGAGCGCTTTTCGGCTGTGGATAACGCAGAAAAACCTGTGGATAACTAGAGACGGAACCGCAGATCGTGTAGTTCGATGCCGTCCTCGAAGACCGAGCCCTTGCGCCCGAGGTCGATGGCGAGCGTGACGCGGGCCAGGGCGTCGTACCCGGCCGCGTGCAGGCATCGGATGGCGTCCAGGTTGCGGGCGGCCGGCGAGATGCTCAGCTGCCCCAGCCCCCGCCGCCGGGCCTGGTCGGCCACGTGCGACAGCAGCGCCCGGCCGATGCCCTCGCCGCGCCGCGCCGACGCGACGACCAGGGGCTCCACCTCACCGCCGCGGCCGTCCAGCAGCAGGCCCACCATGCCGACGACCCCGCCGCCCACGTCTGAGGCGACCCACATCCCGGACAGGTCGAGGCGCGTGAGGTACTCCTCGAACGCCGCCCCCGAGTCGTCCTCGGAGGTCGCGCCGTAGAGCGCGGCGTCGGACGCGGTGAGCTCCGCCCACAGCTGGCGGCACTCCCGATGGTCGGTCGGGCGGTAGGCCCGGATCGTGAGAGCCGACACCTGGGTGGCCGGCGTCACCTGTGTGGTCATAACTCATAGTTACTCCGCCGGGCCTCGCCGCGACACCCACATCGCAGGATTGCTACCCGGCCCGATTCGCGACTTTTTGCTGCATCGCGCTACTGAAGACCTTGATGTACCCGTCGAATAGGACCGCGGGATAACATCAAAAACGGCTCGCAGCTACGACGAAGGGACGGCCGGTCGGGGCCGTCCCTTCGCTGTTTACAAGAACCTGGTTACGGCAGGCGGAATTCGCCGTCCTGGTCGACCGCGGCGATGAACGTCTCCCATTCGAGGCGGGTGAAGCGCACCAGCCCCGCGTCCGGCGCGTTGGAGTTGCGGACCTCGACGACGCCGTCGACGAACCGCGCTTCGACGCACTGCCCGTTGTTGCCGCTGCGGGTGGGCTTGTGCCACCGCTCATTCAGCGCAGCCATCTGCGCACTCCTTCTGGGTCGGGGCCGAACTCAGTTCGCGGCGTCCTCGATCATTTTGATCGACTCCAACGGGCTGAGCGCGGCAGCTCGCAGGTTTTCGAACACGTCGTGATAGCGCTGGACATCATCGGCGGCGGGATAGATGTCGCCGGCCATGGCCTCGGCATATACGACGCTTGGTGCATCCTTGAACTTCAGGATCGCGAACGACCCGGCCATGCCGGCATATGCCCCTCCGGAGAACGGCAGGATCTGGATCGTCACGTTCCTCACCCGGCCCATGTCGGCCAGGTGCTTCAGCTGCGACCGCATGACGTCGGGTCCGCCGATGCTGCGCCGGATGACGCTTTCGTCGAGGACCGCGATGAATTGCAAAGGTTGTTCCGGGCGGGTGAGCAGGTTCTGCCGGTCGCGGCGCGCGGTCACGTGCGCCTCGACGGCGTCCTCGGACTCTGCGGGCGACGCGGCGAGCAGGGCTCGCGTGTACTCCTCGGTCTGCAACATGCCAGGCACCACGAGCGCCTCGTAGTCGCGCATCTCGGCGGCGCTGGACTCCAGGCCGATGTACCGGGAGTAACTGGCCGGAAGATCGCCGTATCGAGCGAACCAGCCTCGCGTCTTGCCTTCCCTCGCGAGGATGACCAATGTGTCGATCTGTTCCTGATCATGAACGTCGTAGATCTCGAGCAGGCGCTCCAGCGTGCTGCGCCGGATTCCGACCTTGCCGCCCTCCATCCGGCTGATGGTGCTCGGCGAGCAGTCGAGCTGCAGCCCGACGTCCTCCGTGGTAAGCCGTGCACGCTCGCGCAGCTCCCTCAGTTGCTTACCCAACTGAAAGCGGGGGAACGTGGGGCTATGGCCGGTGGACACGGGTCACCTCCATTACTCAACACGAGTGTGTCCGTTACCGGGTTGACGCGCAAGCAGCTCCGAGTCTGAGCGATTGCCTTGCTCTACTCAACTTTGACCCGGCGTATTGCCGCGAGAAACCTGCACGTGCATTCTGGTTGGGTCAGATCGCACCTCGGCCGGAGGGAGATCAGTGGTGTTCGAGGACGACACGCTCCTGCTCGAAGGCGCACCACGACTCTTCGGCATTGTCGCCGATCCACTCGACGACGACCACCCGCAGGTCGTCGCCTGGGGGCACGAGCTGCCCGATCAGGCCGTCCTCACCTGGCGCCTCGGCAACGGCAAGACCGAGGTCGCCGTGTTCCGGTCGGCCGAGGCCGCGCTGGCCACGGCGCAGCAGCTGTACAACGCGCGCCTGCTGTGGACGGCGCCGGCGGCCCAGGGGGTCTGAGGAGCATCAATGGCGGTGATCTACGACCACGCCGTGACGGACGCGCGCCGGCGCGTCGAACGACACCAGCCCGCGCCGGGCCGGCCCGGAAAGGGCTGCACGGCCGGATGCGCCCAGTGGCCCTGCAAGCCGTTCTCGACGGCATGGGCGGTCGTCACTCGAAACTCCAACACGCGGGCCGGACGGTAACCCCGAAAAGCCGAATCGGCCGACCGGATTTGACCGATCGACCGACCCCGATGGATTTCGCGACGATTCCTTGCGTCTCTGCAGCCTGTCGTCCCAGCCGGGCCATGCCCGATCCTGAATGGGCGGCGTGCCCGCCTCCGAGGGCAGCGACGTACCCGGGGGCCGCTTCGGCGGCGGAAGGACGTTCCCGCCGCCCGCACCGTGCCCGCCGCCACGCTCCGTCGCCGTCGCCGGGGGCCGCAAGGGCGGCCGGGGCGCCGTCGGCACGGCGCCGGCCGACTGCCCCGCGCCCGGGCCGGACGAGTGCCGCCCCGGGGCGGAGCCGGAGCCGACCACCACCGGGCCCGCCTGCGGGTCGGCGACGACCGGCGAGCGGGCGGGCGGCGCGGTCTCCAGCGTGGCGCTGCCGGCGGCGACGACGATCATCGTCGGCACCGAGGTGAGCAGCACCAGCAGCGCGGAGATGAGCAGCGGCCGCCGGTTCGGGGAGAAGGGCCGGTGGTGGCGCACGTCGGAGGACAACGGGACTCCAAATTCGTCTGGGACATCCGGACTAACGCCGCGTTACCGGGAGAAGACCCGCCCGAGCTGGGGGGATTTTTCGGGATTAGCCCGCCCGTGCGCTCCGACTCCATGGTGTCGATCGACACGGCTTCTGCGATGCTGGACACACACCGGCAACGGGGCCGTAGCCTCCGCATACCCTGCGAGGCAGAGCCCGGGGCCGGCTCCCGGGCATGATCACCGGTCATGCCCAAACCGCGACGCGCCGACCCCACCCGGGTCGCCGCGTGGCAGCCACCCCCGCTGCGCGGCAGGGTCACCCCCGCTGCCGACGCGAAAGACGACAGGGAGAAACGGATGGCGAAGGGCGAAGTCAAGGCCCGGACGCACACGACACGGGCCGTGCCTGAACCCGCGTTCGTGCAGCTGCTCACCCCCGAGGGCGACCGGGTCGAACACCCCGACTACACGGTCGACTTCACCGACGAGGAGTACCGCTCGCTGTACCACGACCTCGTCGTGGTCCGGAAGCTCGACGCTGAGGCGACCGCCTTGCAGCGCCAGGGCGAGCTGGGCATCTGGGCGAGTCTGCTCGGCCAGGAGGCGGCCCAGGTGGGCTCCGGCCGGGCGCTGCGGGCGCAGGACATGGCCTTCCCGACGTACCGCGAACACGGCGTTCTGTATTGCCGCGGCATCGACCCGATCATGCCGCTCAGCCTGTTCCGCGGGGTCGACCAGGGCGCCTGGGACCCGAACGAGTTCAAGTTCAACATGTACACGATCGTCATCGGCGCGCAGACGCTGCACGCGACCGGCTACGCGATGGGCGTCGTCAAGGACGGCAAGGTCGGCGCCGACGACGGCGAGGCCGTCATCGCCTACTTCGGCGACGGAGCCACCAGCCAGGGCGACGTCAACGAGGCGTTCATCTGGGCGTCGGTGTTCAACGCCCCGCTCGTGTTCTTCTGCCAGAACAACCAGTACGCGATCTCGGAACCGCTGGAGCGGCAGACGCGCGTCCCGCTGTACCACCGGGCCAGCGGTTTTGGTTTTCCGGGCCTGCGCGTCGACGGCAACGACGTGCTCGCCTGCTACGCGGTGACCCGCAAGGCCCTCGACGACGCGCGGCACGGCCAGGGCCCGTCGCTCATCGAGGCCTACACCTACCGCATGGGCGCGCACACCACCTCCGACGACCCGAGCCGTTACCGGATCGCCAGCGAGGTCGAGGCCTGGCAGGCCAAGGACCCGATCAAGCGGCTGCGCAGCTTCCTGAGCAAGCAGGGCATGGCCAAGGACGACTACTTCGACGCCATCGACGAGGAGGCCCGCGTGGCCGCCGTCGACCTGCGCGAGCGCGTCCTCAACATGCCCAATCCCGATCCCCTGACGCTGTTCGACCACGTGTACCCGCACGGCTCCCCCGAGCTCGCGGAGCAGAAGGAACAGTTCGCCAAGTACCTTGCGTCCTTCGAGGGGAGTGGGCACTGATGACCGCGGAGAACCTCACCCTCGGCAAGGCGCTCAACACCGGCCTGCGCCGGGCCATGGAGCGCGACCCCAAGGTCCTGATCATGGGCGAGGACGTCGGCAAGCTCGGCGGCGTCTTCCGCATCACCGACGGGCTGCAGAAGGACTTCGGCGACGAGCGGGTCATCGACACCCCGCTGGCCGAGTCCGGCATCGTCGGCACCGCGGTCGGCCTCGCCATCCGCGGCTACCGCCCGGTCTGCGAGATCCAGTTCGACGGCTTCGTGTACCCCGCCTACGACCAGATCGTGTCGCAGGTCGCGAAGCTGCACTACCGCTCGCAGGGCAAGGTCAGCCTGCCGATCGTCATCCGGATCCCGTTCGGCGGCGGCATCGGCGCGGTCGAGCACCACTCGGAGTCGCCCGAGGCGTACTTCGCGCACACCGCCGGCCTCAAGGTCGTTTCGTGCAGCACCCCCGACGACGCGTACTGGATGATCCAGCAGTCGATCGAGTCCGACGACCCGATCATCTTCCTGGAGCCCAAGCGCCGCTACTGGGAGAAGGGCCAGGTCAACGCCGACAGCGCGAGCCTGCCGCTGCACGCCTCGCGGGTCGCCCGCCCCGGCACCGACGTCACCGTGCTCGCCTACGGCCCCATGGTGCGCACCGCCCTCGACGCCGCCACCGCGGCGGAGGAGGACGGCCGCTCGCTGGAGGTCATCGACCTGCGCACGCTGTCGCCGCTGGACATGCGCCCGGTGTACGAATCCGTGCGCCGCACCGGCCGCGCGGTCGTCGTCCACGAGGCCCCTGGCAACCTGGGCCTCGGCGCCGAGGTCGCCGCCCGGATCACAGAGGAGTGCTTCTACTCCCTCGAGGCGCCGGTCCTGCGCGTCACCGGGTTCGACACGCCGTACCCGGCCGCTCGCCTGGAGGAGGAGTACCTGCCGGACCTGGACCGGGTGCTCGACGCCGTCGACCGCTCGTTCGGGTTCTAGGGAGAGGCACGGATGACCAGGGTCAAGGAGTTCAACCTGCCCGACCTGGGCGAGGGCCTCACCGAGGGCGAGATCCTCAAGTGGCTGGTCCAGGAGGGTGACACGATCGCCCTCAACCAGCCGATCGTCGAGGTCGAGACCGCCAAGGCCGCGGTCGAGATCCCGGCGAAGTGGGCCGGCAAGGTCAACAAGATCTTCCACCCCGAGGGCGCCACCGTGGAGGTCGGCCAGCCGATCATCGCGATCGACACCGACCCGGGCGCCGGCGACCTGCCCGCGCCGTCGGCCGCGTCGCTCGCCGCCGTCGAGGTGGCCGGGGACGCGCCGGTGGAGCCCGGCCTGATCGGTGGTCCCGCCCCGGGCGGCCGCACCGCCGTCCTGGTGGGTTACGGCCCCAAGACCGCCGTGGCCAAGCGCCGCCCGCGAGCCTCCGCGTCCGCGCCGGTTCAAGAGCCCGCAGCGGTACTCCCACCAGAACCCGTCCACACCGCTCCGGCGCCGGCCGCCCCCCGTACAGAAGCGGCACCGGCACCGGCTCGCAACGGGTCCGTCCTCGCCAAGCCGCCGGTCCGCAAGCTCGCCCGCGACCTCGGCATCGACCTGGCCGCCCTGACGGGCACGGGCCCGAGCGGCTCCATCACGCGCGACGACGTGCTCGGCGCGCAGGCGGCCCCGGCCACGGCGCCGGCGGCCAGGGCGGCCCGCCCGGCCGGCGAGCGCGAGGAGCGCATCCCGGTCAAGGGCGTGCGCAAGCTGACCGCCGAAAACATGGTGGCCAGCGCGTTCACCGCCCCGCACGTGACCGAGTTCCTCACGGTCGACGTGACCCGGGCGATGAAGGCCCTCGAGCGGCTCAAGACCCACCGCGACTGGCGGGACGTGCGCGTCTCCCCGCTGCTCATGGTGGCCAAGGCCGCGCTGCTCGCGCTGCGCCGCCACCCGATGGTCAACTCGACGTGGGCGGGCGACGAGATCGTCATCAAGCACTACGTCAACCTGGGCATCGCGGCCGCCACCCAGCGCGGCCTGATCGTGCCGAACATCAAGGACGCCCAGGACCTGACCACGCGCGAGCTCGCCGACGCCCTGACCGCGCTCGTCGGCACGGCCCGCGACGGCAAGACGTCCCCGGCGGACATGTCGGGCGGCACGTTCACGATCACCAGCGTCGGCGTCTTCGGCGTCGACTCGGGCACCCCGATCCTGCCGCCCGGCGAGTCGGCCATCCTGGTCTTCGGCGCCGTACGCGAGCAGCCCTGGGTCCACAAGGGCAAGATCAAGATTCGCCAGGTCACGACCTTGGGCCTGTCCTTCGACCACCGCATCATCGACGGCGAGCTGGGCTCCAAGTTCCTGCGCGACGTCGGCGCCTACCTCGAGGATCCCGAGGGCGCGACGCTCGCCTGGAGCTGACGACCAGGCCAATTCACCGACAGTGGCCCCGTGCGCAAGCACGGGGCCACTGTCATGTGGCCGACGAACAGGGCGTTTGCCCTGGTTCACCGCCTACGAATCATCGGCCGGTGGGCCGCGTCACTTCATATTCGCTGGATTTCGATCTTTCCGCGGGCGTGTAATGGATGTGAACCAAGGACCTCCTTACACCACCCACTCCCAGGGAGCCCGCCATGAGCACGTTCATCGAGCGCTACAAGGCCCGCCGCAACGCCGCCCGCCGCCTCGAGGCGATCGAGCGCGCGATCGCGAAGAACCCGTCGTCGGCCCTCCGCGACGAACTCCACGCCATGATCAACCGCAGTTAGGCTGTTTTCCGACGGGCCGGGGGATCTCCGCTCCACCGAACCCCCTCAAGACCTGCAGCGGCGCGCTTCGAGCGGCGAGGTCCGCTGCCCCGTTCCCCCCGGTCAGGGGCGTCGAGCCCTCCTAGAACCGCCCCGGTCCGCCGAGCTCCCTCGCGGACCGGGGCGGTTTCTATCTTTTGACACCCGCCAGCACTTCGTGCCCGATCGTCCGTTTTCGCCCTATCTCCAACCGATGAACTCGGCGACCGGCACTGCCATGGCCGGACCCGTTCGACTACGGTCGCAGGGGTCTGACCAACCAGGAGGCACGCATGACGTCCGACCAGCAGCACCCGTCCGACCACCCGGACGAGGGCGCGGCGAGCACGCCGCCGGTCGGCAGGGCCCCAGCCGTCCGCGCCACGGCCTCGGTACCCGCTCCGTCCTCACCCCCGCCCCAGCCACAGTCCCCGCCGCCGCCCTCCCAACCCGATCCCGGCTCCCCCTGGCCCCCGCCGGCCTCGGGCTGGCCCCCCGCCGGCGACCCCCAGCCCGGCCCCGGCCGGCAGCAGGCCGGCGACCCGGGTTGGCAGTCGGCCGGCGGCGAACCGCAGGCCGCGCCCGGCTGGCAGCAGGGCAACGACTCCCAGCCCGGGCCCGGTTGGCAGCCGGCCGGCGGCGAACCGCAGGCCGCGCCCGGCTGGCAGCAGGGCAACGACTCCCAGCCCGGGCCCGGTTGGCAGCCCGGCGGCGACCCGCACGCCGGCGCCGGTTGGCAGCCTTCATCGGCGGCTCAGTCCGGATCGCCGTACGCGCCCGCGCCCCCGCCGTCGCTGCCCGATCCGGACGCCCGGGCACACGACTCCGGCGACGCCGAGGATGCCGGACGCCCGGGCCCGTTCCCGCCGGCCGGTCCGCTGCCGCCCCGCGTGCCCCAGGTCCCACCGGGCGTGGCTCCCGCGTCGGGCAAGGCCTCGGTACCGACCCAGTTCGGAAGCGCCCCGCCCGGCCCCGCCGGAAGCTTCCCCGGCTTCACGCCGGCCACCCCGGCACAGCCGGCGCCCGAGCAGAACCCATGGGCCCCTTCGACCGGCCCGTCGTCCGGCTCCGCCCGGGTCCCGACCGGCTCGGCCCAGGTCCCCAGCGGCAGCGCCCAGGTACCAAGCGGCAGCGCCCAGGTACCAAGTGGCACCGCCCAGGTTCCCACCGGCACCGCCCAGGTTCCTACCGGCAGCGCCCGCGTCCCGACCGGCAGCGCCCAGGTACCCACCGGCATGGCCCAGGTGACCCCTCCCTCCGGCACCGCGCAGGTAACACCGCCTACCGGCTCGGCCCAGGTCCCAACCGGTTCGGCCCGCGTCCCAACCGGCTCGGCCCAGGTACCGACCGGATCCGCGCAGGTTCCGACCGGCTCGGCCCAGGTGTTCGGCAGCGCGCAGATCCCGCCCGGCACCGCCCAGGTGTCCGGCGCCGGTGCCCCCGGCGTGCCCGCGCCGCCGGTCCTCGGCCAGATTCCGGGGGACGGCGGTCAGCCGCCCCGGACGTACCAGGCCCGCGCCCAGGTCTCCGTCCCACCGGCCACCTCGGTCCCGCCGGTCTCCTCGGCCCCGCCCGTTTCTTCGGCGCCACCGGTTTCATCCGCCCCGCCGGCCTCGGGGGAACCGCCCTACGGCTCGCCCGGCTTCGCGTCCGCGGCCTACCAGGGCACGGCCGTGCCGCCCACGAGCGCCCCGCCCGGGGCCTACCAGGGCAGCGCCTTTCCGACGAGTGCGCCGCCCTCGAGCGGCGGGCCGTTCGGCGGGGGGAACGCCCCGGTCTCCGGCGGCGGGACAGGGATGTACCAGGCCTCGCCGCCCCCGGCCGGCGGGACGTATCAGACCTCCGCTCCCCCGGCCACCGGCGCGTTCCCCGCAGCCGGCGGCTACCAGGGGGGCCCGCCGCGCTACAGCGACCTCGTCACCATGCCCGGCCAGAACCCGCCCGACGCGCCGGCCGTCGAAGGCGACGAGCCGGCGACGCCCGAGCCGCCGGTCAAGAGCCGGCGGGGGCTGCTGGTCGGGCTCGCGATCGTGGTCGCGATCTTCCTGCTCGCCGTGGCCGGCACGGCAATCGTTGTCAAGATCAGCAACCTTGGTACCGCCAGCTACGCCGTCAACTCCTGCGTCAAGCAGGACGGCGAGGGGGCCAAGGGGGTGAGCTGCTCGGACAAGGACGCGTTCCGGATCGTGTCGAAGGTGGACTCGGCGACGAGCTGCTCCGACGCCGCCGAGCCGTACATCACGCTGCAGCGCAAAGGCCAGAAGGACCAGGTCCTGTGTCTCCGTCCGGCGAACCAGAAGTGACCGCCGACTCGCCGCTGCTGAAGGCCCGCGTCCGCGCCCCCGAGCTGCGGGGGCGCGGCTGGCTCAACACCGACGGCCGGGACCTGCGCCTGGCCGACCTGCGCGGCAAGATCGTCCTGCTCGACTTCTGGACCTTCTGCTGCATCAACTGCCTGCACGTGCTGGACGAGCTGCGGCCGCTCGAGCAGCAGTACGCCGACGTGCTCGTGACCATCGGCGTCCACAGCCCGAAGTTCGAGCACGAGAAGGACGCCGCGGCGCTCGCGGCGGCCGTCGAGCGGTACGGGGTGGACCATCCCGTGCTCGACGATCCCGAGATGCTCATGTGGCAGCAGTACGCCGCCAAGGCCTGGCCCACCCTCACGGTCATCGACCCCGAGGGGTACGTCGTGGCGAACATGGCCGGCGAGGGCCACGCCGAAGGGCTCGCCCGGCTCGTCGAGGAGCTGGTCCGCCTCCACGAGGACCGCGGGACGCTGCGGCGGGGCGAGGGAGCTCATGCCGTACAGAACCCGGATCTGACGCTTTTGCGCTTTCCCAGCAAGGCGCTGGCGCTGCCGGACGGGCATTTCCTCGTCTCCGACGCCACGCACCAGTCGCTCGTCGAGCTCGCCGCCGACAACGAGACCCTCGTGCGCCGCATCGGCACCGGCCGCCGCGGCCGCCAAGACGGCACCGAGCCGGAGTTCTCCGAGCCCGGCGGCCTGTGCCTGCTGCCGCCGCACGAGGCGGAGATCGCCGGCTACGACGTCGTGATCGCCGACACCGTGAACCACCTGCTACGCGGCCTCAAGCTCTCGACGGGCGAGGTCACGACGGTCGCCGGCAGCGGCCGCCAGTGGCGCGGCACGGTCGACTTCGACGCGCATGACTCGCTGGCGGTGGACCTGTCGTCGCCCTGGGACGTGGCGTGGTACGACGGCCGGGTCGTGGTGGCCATGGCCGGCATCCACCAGCTGTGGTGGTTCGACCCGGTGAAGCGCACGGCCGGCGCGTACGCCGGGACGACCGTCGAGGCGCTCAAGGACGGCCCCCTGCAGGAGGTCTGGATGGCCCAGCCGTCCGGCCTGTCGGCCTCCCCCGACGGCCGCCGCCTGTGGATCGCCGACAGCGAGTCGTCGGCGGTGCGCTGGATCGAGGACGGCGAGATGTACACCGCCGCCGGCCAGGGCCTGTTCGACTTCGGCCACGTCGACGGCCCCGCCGCCGAGGCCCTGCTCCAGCACCCGCTCGGCGTCCTGGCCCTGCCCGACGGCAGCGTCCTGGTCGCCGACACCTACAACGGCGCGGTCCGCCGCATCCACGACGACCAGGTCACGACGGTCGTCGACGCCCTGCAGGAGCCGAGCGACCTGGTACTCAGCCCGGACGGCGACGTGATCGTCGTCGAGTCCGGCGCCCACCGCCTGGTCCGCCTGGCGGCGGGCACGCTGGCCGCGTCGGGCATCGACGCGTCGGGCGTACGCCACCGCACGGAGCGCCCCCCGACGCTCCTGGCCCCGGGCGAGATCGAGCTGGACCTGATCTTCGAGCCGGCCCCCGGCCAGAAGCTCGACGAGTCGTTCGGCCCGTCGACCCGCCTGGAGGTGTCCGCCTCCCCACCGGAGCTGCTCCTCGCGGGCGCCGGCGTGACCACGGACCTCCGCCGCACCTTGGTCATCTCCCCCGATGTCCCGTCCGGCGTACTGCAGGTGGTCGCCCAGGCCGCAACCTGCGACATCGACGCGGAGTTCCCCGCCTGCCACCTGACCAGGCAGGACTGGGGCGTCCCGGTACGCATCACGCCCGACGGCACCACCCGCCTCCCGTTGATCCTGCGGGGCATGGACACGGCGGGTGACGGTTCCTGACGGTGGGTGAGCGATTTCGAGGGCGGTTTGGTGGGTCGTGTTACGGTGGGTGAGCGGAATGGCCCGCCGCCGAGGTACGTCCGGCCGGGATCGCCCGCACCTCGCAACTAGGCAAACGGCCTGACGGCAACGCCGGCCGCCAGCAGCCCTTCCCGCACCGCACGCGCCATACCAACGGCACCCGGCGTGTCCCCATGGACGCACAGTGACTCGACCGGCATCGAGATCACGGTCCCGTCGATCGCCTCGACGACGCCTTCCACGGCCATGCGGATGGCTCGCTCGGTGACCTGCCCGACGTCCGTGACGAGCGCGCCGGGCCGGCTTCGGGGGACGAGGCGGCCGTCGGGGAGGTACCCGCGGTCGACGAACCCCTCGGCCACGACTCGCAGGCCACGCTCGACCGCGAGCCGGGCGAGCACCGAGCCCGGCTGGCACAACACCGGCAGCCCGACCCCGGACTCGACGCCGCGCCCGTGCTCGGCGGCCGCGAAACCGCTCGCCGTCGCGGCGGTCGAAGGCGTTGCGGCGATCCCGGGCGTTGCGGCGGTCGCGGGCGTTGCGGCGGCACCGGGCGCTGCGGTGGTTGCGGGTGTTGCGGGTGGCGGCAGGCCGGCGCTCGCGACGGGCGTGCGCGAGGTTCCGAAGGGCGTGGCCGTGCCGGGCGTCAAGGCGCCCCCGAGTGGGCCGGCGGTGGGCGTGAACGACGCCGCCGCCTCGACCACCGCCGACGCGTGGGCCTCGTCGACCGCGGCGGTGTTATAGAGGGCGCCGTGGGGCTTCACGTAGGCGACGGGGCCGAACGCGGCCAGGGCGCCGATCTGGTACCGCAGCTCGTCCGCCAGCTCGTCCGGCGGCACGTCGATGCGGCGGCGGCCGAAGCCGGCCAGGTCGCGGTAGCTCACCTGGGCGCCGACGCGCACCCCCAGGGCGGCGGCCTGTGCGCTCACGCGGCGCATCGTCGACGGGTCGCCGGCGTGGAAGCCGCAGGCCACGTTGGCGCTGGTCACGATGGCAAGCAGGGCTTCGTCGTCGCCCAGGCACCAGACGCCGAAGCCTTCGCCCAGGTCGCTGTTGAGATCCACCACGGATTCGAACGGTATCGGGATCGTCGCCCCCGAAGCCACAGGCGAGCAGTTGACCGATTTGTCCGAATCTGGAGGCGGTCCGGCCCTAACGAGCGCGGAAACGCAGCGTGTCGCCGGGGCGGGCCTGGGCCAGCAGCGCGAGATCATCGGCGTGGACCACCGCGATCACCGGATACCCGCCCGTCGTCGGATGATCCGCCAAGAACACCAACGGCTGACCGTCCGCCGGAACCTGCACGCTGCCCAGCACAATCCCCTCGCTCGGCAGCTCCCCGCCATCCGCCCGAGTCAACCCGCGACCCGACAACCGAGCGCCCACCCGGTTGCTCTCGCCCCTGACCCGGTACTCCCCCAGCCCCAGCACCTCAGGATCCGCAAACCGATCAGCCCTCGGCCCCCAGGTCACCCGCAGCTCAAGCGGACCACCCGGCGCGCGCCGCGGCGCCACGTCCACGGCGGCCGGCGCCGAAAGGGCCGGGCCCAGCGGCAGGCAGACCCCGGCCCGCACCACCGGCGGCCCGAGCAGCGAGAGCGTGTCCGTCGACCGGCTCCCCAGCACTGGATCGACGCACACCCCGCCGGCCACGCAAAGATAGGCCCGCAGGCCCAGAACCGCCGGGCCGACCTCGATCCGGTCGCCGGCCCGCACCGGCACCGGGGCGTTGAGCGGCGCCGGCCGCCCGCCGACCCGCAGCGGGGCAACGGCGCCGGTGAGGGCGATCGTCGAGGCGGCCGAAAAGACCGCGGCGAACGGGCCGAGCGTGATCTCCAGGGCCGCCGCATCGGCGGCGTTCCCGACCAGCCGGTTGCCGAGCAGCAGGGCCGGGCGGTCCAGGGCGCCCGACCGCGGCACGCCGAGGTGCGCGTACCCGGGCCGGCCCAGGTCCTGCACCGTGGTCAGGGGGCCGGCGACCGAGACCGCCAGCGAGGCGCTCATGCGGCGCGGAACCGCACCGTACGGCCCGGCGTCAACAGCGCCGGCGGCGTGCGGTCGACCGAGAAGAGCTCGGCATCGCTGTGGCCGACGATGTGC
The DNA here is from genome assembly GCF_050936175.1 of Dactylosporangium sp. CA-139066. Lineage (NCBI taxonomy): Bacteria > Bacillati > Actinomycetota > Actinomycetes > Micromonosporales > Micromonosporaceae > Dactylosporangium > Dactylosporangium sp. CA-139066. The sequence continues at coordinate 1,400,365 of NZ_JBNJNH010000002.1, read as the reverse complement.
CACCCGCCCGGCGACGGCGTGGGGTAGATGCCGGCGAACTCCGCGGCCAACGCGACCGAGCCGGCCGGGACGCGCGTGCGCGGGGTGGGGCGCCGCGGCACGCTCCAGGGCAGGCCGCGCAGGTAGGCGAAGCCGGGCGCGAAGCCGCAGAACGCGACCGTCAGCTCCGTGCCGGTCAGCGCCGCGACCACCTCGGCGACCGAAGATCCGGCGTGGTCGGCGACGAACGGCAGGTCGACGCCGTCGAAGACGACGTCGAGGACCAGGGGCGGCGAGTGCGGTACCGCTGCCGGATCAATGGCGAGGTCCCGCAGACGCGCGGCCAGGGCGGCCGGGTCGGGGACGCCGTCCAGCAGGACCGTGCGGGCGCCGGGGACGATGTCGACCACCGCCAGGCGGCCGGCCGATCGCTCGGCGTCCAGCGCGGCGAACCAGTCGAGTGGGGAGTCGACCTCCAGGAGGAGGGCGTCGGCGCCGACCGGGCGAAGGTGCACGCCCGTCACGATAGACGTCCGTACGATACTCGGGAGTAACCTACGGTGCCGTAACCTATAGGGCGTGACCGTGAAGTCCGAAACCCGCCTGCGCCCGGTCGATCTCGGCAAGCCGCGGATGCGCGGGTGGCTGCATGCGTATGCGGCCGGCGTCGCCGTGGTGTGCGGGATCGTCCTGTGCTCGCTCGCGGCCGCCCGGCCCGGATGGGGGCCGTTCGTCAGCTGCGCGATCTACAGCCTCACGGTCGTGGCGCTGTTCGGCACGAGCGCGCTGTATCACCGGCGGGTGTGGTCCGAGCGCGGGTACAAAATCATGCGCCGGCTCGACCACTCGATGATCTTCGTATTCATCGCCGGCACGTACACCCCGTTCAGCGTCCTGCTGCTGTCCGGCAACACGCGCGTGGCGATCCTGGCCACGGTCTGGGGCGGCGCCGTCCTCGGCGTGGCGATGAAGTTCGCGACGGGGATGAGCAAGCGCCGCTGGCTCTCCGCGCCGCTGTACGTCGCGCTGGGGTGGGTGGCGGTCGCCGTGCTGCCGGACATCCTGCACTCCGGCGGCGTGACCGCGCTGGTGCTGACGCTGGCCGGCGGAGCGTTCTACACGGTCGGTGCCGTGTTCTACGCGCTCCGCCGGCCCAACCCGTGGCCGACCGTCTTTGGCCACCACGAGTTCTTCCACGCCTGCACGCTGGTCGCGGCGATCTGCCACCACATCGCCATCTACTTCGCGCTGTACGCGAAATAGAACCGTCAGTACCGCCGCATCCGGCGCTCTTCGATGACCTCGTCCGTGGTCGGCGGGATCGCGGTGCCGGCCGCCGGCGGCGGGGCGGCGGTGACGACCGTGCGCCGGCGCGAGTTCCAGAAGTACAGGGTCAGGACCAGGCCGACGAGCCCGGCGATCTGGAGAATCCAGCCGATCGTGCTGAGGTCGAACGGACCGACACTGCTGTTGTGGATCCCGAACGTCATGATCGCCCCAACGACGATCAGGAGGATGCTTCCGCCGATACCCATCGAAGGCCTCCCGGCAGCTTGTAGGTAACTGTTTCTGTCCCTCGGGTTACCCAAGCGCCTCGTTGTTCAATCGGGCAGGCTGTCTCACATGACCGTGCGCACGCTCATCCTGCTCCGGCACGCCAAGGCGGCGAACCCGGACGACTACGAGACAGACATCGAGCGTCCGCTGGCCCCGCGCGGGCACCGCGACGCCGCCGCGGCCGGCGAATGGCTGCGCGCGAGCGCCCTCGAGCCCGACGCGGTGCTCTGCTCGACCGCGGTACGCACCCGGGAGACCCTCGCCGGCCTGGGCCTCGGCAACGAGGTCCCGGTGGTGTACGAGCACCGCATCTACGTCGGCCCGGCCGCCGACACCCTCGACCTGCTCCGCCAGACGGACGCGACCGTCGAGACCCTGCTGCTCATCGGCCACAATCCCACTATTTCCGATTTGTCCGACGAGCTGGCCCCGCGAGCCCTGCAGCACGGCGGCCTGGCCACGTCGGGCATCGCCGTGCACCGCTTCGAGGGCCCCTGGCGCGATCTCAACCAGGCCGCGCTCGTCGACCAGCAGAAGCCCCGCGGATAGCAAAAGGCGGATAAGCAAAGGCGGATAAGCAAAAGGGGGAGGGCGCCGTTGCCCTCCCCCTCGGCCAGACCGAAGACGCGACCCTTAGAAGGCGTCCTCGGAAAGCTGCATCGCGTCCAGCGTGGTCGACTCGATGACCCGGCGGTCGGCGCCGATGCGCGGCAGGATCTCGTGCGCGAAGAACTTCGCCGCGGCGACCTTGCCCTCGTAGAACGCCTTGTCGGCCGGGGACACGTCGCCGGCGAGGGCCTTGAGGGCCACCTCGGCCTGCCGCTGCAGCAGCCAGCCGACCACGACGTCGCCGAGGTCGAGCAGGAACCGCCGCGAGTTGAGGCCGACCTTGTACAGCGCCTGCGCGTCGCCGCCCTGGGCCTCGCCGAGCCAGCCGGTGAAGATGCCGAGGATCTGCTGCACCTCGGCCAGCGCCTTGCCCAGCGCCGCCCGCTCGACCTTGAGCTGCCCGTTGCCGCCCTCGGCCTCGAGGAACTGCTGGATCTCGCCGGCCACGGTGAGCAGCGCCTTGCCCTGGTCCTTCACGATCTTGCGGAAGACGAGGTCGAGGCTCTGGATCGCGGTCGTGCCCTCGTACAGGGTGTCGATCTTCGAGTCGCGCACGTACTGCTCGAGCGGGTAGTCCTGCAGGAAGCCGGAGCCGCCGAACGTCTGCAGCGCCTCGTGGCCGAGCAGCTCGTAGGCCCGCTCGGAGCCGACGCCCTTGACCAGCGGCAGCAGCAGGTCGTTGACCCGCTTGGCGATCTTCGCCGCCTTCTCGTCACCCGAAGCCTCGGCGAGCGCGACGCGGTCCTGCCACGACGCCGTGTAGCAGACGAGGGCGCGCAGGCCCTCGGCGTACGACTTCTGGGTCAGCAGCGACCGGCGCACGTCGGGGTGGTTGATGATCGTGACCCGCGGCGCGGCCTTGTCGTTACTGGTCAGGTCGGCGCCCTGCACGCGGCTCTTGGCGTAGTCGAGCGCGTTGAGGTAACCCGTGGACAGGGTCGCGATGGCCTTCGTCCCGACCATCATCCGGGCGTACTCGATGATGAGGAACATCTGCCGGATGCCCTCGTGCACGTCGCCGAGCAGCCAGCCCTTCGCCGGCACGCCGTGCCCGCCGAAGGTCACCTCGCACGTCGTCGAGACCTTGAGGCCCATCTTGTGCTCGACGTTGGTCACGAAGACGCCGTTGCGGTCCTTGAGCTCGCCGGTCTCGGCGTCGAAGTGGAACTTCGGCACGACGAACAGCGAGAGGCCCTTGGTGCCCGGGCCGCCGGCGCCGGGCGTGTCGACCGGGCGGGCCAGCACGTAGTGGACGATGTTGTCGGTGAGGTCGTGCTCACCGCTGGTGATGAAGCGCTTGACGCCCTCGATGTGCCAGGAGCCGTCGGCCTGCGGAACCGCCTTGGTGCGGCCGGCGCCGACGTCCGAGCCGGCGTCCGGCTCGGTCAGCACCATTGTGGAGCCCCACTGCTTCTCGACGAACAGCTTGGCCCACTTCTTCTGCTCCTCGGTGCCCTCGATGCGCAGGGTGTTGGCGAAGGAGGGGCCGGAGGCGTACATCCACACGGGCGCGTTCGACCCGAGCACCAGCTCGGCCAGCGACCACCACAGCGCGCGCGGCGCCGCGGTCCCGTCGAGCTCGGCCGGCAGGTCCAGGCGCCAGAACTCGGCCGCCATGAACGCGCGGTAGGACTTGCGGAACGCCTCGGGCATGCGCACCGAGTGCGTCGCCGGGTCGAAGACCGGCGGGTTGCGGTCGCCGTCGGTGTAGCTGGCCGCGAGGTCCTCGCGGGCCAGGCGGTCGACCTCGCCGAGGATGCTGCGGGCCGTGTCCACGTCGATGTCGCCGTACGGTCCCTGACCCAGGACCTTGTCCACGCCGAACACCTCGAAGAGGTTGAACTCGAGGTCCCGCAGATTGCTCTTGTAATGGGTCATCGCGGAGGGGTCCCCCGTCTCTGGGTCGCAGCTGAGGTGTCGAGCATGACCGACATGGGTTACCAGTCGGTAACAGCCATCTTATTACTGGCAAGTAACCTCAGACAACCCGCTCTGGAGAGTGAACCGGACCACAGGTGCGACGTCTGAGTACGTCCCGGGTGCAGTTGAGTAGCGGACACGCCGTCACCGCCGGGTGATGCGTTCGTTGAGCGGTTACTCGCAGTCAAGAGGAGGGCCGCGCGATGATCGTCCGTCTCATGGGCTCGCTCTTCGCCCCCAAGTACCCGCGCTTCTACACCGGCCGACACCGCGCCCCGATGCGCCGCATCATTCCGCGCCCGCACCCCGTCCAGACCGCCTAAGGCCTTTCAAACCAGGATCCGAGCTACCGCGACGTCCGCCGTGGGCGCGGTCCGTGACTCCCGGGCCTGCGGCGTCCGCGCGTAGTCACGCTCAGGACGAAGCGACGCCCGCGCCGCCGATCTCCCAGCTCGGGACCGACGCCGGCGGCTTCACGCCCTGGTACTCCACCAGCACCAGCGCGATGTCGTCGTCGAGCCGCCCGCGCACCCACTCCAGCAGCGCGCTTTCCAGCGACCGCAGCCCGTCGGCGACCGTGCCGTGGCCGAGCAGGCGCTGCGCCCGCTCCGCGGTCGGGAAGAACTCCCCGTCGCGGCGCGCCTCGGCCAGCCCGTCGGTGAAGAACAGCAGCCGGTCGCCCGGCTCCAGGCGCTCGACCCGCGGCTTGACCACCGGCATGAACCCCAGCGGCGGTGCGTTGGACGGCGGGTCGAGCGGAATCACCCGGCCCCGGCGCAGCAGCAGCGGCGCGGGGTGCCCGCAGTTGACGATCGTCAGCGTCCCGCCGCGCTCCTCGATCAGGGCCGCGGTCACGAAGTCCTCGTCGCCGAGCGATCGGGCCACGGCCCGGTCCAGGTCGGCCACGATGGCGCGCAGGTCGGCGCGCTCGAAGGCGACGTGACGGTAGGAGCCCAGCACGATGCTCGCCAGGCGGACCGCGTCGAGGCCCTTGCCGCGCACGTCGCCGATGATCATGCGCACGCCGTACGGGGTGTCCAGCGCCTCGTAGAGGTCCCCGCCGATGTCCGCGGCGGCGCTGGCCGAGATGTAGCGGGCCGCGACCGTGAGCGGGCCGACCTGGGGTCCCAGCGGGCGCAGCACGGCGCCCTGGGCCACGGAGGCGAGGCGGGACAGCTCGGCGTACCGCGCGATCTGCCGCTGCCGGATGGCGCCCACGGCGGAGGCGATCCCGCTGGCCACGATCACGCCGCCCAGGTTGAGCATGAGGACCAGCGCGCGCTCGCGGTTGTGCATCAGCTCGATCGAGCAGAACAGGAACGCCAGCAGCGTCGAGGCGCTGCCGACGGCGAGCACCTCCGGCCACGACGCGAACGCGGCGGCCAGGAAGGGCGCCGCGGCGAGCAGGCCGACGTAGTTGGCCCGCGTCCCGTCGGCCACCTCGGCGGTGAGGACGAGCGCGAGCAGCACGAAGGCCGCGCCGACTCCGGCGCGGGCCTCGGGAAGCAACTGACGTTTCATAGGTCCGGCAACCAGCATGCCACCAACCAGGCCCCGGACCGCTCCATCAAACGGCCGGGTCTGCCTTACTTGAGTACCTCGTACCTCGCAGTGATGACACCGGCGTTCAGCGACGCGATCTTTTGGAACGCGCCGCGGGAGAGGTCGATGCAGCGGCCGGACACGTACGGCCCACGGTCGTTGATGGTGACGACCACCGACTTGCCGTTGGCCTGGTTCGTGACCCGAACCTGGGTGCCGAACTTCCACTCCTTGTTCGCGGCGGTCATCGCGTCCGGGTTGAACGGCTCGCCGCTGGCCGTGTTCTGGCCGTCGGAGTAGTAGGAGACCTTGCAGCTGCCGGTGCTCGCCACCCCGGTCGCGGTGGTCGTGGTGGCCGACGGCTTGGGCTTCTTCGACGCCGAGGGGCTGGCCGCGGCCGTGCTCGGCGCGGATCCGATGCCGGCGGCGTCGGGGGTGGCGGCCGCCTCGGTGGAGGCGGACGGGGAGGACTCGGGCCGGTTGCCGCGGTCGGCCCGCTCCTGCGGGCTGCGGTTCGCGTCGACGGCCGCCTCGGGCTTGGCGTCGGAGCGGAGGTTGACCGTGGCCACCGCCCCGCCCACGAGGGCGACGACGGCCGCGATACCGGCGATCAACGGGATGAGCTGGCGGCGACTCACGACGGAATGTCGGCCGGACAACGTCTGCACCCTTCGTCGACAGCAAGGCCGTGCCCGAACGTAACGTCCGGACACGGCCGCCCGTCAAACCGAAGCGCGGCTCATATCCCGATTTGCCCGCATACTTCCGGCCGAACGGTTGAGCGGGTGAGGAGCCGTTCGGAGGAGTTACGCGCGGACCGCCGCCAGCACCGCGGTCGCGGCGCCGGAGGCCGGCACCTCCTCCTTGTCCCCCGACTTGCGGTCGCGGATCTCGACGAAGCCGTCGGCCAGCCGCTTGCCCACGACCACGATGGTCGGCACGCCCAGCAGCTCGGAGTCGTTGAACTTCACGCCCGGCGACACGTCCTTGCGGTCGTCGAGCAGCACGGTCAGCCCGGCCGCCTCGAGCTCGCCGGCGAGCCGCTCGGCGCCGTCGCGGATCTCCTCGGTCTTGCCGGCCGCGACCACGTGCACGTCGGCCGGCGCGAGCTCGCGGGGCCAGCACAGCCCGCGCTCGTCGGCGGTCTGCTCGGCGATGACCGCGATCGCGCGGGACACGCCGACGCCGTAGGAGCCCATCGTGACGACCTGCGCCTTGCCGTTCTGGTCGAGGACCGTGAGCCCGAGCGCGTTGGCGTACTTGCGGCCGAGCTGGAAGATGTGCCCGATCTCGATGCCGCGGGCCTGCTCGAGCGCGCCGCCGTCGATCGGGCAGATGTCGCCGTCGACGATGCGGACCGCCTCGATCGTGCCGTCGGGCGTGAAGTCCCGGCCGGCGACGAGGTTCATCACGTGCTTGCCCGGCTCGTCGGCCCCGGTGATCCACGCGGTGCCCACGACGACGCGCGGGTCGACGAGGTACCGGATCTCGCTCGTGCTCTTCTCGCCCAGGACGCCCGGCCCGATGTAGCCCTTGACCAGCGCGGGGTACTGCGCGAACTCGGCCTCGGTCATCGGCGCGACCTCGGCCGGCGCCACCGCGGCCTCCACGCGGCGCAGGTCGACCTCGCGGTCGCCGGGCACGCCCACGGCGAGCGGCTCACGCTTGCCGTCGGGCAGGGTCAGCATGAGCATGACGTTCTTGAGCGTGTCGGCGGCCGACCAGGAGCCCTCGGCCCGGCGCAGGTCCTCGCGGGTGTTGAACAGGGCGACGAGCGTCTCGATCGTCGGGGTGGCGGGCGTGTCGACGACCTTCGCCGCGGGCAGCCCCTCGAGGGGCCGGGCCGCGGGCGCCAGCGTCACGACCGCCTCGACGTTGGCCGCGTAGTCGCCGTTGGTGCAGCGCACGAACGTGTCCTCGCCGATCTCGCAGGTCGCGAGGAACTCCTCGGACGCGCTGCCGCCCATCGCGCCGCTCATCGCGGAGCAGATGACGTAGTCGAGGCCGAGCCGGTCGAAGATCTTGATGTAGGCCTCGCGGTGGCGGGCGTAGGCGCTGCGCAGGCCGTCGTCGTCGACGTCGAAGGAGTACGAGTCCTTCATGATGAACTCGCGGCCGCGCAGGATGCCGGCCCGGGGGCGCGCCTCGTCGCGGTACTTCGTCTGGATCTGGTACAGCGTCAGCGGCAGGTCCTTGTAGGACGAGCACATGTCCTTGACCGCGAGGGTGAACATCTCCTCGTGCGTCGGCCCGAGCAGGTAGTCGGCCTGGCGGCGGTCCTTGAGGCGGAAGAGGTTGGCGCCGTACTCGGTCCAGCGCCCGGTCGCCTCATAGGGCTCGCGCGGCAGCAGCGCCGGGAACGTGAGCTCCTGGCCGCCGATCGCGTCCATCTCCTCGCGGATGACCTGCTCGATGTGGCGCAGCACCCGCAGGCCCATCGGCAGCATGGTGAAGATGCCCGGCGCGACGCGGCGCACGTATCCGGCGCGGACCAGCAGCCGGTGGCTGGTCACCTCGGCGTCGGCGGGATCCTCGCGCAGCGTCCGGAGGAACAGCGAGGACATCTTCAGGACCATCTGTGTCCACCTTCTTGTGGCCGTTTCCGTCACGTTGGACGATACCGAACGTGCGGTTTTGCAGTCCTGCGGGTTTCTCCGTCGTCGTCCTGGCAGCGCTGGGCGCGCTGACCGCCTGCTCGGACACCAAAACGCCCGAGGGCCCGCCGACGACACTCACGGTGACCAGTAGCGACTTCACCGAGGGCGCCACCATCCCGGCCGACTTCACCTGCAAGGGGGCCGGCCGCGTGCCGAGCCTGTCGTGGTCGGGCGACACGAAGGGCGCGAAGGCCCTCGCGGTGGTCGTCGACGACCCCGACGCCCCGAGCGGCACCTACGTGCACTGGATCGTGCTCGACCTGCCGGCCTCCGCGACGGCGCTGTCGAGCAACGGGGTGCGCGGGCTCAAGGAGGCGAAGAACTCGGCGAGCGAGAAGGGGTGGACGCCGCCCTGCCCGCCGTCGGGGACCCACCACTACCGGTTCACGGTGTACGCGCTGAAGCAGCCCACCGGGCTCGGTGACGGCGCCGAGCGCTCCGACGCCCTCGACGCGATCGGCAAGAACTCGGTCGCGAGCGGCCGCCTCACCGGAGTCGTCGAGCACTAAGGAATCGGCCGGGCCGACCGATCTCGCGGCCATGCTTCGCGTGCTCGCCATGGTCCTGGCGCTCATCTCCGCACCGACCCCCGCCGCCGCCTCCACCACGGGATGGTGGCACCCGGCTACCGGGCTGACCTGGCAGATCCAGTTCAGCGGGCGCCTGGACACCGGCGTGGCCGCCCAGGTGTACGACATCGACGGCGCCGACTCCACGAAGGCGCAGGTCACGGCCCTGCACGCGGCCGGGCGCAAGGTCGTGTGCTACGTCGACGCCGGCTCGTACGAGAACTGGCGGCCCGACGCCGCGAAGTTCCCGGCCGCCGTCCTGGGCCGGGCGATGGACGGCTGGGCCGGGGAGCGCTGGCTCGACGTGCGCCGGTGGGACGCGCTGCGCCCGATCCTCGCCGCCCGCTTCGCCGACTGCCGGGCGAAGGGCTTCGACGCGGTCGACCCGGACAACATGGACGGCTACGCCAACGCCACCGGCTTCCCGCTGACCGCCGCCGACCAGCTGCGCTTCAACCGGCAGGTCGCCGACCTCGCGCACGCCGCGGGCCTGGCCGTCGGGCTCAAGAACGATCTCGAGCAGGTCGCCGCCCTGCAGCCGTCGTTCGACTTCGCCGTCAACGAGCAGTGCGTCCGCTACAAGGAGTGCGGGCGACTGGCGCCGTTCACCGTCAACGCGAAGCCGGTATTTCATATCGAGTACGCCGCCGCGCAGTGCCCGACGGCGGCAACGTTGCAGTTCAGCAGCATCCGGAAGCGACTTGCGCTGGATGCCTACCTGTCGCCCTGCTGATTCCCACCGACGGGCGCCTCTGACCTACACTCCACCGGGTGACGATCAGGGGACGGGTCCCGGCCTGGGCAATGGACACGCTGGCGATCCTGAGCTTCCTCCTCGGGACCGTTTACGTGCTCCACGACCTGTGGGCGGACCCCAACGGGCGGTATCTGACGCTCAACTACCAGGACAGCTTCACGTTCGAGTGGTTCCTCACGCACGCGACCGAGCTGTTCACCAAGGGTGAGTCGCCGTTCTTCTCGAACGACATCAACTACCCCAGCGGCGTCAACCTGATGGCCAACACGTCGATCCTGACGCTGGCCCTGCCCCTGACCCCGATCACGCTGTGGCTCGGCGCGGGCGTCTCGTTCGCGATCATCACCACGCTCGCGATGGCCGGCAACGGCGTCGCCTGGTACTGGGTGCTCACCCGCGACTTCGGCCGCACCCGCCCGGCCGCCTTCATCGGCGCCCTGTTCTGCTGCTTCGCCCCGGCGATCATCTCCCAGTCGGCCGGCCACCCGAACATCGCCGGCCAGGGGCTGATCCCGCTGATCGTCGCCGCGGTGTTCCGCATGCGCAACCCGGGCCGGATCTGGCGGCAGGGCCTGGTGCTGGCCGGGCTGGTGCTGGCCCAGGCCGGCATCAACGAGGAGATGCTGTTCTTCACCGCGATGGCGCTGTTCGTCTTCATCGTGGCCTACGTGCCGTGGCGCGAGCTGCCCGGATACGCGCGGACGATGCTGCCGAAGTTGGGCGTGACGCTGCTGGTGGCCGGCGCGGTGCTCGCCTACCCGCTGTACTTCCAGTTCTTCGGGCCGCAGGTGTACCACGGCCTCGACAAGGGCGTGCGCTCGATCAACCTGGACATCCTGGGGTACACCACCTTCGGCCGCTTCTCGCTCGCCGGCGACGTCGCCGAGGCCGTGCGGATCAACCGCGGCAACCCGGCCGAGGAGAACGGCTTCTTCGGCTGGGTGCTGTGCCTGCTGCTGGTGGTGTGCGCGATCGCCCTGTGGCGCAGCCGCCTGTCCCGCGCCCTGTTCTTCACCGCCGGCTTCTTCGCCGTCATGTCGTTCGGCGACGTGCCGCGGTTCAACGGCATCGAGCGCACCAACTACCACGGCCCGTGGCACTGGCTGGCGAAGCTGCCGCTGTTCGACTCGGTCGTGCCGACCCGGCTCGGCCTGATCGTCACCGCGTGCACCGGCGTCGGCCTGGCGCTCGCCTTCGACCGGCTCGTCGTCGACCGGCTGGCGCCCGTCGCGGCCGCCGCCGAGGCGAGCGTCGCCGTGCCCGAGCCGGCCGAGGAGCCGCAGCTCGACCCGGTGCCGGCGCTGGTCGGCTCCGGGTCGTCCGACGCCTCCGACGCCGAGCCGGCCGTGACCCGCTCCGAGCCGCCGCCGGCCCGGCCGCGCGGTTCCGGCGGCACCGGCGGCTTCGACCAGGCGCCGCCGCCCCGGCGGGAGCCGTTCCCCGCGCTCGTGTGGTTCGCCGCGTTCATCGTCGCGCTGGTGTCGCTGATCCCGTCGCCCCAGCCGGTCGCGCCGCGCCCGCCGCTGCCGGCCCTGTTCACCAACGGCAACTGGCGCACCGAGCTGCCGGCGCACCCGGTCGTGGCGATGCTGCCGGGCGGCTGGACCGACAACATCAAGCTGATGCGGCTGTCGACGGAGACCAACTTCGAGGTCAAGTTCACCGCCGGATACTTCCTCGGCCCCAACGACACCGAGCCGGACGACAAGAACGCGCACTTCGGCCCGGGCATCCGCGAGTCGGTCGCCCTGCTCAACGAGGCCAACGGCCAGCTCACCGCGCCCGACGTGACCGCCGAGGACCGCGCCAACATGCGCGCCGACCTGAAGTACTGGAAGGCGACCAACATCGTGGTGGCCATCGCCTACCACGACAACGTCGACGTGCTGCGCAAGACGATCGACAAGCTCGTCGCCCCGGAGGTCGGCCCCGGCCGGCTCGTCGGCGGCGTCTGGCTGTGGGACGTGCGCCCGATCACCGGGGCCTGAGGATCAGCTCCGCGGCGAGGCGGGGGTGCATCTCCGGGATCCAGTGGCGCACGCCGCGCAGGATTTCGAAGGTGTACGCCCCGTCGACCCACGATCCGCACCGCCGCGCGAGGCGCTCGGTGACGTACTCGTCGCCGTCGCCCCACGCGAAGAGCGTCGGCACGGCGACGCGGGGGAACACGGCCGGCAGGCGCATGGCGCGGTACCAGTTCAGGGCCGTGTCCAGCTCGTGGCGCCGCCCCCGCTCGGCATAGCGGCGGGCGTGCTCCGGCCCGAGGCCGCTGCGCAGCAGGAACCCCTCGATGCCGCGGGCGAGCACCCGCTCGGGCAGCGCCGGCAGCTGGAACAGCGCGATGTACTTCGACCGCCACAGCTGCGTGCCGCTGCGCGCCGCCGACGCCCACGCCCCGCGGTGCGGCACCGACAGCGCGGTCAGGGTGCGCACCCGCCCGGGGTGCCGCCCCGCGACGTGGAACGCCAGCGCCGCGCCCCAGTCGTGCCCGGCCAGGTCGAACCGCTCGAGGCCGGCCGCGTCGGCGAGCGCGATCACGTCCCCGGCGAGCAGGTCGAGCGCGTAGCGCCGCCGGTCCCGCGGGCGCGCCCCCGGCGAGTAGCCGCGAAGGTCCGGCGCCAGCGTGCGGCGCTCATGGCGTACCAAATCCGCGGCCACGCCGGCCCACGCGGCCCGGTCCTGCGGAAACCCGTGCAGCAGGATCACGGCGGGCGCCGCCGGGTCGCCGGCGTCGTCGACGTCGAACGTGAGCCCGTCGTTGGTGAACTGCGTGATCACGCACGGACCTCCGCGGTTGCGGTGCGGTAGCTTCCCAGCAGCAGGAGCACCAGGGCGCCGGCCAGGCAGTACTCCACGCCCTGGAAGGCGATGACCGGCACGATACCGAGCCGGTCGCCGAGGACGCCCGCGCCGAGCGCGCCGACGAGCATGGCCGCCGCCTCGATGGCGTTGAAGACGCCGAAGATCCGGCCGCGGTACGCGTCGTCGCTGTGCGTCTGGAACAGCGTGAACAGCCCGGCGAGCATGAACGCGCCCGGCAGCCCGACGACGAGCATGATCACCAGCGCCGGCCACCACGCGTCGACGACCAGGGGATAGAGGAACAGCACCAGGTCCAGCGCCCCGAACGCGAGCGCGCCGTAGCCGACGAGCCGCCGCGGCGAGACCCGCGACCCGACCGCGGCCGCGGCCAGCCCGCCGGCGATCCCCCCGCCCGCCTGCACGGCCACGATCAGCCCGAACGCGGCGGCGTCGGCGTGCAGCACGTCCCGCACAAAGGGCGCCATGAGGCTGCCCATGATCGCCTCGCCGGTGCCGGTGAGGACCACGAACAGCAGCAGCACCCGCAGCGTCGGCTCAGCGCCCGCGGCCCGCAGCCCGTCGGCCCACTCCCGCAGCACGTGCGGCCGTCCGGCCCGTTCGCCGGCCCTCGTCGTCTGCCTGATCAGCAGCAACAGCCCCGCCGCCGACAGGAAGCTCACGACGTCGACGACGGCGAGCAGCGGGATGCCGCCGAGCCCGGCCGCGAGCCCGCCGACGGCCGCCCCGACCAGCCGCGCCACGTCCCGGGCCTGCCCGTTGAACGCGTTGGCCGCGACCAGGTGCCGCTCCTCGACGAGCCGCGGGATGACGGCCGCCTCGGCGGCGACGAAGAACTGCCCGAGCCCGCTCTGCACGGCGGTGACCAGGTAGACGATCCAGACGTGGGAGCGGTCGTGGACGGCCAGCAGCGGCAGCAGCCCCGCCGCGAGCAGGAGGTTCGTCACGACCATGACCCGCCGCCGCTCCCACCGGTCGACGAACACGCCGGCGAACGAGGAGAGCGCGAACTGCGGCAGCAGGGAGGCCAGCAGCGCCCCCGCGGAGGCGAGCGTGGAGCCGGTCAGGGCGTAGACGGCGTACGTCAGCCCGACCCGCATGATCCAGTCCCCGGTCAGCGAGATGAGCCCCGCCCCGAGCAGCAGCCGGAAGTCGCGGTTCACGCCGTCACCCGCCCGACGGGGTCGCTTCGACGGGTGTGCAGATGATCGTGAGGTCCACCGGGCGGGCTCCCTTGGGCCGCGCCCCCGCGTCGCCGAGCGGCCGCCGCGCGACGAGCGGGTCGATGAGCGCATCCAGCCCGCGGCGCAGTTCGGCCAGTTCGTCGGCGGTGAGGTACACCAAACTCTGCCCGATCCCGGAGTTGTCCCGCCACACGGCGTCCTCGCCGCCGCGCCGCCGCTGCCACCCTTCGAGGTTGGCCAGCGCCCGCTGCGCCACGATCTGCTCGAGCACGTCGGCCGCGGCGCTGCCCTCGGCCTCGGCGACCGCCGGCCCCCAGCTGAACGACGTCGCGGTGACCCGCCACGGCCGCTCCCGGTTGTCACTGGCCGGCGCCTGCTCGACGAACCCGTACTTGGCCAGCTGCCGCAGGTGATGCGAGGCGAGCGCCTGCGAGATCCCGAGCACCCGCGCGGCCTGGGCGGCGGTGAGCGCCCCTTCCCGCCCGATCAGCTCGCGCAACTTGAGTCGCAGCGGATGCGCCAACGCCCGGATGACCACGGGATCGTCAACGACCCGCCGCCGCTTCTCCAAAGACATGCTTGGAGTCTGCGGCTTCGCCTTCATCTATGTCAAGCAATGGCTTGGAATGTATCGCGGCCGGCCCGATCTGTCCTGGATTCAGGCCGTACGCCGGTAACGCGCAGCGGGACGGCGCACAATGAACAGCCGGATCTATGGTCACCACCATCCACGGGCGGAGTTCGCCGCCCGCGGTAACGGGAGGACTCGGTCCAGTGTTACGACGTCCGCGCCTCGGTGTGCTGTTGCCCACCGTGGTGCTGTCCGCGGTTGCCGGCTTGTCCGGCACCGCCGCGCCGGCTCAAGCCGGCCAAACCAACCTCGACGCGCCCCGCATCTCGTGGGCCTATACGGATTCGGCGCACCCCGACACCAGCTACCTCAACCCCGCCGGCAGCGCGCCGCTCGGCTCCTGGCGGGACGACGCCAACCGCCCGCACGTGTCGCGCGTCTACGCCACCTTCGACGTGGCGGCGGTGCTGAGCAAGCACATCGTCTCGGCGAAGCTCGCCGTGCCGGAGACCCAGGCCACCGACTGCGCGCACCGCCAGATCGAGGTCTGGGCGACCACCGAGCAGGCCCGGCCGACGTGGCGCAACCCGCCGCGCGAGCTGGTCAAGCTGGGCACCCTCGGCCCGGTCGACCAGTGCCCGACCACCTACCCGCTGCTCGACCTCATCGACCTGGTCAACCGGGCAACCGCCTCGGGCGTCCAGCTCCCGTCGCACGTCTCGATCGAGGTGCGGCTGCCCGAGGCGCTCGAGCACCGCGCATCCCTCGGCCGCCGCGTCGCCGCGCCGATCCTGTACCTCGGCTACAACACGCCGCCACCCGCACCGGCCCCGCTGTTCAACGCCCTCCGCCCGTGCGCGACCGCCACGCCGTACCCGTACCTGAGCGGCCTCACGCCGGAGCTCGGAGCCCAGGCGCACGACGCCGACCCGGACGACACGCACCTCACCGGCGAATTCGCGATCTGGCCGGTCGACCATCCCGACCAGCGCACGACGGTCACCCAGCCGTCCATGCTGAACGGCCACTTCGAGTCCGTCACCCCGCCGGCCGACGCGCTCGCCGACAACACGACGTACGCATGGCAGGCTCGGGTCAACGACGGCACCGACACTTCGCCGTGGTCACAGACGTGCTATTTCACCACCGACGCCACGCCACCGGCCAACGCACCCGCGGTGAGCTCGCCCAACTACCCCAGCCACACCACGCGCTACCCCGGCGGCGACCCGATCGTCTACAACCTGGACCCGAACGGCGTCGACGACGTGTACGGCTACCAGTACAGCTGGAACGGCGTCTTCTCGACGTTCGGCGCCAACATCGGCCCGAACGGCATCCCCGACTTCATCGACCCGTTCTCAATGCCCGGCGTCATACACGCCGACCAGCCCGGCGGCGGAGCGACGCTGACTCTCTCCCCGCCGAGCAGCGGTTTCGTCACCCTCAGCGTGCGCAGCTTCGACCGCGCCTTCAACATCTCGCCGGTCACGTCGTACCGCGTGATCATCGCCAACACCGCCCCGTCGGTGAACGCCTCGGCCGACCCGGTCACCGGCGTACCGTTCCCGGTCACCTTCACGCCCGCCCCGAACACGGGCACCATCACCGACTACGTCTACACGGTGAACGGCGGCCCGGAGCAGACGGTCCCGGCAACGCTCGACGGCACGGCGTCCATCGAGGTCACGCCCGGCCAGCCCGGCTCATTCGAGATCGACGTCTACAGCCGCAGCGCAAACGGCTGGGTGTCACCAAAAGCCCAGCGATTCTGGTCCGTAACCAACGTCAACTGACCTCTGCAGCCGGGATCCCGCACCCACGCACGACGGTGCGGGATCCCGCATGCTGCTCACGACCACGCAGCAGTTCAGGCTCGCCAAGCGTAGAGGCCCGGTCTTCCCGGTCGGCCTCGGCTACATACTCGGCCCAGCCCTCCGGATCGGTCGCCCGGTATGCGTCCAGAGCGGCGATGGCCTTCATCTGCCAGTGCTCGGCCAACAGCCGACGGATCGCCTCGTCCGCCGACACGCCACCGAGGTCCTCACTGGCGACGCGCGTCAGGTCGTCGCGGGTGGACTCGCGCATACATGATTGTCTGCCACAACTATGCGACCGCTGTGATTTGCTACGCGTGGGCGTGCAGGCGCGGCCGGCGCTCCTGCTCGGCCAAGTGTGTGGACGACCATCGCACACAACGTCGACGCCTAAGGGGCACCCAAGCCCGTCGAAACAGCTGGGTTCGCAGCCGTAACACCGTCGCGGCGATCACCCCGCGATCGTGGGGTCTGGGGCTCGGGCCCCAGGAGAAAAGGCGAGGACCCCCGGTTCGCGCTGTCCGCGAACAGAGGGCCCCTAGGTCCGAGCGGGTGAAGGGAATCGAACCCTCACTGTCAGCTTGGGAAGCTGATGTTCTGCCATTGAACTACACCCGCGAGCGACGCCTACTGTACCGAATCAACCGCCTTCGTGCACGGACCATTCTCACGTGCCCTCGGCAGAGGGGGTGGGTGGTCCTTCCAGACCGTCCGGGCCGACCCGCGGACCAGCATCGCCACGTCCACCGACAGCTCGTACAGCCGCCAGTCCACCCCGGCCGCGGCGCGCATCAAAGTGGCCAGGTGGGCGATCAGGCCGGGGGCGGTCACCAAGGCGGCGCGGCCCGACAGGTACGCCTCGTCGTCCGAGTCCTCCGACGGGAAGCTGTGCAGCGAGTACCGCCCGTCGCGGTCCAGGTCGTGGCGCTTCGGGGAAGGCAGCACGAAACAGAACAGGCCGGCGGCGGTGACGACCGGGGAGACGGGATGGATGCGCGGGCCGCCGTCCGGGCGGACGGTGGCCAGGTAGCCCAGACCGGGCCCGTACTGGCAGATGATCGCGCGAATGTCCGCCGCCAGCGATGGCTCGGCGGTGGCGAAATCGGCCCAGGATGCCATGCACCAAAGGTACTCGAACAAACGTTCTAAGACCCGGCGATTCCACCAAAGAGCAGACCGGAAAAATTCCACCGACGAGCGGACCCGTAATCTCAGAAGGGTGCTGCTATCCGACCGTGACCTCAGCAAGGAGCTCGAAGGCGGCCAGCTGCGCCTGGAGCCGTTCGATCAGGCGCTGGTGCAGCCGTCCAGCATCGACGTGCGGCTCGACCGGTGGTTCCGGGTGTTCAACAATCACCTGTACACCCACATCGACCCGGCCATTCAACAGGACGAGCTGACGTCGATGGTCGAGGTCGACGACGGGGAGCCGTTCGTGCTGCACCCGGGCGAGTTCGTGCTCGCCTCGACGCTCGAGGTGATCACGCTCGGCGACCAGCTCGCGGGACGCCTGGAAGGGAAGTCCAGCCTCGGGCGGCTCGGGCTGCTGACGCACTCGACGGCGGGGTTCATCGACCCGGGGTTCTCCGGGCACGTGACCCTGGAGCTGTCCAACGTGGCCAACCTGCCGATCCGGCTGTGGCCGGGCATGAAGATCGGGCAGCTGTGCATCTTCCGGCTGTCCTCCCCGTCCGAGCACCCCTACGGCTCCGCGGTCTACGGCTCGCGGTACCAGGGCCAGCGCGGGCCCACGCCGAGCCGCTCCTGGCAGAACTGGCGCACCTGGCCGACGCACTGAGGCAAAAAGACGCACTGAGGCAAAACAACGGGGCGGACCCGATTGGGCCCGCCCCGGAAGCTAAGCGACTCTGCCGTACCCGGATATCGGTTCTTCGTCGATCTTCTTCATCTGCACCGGTTGACTGGGATTCGGTGCGTGGACCATCCAGCCGCCGCCGACGTACAGGCCGACGTGATGGTGGTCGGGGTAGAAGAAGACCAGGTCGCCGGCCTTGAGATTGGCCCGCGAGACGCGCTGCGTGTCGTCGAACTGCCACTGCGTGTAGTGCCGCAGGGTGTACCCCGCCTGCTTCCACGAATAGAGCGTCAGTCCTGAGCAGTCGAACGTGTTCGGGCCCTCGGTGGCCCAGACGTACTTCTTGCCGATCTCGGAGCAGGCGACCTTGGCCGCCGTGGTGCCGGGGCCGCCGGTGTAGTCGTACGGGCACGCGACGGGCCGCAGGTTGCCGGTGCCGGCGCCGGAGCCGTAGGCCTTCAGGCGCATGTCCTGCAGGTTCTTGATGTCGGCGTTGATCGAGGTTTCCTGCTGGGCAAGGGCGGCCTCCTGCTCGGCCTCCTTGGCGACGAGATCGTCGATCGGCCCCTTCTGGGCGTCGTACTCCTTCTTCGTCGCCAGCACGTCCTTGATCTTTTCCTGCTCGTCCTTCGCCAGCATGTTCAGCATCGTCATCTGGTCGATGAACGTGTCCGGCGAGCCGGTCGTGAGCATGGCGTCGAGCTTGGAGACGTTGCCGGTCTTGTACTGGCGGACCGCGAAGGCGCTCACCCGGTCAAAGGCGGCGTCGACCTGGGCCCGCAGCGGCGCGATCTGGTCCTCGAGCTTCTTCTGCTTGGTCTTGTTGTTGTTGAGCTCGATCTTGAGCTGGTTGTGCTGCTCGATGACCGGCTCGATCTGGTTCCACTTCTCGTCGATCTGCTTTTCGATGTCGCCGGGCGAGGGGTCCGCGTGCGCGTACCCGGTGACGCCAACGGCGAGCGACAGACCGCCGAGGGTGGCAACGAGGAGCCGTACCAGACGGGAGGGCCGCCTCGTCCACCTCAGATGGGTCTCCACCGAGGAGTTACTCCTTCTTCCATGGCCGCCTACCGGGTTAGCTGACGGGTTCGGGCGGGAAGGTCGCCCTACCGCGCATGCTGTTCGCGCGGATTCACCCCGATTGAGCTGGATGGGTCCCCGGCTCGGATTCGACTCGGCGGTGCCGCCTGGCGCGCCCGTGGTGGGCGCGGACATCCAGCCGACGGGAATTCACGTTAAGGGGGCCGGGTTCCCAGGTTCAAGTCAAGACAAGATTCTTGTCCGATTTGTTCCAAAGGTCACGCGATTCGAGTGACGAACACATCGTCGATTACGCCGACGAACTGATCGTTGTTCGCACTGGTTCCCTTGCCCCCAATACACAGTGGATCGTCGTTCGCTATGGACAGTGACGAGGGAATAGCGGTGCGTCCCGCCTCCACGCCGTCCACGACCACCGTGAGCAGGGAGTTACCGCGCGAACACGCGACCCGGTGCCAGCGCGAGTCAGCGACGGTCCGCGATGCCAGCGCTACATAAATGGCACGTGAACCGGTGCCGACAATCACACAACTGGGCTGCCCGGCCTCCCCGTCGACCTGCAGCTTGAACTGACTGCCACCGACCGAGAACCCTTTTTGGACAACATTGGCGCCCTTGGAAGTCTCATCCGCACCGACGAGAACACTGGCCCCGAAAACGAACGTTCCGCGGCCCGGATTGAGAAATCCGGCCGGCCCGCTCTGCAGGATGGCCCGCGCGCAACTCTGCGCGCCGTAGTGCTCACAACGGGCCGGGAAGCGCACGGCCAGTCCGCCGTCATGCGGTACCGCCGAGAGCTCCCCGCCCTCGGCCCGCCGCACGTGCAGCGGGAGCCGCCCCGCCACGTCCGCGACGGTCTCGCCGAGCCCGCCGTCGAACGAGTACCGCAGCGTCGTATCGGCATGTGGCGACGCACTCATCGCCGGCGGGGACACGGAAGCGGATGCGCCCGGCGCCGAACCGATGCCGGGCGACGAGCCGTGCAGCGGCGCACCGAGCCGGCCCGCGGGCGGAGCGCCCGCCCAGTGCGCCATCAGGAACGCCGCGGCGACGACGGCCACCAGACCGGCGTACAACCCCAACCGTCGGCGCATAAACGGACATCATGCCAAAAGTCCACAAAAATCCGAATCGCTGCCACCCGAACGAGCGACGACGGCTCAGGCCGGCTGCGCCGCCGTCGCGCCGCCGACGACCGCCGTCAGCACATCGTCGAGGGTCACCACGCCGAGCGGCACCCGACCGTCGCTGACCAGCACGATGTGCTGGCGCTCCCGGCGCATCGCCAGCAGCAGTTCGGCCAGCGTCCGGCTCGGCGGCACGATGCCCAGCGGCCTGATCAGCTCCGGCGGGATCGGCGCCCGCCGCTGCGGCCCGACGAACCCGAGCACGTCCTTGACATGCACGAACCCCAGCACCCGCCGGCTGGTCCGCTCCACGACCGGGAACCGCGACCGGTTGGTCCGGGTGGCGAGCACCTCCAGCGAGGCGGGCGACACGTCCTCGGCGACCGTCGTGATCTCCGCCCAGGGCCGCAGCGCGTCCCGCGCGGTCCGCTGCGACAGCGCCAGGGCGCCGGTGATCCGGGCGTGCTCCTCCGGTGCCAGCAGCCCCTCGGTGGTCGCCTGCGCGGCGAGCCCGGCGAGCTCCTCGGCCGTGAACACCGTCTTGACCGAGCCGGTCGCCTCGATCCGCCACAGCGACAGGATCGTGCGCGACGCCCACTTCATGGCGACGAGCAGGGGCTTGGTGCCCATGCAGAACGCGTACATCGGCGGGCCGAGCCACAGCACCGCCCGCTCCGGCGAGGCGAGCGTCAGGTTCTTCGGCACCATCTCGCCGGCGACGGTGTGCGCGAACACGACCACGCCCAGCGCCAGGCTGAAGGCGACCGGATGGACCAGCCGCTCCGGCATGTGCAGCAGCTCGAACGGCCCGCGCAGCCCGTGGGCCAGCGCCGGCTCGGCCAGCGCGCCCAGGCCCAGCGTGCAGATCGTGACGCCCAGCTGGGCGCCGGCGATCATGAGCGGGATCTCGTTCATGGCGCGCAGCGCGGTGCGGGCGCGGCGCGAGGTGGCCGCCATCGGCTCGATCACCGTGCGCCGCGAGGCGATCAGCGAGAACTCGCCGGCGACGAAGAACGCGTTGCCGAGCAGCAGCAGGATCGTGATGACCAGCTGGATCATTCGGCCGGCACCTCCGGGCGCATGACGCGCACCTGCTCGATCCGCCGCCGCTCGACCTCGACCACGGTGAACTCCCAGCCGTCCTCGTTCCAGGTCTCGCCGACAGTCGGGATGTGGCCCAGCCGCGCCATGAGGAACCCGGCCAGCGTCTCGTACGGCCCGGGCGGCACGTGGAACCCGGTGAGCTCGGCCAGCTCGTCCTCGCGCAGCAAGCCGTCGACGAGCACGGTCCGCTCCGCGCCCGGCGCGGTGAGGTCGGGCATGCCGTGCGCGGTGGTCGGCTCCTCCTCGACGTCGTGCTCGTCGGCGATCTCGCCGACCAGCTCCTCGACGAGGTCCTCGACGGTCACGACGCCGTCGGTGCCGCCGTACTCGTCCACCACGATCGCCACGTCGGAGTTGCCCTTGCGCAGCGCCTCGAGCACTCCGTCGAGGTCGAGGCTCTCGGGCACGAACACGGGCTCGCGGGCGACGGACGCGACCTTCGTGGTCGGCCGGCGCACCGGCGGCACGCTCAGCGCGTCGGTGACGGTGACGACCCCGGTGACCTGGTCGAGCGTCTGTACGTAGATCGGGAACCGGCTGTACCCGGTCTGCACCGAGGTGGCCAGCAGGTCGGCCACGGTGGCGTCGGCGCGCAGCGAGACGACGTCGACGCGCGGCGTCATCGCCTCGGCGGCCCGCTTGTCACCGAAGCGGATCGTGCGCTGCAGCAGCACCGCGGTCTCCTTCGGCAGCGCGCCGGCCTGCGCGGAGATCGCCGCGAGCAGCCCGAGCTCCTCGGGCGAGCGGGCGCTGGCCAGCTCCTCCTGGGGCTCGACGCCGAGGCGCCGCACGACCCAGTTGGCGGTGCCGTTGAGCAGCGTGATCAGCCACGAGAAGAACCGCGAGAACATGCGCTGCGGCCCGGCGGTGGCCCGGGCCAGCGGCATCGGCTTGGCCAGCGCCGCGTTCTTCGGCACCAGCTCGCCGAACAGCATCGACAGCAGCGTGGCGACGATCAGCCCGATGGCGTGCCCGGCGCCCTCGGTCATCGACCCGAAGACGGGCCGGATCAGCGGCTCGAACAGCCGCGACAGCGCCGGCTCGGCGAGGTAGCCGGTCAGCAGGCCGGCGAGAGTGATGCCGAGCTGAGCGCCGGAGAGCTGGAACGACAGCTCGCGAAGGGCCTGGCGGACCGTACGGGCCTTGCGGTCGCCGGCGTTGGCTTGCTGCTCGATCTCGGCCCGGTCGACGGTGACGAGCGAGAACTCGGCGGCGACGAAGGCCGCGTTCGCCGCGGTGAGCAGCGCGAACGCCAAAAGGGGCAACAGTGTGGTCAACACGCTCGCGCGATGGTCCTCTCAGGTGTGCCCCGATTGTTCCACGTGAACCCAAGACCTGCCGAAGGCGCCCGAGGATCATGCGACCCGGCCGAAGTCAAACGAGCCACGCGAAGATCGAGATACGTGGATCACCCTCCTTCTTTCGGGGGCTTTGCGCCGACTTGAGCAGCGCTGATGCTGATGCCAGCAGCGAGGGCGCGGCACAGAGGAGGCCTCGATGGGAGCGGCGGTGATCGTCGCGTGCGTCACGCTCGCGGCCGGCATTGCGATGGGCAGCGCCGGCACGCGGGCGAAGCGGGCGCGCCTGGACTATGTCAAGACGAAGGCCCTCGTTCCGGGCGCGCGCAAGGCCGCCTGGGCGGAGAGCCTGCGCGGCCTGCGCATCATTGCCACGGCCGCGGCCGTCCTGGTCGCGCTCGGCCTGGCCATGAACGTCATCGGCCAGCGTTAGAAAACCCAAGAGCCGAATTCCATTGCTCGGGTCCGTGCAACCCGCGACCGTTCCTCCCGCGAGGAATCCCGACGTCCGTGGTGCCAAGACCCTACTGCTGCACGGCCCTCAGCAGGACGGAGGCGACGTCCACGACCTCGACGTCCTCGGGCGCCGCGCCCGAGGACTTCTTCCCGGTCACGCCGTCGCCGAGCATCGTCAGGCAGAACGGGCACGCCACCGCGACCGTCTTGGCGCCGGTCGACAGCGCCTCCTCGACCCGCTCGACGTTGATCCGCTTGCCGATGCGCTCCTCCATCCACATGCGGGCGCCGCCGGCGCCGCAGCAGAACGACCGCTCCGCGAACCGGTCCATCTCCACCAGCCCCGCGCCGTCGTGGGACGGCCCGACGGTGGTTATCGCGCCGAGGACCTCGCGCGGCGGCGCGAACACCCGGTTGTGCCGGCCGAGGTAGCACGGGTCGTGGTACGTGACCGACCCGTCGAGCGGCTGGACCGGCGTCAGCTTGCCGGCCGCCACGAGCTGGGCCAGCAGCTGGGTGTGGTGAATGACCTCGTACTGCCCGCCGAGCTGCCCGTACTCGTTCGACAGCGTGTTGAAGCAGTGCGGGCACGTCGCCACGATCCGCTTCACGCCGGCCTCGTTGAGCGTCTCGACGTTCTGCTGGGCGAGCATCTGGAAGACGAACTCGTTGCCGATGCGCCGCGCCGGGTCGCCGGTGCAGGTCTCGCCCTGGCCGAGAATGGCGAACTTGACCCCGGCCTCGTGCAGCAGCGTGGCCACGGCCCGCGTGGTCTTCTTGGCCCGGTCCTCGAAGGCGCCGGCGCAGCCGACCCAGAAGAGGTACTCGAAGTCCCCCTCGTCCAGCTCCGCGACGTTGGGCACCTCGAAGCCGAGCCCCTTGGTCCAGTCGTCGCGGGTGGACTGCGCCGCCCCCCACGGGTTGCCCTTGTTCTCGAGGTTGCGCAGCATGACGCCGGCCTCGGTCGGGAAGTTCGACTCGATGAGCACCTGGTACCGCCGCATGTCCACGATGTGGTCCACGTGCTCGATGTCGACCGGGCACTGCTCGACGCACGCCCCGCAGGTGGTGCACGACCACAGCACGTCGGGGTCGATGACGCCGTTCTCGTCCATGCCGCCGATCAGCGGCCGGTCCTTCTCGGCCAGCGCCAGCACGTCGACCTTGGCCAGGGCCTCCTCGGTCGCCTTGTCGCCGCCGGCGAGCAGGTAGGGCGCCTTGGCGTACGCGTGGTCGCGCAGGCTGAGCACGAGCAGCTTCGGCGAGAGCGGCTTGCCGGTGTTCCAGGCCGGGCACTGCGACTGGCACCGCCCGCACTCGGTGCAGGTGGTGAAGTCGAGCATGCCCTTCCAGCTGAACTGCTCGACGGTGGCCACACCGAACTGGTCCTTCTCCGGGTCGGCCTCCTCGAAGTCCAGCGGCCTGCCCTCGCTGGTCATCGGGCGCAGCGCCCCGAGCCCCGAGCCCTTCCGCCCGGGCGCGCGCTTGAAGTAGATGTTGAAGAAGGCCAGGAACCGGTGCCAGGCCACGCCCATCGTTATGTTGCTGGCGATGACGATGACCCAGGCCATCGACACGACGATCTTGGCCATCGCGATCAGGCTGACCGCAGCGGGCCAGGCCGGCAGGACCGAGCCCAGCGCGTGGCTCACCGGCGCGGCCCAGACCGGCCACTCGAGCTCGTCGTTGGCGGCCTTGAAGCCGCGGATGAAGAAGCCGCAGATCAGGACGGCGAGGATCGTGTACTCGACGTAGTACGCCTGCCACATCGTCGACCCGGTGAACCGCGACCGCCGGTTGGCGTTGCCCGGCAGGTTGCGCAGCCGGATGCCCATCAGCACGAGGATGCCGATGAAGCCGAGCACCCCGATCCACTCGGTGACCAGCCCGTAGACGTCCCACCCGCCGATGAGCGGCAGGCCGTTGCCGGGCTTGACGACCTCGAAGTACGCCTCAAGCACCAGCGACGACAGCGCGATGAACGCGATCATCACGAACCAGTGCGCGGCCCCGACGACGGTCCAGCGCAGCATCCGGGTATGCCCCAGGGTTTCCGCGAGCATGTTGCGCAGGCGCAGGCCACGCTCGCCGGAGCGGGAGGGGTCGGGCTGACCCAGCCGCACGACGGCGAGCATCCGCCGCACGGTGCGCACGACCAGGCCTATCGCGACGATGGTGATCGCCGCCGCCACGCTGGTCGCGACGATCTGCACTGCACCCATGCCGAAGCCTCCCACGGTCCCCGGGCCTGCAACTCCTCAGAAGACCTTAGCCCCCTTTGTTACCCGTGGGTAACGTGAACCTGGTCGCAGCAAACGCTAGGCCACCGCGCACGCGGGGTCACGCCGAGGGCGCCGTTTGTGACAAGTTTCCGCTCGTGAAGCGGTCACGAAGCGGGATGGCGCGCCGGCCGCAGACGGCGCCAGGTTCAGCCTCGCCCCTCAAAACCGGTCATAACCGAAAAATCCGATATGTCCGTCACGAAGTGGCGGACATATCGGCGAAGAGCGAGCGCAGGTTCAGTTCGGGATGAGCGCGCCGAATCTGTGCGTATGACCCCAAATCGGGTGTACTCGGACCAGAGCCGACGCGACACGCCGACAGGCTGGACCGCGAACGCCTGCAGCAGCGCCGCTCGAGGTCTGGCGCGGCCGAAGACGACCGAGTGCGTCGCGCCGATGCCGGCCGCAGGCCAGCATCGCGACGGCGGCCTCGGGATCATCGGCCCGCCCGGGGAGGGCGCAAGCAGAGCGTGAACCGCGGCCGTGGCGGCGAGCCGCGGAAGGTCGAGCCGCACGCAGAGAGCCCCTCGGCGGCGAGCCGAGGGGCGATCCGCTCAGCGACTCAGCGCCACTTGGAGAACACGGCGAGCGACGCCACCAGGAACCCGAAGCCGATGGCCAGGTTCCAGTACCGCAGATCAGCGAGCGCCGAGAGCCAGTCGACGTCGAAGAAACCCTGCGTCAGGTAGTACGTCACGAGCCAGGCAATGCCGATGACCACGAACGCGACCGCGAGGGCCGGCACCCATACCGGGCTCGGGCGGCGCCGGGCGGCGGTTGTCTCAGCCGGCCGGAGCTCCGCCGGCGCGGTGTAGACCTTCTTCTTGCGTACTGTCGACTTCGGCACGGCGCTCTCCTGGAGGGGTCGTCTGGCCAACACTATCCACGTGACGCCGCCACCTCCGCCAGCGTCGGCCTGAATAATGTTCTGCGACTAGCGTAGTCAAGTCGGCACGCGGCCGCGGGGAGGGGGCGTGGTGGAGTACACATCAGGCGGCTCCTCGTGGTCTCGCGCCCTGCGGCGGCTCGGCCGCGCTATGCTGCCCCGCCGTCGCTCCAGGCGGGGTTTTGCCTGGTCAGTGCTGACCCCGGTGGTGCTTGCGGTGGCCGGGATGCTCTTCTCCCTGAGTGCCGCGACGGCCCACGGCACCGATCTGCGCGACGACCGCCGGCCGGAATTGACCAACTTGATCGGTCAGCGCAAGCGGGAGATCGCCGACTCGCGGGAGCGGGCGGCCCGCCTGCGCTCCCAGATCGACGCCCAGCAGCGGGCCCAGGCCGGCGCCGACGGGCAGGTTGACGACGAACGAAAACGCGGCGACGAAGAGCAGGCCGCCGCCGGGCTGACCGCCGTGCACGGGCCCGGCGTCGTGGTGGTCCTCAACGATGCCCCGAGGCGCGCCGACGGCACCCGCCCGCCCGGCGCCACCGTCGACGACCTGGTGGTTCACCAGCAGGACGTCCAGGCCGTGGTGAATGCGTTGTGGGCCGGCGGCGCGGAGGCGATGACGCTGATGGGAGTCCGGGTGATCTCGACGAGCGCGGTACGCTGCGTTGGTAACACCCTGCTGCTCGACGGCCAGGTGTATTCTCCGCCGTTCGAAATCGCCGCCATCGGCGACCAGGCAAAACTCGAGCGTGCGCTCGACGCGTCCGAGGGGGTCCGGTTGTTCAGCGAGGCCGCCGATACCTTCGGGCTCGGCTACGAGGTCAGGTTGGAGGGCGACGTGCGCGCAGGCGCATACGACGGCTCGACCGCGCTGCGCTCCGCCCGGACCGGGTCCTGAGCCGGGGCGGCACCATGGATCACCGGCCCCGACACCGAGCGCTCGACCAGGACGACATCGCGACCACGGTCATGCCGCGCCTCGACGTGCCCCCGGCCGACGCGCCTCGCCCGGCCGCGCCCAGCCAGGGCTCGCCGCGCCAGGACAACATGCGCTCGGAGACCGTGCGCCCGGATCACATGCTCCCGAACGGGCCGCGGCCCGATTCCGCCGACTCGACCGCAATTATCCCGAAAGTCGCCCCGGACGCCGCGCAGACCGTCTATATTCCGAAATTCCAGGAACCTCCGGCGGACCCGACCGCCGTGCTTGAGAAACTTCCACCGAAGCCCCCCTCAGACGAGCCTCCCGTGCCCACCCCCGAGGACACGCCGGACGCAGCCGACGCGCCGAAAGGCGCGATCGTGGTGCCGCTGCGCCCGGTCCGCACCGACGAAGGGTACCGGAGCGTGTACTCCGAATATACGCGCACGACGTTCGGCTCGGTGGTCCGCGCCATCAGCCGCGGCACGGGCGAGGTGCTCATCACCTTCGGCCTGATCGTGCTGCTGTTCGCGGGCTACGAGGTGTGGGGCAAGTCGGCCATCGTCGACGCCCACCAGGACGAGCTCAACCACCAACTCGAGCAGCAGTGGGCCAACCAGCCCACGGTCGGCCCGAGCTCGGCCGTCACGCCGGTCAAGCCGCCCAACGGCGCCGTCATCGCCTCCGTGCACATCCCCCGGCTCAACAAGAAGTGGGCGATCGTGCAGGGCGTCACGCCGGCCGACATCCGCTACGCGCCGGGCCACTACCCCGACACCGCCCTGCCGGGCCAGGTCGGCAACTTCTCCATGGCCGGGCACCGCACGCCGGCCATCTGGTGGGACCTCGACCAGCTCAAGCCCGGCGATCCGGTGGTCATCAAGACCGCCGACACGTGGTACGTCTACCGCGTCGTCGGCCACGAAATCGTGCTGCCCACCGCGGTGCAGGTCGTGGCGCCCGTCCCGGACAAGCCGGGCGAGACGCCGACGAAGGCCATGCTGACCATGACCACCTGCAACCCGAAGTTCAACAACTACCAGCGCTACGTCGTGCACGCCGAACTCGACCGCTCCCAGCCCGTCGCCGACGGTGATCCCGCCGAGCTGAAGGGCTGAGCGCGTGTACTCCTGGATCTGGCGGCACATCCCGTTCCGGAAGTGGCAGCTCAAGGCGCTCGTCTCCGCCGTGCTCGTCGCCGGCGTCGGCGCTGTGCTGTGGTACGAGGTCTTCCCCGCCGTCGAGCCGATCCTGCCGTTCGACGACGTGCAGGTCGAGACCAACGACCCCGGCGCGGACAGCAACGTCGAGAGCCCGGCGGCCAAGCCCTCGGCCAGCCACCCGGCCCCAGCCGCCACCGCCACCACGACCCCGCCCCTGGTGCTACCGAGTTAGGAAGCCCCCTTGCGCGTCCTCGTCATCGACAACTACGACTCCTTCGTCTTCAACCTGGTCCAGTACCTGGGCCAGCTCGGCGTGGAGTGCGACGTCCGGCGCAACGACGAGATCAGCGTGGCCGAGGTCGGCGCCGCCCGCCCGGCCGGCGTCCTGCTCTCGCCCGGCCCCGGCACCCCGGAGCGGGCCGGGATCTGCATGGCGGTCATCGAGGAGTACGCCGGCAAGCTCCCGATCTTCGGCGTCTGCCTGGGCCACCAGGCCTTCGGCGCCGCGTTCGGCGCCACGGTGACCCGCGCGCCCGAGCTGCTGCACGGCAAGACCTCGCTGGTCGAGCACAAGGGCCAGGGCGTCCTCGCCGGGCTGCCGGACCCGTTCATCGCCACGCGGTACCACTCGCTGGCGGTCGTCGAGGACACGCTCCCGCCGGAGATCGAGGTGACCGGCCGCACCGAGTCGGGCGTCGTCATGGCGATGCGCCACCGCGAGCTGCCGATCGAGGGCGTGCAGTTCCACCCCGAGTCGGTGCTGACCCAGGGCGGCCACCTCATGCTCGCCAACTGGCTGGCCGCCTGCGGCCTGCCCGAGGCCCTCGAACGGGCCCCGGAACTCGTCGCCGAGGTCGAGGCGCGACGAGTCGCCGCCTTCGCCTGACACCCCTCGGCACTGCGGCCTGCCCGCGGCCCTCGAGCGGGCCCCGCGTCGCGGGATCGAGGCGGCGGCCGGTCGCCGCCTTCGCCTGACACCCCTCGGCACTGCGGGTCGCCGCCTTCGAGCGGGCCCCGCGTCGCGGGATCGAGGCGGCGGCCGGTCGCCGCCTTCGCCTGACACCCCTCGGGACCCGAGAGGCTGTGCACAACCCTGTGGATAACTGGCCAGTTATCCACAGGGCACTGTGGGTTACGAGTTGATCAGGGCGTCGTGCTGCCGCTCGGCTTGGGCGAGCCCGACGGGTTCGTCGTCGGCCCGCCGGCCTGACCGATCTTGATCACGATCGGCTCCGTCTTGGGGTACACCTTGTTGATCGTCTTGTTGATGCCGACCACCTGACCGACCTTGGAGTCGTCGGTCACGGTCACCGGCTGCGTGGTCACGTTGGTGAACCCGGCCGCGGCGAGTGCCTGCTTGGCCGCGTCCTCGTCCTTGTCCAGGACGTTGGGCAGGTTCGCCTGGTTGAACTTGGAGACGTAGATCGTGACCGTGGAGCCGGTCTTGACCTGCTGGCCCGCGGGCGGCTCGGAGGCGACGACCTGGTCGAGGGGCTCGACGGCGTCGCGCTGCTGCACGTCGGGGACGAGGTTCATCTGCTGCAGCTGACGGACCGCGTCCTCCTTGCTGAGGCGGACGAGCGTCGGCACGGCGACCATCGCGGGCGCGCCGCAGATCACGTAGTCGACCTGCGAGCCCTGCTTTACCCGCTTGCCGGCGTCCGGGGTCTGGCTGACCACTTTGCCGGCCTGGCAATTCTCCGTGGGGCCCTGCCGCGGGTCGCCGTTGAGGTTGGACTGGCGCAGCACCGTGACGGCCTCGGCCTGGGTGCGCCCGGTGAGGTCCGGCACCGGCACGAGCGGCTCCTGGTTGGCCAGGTAGAGCCCGATGGCCAGTGCGGTGACCGCGAGCAGGCCGAGGATGGTCAGCGCGACCACGACCCCGGTGGAGCTCTTGCGCTTCTGCCGCTGGTTGGCGCGGGCCGGCTGGCGCGAGGCCGGCGGCGGGCGGTACTGCGTGGCCTGCTGGGCCATGACCGCGGCCATCTCGTCCTCGGACATGACCGGCGGCGCCGAGACGGGCCGGCCGGCCGCCGCGCGCATGACGTCGGCCCGCATCTCCCCGGCGCTCTGGTACCGGTTGAGCGGGTTCTTGGCCAGCGCCTTGAGCACCACCGCGTCGATGTCGGGCGTCACGTCGCGGTTGCTGGTGCTCGGCGGACGCGGGTCCTCCCGCACGTGCTGGTACGCCACCGACACCGGGTTGTCCCCGACGAACGGCGGGTGGCCGCACAGCAGCTCGAAGAGCACGCAGCCGGTCGCGTAGACGTCGCTGCGGGCGTCGACGGGCTCGCCGCGGGCCTGCTCGGGCGAGAGGTACTGCGCCGTGCCGATGACCGCCGACGTCTGCGTCATGGTCGTCGCGCCGCTGGCCAGCGCCCGGGCGATGCCGAAGTCCATGACCTTGACCTGGCCGGTCTGGGTGAGCATGACGTTGCCGGGCTTGATGTCGCGGTGAATGATCCCGTGCCGGTGGCTGAACTCCAGGGCGGCGCAGATGTCCGCCGTGATCTCCAGCGCGCGTCGGGGCATGAGCCGGCCCTCGGCCGCCAGCACCTCCTTGAGGGTGCGGCCGTTGACGAACTCCATGACGATGTACGGCAGTTCCTCGCCCGCCGGACCGCGCTCCTCGCCGGTGTCGTAGACGGCGACGATCGCGGGGTGGTTGAGGGAGGCGGCGTTCTGCGCCTCCCTGCGGAACCGCAGCTGGAACGTGGCGTCGCGAGCGAGGTCGGTGCGCAGCGTCTTGATCGCGACGTCGCGGCCGAGCCGCAGGTCGCGACCCCGATGGACCTCGGCCATACCGCCATAGCCGAGCAGCTCCCCGACCTGATAACGGCCGCCGAGGAGGCGCGGCTGGGCGGTCATGTCGTGTCGTCCTTCGGTCATCGACTATCTACCTTGCCACGTCTTGCGACGAGAACACATTCGGGTTTGTTCGTCAGCCGACGCTCGGCACGCAGACCCCGCCGACGTTCTGCATCGGAGGCGCGCACGAGACGCCGGTGTTGGGGTTGGCCGACTGGGACGAGCCGCCCTTGGGAGAGGAGTTGTCGCCCGGCCCGGTCGTCTCGTCGTTGATTGCGCCGGTGTTGGCGTAGATGGTGATCGGGGTGCCGATCGGCACCTGCTGGCCGCACGGCTCCACGCCGACGACGGCGCCCGGGAAGGCGCCCTTCGTCGGCTTGGACACGATCGTGGCGACCATGCCCTTGCGATCGAGCTCCCGCTTGAAGGCGTCGGCCGGCACGAACGGCTTGCAGTCGACCGGGATCGGGCGCCCGGTCGCCTTCGCCGGGGTCGGCGATGCGGCGGTGGTCGGGGTGAGCGACGGGCCGTTGCTCACGCCGTTGTCGCCCTTGTCGTTGCCCTTGGTCGCCAGGTAGATGCCGCCGATGCCGACCAGCACCAGCAGTACCACCGCGGCCACCCCGACCAGGAGCAGGTTGTTGCGGCTCCCGGAGCCGTTCCCCCGGCGGTTGCGGTCCGTGGACGGCGGCGGGCCCTGGTAGCCCCCGGTGGCGCCGAGGTAGGTCGCCGTGTCGTTGGAGGGCGGCGGCGGCACGCCGGCCGCGCCGCGCGCCTGGTGGCCGCCGAGCCCCGCGGCCGCACCGGCCGCCGCACCCGGCACCGCGCCGGGCATGATCCGGGTGCCGCCGGCGCCGGAGGTCGGCGGGCCCGACATCGGCGCCCCGGACATGGGCGGGCCGGACATCGGTGGCCCGTAACCGGGCGAAACGGGGGAACCGGACACCGGGGGCCCCGAGACGGGGTTGCGGCCCATCGGCGCCCCGGGCGGGCCCATCGGCGCGACCGCCGGGCCGGTGGCCGTGCCGCCGGACAGCTGCGCGGAGACGCGGCGGGCGGCCTGGGCGAGCGCCGCGGCGCTGGGCCAGCGGGCCGCCGGGTCCTTGGCCATGGCCCGCTCGACGAGCTGCGCCACCGGCGGCGGGATGTCGGCCGGCAGCGGCGGCGGCGCGTCGCGGACGTGCCGCATCGCGATCTCGAGCGGGTTCTCGCCCTCGAACGGGCGCACGCCGGACAGGCACTGGTAGGCCACCACGCCGAGCGCGTACACGTCGGAGAGGGGCGTGGCCTGGGCGCCGGAGGCCTGCTCGGGCGAGATGTAGGAGGCGGTGCCGAGCACCGAGCCGGCCGCGGTGAGCTGGGCCACGGCGGCCGAACGCGCGATGCCGAAGTCGGTGAGCACCAGCGTGCCGTTGGGGCGCACGAGCAGGTTGCCGGGCTTCACGTCACGGTGGACGATGCCCTTCTCGTGCGCGGCGTGCAGCGCGTCGGCGGCCTGGGCGATGAGGGCCATGGCCCGCGCCGGCGTGAGCCGGCCGACCCGGGACAGGGTGCGGGAGAGCGCGTCGCCCTCCACGTACTCCATGATCAGGAATGCGGTGCCGTTCTCGCTGCCGTAGTCGTAGATGTCGACGACGCCCGGGTGGTTGATGGTCGCCATGGTGCGCGCCTCGCCGCGGAAGCGCTCGGCGAAGCCGGGCTCCTCCAGCAGCGCGGGCAGCAGCACCTTGATCGCGACCGTGCGGCCGAGCACCTCGTCGGTGCCACGCCACACGTCACCCATACCGCCGCCGGCGATGCGTTCGTCCAGGCGGTATCGGCCGCCCAGCGTGGTGCCGGCGCTCAACATGTCGCGCACCTCATTATCGAATGCCCTTTTCGTCCGCGTATGCCTTCATCACCAGGCCGGAGATGCGAGCCGCCTCGGCGCTGCCACCTTTGCCAGCGTTCTCGAGGAAGACCGCGACCGAGATGACCGGCTTGCCGTCCTTCAGGGCAAAGCCGATGAACCAGCCGTGGTCCTCTGCGTCCTCACCGTCCTGCGCCGTACCGGTCTTACCACCGACCTGCAAACCCGAGATGCGCGCGCTCTTGCCGGTGCCGTCGTCGGAGCTCACGACGCTGAACATCATGTCCTGCAGTTCGTGGGCGACGTCGGCGCTGATGGGGGTGCGCAGCGTCTTGGGTTCGGTGTGGTCGGCGATCGACAGGTCGGAGTTCTGCAGCCGGTCGACAACGTAGGGCCGCATCTGCTTCCCGTTGTTGGCAACCGTCGCCGCAATCATGGCGCCTTGCAGCGGAGACATCTTCACCTCGCGCTGTCCGATGCTCGACTGAGCGACGGCAGGCGGGTCGACGCGGTTGTCCGAGCCGGCGGTCATCGGGCCGGTGTGGCTGGCCACGATGCCGCAGTAGTTGTGATCCTGGTCCTCGACGAAGCGGGGCTCCTGCTCGAAGCCGAAGGCCTGGGCCATCGCCTTGAGCTTGTCAGCGCCCACCCGCTCGACGCCCATCCGGGCGAACACCGTGTTGCAGGACACCGTCAGGGCCTGGCGCACGGTGATCTGGTCGGGGCAGACGCCGGTGTGCGAGTTCTTGATCTGGAAGTCCGAGACCTGCGGCGGCTTGTAGAGCTCGCCGCCCTGCACGATCGAGTCGGGCGTGAGCGAGGAGTCCGCCGTCATCGCCGCCGCCGAGACGATGACCTTGAAGGTCGAGCCCGGCGGGTAGATTTCCGACACCGCGCGGTTGAGCAGCGGCTTGTTGGGGTCGGCGTTGAGCGTCTTGTAGGCCTGCGCCGCGGCGGAGGTGTCGTGGCTGCTCAGCTGCGACGGGTCATAGCTGGGCAGCGAGACCTCGGCGAGGACGGCGCCGGTGTTCGGGTCCATCGCCACGACCGCGCCGCTCTTGACCTTGAGCTTGTTGGTGCCCAGCGCCTGGTATGCCGTGTCCTGCGTAGCCTTCGACAGCGTCAGCAGCACGTTGCCGCCGGCCGGCTCCTTGCCGGTGAACATCCCGGCGATCCGGTCGGCCGCCTGCTTGTCCGAGGTGCCGGTGAGGAAGTCGTTGTTGAGCTTCTCGAGGCCGGTCGCCCCCAGGTTGACCGGCTTGTAGCCCAGCACGTGCGCGTACTCGTCCTTGCCCGGGTACGTCCGCAGGTACTTCAGCGAGTCGCCGGTGGCCTGCGAGTCCGCGAGCACCGTGCCCTTGGCGTCGGCGATCTTGCCGCGCGGCCGCTCGTACTCCGTCGCTTGCACCCGCCCGTTGTGCTGGTCGGTGCGGTAGGCATCGGCCATCACGACCTGGCGGTAGTTCAGGTTCAGGAAAAGCAGGGCGAACAGGACCAGGACGACGACGCCGACCCGGCGCAGCGGGGCGTTCATCGGACAACCTCCGTGGGCATCTCTTTGATCTGGACCGGCGCGCCGCCGCCCCCGCCGGTGGAGATGCCGCCGAGCCCGATGGACGGCGGACCGGCCGCCGGGCGGCGGCCCGCGTCGGAGATGCGCAGCAGCAGGCCGATCAGCAGCCAGTTGGCCACCAGTGACGAGCCGCCCGCCGAGAGGAACGGCGTGGTCTGACCGGTCAGCGGGATGAGCTGGCTGATACCGCCCACGATGACGAACACCTGCAACCCGATCGTGAACGCGAGGCCGCCGGCGAACAGCTTGCCGAAGGAGTCGCGCACGTTGATGGCGGAGCGCAGGCCGCGCTCGACGAGCAGCACGTACACCACCAGCAGGGCGGTCAGGCCGAAGAGCCCGATCTCCTCGCCCATGCCGGAGAAGATGAAGTCGGTGCGCACCTCGGGCACCTTGGTCGGCTGGCCGGCGCCCGGTCCGGTGCCGGTGAGCCCGCCCGTGCCGAGGCCGAGCAATGACTGGACCAGCTGGTAGCCCTTGTTGTTCGCGTCGCCGAACGGGTCGAGCCAGGTGGTCGCGCGCTCGGAGAAGTTGAGGAACGGCCCGCCGATCGTCTTGCCCAGGAAGTACGCCAGGAAGGCGCCGCCGAGGAACAGCACGAGGCCGATGAGCAGCCAGCTGACGCGCTCGGTGGCGATGTACAGCGTGACGACGAAGAGGCCGAAGTACATGAGCGAGGTGCCCAGGTCCTTCTCGAACACGAGCACGAGCAGCGACATCAGCCACACGCCGACGACCGGCCCGAGGTCGCGCCCGCGCGGGAAGTCGATGCCGAGGAACCGCTTGCTCGCCAGCGACAGCACCTCGCGCTTGCGCACCAGGTAGTAGGCGAAGAAGACCAGCAGGCAGATCTTGGCGAACTCGCCGGGCTGGATCGTGAGGCCCGGCAGCTTGATCCACAGCTTGGCGCCGTTGATCGACGAGAAGCGGGACGGCAGCACGGCCGGGATCATCACGAGCACGATGCCGGCGAGGCCCAGCGTGTAGGCGTACCGCGAAAGGGACCGATGGTCGCGCACGATCGCCAGCAGCACGATCGCGCCGACGACGGCGACCGCGGTCCAGCCCAGCTGGCGGAAGCCGTCGCCGCCGAAGACGCTGAGCTCGGCCCGCTGCGGCGCCTTCACGCCGGCCAGGTCCAGCCGGCGCAGGAACGCGACGCCGAGGCCGTTGATGAGCGCGACGGCCGGCAGGATCACCGGGTCGGCGTACGGCGCGAGGAACCGCACCGCCACGTGCGCGAGGCCGAAGATCAGCGCGATGATCGCGATCTGCACCCAGAAGTCGCCGGTGACCTCGCCGATGGCATTGCCCTCGACCACCGCGGCGAACACGGTGAGGATGCCGATGACGAATACGAGCAGCGCCAACTCGACGTTGCGCCGGGTGCGCGGGCGGGCGGGCGCGGAAACGCCCGCTCCGCCGCCCGTGGGCGACGGAGCCGGGATGGCGGTGGCGGTCACGAAAAACTTCCTCTTTGCCTCAACACGTCATTCAGCAGTTGGCTGCGGGGGTCTGGGTAGGCGTGGAGGTCGGAGTCGGCTCCCCCGTCGCCGACGGCGGGCTGGCCGGGACGCTGGCGGGCACGCTGGCCACGCCGCTGACGGAGGTCGGCACAGAGACAGACGCCGTTGCCGAGTCCGAAGGTTGCGCCGTCGGGCACGCCTGCTTGCGGGCCGGGTTGGTCGGGTCCTCGAGGTCGGCCATCTTCGACTGCGCCTGCGCCAGGCTCTCAGCCTCGATGCCCTGCTTGACGTTGCCCTGCGCGGCCGGCGTGAGGTCGTCCAGGGTGAGCGTGGCGCTCTCCTGGTACACCGACGACAGATGCAGCCACGCGACCTTGCCCGGCACGCCCTTGAAGATCGCGACCCGGCCGCTGTCGGTGGCGCCGACGTAGTAGCGGGACTGGGTCACGCTCCAGCCGTACCAGAGGCCGCCGCCGAGCAGCCCGAGCAGGACCACGAGGAGGATGGCCGTGCGCAGCGGGTGGCGCCGGGAGCGCGGCTCCGACTCCTCCCGGTTCGACACGGCGGACCCGCGGGCCTCGGCGTCGTCCTCGGGCACCGGCGGGCGCGGCGCGGACAGCGCGGCGCCCCGGGCCGAGGACATCGACTGGTCGGCCGAGGTCGCCATGCCCCGGTCCTGGGCGGCGGCGCCGCCCACGATCGGCCGCTCCTCGACGATGTCCTCGTCGGTGACGTCGGCGACGATCACGGTGATGTTGTCGGGCCCGCCACCGCGCAGCGCGAGCTCGATGAGCCGCCCGGCGCACTGGTTGGGGTCGACGTACTCCCGCAGGGTCGACTCGATGGTCTCCGCGCTGACCACGCCGGACAGGCCGTCGCTGCACAGCAGGTACCGGTCGCCGGGCTTGACCTGGCGGACCGAGTACTCCGGGTCGGCATCGCGGCCGTCCAGCGCCCGGGTCAGCAGGGATCGCTGCGGGTGACTGTTGGCTTCCTCGAGGCTGATCCGGCCCTCGTCGACGAGCATCTGGACGTATGTGTCGTCCTTGGTCACCTGGGCGAACTCGCCGTCGCGCACGAGGTACGCCCGCGAGTCGCCGATGTGGACCATGCCCATCTTGGAGCCGGAGAACAGCATGGCGGTCAGGGTCGTGCCCATGCCCTCCATGGCCGGGTTCTCCTCGACCGCGTCCCGGATCTGCTGGTTGGCCAGGTCGACGGCGCCCCGAAGGGTGTCGATCATGGCGTTACCGGGCACGTCTTCGTCGAGCGGCGCCATGGTGGCGATGACAATGTTGCTGGCGACGTCACCGGCGGCCATGCCGCCCATGCCGTCGGCAACGGCCAGCAGCCGCGGTCCGGCGTAAACGGAGTCCTGGTTCCCGCTCCGGATCAGACCGCGGTCGCTGCGAGCCGCATAGCGCAAGGTGAGGGTCATGGCCGTAACTCGAGAGATGTGCGGCCGATGCGAATCGGCACGCCGAGGGGGACGGGGGTAGGTGCGCTGACCTTGGTCTTGTCGAGGTACGTCCCGTTGGTCGAACCGAGATCCTCGAGATACCACTGGCCGGCGCGCGGCACCAGGCGGGCGTGCTTGGACGAGGCGTAGTCGTCGGTGATCACCAGCGTCGAGTCCTCCGCCCGGCCGATCGTGATGGGCGCCTCGCCGAGTGTGATGCGAGTGCCCGCCAGGGCGCCGGCCGTGACGAAGAGCTGGTTCGCGGTCTTACCCCGCTTGACCTTCGCCGGACGGCCGGGAGCCGTCATCGCACCAACCCCCCGGGGTGCGGCGACGATCCGGCTCGAACGCGAGCCCGCGAAGAGGTCCCGGCGGATCACTCCCACCACCGTGAACACGAAGATCCACAGCAGCACGAGCAGCCCGTACCGGGCAACCGTGATGACGAAGTCCATTTACGACGCGCTCATTCAGATCCGCCTACGTGAAGTACGGTCATCCATCCACGCGGTAGGTCAGCGTGGTCGTGCCGAGCTGGATCATGTCACCGGGGTTCAGCGCAACCGCGGAGACGCGCTGTCCGTTGACCATCGTGCCGTTCGTGGAGCCGAGATCGGTCAGCACGACCTGCGCCCCGTCGAAGTCGAGCCGCGCATGGCGACGCGAGATCCCAACGTCGGGGAGCCGCATGTTGGCCTGGTCGCCCCGGCCGATCACGGTCGAACCGATCGACAGAGGGTAGCTTCGGCCGTCGCCGGACACCAGTCGTACGTTGCGCGCCGGGCCGCCGGGGCCGCCGGGCGGGGGGCCGTAGCCGCCGCCACCCTGGTTGTAGCCGCCATACGGGTCCGGGGGCGGCGGCTGGGCCACGTCGTTGCCGGTGTAGACCTCCGCGGTCACCCGGAACATGCCCGTGTCGAGCCCGTCGCCGCGCTCGATCTCGACGATGACGTCGCCGTACACCGTCCAGCCCTGCTCGCCGATGAACTCGGCCTGCGACTGGGCGAGCTCCTGCGCGAGCGCGGCCGCATACGGCGCCAGCCGGCTGTGGTCGTAGGGCGACAGGTCGATCACGTAGCGATTCGGCACGAGCGTGCGCCCGCCGGCCAGAATCGCCTTGTGGGCTTCCGCCTCCCGTTGCATGGCGTTGAGGATCTCCACGGGGTGGACGACCCCCTTGAAGACCTTGGCGAAGGCCCCCTCGACCAGGCCCTCTAGGCGCTTCTCGAAGCGCTGCAGCACACTCACCGGTTCCTCCTCGGGTTCCGAGGTCATGATGGTATCCGGACGTCGCACGCCCGTATGCAAGCTGACCGGCTGGCCCGTGCTACTCTTCCGTGGCGCCCAGGGAAGCCTAGTGCCTACCCGGTGATTCTGCCGAGTGGGAGTTAGGTTATGCTCTGACGCGCCGGACCAACGAGGTCAAACTCAATGGTCCAAGGGGAAGTGGCGGAATGGCAGACGCGCACGGTTCAGGTCCGTGTGCCCGAAAGGGCGTGGGGGTTCAACTCCCCCCTTCCCCACCGCCGCGGGTGGCTCCTGCTTCGTGGCAGGAGCCACTCGCCGTTTGCGGCGGTGGATTCCTCCGCTCGCTTCGCTCGCTGCTAGTGGGGGAGCTTCGCTCCACCCACGCCCCCTCACGCCGGGTTGCGGTTCGGGGGTCGCTTGCGGCCCCATCGCTTGCGGCTGCTCATCGCTTGCGGGTCTTCGTCGCTTGCGGGTTCCCGTCGCTTGCGGATGGCCTTCGCTTGCGGGTCTTCGGCCCTTAGCGGGTCTTGTCGGGTGCGGTTCTTGGTTTGCCGGTCGTGTTTTTGACTCGGGTTCGGTGTCAAGGGGGGCACCTGGGGCCACGGTATGCTCCGGAACGGTCCGACTACGCCGTCGTTCTTGGGGAGTTCTGCTCGTGAGCGTTGCACTGGTCACCGGCTCGGCCGGCCTCATCGGCTCCGAGGCGGTGCGTCACTTCGCCTCCCTCGGGCTCGATGTCGTCGGCATCGACAACGACATGCGGAAGCGCTTCTTCGGCGCGGAGGCATCCACCGCGTGGAACGTCGTGCGCCTCACGAGCGACCTCGGCGAGAGCTACACGCACCACGACGTCGACATCCGCGACCGCGACGCCGTCGCCGGGATCTTCAAGCGCTACGGCAAGGACATCGCGGTCGTCATCCACACCGCGGCCCAGCCGTCGCACGACTGGGCGGTCCGCGACCCCTTCACCGACTTCGACGTCAACGCCGGCGGCACGCTCAACCTGCTGCAGAACGTCCGCGAGCACTGCATCGAGGCCCCGTTCATCCACTGCTCGACCAACAAGGTCTACGGCGACCGGCCCAACAGCCTCCCGCTGCGCGAGCTCGACAGCCGCTGGGAGATCGAGCCCGGCCACGAGTACGAGAACGGCATCAAGGAGGACATGTCGATCGACGCCTGCCTGCATTCCGTCTTCGGCGCCTCCAAGGTCGCCGCCGACGTCATGGTGCAGGAGTACGGCCGCTACTTCGACATGAAGACCGCCTGCTTCCGCGGCGGCACCCTCACCGGCCCGGCGCACTCGGCCACCGAGCTGCACGGCTTCCTCGGCTACGTCATGCGCTGCAACATGGAGCGCCGCACGTACAAGATCTTCGGCTACAAGGGCAAGATGGTCCGCGACGCGATCCACTCGCACGACGTCGTCGCCGCCTTCGAGGCCTTCTTCCGCAGCCCGCGCTCCGCCGCCGTCTACAACCTCGGCGGCGGCCGCCACTCCAACACCTCGCACCTGGAGGTCTTCAAGCTGGCCGAGCGCATCACGGGCCAGGAGATGATCACCGAGTACCACGAGGCCAACCGCGTCGGCGACCACATCTGGTGGATCGGCTCCAATGAGCGCTTCCAGCTCGACTACCCCGACTGGAAGCAGGTCTACGACGTGCCCATGATCTGCCAGGAGATCTACGAGGCCAACGTCGACAAGTGGACCCCGGAAGCCTGAGCCGGCCGTGATCGATCAGGGCAAGCGCAACGTCCTCGGCGTCGAGGTCAGCGCCGTCGACTACGACAGCGCCGTCGACAAGGTCATGAGTGCCGCACGCGAGTCCCGCCCGCTGGCGGTGACCGCGCTGGCCGTCCACGGCGTCATGACGGGCGTCCAGGACAAGGCCCACGGCGCCCGCCTGAACTCCTTCGACCTGGTGACCCCGGACGGCCAGCCGGTCCGCTGGGCCCTGAACCTGCTCCACCACGCCCAGCTCGCCGACCGCGTCTACGGCCCCGACCTGACCCTGAAGGTCCTGGAGGCCAGCGCGACGGAGGGCCTGCCGGTCTACTTCTACGGCTCCACCCAGGAAACCCTGGACCGCCTGGCGGCCAAGCTCAACGAGCGCTTCCCGGCACTGAAGATCGCCGGCATGGAGCCCTCGAAGTTCCGCCCCGCCCAGCCCGGCGAGCCCGAGCAGATCGCGGCCCGCATCAAGGCCTCGGGCGCGCGGGTCGTGATGGTCGGCCTCGGCTGCCCGCGCCAGGAGATCTTCGTCTACGCGATGAAGCACCTGGTCGACGCCCCGATGCTCGCGGTCGGCGCGGCGTTCGACTACCACGCCGGCGGCCTGAAGAACCCCCCGCCGTGGATGCAGCGCAACGCCCTGGAGTGGCTGTGGCGCCTCGGCCTGGAGCCCAAGCGCCTGTGGCGCCGGTACATCCTGCTCAACCCGAACTACCTGGCCCGCCTGGGCGCTCAGAAGGCCCACCTCTGGCGCGCGGCCCCTCCGCCCCCGGCGACTGAGCCCCTGACCACGTTCGCCGTCTGACGGCGGCGGCCGGCTTTTTCGACAAGTCGGGCGCTCCGCGCCACGACTTGTCGGATTTATACCCCGACGACCTCTAAATCGTCACCAAGGGTGCATGGGCAGTTGGGGCGCCCATGGAGGGCGGAGCGTGGCTGCGGTCGCCGCCACCCCGGCACGGCTTCCTCGGCACGCCCGGCACGGCTTCCTCGGCACGCCCGGCACGCTTCCTCGGCACGCCCGGCACGGCTTCCTCGGCACGCCCGGCACGGCTTCCTCGGCACGCCCGGCACGGCTTCCTCGGCACGCCCGGCACGGCTTCCTCGGCACGCCCGGCACGGCTTCCTCGGCACGCCCGGCACGCTTCCTCGGCACGCCCGGCACGGCTTCCTCGGCGCGCCCGAAGCGGCCACGTGCGGGCGCCCACAACGCCCGAACAGGCCCAGTGCGATTGCCGCTTCTCGGTCGCACGGCCGGCTTCCCGCAGCGCCCGGACGGCCTCGGTGCGCTCGCCGGGTTGAACCTTCCCCACAAACGCCGATGGGCGCCCTCGGGCGCCCACTCGTGCGTTCCGGCCGTCTCAACCCGCGAGACAAACCGTTAATGTCCGAAATATCACACCAAAGCGCGGATCACGCGCGGCGCGGGTGCCGACCTCCGAGGGTCAGCGGCCGGTGATCGCGTCGACCTTGGCGGTGCGGCGCTTGAAGGTGCCCCGCTTGTCGAAGGCCCGCTCGGCCGGCCACAGCATGAGCGCAAGCGGCGCCGCGATGTACCAGCGGTCGAGCATGACGTAGGCCACGATGTTCGCGACCACGCCGAGCACGTAGAGCCCGATCAACCAGTCGACTCGCTTCTCGCCCAGGCCGCGCTTGTGATAGGCGTCCAGGACGCCGAACGCGCCGACGCTCAGGGCGAGCAGGCCGACGCCGCTCACGACAGCGAAGATCAGATCGGACACGTCACTCACCCTTGACCACCCTTGCCTTCCCCGTTACCACCGAGAACTCGACCCAAGCTAAGCGGACATTTCAAGATCGACCATCAACTTTGCGACATGCCGTTGGACCAAAGGTGCGCGACCAATCGGACATTCGGCCGATATGACTGATCTTGCGCAACCGCCCAAATCGGCCGCTCAACGGCGGTCTTGAGGCAGTTCCCCGTCCGGATCGCGAGCGCCGGCCGCGCACGCATGGGGTCGAGCCAAGGCTCGGAAGAGGCCGGCCGAGTACCGACGGGCCCCGGCCGCGCAACGCACCCGGAGCCCGTCCGACCTCCCCAGGTCGAGTCCTCCCTGCTTTCTACAGGGTGTGGATCGACCTGTCGATAGACAGGCAGGTGCACGCGTTCGCGCTACTTCAGCGGCCGCGACTCCTGGGAGTAGATGAGCTCCAGGATGCTGCGGGCCGCCTCGAACCACCGGTCCAGCCAGTCCTGCTGCGGCATGGTGCCCTTCGGCGGCAGCTCCATGAGCAGGCCGCGCAGCAGCGGGTGATCGGCCATCGAGCCGCTCGGGGTGTCCAGCCACGAGTCTCGGCCGAACATCGGCTCCGTGAGCGGACCTCCGCCGAGCGGGCCGCCACTCAGCGAGCTGCTGCCCAGCGACCCGCCGCTCATCGAGCCGCCGCCGAGCGACCCTCCGGTGAGCGGGCCGAGGTCGGCGACGAGCGAGGACTCGGGGAGCTTGGGCGGCGTCATGTCCAGCGGCATCGACGCCCGGTCCAGCGGCGAGCCGTTGCGGGGGGACAGGTCGTCGAGCGGCCCGT
Source organism: Dactylosporangium sp. CA-139066 (assembly GCF_050936175.1). Taxonomy (NCBI): domain Bacteria; kingdom Bacillati; phylum Actinomycetota; class Actinomycetes; order Micromonosporales; family Micromonosporaceae; genus Dactylosporangium; species Dactylosporangium sp. CA-139066. Next base: position 1,357,594 of record NZ_JBNJNH010000002.1, on the reverse strand, counting down.
CGCCGATGCCGTCCCGGCGACCGCCCGGACGGTAGCTACCCAGTTGCCCGGAGAAACGGTCGTCGGTCTTCGACGATCCGTTGCCGAAGTTTTCGGGGCCAATGTTCACGGTAGGAAGCCTTATCTCACTCGGGGGGAAGTACCGCAATCGGTGCGATTCGCGGCACCCATACCTACAACGACGGTCGCGGTACAACGGCCACGCCGAACCAATAAAAACGGCCGGCCCGCCCCGCAGGCGTTACGCCGCGGAAACGGGCCGGCCAGTCGCGCCCGGCGTCGTGTCACGCCAGGTCGAACTCCCCGTCCTTGGTGCCGTCGACGAAGGCCAACCACTCCTCCGGGGTGAACAGCAGCACCGCACCGGCCTTGTCCTTCGAGTCGCGGAGCGCCACCGCCCCGCCGACGAACGCGACCTCGACGCAGTTGTCCGAGTACGGACCGCTGCGGGTGCTCTTCCGCCACGCGGCACCCTCGAGGTTCACGTTGAAGCCCTTGGCTTCGATTTCCACTACAGCTCCTTTGTCAGCTTCACGAACATCGACACCGACTCGTCCGGACGGAGTGCGTTGGCGCGCAAGTAGTCAAAGATGAATCCGTAGCGCTGAAGCTCGTCGTCCTTCTCGAGAAAGAGTCCACCGGCCGCGTTCGATGCGAACACGAAGTTCTGCCCGGCTGACTCGTCGTACAGCAACATCGTGAATGCGCCGTCCATCCCGGCGTGCGCACCGGCGGAGAAGGGCAAGACCTGCAGGGTCACGTTCGGCCAGCTCGCCGCCAAGCTCAGATGCTCAAGCTGACGCCGCATGACCGCCCTTCCACCGACCGGGCGGCGCAGGACTGCCTCGTCCAGCACCAACCAGAGATCGATCGGGTCATCCTGAGTGAGTAACGACTGTCTGCCCATCCGGACACGCACCCGTTTCTCGACGTCTGTGGCACCGATGTCGGGGCGGGCGGCGAGGATCATCGCCTGGGCGTACTCCTCGGTCTGCAGCAGGCCGGGTACGACGAGAGCCTCGTAGGAGCGGATGTGGTCGGCGGCCGCCTCGAGCCCCACGTAGGCGCTCGTGAGCACGTCGCCGTACAGCTGCCACCAGCCCTTCTGCCGCGCCTCGCGCGCGATCTTCAGCAGCTGGTCGGCGTACTCGGGATCCACGCCGTAAATGTCGAGCATGTCGCGCACGTCCCGCGGCGTGACGCCGGTCTGGCCGGTCTCGATCCGGGAGATCTTGGAACCGGAGCATTCCAGCCGCTCGGCGACCTGGTCGATGGTCACGTGCGCGGCCTCCCGTAGCCGCCGCAGTTCCATCCCCAGCTGCCGGCGCCGGAGGGTCGGACTGCCTCGTCGACTTGCCACGTGTGTCGTACCTCCGCGCCGCGGGACCTACGTAGATAACTTACGTATGGATCAGCGCAACATCGTAAAGCCGCGCAAGGCGACGAGGCACGACAATCGACGGCTCATACATGCGGTGGAAATTTCGTCCTGCAAGTTGCATTGATCGGCGATCTCAGGCAACCTGTGCGTGTGGCTGGGGTCACGGATTGTTCATTTGCGGGTTCAATCCACCCCGGGGCGGATGCAGCGACAAACGATCGAACCGATCGGCGGTTACGGCGCCGCGCCCGTGACCGACCTTCCCCACCAGCCGACGGAAGACGGGAGTCCCACGTGTTACCGAGAACCGGTGACGTGCTGCGAGTGACCAAGGCCGCGAGTGTCCAGTTCACGCAGCCCATGCTGTTCCGGGTGATCAGAGTGCACGACTGGCAGACATATGACGGCTGGGCCTGGCTGGACGGGTACCAGCTCAATGCCGCCGGCGACGCCGTGGAGCGTCGCTCGATCTTCGTCCAGCTCCAAGGTCTGCAGCCGGGCTTCGTGGCCCGGACCCAGCGCGCCGCCACCCCGGCGCCGACGACCGCGCGCCCGCCCATTCCGGTCGCGGTCGGCTGAACGCGAGTCGGCCACCCGATCGCCCCGACGCGGGGGGCGCTCGGGTGGCCGGCCTTGTATTTACGTATTCGCCGGGCTGGGCGAGCTGCTGGCCCGCGGCTTCGAAGGCGCGGGCGACGGCGGCGCCGCGACGATCAGGGTGACAGTGTCCCCGGCCGTGACCGTCGTACCCTCGCCGGGCCGGGTCGAGAGCACCTCGCCGGCCGGCAGCGAGGCGTCGGCCCGGCGCTCCACGGCGACGTTCAGCCCGAGCACCTGCAGCTTCACCGTCGCCTCGGCCAGCGCATCGCCCCGCAGCGGCGGGATGACCACCTGCCCCGCCGGCGCGCTCGACGGCGGCTCCGACGACGGCGGCGGGGACGACTCCGGCGGCGGGGTGCTCGCCGGCACCGGGGGCGCCGGCGCGGCGGTGGCGACCGACGGCTCCTCCCCGGCCGGCGCGTTGTTCCCGTTCGCAGTGGCGCGGTATATGAGGTACAACCCGACGCTCAACGCCGCGACGAGCACCAGCGCGACGATGCCGACGATCACCGGGGTCAGCCACGAACGCCCCTGGTACGGATCCTCTTCCTCCACCCACTGCTGCTGCGGCGCCGCCCGCCGCAACGCCTCCTCGGGCGAGGGCACCCCGGCTCGCGCCGACCACCGCTCCCCCTCGTCGGCCGCCGGCTGCACCCGCGTCCCGTCGCCGGCCCCCTGCACCCTCGTCGCGTCGGGCTCCCCCGGCCGGTGCGGCTGCGTGGCGTCGGGCTCCCCCGGCCGGTGCGGCTGCGTGGCGTCGGGCTCCGGGGCCCGGTGCGGCTGCGTCGTCTCGTCGCCCGCCGCGGGCTGAGGCCGCGTCGAGCCGCCTCGCACGCGCGGATGAATCTGCGTGGCATCGGCGTCCGACGGGCCCGTGGGGCCGGAGGCAACCGTGGGCTCATCGCCGTGCGGGTCGGGTGAACGGTCCGCGCTGTTCGACATAGGTCCAGTTCACCACCTTGTCCGACTTGTCCGCCCGCATGCATCAACCTGCCCATTGGTGAACGCTCCTAACACGGGCGCCGGTTGGCCGCTGACGTTCCGCCGACTAGGACTCGCCGGGGTGGACGGCTGGGCGTACGCTGCGCGGCATGGCGGCACGAAGCTGGGCAACCTCAATATTCACGGCGATCGGCGTAGCGGCCGGCGCGGGTGCCGCGCAGCTCGGGCTGGGTTATGGCCTCGGCATCATCTCCTGGCAGCCGACCGGCAGCAGCGCCACCGTCTGGGTGAGCAGCCTGGCCTGGGTGGCGTGGCTCGCCGCGTCCTCGACGGTCATCGGCGCCATCTGCGCCGACCGGCTCGCCGGCGCGGGCACCCCGGTCCCGGCCGATCCCGACAGCATCGGCGGGCAGGCCCTCATCGCCGCCTGGCGGGTGGTCATCGCGCTCGCCGCGGCCGTCGGATCGCTGATCATCGTGCCGCTGGTCGCAATACCGGCCCGCACGCCGCGGCCGGACAACGCCGCCCCGTACTTCACCGCCGGCGGCTACGCGATCGCCGGCCTCATCGTCGGCCTGCTCATCGCCGTCGGCGCGCTCGCCGCCCGGGCCATCGCCGCGAACATCATCGCCTCGTCCGCCTGGCTGTGGACGCTGGCCGTCGTCGCCGTCGCCGACGTGGTGCGCGCCGACGGGGACACCGCCACCGCCGCCCAGCTCGGCACCTGGCAGTTCACCGACGCGACCTGGGTGAACGGCATGGTCAACCTGCCCGGCGCCCTGCTCATGCTCGCCATAGCCCTGGTCATCGGCGCCCTCGCCGCCTGGCCGGCCGGCCGCCGCGGCGACAACCGCGTCGGCGTGGCCGTCTCCGGCGCGACCGGCCCGCTCCTGGTGGCCCTCGCCTACTTCCTGGCCGCGCCCGCGCTCGGCGAGCACGACCAGCACCTGTCCGCGTTCGTCATCGCGCCGTATGCGGTGCTCGCCGGCCTCGCCGGCTCCGTCATCGTCTCGGCGATCGGCCCGCGCGGCTCCCGCGCCAAGGCCCGGGCCGTGCGCCGCGCCGCCGCCGAGGAGCGCGACGCGCGCTCCGCCGCCGAGTACTCCGACTGGGCCGCCGCGCTGGCCGAGGCCGACGCCGCCGACGACCGCCGCCGCCCGAGCGACGACAACGCCGACTCCCCGGCCGAGCCGGTCCACGCCTCCGCGAGCCGCACGCGGGAGCCGGTCTCCGTCGGCGCCGAGCTCGACTCCGCGACCGACCTCGAGTCCGACGCCTACGCCCCGTCCCGCGCGTACGGCGGTAGCAGCGAGTCGGCCACCGGCCGCACCTACACGTCGGACGCCGCCAAGCGCGCCTACGCCGAGGACACCGTCGATGAGGAGCCGGCGCCGGCCCCGAGCGCGTCGACGACGAGCTCCGGCCGCGCCGCCGTCGCCCCGCTCTGGCCCACCGAGGCCACCAGCGGCGACTCCTCGCCGTCGAAGCCGTCATCGCGCTCCAAGCGCGGCCGCGGCAAGCCCACCGAGTAGCCCGACCCCGGCAAAGCAGCTTCAGGCTGGGCCGCGGCAAGCCCGCCGAGTAGTCCAAGCCCGGCAAAGCAGCTCCGGTGCGGGCAAAGCTCGGCGGGTCGAGGGAGGGCCGGGCCGCCGGGATGGAGGATGTCCCGGCGTACGTGAGGCGTGCTTGCATAGCGCCGTGTTCGCGAAACTCGGGGCGGTCATGGACCGCGGTCGCTGGCTCGTCGCCGGCGCCTGGCTGGTCGCCACGATCGCCGGCGCCGTCTTCGGCGGCGGGCTCTTCGACCGGCTGACCACGACGGACACCAACCGTCCCGACAGCGAGTCCGCCGTCGGGCAGGCGCGCATCGACCAGCTCGCCCCGACCGGCTCGCTGGTGTGGGTGGCGATCGAGGGCCTCCCGCCGTACGACCCGGGGCTCGTCGCCACCGTCTCCTCCGCCGCCACCGACGTGCGCGCCATGCCGGGCGTGAAGGAGGTCAACGACCTCTACACCGGCGTCGGCGGAAGGATCGGCGCCGACAACAACAGCGTGCTGGTCCAGGTCGAGCTCGACCCGTCGCTCGCCGAGGCGCCGCGCGAGGCGCTCGAGGACCGGGTCAAGGCGCGCCTCGAGCAGATCAAGGCGCCGACCGTGAAGGTCGGCGGCACCAAGCTCGCCGAGCGCGCGTTCGCCGACCAGTCCGTGCACGACCTCGCGATCGGCGAGAGCGTCGCGTTCGCGGTGCTGCTCGTCGCGCTGTTCCTCATCTTCGGCGGGGTCGTCGCCGCAACGCTGCCGCTGTCCGTCGCGATCGCCGGCGTGACCGGCTCGCTCCTGCTGCTGCTCGGGATCAGCTACGCGACGAAGGTCAGCGAGTACTCGCTGAACGTCGTGACCCTGCTCGGCATCGGCCTCGCGGTGGACTACTCGCTGCTGATCGTCGCGCGGTACCGCGAGGAGCTGCTCCGCCACGATCCGCACGAGGCGCTGGTCGTCGCCGTCGACCGGGCCGGCCGCGCGGTCGCGATCTCCGGCCTCGCCGTCATGCTGACAATGGCCGGCCTGACCGCGTTCGCCGAGCCGCTCCTCGCCGCGGTCGCCCTCGGCGGCGCCGCCGTCGTGGCGGTGGCGACGCTGGCCGCGCTCACGCTGGTCCCGGCGCTCATCGCCCTGGCCGGGCGCCGCATCCGACCCCAGGGCGAGGGTTTCCGGCTGCCCTTCAAGCCCCGCCCAGGTGTACTCGCACGACTCGCCACCCGCGCGCAACGCGACCCGGCCCGGGTCGCCCTGCTCGCGACGCTGGCCCTGCTGATCCTGGCCGCACCGCTGCTGGGCGCCAACCTGGCCAACTCCGACGCCCGCGCGCTGCCGCGCAGCAACGAGGCTCGCCAGGAGTACGACATCATGGCTTCGAAGTTCTTGAACCACGAGGCCGAACCGGTCGTGGTGCTCATCCAGGCCGGCCCGGAGCGGGCCGAGGTGCGCGACCTCATGAACCGCATCGGTAACCAGCTGCAGGCCGACCTGCTGCGCCAGGACGTGCGGGACAAGGTGCCCGCCGGCTGGACCATCCTCGAGCTGACCCCGAAGGGCGGCGTCGGCGGCGAGGAGGGCTACGACCTGGTCCGCCGCGTCCGCGCGATGCCCACCCCGTTCGCGAAGTGGGTGACCGGCCCGGCCGCCGAGGTCGTCGACTACCGCGAGTCGCTGGCCGCCCGGCTGCCCATCGCCGCGTTGATCGTGCTGCTGGTGACGGTCGTGATGCTGTACCTCCTGACGGGCTCGGTCGTCATCCCGCTCAAGGCCGTCCTCATGAACCTGCTGACGCTGGCCGCCACCCTGGGCGTTCTCGTGGTCGTCTTCCAGTGGGGCTGGGGCCAGATCCCGCTCTTCTTCGACTCGTGGGGCGGCCTGGACCTGACCACGCCGGTACTGCTGTTCGTCTTCGTCTTCGGCCTGTCGATGGACTACGAGGTGTTCCTGCTGGCGCGGATCAAGGAGGAGTACGACCAGCGCCCCGACACGGCCCGCGCCGTCCTGCGCGGCATCACACGCTCGGGCCCGGTCGTCACGGCCGCCGCGATCTGCATCGGCATCGTCTTCCTGGGCTTCGCCGCCGGCGGCCTGGTCGCGGTGAAGGAGATCGGCGTCGGCATGACGGTCGCGATCCTCATCGACGTGACGATCGTCCGCGGCCTCCTCCTGCCGGCCCTCATGGCCATGCTGGACACCTGGAACTGGTGGTCCCCGCGCTTCCTGCGCCGTGAGGACCGCCCGGAACCGGTCCGAACGTGACATATTGACAACGGTCGTGGTTCCGACGCCCGCCTGTTTCGGGCCCCCTTCCCCCCGTACCCTTCCAAAACATGTCTCCAGTTGCGGATCATGATCCGCGAAGCGCCGGAGCAAGCTTTTCCGCGATGCTGCGGGCGCGCCGCCTCGCCCGGGGACTGACCCAGGACGAACTGGCCGCCCGCGCCCACCTGGGCGTGCGGACCCTGCGCGAACTGGAGCGCGGCCGGGTCGCCCGGCCGCAGCGCAACACGGTGGCCCTGCTCGCGGACGCACTGGCCCTGACCGGTCCGGAGCGCGAGTCGTTCCTGATCGCCGCCCAGGCGCCGTACGACACGGCAGGTTCTTACGCCACCTTGCCGCCACAGCGCAGCCCGCGCGGGCGGCCAGGGGCACCGTCCACTCCCGGCTCAGCGGCCCGCGCTACGGCGGATGGCGGCCGCCACGCGCGTGATCCGGCGGTCATGCCGGTCGCCGAGAGTGGAAAGCCGTCTTCGGGCACGCTGCCGCTGCCGACGTTGCCTCCGCTCATCGGCCGCGACGCCGACGTGGCCGAACTGCTGGCGCTGCTCGGCGTGCCAGCCATGAACGACGCAGCGCCGACCGCCGCTGCACCCGCCGGCCCCGCTGCACCCGCCGGGTCCGCTGCACCCGCCGGGTCCGCTGCGACGGCCGGCCGCGCTACGACCGTCGGCGCTTCTGGAACCGCCGACGATCCCGCGACGGCCGGCGTCGCTGCGACGACCGCCGCTCCTGGCACCGCCGGCGCTCCTGGCACCGCCGGCGCTCCTGGCACCGCCGGCGCTCCTGGCACCGCCGGCGCTCCTGGCACCGCCGGCGCTCCTGGCACCGCCGGCGCTCCTGGCACCGCCGGCGCTCCTGGCACCGCCGGCGCTCCTGGCACCGCCGGCGCCGCTGCGACGAGCGGCAACCCCGGAACGGCGAGTGACCCGGGAGCGGCGACTGACCCGAGAGCGGCGAGCGACCCGAGAGCGGCCGAAGAACCGGGAAGAGCTGGAGAACCGGCAGCCGCCTGGGGATCTGCGAGCCCCGAGGACCCCAAGACGGCTGCGGGCGTGGCGTTTGCGGGCCGCCCAGCGGCCGGATCAACGAGGGCGGACGGGGGCATCGGGCCGCCCGAGCTGGCGCCCGGGACGACCGCGGAGATCATCGCACTGATCGGCATGGCTGGAGTCGGCAAGACCGGGCTGGCTCACGCGGTTGCGCATTCCGCGGCGGCGGCCGGCTGGACCGCCGTCTCCATCACCATCACGAATATATCCCAGCCCACCGACATTTTTTCCGCCGTCGCCGCCGTCTTCGGCGTCGCCCGGGTCGATGAGCTGGTCGAACGGTACGCGCGCCGTCGCGCCGAGCGGCCCGCGCTCCTCGTGCTCGACAGTGTGGACCGGTCCCCGCGGGCCACCGTCGAGGCCATCTCCTGGCTGCGCTCGCGGCTGCCGACCGTGCGCATCCTCGTCACCTCGCGGCGGCCGCTGGCGGCGGAGGTTCCGGGCGCCGCGGACTGGCAGGTACTGCCCCTGGAGACGGCGGCGGCCGAGGCGGACCTCGACGTGACCGGGCTGCGGCGGGTGCCGGCCGTCGCGCTGTTCGTCGAGCGCCTACGGCTGGTGCGTCGCGAGCCGGCCCGGGACGACGAGATCCCGACGATCGCCGAGCTGGTACGGCGGCTCGACGGCCTGCCGCTCGCGATCGAGCTCGCGGCGGCCCGCGGGCGGGTGCTGGAGCTGCCGGAGCTGCTGTCGCGGTACGGTAACCGGCTCTTGGATCTTGCCGCGACGGACCCGGCGGGGCAGCGGCTGCGCGATGCGGTCGCGGCCAGCTATCAGCTGCTCGGGGATCTGGAGCAGGCGGCGCTGCGGCGGCTGTCGACGTTTCGCGGGCGGTGGTCGGTCGAGCTGGCCGAGGCCCTGCTCGACGGCGTGGTCGAGGACGTCGAGGCCGTCCTGGACCGGCTCGTCGGGCTCGGGCTGCTGAGCGTGCGCGGGCCGGGCGACCTGCGGTTCCGGCTGCTCGACGTGGTGCTCGACTTCGCCGCCGAGCAGTGCGCGGACGCCGGGGAGCTGCGAGCCGCCCGGCTGCGGCACGCGCAGGTGATCACGCACGTCGTCGTGCGCGTGTCGGCCGGGCTGACCGGGCCGGACAGCGCGGCCGCCGTGTCCCGGCTGGACTATCTGAACAGCGATATTCGTACGGCGCTGCGGTACGCCGCGGTCCGCGAACCCGACCTCGCCCTGCGCCTGGCGGGCGCGATCCCGCGCTGGTGCCGGCTGCGCGGGCGCGACGTCGAGGCGCACCAGCTGCTGCGCCGGCTGCTGGACGACCCGCGGACGCGGGAGTGCGATCCAGGCGTACGCGCCTGGGCCCAGGTCGGCGCGGCCATGCTCGCCATGGCGCACGGCCGCGGCGTCAACGAGCTCTTCGCGACCGAGTCGGCCCTGCTCGTGCTCGAGGCCCGCGGCGACGTCATCGGCGAGCTCACCGCGCGGGCGCTGCTGGCCGGGATCTGGCAGGCGCTCGGCGGCAACGACGAGGCGCGCCGGCACAACGAGCTCGTGCTGGGCCTGGCCATCCGCACCGGGCGCGTGCGCGAGATCGCCGTCGCGCAGAACAACCTCGCCTGGAACGACGTGCTCGGCGGGGACCTGGCCACGGCCGCGCGGCGGCTGGCCGGGGCCGGGCGGCGGGCGCTCGAGGCCGGCGACACGCGGATCCGGGCGCTCGTCGAGGCCAACCTCGCCGAGGTCGCACGCTTGGACGGGCGGTTCGACGACGCGGTCGCGCTGGCCCGGCGGGCCGCGGCGGCGATCGCCGAGGTGGGGGATCCGACCCATCGCGTACGCGTACTGGGCACCCTCGGCCAGGCGTTCGCCGAGGCGGGGCGCGCGAGCGAGGCGGCCGCCGTGCGGGAGGAGCTCTCCGCGGTCCCGGGCAGCGACGGTACGGCGGCCCTGATCGACGGCTACCTCGCGCTCGCGAGCGGCGACCACCCGGCCGCGGCGGACGCGTTCGAGTCGGCGGCGAACCTGCTGGCCGGCCGCGACGACGTGCGTGACGTGCTGGAGGCGCTCACCGGCCTGGCCGCCAGCGCCGAGCCGCCGCGGCGGGCCCGGGCCCTCGAGGAGCTGGCCGGCCTGCGCCGGCGCGGGCGGATGGCGCTGCTGGCGCGCGAACACCGGCTGCTGTCGGCCCTGAAGGGCACGGACGAAGACCCCCTGGCTGCGTTCACACGCCTGCCCACCTAGCTTCGTCCGTGCCGGCCCCACCGGGGCGCGCTGCACCTCCCCGGCCGACGACGCTAGCCCAGCCGCAACCGCTCAGAACCGATTTTTCCGACTTGTACCCCAGTCAGACCCAGACCTGCCGGTGTTTCTGCCGGTAGGCGCCTTGACCCACGGTTCCGAATGTTTCTCACGTTCCGCAAGGATCCGCGACCGGTCGGACGGCATCGTCGCGGCCACTGAAGCGCCCCGAAGTGCGGCCGCCGCATTGTCGGCGCATATCCGATATTTCGGACATGCGCGGCGCAGGAGCTACGAAGTGCCATGTTTCCCGTGAAACCATCACAAGTCACGCAGCGCGATCGAGCCGCTACGCTGGGCATGCGCACACCGCCCGGCTATATGTTGAAATATCGGATTTGTCGGGCGCGGGGTTTGCGCCCGACAAATCCGGCGTCAACCAACGACCCGTCCGTCAGACGTACACATCGGAGATAGGGTCAACCGCCGGGAGGCGAAGGAGATGTCGAGCCGGTCTCAGGCCGCGGGGCGCATCGACGCGGCGCCCGAGGTGGCCTCCGGGCGGACCGCGTCGCGGATCGTGCGCAGGCCGGTCAGCAGCGACTCCAGCGCCGCCGGCGACAACCGGCCCGTGAACCACTCCTCGATCAGCGCGAGGTGGCCCGGCAGCACCTCCCGCATCTTGTCCAGGCCGGCCGGCGTGATCACGGTGAACGAGCCGCGGCGGTCGGTCGGGCAGGCGCGGCGCGTCGCCAGTCCGTCGCGCTCCAGGCGGTCCACCACCCGGGTCACGCCGCTGGTGGACAGGCCGGTCTGCGCGGCCAGGTCGGTCATCCGCAGCTCGCCGCCCGGCGAGCGGGCCAGGCGCACCAGCACCTCGAAGTCGACGTTGCCGAGACCGTGCTCGGCCAGCTGGACGTTGAGTCGCGCGTTCACCCCGGAGAAGGCCTCCACGAACAGGCCCATGGCGGTGATTCGCGGATCCTCCAGCATTTCGTCGGTCACAGTGCGAGTCTACCAGAGAACTTGACGAACGAGAGTCTGTCGTGTGTATATTTGCGGTGGCAATCTTCTTCAGAACCGCACAACCGAGGGAGTCACCATGACGGCACCCGCGAACACCCGCGAGTACAACGGTCTCACCATCCCGACGCCCGGCAAGTTCGAGCTCGACCCCGCGCACACCCGGGTCAGCTTCACCGCCCGGCACATGATGGTGAGCAAGGTTCGCGGCGGCTTCACCAGCGCCAGCGGCAGCATCGTGATCGCCGAGGACCCGCTGCAGTCGCACGTCGAAGTGAGCATCGACGCGGCCAGCATCGACACCGGCGTGGCCGACCGCGACGGCCACCTGCGCAGCCCGGACTTCCTGCACGTCGAGCAGTGGCCGGCGCTGACGTTCAAGAGCACCCGCGTGGTCGGGCTGTCCGGCAACGAGTTCAAGCTCATCGGCGACCTCACCATCCGTGACGTCACCCGCGAGGTCGAGCTCGACGTCGAGTTCGAAGGCCACGCGAAGAGCCCGTGGGGCCAGGAGGTCATCGGCTTCAGCGCGACGACCGAGATCGACCGCGAGGAGTTCGGCATCACCTGGAACCAGGCCCTCGAGACCGGCGGCGTCCTGGTCGGCAAGAAGGTCAAGATCGAGATCGGCGCCGAGGGCGTCCGTCAGTCCTGACCCGAAAAGTGCAAGACCGGCACCAATTGCCGGAGTTTGACCATCGTGCAGAGGGTGGGCGAAATCTCCCACCCTCTGCAAGGTTTCGCTCACCCTCGGCTGACATGATGCCCGCTTTGTCCCTAGCGGTACATCTGGACTGCTCCTAACGTGAGGGGTCCAGATAGGGCCAGGGGGCAGGCATGGGCCAGGACGTCACACGGGGCTCGTTCTCGCGTGAGGACCGTGCTCGATATCGGCGAAAGGTACGCCGATGCCTGGACGTCTTCGCACTCATGCTCAACGATTTCCGGTTCGACTCCGACCGGCCGATGACCGGCCTGGAGATCGAGGTCAACCTCATCGACCCGGACGCCCAGCCGGCCATGCGCAACGCCGAGGTCCTCGCCGACCTCGCCGACCCGTCGTTCCAGACCGAGCTGGGCCAGTTCAACCTCGAGATCAACGTCGCGCCGCGCGTGATCGAGGGCGACGGCCTGGACGTGTACGAGCGCGAGCTCCTCGCGAGCCTCGTGCACGCCGACGAGCGCGCGCACAAGTCCGACGCCCGCCTGGTGCTCATCGGCATCCTGCCCACGCTGCGCCCGGAGCACCTGGTGCTGGCCAACATGTCGGACAACCCGCGGTACCGGCTGCTCAACGACCAGATCATCAACGCCCGCGGCGAGGACATGACGCTCGACATCCGCGGGCAGGAGCGGCTCGAGGCCCAGTCCGACTCGATCGCCGGCGAGTCCGCGTGCACCAGCGTGCAGTTCCACCTGCAGGTCGCGCCGGAGGAGTTCGCGCGGTACTGGAACGCCTCCCAGGCCATCGCGGGCATCCAGGTCGCCGTCGGGGCCAACTCGCCGTACCTCTTCGGCAAGCGGCTCTGGGCCGAGACCCGCATCGCGCTGTTCGAGCAGGCCACCGACACCCGGCCCGAGGAGCTCAAGGCGCAGGGCGTGCGGCCGCGGGTCTGGTTCGGCGAGCGCTGGATCACCTCGATCTTCGACCTGTTCGAGGAGAACGTCCGCTACTTCCCGCCGCTGCTGCCGATCACCGAGGACGAGGACCCGGTGGCCGTGCTCGAGGCCGGCGGGGTGCCGCGCCTGGGCGAGCTGCGCCTGCACAACGGCACGATCTACCGGTGGAACCGCCCGGTGTACGACATCATGAACGGCCGTCCGCACCTGCGCGTCGAAAACCGGGTGCTCCCGGCCGGCCCGACGGTGGTCGACCAGCTCGCCAATGCCGCGCTGTACTTCGGCCTCGTCCGCGAGCTGTGCGAGCAGGACCGCCCGATCTGGACGCAGATGTCGTTCTCGGCGGCCGAGGAGAACTTCCACACCGCCGCCCGCGAGGGCCTGGAGGCGCAGGTCCGCTGGCCGGAGCGCGGCGAGGTCGGGGTCGCCGGCCTGGTGCTCGACGAGCTCCTGCCGCTGGCCGCCACCGGGCTGGACCGCTTCGGGGTGCACCCGGCGACGCGGGACCGGCTGCTCGGCGTGATCGAGGGCCGCTGCCGCACCGGGCGCAACGGCGCCGCCTGGCAGACCGAGGTCGTGCGGACCCTGCAGGAGCGGCACGGGCTGGACCGGCCCACGGCGTTACGCCAAATGCTGCAGCGGTACGCCGAGGGCCTCCACGAGAACGTCCCGGTCCACACCTGGCCGGTATAGCAGCCGGTCTAGAGCAGGTCTAGAGCAGGTCTAGAGCCCCATCGACCGCGAAATGATCATCCGCTGGACCTCGGACGTGCCCTCGCCGATCTCGAGGATCTTGGCGTCGCGGTACATGCGCCCGACCGGCGTCTCGTTCATGAACCCGTAGCCGCCGTGCACCTGCGTCGCCTCGCGCGCGTTGACCATCGCCGCGTCGCTCGAGGCGAGCTTCGCGATCGCGGCCTGCCGCTTGAAGTCGCGCCCGTTGACCAGCCGGCTCGCGGCGTCGTAGTACGCCAGCCGCGCGGTGTGGGCCCGGCTCTCCATGTCCGCGATCTTGAACTTGATCGCCTGGAAGTCGCCGATCGTCCGGCCGAACGCCTGCCGCTGCCGCGCGTACGCGAGGGACTCGTCGACGCAGCCCTGCGCAAGGCCGACGCCGAGCGCGGCGAACGCGACCCGGCCCTCGTCGAGGATCTGCAGGAACTGTGCATAGCCGCGGCCCCGCCGGCCGAGCAGGTTGGCGGCCGGCACCCGCACGTCGTCGAAGGTCAGCTCGTGGGTGTCGGAGGCGCACCAGCCGACCTTGGAGTATCCGGGCAGGACGGTGAACCCGGGCGTGCCGCTGGGCACGATGATCGCCGAGAGCTCCTTGCTGCCGTCCGGGTTGACGCCGGTGACCGCGGTGACCGTGACCAGCGCGGTGATGTCGGTGCCGGAGTTGGTGATGAACGCCTTCGACCCGTTGATCACCCACTCGCCGGCCGCCTCGTCGAGCACGGCCCGGGTCAGGGTGCCGCCGGCGTCGCTACCGGCGCCGGGCTCGGTCAGCCCGAACGCGGCCAGGGCCTCCCCGGCGGTGAGCCGCGGCAGCCACTGCTCCTTCTGCGCCGTCGTGCCGAACCGGTAGATCGGCATCGCGCCGAGCGAGATGCCGGCCTCGAGCGTCACCGCGATCGACGAGTCGACGCGGGCGAGCTCCTCCAGCGCTATGCAGAGCGCGAAGTAGTCGCCGCCCATCCCGCCGTACTCCTCGGGGAACGGCAGCCCGAACAGCCCCATCTTGCCCATCTGGCGGACCAGCTCGTAGGGGAAGGCGTGCCGCTCGTAGTAGTCGCCGATCACCGGCGCGACCACCTCGTGCGCGAACTCGCGGACGCTGTCGCGCAGCGCCTCGAGCTCCTCGGTCAGTGTGAAGTCGACCATCTCAATCGCCCCTCAGACGGGAGTCACGCCGTGGCGGCGGCGGGAGAACGCGCGGTCCTTGGTCCGGGCCGCGGCGAAGCGGCGCACGAGCTCGCCGCGCAGCGCCGCCGGCTCCACGACGGCGTCCACGACGAGCTCGCTGGCCAGCCGCATGATGTCGATGTCGCGCTCGTAGTCGGCGCGCTTCGCGGCGACGAACGCGGCCCGCTCGGCCTCGTCCTCGATCGCCGCGATCTTGTTGGCGTAGACGGCGTTGACCGCCGCCTCGGCGCCCATGACCGCGATCTTTGCCGTCGGCAGCGCGATCGTGGCGTCGGGCTCGAAGCCCGGTCCGGCCATCGCGTAGAGGCCGGCGCCGTAGGCCTTGCGCACCACGACGCAGATCTTGGGCACCGTGGCCTCGGAGATCGCCGTGATCATCTTGGCGCCGTGGCGGATGATGCCCTGCTTCTCCACCGCGGAGCCGACCATGAAGCCCGGCACGTCGGCGAGGAAGAGCAGCGGCACGTTGAAGGCGTCGCAGAGCTGGACGAACCGGGTCGCCTTGTCGGCCGAGTCGACGAAGAGCACGCCGCCCTTGAACATCGAGTTGTTGGCGACCACGCCGATCACCTGGCCGTCGAGGCGGCCGAAGCCGACGGTCAGCTCGCGCGCCCAGAGCGCCTGGATCTCGAAGAACGAGCCCTCGTCGAGCAGGCCCTTGACGACCTTGCGCATGTCGAACGCCTGCCGCTCGCTGGCCGGGATCTCGGGCAGCCCGGTCTCGGCGCGGGCGTCGGCGGCCGGCGGCTGTGACGTCCAGCTCGACGGCAGGTAGGAGAGATAGCGGCGTACCGCATCAATGGCTTCCTGCTCGGTCTTGCACAGAAAGTGCCCGACGCCGCTCTCGGCGCAGTGCAGGCGCGCCCCGCCCATCGCCTCGAGGGTCGTCTTCTCCCCGGTGACCATCTCGACCATGCGGTCCGATCCGAGGTACATCGACGCGTTGCCCTCGACCATGGCCACGACGTCGCAGAACGCGGGGATGTAGGCACCCCCGGCGGCGGAGGGCCCGAAGAGCGCGCAGGCCTGCGGGATGCTGCCACTGGCCCGCACCTGGCTGTGGAAGATGCGCCCGGCGCCGCGCCGGCCCGGGAAGAGCTCGACCTGGTCGGTGATGCGCGCGCCGGCGGAGTCCACGAGGTACACCATCGGGACACCGGTCGCGTAGGCCTTCTCGATGATCCGGATGATCTTCTCGACGGTCCGCGCGCCCCAGGACCCGGCCTTGACGGTGGAGTCGTTGGCCATGAGGCAGATCGGCCGCCCGTCGACCGTGGCGGTGCCGGTGATCACCCCGTCGGCCGGCAGACCGTCGGCCAGCGCGTTGGCGAACATGCCATCCTCGACGAAGGACCCCTCGTCGACGAGCAGGGCGACCCGCTCCCGGGCGAAAAGCTTGCCGCGGGCCGCGTTGGCCGCGTGGTACTTCTCCGCGCCGCCGGCCTCGACCCGCTTGCGCGTCTGGGTGAGGGCATCACCCTCCATGGTGCGACCTCCGCGTCGGCTGCCTGAACGATCGTTCATGCCTAACGATCGTTCAGGTTAGCCGACGCGGAGGTGAAGTTCCAACTCCGGCGACGGACCCGTTCCGGACAGCGGGTCGGCGTGCGCCCAGCCGGGTCCCGATACCCCCTGCGGATCAGGGGGTACCGCTATCGCTTCAGCAGGAGTAGGCCAGCGCCCCGCCCGAGCTCGACGCGTTCGAGAAGCCGAGCAGCGAGACCGCGTTGCCGCTGATGTTGATCGGCACCTGGACGGTCGTGTCGAACTGGTTGCCGTTGAGCAGGCCGGCGTTGTACCCGGTCGTCCAGTCGCCGCAGCCGCCCTTCACCGCGGTGGCCCCGCCGTTGCCCTGGCCCGCGCCGCCGTGGTGACGGTGGTGACGACGGCCGCCGTTGCCCCAGCCGCCGTTGTCGTCGCCGTTGCCGTTGCCGTTGCCGTAGCCGCCGTTGTTCTGGCCGTTGTAGCCGTTGTCGTCGCCCACGCCCGAGCCGTTGCCGTAGCCCGAGTCGCTGGCCGGCGACAGGCCGGCGCCGGTGCCGTTGTGCTTCTTGTTCTTGGCGTGCTCGTCCAGGTCGATCGCCTTGTGGGTCTTCTTGCTGGCCTTGTGCATGCTCTTGTGCGTCATCGAGGCGTTGTTGGCCTTGACGTCGCTCGCGTTGCCGCTGGCGTGGCTGTAGGCGTTGCTGTTGCCGTTGGTGTCCGGGCCGTAGCCGTTGGCGTCACCGTTGTCCGAGCCGTTGCCGTAGCCGTTGCCGCCGTTGCCCTGGCCGTTGCCGTCGCCCCAGCCGCCGTGGTTGCGGTGGTGGCGGTGGCCGCCCTGGCCGTTGCCCTGGCCGTTGCCGTCGCCCTTGACCGCGGTGGCGCCGCCGCCGCAGGACGCGCTGGAGAAGCCCAGGATCGCGATCGAGTTGCCGCACAGGTTGATCGGCAGCTGCAGCGTGGTGTCGAGCTGGTTGCCGTTGAGCAGGCCGGCGTTGTACCCGGTGGTGTGGTTCGACTCGGTGGCCTGCGCGCTCTCGGTGGCCTGGTAGCTCTCGCCCTTGACCGCCCACGCGCCGCCCTGGCTGGACGCGCCCGCGAAGCCGAGCAGCGCGATCGCGTTGCCGCTGACGTTGATCGGCAGCTGGGCCGTGGTGTCGAACTGGTTGCCGTTGAGCAGGCCCGCGTTGAAGCCCGAGGTCCAGTCCTCGGTGCGGTTCGCGGCGCTCTCGGTGGCGTAGTTGCCGTTGTTGGAGGCGCTGTAGCCGCCGTTGGCGCCGCCGTTGTACCCGCCGTTGCCCTGGCCGTTGCCGTCGCCGTCGTGGCGGTGGTGGCGGCGGCCGTGGTGCGAGTCGTCGGAGGCGATGCCGCCCTTGACCGCGGTCGCCCCGCCGGCGCTCTGGGCGCTGGAGAAGCCCAGGACCGACACGGCGTTGCCGCTGACGTTGACCGGCACCTGCAGCGTGGTGTCGAGCTGGTTGCCGTTGGCCACGCCGGCGTTGTAGCCGGTCGTCCAGTCCTCGGTGGTGGCGCTCTCGGTGGCGCTGGCGCTCTCGGTCTTGACGGCCGTGGCGCCGCCGCCGCAGTGGGCGTTGGCGAAGCCGAGCACGGCGATCGAGTTGCCGCAGACGTTGACCGGCACCTGCAGCGTGGTGTCGAACTGATTGCCGTTGAGCAGGCCGGCGTTGTAGCCCGTCGTCCAGTCGGAAGCGTGCGCGACCCCGCCCGAGACGAGCAGGAAGCCCGCGGAAAGCACGCCCACGTTGAGCGACTTACGAACCCACGTCTTCATGGTGGAAGTGAGACCCTTCGGTAGTTTTCGATTCTCGGTACTGCAAATGGCGCGGGACTGGAGCCCCAGAACCTGCGTGCGGGCAGGCTCGGCCCGGCTCCGCCCTGTCGACGTGCGCCCGGTGGTGCGTATTGCGTGTTACGAGATGCCGCGATGTGGTCGATGCGGGTTCGCTGGGACCAAGGCTTGGCTTCCGGCGGCCCGCCGCGCGTCGCGTTGGCTGGCCGGAGCCGCCTCAGTCGGGTGAGACTGTCGGCTTCTCGGCTGCGAGCAGCCGCAACTCGACGTCCTCGACCGCCTCCGGCCGGAAGGTGAGCACCTTCGCGCCGGCCGGTGCGGCGGGCAACGCGGCGGCGGCGCCCGCGTCTTGGTTGAGGCCCGAGCCGGTGCTCGGCGCCCCCGACGTGAGGCCGGCCGCCGGCGGCGCCGGGACGGGCGCCGGGCGGGGCAGCAGCGGCACGTGGTGCGTACCCTGCGCTACGGTCCGGTCGGCGACCGGCTTGGCGTGCGCGCCGCTCAGCGCCTCGGCCGCCGGGAGGGCGCGGAGGCGGTCGGCCGCACGGGCGGCGGCGACGACCGGGTCGACGCCGGCAACAGAGGTGCCGGTCGCCGCGGCGGTGACGTCGCCGACGGACCCGGAGCGGACCGGCACGGCCTGGACGGCCGGCTCCTGCGTCCGCTTCGAGTGGGTCTTGACGATGCCGGCCTTTGCCGGCCTCCTGGTGCTCGCGTGCTTGGCGCTCGGCGCGTCTACCGTCGTCGAGCGGGTTGTGCGTGCGGTCACCGTCCGGTGCACGGTGCCGGTCACGGCCCCGGTGACCGTTGAAGTCACAGGCTCCTTCGTCATCGGGCGCAGCACCGTGAGCACCGTGCCCGTCAACCGGTCAGCGTGCTGGTGGTGGATGCCGCCCCCGTTGAGCAGGCCGGTGACCTGCGCTTCGATGGCGTCCGAGCCGTCCGAGGCGTGCGCCGCGGAGGCCGACAGCAGCCACACGGCGCCGGCGAACCCGGCGACGATCAGGCCGCGGACGGCGTACCTCGCGCAGCGGGAAACGGCCGGCAGCGAAGCCGTGCGCGGGTTGCGCTCGCTCCTCGACTGGGCCATTTCCGCCTCTCAGTACGGCTCAATGTCGGGCATACGCCCTACATGTGACTGTTTCCGTACTGAGCAACGAACCGCCCCGGCCTGGGACACGCCACAACACCGGGCGAATCGGGCACAAGCCTCACAAGGGTATGCGCGGGCCCGCTTTCAGGACCCCGGACGGCAGCTCCCGCCCCACGATCTCCTGCGCCAGCCGCGCCGCCTCAAGCAGGGCTTTCAGGTCAATCCCGGTCTCGTACCCCATGTCGTGCAGCATGTGGACGACCTCCTCGGTGGCCACGTTGCCCGTCGCCCCCGGCGCGTAGGGGCACCCCCCAAGCCCGCCGACGCTCGCGTCGAACTCGGTGATGCCCAGCCGCAGCGCGGTCAGGATGTTGGCCAGCGCGGTACCGCGGGTGTTGTGGAAGTGCAGCAGCAGCGGCAGGTCCGGGTGGCGGTCGCGGACCTTCTGCACGACCTCCTCCACCCGCCGGGGCGTGCCCATGCCGGTCGTGTCGCCGAACGCGATCCGGTCGGCGCCGTCGGCCACCGCGCGGTCGACGATCGCGGCCACCCGGCCCGGGTCGATGTCGCCCTCGAACGGGCAGCCGAAGCTCGTGGAGATGATGACCTCGGCCGTCGCGCCGTGCTGGTGCAGCAGGTCGATGAGCCCGGCGATGTCGTCGAGCGACTCCTCGGTCGAGCGGTTCACGTTGCGCCGGTTGTGCGTGTCCGACGCGGACACGACCACCTCGATCTCGGTGAAGCCGGCGGCCAGCGCCCGCTCGGCGCCCTTCGTGTTGGGCACCAGCGCCGAGTACCGCACCGACCTGTTCTTCTCGGCCCGCTCCCACACCTGCGCGGCGTCCGCCATCTGGGGGATCGCCTTGGGGTGGACGAATGAAACCGCCTCGATCCGCTGTACGCCGGTCGCCGAGAGCGCGTCGAGGAGCCGGACCTTCGCGTCGGCCGGCACCGGGTCCTCGTTCTGCAGCCCGTCGCGCGGCCCGACCTCGCGGATGGAGATGAAGCTCATTTGACGGCCCGCATTCTCGCGACGATGCCGGTGTCGTAGTCCCCGCTGACGAACTCCGGGTTGTCGAGCAGCTCGGCGAAGAACGGCAGGTTGACCTTGGGCCCGGCGACCTCGAAGGCCTGAACCGCGGCTCTCAGCCGCGCGAGCGCCTCGGCCCGGTCCTCGCCGTGCACGATCAGCTTGGCCATGAGCGAGTCGTAGCTGGGCGTGACGGTGTTGCCTTCGGTGTACCCCGAGTCGACCCGGACGCCGGCCGTCTGCGGTTCCACCCAGGTCGTGATCGTGCCCGGCCCCGGCAGGAAGCGCTTGGGGTCCTCGGCGTTGACGCGCACCTCGATCGCGTGCCCGGTCACGGTCAGCGCGCCGGGGTCGAACGTCGGCTCGAGCCCCGAGGCGATCCGCAGCTGCTGCTCGACCAGGTCGACGCCGAACACGGCCTCGGTGACCGGGTGCTCGACCTGCAGCCGGGTGTTCATCTCCAGGAAGTAGAACTGGTCGCCGGCCGGGTCGTACAGGCACTCGACGGTCCCCGCGTTGCGGTAGCCGACCGCCTCGCCGGCCCGCACGGCCGCCGCGAGAAGGTCCGCCCGCCGCGCCGGCGTCAGCGCGGGCGACGGCGTCTCCTCGACGAGCTTCTGGTTGCGCCGTTGCACGGAGCATTCGCGCTCGCCGAGTGCGACCACGCGCCCGTCGCACAGCCCCAGGATCTGCACCTCGATGTGGCGCACCCTCGGGAAGTAGCGCTCGATCAGCACGGACCCGTCGCCGAACATCCGCTCGGCGAACGCGCGCACCTTGTCGTACTCGGCGCGCAGCCCGTCGGCGTCGTTCGCGACGGCCATGCCCATGCCCCCGCCGCCGGCCGCCGCCTTGACCATGACCGGAAAGCCGATCCGTTCCGCCGCGGCGAGCGCCTCGTCCGCGCTTTGCGCCGGCGCCTCGGTCCCCGGCGCCACGGGCACTCCCGCGGCCGCCATCAGGTTCCGAGCGTTGATCTTGTCGCCCATCGCGTCGATCGCCTCGGCACCGGGCCCGACCCAGATGAGCCCATGCTCGGCCACAGCCGCCGCAAATGCCGCATTCTCGGACAGAAACCCATATCCCGGATGAATCGCCTCAACTCGGCTCATTTTCGCCGCCGTGAGGATCGCCTCGGTATTGCGATACGACTGCGCGGGATTGGCCGGCCCGATGAGCACCGCTTCGTCAGCCTCAACGACGAACGGCAACCCCGCATCGGCCTCGGAATACACCGCCACGGTGCGAATCCCCAGGCGACGCGCCGTGCGGACAATCCGCCGCGCGATCTCTCCCCGGTTGGCGACGAGCAATGAGCTCAGCATCGTTGCTGTTCTCCTGTGGATAACTCTGTGGGCAGGAATGCGGCGAGCCTGTGGATAACTTTGCCGACCGTTATCCTTGCAGCGCGGAGAGTGTCGCGGCCCGCAGCAGTTCGGCGCGCCGCGTGCGGTCGACCTCGCCCCCGAGGAACGGCGTCGAGTTCATGAGACCGAACGCCGCGTGCGCGAGCACCCGGGCCTCCCCCGCGTCGAGCTGCCCACCGCGCAGCGCCGTCAGCGTGGTCACCCACTCCTCGACGTAGAGCCGCTGCAGCCGCCGGATCTGCCGCCGCGGCTCCTCCGGCAGCCGATCGAGCTCGTGCAGGTGCAGCGCGATCACGGCCGGGTTGGCCAGCGCAAACTCGACATGGAAGTCGACGAGCGCGGCGAGCGCCCGGCCGGGGTCCTCCCCGGCCTCGGCGATGCGCGCCTGCCCCCCGGCGAGCAGCTGCTCGCTCACGGGTATCAGCGCCGCCGCAAGCATGGCTTCCTTGCCGGCAAAGTGGTGATACAGGGCGGGCCCGGTCACGCCGGCGGCCGCCCCGATGTCATCCATGGACACCCCGTGGTACCCACGCGTGGCAAAGAGCCCGACGGCGATCTCCAAGATCTCGTCGCGCCGCGAGCGCCGCCGCTGACCAGCGGGCCCCGCCCCCCGCGACTGAGCCGGCGGCCGAACGACATGCTGTTCCAGCGTCATGGAGAAAGCCTAACCTCATGTCAAGCGTCGGACTAAACGATCGTTAAGACTGTACCTATAGCCCACCGGCGCTCGCGGCGGGGGGCGTGGACGGCACCCTCCGCGCGTGCGAGCGCAGGTGGTGCGGCCACGATCGGTTCTCCCACACGCGCTCACGATCGGACAGAGCGAAGATCATCACGGCCGGGCGGGCGCTCGCCTTCGCCTTTGCCGCGCGACGCCTGCGCCGTCCGTCGCCGCCGGGCCGGGCCTGATCGCGTGCGCTTCCGGAAACGATCTTGGTGCCGGGCACATACGCGCGCGTGAGGTCGGAGGCGGGGCGGGACGTGGGCGGTTGGCTTCGTCGGCTTGGTTGGGCGACCTCGCGGTCCAGCGGGAACGTGGGCCTTGAGGTGGTGCCGGCCGGTCTATCAGCACCCTACACGAGCCGAAAAAAGCCGATCTTGCGAAAACTCGGAGCGTGATCGGTCCATTACTGAAACCGGACACATCTTCGCGCGCCCGCTAAGTATTCATTGGGGACGCGCATCGGAAGGCATGCAGCCGCTTCCGACACTAAACGATCATGCGAAAACGTGGACATCGCGAAGATCCTGGAGAGGAAATGCACGCCCTGCTCCCGAATCACGACAATGTCCGTTTTGTCCCAACAGGACTACGAACGCTCTCCGTAGGGCGACCGAGCGGCAGTCGGAAGCCAGCAAAGGCCGAGGACATTAGGCCCGTCGAGCACGACCGGTGCCAGCGGCAATGCCAAACCGGCCCGGCCCGGCGACCGCGCGAGTCGCGACCTCGAGCCGATCCACAGCCGCCATGTCGGGAGGCGCTGCTGCGCATCGCCGGGCCGCCCCGCGCGCCCGCGCCGCGTCGGCGCGTCGATGCGAGAGGGCGCGCTTCCGGTGCCGAAACGACGCCGGCGGGATCGGAGGCGTCGAGCCGCGGCCTACCGGTTCAAGTACTCCGCGCGGATCTGAGCGGCCTCCTCACCCCGCCCCTGCGCCTCGAGCGACTCAGCCAGCATCCAGGCCGAGTTCTGCTCCAGCTGCGAGCCCCGCGGAGCCGCGCCCACCACCGAGCGCAAATGAGGCTCGGCGGCCGACGGGTCGCCCTGGCGCATCAATGCCTCGGCGTGCAGAAAGTCGGCATCCAAGGCGTCACCGAGGGAGCCGATCGAGCGCAGCGCCGCCGAAGCGGACGCCGAGCGGGTGATGGCCTCGTCCAGGTGGCCGGCGCCGATGAAGACGCGGGCGGCGTCGCTGTCGAGCATGGCGCGCTGCC
This sequence comes from Dactylosporangium sp. CA-139066, assembly GCF_050936175.1. Taxonomy (NCBI): domain Bacteria; kingdom Bacillati; phylum Actinomycetota; class Actinomycetes; order Micromonosporales; family Micromonosporaceae; genus Dactylosporangium; species Dactylosporangium sp. CA-139066. Next base: position 1,334,335 of record NZ_JBNJNH010000002.1, on the reverse strand, counting down.
AGATCAGCCAGGGCTCGGCGGCGTCCGGGCCGGCGGACAGGGAGGCGGACAGGGCGTCGGCCTCGGACAGGGCCGTCAGGGCGGCGGGGAGATCGCCGGCCCAGCGCAGGGACAGGGCGCGCATGCGGCGGGCGTACATCTCGCCCTGCACGACGCCGCCGGCGTGGAAGGCGTCGGCCGCGGCGGCGAAGCGGTCGGCGGCCTGGGCGTCGCGGTCGGCCTCGTAGAGCAGCTGGGCCGCCTCCTGCAGCATGCGGCCGCGGGCCGGGAGGTTGTCGTAGCCGTCGAGGTTGGTCGCCAGGGTTTCGAGCAGGGACAGGGCGAGCTCGGTCTCGCCGAGCTCGCGGTAGATGCGCGAGAGCAGGTAGCGGGTCTGGTCGGCCTGCTCCTGGGCGCCGGCGCGGTCGAGGGCGTCGAGTGCGCTCTCGGCGGCCTCGGCGGCGTCCAGCGGCTGGCCGGACTGGTGGTAGGCGGTGGCCAGGTCGTAGCGCAGCAGGCCGGCCGGTGTGTCCTCGCCGTGGGCGACGTGGTCGGCGACGGCCTCGACGAGGTCGTCGATCGCGTCGGCCGGGCGGTCGGCGGCCAGGCGGGCGCGGGCCCGGCCGACCAGGGCTGAGAGGCGGACCGAGCGGTCGGCGGCGAGGGACAGCGCGGTGTCGAAGGACGCGACGGAGTCGTCGAAGCGCTCGAGGTTGCCCAGCGCGTGGGCGCGGATGAGCGCGGCGATGCCGGCCGGGGGCGGGGTGCCGATGGCCGCGTAGCGCTCGAGGGACTCGTCGGCGCTGGCCACGGCCTCCTCGTAGCGCTCCAGGATGAGCAGGCCGCGGGCGCGGCGGGCGAGCAGGTCGGCGCGCAGCGACGGGCGGGGCGGGTCCTCGGCGAGGGCGGCGTCGACGGCGTCCAGGGCCTCGGCCGAGCGGTCCAGGCGCAGCAGGGCGGACTCGGCCCGCAGCCGGGCCTCGGCGCGCATGTCGGCGTCGGCGTCGGGGTGGGTGACGATCCGGTCGATCAGGTCCGTGAGCTCGGCGAGCAGGGACTCGTCCGCCTCGCGGCAGAGCGCGGCGCGGGACCGGGCGGCCAGGGCGAGCACCTCCTCGCCGCGGGCCTCGCGGACGGCGGCGACCTCGTTGAACAGCGCCTCGGCCGCGGGGCCGCCGTCGTCGCGGACCGCGGTCAGGCGGGCCCGGCCGTCCAGGCGGCGCACGGCCAGGTCGGCCGGCGGCTCGGGGTGCAGCTCGTCGAAGCGCTCGAACGCGGCCGCGGCGGCTTCCATGCGGTGCTCGTCGTAGAGCTCCCAGGCGCGGTCGAGCAGCTCGGCCGGGTCGGTGGGCAGCTCCCGCGGCGGCGGGGTGGGCGCGGCCGGGGTCTCGACCCGGCGGCGGGCGACGGCGCTCAGCGGCAAGTACTCCACCAGCGACGCCGCGCCCAAAGTCGCCTCGATGCGGTCCGACACCGACGAGGTGCCGTTGCGCTCGTCGAAGCGGCCGGCCCAGTCGCGGGCCCGCTCGGACATCCGGGCGGCGAGCTCGCCGGCGGTGGTGTCGGCGAGGGTGAGGGCCGGGTCGATGCGGCTCAGCAGCAGCGCGGCCGACGCCGAGAACCACATGTCGGCCTGCGGGCTGGGGGCGCGGTCGAGCCAGGGCAGGTGGCGCTGGACGAGCTCGAGGCCGCGGGCCTCGTTGCCGGTCCGCGCGCAGAACTCGACATGCGTGCCGATGCTCTGCAGGTCGGCGATGTTGCCGCGCAGGCGCCGATAGGCCTGGCGGTGGGCGTCGGCGGCCTCGACGAGCCGGCCCGTGCGCACATACGGCACCAGCAGCGACGTCAGGATCGACTGCGGCTGCTCGACGCAGGTGAGGCGGCCGGCGAGCACGGGCGCGGCCATGGCCACCGCGTCCTCGTCGCGGCCGAGGCCGGCGAGGTGGTCGACCTTGGCGCCCGGGTCGCAGCCGGCGCAGTCGGAGTTCTGGTCGCGGGGTGCGGCGTTCCATTTCGCATACCACTCCTCGGCCGCCGGGTCGCCGAGGTGCGCGGCGACCTGGTAGCGGTGGGAGTAGACGGCGTGGAGGCTGTGGCCGCCGGCCCGGTAGCGCCGCTCCATGTCGTCGAGGACGTCATAGGTGCGCGCCAGCGGCACGGCCGGAAACTTCATCAGGCCGTTGACCATGTACTTGTAGTGCCACAGCAGGGAGTGCTCGTCGTCGGCGTCGAAGCGCTCGGGGTGGGCGTCGTACTCCGCCCGGCACCACGAGAACGTCACGAACGACTTCGCCGGCTCGCCGCCCTGCACGTAGGCGGTCGTCGCGAACAGTCGCGAGGCCAGCCGCAGCTCGTCGTGCCCGCCCGCGTCGGCGTGCTGCATGACCTGCTCGACGAGCGCGATCTGGGCGCCGCCGTAAGGCATGTGGTAGGCCTCGCGCAGCAGCGACCACAGTTCGTCTTCAGTCTTCATGTCCGACCGCCTTATTGAGCAGGCCCAGGAACGAGCCGTTGAGCAGCGCGGCGTCGGCCGGCCGCAGCGGATGATGGCCGAGCAGCAGGGCCTGGCCGTAGAGCCCCTCGACCGCGAGGCGGACGAGGTCCGGGTCGGGGATCTCGCTGACCCGCCGCACGAGCGGGTTGCGGTAGTTGAGCACCAGCTGGGAGCGGTCCTGCTCGTCGGTGCGGGCCAGCGCATCGAGCACGTCGGCCCAGACCTCGTCGACCCGCTCGCGGGTGGCCCGCAGCTCGGCGGCGAAGGAGGCCGAGCGGCTGGTGAGGTACATCGCCGGGAGCCCCGCCGGGTCGTAGGCGCGCAGCACGACCTCGCAGCCGAGCCGGTCGAGGGCCCGCTGGGCGAGCTGCAGGAACGGCCGCTTGGCCAGCTCCACCTCGGGCTCGAGCGCGTCGAAGGCGGTGCTGAGGTCGCCGGGCTCGACCCGCTCGATGAGCGCGCCCGGCTCGACCTGCGGCAGCCGCTCGATGATCTCGGTGTCGTAGATGTAGCCGGCGTTGACCAGCGGCATGCCCTGCGCGGCGGCGACGGCGCCGATCTGGCGGAACTCGTCGAGCTGCGCGGAGTAGCGCACCAGCCCGTGCTGGGCCCGGAAGTCGGCGAGCGTCATCCGCCCGGTGTTGGTCTCCATCGGCCACCAGCGCTCGACCAGGCGCAGCATCTCGTCGTCGTGCAGCGCGAGCGCCTTGACGCCGAGGTGGTGCACGTCGAGGAACTCCCCGAGGCGGCGCGGGTTGCGCCCGGCCAGCCGCATCAGCCAGCCGCGCAGCTGGTCGCCGAGCGCCTCGCGGGTCGCCTCCAGCAGGGAGTCCTCGTAGAGCGCCTCGCGGCTCGCGGTCGGGCGCAGCTCGCTGGTGTCGATCACGCAGCGGGCGAAGAACGCCCACGGCGGCAGGACGCCCTCGGCGCCCTCGGCCAGGAGCATGCGCTTGAGGTAGACCCGGTGGCCGGCCCGCGCGGCCGGGTTGGCCGGCGTCGGCAGGACGAACGCGACCCCGGTCAGGCCCGACTCCGGCACCGAGAGGTCGATCGCGTCGAAGGGGACAAACCCGAAGACCTGCCGGCAGTACTCCTGGAGCCGCTCCCGCCGCCCGTCGCCCCCCGCCCGCCACGGCAGGCCGTCGCCGCTGATCGGCACGCCCGCGACCTCGACCCGGAAGGGCAGCAGCGACCCGTACAGCCCGGCGAGCTCCACCACCGTCATCCGCTGCAGCCACTGCTCGGCGTCGCGCCGCGGCACGAGGGTGACCGTCGTGCCGACCTCGTCGCGCCGCCGCCCCTCGGTCTCCACGCTGTAGCGGCCGTCGGCGTATCCGCGCCAGAGGACCGCCGGGGCGCCCTCGGCCCGGGTCAGCACCCGGATCTCGTCGGCGACGAGGAAGCACGACAGCAGCCCGATGCCGAACTGGCCGAGGAAGTCGTGCCGGGCGAAGCCGAGGTCGTCGCGCTTGGAGCTGCGACCGATGGTGGCGAGGAACTGGTGCACCTGCTCCTCGGTCAGCCCGATGCCGGAGTCGATGACCCGCAGCGTGCCGTCGCCGGTGACGTCCGGCGGCTCGATGCGGATCAGCGCCGTTGCGCCCGGGTCGACCGAGCGCCGGGCGGTGATGGCGTCGACGGCGTTCTGCAGCAGCTCCCGGACATACACCCGGGGGCTGGCGTAGAGGTGATGGCTGAGCAAGTCGACGATGCCGCGCAGGTCTACTTGGAACGTCCGATCCACGCGGGCACGCTACCGCGTTGGTCTGACATTTCCTGCCCCGTTATCTTCGGGCCCGTGAACCGACGTGCCGCCGCCGACAGCCTGACCGGACTCTCCGTCGGCGACGCGCTGGGCGCGCCGTTCGAGATGAAGCCGCCCCTGCCCGACGGCGCGCCGTTCGCGCTGCGGCCGGCACCGTGGCGCTGGACCGACGACACGGAGATGGCCTGCTCGCTGCTGCAGGCCCTGCTTCGCGACGGCCGCGTCGACCAGGACCAGCTGGCCCTGTCGTTCGCGCTGCGCTGGAGCTCCGACCGCGGCTACGGCCGGGGCGCGATCTCGCTGCTGGCGAGCGTCCGCGAGGGGGTGCCGTGGCGCTCGGCCGCCGGCGACCTGTTCTCCGGGCGCGGCTCGGCCGGCAACGGCGCCGCCATGCGGGTCGCGCCGCTGGGCGCCCTGTTCAGCCATGATCCCGACCTCGCGGCCCGCGAGGCGGCGCTGTCCGCCGAGGTGACCCACCGCCATCCGGAGGGGGTCGCGGGAGCCGTGGCCGTCGCGCTGGCCGCCGCCTGCGCCTCTTCCGGCGGTACACCCGAAGGCTTTCTGCGGATCATCCTGAACCAGCTGCCGCCGTCGGACGTGCGCGACGGCATCGCCCGGGCGGCCCGCATCGCGCCGGGCGCCGACCCCCGCGAGGCCGCGGCCGAGCTCGGCAACGGCTCGCACGCGCTGGCCCAGGACACGGTGCCGTTCGCGCTGTGGGCGGCGGCGGCGCACCTCGATGACTACCCGGCGGCGCTGGAGGCGTGCGTGCGGGCCGGCGGCGACGTCGACTCCATGTGCGCGATGGTCGGGGGGATCGTGGCGGCCCGCGTCGGCGAAGCCGGAATTCCGCGGGAATGGATCGACTCGCGCGAACCGCTGCCCGAATGGTTCCAGAGTCCACGGTGACATTACGTGAGCTTTGAGCGCTCGCGCAGGCGAATGCCATAGATTGACGAGTATCAACGTTAATCGAGGGGTGATATCGGGCATGAGCAGCGGGTGGGCAAGATCTGCCCACCTCCCTCATCCGGGCGTATGAAGGTTTTTCGGTGTCGCCGGGGGTAACAATGTGCTCATGTCACACCCTGCCGCGACCTATCGACTCGGTATCGTGTCGACCTATCTGCCTCGCCAATGCGGTCTTGCGACGTACACCGCGGACCTGCGCGAAGCACTGGGTGTCGCCACCGACGATCTGGAAACAGTCGTCGTGGCCATCGACCGTGACGGGCTCACCTACGGCGACGAGGTCGTCGCCACCATCAATCAGGACCGCATCGAGGACTACTCCGCGGCCGCCCGCGCACTGCGGGAGGCCGGCGTCCAGGTCGTGCTGATCCAGCACGAGTACGGGATCTTCGGCGGGCCGGCCGGCTCGCACCTGCTGGAGCTCACCCGCGCGCTCAACGCCTGCGGCATCCCGTACCTGCTCACGCTGCACACCGTGCTGCCCACGCCGTCGCACGGCCAGGCGGCCACGCTGCGCGCGCTGTGCGCCCGTGCCGCGCGGGTGACGGTGTTCACCGAGACGGCGCGCCGGGTCGCCATCCGCACCGGCATCGCCGCCGGGCACCAGCTGGTCGTGGTGCCGCACGGCGCGCCCGAGGTGATGCGCCGCCCGCCGGAGCCCGCGACCCTGCGCCCCGAGCTGCGCGAACTGCTCGACGCCGTGCGCGACAAGCCGACGCTGACCACGTTCGGCCTGCTCGGCCCGGGCAAGGGCATCGACATCGCGATCGACGCGCTCGCCGAGGTGGTCCAGAAGCACCCCGACGTGCAGTACATCATCGCCGGCACGACCCACCCCGAGATCAAGCGGCAGGGGGGCGAGGTCTACCGGGAGGGCCTGCACGCGCAGGTGGAGCGGCTCGGCCTCACCGGCAACGTGCACTTCGTCGACGCGTTCCTCGCCCTCGACGAGCTCTCGGCGATCCTGCACGCGAGCACGCTGTTCGTGACGCCGTACCGCCAACCGGAGCAGATCTGCTCGGGCGCCCTGACGTTCGCCCTGGGCGCCGGGCTGCCGGCCGTGTCGACGTCGTACAGCTACGCCGAGGACATGCTCGCCGGCGGCGCCGGCCGGGTCGTGCCGATCGGCGACGGCGGCGCGCTCGCCGCCGAGATCATCGACCTGCTCAGCGACGCCCGGGCGCTCGCCGCGGCCAAGGCCGTCGCGGAGGCGTGCGCGTCGTGGCTGCCGTGGCCGGCGGTCGCGGCCCGCGAGGCCGACCTGTTCGCCGACGTCGTACGCCAGTCGCAGGCCGCCTCGGCCCGCCCGGGCCACGCGACGGCCGCCGCGCCGGTGCTCAACCTCGACCACCTCGACCGGCTCACCGACGAGATCGGCATCATCCAGTTCTCCCGCGGCCCCAACCCGGACCAGACCTCGGGCTACTGTGTCGACGACGTCGCCCGGCTCGCGATCGTGGCCGCGGACCTCATCGCCGTCGGCACCGACACGAAACAGACGGCGCTGGCCACCCGCTGGCTGCGCCAGTCGATGCGGTTCCTGACCGCGGCGTACGACCCGACCGGGGCGATGCACAACGTGCTCAGCTACGGCGGCACCTGGCAGGACTGGCCGCACATGGGCGACCACGTCGGGCGCACGGTCTGGGCGCTGGGCGTGCTCGTGGGCACTCCGGCCGTACCGGATGACATCAGAAGGCCGGCGGCGGCCCTGCTGGACGAGCTGGGCCCGCGCACCGAGGCGCTGGCCGGGCTCGGCCTGCGCTCGGCCGCGTACGCGCTCATCGGCCTCGCCCGCGCGGGGCGGACCGAGCAGGCCGCGCCGCTGCTGGCCCGCCTCGACGAGGCGCTCACCGAGACGGCCGCGGTCGACCCGGGCTGGCGCTGGTTCGAGCCCGAACTCACGTACGACAACGCGCGCCTGCCGCAGGCCATGCTGCTCGGCGCCGCGCTGCTGCAGGACGACGAGGCGGCCGCCCGGGCCGTCGCTTCCCTGGACTGGTACGTGCAGCACGTCGGCCTCGCCGACGGCACCCTGCGCTGCGTGGGCAACCGCTGGCACCGCCGGGGCGAGACGAGCTCGACGTGGCTGGCCGACGACGGCGACGAGCAGCCGATCGACGCGGCCGCGGTCACCGAGGCGCTGGTCGACGCGTGGCAGCACACCGCCGATCCGCACCTTGCGCAGCTGGCCGGCTGGGCCTATGCGTGGTTCCTCGGGCGCAACCGGGCCGGTGCCCGGCTCTACGTGGACGCCACCGGCGCCTGCCACGACGGTTTGTCTGCTACTGAGCCAAATGGGAACCAAGGCGCCGAGTCCACGCTAGCCTATTACCAAGCGCTCCTCAGCCTCCTCAGGGCCGGTCTGGCCGCGTTGCCGCATCCCGTTGCGCCCACAACGCCGGTCCCGACCGCCCTGCCGGTCACCACGTTGTCCAAGCCCACCAACAAGGGCCGCGTGGTCGGCCGGGCGTCGGCCGGGTTCAGCGCGACCGCGACACCGCCCCGTCTGCGCAACACGGAGGACCATTCCGATGCACTTTGACGCGGAGCTGTTCCACCGGGAGGCCGCCAATCCGCTGCTCACCGCAGCGGACTGGCCCTATCCCATCAACAGTGTGTTCAACCCCGGCGCTGCCATGCACAACGGTGACACGGTCCTGCTCTGCCGGATCGAGGACCGCCGAGGCATCTCGCACCTCACGGTCGCCCGGAGCAAGGACGGGCGTACCAACTGGGTCGTCGAAGGCAAGCCGCTCATCGCCGACGACCCGACCGACGCGCACAGCTGCTGGGGCGTGGAGGATCCGCGGGTCACCTACGTCGAGGAGCTCGGCGGCTACGTGATCGCCTACACGGCGTACGGGCCGGGCGGCCCCTGCGTCGCGCTCGCACGGACCGAGGACTTCCAGACGGTGGAGCCGCTGGGCGTCGTCATGCCGCCCGAGGACAAGAACGCGTCGCTGCTGCCGCGCATGATCAACGGTCAGTACCACCTCTTCCACCGCCCGGTGTCCGTGCTGTCGGCCCGGGCCGACGTGTGGCTGTCCAAGTCGTCCGACCTGCGCTCGTGGACGACGCCCGAGCCGGTCATGCAGTCGCGGTCCGGGCCCTGGTGGGACGCCACCCGGATCGGGATGGGCCCGCCGCCGATCGAGACCCCGCACGGGTGGCTCGCGGTGTACCACGGCGTCAAGCAGATGGTGGCGACGTCGATCTACCGCGTCGGGCTCGTCATGCTGGACCTCGACGACCCGACCAAGGTCATCCGGCGTACGCCGAGCTGGGTGCTCGGCCCCGAAACGGAGTACGAGCGGGTCGGCGACGTGCCCAACGTCGTCTTCCCCACCGGTCTCGTCCACGACGAGACGCGTGACGAGCTGCGGATGTACTACGGCGCAGCCGACCTCACCGTGGCGATGGCCAGCGCCAAGTACTCCGAGGTCGTCGACTACCTGGTCTCGCTGCCGGCCGAGGACGAGTAGGAAACATCGGGGAGCGGGGGCCGCCGTTGCGGCCCCCGCTCCTTCGTCACTTCGGCTCGGTGCCCTTGACCACGGGCACCCGCACGAGGTTGCCCCACTCCGTCCACGAACCGTCGTAGTTGCGCACGCGCTGGTAGCCGAGCAGGTGCGTCAGCACGAACCAGGTGTGCGACGAGCGTTCGCCGATCCGGCAGTACGCCACGATGTCGTCGCCCGCCGAAAGCCCGAGCTCGTCGGCGTAGATGCGGCGAAGCTCGTCGGCCGCCTTGAACGACCCGTCGTCGCGGGCGGCCTGCTTCCACGGCTTGCTCACCGCGCCCGGGATGTGGCCGCCGCGCAGCGCGCCCTCCTGCGGGTAGTCCGGCATGTGCAGCAGCTCGCCCGAGTACTCCCCCGGCGATCGCACGTCGACCAGTGGCCGGCCGGCCTTGATGTGCTCGAAGACGTCCTCGCGGAAGGCGCGGATCGGCGCGTCGTCGCGCTCGCGCACCGGATACTGCGTCGCCGGCCGGGGCACGACCTCCCTGGTCATCGCCCGGCCCTCGGCGACCCACTTGGACCGGCCGCCGTCGAGGATGCGCAGGTCGCGGTGGCCGAAGAGGCTGAAGACCCACAGCGCGTAGGTGGCCCACCAGTTGAAGTTGTCGCCGTAGAACACGATCGTGTCGTCGGGCCCGATCCCCTTGGCCGAGCACAGCGCCGCAAAGCCCTCGGCGTCGAGGTAGTCGCGGGTGACCTGGTCGTTGAGCTCGGTGTGCCAGTCGACCTTGACCGCACCCGGGATGTGTCCGGTGCCGTAGAGCAGCACGTCCTCGTCGGACTCGACGACGACCAGCCCGGGGTCGCCGAGATGCTCGGCCAGCCACGCCGTGGTGACGAGCCGGTCCGGATGCGCGTAGGCGCCGAGCTCGGGCGCCGGATCGGAAGCAACAGCCATAAGCCCGACCCTAGCGCCGCGGCGGGTGGGTCCAGGCGTCGTTGAGAGGAGCCAGTTCCGGGCGCTTCGCGGTCACCATGTCGCCCGACGAGCGCCCGGTCAGCCGGCGCTTCACCCACGGGGCGAGGTGCTGCGTGGCCCACATCGCGTCGGCCGCCTTGCGCGAGACCCAGGACAGCTCCTCGGGCGGCGGCGGGGCGGCGAGCCAGTCGGGGTCGCACTCGACGCCGAGCTCGGTGAGCACGTGGCCGGCGACGCGGCGGTGGCCGGCCGGCGAGAGGTGCAGGCGGTCGATGCCCCACAGCCGCGGGTTGGCGAACTCCGGGTCGTCCCACAGGCTCACCACGTGCGCGCCCTGCCGGTCGCCGACCGACTGGATGGCCGCGTTGAAGGTGTCGACGCGCGGGCGCAGCATCTTGCCGCCCGGCATCCGCCCGGTCATGTCGGCCCAGCGGAAGAGGATCACGTCGGCGCCGGTCGCGCGCAGCCGCTCGATCGTGCGGTCGAAGCGCTCGACGAGGACGTCGAGGTCGAAGGAGCGGCGCAGCGCGTCGTTGCCACCGCCGGCGAAGCTGATGAGGTCGGGCTTCATCGCCACGGCCAGCGGCACCTGCTCGGCGACGATGTTGTCGAAGAGGCGGCCGCGCACGGCCAGGTTGGCGTAGCGGAAATCGGTGTCGTCGCCGGCCAGAACACCGGCAACGAGATCGGCCCAGCCGCGGTAGCCCTTGCCGTCCGGCCGTGGATCGTCGAGGCCCTCGGTGAAGCTGTCGCCGACCGCCACGAAGCTTCCGTATTGTCGCGCCACCCTGTGTTTCCTCCCCGTCAGCCCTCGAGCCGTCCCCGCTTCGCATCCTGTCAGCACCGCGCGGCCCGAGAAAGCGACTTTGGCCGAGACCACACCGCCGCCGAACGACGAACCGCCCGGTCGCGTTCCCCTGCGTGGGAAACGCGGCCGGGCGGCCGTGGGTATCGCGTTTCGTGACTTACTTGCCGTACGTGTTGGTGGCCCAGATCACGCCGTGGTCGCTGTTGCGGTACAGGACGAGGTTGCCGTCATCCTGCAGCGTCAGCGTGCCCTGGCCCTTGTTCTGGGTGTTGGAGGCCCAGACGGCGCCACCCTCCGACTTGTAGGCAACCATGTTGCCGTCGGTCTGGACGGTGAACCACGAGTCCCAGCGCGGGCCGAACGCCCACAGCGCCTTGGTGCCGTTCTTGTACAGCACCAGGTTGCCGTCGAAGTCCTGCAGCACGAGGGTGTAGATGCCGTTCGGCGAGGTCAGCTTCTGGCCGAGGTGGATCGACTGGCCGACCCCGATGGTGTTCTTAATTGTGGGCGACGGGTTCGGCGGCGGCGCGCCGTGGCAGCAGGTGCCCGCGGCCCAGAGGACCTTGTGGTCGCTGTCACGGTAGAGCACAACGTTGCCGTCGTTCTGCAGCACCAGGGTCGACTTGCCGCCCCCGGTGTTGGTGGCCCAGCCCGCGTAGGTGCCGGAGCTGTTGTTGTCCACCACGTTGCCGTCGGGCTGGTTGAGCAGCCAGGCCGCGCTCGTCTTGATGCCGCTGGCCCAGAGCGGGCGCTTGCCGTACTCGTACAGGACCAGGTTGCCGTCCTGCGGCTGCAGCGTCAGGGTGAAGCGGCCGTCGGGCGACGTGATGGTGTTCTTCGTCGGGTCGTTGCGGATGAGCGCCTCGCCGCTCTTGAGCCGGTCCGCCTCGGACGGCCCACGGGTCGGCGTGTTGGTCTTCTGCACGTCCGTCGTGTAGAGGAACGCGTTCGGCGAGCCCTTGACGTCCTTGACCGCGTTCTGGGTCGCCGCGCCCATGATGCCCGCGCGCACCTCGGCCGGGGTCGCCTGCAGGTTCTTCTGCAGGAACAGCGCCGCCGCGCCGGTCACGTGCGGCGTGGCCATCGACGTGCCGGAGAGGTAGACGTAGTAGTACGGAGCGTCGGAGTACAGGTTCGGGTTGAACGTGGAGGGCACGTCGGTGCCCGGCGCGAACAGGTCGACGCAGGTGCCCCAGTTGGACGCGTCCCCGGCACCCGGGGTCGGGTCCCACACGGAGCGGTTGTCGGCATCGTCGGTGGCTGCGACCGTGAGCGCGTCCGGCACGTCCGCCGGCGACGACTGGCACGCGTCGGCGTCCTCGTTGCCCGCGGCGACGGAGTAGGTGACGCCGGAGTCGATGGAACGCTTGACGGAGTCGTCGAGCGCCTGGGACACGGCGCCGCCGAGGCTCATGTTGGCGACGGCCCAGGCCGAGTGGTTGGCGGTGACCCAGTCGACGCCGGCCATGACCGTGGCGACGGAGCCGTTGCCGTTGCAGTCGAGCACGCGCACCGGAACCAGGCCCACGTTCTTGGCGACGCCGTAGGTCTTGGAGCCGACGGTGCCCGCCACGTGCGTGCCGTGGCCGTCACAGTCGTTGGTGCCGTTGCCGTCACTGATGCTGGTGTAACCAGCCCTGACCCGGCCGCCGAAGTCCGGGTGCGAGGCCCAGATGCCGGAGTCGATGATGTAGGCGTTAACGAAGGATCCGTCCGCCGTGTAGTTGTACTTGTAGTCGCCCGGAAGGCTTCGCTGGTCGATCCGGTCGAGGTTCCACGCGTCGATCTCGTAGGTCGGCTCGGTGGCCTTCGCCTGGATCGGCGATGCCGCGATGACCTGGTCCGCCTCGACGTAGGCGACGTTCGGGTCCTGGCGGACCTTCGTCAGCTGCTCCTGGCTCAGGCTGGCGGAGAAGCCGTGCACCGCGTGCTGGAACTGCCGGTCGACCTTGATGCCGTACTTCTTCGCCGGGTCGGACGACGACGTGCTGTCGGCGTGCAGGTCGCCCTTGATGTTCTTGTCCGACTTCAGCACGACGATGTACTTGCCCGCGATGGCCTTACTGGACGGCGCCTTCATGGGCGCCAGCGTCGGCGGGGTGACGCCGGCCACCGCTGACGGCGAAGCCACGACCATCGCCGCGGCGAAGCCAGTCAGCGTGATAAGCCACTTTTTCCCTACAGACATCTCCCGCTCTCTCCATAGTGGACGGTCTGCGGTCTGTGCCGGTGCACTGTAAGCCTTCTTGGTGTTTGCGCGCTGCCCCGCATTTTCGTGATGGCGTTCGCGATCGTGAATCGCGACAACACCCAATTCGCTCGGCGAACGGGCGGACACGTCGAATTCGGACGTGTCATTACGTATAGCCCCGGACACTCCGCGTTACGAGATCGTCATAATCCCTGGTCGCGACGCAAACGCAACGGAACAGAGGCCCAAAAAGGCCGCACCGGGGGAGAGTGGTGAAAGTCACTCACTAAAGGTTCGCTAAAGTCGGGAAATGATCCTCGTGCCCTACCACTTGGACGAACGGCTGCACGGATTGGAAGCCGATCTGCCGGGCTTGCCGGACCGAACGGTTACCGCCGAACTGCCGGATGGTGACATCTGGGCGCGCCTTGCCGCGCTCTACGACCGGGCCGCGGACGCCGTCGCCGACGACGTCGCCGCCGGACACCGGCCGGTGGTCGTGTCCGGCGACTGCACCACGTCGCTGGCGACCGTGACCGGCCTGCAGCGCGCCGGCGTGGAGCCGGGCGTGGTGTGGTTCGACGCGCACGGCGACGTGCAGACGCTGGAGACCACGACGTCGGGGTACATCGGCGGCATGCCCCTGCGCATCCTCGTCGGCTACCGCCCGGAACTCATCGCGGACCGGCTGGGCCTGCGAGCCGTGCCGGAGGAGCGCGCGGTGCTCGTCGACGCGCGCGACCTCGATCCGGCCGAGGCCGAGTATCTGGCCGGGGCGCGGCTCATGCGGTACGACATCGAAGAGCTCCAGGCGCCCGACGGACCGTTTCTGGTCCACGTCGATCTCGACGTCGTGGACCCCTCCGAGGTGCCCGGAGTACTCTTTCCCGTCGATGGCGGCCCCACCGGGCCCGCCCTCGTCGCTGCGGTCGCGCGGCTCGTGGCTACCGGCCGGGTCGTGGCGCTGGACGTCGCCTGCACGTGGCGGCCCGATGGAGGCGATGCGCGGCGACGGAGTTTGGTCACCGCCCTTACTAAGTGTCTCTAAAGGAAACCTACAGAGTTTCCCACTCCGCGTGATCAAGGAGATGCGGAGTGTACACGAGCCCGGTGATCCCGGCCGACGAATGACCGAACGCTGGACCCACGAATCACTTATCTAGGGAATATTGGTACCTGTGAGAGGACGGCACCGGGCGACGGACCTGAGGAGCAACGGGTTCGCCGCCCTCGCGGCCGGCATGATCCTTCCCCTCGTCGCCATCGGTGCCGTCTACGGCGGATATCGAGTCATGTCGACGTCGGGCTGCTCGGGAACGGTGCGCCTGGCCGTCGCCGCCAGCCCGGAGATCGCGCCGGTCATCAAGGACGCCGCGGCCCGCTGGGTGAAGACCGAGCCGCGCGTCGACAACGAGTGCGTCGCGGTCGACGTGACCGCGGTGGACTCCGCCCAGGTCGCCGCCGCGGTGACGGGCGAGGGCGGCGCCACCGTGCCCGGCCTCGGCCAGGCCGACGGCAAGACGCAGGTTCCCCAGATCTGGATCCCCGACTCGTCGCTGTGGCTGCAGCGCCTGCGCACGGCCCGCGGAGACCTCGTGCCGCTCGTGGCGCCGTCGCTGGCCCGCAGCCCCATCGTGCTGGCCGTGCCGGAGCCCACCGCGAAGGCCCTCGGCTGGATCGAGACCAAGGTGACCTGGAAGCAGGTGCTCGAGCAGATCGTCGGCAACACCGGCATCAACTCCGCCATCGTCGACCCCAACCGCGACTCCGTCGGCGTGTCGACGCTCGTGGCGATGGCCTCCGTCCGCGACCAGTTCGGGCCGGAGGGCGACTCGCTCACCGTCGGCGCGGTGAAGTCGCTGATGACGGGCAAGTCCGAGCAGCAGACCGGCCTCGTCGCGCGCTTCCCGCGCGACGCCGACCCGAAGACCCTGTCCACCGCGGTGACCCTGGCCCCGCTGTCCGAGCAGGCGCTGCACGCCTACAACGCGGCGAGTCCGGCCGTGCCGCTCATCGCCGTGTACCCCGACCCGGCCCCCATCGCCCTGGACTTCCCGTTCGCGGCGATGCCGCGGCTGTCGCCCAACCGGGCGGCGGCGGCCGAGCAGTTCCGCTCGGTGCTCACCGGCGTCTCGTTCCGCAACGCGCTGGCCCAGCACCAGCTGCGCGCCAACGACGGCACGGTCGGCGCCGGCATGACGCTGAGCCCCAGCGCCCCGGTCGGCGGCCAGGTCACCCCGGTGCCCGACGCCACCGTGATCTCCAAGGCCCTGCAGATGTGGGTCGAGATCACCCAGCCGTCGCGCATGCTCGCCGTCGTCGACGTGTCCGCGGCCATGAAGACGCCGGTGCCCACCGCCGGCGGGATCACGAAGGAGCAGGTCGCCGTCCAGGCCGCCCAGGGCGGCCTGGACCTTTTTCCCGATTCGTGGGCCGTCGGGCTGTGGAGCTTCTCCACCAACATGCCCGGCGGCCATAACTACCAGGAGCTTGTGCCGATCGGGCCGCTGACCTCGCAGCGCGACCAACTGCGCGGCGCGATCGGCGGCCTGAAGCCCAACCCCAAGGGCGGCAGCGGGCTGTACGACACCATCCTCGCCGCCTACCAGACGGTCCAGCAGGGCTGGGACCCCGGCCGCGGCAACTCCGTCGTCGTGGTGACCGGAGGGCGCAACAACGACCCCAACGGGCCGTCGCTGGATAGTCTGGTGTCGTCCCTGCAGAAGGCGGAGAAGCAGGATCAGCCCGTGCAGATCATCATCATCGGCGTCGGCTCCGAGGTGAACGAGACCGACATGCAGAAGATCGTCGACGCCACCGGCGGCGCGGTCTTCGTCGCGCCCGACCCGTCGAAGATCGGCGAGATCTTCATGAAGGCGCTCGCGCTGGACGACGGGCGCTGACCTTGCGACTCGATCTCTCGCCCGCGCTTTCCACCCCCGAACTGCTCGCGCCGCCCGTGCGCGACGCCCTGCCGAAGGTGCCCGGCCTCGACACCGTCCGGGTCGCGCCGATCGATCCCGGGCTCGCCGACACCGCGGCGTTCTGCGCGGCGTACGACGTGACGCTCGAACAATCCGCAAACTGCGTCATCGTCGTGGGCAAGCCCGCCGGGGTGTACGCCGCGTGCGTCATCCTCGCGACGACCCGCGCCGACGTGAACGGGGCGGTGCGCCGGCTGCTCGGCACGCGCAAGGCCAGCTTCGCGCCGATGGACGAGGCCGTGGGGCGCTCCGGGATGGAGTACGGCGGCATCACCCCCATCGGCCTGCCCGCCGACTGGCCCATCTACGTCGACGCGCGGGTGACCGACGTGGCCGACGCCGTCATCGGCAGCGGCATCCGCGGCAGCAAGATCGTGCTGCCCGGCAGCGTGATCGCGTCACTGCCCGGCGCCACCGTCGTGGACGGCCTGGCGCTGTAGCTGGTTCTTGAGCCGCTGCAGGATCGCGGTGCCACCGCGCACGCGCAGTGGGCTGATCGCGTTGGCCAGGCCCATGCGCTGGTAGATGTCGGCCGGGACGGCGAGCACCTCGTCGACCGTCGCGCCCTCGAGCCCCTCGGCGAGGATGCCGGCGAACGCGCGCGTGGTCGGCGCCTCCGGCGGGCAGTCGAAGTGCAGGTCCACCGTCCCCTGCGCGGTCACGTCGGCCTTCAGGAAGAACGGCGTCTGGCACTCGGGCACCTGCTCCATGCCGGCGTGGCCCTCGAGCTCGGGCGGCAGCGGCCGGACCGCGTCGGAGTACTCGAGCAGCATCTCGAGCACGACGTCGCGCGGCGCGGAGGCGAAATCGTCGACGATCGCGGCCAGCTTTTCGGGCATATCCACCCTGCTAACGTACCGCCGTGCCGTACCTCGTTGCGGATGTGGTGACCGCCGGAACGCTCGCCTCGACGCCCCAGCCGACCCTTGCCGCCGGCGGCCTGACGCTGCGCCCGCTGGCACGACATGCACATCCACGCCCGCGTTGCCACGGACGTGGATGCTTTCGGACCTGGAACTAGTTGTTGGGGTGGGCCCGGCTGATCCCGCCGAGCACCGACTCCGGGTCGATCTCCTCGGCCAGGTCGCCGATCGACACGATCCCGACGAGGCCGTTGTTGTCGTCGCAGACAAGGACGCGGCGCACGGCCTGGTCGCGCATGAGCAGCGCGGCCGAGTGGATCGAGTCCTCGGGCCGGACCGTCACGAGGTTCTTGCTGAGGATCTCCCCGATCGTCGTGGCGGCCGGGTCGCATCGCTCGGCCACCGCGCGTACCACGATGTCACGGTCGGTGACGAGCCCGGCCAACTCCGGCCCGTCCGCCACCACGACGTCGCCGATGTCCTGCTCACGCATCGTCCGCGCGGCCTCGGCCAGCGTGGTCTCGCTGGGCAGGTAGACCACATTCGTGGTCATCACATCCCTGACCGTCTGCATCGTCATTATCGACCTCCCGCCGCTCGATGCAGACCTGTTACCCAGCGTGGGATTCACTTAACGATCAAGCAATCACCCCGGCCGGGTTGAAGTGCCGGCGGCTGGCCGGCAGCGCGAGCAGCCCGGCCGCGACCGCGACGAACGCGAGGAACACCAGCGACGCCGACTCGCCGAATGCGATCAGCTTGAGCAGGCAGAACGCGGTCTGCGCGGCGAGCAGCACCAGCGCGGCCCGCAGCCGCCCCGGCTCGCCGCGCCGCAGCCGCAGCGCGGCGATGATGCAGGCGAGCGACATGATCGGCGCCCACACGACGGCGATGTAGTCCTTGCCGGACAGCGACATCGTGAGCGAGAAGGCGATGGTCGCGACGAGCTGGAACCCGCCGAGCGGCACGAGCATCATGAACTGGGCGCCACGAACGGAAAAGGGCATCGGAGCCTCCGAATATGCGATGGTGTTTGGGTCGACGCCGATCGTGCGCTGCGCGGGCCCCCGCGCTCATCGAGCCGAGGGCGGGAACTGCGCCGACACCGCGGGCGGACCGCGAGCTCAGCCCTGGGGCTGATGACACTCCCGCCGCCGCTCACCTAGCGTTTGCCGCGTGTCCGCCACCACCGTCCGGCCCGCGCGCGTGTCCGCCACCGTCCGGCCCGCACGCGTGGATGCCGCCGCCGCGATCGTGCTGGCCGTCGTGGCGCTCGCGCAGGTGCTCGTGTTCCTGCCGATCGCCTCGCGCCCGATCGGCGCGTTCATCGCGATCGCCTCGACCGCGCCGATCGCCTGGCGCCGCACGCACCCGGTCCCGGCCGCCCTGGTCGGCTCGGCCGTGTGGCTCATACCGACCGACGGCTATCTCCTCGTCGGGTACATCGCCTCGCTGCTGCTGTTCTACGCGGTGACCGCCCACGGCGCGGACCCGTACCTGGCCGCGGCCACGATCCTGATCGGCGCCGTGTTCGGCATCATCGGCACCGCGCTGCAGCCCTCGGGCATCGGCGACTACGTCGGCGCGCTGCTGGGCGTGCTGGCCCCCGCCGCAGTGGGCGTGCTGGTGCGCCGGCAGCG
Organism: Dactylosporangium sp. CA-139066; assembly: GCF_050936175.1. Lineage (NCBI taxonomy): Bacteria > Bacillati > Actinomycetota > Actinomycetes > Micromonosporales > Micromonosporaceae > Dactylosporangium > Dactylosporangium sp. CA-139066. The sequence goes on along the minus strand of NZ_JBNJNH010000002.1, from coordinate 1,316,196 downwards.
GGGCAGGACCGCCCGCCTGGAGGAGCTGACACGGTACCTCGAGCAGGAACGCGACCGCCGCGAGCGCGCCGCCGTCGCCGACGAACGCGCCCGCATCGCCCGCGAGCTGCACGATCTCGTGGCCCACGCGATCAGCATCATCGCCGTGCAGGCCGACGCCGCCGAGGCGGCCCTGGAGCGCGACCCGGCCCTGGCCCAGCGCCCGCTCGCGGCGATCCGCGGCTCCGCCGGCGAGGCCCTGACCGAGATGCGCCGCCTGCTGGGCGTCCTGCGCGCCGACGAGCCGGACGACGACCGCGAGCCGCTGCCCGGCCTGGCCCAGCTGCCCTCGCTGGTGGCCCGCACCCGCGCCGGCGGTGTCGTCGTCGACCTGTCGGTCGAGGGCACCGCGGTGCCGTTGCCGCCGAGCCTGGATCTCACGGCGTATCGCATCCTGCAGGAGGCCCTCACCAACGCGGTCAAGCACGCCCCCGGCGCCCCCGTGGCGATCGCCCTGTCCTGGCGCCCCGCCTGGCTGGACATCGAGGTGACCGACCGCGGCCCCGGCACCGCCGGCCCCGCCTCCCCGGACGCCCACGGCCTGGTCGGCATGCGCGAGCGCATCCGCATCCACGGCGGCGAGCTGCACACCGGCAACGTCGACGGCGGCTTCGCCGTGCAGGCCCGCCTCCCGATCGAGCCCGCATGACCACGGTGCTGCTCGCCGACGACCAGGACCTGGTCCGCTCCGGCATCCGTCTGATCCTCGAGGTCGCCGGCCTCGATGTCGTCGGCGAGGCCGCGGACGGCGCCGAGGCCCTTGAGCTGGCCGAGCGCCTGCGGCCGGATGTGGCGCTGATGGACGTACGCATGCCGGAAATGGACGGCATCGCCGCGACCAGCCGCATCGTCGCCGCTTCCTTGCCCACCCGCGTCCTGATGCTCACGACCTTCGACCTCGACGAGCACGTCTTCGCCGCCCTGAAGGCCGGCGCGAGCGGCTTCCTGCTCAAGGACGTGGGCCGCCAGCAGCTCGTCGAGGCGGTCCATACGGTCGCCGCGGGCGAGTCCCTTTTCGCCCCGTCGGTGCTGCGCCGCTTGGTCGCGCACTACGTGTCCCGCCCCGCGCTGGTCGCCACGCCCCCGACGCTGTCCGACCTGACGGCCCGCGAGCGCGAGATTCTGCGCCTGATCGCGCGCGGCCGCTCCAACACGGACATCGCCGCCGACCTGGTGATCTCGATGGCCACGGTCAAGACCCACGTCCGCCACCTGCTGCAAAAACTCAACCTGCGCGACCGCGCCCAGGCCGTGGTGGTCGCCTACGAGTCCGGCCTGATAACCCCGAACACCCCATAAGATCGACGCCCATGGCCCGCATGAGGGTCGAACGCGCCGAACCTGCCGCTCCGCCTCGACGACGTCACGCGCATCGCCACGGCACAGCTGGTCACGGATGGGGTGATGTTGCTCCGCGCTACCCGGCAGGGAAGCCGCATACCGATCGCACATGGGCGCGGTGGTGGGGCCAGTGGCATGAGGTGGCCGGGCAGCGAGCGCGCCGGCTTTCATGTGCTGCGGCTGTCCATCGCCACGATGCTGATCGCTCGCAACCTGGACCCGCATGAGGTGCGGCGACCGCTTCGGCGCCGAAGCCGACCCGGAACGCGACACCGTGGGCACGGCGCTGCGGAAGCTGGCCGGACACAGATGACCGCGAGCCAACCTGAGTTGGCCCCGATTCGGTCCGGGCGATCATGGCGGACCCGAAGCCACAGGTCGCAGCCCAAGATTGGTGGAGACGAGGGGACTCGAACCCCTAACCCCCGCCTTGCAAAGGCGGTGCTCTGCCAGTTGAGCTACGCCCCCGCGCGCCGGGGTGTGCGGGCGGACCCGCGCGTAGAGACTACCGCAGATCGGGAGCGGTGGTCGCCTCGTGCCAGAGGGCCCGCTCCTCGTTGGCGGACTTCACGCGCTTAGCAACGTACGCAGCCGCGCCAACGACAGCAACTACGAGAAGCACCTTTTTCCACATGTGGGCCTACCTGGACTCGAACCAGCGACGTCACGAAACTCCATGACCGCCCGCGCACCAAGCTGCGCTTATCCCGGGCAACACAGGAAGACGGAGCGCCTTCCTTGCCGCCGACCGGAGCTTAGCACCGCAAGACTGCCCAAGACGCAGGGGGCCACAAACCCGACACCGCACCAAAACCACGCACACAAACAACAAGACCAAGCCCGCGGCGCGGTTGCTGAAAGGGGAGTCTGGCATGCAGACGAGCCGCGGCGCGGTTGCGGGAGTGCGGCACGCAGGACGGCCTGCGGTGCGGCTGCGGAAGCGTCGCACCCAGAACGACCCGCGACGCACTTGAGGGGGCGTGGGTGGAGCGAAGCTCCCCCACAGCGAACAAAACCCACGGCCACAAACGGCAAGCGGCCCCCGCCGCGAAGCAGGGGCCGCCAGTTGGCCGTGGGGCTAGCTGGAATCGAACCAGCGACCTCAGAGTTATCAGCTCTGCGCTCTAACCGACTGAGCTATAGCCCCGTGACACCGAAGCCGCGGATCGTGGTGTCCCGCGCGGTGCGAACAGAAGGTTACCGTACCCGACGCGCTCGCCTCAAACCGGTTACCCCCTGGCGCGGCGCGCCGGCGCCAGGGGGAACGAAACGGCAGGTCAGTCCTTCTCGGCGAGCGTCAGCTCGATGCCGCCGACCAGGTCGGCGCACACGTTGTAGATGAACGAGCCCAGCGTGGCCAGGGCGGTGAAGAGCACCACGTTGACGACGCCCAGGAGGGCGGCGCTGCCGATGACGCCCTTCGCGGTGATGCGGAAGGTGTCGTTGCCGGTGCCGCCGGTCGAGCTGATGAGCTCGGCCAGGACCTCGTTGATGCTCTTGAAGACGTCCATCGCGTCGAGGGCCAGGTAGAGCACCGAGGTCGCGACGATGAGGACGACGAAGAGGACGAAGCTCACGGCGAACGCGAACTTCATCACCGACCACGGGTCGATGCGCTTCAGGTGCAGCCGCGCCCGGCGTGGGCCGCGGCCCACGGCGGAGCTGACCGTCTTGCGGGCCGCGCGGACGGCCTCCGTGACGCGGGCCGAACCGCTGACCGCGGGGGCCGGCGTGTTGATGGCCTGCGTGGCGGCGGCGGCCGGCGTCCGCACGGCGGCTCGCGCGATCGCCGACACGCTCGCCGTGCCCGTGGCCGGGCCGCTGGTCGGCGCGACGCCGGCCGGGATCGAGACGGGCGGCGGCCCTGCGGCCGACGGCGACTGCAACGGCACCGTGAGCGAGTCGGGAGGCGGCGCCATGCCCGGAGCACGCGTGAACCTCGGCGTGCCGCCGGTCGTGGTTTCGCCGGGGAAGCCGCCGTTGACCGCTCCCGGCTCTCCGCCGGCGGCAGGCGCCCCCGAGTCAGATCCCGTCATGGCAGCCTCTCCGGCCTCCGAGGCCTCGTCGGTTGCCGAGGCGGACCCCGACTTCGCCTGAGTGTCTGTCATCAACTAGTCCTGTTCGTCGGGCTCATCGGCGTTGCGGGCGATCGCAACGATCGTCACACCCTCGGGAAGGTCCATAAGCTTGACCCCCATTGTGTTCCGATCCCGCGTACGCCGTACAGGCTTCACGGGAGTCCGGATCACGCCACCATTGGAGGTGATGGCGAACAACTCGTCATCCGGACTGATCACCACCGCGCCGACGAGACCACCGCGCCGCGACGTGATTTTAGCGGTCAGGACGCCCTTGCCACCGCGCCCTTGCACCGGATATTCCTCGATCGGAGTCCGCTTGGCAAAGCCACCGTCGGTGGCCACCAGAACGTCCAGGTCCATCCCCTCGCGAACCACTTCCATGGCGAGCAGCTCGTCGCCGTCGGCGAACCGCATCCCGATCACGCCGGACGTGGCGCGGCCCATTGGGCGCAGGGCCTCGTCGCTCGCCGTGAAGCGGATGGCCTGCGCCTGCTTGCTGACCAGGAGGAGGTCGTCCTCCGGGCCGAGCAGCGCGGCGCCGACCAGCTCGTCGTCCTCGCGCAGGTTGATCCCGATGATGCCACCCGACCGGTTGGAGTCGAACTCCTCCAGTTTGGTCTTCTTCACCAGGCCCTCCTTCGTCGCGAGGACGAGGTACGGGGCGATCTGGTAGTTCGGGATCTCGATCACCTGCGCGATGTGCTCGTCGGGCTGGAAGGCCAGCAGGTTGGCAACGTGCTGACCCTTCGCCGCCCGGCTCGCCTCGGGCAGCTCGTAGGCCTTTGCCCGGTACACCCGACCTTTATTCGTGAAGAAGAGCATCCAATCGTGCGTGGAGCACACGAAGAAGTGGCTGACGATGTCGTCCTGCCTCAGTGTCGCACCCGAGACGCCCTTCCCACCCCGCTTCTGGGATCGGTACAGGTCGACCTTCGTGCGCTTCGCGTAGCCGGTCCGCGTGATCGTCACCACAACGTCCTCCCGCACGATGAGGTCCTCCATGGAGACCTCGCCGTCGAACGGGATGATCTGGGTGCGGCGGTCGTCGCCGCGGCGGGCGACGATCTCGGCCAGCTCCTCGGACACGATCTGCCGCTGCCGGGCCGGCGTCGCCAGGATGTCCTTGTAGTCCGCGATCTCGATCTCGATCTTGGCCAGCTCGTCGAAGATCCGCTGCCGCTCGAGGGCGGCGAGGCGGCGCAGCTGCATGTCGAGGATCGCGGTGGCCTGGATGTCGTCGATCTCGAGCAGGTTCATGAGGCCCGTCTTCGACTCCTCCGCGCTCGGCGAGCGACGGATGAGCGCGATGACCTCGTCGAGCATGTCGAGGGCCTTGACCAGACCGCGCAGGATGTGCGCGCGCTCCTCGGCCTTGCGCAGCCGGTAGCGGGTGCGCCGGACGATGACGTCGATCTGGTGGGCGACGTAGTACCGCACGAACTGCGCGAGGTTGAGCGTGCGGGGCACGCCGTCGACCAGCGCCAGCATGTTGGCGCCGAACGTCTCCTGCAGCTGCGTGTGCTTGTAGAGGTTGTTGAGCACCACCTTGGCGACGGCGTCGCGCTTGAGCACGATCACCAGGCGCATGCCGGTGCGGCCGGAGGACTCCTCGCGGATGTCGGCGATGCCGGCGAGCTTGCCCTCCTTCACCAGGTCGGCGATGCGCTCGGCCAGGTTGTCGGGGTTGACCGCATACGGCAGCTCGGTGACCACCAGCTGCGTACGCCCCCGCGCCTCCTCCTCGACCTCGACCACGGCGCGCATGCGGATCGAGCCGCGGCCGGTGCGGTAGGCGTCGATGATGCCCGCCGTGCCGACGATGAGGCCCTTGGTGGGGAAGTCCGGCCCCTTGACGATCTTGATCAGCTCGTCGAGGGTCTCGGCCTCGTCCGCCTCCGGGTTTTCGAGGCACCACTGCACGGCCGCGGCGATCTCCCGCAGGTTGTGCGGCGGGATGTTGGTCGCCATGCCGACCGCGATGCCGGTGCTGCCGTTGACGAGCAGGTTGGGGATGCGCGACGGCAGGATCGTGGGCTCCTGGGCCCGGCCGTCGTAGTTGGGGACGAAGTCGACGGTCTCCTCGTCGATGTCCCGCAGCATCTCCATGGCCAGCGGGTCGAGGCGGGCCTCGGTGTACCGCATGGCGGCGGCCGGGTCGTTGCCCGGCGAGCCGAAGTTGCCGTTGCCGTCGATCAGGGGGTAGCGCAGCGACCAGCCCTGCGCCATACGCACGAGGGCGTCGTAGATCGAGGCATCGCCGTGCGGGTGGTAGTTGCCCATCACGTCGCCGACGACGCGGGCGCACTTCACGTAGCCGCGGTCCGGGCGGTAGCCGCCGTCGAACATCGCGTAGAGGATCTTGCGGTGCACGGGCTTGAGGCCGTCGCGCACGTCGGGGAGGGCCCGTCCCACGATCACGCTCATGGCGTAGTCGAGGTACGAGCGCTGCATCTCGACCTCGATGCCGACCGGCTCGATCCGGCTGGCGACCGCGGACCCACCCTCGTTGGGAGTCTCAGGGGTGGAAGTCGGTTCCGTCACGCTCTTATATCCCTTTTCTCAGGAGCGGCGATTCCTGTTCTCATGTGTCCGCGGGTCAGATGTCGAGGAACCGGACGTCCTTGGCGTTTCGCTGGATGAACGAGCGTCGAGCTTCCACGTCTTCGCCCATGAGGACGCTGAAAAGCTCGTCCGCGGTTGCAGCGTCGTCCAAGGTCACTTGGCGCAACATGCGCGTGTCCGGGTTCATCGTGGTCTCCCACAGCTCCGGGTAGTTCATCTCACCCAGACCCTTGAACCGCTGGATGTCGTCCGGCTTGGCGTTGGGCTTCGAGCGCTGCCGCAGCTCGATCAGGCCGTCGCGCTCGCGGTCGGTGTACGCGTACTGCGCGTCGTCGCCCTTCTTGTTCCACTTGATCTTGTACAGCGGGGGCGCCGCAAGATACACGTGCCCGAGCTCGATCAGCGGCCGCATGAACCGGAAGACCAGCGTCAGCAGCAGGGTCTGGATGTGCTGGCCGTCGACGTCGGCGTCGGCCATGAGGATGAGCTTGTGATACCGCAGCTTCTCGATGTCGAACTCGTCGTGGATGCCGGTGCCCAGCGCCGTGATGAGCGCCTGGACCTCGTTGTTCTTGAGCACGCGGTCGATGCGCGCCTTCTCCACGTTGAGGATCTTGCCGCGGATCGGCAGGATCGCCTGGACCCGCGGGTCGCGGCCCTGCTTGGCCGAGCCGCCGGCCGAGTCGCCCTCGACGATGAACAGCTCGCACAGGCGCGGGTCGTTGGACTGGCAGTCCGCCAGCTTGCCCGGCATCGAGCCCGACTCGAGCAGCGACTTGCGCCGCGCCAGCTTGCGCGCCTGCGAGGCGGCGATGCGGGCCCGGGCGGCCTGGGAGGCCTTCGTGATGATGGTCTTGACCTCGGCCGGGTTGCGGTCGAACCAGTCGACCAGCCACTCGTTGCACACCTTCTGAACGAAGCTGCGGGCCTCGGTGTTGCCCAGCTTGGTCTTCGTCTGTCCCTCGAACTGGGGGTTGGCCAGCTTCACCGAGATGATCGCGGCCAGGCCCTCGCGGATGTCCTCGCCGGTGAGCTTCTCGTCGCCCTTGAGCAGCTTCTTGTCAGCGCCGTACTTGTTCACGACCGTGGTCAGCGCGCTGCGGAAGCCCTCCTCGTGCGTGCCGCCCTCGTGCGTATTGATCGTGTTGGCGAAGGTGTAGACGCTTTCGCCGTACGACTCGTTCCACTGCATCGCGATCTCCACCGCGATGCCCTCGCCCTCGGACCCGAACTCGATCACCGAGCGGTGGATGGGGGTCTTGGTGGCGTTGAGGTGGCGCACGAAGTCGGCGATGCCGTTCTCATAGCAGAAGACGACCTCCCGCTTCTCCTCCGGCACGTCGGGGCGCTCGTCGCGCAGCGCGATCGTCAGACCACGGTTCAGGAAGGCGTACTCCTGGATGCGGCGGTAGATCGTCTCGTAGACGAAGACGGTCGTCTCGAAGATGGTGTCGTCGGGCCAGAAGGTGACGCTGGTGCCGGTGCGGTCGGTCGGCTCGCCCTTCTGCAGCGGCTCGGGCTTGGAGTTGTTGTATCGCTGGCGCCAGACGAAGTCGTCCTTGTGGATCTCCAGGTCGATGCGCGTGGACAGCGCGTTGACGACAGAGATGCCGACGCCGTGCAGACCGCCGGAGACCGCGTAGGCCTGGCCGTCGAACTTGCCGCCGGCGTGCAGCACGGTCAGCACGACCTCGACGGTGGGCCGCTTCTCCTTCGGGTGCATGTCGACCGGGATGCCGCGGCCGTTGTCCACGACCCGAACCCCTCCGTCGGCCAGCAGCGTGACCTCGATGGTGTCGCAGAAGCCGGCCAGGGCCTCGTCGACGGCGTTGTCCACGACCTCCCACACCAGGTGGTGCAGGCCGCGCTCGCCGGTCGAGCCGATATACATACCCGGGCGCTTGCGAACCGCCTCGAGGCCCTCGAGCACGGTGATCGAAGAGGAGTCGTAAGACTGTTCGGGCTTGTTTGCTGACACCCTCTGTCGCTTTCTCGCACTGGCCGGCCGCGCGGTGTGCGCCCCGGGTCTCGTGCGGAGTCGGTGCGGGGGCGCCCGGGACAGCAGTAGGCACGCCGGTAGCCGGCGCCCCTGTGACAGGCGCCCCGACCTCGGCGGGCCGACCACTGCTGTGACGCACACGCGGATGTGATCGACTGTTCTATGAGCCGATGCAATCCTACTGTGTCCGTGCGACATTTTCGCGCCGGGACGGTGCCTGTAGTCGACGTAGCGGCCCGAACGGTGCGGTCCGAAGGTCCCCCTACGCGGGAGGGGTCTCGGTGCCTGGTGGCGGGCGGCACAGCCAGTGCGGGATCCTGTTGCCGCTTTGGGAACCTCCGGGGGTCGCGCAAGTGGCCGTTCGTGCCGTATGTTCCCCGCCGCGGGGCGGGTTGAGCGTTACATGAACAAGCGGAGGGTGCGCGATGGGCCTGGACAACGTCGCCGTGCAGTGGCCGCGCACCGGCCGGTTCTACGATCCGGTCGCGCCGGCCGAGTTCGTCGACTTCGCGGACCTGGCCGAGAAGCTGCCGCTGCACGCCGGCCCGGCCGCGGCGCTGGCCGACCACGTGGCCAAGACCGGCACCGTCCGGGTGACCGGCTACACCGAGCTGGTCGACCTGCTCTTCGGGCTCAATGGCGTGCTCTTCGCCACAGATGCGGCCGCCGAGGACGAGGACCCGGTGATCAGCCCGGACGACTGCGCCTGGATCGCCGGCGGGCTGGAGCGGTTCGTCAACGGCCACCAGGAGTACGGCGACGAGATCACGTTCGAGACGGTGAGCACGGTCCTGCGTAAGGCCCTCGAGGGCTCCCGCCTGGCCGAGCAGCAGCTGCGGTGGCTGCAGAGCCGCCTCGACGCGCTGCGCGACGACTCCGGCAACGCGCCGCAGTGGAGCTACTCGATCGCGGAGCTCGACGTCCTGGCCAAGTTCTACCGCCGCTGCGCCAACCGCGGTTTCGCGGTGTACGCCGACTTCTGACACTGCTCGGTCTCAGCCGTAGGTGTCACGGGGACCGCGGCCGCGGACGCGGCGCGGCCCGCTGCTCCACGACGGCGCGCTCGGCCCGTGGATGTGCAGGCGCTTGACGACGTTGTGGCCGACCTCCTTGGCGATGCCGGCCAGCAGCCGCGCGGCCAGCAGTCGCAGCTGCGTCGCCCACGCCGTCGACTCCGCCTCGATCGTGAGCTCGCCGTCCTCGAGCTTGACCGGCCGGCTGTGCGCGGCGATGTCGGCCCCGACGACCTTCTCCCACTCGCCGAAGATGCGGGCCTCGCGCGTCGGGCGCTGCCAGCCGCGCTGCTTGACCAGGCGCTCGAGCACCGCGCCGAACGGCTGCGGGTCGCGCGGGTCCGGGCCGGGCCCGGTGTAGCCGCGCCGGCGGGGCTGGCCGTCGATGACGGATTTGCGACGCGGCGCCGCCCGGTGCTTGGCCAGCGCGGCCTCGACCGCGGCCCGCGCCAGCTCCGGACCCGACTTTTCCGATTTATCCGAATTCTCAGACACGCCGCACCTCGCCCCCGCCGACTGCGAACCGCGCGCCTCGCAGCCCGGCCGGCACATCATCTTCCACCGCGCAGGTCACGATCACCTGGCTGGCCCCGCCGACCAGGGCCGCGAGCCGGTCCCGCCGGCCCGCGTCGAGCTCGGCGAACACGTCGTCGAGGATCAGCACCGGCTCGATGGCGTCATCGCGCAGCAGGTCGTACGCCGCCAGCCGCAGCGCGAGCGCGTATGACCAGGACTCGCCGTGGCTGGCGTACCCCTTGGCCGGCATCTCCCCGAGCTGGAGGGTGAGCTCGTCGCGGTGCGGGCCCACGAGCGTGACGCCCCGCTCGATCTCCGACGGTCGGGATTCCGACAGCGCCGCCAGCAGGGCCGCCTCGAGGTCGTCCTGCAGAGCGAAGGAGGGACTGTACGCGACCCGGGCGTCGGAGCGGCTGGCGCTCACGGCCGCGTAGGCCTTCGCGACGTGCGGCGCGAGCGCGGCGACGAGGTCGAGCCGGGCGCGGACGAGCTGTGCGCCGTGCCGGGCCAGGTGCGCGTCCCACACGTCGAGGGTCGACAGGTCCCCGCCGCGGCTGCCGCCGGTCTTGCGGGCGAGGTAGGAGCTGCGCAGGAGCGCGTTGCGCTGCTTGAGGACCCGGTCGTAGTCGGATCTGACCCCGGCGAAGCGGGGCTGGCGGGCGACGAGCAGCTCATCGAGGTACCGCCGCCGCTCTGAAGGGTCTCCGCGAATCAGCGAGAGGTCCTCCGGCGCGAAGAGCACCAGGCGCAGCGCGCCCAGGATGTCGCGCGTGCGGGTCACCGGGGAGCGGCCGAGGCGGGCCCGGTTGGCGCGGCCGGGCTCGATCGAGAGCTCGATCAGCAGCTCCCGCTCCTCGTGCACGACCGCGCAGCGGATCACGGCGCGGCCGGCACCGAAGCGGACCAGCGGCGCGTCCGTGGCGACCCGGTGCGACTCCAGGGTCGCCACGTAGGCGAGCGCCTCGACGAGGTTGGTCTTGCCCACCCCGTTCGGGCCGACGAGCACGCACGGCCCGGGGCCCAGCTCGACGACGACCCGCTCATAGCTTCGGAAGTCGACGAGCTCCAGGCCCCGGACGTACAAGCTCAGCCCTTCTTGACCGCGTGGCCGCCGAACTGGTTGCGCAGCGCGGCGACGGCCTTCATCGCCGGCGAGTCCTCCTGGCGCGAGGCGAACCGGGCGAACAGCGATGCGGCGATCACGTTCATCGGCACGGCGAGGCGGATGGCCTCCTCGACGGTCCAGCGGCCCTCGCCGGTGTCGTCGGCGTAGCCCTTGATCCCGCCGAGGTCGGGGTCCTCGTCCAGCGCGCGGTCCAGAAGATCCAGAAGCCACGACTGTACGACCGAGCCGGCGCGCCAGCTCTTGATGATCTCGGGGATGTTGTCGACGTACTCCGACGTCTCGAGCAGCTCATAGCCCTCGGCGAAGGCGTGCATCATCCCGTACTCGATGCCGTTGTGGACCATCTTGGCGTAGTGGCCGGCACCGGGGGTCTCACCGGCGTGCGCGAAGCCGAACTCGCCCTCGGGCTTGAGACCCTCGAAGATCGGCATGCAGTGCTCGACGTGCTGCTTCGGGCCGCCGACCATGAGCGCGTAGCCGTTGGTCCGGCCCCAGATGCCGCCCGACACGCCGACGTCGAGGTAGCCGATGCCCTTGGCCCCGAGCTTGTCGGCGCGGGGCTTGTCGTTGCTGAACCGCGAGTTGCCGCCGTCGATGACGATGTCGCCGGCCGCGAGCAGGCCGGACAGCTCGTCGATGGTGGGCTCGGTGAACTGCACCGGGACCATGATCCAGACCACGCGGGGCGCGGCGAGCTTCTCGACCAGTTCGTTGAGGGACGACACGTCGGTGACGTCGGGGTGGCGGTCGTAGCCGATGACCTCGTGCCCGGCGGCGCGCAGCCGCTCGCGCATGTTGAAGCCCATCCTGCCCAGGCCGATGAGACCGAGCTGCATTAGTGGTGCCTCCGAATCAGCTGCCGATGCGAACCGGCATGATCAAGTACCAGTACCCAGGGATGATTTCTCCATCATCCTTGGCCGGGGACATGACCGCAGGCTTCTTCGGGTCAGTGAACGACAGCACCGCAATGGGCGCGTCGAGCGCTTTGAGCCCGTCGAGCAGGTACTGGTGATTGAAGGCGATCGTCATCGGTTCACCTTCGTACTGGCAGTCCATGGCCTCGCTGGCCCGCGCGTCCTCGCTGCCGCTGGCCTCCACGACCAGCCCGTCCGCGCTGAAGGACAGCCGCACCGGCGTCTGGCGCTCCGCCACCAGGCCGACGCGCCGGACCACCTCGTTGAGGGCCGCCACCGGGACCCGCGCCTGCGCATTGTGCGTGTCGGGCAGCAGCGCCCGAACCTTCGGGAAGTCGCCCTCCAGGAGCCGCGACGTCGTACGCCGGGCGCCGCCGGAGAAGCCGATCATCCCGTCGCCGATCTTGCCCCGCGACAGCGCGACGGACACGTTGCCGCCGAGCGGGCCGAGGGTCTTCGCGGTGTCGTCGAGCGTGCGGGCCGGCACCAGGGCGTGAACGCTCATGTCCGGCTCGTCGGGGTGCCACATCAGCTCGCGCACGGCCAGGCGGTAGCGGTCGGTGGCGAGCAGCGTCAGCGTCGTGCCCTCCAGCTCGATCCGCACGCCGGTCAGCATCGGCAGGGTATCGTCCCGGCCCGCGGCGATCGCGACCTGCGACACCGCCTTGGCGAACAGCGCGGCGTCGACGGCGCCGGCCGACTCGGGCATCTCCGGCAGCGTCGGGTAGTCCTCGACGGGCATGGTTGGCAGCGTGAACCGGGCGCTGCCGCAGGTGATCTCGACGTGGGAGCCCACCGCGGCGACGTCCACCGGCTTGGCCGGCAGCGACTTGGTGATCTCGGCGAGCAGGCGCCCGGAGACCAGCGTCGCGCCGTCGGCGTCGGCCTGGACCTCGACGGTCACCTGGCTGGACACCTCGTAGTCGAAGCTTGACACCTGCAGGCGGCCGTCGGCGACGCGCAGCAGGACACCGGCGAGCACCGGCACCGACGGGCGGCTGGGCAGGCTCTTGGCCGTCCAGGCGACGGCATCGGCGAGCGCGTCGCGCTCGACTCGGAACTTCATCGCGGTCCTCCCGCATTCTCTTCGGTACTTCATGTTCGCCGCATGACGCGCGCCGGGCCGGGCGGCCGCGGTCGATTCGCTCTGGGGCGTACGTCCGGGTGTGCCGAGTGTGCCGTCTGATTGTCGCCGGTGTCCGGCGCCGCCGGTTGCTCGGTGCCGGTGCTTGCTGCGGATGGTCGGTTGGTGCCCGATGGTCAGTGCCCCGGGTCGCCGGCGGCCGTGTGGTGCCGCCGGGTTCCCGACGGCGGTCTCTCGCCTTGCCGGATCGCCGGCTGTTCGGTTTCGCCGGATCGCCGGCGGTGGTCGTTGAGCGGTGGCCCGGCGGTCGTGGTGCGTCCGGTCAGGCTCGCTCATCGAACCTTAGGGCTTCCGGCCGATGGTCGTGCAACGACCCCGCCAAATCGGGCGGCCCGAACTTGCCCACACGCTGATGATTGTTTTTCTTCTCTTCTTAAAAGAAATTTCCTTCGTAGTCATAGGGGGTGTGGATTCTGTGGAAAACCCTCGTATTCGCAGCTCAGGAGACGTAGGTACCTTTGGATGAGCTGTGCATAGAGCGGTGTGTACAGCCCTGTGGATTGTGGATGACCGTCTGTCCACAGGCGTTATCCACCGCTTATCCACCGGTGATCCCCAGGGTTTGTCCACCGCTGTGGATAACGTATGGCCCGAACTTACCTCACGTTTGGTCGTTCGACCGTCACTCTCCGGAAGCATCCACACGACGTCCACACGTCGTCCCCAGAAGTTATCCACAGCCTGTGGCTAACTCCTGTGAGCAATCCGTAGTCACCCGGTGACTCACCCCCGGAACTTGGCACAAAGAAAGTTATCCACAGGAAATCTGTGGACAGCGTGTGGACGCTGGGGACAACCGGGCGAGCTCGGGCCCGGCCGGCCTGTGGATCACCTGGGGATGAAATGTGGAAAACGTAGGGCCACACGGCCCCTCGCCCGAGGTCACCCGCCTGTGGACACGGTGGAAAACCCAGTTGTCCACAGGCTGTGATCAACCCCGGTGGACGGTGCAAACCTGTGGATCAGGCCCGTCAGGTGGTCTGCTTGATCCGGTTCGTCAGCTCGGCGATCTGGTTGTAGAGCGAGCGCCGCTCCGCCATCTGCTGCCGGATTTTGCGGTCCGCGTGCATCACCGTCGTGTGGTCGCGGCCCCCGAATGCCTGCCCGATGCGGGGCAGCGACAGGTCGGTGAGCTCGCGGCAGAGGTACATGGCGACCTGGCGGGCGTTGACGAGCACCCGGGAGCGGCTGTGCCCGCGCAGGTCCTCGAGGCTCACGCCGAAGTAGTCGGCCGTGGACGCCATGATCTGGTCGGCGGTGATCTCGGGGCCCGAGCCGTCCGGGATGAAGTCGCGCAGGACCTCCTCGGCCAGGCCGAGCTCGACCGGCGAGCGGGTCAGGTTGGCGAACGCGGTCACCCGGATCAGCGCGCCCTCGAGCTCGCGGATGGACGATGCGATCCGCGAGGCGATGAACTCGAGCACGTCCGGCGGCGCGAACAGCCGCTCCTGGGCCGCCTTCTTCTGCAGGATGGCGATGCGCGTCTCGAGGTCCGGCGGCTGGATGTCGGCCAGCAGCCCCCACTCGAACCGCGTGCGCAGCCGGTCCTCGAGGGTGGCCAGCTGCCGCGGCGAGCGGTCGGAGCTGATGACGATCTGCTTGTTCGCGTTGTGCAGGGTGTTGAACGTGTGGAAGAACTCCTCCTGGGTCCGCTCGCGGCTCTCCAGGAACTGGATGTCGTCGATCAGGAGGATGTCCACGTCGCGGTACCGCCGCTGGAACGCCTGGGTCTTGTCGTCGCGCAGCGAGTTGATGAAGTCGTTCGTGAACTCTTCGGTCGACACGTAGCGCACGAACCGCGCGTTGCCGAGCATCGTCGCGTACTGCCCGATGGCGTGCAGCAGGTGCGTCTTGCCCAGCCCCGAGCCGCCGTAGATGAACAGCGGGTTGTAGGCCTTCGCCGGCGACTCGGCCACGGCGACCGACGCGGCATGCGCGAAGCGGTTCGAGGAGCCGATGACAAACGTTTCGAAGGTGTACTTCGGGTTGAGCCGGTTCCCCGCGGAGTCCCCGGCCGGCGTCGGCGCGCTCCGGCGGTCGTCGCGGCCGGTGCCCGGCGTCGAGGGTCGCGGCTGTTCGTTGCGGGGCGCCTCGAACTGGGGCTGCTCGTAGCGGCCGGCCTCGGACGCGGCGGCCTCGACCGCGGTCCCGGAGTGCTCGTACGGCTTGTCCGGCCCGTACGTACGCTCCGGCGTCATCTTCTCCGGACCGTAGGTGCGCTCGGCCGGCATCTTCTCCGGGCCGTACGTGCGCTCCTGCGGTATCTCGAACAGCCGGTCGGACTCGGGCGCCGGCCGGTCGTCGCGCAGCGGCTCGGGCCGGCTGTCGAGCTGGTCACGCAGCGAGGCCGACGCCCCGTTGGACCAGTGCGACGCCGACGGGGCCGGCAGCGACGGGGCGTCCTCGGGCGGCCGCACGGTCACGGCCACCTGGATCGCGCGGCCGAGCAGCCGCGAGAGCGCCTCGGTGATGACCGGCCGGAGCCGGCTCTCGATCATGTCGCGCGAGTACGGGTCGGGCACGGACAGCAGCGCGGTGTCCTCGACGATCGCCCGCAGCCTGGTCATGCGCAGGTAGGCTCGCTGCTGCGCCGAGTCGATACCATCGGCGAGCTGATCCGTCGCTGCATGCCAGATCGCTGCGAGGTCGGTGTCAGTCACCGTTCGCGCACCCCCATCATTGTTCGCGGCCCCCACCGCGAGTGGACGGTGCCCGGTACTTCCCGCCGCCCCCGGCCATTGTCCACAGGTTTTCCACAACCTGTGTATCAACGAGTCATGTGCCGTGGACGGATCGTCCTGTTTCCACCCGCGTCGCGCTGACTATGCGGTGATCAGCGCATACGCAGAGGTGGTGCAGGCCGGGCGCGCGCCCTTTCCCCCTCGTCGAGCGCCCGTTCGTGCCAGAAAGTCCGTTGTGCCCCGCCGCCGGTCGTCGCGGTGTCTACCGGCAACCGGGCACGTTAACAGCGTTGTCCACAACCGCTCAACCGTTGTCCACAACGAACCTGTGGATTACCGCCCTGACCTGGGGATTATTTATTCACATCCCCCCGGTTCGCGAGCGTCGGGGGGCGCGCGTCGGTGATCGTTGACGGCCAGTAGGGCGGCGCGTACCCTGTTTCGGTTGGAGCACCGCTCCCTGGTAAACTCCAAAACACCGTTCGACATCCCCGAGGGCGCCTCGCGTCCCCCCAAGCCACGAAGACGGAGCCCGACGTGAGCAAGCGCACCTTCCAGCCGAACAACCGCCGGCGCGCGAAGACCCACGGTTTCCGGCTGCGCATGCGCACCCGCGCCGGCCGTGCGATCCTCTCGGCGCGCCGCGCCAAGGGGCGCGACCGCCTCTCGGCCTGAGCCTGAACCACCACGACCGGGCCCTCCGGGAGGCAGCGTGCTTGCGGCCGCTCAGCGACTGCGGCGGCGGGAGGATTTCGCCGCCACCATTCGCAACGGCCGGCGGGCCGGCCGGGGGGCCTTGGTCGTGCATTTCCTGAACCCCGGGCTGTCGCAGCCCGGGGTTGCTCCATTTGAGGGCGATGCCCGCTCCGAGGACGGCGCCGGTACTCACGCCGAAGGCGCGGGTGCCCGGGCCGGCTTCGTCGTGTCCAGGGCCGTGGGCAACGCCGTGGTGCGCAACGCCGTGAAGCGGCGCCTGCGGCACCTGGTGCGTCCGCGCCTGGCCGAGCTGCCCGAGGGTTCCGTGATCGTCGTGCGGGCGCTGCCGGAGGCGGCCCGTGTCGGGTATCACGCCCTGGAACAGGACCTCGACGCGGCGCTACAGGCGGCGCGCCGACCGAAGAGCCGAGGTGAGCGTCGATGAACGCCGGAGCCCGGATCGTGATCGCTCCTATCGTCGCGTACCGTCGTTGGGTAAGCCCGGCGTTGCCGGCGCGTTGTCGGTTCTACCCGTCGTGCAGCGCTTATGCCCTGGAGGCGGTCAGCACCCACGGCGCGATCCGGGGAATCGGTCTCGCGATCTGGCGGCTGCTGCGCTGCCACCCATTCCACCCCGGTGGGTTCGACCCGGTGCCTCCGCGCCGGGGACACTCGCCCGAGCCCGAGTCGACGTGACGTGACTGGAGCAGTGTCGTGAGTAAGCTGATGGGCGGGATCTACTGGCTGATCTCGAAGGTGATGCTGTTCTGGCACACCGTCTGGGATTCGATCCTGCCGGACCACCGGGTGCTCAGCACCAACTGGCAGTGGGTCCTGGCGATCGTCTTCCTGGTGATCACCGTCCGGGTCGTGCTCTTCCCGATCTTCGTCAAGCAGATCAAGTCGCAGCGCGCCATGCAGGCGATCCAGCCCAAGATGAAGGCGCTGCAGGAGAAGCACAAGGGCGACCGGGAGACCCTCCAGAAGGAGGTCATGAAGCTCTACCAGGAGGAGAAGGTCAACCCGCTCATGGGCTGCCTTCCGATGTTCCTGCAGATCCCGGTGTTCATCGGCCTCCTGCACGTCCTGCGCCACCTGCGCCCCGGCCAGTCCGAGCACCAGCAGACGCTGTACGGCTGGACGGTCGACGAGTTCAAGAGCGCGGTCGACGCCCGCCTCTTCGACGCCCCGATCGTCGCCAAGTTCAGCAGCAGCACCGCCGACCTCATCCAGATCAACGCCAGCTCCACCACGGTCAAGATCGTGGCGGCCATCCTGGTCGCGCTGATGATCACCACGACCTACCTGACGCAGCGTCAGATGATCAAGAAGACCGGCTGGAACACCGACCCGCAGCAGCGGATGATCCAGAAGTTCATGCTGTACGGCATCCCGTTCTTCACCCTGACCTCCGGCTGGTACTTCCCGATCGGCGTCATCATCTACTGGGTCACGAACAACGCCATCACGCTGGCGCAGCAGTTCTGGGTGCTGCACAAGTACCCGCCGCCGGCGAACGCGACGACCACCACCACGCCGCTCAAGGCCGGCGGCACCGCGAAGGTTGCCGAGAAGCCGAGCGGACTGGCCGCCCTGTTCGGCCGGGCTCGCGAGGAGGCCGCCGCGCAGCGGACCAACGGCAGGAGCCCCGCGAAGGCGACGGGTGCGAAGGCGACCGGCGCGAAGGCGACCGGGGCCAAGGCGACCGACACTGGCGCCAACGGCGCGCCGTCCCGGGCCCCGAAGCCCGGCGCCAAGCCGATCAACCCGAAGAAGGGTGGCGCCGCGAAGCGGCAGTCGGGTTGATGCGACCCCGCCGGGCCACCCCTCACTTGGCCCGGCGCGGGGCGCTCCCTGTAGCAACCCACCCCTCACCGACGACCTGTGACGGCGCTTCGGCGCCCCAAACAAGCGGAGATGAGTTTCGTGACCGACACCACCAGTGATCTCGACGCGGCGGCCGTGAGCCGAGACCGGGACAAGGACGTGGATCAGGCCGAGCACCAGGACGCCCGCCTCGCCGAGACCGACGAGGTCGAGGAGTCCGATGACGAGCTCGCGGAGGGCGAGGACGCGGAGGACGACGAGGCCGAGGACGAGGACGGCGAGGAGGATGAGGAGGAGGACGAGGCCGAGGACGCCGAGGCCAAGTCCGGCGCCGGCTCCGGCCGCGCGGCCGCCGACCTGTTCCGCGAGAGCGAGATCGCGGCCGACTACGTCGAGGGCCTGCTCGACATCCTCGACTACGACGGCGACATCGACGAGCTGGTCGTGAGCGGCCGCCCGGTCGTCGAGGTCGTCGAGGGCGGCGACGGCTCGGGCAAGCGCCTGCAGGCCCTGGTCGGCCAGCGGGGCGCCACGCTCGAGGCGCTGCAGGAGCTGAGCCGCCTGGCGGTGTTCCGGCAGACCGGTTCGCCGAGCCGCCTCCTGCTCGACGTGGGCGGCTACCGCGCCCTGCGCCGCAAGGAGCTCGGCGCGATCGCGAAGAACGCGGCGGAGAAGGTGAAGGAGTACGGCGAGGCCGTCCGCCTGGAGCCGATGAGCGCGTTCGAGCGCAAGTGCGTGCACGACGTCATCAACGCCCTGCCGGGTGTCGAGAGCGAGTCGGAGGGCGTCGAGCCCGCGCGCCGGATCGTGGTTCGTCCGACCGCTTAGTTTCGTTCTGCCTCACAGACCGCCCCATCCGCCTCGTCGCGGATGGGGCGGTCTGCTGTTTTCTACTCGTAGCAGTGGTGCGGGCGGACCTGCAGCTCGAGGAAGTTCACGACGCTGATGTTGTACTCCGCCTTGCCGTTGCTGCCCGGTGCGAGGGCCACGCCGCGGGCGTTGTCCGGGTTCGGGTCGGAGGCGGGAGTCCAGTCCGGGCAGGCCTTGCGCATGCCGGCGCCGGACGAGCCGACGTGTACGCCCTCGGGCGTGCGGACGCTGGTGCCGCGCACGTCGATGGCGACGACCCCGGACGCTCCGTCGAAGAAGACGGTGGACTCGGACCCGACCGTTGAGGCCCGCAGCTTCGTTGTGCTGCAGCCCTTGTCGGCGGCGGGGTCGACGCCGGTGACGAGGCCGGTCGCCTCGGCCTGCTGGCGGGTCATGCCGAGCTTCAGCGCCCCGAACCCGTTCGGCCCGAGCACCGTCGCCGCGGTGTTCCCGGTCTCGGTGGCGTTCGCGGTGGCGGACGGCGTGGCGGAGGTGGTGGAGGTCGCCGGCGACTGCGCGTCGGCGGAGGCGCTGCTCTACGGCACGTTCTTGCTTGACGGCGCCTCACTGCTTGACGGCGCCTCACTGCTTGACGGCGCCTCACTGCTTGACGGCGCCTCACTGCTTGACGGCGCCTCCTTGGTACATGGCGCCTCGCCGTGACGGGACCCAGGGCGGCGGGCTTGGCCCCGGTTGGGCTTCCGGGCTGCCGCCTCGTTCACGTCCGTCGGTCCGGCATAATTGAGAGGACGCGACTGGCGGCACCAAGGATGGGCCAACCATCGGGAAGCCTCGTCGTGGGACGTCGACCGCCTGGGCTCCCACGATTTGCGAGGAGCCGTATGTCTGTCGCCTCCCCCACCACCGCGCGCATGCTTCCGGGCGCCCCGGTCGCCGATCAGATCCTCGCGGACGTCGCGTCCCGCGTGTCGGCCCTACGCTCAAAGGGCGTCACCCCGTCGCTGGCCACGATCCTCGTCGGCGACGACGACGCGAGCGCCGGCTACATCCGGATCAAGCAGCGTCAGGCCGCCGCCTTGGGCTTCGAGTCCCCGCACAGCCACCTTCCGGCGACGGCGACCCAGTCCGATCTGCACGAGGTCATTGACGCCTTCAACGCGGACCCCGACGTCCACGCGCTCCTGATCCAGTACCCGACGCCGGCCCACCTCGACTACGACGCCGCCCTCATGCGCGTCGACCCCGACAAGGACGTCGACGGCATGCACCCCCTCAACCTGGGTCGCCTGGCGGCGGGCATCCCCGGCCCGCTCCCCTGTACGCCGGCGGGGATCGAGGCGCTGCTGGCGCACCACGAGATTCCGGTGAGCGGCCGCGAGGTTGTGATCCTCGGTCGCGGGGCGACGCTCGGCCGCCCCCTGGCGATGCTCCTGGCTCAGAAGCGCCCGACCGCGAACGCTGCCGTCACCGTTGTGCACACCGGCGTTCCGGACTGGTCGCGGTACACCCGCCGCGCCGACATCCTCATCGCCGCCGCCGGCGTTCCGGGCATCATCCAGCCCGAGCACGTGAAGCCGGGTGCGGTCGTGGTGGGTGGCGGTGTGCGCTACGAGGGTCGTCGCCTCCTGCCGGACGTCGACGAGTCCTGCGCCTCCGTCGCCGGCGCCATCACGCCGCGAGTCGGCGGCGTGGGCCCCACGACGGTGGCCATGCTCTTCCGCAACGCCATCGAGGCCGCCGAGCGCCGTTTCACGTGAAACACGGGTGCGGTCGCTGACCATCGCTGAACCGCGGCTGTCCGCGGGTCGGATGTCCCCGACCCGCGGGCGCCGGGCGCAACACCGGCCGTCGTGGGGCGACCGCCCTGACCCCTTGCCGCCGTACAACAACCGGCTCCGGGGCGACGGTCCCGACCGGGCGGGCGCCGGGCAACAACCGCCGTCCGGGGCGACGGTCCCGACCGGGCGGGCGCCGGGCAACAACCGCCGTCCGGGGCCACCGCGCCGCCGGCGCCCCGTCTGAGCGTGGCGTGCGTCTCGAGCTGCCGGGCCAAACCGCATCCCGGAGCTCCGCCCCGGCTGTTGCGTTCGCCGAGCGGCACGGTGCGCGCAGCGCGGTCTGCCACCAGTCGTAGCCTGGCCTCCCGAGCCGCCCGCCCGAACTGGGCTCCCTGCTGATTGTCCCGAGGTTCGAGGTTCCCGTTTCACGTGAAACAGGGTCCGGTCCGTATTGCCGCCGACTGGACTACCCTCCCGCGCGTGGGGGCGAGACGCTCGGTCGGCGGAGCTGGGGCCAGTGCACCCGCGTCCGGGGAGACCGCATCGGGCATGGTTTGCTTGACGGATGGATGGTGCGGTACCGAATGAGATCCTCCCGGCGGCCGAGAAGGCCTTCGGCGATCGTCTGCCCGACGCGCGGCGGTTCGCGGAACTGCTCGTGACCGATGGGGTCGTGCGGGGGCTCATCGGGCCGCGCGAGGCGCCGCGGATCTGGGAGCGGCACCTGCTCAACTGCGCCGTGGTCGCGGAACTCATACCGTCGGGTGCCTCAATCGTCGACGTCGGGTCGGGGGCCGGTCTGCCCGGTATGGTGCTGGCAGTGGCTCGTCCCGACCTTTCCGTCACCCTGGTCGAGCCGCTCGCACGACGTACCGCATTCCTTTCCGAAGCGGTGACGGCGCTCGGCCTGGAGCGGACCACCGTGGTTCGCGCCCGGGCCGAGGAGTGCGTCGGGAAGCTCCCGCTCGCCGATGTCGTCACCGCCCGGGCCGTCGCTCCGCTGGATCGACTCGCCGGTTGGTGTCTCCCCCTCACCGCCATCGGTGGCCGGCTGCTCGCGATGAAGGGTGCCTCCGCCTCGGCCGAGATTGCCGAGCACGCGGAGGCGCTCGCCCGGCTCGGTGCGGGGGCTCCGTCGGTGCGCACGTGCGGGGAGTCGTTCCTGGCCGAGCCCACCACGGTCGTCGAGATCGTGCGCGAGCGGGAAGCCGCGCGTCCGCGAAAGGCGGGGGGACGCCGCGGCCGATGACCCGGGGGGCGGTACCGCATCCCCGGGCGACGGGGGAATGCGGAGGCACTCATGGGGGACGGCAGAACGGTGGGCATCGGGTGGCCGATGTCGCCGATACAACGGCTCGGCGGCTTGCTCCGGCGAGTTGACGGTTTTCTGGTCTTTTGGCGTACGACTCGAGGTGACAAGGCCAACGACGCGCCGGTGGGTCATGGCTCCGCCCGGCGAAGCGCCGTAGGCTGGCCCCGCGCCACTTCTCTGTCCGATGGGACGGGCCCCGAGGAAGCCGGCCTGGACGGAACGGATCCGCGCGCATCGCCCTCCGAGGGAGCGGTGTCGACCGGATCCGAGCCCGACGGGACGAGTCACGAAGGGCCGGGCCCCGAGCGGCGGGCTCCCAGTGAGCCGGTTCTCGGCGGGCCGGCTTCGGGTAACCAGACTTCAAGCGCGCCGGACTCCGGTCTGACTCCGGAGGCGGCGACTCGAGGTCCGGCGGGAGATCCCACCGCATCGGAACCGGCGGACGAGGCGGCCGAGGGTGCACATCTTTCCGAGCGGGACGGGACTGACATGGTGCGCGACAGCGATGATGGTCCGGGCTACGGCGATGCTGACGGTCATGTTTCACGTGAAACGGGGATAGAGGGTTGGGGCGTCCGTCCCGCCGGTCGCGCGGTGCCACAGCCGCGGAATGAGGGCACCGAACCGCCCCGCCCGGGCGAACCCGCGCGCGGCACGGAGTACCGGTCGGAGCATCGAACCGACCCCGGCCCGGCGCGCATGGACCAGATTCGGGCACCCGAGCAGGGCCACGTCGCCGAGCCGATGCGGGCACCTGACTCGACACGCGGCGGCATGGTGGAGTTTCACGTCTCGGGGTCAAGCGACCGCGCCCAGACCGGTACTCTGTACGGCCGGGGAGTATCGCCGACAGTCGACGCTTCTCCGGCCGAGGTGAGGCCCGAACGACGGAACCCACCATCCCCCCGGCCGCACCCGACCGTCGTCACCGCGGATTCCGAGGGCGCAATGACTGACGCGTACGTTTCACGTGAAACCGAAGACCCCCCACTGGCACAGGAGGCAAAACGCGCCGTGGAGATTCTGAACCCGAGCGGGGAGATCACCATGCCCCGCCCACCACGGCGTCGCACGATGTGTGTGGCCAATCAGAAGGGCGGGGTCGGCAAGACGACCACCGCGGTGAACATCGCCGTCGCCCTGGCCCTCCACGGCAACCGCGTCCTCGTGATCGACCTCGACCCCCAGGGCAACGCCTCCACGGGGCTCAACGTGCCCCACCACTCCGGCGTGCCCGACGTGTACGACTGCCTTATCGACGGCGCCCCGCTCGACGCGGTGACCCAGCAGGTGGAGGGGATCCCGAACCTGTGGGCCGTACCGGCGACAATTGACCTCGCCGGGGCGGAGATCGAGCTCGTGTCGGTCGTCGCCCGTGAGTCGCGGCTCAAGCGCGCGATCGAGGCCGGCGGCGACAACTACGACTACATCTTCATCGACTGCCCGCCCTCGCTCGGGCTCCTCACGGTCAACGCGCTCGTCGCCGCCGAAGAGGTCCTCATCCCGATCCAGTGCGAGTACTACGCGCTCGAGGGTGTGCAGGCGCTGACGAACAACATCGAGCTGGTGCGGTCGCACCTGAACCCGAAGCTCGACATCACGACCGTGCTGCTGACGATGTACGACCGGCGCACGCGACTGGCGGATCTGGTCGAGCAGGACGTGCGGAACCACTTCGGTGAGAAGTGCCTGAACGCCGTCATCCCCCGCAACGTCCGCGTGTCGGAGGCGCCGAGCTACAGCCAGTCGGTCATGACGTACGACCCGGGCTCGCGGGGTGCGGTCAGCTATTTCGAGGCGGCGCAGGAGATCGCGCTGCGTGGTGCGCAGGGCGCGCAGGTGGGAGGCGTGGCATGAAGTCCAACCGACGTGGAGGTCTCGGGCGAGGGCTCGGCGCTCTCATCCCAACGGCCGCCGCGCCGGTCGAGGGCACGACCGGTACGGGTACCGCACTCGCGACGCCCCCCTCCCCCGCTGTCGCCAACGGCGCCCCCGCCGCCGCTCCCGAGCCGCCGGCCGAGGACACCCTCGCCCCGGTGCCGGGCGCGCGGTTCGCCGAGATTCCGGTGGGCGCGATCATCCCCAACCCGAAGCAGCCGCGGCAGGTCTTCGACGAGGAGGCGATCGAGGAGCTGAAGACCTCGATCCAGGAGGTCGGATTTCTCCAGCCCATTGTTGTACGCGAACTTCGCGAGACTGACGGCGAAAAGCAGTTCGAGCTCGTCATGGGCGAGCGCCGCTGGCGTGCCGCCCAGGCGCTCGGCAAGGAGGCCATCCCGGCGATCGTCCGCGAGACGCGCGACGATGCGATGCTGCGGGATGCGCTCCTGGAGAACATCCACCGGGCGAACCTGAACCCGCTCGAAGAGGCGGCCGCGTACCAGCAGCTGCTCGAGGAGTTCGGCGCCACCCATGAGGAGCTCGCCCGGCGCATCGGCCGGAGCCGCCCGCAGATCTCGAACACGATCCGACTCCTGAACCTCCCCGCTCCGGTACAGCGGCGCGTCGCCGCCGGCGTCCTCTCCGCCGGCCACGCGCGGGCGCTCCTCGGTCTCGACGACTCGGAGGAGCAGGAGCAGATGGCGACGCGGATCGTCGCCGAGGGGCTTTCGGTGCGCGCCACCGAGGAGCTCGTCGCGCTCGCCGCGTCGGAGGGCGCGCCGGCCAAGAAGCAGGCACCGGCCCAGCGCCGCGCGAAGCCACACGCCCCGGCGCTGTCCGATCTGGCCGACCGCCTCTCGGACCGCTTCGACACTCGGGTCAAGGTCGACATCGGCCGCCGCAAGGGCCGCATCACGATCGAGTTCGCGACGGTCGACGACCTCGAGCGGATCGTCGGCATCATTGGCGTGCCCGAGGAGGGCGCGGGAGGGCAGCGGGAGCAGTAGCAGCCGCCGAGGCGAACCGCCGGTTTCAACGACACGAAGGCCGATCCCACGAGGGGTCGGCCTTCGTCATACGCGGGGTCGCGTGAGGCCGATGCCGCCGGGTCGGCGTGCGCGGCGGCTAGGCGAGCGGCGGTCGGCGCCGGCGGTGCGGGCGGTGACTGAGGGCGGCGTGGGCATGACGGGGTCAGCGTGGCGCGGGCGGGCGGCGGCGGGGGCGGTTGCGGTGCAGCGAGCGATGGAAGCCGCGCACCGGGCGGTCGATGGCGCGGGGCGGCGAGTGACCGGTGGCGTCGGCGAAACCGACGGCACCGCGGGGCCGCGAGTGTTCCTGCGGCGTGGCGATGCGCGGATGACGAGACCACGGTCCATACGGTCGACTGACGCCGGCATTCGATGGCCGACGCGGGCGGATGCGCTCAGATGCCCGCCGCGACGGCGCGACAGGCATAGAAGGCCGATTTGGATTCCCTGGAGGCCGAAAATGGGCACCGGGCGAATCTTGAGACAACGGCTCCTACAGAAGTCTGTCCACAGGAGTTATCCACAGGCTCACCCGTTTCACGTGAAACCACGTGCTAGGCCCAGTGCGGGCCTGTGGATGAAGCTGCGTTCGGCAGGGCCGCGACCGAACCTCGAAGCGGCTTCATCCACAGGGCCGCTGTGGATAACTCCCCGACACGGTGGCTCACTGTCCACAGGGTACGGACACCGGCCCCGCGGTCGGCTAGGGTCGGCTTCGTGCCTGAGACGCCAGCAACCCCGGCCGATCCCGCGGCCAACCCACAGCGGTCGGCCCCGCAGCAGCTGCCCGCCTTCACGTACTGGCCGACCTTCCCGTTCGAGGGCGACCTTCGAGTCAAGCGCCTCCTCGATCCCGTGCCCATCGAGCCGCCCCGCCACGGCGACAACCCTGCCGAGTGCCGGGCGTGTGCGGCGCCCGATGACGCGTACATCTGGGTGAGCGACCGCTGGCGGGTCCGCGCCCTCGACCGCCCGACCGGTCTGCCCGCCGTGCTGATCCTGGAGTCTCGCTCGCATCTCGACCTCGGCGACCTGCCGAACATGCTCGCGGCCGAGCTCGGCGTGATGACCGTCCGGCTCGAGCGGGCCATCCGCTCGCTCGACGGCGTCGCTCGGGTTCACGTGAATCGGTGGGGCGACGGCGCGGCGCATCTGCACGTGTGGTTCCTCGCCCGGCCGTACGGGCGGCTGCAGCTCCAGGGCACCTTCCTCGCACTGTGGGACGACATCCTCCCGCCGATCCCGGAGGAGCGCTGGCGGGAGAACCTTGCGCTCGTGGCGGCGTGGTTGGCCGAGTTCGGCGGGCGTCCGCTGGCCGAGCCTCCACGCATCAACTGGACCGCGCCGGCGAGCCTTGCCCGCGACCAGGCCGTCGATGATGACGAACTCGAACCGGCCGCGGCCGCCGAGGAGAACGACGACATCGTGGTACCGGAGCCGGCCGCCGGCAACGCCGACGGC
The DNA here is from genome assembly GCF_050936175.1 of Dactylosporangium sp. CA-139066. NCBI lineage: Bacteria > Bacillati > Actinomycetota > Actinomycetes > Micromonosporales > Micromonosporaceae > Dactylosporangium > Dactylosporangium sp. CA-139066. The sequence continues at coordinate 1,289,963 of NZ_JBNJNH010000002.1, read as the reverse complement.
GAGAAGGACGGCGGCAAGAACGGCGAGAAGGTATGACCGGATTCGGCTCGCGGGGACCTTCGGCTCAGGACTGACAGTCGGCCGCCGACGGCAGCTGAGAGCGGCGAGCACAGCGCCCGCCAGCCAGCCAGTCCAACGACCGGCAGCGATTCGCGCCCTCGGCCGCAACTCGACGCCCAGCGAGAACTACGCCCCTGTGTGCATGCCGGCCTCGGCCGTCACTACTAGCGAGCTCAATCGGCCTTGCGGCCCCGGGGATGACAGGCACGGTGAATCGGGGTCGCGAAATTGACCAGCGGGGCGTCACACGGCGACGGTTGGAGCAGGCGGTCGAGGTTGCCGGCAAGAGGCCGGTCGCGCAGAACAGGGCGATCGGCCAGGGTGCGGCGACAGATCGGTGAGACGTCGGGGCAGCAGGGGGCACGGATGGCCAAAGGTGAGCCGGACGTCCCAGGGATGAGGAACTGTGGCGGATGGCTCCCATGACGGATCGTGAGTGCGTACCATCATGACGAGCTAATGCCGGGTGCGGTGGAGATGGGCCAATGTCGCGACGTCTCGTCAGTCTGACGCTCGACACCCTCGAGGATCTTCCTCGATCGTGCCGCGATTGCGTGTTCTGGGAACTCGACCCGGTCGCGGCCGACCGCGCCTGTGCCAACGGCGATCCCGGGTTGGAGAAAGAGGCCTGGGTCTCGCAGACGCTGCTCGAGTGGGGCTCCTGCGGCAAGCTGGTCTACGTCGACGGGATGCCGGCCGGGTTCGTGATGTTCGCGCCGCCGGCGTACGTGCCGCGGAGCATGGCGTTCCCGACGTCGCCGGTGTCGCCGGATGCCGTGCTGCTGATGACCGCCCACGTCGTCCAGCCGTTCGCGGACGGCGGGCTCGGTCGCATGCTCGTCCAGGGCGTTGCGCGCGACCTCACCAAGCGCGGCGTCAAGGCGATCGAGGCGTTCGGCGACGCGAAGTTCGGCGAGGTCGACGAGGCGGGGCGCAACGAGCGCGGGTGCCTCGCGCCGGCGGACTTCTTCCTGTCGATCGGCTTCAAGACCGTACGGCCGCATCCGCGCTATCCGCGCCTGCGCCTCGAGCTGCGGACGGCGCTGTCGTGGAAGTCCGACGTCGAGTACGCGCTGGAGAAGCTGCTCGGGTCGATGAGTCCGGAATCGCTGCTTCGACCGGTTCTTCCGGTTCGCCCGGCAACGAGGGAAATGACCTCTGGCTGAACTCGCGCCGAGGCCGGCCGAGGCCGGCCTTCGGACCGAGGACCTGCACTTTGCCTAGGGTGTGACAGCTCCCTCGGCCGGCGGCGGCTCGAAAATCCCGGCCTGAGAAAGCCGCGCGCGGAACCGAGAGGCGGCGCGACCGCGAGGCGGCGCGACCGCGAGGCGGCGCGACCGCGAGGCGGCGCGACCGCGAGGCGCGAATTACGAAGCCGAGGGAACCCACGGCGGACAGGACGGGCGGCGAAGAGGATGCCGGCCCTCTTCCGTGCTTCGCGCGAGTTCGGGCAGGCACGACATTTCTCTTCGCCGCGCGGCGACGAGGACCGCGCGGCGAAGAGAGAACGAGGACACCGCGCGGCGAAGCGAGCCGCGGGGCGAAGCGAACCGCGCGGCGATGAGAACTGGGCGGCGATGAGAACTGGGCGGCGAAGAACCGCGCGGCAATGGAACTGCCGGGCAGGACAGCTGCCCGGCAGGAGACGACGAGGCGAAGAACGCTACGGCGTCGGGGCCGGGGACGAGTTCGTAAGGGCGCGCAGCAGGCTGACGTCGATCGAGCCCGTCGGGACGTCGGCCTCCACCGGGAGGTACATCCGCTGGACCGCCGCCATGATGGCCTCGACCACCCGGTCGCGGAACGCCGGGTCGATGAGCTGGCGGCGGTCGCCGGGCGAGGTGAGGTAGCCGACGTCCACGCGGACGGCCGGCATCCGGGTGAGGCGCAGCAGCTCCCACGTCTTCGCATGGGTGTGGCAGTCGCGCAGGCCGGTGCGTACGACGATCTCGCGCTGCACCAGGCCGGCCAGCCGCTCGCCGACGACCGAGGTCGGGCCGGAGGCGGAGCCGTAGTGGTAGGTGGCGACGCCGTCCGCGGTCGGGCTGTGGTGGCCGTCGATGTGGATCGAGATGAGCAGGTCGGCGCCGAGCTCGTTGGCAAGCTGCACCCGGTCACGGTCGCTCAGAGCCCCCGTAGGCTGCGGACCCCTGGTGAGGTTCACCCGCATCCCCGCGGCCGCCAGACGGCCCTCCAGACGGGCCGCAAGGTCATACACGAGGTCCGCCTCCACCCACCGCAGCGGGCCGTCGGGGACGACGTGGCCGGTGTCGGGGCCGCCGTGGCCGGGGTCGATCACGATGCGCTTGCCGAGCAGGGTCGGGCCGGACTCGCGGAAGGCCTCCGCCTCGCGCAGCAGCTGCGGGCGGCCGCCGATCACCTTGCGGCCGAGGCGGCGCAGGGCGCCGACCGTGGCCGGGCCGCACTCGCCGTCGGGGCGCAGGCCGACCTCGCGCTGGAACTGGGCCACGGCGTGCGCGGTGCGGCCGCCGTAGATGCCGTCGGCGCGGCCGGGGTTGTACCCCATCTCGAGCAGCCGTTCCTGCAACTGGCGCACGTCGTCGCCGATGTAGGGGTCGGCAACGGTGTGGAAGAGGGCGCGCTGGCCGAGCCGCCAGCGGGCCGCGTCCAGCGCCCGCCAGGTCTCGTCGCCGACCTCGCCGTCGACCGTCAGGCCGCGGCTCTGCTGGAAGGCGCGCACGGCGCGCTCGACGTCCGCGTCGTACTCGGGGTCGTGCGCCGCCGGATCGGTCGGCAGCAGGTCCTCCAGCAGCTCCAGCACGACAAGAATGCCGCGGATCTCGGCAACCGCCGCTCCCCGCGCCCCGCGCCGGATAGCCCGCATGTGGTCCTCCTGACAGCCTGTGACCCCGCGACGGAATCGTACGTGCCCGGCCGAGCACGCCGTTATCGGGCGAATGATCCCGCGCGGCGCCGCACCCGCGAGGCAGCGTACTCCCACCACCCCCACAGCGCGCCCCTGCCGAGCCGTCACCCCGGGTGCAGCCGGCGGCCAGGTGCAGACCGCCGAGAAGCAGCGTGCCCGCGCCGAGCCGTCACACCGAGAGCGCCTTGCCCCGCCACGACGGATCGGAAACGCGTCGCCCCGCCTCGGAACGAAACCGGGCGGGGCGGCGTGCAGAAAAGGACGTACAAAAGCGACGTACTACGACGTATCAAAAAGTGGAGATGTCAGTCGAGCGCGGACTCGATCAACCGCACCAGCGCGCTCTTCGGCTTGGCCCCGACCTCCGACCGGAACGGCTCGCCGTCCTTGAACACGGTCAGCGTGGGCACCGACAGCACCTGGTACGTCCGGGCGATCTCGGGGTTGTTGTCGATGTCGACCTTGACGATCTTGACCTTGTCGGCGAGCTCACCGGCGGCGATCTCGTTCAGCATGGTCTCGATCTTGCGGCACGGCTGGCACCATTCGGCCCAGAAGTCCACCAGAACCGGAATATCCGATTTGAGAACATCGACCTCGAAGGTCTTGTCACTGACGGGCTGGATGGCTCCCATGCGCTCTCCTTCTCTTCAAAGCTTGCTTACAGCGCCGCGATGAAACGCTCGGCGTCGAGGGCCGCGGCGCAACCGGTGCCGGCCGCGGTGATCGCCTGCCGGTACGTGTGGTCGACGACGTCGCCGGCGGCGAACACGCCCTCGATGTTGGTACGGGTGCTCGGCGCGGCCACCTTGACGTAGCCCTCGTCGTCGAGCTCGACCTGGCCGCGGAACAGCTCGCTACGCGGGTCGTGGCCGATCGCGACGAACACGCCGGCGACGGGCAGGTCGCTCTCCTCGCCGCTGACGACGTTCTTGACCCGGATGCCGCCCACGCGGCCGCCGCCGTCAAGGACCTCGGTGACGACGCTGTTCCAGAGGACCTCGATCTTCTCGTTGCTCAGCGCGCGCTCGGCCATGATCTTGCTGGCCCGGAACTCGCCGCGCCGGTGGATGATGGTGACCTTGGTGGCGAACCGGGTGAGGAAGGTCGCCTCCTCCATCGCCGAGTCACCGCCCCCGACCACAACGATGTTCTCGTTGCGGAAGAAGAAGCCGTCACAGGTCGCACACGACGACACGCCGCGGCCGAGCAGCTCCTGCTCGCCCGGGACGTGCAGCGGGCGCCAGGCGGAGCCGGTGGCCAGGATCACGGCCTTGCCGCGGTACTCCGTCTCGCCCACCCACACGCTCTTGACCGGGCCCTCCAGGGCGACGCGGGTGGCGTCGTCGGTGATGAACTCGGCGCCGAAGCGCTCGGCCTGCTTGCGCATGCTGTCCATGAGCTCGGGGCCGTTGATGCCGTCCGGGAAGCCCGGGAAGTTTTCGACCTCGGTGGTCGTCACCAGCGCGCCACCGGAGGTAACCCCCTCGATCACCAGGGGCTTGAGGTTGGCGCGGGCGGCGTAGACCGCGGCCGTGTACCCGGCGGGGCCGGACCCCACGATGATCAGGTTGCGGACCTCGTCCACGGTCGACTCCTCGATTTCAGCCTGTGCCAGCAAAACGTCATCCTACGAACCGGCAATTCCCGCCGGGTGGTGACTGGTGTGCCACATCACCGCTACGGGGCGGTAGTCCGGTACCGCTCGTCGGCGATGGCGCCGCCGATACCGCAATCGGGGCCCACCACGACGATCAGCCGCTTACCGGCGCCGACCCGCGTGCCGTCGACGACGACCACGAGCGCGGGCCGGCCCTCGAACGCGGCGTAGTCGACCAACGACACCTGACCACCGTATTCCCCGGTGATGGCGCCGAGGCAGGCGGCCCGGGCGGCCGGCTGGGCCAGGCGCGCGAGCGGGCTCGGCACGTTGTCCGGCGCGGGCGCCTGCGCGGCCATCGGCGCCCCCGAACCCTCACCCTGCAGGTTGTTGCTCTTCGCACCGGCGGTGCCGGCGGCGGCGAGGTCGCCGAGCGTGCCCCGCCCGTAGTCGCGCCCGCTGCTGATGACGCCGCCACCGCTGGTGCGCCCGCCGGTCGACAGCTCACCCTTGCCCTCGGCCGGCGTCGGCCGATCGTTCGGACCGGCCGCCACGCCCGGGGCCGCCGAGTCGACCCCCTCCGTAGTCACGATGCCGGAGCGCAGCGCCTGCACCCCGACGCCGCCGCACACGATCACCGCGGCCGCGGCGGCGAGCCCGACGGCCCAGCGCGTCCGCCGCCGCTTGCGCGCCTCCCGCGCCCGGGCCAGATCAACTACCGGGGCGTCCGCCGGGGGCGCGGTCACCGCCGCCGCCAGGGCCGCGTCCAGCCGCTGCTGCACTTCCGGCGGTACACCTGGAGCCTCCGCGCCCAACGAATGCAATTCGTCGCGGATGGCCGCGTCGGCGGACACGAGCATCGCGTAGGCCTCGGCCCAGCTCGTCTCCGTGCTCACCAGGCGACGCACGTCGTCCGCCTCCGGGGTGCCGTCGAGCGCCCCGCCGACGAAATCGGCGAGCCGGTCGAGGTCGGCGTCGGAGAAGGCCGTCACGCGCCAGTCTCCTTTCCGGATGCAGACGGAACGTCGGTCGCGACGTCCACGGGCGGGACGTCGGCCCGGGCCTCGGCGTCGGCTCGGACCGCACCGCGGCCCTGAGCGGCGCCGCCCCGGACGTCAGATGGGACGCGGCCGCCGTCGGCCGGGTTCCGCAGGTGGCCGAGGAGCAGCGCCAGCCGGGCCCGGCCGCGCGCACATCTGCTCTTGATGGTGCCCTCCGCGACGCCGAGTATTACGGCCGCCTCGGCCACCGCGTACCCCTGCACGTCGACCAGGACCAGCGCCGCGCGCTGCTCGGCGGGGATCTGCTGCAGTGCCTGCCGCACGTCCATCGCCGTGTCGCGGTCGGACGCCGGGGCCGGTGTGACGTCGGTCTCGGGCAGCGGCACGGTCGGGCGGGCCTGCCGCCGGCGCACCCGGTCCAGGCAGGCGTTCACCACGATCCGGTGCAGCCAGGTCGTGACGGCCGAGTCGCCCCGGAAGTTGCCGGCTGAGCGGAAGGCCGACAGCAGGGCGTCCTGCAGCGCGTCGGCGGCCTCCTCGCGATCGCCCAGCGTGCGCAGGGCGACGGCCCACAGGCGGTCGCGGTGGCGCCGCACGAGCTCGTTGAACGCGTTGGGGTCGCCCGTCGTGTGGGCGCGCAGCAGCCACGTGTCGTCGCGCATCTCGTGCGCGATCGGGCCCGCAGCGTCCACGGCACGCACCTTATCGATCCGGGCGCGTCCGTGGGGTCACTGCACGCGGACGGTTATCTCTCCGATAGCCAGTCGGTATCCGCTGGAGCTGCTCTCCTTCGGCAGCTTCGTGATCCAGACCAGCAGGTAACGGGTCTTCGCTTCCGGCCCGTTGAAGATCGTGGTGGTGTTCATGCTTTCGCGCTTCTGCCCCACGAGCGTGTACTGCTGGACGGTCGCGGCGTCGCCCTGCGCACTGCTGCCGAGGTCGGCGGTGCCGGCCCGCAGCTCGCCGTCGGCGCCCGGGGTCTGCAGCACGACCTGCACGGAGCTGACCTGCTTGGCCTCGCCGAGGTCGATCCACACGCCCATGCCGGTCTTCAGGCCGCCGAAGTCAGGCTTCGGATACCGGGCGGTCTTCCACACCGTGTTGGTGTCGCCGTCCACGGTGTTGGCCGCGTCCTTGACCTCTTTGCGGTCGCCCTGCGGGTCGACGATACGGACCTTGCTCGGGTCGATCTTGAACTCGACCGGCTGCCCCTGCGGCTTGGCCTGCTGCGACGCGCTCGCACCGGGCTGCGTGGTCGCTCCCGGCGCCTCGGGCGTGGCCGGGTCGCCCAGCACCCGCGCCGCGGCCAGCGTGCCGGCCAGCGCGAGCACCAGCAGCCCGACGACGCCGACGGCGAGCTTGCGCCCGGCCGGCTTCGGCGGCACGGGCGAGGCCGCCGCGGAGTCGAAGGCGTCGAAGTCGACGCGCCCGCCCTCCTCGGCCATCTCGTCCTCGTCGAGGGTGCCCATGGACGCCAGCTCGCCGGCCAGCGACTCGGCCGACGGCAGCGGAAGATCGGGGTTGAGCAGGTCGGCGACCAGCGAGTCGAGGTGCGCGGGGACGCCCGCCCGCACCTGGCGCGGTGTGGTCAGCGCGCCGGAGGAGTCGCGCACGCCGTCGGGCACGGAGTACACCCCGGCTTCGGCATGCGGCCAGTACCCGGTCAGCGCGCAGTAGAGGATCGCGCCGATCGCCCGGATGTCCGTCTCCGGCGTGGCGCCGTCGTCGGCCCGGGCGTCGGTCAGCACCACCCGACCGTCGTGCGCGACCAGCACCGTGCCCGGGTGCACGTTGCCGTGCGCCATCCCGGTCCCGTGCAGCGCCGCGACGGCGTCGGTGACGGCCCACGCGATCGCGACCGACCGCCCGGCGTCCAGCGGCCCGGAGGCGACGATGTCGCGCAGCGCGATCCCGTCGACCCACTCGCGGACCACATACGCCCGGCCGCCCTCGTCGATCGCGTCGTAGACGCCGACGAGGTGCGGGTGCACGATGCGGCTGGCGGCAACGGCCGCGGCCAGCATCTCCTTGGCGCTCTCCCCGCCGGGGTAGCGCAGGACCACCGCCACGGGGCGGCGCAGGATGACGTCGATGCCGCGGTACAGCTGGCGGCCTAGCGAGTCGTTGCCGATGTGCTCTTCGAGCTGGTATCGCTCGGCAAGGATTTCACCGACGGATGGGGTGCCGAAGGTCAGGACCTGAGGGTTGCCCCCCGAAGCCTGCAGCCCTTCGTCGAGCTCAGCCACCCGTCCTCCCTTCCGATCCGTGTGCCGTACTTCATCGCTGGCCAGAACGGCGTCTGTCGTAACGCGAGTCGCAGTCACTAAGCCTAAGCGCTTCGGCAGGGCGCCGGGGTTGACCTTACCTGTCGCCAGTTCGGTCTCCGACACGTCATCATCTCCGGACCACCCCGTGTGAGGCCAATTGATCACCCATGTCCCGACATGGCGGCCATTTACTCTTTACCTACATTTCATCGGATCACCGCAGGCCGCATGAGAAGCCCCGAGCCCCGCGCGCCTCGAGGCGCCCGGCGGGCAAAATGGACGGATTGTGACGAATCGCCAGATTTCTCGCCGGTGACTTACGGTTTCTCAACAGTCACGCCCACCGCGACGCCGCAACGCAATACCGCCGACCCCGATTCGTCCCCACGAGTCGATTCCCTCACAGCCGCGCGACGTCCGGCGTAGCTCCACACGGCCCCCACCGGAAGCACCGGTTACGCGACGCCGAACGCCGTGTGCGGGCCGCGCGAGCGCCAGACTTGCATCGCGGCCCAGCGCTCGGCTCGGCGGTGCCGAATCGACCCGCCGGCCGTCCGCCGCGCGGCGCTCGCACGGTCCCAGCGCGAAGTAGCGACGGCGACCACTCGACGGTTACTCCCGCCACCGCGGCGAAGGCCCCGACCAGGAGGCGCCTGGTCCACCGCCCGCGCCGGCGTGGGAAGGACGGTGGCGCCGGTGAGGCGGTGCGAGTCGGATGCCGCGACGACATCGGCCCGATCCTGACGGAGGCGCGCTGCCCGCCCCGCCGCCGGTCGAGGAGTTCCACCCCGCACGACATCTCCGCCGGGCGACGGCCGCCTCGCACGGCGAGGGCGCGCTCCCATCCCCCGTACGGCACGGCGGTCGGCCTTCTCTGGCTGCGAGGGCGCGCTCCCGCCCACCGGGTCGATGTCGACTTCCCCGGCCCCGCGCACGACGGCGACACGGGGCGCCGAGAGGACGCATTACACGCATAACCGCATTTGCCGCCTGCCAGGGTATAAATCCGACAAGTCGTGGCGCGCCAGCGCCCGACTTGTCGCTCGGCGAGGCCGGCGAGCGCTTCGGAGCGCCCGGCATCATCCCGCCCCCGGCGGGTGTGGCGACCGTGCGGCGCCACCGCCGCGCTGGCCAGTGTGGCGCCAGAAGGTGCGGCGACTGCGCGGAACGAGGGCCGGGTCAGCGGCCCAGCCGCGAACGGATCATGCCGGCGAACTGGCGGACCTCGGGAACCTTCAGGAAGACGGCGCCGGCCGCGTACACGGCCAGGAGCACCGCGCTGCCGAACACCAGCTGCACGATCCCCTGCACCTTGCCCGGGTCGATGATCAGGCCGATCAGCCACGAGACGGCCAGGGCGAGCAGGCCGCCGGCCACCGCCGCGGCGCCCAGGCGCAGCAGGGTGTCCAGAAGGCGGCGCAGGCCCAGGCGGCCGAGGCGGCGGCGGAGCAGGACGTAGCCGACGACCAGGGCGACCACGTAGGACAGCGCGGTGCCCACCATCAGCGACGTCGTGACCACCGCGACCGGCAGCAGCACGTAGAAGCCGATGTCCAGGATGAGGCGGACGGCCACGCCGCCGATGTTGACCAGCGCCGGCGTCTTCGTGTCGCGCAGCGCGTAGAAGACGCTCGTCTGCATCTGGCTCAGCGCGAACGGGACCAGGCCGACGCCGGCCGCGGCGACCACCCAGCCCGTCGCGACGGCCTGGTCGTAGCTGTAGCTGCTCCAGTTGAACAGCGTCACGGCCAGCGGGCGGCCGAGGACGATGTAGACCATGGCGGCCGGGATCAGGATGACCGACGCCAGGCGGCTGCCCTGGGAGAGCTGCTCGGTCACGTCGTCGAAGCGGCCGTCGGCGGCGGCCGCCGAGATGCGCGGCATGATCGCGGTGATGACCGAGACGGCCACGATGCCGTGGGCCATCATGAAGATCAGGAAGGCGTTGTTGAAGATGGCCGGGCCGTCGCCGCCGCGGAGCTGGTTGTTCTTGGCCAGGGCCATGACGACGGTGATGCCGAGCTGGTAGACACCGACGTAGAGCAGCATCCAGGCGCTGAGCTTGGCCAGCTCGCGCAGGTGGAGCTTGCGGAAGTCGAAGCGCCACTTCCAGCGGAAGCCGGTCTTGCGCAGCGCGGGCCACAGGCCGGCGGCCTGGACGACGATGCCGAGCGTGGTGCCGATGCCCAGCACGAGCACCTGGGTGAGCGTGATCGTGTCGGGGGTCGGGGCCTTGTCGCCGCGGACCAGGATGAACAGGCCGGCGGTGGCGATGATGACGATGTTGTTGAGGATCGGCGTCCACATCGGCGCCGCGAAGTGCCCGCGGACGTTGAGGATCGCGGCGGAGATGCCGGCCATACCGTAGAAGAAGATCTCCGGCAGGAGCAGGTAGGCCAGGAACGTGATCAGATGGCGGTCGCCCGCCGTGACCTTGTCGTTGCCGAGCGTGTACATCGCGGTGATCAGCGGCGCCGCGATCACCACGATGAGGGTCGCCGCGCCGAGCGCGACGGCGGCGAGGGTCAGCAGCCGCTGGGCGTGGGCCTGGCCGCGGTCGGACTCCTCCTTGCGGGCCCGCACCAGCGTCGGGATGAGCACGCTGGCCAGCACGCCGCCGAGCAGCAGCTCGTACACCTGGTTGGGCAGGTTGTTGGCCAGCGTGTAGTCGTCGCCGACGACCGCGCCGCCGATCGCCGCCGCAATGGCCGCCGCCCGCACGAAGCCCGTCGCGCGGCTGACCAGGCTCAGGATCGCCATCGTGCTGCTGTTGCGGACCACGGTGCCGGTGCTGTCGTCGTCGTCGGCCGCCGGCGGTGGCGCGGACTCCTCGACGACCGGTGCGTCGGCGACCACCTGCGGCCGCGGCGTGATCAGCGGCAGCTTGACGGTCGGCGCGTTGGCCGGATCGACGGACATGCCCTCGGGCCGCCGCCCGACGTGCAGCTTGACCGTCTGTCCAGGATCCGGCTGCCCGGGATCCGGCGCCGGCTGCGCAGCAGGCGCGAGCAACTCGGTCGGCTCCTCGGGCGCGCGATGGGCCCCGCCGCCGGTCGGCCGCAGCTTGACGGTCGGCTCAGTGCTCCAGCCCCCGCGCTGAGCCGGGTCGCTACCCGGTTCCATTCGCCACACCTCGACTCGGCCGTGCTTCCGCTCGCAGCACAGACCATAGTGGCACCCCCCGACACTTGCGGTGCGCGGCGGATTTTCGCGCGACCCGGCGCACACCGGGCGGCTACCCTCGGTGCCGATCTTCTCCGTCGCGATAGGCTGACCGACCGATGTCCGAAATGACCCGTGCCCTCACCGAGGCGCAGCGCCGTGCCGTCCACGAGCTGCTGCGCGTCTCCCCCGTCGCCGACGAGCTCGGCCGGCGCTTCGCCAAGGCCGGCTTCGAGCTGCACCTCGTCGGCGGCTCGGTCCGCGATGCGCTGCTCGGGCGCCTCGGCGACGACCTTGACTTCACCACCGACGCCCGGCCCGAGGACACCCTGCGGGTCATCAAGGGGTGGGCGGAGTCGGTGTGGACGACCGGCCAGGAGTTCGGCACGATCGGCCTGGCCCGCCGCGGGCTGCGCATCGAGGTCACGACGTTCCGCGCGGACGCGTACGACCGGGTGAGCCGCAACCCCATCGTCCGGTACGGCGACAACCTGGCCGACGACTTGCGCCGCCGCGACTTCGCCGTCAACGCGATGGCGGTCTCGGTGCCCGGCCACGAGTTCACCGACCCCCACGGCGGCCTCACCGACCTGGCCGAACGGGTGCTGCGCACCCCGGGCGCGCCGCAGGAGTCCTTCGCCGACGACCCGCTGCGCATGCTGCGCGCCGCCCGGTTCGTCAGCCAGCTCGGCTTCGAGGTCGCGCCGGAGGTGCGCGCCGCGATGACGGCGATGGCCGGCGACCTGTCCCGGATCACGGCCGAGCGCATCCGCGACGAGTTCGTCAAGCTCATGTGCGGCGCCGACCCGGTCGCCGGCCTGCGGCTGCTGGTCGACACCGGCCTGGCCGAGCAGTTCCTGCCGGAGCTGTCCGGCCTCAAGCTGGAGATCGACGAGCACGCCCAGCACAAGGACGTGTACGAGCACACGCTGATCGTCGTGCGCAACGCGATCGCCCACGAGCGCGAGGGCGCCGACTTCACGCTGCGCATGGCCGCCCTGGTGCACGACATCGGCAAGCCGGCCACGAAGGCGGTCGGCCCGGACGGCGGCGTGAGCTTCCACCACCACGAGATCGTCGGCGCCCGGCTGACCAAGCAGCGGATGAAGGCGCTGAAGTTCCCGAAGGACGTGATCTCCGACGTCGCCGAGCTTGTCGCGCTGCACCTGCGCTTCTACGGGTACGGCCGCGGGGAATGGACCGACTCGGCCGTGCGCCGCTACGTGACCGACGCCGGGCCGCTGCTGTCGCGGCTGCACAGCCTGACCCGCTCCGACGTCACCACCCGCAACCGGCGCAAGGCGGCGCAGCTCGCGGCCGACTACGACGCGCTGGAGGAGCGGATCGCGCGCATCGCCGCCGAGGAGGACCTGGCCCGGGTCCGGCCCGACCTCGACGGCAACGCGATCATGGAGCTGCTGGGCGTGCCGCCCGGCCCGATCGTCGGCCGGGCCTGGCGCTACCTCAAGGACCTGCGGCTGGAGCGCGGCCCGCTGGACCACGACGAGGCCGTGGCCGAGCTGCGGCGATGGGCCGAGGCGGAGGGCGTCACGCCACCCGGATCTCGCTGATCTGCACCGTGAGCTTCGGCGGGCCGTCCGGGCCGCCCGTCGCCGTCCCGGCGGCGGCGATCCGGTCGAGCAGGTCCAGCCCGCTGGTGACCGTGCCGAAGACGGTGTAGTCGGCCGGGATGTCGCTGTCCTTGTACACCAGGAAGAACTGCGACCCGTTCGTCCCCGGCCCGGCATTGGCCATCGCCAGCGTCCCCCGCGGGTACGGCGGCACCGTCGTGGGCAGGTTCTCCTCGCCGAACTGGTACCCCGGCGTCCCCGTGCCCGTCCCGCTCGGATCCCCGCACTGCAGCACGTACAGCCCGTCGGTGGTCAGCCGGTGGCACGGCGTGTCGCTGTAGAAGTCGTCGCGCGACAGGTGGACGAAGGAGTTGACGGTGCAGGGGGCCCGGTCGGCGTACAACTGCAGCCCGATCGGGCCGAGGTTGGTCTGGATCGTCGCGGACACGCGCCCGGCGAGCGTGGCCCGGGGCGCCGGCGTGGCGATCAGGCGCGTGTCGCCCTCCCCCCGCTCCGCCGGCGCGTAGGTGCAGGCCGCCCCGGCGGCCGCGGCCGAGCTCGTCACCAGCGGCGCGCCGACCTGGGGCGCCGGCCCGCGGCCCGAGGCCGTGGCGGGCGGTGGGCCGGCCGAGACGATCGACCCTCCGATGGATTCGACCGACCGGCCGGACTGGCTCAGCGCCAGGTAGGCGACCAGCGCGCAGACCAGCACGGCGAGCACCGCACCGCCCGCGATGGGCACCATCGAACGCCGCGGCGGTGGCGCAGCGGCTCCGGGCAGCGCGGGCACGGGCGGCGGGAAGGCCGGCGGCTCCGCCTTGCGCACGGACCGGCGCGGCGAGTCCGGCGTCGGCGCGGAGGGCGGGAGCGGCTCGACGGGTTCGGGCGGGCGCCGGTCACCGGGCTCCGGAGGCGTTGACACTGTGTAATCATACGACTACACAAGGCCACGAGTTCATCGATTGCTGCTCGTTGTCAGAACCCCGACCACCGTAGCGTCGCCCATGTGGCGATTCAGCCGGTTCTGCACCTAGACCGGTTCCGCTACCGTCGCTAACACGAACCCCCGAATCGTTTTCCCTGGAACCTGAACCTGGAGGCAGACATGCAGCCGTGTCCCAACTGCGGCGGCATGGGCATTGATGCGAACGGCTACTGCACGCAGTGCCGCACATATCGAGGCGTCCCACAGGCGCCGCAGCAGCCGACGAGCGGCACGCCCTACAGCGGCGCACCGTACGGCGGACAGCAGCAGCCCTATGCCGGCTACCCCGCGAGCTCCGTACCGTCGTACTCCGACCCGGTCAGCGCGCCGCCCACCGCCTACGGCGCGACGTACGGCGCGACCCCGTCCGGCTCGGGCCGGAACAAGTTCCTCATGCCGGTCCTGGCGCTCTCGGGCGTGCTGGTGGTCCTGGTCGTGGCGATCGTCGTGGTCGCCGCACTGAAGAAGGACGACCCGAAAACTCCGCAGGCCAACTCGACCGGCGGCCCGGCCGCCACCGCGACCGGCAAGTCCAAGCCGTCCGCCGCGATCGACGAGTGCCTGGTCGGCACGTGGACCACGAAGACGTACACCGAGAAGACCGCGATGGAGACGGTCGGCACGGTCGAGTTCACGCTGCAGAAGAACGGCTCCACGCTGAAGTTCGCCCCGGACGGCAAGTCGACCGAGACGTACAAGGACAGCACGTTCGGGGCCAACCCGACGATCCAGGGCCAGGCGGTCGCGATCACGATCGTCGCCAACGCCACGGTCACCGCGAACATCGCGACGACCAGCGGCAGCCTCGCGTACTCGAACGTCGCCGCGACCGGCACGCTCAACACGAAGGCGCCGTTGATCAACTACGACGAGACCGAGCCGTTCACGGCCAACGACGACCCGGCGAAGTACACCTGCAACGGCGACTCGCTGAGCATCACGACCTCGATCTACAGCCAGACCCTGACGAAGTCGGGCTCGAGCTACTGATCCGCGCGTGAGACCGCCCCGCCGGGGCCGGCGATGTCGTCGCCGACCCGGCGGGCCCAGCGGCCGCCGAGGGCCCCGTACGCCACGGCGGCCAGCACGTAGCCGACGGCCACCGCCGACAGTACCGCCGCCGAGTGCCCCGTCTCGGGCAGGGTGAGCGCGCCGATGTACATGCCGGCGACGAGCGTCACGTTGAACGCGGTGTCGTTGATGCTGAACACCCGTCCGCGGAACTCGTCCGCGCACTCGTGCTGCAGCGACGTGTCGGTCACGATCTTGATGCTCTGCGCGGCCAGGTTGGTGACGAAGACGGCGCCGAGCAGCAACACCGGGTCGAACGGCAGCCCGAAGCCGAGGATCGCCGCCCCGGTGCCGCCCAGCACGACCGACACCCACCGCCAGCCCCCGATGCGGCGCGCGACCGGGGGCGTCATGAACGACGCGACCAGCATTCCGGCGCCGCCGGCGGCAAAAGCATTGGCGATGGTACCGAAGGAGCCGCTCACGTCCGTGCCATGGTTGAACTCCGTGCGGAAGAGCAGCAGGCTGGCGAGCAGGATCACGCCGTACAAGAGCCGGAACATCGCCTGCGCGAGCACCAGGTAGGCGGCGCCGCGCTTGGCCCCGAGGTGCCGCGCGCCCGCCACCGTCCCGCGGCTGGTCTCCCTGATCGCGGCGAGGATCGAGCCGCCCCGCCGGTCCTCGGCGTCCGGCCCGAGCTCGTCCGGGCCGTACGAGGTGTGCCCGACGAGCGCGGAGACCAGGTAGAACGCGGCGGCGCCGGCGGCGACCAGCGCGTAGCCGTGAAACGACGTGTGCAGGACGGTCTTGATGAGCGTCGCGCCGACCCCGATGCCGACGGAGAAGCTCAGCGAGCCCAGCGTCGCGGCGAACGAGTTCGCGGTCACGAGCACGTCGTCGGAGACCACGTGCGGCGTGGCGGCGCTCAGCCCGGCCAGGAAGAACCGGTTGAGGCCGATGACCAGCAGGGCGAGCAGGAAGGGTACCGGCGAGTGCTCTCCCTGCCAGATGTAGAGCGCGATCGGCAGGACCAGCACCGCCCGCACGAGGTTGGCCACGGCGATGATGGAGCGGCGCCGCCAGCGGTCGAGGAACACCCCGACGTAGGGCCCGACGAGCGAGTAGGGCAGGAGCAGGATCGCGAACCCGGCCGCGATGGCCATGCCGCCGGCCCGCTGCTCCGGGTTGAACAGGACGCTGCCGGCCAGGCCGCCCTGGAACAGCCCGTCGCCGATCTGCGCGACCATCCGCACCACGACCAGCCGGCGGAAGCCGCGCTGGCGCAGCACGGAACGCACGTAGTGCGCCTGCGTTTGGGCGGTAACGACGGCGGACACGGCAAAAGCCTACGGCGCCGCGAGCCGGACGCGAGTCGCACGAACGGAAGGGGGCCCGCGCCGAGCGGCGCGGGCCCCCTGTCCGGGATGTGTTTGCGGGCGGTTCAGGACTACTTCGGGGCCTCGACCGCGGGCCGGCCGTTGACCGGCTCGTCGTCGCCGCCGGTGAGGGCGTTGAGCTTGCTGAGCAGCTTCGGCAGGTCGATGCCGGTGAGGTCGGTGCCCAGCTGCAGGCCCTGGGCCACGTTGCTGGCGACCGACCTGCTCAGCGAGGACGCGCCGTCGGTGGAGATCACCGTCAGCTTGTCGATGTTGCCCATCGGGTCGCTGGCCGCCTTGACGACGTCCGGCATCACCCGCACGAGGAGGTCGAGGATGGCGGCCTCGCCGTAGGTGGCGAACGCGTCGGCCTTGAGCTTCATCGCCTCGGCCTCGGCCTGGCCGCGGGCCAGGATGGCCGACGCCTCGGCCGAGCCCTCGCGCTCGAGCGCCTCGGCGATGGCGACGCGCCGGCGCTGCTCCGCCTCACCTTCCTTGGCACCCTCGATGGCGTTGGCCTCGGCGAGCGCGGCGCGGCGGGACCGCTCGCCCTCACCGGTCAGGCGGGCCTGCTCGGCCTGGGCCTGTGCGGCCGCGATGGTGGCCTGCCGCTGCGCCTCGGCGTTGGCGATCGCCGCGTTCTTGGCCGCCTCGGCCTCCTGCTCGACCCGGTACCGGGCGGCGTCGGCCGGCTTGCGGACCTCGGTGTCGAGCTGGCGCTCCTTGAGCTCCGCGTTGCGCTCGGCCACCTTCTGCTGCTCGGCGAGGATCGCCTGGTCGCGCTCGGCCTGGGCGAGCGGGCCGGCCGCGGCCGACCGCGCCTTGGCCGCGTCGATCTCGGCCTGGATGCCCGCCTGCTTGAGGGCCAGGTTGCGGTTGGCCTCGGCGATGGCCTCCTCGGACTTGAGCCGCTCGGACTCGGCGGCCTGGCGGGCCTGCGCCTCGGCGATGGCGGCGTCGCGCAGCACGCGGGCGGCCTCGGGCCGGCCCAGGTCGGCGAGGTACGAGCCGTCGGCGATGATGTCCTGCAGCTGGAAGGTGTCCAGCACCAGGCCCTGGTTGGTCAGCGAGTGCTCGGCCTCCTCGGCCACGGCGCTGGCGAACGCCGTGCGGTCGCGGATGATCTCCTCGACGGTCAGCCGGCCGACGATCGAGCGCAGCGCGCCGGCCAGGACCTCGCTGGTGAACAGGTCGATGCCCTGCTGCTGGTTGAGGAAGCGCTGGGCGGCCGCGCGGATGGCGTCCTCGGTGCCGCCGACCTTGACGATCGCCACGCCCTGCAGCTTGGCGCGAATGCCCTGCTTGCTCACCGCGCCGGTGATCTCGACGTGGATGCGGCGGCTGGACAGGTCGAGCACCTGCAGCTTCTGCACGATCGGCATGACGAAGACCGAGGCGCCCATGACGACCTTCTGCCCGGACAGGTCGGTCGAGCGGCTGCCGTCGACCCCCTGGACCGACTTGCCCTTGCGGCCGGTGACGATGAACGCCTCGTTGGGGCCGGCCACCTTGATGCGAGAGACGATGAAAATCACCAGGAACAGGACCAGCAGCACGCCGCCGCCGATCGCGATGAGCAGGACGGTATCCATCCGCTTCCTTACTGCTAGAGGGGGGTTTCTTCCACGATCACGCTGGTGGGGCTCGTCGCCTCCACCACGAAGATGCGGGCACCGAGCGCGATCGGGCGGTCCGCGCGGGCGCTGAGCTTGACCGGCTGGCCGCCGAGGGAAATACGCACCTCGCCGAAGCCGTTGCCGGTAATGGGCGTGACGACGACGCCCGTGGTGCCGATCATGTCCCGCTGGGTGGGGGTCGCGTCGGTGCGCATGTTCATCGCCATGCGGGCCAGCCGGGTCGCGACCCACGCGGTGGGTAGCGCCGCCACGACGCCCGCGACGGCCGGCACCAGGGGGCCTTCGGACCCGGTGATCGCGGCGGTCGCGGCGCCGGCGAAGCCGAAGGCGCCGATGAACCCGGCGATGGCGGGCACCGAGAACGGGCCGGCCGAGTCGGGATGGCCGAAGTGGAAGAGGTCGCCGATGAGCACCGACAGGGCCAGGACCACGACACCGACACCGCCGATGACGAGGAATGTCGTCTCCACGGTCCCCTCCCCTCCAGGACAATTGGAGGGTAGACCCGGTGCGCCACTCATGGCGTCCGGCAAAAGGAGCAGAATCGACCCCGTGCGGTGGGTTGAGGTGGCGGCGCCGATCGATGCGCTCGGCGTCGCGGTGGACGACGGCGGGATTTGCCGGATCCGATTCGGGGGCGTGCCGCCGAATCAGGCCGTCTCCGCGCCGGACGAGGTGATGGCCCGCGCCGCCGACGAGCTGGCGCGCTATTTCGCCGGCGAGGACGTCCCATTCACGGTGCCCTTGTCGGTGACCGGGGGATCCGAGTTCGAGCGGGCGGTCTGGCGGCAGCTCTACGCCATTCCGTACGCCGAGATGCGCACGTACGGCCAGATCGCCGCCGCGGTCGGCGAGCCCGACGCGGCCCGGGCGGTCGGCACCGCGTGCAACCGCAACCCGATTCCCGTGATCATTCCGTGCCACCGCGTCGTGGGCGCCGACGGCAAGCTCGTCGGTTTCGGCGGCGGGCTCTGGCGCAAGAAGCTGCTGCTGGAACTCGAGGCAAAGGTGCGCATCGAGCGCGAGTTCGGGCTGGGCTGACAAAAAAGGCCGGCCCGGGTGGGCCGGCCTTTCTTATGTCGCTGGGCGGGTCAGCGCTCGACGTCGCCCTTGATGAACGCCTCGACCGAAGCGTGCGCGTCGTGGTCGTTGTACTGCACCGGCGGCGACTTCATGAAGTAGCTCGAAGCCGACAGGATGGGGCCGCCGATGCCGCGGTCCTTGGCGATCTTCGCGGCGCGCAGCGCGTCGATGATGACGCCGGCCGAGTTCGGCGAGTCCCAGACCTCGAGCTTGAGCTCGGCGTTCAGCGGCGTATCGCCGAACGACTTGCCCTCGAGGCGGATGTACGCCCACTTGCGGTCGTCGAGCCACGGCACGTGGTCGGACGGCCCGATGTGCACGTCGGACTTCACCATCTCGTGCGGGATCTGGGACGTCACCGACTGGGTCTTCGAGATCTTCTTCGAGACCAGGCGGGTGCGCTCCAGCATGTTCATGAAGTCCATGTTGCCGCCGAAGTTGAGCTGGTAGGTGCGCAGCAGCTCGACCCCGCGGTCCTCGAACAGCTTGGCCAGCGCGCGGTGCACGATCGTGGCACCGACCTGGCTCTTGATGTCGTCGCCGACGATCGGCAGCCCGGCGTCCTCGAACTTCTTCGCCCAGACCGGGTCGGAGGCGATGAAGACGGGCAGGGCGTTGACGAAGGCGCAGCCGGCGTCGATCGCGGCCTGCGCGTAGTACTTGTCCGCTTCCTCGGAGCCCACCGGCAGGTAGCACACGACCACGTCGACCCGCGCCTCGCGCAGGGCGGCGGCCACGTCGACCGGCTGCTCGTCGGACTCCTCGATGATCTCGCGGTAGTACTGCCCCATGCCGTCGAGCGTCGGGCCGCGCTGGACGGTCACGCCGGTCGGCGGCACGTCGCAGAACTGGATGGTGTTGTTCTCACTCGCGCCGATGGCGGCGGCGAGGTCCTGGCCGACCTTCTTCGCGTCGACGTCGAACGCCGCCACGAACTCCACGTCGCCGACGTGGTAGTCGCCGAACTTGACGTGCATGAGACCCGGTACTCGGTCATTCGGGTCGGCGTTGCGGTAGTACTCCACGCCCTGGACAAGGGACGAGGCGCAGTTGCCGACACCGACGATGGCAACGCGGACGGAGCCCATCGCGGATGCCTCCTTCTTGTTGTTCACGATGACCGCTCCGGATTTGCCGAAGGCGGCTGTGGGGTGTTGCCATTGCGTTCGTTCGCAATGAGCTCTTCGAGCCAGCGAACCTCGCGCTCGCAGGCATCCAGGCCGTGACGCTGCAGCTCGAGCGTGTAGGCGTCGAGCCGCTCGGCGGCTCGACTGAGCACGTCGCGCATGCCCTCGCGGCGCTCCTCGACGCGGCGGCGGCGGCCCTCGAGGATCCGCAGCCTGGTCGCGGGGTCGGTGCGGGCGAAGAACGCGAAATGCACCCCGAAACCGGCCTCGCTGTCGTAGGTCTCGGGGCCGGCGGCGCTGAGCAGCTCCTGGAACCGCTCCTTGCCTTCCGCGGTGATCGTGTAGACCACGCGGCCCCGCTTGCCGGTGAGCAGGGGCACCTCTTCGGCGCTTGCCGGCATGCCCGCCGGCGCACCCTCGGTGATCCAGCCGTCCGCTTGTAGGCGGCGCAGCGTGGGGTAGAGGGAGCCGTAGCTGATCGCGAAACGGAAGGCCCCGAGCTTGGTCGTGAGCTGCTTGCGCAGCTCGTAGCCGTGCATGGGGGACTCGTGAAGCAGGCCCAGGATCGCCAGTTCGAGCACTCCCGGCCTCCTTCCCGTAACCAGCCAGTCGCTTCGGTAACCTGCCCGATGTATCGGGCCGATACATCGAACGGTAAGTCGCTGCCCGAACGGATGCAACAAATCTGACCAAGTGGTCTCCGACACAGCGCTGGTCGTCTATCGGACGGTTACCGATCGTGACGGAACTCGCCGACGACGGCGCGACCGCGTACCCTCGGGCGCATGCGTACCCAGCGTCAGGTCGTGGACTTCTCCTTGCGGAGACGCGCCCTCCTGCGTGAGGTGCACTCGGGCCGCGTCGGCACCTATGAGGTGTGCGACGCGTCGCCTTACCTGAAGAGCGCAGCGAAGTTCCATGGCGAGCCGACGGAGGAGCTGTGCCCCGTCTGTCGCCGCGAGAACCTCACCCATGTGCACTACATCTATGGCGACGAGCTGCGCCAGTCGTCCGGACAGGCGCGCCGGCTCGCCGAGCTGCCCGTCCTGGCGATGACGCTGAGTGAGTTTCACGTCTACGTGGTGGAGGTCTGCCGCGCGTGCGGCTGGAACCACCTCGTCGAGCAGTACCTCCTCGGCCGCGACGGACTCGCGGCCGGCTCAGACGACGGCGAGCGGCCGTCGCGCCTTCGGGGAGGAGCGGTCGAGTGATCGGCCGAGAGCGCGGACTTCCTGGTGAGGGCCGCGAAGTGTGGCTACGGCGCCATAGCGGCGCCGCCGCCGGTCGAGTGGCCCAGGTCACAGACGTGATGGCGACGGAGCATGGGACGACGATGCAACCGGCAAGGTGGGACGAATGAGCTACGGTGACCCGAGCAACCCGCAGTCGGGCCGCGCCCAGGTTCCCGGATTCCAGTCGGAACCACCCTCCCACAATCCCCCGCCACCATCCGCCCCGCCCGCCGGCCGGGCGCAGGTGGGGCGCGCGAGCGTCGGTGGAGCCAGCGGTTCGGCCCGGGTCTCGCCCGGCGGCCCCGCGTCCGGCTCTGCGAGCGTGGGCTCGGCGCGCGTGACGCCGCCCGGCGAGCCGCGCACCGGCCGCGCCTCGGTGACCGGCTCCGCCTCCGTCAGCGGCTCCGCGTCGGTGAGCGGCTCGGCCTCCGTGCCGGGCGCGGCGGGCCGCGCCACTGTCGGCCGCGCCGTCGTCGGCTCGGCCTCGGTCGGCATGCCGATGGGCGATGTCATGGACGGCCCGGGCGGCCCGCCCGGCGACCTCCCGCCGGGTCGCCCCGGCGGCCGTGGTGGCGACGGCCCGGGCGGCGGGCGCAGCCCCAACGCCAAGGCCAAACGGCGCCGGCGGCGCAACATCCTCATCGCCGCGATCGCCGCGTTCATCATGATCGCCGGCATCGGCATGGTCAGCGGTACCTACTACTTCGACCAGGTCGCCCTACCCGACGACATCACGCTGAACCAGTCGACGACGATCTACTACTCCGACGGCGTGACGCCGATGGGTCGCATCGGCGAGAACCGCACGGTCCTGCCGCTGAACAAGATCCCGCCGGATGTGCAGCACGCGGTGGTCGCGGCCGAGGACAACAGCTTCTACACGAACGACGGCGTGGACTACAAGGGCGTCGCCCGGGCGGCGTGGAACAACGTGACCGGCGGTGACCGGCAGGGCGCCTCGACGATCAGCCAGCAGTACGCGCGGCACTGGGCGGACCTGGAGGGCGTCACCTACGCCCGCAAGGTGCGCGAGGCGGTCATCGCGTTGAAGCTCAACCAGCAGTACTCCAAGGACGAGATCATGGCGATGTACCTCAACATCGTCTATTTCGGCCGGGGTGCCTACGGGATCGAGGCGGCGGCGCAGGCGTACTTCGGCAAGCCGGCCGAGAAGCTGAGCATGGCCGAGGGCATGGTGCTGGCCGGATTGATCAAGAACCCGGAGGGCACGGCCGGCAAGGGCAGCCCGTTCGACCCGAACATCGACGCGAAGCAGGCGCACGACCGGTTCGACTACATCAAGGGGCAGATGCTCAAGCTGAACTTCTGCTCCGCGGCCGACGCGCCGACCAAGATGAAGTACCCCGACAAGGTCATCACCCCGGCCGAGGCGCGGGCCAACGCGGCGCAGTCGCAGAACTTCAGCAAGCCCGAGGGCCTGATCATGCACCACGTCCTCGGCGAGGTCGCGGCGCTGACCGACCCGGGCACCGGCAGCCTCCTCTACGAGGACACCGACGCCGACGGCAAGAAGAACTTCGACAGGATCCGCAACGGCGGCCTGAAGATCGTGACCACGATCGACAAGGACATCCAGCCGATCGCGGTGCGCGAGGGCAGCAGCCAGAGCAAGGACTCCAACATGTACGGCCAGCCGGGCAACCTGCAGGCCGCGCTGGTCGCGGTCGAGCCGGGCACGGGCGGCGTGAAGGCGTACTACGGCGGCGACAACGGCAACGGCAACGACTACGCCGGCTACTACAACGATCCGGTGCTCGGCGACGGCAAGGACAGCTGCTGCGGCGGCCACCCGCCGGGATCGACGTTCAAGGTGTACACGCTGGCCACCGGTCTCATGGCCGGGTACAAGATCGATTCGATGTGGGACGGCAACTCGCCGGCCGACTTCCCGGCCAGTGGGCGTACGGCCAAGAACGGCAACCCGGTCAAGAACGCCGGTGACGGCTCGCCCCAGTCGCCGAAGTGCGACTCCGGCCATGGCGACTGGTGCACCCTCGAAGAGGTCACCGTCATGTCGCTGAACGTGCCGTTCTTCGCGCTGACGGAGAAGGTCACCCCGGCCAAGGTGATCGACACCGCCCGGGCCGCCGGCATCACCGACATGTGGGCGACCGTCGACGGCAAGTCGCAGAAGATCGACCTCGTGGCCAACGACGGCGCCAAGGTCTCGCCGAAGTACTTCCAGACGGAGGTCGGCTTCGGCCAGTACCCGGTCACGGTGCTCGAGCACGCGGGCGGCATCGCCACCTTCGCGGCCCGCGGCGTCGCGGTGAAGACGCACTTCCTCAAGGAGGTGTGGACCGGCGGGAAGAAGACCTACCAGGAGGTCATCAACCCCAAGCGCATCCCGGGCTTCACCGACCAGATGTCCGACGACCTCAGCACGGTCCTGCAGGGCGTGCCGAAGCACTACAACCTCAAGACCCACGACGGGCGCCAGATCGCCGGCAAGACCGGCACCTGGCAGTACGGCGACAACAAGGGCGGCGGCGGCAACGCGCACGCCTGGATGGTCGGCTACACCGCCTACGACCCGGCCAAGAAGTCGCCCGGCCTGGCCGTCGCCGTGTGGGTTGGCAACAAGGACAAGGAACAGGCGATCAAGGACAAGAAGGGCACGTCCATCATCGGTGGTTCGCTGCCCGGCCCGATCTGGCGAGATTTCCTCGACGCCGCGTTGACGCAGCTCAAGGAGCCGAAGATCACCTTCCGGCCGCCGGCCAACACCGGCCGGATCGACGTCGGCACCGGCAAGTCGCCGGCGCCGGCCCTGCCGTCGATCGACCCCAACAACCCCGGCGGGCCGGGCAACGGGGACAACAACGGCAACAACGGCAACCCCAATCCGAACACGAGTCAGGGCCCGGGCGGCAACGGTGGCGGTGGCGTGGTGCCGGTCCCGACCATCGAGGGCACCCGAAGACGCTGACGCGCACGGGTTGGAAGTGTGCGGCCACGGTACCGGCGGTATGTTCGCCCGGGACCGTGGCCGCAGTCGTTGGGGGTGTGCGCGTTGGAGTCGGGCAGGCGCAGGATCGTCCGTTGGGTCCTGCTCGGGCTCTTCGTGGCCCTGGTCGTCTATGGCCACATCTGGTACCGCAACCGCCACGACTGGTTCGACCTGGGCATCTACCGCCAGGCCGTGAACTTCTGGCTCGACGGCCACAACATCTACGACTACGTCAAGCCCGACGACACCCAGGGCGCGCTCGGGTTCACCTATCCCCCGTTCGGCGCGCTGGTCCTCGTGCCGTTCGCGCTCCTCGGGTGGATCCCGGCCGTCGTGCTGTACAGCATCATCACGGTCGCCGCCGTGCTCGTCACCACCTACTGGCTGCTCGCGCCGGTCGCCCGCGAGAAGGGCTGGGACCTGCCGTGGGCCATGGTGCTGGCCATCACCGTGATCAGCACTCTCGAGCCGATCCGTGAGAATTACACGTTCGGCCAGATCAACATGGTGCTGATCCTGCTGATCCTGGCCGACCTGCTGGTGCTGCTGCCCCGCGGCAGCCGCTGGGCCGGCGTGCTCATCGGGCTCGCCGCCGCCATCAAGCTCACGCCGGCCATCTTCATCGTGTACCTGCTGGTCAGCCGCCGGTACCGGGCCGCCCTGACGGCCATCGCGAGCGGCGCCGCGGTGAGCCTGCTGGCGTTCGCGATCATGCCGAAGAGCTCGGTGCGGTTCTGGACCGACGCGTTGTGGCAGGGCGAGGGGATCGGCAACGCGGCGTACACCTTCAACCAGTCCTTCTACGGCATGCTCGCCCGGCTCTCGGCGCCGCACGACCCCAGCCGGCTGATCTGGGCGCTGCTGTCGCTGCTCGCGCTCGGGTTCGGCCTCTGGCGCGCCCGCCGCGCGGCGCTGGCCGGCGACGAGGTGGTCGGGATGACGCTGACCGGCATCGTCGGCTGCCTGATCAGCCCGATCACCTGGGTGCACCACATCTACTGGTTCGTGCCGGCGATCATCGTGCTGGCCGCCTCCCGCCGGCACGCCTGGTTCGCCGCCGTCATCGCGGTCACCGTCGGGCTCGGCCTGGTGTCCTGGTTCGAGCAGGGGCTGCCGGTGGACCCCTGGAGCCACGGCGTCCAGGGCTTCCTGATCAAGAACTGGTACCTCCTGCTGCTCGTGGCCCTCCTCTTCGCCCTGCCGATTCGCGCCCGTGCCCGCGTCGGGCCGGGCCTTAGCACCGCTTCCGAGTCGGTGACGGTACCGTGACGGGATGCCGCCGAGTGTGCGACCCGAACGTCTAGTCGACGAGCCCGCCAACTCCGACCGCTTCATCGGTGGCCTGTCCGAATCGATCGGCGGCCCCCTCGGTAACCATGCCGTGCGATCCAGCGTCCGGCTGCCCGGCGGCCGGTTCTGGACGCCGGCTCGCGTGGTGCTGCTGCTCATCTGCGCCATGCTGAGCTTCCACTGGGTGCAGAAGTCCCCCTGCCGCGACGCCGCGTGGGCGGACATGAAGCAGTACAAGTACTTCTGCTACACCGACGTGCTCGCGCTGTACTACGCCGAGGGCCTCAACGAGGGCCAGGTCCCCTACAAGGACCACCCGGTCGAGTACCCGGTGCTGACCGGCGCGTTCATGGGCGCCCTCGGCCTGCCCATCCACGACCTGCACCAGCGCAACGTGATCAACAACGACGGCCAGGCGTTCTACGACGTCAACGCGGTCGTGCTCGGCGCCTTCGGCATCGCCGCCGTGGCCGCCACGCTCGCGGTGCGCCGCCGCCGGCCCTGGGACGCGGCGCTGCTGGCCCTGGCGCCCGCGCTCTTCGTGTCGGCGACCGTGAACTGGGACCTGTTCACGGTCGGCCTCACGGCGGTGTCGATGGCGTACTGGGCCAAACGAAAACCCGTGCTCGCCGGCGTGTTCTTAGGCCTGGCGACGGCGGCGAAGTTCTATCCGATGCTGATCATCGGCGCGCTGCTCGTCCTGAGCATCCGCACCGGCAAATGGCGGGACTTCTTCGCCTACGTCGGCGCGGGCGCGGTCACCTGGGCCGCGCTCAACGGCCCGGTCGCGTTCTTCTTCTGGGACTCCTGGGTCAAGTTCTGGGAGTTCAACCAGCTGCGCGGGATCGACTGGGGCACGCTCTGGTACATCGGGGCGCACTTCCCGCGCGGCTCCGGGCAGTACGGCTTCCCGTTCTTCCAGAACCTGGACCTGGACCCTCAGCACGCGACGCTCAACATCCTGTACCTGGGCCTGTTCCTGATCTGCTGCGCGGGCATCCTGATCCTCGGGCTCACCGCGCCCAAGGAGCCCCGCCTGGCGCAGCTGGCGTTCCTGATCGTGGCGGCCTTCCTGATCACGGGCAAGGTGTGGTCGCAGCAGTACGTCCTGTGGCTGATCCCGCTCGCGGTGCTGGCCCGTCCCAAGTGGGGAGCGTTCCTGGCCTGGCAGGTCGCGGAGGTCATCTACTTCGTGTCCTTCTACGGCGAGCTCATGGGCGCCTCGGGCCGCCAGGTCTTCCCCGAGGGCGTGTTCGTCCTGGCCTCGCTGCTGCGCCTGGTCACCCTCGCGGTGCTGTGCGGGTACGTCATCCGCGAGATCCGCCAGCCCGAGGAGGACGCCGTGCGCCAGACCTATGAGGGCCGGGACCCCGACGGCGGCGTCTACAACGACGATCCGCTCGAGGAGGACCTGCTCGAGCCCCCGCCGGCCCCCGCGCTGGCGCGGACCGGTTAGTCCGGTTTCACGTGAATCAACAGCGGCCCGGCGCCTTGGTGCGCGCCGGGCCGCTTTCCTTTCCTTTGGGTTCAGACCACCGCGTCCTTTGGGGTCAGACCACCGCGCGTCCTTTGGGGTCAGACCACCGCGGGCTCCGGCTCGCCGATCGCCCGCGGCCTGCTCTCCTCGCGCAGGCGGGCCGAGAAGAGCATCGCGAGCAGGACGACCGCGCCTACGGCCAGGAAGACGACCTCGATGCCGAAGGTGAAGTCGGACCTGCCGCCCGGGTGGCCGGCGATGGTCGCGGCCGACATCGCCGTACCGCTGCGGGCCTCGTACACGCGGCTCAGCACTGAGCCGAGGGCGGCCGCCCCGACCGCGGTGCCGAGCGACAGGAAGAACCGGATGCCGGTCGTCGCCACCCCGATCTGATGCGCCGGCGCGGTGCTCTGCACGACCACGATCAGCCGCCCGATGAGCTGCCCGAACCCGATTCCGAGCAGCACCAGCGCGCCGCGGACCGCCCACAGGGACGCGTCGAGGTGCGACGACCAGCCCGAGCGGCACGTTGATGTAGAAGATCCCGCGCCAGTTGTCGTGGTCGGCGAACAGCCCGCCGATGAACGGCCCGATCGCCATGCCGACCCCGGCGAAGAGCCCGCCCATGTTGCCGCCGCGCCCCTTGCCCGGCTTGCCGGGTTCTTCGCCGGCGGCATTCGTCTCGTCCTCGGCCAGGCCGGCGATCACGACCATGGTGACGCTCATCAGTCCCCCGGCGCCTGCTCCCTGGATCGCCCGGAACGCGATGAGCTCCCCCATGCTCTGCGCCGCCCCGCACAGCACCGATCCGACGAGAAAGATCCCGACCGCGACAAGCCAGATGGGCTTGGCCCCGAACGCATCGCAGAGCCGCCCGTACAGGGGCAGGACCACGGTCGCGGCCAGCGCAAACGCCGCCACGAGCCAGGCGACGTGCTCGACCCCGTGGACCGGATCGAGGTCCCGCACGATCGGCACGATGGCCGAGGACACGATGTTCTGATCGAGGATCGCCAACACGATCGTGAACAGGCAGAGCAACATCCCGAGCCGCCGCTGGAATTTCGTCATGTTGAATAGACTAGGAACAACTTTAGACCGAGTACAAGTTTGTTCCTGGTACAGTCGTCCTCGTGGAGACGACGACGCTGCGCGAGCGCAAGAAGGCCCAGACCCGCACGTCGCTCTGGCGCACCGCGATCTCGCTCTTCGTCGAGCACGGCTACGACAACGTCTCGATCACCCAGATCGCCGCGGCCGCCGACGTCTCGAAGATGACCTTCTTCAACTACTTCCCGTCGAAGGAGGAGCTGGTCGTCGGCCCGATGGCCGAGCACACCGAGGAGCTGGCCGAAACGGTCCGGACGCGCGCGCCCGGTGAGTCCCCGGTCGACGCCCTGCACCGCCACTTCCTGGACGGCCTGTCCCGCCGCGACCCGGTGACCGGCCTGTGCGACAAGCCCGAGGTTTTGGCCGTGCAGCGCCTGATCCACGAGACCCCGGCCCTCATGCACCGCGCCTTGGTGATCCTGTACTCCGCCGAGGAGGCCCTGGCCAAGGAGCTCGGCCCCGGCTTCCGCGCCCAGGCCGCCGCGGCGATGATCACGGGTGCTCGCAACACCCTGGTCCTGGAGAACACCGCCCGCCTGCTGGCCGGCGAGACGAGCGACACCGTGTACTCAATCGCCGTCCAAAACGCGAACGAGGCCTTCGAGCTGCTGAGATCCGGCCTCTAGCTTCTCTCGGCGACCGCGTCCGAGCGCCCTGGTCGAACTCAGGCCGCAGCACCCGGTACGAACCGCGGTCCACGACTTCCTGGTCCCTGAACCGGCCGAATCGCTGTTCGACCCTCGACCCTCGACCCTCGACGCCCGGGCCTTGCGCCATCGCCAACGCCCTCGTATCGCCGCACGTTCGCCGTCGCCCCGCCTCGAGGCGCCCGTGCCGCTGGGTCGCCGCGCCCGCGCCCGTGCTCGCCGTCGCCGCGCCGGCGCCTCTGCGTCGGCGCGGGTCAGGCCGGTTGGCGAAGGCGTCGGCCTTGTTGTCGCCGTCCTGAGCCGGCGCGCGCCCTTGCGGCCTCTTCGGCCTACGCCGGGCGCGCGCCGGCCGGGTGCTCCTTCTCAGCCGTCGATCTTGTACAGGATGACGTTCCCCTGCTCGGTGCGGGTGATGCCGAGACCGTCGATGGGGGCGTCGATGGCCCGCGCGTACGGGGTGCCGGCGGCCTCGTCGCGCAGGACGACGATCGTGTGGATCTTCAGTTCGCGCAGCTGCGTGACCGTGGCCTCGTCCGGGAACTGCTGCATGTTGAGGCGCAGGATCTCCTGGTCGGCCGGGGTGAAGCCGCTGCCGCCGTTGACTATCTTCGGCAGGCCGTCGGTGCTCCACAGCATGACGTTCATGTCGAAGAGCTCGCTCGTCGGCAGCACCATCAGCGGGGCCTGCAGCGTGCTCATCTTGACCGGGGCGGCCGGCACCTCCGGGTTGGCCTGGAACGGGTCGTGCAGGCCCTCGGACAGCACCAGCAGCAGCGGGATGAGCGTCACGATGCGCCAGGCGCCGGCGCGGTTGCCGACGTCGGTCTGCGTGCGGTCGGCGAAGAGCTCGACGGCCCGGTCCGCGAACGCGCTCACCGCGCCCGCCGCGAGCAGCGCCAGGAACAGCGTCACCCAGACCATCAGGCGGCCCGAGGTGCGGATGCCCTCGAAGCCGGGCAGCGCCCGGTACAGTGCCATGTAGCCGAAGTTGCCGTCCGCCGGGCCGTTGGTGCCCATCGCGAGCATCGCGGTGACGACGACGCCGACGCCGAGCAGGATGCGGTGCTTCAGCCGCCACACGGAGACGAACAGCCCGACGAACGCCAGCCCGTACAGGAAGAAGCCCGGCAGCAGCGCCATCTCCGGCGCCCAGCCGAGCGTCGAGCGGGCGTTGGCATACGCTTCGCCCCACAGCCACGACTCCGGCGGCGAGATGAAGAAGCCCTTCAGCGGCGGCGAGAACAGCCCGATGATCTCCGCGCTGCGCTTGGCCTCGGCGTGCTGCTTGAGGACCTGCAGGTAGGGGTACGCCATCATCGCGCTCACCGCGGCGAACACGAGCCCGCCGCCGAGGTTGGCGAAGAACAGCTTCCAGCCGAACGGCCGGCGCACCGCCCACCGTCGCGCGTAGCGGTATCCCCAGATGATCGCCGTGATCACCACGATGATCAGCAGTGCGTAGGCGAACGGGATGCCGATGCCGAACCCGAGGCTGATCTGCCACGCCGCGACCAGCCAGCCGCCGAGGACCCAGCCCCAGCGCCGCTTGTCCGGCTCGTAGCCCTTGCTCAGCGAGAACCCGTGCCCCCGGGCCAGCATGGCCAGCGCCAGCGCGATGCCGCCGATCGACAGCACGTGCAGATGCCCGGCCTGGCCGAGCCGCCACGGCGCGTAGGCGAACGCGGCCCCGGCCACCGCGGCGCCGGTGCGCCCGGCGCCGAGCTGGCGGACCAGCGCATACGCACCGAAGAAGGCGAACGCGAAGATCAGGACGAAGATGATGTTGTATCGGACGACGGCCGCCTCGGGCCCCGAGCCGATCATGCCGGCCGGCGCGTAGCCGAGGAGGGTGTCGGAGAAGGCGTAGCTGTACTGGTCCGGGTAGAACGCGTTGGCCTGCCACAGCCGCAGCGGGTCGGTGGTCAGGATGTGCCCGGCCCACGACATCTGCCACGCCTGCAGCGTCGGGTCCCAGATGTCCTGCGGGATCGTCGTCGCCGGATGGGCCAGCGCGGGCCACGTCATGACGACGGCGAGCAGGATCGAGCCGAGCGTCGCGAGGGTCCACTCATGCGAAAAGAACCGGGCCAGCCACGACCCGGTCCGTTGGGAAACGCGTCCGACGCGCCCCGGCACCACCTCCGGCTCGGGCGCGAACGCCGTGAACGGGTCCGCCGGCTCCTTGTCGGCGCCGTCCTCCCCCGCGTCGCCGTCTTCGGCCTCGTCCTTCTTGTCCGTTTCGCCGACCTTGTCATCGGCGACCGAGCCGGAGCCCTTGCGCTTCGAGCCCGACGTCTTGTCGCTGGTGGCCGAGGCCTTGTCGCTGGTGGCCGAGGCATTGTCGCGTGTCTCGTCACCGCCGTCGCCGTCCAGGTCACGCGGCTCGCGCTCGTCATCGCCCGAGCCGCCGCCCGCCGCATCCCCACCCACACGACGACCGTCGACGCGCTCGTCGCTGTCGGCCAAGGTGTCCGCCTCGGTGGGGCTCTCAGGGGACCGCGACCCGTCGTCGACGGCGTCGGGGTCCTGACCGGCGGCCGATGGCGGGTGCGCGGATCGGCCGGACTCGGGTAGTACCGAATCCGGGGAATCGTCCGGCGAGGGCTCTTCCGACACCGTCCGCTCCGACGAAACGTTGCTCACGCCAGCCGCTCCCGCAGGTAGGTGATGTCGGCGCCCTGCCCCTCGGCGCCGCCCGGAGTCTCCACGAGCGCCGGTGCGCCCGCCGCCCGGATGACGGCGACGATCAATTCGGGGTCGATCTCGCCGGAGGTCATGTTGTCGTGCCGGTCTCGACCCGAGTCGAAGCCGTCGCGCGAGTTGTTTGCGTGGATGAGGTCGATGCGGCCGGTGATCGCCTTGACCCGGTCGACGATGCCGAGCAGGTCCTCACCGCCGGCGTGGGCGTGGCAGGTGTCGAGGCAGAAGCCCACCTCGTATTCGCCGATGGCGTCCCACAGCCGGGCGAGGTTGTCGAAGCGGCGGGCGCAGGCGTTGTCGCCGCCGGCCGTGTTTTCGATCAGCACCGGGGTGGCGAATCCGCCCTGCTCGGCGGCGTAGGCGAAGGTCTTGCGCCAGTTGTCGAAGCCGGCGTCGAGGCCGTCGGCCTTCTCGACGTGGCCGCCGTGCACGATCAGGCCCTTGGCGCCGACCTTGGCCGCGCCGGCCGCGTGGCTGAACAGCAGCTTGCGGCTGGGTATGCGGATGCGATTGTTCGACGATGCGACGTTGATCCGGTACGGCGCGTGGACATAGACGTCGATCTCGGCCGCCCGGATCGCCTCGGTGTCGGCACGGTCCTTCGGGTCGGTCCAGCCCTGCGGGTCGGTCAGGAAGAACTGAATGAGGTCCGCACCCCGGGCGGCGGCCTCAGCCAGCGGCTCAGCGGGGTCGACGTGAGCACCGATTCGCATGCCGCAGAGCCTACGACGTGGGTGTGACACTTTGCGCGACCCGCCTCTGGCCGCACGACCGATGCGCCCGGAATGCAGGCCTTCCGTCACCGTCTCGTCGGCCGCGTCGTTACGCACGTAGCCGCCCGTGATCGCTCAGGCTTCCCCCGGGGCTTCCGAGACGCGGCTCGTTGAAACTTCCCCCAGAACGAGGATGGCTACGTTGTCTGGACACCGAACGGCAGTCCGCCTGGCGGCGACCGCCGCGGCACTGGCCACCGCGGCCCTGACCGTCGGCGCCAGCCCGGTGAGCGCCGCCCCCGCTACGCCGACCGTCGAGTTCTCCGGCGGCAGCGTGCTGAGCCTGCTGGTCTGCAAGTCCGAGCCGAGCGCTCCGGACGTGTCGGTTCCGGCCGACTCGCGCGTCAACTTCGTCAACCGGCTCGGCCAGAACGCGTTTCTGAAGGTCGACGGGCAGTCCGTGGCCACCGTGCAGCCGAACCAGCAGGTGCCCGTCGTGTTCAAGAAGGGGCCGGTCGAGGTCGCGATGACCTTCGACTGCGGCGTCGGCGTGGTGCAGCAGTTCAAGCCGGTGGCGGTCGGTGTGACCGCGCCGCCGCCCGGAGCGGCGCCGACGGGCGGGGCGCACGCCACGCCGGGCGCGACGAAGACCGGGCCGGCGGCCGGGCCCGCGGGGGCCGCGGCCGGCGCGGCGAACAACGCCATGACCGACCACTCGGGCGCCTCCGGCCGCTCGTCGAAGTCGCCGCAGGGGCAGGCCGCCCCGTCCGACCCGACCGGCGACCTCGGCCTCGAGGGCGACCCGTCGCTGCTGGACCCGAGCGCGGCCGCGGCGCCGGCGATCGGCGCCGGACCGAGCACGCCGGTCGACGATCGGGTCACGGTGGAGGAGCCGGTCGCGGCCAGCGGCCCGGCGCGCAACGGCCCGGCCGGCCTGCTGGCGCTCGTCGCGACGGTCTGCGCGGTTGGCGTGGGAATCGCCGCAATTCGGGCTATTATTGCTCAGCGGGCATCACGTGCGAGCTTCGCTTAAGGTACAATTTCCCTTAGCTCCGCGGGGCGCCGTCATCCAACGCACCGGTGTGGTCGTTCCTCCCCAGGTCCCACCCAACGAAGCGGATGACGCGCCCCGCGGTCTTTTTTATGTCTTGACACCTCAGCGTGTACTCTGGTTCGGTCCATCGGCGCAACGCCGCTGGACGACGCATGACCTCCTGCCGCGGATGGACCGCGGCCGCTTAGCCCGTAGGAGGTGAGAACGTCTTGCGTCATTACGAGATCATGGTGATCCTCGACGGAAGTCTCGAGGAGCGCACCGTCGCCCCGTCGCTCGACACGTATCTCAACGTGATCCGGACGTCGGGTGGCTCGGTGGAGAAGCTCGACGTGTGGGGCCGCCGGCGCCTCTCGTACGAGATCAACAAGAAGACCGAGGGTATCTACGCCGTCATCGACCTCCAGGCCTCGCCGGAGTCGGTTGCCGAGCTGGACCGTCAGCTGCGACTCAACGAGTCCGTGCTGCGCACCAAGGTCATCCGGCCCGAGGTCCGCTAAGCGGATCCGGGCGAGATCGATCTGCTTCGCCCGGCCACGCTCCACGGGCGCCGACGGGAAACTGTCGTACCCCTGTGACATCGTGGCCATACACCAGCGCGCGAGGAGTTGAACTCAGATGGCAGCGGGAGATACCACGATCACGGTCATCGGCAACCTGACCGATGACCCTGAGTTGCGTTTCACTCCGTCGGGACAGGCGGTCGCGAAGTTCCGGGTGGCCTCGACCCCCCGGTTCATGGACCGTCAGACCAACGAGTGGAAGGACGGCGAGCCGCTGTTCCTGGCCTGCACGGTTTGGCGTCAGGCGGCGGAGAACGTCGCCGAGTCGCTGACCCGCGGGGCCCGGGTCATCGTCTCCGGTCGGCTCAAGCAGCGGACCTACGAGACGCGCGAAGGTGAGAAGCGCACCGTCATCGAGCTGGAGGTCGACGAGATCGGCCCCTCGCTGCGCTACGCGACTGCCAAGGTGCAGAAGATGTCGCGCAGCTCCGGTGGTGGTGGCGGCTTCGGCTCCGGCGGCGGCGGCAACAACGGCGGTGGCGGTGGCGGCGGCGGGTACAACGATGACCCGTGGGCCAGCGCGACCCCGGCCGGCGGCGGTGGCGGCGGCAGGTCGAGCTCATCCTTCGACGACGAGCCCCCGTTCTAATGGCATCAGGAGCAAGAGCAATGGCGAAGGCTGCGGCCCTGCGCAAACCGAAGAAGAAGGTGAACCCTCTCGACAAGGAGGGCATCGCCTACATCGACTACAAGGACACCGCGCTGCTGCGGAAGTTCATCTCCGATCGCGGCAAGATCCGCGCTCGGCGGGTGACCGGCGTGACCGCCCAGCAGCAGCGGCAGATCGCGCGCGCCGTGAAGAACGCGCGCGAGATGGCGCTGCTGCCCTACACCGCGACCACGCGCTAAGGGGCCGGCGACATGAAGATCATCCTTACCCAGGAGGTCACCGGCCTCGGGACCCCCGGCGACATCGTCGAGGTCAAGGACGGTTACGGGCGCAACTACCTGCTGCCGCAGGGGTTCGCGATTCCGTGGTCCAAGGGCGCCGAGAAGCAGATCGTGACGATCAAGCGGGCCCGCTCGGCCCGTGAGATCCGTGACCTCGGGCACGCCAACGAGGTCAAGGCCCAGCTCGAGGGCCTCACCGTCAAGCTCGCCGTCCGGGCGGGCTCGGAAGGCCGCCTCTACGGCTCGGTCACTCCGGCCGAGGTCGTCGAGGCAGTGCAGAAGGCCGGCGGGCCGCAGCTGGACCGCCGCCGCCTCGAGCTGCCCGGCCACGTGAAGTCGGTCGGCGACTACAAGGTGCAGATCAAGCTGCACCCCGAGGTTGCCGCGGTCTTCACGCTGAAGGTCAGCGCCGCCAAGTAGGCGAGCGAACCGCCAGCAGGCGAACGGAAGGGGCCCCGGCACTGCCGGGGCCCCTTCCGCGTGCGCAGACCCCCGTGACCGCCCGGCGGCCGACTACTCGTAGAGCCGGACGGCGGCGTCGACCATCTCGCTGAGCTCCACCACCTGCGGATCCTCGCGGCGCTCCAGCGCGATCGAGCGGAGGTCGGTGAGGCGGACCTCCTGGCCGTACTGGCTGTTGCGCAGCACCTCGGCCAGGTAAGCGGCGACGTAGTCGACCCGCACGGGGTCCGGCGCCCGGTCGAAGTCCTCGTCCAGGGCCGTCACGGTGACCGGCTGGAACAGCTCGCTCGCCTTGTGGGTCTTGGGGTCCTGCCAGCGCACCCGCACGTCGGCGAGGTGGCCCTGGGCGCCCGGGCGCAGGTGCAGGGCGTAGAGGGCGGTCACCGCGTGGCCGGGGCCGACCTCGCCGCCGTCGACGCGGTCGTTGCGGAAGTCCGACGCCGAGAGCGCCCGGTCGTCGTAGCCGATGAGGCGGTACGACGACACGGCCTTCGGGTCGAACTCGACCTGCGCCTTCGCGTCCAGCGCGCGCAGCGCCACGGTTGCCGGGAGCTGCTGGACGAAGACGCGGTCCGCCTCGGCCTGGTCGCTGACGTACACGACGTAGCCGTCGCCCTTGTCGGCCAGCTGCTCCATGAACTTGTCGCCGTAGTCGCTGCCCACGCCGACGCCCAGCAGCGTGATCTGCTTCGCCGCCGCCTCCTGGACCTCGCGCACCAGCGGCGTCGCGTCCGTCGTGCCGACGTTCGGCAGGCCGTCGGAGAGCAGGATGACGCGGTTCGTCGCGCCGGAGCGGAAGCCCTGGCGCGCCGTGTCGTACCCGGCGAGCAGGCCCGCCTCCAGGTTCGTGCTCCCGGCGACCTTCAGCCGGCCGATCGCGTCGTGCAGCGCCTCGCGGTCGCGGACCGGGGTCATCGGGCGCAGCACGGAGGCCCGGTCCGAGTACGACACGAGCGCCACCGAGTCGGTCGGGCGCAGCTGGTCGACCAGCGTGTCCAGGCCGTGCTGCACCAGGTCCAGCTTGCCGGGCTCCGACATCGAGCCCGACACGTCGACGACGAACGTCAGCGCCGCGTCCGGGCGCGACTCGCTGGACTCGCCGCGCGTCTGCAGGCCCACGCGCAGCAGCCGGGCGTCGCCGTCGGCGTGATGCCGCTGCGGCAGCCGGGTGCCGTCGCCGGTGATGGAGAAGCCGTTGCCGTCCGGCTCGGGGTACCGCTGCGGGAACGAGTTGACGAACTCCTCCGGGCGGATCGTGTTCGCCGCGGGCCGCCGGCCGCCGAGCAGGGTGCGCTTGGCGAAGCCGTACGAGGCCGTGTCGACGTCCACCGCAAACGTCGACACGGGCCGCTGGCTCGCCGAGACCTCGCCCGCGGCCGGCCGATCGGCGGCCTCGCCGGTGTCGCCGTTGTCGTTGGCGAGGCCGTTGGGCTGCTGCGGCGGGCCGTACCCCGTGGCCTGCGGCGCGGCCTTCCCGCTGTCGTTGTAGGAGCCCGCGCCGCACGCCGTCACCAGGGTGAGCGTGAGAGCCGCGACGGCGGCGACGCGCAGATGCTGCAGGGTCCGACTGGCCATCGATGCCTCCCTCGAGAGTGTTTGGCCAGTCAGACGGCGGCACCCCGCGGACGGCTCCGGGCGTGACCGGACGGTGACCCAACGGTGATCAATACGTTGGCAAAGATCAAGATCAAAGCTGCGTCTTCAGTACCGCAAAAGCCACCGTAGCCACGCCAGCGCCCAGCACCGAGCTGGAAAAACCGATCGCGAAGGGCCGCCAGCCCGTCGTCACCCGGCCCAGGAACATCGCGAACGTGATGCTCAGGGCCATCGCCACGGCGATCATCGGCACCATGTCCATCAGGTTGCTCAGCGCCTCGTCCCGCGGCGCCGGGCACGGCAGGCCGAACGCGTTGGTGCACCCGGGCCGCGACTCGGCGGACTGGGTCATCGACCAGCCGGTGTACGCGGCGGCCGGAATGAGGTACCACAGCGCGGTGGAGATGAAGGACCCGATGTAGATGGAGCGCTGGTCCGGCTCCTCCTCGTCGTCGTCCTCGTCCTCGTCGTCCTCGCGCGGGCGCGGCCGCCCACCGGGCAGCTGACGGGGCGGGCGGCGGCGGGCGACGGGCGGCGCCTCGGATCGCGGGTGGTTGGCGGTGTTCCACTCGTCGTAGTCGAGCACGTGGCCGCGGCCGGGCCGGCTGGGATCCGAGCGCGCCTGGAACGGCTCGATGCCGAAGTCGCCCCCCTCAGGCGCGCGCTGCTGAGGTATCCAACGCTCGTGCCGCGGATCCCAGCGCCCGGTCTCCGGCCCCTGGCGATCCCGGCCTTCGCGCGACCTCTCCCACTCCGGGTATCCCACCGGCGGAGCGTCACCTGTTCGTGACCTTTGCGCAATCGACCGTCCAGTTGAAAAATCCGTGACCCTCTTTCTCTCACACACAGGCTGTGAATGGTGGTTTCGCAGGTCAAGGGCGATTTGACGGTACCCCTGGCGGCGTTATCCACAGGCATGTGCACAACGTTTCCCAAGGTTTGTGCCCGTGGTCCACAGGTTGTCCAGAGCCTTGTCCACCGGCTAACTTTCATCGAACGCCAGTCGCCCCATACGGTTGCGCGGGCGCGCCGTCGCGCCGGCGAGTTTTTGTCATACCCGCGAGGTCTACTAGTCCTGGCAGGTGTGGCGTTGGGGGGCGAAAGTGTCGATCACCGAAGACAGGCGCACGGATCCGTGGGACGATGCGTCCCGGCCCGACGAGCCGCGCGGCGAGCGGCCCGACCGGGGCGAGCGCGGCGACCGAGGTGAGCGTG
Organism: Dactylosporangium sp. CA-139066; assembly: GCF_050936175.1. Lineage (NCBI taxonomy): Bacteria > Bacillati > Actinomycetota > Actinomycetes > Micromonosporales > Micromonosporaceae > Dactylosporangium > Dactylosporangium sp. CA-139066. Next base: position 1,252,275 of record NZ_JBNJNH010000002.1, on the reverse strand, counting down.
GCGAGCGCCCGTCCGGCGGCGCCGAGACGTTCGAGCGCACCCCGCCCCAGGACATCGCCGCCGAGCAGAGCGTCCTGGGCGGCATGCTGCTGTCCAAGGACGCGGTCGCCGACGTCGTGGAGATCCTCAAGACGCACGACTTCTACAAGCCGGCGCACAGCGTGATCTTCGACGCGATCCTCGACCTCTACGGCCGCGGCGAGCCCGCCGACGCCGTCACCGTCGCCGCCACGCTCACCGACTCGGGCAACATCGCCAAGATCGGCGGCGCGCCCTACCTGCACACCCTCATGACGACGGTCCCGACCGCCGCCAACGCGAGCTACTACGCCCGCATCGTCGCCGAGCGCGCCGTTCTGCGCCGGGTCATCGAGGCCGGCACCCGGATCGTCCAGCTCGGCTACGGCTCCGGCGGCCAGGGCGGCCGCGACGTCGACGACGTGGTCGACCTCGCCCAGCAGGCCATCTACGACGTCACCGAGAAGCGCGTCAGCGAGGACTTCGCGGTCCTCGCCGAGATGCTGCAGCCCACCCTCGACGAGATCGAGGCCGTGGGCGCCCAGGGCGGCATGATGACCGGCGTCCCGACCGGCTTCAGCGACCTGGACCGCCTGCTCAACGGCCTCCACGCCGGCCAGCTGATCATCGTCGCCGGCCGCCCCGGCCTCGGGAAGGCGCTGGCGCTCGACACGCCCCTGCCCACGCCCGACGGCTGGACCACGATGGGCGAGGTGCGGGCCGGCGACCGCCTGCTCGGCGCCGACGGGCGGCCCACGACCGTCGTCAACGCCTTCGAGGTGCGCCACGACCGGCCGTGCTTCGAGGTCGAGTTCTCCGACGGCTCCGTGATCGTCGCCGACGCCGAGCACCTGTGGAAGACCACCACGAGGGCCGCCCGCCGGCGGCGCGCCCAGGCGAGCGTGACGGCCGACCGCCGGCGATGGCTCGAGACGGTCGGGGCGCCGCAATGGCCGGGCGTGGCCCGCGTCGAGCTCGGTGCCGTGCACCGGCTCGCGGCGGCCGGTCCAGAGCCGCTGGCCACCCTGGACCCGGCCGCCCGGCCGGCGCGACGCTCCCGGCGGACCCTCTCGCAGCGGGCCGTCTCGCGGCGGGCGCTGGCCGAGTCGGTGCGGCGCCGGCGCGACCGGGCTGGCAACGGTGAGATCGCGGCGGTGGACCCGGACGTGATCACCACCGCCCAGATCGCGGCCACGCTGCATCTTCCGGACGGCCGGCTCAACCACGCCGTGGAGAACGCGGCCGCGCTGCAGCTGCCCGACCAGGACCTGCCCGTCCCGCCCTACACGCTCGGCGCCCGGCTCGGCGGAGGCCACCCGGCCGTGTCCCCCGACCCGCACATCCCCGCGCGCTACCTCCGCGGATCGCAGTGGCAGCGGCGGGCGCTGCTGGCCGGCCTGCTCGACAGCGCCGGCACGGTCACGCCGACCGGCGAGGTGCGGTTCACGGCCGTCGGTGAGCGCCTGGCCAAGGACGCCTACGAGCTGGTGGTCAGCCTCGGGCATTCCTGCACGGTTGCCAGGCTGCAGGGGCGGGGCCATGCGCCGTCCTATGTCCTGACCTTCACCCCGGCCGACGACGTGTTCCGGCTGGAGCGCAAGCGCGAAGCCCTGCGGTCGTGGCGCTCGGCGAGCACCGCACGGCCCGGTGAGCGATATGTCGTCGCGGTGCGACCGGTCGCGAGCGTGCCGGTGCGGTGCGTGCAGGTCGACAACGCCGATCACATGTACCTCGCCGGTCGCGCCATGATCCCCACGCACAACTCGACCGCCGCGATGGACTTCAGCCGCGCCGCCTCCGTGAAGCACAACCTGGCCTCGGCGATCTTCAGCCTGGAGATGTCCAAGGTCGAGATCGTCATGCGCCTGCTCTCGGCCGAGGCCCGCGTGCCGCTGCACGTCCTGCGCTCCGGCCAGCTGTCCGACGACGACTGGACCAAGCTCGCGCGGCGCATGGGCGAGATCAGCGAGGCCCCGCTGTTCGTCGACGACACCCCCAACATGAACCTGATGGAGATCCGCGCCAAGGCCCGCCGCCTCAAGCAGCGCCACGACCTGAAGCTCATCGTGGTCGACTACCTGCAGCTCATGACGAGCCCGAAGCGCACCGAGAGCCGCCAGCAGGAGGTCGCCGACCTGTCCCGAGGCCTGAAGCTGCTGGCCAAGGAGGTCGAGTGCCCCGTCGTCGCGGTGAGCCAGCTCAACCGTGGCCCCGAGCAACGCACCGACAAGCGCCCACAGCTGTCCGATCTGCGCGAATCCGGCTCAATCGAGCAGGATGCCGACGTCGTCATCCTTCTGCACCGCGACGACTACTACGACAAGGAGTCACCGCGGGCCGGGGAGGCGGACTTCATCGTGGCCAAGCACCGTAACGGGCCCACCGACACGGTCACGGTCGCCGCGCAGCTGCACCTGTCCCGCTTCATCGACATGGCGATCTGACCGGCGCACCGTTTGGGCTCAGATCCATCCGCGAGGCGACAGCGTCCGTGCACCTCATCGCGGCTAGCTCCCGGGACGCCTCGCGCCGAGACGGACGTCAACGTGTCCTTCACGATCGACCTTGCGCACGACGTGCGCCCGGGGACCTGGCGACTGTATGTCGTAGACAACGGGAACGTGGCGAGCGGCTACATACTCGGTGAACCGATCGACCGCGTACGCGGTCAGCGGGTCAGAAGTGTGGTCACGTCCGCGTCGGTGAGCTGGTGGAAGTCGTCGTAGAAGCGGCTCACCGCGCCGAAGTTGGGGGTCGTCAAGGGGCAGACGAAGGCGTCGGTCAGGCGGGTCAGGCGCGCCGCGGCCGCGTCCGCCGCGACCGGGACGGCCAGGATCACCTGCGCGGCCGACAACTGGCGGGCGACCGCCACGGCGGCGCCGGACGTCGCGCCCGTCGCCAGGCCGTCGTCGATGACCAGGGCCGTGCGGCCGGTCAGGTCGAGCGGTGGGCGGCCGTGGCGGAAGAGGAGCTCGCGGCGGCGGAGCTCGGCCGACTCGCGGCGTATGACCTCGTCGATCTCCTCCTGGTCCAGGCGGCCGGCGATCTCGTCGTTGAGGACCTGCACGCCGCCGGGGCCCACGGCGCCGAACGCCACCTCCGGAGCCCACGGGACGCCCAGCTTGCGGACCACCAGGACGTCGAGCGGGATGCGCAGGCGGGTGGCGACCTCGGCGGCCACGGGGACGCCGCCGCGGACCAGGCCCAGGGCGATGGCGTCCGGGCGGTCGGCGTACGCGATCAGGAGCCCGGCCAGTTCCTCGCCCGCCTCGACGCGGTTGCGGAAGCCCATACGTCCTGTCTACGCCGAGTGCGCGGCCGGCGTCATCCGGTCACGGCATCGGGGCGGGGGCGCAGCGACCACCAGAGGGCGACGAAGGCGACGGGATAGAGGAGGTACCCGAACCGCGTGCTCGGCGTGAGCGTGATCGCGGCGGTCAGGCCGGCGGCGATGTACGCGGCGGCGGCGCCGGCCGTGGCCGGGGGGCGGCGGTAGAGCAGGACGGCGATCGTGGCGCCCGCGACCAGGAGCAGGGCGAGGGCGATGGTGCGGCCGCCCGCGGTGCTCTCGGCGATGAGGTGGCCGGGCAGCGGGGACTGCGCTGGGCTGGTGACGAGGCCGTGGCCGGCGGGGAAGCGCAGGGCGTTCTCGACGTACGCGTCGGCTCCGACGAGGAGGGCCGGGAGCAGCGCCAGCAGCGGGAGTCCGATGGCGCCGAGGGCAAACCGGCCGGCCTGGCGCAGCCGACCGGCGAGATCAAGGCGTCCACCGGCGCAGAGGACCAGCACGAGCAGGACGGCGGCGACCGGGAGGGCGAAGAGCTTGAGGGCGCCGGCGACGCCGACCGCGACGCCGGCGGCGGTGTAGCGGTCGCGGGCGGCCAGGGCCGCGGCGAGCAGGCAGAGCGTGAGGACGGGCAGGTCGTCGCCGCCGGTGGCGAGCGTCAGCGTGCAGAGCGGGAGGACCGCCACGGACTGGACCAGGCGCAGCGATCGGTCCGCGGGAGCGATCGGGGCGAGGAGGCTCACGGTGTACCACAGGCAGAACACCGTGACGACGGCGAACCACACGCGGGCGTCGGTCCACCAGGCCGGGCCGAAGGCGGCGCGCGGCAGGCCGAAGAGGGCCATGCCGGGCTGGTACGGGGCGTAGGCCATCAGGCGGTCGGCGTCGGGCAGGGCGGCGATCGCGGCGTGGCCGAGGTACGGGGTGCCGGTGTCGGCCAGGCGCCGGCCCATCTGCTCGACGACGAGTACCTCCTCCTGGGCCCGGTCGGTGCGGCCGGCGGCGCGCTGGACGGCCTCGACGACGAGCGGGAGCAGGGCGGTGGCGGCGAAGACGAGCGGCACGATGCGGAAGCGGCCGATGGCGAACACCGCGGCGACGGCGGCCGCATAGCCGATCCAGGTGATCGAGCCCCAGGCCCGGTGCGGCAGGAGGGTGGAGGTGAGCGCGGTGACGCCGGCGAATGCGGCGCACAGCGCGTAGCCGGTGGCATCGATGAGGCGGGCGCGCAGGTCGGTCACGATGCCGACCATTCTGACGCAGGCTAGGTCGACTTCTCGCGGCCAGGGGGTTCGCCGCCCATGCTCATGCGGCGGGCGCGGCGGCTGCGCGACATGCGAATGACCGCGCCGGTGTCGTGCAGCGGGGCGGCGAGGTGGCCGTCGCCGCGGTCGAGGGCGGCGAGGAGCCGGTCGGCAGGCATGGCGCGGGCGAAGAGGTGGCCCTGGCCGGCGGGGCAGCCGAGCTCCCAGAGCTGCTGCCGCTGGTCCTCGCGCTCCACGCCCTCGGCGACGACGAGCAGGTCGAGGCTGCGGCCGAGGTCGATGGTGGAGCGGACGACGGCGCCGGGCGCGGAGGCGTTCATGGCGGCGACGAAGCTGCGGTCGATCTTGAGTTCGTCGACCGGCACGCGGGCGAGGGTGGCCAGCGACGAGAACCCGGTGCCGAAGTCGTCGAGGGCGAGGCGGATGCCCTGGTCGCGCAGGGCGGCGAGGACCTCGTCGACGACCTCGAGCTTGCTCAGCGTGACCGACTCGGTGAGCTCGATGACGAGCGAGGACGAGGGCACGCCGCGGGCGGCGAGGCGGCGGGCGACCGCGTCGGGGAACGACGGGTCGAGCAGGCTGCGCGGGGAGACGTTGACCGCGACGGGGACGAGGTGGCCGGCGTCGGCCCATTCGGTGGCGGCGATGAGGGCCTGGTCGAGTACGGCATCGGCGAACGCGGCGAGCTGACCCGAGCGCTCGATGGCGCCGAGGAAGCGGTCGGGGGCGAGGTAGCCGCGGTCGGGGTGGTGCCAGCGGGTCAGCGCCTCGGCGGCGATGACGCGGCCGCTGGCGAGGTCGACGATGGGCTGGAAGTGCACCGTGAACTGCTGCTCGGCGACGGCGCGGGCGAGGTCGCCGCCGAGGGTGAGGGTGCCGACGTCGGCGGTGTCGCGGGCGCGGGCGTAGACGACGACCCGCTGGCCCTCCTGCTTGGCCTGGTACAGCGCCACGTCGGCCCGCCGCAGCAGCTCGCCGATGGAGCCGCCGCTGCCGGTGGCCACGCCGCAGCTGGCCTCGACGCTGATGCGCATGTCGTCGAGCTCGATCGGCGGGGCGAGCGCGTCGAGCAGGGACTGCGCGCGCGGCTCGGCCAGCGCCGGCGCGCTCAGGCCGGTGAGGACGACCGCGAACTCGTCGCCGCCGAAGCGGGCCACCAGGTCGTCGGGGCGGGCGGCGGCGACGAGGCGCTCGCCCACGCTGATCAGCACCCGGTCGCCCTCGGCGTGCCCGAGCGTGTCGTTGACCTCCTTGAAGTGGTTGAGGTCGATGAGCAGGACGCCCACGACGCCGGAGGCGAGGACCTCGTCGCCGTACTGCTGCAGCCGCCTCCGGTTGGCCAGGCCGGTCAGCGGGTCGTGCGCGGCCGCGCGGGCGTGGCTGTCGGCGAGCCGCTGCGTCTCGGCGAACGTGGCGGCGTTGCGGATCGCCGTGCACAGGGCGGCGGCGAAGGTGCGCAGGGTGTACTGCTCGCGCTCGGTGAACTTGACCGGGCCCTTGCCCCGGAAGCGCAGCCGCAGCTCGCCGAGGTCGGCGTCGCCCTGGTAGCTCTCGAGGGCGATCGGGATGAGGAAGCCCTCGGCGGTCGGGGCGTCGTCGGGGGCGCCGTCGAAGAGGATCTGCTTGCCGTCGCTGCGCACGAGGCGGGGCCGGCCGCCCGGCGGGCTGACCTGGACCTCGGCCTCGTCGGTGGAGAAGATGTCGGCCGCCCGGCGCACGGCCGCGTACAGGACGGCGGTCTGGTCGACGGAGTTGAACTCGTCGGTGGCCTCGGCCAGGCGCTGCCACGCCTCGTTGCCCTGCCGGGTGCGGACCTGATTGGCGGCGGCGAGGTGGATGGCGTACGCGAGCGGCGGCAGGACGAGCAGGAGCCATTCGCTGACGTGGTACGCCGTGATGGTCGCCACGGCCACGATGAAGAGCCCGGACCGGGTGATGAGCTGGGTCCGCATGGTCGCGGTGAGCCGCTGGCGCAGCGATGTGCCCGTAATGATCGCGAATAGCGTGTTCGAAATGAGTTCGTCCGTCACGGCATATGCGACGCATGCGGCGAACATGCCGGGAATGACGTCGATGACACTGAAGTCCGGCTTCAGCAGAATTGGCTGGAGACCCGCGGCCTCAGCCGCAAATGCGGCCGTACCGAAGCAAAGCGTCTCTTTCGCGACATTGAAGCTGACCTTTACCGGGTCGGTATGGCGCCGGATGAGTGCCAGGAGCAATGTGCCGCACAATGCGCCGAGGATGATCGGCGCGGGGGGCAGGAGAGCGGCGGCGACGACGAGGATGGCACTGGTCGGCGATGTGTCGAAGTTTGTCGATCTAACCCGGATGCGGATCGTCAGGTAGCCGTTGCCGATCATCACCGCGGTCAGAGCCAGCATGGGCAGGAAGAGCCGGCCGTAGTTGGTGATGTTCCAGAGCCCCCAGAGGCCGAAGATGCTCCCGCCGACGACGACGGGACCAACGAGACGCCACGGGCGCCGGTTGGTCGCGTCGTCGGTTCGCGGTTGACTCTGCATCGCCGTCGACCCATCGTTGCCGACGATGCTGCGGTGTTGTCAAGCCGTACATCGGACCTAGGCCCAACTCCACTCCTTCTGCATCTTGCTCACCCCCAAAAGGTCGTCGCGGATACGACCCCCGTGGCGCTAATGCATCGAAACTTGTCGAAGTGCTGAGCGCTGAACGCAGCCTAGGGTGCAAAACGCAAGATGCTCAAGGCGATTTGTCGGTCGAATCATAGTTTGCGAACTATAGCTGCCATTGTCACGATTTGATGAGGCGAAAGTGACGCTCCGTATAGTGATTTCGACCCAACTAGCCCTAAGCGTGCATGATCAAACAAACTTCCGCGCGGGGCGACTAGGCTCGGCGGGTGGCACATGAGCTGACCCACGTGGACGCCTCCGGCGCCGCGCGGATGGTCGACGTGGCCGCCAAGGACGTGACCGTCCGGCGGGCCGTCGCGGCGGGATTCGTCCGCACCACAACCGAAGTCGTCGACCTGTTGCGCGACGGGGCACTGCCGAAGGGCGACGCGCTGGCGGTCGCCCGGATCGCGGGGATCATGGGGGCCAAGCGGACCCCCGACCTCATACCCCTGTGCCATCCGATCGCCCTGCACGGCGTGACGGTGGAGTTGACGCTGCGTGACGAGACGATCGAGATCGAGGTCGCCGCGCGCACCGCCGACCGCACCGGCGTCGAGATGGAGGCGCTCACCGCGGTGGCGGCCGCCGGCCTGGCGCTCATCGACATGGTCAAGGCGGTCGACCCGGCGGCGTCGCTCGAGTCGGTGCGGGTGCTGCGGAAAGAGGGCGGCAAGACCGGACTGTGGGAGCGCCCGTGAAGGCCGTCGTGGTGGTCGCCTCGAACCGGGCCGCGGCCGGGGTGTACGCGGACACGAGCGGCCCCGTCCTCGTCGACGGCCTGCGCGAGCTGGGCTTCGACGTCGCCGACCCGGTCGTCGTGCCCGACGGGCCGCCCGTGGAGGCGGCGCTGCGCGAGGCGGTCGCCGCCGGCGCCGACGTCGTGCTGACCAGCGGCGGCACCGGGGTCACGCCGACCGACGCGACCCCGGAGATGACGCGGCGGGTGCTCGACTACGAGGTGCCCGGCATCGCGGAGGCCATTCGGGCGGCGGGAGCGGCCAAGGTACCGACGGCGATCCTGTCCCGCGGGCTGGCCGGCGTGGCCGGGCGCACGCTCGTGGTCAACCTGCCCGGCTCCCGCGGCGGCGCCAAGGACGGCCTGACCGTGCTCGGCCCGATCCTCCGGCACGCCGTCGAGCAGCTCCGTGGCGGCGATCACTGACGGATACGGGTCATCGACGCACGGCACGCGGTCCCGGGCTGCCAGGCTCGGAGGCCATGCGCCTCAAGTCGACCATTCTTGTTTTCCTTTTGTCGGTACCCCTGGCCGCCTGCACGACCAGCAGCGTGAACACGAAGTGCAGCGGCGGCTCGTGCACCCTGACCGTCAAGACCACCTCGTCCACGAAGACCGATCTGTCGCTGTTCAAGCCGGCCCGCACGGTGTACTTCAGCAACCTTCGCGACGGCGGGCTCGACGTCCGCGAGAGCGGGACGACCCGCACGATCGAGGCGGGCGCCGAGAGCGACGTCGGCCGCATTCACGTCAAGGTGACCTCGGCGAAGGCCGGCGAGGCTCACCTCGTGGTGACCCGCAGCTGAAGGTCTAGGCTTTCCGGCGTGACGTTACCGATCGCGTGGGCCGCGGCCCGCGAGGCGGTGTTCGAGGCGGGCTCGGCGGCCGCGCCGGGCCCGGTGCCGGTCCCGCTCGTGGAATCCGACGGCCTCACGCTCGCCGAACCGCTGGTGACCCTGACCGACCTGCCGGCCTTCCCGACCTCGAGCGTCGACGGCTGGGCCGCCCGCGGCCCGGCACCGTGGCGGATCGTCGGGCGCGTCCTCGCCGGTGACACGGCGGTGCCGCTGGCCATGGACGGGACCTGCGTCGAGATCGCCACCGGCGGCATGGTCCCCGAGGGCACCACCGCGATCGTGCGGATCGAGGACTCGGTCACCACCGACGGCGCCGTCACCGGCGAGCCGCGCCAGGGCCGGATCCCCGACTGGCGGCGCCGCGGCGAGGAGGCCGCCGCCGGCGAGGAGCTCCTGCCCGCCGGCACGCCCGTCACGCCCGGCGTCATCGGGCTGGCCGCCTCGTGCGGGTACGACACCCTCAGCTGCCGCCCCGCGCCCCGCGCCGCCCTGCTGGTCTTCGGCGACGAGCTGCTCACCGCGGGCGTCCCCGGCGACGGCCGGGTCCGCGACGCGCTCGGGCCGGCGCTGCCGTCCTGGCTGCGCCGCGCCGGCACCGACGTCGTGCACACCCGCGGGCCCGTCGCCGACACCCTCGCCGACCACGTCGCCGCGCTGCGCGGCGCGATCGACGCCGGCGCCCAGGTCATCTGCACCACCGGCGGCACCATGCACGGGCCCGTCGACCACCTGCATCCGGCGCTGGCCGAGCTCGGGGCGCAGTACATCGTCAACACCGTCGCGGTCCGGCCCGGCTTCCCGATGCTCGTCGCCCGGCTGCCCGGTGGTCAGTTCGTGGCCGGCCTGCCCGGCAACCCGCAGTCCACGTTCGTCGCGCTGGTGTCGCTGGTGATGCCGCTGCTGGCCGGGCTGACCGGCCGCCCGATGCCCACGCTCGGCACCGTCACCCTCGGCGCCGACGTGCCCGGCCGTGGCGACTTCACCCACCTCGCGCTGGTCACGCTGGCCGACGGGCGGGCGCACCCGGTCGCGCACGTCGGCTCCTCGATGCTGCGCGGGCTGGCCAACTCGGTGGGGTTCGCGGTGATCCCGCCCGGGTCCGAGGGCCGCGCGGGCACGCAGGCCCAGCTGGTGCCGCTGCTGGACGGGGAGCGCTCGTGATCAGGACCACCGTGACCACCGAGCCGCTGGACGTGCGCGCGCACGAGCTCTTCGTCGAGCACCGCGCGGCCGGGGCCGTCGTGTCCTTCGCCGGCGTCGTGCGCGATCACGACGGCGGGCGGGGGGTGGTCGAGCTCGAGTACGAGGGGCACCCCAGCGCCGCCGACGTCCTCGCCGAGGTGGCCGCGGAGATCGCCGCCGACCCGGCGGTGCGCGGCCTGGCCGTGTCGCACCGGGTCGGCCGCCTGGAGATCGGCGATGTGGCGCTCGCCGCCGCCGTGTCGACCGCGCACCGGGCCGAGGCCTTCGCCCTCTGCGCGCGGCTGGTCGACGAGGTCAAGGCCCGGCTGCCCGTGTGGAAGCGTCAGGTGTTCACCGATGGCGAAGAGGAATGGGTGAACTGTCCTTGAGCTGATGCTTGAGGTGGCGGCGGGCGCGCCGCATCGTCTTCGCCGCGTGCCCGGCCCGCCAGCGCAGGTCCGGCCGGCCCTCGCGGTCGACCGCGGCCATGAGCAGGCCGCCGATCAGCCCCAGGTTCTTCATGAACTGGATCCTCTGCGCGGCGCGCTGCTGCGGGTCCTCGAGCTCCCAGAACGCGTGGCCGGCCAGCGTCGTGGGCACCAGCGAGCCGGCCAGCACCAGGGCCGCCGGCCGGGTGGCGTGCCCGGTCGCCAGCAGCACGCCGCCGGCCATCTGCGCGGCGCCGTTGATGCGCACCAGCGTTTCGGCCTCGGTCGGCAGGCTCGGGTGCACGGCCTTGATCGTCGGCTCCAGCCGGTCGGTGACCGCCCGCGCCCGGACGGCGAGCTTTGCCGGGTCGCGGAACGCGGCCCAGCCCTGGACCACGAAGATCGTGGCGAGCAGCGAACGGGCGACGGTGCGCACGGGTCTCATGACGGGAAACATACCCAGCGCGGAAATGTCGTACCCCCTCACTACGGTTAGCAGCATGGCCGAAACAACGACGGTCACCGCGGTCTGGACCACCGACCAGGTGATGGCGCTGGCACCCGACTCGTCCGCCCAGCGGGCGGCGCGCGGGCTCGCCGGCGATCGCGCCTGGCTGGAGACCGGGTTGAGCGCCGGCGACGACATCGACCCGACCCTGTGGGGCCTCTGCCAGGGCAGCGGCGCCACGCCGTATCAGACCGCGGTCGACCTGACCGAGCCCGCGTTCAAGTGCACCTGCCCCAGCCGGAAGCTCCCCTGCAAGCACGCCCTGGCCCTGCTCCTGCGCTGGTCCTCCGGCTCGGTCCTTGAGGCCGTCGCGCCCTCGTGGGCGAGCGCCTGGCAGGCCTCGCGAGCCGCGCGCGCCAATCGCGCCGCCGCCGCGCCGCCCTCCCAAGATCCTTCACCCCGCAGCGGTACTGCGGGACGCGCCGCCCCCAGCGAAAAGACCCAGGCCCGTCGCGCCGACCGGATCTCGGCCGGCCTCGAGGAGCTGGACCGCTGGCTCGCCGACCAGGCGCGCTCCGGCCTCGCCGGCACCGGCCGCGACGCCGCCTCGTGGGACACGATGATCGCCCGGCTCGTCGACGCCCAGGCGGCCAGCGCCGCCGGCATCCTGCGCCGCACCGCCGCGGCCATGGGCTCCCCCGAGCGCCTGCTGGGCGAGCTCGCCCGCCTGCACCTGCTCGTCGGCGGCTACCGGCGCCTGGCCGAGCTGCCCGAGGACCTCGCCGCCAGCGTCCGCATGCGCGTCGGCGTCCCCATCGCCACCGAGCAGGTCCTCGCCGGCCCCGCCGTCCGCGACCGCTGGCAGGTCCACGGCGTCCGCGACGAGATCGAGGACCAGCTGACCGTGCGCCGGGCCTGGCTGCGCGGCGCCGCCTCGGGCCGCCCGCTGATCATCCTGTCGTTCGCCGTCGCCGGGCAGTCCCTGCCGATCGACCTCCTGCCCGGCACCGAGCTCGACGCCGACGTCTGCCTCTACCCCGGCGGCCAGCCGGAGCGCGCCCTCATCGCCAAGCGCCACGCCCCGCCCGAGCGCATGCACAGCGTCGCCGGCGCGACCGGCATCGAGCCCAACCTGCAGTCCCACGCCGAGGCGCTGGCCGGCGACCCCTGGCTGGACTACTGGCCGATGGTCCTCGACGCCGTCTGCCCGGTCCGCGAGGGCAACGCCTGGCTCCTCGCCGACTCCGCCGGCAACGCCCTGCCGCTGGACCCGGCGGTCGGCGAGCCCTGGCGCCTGGTCGCCGTGACCGCGGGCCGCTTCGCCACGGTGACCGGCGAGTGGTCGGCGGCTGGGCTGCGGCCGCTCGGCGTGTGGTCCGACGACCGGCTGGTGCGCCTGTGACCCCGCCGCGCCGCACCTCGCTTCCCGGCAGCCCGCCGCCGTCCGTGTTCGCGTCACCCGAGGAAGGGCCGGACGCCGTGGGCGACGCCCGCACGCCGGGTTCGGACGGTTCCGCAGCTCGCCGGTCCGGCGGGGCGGCGCTGCCCGACTGGGGTGACGTGCTCGCGACCGCACTGGTCGGGACGCAGCGGCGCACCCTGCCCCCGGACGTCGGGGCGCCGGGCGAGGACCCGGCCGAGGCGCTGCTGGACGCCGCGGGGGCGTTGACGCTGTATCGGCGGGCGGGGTTCCGGGCGCGCTCCGGGCTCGTCGTGCCGCCGGCCGCGCCGGACGACTCCGACATCCCGCTCGTGTCCTGGTCTTCGGCGGCCCGGGCGGCGGACCTGCTCGCCGTGGACGCGGCCGGCTACGGGACGAGCAACGCCGTGCCGGTGCGCGATGCCGACGGGCGGCTCGAGCTGCTGGCCGAGTGGCTGGGGGCCATCGGGCACCGGCGGGTGCCGGGCGAGCTGCTGCCGGCGCTGCTGGAGATCGGGCGGCGGCATCGGGCGCTGCGGGGGCTGATCGCCGCCGCCGGCGGGCCCCGCGCGGTGTGGCTGGCGGGGCAGCGGGCCGACTGGGGCTACCTGGGGGCCGCCGCCGTGGAGGCGCCGGCCGACGACCGGCAGGGCTGGGAGCTCGGGTCCATCGGGCGGCGGGTCGGCATCCTGACCGCGGTGCGCCGCGGCGGGGCCGAGGGGGAGCAGCGCGGGCGCGACATGCTCACCGCGGTCTGGGCCACCGAGACGCCCGACGACCGGGCCGCGCTGCTCGGTGCGCTGGCCACCGGGCTGTCCGCGGCCGACGAGCCGCTGCTGGAGACCGCGCTGGACGATCGGCGCAAGGAGGTACGGCTCGCGGCGCTGGACCTACTGGCGCTGCTGCCCGACAGTGCCTACGCGCGGCGCATGATCGAGCGGGCGACGCAGTGCGTGCGGGTCGTCGACGGGCGGATCCGGGTGGTGCCGCCGACCGCCTGCGACAAGGCGATGCGCCGCGACGGGATCGTGCCGCGGCCGCCGGCCGGGGTCGGGGAGCGGGCCTGGTGGCTCGAGGAGCTGCTGACCCGGACGCCGCTGCGGGTGTGGGGCGAGCCCGACGAGTTCCTGGCGCTGCCCGTGACCGACGAGTGGGCGGCGGTGCTGCGCCGCGGCCTGGCCCGGGCGGCCGCCGGCCAGCGGGAGCCGGGGTGGGCCACCGCGCTCACCGGGCGGCTCACCGAGGAGGTCGCCGCCGGCGGGCGCCCCGATGACCGGCTGCTGCTCGAGGCCCTCTACGACGCGCTCCCCTCCGACGCGCTCGCCGCCATCGCCGTCGAGGTGCTGCGCCGGGGCCTGGTCGGCGCGGCCGCGGTCGGGGTCGAGCACGTGCTGGAGCTCTGCCCGCGGCCGTGGCCGCCGCCGCTGGTCGAGGCCGTGTTCGCCGCGCTCGACGACCTCGGCGGCCGGCGCGCCGCCGGTTGGCGGCTGGCCGGGCTGTGCGAGCTCGCCGCGCTGCGCCTGCCGGCCGGCATGGCGGCCCGGGCCACGGCGCTGGCCGCCGGGCTGCCCTCCGACGACCCGATGTCCTCCATCGTCGGCCGCTTCGCCGACACCCTCCGGTTTCGCCACGACATGCTCGAGGAGCTCGCGTGACCACTGTTGATGTCACAGCCGCACAGGGAGCGACGGCCTCCGTCGCCGAGACCGTGCAGCGGCGGCACGCCGAGGACGAGTTCGCCGCGGAGCTCGTGGCGCTCGCCGCGAGCGATGAACGGCCCCGGCCGCCGGGGTGGCGGCTGTCGCCGTCGGCGGTGGTGACCTACCTGCTCGGCGGCGAGGCGGCGGACGGGACCGTGATCGTGCCGAAGTACGTCGGGCCGCGGCGGCTGATCGAGGTCGCGGTCGCCACGCTCGCCACGGATCGGGCGCTGCTGCTGCTCGGCGTGCCCGGGACCGCGAAGACCTGGGTGTCCGAGCACCTCGCCGCGGCGATCAGCGGCGACTCGACGCTGCTGGTGCAGGGCACGGCGGGCACGCCGGAGGAGGCGATCCGATACGGCTGGAACTATGCGCGCCTGCTGGCCGAGGGGCCGAGCCGGGCCGCGCTGGTCCCGAGCCCGGTGCTGCGGGCGATGGCCGACGGGCGGATCGCGCGCATCGAGGAGCTGACGCGCGTGCCCTCCGACGTGCAGGACACGCTGATCACGATCCTGTCGGAGAAGACGCTGCCGGTGCCGGAGCTGGGCGAGGAGGTGCAGGCGCGCAAGGGCTTCAACGTGATCGCCACCGCCAACGACCGGGACCGCGGGGTCAACGAGCTGTCCTCGGCGCTGCGGCGGCGGTTCAACACGGTGGTGCTGCCCGTGCCGGCCGGCGTGGAGGAGGAGGTCGACATCGTCGCCCGGCGGGTCGCGGCGCTCGGGCGGGCGCTCGAGCTGCCCGAGCTGCCGGCCGCCGTGGACGAGATCCGGCGGGTCGTCACCGTGTTCCGCGAGCTGCGCAACGGCGTCACCGAGGACGGGCGGACCAAGCTCAAGTCGCCGAGCGGCACGCTGTCCACGGCAGAGGCGATCTCGGTGGTCACCAACGGCATGGCGCTCGCCGCGCACTTCGGCGACGGGGTCCTGCGGGCCGGCGACGTCGCCGCGGGCATCCTCGGCGCCGTGGTCAAGGACCCGGTGTCCGACCAGGTCGTGTGGCAGGAGTACTTGGAGACGGTGGTGCGCGAGCGCGAAGGCTGGCGCGACTTCTACCGAGCGGCCCGCCGTGGCGAGTGAGCCGCTGCTGCTCGGCGTGCGCCACCACGGGCCGGGCTCGGCGCGCGCGGTGCGCCGGGCGCTGGCCGCGTTCCAGCCCGAGGTCGTGCTGATCGAGGGGCCGCCCGAGGCCGACGCGCTCGTGCCCTACGCCGGGGACGAGGACATGCGCGCCCCGGTCGCGCTGCTGGCGTATCCGGCCGACCACCCCGACCCGAAGCTGCGGGCGTCGTTCTGGCCGCTGGCCGAGTTCTCGCCCGAGTGGCAGGCGATCCGGTGGGCGGTGGCGCGCGAGGTGCCGGTGCGGTTCATCGACATGCCCGCGTCGGTGCGCCTGGCGGCTACCGCGGCGGCGGCCAACGCCGGCGGCCCGGGAGCCAACGGTCCGGAAGCCGGCGCCCCGGAGGCCAGCGCCCCGGAGGCCAGCGCCCCGGAGGCCAGCGCCCCGGAGGCCAGCGGCGCGGAGGGCGGCGGCGCGGAGGGCGGCGGCGCGGGGGGCGGCGGCGCGGAGGGCGGCGGCGCGGAAGGTGAGGGCCCGGACGCGGAGGATGATCGCGCGGCCGAAGCCGTGCGGATCGATCCGATCGGGGCGCTCGCGGAGGCGGCCGGATACGACGACCCGGAGCGCTGGTGGGAGGACGTCGTCGAGCACCGGTTCGACCACCCCCTCCGGCCCTCTGGGTCGCCGTCGTCCGGCGACACGTGGTCGGGCGTGTCCGGCGGCGCGCGGTCCGATGCGCCCCGTGACGGGCGGGCCGCCGAGGGGGCGAGCGCCGCGGCGGAGGCGAGCGCCGCGGCGGAGGCGAGCGCCGCGGTGGGGGCGAGCGCCGCGGTGGGGGCGAGCGCCGCGGTGGGGGCGATGGGCGGGGTCGGGCTGTTCGCGGTCGAGCCCGACATCGACGAGGCGGAGCTGCGGGCCGCGGCGGCGCCGTTCGAGGCGATCGCCGAGGCCATGGGGGTCGTGCGGGCGAGCGCGCCCCGGCCGCCGGAGGCGGAGCGGGTCGATGAGGAGCGGCGCGAGGCGTACATGCGCATCGGGCTCCGGGCGGCGCTGAAGGAGTTCGGGCGGGTCGCCGTGGTGTGCGGGGCCTGGCACGTGCCGGCGCTGACCGCGCCGCTGCCGAGCGCCTCGGCGGACGCCGCGACCGTGCGGGGGCTGCCCAAGATCAAGGTGCAGATGACGTGGGTGCCGTGGACGCATGCGCGGCTGGCGTCGTGGCAGGGGTACGGGGCGGGGGTGCGGTCGCCGGGGTGGTATCACCACCTGTTCACGTCCGTGGACGCGCACGTGATCGAGCGGTGGCTGGTGCGCGCGGCGGGGGTGCTGCGCAAGGACGGCGTGCCCGTGTCGAGCGCGCACGTGATCGAGGCGACGCGGCTCGCCGACGCGCTGGCGACCATGCGCGGGCGGCCGCTCGCGGGGCTGGCCGAGGTGACCGACGCCGCGCACGCGGTGCTGTGCGACGGGGATGACCTGCGGCTGGCGCTGATCAACCGGCGGCTGGTCGTGGGGGATCGGCTGGGGCGGGTACCAGATCAGACGCCCGGTGTGCCGATCGCCAAGGACGTGGCCGGGAGCCAGCGGCGGCTGCGGCTGCCGCCCCGGGTCGAGCGCCGGGAGCTGCGGCTGGACCTGCGGCAGCCGTTCGATTTGGATCGCAGCCGGCTGCTGCACCGGCTGCGGCTGCTCGGCGTCGAGTGGGGCAAGGTGCTGGCCGCGGCCAAGGGCAAGGGGACGTTCCGCGAGGAGTGGGAGATCGCCTGGCAGCCCGAGTTCGCGGTGGACCTGGTGGAGGCGGGGGCGTACGGGACGACGGTCCTCGAGGCGGCCACCGCCCGGGTCGCCGAGCAGGCCGCGGCCGCGAAGACGCTGGCCGACGTGACCGCGCTGGTCGAGCGGTGCCTGCTGGCCGACCTGCCCGACGCGCTGCCGGGGGTGCTGGACGCGCTGGACGAGCGGATGGCGCTGGACGCGGACGTGGCGCACCTGATGGAGGCGCTGCCGGCGCTGGCGCGGACGCTGCGGTACGGCGACGTGCGCGGCACCGACCTGACCGCGCTGCGCGACGTCACGCTCGGCACGATCACGCGCATCTGCGTGGGGCTGCCGGCGGCGGTCGGCGGGCTCGACGACAGCGCCGCCGCGGTGATGCGGGACCGGATCGACGGGGTGCAGGCGGCGCTGGCGCTGGTCGACGACGCCGAGGCCCAGGAGCGCTGGCAGGGCGTGCTGGCCGGGCTGTCGACCCGGGACGACCTGCACGGGCTGCTGACCGGCCGGATGAACCGGCTGCTGCTGGACGCGGGCGCGGTCGACGCGGACGAGATCGGCGCCCGGATGGCGCTGGTGCTCACGGTCGGCGTGCCGGTGGCCCGCACGGCCGCGTGGATCGAGGGGTTCCTGGCCGGCGACGGGCTGCTCCTGGTGCACGACGAACGGCTGCTGGCGCTGGTCGACGCGTGGCTGACGGGCATTCCCGGCGACGCGTTCCTCGAGGTGCTGCCGCTGCTGCGGCGCACGTTCAGCGGGTATCCGGCGCCCCAGCGGCGCATGATCGGCGAGCGGGCGGCCCACATCGGCACCGGGCGCCCGGGCGCCGGCGAGGACGACGAGGTCGACCCGGCCCGCGGCGCGCTGCTGCTGCCGGTGGCGGCGCGGCTGCTGGGAAGGGAGCTTCATGTCTGAGCAGGCCGACGATGCGGGCGACGAGCGGCTCCGGCGGTGGCGGCTCGCGCTCGGCGGGGCGCCGGGGGCGGAGGGGACCGGCTACGGGCTGAGCGGCACCGACGCGGCGGTCGACGCCGCGCTGGGGGCGCTCTACGACAGCGGCGGGGAGGGCACGCCGACGCAGCGCGGCGCGGGGCTCGGGGCCTCGGCGCCGCGGGTGGCGCGGTGGCTGGGCGACATCCGGCAGTACTTCCCCTCGACGGTCGTGCAGGTCATGCAGGCCGACGCGATCGAGCGGCTCAACCTCACCCGCCTGCTGCTCGAGCCGGAGATGCTCGACGCCGTCGAGCCCGACGTGCACCTCGTCGGGACGCTGCTGTCGCTCAACCGGGTCATGCCGGACAAGAGCAAGCGGGCCGCGCGCAAGGTGGTGGCGCGGGTCGTGGCCGAGCTCGAGCGGCGGATCACGCAGCCGACGCGCACCGCGCTCAGCGGGGCGCTCAACCGGGCGGCGCGGATCAACCGGCCGCGGCACCACGACATCGACTGGCACCGGACGATCCGGGCCAACCTGAAGCACTACCAGGTGCAGCAGCGCACGATCGTGCCGGAGCGGCTGGTCGGGTACGGGCGGCGGGCCCAGGCCGTGCAGCGCGACATCGTGCTGTGCGTGGACCAGTCGGGGTCGATGGCGGCGTCGGTCGTCTACTCGGGGGTGTTCGCCGCGGTCCTCGCCTCGATGCGCTCGCTGAAGACGTCGCTGGTCGTGTTCGACACCGCGGTCGTGGACCTCACCGACCGGCTCAGCGATCCCGTCGACGTGCTGTTCGGGACGCAGCTGGGCGGGGGCACCGACATCAACCGGGCCATCGCGTACGGGCAGCAGCTCATCACGCGGCCGCGGGACACGATCTTCGTGCTGATCAGCGACCTGTACGAGGGCGGCGTGCGCGAGGAGATGCTGCGGCGGATCGCGGCGATGACAGCGGCCGGGGTGCAGGTCATCACGCTGCTGGCACTGTCGGACGAGGGCGCGCCGGACTACGACCGCGAGAACGCCGCCGCGCTGGCCGCGCTGGGGGTGCCGGCCTTCGCGTGCACGCCGGACGTGTTCCCGGAGCTGATGGCGGCCGCGATCGAGCACCGCGACCTGCGCGGCATCGTGGAACGGGCGGCGGCCGAGGCGAAGAAGGGGGCGTAGGTCACTCGGCCGGCTGGGTGCGCAGATACCGGGCGAAGTGGGGCACCGTGAACGCGACCGTGCCCCGCTCGCCCGAGTAGATCAGGCCCTTCTTGATCAGGGCGTCGCGCGCCGGGGAGAGGCTGGCCGGGCGGCGGCCCAGCGTCTTGGCGATCTCCGAGGTGGCGACCGCCTCCGAGACGTCGACGGCGGGCAGCAACGCGGCCATCGTGCGCATGTACTCGCGCTCGGCCGGCGTCGCGCGCTCGTAGCGCGAGCCGAAGAACCCGACCGCGAGCTCCGCCTCGGCCTCGGGGGCGGCGACGCGCACGTCGGCGGCGGTGATCGGCGAGCGCGGGGCGTGGTCCCAGGTGGCCTTGCCGTAGGCCTGGACGAAGTACGGGTACCCGCCGGACGCCTCGTAAAGGGCGTCGAGGGCCTTCGGCTCGTACTCGACCTCCTCCCGCTCGGCCGGCGCCGTGAGCGCCAGGTCGGCCGCGATCCGGTCGAGGCGGTCGATGCGCTGGTAGCGGAAGAGGCGCTCCGAGTACGACTTGGAGGCGGACAGCAGCGCCGGGACGTGGGGCAGGCCGGCGCCCACGACGATGAGCGGCGCGCCCGTCTGCGACAGCTCGTGGCAGGCCGCGCACAGCGCCGAGATGTCGTCGGCCGCCAGGTCCTGCAGCTCGTCGATGAACAGGGCGACCCCGGTGCCGACGTCCGTGGCCACGCTCGCGGCGTCGGTGAACAGCTCGACCAGGTCGATCTCGATGTCGCCCGAGTCGGCCCGGCCGGTCGCCGCCGGCACGTCGATGCCGGGCTGCCACCGGTCGCGCAGCTTCGACGGCGGCTTGCGCGGGTCCTCACGCAGCGCGAACGCCTTGAGCACCCCGAGGAACTCGTCGATGCGGTCCGGGGCGCGGTGGTGCGGCGCCAGCTCGCGGATCGCCATGTGCAGGGCGGCGGAGACCGGGCGGCGCAGCGGCTGGTCGGGGCGGGCCTCGATCTTGCCGGTGCCCCACAGGTGCGAGATGGCCTCGGAGCGCAGCGTGTTGAGCAGCACGGTCTTGCCGACGCCCCGCAGGCCGGTGAGCATGAGCGAACGCTCGGGCCGGCCGCGCGCGATCCGCTCCAGCACCACCTCGAAGGCGTGCAGCTCACGGTCGCGACCGGCGAGCTCGGGCGGGCGCTGCCCGGCGCCGGGCGCGTAAGGGTTGCGAACCGGATCCACGAATCGCACAGTATCGGGCTTTCTAGCGCGCAGGCTAGAACCCCGTAGAGGAAGCTCTACGGCGTGTCGTCGTGGTCCATCTACGGCTTTCTAGGGTGCACACAAGAAAGCCTTATAAGGCGCCATCGAATACTACCGAACACGCGTTCGATGGCGGGCTCGAACTAATGTACTACACCCCGTTCGGGGACCCGTGCAAGGGGGTCGGTAAAAACACAACGGCCCGGGCAGGCGCCCGGGCCGTGCGAGGTGACCGTGCTCAGCTGTGCAGCTTGAGGCAGAGCACGAAGTCCTGGGAGTCGTTCTGGCTGTCGAAGAAGTAGTCGTGGGTGTACCCCTGCGTGCCCTTGCACTTGGTGGTGTCCTTGGTCGACGGGATGCGCTTGAGCACCTCGTACGCCCCCGGGGCACAGTCCGTCTTCTGCATCTGGGGCTTGTCGTCGGAGCCGACGTTCTTCAGGCACTCGCCGACCTTGACCGTTGCCGCGTCGCCGGCCTGGATGCCGGTGCCGCTCGGCTTGGTCGAGGGGTTGCCGTTCGGCGCGCCCGAGGCGTTGCCGGCCGGCGCCGAGGCGCCCTTGCTGCCGCTGCCGCCGGGCGAGGCCGCCGGGGTGTCCTTCTTGTCCTTCGACACGAAGTAGTAGACGCCGGCGCCGGCGCCGCCGAGCAGCAGCAGAACCAGGATGCCGACCAGCACCGCCGCCCCGCCGGAGCGCTTCTTCTTCGGCGGCTCGGACGGCGCGCCGCCCCACGGGGGCTCGTCGTTGTAGCCGGGCGGCTCGTCGTCATACGGCCGGTAGCCGCCGGTCTGCTGGTAGGTGCGGTCGTCGCCGTAGCCGCCCCCGCCGCGCCGGTCGTCGTAGCCGGGGCCGCCGCCGTAGCCGCCCCCGCCGCCCTGGCCGTAGCCCTGGTCGGGGTAGCCACCCTGGTTGCCGTAGCCCTGGTTGCCGTAGCCGCCGCCCTGGCCGCCGTAGCCGCCCCCGCCGCCCTGGCCGTAGCCTCCGCCGCCCTGGCCGCCGCCGTAGCCCCCGCCCTGGCCGCCGCCCTGATACGGGTCCTGCTGGCCCCATGAGGGCTGGCCGGAGTCCGGTTGGCCATAGGGGTCCTGCTGACCGCCTTGCTGCCATGGGTCCTGAGGTTGACCCCGGTACGGTCCGCCCGGCGGTCCGTAACCCGACATGATGTCCTCCTGGTCCTCGGCCGGTGGTCGGCGTGGTGAGCCTATCGGCGTCAATGCAGCTACGGTAGCTCCACCCCGCCCCCCCTTGGCCTCACGGATCCACGCCAATCCGGGTTCAGATCAGCCGAAGTTGCCGGTCCTTCGGTTTGCGCGGAGCGGCCGGGCCGCGGCGTTCCAGCAGGCCCGGATCGATCGCGGTGAGGAACGGCGACGGCGCCATCTCGCGCTCCGAGCCGTGCCGGAACCGGTTCCGGCTGTGAGAGACAAATAGCCGATCCTGGGCCCGGGTCAGCCCGACGAAGAACAGCCGGCGCTCCTCGGCGACGTCGTCCTCGGACTGCCGGGCGCCGGCGTAGGCGCGCAGCGGCAGCAGCCCGTCCTCGACGCCGACCAGGAACACGACCGGGAACTCGAGGCCCTTCGAGGCGTGCAGCGTGAGCAGGTTCACCCGGTCCGCGCGCGGGTCCCAGCCGTCGACCTCCGCGCCGGTGGCCAGCGCGCCGAGGAACTCGTCCAGGTCGGACTGGGCGCGCAGGGCGAGCGGGGTCATCAGGTCGACCGCGTTCCAGACGTCGGCCTCGCTCAGGCCGATCACGTCGCTGTCCAGCTGGCCGCAGCGGCCGGCGACGACCTGGCCGGCCAGGCGCACCCGGGCCGCGATCGAGCCGCCGAGGCCGAGGGCGCTGCGCAGCTCGCGGGCGATCGCGGCGACGCCGGGGCGGTCGAGCAGCCGGTCGTGCGAGCGCTTCTGCACCGGCACGCCGGCGCGGCTCAGCGCGTCGACGATCGGGGCGGCCTGGGCGTCGGTGCGGTACAGCACCGCGATGTCGGAGAACGACATGGCGCCGACGGCCGCGCGGGAGTCGACCCGCCCGTCGTGGGAGCGATGGGACAGGCCGCCGACCAGCTCGTCGATGGTCCGCACGACGAAGTCGGCCTCGTCGGCGACGGAGGCGGCCGGGTACAGCCCGACCATCGGCGCCTCGAGGTCCAGTCGCGCCGGGTCGAGGCGGCGGCCCGGCACCAGCGTCGTCGGGGCGATCGCCTGCACCGCGGCGGCCAGGATCGGCGCCGACGAGCGGTAGTTGCGGGTCAGCCGCACGACCCGGGCGTCGACCTCCGGCGTGGAGAAGTCGCCGGTGAAGCGCAGGAAGAAGGAGACCTCGGCGCCGCGGAACGCGTAGATGGCCTGGTCGGGGTCGCCGATCGCGCACAGGTTGCCGCCCGGCGGGCAGAGCAGGCGCAGCAGCTCGTACTGCACCGGGTCGACATCCTGATACTCGTCCACGAAGATCCACTGCCAGCGCGCCCGGTAGCGCTCGACCAGCGCCGGCGTCTCGCTCAGCAGCTGCACCGTCAGCGTGAGCAGCTCGTCCAGCGACACCAGGTCGCGCGCCCGCAGCGCCTTGGTCAGCGACTCCTTCGTCGCCGGCTCCATCGCGGCGAGCGCCTTACGCGCCTCGCGCTCCGGCAGCGGCTCGAGCGCGGCCAGCAGGTCCGCCTCCTCGGCGATGCGGAACTGCGGCGTCAGCCCGACCGCGGCGGCGTTCTCGCGCAGGATCGACAGGCCCAGCGCGTGGAACGTGGAGACCGTCACCGCCTCGGTCACCGGCCCGAGCAGCACCTCGAGCCGCTCCCGCAGCTCCTCCGCGGCCCGCCGCGTGAACGTGATCGCCAGGCACTCCTCGGGAAACACGTCGAGCTCGGCGCACAGGTAGGCGATGCGGTGCGTCAGCGTCCGGGTCTTGCCGGTGCCCGGCCCGGCGACGATCAGCAGCGGCCCGCCGGGCGCGGAGGCGGCCACCCGCTGCAGCGCGTCGAGCCGGTCGAGCAGGCCGGTCCCGACCTCCTCCATGCCGGCGAGCATGGGCTCGAGCGGCTCGTGGGGTGAGGGCGGGGGCGCGATGGGCGGAGGCGGGGGCGCCGCCTCGGCGGGCTGGGCCCGGCGCCGTCGTGCCTGCGGTTTCGGGGCCGCTTCCGCTTTGCGCTGCTTGGGAAGAGCCGGCATCGGTACCTCGAACAGCACGTCCTCCTGCACACTCCCCCGCAGCTCGGAGGGCTCGAACAGGCGGATCACGCCGTACTCGCCGTCGTACCCGGGCGTGCGCTGCACCTGGCCCCGGCGCAGCCGCGCGATGCCCTCGCCCAGCAGCTCCCCGCCGGCCCGGGCGACGTCCTCGACGGGCACGTCGCGCAGGATCGACAGCTCCGGCCCGAGCTCGGCCACCAGCGCCGCGAGCTTCTCGTCGACCGTCTTCGACTTCGGCCCGACCCCGTTGATCTCGCCCAGGATCTCGTGCAGCTGGATGAGGTGGGTGACCCCCGGCGCCCCCGGCGGCGTGTAGCCCTCGGGCCGGTCGGCCAGCTCCTCGACGCGGTGCAGCACGCCGACGGTGAGCGGCTTGCCGCACTCGGGGCAGCGCCCCTGCGCCTCGCGGGTGCGCGCGGGCGGCCAGTTCACGTCGCACGCGCGGTGGCCGTCGGCGTGGTACTTGCCCTCCTCGGGAAAGAACTCCAGCGTGCCGACCAGCCCGTCGCCGGTGCGCAGCATGTCGCGGACGCCGGTGTACGACAGGTCGCCCCGCAGCACCGTGGCCTCCCGGGCCAGCGCGGGCGCGGAGTGCGCGTCGGAGTTGGACACCAGGCGGTACTTGTCCAGCGACGACACCCGCCAGTTCATCTCCGGGTCGGAGGACAGCCCGGTCTCCACGGCGAAGATGTGCTCGGCCAGGTCGGCGTAGCAGTCGGCGATCGCGTCGAAGCCCGACTTCGAGCCGAGCGCGGAGAACCACGGCGTCCAGATGTGGGCCGGCACCAGGAACCCGTCCGGGCTCGCCTCGAGCGTGATCTCGAGCAGGTCGCGGGAGTCCAGCCCCAGAATCGGCCGCCCGTCGGAGCCGAGGTTCCCGATGCGCCCGAGCGCCGTGTTGAAGCGGCCGACCGCGTCGAAGTCCGGCTGGTAAATCAGGTGGTGCACCTTGCGGGTACGGTCGCCGCGCTTGTAGATCGTGGAAATCTCCACCGAGAGCATGAACCGCACGGCCTGGTCGGCCACGCCGAGCCGGGCCGGCAGCCGGCGCAGGATGTCGGCCTCGCGGTCGGGGTGCAGCCGGTAGAGCCCCGGCTCGGCCGGGACCAGCGCCTCGCGCAGGTGGTCGTGCCACGCCGGGTGGGTGAAGTCGCCGGTGCCCAGCAGGGCGATGCCCTTGCGCCGCGCCCACCAGGTGAGCGTCTCGATGCTGAGGTCGCGACTGCACGCCCGGGAGTACCGCGAGTGGATGTGCAGGTCCGCGACGAACGAGTCGGGGGCGACGTTCGTGGGCACGCTGCATCCTGCCACAGGCGCCCCAGGTGACGCCGGTTACGCGCCGTGAAGCTCGACTATCGATATGTCCGGCGGCGCCCCGAAGCGGACGGGCGGCCCCCAGAACCCGGCACCGCGCGTGACGTACACCGGCATGCCGTCGACCTTGCCCAGCCCCGCGACGACGGGCTGCTGCAGTCCGACGAGCAGGTTGAACGGGACCATCTGCCCGCCGTGCGTGTGCCCCGACAGCTGCAGGTCGACGCCGTGTTTCGCCGCCTCGCGGGCCTGGACCGGCTGGTGCGCGAGCAGCACGACGGGCCGGCCGGCGTCGCGCCCGTCGAGCGCCTTGCCGTAGTCGGGCCCGTCGCCGGCGCTCGCCCCGGTCGCGTCGTTGACCCCGGCGAGGTCGAGCCCGAGGATCTCCACCCGCTCGTTGCGCAGCACCCGCACCCCGAGCGAGTTGACCTCGTCGACCCACTCCCGCCAGCCGGAGAAGTACTCGTGGTTGCCGGTCACGAAGAAGCTGCCATGCTTGGCGCGCAGGTCCTGCAGCGGCTCGGCCGCCGCCCCGAGCTCGGCCACGCTGCCGTCGACGAGATCCCCGACCACGGCCACGAGATCGGCGTCGACCCCGTTGATCATCCGCACGATCCGCTCGGTGTGCGCCCGCCCGAGCAGCGGCCCGAGGTGGATGTCGGACACGACCGCGATGCGGAACCCGTCCATGCTCGCCGGCAGCTTGCCCAGCCGGATGGGGACGCGCTTGAGTTCGGGCGCGCCCAGCGCCTGGTACGCCCCGATGCCCACGGCACTCGCCGACAGCACCCCGGCGGTGACGGCGAGCGAGCGCCCGAGCAGCAGCCGCCGCGAAGCGTCGAACCCGTCCGCCGCGGCCGGCGACGGCGCCTCGCTGGCCAGCGCGGTCTCGCCGAGGGCGGCGCTGCGCGCGGAATTCGCGGCAGGTGCGGCGTCTCCCGAAGGTGCGGCGTTTGCGGAAATGTCCCCCGCTCCGCGAGGGACATTTCCGACATTTCCGTCGTCGGGAGAAAAGTCCGAACCGGCGGTCTCGCTGGGCGCGGGCGAACCGGCGCGGCGCTGCCAGAGGCGGATCGCCAGGCGCGGGATCTCCAGGAGCAGCAGCGTCACGAGCAGGTAGAACATCACCGCCAGCCACAGGAAGCCGGGCCACGCCACCAGCGGCTGCCGGGAGTGCGGCAGCGTCCGCGACAGGGCCAGCGTCGCCGGGATGACCAGGGCCAGCAGCACCGCGACGACCGTGCCGATCCGGCGCGCGCGACGGGTACGGGTGGTGTCCTTGACGAGGCGTTTCCAGAGGTACCAGTGGATGGCGCCCACCAGGACCAGCACCACCGCGAGCAGGGCGAAGATCACCGGCTCAGCCGCCCGCGAAGGGGGGCAGCACGTCGACCGTGGCGGTGTGCGGAAGAGCGGCCTCGCGGTCCCGCCACGAGGCGCCGTCAACCAGGAAGGAGCAGGCGGTGAGGACGGGCGCCAGGCGCGGGCGGTCGGCGGTGATCGCGGCGATCAGGTCGCCCAGCGTCGCCGCCTCGACCTTCTCCTCGGGCAGTCCGGCGGCCGCGCGGGCCCCGGCGAAGTAGCGGACCAGCAGCACTGAGCGGTCAGCCTCCGATCACGGTGAACGTCGCGGGTCGCCAGCCAGGCCGGCGGCCCGCGGTGCGGGTCGGCAGGAGGGCGCGGCGCGGGTGAGACACGGCGCCAGCCTCCCATCGCGGGGCGGGGGTCGGCGGAAGGGCGCGGCGCGGATGAGACACGGCGTCAGCCTCCGATCGCGGTGAACAGCGCCGCAGCGGGGGTCGGCAGGTGGGACACGGCGTCAGCTTCCGATTGGGGTGAACAGCGCCGCGGCGAGTGGGACACGGCGTCAGCCTCCGATCGCGGACATCGGGCGAGCCGGCTGCAGGAAGCGCGGATCGTCGATGCCGTGCCCGGCCGGCTTGGCCCACATCGCCTTGCGCCACAGGTCGGCGAGCTCCTCATCCGTCGCGCCGGAGCGGAGCGCGCCGCGCAGGTCGGTCTCGTCCTGGCTGAACAGGCAGGAGCGAATGGCGCCGTCAGCGGTCAGGCGGGTGCGGTCGCACGCGCCGCAGAACGGGCTCGACACGCTCGCGATGACGCCGACCTTGGCCGGGCCGCCGCCGACGCCGGTGTGGCCCTCGACCAGCCAGGTCTCGGCGGGGGCGCCGCCGCGGGCGTCCGGATCGGGGAGCAGCGAGTAGGCCGAGCGGAGGCGGGACAGGATGTCGGCGCCGGTCACCATCTCCTCGCGCCGCCACGTGTGGCCGGCGTCGAGGGGCATCTGCTCGATGAAGCGCAGCTCGTACCCGCGCTCGAGCGCGAAGCGCAGCAGCTCGACGGGCTCGTCGTCGTTGACGCCGCGCAGGAGTACCGCATTCATCTTCACCGGCACCAGGCCGGCGTCGGCGGCGGCGGCCAGGCCGGCGATCACGTCGGCGTGGCGGTCGCGGCGGGTGAGCTCCTTGAACCGGGCCGGGTCGGTGGTGTCGAGCGAGACGTTGACCCGGTCCAGGCCGGCGGCGGCCAGCGGGGCGGCGAGGCGGGCCAGGCCGATGCCGTTGGTGGTGAGCATCATGCGCGGGCGGCGGGGCAGTCCGGCGACGGCGCGGACGATCTCGGTGAGGCCCCGGCGCACCAGCGGCTCGCCGCCGGTGAAGCGGACGTCGGTGATGCCGAGCCGGCGCACGGCGATGTCGATGAGGCGCACGACCTCGGCGTCGGTGAGCAGCGACGGGTTGGGCAGCCAGTCGAGGCCCTCGGCGGGCATGCAGTACGTGCAGCGCAGGTTGCACCGGTCGGTGAGCGAGACCCTCAGGTCGGTCGCCACGCGTCCATGCCGGTCGGCCAGTCCGGCCCCCGGAGGCTCGAGCGGAGCCGAATGGGTCATGGTTCGAACCGTACCCGAAATCGCATTCGCGACTCAGAGCGCACGAAGCAGGGATCGTACCGAGTCGCGGTACTGGGCGCCGAACAGGGCGGTATGGACCAGCATGAGGTACAGCCGGTGCAGCGCCCTTCGCTCCTCCCACCCGTCGGCGAGCGGCCATTCCTCCTGGTAGGCGGAGAGCAGCCGATCGTAATGCGGCGTCGCGCCCCACAGTCCGAGCAGCGCCAGATCGGTCTCGCGGTGCCCGCCGTGCGCGGCCGGGTCGACGAGCCAGCCCCGGCCGTGGCGGTCCCACAGCACGTTGCCGGGCCAGAGGTCGCCGTGGATGCGCGATGGGGGTTCGTCCCCGCCGTACGAGTCGATGTGCTCCGTCACCCGTTCGACCTCGGCGATGTCGTCGGTGGTGAGCGCCTCGGTCGAGGCCAGCAGGAACGGCCGCAGCCGGAACCGCGCGAACCACTGGCCCCACGGCAGCGACGAAGGTTCGTTGGGCAGGGGGAGCGTGCCGATGTACCCCGGCCAGGGCGCCCCGAACGCCTCCGCGCCCGAGCGGTGCAGCCGGGCCAGCCCGCGGCCGAGATCCTCCGCGCCCGCCGGGGTCGCCTCGCCGTGGTCGATCCACTCCAGGGCCAGCATGTCGGGCAGCTCGGCATAGATTTCCGGTACGGCAACCGCTCCCGCCGCGCGCAGCCAGCGCAGGCCGGCGGCCTCGGCGGCGAAGAAGCCCTCGGGCGGGTCGGCGAGCGACTTGGCGAACACCGAGCCGCCGTCGTCGAGCGTGAGCCGCTGGGCGGTGCAGATCGACCCGCCCGGCACCGGCGTTTCACGGATCCGCTGGTGCTTGATGAAGACGGGGAGCTGGGCGGGGTGCTCCCGCAGGTAGTGCAGGTCCATCAGCCAGTCTTCTCCAGGTGGTGGGTCGCGGCCAGGGCCGGCGGGGCGAGCGCGCCGGCAACCAGGCTCAACAGGCTCAGCACCCGATCGGTGGTGCCCATGTGCCCGGCGTGCAGCGCGTGGTATCCGAAGTGCAGCGTCCCGAAGAGCGCGGTCGCGAGGCCGGCCAGCCAGCTCACTTCGGGGCGGTCGGCGATCGCGGCGCCGGCGAACAGCAGCGCCAGCGTCAGCATGGTTGCGCCCAGATCGACGGTGAGATGTTGGTTGTACGGCGGGTAGCTCGCCGTCCAGTGCAGCCCGAACCCGGGGAACGTGGCGAAGAAGTGCGCGGGCGCGACGACGGCCCAGGCTCCCCACCCGAGGTTGACCAGTCCGAGCCCGGCGAAACCGAGCCGGCGCACCGGCCGGGCGAACCGGGTGATCCTAGGCGGAGGCGGCGGCGAGGGCTTCACGCGCGTCATCGTACGAGCGCAGCACCTCCTGCACCGGCGTGACGATGTGCGTGTTGGCCACGCCGGCGATCGACTCGCGCAGGCGGCGCTCGGCGCGGGCCCGGGCGTGGCGGGCGGCGATCGCGACGAAGGGGCGGACCACGACCGCGAGCAGCAGGCCGAAGAGCAGGCCGCCGCCCAGGAGCACGGTGGCCAGCGGTATGCCGGCCCCGACCGTCGGGCCCTCGACGTTGGGCAGGCCGAGCAGCGCGAACAGCGCCCGCACGGCCAGCCAGGCCAGGCCGCCGAGCGCGGCCGCGGCGCCGAGCCACTGCAGGGCACCGACCAGGCGCCACCACGCCGGCTTGTGGTCGACGCCCAGGTCGGCCGAGGCGACGGCGACGTCGAGCGCGTCGGGCACGTCGTCGACCCGCGAGCGCGACGCGACGGCGACGGCGGCCGGCCACGGCTCGGGCAGGCCCGCCGACGCGACCGCGGCGACCTCGCGGGAGGCGAGGGCGACGGCGGCCTTCTGCGCCGCGGTGGACTCCGGCAGGGAGGAGGCTTCGGGGCGCGCGACCGGGCCGGCCTGCAGGTGCAGCCGGCGCAGCGGGTCGGGGCGCAGGCGGCGGGCCCAGCGCAGCAGCGGCCAGCCCAGCGTGCCGGTGGCCCGGTGCCGGTAGCTGCGCTCGGTCGCCTCCGCCACGATCGGGGCGCCCGCCGCGTCGCCGAGTGCGCGGGCGAGGTTGTTGACTGCTTCCCGCGGTACCGTCGCGGAGGTTTTGGAGCTTGAAGTCACCAGTGGCCGCAGGTCCGCGACCGCCTGGGTGATGTCGCCGTTGAGGCGCACCAGCGCGGCCGCCCGGGCCGCCACGGCGCGCTCGAGGCCGCTGCGCAGGGTGGCCAGGCCGGGCTGGCCCTTCGCCGAGGTCGGGAACACGGGCACGCCGCCGAGGCCGTCGGCTTCGAGCAGGCGGCGCAGGTCGGCCACGAGCCGCTCGGAGTCCGCGCGGCTGAGCCGGTCGGCCTGGTTGAGCACGACCACGGTGACGTCGCGGTGGCGCTGGAACTGGGCGAGGTACCGCTGGTGGACCACGCGGTCGGCGTACTTCTGCGGGTCGAGCACCCAGATCACGAGGTCGACCAGGCGCAGCAGGCGGTCGACCTCGAGGCGGTGCCGGGCCTCGATCGAGTCGAAGTCGGGCAGGTCGAGCAGGACCAGCCCGCGCAGGGCCGCCTCGTCCTCGCCGTCCAGCGCGCTCTCGCGGGTGAAGCGCCGGTTGGGCGGCACGCCGAGCCAGTCCAGCAGCGGCGTGGCGCCGGCCTGGCCCCAGACGCAGGCGTGCGCGACGCCGGTCGTGGGCCGGCGCACCCCGACGCGGGAGAGCTGAAAGCCGGCCAGCGCGTTGAAGAGGCTGGACTTGCCGCTGCCGGTCGCGCCGGCCAGCGCGACGACGGTGTGCGCGCGGGAGAGCGCGAGCCGCTCGCCGGCGCGGTCGATCACGGTGCGGGGCGTCACCAGCCGGTCCTCGGGCACGTGGCCCTCGGCCGCGGCGACGAACCGGCGCAGCGCCTCGGCCCGGGTGTTGAGCAGGTCCGCGTCGATCGGGCGGGGCTGCCGCGGTACCACCTGTTTGATCCGCTCCACCAGACTCATTCGTCAACCTCGGGCCGCGCGTTGTGGATGGCGACGCTCAGGGCCCGCAGGCGCGGCGACAGCTCCTCGTCGACCCCGGCGCCGGCGAGCGCGGCGCGGAAACGGCCGGCCTCGGCGTCGAACAGCGCGGCGACCCGCTCGGTCAGCGCGCGCCGGGCCCGCTCGGCCAGCGAGCGCACGGCCTGGTCGCCGAAGATCGCCTCGAGCACCTTCTGGGCCGCGATCGTGGTGCCGCCGGCGACCGCGATCTCGGCGCCGGTCGGGATGAACGCGGTGGAGGCGAAGACGCCGACCATGACCAGCAGGCCGGTCGCGTTGACCGCATAGGCGCTGGCCTTGGCGACCACGCGCCGGTCGCCGGCCTCGGTGCGCACCAGCTCCAGCACCGAGCGCTGCCAGTCGCGGATGAGCCGGTCGATGCGCTCGTCGAGGTCGTCGGAGGGGTGGACCAGGCCGGGGGCAGCGTCCAGCAGGGCGGCGCCGGCCGGGTGGGCCCGCCAGGCGGTGCCGGCCCGCTCCGCGGCGTCGGTGGCGGAGCCCTTGAGCAGCACCGCCAGCCCGGATCCGATGGCCTGCTGGAACTGCTCGCCGGGCGCCGGGCGGCCGGTGAACGCGGCCACCGCGCGGTCGCGCAGCTTGCCGACGCGGGCCTGCAGGGCGCGCATGATGTCGCCGGTGCCGACGAGCTCCTGCCAGCGGGCGAGCACCTCGCCGCGCAGCAGCGCGCCGTCGTGGATGCCCTTGTCGACCGACTCGGTGGCCGCCCGGTAGGAGACGTGGACCGCCTCGCCGAGCGCCCTGGCCGCCGTGACCTGCTCGTCGGCGGCCGCGGCCAGGATCACGACGTCGACGGTGAGCGCGTCGATCGCGCCGCCGACGGTCTGGCGCACGACCGCGGCCCGGGCCTCGGCGTCGCGGGCGAGCCGGCCCAGCCAGTCGCTCAGCGGCGCGATCTGGTTCTCGCCCAGCAGGCCCTGGCTGTCCAGGCGGGTCTCGGGCAGCACGAACAGCGGCACGCCGCCGAGGTCGTGGTCGCGCAGCATCTGGGTCAGGTGCGGGCCGATCTCGTCGGCCGCGCCGCTGGGCACCCGGTCGAGCACGAGCGCGACGGCGGTGCCCCGGTTGCGGGCGGTCTGCAGCAGCGTCCACGGCACGGCGTCGGCGTAGCGCGAGGCGGTGGTGACGAACAGCCAGAGGTCGGCGGCGGCCAGCAGCTGCCCGGCCAGCTGGCGGTTGGCGTCCACGACCGAGTCGATGTCGGGCGCGTCGAGCAGCGCCAGCCCGGGCGACAGCGCCGGGGCGGAGACGACCTGCAGTGACCGCGGGTCGGTGCTCGGCCCGGTCGTGCGGGTCAGCGACGGCAGCAGGTTGGCCCGGGAGAACCAGGCCATGTCGGCCGGGTGGCAGACCAGGACCGGGGCCCGGGTGGTCGGGCGCAGCACCCCGGCGGGGCTGATCGGCGTGCGGACCAGGCTGTTGACCAGCGTGGACTTGCCGGCGCCGGTCGAGCCGCCGACCACCACGAGCAGCGGCGCGTCGAGCCGCTCCAGCCGCGGCAGCAGATAGTCGTCGAGCTGGGCGACCATGGCGCCGGCCACGGTGCCGGCCCGCTCGGCGCTGGGCAGCGGCAGGGCGAACCGGGTGTCCCGGACGGTGTCGCGCAGGTCCACCAGGGCGCCGGCCAGCGGCTGGTCCGGTTGGCGCTGGGCTACGACAGGATGAATGCGCTGTGGACGACCGGCCGACGCGCCATCCCCCGAAGGGGTTGGAGCCGTCGACCGGGCGTCCACCGACTCGCCCTGTGTGGTCACGGGTAAAGCGTGCCCGATGCGGCTCGTCAGCGCTACGGAATGCGCGTGACCATCGATGCGACGGAGTGCAATCACACGTGGGAATCACCCGGGCCCGGATGGAGTTGCGTCATACAGGCTCAAGGTTCCACTTGACGATCGAGCGTTGCGTGGCACTATTGAGTGACAGTCACTCAACTTCGCGGCCGGCGGCCAACGCCGACTGCCCCATGGAGGTCAAGCAGCTATGGCACGTGCGGTCGGCATCGACCTCGGAACCACCAACTCGGTGGTCAGTGTCCTGGAGGGCGGCGAGCCCAGCGTCATCGCCAACGCCGAAGGTGCGCGCACGACGCCCTCGATCGTCGCGTTCGCCCGCAACGGCGAGGTCCTTGTCGGTGAGGTCGCCAAGCGGCAGGCCGTCACCAACCCGGACCGGACCATCCGCTCCGTCAAGCGGGAGATGGGCACCAACTGGGCCATCGACATCGACGGTAAGAAGTACACCCCGCAGGAGATCTCGGCGCGGGTCCTGATGAAGCTCAAGCGCGACGCCGAGGCCTACCTGGGCGAGCAGATCACCGACGCGGTCATCACCGTGCCGGCATACTTCAACGACGCGCAGCGCACCGCCACCAAGGAGGCCGGCGAGATCGCCGGGTTCAACGTGCTGCGCATCGTCAACGAGCCCACCGCGGCCGCCCTGGCGTACGGGCTCGACAAGGGCTCCAAGGAGCAGACCGTCCTGGTCTTCGACCTCGGCGGCGGCACCTTCGACGTCTCCGTCCTGGAGCTGGCCGAGGGCGTCGTGGAGGTCAAGTCGACCTCCGGCGACAACCACCTCGGCGGCGACGACTGGGACGAGCGGGTCATCGACCACCTGGTCAAGACGTTCCGCGGCCAGCACGGCATCGACCTGTCGGCCGACAAGATGGCCATGCAGCGACTGCGCGAGGCGGCCGAGAAGGCCAAGATCGAGCTGTCCGCCGCGACCACGACGTCGATCAACCTGCCGTACATCACGGCCGGCCCCGACGGCCCGCTGCACCTCGACACCCAGCTGTCGCGCTCGGAGTTCCAGCGGATGACGCAGGACCTGCTCGACCGCACCAAGGTGCCGTTCGAGTCGGCCATCAAGGACGCCGGCATCAACGTGTCGAAGCTTGACCACGTCATCCTCGTCGGCGGCTCGACCCGTATGCCGGCCGTGACCGACCTGGTCAAGCAGCTCACCGGCAAGGAGCCCAACAAGGGCGTCAACCCGGACGAGGTCGTCGCCGTCGGCGCCGCCCTGCAGGCCGGCGTGCTCAAGGGCGAGGTCAAGGACGTCCTGCTACTCGATGTCACCCCGCTGTCGCTGGGCATCGAGACCAAGGGCGGCATCATGCACAAGCTGGTCGAGCGCAACACGACCATCCCGACCAAGCGCTCCGAGGTGTACACCACCGCGGACGACAACCAGCCCTCCGTGCTCATCCAGGTCTTCCAGGGCGAGCGGGAGATGGCGGCGTACAACAAGCGCCTCGGCACCTTCGAGCTGACCGGCATCCCGCCGGCGCCGCGTGGCGTGCCGCAGATCGAGGTCACCTTCGACATCGACGCCAACGGCATCGTGCACGTGTCCGCCAAGGACCTGGGCACCGGCAAGGAGCAGTCGATGACGATCACCGGCGGCTCGGCGCTGCCGAAGGACGACATCGAGCGGATGATGCGCGACGCGCAGGACCACGCCGACGAGGACAAGCGCCGCCGCGAGGAGGCCGAGACCCGCAACCTCGCCGAGGCCCTGCAGTGGCAGACCGAGAAGTTCCTGGCCGAGAGCGGCGACAAGATCCCGGCCGACTCCCGCGAGCAGATGAACGAGGCGCTGGGCGACCTGCGCAGCGCGCTCGGTGGCAACGACACCGAGCGGATCAAGGCGGCTCACGAGAAGCTCGCCCAGGTCTCGCAGCAGGCCGGCAGCGCGCTGTACGAGCAGCAGCGCCAGCAGGCGGCCGGTGACGCCGGTGGCGCCACGGGCGCGGCGGGCGGCGCGGGCACCGGCGCGAACCCCGGCGGCAACGGGCCGGAGGACGTCGTCGACGCCGAGATCATCGACGAGGACAACAAGAAGTGACGGATGCTCAGGAGCCGGCCGCGCCGGAGGCGCCCGAGGCCGAGGCCGTCGAAGCGGTCGAGGAGACCGACGTGACGGCCGAGGCCACTGCGGAGCCGGAAGAAGAGAAGCCGGTCGAGGGCGAGATCGTGGACGAGGAGTTCACGGTCCACGCCCCGGCCGCCGGCGAAGGACCAAACCAGGCGGCGGCGCAGGGTACGACCGACGACGCGCACCAGCACGGGCTGGGCGCGGAGCTGGCGGCCCTGCGCACCGACCTCGACGAGCGCACGCGGGACCTGCAGCGGGTCACCGCCGAGTACGCCAACTACCGCAAGCGGGTCGACCGCGACCGGGCGCTGGTCGTCGAGCAGGCCAGCGCCAACGTGCTGGGCGCGCTGCTGCCGATCCTCGACGACCTCGACCGGGCGCGCGAGCACGGCGACCTGGTCGGGCCGTTCGGGTCGGTGGCGGAGCAGCTCAACGCCGCGCTGACCAAGTTCGGGCTGACCGTGTTCGGGGCCAAGGGCGACCCGTTCGACCCGACCGTCCACGAGGCGGTGGCCCACCTGACCTCGGCCGAGGTCACCGAGCCGACGTGCATCGACGTGATGCGCCGCGGCTACCTCCTCGGCGAGCGGCTACTGCGACCGGCGCTGGTCGCGGTCGCCGACCCGGAGTAGACGAACGCCTGGAGGAGGTGGCGCAATGAGTTCAAAGGACTGGTTGGAAAAGGATTTCTACGCGGTTCTGGGCGTCACCAAATCCGCTCCCACCGATGAGATCAAGAAGGCGTACCGCAAGCTCGCGCGCGAGCTGCACCCCGACCGCAACCCGAACAACGCGGCGGCCGAGGAGCGGTTCAAGGCGGTGTCGGAGGCATATGACGTGCTCTCCGACCCGGCGCGGCGCAAAGAGTACGACGAGATGCGGTCGCTGTTCGGCGCGGGGCAGTTCCGCCGCAACGCGCGGGCCGGCGGCCCGGCGGGGGCGGGCGGCCCCGGGTTCGACTTCACCGACCTCTTCGGCAATGCCGGCGGGGCGGGCGGGGCACCGGGCGCCGGCAGCGACCGCCGCTTCGGCGGGGCCGGCTTCTCGGACCTGTTCAGCTCGATCTTCTCGGGTGGTGGAGGCGGCGGCCCGACGGCCGGACGCCGAAGCCGCGGGCGCGACGTCGAGACCGAGGTCGTGCTCAACTTCGTCGACGCGGTGCAGGGGGCGACGCTGCCCATCACCCTGCGCACGCCCGGCACCTGCGAGACCTGCCACGGCAACGGCGCCGCCCCCGGCACGTCACCGCGGACCTGCCCGAAGTGCCGGGGCATGGGCGTGGTGAGCAGCAACCAGGGCTCGTTCAGCTTCACCGAGCCCTGCCGCGAGTGCCAGGGCGTCGGCACGATCGTCGACGAGAAGTGCCCGGAGTGCCACGGCACGGGCGGGGTCACCAAAACCCGCACGATCAACGTGCGGATCCCCGCCGGCGTCTCCGACGGCCAGCGCATCCGGCTGGCCGGCCGGGGCGAGCCGGGCACGCGGGGCGGGTCGCCCGGCGACCTGTTCGTGCTCATCAAGGTCCGTCCCGACGCGGTCTTCGGCCGTAGCGGCGACGACCTGACGCTGACGGTGCCGGTGACGTTCGCGGAGGCGGCCCTCGGCGCCGACCTGCGCGTGCCGACCCTCGACGCGACCGTGACGCTGCGGGTGCCCCCGGGCACGCCGAGCGGCCGGACGCTGCGGGTGCGCGGCAAGGGCGTCGCCCGGCGCGACGGCAACGTCGGTGACCTGCTGGTCACGATCGATGTTCATGTGCCGGCCGAGCTGTCCGAGGCGGCCCGGCAGGCTCTGTCCGACTATGCGGCCGCGGCGCCGCCGGCTCCTCGCGAGCGGCTCGACGCGATCGCACGGGAGCGCAGCAGCTATGAACGATGACCCCACGAACCACGGCGAGCACCGCGAGGTCTTCATCAGCATCGGGGCGGTGTCCGACGCCAAGGTTCTGATCATCTCCATCGCCGCCCGGCTGGCCGGGATGCATCCGCAGACCCTGCGGCAGTACGACCGCATGGGCCTCGTGCAGCCCGGCCGGACGGCCGGCGGCGGCCGCCGCTACAGCGAACGCGACGTCGCGCTGCTGCGCGAGGTGCAGCGGCTCAGCCAGGAGGACGGCGTCAACCTCGCCGGCATCAAGCGGATCATCGAGCTCGAGGGCCTGGTCGGCGACCTGCGGCAGCGGGTAGCGGAGCTCGAGGACGAGCTGGTCCGCACGCGCGCGCGGCTGGCTCAGATCGAGGCCGCGGGCTTCCCGCGCCGCGATCTGGTGCCGTCCAACCAGCATCAGACGGCGCTGGTGGTGTGGCGGCCGTCGAAGAACGTTTGACGGGCGCGCGGGGTGGGCACCACTGATATCGGGAATGGTGCGGTGCACACCGGAGGCTGACCGGGATGCACGCGAAGGGTGTGGTCACGTTCGAGGGGCGCCTGGTTAGGGCGCCCCTCGGCGTTTGTGCGCTTCACGCGGTGGGCGCGGTTTCTTGTTGCGCTTCGCGCGGTGGTTGGGGTTTTTGTTGCGCTTCGCGCGCCGTCCTGGGGTCCGAAAGTTAGCCTGGCGCTCGCTTCGCTCGGGCGCGGGCGGGGGGTTCCCACCCCGCGCCCCCCATGGCCGCTGCGCGGCCACTTTTGTTGCGCTTCGCGCCCCTGGCGTTCGCTCGCGGTTTCTTGTCGCGCTTCGCGCAGTGGCTGGGGTTTCTCGTTGCGCTTCGCGCGGTGGTTGGGGTTTTTGTTGCGCTTCGCGCGCCATCCTGGGGTCCGAAAGTTAGCCTGGCGCTCGCTTCGCTCGGGCGCGGGCGGGGGGTTCCCACCCCGCACCCCCCATGGCCGCTGCGCGGCCACTTTTGTTGCGCTTCGCGCGCCTGGCGTCCGCGCGCGGTTTCTTGTCGCGCTTCGCGCGGTGGGCGCGGTTCTTGGTTGCGCTTCGCGCGCCTGGCGTCCGCGCGGGTTTTTGTCGCGCTTCGCGACTGTTAGGTCAGGCGGCGGGGGGTGCGGACCAGGCCGCCCTCGCACCAGTCGTGGTACTCGAAGAGTTCGGGGCGGGCCAGGAGCATTCGGGCGTTGTGGGCCCACGTCGTGAGGAGCTCGTCGCCGTTCTCCTCGGCCTGCTCCACGAACTTCTTCAGCTTGCGCTTCGGGTGGGCGCGAAAGTGCGTCCGGATGCCGTCCGCCGCGTAGATGTAGAGGCAGTGCAGCGCGAAGCGGCGGGCCGGGCAGGCCGGGTCCATCGCCAGCTCGAACAGGGTGCCGATCAGGCGGTCGCCGGCGACCAGCAGGTCCCAGTCGGGGGGCATCGTCTGCAGCAGCGAAGCGTCGGGGTGGTAGGCCCATGCGCGCAGCTCGGCCGCGGTAGGGTCGACCGGGTTCTCGAACCCCCGGAATCCCGCCTGTGTCACGCTCACCATCAGCTCCCGTGGCCGGCGCGTGAGTCACCGAGCGATGCCGCCACATCGCCAGGGTCCTGGTTTCGGCGACAACTTAGCCCGCCACCAGGTTGCATGGGAAGAGCCGAACCGGATCCTCACGCTCGGTAAACCGCGGAAAATGCGGATTTATCCGCTAAAACGCGGCAGCAAACGCAGGATGTCAATGATTCACGATCGGGTTTAGAGTGTCGTCGTGAGCACGGACCGTCCGGACATGCGCATCTCCGACGCCGAGCGGGAGCTCGTGGTGGCCCAGCTCAACGCGGCCGTCTCGGAGGGCCGGCTGACACTGTCGGAGTTCGAGGAGCGCGTGGACGGCGTGCTGCGCTCGCGCACCTTCGGCGACATCGAGCCCTACGTCGGCGACCTCCCGCAGAAGGGGCCCATGTCGGTCCCGGATCAGCTGGAGATCCACAACCAGGCGTCCAACCTCAAGCGCCAGGGTCGATGGACCGTGCCCCGCCGGGTGTACATCAAGACCCGCGCCGGCAACGTCAAGCTGGACTTCACCGAGGCGATCTTCACCGGCACGGTCGTGGAGATCCAGCTCGAGGCCCGCTCCAGCTCGGTCGATCTGGTCCTGCCGCGCGGCGCCACCGCCGACATCGACAACATCGCGCCCCACGCGAGCTCGCTGAAGCAGAAGGTCCCGGCCGCCTACGGCGCCTCCGGCCAGGGGATCACGTTCAAGATCAACGGTGAGGTCCGCAGCAGCAACGTCCGCGTGCGTTACCAGCGCAGATTCTGGCGCTGGCGTTGGTGAGACGTCGGCGCCGGGCGCTGGCCGTCGCGCTGGCCGCGGCCCTGCTCGCGACGCTGGGCGCCGCCTCCTGCGCGCCGAGCAAGAGCGCCGAGCCCGAGGCCGCGCCGACCGACGACGTCTCGTACGAGGACGTCCCCGCCACCCCGGGCGGCTCCGAGGACCCCCACGACCGCCAGAACGTGGTGCCGGTCCCGAAGGGCACGTCGCCCCGCGGCGTCGAGTTCGCCGACCCCAACACCGGCTATGCGCTGTTCAGCAACTGCGTGGCCGGCCAGGCCTGCCAGGCGGGCCTGGTCCTGACGCTGGACGGCGGGTCGAGCTGGGTCGAGCGCAAGCTCCCCTTCGACAACGCCCTGGACGTCGACATGCACCTCGGCCGGGGCAACGTGCTGGTCATCAAGGCGGCGCCGGACGGCTACTTCGTCTCGAAGGACACCGGGCGCACCTGGGACAGGCGCCCGCTGACCCCGGCGCCGGCCGAGCTCAACCTCGCCGACCCGCAGTACTCGGTGGGCTGCCAGGACACCGCGGCCAGCGGCTGCGCCGACGCCCAGCCGTGGATCGTCGGCGACGACGGCGTGCGCCGCCCGCTGCCGGCCCGCCCGTCCGGCGCCTTGCGGTATCTCGGCCTGACCGCCGCGGCGAGCGGCACCCTGTGGCTCACCGCCCAGCCGACCGGCGGCGCCGCCACGCCCGGAGCCGGCACCGCGATCACCGTCTGGAGCAGCGCCGACAAGGGCCGCACCTGGCAGCCCCAGGGCGCCGCGCACGCCACCGACGCCAACGCCACCGTCAAGCCCGTGGTCGCCCCGGACGGCAGCGACGTGTGGCTCGTCGGCCCGCGCTTCGGCGCCCGGCGCCAGCCCGGCACCACGGGATCGGGCTCGACCTGGCTGGAGGCCACCGCCATGCGCGAGGTGGCCGAGCTGTTCAGCGCCGAGGTGCTGCCCGGCGGCGCCGTGCTGATCGCCAGCAGCCAGGGCGTGTGGGTCCTCGACCAGCAGCAGCGCACCCGGGATCCCGGCGCGCGGCTGATCTTCCGGCTGAAGCGCCTCGATGACACGACGATTCTCGGGTACCCCGCCCAGCAGTCCGGCGAGGTGTGGCTCTGCACGGTGAAGTCCAAGGCATGTGACTGGGCGCACGTGGCGGTCAGCTCCCGTTGAGTGACGCAAACTGGAGTTGAGTGGAATAGACTCAACCTCGTGGGTGTCGTACCTCATGTAGGACGCACTGGAACGAGGAGTCGATGAACGCCGAACGCCTGACCACCAAGAGTCGCGAGGTCATCAAGGCCGCCGTGGACGCGGCGAGCCAGCGCGGACACGCGACCGTTGAGCCCTGGCACCTTCTGCTGGCCCTGCTGGACACGGGCGGCTCGACCGCGGCCGGACTGTTGCGCGCCGTCGGCGCCAACCCGGCCGACGTGCGGCGGGCCGCGCTGCATGCCGTCGAGCGGCTGCCCAGCGCCCGTGGCGCGAGCGTGGTGGAGCCCAACGTGGCCCGCGAGTTCGCCAACGCGATCGCGGCCGCGGAGCAGATCGCCCGGCCCCTGGGCGACGAGTACACGTCGACCGAGCACCTGCTGGCCGGCCTGGCCCGCGTCGGCGGGGCGGTCGCGGCGCTGCTGAAGGAGTCCGGCGCGACCGAGGAGACCCTGGTCGCGGCGTTCCCGCAGGTGCGCGGCGGCGACCGCAAGGTCACCACCGCCGACCCCGAGCAGACCTTTCAGGCGCTGGAGAAGTACGGCGTCGACCTGACCCAGGCGGCCCGGGACGGCAAGATCGACCCGGTGATCGGCCGTGACGCCGAGATCCGCCGCGTGATCCAGGTGCTGTCCCGGCGTACCAAGAACAATCCCGTGCTCATCGGCGAGCCCGGCGTCGGCAAGACCGCGATCGTGGAGGGCCTGGCCCAGCGGATCGTGGCCGGCGACATCCCGGAATCGCTGCGCGACAAGCGGCTCGTGAGCCTCGACCTGGGCGCGATGGTGGCCGGCGCGCAGTACCGCGGCCAGTTCGAGGAGCGCCTCAAGTCCGTCCTGGAGGAGATCAAGGGCTCCGACGGGCAGGTCATCACGTTCCTCGACGAGCTGCACACGGTCGTGGGCGCCGGCAAGGGCGAGGGCTCGATGGACGCCGGCAACATGCTCAAGCCGATGCTGGCCCGCGGCGAGCTGC
This sequence comes from Dactylosporangium sp. CA-139066, assembly GCF_050936175.1. Classification (NCBI taxonomy): domain Bacteria; kingdom Bacillati; phylum Actinomycetota; class Actinomycetes; order Micromonosporales; family Micromonosporaceae; genus Dactylosporangium; species Dactylosporangium sp. CA-139066. The sequence continues at coordinate 1,211,430 of NZ_JBNJNH010000002.1, read as the reverse complement.
GGATGGTCGGCGCGACGACGCTGGACGAGTATCGCGAGCACATCGAGAAGGACCCGGCCCTGGAGCGTCGCTTCCAGCCCGTGGTCGTGGGCGAGCCGTCGACCGCGGACACGATCGGCATCCTGCGCGGGCTGAAGGAGCGCTACGAGGTGCACCACGGCGTGCGCATCACCGACGCCGCGCTCGTGGCCGCCGCGGCGCTCTCCGATCGGTACATCACCGACCGCTTTCTGCCCGACAAGGCCATCGACCTGGTCGACGAGGCCGCGTCCCGGCTGCGCATGGAGATCGACTCCCGCCCGACCGAGGTCGACGAGGTCGAGCGCAGCGTGCGCCGGCTCGAGATCGAGGAGATGGCGCTGGCCAAGGAGCCCGACGCCGCCTCGGCCGAGCGGCTGCAGCGGCTGCGGGCCGAGCTCGCCGACCGCCGGGAGCAGCTGACCGCGCTCACCGACCGCTGGCAGAACGAGAAGGCCCACATCCAGAAGATCTCCAACACCAAGGAGCAGCTCGAGCAGCTGCGCGGCGAGGCCGAGCGGGCCGAGCGCGACGGCGACCTGGCCCGGGCCTCCGAGCTGCGGTACGGCACGATCCCGGGCCTGCAGCACGAGCTGGAGCGGGCCGAGCGTGAGCTCACCGCGCTGCAGTCGGCGGGCGCCATGCTCAAGGAGGAGGTCTCCGCCGACGACATCGCGGCGGTGGTCGCCTCGTGGACGGGCATCCCGGCCGGCCGGCTCCTGGAGGGCGAGACGGCCAAGCTGCTGCGCATGGAGGACTCGCTGGCCAGCCGCGTCATCGGCCAGGAGCGGGCGATCCAGGCGGTCTCCGACGCGGTGCGCCGCGCCCGGGCCGGCATCGCCGACCCGGACCGCCCGACGGGCAGCTTCCTGTTCCTCGGCCCGACCGGCGTCGGCAAGACGGAGCTGGCCAAGGCGCTGGCCGAGTTTCTGTTCGACGACGAGCGTGCCATGGTGCGCATCGACATGAGCGAGTACAGCGAAAAGCACACCGTCGCCCGGCTCGTCGGCGCGCCGCCCGGCTACGTCGGCTACGAGGAGGGCGGCCAGCTCACCGAGGCGGTGCGCCGCCGGCCCTACACCGTGGTGCTGCTGGACGAGGTCGAGAAGGCCCACCCGGACGTGTTCGACGTCCTGCTGGCCGTGCTCGACGACGGCCGGCTCACCGACGGGCAGGGCCGCACGGTCGACTTCCGCAACGCCATCCTGATCCTGACGTCCAACCTGGGCTCGGAGGTGCTCGCGGACGACCCGACGCTCAGCGCGGAGCAGCGCCGCGACGCCGTCATCGCCGCCGTGCGGGGCCACTTCAAGCCCGAGTTCGTGAACCGGCTGGACGACATGGTGGTGTTCGACGCATTGTCGCAGGCTGATCTGCGTGCGATCGTAGAGATCCAGCTCAATGCGTTGGGCCGGAGGCTGGCCGACCGCCGGCTCACGCTCGAGGTCTCCGACCAGGCGCGTGACTGGCTGGCCAGTCTTGGGTATGACTCGGTGTACGGTGCTCGCCCCCTGCGCCGCCTGGTTCAGACGTCCATCGGCGACCAGCTCGCCAAGGCGCTGCTCTCCGGTGGGATCAGGGACGGTGACCGGGTGCTGGTCGACCTGTCGGACGACAAGAAGGCGCTCACGGTGACCGCGGGCTGAAAGCTGTGGGAGGGTACGGCAGATGCTCTGGAAGAAACACGCGTTCGAGGATGAACTGCGTCTGCTCGCCGAAGCCGACACGCTGGCGTTCGGTGGGGTCGGCATCGCCGGCACCCTCCTGCCCGCCACCAAGGCGTATTTCGCCGTCGAGGAGGGCCTGCGCGAGCACGGCGCGGACCTGCGCCCCCGCCTGGAGGCCCTCCTCGACCGCGCGACGCCGGCCGGCCGGGTCTACGCCGCGGAGCTGCTCACGCACGCCGACGCGGCGGCCGGCCGGGCCGCCTGGCTGCGCCTCGAGGCCCAGGACGCCGAGGTGACGACGTTCAACGGCTGCATCATGAGCAGCACGACCGTCGGCCGGTACGCGGCAGAGCGTCTGCGCGATTAGCGTGACATCGATACGGTGATCCGCAGGGATTTCCTGGGAGGAGTACCAACCCGATGTCTTTCTCCGTCCCGGCTCCGGCGCCTCGCGCCAGGCCGTCGACCGTCAGCCTCGCGGCGACGCTGCTGTTCGTCGCCGCGGGCATCGAAGTAATCAGCGTGATCTTCTCGCTGCTGTACGCGCAGAAGATCGCCGACGGCACCAAGCGGGTCTACGACCAGGCGGGCATGGCGAACGGCGGCAACGCCGGCCTCGCCGTCGGCTCGACGGTCGGCGTGGTCATCGGGTTCATCATCATCGTGATCCTGGTGGTGCTCGGCTACCTCGTCAGCCGCGGCAACCAGGTAGGGCGGGTCCTGACCTGGGTGTTCGGCGGCATCGCGCTGTGCTGCAGCGTCATCGGCCTGAGCACGACGCTGGCCGCCTCGGCGATCTGGGACCAGGCCCGCAAGACCAACCCGCAGCTGCCGTCGTGGGACGAGTACCAGAGGATCGCCTACGCCGACGTCCCCGGCTGGTACATGCCGCTCAGCACCGTCCTGAGCATCGTGCTGATCCTCGCGATCCTGGTGACGATCATCCTGCTGGCGCTGCCGGCCTCGCATCCGTACTTCCGCAAGCCGCAGCAGGAGTGGGAGCCCCCGGTGCCCCCGTCCGGCGGTGGCTTCCCGCCGCCGCCCGATCAGCCGGGCCCCCCGCCCCCGCCCGGATACGGGCCCCCGACCCAGTAGCGCGCCCCTGGCGCTAGATTGCCGCGGTGACCGACCGGCGAACCGCACTCGTCACCGGAGCCACCGCGGGCATTGGCGCCGCCTTCGCGCGCGAGCTCGCCGCCGAGGGCCACGAGCTCGTTCTCGTGGCCCGCAACGGGGATCGGCTGGCGGCCCTGGCCGCCGAGCTGCCGGTCCCCGTTGAGGTTCTTCCGGCCGACCTGGCCACCGCCGCCGGGCGCGACGCCGTCGCGGCCCGGCTCGCCGATCCGGCCCGCCCGGTCGACCTGCTGGTCAACAACGCCGGCCGGAGCCTCAACCGCTCCTTCCTGCGCTCCACCGTGGAGCTCGAGGAGGAGCTGCTGCGGCTCAACGTCAACGCCGTCATGCGGCTGACGCTGGCCGCCCTGCCCGCCATGGTCGAGCGCGGCCGCGGCGACGTCGTCAACGTCTCGTCGGTCTCGGGCTTCGCGGCGATGATGCCGGGCTCGACGTACCCGGCGACCAAGGCCTGGGTCACCAACTTCAGCGAGTCGCAGGCCCAGCTGGTGCGCGGCCAGGGCGTGCGGGTCATGGCGCTGTGCCCGGGGTACACCCGCACCGAGTTCCACGACCGGGCCGGCATCGACACCACCCACATGCCGTCCTGGCTGTGGCTGGACGCTCGCGCGGTGGCCCGGGCCGGCCTGCGGGACCTGCGCCGGGGGCGGATGGTCAGCGTGCCCGGGTGGAAGTACAAGCTGGCGGTCTTCGGCATCCGCCATGCGCCTCGGGGTCTCCTCCAGCGCGTGTCCCGGGACGCCAGGGGACGCATCGGGCACGAGGAACGGTAACGCCCTCTCATCCGTTGGTACGTGCACATGGGCAAGCATTGAGTTTGCTGTGTGTTTCCTCGGGGCATCGAACATGATTGTGGTCACGTACAAACGGATGATGGCCGGATGGCAGCGCTCCCATAGGCGTCCGGTTGACCCGGCGCCGGCCGTTCGGTCGTTTCCGCAGGTCATGGCCGTGCATCGAGCATTGCAACGATCTAATGAGAGCAAGATTCGGTTTCACCGGAGTGGCATCGGTGCATCGTTATCCCCCGTCACCGTCACCTCTCGTGTCACTCGTGGTGATCGCTGCGATCACCTTCGTATTCGCCCTTGTCCACTTGACGGCCTTAAATTTGGCCGAGAGTGCGGGTCATCGATTCACCGCGGGGATTTAGCGCGTACGCTTCGGTCATGACCGACCGTGACGACCTGCTGAAACTCGTACGCGACCTCGCCGTGGTCAACGGGCGGGTCACGCTGTCGTCCGGACAAGTTGCCGACTGGTACGTGGACCTCCGTCGCTTGACGCTGCACCATGCAGGTGCGCCGTTGGTCGGCCGAGTGCTGCTCGACCTTGTCGACGACTGGGAGTTCGACGCCGTGGGAGGGCTGACCCTCGGCGCCGATCCGGTGGCCTCCGCGATGCTTCATGCGGCGGCCGCTCGCGGAGGGCGGGCGCTCGACGCGTTCGTCGTCCGTAAGAGTGACAAAGCTCATGGTCTGCAGCGACGGATCGAAGGACCCGACGTTGCCGGCCGGCGCGTTCTGGCGGTCGAGGACACCTCCACTACAGGTGGAAGTGTGCTGACTGCCGTGGAGGCGCTGCGAGAGGCCGGCGCCGAGGTGGTCGGTGTGGCCGTTATCGTCGATAGAGGCGCGGAAAAGGCGGTTCGCGCCGCGGGGCTGAGCTATCGCTCAGCATTTTCGTTGGCCGACCTCGGCCGACAGGGCTGAAAAATTGTCGATTCGGACCTGCGCATATGCAGGCGGGTCGATGGTGTTGGTGGAAGGATGGAAAACGTGGGAACTGCGCTGGCTGAGATGACCCTGCCCCAGACCTCGCCGCTTGCCGGCGAGCCGATTGACCGCGCTGACGCCGAACGTCTCGCGAGCGTGCTGAAGGCGCTCGCCGACCCGGCCCGACTCCGGCTGCTGAGCCTGATCCAGTCGGCTCCCGACGGCGAAGCGTGTGTGTGTGACCTGACGGCCCCGCTCGGACTCTCGCAGCCGACGGTGAGCCACCACCTGCGAATCCTGACCGAGGCCGGTCTGCTGGAGCGCGAGAAGCGGGGTGTGTGGGCGTTCTACCGCCTCGTGCCCTCCGCCATCGGCACCATCGCCGACCTGCTGACCCCGCCGCGCAAGCGCGCGACCAAGAAGGCGCCTCGCTGATCGCGCCGGGTAGGGCTTCGCGCTACTACCCGGCCGGTGACCTCCGCGACCAGCTTGCCCACGCCGGGCTGGCGGTCGTGCAGGCCGGACTCGTCGTGGGCTCAGGCGGCAACCTGTCCGCCCGGGCGCCCGGCGCCGACGAATGCTGGGTAACCGCGGGCGGGACATGGCTCGATCGCCTCGACCGCGGTTCATTCGTTCGGATCCGAATCACCGACGGCGCGGCACTTGACAGCAATGCCAAGGCCGCGCCGTCGTCAGAACTTGCGCTCCACCTCGCCACGTACCGGGCCCGCCCGGACGTCAACGCCGTGGTGCACCTGCACCCGCAGACCGTCCTGCTGCTCGACGCGATCGGCGAGCCCATCCGGCTGGTCACCACCGACCACGCCTTCTACCTGCGCCGGGTGGCGACCGCGCCCTTCGTGCCGCCGGGCCGCCCCGAGGTCGGCACACTGGCCGCCGAGGCGTGCGCCGACGGCACCGACTGCGTCGTGCTGTCCCGGCACGGCTGCTCAGTCGTCGCCGACTCGGTCGAGCTCGCGCACAAGCGGGCCATCTATCTCGAGGAAGCCGCGCGGCTGACGTACCGCGCCCTGCTCCTCGGCCGTCCCGTCGAGCCCCTGCCGACCGACTGGCTGAGCGCGCCCACCGCCACCGCGTGAAATTTCTTCTGCTTACACTCGTCCTCCTGTTGAACCGCAGGTCAAGGGGGAGTGAACGGTGCGAGTGCGCAACAAGGCTCTCGTCTCCGGGGCCGTCGCACTGGTTGTGGGCGCGGGCGCCCTGGCGGCCGGGCTCGTGGTCGGCGGGCTCAGCGGAGGGTGCTCGGGCGGCGTGAAGCTGCTCGTCGCCGCCGCCCCGGAGATCGAACCCGCCGTGCGCGAGGTCGCCGACCGGTTCGCCGCCACGAAGCCCGAGGTGCGCGGCGACTGCCTCCAGATCCAGGTCAGGGCGGCCGACCCGGCCGGCGTCGCCGGCCTGCTCGCCGCCCGCGCCGGCGGCACCGTCGTGCCGGGCGCCTCGGCCGCTCCGTCCCCGCCCGACGCCGACGTGCCGACCGTGTGGATTCCGGACTCGAGCGCGTGGCTCACCCGCGTGCAGGGCGTGGACCGGCAGGCGTTCGACGCGCAGGTCACCTCGATCGCGGCCAGCCCCGTCGTGCTCGCCGCGGGCCGGCCGGTCGCCGACGCCCTGGGCGCTCGCACCGTCGGCGCCGCCCAGGTCGGCGCCCTGCTGGCCAGGGTTTCCAACAGGCAGTTGCAGATGGGCGCGGTCGACCCGAGGCGCAGCACCGCCGGGCTGGCCGGGGCCGGGCTGCTGTACGACAGCATCGTCACCGACCCGGCGAAGCTCGTCGACATGGTCCGGGCGTACCGCTCGATCGCCCTGGCCCCGGACCAGGCGACGCTGCTGCGCAACGCGGCCGCCGGCCAGGCGGTGATCACCAGTGAGCAGCAGGTGCTCGCGTCGGCGGCCGACGGCGTCACCGCGCTCCCGCTCGACCCGCCGACCACGCTGGACTACCCGTTCGCGGTGGTGAGCGCCAAGCCGGCGGTCAACCTTGCCGCCGCCGAGCTGCTGCGGGCCGCGCTGAGCGGCGCCGACCGCACCGCGTTCGCCCGGCGCGGCTTCCGCGGCCCGGACGGCTCCACCGGCGCCGCCTTCCCGGCCGGGCACGGCGTGACGCAGAGCGAGGCGCAGGTCAAGCCGCTGAGCGATGAGCGCAAGATCGGTGAGGTGCTCGGCTACTGGAACGCGACGACGGCCCCGTCCCGGGTGCTGACGCTGGTCGACGTCACGTCGTCGATGAACCGGCCGATCGTGCGGGGCGGCCCGGCGCGCCTGGAGGTGCTGCGAAAGACGGCCACCGACGGCCTCGGGCTGTTCACCGACGACAGTGAGCTGGGGTTGTGGGCGTACGCCGCGGACCATCAGCAGGTCGTCCCGGTTTCCCAGCTCAACGGGGGCCAGCGGGCGCGGCTGACGTCGGCCGTGGCCGCCGCGAAGGCCGCCCCGACCGACGTGTGCGGCCTCTACGACACGGTCCTCGCGGCGTACCAGTCGCTCAAGGAGGGCTACAAGGAGGGCCGCTCCAACACCGTCGTGGTGTTCACCGACGGCTCGAACTCGAAGTCCGGCATGAGCCTCGAGACGCTGAAGCTCGAGCTGGAGCGGGCCACCGACCCGACCCGCCCGGTCCGCGTGGTGCTGCTCGGCATCGGCCCCGACGTGCACAAGGACGAGCTCGACGCGATCGCGGCGACGACGGGCGGCCGGGCGTTCGTGGTTCAGGACCCGGAGCAGATCGGCAACATCTTCCTCCAGGCCCTGATCCGCTCGAACTAGTCGCGCACCCGGTGGCTGCCCGGGCGGTCGGCCGGCGGCACGGCCGGGATGACCTCGGTCGGGGCGTTGGCCGGGTCGACCGGGCCGGCGCCGTGGCCGCGCCGGCGCTCGCGCCAGCCGCGGAAGATCTCGATGAAGATCGGCAGCGCCGAGATGAGCACGATGACGAGCACGGCCGGCAGCAGGTACGTGTCGATCTTCTCCGGCGGGATCAGGTCCCGGATCTGCTTGGCCAGGGCCCAGCCGGCGAGGATGATGCCGTCGGTCCACAGGATGCCGCCGATGGCGTTCCACAGGAAGAACTGCCCGGCCGGCATGCCCACGACGCCGGCGACCGGGTTGAGGAAGGTGCGCACGATCGGGATGAACCGCGCGAGCACGACCGCCTTCGCCGGGCCGAACTTCGCGAAGTAGTGCTCGGCCTTCTCGACGTACTCCTTCTTGAAGATCCGCGAGTTGGGCCGGTCGAACATCCGCCGGCCGTAGCGGGCGCCCAGGAAGTGCCCGAGCTGGGCGCCGGCGATCGCGCAGATCGGCGCGCCGATCAGCAGCATCGGCAGGCTCAGCTTCGTGGTGAGCAGGTCGGTGGCGGCCGGCGAGGAGGCGACGCCGGCCAGGAACAGCAGCGAGTCGCCCGGGAAGAAGAAGCCGACAAGCAGGCCGGTCTCGACGAACATGATCAGCCATACGCCGATCACGCCGAACGTGCTCAGCAGCCCCTTCGCATCGAGAGGGTTGAAGGCGAGCAGGTCGCCCACGGCGCGCGTCTTTTCTTCCACGGGTCACCAGGGTACGTGAGCGATTCTGAGAGTCTCCTTACAACCTGGGGTCAACCGGCTCCGACTCGCAGGCCAAGATCGCGAAGACGAGCTGATGGACGCGCCAGGCCGGCGCGCCCTCGGCCAGCCGGTCGAGCGCGGCCAGGCCCAGCCCCTGCTCGCGCAGCGCCAGGCCGCGCTTGCGGCCCAGGCGCCGGTCGCGCAGCCCGGCGAGGCGCTCCGGCTCGGTGTAGTCCGGGCCGTAGATGATCCGCAGGTACTCCCGGCCGCGGCACTTGATCGCCGGCTGGACCCGCGGCCCCGCGTCCTCGGCCGGCTTGACGACCATGCCCTCGCCGCCGTCCCCGGTGAGCTCGAGCCACCAGCGCGTGACGGCGGCGACGCCCTCGGGGTCGGCCGGGTCGACGACGATCCGCCGGGTCGGCGCGAACAGCTCCGGCTCGGCCGCCACCAGGCGGTCGACCAGGCCCAGGTGCCACTCGTGGCCCCGGCGCGCGTGGCTGGCGCCGGCGCTCGCGAGCACGTGGAAGGGCGCCACCCGCAGGCCCGCGAGGCCGTCGGTCGGCCAGCAGTAGCGCCGGTACACGGCCGCGAACGCCCCGATCGCCGACTCCCGCCCGGCGAAGCGGCCGGCGAGGTCGCCGACGTCGATGCCGCGCCCGGCGGCGGCGTCCAGCGCGGCCCGGGCCGCGGGCAGGGCGGCGCCGGCCGCGGCGGCCACGCTCGCGTACTGGTCGCGGATGAGCGGCTCGGCCTTGGCCGACCAGGGCAGGACCTCGGCGTCGAGCAGCAGCCAGTCGCTCGCGAGCTCGTCCCACAGCCCGGCCCGGCCGATCGCCGCCGCGACCCGCTCGAGCAGCGGGCCGGCGTCGGCGAAGAAGGGCCGGCCGGTGCGGGTGTACACCGCGCGGGAGCCGTCGCGGCGCACGTTGAAGACGGCCCGCGAGCCCATGTGCTTCTCCTGGCACACGACGCGGGGCACGCCGGCCCGGGCATAGTCGGCGAGCGCCTCGACCGGATGCTCGAGGTACCCCTCCTGCGCCGACGTCGACGCCGGCGCCATCGTGGGCGGGAGCCACACCAGCCACGCCGGGTCGACCGCGAACCGGCTCATGACCTCGAGCGCGGCGGCGGCGTTCTCGGCCGCGACGGTGACCCGCCCGGCCGGCGTCTCCAGGCTGCGCCGCCCGATGACGTCGGCGAGGTCCATTGCGTCGTCCACCTGGACGGCCGGGGCCAGCGGCCGGACCGGCGCGTAGTACTCCCGCTCGGCCGGCACGGAGACGAGCTCTCGCGACGGGTAGCGCAGCGCGGTCAGCGCGCCGCCGAAGACGCAGCCGGTGTCGATGCAGATGGTGTTGTTGACCCACTCGGGGTCGGGGGTCGGGGTGTGGCCGTAGACGACCATGGCGCGCCCGCGGTACTCGGTCGCCCACGGGTAGCGCACCGGCAGGCCGTACTCGTCGGTTTCGCCGGTGGTGTCGCCGTAGAGCGCGAACGAGCGGACCCGGCCCGACGCGCGGCCGTGGTAGGCCTCCTTGAGCCCGGCGTGCGCGACCACGAGCCGGCCGCCGTCGAGGACGTAGTGGCTGATGAGGCCTTCCAGGAACTTCGTGACATCGGGGACAATGTCCGAATCGTCGGCAAGCTGGGCGACGGTTTCGGCGAGGCCGTGCGACATTGAAACCTGGTGTCCGCGCAGCTTGCGCAGCAGCTTCGCCTCGTGGTTGCCCGACACGCACAGCGCCGTGCCGGCGGCCACCATGCTCATGACCAGGCGCAGCACGCCCGGCGAGTCGGGGCCGCGGTCGACCAGGTCGCCGACGAACACCGCGGTGCGCCCCTCGGGGTGCCCGCCGTCGACGTAGCCGAGCCGCGTGAGCAGCGTCTTGAGCTCGGCGAGGCAGCCGTGCACGTCGCCGATGATGTCGAAGGGGCCGGTGAGGTCGCGGCGGTTGTTGAACAGCGGCTCGTACGAGATCTCGGCCGCGTCGATCTCGGCCACCCCGTGCAGCACGTGCACCTGCCGGAAGCCCTCGCGGGCCAGGCCGCGCAGCGAGCGGCGCAGGTCGCGGTGCTGGCGGGCGACGACCGGCCGGCCGAAGTCGCGGTCCGGGCGGGCCTGGGTGCGCGCCCAGCACTCGTCCTCGGGCACGTCGAGCACGATGGCGACCGGCAGCACGTCGTGCTCGCGGGCCAGCGCGACCAGCGCCTGCCGGGCGTGCGCCTGCACGTTGGTGGCGTCCACGACGGTGAGCCGGCCGGCCCGCAGCCGCTTGCCGGCCACGTAGTGCAGCGCGTCGAAGGCGTCGCCGGACGCGGACTGGTCGTTCTCGTCGTCGGCGACCAAAGCCCGGAACGCGTCGGAGGACAGCACCTGCGTGGGCGCGAAGTGGCGCCGGGCGAAGGTGGACTTGCCCGAGCCGGACACGCCGACGAGGGCTACGAGGCAGAGCTCCGGGAGCTTCACGTGCAACTCCTTAGTGGTCGCGTAGCGGCCATGGGGGGTCCGGGGTGGGAACCCCCCGGCGCGCCCCCAGCGAAGCGAGGCGCCGACGACGCTTTCCTGAACACCGCCATCTGGGTGGGAGAGCCGGCCGCCGGGTCCTCGGGGCCGATGCCGGAGCGGGTCACCGCGTAGCCGTAGCGTTCGGCGACGCCGTCGCACCAGGCGGCGAACTGCGCGCGGTCCCACTCGAAGCGGTGGTCGGCGTGGCGCAGGTGGCCGTGCGCAGGGCCGGATAGAAGGCCGGGGTAGAGGGCGTTGTACTCCACGTTCGGCGTCGTCACCACGACCGTCGCCGGCGCCGCGTGCCCGAACACGCTCGCCGCCAGGGCGGGCAGCCGCGGCGGATCGACGTGCTCGATGACCTCCATGAGCACGGCGGCGTCGTACCCCTTGAGGCGGTCGTCGCGGTAGGTGAGCGCGGTCTGCAGGAGCCGGATGCGGGCGCGCTGGCGCTCGGGGAGCCGATCGAGGTGCAGGCGGCGGGCGGCCAGTTCGAGGGAGACGGAGCTGACGTCGGCGCCGACGATTTCGGTGTACCGCCGGTCGCGGGCCAGCTCGCCGAGGAGCGCGCCGGGGCCGCAGCCCAGGTCGAGCACCCGGCTCGCTCCGGACGCCTGGAGCGCCTCCACGACGGCGGCCCGCCGCTGGAGGTTCAGCGATCCGGGTCGCGGCGCCGGCGCCGGGTCCGAGATTCCGGACATCTCCGAGAGGTCGGAGAGCCGCGCCAGCGCGGCCGACGTCAACGCCGAACGGTGCGCGAGGTAGCGCTTGGCGATGAGCGCCTTGTGCGGGTGGGACGCCAGCCAGCCGGTGCCGGCCCGCAGCAGCTTCTCCACCTCGTCCGGCGAGACCCAGTAGTGCTTGGCGTCGTCGAGGACCGGCAGCAGCACGTACACCTGGTTCAGCGCGTCGGCGAGCCGGACGGTGCCGGTGAGGCGCAGGTCGACGTACCGGCTGGGGCCCCACTCGGGCCGTTCGGCGTCCAGCGGGATCGGCGTCTCCTCGACCTTCCATCCCAGCGGTTCGAACAGCTCCGCCGCGCCGCCCTTGGCCCGCAACGCCGGGATGCGCAGCTCCAGCGGGATCGCCGCGGCGGCCAGCTCCGGCCGGTCGCGCGAGTCGCCGCGCATGGCGGAGCGCCAGACCCGGCCGAGCGCCGCGGCCAGCAGGCTCGAGGCCGCGTACGGCCGGTCGTTGACGTGCTGATGCAGCGTGAACGTCTCGTCCGGCCCGCGCCCGCGCAGCTTCGCCGTGTCGACCTCCAGCAGCAGCGCCGCCGTGCAGCGCTCCTCGGTCGCCTCGGGGTAGAACACGTGCGCCCGCCCGGTCGAGACGTCGAAGGTCTGGAGCCGGTCCGGGTGCTTCACCAGGAGGTACCCGAGGTCGGTGGCCGGGCGGTGGGTGGTCGTGACGGTCAGCAGCACGCGATCAGCATGGCGGCCGGAAAAGCCGCGGCCGACCGAATTTCGGCGGGTTAGGGTTAGGGGCATGGCGGTGGTCGCGACCGCACACTGGCACCGGCTCGACGACGGGCGGGTGCAGTGCGACGTGTGCCCGCGCAACTGCCGGCTCCACGAGGGCCAGCGCGGCTTCTGCTTCGTGCGCCAGCGCGAGGGCGACGAGATCGTCCTGACCACCTACGGCCGCTCGTCCGGCTTCTGCGTCGACCCGATCGAGAAGAAGCCGCTCAACCACTTCCTGCCGGGCACGCCGGTGCTGTCGTTCGGCACCGCGGGCTGCAACCTCGGCTGCCGGTTCTGCCAGAACTGGGACATCTCCAAGAGCCGCGAGATCGACACGCTGGGCTCGGCCGCCGAGCCCGAGCAGCTCGCCGACGCGGCGCAGCGCCTGGGGTGCCGCTCGATCGCGTTCACCTACAACGACCCGGTGATCTTCATGGAGTACGCCATGGATGTCGCCGACGCCTGCCGCGCCCGCGGGATCAAGGCGGTCGCGGTCTCGGCCGGCTACATGAACCCGGCGCCCCGCGAGGAGTTCTACCGGCACATCGACGCGGCCAACATCGACCTCAAGGCGTTCAGCGAGCAGTTCTACGAGAAGATCACGTTCGCGCGGCTCGACAAGGTGCTGGAGACGCTGCTGTACCTGCGCGGCACCGACGTCTGGTTCGAGATCACGACCCTGCTGATCCCCGGCCGCAACGACGGCGACGACGAGCTGCGCCGGCAGTGCGACTGGCTGCTCGAGCACCTTGGGCCCGACGTGCCGCTGCACTTCTCCGCGTTCCACCCCGACTTCAAGATGCGCGACGTGCCGCCGACCCCGCCGGCGACGCTGAGCCGCGCGCGGCGCATCGCGCTCGACGCCGGCCTGCGCTACGTGTACACCGGCAACGTCCACGACCCCGGCGGCCAGACCACGACGTGTCCGGGCTGCGGCGCGGCGGCGGTCGTGCGCGACTGGTACGACCTGGTGTCGTACAAGATCACCGATGACGGCCAATGCCGGGCGTGCGGCCACGCGATCCCGGGCGTCTTCGAGGGCCCGGCCGGGGCCTGGGGCCGGCAGCGGCTGCCGGTGAGCATCGCGTGAGACCGCCTGCGGTGGCGGGCGCCTTCTACTCGGCGGACCCGGGCGAGCTGCGCCGATCCGTGCAAACGCTCCTGGATTCGGTACCCCCGGAAGCCGACGGTGCATTCGCGTACGTCGTCCCGCACGCGGGCTACCGCTGGTCGGGCCCGACGGCGGCCTACGTCTACTCCCGGCTCGCCGGTCGCGAGGCCGATCGGGTGGTGATCCTCGGCCCGGCGCACCGGGTGCCGCTGCGCGGCGCCGCCGTGCCGATGCTGGAGCGCTGGTCGACGCCCCTGGGCGAGGTCGAGATCGACGCCGAGGGCGCGCGGGAACTCGTGGCGGCCGGGCTGGCCGTGGCCGACGACGAGCCGCACGCGCTCGAGCACTCACTTGAGGTACAACTGCCGTTCTTGCAGGTCCTTGGCTTTTCGCGGGTGCTGCCGGTGTGCGTAGGGGCGGCCGATGCGCGCGCCGTGGCGGCGCTGCTGTCGGTCGTCGCGGTGCCGGGGTCGCTCGTGTTGTGCAGCACCGATCTTTCGCACTATCTGACACAGGACGAGGCCCGCCGGGTCGACGAGACCACGGCCGACGCGATCGTGCGCCTCGAACCCGAGCGGATCGGGGAGCGGGCCGCCTGCGGGCGCTATCCGCTGCGCGGGCTGCTCGAGTGGGCCCGCGACCGGCGCCCGACCGCGCGCCTGCTGCATCTGGCGACCTCGGCCGACGAGGGCGGACCGGCGGATCGGGTCGTCGGCTACGCCGCGGTCTCCCTCACGGCGTAACGCTCCGTGGTCGTTAGCATCACACCGACGTGATGAACGTCGATTGGGTTGCGCCCCGTTCGGGCAGGATATGCCGACCGAAAAGACGACCTCTCAAGGGGCGTCTCGCGAACGTCTGTCCCAAGGAGGCGCCTGCGGTAGGCGCCGGAACTGGAGACGGGGCATGTCTGCGACGACGACTGCCGGAGCGGCAACGGGCACCGGTTGGGTGCCGATGACGGACGAGCAGCGCGAGCAGTTCGACACGGACGGTTACCTTGTGATCCCGGGTGTGCTCAGCCCGGACGAGGTGCGCCACTACGCGTCGGTGCTCGACGTCGCGCACGCCACGCACCCGAAGGCCGCCGACGGCTCGCTGCACCTGCTCAGCGCCGTCACCAGCTGCCCCGAGCTCGCCGACCTCATCGACCACCCGGCGACCTTCCCGCTCGTCTGGTCGATCCTCGGCTGGAACGTGCACATCTACCACTCGCACCTGGACGTCCACCCGACGATCCCGGAGCAGAAGCCGGACTGGTGGCACTGGCACCAGGACGGCGGCCGCCAGAACCGCGAGATCGAGACCGACCCGCGGGCGCGGCTGTCGGTGAAGCTCGCCTACTGGCTCTCCGACGTGTCGGAGGAGGGCCGGGGCAACCTGACCCTGATCCCGGGCAGCCACAAGACCAACTGGCTGCCCGGCCCGCCGAAGCGCGACGTGCCGTGGCCGGCCCCCGCGGGCGCGATCCAGGTCAAGGTCAACGCCGGCGACGTGGTCTTCTTCGACCGCCGCATCTGGCACGCCCGGTCGTACAACTACTCGGAGATCACCCGCCGCTGCGTGTTCCTCGGATACACGTACCGCTGGATCGCCATCCGCGACGAGGTCGCCGCCCTGCCGAACAAGCCGTGGTGGCCGAGGCTCAACCCGGTCCAGCAGCAGCTGCTCGGCGGCGTCGGCGTCGGTGACGGCGACCACCACTGGGGCCACTACCCCGAGTCGACGCCGCTCTACGCCGCCCTGCGCGACCGCGGCCTGCTCGACCCGAGCTTCCCGCCCCTGATTCCCTGACGCGCCTGCAATGATCGCCCGGCCCCGATCCGTCTTGAGATCGGGACCGGGCGATGTCGTAGTGTGCCCGGCCCGCTTGGGGGTCGGTTGACGTTCGAGGAGTTCGTCGAGGCGCGGCTGCAGGCGCTGCTGCGCTACGCCGTCATGCTCACCGGCGATCCGCACCTGGCGCAGGACCTCGTGCAGGAGACGATGATCCGCGCCCAGCTCAAATGGTGCCGCATCGCCGCCGCCGACCTGCCCGAGCGCTACGTCAAGCGGATGCTCACCAACGTCTACATGGACCTGCATCGCGGCTCGTGGCTGCGCCGGGTCCTGCTGCGCGGCATGGACATCGAGGCCGCCGGGGAGCCGCGCGTGGTGCCCGACCACGCCGACGGGCTCGCCGAGCGCGACCAGATGTGGCTCTGGCTGGGCCGGCTGCCCCGCCAGCAGCGCGCCGCCCTGGTCCTGCGCTACTACGAGGGCCTCACCGACGGCGAGATCGCCGAGATCCTCGGCCGCCCGCCCGGCGTCCAGTCGCGGCACCTCGCCTACGACGGGGCGGGCGGCCTCGGCGAGCCCGGCTACGGCCGCGCGCCAGTGGTGTACGAGCCCGGGTGCCGGCACTACGAGGCCCGCCTGGCCGTGGACTACCTGCGCGCATCGGTCGGCGGCGGCGACGAGCGGGCCGTGCGCGCCTACCTGACGGCGCTGGCCGCCGCGGCGGCCGACCCGGCGCGGCTGCCCGCCCTGCTCAACGCGGCCGGCCAGGGCCTCGAGCTGCACCTCGGGGCGCGCTCGCTGGCCGGCCTCGCCGGCGCGCTGCACGGGATCGGCGCGGATCGCGTCACGGTGCTCCGCCTGCCGGCCGGGATGCCCGACGGCGACGGCCTCTATCCCGCGCTGCGCGCCGGCCAGGTCGGCCCGTGGCTGGCCGCGCACCCCCAGTACGCGGTCTAGCTAGTACTCGTCGTCGAGGTCGACCTCGCGGTCCTGCTCGATCGCGTCGTACTCGTTGGCGTCCCACGGCCGGGCGTGCGTGCTCTGCGGACGATCCAGCGGATTCGCCGGCTGGGCCTGTTCGGCCGCATCCTCCGGCGAGGCCTCCGGATCGCGGACCTCGGGGTCGAGGCGGTCGTCGAGGGTCAGCAGTTCCTCGTCTGGCTGGGTCATCGCGAGGCTCCCTGTCGCTCGGATCGGGCCGTGTTCAACCGTACGACTGTTTCGGCCGGTTCGCCCCCGGGGCGGGCAATTCCGCGCCCCGCCCTCCCCCGGGGGTAGCCCAGGTCACCCGGCGTCAAGCGGTGCGCGCCACTGCGAGATACTCCGTGGCAGGACAGCGCGGTCCGCGTGGAGTCCGCGTCTGTCGGCTCCATACCGCACGATCCAGACCTTGAGGAGCGCCGTCATGCCCATCGCCTCGTCCGATGTCTACGCCGAGATGCTCGACCGCGCCAAGGCCGGCGCGTTCGCCTACCCGGCGATCAACGTCTCGTCGTCTCAGACGCTCAACGCGGCGATCCGCGGCTTCGCCGAGGCCGAGAGCGACGGCATCATCCAGGTCTCGACCGGCGGCGCGGAGTACATCTCCGGCCCGACCGTGAAGGACATGATCACCGGCTCGGTCGCGCTGGCCGCGTTCGCGCACGAGGTCGCGAAGAAGTACTCCGTCAACATCGCCCTGCACACGGACCACTGCCCGAAGGACAAGCTCGACAAGTTCGTCCGCCCGCTGCTGGCCATCTCGACCGAGCGCGTGGCCAAGGGCGAGGATCCGCTGTTCCAGTCGCACATGTGGGACGGCTCGGCCGTGCCGCTGGGCGAGAACCTGGACATCGCCGAGGACCTGCTGGCCCAGACCGCCGCGGCGAAGGTCGTCCTCGAGATCGAGGTCGGCGTCGTGGGCGGCGAGGAGGACGGCGTCGTCGGCGCGATCGACGAGAAGCTGTACACCACCGTCGAGGACGGCCTGGCCATGGTCGAGAAGCTCGGCCTCGGCGAGAAGGGCCGCTACATGGCCGCCCTGACCTTCGGCAACGTGCACGGCGTCTACAAGCCGGGCAACGTCAAGCTGCGCCCGGAGATCCTCAAGACGATCCAGGACGCGGTCGGCGCCAAGTACGGCAAGGAGAAGCCGCTGTCGCTGGTCTTCCACGGCGGTTCGGGCTCGCTGCTCTCCGAGATCCGCGAGGCGCTCGACTACGGCGTGGTGAAGATGAACATCGACACCGACACGCAGTACGCGTTCACCCGCCCGGTCGCCGGCCACATGTTCACCAACTACGACGGCGTGCTCAAGGTCGACGGCGAGGTCGGCAACAAGAAGGCGTACGACCCGCGCGCCTGGGGCAAGGCCGCCGAGGCCGGCCTGGCCGCCCGCGTGGTCGAGGCCTGCGAGCACCTGCGCTCGACGGGCACCACGCTCTCCAAGTAAGTCTCCGCACGCGAAAACGGCCCGGCTGCTCCAGCCGGGCCGTTGTGCTGTTCGAGCACCGCGGCTACTCGCTCAGGAACGTGAAGTAGCTGCCCGGGGTGATCGGGCTGGGGACCGGGCTGGCCGGCACGGTGTTGTTCACGACGGTCACCGGACAGGGGCCGGCGAACTTGCCGGTGCCGAGGCCCGTGGGGTCGTCGGCGACGTCCGGCGTGGTGACGGTGAGCTTGGTGCCGGTGGTGTCGACGGCCGTCACGGTGGCGGCCTTGCCGCAGAAGTTGACCAGCCAGTCGCCGCTGGTGTAGTCCGCGAGCGTCTTGTCGAAGCCGGTCCCGGTGATCACGGTGCTGGTCTGCGCCTTGGTCTTGCCCGAGGTCACGCTGAGCGAGGTGACCGTGGGCGAGGCGACGATCGAGGCACCCGTGTCGGTGCTGGTGAACGTCTTGCTCACCCCGTTCTGGGTGACCGTCAGGCTCGAGTCGCTCGCCGACATGCCGGTGGCGGTCTTGAAGGTCAGGTAGTTGCCGGCGGCCGGCGCCGTGCTCGTCGAGGCCGGGATCTGGGCGTTGGTCGTGCCGTCGTACACCTTCACCTCCGTGCCGGCCTTGCCCCCGAACGTGACGCCGAGGGAGGCCGAGGAGCGCGGGTCGAACGCGAAGCTGGCGCCGGCCGAGACCCGCACGGTCTGCCCGCCGTTGGTGACGAACCGGCTGACCGGCGTCGTCAGGAGCGAGCTGTTCTCGGTGATGACCGCGTTGGTGGCGGCGATCGACGGCGCGGCGACGAAGAACACGCCCTTGGCCGTGGCCGACGGGGTCTTCGTCAGCGTGTTGCTGCCGGCGAAGTTGATGACGATCGGCTCGCCGTTCGGGTTCGCCGTGGTGTCCGTAGCCGCACAACCCCCGGTCGGCGTCTTGACGGCGATCGTCGTGGCGCTGGTGACGATGTAGCTCACGAGGCCGGCGCAGGCCGGGTCGGAGCCGAGGTCGACGCTGGTGACGAACGCCTCGGACAGCGGCTGCCCGGTGACGGTCAGCAGGATCACCTGCTTCGCGGTCGCGGCGGCGAGCTTGCCGGACGTCGGCGAGGTGATGGCGATGGTGCCGGTGAGCGCGTCGGCGTACGCCACGTGCGGCAGCCCGGCGACGATCGTGGCCGTGGCGGCGCCGGCGCCGAGGCCGAGGGCGACGGCTCGTTTTCGCCAGAGTTGGTGAAGCATCTGGGTGCGGTCCTCTCTGGTGCGGTGCGGCGGTGGTCCCCGCAGTCGCGACAAGTGACGACCCAAAGTAACAGTGAAGTAACCCAGAGTATTGGCGAAATGCGCTCAGCTATCCGGACGGAATCTCGCGGCTCCGCCCGCGGCCCGGTTCAGGCGCTCGTGAGCAGCTCGGCGGCCTCGGCGACGTCGTCGGTGATGTGCAGCAGGTGGCGCAGGTCGCCGCCCGGCGACGAGGCCAGCAGCGGCTCGAGCAGGCCCCGCACCGGCAGGCGCTCGGTCCAGTGCTCGACGTCGAGGAACACGAACGGGCCGCTCACGCCGTCGCTCGCGTAGAACGTCTTCGTCGCCGCCTGGAAGACCTCCTGCACGGTGCCGGCCATCCCGGGCGCGAACACGATGCCGCCGCGGGACAGGCGCAGGATGGTGTCCTCGCGGATGGCGTTGGAGAAGTACTTCGCGATCTTCGCGGCGAACAGGTTGGCCGGCTCGTGGCCGTAGAGCCAGGTCGGAATGGCCAGGCCGCCGCGCTTGGCCCAGGTGACCGGGTCGATCTCCGTCTGCTCGGGCTCGTCCGCGTGGTCGCCGATCACCGCCGAGTCGGGCGTCGGTGGCACGGGCCGGCCGAAGCGCTCGCGCACGGCGAGGGCGGCCGACGTGTATGGCCCGTGGTCGTGGAAGTCGGGCGCGGCGGCCAGCGCGTCGATCGCCTCGCGCAGCGTCTCGATCGGGTGCTCGGCCAGGAACGCGCCGAGGTTGGCCGCCTCCATGACGCCGGGCCCGCCGCCGGTCACGACCAGCCGGTCGGCGCGGGCCAGGCGCCACGCCAGCTCGGCGGCGTTTCGGTACTCCACCGCGCCCCGCAGCGCCGCGTGCCCGCCCATGATGCCGATCGCCGCCGCCGGCCCGCGCGCGGCGATCCAGCCGGCCGTCACGTTGGCCAGGGCGTTGTCGATGCCGGAGTCGTGCATCCGCTGCGCGACCGCCTCCCGGATCTCCGGCGTCGCCCCGCCCGTGGCCCGGAAGTGCCGGTACACGATGGTGTCGAACATGCCGTCGAACCCGTCGGAGGCGAACCCGGCGGCGAGGTCCTCCGGCCCGTACAGCTGCGAGGGGTGCGTCGGGTAGGGGATCCCCGCGAACTCGGGCACCACGACCGCGCGGCGCAGCAGCAGGTCGACGACGTGGTCGAGGACCGCGAAGTGACAGCCGATGAAGAGCGAGTCGGTGACGTCCACGGCGGACAGGTCGACGGCGGTGAGGTCGAGGCCCTGCACGATCTTCCCGGCCAGGGTGCCCTGGCTCAGATGAAAACGCAGCTCCTCGAAGGACTCGATCTCGTCCGGCGAGTGGTCGTGGAGCGCGACGACGTCCGGCGGCGGCGGAGTAGGCACGCCACGTATCCTGCCAAACCCTCACAAAGGGCGATGGCCCGACCGAAGATCGAGCCATCGCTGACCGGTTCCTGGGGAGGCTCCGGACTTCCATTTGTAGTACGGCGGCCACCCGCGCATAACCTCCGTGCGCGGGACGCGGGCTCAACCGTTCAGTCGAGCCTTCTTCGCTGCAAATTCGACTCTGGTGTAATTGCGACATGCAGAACCTGCTGCCCGAGCCCGCGCCCACGCGGCTGCCCGCCGACCCGAACGCCGCCGAGCTGCTGGCGAAGGCCGACACCGAGGACGCGGTCAAGGCCGTCGCCGCGGCGTTTCCGGCGTACAGCGCCGCCTGGGCCCGCCTGGCCGAGCTCGCGCTGGCCGAGGGCGAGCCCGTGACGGCGTACGCCTACGCCCGCACCGGCTACCACCGCGGCCTCGACCAGCTGCGCCGCAGCGGCTGGCGCGGCGCCGGCCCGGTCCCGTGGGCCCACGAGCCCAACCAGGGCTTCCTGCGGGCGCTGCACGCGCTCGGCGTCGCGGCCGGGGCGATCGGCGAGGCCGACGAGGCCGAGCGCTGCGCCACGTTCCTCAACGACAGCGACCCGGCCGCCACGCAGGCGCTCGCCTAGCCCTTCCTCAGAGCCCTTCCGACACGGCCGCGGCGACCTTCAGCCAGGCGTCGCGGCTGGCGGCGGAGAGTCCGGGGTACCGGATCGGCTCGCCCGAGTCGATGAACCGCTCGTAGGGCACGATCAGCACGGTCCGGGTCCGCGCCGCGAAGTGCCGGGTGATCGCCGGTACGTCGACGTGCCTGCGGCTCGGCGGCATCGACACGACGGTCACGGCCTGGCGCACGAGCCGCTGCCGCCCGTGCTGCTCGAGATGGTCGAGCATGCGCGAGGCCGTCTCGGCCGAGTCGTTGCGCGCGGACATCGTGACGACGAGCTGGTCGGTGGCGTCGATCGCCGCCTGCCAGTTCTCGGCGCGCACGTTGTTGCCGGTGTCGACGACGATGAGCTTGTAGAAGCGGCTGACGACGTCGCGGATCTCGCCGAACGCATCGGCCGTGAGCATCTCCCCGGCCGTGGCCGACTCGTCCGACGCCAGCACGTCGAACATGCCTTCCCCCTGCGCCCGCACGTACTGCGACAGGTCCCCGACGCGCCCCTGCGCCCCCTGGAAGTTGCCGAGGTCGTGCAGCAGGTCGCGCACGGTGCGGGTGTGGAAGTCCTGCTGGGCGCGCATGCCGAGGGTGCCCTGGGTTTCGTTGTTGTCCCAGGCCAGGACGTACCCGCCGCGCTTCTGCCCGAAGGTCATCGCCAGCAGCAGCACGGCCACGGTCTTGCCGGCGCCGCCCTTGGGGTTGACGACGGTCACCTGCCGCAGGCCGCCGAAGTTGCGGCGGACCATCTCGACTTCCTGCCGGAACTCCATCTCCCGCCGGCCCGGCGGCAGGGCGACGAGCCCCATGGTCCCCTTGGACAGCGCACCGCGCACGCCGCGGGAGGCGACGGGATCGACGGGCTTGGCCTGCCGCCGGCGCGCGAACTCGTCGGCGGTCGGCGTGATGCCGTCGTGCCAGTGGTCCTGCGGCATGGGCGGCAGCGGCGGGATGACAGCGCCCGGCGCGCCCTGCCCATTCGGCGGGTACGGCAGCCCGTCCGGCCCGTAGACCGGCTGCCCGGGCGGCGCCATGTAGGCCCCGGCGGGCGGATATCCCGGCTGTTCGCCCGGCGGCTGTGCGTGGGCCGGCGGCCCCTGGACGTCGCCCACGGGGGGCAGACCTGGTGCATCGACCGGCGGCATGGGCGGCACGCCGGGCGGCGGCCCGAACTGGTCACCGGGCGGCGGCCCGAACTGGTCACCGGGCGCCGGCCCGAGCGGGGCGCCGGGCGCCGGCCCGAGCGGGGCGCCGGACGACGGGATGGCGTCGGGCGGCGGACCGGCGGGCGAGTCGGCCGGATAAATCGGCATTTGTCCGGAATTGGGCGCTGGTGGCTGGAACGGCGTGACGGCGGGCGCGGGCGGTGGCACCGGCGCCCCGGGGCCGCCGAACTGAGAACCGGGCATAGCGGGCGCACCCGGAACCGGCCCGGGCATCGCACCCGGCGGCACCGAGCCGTGCGGAGGCATCGCACCCGACGGCGGTGCGTATCCAGGTGGTGGCACCGATCCGGCCGGAGGCGCGTACCCGGGCGGCGGCGGATACCCAGGCTGCGGCGCATATCCGGGCGGCGGCATGGACCCGGGTGGCGGTGCGTACCCACCGGGCGGCACGTTCCCGGGCGGCGGCATGGACCCGGGTGGCGGTGCGTAGCCACCGGGCGGCACGGGCCCGGGCGGAGGTGGCGCATAAGCAGGTGGCGGCATGTAGCCGGGCGGCGGCATGGACCCGGGTGGAGGCATGGCCCCGGGCGGCGGACCCATGGTTCCAGGCGGTGGAGGCATCGGCCCCGCGCCGGGCGGTGGCCCCGGAATCGGCGGCACGGGCGATCCGGGCGGCGGCAGCGTGGGCAACGGTGGCACCGGCGTAGGCCCGTGCACGTCCGAGTCGGTCATCGGCTGCGCACCCGGCGGCCCCGACACGGGCGGCCCAGACGAGGGCGGCGCGGAGAACGGGCTCGGCGGCGCGGACGAAGGCGGCGCGGACGAAGGCGGCCCGGAGACGGGATTGCGGGGCGACGGGAAGGCGGGCGCCTCACCGTAGGGCGAGCCGATGGGAATGCCGCCCGACATCGGGATCCCACCGCCGCCCGAAACCGGAAACGGACCGGCCCCGGGCACCGGGGTGCCGCCGGGGCCGCTGACGGGTTCGCCGCCGGCGGGGACGTGCGGCACCGGCCGGCCGTGCTGCGGGCCCGGCTCGTCGTCGGCGGCGGGCGCGTCGCGCACCGGCCAGGCCTGCGCCGGCTCGGAAACCGCGCCCGGCGGCTGTGACCAGGGTGAACCGGGCGGCGACGCGCGCTCCTCCCGCCGCCCGTCGATGTTCTCGTCCGGCGGCCAGACCATGTCGTTCACGCTGCCCTTCCCCTCCCCGCGATGCCTTACCACGGTAAGCGACAAGGTCGCCCCGCGGCACCTCGCGCGAGAGTGGCCCTATGGCACGTACACGGCCCAGGCTGCGCGTTCCATCCACCACGAGCGCTTGCGGGTCAGGGTGCCCTCGACGCCGTCGTCGACGAAGGGGACCTCGACCCGCGGGGAGATGGCCACGGCCCGGCCGTGGGCGCGGCGGACCTGGATCTCGACCCTCGGGCGGCGGAACAGGCCGCGGGACGCCACCGGGACCGCCACCGCGACGTCGAGCACGCCGTCCTCCATCGACGGGGCGGTGACCAGCGGCAGTCCGTCGACCGTGGCGTAGCGCGACGCGTTGGCCACGACCGACATGAGGACGGGCTCGGTGCCGTCGGCCAGGACGGCGTCGTCGACCTCGACGCGGGCCAGGTACGTGCTCGCCGTGCCGGCGGCGTCCACGCCGCCCAGGAGGGCGCCGTCCAGGGTGACCGAGCCGCCGTCGTTGCGCAGCAGGTCCAGGCGGCGCGCGTTGCCACCCAGGACCGCGGCCGCCACGTCGGCCGGCTTGCGCGGCAGGCCGAGGCGGGTGGCCAGGTCGGTCGCGTCGGGGCCCAGCGGGAGGACGCCGATCGGCGGGAGGTCGGGGATGGTGCGGTCCTCGGCGATGGTGTCCGGGCGCTTGCTCGGCGCCGGGGCGTACATCCGGACGAGCCGGCGCATCACGGCCCGCAGCTGGGCGTCGGCGGCCGTGGCGACGATCACGCGGGACTCCGGCAGCGCCCGCAGGGCCTCGTCGATCTCGGCGTCGTCGTGCGCGACCACGGTCCGGACCTCGGCACCCGCCGTGCGCAGGGCGTCGCGGCAGGCGAGAATGGGAGTACGGGTGCCGCACGCGCCGCCGTCGCAGCCGCACTGCGAGTCTTCACCGAGCGTGAGCAGCACGATGTCGACCACCGTTGTCAGCCTGCCTTTCCGAAGGTTGTTAGCCTGGCACCCTGGGCGAACGCGGGTCGCCCGACCTTGGAGGGCGAGCAGACATGCCAGCGATCGTGCTCATCGGCGCACAGTGGGGCGACGAGGGCAAGGGCAAGGTTACCGACATGATTGGCGGCGACGTCGACTACGTCGTGCGCTACTCGGGCGGCAATAACGCGGGTCACACCGTGGTGACGCCCGACGGACAGAAGTTCGCCCTGCATCTCATGCCGTCCGGGGCGCTGTGGCCCAACGCGGCGATCGTGATCGGCAACGGGGTGGTCATCGACCCCAAGGTGCTGCTCACCGAGATCGATGGGCTGGCCGAGCGCGGCGTCGATGTGTCCCGCCTGATGATATCGGGTGACGCGCACCTCATCATGCCGCACCACCGGGCGCTGGACCGGGTGGTCGAGCGCTATCTCGGCTCGTCGCGCATCGGCACGACCGGGCGGGGCATCGGGCCGGCCTACGGCGACAAGGTCTCCCGGATGGGCATCCGCGTCCAGGACCTGCTCGACCCGGGCATCCTGCGCAAGAAGCTCGAGATCGTGCTGCGCGAGCGCAACCAGGTGCTCTTCAAGGTGTACAACCGCAAGGAGATCGACGTCGACGCGGTGGTCGAGGAGTACCTCACCTACGCCGAGCGGATCCGCCCCTACATCACCGACACCCGCCAGGAGCTGTGGCGGGGCCTGGAGCAGGGACGCACGGTGCTGCTCGAGGGCGCGCAGGCCACCATGCTCGACATGGACCACGGCACGTATCCGTTCGTGACGTCGTCCAACCCGACCGTCGGCGGCGCCTGCGTCGGGGCGGGCATCCCGCCGATGGCGATCACGCAGGTCATCGGCGTGACCAAGGCCTACACCACGCGGGTGGGGTCGGGGCCGTTCCCGACCGAGCTGTTCGACGAGAACGGCGTGCACCTGCGCAAGATCGGCCGGGAGTACGGCACGACCACCGGGCGCGAGCGGCGCACCGGGTGGTACGACGCCGTCGTCGCCCGCTACGCGACCCGCCTCAACGGAATCACCGACCTGGTCGTGACCAAGCTCGACGTGCTGTCCGGGCTGGAGAAGGTGCCGATCTGCGTCGCCTACGAGGTCGACGGCAAGCGCACCGACGAGATGCCGATGACGCAGACCGACTTCCACCACGCCACGCCGGTGTACGAGGAGCTGCCCGGCTGGTGGGAGGACATCTCCGAGGCCCGCTCGTTCGAGGACCTGCCGGTCAACGCCCGGCGCTACATCGAGCGCATCGAGGAGCTCGCCGGCACCCGCGTGTCCATCGTGGGAGTGGGACCGGGCCGGGACGAAAACGTGGTCCGGCACGCCCTGATCTAGGCTGCTTCAGTGCGCGTACTTCTCATCGGTACCGGCGGTCGCGAGCACGCGATCGCCGCCGCCCTGGCCGCCGACCCGGCCGTGACCGCCCTCATCTGTGCGCCCGGCAACCCGGGCATGGCCGCGCTGGGGACGCTCGCCGACGTCGACCCGGTCGACCCGGGCGCGGTCGCCGCGCTGGCCGTGGAGCTGGGCGCCGACCTGGTCGTGGTCGGGCCGGAGGCGCCGCTGGTGGCCGGGGTCGCCGATGCGGTGCGCGCGAAGGGAATCCCGTGCTTCGGGCCGTCGCAGGCGGCGGCCCAGCTCGAGGGCTCGAAGGCGTTCGCCAAGGACGTGATGCGCGCCGCCGGCGTGCCGACCGCGCGCTCGTTCGTGTGCACCACGCCCGACGAGGTGGCGGCGGCGCTGGACGAGTTCGGGCCGCCGTACGTGGTCAAGGACGACGGGCTGGCCGCCGGCAAGGGCGTCGTGGTGACCGAGGACCGCGCCGAGGCGCTCGCCCACGGGGCCGCCTGCGGGCGGGTCGTCGTCGAGGAGTACCTGGCCGGGCCCGAGGTGTCGCTGTTCGTGGTGACCGACGGCGTGTCCGCGGTACCGCTGCAGCCCGCCCAGGATTTCAAGCGCATCTTCGACGGCGATCAGGGGCCGAACACCGGCGGCATGGGCGCCTACTCGCCGCTGCCCTGGGCCCCGCCGGACCTCGTCGAGGAGGTCATGGCGCGCGTGGTCCAGCCGACGCTGGCCGAGATGCGCCGGCGGGACGCGCAGTTCAACGGCACGCTGTACGTCGGCCTCGCCCTCACCGCCGACGGCCCGAAGGTCATCGAGTTCAACTGCCGCTTCGGCGACCCCGAGACCCAGGCCGTCCTGGCCCGGCTCGAGACCCCGCTGGCCGGCGTCCTGCACGCCGCCGCGGTCGGCCGGCTCGCCGAGGACCCGCCGCTCGCGTGGCGCTCCGGCGCCGCCGTCTGCGTGGTCATGGCCAGCGCCGGCTACCCGGCCTCGGCGAGCCGGGGCGACGTGATCACCGGCGCCGACGACGTCCCCGGCGTGCTGCACGCCGGCACCGCCCGCCGCGCCGACGGGGCGCTGGTCACCGCCGGCGGCCGGGTGCTCACGTGCACCGCGCTCGGCGAAACGCTGGCCGAGGCCCGCGACGCCGCCTACGAGCTGGTGCGCGGGATCGCCTTCGACGGCGCGCAGTTCCGCACCGACATCGCCCGCGCCGCCATCGACGGAAATATCTCCGTACCGTAGGCAACCCGGGCGTCGCACGGCTCCGTTTTCCCGGTGTACCCACGGGGAGGGGCCATGGATGTCCGATGACCAGTCTTATCGCGAGTACGTCGCGGGCAACCTCGACCGCTGGCGCCGCACGGCGTTCCTGCTGTGCGGCGACTGGCACACGGCCGACGACCTGACGTCGACGGTCCTGGTCAAGCTCTTCCGCCACTGGAAGCGGGCGGAGCAGTTCGAGAACCGCGACGCGTACGTGCGGCGCATGCTCATGCGGGCGTGGCTCGACGAGCGGCGCCGGCCGTGGCACCGCCGCGAGACGGCCACCGACGTGGTGCCCGACGCCGTGCGCTCGGAGGCCACCGAGGCCGCCGACACGGACCGGCGCCTGTCCGTGCTCTCCCTCCTGGGTGGGCTGCCGCCCCGCCGCCGGGCCGTGCTGGTCCTGCGGTACTTCTGCGACCTCTCCGTCGAGGAGGTCGCCGAGGCCATGGGCTGCAGCGAAGGAACCGTCAAGAGCCAGACGGCCCGGGCGCTGGAGTCGCTGCGGGCCCACCTGGGCGAGGAGGAACCGCTGTGGACCTGATCCAGGCCATGCAGGCCGCGACCGAAGACCCACCACCGTCGATGATCGACGTCGACGAGCTCATCACCCGCGAGCGCCGCCGCAGCCGCAACATCGACCGGACGCTCGGCGCCGCCATCGTCGCCGGGCTCGTGCTCAGCGCGCTGGCCGTGACCCGCTACGGCAACGACACGAGCACGGGTGAGGGCCCACCACCCGCCGTGGTCGCCGCCCCGCAGACGGCCGCGACGCCGGGCGTGCAGGTCTCGCGGCCGCCCATCGGCCCGGGCGCCGGCCCGAACGTGGGGGTGTCCAACCCGGACGACCTGCTGCCGCCCTGCCAGATCCCGAACATCCCCGTGCCGTCGGGCCCGCCGCGCACGCCGAGCCCGCCGCCGAAGACGCCGGGGGTGAAGCCCTGCGAGGTTCTGGTGCCGCGACTGACGAACGTGCTCGACAAGGCCGTGCGCCGGGAGCTGAAGAACATTCAGGTGACGAACCTCGACGGCACCCCGCTGCCGCCGACGGTGCGGCGCAACTGGAACACCTCCGACCTGTACCGGGCCATGCTCGCGGTCGGCACCGACGGCGGCTACCTGCAGATCGAGATCATGCCGTCGCCGTCGCGCAACCCCGCCACGATGTGCCTCGACGGGGACACGCTGCCGTCGGGGAACAAGTGTCGCTCCGACGAGCTCATCTGCCCCCCGACGGGGTCGAGTGAATCGTGCACCGTGACCAAGATCGACGGGGTGACCGTGCAGGTCTACGAGCGCAGCGCATCGGCGGGCCACATCGGCGGCTTCAGCGTGTACGCCATCCACCCGGACGGCACTGAGGTGCAGCTCGGCACGAATGCCACGTCGCCCGTGACCAAGGAGCAGCTGGTCGGCATCGCCGTGGACAAGGCGATCTCGATCTACTGACGCGTCACGCCGCGGTCACCGCCGGTCCGTCCGGGTCGCGGTGACCGCGGTGATGGCGCGGCCGCGCACCTGGGCCACGGTGAAGCGCCAGTCCTGCACCGCGACCGTGTCACCCGGGCCGGACGGCAGCCGGCCGAGCCGGGCCAGCACCAGGCCCGCGACCGTGGTGAACGGGGCGTCCGGGGCCAGTTCCAGGCCGATGCGCACCTCCGGCAGGTCGTGGACGGGGAACGTGCCGGGCAGCAGCACGCTGCCGTCGGCGTTCTGCTTCACCGGCGGCCCGGTCATCGACCCGAACACCTCCTCGACCACGTCGGCGAGGGTGACGATGCCGTCGACCGCCCCGCGCTCGTCGATGACCAGCGCGAGCTCCTGCCGCTCGGCCTTGAACCGCTGCAGGGCGCCGGCCAGCGCCAGCGACTCCGGCACCAGCAGCGCCGGGCGCATCACGTCCCGCACCGTGCCGCCGGGCGCCCTCACGAGATCCGCCCAGTGCACGATCCCGGCCGCGCTGTCGAGGTCGCCGCTGTCCACGACGGGCGCCCGGGCGTGGCCGGTCGCGGCGAGCGCGGCGGCGGCCTCCGCGACGGGCGCGGTCGAGGGAAGAGCAAAGACCAGCGGCCGCGGTACCAGCACAGTCCGCACGGTCCGCTCCGCGATCTCGACGGCGCCGGAGATGATCTCGCGCTGCTGGCGGGTGAAGGCCGGCTGCGCGGCGACCAGCTCCCGCAGCTCCTCCGGCCCGATCTCGTCGCGCCGCCGGTGCGGGTCGGCCCCGGCCGCGCGCACGACCAGGTCGCTCGCCGCCGACAGCACCCAGTTGGCCGGGCGCAGCAGCGCGGAGAGCAGCCGCAGCGGCCGGGCGGCGAGCATGGCCCAGCCCTCGGCGCGCTGCATGGCGATCCGCTTGGGCGCGAGCTCGCCGATGACCAGCGTGACGAAGGTGAGGATCAGGGTGACCAGCACGACCGCGACCGGGCCGGCCGCGGCGCCGAGAAAGTCCAGCATCGGCGCGACCGGCTCGCTCAGCGACACCGCCGCCGTGGCCGAGGCCAGGAACCCGGCCAGGGTGATGCCGATCTGGATGGTGGACAGAAAGCGGTTCGGGTCGCGGGCGAGGCGGGCCAGGGCGCGGCCGGCGCCGTCGCGCTTCTCCATGCGGCGCAGCTGACCCTCGCGCAGGGAGACGAGGGCCATCTCGCTGCCGGCGAACGCCGCATTGGTCAGGGTGAGGAAGAGGACGAGCGTGAGTTCGAACCAGACGTTGTCCATCGGACGAACCAGGCTAGCGGCCCTTCCTGGGAAGGAACTGACCGTGTACGGGTGCCCGCGCGAGCGGGCATGGGGTGCGGCGTGGAACCCCCCGCCGCGCCCGCGCGGAGCGCGCGCCAGCTAACGCCCGCCGGCAAAGAGCTGACCGCGGACGACCTTTCCTGTCGCATTGCGCGGCAGGGCCGTCACAAAGTACACATCCCGGGGAACCGAGAAGCGGGCCAGGCGGTGGCGTACGTACTCGCGCACCGCGTCCGCGTCGACCTGCTCGCCCGGGTGCAGCGCGATCCAGGCGGCCAGCCGCTGCCCGAACTCCCGGTCCGCCACTCCGGCCACGGCGACCTCGCGCACCTGGGGCAGCTCGGCGATGACGTCCTCGACGGAGGCCGGGTAGACGTTCTCGCCGCCCGAGATCACCATGTCGTCCTCGCGGCCGTCGACGAACAGCAGCCCCTCGGGCGAGAGGTGGCCGACGTCCCCGGTCGCGATGAGGTCGCCGTGGTACTCCCGGCCCGTGCCGTTGGTGTAGCCCTCGAAGAGCATGTCGTTGCCGACGAAGATCCGCCCGACGGTCCCCGGCGGCAGGGCGGCGCCGGTCTGCGACAGGATCGCCACGCGGGTGCCGTGCGGCGGGCGGCCGGCCGTGCCCGGGGCCGCGCGCAGCTCCTTCGGGACGGCGATCGAGGCCCACGACGCCTCCGTCGAGCCGTACAGGTTGTAGAGCACGTCGCCGTACACATCCATGAAGCGCGTGGCCAGCGGCCCGGTCAGCGCGGAGCCCGAGACCGCGACCACCCGCAGCGTCGGCGCGGCGACGGCGCCGGGGGCCTCGAGCATCCGTTGGAGCATCACCGGTACGGCGAACAGGGACGTGCACCCATGCGCGTTGACGGCGGCCAGGGTGCTCGCCGGCGTGAACCGGCGGGTCAGCACGATCGTGCCGCGCAGCGCCAGGCACAGCTGCAGCGCGGCCAGGCCCCAGGTGTGGAACAGCGGAGCGGCGACGAACATGCGCTCGCCCGCGTTGAGCGGGATGCGCGAGACGACGGTGGCCAGCGGGCCGAGCCCGGCCGGGTTCCTGCGCCGGGCGCCCTTCGGGGCCCCGGTGGTGCCGCTGGTCAGCACCACGATCGAGCCGGGCGTCGCCGGCGGGTCGAGGTCGCTCGAGGGCGAGCGCAGGATGAGCCCGTCGATGCGGTCGGTGGACAGCCGTGGGAGGTTCGGCGGCACGGCGGCCAGCATGCCCAGGAACGTGTCGTCGTGCAGCAGCAGCGAGAGGTTCTGGTCGTGGACGACCGCCTCGATCTGCGCGTTGCCGAGGCCGGTGTTGACGAGGACGGCCTGTGCGCCCAGCGCCACGACCGCCATCAGCGACTCGATCATGGCGGCGGAGTTCTCGCACAGCAGCCCGACCCGGTCGCCCGGTCGCACGTCGTGCCCGGCCCGCAGCGCGTTGGCCAGCCGGCGCACGCGCAGGTCGAGCTCGCCGTAGGTGACGGTGCGGTGCTCGTCGTGGATCGCCACGCGCTGCGGGTCGCGGGCGGCGGCCGAGCGCATCTCGCCGTACACCCCGAAGCCCCAGCGGCGCAGGGCGTTGAGCTGGCGGGCGATGCGGGCCGGGCCGGCGGGGTTGAGGACCCTGCGGCGGGCGAGCGTGCGGAGTACGAATCCGGCGTCCATGGCGAGAGGACTCCTCGGTGGAAAGCGGTCGGCCGTGCCGGGCGTTCCGGCACGGCCGCCTCGCGGGTTTTCAGCGGATGTAGGTCCCGGAGATCGCGCGGGAGACCACCAGGCGCTGGATCTCGCTGGTGCCCTCGAAGATCGTGTAGATCTTGGCGTCTCGGTACCACCGCTCGACGGGGTGCTCACGCAGGAAGCCGGCGCCCCCCAGGATCTGCACGGCCTTCTCGGTGACCGCCACGGCCACCTCGCCGGCCTTGAGCTTGCTCATCGAGCCCTCGCCGGCCTCGAACGGGCGGTTGTTGCGCCCCATCCACGCGGCGCGCCACACGAGCAGGCGGGCGGCGTCGATCTCCATGCGCATGTCGGCCAGGGCGAACGCGATGGCCTGGTTCTCGATGATCGGGCGGCCGAACTGCACGCGGCCCTTGGCGTAGTCCAGCGCATACTCGTACGCCGCCCGGGCCACCCCGAGCGCCTGCGCCCCGACGGCCGGCCGGGACAGCTCGAACGTGCGCATCGCGGCCTGCCCCTGCGCCTTGCGGCCCTCGCGGGCGCGGGCGAGCCGCTCGTCGAGCGCCTCCTTGCCGCCGAGCAGGCACGCGCCGGGCACCCGCACGTCGTCGAGGAACACGTCGGCGGTGTGCGAGGCGCGCAGACCGAGCTTCTTGAGCTTCTTCGCGCCGTTGAGACCGGGGGTGCCGGGCGGCACGATGAACGCGGCCTGGCCGCGCGAGCCCAGCTCCGGCTCGATGCTGGCGGTCACGACGTGGACGTCGGCGATGCCGCCGTTGGTCGCGTAGGCCTTCTGGCCCGACAGCACCCACTCGTCGGCCGCCTCGTCGTAGCGGGCGCGGGTGCGCATCGAGGCGACGTCGGAGCCGGCCTCGGGCTCGGTGGTGCAGAAGGCGGCCACCTTGGGGTCGGCGGCGTCTCCGAAGCACTGCGGGACCCACTCGACCATCTGGTCGGGGGTGCCGCTGCCGTAGATGGCGGCGACGGCGAGGCTGGTGCCGAAGATGGCCATGCCGATGCCGGCGTCGCCCCAGAACAGCTCCTCGTTGGCGAGGCACAGCGAGAGGCCGGACGGGTCGGCCCAGCAGTTGGCGAGGAACTCGAAGCCGTACAGCCCGATCTTCGCCGCCTCCTGGATCACCGGCCAGGGGGTCTCCTCGCGGGCGTCCCACTCCGCGGCGGCGGGGCGCACGACCTCGGCCGCGAAGCCGTGCACCCAGTCGCGGAGGTCCCGCTGCTCCTCGTTCAGGTCGAGCGAGAACTCGGGCATGGCTCAGGCCTTAGGGATGTCGAACAGGTTGGCGATGTTCGCGGCGAGGGCCAGGTCGCCCTTGGCCTTGAGCTTGCCGGTCATGAACATCATCATGGGGTTGCCGACGCCGGAGACGACCTTGAGGAAGTCGACCGGGCCGAGGGTGATCGAGAGCTTGGGGTCCTGATCGGGGCTCGGCGACAGCACGCACGTGCCGTTGGCGATGACCAGCTCGTAGGAGTCGGTGCCGCCGTCCGGTGCGCCGGTGACGTTCCAGTGGATGATCGCGTTGGTCGAGCCGGCGCGGTCGGCCCGGAACAGCTCGGGGAACCGGGCGAAGATCGTGTCCAGGATGGTCTTGCGCTGCGGGCTGTTCATGATCTCGGCCAGCTGGGAGTCCGGCGCGTTCTTCACCAGTTGCGCGAACTGCTTCGGGTCGATGTTGTTGAAGTCGCCCAGGTCGGCAAGATCGGACATGATGTGGCCCCTTCTGAAAGCGTTGTTGGCGCTCGCTGCGCTCGTGCGCTCCCACCAAGCGAGAGCCGTCGGCTATAAGCTACTCGTGCGTAACCTTACGCACGAGTAGGTAAGGTGGCAAGGTGCTGAAACGGCTTCCCCGAGTCGTCCGCGAGCGGCAGATGCTTGACGCGGCGGTCAAGGTCTTCTCCAACCGCGGGTTCCACGCGGCGTCGATGGACGAGATCGCGGAGGTCGCCGGCATTTCCAAGCCGATGGTGTACGCCTACCTCGGCACGAAGGAAGAGCTCTTCCTGGCCTGTCTCCAGCGCGAGGCCACCCACCTGATGGAGGCCGTCGCCGCCGGGGTGCGCCCCACCGCCCGCCCCGACGAGCAGCTCTGGAACGGGCTGCGGGCGTTCTTCGCCTTCGTCGGCGCGCACCGCGACGGCTGGCGGGTGCTCTACCGGCAGGCCCGCAGCGAGCCGCACTTCGCCGGCGAGCTCGCCGGCATGCGGGCCCGGATCGTCGAGGTGGTGGCCGGCCTGCTCGAGGACGCCTGCGCCCAGGGGGAGGCGCGCATACCGTCGCGCCCCGACGACTTCCTCGCGATGGCCTACGCCTACGTCGGGGCGGCCGAGTCGCTCGCCGACTGGCTGGCCGACCACGAGGAGGAGGACCCCGAGCAGACCGCCACCCGGATGATGAACTTCGTCTGGGTGGGCGCCGACGCGCTGCTGCAGGGCCGGGTCTGGCGGCCCTAGCCGGGCTGGCCGATCGCGGGCACGGCGGACAGTCCGGCGGCGAAGCCGATCCCGAGCAGGACCAGGGTGCCGACGATGGTGGCGGCCTGCAGCGCGGTGCGGTGTTTCTGGGGGGCGTAGGCGAATCCGGCCGCCACGATCGCGCCCGTGATCAGGCCGCCGATGTGCGCCTGCCAGGAGATGTAGCTGGAGAAGCCGAACGTGATGACCAGGTTGAAGATCAGCACCGGCAGCACCGAGGCGATGCTCAGCCGCAGCCGGCGCAGCACCATGATGAGCGCGCCGAAGAGCCCGAAGATCGCGCCGGAGGCGCCGGCCGAGGGCGTGTTGGGCGCGCCGAGGCCGAAGGCGAGCACGCTGCCGCCGAGCCCGCACAGCAGGTAGAGGGCGAGGAACCGCCAGCGGCCCAGCGCCGCCTCGAGCGGCCGGCCGATGACCCACAGCGCCCACATGTTCATGACCAGGTGCAGGATGCCGAAGTGCAGAAACATCGAGGTGACCAGGCGATACCACTCGCCGTCGGCCACGCTCGGGCCGGCGATGCGGATGTGCGTGTCGACGTTGCCGTGGAAGCCGGTGAAGTAGGGCACCAGGGCGCCCCACTCGTGCAGCGGGGTCACGTTGCCGAGCAGCCCGCCGAGGCCCCCGCCGGCCATTCCGCGGGTCGCGTTGCTGCCCGCGCTGATGATCGTGGCGATGAAGGCCAGCACGTTGATCACGATGAGCGTGATCGTCACCGTGCCCGCGGCGCCCGCGCGGGTGCCGCCGAACGCCGTGCGGACCTGGCGCTGCGTCTTGGCCCCCGAGCGGACGCAGTCCGGGCACTGGAAGCCGACCGATGCCTCGTTCATGCACTTGGGGCAGATCGGCCGGTCGCACCGGGTGCACCGGACATACGTCTCGCTGTCGGGGTGCCGGTAGCAGACGGGGGCCGGCGGCTGAGTCATGCGGACAAGGTTAGCCAGTCGCGATCGAGACCCAGCGCCGCGGATCTATGGAGCCGATCGGCGTGTTTCAGCCGACCCGCTCGACGTCCACGCGCTCGATGACCACGTCCTCGACCGGGCGGTCCATCCGGCCCGTCCGGGTGGAGGCGATCTGGTCGACGACCTTGCGAGAGTCGTCGTCGGCGACCTCGCCGAAGATCGTGTGCTTGCCGTTGAGGTGCGGCGTCGGCCCGACGGTGATGAAGAACTGCGAGCCGTTGGTGCCCTGCCCGAAGCGGACGCCGGCGTTGGCCATGGCGAGCAGGTAGGGCCGGTTGAAGGCGAGCTCCGGGTGGATCTCGTCGTTGAAGTTGTAGCCCGGGCCGCCCGTGCCGGTGCCGGTCGGGTCGCCGCCCTGGATCATGAAGCCCGAGATGACGCGGTGGAAGATGACGCCGTCGTAGTACGGGCCCTTGCCGGCCTCGCCCGTGCGCGGGTCGGTGTAGTCCCTGGTGCCCTCGGCGAGCTCCACGAAGTTCTTCACCGTCTTCGGCGCGTGGTTGGGGAACAGCTCAATCCGGATGGGCCCGAAGTTGGTGTGCAGCGTCGCGAACAGTTGCTCGGCCACCAGTTCTCCCTTTCCTTGGTGACATTCCGTCATCACCGTATCCGACGGGGATTCTGCCGGATCCGGGTGTACGGGCCGCTGGTTCGTTGCAGGATGACCGGAGCGGACCTGCTCCTGAGGTTCTCCCTGGTCGGATCGGGGTAACCGGGGATGGACGGGTTTACGCGCCTCGGGAGGTGGAGCAAGTGTTTCGACGTCGTCAGGTGCAGTCGCACAGCCGGCTCATGCGGGACGAGCTCGGTGAAAGCCTGGATCACCTGCGGATGGCCGCGGCGCACGCCGCCGATGGCGCCTCGGGCGCCCTGGCGCCGCGCGTCGATGCCGCCCGTAAGGCCATGAAGCCCAGGCTGGAGAGCGGCATGAACCGCGCCTCCGGCGGCCTGGACACGGTCATGGTCATCGCTCGGGAGCGCTCGCGGGAGGCCGGCCGCAAGGCCGAGAAGATGGGGCGCAAGGGCAAGAACGCGGCGAAGATGATGAAGAAGAGCGAGTCCCGGTCGTCGCGGCGCTGGCCGATGGCGATCGGCGGGCTGCTGATGGCGGGCGTCGTGGTGGGGGCCGCGAGCTCCATGCTGCGCCGCCGCCGTGACCAGCAGGCGTGGGACGAGTACGGCTCGACCCGCACCACCGCGGACAGCGGCTCGATGCTCGGCGCGGCGAAGTCCACGATGGACGCCGGCGTCGACAAGGCGAAGACGATGGGGGAGGCCGCGAAGGACCGGGCCTCCGACCTGATCGGCCACAAGGGCAACAGCGGCGGGCCGGGGGGCACCGGGGAGTACGACAAGCACCCGATGCCGCACGGCGTGTCGAAGAACGGCCGCTCCTAGCGCGCCATATCACGTAGGCGGGCCGTCCCCGGCCACGGGGGACGGCCCACCTATGTGTCACAGCCAGCCGCTCTTGCGGAAGCCCCAGAACAGCGCGGCCGAGCCGCCGACCATGAGCGTCATGACGCCGGGATAGCCGAAGACCCAGTGGGTCTCCGGCATGTAGTCGAAGTTCATGCCGTAGATCCCGGCGATCGAGGTGACGAGGGCGGCGATGGCGGCCCAGGCGGCGATCTTGCGCATGTCGTTGTTCTGGTCGACGCTCACCTGCGCCAGCCGCGCGGCGAGCACCGAGTTGATGACGTCGTCGAGGTACAGCACCTGCTCGGAAGCCCGCGCGAGGTTGTCGCCGACATCGCGGAAATACCGCCGGATCTCCTCCGGCACCTCGGGCAGGTGCCCGGTCGCCAGCGCCGAGATCGGCCGCTGCAGCGGCAGCACCGTCCGCTTGAACTCCATCAGCTCCCGATTGAGCTGGTAGATGCGCTGGATGCGGTCGTGGGC
Source organism: Dactylosporangium sp. CA-139066 (assembly GCF_050936175.1). NCBI lineage: Bacteria > Bacillati > Actinomycetota > Actinomycetes > Micromonosporales > Micromonosporaceae > Dactylosporangium > Dactylosporangium sp. CA-139066. Next base: position 1,175,049 of record NZ_JBNJNH010000002.1, on the reverse strand, counting down.
GCGCCGCTTGCCCCGCTGCGGCGTGAACACCTGGTCCTCGACCGCGTCGATGTCCTCCTCGATCTGCGTCGCCACGTCCACCATCGCGTCGACCACGCTGTCGGCCACCGCGTAGGCGACCGCCCACGGGCCGCGGGCCAGCACCTCCGGGCGCCGCTCGAGGCCGGAGCGGACGGGGGCGAGCCGGGTCGCGTCGCCGTGGCGGACGGTGATGATGAAGTGCTCGCCGATGAACATCAGCACGTCGCCGGTCTCGACCACCTCGCTGGTGTCGGTCAGCTCGTCGTGCTCGACGTAGCGGGCCGTGCGCATGGTGAGGAGGATCATTTCGCCGTACCGCTCGACCTTGGGCCGCTGCCGCGACTGGACCGCGTCCTCGACGGCCAGCTCGTGCAGCTCGAAGGTCTCGGCGATCGCCGCCATCTCGGCCGCCCGCGGCTCCTTCAGCCCGATCCACACGAACCCGCGGCGGCGCTGCGCGGTGTGCAGGGCCTCGGCGTAGTGGGGCTCACCGGGCTGGCGCTCGCCGTCGATGTACAGCGCGCAGTCCACGATCGCGCTCTGCTCCGGCGGCCGGATCGCCGACTTGGCGTGCGGAGCGTTGTTGTTGAGCATCCGCGACATCGCCCGCACCGGTCTCGACAGCGCGCGCTGCAGGGGACGGGCGTAGGGCTGCTCTTCGTCGGCCATCTCGACCTCCTTGGGTGATGAGGTCGGCCCCGCCCGGCGCCGGGCGGCCCGGGGGGAGGGCCGCACGCAAAAAGTTGGCACCGGGCGGACCGACCGCAGGTGGGGGGTGGGGGCGCGGTCGGCCCACCCGGTGCCGTTGGGGGGCGGGGGGTGATGCCTGCAGCGCGATTCGCAAAGCGCGCCGGGCTGGATTTTGATCCATCCGTTACCGCCTGCGGAACCACTCCCACCATCACGGTTTGGTTTCAGGTTGCTCCGAATGTTGCCCGGCGTTACTCAGCCGGCCTTGCGAACCGCCTCAATCGCGGCCGCCAGGCGCTGCACGCCCTCGTCGACCTGGTCGGTGAGCACCGCCGAGAACGCCAGGCGCACGGAGTGCCGGCCGCCCTCGAGCAGGAAGTCGCTGCCCTTGACCACGGCCACGCCGAAGTCCTTGGCCGCCACCTTCTCCAGCTCGGTGGTGTCGATGTCTTCGGGCAGCTCCACCCACAGGAAGTAGCCGCCGTCGGGCTCGACGAACGTGGCGTCCGGGATGTGCTTGCGCAGCCCCTCGGCCAGCAGCCGGGCCCGCTCGCCCAGCGTCGCCGACACCGTGGCGATCGAGCGGTCGATGTCGCCGCTCACGCAGAACTGGTGGGTGATGGCCTCGGCGACCATGCTCGGCGAGATGTACACCGTGGTCGCGTGCTTCGCGATCCCGGCGATCGTCTCCTTCGGGCCGACGAGGTAGCCGACCCGCAGGCCGGGCGCGATCGTCTTGGTGAAGGAGCTCGCGTGCACGACGACCCCGGTGGTGTCCTGCGAGAGCATGCTGGGCAGCTTCTCGCCCCGCCAGCGGATGTCCGCGTACGGGTCGTCCTCGAAGATCGTGAAGCCGTACTCCTGCGCCAGCGCGACCAGCGCCGTGCGCTTCTCGGCCGACAGCGTGACGCCGGCCGGGTTCTGGAAGTTCGGGATGATGTGCGCGAGCTTCGGGCGCACGCCGCTCTCCAGCAGCGCGCGCAGCTCCTCGACGTCCAGGCCGTCGGCCTGCACCGTCACGGGGTGGACGGTCGCGCCGAGGTTGCGCAGGTTCAGCAGCGTCCGGTCGTACGTCGGCTTCTCCACGACCACCGCGTCGCCCGGCTTGACCAGGTGCTCGAACAGCAGGGCGTCGGCCTGCATCGAGCCGTTGGTCACGATCACCTGGTCGGCCTCGACCCCGTGCTTCGCGGCGATCCACGAGCGCAGCGGGAGGTAGCCGACGGACGTGCCGTAGGCGGTGATGCCGGCCGGGTCGGCCTCGAAGGCGCGCACGGCGGCGGCCTTGAGCCCGTCGACGTCGATGATGTCGAGACTGGGCGCGCCACGGGCGAAGGAAATCAGCTGCATGGTGGCAGCCTACGCACGCCCGCGGCCGCCGTTCAGCCGAGTTCCGGGCCCTCCACCTGGGTGGATGGGCGCTCTTGCGGGTGATTTTCCGGCGGTCCGCCGCCGCGGACGGCGATTCGCCTTCCGGACGTCAGTTCCGGCGGATGATCACGCCAGGATCGATGTCTGGACCCAGACGCGAATGATGTCGCGCACAGATATGACGCCGAGCACATCGTCGCCGTCGAGCACGACCAGGTGACGGAAGCCGCCGCGGACCATGGCCGCCGCCGCCTCCTCGATCGTCCACATCGGGCCGGCGTAGACGACCTCCCACGTGATGTGGTCGGCGGTGCGCTCCGCGTCCGGGTCGAGACCGGTGCCGAGGGCGTTGAGGATGTCCCGCTCGGTGATGATGCCGACGCCGGCGCCGTCGGGATCGACGACGATCGCGGAGCCGACCTTGCGCCGTGACATGAGCTGCGCGGCCTGGCGCAGCGTGTGGTCCGGGCCGAGCTGGACCACTTCCGTGGACATGGCTTCGTGAACCTGCATGGCACATCAACTCCTTGCTTCCTTGCAAGGCACAGTAAGAACAATCGTCCCTGCCGGAGGCCGAACTCTCAAGACCTGCTCACCCGCGGGTGCGGTCGCGATACAGTTGCGCAACGTGCGGTTTCTCAACGACCAGACGCCCGGGCACGAACTCACCTACGACGATGTCTTCATGGTGCCGAGCCGCTCGGCGGTGGAGTCCCGGCTGCAGGTGGACCTGACGACCCACGACGGCAGCGGCACCACGATCCCGATCGTCGTGGCCAACATGACCGCCGTCGCCGGCCGGCGGATGGCCGAGACCGTGGCCCGCCGCGGCGGGCTGGCGATCATCCCGCAGGACATCCCGATCGACGTCGTCGCCGAGGCGATCTCCTGGGTGAAGCGCCGCCACCTGGTCTTCGACACCCCGATCACCCTGGGGCCGACCGAGACCGTCTCCCTGGCGCTCGACCTGCTGCCGAAGCGGGCCCACGGCGCGGTGATCGTGGTCGAGGACGGCCGCCCGGTCGGCGTGGTGACCGAGGGTGACTGTGCCGACGTCGACCGGTTCTCCCAGCTCGGCAGCATCATGTCGCGCCGGCTGCTCACGCTGCCCGACGACGCCACGCCCGAGGAGGCATTCAACCGCCTGGCCGCCGGCCACCACCGCCTGGCGCCGGTGATCGACTCGGCCGGCCGGCTCGTCGGCATCCTGACCCGCAACGCCGCGCTGCGGGCCACGCTCTACAAGCCGGCCGTCGACGCCGACAACCAGCTGCGCATCGGCGCCGCGATCGGCATCACCGGCGACGCGGCCGGGCGCGCCGACAAGCTCTTCGCCGCCGGCGTCGACGTGCTCGTCGTCGACACCGCGCACGGCCACCAGGAGCGCATGCTCAACACGCTGCGCGCGGTGCGGGCGCTCGGCCCGTCCGTCCCGGTGGTCGCCGGCAATGTGGTCACCCGCCAGGGCACCGCCGACCTGCTGGCCGCCGGCGCCGACATCGTCAAGGTCGGCGTGGGCCCGGGGGCGATGTGCACCACCCGGATGATGACCGGCGTCGGCCGGCCGCAGTTCTCCGCCGTGCTCGAGTGCGCGGCCGAGGCGCGCCGCATCGGCGGGCACGTGTGGGCCGACGGCGGGGTCCGCCACCCGCGCGACGTCGCCCTGGCGCTGGCCGCCGGCGCGTCCAACGTCATGATCGGTTCCTGGCTCGCCGGCACCCACGAGTCGCCCGGCGACCCGCGCCGCGACCCCGACGGGCGGCTCTACAAGGAGAACTTCGGCATGGCGTCGGCCCGCGCGGTGAGCCGCCGCACGGCCGACGACACCGCCTACGAGCGGGCCCGCAAGGCGCTGTTCGAGGAGGGCATCTCCACCTCGCGGATGTACCTCGACCCGCGCCGCCCCGGCGTGGAGGACATCCTCGATGCGATCGTGGCCGGCGTGCGCAGCGCGTGCACCTACGCCGGCGCCGCCGACCTGGCCGAGTTCGCCGACCGGGCGACCGTGGGAGTGCAGAGCGCGGCGGGCTATGCGGAGGGCAAACCCCTTGATGTGAGCTGGTGATATCCCCTCGGCAGTCGGATAGCCCCGTCACTCCCGGTTCACGTAAGGTGCGTGTCGTGAAGCCAGCTCGCGACCTTATCGGCTTGTGACCGCACGGCCGTTGCTGCGCCGCCTGAAGGGGTTGGGCGGCGTCTCCCGCTTCGTGGGTGCGGGCCTGCTCGACCAGGTGGTCATCGCCGCCGCCAACTCGGCGAACACGCTCCTCGGCGGCATCGTCCTGCCCCCGGCGCGCTTCGGCGAGCTGGCGCTGGCGCTCGCCGTCGGCTACTTCGCGATGTACCTCAACCGCGCGATCGTCGGCGACGTGCTGCTGGCGCTCGCGTCGCGCTACGACGGCGAGCCCCGGATCCGGCTGGCCCGCAACGGCCTCACCACGGCGCTGTGCTCCGGCCTCGTCACCACCGTCGTGTTCGTGCTGATCTGGGCGTTCTGGCCCTACAGCGGGGACCTCGACCTGGACGAGCTCATCTGGCTGGCGCCCTTCATGGTGCCGATCATGCTGCACGACACGGCCCGCTGCGACTACCTCGCCGACCGCCGCCCCAACAAGGCGCTCGGCATCGACCTCGTCTGGGCCGGCGCCCAGGCGGTCCTGGTCGTGGTGATGATCGCCACGCACTCCTCCAGCCCCGGCGGCTTCCTCGCCGTGTGGGGGCTCGGCGGCACCGCGGGCGCCCTGGTGTACCTGACCCGGGAGCGCCGCCTGCCGTGGGCCGGCAGCCCACGGGCCTGGCTGTCCGAGACCCGGCACCTGTCGAGCTGGTTCACCGTCACCGCGATCGTCGCGCAGGTGCAGGTGCTGGCGATCAGCGTGGTCGTCGCCGGCAGGCTGTCCAAGATCGAGCTGGGTCAGCTGCGCTTCGTGCAGACGGTCCAGCTGTCCCCGATCCAGAACCTGATCACCGCGATCACCAGCCTGCTCGTGCCGCGGGCCTCCCGCCACGCCGCGGCCGCGGCCGCGCCCGGCCCGGAGGGCGCCGAGGCCGCCGTGGCGCTGCGCCGCCAGACCCGGATGCTCGCCATCGCGTTCGCGGTTCTGGGCTCGCTGATGGTCCTGATCGTCTGGCCGGTCGTGTCGTTCGTGCTCGTGCACACGCACAAGTTCGCCGGGGCCGCGCCGCTCGCGCTGCCGATCGCCCTGCAGGGCGCGGTCTACCTGCTGCAGGTGCCGTTCACGGCGGCGATGCGGGGCATGCACCGGGCGCGGATGCTCTTCGTGCAGTACGTCGTCTTCGCCGTCGTCTCGATCGGCGGCCTGACCACGGGCGCCTCCTGGGGCGGCCTGCACGGCGCCGCGTGGGGCCTGCTCACCGGCTCGACCGCCGGCCTGATCTGCATGGTCGTCCTCTACGTCTACGCCCTGAAGTGGGTCGGGCCGCCGGCCGGCGCCGCGGCCACGGTCGCCCCGGCCGCACCGAAGCCCAGCGGGGCGCCCGTCTGATGACCTACCGGCGGCGGGACACGACGTCGCGGTAGACGGCGATGAGGCGCTCGGTCAGCACGTCCGGGGCGAACTGCGACTCGAAGCGGGCGCGCGCCACCGGGGCCAGCGCCGCCGCGCCCTCCCGGGCCCGGGCCAGGCCGGCGGCCAGGGCGTCGGCGGCCGGCTCGACGACCCAGCCGGCCTCACCGGTCAGGTACGGCAGGCCGCCGCGGTCCGTGACCAGCACCGGGCGGCCGCCGGACAGGGCCTCCAGCACGATCGTCGGGAGCACGTCGTGCCAGGTCGAGGCGGCGATCACGCACGCCGACCGGGCGATCTCGGCGCGGACCGTGGCGTTGTCGACCGGACCCAGGTAGGTCACGTCGGCGCGCTCGGCCGCGGCGCGCTCGGCGAGCGGGCGCAGCGGGCCGTCGCCGACGATCCGCAGCGGGCCCAGGGCGCCGTCCGGGTGCCTCGCCCACGCGTCCAGCACCAGCTCGAGCCCCTTCTCGGGGGTCAGCCGGGCGGCGTAGAGGAAGCCGTCGCCCGGGCGCTGGGCGGCGCCGCCGTCGGGGATGCCGTTGGGCTTGACCGTGATGCGGTCGGCCGGGATGCCGAAGTCGGCGAGGTGCTCCGCGATCCGGTCGGTCAGCGCGATGAAGCGGTCGACCTGCTTCCAGGTGCCGCGGTGGTACGCCAGCGTCGCCGCCATCACCGCGGACTGGGCCTTCGAGCCGCGGTAGCACGTGTGCGTCACGGCCGGCAGCGGGAACGCGCGGCCCCGGCACTGCGTGCAGATGTGGCCGTCGCGGAAGTACAGGCCGGGCGCGCACACCTGGCGGTAGTTGTGCACGGTGTGCACCACCGGGACGCCGAGCTGGTGTGCGGTGCGGACGATCGCCGGGGAGATCAGGGGATACGGGTTGTGCAGGTGTACCAGATCCGGCTTTTCGCCCTGAATGAGCGCGGCCAGGGCGCGCTGCGAGTCGGCGCCGCGGATGGGGGCCAGCGGCAGGAGCACCTTCTGCGCCTTCGAGAACGTGCCGATCTCGTCCGAGCTGCGCAGGAACGGCAGCACCGTGACGCCGGCCGCGCCCAGCTGCGCGATCTCGGCGTCGACGATCACGTTCTCGCCGGAGGGCTGGCCGGAGGCGTACCGGTTGTGCGCGACGACGACCTTCATGATGGAGGAAAGCCTACGTACTCGTTGTTGAGGCAGACTGTACGGGTGCCCGAGCTTCCCGAGGTCGAGGCGCTCGCCGCGTTCCTGCGGGAGCGAGCCGCCGGCCACACCATCGACCGCATCGAGGTCTCCTCGCTGAGCGCGCTGAAGACCTTCGACCCGCCGATCACCGCGGCCGCGGGGCAGCCGATCACCGGCGCCTCCCGGCACGGCAAGTTCCTCGACATCCACGTGGGCGAAAGCCTGCACCTCGTCGTGCACCTGGCCCGCGCCGGCTGGCTGCACTACCGCGACTCGTTCAACGCCAAGACGCCGCTCAAGCCCGGCTCCGGGCCGATCGCGGTGCGGGTGCGCCTCGACGACGAGTCCGGCTTCGACCTCACCGAGGCCGGCACGAAGAAAAGCCTGGCGGCGTACTTCGTGACCGACCCGCGCCTGGTGCCCGGCGTCTCCCGGCTGGGGCCCGACGCGCTGTCGGTGAGCGCCGAGGACTTCGCCGCCGCGATGCGCTCCCGCAACGGCCAGATCAAGGGCGTCCTCACCGATCAGACCATCCTCGCCGGGGTCGGCAACGCATACTCCGACGAGATCCTCCACGCGGCGAAGATGTCACCCTTCGCGCTGACCAACAAGATCACCGACGACGCGCTGCTCCGGCTGCACGAGGCCATGCGCGCGACGCTCACCGGGGCCGTCGAGCGCTCGGTCGGGCAGAAGGCGGCCACGCTCAAGTCCGAGAAGCGCTCCGGGCTCGCCGTCCACGCGCGGGCCGGCCTGCCCTGCCCGGTGTGCGGCGACACGGTGCGCGAGGTGTCGTTCGCGGACACGTCGCTGCAGTACTGCCCCACCTGCCAGACCAACGGCAAGCCCTTGGCGGACCGGCGCCTGTCGAAGCTCGTACGCTGAGCCGCGTGCGCCGCTCGTTTCTGGTGGCTTTTGCCGCATTCTTCCTCCTCGGTACGGCGTGGGCCCTGGCCCTGCCCGTCAACGGCACCTACGACGAGAAACAGCACCTGGTGCGCGCCTACGCGGTGTGGACCGGGCAGTGGCTGCCGCACGAGCGGGCCAAGGACGCGAGCGGGATCGAGACGAACGCGTTCACCGGGCCCCGCAGCCTGCTGCCCGAGAACGCGGACTGCACCTTCATCGACAAGCCGGTGTACCGCCCGGCGTCCTGCCTGGTCACGACCGGTGACCGCACGCCGGCGGCGGTGCCCAGCGCCGCGGCCCGCTACAGCCCGGTGTACTACGCGCTGGTCGGGCTGCCGCTGCGGATCAGCCCCGACGGCACCGGCCTGACCTGGGCCCGGCTGCTCTCGGCGGCGCTCTCGGCGCTGCTGCTGGCCTGGGCGGTGGCGATCGGCCGGGCCGGCCCGCACCGCCTCGCCGGCCTCGGCGTCCTGCTCGCCGTGACCCCGATGCTGGCCGACCTGGCCGGGTCGATCAACCCGAACGGGCTGGAGATCAGCGCGGCCGTGCTGCTGTTCGCCGCCGCGGTGCACCGACGCTGGGCGGCCGCCGGCGTGGCGGCGCTGCTGCTGTTCACCGTGCGCGACCTCGGGCCGTTCTTCGTCCTGGCCGCGCTCGCGCTGTCGCTGCTCGTGACCCGGACCCACCCGCGCGAGCTGCTGCGCCGCGCGTTCCTGGTCCCGGCCGGAATCGGCGCCGCGTTTGCCGTGTTCTGGGCCGCCGTCGCCTCCCGCGGCAGCGACATCGACTCGGGCCGGCCGGTCCCCCCGACGACGACCGGGGCGGTCCTGTCCGACATCGTGCACAACCGGGCGGAGTTCTGGGTCCGGCAGATCATCGGGCAGTTCAACTACGGCGAGACGACGATCTCGATCGCGGCGGTCGGGCTCTGGTACCTCCTGGTGGCCGCCCTCGTCGTCCCGGCCCTCTGGTTCGGCTCGCGCCGGCTGCGGCTCGCCCTCGCGCTCGTGTTGATCGGCAGCGCCGGATTGCTCGTCGCCCTGGAGGTGTACTTCGCGCCGAAGCTGGGCACCCATTTTGCGCACGGGCGGTACGTCATGCCGCTCGGCGTCGGTGTCCTTCTGCTCGCGCCGCTGGCCGACCGTTACGCAGGGTGGCTGGCGGAACGCGGCTGGCTTGATCGACTGGTGTTGGTGTGTGCCGGACTTGCCGTGCCGATGCAGCTCTATGCCCTGGCCCGGGTCATGACCCGGTTCCAGCGCGGGATCGCCGCGGGCCTCGATCCGTTCGGCGGAGCCTGGACGCCCCCGGCGGGCACCGTCGTGCCGCTGATCTGTGCTCTGGTGGGTGGTGTGCTACTCGGGGTGATAGTCACGCGGAGTTCTGTCCGCCCTACGCCAGTGCACTCGACAGCGAATACGTTGAGCAACTAGTGTCGGCCGGTCGTCATCGGTGGCTTCGGCCCCCATGGGACACTTTGCACGTGCTTTCCGGTGTCCGTGAACCAGCAGTAAACGGACGTAGACGCCAACCGGCCGAGCAGAGCAGTGCCGCGATCGCGAGTCGCGGTGCGAGTTTGCGCCGCGATGTCCGCATCGTGGTGCGAGAGGACGCACTGAGGTGACCGCTAGTCTCCAACGTCCGGCCACTTCGCCGAGCCGGAGATCGACCTTGGGTGAACTCGACAGCTTCGAGATTCTTCCTGACCATGCGGTGACACCCCTGGCCGCCAATGGCGTGCCGCGGTCGGCCTGGCAGCGCACCAAGCGCGCGGCCAGGTGGCACCGGCCCTACGCGGCCATCCTGCTGACGCTCGACGCGGGCGCGGTGGCCCTGGCCTCGCTGACCGCTCGCGCCGGCCTGGACCCCGACAAGATCACCGCCGGCTTCCACGGGCAGCCCGGGCTGTTCAACCTGATGGCGTTCGTGCTGCTGCCGGCCGTGTGGCTGCTGGTGCTGTGGGGCCACGGGGCGTACGACCGCCGGTATCTCGGCTCGGGGACCGACGAGTTCAAGCGGGTCGTGCGCGGCTCCTGGACGGTCGTGGCGATCGTCGCCTTCGCCGCCTTCGCGTTCAAGGTCGACGTCTCCCGGTTCTCGGTCGGCGTCGCGCTCGTCGGCGGCCTCGTCTACGTGCTCGTGCTGCGCTACATCGCCCGCAAGAGCCTCGCGCTCGCGCGCACCAGGTTCCACCTGGCGACCCACCGCATGCTGCTCATCGGCACCCTGCAGGAGGCGATGGAGGTCCACTCGGCGATCGTCCGCGACCCCGCCGCGGGCCTGGTGCCGGTCGGCATCCACCTCACCGAGGGCTACGCGCCGCAGCCGAGCACCGTCACGCCGGTGCCCGTCCACGCCGGCCGCGACATCCTCTCCCTGGTCCGCGAGCTCAACGCCGACACGATCGCGGTATGCGGCTCGGCCAGCGCCGAGCCGGTGGAGCTTCGCCGCCTGGCCTGGCAGCTCGAGGGCACCGGCATCGACCTCGCGGTGGCGCCCCAGCTGACCGACATCGCCGGCCCGCGCGTGCACATCCGCCCGATCGAGGGCATTCCGCTGCTGTACGTCGAGGAGCCCAAGCTCTCCGGCGTCGGCTGGCTCTTCAAGAACGTCATCGACCGGGTGCTCGCGCTGATCGGCCTGCTGATCTGCCTGCCGTTCTTCCCGCTGGTGGCCCTGGCGATCAAGCTCTCCGACCCCGGCCCGATCTTCTTCCGCCAGCCGCGCATCGGCCGCGAGGGCAAGACGTTCCGGGTCTGGAAGCTGCGGACCATGTACGTCGACGCCGAGGAGCGCCTGGCCACGCTGCACGACCAGAACGAGAGCGACGGGCTGCTCTTCAAGATGAAGAACGACCCGCGCGTGTTCAAGGTCGGCAAGTGGCTGCGGGCGACCTCGATCGACGAGCTGCCCCAGATCCTCAACGTGCTCATGGGCGAGATGTCGCTCGTCGGCCCGCGCCCGCTGCCCGCCGAGGACGGCGACTTCCTGGGTGACGTCCGCCGCCGCCTGCTCGTCCGCCCGGGCATCACGGGCCTGTGGCAGGTTTCCGGGCGCAGCGACCTGAGCTGGGACGACGCCGTTCGCCTCGATCTGTACTACGTGGACAACTGGTCGCTCGTGCTCGACCTGCACACCCTGTGGCGCACGATCGGCGTCGTGGTCTTCCGCAAGGGTGCGTACTAGCCGGCTCGCATCGGGGGGTTCCGCATCGGTGGCCGGTGGCCGCACGATTGCCGCGTGAGAGGGAACCTCGGGGCGGCGCTCGTCGTTGTGCTGCTCGCCGCCGGGCTGGCCGGCGCCGTCTACGCGGTCATCCGGCTGCGCGGGCGGCGGGCCATCGCGACGGCGGCGCAGCGGGCGACGTACGACGTGCTGCACATCGCCGAGCTCGCCGCCGAGCCGCTGCGCAACGGGCTCACCGAGGCGGCCGCCGGTAAGGCCATCCGTCACCTGCGGGCGCTCACCGGGGCGGCCGGCATCGCGGTGACCGACGCCAAGCGGGTGCTCGCGTTCGACGGCGTCGGCGACCACCACCGCGATCGGGCGGCGGCCGCCGCGGCCCGGGCCGTGGCCGCCGGGCGCCCGACCGTGCTCGGCGCGCGTGAACTGCCGTGCGATCTCGTCGACTGCCCGATCCGCGGCGCCGTGATCGTCCCGCTCGGGCAGCGCGAGGGCGCCCTGGTCGCGCTGTCCGACGGGCCGCCGGCCCCCGGCCTCGTGCAGGCCACGGCCGAGACCGCCCGCTGGGTCGGCACCCAGCTCGCGCTGGCCGAGCTCGACACATCGCGGGCCCGCCTCGCGCGCGCCGAGGTCCGGGCGCTGCGCGCGCAGATCAGCCCGCACTTCATCTACAACGCGCTGACCGCCATCGCCAGCTTCGTGCGCACCGACCCGGAGCTGGCCCGCGAGCTGATCCTGGAGTTCGCCGAGTTCACGCGGTACTCCTTCCGCGCACACGGCGAGTTCACCACGCTGGCCGAGGAGCTTCGTTCCATCGATCGGTACCTCACGATCGAGCGCGCCCGCTTCGGCGAACGGCTGCAGGTGCGGCTGCAGATCGCGCCCGAGGTGCTGCCGGTGACCCTGCCGTTCCTGTGCCTGCAGCCGCTGGTCGAGAACGCGGTGCGGCACGGGCTGTCGCGCAAGCCGGGCATGGGCACGATCAGCATCGTGGCCCGCGACGCCGGCGCCGAGTGCCACATCACGGTCGAGGACGACGGCGTCGGCATGGACCCGGCCACCCTCGCCGACGCCGACGACGGCCCCGACGCGGGCCAGCACGTCGGCTTGCGCAACGTCGACGATCGACTACGTTCGGTTTTTGGCGACGGGTTCGGCGTGGTGGTCGAGACCGCGCCCGACGCCGGCACCAAGGTGAGCATGCGCGTACCGAAGTTCCACCCCGGAGTGAGGAGCGGCACGTGACCGGTCCGGAGCGAAGCGAGGAGGGCGCGTGACCGAGCAACACGGGTTCCTGCGGGTGCTGGCGGTCGATGACGAGGTGCCGGCGCTGGACGAGCTGGCGTACCTGCTGCGGGCCGATCCGCGCGTGGGGCGGCTGCACACCGCGGGCGACGCCACCGAGGCGCTGCGCGTGCTGCGCGACGCCGACGTGGACGCGGTCTTCCTCGACATCCGCATGCCCGGGCTCGACGGCATGGAGCTCGCGCGCGTGCTCGGGCGGTTCGCCAAGCCGCCGGCGGTGGTGTTCGTGACCGCGTACGACGACCGGGCCGCCGAGGCGTTCGACCTCGGCGTCGCCGACTACGTGCGCAAGCCGGTCCGGCCCGACCGGATCGCCGAGTCGCTGCGCCGCGTGCTCGCCGCCCGGCTCGTGCCGGCCCATCCCGCGGTCGCCGCCCGCCGCGACCGCCAGGACGACCCGACGATCCCGGTGGAGCTGGCCGGGACGACGCGGATGCTGCCGCGCTCGTCGGTGCGGTGGGTCGAGGCCCAGGGCGACTACGCCCGCCTGCACACCGCCGACGCCTCGCACCTCGTGCGGGTCTCGCTGGCGACGCTGGCCGAGCGGTGGGCCGATGCCGGATTCGTGCGGATCCACCGGTCGTACCTCGTGCAGCTCAAGCTCATCACCGAGCTGCGCATGACGAACACCGGCTATGTCGTGCTCATCGACGACCACGAGCTGCCGGTGTCGCGGCGGCACACCCGCGAGCTGAAGGACCGGCTGGTTCGTGCGGCGAAATCGTGGACGTGAACGGGCCAATCGGATTTATCCCGTCTTACCTTCACCGCGGGGCCGGAGGTCTCCACAACCCCTTCACATTGCCGACTGAGTGCCTGCACGACGTGCGAATACGCTTCCAGGCATGAACGCAACGGGAGAGCGCCGCCGCGTGCTCGTCGTGGACGACGAGCGCATGATCGCGGAGTCGATCGCGGTCCGGCTTCGCGCCGAGGGGTTCTCCGTCGACACCGCGCACGACGGACCGTCCGCGGTCGCGTCGGCCCGGATGATCCGCCCCGACCTCGTCGTGCTCGACGTGATGCTGCCCGGCTTCGACGGGCTCGAGGTGTGCCGGCGGATCCAGGCCGAGCGGCCCGTGGCGGTACTGATGCTGACGGCCCGCGACGACGAGACCGACATGCTTGTCGGCCTCGCGGTCGGCGCCGACGACTACCTCACCAAGCCGTTCTCGATGCGCGAGCTGGCCGCGCGGGTGCACGTGCTGCTGCGGCGGCTCGAGCGGCTCGCGCAGGTGCAGCCCGACCCCAACCAGACCCCCATCGTGCTCGGCGACCTCGAGATCAACCGGGCGCAGCGCCGCGTCACCCGGGCCGGCATCGAGGCGCACCTGACGCCGACCGAGTTCGACCTGCTGGTCAACCTGGCCAGCCGCCCGCGCACGGTGCTGCCCCGCGAGCGGCTGCTGGCCGAGGTCTGGGGCTGGGCCGACGCCTCCGGCACCCGCACGGTCGACAGCCACATCAAGGCGCTGCGCCGCAAGCTGGGCGCCGACCTGATACGCACGGTCCACGGCGTCGGTTATGCCCTGGAGTCAGCATGACGCCCTCGTTGAAGAAGGTCATGGACCTGCTGCCGCGGCCGCTCGACCCGTTGCGGTCGATCAAGCTGAAGCTGGCCGTGCTGCTGCTCGCCTCCGCGTGCGCCGGCCTCGGCGTGTTCTGGATCGGCATCGGGTGGATCCCGCCCAACACGACGTACATCGCGCTCACCGCCGGCCTGGTCACCTCCCAGGTCCTGGCCCACGGGGTGACCCGGCCGCTGCGCGAGATGACCGCCGCCGCCCGCGCGATGGCCCGCGGCGACTACACGACCCGGGTCCGCGCCACCTCCAAGGATGAGGTCGGCCAGCTGGCCGTCGCGTTCAACCAGATGGTCGGCGAGCTGGCCGCGGCCGACCAGCAGCGCCGCGAGCTGATCGCCAATGTGTCGCACGAGCTGCGCACCCCGATCTCCGCGCTGCAGGCCGTCCTCGAGAACATCGTCGACGGCGTCTCCGAGCCCGACCCGGCCACGCTGCGCACCGCGCTGGCCCAGACCGAGCGCCTGGGCCGTCTGGTGACCGAGCTGCTGGACATCTCCCGCCTCGACGCCGGCGTCGTACCCCTGGACCGCGAGCTGTTCCACGTCGAGGACCTCCTGCACGAGGTCGTCGCCGAGGCCGAGGTGAAGGCATCGGCGGCCGGCCACAAGGTCGAGTACCTCTCCTGCTCCTTCCCCGAGAACGCCCTGGTCAAGGCCGACCGGGCGCGGCTGCACCACGTCCTGACCAACCTCGTGGACAACGCCACCCGGCACAGCCCGGACGGCGGCACGGTGACGATCCTCGGCCGCCGCGAGGCCGGCCGCGTGATGATCGAGGTCGCCGACGAGGGCCCCGGCATTCCGCACGCCGAGCGCGAGCGCGTCTTCGAGCGCTTCACCCGCGGCGCCCGCGCCTCGGGCGGCGGAACCGGCCTGGGCCTGGCCATCGCCCAGTGGCTCACCCAGCTGCACGACGGGACGATCGCCGTCGTCGAGCAGCCCGACGACCTGCCCGGCTGCCGGATTCGCGTGACGCTGCCGGCCTGACCCGAGCCCCACCGCACGTACCCCTCCGCGACCCGGTTCGCCGCCGGCCGCGCGGATCCGCGCGCCCTTTTTCAGGAGTTGTGAATGTCCGGCCCTGAGCAGAACCCTGCCCGCCCCGAGCATGAACGGTCCGAACCAGAGACGACCCCGCCCCCGCCCGCGCCCGCCGGAGACCCGGACGGTTCCCCGCGCGATGCGTCCGGTGGCGGGTCCGGAGGTGAAGGGTCCGGACGAGAGGCCAGGCAACCGTTCGGTCCGCCCCACCCGCAGGGTGCACCGCACCCCGGCGGCGCGCCCTACCCGGCCGGGCCGCCGCGGCTGCCCGGTGCGCCGGGAGCGCCGTGGCCGCCGGGAGCGCCGTATCCGCCCGGGGCGCCGCGGCCGGCGGGGGCGCCGGGCCTCGTTGCCGCGCCGGGGCCGGGGATGCCCAACGTGGCGCTGCTCAGCCCGATCCGGCTCGGGCCGCCGCCGCCCACCGTGTGGCAGCGCGCCTGGCCGCGCCGCGACGCCGCCGCCGGGCGGCCGGTCCTCTACGGTGCGCTGATCGCCGCGCTCGTCGCCGCGGCCGCGATACCGCTCGACCGGCCGGGCATCGGCTGGCCGGTCGCGGGAATCGCCCTGCTCGGGGCGCTGGTGGTGGCGCTGGCTCGGCGCGGTACCGCCAAATCGCCCGAGGATTATGTCTGGTGCGCCGCGGCGCTGGCGCTGCTGTCGGTCGGGTTCTTCCGCGCCGCGGGGTGGCTGTTCGTGCTGTGCGCGCTCACCGCCTTCGGGTGCGTAGCGCTCGCCGTCGGGCGGCATCGGCGCGTGCCGGCCGTGCTGACCGCGCCGTTCACGCTGCTGTGCGCGCCCTTCCGCGCGCTGCCCTGGGCCCGCGCCGGGCTGGCGTCCACCGGGAGGCCCGCGCCGGCGCCGGCCTCGACAGGTGCCGCTGCCGCGGGTGGCAACAACAACTCGCTGCGGCTGCTCGCGTCGATCGGGATCGGCGTGGCGTTGCTCATCGTGTTCGGCGCGTTGTTCGCCAGCGCCGACGCCGCGTTCGACCGGGTCATCACCGCGATCGTGCCGTCGCTGGACGCCGGGACCGTGTTCCGCTGGATCTTCGTGGGCGTGGCCGCCGGGGCGCTGTCGCTCGGTGCCGCGTTCCTGGCCGCCAACCCGTCGACGGTCGGCGACGGCGAGCCGCGGCCCGCGGCGCCGCTGCGGCGGGTCGAGTGGCTGGTGCCGGTGGGGGCGGTGCTGGTGCTGTTCGTGCTCTTCGTGGGCGTACAGCTGGCGGTGCTCTTCGGCGATCGCCGGTACGTCATGCAGACCGTCGGGCTGACCTTCGCCGAGTATGCGCGCAAGGGCTTCTGGCAGCTGCTCGTCATCACGCTGCTGACCCTCGGCGTGATGGCGGTGGCCGCCCGCAAGGCGCCGCGCGCCACCGCCGCCGACCGGTGGCTGCTGCGGCTCGTCCTCGGGCCGCTGGCCGCGTGCTCGCTGGTCGTGGTCGGGTCGGCGCTGTGGCGGATGAACGTGTACGAGCAGGCGTACGGCTTCACCCGGCTGCGGGTGTTCGTCAGCGCCTTCGAGCTCTGGCTCGGCGGGCTGTTCGTCCTGGTGCTGCTGGCCGGCCTGGCCGGGCTGCGCGGCCGCACGACGTGGCTGGCCCGCGCGGCCGCCGGGCTGTGGGTGGTGACGCTGCTCGGGCTGGCCGTGCTCAACCCGGACCGGTTCATCGCCGCGCACAACGTGGATCGCGTCGATGCCGGCAACTCCGACATCTGGTACCTGCGGACGCTCTCGGCCGACGCGGCGCCCGAGCTGGACCGGCTGCCGAGCGGGGCGCGGGAGTGCGCGCTGTCGGAGATCGCCGACGACCTCGCCCGCGACGGGGACGACTGGCGTGGATGGAACCTGGGGCGGTACCAAGCGCGTCAGATCGTTCCCGAGCCGGTCACCGTGCACGACTACCCCTGTTACCGACGGTACTGAGGCCATCGGGGGATGGGAGCGGGGCCGACGTTCATACGGGGGACGTCGGCCCTTGCTTTTGTTTCGCCCGCATTGCAAGACTGCCGTCCATGGAGCCGCCAACTCCGCGCGTCCGCGTGGTGCTCGGTGAGGTCTCCCGCGCCCGGATCCGCCCGGCCCGCGCCCGCGCGGAGCTGGAGGAGCAGAGCCCGGTCGGCGCGGCGCTGGCCCGCGGCCTGGTGCGCGCGCAGCTGTCCGTGGCCGTGCGCCTGTTCGCCGTGGTCGCCGTCGGGCTGGGCGGGCTGCCGCTGCTGTTCGCCGCGGTGCCGGCGGTCGGGCACGCCCGGCTCTTCGGGGTGTCGCTGCCGTGGCTGCTGCTGGGCGTCCTGGCGTACCCCTTCCTCTACCTGATCGGCGGGGTCTACGTGCACCTGGCCGAGCGCAACGAGCAGGAGTTCGTGGCCCTGGTCGAGGATCGCGGGCAGCACCCGCCGACATGATCTCCTACTCCGTCGCCGCGGTCGTGGTGGTCACGCTGGCCACGGTCGCCATCGGCCTCTACGGGCTGCGCTTCGCCCGCACCACCTCGGACTTCCTGGTCGCCTCGCGGATGGTCAGCCCGACCTGGAACGCGGCGGCGATCAGCGGGGAGTACCTGTCGGCGGCGAGCTTCCTCGGCGTCGCCGGGCTGGTCCTCAAGCACGGCGTCGACCTGCTGTGGTACCCGGTCGGGTTCGCCGCCGGCTACCTTGCGTTGCTGCTGTTCGTGGCCGCGCCGCTGCGCCGCTCGGGCGCGTTCACGCTGCCGGACTTCTGCGAGCTGCGACTGCGCTCCAAGCGGCTGCGCAAGCTCGCCACCGCGTTCGTGATGTTCATCGGCTGGCTCTACCTGGTGCCGCAGTTACAGGGCGCGGGGCTCACGCTGCAGACGGTGACGGGCGCGCCCTACGCGCTCGGCACGTTGCTCGTCGGCGTCGTGGTGACACTGAACGTGGCCCTCGGCGGCATGCGCTCCATCACGTTCGTGCAGGCGTTCCAGTACTGGCTGAAGCTCACCGCCCTTGCGGTGCCTTTCGTCTTCCTCCTGCTGCAGTGGCAGCACGACGGCCGGCCCGAGCTCACCGCGCCCGACGGGCCGCGCTTCGCCGCCGCCACGAGCGTCGCGATCGACCACGCGACCAGGCTGCGCGTCGCCGAGCCGACCGCGGTCCTGGTGCGTGGGACCGTCGACGGCGTGGCGCTGGCCGGCACGCTCGTGCTCACGCCCGGCGAGCATGCGGTCGCGGAGGGTGCCGTCCTGGATTTTCCGGAAGCCGCAGCGGTACCCCAGGTAGCCGCGGTCTCCGCCGACTCCCCCGCCGAGTGGCTGCTCCCGGGCACCAGCTCGCAGGACCTGTTCGCGACGTACTCGCTGATCCTGGCCACGTTCCTCGGCACCATGGGCCTGCCGCACGTGCTCGTGCGCTTCTACACCAACCCCGACGGGGCGGCCGCGCGGCGCACGACGCTCGTGGTGCTCGGCCTGGTCGGGGTGTTCTACCTGACCCCGACGCTGTACGGCGTGCTCGGCCGCATCTACACCCCGCAGTTGCTCATGACCGGCAACACGGATGCCGTGGTGCTCCTGCTGCCGTCGGCGGCGCTCGGCGACGGACTCGCCGGCCGGCTGCTCAGCGCCCTGGTCGCCGCCGGTGCGTTCGCCGCGTTCCTGTCCGCCTCCTCCGGGCTGCTCACCAGCGTCGCCGGCGTGCTGTCGACCGACGTGCTGGGCCACGGCTCGGTGCGCGACTTCCGCCGCTCCGCCCTGGTCGCCGGCGTCGTACCCCTGCTGCTCGCCCTGTTCGTGGCCAGCCTCGACGTCTCGCAGGTCGTCGGGCTCGCCTTCGCCGTCGCGGCGTCGAGCTTCTGCCCGCTGCTCGTGCTCGGCATCTGGTGGCGCGGGCTCACCGCGATCGGCGCGGCGGCCGGCATCGTCGCCGGCGGCGGCGCGGCCGCGCTCGCGGTGCTGCTCACGGTGCTCGGCGGTCCGCCGGCCGGATGGGCCGGAGTGCTGACCACGCAGCCCGCCGCCTGGTCCGTACCTCTGGCCTTTCTGGTGATGATCCTGGTCTCCCTGCTGACAAGGCATCGGTTGCCCCCGGGCGTCGGAGCGATCATGCTTCGCCTGCACGCGCCCGACGCGCTGCGCATGTAGTGGCAGGGGTGGACGGGGTGACCTACGTTCAGAGCGTGACGGATCGCGAGCCGAGTTCGGCTCTCGCGCTGCGGGGGCTCACCAAGCGTTTCGACGACAAGATTGCGGTGGCCGGCGTCGATCTCGAGGTGCCGGTCGGCTCCTTCTTCGGCCTGCTGGGGCCGAACGGGGCCGGCAAGACCACATCCCTGTCCATGGCGGTCGGGCTGCTGCGCCCGGACGCCGGCCACGCCTACGTGCTCGGCCACGACGTGTGGTCCGACCCGGTGGAGGCCAAGCGGCGCCTCGGCGCCCTGCCCGACTCGGCCCGCATGTTCGACCGGCTCACCGGCGCCGAGCTGCTGGCCTACACCGGCCTGCTGCGCGGGCTGCCGGCGGACGTGGTCGACGCCCGCGCGGCCGAGCTGCTCGACGTGCTCGGCCTCGCCGACGCCGGGCGGACCCTGGTCGTCGACTACTCCGCCGGCATGAAGAAGAAGATCGGCCTGGCCTGCGCGATGCTGCACGCGCCCCGGCTGCTGGTGCTCGACGAGCCGTTCGAGGCGGTCGACCCGGTCTCCGGCGCCCTGATCAGGGACATCCTGATCCGCTACGTGCGCAACGGCGGGACGGTGATCTTCTCCAGCCACGTCATGGCGGTCGTCGAGCGGCTGTGCACGCACATTGCGATCCTGGCCGACGGGCAGATCAAGGTCGTCGGTACCACCGAGGAGGTCCGCGGCGGCCGGGAGCTCGAGGACGTCTTCGTCGACGTCGTCGGCGGCCGGGTGGCGACGGGCGCGGAGCTGTCGTGGCTGTGACGCCCCCGCACGGAGCGGCGCCCGAGGCGCCGGCGGACCCGCAGGCGTGGATCCCGCAGCAGCGGCCGGTCGGCGAGCCGTCGCTGCCCGAGCCGCCGGCGCGGCCGGCGGGCCGGCCGCGGGTCGCCTACTTCGTGCGGCTCAAGCTGCGCATCCTGCGCAACACGCTGCGGCCGGGCCGGCGACCGAGCGGCGGCCGGTCGCGCTGGCTCGGCCGGCACTCGCGGCTCATCCTCTTCCTGCTCGGCGCGATGTTGGGGCTGTGGGCGGCGTTCGTCGGCTTCGCCGCCTTCGCGGGCAGCAGCGTGGCCGGGCCCCACCTCCGCCCGGCGGTCGCCGCGCTCGCCGGCACCGCGGTCGTGCTCGCCTGGGTCTTCGTGCCGCTGCTGTTCTTCGGCGTCGACGAGACCCTCGACCCGGCCCGCTTCGCGCTGCTGCCGGTGCCGCGGCGCACCCTGGTGCTGGGCATGCTCGCCGCCGCATTCATCGGCGTGCCGCCCGTGGTCACGCTGCTGGCCACCCTCGGCTCGGTGATCGGCGCCGCGACCGACGGCGGCCTCGCCGCCGCGGTGGTCGCGGTGCTCGGCGCGGCGGTCGGCCTCTGCGTCTGCGTCGCCGCGAGCCGCGCCGTGACCAGCGCGTTCGCCCGGATGCTGCGCTCGCGCCGGGTGTGTGACCTCGCCGCGCTGCTCATCGCGGTCATGGGCGTCTCGTGCAACCCGGTCATCCAGCTGATCATCGCGCTCGTCGGCCGCGGCGAGTCGCCCCAGGCCACCGCGGTCGCCCGCGTGCTGTCCTGGACGCCGCTCGCGGCGCCGTATGTGGCGTACGTCGACGCCATCGACGGTCGCTGGGCGCTCGTCGCCGCCCGCCTGCTGGTGGGCGTGGCGGGCGTCGCGGTGCTGCTGTGGTGGTGGCTGCAGACCATCGAGTCGGCGATGATCGGCAGCGCCGCGGGCCCCGGCTCCAGCCGCCGGTCGGCGACCGCCGAGAGCCCCGTGCGCGCGCTCTTCCCGCGCGTCGTGCGGTTCCTGCGGCCGAACCGGCTCACCGGCCTGATCGCCCGGGAGATGCGGTACTGGCTGCGCGACCCCCGCCGGCGGGCCACCCTGATCTCGCTGCTGGCCACGTCCGTGGTGATCCCGTTCGCGTTCACCCTCGGGGTCAGCGGCGGCCGGGGCGCGGCCCAGGCCCATCCGAGCGGTCACGGCGCGCTCGTGTACTCGCTGACCATCGCGGGCGCGTTCCTCGGCCTGGTGCTGGTCAACCAGTTCGGCAACGACGGCACCGCGTATGCGCTGCACATCCTCGCCGGCGTGCCCGGCCAGGTGGAGCTCGCCGCCCGGGCGCTGGCCGTGGGCGCGCTGACGTTTCCGGTGCTCACCGCGGCGACGGTGGCGGTGGCGATCATCGGCGGCGAGGGCGCCCAGTTGCCGGCCGCGCTAGGGGTGGGGCTGTGCACGTACGGCATCTCGGTCGGCGCGGCCGGCATCACCTCGGTCCTCGCCGCGTACCCGGTGCCCGACACCAACAACCCGTTCGCCGCGAACGCCGGGCGGGGCGGCCTGCGAAGCCTCCTCTCGTTCGTGAGCATGCTTGCGACCTGGGTGCTGACCGCCCCCGTGACGATCGCGTTCGCCCTGCTGCCGGGGGCCCTGACCTGGGTACTCCTGCCGGTCGGCCTGGCCTGGGGCCTCGCGCTCGCCTGGGTGGGCACCCGGCTGGCCGGCAACCTGCTGCAGCGCCGTGCGCCGGAGGTCCTGGCGGCCGTCAGCCCGAGGCGGGCCTGACCGGGCGGCCTGCGGGACCGCGCCGCCGCGCCCGGCCGCCGGCGGCGACAATGAGGCGGTGAGCATCCACGCCTCCGACCCGTTCGCCACGCCGGACGACCTGAAGTCGCCCGTCCGGCGGCTGCGAGGACGGCTGCCCGCCGCCGTCACGTTGTGGACGGCGGCCGGCGAGCAACAGGGCGACAAGGGCCTGACCGTCTCGTCCATGCTGGTCGTCGAGGGCGATCCGGGCCGCGTGCTCGGGCTGGTCGACGAGGAGAGCGACCTGTGGGAGGCCGCCGAGTCGGCCGGCCGGTTCGCGGTCAGCCTGCTCGAGGAGGAGGACCGCCAGCTCGCGGACAAGTTCGGCGGGCTGATGCCGGCGCCCGGCGGCCCGTTCGCCACGGGGGAGTGGGAGCGCACCGAGTGGGGCCCGGTGCCGCGCGGGCGCAGCTGGGCGGGCTGCCGCCTGGTGGGCGCTACCGAGAAGGGCTGGTCGCTGCTGGTGGAGGCGGTCATCGAGCGGGTCGAACTCGCCGCCGCTCCCGCCGCGCCGCTGATCCACGAGCGCGGCCGGTATCGCCGCAGCTGACGCCCGTCGCGGCCGGCCCTGAGCCGGCCGTCATGATAGGGCCGTGCATCTCTCCCAGCTCACACTGCTGCTTCCGGTGACGCTGTTGCTGGGCCTGGCGGTGGGTTCGTTCCTCAACGTCGTGATCCACCGCGTGCCGCGGGGCGAGTCGCTGGTGACGCCCTCGTCGCGCTGCCCGAACTGCGGCAAAGCCATCCGGCATCGGCACAACGTCCCGGTGCTGGGGTGGCTCGTCCTTCGTGGCCGGTGCGCCGACTGTGGTGCGCGGATAGCCGTGCGATACCCGCTTGTCGAGCTGGCGACGGCCGGGCTCTTCGTCGTGGTTGCGCTGCGCATGCACCAGCTGCACCTGATCAGTGCCCTGCCCGCGTACCTCTACGTCGCCGCGGCCGGCATCGCGCTGGCCGTGATCGACCTTGACCTGCGCCGGCTGCCGAACGCGATCGTCCTGCCGTCATACCCGATAGTGGCGATCCTGCTGACGCTTTCGGCGGCCTGGGAGCATGACTGGTGGGCATTGGCGCGCGCCGCGATCGGTGCGGCGGCGTCGTTCGCCTTCTTCTTCGCGCTGGCGTTCGCCTACCCGGCCGGCATGGGGTTCGGAGACGTCAAGCTGGCCGGAATCCTCGGCGGCGTGCTCGGCTATCTGTCCTGGCCCGCGCTGGGAATCGGCACGTTCGCCGGCTTCCTGCTGGGTGCCGTGACAGGCGTCGGCATCATGGTCGGCGGCAAGGGCGGCCGCAAGACGGCCATCCCGTTCGGCCCGTTCATGATCGCCGGGTTTCTGGTGGCCCTCTTCGCGGCCGCGCCGATCGCACAGTTCTATGTGGACGTCACCGCGGTCTGAACGCCCGGCTACCGCTGCGTGCTCCAGTTGTAGATCGTGACCTCCCGCTTGCCCGCTATCGGCGCGCCCGATCGATCCACCAGGCCCACGGTCGCCTGCAGCTGGGGGATACCGGTGGCAGGACACGCGGCAACGCCGTTGCAGATGTACACGGTGAGGTTGACGACGGTACGCAGCCCGTAGCCGGGCGAATCGTCCGGCACCTCGATCACCGGGCCCGTCAGGTCCGCGCTGCCCGTGGGCGTCATGTAGAGGACGCGCGATATCACGCCGTACCGGAAGACCTGTCCCGTCGAGTTGTTGAGCGAGATGTCCAGGGCCCCCTTCGGCACGTACGTCGTGCCCTGGATGTAGAGCCTGCTGTTGGGCGAGTTCTCCGTCTTGATCACCGCGCAGTTCGACGAGTAGGGGACGGCAACGATGCAACCGCTCTGAGCGGACACACCGCCGACCGCTGTCTTCAACCCGTACACGGCGAGGGGTGGGCTGGTCTTGGAGTAGGTGCCACAGATCTCGACCTGCGCCGCCTTGACCCGGATCCGGCTCGCGCCGCCGAACACGAACTGCACGCCGGCGTTGGGGCCCGGCTGGGTCCAGCCGCCGGGCGGCAACGGATCGGGAGGAATCGGGGCCAGGCATGACCCGGGGATGGTCGGCGTCGCGCCGTTGACAGGCTGGGTGGTCGGGGTCCCGCCGATCAGGTACCCCGTGTCGATCAACCACTCGCCACCGAAGTCGAAGTAGTAGGTGCCCGGGTGGAACCAGAAGATGCCACCCTTGCAGCCGGAGCCGTCCGTCATGTCGTTGAGCGACGCGAGGTCGGTGTACCGCCCCGCCGTGAACTCCACGACCTTGCCCTTGCCGCTGCACTTCGGGACCGCCTGAAGCGTCGGGGTCGTCGTCGGCGCTGGATAGTCGGGGTCGGCCGTCGCCGTTGCGGCGTTGCAGACCTTGGCCGGGACGCTGGTGATTGAGCCGGTGCAGCCGGTGCGCGCGGTCGCGCTCGCGTTGGTCTCGAGCGTGCCCAGGGACACGTTGATATTGGAGTTCGAGACGACGCTGCCGTGGACTTTCAGTGTCCCGCCACCGCTGACCTTGAGGTTGATGCCGTCCTCGGCGGCTGACGTTCCCAGCGTCAGGACCGCGCTGCCCGGCTTGTTCGCCGCGTTGATCGCCACCGGGGAATCGCCGCTCTTGGGCTTGTCCAGACCGCACCTGACGAGGGCGGAGTACGCCGAACCGGATGGCGCCTGGTAGAAACCCTTCAGCGTCAGGTCGGTCTTCCCGGCGAAGCAGTTTCCGTCGGCGCCCTTGTACGTCCCCTGCCGCAAGGCGTTGATCGCGATCTGGGCCGCGCCGTCGGCGGTGGCGGCCGCCGCCGCCTGATCGCGCAGGTTCAGGGTGGCGCGGATGCTCGTGTCCGCGAACGACAGCACCGCGGCGATAACCACGGCAATCACCGTGACGAAGACGAGCGCGAAAACCAGGGCCGCGCCGCTGTCGTCGCTGTGCTTGATCCTCGATGTCATGTCTGTCTCCGCTGTCCGTCGAGGGTCACGGTGAACGGCTGCTGGCCGCCGTCGGCCTTGATGGTGACCTTCAGGGTCACGCGCTGCGGCACGCCGGGCGCCGCGGAGCAGTCGATCGGCGCGGTGCAGCTCAGGATGGGATCCCCGTCGACGTTGTGGGCGAGCACGGTGTCCGACGTCGACGATGCGGTGCACCGGATGCGGTGCAGTTGACGCTCCGCACCCCTGGTCATGACCACATAGGACACTCGAACGACGTCGGACCTTGCCAGGTCGTCCCAAGCGAAAGTGACAACGGCCTTCGAGACGCCCGCCGCGCCACACTGATCAACATTAGGAAAAACGGATTGCTTGAGCGGGAACCCGTCCTTGGCCCAGTCCCGCACCCCGACGCTCTGCACGTCCTGGGCGAAGTAGGCCACCATGATCTGTGCGTCGTGCGACTCGTTCAGGCGTCTAGTGGTGTCGTCGGTATTCCGGATGAATCCGATCACCGCGTTGGCGAGGGGAACCGCGATGATGCCCAGGATCGCGATGGCGACCAGCACCTCGATGAGGGTCAGGCCGCGTTCGTCGCGCCTCACGTGCATGGCGAGGCCTCCGAACACGGCTTGCGGATGATGACGTCGAGGGTCTCGATGGCCTTGTTGTCGGAGGTGCTGACCTTGAGCGATACCTTCTGGATGCCGGTGTCGGGAGCGCACACGGTCCCGAACGTCGAACCGTCCCAATACCTGACGGTGGTGATCGTAGGGGTGTAGGTGGCGTCGCCGGTGGAGTAGGCGGCGTACGTGCTTGTCCCCGCGCACTCGACGTACGTGGCTCCCGCGATCGCCTCGCCGAAGGCACGGAGATAGGCGCCGGCCTGGGCCTGCTTGCGGTGGATGTCGGACATCCGGATGCTGGTCGCGATGCCGCCGACGAGGGCCACCATCGCGACTCCCATGATGATCACCGTGACCAGCAGCTCGATCAGGGTCTCGCCCCGATCGTTCGGCTCCCCCCGCATCTAGACGGTCACCTGGTTGAAGATGCCGTACATCGCCGACACCAGCGCGATGGCCACGAATCCGACGATCAGCCCCATGACGATGATGACGGCCGGCTCGAACAGCGCGGTCACCTTCTTGAGCTTGTAGTCGAGCTCGCCCTCGTAGTAGCGGGCGGTGACCTCCAGCTGAACGTCGAGCGTGCCCGTCTCCTCACCGACGCGGATCATCCGGGCGGCGGTCGCGGGGAAGAGCCCGGTGGTGGACAGCGGATCGGCGAGCCCCTGACCTTCGAGCATCGCCTCGCCGACGTGCGCGAGCGCACGCATGAACACCAGGTTGCGCAGCGACTCCGTGGCCACCCGCAGCGCCTCCGGCAGAGCGACGCCGGCGCTGGCCATGGACGAGAGGATGCGGCAGAAGCGCTCGACGAGCGCGAACCGGACCGCCCCGCCGATCACGGGCATGCCCAGCAGGAAGCGGTCCCGCGCGTATCGGCCGCCCTCGGTGCGCAGCGCGAGGAAGATGCCCAGCGCGATGGCGACCACGCCCGCCAGCACGGCCCACCACCAGTGCGTGAAGAAGTCGGTGATCGCCAGGAGGATGCGCGTGGGCAGCGGGAGCTTGGCGTGCAGGCCGGCGAAGAAGACCTTGAACCGGGGCAGCACGAACCAGGCCATCACCACCACGGTGACCAACGACATGAGCGCGATCATCGATGGATAGATCGAGGCCGACTTGATTTTGCGTCTCGCCTCGAGGTCCCGTTCCAGATACTTCGCGAGCTGTTCCAGGACCGTGTCGAGCTGACCGGTGAGCTCGGCCGAGCGCAGGATCCCCCGATAGAACTCCGGGAAGATCTTCGGATGCCGGTCGAAGCAGTCCGACAACGTCTGCCCGGTGCGCAGCCCCTCCTCGACCTCACTCATCATGCGCCGCACGCTGGAGTTCGTCGCCTCCTCGCCGATCGCGCGAACCGCGTCGATGAGCGGCAGTCCGGCGCGGACGAACGCCCCGAGCTGGCGAGACAGGTGCATGACCTCTTCCCGCTTGACGCGGGGCGGGGAGAGCTCCATTTGCAGAAAGCTCTTCTTCTCGCCGGCCTTGCTGTCCCGCGACTGCCGCGCGGGTGGCGCCGGCACGTGTGGTGCCTGCTGGTGCGGCGCCTGCTCGTGCGGCGCCTGCGCGGGGACGAACAGGTGCTGTGTCTGCTCCATGTCAGCGCCGCGCAGTCCGTGGGGATAGACGGTGGTGTAGGGCTGCCCCCCACCGTCGGCGCGCTGTCCTTCTGGACGGATAGTGGTGTAGCCGTACTCGGTCACCTCAGGCCCCTACCACGTAGATTGAACGCAAAATTTCGGCCAGGGTTGTCACGCCCGCTTCGACCAGGCGAGCGGCCTCCTCCTGGAGCGTGCGCATCCCCTCGGCCCGGGCGACCTTGCGAATCTCGTCGTGTGTCGCGCGTTCGAGGACCATTTCGCGAATCCTTCCCGACACCGTCAACATCTCGTAGACGCCGGTCCGCTCGAGGTAACCCGTGTGTGCGCAGAAGTTGCAGCCGTGGCCGCGCACGAAGCCACCGCTCGGCGGCACTCCCTGAATCGCGTACAGCAGGGCCATCTCCTCGGGGGAGGGGTTGTACGGCTCGCGGCAGGAGTTGCAGATGCGCCGCACGAGGCGCTGCGACAGCACGGCGGTGACCGACGACGCGACCAGGAAGCCCTCGATACCCATGTCGAGCAGCCGAAGCAGGGCCGATGGGGCATCGGTGGCGTGCAGGGACGAGAGCACGAAGTGCCCGGTGAGTGCCGACTGGACGGCGATGCGGGCGGTTTCGACATCGCGGATCTCACCGACCAGGATCACGTCCGGGTCCTGCCGCAGGATCGACCGGAGGCCGCCCGCGAAACTGATGCCCGCCTGCTCGTTGATCTGAATCTGGTTGATCGACGGAATGCGGTACTCGACCGGATCCTCGATCGTCGTGACGTTGCGCTCGGGCGTGTTGATCTCGCCCAGCGAGCCGTACAGCGTGGTCGTCTTGCCGCTTCCCGTCGGGCCGGCGCAGATCACCATGCCGTACGGCGAGCGCAGCAGCGCCGAGTATCGAGCGGCCATGTCGTTGGGCATGCCCAGCTGCTCCAGCCGGTACAGCGGGCGGCTCTTGTCCAGCAGCCGCATGACCACCTTCTCGCCGTCGATGACGGCGGTGGTGGACACCCGGATATCGACGCCTCGCCCATCGATGTCCATGCTGATCTGCCCGTCCTGCGGGCGGCGGCGCTCGACGATGTTCATCCCGCCGAGGATCTTGATCCGGCTCGCGACGACGGGCCCCATGGCCGCGGGAAGGTCGAGAACGTCGTGCAACGCACCGTCGATGCGGTAGCGCACGCGGACCCGCTCCGGGTGCGGTTCGATGTGGATGTCGGACGCGCGGTCCCGCAAGGCCTGCGTGATCATGAGGTGGACGATCTGCACCACGGGCGCGTCGTCGTTGGCGACGGCCGGGTCGAGCCGGGCCACCTCCCGGCGCAATGACTGTTGCGCCTCGAAGACCTTGACCTGGGAGCTGACCGCGGAAAGCGCGCGATAGCTGTTCGCGATCACGCGCATGATGTCCGAACGCGAAGCGACCTTGACCATCAGCGGCCGCCCGATGGCCTGTTGTAGCGCCTGCGCGGTGGCGGGGAAGGCAACCGCGACAAGCACGGCCTCCCCGCGCAGCGCCAGCGGGATGGCGATCAGTTCGCGGGCGATCGCCGGGTCCAGCAACTCGGTTGCCGCGGGCTCCGGCACGACCTCGCGGAGGTCGATGGCGTCCACGGAGTATTGCGCACCGACCGCCCACGCGAGGTCGCGCTCGCTGAGCACGCCGAGCTCGACCAGGTGTTCCCCCAGGAACTTCGCCGGACCCTGCTGCAGCTCCGCCAGGGCCGCGACGACCTGCTGGGGGCTGACCACGTTGGCCTCGACGAGAATTTCGCCGAGGCGGCGGCCGCCCGGTTGAAGACTCAGGTCGTCGGGGCGGCCCGGTTCGATCCGCTGCGCACGCGTCGTCGGTGTCGCCTCGGCGGGCTCGGCCGGCTGTCCCCAGTTCCTCAGTCTCATGCCGTCACGCTCGCCCGCGCTCGGGGATGGGCCTCGATGTCCCTGGGATACAGGCTGCGGGCCACGGCGTCGTCGAGGGTGATCACGCCGGCCTGGACGAGCGACGAGAGCGACTGTTCGAAGGTGACCATGCCGTCCTTGTGGCCGGTCACCAGCGAGTTGCGCAGCTGGTGGGTCTTGCCCTCCTTGATGAGGTTGCGCACCGCGCTCGTGGCGACGAGCACCTCGTGCGCGCCGACCAGGCCGCCGCCGACCCGGGGAATCAGCCTCTGGTACACGATTCCGGTGAGCGCGGCCGCGAGCTGCGTGCGGACCTGGGCCTGCTGCTCTGCCGGGAAGACGTCGATGATGCGGGCGAGGGCCTGTGCCGTGTCGTTGGTGTGCAACGAGGCAAGGACCAGGTGGCCGGTCTCGGCGATGGTCAGGGCGAACCGGATCGAGTCCAGGTCACGCATCTCGCCCACGAGCAGGACGTCCGGATCGCCGCGCAGCGCGGAGCGCAGGGCGTCCGGGAACGACTCGGTGTCCGAGCCCACCTCGCGCTGGTTCACCATGGCGCGCTTGTGCTCGTGGATGTACTCGATCGGATCCTCGATGGTCAGGATGTGGCAGGCCCGGTCGCTGTTGATCTCGTTGATCATCGCGGCGAGGGTGGTCGACTTGCCGGACCCGGTCGGCCCGGTGACCAGGACCAGCCCCTGATGCTGGCGGACGAAATGCCACAGAACGGGGGGAAGGCCGAGCTCGGCCATCGCCGGGATGCGTTGCGTGACCATCCGCAGCGCCACGGCGGTCTGTCCGCGCTGGCTGAAGGCGCTGCCCCGGATCCGGGCAAGGTCGCGCCAGCTGAAGGAGAAGTCGTACTCGCGGGACGCGTGCCAGGCCAGCATCTGCTCGTCGGTCAGCATCGCGGTGAGGAGGGCGTCGGTGTCGCGCCTGGTGAGCACCTCTTGCCCGGGCACCGGGCTCAGCTCGCCGTGTACGCGGATCTGTGGGGGCATGCCCACGGTGAGGAGCAGGTCGGTGCCGCGTGCCCGCCACAACGCCTCGAGCAGCGCATCGAGATGATCGCGGCGATCGTGCATACCAACCTCCAGTGCCGCGCAGATTTCTCAAACGTCGGTAGAGAGGGCCACCCGGGGCGGCCCTCTCTACGCAGTCGTCAGCCTGACTAGCAGGCGCCCGTCGAGGTCACCTTGCCGTCGCCGCCGGGGCCCCAGTTCACGTCGATCGTGTAGCCATTCGTGGTCGAGGGCTGCTCCCGGAGGAACTGGTCGGAACCGCCGGTCAGGTCGTCCCACTTGGTCGGGTACGCGTTCTTCTTGGCGCGGTAGGCCTCCACCGCGACCTCGACGTTCTTCTTGTCGGTCTTGCAGGCGGCGGCTTGCCCACGGTCGTTGAAGGCGCCCACGGCGAAGACCACGATGCCGGACAGGATGCCGAGGATGACGATGACAATGAGGAGCTCGATGAGGGTGAAGCCGCTCTCGTTCTCGCGGACCGCACGGATGCGCTGAAGCACTCATTCTCCTTCAGGGAAAGGCAGCCGGGCGGTGACCGCCAACTGATTGCCGGTGACTCGACTAAATGCGGCGACGCTTGAGGACGGCTGTCTATTACGGCCGGCACTGGACCAGTAATGGCCGTGAAATTTATGTTTCTCTACGTCCTCACCAACGACATCCGACTAACTGGGCCAGCTCGGGGCTAGCTGCGGCAACGTCCGCGACGGGGACGCTACAACACGGGTCGTCGTTCGGGATCAAACAAACAGGTGGTCGAGCCATCTGATCAGCCGCCTACGCCCCCTCAAGTGGACGGACGCGCCGCCCGCACGTCCAAACGCGGTCACGTGAAGAAATGGGCAATCGGTTCAAATCCGCAGAGGCGCCACGGCGTCACTGGTCAGGCAATTCGACGTTGCGCCAGAAGAACCGCGAATGCCAGCCCTTTCGGCATTCTCGATCAATTGCCGCGATCGACGTAGAAGGCGCATCGATTGGCGCGGTACGGGACATATTGCCCGAACTGGGCGGCCCCCGGCCGCGGAGCCCGCCGGTAAGCGGCGTGAGTCATGTCACCCGGCGCACGGGCGGTGCCGCTCGGCGCATGTGCGGTACCGGTGGCGGCAGAGATCTTTATTGATGCCTGCCGGGTTTCTAGCGTGCGCGGTTACCCGCACCCCAACCGCAGGTGGTGATCCTCCATGAGCACCGAGACACCGGCGCCCGCGGACACCGGCGAGAACCGCTACGTCGCCGTTGCCCGCACGCCGGAGTTCGACGCATTGCGCCGCACGCTGCGCCGCTTCGTCTTTCCGGTATCCGTTGCGTTCCTTCTCTGGTACGCGCTGTACGTGCTGCTGTCCGCATACGCCCGCGACTTCATGAGCACCAAGGTCGTCGGGCACATCAATATCGCGCTCATCTTCGGGCTGCTGCAGTTCGTGTCGACGTTCCTGATCGCGTGGTTGTACGCCCGCTACGCCGACCGCAACGTCGACCCGCTCGCGGACGACCTGCGGGCCAAGATCGAAGGCAGCCAGGTCGAGGAGGCGTCCAGCGATGCATGAATCGGTCACCCTCGCCGCGGTGTCGGTGGGGACGCAGCGCACCCTCACGCTCACGATGTTCGTCATCCTCGTGGGCGTCACGCTCGGCATCACGATCTGGGCCAGCCGGCAGACCCGCAGCGCCGCCGACTTCTACGCCGGCGGCCGCTCGTTCAGCGGGTTCCAGAACGGCATGGCGATCGGCGGCGACTACATGTCGGCGGCGAGCTTCCTCGGCATCGCCGGCATCATCGCGCTCAACGGCTACGACGGCTTCCTGTACAGCATCGGCTTCCTCGTCGCCTGGCTGGTCGCCCTGTTGCTGGTCGCCGAGCTGATGCGCAACTCCGGCCGGTACACGATGGCCGACGTGCTCGCGTTCCGCATGCGGCAGGCGCCGGTGCGCACCGCGGGCAGCATCTCGACGATCATCGTGTCGATCTTCTACCTGCTCGCCCAGATGGTCGGCGCCGGCGCGCTCGTCGCGCTGCTGCTGGGCATCAAGGCCGGCGACAAGTTCCTCGGGATGGACGCGGAGACGGCGAAGATCGTCACCATCGCGCTCATCGGCGTGCTGATGATCGTGTACGTCACGGTCGGCGGCATGAAGGGCACGACCTACGTGCAGATCGTCAAGGCGTTCATGCTGATGATCGGCGCGCTGGTGCTGACCCTGATGGTCCTGGCGGCGTACAAGTTCAACCTCTCGAGCCTGCTCGGCGAGGCCGCCGCGAAGTCGGGCCGCACGCCGCCCGAGTCGTTCCTGCAACCGGGCCTGCGCTACGGGCGGGAGTTCGCCGGCAACGCCACGGCGACGCTGACGAGCAAGCTGGACCTGATCTCGCTCGGCCTGGCCCTGGTCCTCGGTACCGCGGGCCTGCCCCACATCCTGATCCGGTTCTACACGGTCCCCAACGCCAAGGCCGCCCGCAAGAGCGTCGTGTGGGCCATCGGCCTCATCGGCGTCTTCTACCTGATGACCCTGGCGCTCGGCTTCGGTGCGGCCGCCCTCGTCGGCCGCAGCGCGATCGTCGCCCAGGACCCGGCCGGCAACACCGCCGCGCCGCAGCTGGCCCAGGAGCTCGGCCGGCGGTACCTCGGCGGCGACTTCGGCGGATCGTTCCTGCTGGCCATCATCGCCGCGGTCGCGTTCGCAACCATCCTGGCGGTCGTCGCCGGCCTCACGCTGGCGTCGTCGTCCTCGCTCGCCCATGACCTCTACGCCAACGTCCTCAAGCGCGGTCAGACCGACGAGCGGCAGGAGGTCGTCGTCGCGCGGTACTCCGCGTTCGTGATCGGCGCCGTCGCGATCCTGCTCGGCATCTTCGCCCGCAACCTCAACGTCGCCTTCCTGGTGGCGCTGGCGTTCGCGATCGCCGCGTCGGCGAACCTGCCGGCGATCCTGTTCTCGCTGTTCTGGAAGCGGTTCAACACCCGCGGCGCGACCTGGGGCATCTACGCGGGCCTCATCTCCGCCGTCGGCGTCGTGCTGCTCAGCCCGATCGCCTGGGGCGGCGTCAGCGACGCGCGCACCCCGGCGACGCTCACCGCGGCGCAGGCCAAGGACTGTGGTGTACCGCAGAACTCCAAGGCCGTGTCCAACGCGACGGCGCTGTTCAGCTGCACCACGGCGGCGCCGATCCCGCTGGAGAACCCGGGCCTGATCTCGATCCCGATCGGCTTCATCTTCGCCGCGCTCGGGGCGATGACGAGCAAGGAGCGGGACCCCGACAAGTACAGCGAGCTGGAAGCCCGGTCGCTCACCGGCGCCGGCGCGCACTAGGCGCGATTTCACCCAAGAACGTGCCGGGCCCGGGGGCGCCGCCGATCCCCCGGGCCCGGTGCGGCGACACGCTAGGCTGTCCGTCATGGTCGTTGCGCAGCGTTACGGCGAGGGACACCGGGTCCTGCTGACCGGTGGCGCCGGATTCGTCGGTTCTCACCTTGCCGATGCTCTGATCGCCCGGGGCTGTCACGTTGTCGTGGTCGACAACTTCCTCACCGGGAGTAAGGACAACGTCGCCCACCTGCACGATCACCCGAAGTTCACCCTCGTCGAGGCCGACGTCACCGAGCCGCTGCCGGCGATCGACGCGCTCGCGGCCCGCTTCGACGCGATCATGCACTTCGCGTCGCCGGCCAGCCCGACCGACTTCGAGCACCTGCCGGTGGAGATCCTGCGGGTCGGCTCGCTGGCCACCCTGCAGCTGCTGGAGCGGGCCGTGGCCGACGGCGCCCGGTTCATCATGGCCTCGACCTCGGAGGCCTACGGCGACCCGCTGGTCCACCCGCAGCCGGAGACCTACTGGGGCAACGTCAACCCGATCGGCATCCGCAGCGTGTACGACGAGGCCAAGCGCTTCTCGGAGGCGGCCGTCATGGGCTACCGCCGCGGCCGCGGCGCCGACGTCGGCATCGTGCGGATCTTCAACACCTATGGCGAGCGCATGCGGCCCGACGACGGGCGCGCGATTCCCACGTTCATCTCGCAGGCCCTGCGCGGCGAGGCGATCACCGTGCACGGGACGGGCACCCAGACCCGCTCGATCTGCTACGTCTCCGACCTCGTCCGGGGGATTCTGCTGCTGCTCGACTCGGGCGAGACCGGGCCGATCAACTGCGGTACCGAACACGAGATGACGATGCTCGAGCTCGCCGAGTCGATCGTGCGCATAACCGACAGCAACTCCCGCGTGGCGCTGCTGGCCCGGACCGCCGACGACCCGGAGCGCCGCCGCCCCGACCTGACCAAGGCGCGTGAGCTGCTCGGATACGAGCCGATGGTCGGGCCCGAGGAGGGACTCGCGCGCACGGTGGCGTACTTCCGCAGCCGCTGACTCTCCCGGGTTCGTGCCGCGCCCGCCGCGGTTACGTGGCGCGACGGCGCCGGGTTCGTATGGTGGTTTCATGCCCAACACGCCAGCTTCACGCGGCCCGTCCTCGGGTCGGGCCACCGTGCCCGGCGCGCTCGCACCGACGTCGGGCGCCCGTGCCCGCGTCTCCGCAGCCAACGCCCCGTCGAGCCCGGCCGCGCCCGGCGTGTACGGCCGACCGTCCGGGCCCCCGCCGGACCGGCCCGGGCGCACGCCCGGCAACGGCGGCGAGTACTCGGGCCGCAAGAAGATCCGCCCGCGCTGGGGCCGCATCGCCCTGGTCGCCGGGTGCGCGGTTCTCCTGCTGGCCCTGCTGGCCGGCATCGGCGGCTATGCCTACTACCGCTCGGTCGACGCCGGCCTCAACCGCGACGACCCGTTCTCGCAGATCACCGGCGGCCGGCCGGCCAAGACGGTTGACGGCGCGCTGAACATCCTGCTGCTCGGCAGCGACTCCCGGGACCCCGACAACAAGGGCAAGGCCGGCGAGTGGCGCACCGACACGATGATCGTGATGCACATCCCGGCCGATCACCAGCACGCCTACCTGATCTCGATGCCGCGCGACCTTTACGTGCACATTCCGAAGAGCCAGACGACGCAGTACGGCAACACCAACGCGAAGCTCAATGCCTCGTTCTCGTGGGGCGGCACGCCGCTCACCGTGCAGACGATCGAGGAGTACACCAACGTCCGCATGGACCACGTGCTGCTCATCGACTTCGGCGGCTTCAAGCAGGTGATCGACGCGCTCGGCGGCATCGACATGAACATCGAGAAGGACATCACCTCGATCCACCCGCCGAAGCGGCAGTTCAAGAAGGGCATGAACCACCTCAACGGCGACGAGGCGCTGGACTACGCGCGGCAGCGCTACCAGTTCGCCGACGGTGACTTCGCCCGCATGCGGCACCAGCAGGAAATGATGAAGGCCATTCTCGACAAGGCGGTCAGCTCGGGCACGGTGTCCAACCCGGCCAAGCTCAACTCGTTCCTGAAGGCCGTCACCAAGGCGATGACCGTCGACAAGGACTTCTCCCTCGCCGACATGGCGCTGCAGTTCCGCAACCTGCGCAGTAACGACCTGACGTTCATGGTGAGCCCGAACGACGGCAGCAAGAAGATCAACGGCGAGGACGTCGTGGTGCCGGACAAGGAGAAGGCGACCGCACTGTACGACGCCGTGCGCAACGACAAGATGAACGACTGGATGGCGGCGAACGGGCCGAAGCCCTCCGCCTCTCCCTCCAAGGCTAAGTGAGAAAACGGGCAAGCCCGGGCATGTCGTCCCTTCGGTGGGGTTGCATGCCCGGGCTGTCGCATAGATCTCATTGCTTAACTGGACGTCAGCGAGTAGAAATCGCCTGTTTGACGGCTTTCCAGGAGATCACGCGCCGGGCTCGCGGTGCGCAGACTTGCCGCCGCGAACGTAGACTCGAATAGATTCCCGCCGAAATGTACGCGGGCGGCTCGGGGGCAGTGATGCAGCAGGAGTTCGACGGCACCGCCAACGCTTCCCCCGTCGACCATGCCGGCCCGAAAGGTCCGGAAAAGTCCAAGAAGCCGAAGCTTCCCGGGCGCGACCCGATCTGGGCGAAGCTGCTTATCGTGGCGGGCCTCGCGATCGCGCTCGTCTCCGGCGCCGCGGTCGCCGCCGTCCCGATCCTGAGCAACCGATACACGAACAACATCAACCAGAGCACGCTGCTCGGCCAGAACTCGCGGGCCGGCACGGCCGACGAGACGCACCACGGCGACGTCGAGGGCCCGCTCAACTTCCTGCTGCTCGGCTCCGACCTGCGCGCGCTCGACCCCGAGGACGGCCAGCGCTCCGACTCGATCATCATCCTGCACATCCCGGCGACGATGGACCGCGCCTACCTGCTGTCCATCCCGCGCGACCTGCGGGTGAAGATCCCCGCGTTCGCGCCGACCGACTTCAAGGGCGCGTCGCACCAGAAGATCAACGGCGCGTTCCAGTACGGCGGGGGCGGCGAGGGCGGCGTCCAGCTGCTCTCCGAGACGCTGCACGACCTGCTCGGCATCCAGTTCGACGGCGCCGCGATCGTCAACTTCGACGGCTTCAAGGCGGCGGTCGACCTGCTCGGCGGCGTCGACATGTGCATCGACCAGAAGGTGACCTCGATCCACCTCGGCTGGGACGACAAGGGCAACTACCTCTCGCCCGAGCAGGGCGGCCACCCGGCGGTGTACGAGCCCGGCTGCCACCACCTCGAGCCCTACCAGGCGCTCGACCTCGTCCGGCAGCGCAAGAGCCTGCCCAACGGCGACTACGACCGGCAGAAGAACCAGCAGAGGTTCATCCGGGCGATGCTCACCAAGGCCAAGGAGAAGGGCCTCACCACCAACCCGGTGGCGGCCGACCGGTTCATCCGGGCGATCGGCCAGGCGCTCACCGTCGACCTCAACGGCCTGCCCCTGGCCGACCTGATGTTCGCGCTGCGCAACATCAGCCCCGACAACCTGATGGGCCTGCAGGTGCCGTCCGAGCCGCAGGACATCGGCGGGATCTCCTACGTCGTGGCCCTGCCCGAGGCCGAGGCGCTCTACAGCGCGGTCCGCAACGACCAGCTCGACTCATGGGCGGTCGAGAATCCCACGTGGGTCAACCACATGTAGTCACCGCCCGCAGGTAGCCTGGTGCGGTGTTCAGGCGACCTTCCATCCCGGCCGTCTCGGCCGGCGACGTAGCGGACGATGTTTTCCTGCTCGACGTCCGGGAGGACGACGAGTTTGCGGCGGGCCACGCGCCCGGCGCGTTCCACGTGCCGATGATGCAGATCCCGGCCCGCTTGGACGACATACCCGAGGACCGTGACGTCGTCGTGGTCTGCCGGGTCGGCGGGCGCTCCGCGCAGGTCGTCGCGTTCCTGCAGCAGAACGGGCGGGACCGCTCGATCAACCTCGACGGTGGCATGCAGAGCTGGGAGGCCCACGGCCGGCCCATGGTGAGCGAGGACGGCGGTGCTCCTCGGGTCATCTGAGCCGGACGTCTACCGGCCGTTGGTCTTTGCGCACCGGGGCTCGTCGCGCCGGCACGCCGAGCACACGCTCGAGGCGTACCTGCAGGCCATCGAGGAGGGCGCGGACGGGCTCGAGTGCGACGTACGGCTCACCCGCGACGGCCACCTGGTGTGCCTGCACGACTCGCGCATCGACCGCACCAGCGACGGGCGGGGCCGCGTCAGCACGCAGACCCTGGCCGAGCTGGACCGCTTCGACTTCGCCTCCTGGCACGCCGAGCGGCCCGACGCGCCCGACGAGCTGATCGTCGACCGCTACCAGGCCGACGGCCACTGGCGGGGCCGCGTCCTGACGCTGGACCGGCTGCTCGGCGTGGTCACCGACGCCGGCCGCCCGATGCGCCTGCTCATCGAGACCAAGCACCCGGTGCGCTACGGCAGCGCCGTGGAGTCCGCGGTGCTGAAGCTGCTGCGGCGGTACAACCTGGACCGCCCCGACCCGGACCGCCCCCTGCAGGTCACCGTCATGTCGTTCTCGTCGACGGCGGTCCGCCGCGTGCGCCAGCTGGCCCCGCACCTGCCGACCGTGATGCTGATCGACGTGTGGTCGGTGCCGAGCCGCATCGGGTGGCTGCCGCCGGGGAGCACGATCGGCGGTCCCGGTGTACAGCTGCTGCGGGTGTCTCCCGAGCTCGTCGAGCGCCTGCACCGGCGCGGGCACCCCGTCTACGTGTGGACCGTGAACGAGCCGGACGAGGTCGACCTCACGGTCAAACTGCGCGTCGACGGCATCATCTCCGACCGCCCGGCGTACGTGATCGACCGCCTCCGCGAGATGGGCCTGCGCCCTGACCCGTGACGCCCTGCGCTCCGGGACTGACCTTGACGTCCGCGGGCCGCCCGGGCCGGCGCCATGCTCGCCGATGAGTGAGGCAAGCTGGAAAACCGCGGCGACCACCTTTCAAAGCGCGGCCGGGGAAGGCAGACTCGCACCATGGTCGATGCTGCTCCGCTGGTCTTCGGCGGCCTCGCCGAGGTCGCGGAGGAGCTCAGCTCCGGCGGCGGCGGCCTGACCGGCCTGCAGCGCTCGGTCGAGGTGGCCGCCGCGGCCACCGGGGCGACCGGCGCCGCGTTCATCGAGTACGCGCAGGAGAACGGGCGGGTCGTCGCGGTCGCCGGTGACATGGACTGGTCGCTCGGGCGGCCGATCGACCTCATCCACCCGGCCGTGCGGGGGCTGCTGCAGTACGGCTCCCGCGTCCGCGAGTTCCCGAGCAGCCTCATCGGC
Source organism: Dactylosporangium sp. CA-139066 (assembly GCF_050936175.1). Lineage (NCBI taxonomy): Bacteria > Bacillati > Actinomycetota > Actinomycetes > Micromonosporales > Micromonosporaceae > Dactylosporangium > Dactylosporangium sp. CA-139066. The sequence goes on along the minus strand of NZ_JBNJNH010000002.1, from coordinate 1,136,823 downwards.
ACGTCCGGCGGGCAGCAGCTCGACAACCGCGGCCTGCACCGCATCATGGCCTCCGAGGTCATCGCCAACGGCACCGGCGTCGGCGTCCTCGCCGTGAGCTACAACGACGCCGAGGGCGCCGCCAACGAGGAGCAGCGCGCGGCGCTGGCGTTCCTGTCGGCGTTCGTGGCGCTGCAGTACGGGCTGGGGCGCGGGCTGCCGGTGTACAGCGACGGCCCGGCAGTCGAGCCCGCGTCCGAGCCGTTCGCGCTGCTGGACGCCGAGGGCCGGGTGCGCTCGTGGAACCCGCCGGCCGCCCTGCTCACCGCCCGGCCGGCCGAGGTCGCGATCGGCGAGCCCTGGCCCTTCCCGCTGCCGGCCGGCGAGGAGACGATCGAGCACCAGCTGCCCCGCGGCACGTGGATCGAGATCCGCGCGGCCCGGCTGCCCGTCGGCGACCTCGCGGTGTCCTTCCGCGCCCGCCCCGAGCCGCCGCCGGACGGCCGCGACCTGTTCCTCGCGCTCACCGGCCACGAGCTGCGCACGCCGATCACGGTCATCCGGGGGTACGCCGACACGCTCGTCGACCACTGGGAGTCCCTGGGCGACACCGCCCGCCGGGAGGCGATCAACGTCGTCGGCCAGCGCGCCCGCGAGCTCAGCCGGCTCGTCGACCGCCTGCTCAACGCGGTCGGGGACGACGGCGGGGCGGTCGAGTCGACCACGCTGCTGCCGTTCGACCTGGTCGAGTCGCTCGGTGGGGCGGTCGACGAGCTCAACGCGGAGCAGCGCCGGTCCCTGGTCGTGTCCCTGCCCGACGCGCTGCCCAAGGCCCGGGGCGACCGGGCGAGCCTGGCCACCGTATTGGCGGAATTGGTCACCAATGCGGGTAAATACTCCCCGAATTGGGTACAGATCGAGTTGACGGCCGGCGCCGACCCGCAGACCGTCTGGTTCCGTGTCTCGGACCGGGGCATCGGGATCCGGCCGGAGCATGTCGAGCGGGCGTTCGACCGGTTCTGGCAGTTGGAGATTGGCGACCAGCGCACGAGCGGCGGCGTGGGGCTCGGCCTGTACCTCGTACGCAGAATCGTCGAGCGGCAACATGGATGGGTATCATTGCGACCACGTCGAGGGGGAGGGACCGTCGCCGAGGTGCGACTGCCCCGAGCTGACGCCGATGGCCCCGGGGAGGCTTGAGAGCGTGTCCACAACCGTCGCTGAACCGCGCGCCTGGTGCGTCGTGGTCCCCCACCACGCGCGGGGCGCCCACGTGGCCCGCCACCGCCTGGCCGGCGAGCTCGACACCCTGGTCGCGCCCGACCGTCTGGACGACGCAATCGCGATCGCCGCCGAGCTGGTCGGCAACGCGGTCCGCCACGCCTCCCCGCTGCCCGGCGACGTGATCCGCGTGGCCTGGCGCCTGATGCCCGACGGCACGCTGGAGATCCGGGTGACGGACGGCGGCTCCCCGGCCGGGCCGCAGATGCGCGTGGCCGCCCCCGACGCCCTGGACGGCCGCGGCCTGACGATCGTCGCCGCGCTGTCGAAGGGCTGGGGCGTCGAGCGCGACGGCCTGGGCCAATGCGTCTGGGCAACGCTGTAGTTTGCGGGCATATGTCCGAAACGTCCCAGCGGTAAGGGTGACTGACGCGCCGGAGCGGGTGGTGTGCGCGCGTCCCGCGGCGGGGAACGCCTAGGCTGGATCGCCGTGAGCAAGCGTGCGAAGACCCCCCGTGGCCGCGCCAGCAGCGGCGAGAAGCGCGAGAAGATCCGGGACGTGTACGTCGGGCGGCCGTTCCAGGGCCTGGCCGACGAGCCGGAGTGGATCGCCCTTCGCGAGCTGGTGCCGGCCGCCTCGGCGCCACTGAAGCTGGCGCCCGCGTTCGCCGAGAAGTACGGCGACCGGCCGGTGACCCTGGCGACCGTGCTGCCGATGGCCTGGCCCGCCATGACCAAGCCCGACGGGCGGGTGTTCATCGGGCTGCAGCGCCACGTCCAGTCCGGCGACGTGTCGCGGGACCTCGCCGTCGCGCTGCAGTGCGCGCTGGAGACCCCGCTCGGCCAGACCGTCGACATCCCCGCCCTGCCCGGCCTCGGCGACCGCCTGCAGGACGTGATCGAGAACGAGCCGCTCGACATCACGGTGCACACCGGTTTCGAGTTCTGGCTCGACGAGAACGCCACCGACGACCCCAACGTGCGGGCCTCGCTGGAGCGGGCCAACGCGAGCATCTTCCCGACCGTGAAGCTGGCCGCCGCCCCGGCCACGTACTGGTGCCGGGTGACCGACCGATCCCACGTGCGCCTCGTGCTCGGCGACGACGAGGACCGCGCCCTGGACGCGCTGGCCCGCCTCTCCGCCGGCGGCGGGCTGCTGCTCGGCGACAACACGAAGTTCGCCGGGATGTTCCGCGCGCACGGGCTGCTGGCGCCGGTGTGGGACCTGCCGCTGGAGATCGAGGCGGAGCACTGGGAGGCGCCGGTGGCCGAGTTCGCCAAGCGCTACCAGGAGGCCCTGGCCGTCTCCGAGCCCCTCAACGCGACCGAGCGCCGCAGCAAGCAGGGCCTGATCGGGCGCCTACAGCCCCTGCGCTGACTCCTGCCGTAACGACGTCCGAGCGATCGGGGCGGACATGCACCTGGGTCCGCCCCGGCCCGAGCCGAGCTCCGAGCCCGGGATCCGGATGACCTCGATGCCCTGCCGCTCGAGCTGGGCGTTGGTGTGGACGTTGCGCTCGTAGGCCACGCACAGCCGTGGCGCGATCGCGAGCGTGTTGTTGCCGTCGTCCCACTGCTCGCGCTCGGCGGTGACCGGGTCGAGGCCGGTGTCGATGACCCGCAGGGTGTCGATGCCCATGGCCCTCGCGGCGGCGGCGAGGAACGGCGCCGGGCCGGTGCAGGCGTCCTCGGTCACGGTCCAGGCCACGAGCGAGCTGGCGACGTTGGGGTACATCACGACCGCGTCGACGTCGACCATCGTGCACACGGTGTCGAGGTGCATGGTCGCGCGCTCCTGGGCGATCGGCACCACGAGCACCGTCGTGGCGAGGCCGGCCGCGAAGCAGCGCCGCGCGAGCCGCTCCGCGCCCGAGGGGCGGGTCCGCTCGCCGACGCCGACCGCGATCACGCCGGGCGCGAGCAGCAGCACGTCGCCGCCCTCGAGGTGCTCGAGCGCGGGTTCGTACAGCATCGCCGTGCCGCTGAATCGGGGGTGATGACGGTAAATGGCGTGCGTGAGGGTCGTCTCCCGGCGCCGCGCGGGCATCGCGAGGCTCGTCACCGCCACGTGCGGGCCGACCCACACCGACGAGTCGCGCGTGAAGAGCAGGTTGGGCAGCGGGTCGATCACGAAGTCGCCCGGCGCCATGAGCGCGTGCACGAGCCCGCCGCCGCGGCGCAGCTCGGCCCGCGACAGGCCGGCGACGAGCGTGGTGGCCAGCTCCGCGGGGCTCAGCGCGGCGAGGTGCTCGGCCACGTGCTCGCGCAGCGTGTCGCCGAGCCGGACGTCGGCGAGGACGGCCGCGGTCACCTCCGCGCGGGCCGCCTCGATCGTGAGCGCCTCGGCGAGCAGCGAGGCGACGTAGAGGACCTCCACGCCATGCGCTCGCAGCGCCGCGGCGAACGTGTCATGCTCCTCTTGAGCGCGGCCCACCCACGGTATGCCGTCGAACAGCAGCGAGTCGTTGTTGCGCGGCGTCAGCCGCGCGAGCTCCGCGCCGGGGCGGTGCAACAGCACCGTGATCAGGCGTCCGACCTCGCTGTCGACACTCATGGGATCAGCCTACGGCCGCGCCGGCGTCCCCCGGTTGGCGCCATCTGCAAATTCATGACCCGCCGTGAATGTGGCATTCATCCCAGTCATTCCATGTCATTCCGCGATCTGATCGTGCGTGGTGTAGACATGCTCACGTACGGTGTTTGGACACACACGCAACCGAAGCGGCGACATCGGAGGTGTGCGACATGACCGACGTCCTGTACCGCGGTCAAGATTCGCAGCCCGAAGGGTTCGAAGAGCGCGTCATCGTTGACGCGGGCCGGCCGACCCCCATCGACTGGGTTCGCAACCGGAGGGCCGAGCGCGAAACGCGCCGGGAGGAAGCGGCGCACAGCCGCCTCTACCGTCGCATCGGCCACCTCATCGGGCACCTGGGCGAGGAGTGGCACGTCCTGGACCTGCGGGAGCTGGGCGGCGCCGAGCGCACCGCGTTCCTGGCGGTCGGGCCGGGCGGGGTGTTCGCCGTGACGGTCAAGGACCACGGCCGCAGCCGCGTCTCCTTCGCGGGCGACATCGTGCAGATCGACGGCAAGCGCCCGCGATACGTCGAGGAGGCCCGCCGCGAGGCCAAGGCCGCCTCCGAGGCGCTGTCGCGCAGCGCGGGCGTGTCGATCCCCGTGATGCCCGTCCTCGCGTTCGCCGGTAGCGGAAAGATCAGTTTTTACGGCGTGCCCAAAGGCTGCCTGGTCACCGCCTACGGCGAGCTGCCCAGGATCCTCAACGCCCGCGGGCAGCGGCTCGCCGTGGAGACCGTGGACAAGGTGTTTGCCCTGGCCACGCACCCCGGGACGTGGTTTCCGCCGGACTACGGCGACCTTGCCGAGGACTACCGCTGGTACCGCGACGGCGAGCAGGTGGGAACTGACAAGCGGGGTCACTCGGAGTAGCCTCTTCGAGGTGGCCGGAAGCGTTGCGACGATGATTCACGATCGGGCTGTCTCGCCGGGTGTTCGCAATTGCACGACCGGTGCCTGAGGAGGCGCTGTGCCGCAGCACGTCGAGTTCTCGATCTCCGACCCGCATCAACCGCCGGTTCCCACCCGGACCGTGGATCCGGCCGAGTCGTCGCTGGAGCGCTGGGGCGCGACCGTTGACGGCGCCGCCGAGCCCTGCCTGGTGATCGACTCGGACGTGGTCGTGGTCGCGATGTCCGCCTCGTTCGAGGCGATGCTCGGCCTGGCCGAGTCGCCGATCAACCGGTCGCTGCTGGACGGCGACGGCGTGCTGCGGCTGCTCGACTTCGGCGACGGCAATGCGCTCGAGCAGATCGAGGTCGCGCGGATGCCGTCGCTGCTGGCGCTCACCTCCGGGCGGCTGGCCCGCGGCCTCATCCGCATCCGGTGCGCCAACGGGCCGGGGACGTTCGACGCGATCGCCACGCCGCTCACCGAAGAGGGCAAGGTCGTTGGGTCGCTGACCTTCTTCTCGGCCATCCAATAGCGGCAAACTTCGTCAATACGGAGTTACTGTCGTCACGCACGCCGCCACTGTGTGCGTTTGCCCCGTACGCTCCTTGTCATGCTTGACCTTGCGCTCCTGCCGGGCGACTACGCGATATGCCGCCTGTCGGCCGGATCGCCCGTGCCCAACGGCCTGCTCGAGGCCGCCACGGCCGGTGCGGAGGTCATCTCGGTGACCTGGACGCCGGAGGAGGTCTCGATCCTCTGCCCGGCCGGCCGCGTCCCCGAGGGCGCCACCGTCGAGACCCCGTGGCGGTGCCTGCGGGTCGTCGGACCGGTCCAGCTCGCATTGACGGGCATCCTTGCCTCGATCGTCTCGCCGCTCGCTGAAGCGCGGGTGAACATCTTCGCCTTCTCGACCTTCGACACCGACTATCTGCTGGTCCCGGCCGTGCGGCTGGGCGAGGCGCTGGCCGCCCTGGCCGCCGCCGGGCATCGCGTCGCCACCTGACTTCCGGGCGCGATCCGCCACTCCTACGATGGGCGGATGCGAACCGCGGCGACCGTGCTGGCGATCGTCGGCCTTGGATGTCTCCTGAGCGCCTGCCGGCATTCGTCCGACTCGGCACCGCCCGTGCCGGCGCCCAGCCTCCTGAGCCAGGAGCCGCTGTTTCCGGTCGCACCGCCGACGACCGCCGAGGCCCCGCGGACCCAGGCACCGTCGCCCTCGCGCAGCGCTTCGCCGAGCCCGGCCGGGTTCTCCGACCAGTACGTCACCTACTGCAACGGCAAGCCCAGCGGCGAGCAGGTGATCGCCGCGGTCCGGCTGACCCGTGGCAACCTGCCGGCCGGCAGCGGCGTGAGCGTGCAGAAGCAGCCGGTGTGCTCGGGCGTGTGGCAGTACACCGTGCTCAGCGTCGCCGACAGCGAGCCCCTGCGGGTGATCACGAAGGGCAGCCCGACGGCGCTGACCGTCGTCACCGCGGGCACCGACCCGTGCACCGCCGACGTGCGGCTCAACGCACCCCCCGCGTTCCTCGCCGCCGTCGACTGCTGACTACGCTGGGTGTCATGCCTGGTGTGCCGCCGACGCGGTTCGTGTACCTGGGTCCGGAGGGCACCTTCTCCGAGCAGGCGCTCAAGACCATCCCGGCCGCCGACCGCGGCGAGCTGACCCCGGCGCGCAGCGTGCCCGAGGCGCTCGACGCCCTGCGCGGCGGCGACGCCGACGCGGCGCTCGTGCCGCTGGAGAACTCGATCGGCGGCCAGGTCGGCGTGACCCTTGACGAGCTCGCCAACGGCGAACCGCTGGTCATCACCCGCGAGGTGGTCCTGCCGGTGCAGTTCGTCCTCGCCGCCCGCGAGGACCGGCGGCTGGACTCGGTGCGCTCGGTCGCCGCCCACCCGCAGGCCGGCGCCCAGTGCCGCAAGTGGCTGCGCGACCACGTGCCGGGCGCGACCGTCGTCGACGTGCTGTCCAACGCGACCGCGGCGATCGGCGCCGCCGAGGGCGAGTTCGACGCGGCGATCTGCGCGGAGATCGGCGCCGCGCGATACCGCCTGCACGTGCTGGCCAAGGACATCGCCGACAACCCGGACGCGATGACCCGCTTCGCGCTCGTGGCCCGGCCCGGCCCGCCGCCCCCGCCGACCGGCGACGACCTCACCACGCTCGCCGTCTACATCTCGCACGACCGCGTCGGGGCGCTGCTCGCCGTGCTCACCGAGCTGTCGGTCCGCGGCGTCAACCTGACCCGCATCGAGTCGCGCCCGACCGGCGAGCGCCTGGGGCGGTACGTCTTCTTCCTGGACTGCGGCGGGCACGTCGCGGACCGGCAGATGGGCGAGGCGCTGCAGGGCCTGCGGCGCATCTGCGCCGACGTGCGCTTCCTCGGCTCCTACCCGCGCGCGGCACAGGGCGACCCGCCGCCGCGCCCGGCGCCGGGCCTGGCCGACGTGGACTTCGCCGACGCGGCAGCCTGGCTGGCCAGGCTCCGCGCCGGGGAAACGTCGTAGTAGCTGCGGCCTTTCAGCCGCTCAGCACGCTGCCGAGCAGGCCGCCGCCGCTGCTCTGCTGGGCCGGGGCCGGCTTGCCCTCGCTCGGCTGCACGATGACGAAGCCCTGACCCTGCAGCGCCAGCTGGAACAGCTCGCCCGAGCCGCCGCGCAGCATCGACTTGAGGCTCTGGTTCTTCTGGATGCTGGTCTGCAGGCTGCTCGACCAGCCCACGACGGCGTCGGTGTCGACGCAGACCGGCGCCTGCGGGCTCACCGGGATCACGATGGGCGCGCCCTCGGAGACGATGGCGAGCCGGCCCTGGCCGGTGAAGACGCAGTTGAACAGGCCGCCGCCGAACATGCCGGCGCCGCGGACCATCTGGATGTCGTACCGCAGCGTCGGATCGAAGCAGAGCACGTTGCGCCCGTTGATGGACAGCGCGTCGTTCGGCTCGATGTCCAGGATGTGGCAGTCGGCGGCGCCGGCGGCGAACCAGACCTCGCCCTGGCCGCGGACGCTCATGAGGGACACGCCCTCGCCCGTGACCGCGCGCTTCAGGAAGTTGCCGACACCCTGGCTCTTGACCTCGAAGCCGAGGTTGCCGCGGAACGCGACCATCACGCCCTGGCGGGCCAGAACCTCGCCGTTGACGGCGTACTTGACGCACTTGGAGTGCTGCAGGCTCATGCCTGCCTGGGTCGGGGGCTGGGCCATATTCTCGGCCTTGAAAATGTCACCTCGCACGACCAGGAGCGTAGCGAACGTGAACGGGCCCGCCACCAGCGCGTGGAGGGCCCGTTACCTACTCGCTATCGACGTTCAGTCGCCCAGGATGCCGCCGAGCACGCCCTGCTGCTGGTTGCCGCGGCCGCCGGCGAGGCCGTGCGGGATCTCCTCGGACGGCTGGACCACGACGAAGCCCTGACCGGCGAAGCTCATCGTGAAGGCTTCGCCCGTCGAGCGGCCCAGCAGCGTGCCGAGGCCGATCTGGTCGGCGCGGTGGTAGCCGGTCTGCAGGCTCGCCGACCAGCAGATCGCCGCCTGCGGGTCGACATAGGTCGGCTGGTCGACGGTCAGCACCACCGGGGTGCCCTTCGTCGTGATGGCCAGCCGGCCGTGGCCGGAGAAGACGCAGTTGAACATGCCGGCCGAGGACAGCATGCCCATGCCTTGGACCATTTTGATGTCGTACTGCAGGGTCGAGTCGAAGGCGAGCACGTTCGAGCCGTTGATCGAGATCGCGTCGCCCGGCTCGAGGTCGATGAGGTGCACGTCGGAGGCGCGGTCGGCGAAGAACACGTCGCCACGGCCGCTGACCTTCATCAGCGGCACGCCCTCGCCGGTCAGCTTCGACTTGAGCCACTTGCTGACGCCGCCCGAGCCGAGCGCCTTGAACTGGACCTGTCCCTGGTACGCGACCATGGTCCCGGTGCGGGCCATGATCTCGCCGTTGAGCTCGGCCTTGAGCAGCTTGGAGTTCTGCAGCCGCAGGCCGGGCTGCTGCGACTCCTTCTCCATGTTTTCGGCGGCGAACAGCGCACTGCGCATGGATAGTCCCCTTCAGAAATGCCAACCGTACAGTGACACTAGACGGTCGACGCAACCTCAGTCCCAGCCGAGCTCGTGCAGCCTGGCGTCGGAGATGCCGAAGTGGTGGGCGATCTCGTGGACCACCGTGATCGCGACCTCGTCCACGACGTCGTCCTCATCGTCACAGATGGCGAGGATCGGTTTGCGGTATATCGAGATCCGGTCGGGCAGCACTCCGGAGTAGTCCCAGCCCCGCTCGGTCAGCGCGTGCCCCTCGTAGAGGCCCAGCAGCTCGGGGTCCTCCGGCGGCGCGTCGTCGACCACCAGGATGACCACGTTGTCCATGAGGTCGAGCAGCTCCTCGGGCACCTCGTCGAGGGCCTCGCCGACCAGCTCCTCGAACCGCTCCTTGCTCATGCTTACGGGCATGCGAAGAGGGTCCCCGAAATCGGGAACCCTCTCAAGAACGTTTGGTGCAGAGGAGCTGGCCGCTAGCGCCTGTTTCATGACTGAGGCGGGGCTGCGGCCGGCCCAGATTCCGCCTGGCGGCGTCCCGCGAAAGCCGGGTTACAACACCGGTAGCCAGGCTTCCGCGGGCCACCGCCAGACGAAATCTGGACTCGGCCTCGCTCCCACCCCAGTCATGAAACAGGCGCTAGACGAGCTGAGCGTCGAGCGTGATCTCGACGGCGGCGAGGGCCTTGGAGATCGGGCAGCCCGCCTTGGCCTCCAGCGCGAACTTCTCGAACTCCGCGGCGTCGATGCCGGGGACGTCGCCGCGCGTGGTCAGGTCGATGCGGGTGATGGCGAAGCCGCCCTCGACCTGGCCGAGGTGCACGGCCGCGGACGTCTCGACCGACGTGGGCGTGTGCCCGGCCTTGGCGAGGCCGTTGGACAGCGCCATCGAGTAGCAGGCGGCGTGCGCGGCGGCCACGAGCTCCTCGGGGTTGGTGCCGTCGCCGCTCTCGAAGCGGGACGGGAACGAGTACTTGCCCTGGAACGTGCCCGAGCCGGTGGCGACGGTGCCGGAGCCGGAGCGGAGGTCGCCCTCCCAGCGGGCCGATGAAACGCGAGTTGGCATGAACCAGACGCTAGCCCATTCCGTGTCCCGGGTGGGACGAGCTCGCGCAAACGGAGGAGAGCAACGGTGTTGTCGCGCAAACTGGTGCGAATCGGGGGCTGGCTGGCGTTGTTTGGGCTGCTCAGCGGTACCGCATCCATATTCGTGCCGTGGCAGCGCCTCCAGGGCGTCACCGTGCTCAACATCCGCCTCGGCCTGTGGTACGTCATGCTGCTGTTCGCCCTGTTCGCGGTGCTCGGCACCGCCGCGATGGGCGTCAACCAGGGCCGCAGGTTCGCCGGCGTGGCCGGGCCGATCCTGTCGGTCGTCACCGCCTTCGTCGCAGTGGGGCTTATCACCACCGTCGAGGGCCCGGCCGGCGCCGGCGGCTGGCTCGGGCTCGCGTCGCTGCCGCCGCTCGGCTTCGCGTGCGGGCTGATCGCGATCGGAAGGGCACATCGCGGGACATCCGGCTGACAGGCTTCGGCTCTACCATGCGCCGTATGTCTGAGCTGGAACTCGCGCCGCCGGAGATCGCGCCGGAGCAGCCGCGCCCGAAGGTCATCGCGATCACCCTGGCAGCGATCGGGTTCGGGCTGGCCCTGGCCGCGCAGTACCTGCCGTGGGCCAGCCTCAACCTCGACGCGGCCGGCCGGCTGACCGACGGCGAGGACGCGGGGGCGGCCGCCAAGACGGTCGACATGCCGGTCGCCTACTTCAACGTCGCGCACATGACCGTCTACCTGCTCACGCTCGGCTTCGGCCTGGCCGCGCTGGCCATGGTGCTGTTCGCGCCCGCCGCGGTGCGCCGGGCCGCCACGGGCGCCGGCATCGGGCTGTTCGCCGGCAACCTCATCGCGCTCGTCGGCCTCAAGGGCGTCATCGACCACGTCGGCAGCACCAGCCTCGCGGCGTTGAACCTCGACTCGGACATGGTGAAGAGCGGGTCGGGGTACTACCTGGCCTACGCCGCCGTGCTCGTGCTGGCCGCGGCCCTGGTGCTCGCCGCCTGGTCGCCGTCGGCCGTGGTGCGGATGCGCCGCCGCACTGAGGAGCCCGAGGGTGGTGAGCCGCTTGAGCTCACCGTGACCCCTGTACCGCCGCCGTTCCAGTAAACGTTCGGTCGAGTTTTACTCGCAGCCTGTCACCGGTGCGGATCCCGGAGGTACGGTTGCTGCCCCGCTGATGCGGAAGGAGCAGCACATGCGTGGTTCAGGCCTACCGAAGTTGATCGCGACGGATCTCGACGGGACCCTCGTGCGCAGCGACGAGACGGTTTCGGAGTACACCCGCGATGTCCTCGATCGCGTGCGCGCGGCCGGCATCCATGTGGTCGGCGCGACCGGCCGGGGCCCCCGGCTGACCGCGCTCGTGCGCCACGACATCCCGGCCGCCGAATTCCTGGTCATGGGCGGCGGCAGCCGGGTCGTCGACGTGCGCGAGCCGGAGCACCCGGTCGTCCTGCGCGACGAGCGGCTCGACGGCGCCGTCCTGGCCGACGTGCTGGCCCGCCTGGAGCGCGAGCTCGGCACGCTGTCCGTGCTCATCGAGGCCGGAGACCACCACGAAGCCCCGCTGTGGGGCGACACCGACCCCAACTGGCGCTACGACGCCGTCGAGGCCCGCGTGCGCGCCGAGTGCCTGACCGGCCCGGTCATCAAGGGCTTCGCCCGGCACCCGTTCCAGGATGTCGACGCCGTGCTGGCCGTCGCCCAGCGCCTGATCCCGCCGCACCTGGCCACGGTGACGCAGGCCGGCCTGGGGTACATCGAGATCTGCCCGCCCGGCGTCGACAAGGCCACCGGCCTGATGGTCGTCGCCACGGCGCTGGGCATCGACCCCGGCGACGTCCTGGTCTTCGGCGACATGCCCAACGACATCCCGATGTTCCGCTGGGCCGGGTTCTCGCGCGTCGCCGTCGCCAACGCCCACCCCCAGCTGCGCGCGCTGGCCGACGAGACGACGCTCACCAACGACGAGGACGGCGTCGCGACATACCTGGAAGCTATGTTGAGGCTGTGAAACTGATCGCGACGGATCTCGACGGCACCCTGATCCGTCAGGACCGCACCGTGAGCCCCCGAACGGTCGCGGTCTTCCGCCGCCTGGAGCAGTCCGGCGTCTTCATCGTCCTTGTCACCGGGCGCCCGATCCGCTGGATCTATCCGGTGTACGAGCAGCTGGGCGTGCGCGCCCTGACCATCTGCGCCAACGGCGCGTCCACCTACGACCCCGCCACCGACACGGTGGTCCACAGCGCCCCGCTGGAGCGCGAGGCGCTGGCCGAGGCCGTGTCCCGCCTGCGGGCCGAGGTGCCGGGCGTGGTCTTCGCGGTGGAGCAGGACGGCGGCCGCCAGATGCGCCACGAGCCCCACTTTCCCGTCGGCCCGTGGGAGGTCGACCACCACACCGTGGCCCCCGCGTCGCTGGCGGAGATCCTGACCCGCCCGGCGGCGAAGCTCCTGGTCCGCGCGGGCGCCCAGCCCCCGGACGAGTTCACGGCCCGCGTCGGCGCCTGCCTGTCGGGCCTCGCGGAGGCCACGAACTCCTCGTCGAGCGGCATGGTGGAGGTCTCGGCCTTCGGCGTGACGAAGGCTTCGGCCCTGGCCCGGGTGGCCCGCACGCATGCGGTGGCGCAGGCGGACGTGATCGCATTCGGCGACATGCCGAACGACCTGCCGATGCTGACCTGGGCGGGCCGCGGCGTGGCGATGGCGAACGCGCATCCGGCGGTGCGCGCCGCGGCGAACGACACCACGGACTCGACGAACGAGGAAGACGGCGTGGCCTTGTACCTTGAGCGGGTCTACAACTACTGAGGTCGACCTTTTTCCGGATAAATCCGGCCGCTGGCGCGTCCAGATTTATCCGACTTATACCTTATTTCGGGCTGCGGCCTCGATCGTCGCTCTACTCCCAAAGCGCTGGTTCCTCCAGTCCGGACTCAAACCGCGCGACGCCACCAAGTGGCACCAGCTCGACGACCTCGACGCCGTGCTCGGTAGAGGCACCGGAGCCGACCTTTAGCCCCGACGATCGTGCTGCGGCACGGCGGCGGGGCCCAGGCGCAGGCGAGGTTTTCTCCCGGCTCATGCCAATGTCCGATTCATCCGGCGATCGGCCGCCGGCTGATGGTGGCGACGAGGCCGGGCGGCGGGGTCGGCGTCGAGCTGGTCCGCGATGGCCTGGACCGCGCCCGCGGCCGCAACCAGGTCGGCATCAGCCGGCGGCAAGCATGATCCCGCAGCGCCGCGCGGGCGATCAGAGCGCGGATTAATCGCCTGACAGGGTATAAATCCGACAAGTCGTGGCACGGAGTGCCCGACTTGTCGGGAAAACAGGAGGGCCGCACCGCCGAAGCGATGCGGCCCACGGTCGCGCTTACAGGTACTGCCCCGTGCCCGACGACGGCGGATGACCCGGCTGGCCCGGCAGGCCCCCCGGGCCGCCGGTCAGCGCCGGCCGCCCCCGCATCTGCTCGAGCTGAACCCGCGCCGCCATCTGCTGCGCCACCAGCGCGGCCTGGATGCCGTGGAAGAGGCCCTCCAGCCAGCCGACCAGCTGGGCCTGCGCGATGCGCAGCTCGGCCTCGCTCGGGGTCGAGCCCTCCTCGAACGGCAACGAGAGCCGCTCCAGCTCGTCACGCAGCTCCGGCGCCAGGCCGTCCTCGAGCTCGGTGATCGAACGACGGTGAATCTCCTTGAGCCGCTGCCGGCCGGCCTCGTCCAGCGGGGCGGCGCGGACCTCCTCGAGGAGCTGCTTGATCATGCTGCCGATGCGCATGACCTTCGCGGGCTGCTCGATGAGCTTGCTCGGGTCTTCCGCGTTCTCGTCCTCGCCCGTGGACATCGTGCCGAGCGGGCGGCCGTCCGGGCCGACGACCAGCACGGTGCGCGACTCGTCCTGCGCCTCTTCTGCCATGGCTCCTAGTCTGTCCTACGGCCCTCGCGACTGCCCACCAAGGGGTGCCGAACCGGGCCCTGTTGCCACGCTTCGTAACGCGATAACGTCTCCCGGTGACCAGCAATGCCCGGGACGTGTTGAACCGGCCGGCCCCGCCGCCGGACTTCACGCTGCGCTACGGAGAGCACCCGGACCATGTGGCCGACGTGCGGCTGCCCGGGGTACCGAAGGCGCCCCTGGTGCTGTTCGTGCACGGAGGGTTCTGGCGTCACGAGTGGGACCGCGCCCATGCCGGGCCGCTGTCCGCCGATCTCGCGGCCCGCGGCTACGCCGTCGCGACGATCGAGTTCCGGCGGACCGGGCAGGCCGGCGGCGGGTGGCCGGGCACGTTCTCCGACGTGGCCGCGGCGGCGGTGGCCGTACCGGATCTGCTGGCAAAGGAGATTGCGCACCGGGGACTCCTGCCCGTGTCGGTCGACCGGCCGATCCTGTCCGGCCATTCGGCGGGCGGGCACCTCGCGCTCTGGTACGCCGCCATCGCCCCCGACGCCGTCGGCGGCGTGGTCGCGCTCGCGCCCGTGGCCGACCTGAAGAAGGCGTACGAGCTCAACCTCGACGACGGCGCCGTCGGCGATCTGCTGGGCGGGGCGCCCGACGTGGTCCCCGGCGCGTACGACTCCGCCGACCCGATGCGGAACCTGCCCTCGGGCGTGCGCACCGTGATCGTCCACGGCGCCGAGGACGACATCGTGCCCGTGGAGTTGTCGCGCGACTACTGCCGGTCGGCCCGCCGGGCCGGCGACGACACCACGCTGGTGGAGCTGGCCGGGGTGGAGCACTTCGCCGTCATCGATCCGTTGTCGGTCGCGTGGCCGGCCGTCCTCGCCGCCTTCGGGACGGTGACCAGGGGCGAGGCCGTCGACGGCGATTGACTCCCCGCCGCGATGGCGGTAGAACCCACCCTGGGCTGTAGGCTCGTGCCTCGCGAGAGGCCCACCAAGCAAGCCGCGCCCCGTTCGGGGTACCGGGGAGGAAGAGCACGTGTCCAACCTCAACCGCCGCCAGGCGCTCCGGCTGTTCACGGCCGCGGGCGTGGCGGGCATGACCGCGCCGATCCTGTCCGCCTGCAGCACTGGCTCGGACGACTCCACCGACTCGACGAGCGTGCCGAGCGGCCCGCCCGTGAAGATCGGCATGATCGTGCCGCAGACGGGCGCCTTCAAGGACCTCGGCAACGAGCTCGACAACGGCTTCAGCCTCTACCTGCAGGCGCACGGCAACAAGCTCGGCGGGCGCCAGGTCACGCTGGTGAAGGTCGACGAGGGCGAGACCGGCGACACCGGCAAGGCGGCCGCCGAGAAGCTCATCAAGGAAGAGAAGGTCCTCGCGCTCACCGGCGTTGTCAACCCGCAGTCGATGCTGGCGATGAAGGAGACCGTCGAGGCGGGGCAGATCCCGCTCGTCGGGTCGAACGCCTCGCCGAGCACGCTGCAGGGCGCGAAGTACATCTGGCGCACCTCCTTCGTCTCGACCGAGCCGGCCCAGGCGATCGGGCCCTGGGTGGCCGCGAACGGCGGCGGCGCCATCGCCGTCATCGGGCAGGCCGGGCCCAACGGCGACGAGGACGACGTGCGGATGTTCGTGGAGACCCTCCGCGGCGCCGGCGGGAACATCGCCGGGACGGCCCGCACCACGCCGTACGGCAGCAGGGACTTCGCCGCGATCCTGGGCCAGGTCAAGAACTCCGGCGCGAACGCGCTGTACGCCAGCTACGGCGGCGCCACCGCGGTCGAGTTCGTCAAGCAGTTCCGCAACGCAAAGTTCCCGAGCACCTTCAAGCTCTTCGCGCCGGGCAGCCTCACGGAGGGCTACCTGCTCAAGCAGCTCGGCGACTCGGCCAAGGACATCTACACCTCGCTGAACTACTCGCCCGACCTCGACAACGCCTCCAACCGCCGGTTCGTCGCCGAGTACCAGAAGGCGTTCGGGTCGATTCCCTCGACGTACGCGATGGCCTCCTACGACGCCGCCGCCGTGCTCGACAAGGCGATCACCGACGCCACGAAGAGCCTGGACTCGTTCTCGCTCAACGCCGCGATCGGCCGCCTCGGCCAGATCGACAGCCCGCGCGGCGGCTGGCAGTTCTCGCAGAACCGGGCGCCGCTGCAGCGGTGGTACCTGCGCCAGGTCCGCGCCGACGGCGCCGTGCTCTCCAACGTGCTCACGGCGGAGCTGACCACGCTGGGTTAGGCGGCGCCGCGGCGCTTGAGCGTCGCCACCGCCGAGCCGGCCAGCGTCAGCAGGCACTCCGGCAGCTTGCCGTCGACGAGCGCCACGGTGAACAGCGCCGTGGCGCTCGGCGCGTCCTCGTTCGCGTACGCACTCACGAACCGGGCCACCCACCGCTGGTCGTAGTCGGCCTCGTCGATGTCCGGGAAGTCCAGCCGCCACGGCCCCCGGATCAGGTTGTCGCCCACCATCTCGCCGGCCAGGCGCCACGCGACGTCGTAGGCGGCGCTCATGCCGCGCCGGTCCACCACCGAGTCGAACGTGTGCACCACGGCGTCCTCGTCGCCCGCGAGCGCCGACTCAAGGACCTGGGCGGCGTCCTGATACGTCTCGTCTCCCGGGTCATCCACGCCGCAACCGTATGTCGCCGGGTCAAGACCCGCCCGTTTCTTCCGCCTTTTTGTTCGGTACCCCGGGTGAGTCCTCGGTCACGAACGGCGCAGCGCGCAGGTGAGCCGTGCGGTGCAGATGCGATCGCCCGAATCGTCGGTGATGGCGATCTCGTACGACGCGATCATGCCCCCGAGCCGCAGCGGCGTCGCCACGCCGGTCACGATGCCGTCGCGGGCCGCCTTGTGGTGCGTCGCGTTGACCTCGATGCCGACCGCGATCCCGTTGAACAGCCGGGCCGCGTGCATGGCCGCCCCGATCGAGCCGAGCGTCTCGGCGAGTACGACCGAAGCGCCACCGTGGAGCAGCCCATATGGCTGGGTGTTGCCCTTCACCGGCATGGTCGCGACGACCCGCTCGGGCGAGGCCTCGAGCACGGTGATGCCCATCCGCTCGGGCAGCGTGCCCTCCAGGGACAGCCCACCCGGCAGTTCCTCACCGACAGTGATCTCCGACTCGGTTCCCGCATCAGCCATGCCGGAAGCGTACCCGCGCCCCCGCTTAAGTCCTGGAGCCGTCCGCGCTAAGGTGCGCACGGCACCTTTGGGGAGGAGAACGCCCATGCGCGCACGATCGGCCACCACCATCGTGGGAGCGATCACGGCGATCGGAATGCTGCTCGCCGCATCAGGCTGCGCGTCCGACACGAAGAGTGACGCCGACTCGGGTCCGGCGGACGTCCGGCTGTACGGCACGGACGGCAACATGGCCAACTCGTTCGGCGAGGCCCTCAAGGACTCCCCGGCGGTGCTCAACGGCATGAAGGGCACGACGCCGCTGACCCCGCTCAGTGAGGACTTCAAGCGCCGGGTCAAGGCCATCGACCCGTCGCTCACCGACTTCAACTACTCCGGCGAGTCCTACGACGCCGTCGTCATCGCCGCCCTGGCCGCCGAGGCGGGCAGGTCGTCCGACGCCGGCTCCATCGCCAAGCAGCTGATCGGCGTCACGACGGGTGACAACCCGTGCGACACCCTCGCCGCCTGCCTGGCCGCCGCCAAGTCGGGCAAGGACTTCAAGTACCGCGGCATCTCCCTGCGCAGCAGCGGCTTCACGAGCGTCGGCGAGCCGTCGTCGGCCATGTACGGCGTGCTCAACTTCGGCAACAGCAACACCATCGACGACGCCAAGACGGAGTTCGTCGGCGCCGGCGACGAGAAGACCGAGGACAAGACGCCCCCACCGGCCGCCCCGGCGGGCAACAAGGGCGGCGGCCAGAAGCCCCCGCTGAAGGTCGGCCTGCTGCTGCCGAAGACCGGTGCGCTGGCCTTCCAGGGCCCGCCGATGTTTGCCGCCGCGAAGCTCGCCATCAAGGAGATCAACGAGGCCGGCGGCGTGCTCGGCCAGCCGGTCCAGGTCGTGGAGGGCGACGACGGCACCAACCCGGACGTCGCCAAGGCCACCGCCGGGCAGTTCATCTCGCAGGGCATCCAGGTGATCATCGGCGCGGGCGCCTCCGGCGTGAGCAAGGCGGTCATCCCGCTGGTCGCGCAGGCGGGCCGCGTCATGATCTCGCCCTCGGCGACCTCGGACGAGCTCACGAAGTTCGACGACAAGGGCTTCTTCTTCCGGACTTCCCCGCCGGACGTACTGCAGGCCAAGGCCGTCGCCGACATCATCATGCGCGACGGGCACACGAAGGTCGCGATCATCGCGCGCGGCGACACCTACGGCACCGGCCTCGCCGAGGGCGTCAAGAAGGACCTGGTGTCCGCCGGCATCAAGCCGGAGAACATCCTGGTCAAGACGTACGAGGCCAAGGACAAGTACGAGAAGGACGACGGCGCGAAGATGTTCAACCCGATCAGCACGGAGATCAAGGGCTTCGGCGCCACCGGCATCCTCGTCGTCGGCTTCGACGAGTCGGCCCTGGCCATCCGCGCACTCGTCAGCGGGGGCGTCAAGCTCTGACCGTCCGGCCGAGGGCCGACTGTCTTGAAGTAGGTCTGGGCTCGCGCACCGCGGGCCCAGGGCCTACGGTGAACCCGATTGCCCCCGAGTGAGGTGAGAGGACCACCTGATGAGCGAGAACGAGACCGTCGAGACCCGCGGCGATGAGCGCGTGGAGCTTCTCGTCGGGGACACGAACAACGACGGCAAGCCCGACCTCTGGGCGGTCGACACCGACGGGGACGGCAAGGCGGACCTGTTCCAGTTCGACACCAATGGCGACGGCAAGGTCGACATCACGATGAGCGACCTCGACCAGGACGGCACGCCCGAGGCGGTCGTCGACGGCGACGGCGGCCTGCCCCCCGCCTGAGCTTTGCATTCGGTACCGAGGCAGCGCGGATCAGCCGTCCCGCTGCCTCGGTCGCTTTGCGGGTGCTATTGGCCGGCCTTCGCCACGAAGTCCCGCCACTGCTGCTCAAGCTGCGTCTGCCCCACCCCGAGCACCTCGCGCGACACGGACTCGACCTCCGACATCCGCTGGAACCCTTCGTAGAACGCGACCAGCTTGGCCTGCCCGTAGGTCTCGGCGATCATCCGGCAGGCGAGCCACCCGGCGATGTAGTTGCGCGGCTCCTCGTAGAACTGCTTGTCGTCCGGAAACGCCCCGACGACCATGCCGCCGAGCGCCGCCCGAATCCCCGCCGCGTTGTACCTGCCGTCTTTGTAGGCAACGTATTCGGCAAACCCCTCGACCACCCACCGCGGCGTGTGCGGCCCCGTGACGGGCCCCATCGCGGCGTGCGTGAACTCGTGCGTGAGGTCATGCTGGAGCTCGGAGGATGCCGCGCTGAGCTCGCTGGGGTTGAACACGACGCGCGTGGTCGCGTACTCCGGCCGCGCCGCCCACTCGGCCACCGATCCGTAATAGGGAACGGCAATCGCCGCGACCTGCGCCACCCGATCCTGGGACTCGGCGAAGTACGTGTCGAAGATGTGTTTGTCGTTGACGGCGGTCAGCAGCACTTTCCCGTCCCACCCGCCGGGCCGGACCTCGGCCACCTGCCGCAGCCCCGTCTCGGCGAGCTGGAGCAGCTTCTGCCCCCCGTTGGCGTCCCCCGCGGAAAGCACCACCACCACGCGATCATTGCGAACCACGGTGATGCCCCCCGCAGCGTCCCACGGCTGCCCCGCGGCCCCGGTCGGCATGTCCTTGCCGGCCCCGTCCCCGCCGATGACCCACTTGCCGTGCACCAGCCCGAACACCGCCAGCCAGGGCGTCGCGACACTCTTGCTGTCAATTCCGTCGATACGATGCCGCACGGTGACGGCAACAACCCGGACGGCCGCGTGATACCGATCGAACAGCGGCGTCGGCAGAAATGCTCCGGTCCGGCCCGCGGACACGTTGGCCCGCTCGAACGCGAACTCGGCGAACGGCAGCTTCGTGAGATTCTCGAACACCTGCCGCTGCCGCTTCACGAACGCCGGATCGGCCTGATCGACGTCCGCCATCCACTCGTCGACGTTCTTGCGCCGCACGGCATCGGCATGCCGCGCGAGCACGTCGTCGATCGCTTTGCCCCCGACCTCGGGCCGCACGTCGACCCAGGTAACCCCGGCCGGCGCCTCGTCGTCGCCACGCAACACCCAGGCGGTGGCCGCCACCCCACCGAGCGCCAGCACCATGCTGACGACGAGCAGCGTGCTGAGCACGAGCCAGAAGTAGTTCCGCCGCGGCTGCGGTGGCAGCTGCTGCACCCCCCACGGATAGGGCGCCGCCCGATAACCCCCGCCATACCCCGGCGCGCCTGCCACTGGCGCCGCCGGCGGCGTTGCCCACGCCGGCGGCAGCGCGACGGCGGCCGGCGGCGCGGCGGCCGCGAATGGTGCGGCGGCTGCCGCCTGCGCGGGGGGCGTGGGCGGCGCGGTGGGTGACGACGGCGGTACGGCGGTTGTCCGTGGCGCGGTGGGTGCTGGCGGTGGCGGCGTGGTGGGTGCCGATAGTGCGCTGGATGCAGACGGAGGCGGTGCGGCATCGGCTCCGGGCTCCGCGGCCGCTGTGGGCGGTGGTCCAGGCGCGGGCTCATGAACATCGGCGCCGGGCGGCTGCTCCTGCGCCCCTCGCTGCTGCGGAATGCGTGGCGTCTGGGCCACTACCGCGACCGTGTCCGTGACTACCGGTTCGGTGAAGTCCGTAGCTGTCGGTGACGCGTCCGGCGGAGTCGGCGCCGCGGTGGTCGGTGCGGCGGTCGGTTCGGGGTTCGTCACGTTGCCTGCTGACGTCGGGGAGCGGAAGCACATCCTCTGTCAGCAAGTACGGCCTTGTCGAGTCGCCCGACCAGCCGCCGTTGCTGCCCGAGCGTCATCGCACCGAGACGGGTGCCAGGTCCGCCCTGCACGCAGGCCGCGGCGGATGGATGCCGCGGTGACAGCGGCCGCTGGGAAGCGACCTCACCCGTCCACGCTCGTCCGCCGGTCCGCCCGTCCGCGCCCGTCCGCGCCCGCCCGTCCGCGCCTCGTTCGCGCCCGTCCGCCTGCGCCCCCGCGGCTGGTCGCGGACGCGGTCATGTCCGCGTGGGGTCGGCCTGCCGGTGAGAGGCGCGCAAAAGGGTGACGTGAAAAGTGGTGAGGCGGACTAGGTGAGGGTCGGGATGAGGTCGGTGAAGGGTGTGGCTCTTTGGTTCACCCGATCGAGTGGTATGGGCGATGTTTAGGTGAGTAAGGGCTACATCGCATTGCATCGTGCATGTGCATGTTTGAGGATTTGCATGTTCGTCGTACCGAGCGTCGCAGCGCCCGAACCCCCCGACCGTGTGCCGACAGAGGGGTCCGCGCGGTCGGGTGAACGGGCGGGCGCTTCGACGTGGAATGACTTCTGCGTGGCCGCGTTCGGGCGCCCGCCCCGTATGCCAATTCAGGCACGCACGAGGAGGCGATGAGCCAGCATGCACTACTCGCAGCTTGCCGCCGACCGCATCGCGGCGGCGCAACACGTCATCATGGTTCACCTTCCCTCGCTGACGGGGGAACTCTGCTCAGCCTGCGGGCATCCGTTTCCGTGCGCGTTTCGGCGGGCCGCCGACGGCACGCTCGACGCATACGGGCGGCTGCCGCGCCGGCTTCCCGGTGCCACGCTCCGGGCCGCGGGCGTGCTGCGGCCGACATACGCCGTCGCGTGGGGCCTGGTGGACGCCAAGGGTCGCGAGGCGACCAGCCCCCAGCCGCACCGCGACGACCCGCAGGGGCGCGATGAGCAAGGGCGCCGGCGTGGATGGTTCGACGCGGCCGTCAACCCGGCCGTGGGCGTGGCCCAGGTGCCGAACACCGCGCACCCGTCGCGGTTTGTGCCGTTGCAGCGCTCAGGCTCCTAATCTCCATGCCGGCACCCTACGACCGACCTACGACACTTTCCCGGCGCCGCTACCGAGCGTCAAGAACCAGAGGCGAAGGGTAGCGGCTGGTGGGAGGGGGCTTCGGCAACGACCACGGGGCGTGGACGGCCTTGCCGGGGATGTCCGAGAGCTCCGGCACGTAGCGGCGCACGTAGTCGCCGGTCGGGTCGAAGCGCTCGGCCTGGCGCAGCGGGTTGAAGCGGCGGTACGGCTTCGTGTCGTTGCCCGTCCCGGCGACCCACTGCCAGTTGCCGTAGTTGTTGGCCACGTCGCCGTCGAGCAGGAGGTCGAAGAAGTGGTCGCCGCCGAGGCGCCAGTCCAGGCCGAGGTGCTTGGTCAGGTACGACGCGGTGATCAGCCGGGCCCGGTTGTGCATCCAGCCCTCGGCCAGCAGCTGCCGCATGCCGGCGTCCACGATCGGGACGCCGGTGTGGCCGCTCTTCCAGGCGTCCAGCGCGTCCCGCTCGTCGCGCCAGTCGTCCTGGGCGCCCGGGCGGTACGCGCGGCGGCGCAGCTGCGGGAACGCGAACAGCACCTGGTGGTAGAAGTCGCGCCAGCACAACTGGCGCAGGAACGGCTCGGCGCCGGGCCTCCCGTCCACCCGGGCCGCCAGCTCGCGCGGCGACAGGCAGCCGAAGTGCAGGTACGGGCTCAGACGGGATGTGCGGTCCGCCGCGAGATTGTCGTGCATCTCGTCGTACACCTCGAGGTGCGAAAGCCAGGACGAGAGCCGCTTGCGGGCGGCGGACTCGCCGGCCTCGAGGGTCGCGGCGCGGTCCGTTTCGAACCAGGATTTCATCACATTCCCGGGCAGTGACACGCGACGCGGCGCGGCGAGGACGTCGCGGAACGTCGTGGCCTGCCAGGCGCGATGGAACGGCGTGAAGACCTTGTAGTGCGAGCCGCCGGCCGGGCGCACCGAGCCGGGCGGCACGACCGTCACGCCCGGGAAGGTGCGAAAGGCGATCCGCTCGGCCGAGCAGGCCGCGGCCAGCCGCGCCTCCCGCGACCGCGCGTAGGCGCTCACGTCCGCGGCGAGCGCGATCCCGGAGGCGCCGACGGTCTTCGCGACCCGCACCGCCTCGCGCACCGGGTCGCCGCGCAGGACGGCCAGGTCGCCGCCGCGCTCGCGCAGCGCGGCGGCCAGATCCGCGAGGGAGGCGTCGAGGAAGCGCCGGCGGTTGTCCCCGGCCGGCAGGGCGGGATCGTGCACGAAGAGCGGTACCACGTGCTCCGCCGCGCGCACGGACGCCGCCAGCGCTGGGTTGTCGTGCACGCGCAGGTCGCGCGTGAACAGCACGACGGCGACGTTCATGCCGCCGTACCGCGGAGATCGGCCAGCGCCGCGCCGGTGTCCCGCTGCGCCGGGATGTGCCCGGCCGGGGCCTGCGCCGGCCGGGCCAGGATGCACGAGAGCGCCACGGCCAGGCGCCGCCACTTGGGCACCGTGGCGCGGCCGGCGAACACGTCGTAGCCCTGCGCCTCGACCTCGTCGAGGATCATGCCGTAGAGCCGGTACGCCGCCCGGATGCAGCCCTGCGAACCGGGCGCCAGCATCGCGATGCCCGGCGCCGCGAGCGCGTAGTGCGCCCGGGCGCGGCTCACGAAGTACCGAATCAGGCTCTTGATCTTGGGGGTGCTCGACCCCGACGCGAGCGCGCGCTCGAGGTCCGCGCGTGTGACCCCGAACGCCTCGAGGTCGCGTTGCGGCAGGTAGACGCGCCCGCGCTCGAGGTCCTCGGCCACGTCGCGGATGAAGTTGGTGAGCTGGAAGGCGAGGCCGAGCTGGCGGGCGGGCTCGCGGGCGGCGGCGCGGTCGGACGACTCGAGGATCGGCAGCATCATCGTGCCGATCACCGCCGCGGAGCCCTCCATGTAACCCAGCAGGTCGTCATACGTCTCGTACGACGTCACGGTCAGGTCCATCGCCATGCTGTCGAGGAACTTGCGGAAGTCCTCGAGGTCGATGTCGAACACCCGGATCGTGTGCAGCACCGCCGGCAGCAGCGGGTCGTCGGTGTGCCCGCCGCGCAGGCCGCGCAGGAACTCGGCCGACCACGCGGCGAGCTCGGCGGCCCGCTCCGCCGGCGTCGCGCCGCCCATGCGGTCGACGATCTCGTCGGCGTATCGGGTGAATCCGTACAGCGCGTGCACATGACGGCGCTTCCACGAGGGTAGGAGGCGCGTCGCGAGGTAGTAGGTGCGCCCGTGCTGGCGGTGCAGCGCGCGGCACCGCTCGTACGCGGCGGCTAGGGACGCACCCATCTGACCTCCCGGTTTGCGGCAAATCGACGCAGCAATCGACGCAGACTCCAGCCTACGCTACCCTCGTGAGCATGCGAACCGTTACCGGCCCCACGACGCGCGTGGTGGTCGTGGGCGCGGGCCTCGGCGGGCTCGCGGCGGCCATCCGGCTGGCCGCCGCCGGGCGATCCGTCACCCTGCTCGAGCGGCTCGACCAGCCGGGCGGGCGGGCCGGGCGGCTGGTCGTGGACGGATACGAGTTCGACACCGGCCCGACCGTGCTCACCATGCCCTCGCTGCTGGGCGACCTGCTCGGCAGCGTCGGCGAGGACCTGGCCGCATGGCTGCCGATGACGAAGCTCGACCCGGCGTACCGCGCCCATTTTCCCGACGGCTCCACGCTGGACGTCATCGCCGACACCGCCCGCATGGCCGGCGAGGTCGCGCGAGTCTGCGGCGCGCGGGAGGCGGACGGATACCTGCGCTTCGTCGACGACGCCCGCGAGCTGTGGGCGCTGGAGCGCGACGACTTCATCGACCGCAACCTCGACCGCCCGCGCGACCTCGTCACCGCCAACCTGTGGCGGCTGATCCGGCGCGGCGGCTTCGGGCGGCTGCAGTCGAAGGTGGACTCGTACTTCAAGGATCCCCGCACGCGCCGAATCTTCTCCTTCCAGGCGATGTACGCCGGCGTCGCCCCGCACCAGGCCCTCGCGCTCTACGCCGTCATCGCCTACCTCGACTCGGTCGCCGGGGTGTACTTCCCGCGCGGCGGCATCCATGCGGTCTCCCGGGCGCTGGCCGGCGTCGCCGAGAAGCACGGCGTCGAGATCGTCTACGGCGCCGACGTCGAGCGCGTCGAGGTCGCCAACGGCCGGGCGAGCGGGGTGCGGACGGTGGACGGGCGCCGGTTCGCGGCCGACGTGGTGGTGCTCAACCCCGATCTTCCCGTGGCGTACCGCGACCTGCTCCCGCCCGCGAAATGGCGCAACCCGCTGCTGGGCCCGCTGCGGTACTCCCCGTCCTGCGTGGTGCTGCACGCCGGATCGACGCAGGCGTACGGCGCGATCGCCCACCACAACATCCACTTCGGACGCTCGTGGCGCGAGACGTTCGACGAGGTCATCGACCAGGGCCGGCTCATGAGCGACCCGTCGCTGCTGGTCACCAACCCGACGCGGACCGACCCGTCGCTCGCCCCCGAGGGCCGCCAGACCTACTACGTGCTCGCGCCGACGCCCAACCTGACCGCCCGGCTGCTCGACTGGCGGGGTCCGCTGACCGGCATCTACCGCAGCGAGCTGATCGAGACGCTGGAGCGGCGGGGGTACATCGGATTCGGCGCCGGCATCGAGACCTCCCGGTTCGTCACCCCGGCCGACTGGGCCGATCAGGGCCTGGCCGCCGGCACTCCGTTCGCCGCCGCGCACACCCTGCGCCAGACCGGCCCCTTCCGGCCGGGCAACCTCCATCCGACACTGTCCAATGTGGTCTTCGTCGGCTCGGGCACGCAGCCCGGCGTCGGCGTGCCGATGGTGCTCATCTCCGGTCGCCTCGCGGCGTCCCGTATCACGGGGGAGTAGGCGTGCAGCCTCGAGAACAGCAGCTGGTCGAACTCGTCGACACCGCCGGCGGCGCGGCCGGCACCGCCACCGTCGAGGAGGCGCACCGCGCACCCGGCCGGCTGCACCGCGCCTTCTCCGTCCTGCTCGTCGACCCCGACGGCCGCCTGCTGCTGCAGCAGCGCGCCGCGGTGAAGACGCGCTTCGCCCTGCGCTGGGCCAATGCCTGCTGCGGGCACCCCGGCCCCGGAGAGCCCGTCGTCGACGCGGCCGCGCGCCGGCTGGGCGAGGAGCTCGGCGTGTCGACGCCGCTTCAGGAGGTGGGGGTGTACCTCTACCAGGCCGCCGACCCGGACTCCGGACGGGTCGAGTTCGAGTACGACCACGTGCTCACCGGCGAGTACGCGGGCCCCGTGCACGCCGACCCCGACGAGGTCGCCGACACCGAGTGGGTCGACCCCGCCGACCTCGCCCGCCGCATCGAGCGGTTCCCCGACTTCTACGCCCCGTGGCTCGGCGGGGTGCTCGACGCCTGGCGGTCCGCCGCACGATGACCCCCGCCGCCGCGTATTCGGCCGGGGCGGTGGCCCGGCGCCTCGGCGTCGCCGTGACAACCCTGCGCACGTGGCACCAGCGGTACGGGATGGGGCCATCGCTGCACGAGCCGGGGCAGCACCGGCGGTACACCGAGCTGGACGTCGAGCGCCTCGAGGTCATGCAGCGGCTCATCGTCGAGGGCGTGCCCCCGGCCGAGGCGGCCCGCTGGGTGCGCGGCCGCCGCCCCGAGGTGGAGCTCCACCAGCCCATCGGCGAGGACGGCGCCGCCGTGCGCGGCATCGGCCGGGCCGCCCTGCGCCTCGACGCGCCCGCCGTGCGCCAGCGCGTCGGCGAGGCCGTGCGCGAGCTGGGTGTCGTGGCGGCCTGGGACCGCGTGTTGCGCCCCGTCCTGGTTGCCGTCGGTCAGCGGTACTCCGCGACGGGCGGCTATGTCGAGGTCGAGCACCTGGTGTCGGGCTGCGTCGCCGCCGTCCTCGGCGCCGTGCCGCGCCCGGGCCCCGGCGTGCCGGTCCGCATCCTGCTCGCCTGCGCCGACGAGGAGCAGCACAGCCTGCCGCTGGAGGCCCTGGCCGCCGCGCTGGCCGCCGAAGGGGTCCCGGCCCGCTCGCTCGGCGCGCGGGTGCCCCCGGCCGCGCTGCTGGCCGCGGTGCGCCGCACGGGCCCCGCCGCGGTACTGGTCTACTCGCATCTGCGCGAGACCGCCGCCCCCGAACAGCTCGCCGGCGTCCTCGCCGAGCGGGCCCGCCCGGTCGTGGTCGCCGCGGGCGGTCCGGGCTGGCATCGACCGTCCGTACCATCGGGCGTCGTCTTTCCGGACAGTCTCGCCGAGGCGCTGGCGACCCTCACATCCGCACTCACCTAGTTATCTGTGTAAAAGTGCCTTGCGGCGGTACTCCCGGGTTCGTGCCATGGGCTGAACGCGGGAGGTTGAGTGCGGCTGGGAATCACTAACGTGAAGCTTCGTCGGAAGAACCTCAACAACCCCTCGGAGCCTTCAATGTCACGCACACGACTCGCGGTAGGAGCAGTGATCAGCGCCGCCGTCCTGGCCCTCGCCGGCTGCGGCTCGGACGCTCCCAACCAGACCTCGTGGCACGCGTCCGGCTCCGGGTCCGCCCCGGGGGTGGCCGGCCAGGGCGGCGGCGACCCGATCAGCCACCCGATCGCCGGCACCTCGGACTCCGCCTCCGGCCAGGCCAAGCCCGCGGTCTCCGCGTCGGCGTCCGCCTCGCCGTCGGCCTCCGCGTCGGCGTCCGCCTCGCCGTCGGCCTCCGCATCGGCCTCCCCGTCGGCCTCGGCGTCGGCCAGCTCGCCCGCGGCCCCCGCGGACGGCGTCTGGCGCACCACGGGCTCGGACGCGGTCGCCCTGACCTTCGACGACGGCCCCGGCCCCGACACGCCGAAGCTCCTCGCGATGCTGCGCGCCCAGGGCATCAAGGCCACGTTCTGCCTCATCGGCGTGAACGTGCAGGAGTACCCGCAGTACGTGCAGCAGATCGTGCAGGACGGCCACACGCTGTGCAACCACACCTGGAAGCACGACGAGAGCCTCGGCAAGAAGTCGGCCGACACCATCCGAAACGACCTCCAGCGCACCAACGACGAGATCCACAAGGCCGTCCCGGACGCGCCGATCAAGTACTTCCGCCACCCCGGCGGCAACTTCACCCCGCTGGCCGTTCAGATCGCGTCCCAGCTGGGGATGACGTCCATCGGCTGGAACGTCGACCCGTCCGACTGGAACACCAAGAAGTGGTCCGGCCAGCAGATGACCAACCACATCGTGTCGAACGTGAGGAACAACACGAAGCCCGGCTCGATCGTCCTCTCCCACGACGGCGGCGGCGACCGCAGCTGCACCATGGCCGCGTACAAGACCCTGCTCCCCGAGCTCAAGGCCAAGTTCACCCTGATCGCGATGCCTGTGTGACCCACTGACGGATACTCATTTGGAGAACGCTGGAGGGGTCACGTATGCTCTGAAAGCCTCCGGCGGGGCCGGATGGGAGCAACACCGCAAGGGTCGCAGGGTATGCGATGATTGCGGGGCCGCCCTCATCGTCTAGCGGCCCAGGACGCCGCCCTTTCAAGGCGGTAGCACGGGTTCGAATCCCGTTGGGGGCACGGAAAGTGAATAGCTAGGTCCTGTGGAGCAGTTGGAGTGCTCGCCGCCCTGTCAAGGCGGAGGTCGCGGGTTCAAGTCCCGTCAGGACCGCTTAGCCCACCTCGGTGGGTTGCTCTGGGCAGGTAGCTCAGTCGGTACGAGCGTCCGCCTGAAAAGCGGAAGGTCGGCGGTTCGACCCCGCCCCTGCCCACAAGTCCTTCGCCGGGCTTCGGAGACCCTGACCAGCGGAAACGCGGTCAGGGTCTTCTGCTTTCCGGCTTCGCTACGAAGATCATTGTGTAGCAACGGCCGCTATCGTGACGGCGGACGGTCGGCAGGCGCTTGCAGCCGACGTCCACACGCAGCAGGATCGGCTGGTGACTGAGGCGCCTGACATCGAGACCGCGTGGCGGTATCTGCTCGAACGGACGCCAGGCACCAGGCAAGGCGATGAGTTGATCGTTCGGGCAGCATCTGCCCAGCCGCGGCTGCGTGCGCTCTACCCGTTTCCGACACATGGCACGCTGAAGTTCCTCTCCGACGGCCCTCCTTGGGGTCCGGACAGCGACCAATTGCCGTTCCTCGTCTGTGGACTCAAGACCTATCAGGTCTATACGTCGGGCTATGCCGTGCTGCTCGGGGAGACGACAAGCCCCGAGCAGGCGGCCGCCTTGCTGGTTGCCCATCTCCCACCACCTGACGATTCAAAGCAGCTGAGGTCGCAACCGCCACGGTCGCCAGGACGCTGTCCGGTATAGTTTTCGCTATACTGCCTCTGTGGCCACACCGGAGTGGGGTATCTACGTCGTCAACGAGGTCCGCACCTGGATCTTCTCTCTGGAACCGGCAGCCAAAGCGCGGGTTGTCCAGGCGATCGACGCCCTCGCCGAAAGCGGACCGAGCCTCGGTCGGCCTCTCGTCGACACCATCACCCACTCGTCGCTGGCCAACCTCAAAGAGCTACGACCGGGCACCATGCGGATCCTCTTCGTCTTCGACCCCTGGCGATCCAGCATCCTGCTTGTCGCCGGCGACAAGGCAGGGCAGTGGGAATCCTGGTATCGAGAGGCGATACCGCTGGCGGAGCAGCGTTACGAGATCTACTTGAAAGAACGGGCACAGGAAGAGGGGGACCAGCGATGAGCAGCTACGTGCGCTGGAGCGACATCCGAGCCGAACTCGTGGAACAGGCGGGCGGCGAGGAAGCTGTCGCGGCCGGCAAGCAGGAGTTGCTGGCCGAGGTCACCGGCCACCGCCTCGCCGAAGCGCGCCGCGGTCGCGGCCTTACTCAGCAGCAGGTCGCCGACCGCATGGGAGTCACCAAAGGCCGGGTCTCCCAGATCGAGCAAGGCAAGATCTCGGGTCAAGAGGTCCTCGCGCGCTACGCCGTTGCTCTGGGTGGTCGCCTCCACCAGGCCATCTACTTCGACGACGGAGACATCACCGCCATTGCCTGATCGCAGAGTCGTGTAGCAACGCGTGTAGCAACGGCGGCGAACATGTCCGGGTTGCTGGAGATGGCGCGACACGCGTTGGCTCGGCGTTCGAGTCTTCCACGCAGAGCCGCCGACACCTGAAAAGCGGAAGGTCGGCGGTTCGACCCCGCCCCTGCCCACAAGTCCTTCGCCGGGCTTCGGAGACCCTGACCAGCGGAAACGCGGTCAGGGTCTTCTGCTTTCCGGGTCCGGTCATTGACCGCTGCTGCCCAGGCGGCACGCTGCGCCTCTTCAAGCCGTCCTATCGCCTGGACGGCGGGGTGCGGGGTGCGGCCCACGGGAACCCTGAGGCCCCCGGCCGGAGGCCCCGCCGGAGGCACGATTGGAACTACACACGGACCCGGCGGGGGAGCGAAGCGACCGGTGTCCGCGGGAGCAACGGCATGTAGCCCACGCCTCCCCGGTCGCGTCGGACCGCTACCTTCACGAGGTGGACGGGCGGGGCGTAGAGATCGCCTCGGCCCTGTCGGAGCTTGCGGCTCACGGCGATGCCGCAGCACTACCTAAGACCATCATCGTCAAGCACTGACCGAATAGGCGAGAGACCGTGAGTGCTTGAAGTACGGATCTGAGCTTCCTAACCTAAACTTGCTAAAGTACCTAACTTGCTAAGGAAGATGGAATAGCGGAAGTAGGGTAGGCTCCCACCCGGCTCGCGGCCAGGGCGGGGCGAGCCCCCTGCTAGATGCTGGTCCAACACTGAAGTCGGCCTACCCGTGGAACACTAACGGACAGCCACCGGGAGTTGAATTCAGCGTGAGTGTCGACGCACTTGATCAACACATCGGGCCATGGTCCGAGGATGACTATTTCGCGCTCGGTGAGACGGCGAATCGCTTCGAGTTGATCGACGGGAGTCTGTTGATGAGTCCGGCGCCCACTCCGCGCCATCAACTGCTGTCTCGTCGTCTGGCCAACGCGTTGGAGCCCGGGGCGTCGGCAACGGAGCTTTGGACGTTCGAGGCGGTGAACCTGCGGCTCCAGAAGGACCGGATCGTGATCCCGGACCTGGCGGTAACCAGCACCGACGAACCGACCACGTTCGAGGCGTCCGACGTGACACTGGTCGGAGAGGTGGTATCACCCAAGAACGCCGCCGCCGACCGACTGGTGAAGATGCAGTTGTACGCTGCCGCGCGGATCGGTTGGTACCTGCTGGCCGAGCGGGACGAGGAAGTCCAGGTCACGCTCCGGCTGCTGCGGCTGGACGGCGAGCACTACGTCGAGCACGCGGTCGCCAAGCACGGTGAGATCCTGTCGGCCGACATGCCGTTCGCCATCCGGATTGACACCCGCGACCTGATGCGCCGCTGAGCAGGTCGGGCTACCGATGTTGCACCTGGAGCGCGCAGCCGTTCAACACAAGCGCGTTGACCTGCGGATAGGTCTCCCTGAAAAGCGTAGGGGTCGGCGAACGAGGGCTTCTCGCAGTTGGCGCGGTCGTACAGCTCGTTCCACAGCACCGAGAACGCGACGAACTCGCCGGGGTGCAGGAAGTACACCTTAGGCTGCTCCAACACGCTCGACGAGCGGTTGGTCAGCGACGGCCGCGATCAGACGTTGCCCGGCTGGAGCGTCTCCGGCCAGGTCGGCGACTTCACCGACGGCACTCACGCGTCCAGCGGCAGCCACCTGGGCTGGTCCCCGACGGCCGTCGCTCAGAACGCGGCCCACGACGGGGTCGCGGGCGCCCCGGTGCGGCCGGGCGCCACGCCGGGCCTGCAGGGCGGCGGCGTCCTGGCCACGCGGCGGCGACCAACGGCCTGTACTCCGCCATGCTGACCATTACCGTGCTGGCGCAGGCCTGACACCCCCCGCCGGCGGCGACCAGGCCGGTTACTCGCGGTGGTGCCGGTGCGGGACGTGCGGGTGCGGGAGGTGATGGGGGTGGTGGTGCGCCACGACGAGCTTGGAGGCGGCGAGGGCGTACACACCCCCGGTCATCACCGCCAGCGCCGCGAGCTCGACGGCGAACGC
This sequence comes from Dactylosporangium sp. CA-139066, assembly GCF_050936175.1. NCBI lineage: Bacteria > Bacillati > Actinomycetota > Actinomycetes > Micromonosporales > Micromonosporaceae > Dactylosporangium > Dactylosporangium sp. CA-139066. The sequence goes on along the minus strand of NZ_JBNJNH010000002.1, from coordinate 1,105,266 downwards.
GAGCGGCGTGATCCGCAGCGAGCCGTCCAGCACGCCGACGCCGATGGCCACGCCGGCGAGGGGCTCCGCCGCCGCGACCGGTGGGTAGGAGACCGGGAGCGGGGCCAGCTTGTACGCGCTCTGCGCGAGCAGGATGCCGATGATCGCGATGGCCAGGATGGCGTACGGCGTCCAGGACAGCATCAGAGGCTTCAGCCCGCGGTCGAAGAGGCGGTGCGCGGCCGCGCTGGTCAGCGCGGCTTGCAGGCCGAAGAGCATGCCCGCGCCGAGGCCCAGCACGGCCGCTTCGTGCCGTGGAACCATCCGGCGGGCGAGCGAGACCAGCGTGGCCGTGATGGCGCCGATGGACGCGGCGGCGAGCGCCCATTGCCAGAACGGCGCGTCCAGCTGGCCCGGACCCGGCTGGCCGACGATCAGGAACACCACCACGCCGGCGACCACCGCGAAGGCGCCGGACCACTCTCGCAGGCCGACCCGGTAGCGGCTCCACATGGCCGCGACGGGCAGCGCGAACAGCACCGCGGTCACGCTCAGCGGCTCTACCTCGGCGACAACGCCCGAGCCGAGCGCGGCACCGCTGAGCACGTTGCCGATTACCGAGATGCCGATGCCGGTCAGCCACAGCCGCTGGTGGAGCAGGTACCCCAGCAGCCGCCAGTGCAGGACCGCGCCGGCCGGGGCACGAGCCGCCGCGCGCTGCTGGACGGCGTTGCCGACCCCCACGAATGCCGCTGCCAACAGGGCCAACGCGTACACCATGACGACCGGGTACCCGGCGGCGGGCCGCCCTACAGCGCGGGCGTCGCCCAGATCGGAAACCAGCGGCCGAGGTCCCCCTCGACGGGGAGCTCGCCGCCGAGCTGAGCGCGGACCTGCAGCTCCAGCGCGTTGTCGCGGGTGTGCGCCCCGGTGGGTGAGAACGGGTAGAACGTGCCGCGCTTGAACAGGTAGACCAGGCCGAGCCGGCGGCGCTCGCCGTCGGCGCCGGTGAAGCCGATGACCGTACACAGCAGGCTCGGTCCGTAGCCCGCGTCGGCGAGGGTGCTGTTCACCGCGTGCAGGTCGGTGACGAGACCGGCGAGGTCGTCGGGGTCGTGCCGGGTGGCGATCCAGGTGTAGCCGTACTCGTCCTGGCTGACGGCCACCTGTGCGGCACAGTCGGCGGTGAGCAGTGAGAGGGCGTCGGACTGCGCCTGCGTGGCGGCCTGGCCCTCGGCCGCCTTGAAGCAGACCGCGCCCACGCCGGTCGGGGTGAGGCCGAGGGCCGCCTGCAGGGTGGTGGCCGCGGCCGGCACCGCGAACAGGGCATCGAGGTCCGGCTGGACCGGTTTCGTGCGGCCCAGCAACGCGTCGAGGAATTTCATGGCTCCGGTGTCGCCTCCGCGAGTTCGGTCGAGATCACGGCCAGCTGGTCCAGCCGCTGCTGCAGGCTCGGATGCGTGGAGAGCAGGGTCGCCAGGCTCGGCCGCGCCCCGACGGCGGGGGTGAAGAAGAGCGCGTTGAACGGCTGCGCGGTGCGCAGGTCGCGGGTCGGGATGCGGGCCATGTCGCCGGTCAGCTTGGTCAGCGCGGAGGCGAGCACGGACGGGCGGCCGGTCAGCGTCGCACCGGCGCGGTCCGCGGCCAGCTCCCGATAGCGCGACAGGGCCCGGATCAGCAGGAAGCTCAGCGCGTACACCACCGCGGACACGGCCATGACCAGCACCACCAGCAGGTAGGTCTGGTCGCCGTCGCGCCGGCGGCCGCCGAACATCTGCGAGTAGAACATGAAGCGGGTGACCAGGCCGGCCACGACGCCGAGGAACGAGGCGATCGTCATGACCGTCACGTCGCGGTGTGCGATGTGGGACAGCTCGTGGGCGAGCACCGCCTCCAGCTCGCCGGTGTCGAGCCGGCGCATCAGGCCGGTGGTCACGCACACCACCGCCCGCTCGGTGTTGCGTCCGGTGGCGAACGCGTTGGGCAGGTCGGTGTCGGCGACCGCGACCCGCGGCTTGGGCATGTCGGCGGCGGCGCACAGCCGGTCGACGACCCCGTGCAGGCGCGGTTGCTGCTGCGGCTCGACGATTCGCGCGTGCATGCCGGCCAGGGCGATGCGGTCGGAGAACCAGTACTGCACGGCCAGCACGCCGCCCGCGATGAGCACGATCGCCACCCACGAGCGCAGCACGGCGACCAGGATGGCGATGAACGCCACGTACACCAGCCCGAGCAGGAAGACCGTCAGCGTCATGCGCGCGGTCAGCCGGCGGTCGGGACGGAACCGGGTTCGCATTGCCGGCACCTCAGCCCGGAATGAGGCCCTCGTCGCCCAGCAGCGCGGCCACATCCGCCAGATCGCTGTCGGGCCCGGGCAGGACCAGATTGGAGGCCGTCAGCACGTCGTCGGGCACGCCGGTGCCCCGCTCGCGGACGGCGTCGAGCAGGCCGCCCAGCCGATCGCGGAAAGCCGCCTGGTCGCCGGCGTCGACGGCCGTCTGCACCTCGGCGTCGAGCGCGTTGAGGTCGTTCAGCGCGGAGTCGGGCACGTCGTACTGGCCTTCGCCGAGAATCCTGATGATCATTGCCGGGCCTCCTCGTCCGATGGCCTCCCGCCCACCGCGCGAGGCTCCTGGCCCCTCCCGACCGCCGGTGCGGACCGTCCGGCCTTGAGCGCGGCGAGCTCGCGCTCGACCCCCGACTGGCCGCGCGCGGCGTCGAGGGCGGCCTGCAGGTCGTCGCGGCCGGCGGTCGTCGCGGTGGCGTCCTGCAGCGCACCGGAGTTGAGCAGCTCGTCGATCGCGCCGGCGCGGGCCTGCATCTGCGCCGTGCGGTCCTCCGCGCGCTGGACGGCCATCCCGACGTCGCCCATCTCCTCGGAGATGCCGGAGACGGCCTCGCCGACGCGGGTCTGCGCCTCGGCCGCCGTGTAGGTGGCCTTGATGGTCTCCTTGCGCGTCCGGAAGGCCTCCACCCGGGCCTGCAGCCTGGTGGCCGCCGTGGTGAGCTTCGCCTCTTCGGCGGTCAGCCCGTCGCGCTGCGACGTGATCTCGTCCATCTGAGTGGCGACGGCGGCCCGGCGCGAGAGCGCCTCGCGGGCGAGGTCGTCGCGGCCCACGTCGACCGCCTGCGCGGCCTGGTCCTGCAGCTTGTCGGCCGCCTGTTGCAGCTGGTTGAGCTGCAGGTCGAGGCGTTTGCGGCTGGTGGCGACGTCGGCCACGCCGCGGCGGACCTTCGTCAGCATCTCCAGCTGGCGTTCGTACGAGTAGTCGAGCACCTCGCGGGGGTCCTCGGCCCGGTCGAGGGCCTTGTTGGCCTTGATCCGGAACAGATCGGCCAGGCGGCGGGAAATACTCACGGCAGCCGTCCTTCCTCGCGGCGACGGGACGCCGGTGGGGCGCCACCCTCAATCTTGCTTCGGTTTCGGCGCCGTGACCGCGGGTAGCGGCGGGGGCCGGACACGCGGACCCCGGCCGCAATGCCTCGAAGGTTCATCCGGCGGGTTCGTACGGCAGGAGGTCAGGGCATGAGGAGACAGCTGCTGGCGACGGGCGCGTTCGCGGCCGCCGCCGCGGTACTGCATGCCGGCCCCGCCGTGGCGGCGCTGCCGCTGGTCCACCGAAACCTGCGGGCACTGCGCGGCGCCGGCCGGCCCGGCACCGTCGCGCTCACGCTGGACGACGGCCCGGATCGCCGGTCCACGCCGGCCTTCCTCGACTCGCTGGCGCGGCTCGGCATCCCCGCCACCTTCTTCGTGCTCGGTGGCATGGCGGCGAAGGCGCCCGACCTGCTGCGCCGCATCCACGACGACGGGCACGAGATCGGCGTACACGGCTGGACCCACCGCGACCACCTCCGGATGACCCCGGGCCGCGTCCACCACGACCTCGCCCGCACGGCCGACCTGATCTTCGGCATCTGCGGGGTCCGGCCCGTGTGGTTCCGCCCGCCGTACGGGATCCTGTCCGCGGGCAGCCTCCTCGCGGCCGCCCGGCTCGGCCTGCGCCCGGTGCTCTGGAGCGCCTGGGGCCGCGACTGGGAGGCCGGCGCCACCACCGGCTCGGTGCTGTCCGGCCTGCGCTCCGGCGGCATCCGGGGCGGCGCCACCCTGCTGCTGCACGACAGCGACTGCGCGGCGGCCCCCGGCTCCTGGCGCTCGGCCCTCGGCGCGCTGGCGGCGATCGCCGGCGACGGCGAGCGGCAGGGGCTGCGGTTCGCCCGGATGAGCGACCATCGTCCGTGACGGCCGGCCGGCGACGGCCGAAACGTTAGAACCACGGGCTGTGCGGTAGATCGTCCAGCGTGTCCACCACCGAGCCTGGTCCGGTCCGCGCAGACCTGAGCCGCCGCGTCGTGGTGATCTCGGCGAGCGTCGGCGCCGGGCATGACGGCACCACCCGCGACCTGGCCGCCCGGCTTCGCGAGCGAGGCCTGCGGGTCGACTGCGTGGACGTCACCGACGTTTTCCCGCTGGGGCTCGGGCGGCTGCTGCGCGGCACGTACCACGGCCTGCTGCTGCGGATGCCGTGGATCTACGCCGGCCTGTTCGCGATCGCCTGCCGGTTCCGCGGCGCCGCCCCGATCACGCGGGCCCTGCTGCGTCCGGTGCGTCCGCGGATGCGCCGCGCGCTGCCCGCCGACGTCGATGCGGTCGTGTCGACGTACCCGATCGCCAGCCAGCTCCTGGGCCCGCTGCGCCGCGACGGTCAGCTCGCCGTGCCGGTGGTCACCTACCTGACCGACTTCGCCCCGCACCCGATCTGGCTCTCGCCCGGGGTGGACGTGCACTACGTGGCGCACGAGACCAACCGCGCCCAGGCGCTCGCCGGCTCGGCCGCCGACGTCCGGGCCGGCCGGCTGGTATCCGCCGGCTGCGGGCCGCCCTCCGCGGCGGCGAAGCAGCGCGCCCGGCAGCGGTTCGGCCTTCCGCCGGACGCCCGGATCGCGCTGGTGGTCGCCGGCGCGTGGGGAGTCGGCGAGATCGCCGCGACGGCCGCCGACATCGCGGCCACGGGTGCCGCGATCCCGGTCACGGTCTGCGGCCGCAACGAGGACCTGCGCCGCCGGCTGCTGCGGGCCGGGACCGGTCACGTCCTCGGCTGGGTGGACGACATGCCGGAGCTGCTGCACGCGGCCGACGTGCTCGTCGAGAACGGCGGCGGCCTCACCGCCCTGGAGGCCATGGCGAGCGGGCTGCCCGTGCTCACGTACCGCCCGCTGCCCGGGCACGGCCGGGCGAGCGCGGTCGCCATGGCCGAGGCCGGGGTGAGCACGCTGGTCCGCGGCCGCGACGAGCTGGGGCGGGCACTGTGTGAGCTCGCCGACGGCGAGCGGGGCCGCCGGGCTCGCGAGGCCGGGCTCGCGCTGTTTGCCACCGATCCCACCGACGGCATCGCCGCCCTCACGACTGCCGGCGTCGGGTCCCTCGCCACCGGCGGCATGGCCGCACGGGCGGTGGGTGAGCGTCCGTCGTTCGCCGGTGGCGATGCCGGCCCCGGGTGACCCGGGCGTCGACGGGCCGTCGTCATGATTTACGTTGCGGTGGTCGCGGCGCTGGGTTCGGCGGCCGCGTTCGCCGTCGGCGCCGCGCTCGAGCAGAGCGAGGCCAAGCGGGAGAAGCGCACCGAGTCGCCGTACGATCCGCGGCTGCTGCTGCGCCTCGCGCGCCGGCCCAGATGGCTGCTGGCCTGGGTGCCCGAGGGCATCGGCACCGGGCTGCAGGCCCTGGCGCTGAGCTTCGGCCCCCTCATCCTGGTCGAGCCGCTGCTGGTGACGGGTCTGTTCCTGGCCATACCGCTGACCGCCGTCTTCAACCGCCGCCGCGTCCACGCGCGCGACTACGTCGTGGTGGCGCTGGGCGCGGCCGGCCTGGCCGCGTTCCTGCTGGCCGCCCAGCCCCAGCCCGGCGTGACCGAGCCCTCGGTGGCCGGCTGGCTGAGCGTCGCATTGTGGGCCGGCCCCCTGCTCGGGGTGTGCCTGGCCTGCTCATGGCCCGCCGGCAACGGAGGCCGGGCCGTGCTGCTGGGCGTCGCCAGCGGCCTGCTGTACGGCATCGCGGCCTCCCTGCTCAAGGCGCTGACCGCGCAGCTGTCCACGGATCCGATCGGCATCTTCACCCGCGGCCAGACCTACGCCCTGGTCATCGTCGGGCTGGCCGCGGTGAGCCTCAACCAGAACGCGTTCCAGAGCTCCCGCATCGCCGTGCCCCTGACGGCGATCACCATCGTCGACCCCGCCGTCGGCGTCGCGGTCGGTGTCACCGCGTTCCACGAGCAGATCGACACCAACGGCCCGCGCCTCGCGATCATGATCGTCGCCGGACTCGTCATGCTCGCCGCGATCTGGCTGGCCAGCACCACCCGGTCGGACATCCGCCAAAACCATCCGCTCGGCGCGGACGCCCCGACCCGCTGACCCCGCGGCGCCGGAGCCGCTACTTGAGGCGGTCGCGGACGTCCCAGATCCAGACGTCGTCGACGCGCTGGCCGGGGCCCAGAAGGGCCTCCATCGTCTGGAGCAGCAGGTCCTCGTGGGCGGTCTTGCCCAGGACGAAGACCGACGCGTTCCAGAACTTGATGTCCTCCAGCAGCTTCGCGCGGTCGGCGTCGGTGACCTCGTGGGGCTTGCCCGTCGCGGCGACCGTGTCCAGCAGGGCCGTCGTCGGGCGGGCCGGCGGGCCCAGGACGCCCTCGCCCTTGTCGTTGGGGCCCAGGAAGTAGCCGTGCGGGATCGGGAACTCGTGCCGGGCCACGGCGCTCCACTGCAGGCCGCCGACGCGGACGTTGCTCGGGACCGGGACCGGGACGAGGGTCTGGCCGTCGGCCACGTAACCGCGCCACTTGTCGCTGGTGATGAAGTGCGGGATGGGGTCGGCGGCGACCACCGGCAGCGGGGTCGGGAAGAGCGGGATCAGCGCGATCGCGATCGCGACGCGGGCGTCGAAGCGGAACCAGTCCTTGAGCGGGCGGGCGACGCCGTCCGGGCGGGCGACCTTGTCCCAGGCCATCGCGAGCAGGACGGCGATCGCGAGGGTGCACACGTACGCCATCCGGGTCGGCAGCAGCAGGCCGACCAGCGGGGTGCTCTCGGGGACGAGCGACCAGATGCCCTTGTAGCTCGTGTAGTGGCCGTCCCACCGGACGTCCCAGCCCAGCGAGCAGAGGGCGATGATGAAGCCGGTGATGGCCGCGGTCCGGGCGATGATCGAGCGCCACAGCACGATGACGAGGACGGGGACCAGGCAGAACAGCGCCACGCCGTACCACGTGTTCTGCTCCGTGATGCCGATCGTCGACTCGACGCTCTCGTCGCCGGCCAGGGTGTCGCGGGAGTACGTGAAGAATGCGCGGACGTCCTCGCCCCAGCCGACGAACGGCAGCCCGTGGAACGTCTGGGGGCCGTTGAACTGGTACCACAGCGGGTACGCCAGCAGCGCCGCCGCCACGGCCGCGGTCACCGCGGCGCCGAGCAGGAACGGCTTGGCGATCTTGGCGGCCTCCCGCGGGCGCATCGCGGCCCAGACGATCACCGCGACCGTGCAGCCGAGCGCGACGACCAGCAGCTGCTCCTCGTTGAGGAAGACCTGGTACGTCACCAGCAGGCCCAGGATGATGCCGTTGCGCAGCCAGCGGCCCTGCTCACCGAGCTTCATCACGCGCAGCACGATGAACGGCAGGACGAAGTTGGTCACGAAGTTGGCCTGGCCGTTGGCGTGGTGCACGATGCCGGGCGCGAAGCCGACGAACGCGCCGGCGACGGCGGCGGCCGGGCGGGACTTGACGACGTGGCGCGAGAGCACCCAGTAGGTGCTGTAGCAGGTGCCGACCGAGGCGCCGCCGAGCCAGAGCAGGTAGGTGATCTGCGGGCCCAGCAGCATGGTCAGCGGGGCCAGCGGGATCGTGATGCCCAGCACCGAGGTGTTGGCCATCATGTTGACGCCGACGGGCACGTTCTGGCGCGCGGAGAACAGCGGGTTGCTCAGGTGGCGCACCGAGTACGCCCCGTGGCTGAGCAGCCACTCGAACCAGATGTGGTCGTCGGGCAGGTGACCGGAGACACGCCGCTGCACGTCCAACCAGAAGTGGCCCAGCATCACGAACGCGACGAAGCTGAATGCCGCCACGGCCGCCAGGTCCGGCAGAATTCGCCGCATTCTCGGCGAAATCCGCTCATGAAGCCGCAAGGGCGGCGACGCCGCGGGGGGCGCGTCGGTCTCGTCGGGTTCGAGCTGGGTCGCCGTCACGCGCGACATCGTAGGCCAACCGGGTGACATGCGGCGCCCGCCCGTCACCCGGCGTGCGTCACCCCTGGTCGGCCGGGGGTGAAGAGAACGGCCGGAGCCGGTGGAATCCGATCAATGTCGCCAGGAGCAGGACGGTCGTGACGGAGTAGTCGCCGAGGCCGTAGCGGGCCGCGATGTGGCGCCAGAGGACAACCAGCGCGGCGCCGGCGGCCAGCCACAGCCAGGCGGTGAGCCGCCGCTGGGACGACGGCCGGGGCCGGTCCATCCACGCGGTGAGGGGGCCGCGCCACGCGAGGAGGCCGAAGACGAGCCCGGTCGCGGCGATGATGGCCAGGTCGATCACCGGGTCAGGCGACCTTGCGCAGCGTGGTCAGGGCGCGCAGGGCCTCGGCCAGCGAGATGGGGTGGTCGTCGGCCTCGGTGGCCAGGCACTGCTCGATCATCTGGCGCATCAGCGTCGAGGGCTTCACGCCCCGGCGCCGCGCGATGCCGGCCAGCTGCTCGGCCGTGCTCGTCGGGAGGCGTACCGAATACACCGCCATCGTCTCGCCGTCGGGCTTCGGCGGCAGCTCGGCGGAAGCGTCCGTGTAGGTGATGTTGCCGGCGGCCACGGCCAGGGCCAGGGCGTCCAGCTGTTCGTCCGTTGCGAACCCGTCGCTCATGACTTCGCCTCCCATGCCTCGAACTCGGCCAGCTGGACGGGGGTCATGTCCAGCGCGCCGACGATGAGCCATTCCAAGCCGCCCTCGTGCCGGAGCACGACGATCAGCGGGCGGCCCGACCGCGTGCGTGCCCAGACGCTGAGGACCGGAAGTCTCAGGGAGACTCCCGCCCTCGGCAGCCGCCGGTCCGCGTTCAGCGCCTCGAGGGCCTCGATCGGCTCGATGCCGTTGAGTGCCGCCAGGGTCGCCGGCCACCAGCGGTAGGGCATACCCCAATGTACGACGCGCGTCATACGCACGTCCACCGGGAGCATACTGACGACATGATCCTGATTACCGGCGCGACCGGGCAGGTCGGGCGGCGCGTGGCCGAGCGGCTGACGCTGCCGCACGCGTTGCTCGTGCGGGATCCCGCCAAGGCCCCCGAGACCGACAAATCCGTGAGAACCGCCGAGTACGCCGACAAAGCGGGCATGATCGCCGCGTGCGAGGGCATCGACACGCTCTTCCTCGTCTCGGGGCGTGAGGACCAGAGCCGCCTCGCGGCGCACCGCACGGCCGTGGACGCGGCGGTCGAGGCCGGGGTGAGCCGGATCGTGTACCTCTCGTTCGAGGCCGCCGCCCCCGACTGCACGTTCACGTTCGGCCGCGACCACTGGCACACCGAGCAGCACATCCGCGCCACCGGCCTGAGCTACACATTCCTGCGCGACAACATGTACCAGGAAATGCTGCCCCGCCTGGCCGGCGCCGACGGCGTGATCCGCGGCCCGGCCGGCGACGGCCGGCTGGCCGCGGTCGGCTACGACGACGTCGCCGACTCCGTCGTCGCCGCACTGCATACGGACCTGCCCGGAAAGACCTTCAGGCTCAGCGGCCCGGAGGCATTCACGCTGTACGAAGCGGCCGAGATCCTTGGGCTGCGGTACGAGCCGGAGACCGTCGAGGAGGCCTACGCCTCCAGGGCGCATTACGGCGCCCCGCAGTTCGAGGTGGCGGGCTGGGTCACGTCGTACGAAGCCATCGCGGCCGGCGACCTGGCGGAGGTCACCGACGACGTGCAGATGCTGACCGGACATAGGCCGCGGTCCCTGCGGGAATTGAGAGGTGACGACGGCCGGGCGGTCATAGCATGAAGCGCATGCCGGAAACCGATCGCATACCGCAGCGCCCCACTCTCGACGGCCTCGAGGAGAAGTGGGCGGGCGTATGGGAGGTAGAGGGCACGTACCGCTTCGATCGCACCGCCGCCAAGGAGCAGATCTTCTCGATCGACACGCCGCCGCCGACGGTGAGCGGCGCCCTGCACGTCGGGCACGTCTTTTCCTACACGCAGACCGACATCGTGGCGCGGTACCAGCGCATGCGCGGCAAGGCCGTGTTCTATCCGATGGGGTGGGACGACAACGGCCTGCCGACCGAGCGCCGGGTGCAGCTGACGTTCGGCGTGCAGTGTGACCCCACGTTGCCGTACGACCCCGAGTTCCAGCCTCCGGAGCGCCCCGGCAAGGACCGTGTGCTCATCGGCCGCCGCAACTTCGTGGAGCTCTGCCAGCGCCAGACCGACCTCGACGAGCGGTCCTACGAGCGCCTCTGGAAGCACGTGGGCCTCAGCGTGGACTGGTCGTACCTGTACACCACCATCGGCGACCGCGCGAGAGCCACCGCGCAGCGCGGGTTCCTCAACAGCCTCGAGCGCGGCGAGGCCTACGCGGTGGACGGCCCGACCCTCTGGGACGTGACGTTCGGCACCGCGGTGGCCCAGGCCGAGCTCGAGGACCGCGAGCGGCCCGGCGCGTTCCACCGCGTGCGCTTCGGCGAGCACTTCATCGAGACGACCCGCCCCGAGCTGCTGCCGGCCTGCGTGGCGCTGGTGGCGCACCCGTCCGACGAGCGGTACAAGCCCTATTTCGGCACGACGGTGCGCACGCCGCTGTTCCACGTGGAGGTGCCGCTGCTCGCCCACCACCTCGCCGACCCGGAGAAGGGCAGCGGGCTGGTGATGGTGTGCACGTTCGGCGACCTCACCGACGTGATCTGGTGGCGGGAGCTGGACCTGCCGACCCGCACCGTGATGCAGCGCAACGGCCGCCTCGGCCTGCAGGCGCCCGACGGCGTGGACGAGGACGCCTACGCGCCGGTGGCCGGGCTGACGATCAGCCAGGCGCGGGAGAAGGTCGTGGCGATGCTGCGCGCCTCCGGCGAGCTCGACGGGGAGCCCCGCCCGATCACGCACTCCGTGAAGTTCTACGAGAAGGGCGATCGGCCGGTCGAGATCGTGGCGACCCGGCAGTGGTACATCAGGAACGGCGCCCGCTCGCCCGAACTGCGCGAGACGATGCTGGCGCGCGGGCGCGAGCTGCAGTGGACGCCGGCGCACATGCGGGCCCGCTACGAGCACTGGGTCGAGGGCCTCACCGGCGACTGGGTGATCAGCCGGCAGCGGTTCTTCGGGGTGCCGATTCCGCTGTGGTACCGCCTCGACGCCGACGCCAACCCGATCTACGACGATCCGATCATTCCCAAGGCGCTGCCCATGGACCCGAGCAGCGACACGCCGCCGGGGTTCGAGGAGGCCGATCGCGGCCGGCCGGGCGGCTTCGTCGGCGACCCGGACGTGATGGACACCTGGGCGACGTCCTCGCTCACGCCGCAGATCGCCGGGCGCTGGCTCGACGACCCGGAGCTGTTCAACCTGGTGTTCCCGATGGACATGCGCCCGCAGGCGCACGAGATCATCCGCACCTGGCTCTTCTCCACGGTCCTGCGCTCGCAGTTCGAGCACGGCGTGCTGCCGTGGCGCAACGCCGCGATCGCCGGCTGGATCCTCGACCCGGACCGCAAGAAGATCTCGAAGTCCAAGGGCAACGCGCGCGACGACGACAGCCCCGAGGTGCTGCTCGAGCGGTTCGGCGCCGACGCGATCCGGTACTGGGCCGGCAGCGCCCGCCGCGGCGTGGACACCGCGCTGGACACCAACCAGATGAAGGTGGGCCGCCGGCTGGCGGTGAAGCTGCTCAACGCGAGCCGGTTCGTGCTCGGCTTCGGCGGCGCGCCTGACCCGGCGAAGGTCTCCGAGCCGGTGGACCTGGCGCTGCTGGCCGCGCTGTCGCGGGTGGTGACCGAGGCGACCGCGTCCTTCGAGGAGTTCGACTACGCGCGGGCCCTCGAGGTCACCGAGCAGTTCTTCTGGACCTTCTGCGACGACTACGTGGAGCTGGTGAAGGCCCGCGCCTACGGCGAGGCCGAGGCCGCCGGGGTGGAGTCGGCCCGGGCCGCGCTGGCCGTGGCCCTCTCGACGCTGCAGCGGCTGTTCGCGCCGTTCCTGCCGTACGTGGCCGAGGAGGTCTGGTCGTGGTGGCAGGACGGCTCGGTGCACCGCGCGCCGTGGCCGCAGGCGCTGCCCGAGCCGCTGCCGGCCGGCGACGTGGCGCCGCTGCACGTGGCGGCCGAGGTGCTCGGCGCGATCCGGCGGGCCAAGTCGGCCGCGCAGCAGTCGATGCGCGCCGAGGTGGCCCGGGTGGAGCTGGCCGGCCCGGTCGCGACGCTCGAGCGGGTGCGGGCCGACCTCACCGCCGCCGGCAACGTGCGCGACTGGTCCATCGTCGAGGCGCAGGAGCTGTCGGCTACCGTCACCTTGTGATGGAACTCCAGGCCATCGGGGTTTCGCACCCCGCGGTGCGGCAGGTGCAGCACATCCAGAACAACACCGCGCCCAACCGCTACAAGCTCTTCGTCGCCGAGGGGCTGTGGGCGCACAACATGCTCCTGGAGTCGGGCGCGCCGATCGACACGTTCTTCTGGTGCCCGGAGGCGATCTACGCCGACGAGGCGCACAAGCGGGCCGAGGAGATCGCGGAGCGGGCCGAGCGCTCGTTCCGCATCTCCCTGCGCACGCTGGAGAAAATCTCCGAGCGGGACAAGCCCGACGGGCTGCTGTCGCTGGCCGCGCTGCCGCGGTGGGACGCCCGGGACCTGCGCTTCGGGCGCACCGCGCTGGTGCTCGTCGCCGACGGCGTGGAGATCCCGGGCAACCTCGGCACGCTGATCCGCTCGCTGGACGCCTGCGGGGCCGACTGCCTCGTGCTGACCAACCGCAAGACCCGGCTCACGCACCCGAAGGTGATCCGGGCCAGCCAGGGCACGATTCTCACGGTACCGACGCTGGAGTTCGAAACGGTGTCCGAAGCCGCCGCGTGGCTCGAGGACCGGCGCTTCACCGTGCTGCTGGCCGACACCGACGAGGCGGTCAACTACCGGCAGGCCGACTACGGCGGGCGCACCGCGCTGGTGGTGGGCAGCGAGCGGTACGGCATCGGCAAGGACTGGTACGGCCGCGGATACCAGCGAGTCGCCGTACCCATGCTCGGGTCCGGCGACTCGCTCAACGTCTCGGTCTCCGCGTCCGTCCTCCTCTACGAGGCCCGCGCGCGGAAATCGAACTGGTAGCCGGAAAGCCTGGCCTGGCGCTCGCTTCGCTCGGGCGCGGGCGGGGGGTTCCCACCCGCACCCCTATGGCGCTTCGCGCCACTACCACCTATTTCGGCGCCGTGACCTGGCCACGCAGGGAGATCGCCTGCAGGAAGATGTCGCCGATCTTGGCCGGGTCGGGCGCGACGAACGTGCCGCCGCCGATCGCGTCGGTGATCTGCTTCATGTGCACCTGGTCGGCCTGGTCGCTGATGCCGATGAGGATCAACTGGATCGGCTTGGCCGGGTCGGCGGCCTTCTTGAGCTCGGCGATCAGCTGGTCCAGCGACAGGCCGCCGGCGGGGTCGTCGTTCGCGCCGTCGGTCATGACGATGACCGAGTTGACGCGCCCGCTTTCGTACCCCTGCTGCACGGTCTTGTAGGCGGCGAGGATGGTGTCGTAGAGCGCGGTGTCGCCGTTCTTCTTCGCCTGGATCTGCGAGAGCGCCTGCAGGCACTGGGTGCGCTGGCTGACCAGCGGGCCGATCGGCACTAGCTGCTTGTAGTCCTTGTTGCCGTCCATGAGCGTGGAGAACTCCCACACGCCCAGCGCCCACGAGTCGTCGAAGAGGCTCATGCCCTTGCGCGCGGCCTCGAGCGTGACCTGCATGCGGGTCGCGCCGCCGGCCGTCGGCACCGGCTCCAGCATCGAGCCGGACACGTCGATGACGGCGAGCATGCGGGCCGGCAGCGTGATCGCCTGCCACTTCGTCAGCAGGCCCTCCACGGTGGCCGCGTCGGGCGCCGCGCCCGCGCCGGACAGCGTCGACGGCGCGCTGGTCGGCGTCGCGAAGCCCTTGCCGGGCGCGCCGTCCGGGCCGCGCAGCCCGATGGCGCCGAGCTGGTCGCGGAACTCCTGCGTGTCGAACGACTTGAGCAGCTCGGTGGCGATGCTGGCCTTGTCGGGGGACAGCACCACGGCCGGGTAGTCCAGCGCCGGCATGGGCTCGGCGTAGATCGCGGCCAGGCGCACCGGCGGCTGCACGCCGTTGTACTGGATGACCGCCTGCTCGGACAGCGGGGCCACGCTCAGGCCGCTGCTCAGCGCGGTCGGGTCGCTGCCGCGCGGGAACTTCTGCAGCAGGTCGGCCCGCAGCGCGGAGCGGCCGGCGGCCAGCGCCCGCAGCGCCGCCGTGGCGGTCTGCGTGGCCTGGGTGGCGTTGCCGCCGCCGGCGGCCTGCGCGGCCGCGGCGAGCGTGAGCAGGCCGCCGAGGCCGGTCGCGTCGCGGCTGGGCTCGACGATGCCGACCTTCACCTTCTGGTCGGTCGCCACCTTCGCGATCAGGTCGGTGTACGTGATCTTCTTCTGCGGCCAGCCGAACGTCGTCGCGATCGGCTCCGGCATCGCGAGCACCACGGGGCTGCGGGCGATCGACTTGGGGGTCACGGGCGCGCTCTGCGGGTTGGCTGCCTGCAGCCGCAGCAGCCACAGCGAGGAGTCGGCGACCCAGATGTCCGGGATGCGGGTCTTGCCGTTGGCCTGCCCCACGCCGGTCAGCGTCTTGTTGGCCCGGCCGGCCAGCGCGGACGCGACGTCGGCCGGGTCCTCGTCGATGACCTCGATGTCGACGCAGTTGCCGTTGGCCTTGGCCTGCTCGGACCAGGCGGTGGTCTGCGCCTTGATCGCCGGTGTGATGTCGGCCGGCGCGCCGATGGACAGCTTGGCGGCGTTGCCGCACGAAGGCTGCGAGTACTTGCGGAATGCATACCAGCTACCGGCGAGGACGACGAGCACGGCGACGGCGGCGGCGCCCAGCTTCAGCGCTCCGCCCGACGACCCCGCTGAGCGGTGGCGACCTTTCACGGCTCTTATCCTCCGGACCGGCGGCCTTTGCGGCCTTGTACCTTCGGTTGAAAATCACTGACGGTACGCATCCCAACAAACGAACGCCCAATCTACAAGGCGCCGAAGAATCGTAGTTACACGAACACGGTTCGCAATCGTGACCGGACAAACGGACACAACCCGGCAATCTGCGCCGACTTAAATCTGTTCTAATCGATCTACAGTGTGCCGGGGCGATCGCGGAGCGTGACCACGAGCGGGCAGTGATCGGAGAACGGCAGGGACGGGCTCGCGACGTCGGCGACCCGCGGCAGGCGCTCGAATCCGCGGCGGTCGGCCAGGACGTGGTCGAACTGCACGCGCGGCGCGGGCGCGGGATAAGTAGGAACGGCGGCCAGCCGGTGCCAGCCCGAGAACAGCCGGGGCAGGCCGCCCGGCAGGTTCAGGTCGGCCAGCAGGATCCGCGGGGCCGGCAGGTCGCGCAGCGCGCGGCGGACCAGCCGCAGCTGCCGGACGTTCCATCCGGGCACGAACGACAGGTGGGTAGTGGCGATCGTCACGCGCCCGATCGGCGTCTCGGTCACCGCGGCGATGAGCACCCGCGGCTCGTCGTCGAGCAGCATGACCCGCATCCGCCGCGGCCCCGGGATCATGATCGGCGCGCGCATCGGGGCGGCCGGCAGGCGGGTGACCCGCCAGTGGCTCACCGGATAGCGGCTGACCAGCGCCACGCCGTAGTGCGGATCGGGGGCGTAGTGGTCGTCGTCGGTGGCGGGCCTGAACGTTTCACCGGGCGTACCGACGACGGCCGGGACGAAGATCACGTGCGCCGCCCCGAGCGCGTCGGCGGCGATGCGGGCCAGGTCGGCGTGGCCGCTGCGCGGCTGGGCGCGGTCGACCTCCTGCAGACCCAGGACGTCGGTGTCGAGCCCGGCGATCGCGGCGCCGATCCGGTCGGCGTCGACGAGGCCGTCGGCGAGCGACCGCCCGTGCATCAGGTTGAACGTGCCGAGCCGCATGTCCTCATTGTCGTCGCCTGATCTTGGAAACCGCCGCCCGGGCGATGGTCTCGGTCTCGGCCCGGTCGACGCCGGGCTGCCCGAAATGCACGAGCGTGCAGGTCGCGGGCCCGACCCGGACGACCACCAGATAGCCGCTCAGGGCAAAGGCATCATCGCCGGTACCGCCATTCGCCGACATCCGGAACACCCGCTCCTGCTCGCCGAGGCGGGGGAAGTCGCCGACGGGCGCCACGCTCACGGCGGTCGTCTCGCCGCCGCCGTCGGTGTCGGTGAAGCTCGCGCACCGGGCGGCGAGCTCGGCGGCCTCGCTGCCGGCCGAGACCTCCTCGGCCAGGAACGGCCCGGTGCCGCCGGCCTCGAACCGCGCGATCTGGCCCTGCATGGCGCCGCCGCCGTCGCGGAAGTAGTCCAGCAGCGCGTCGCAGCCGGCCACGCTGGCGCTGCTCGCGGTGCTGACCTCGGGCGCGACGTCGGCGGGGCTGACCGTGTACCCGTCCGGGAGGTCGGCCGGGGCGAGCAGGACGTCGGCGCTCGCGCGCTCCGGCGACGGCGCCGCGGCCGGCTTGGCGCCGCCACCGCACCCCGCGAGCGCGAGCACGGCGGCGCTCACGACGGCGGTGGGCAGACACCGATGGCTCATACCGGCATCATGCCCGCTACCCAGGGCCGGCATCGCCCGTTCGGCGCCTTGCCCGGTTCGGCCGCGCTGCTTCTTTCCGCCTGCACCGCCGGCGTCCGGGCCGGCCGGCTCGCCCCGACACCGGCTGCTCGGCTGCGCGCCGAGCTGACGTCACGGGGCGACGGTCGGCTGCGAGCCCTGGTGCAGCGGCGTGCGCCTGCCGGTGGCCAGGTCGACCGCGGTCACCCAGGATCGGCCCTGGTAGGCGGCGGTGAGCACGCCAGTGCGGTCCCCGGCGTACACCATCTCGCGGTCGTCGGCCTTGCCGACCTGGTGGCGCTGGGCGCCCGACGCGTCGGCCTCCGTGACGGCCACGGCCTTGCCGTCGGTGTTGTAGCTGGTCCACGCGACCTTCTGCCCGTCGGCGCGCCAGGCCGGGACGACGCCGAAGCCGCTGGTGCCGTTGCCGCCGCCGCCGTACACGTCGATGGCGCGCTCGCGGCCGGTGCTCACGTTGCCGATGCTCAGGCAGTTGTCGGCGATGCTCTCGCACTCGCCGCCGCGGAAGGCGATCTGCGTGCCGTCGGGCGACCAGGCGACGGCGTCGTCGGTGCGCAGGCGCTCGACGAGCGTGGTGGCCTGCGTGGTCGAGCCGTCGGTCGGGGCCTCCATGGCGTACCCGACCTCGGGCACGGCCTGGTCGCGGCACTCGGCCGGGAACAACGGCTCGGAGGCGGTGCCGCCCTCGGTGCCGACCCGGAAGACGCCGGGGCCGCCGGTGCAGGACAGCGCGGAGTACGCGATCCACTTGCCGTCGGGCGACCATGACGGCCCGCCGGCGACCCGGTCGCTGACCTGGTGCTTGTCCTCGCCGTTGGCGCCCATGACCCAGACGGTGCCGTTGTGGAGGTACGCCAGCTTCGTGCCGTCGGGAGAGAACCGCGGGCGGGCGTTGACCTCGTCCTCGGTGAGGCGCACCTCGTCGGCGCCGTTGCTGCGGTAGATCACGCCGCCGCGGACGTAGGCGACGGTCTGACCGCCCGCCGGGGCGCCGGCCTCGGCGGCGTGGGCGGCGGAGGCGCCGATCAGCGCGGTCAGGCCCGCGGCCACGGTGATGCCGGCCATCGTGATCGTCTTGCGGTACATCCTTGCCCCCCGTATTGCCGTCTCGTCCGTGTGACGCCGAGAACCATCGGCGCAACCGTGCCGCACCTGAACGGTTCCCATCCGGAAACTCCGAGATTTTCCGCGAATCGGACAAAACGGGCCCTTGATTGTTCCCGAAAGAAGATGCACTCTTAGTGCACACTTTTCGGGACCGTGTCTCACGCGCAAGGATCGGAGTCGTGACGAACACTGACTTGAACCGCGTGGCCATCGTGACCGGCGCGGCCCGGGGCATCGGGGCGGCCACCGCCGTGCGCCTCGCCGCCGACGGGCACGCCGTCGCCGTGCTCGACCTCGACGAGGGCGCGTGCGCGGACACCGTCCAACGGATCACCGACGCCGGCGGCCGGGTGCTCGCCGTGGGAGCCGACGTGGCCGACGGCGAGCAGGTCGCCGCGGCCGTCGACCGGGTCGCCGCCGAGCTCGGCCCGCCGGTCGTGCTGGTGAACAACGCCGGCGTGATCCGCGACAACCTGCTGTTCAAGATGACCGACGGCGACTGGGACACGGTCATCGGCGTGCACCTGCGCGGCGCGTTCCTCATGAGCCGGGCGGCCCAGGTCCATATGACCGCGGCGAAGTTCGGCCGGATCGTGAACCTGTCCTCGTCCTCGGCGCTGGGCAACCGCGGCCAGGCCAACTACTCCGCCGCGAAGGCCGGCCTGCAGGGCTTCACCAAGACGCTCGCGATCGAGCTCGGCCCGTTCGGCGTGACGGCCAACGCGGTCGCGCCCGGGTTCATCGCCACGGACATGACGGCGGCGACCGCGGCGCGCATGAAGGTCGACTTCGAGACGTTCCAGAAGGGCGCCGCGGAGCAGATTCCGGTACGCCGCGTGGGCCGCCCCGACGACGTCGCGCACACGATCTCGTTCCTCGTCAGCGACGGCGCCGGTTTCGTGTCCGGCCAGGTCATCTACGTGGCCGGCGGGCCACTCGACTAGTCATCGAAGGAGTTTTTGCGGTGAGCAGCACAGCGGGTCTCGCCCGCGACTTCCTGGCGGCGAAGGGGTTTTTGCGGTGAGCAGCACAGCGGATCTGGCCCACGACTTGCTGGCGGGGAAGGGTTTTTGCGGTGAGTAGCACAGCGGGTCTCGCCCGCGACTTCCTGGCGGGGCACGATCCGGCCGCCATGGAGCCGCTGGAGTTCCTGCGGGCGCGCTTCGACGCCGGGCTGGCCTGGGTGCAGTACCCACCGGGGCTGGGCGGCCTCGGCCGGCCGCGCGCCGAGCAGCCCCCCGTGGACCAGGTCTTCGCCGAGGCCGGCGCGCCCGACAACAACCCGCGCCGCATCGGCATCGGCCTCGGCATGGCCGCGCCCACGATCCTGCGCCACGGCACCGACGAGCAGCGCTCGCGCTGGCTGCGGCCGCTGTGGACCGGCGAGGAGGTGTGGTGCCAGCTCTTCAGCGAGCCCGGCGCCGGCTCCGACCTCGCCGGCCTCGCCACGCGGGCGGTGCGCGACGGCGACGACTGGGTGGTCGACGGGCAGAAGGTCTGGACGTCGATGGCGCACGAGGCCCGCTGGGCGATCCTCATCGCGCGCACCGACCCGTCGGTGCCCAAGCACCAGGGCATGACCTACTTCGTGCTGGACATGACGGCGCCGGGGGTGGAGGTACGCCCGCTGCGTCAGATAACCGGAGAAGCGGAGTTCAACGAGGTCTTCCTGACCGGCGTGCGCATCCCGGACGCCGACCGGCTGGGCGGGGTCGGCGAGGGCTGGGCCGTCGCGCAGACCACGCTGATGAACGAGCGGGTCTCCATCGGCGGCCAGGCCGTCCCGCGCGAGGGCGGCACGATCGGCATCGTCACCGACCTGTGGCGCAAGCGCCCGGAGCTGCGCTCCCCGGGCCTGCACGACGCCCTGCTGCGGCTGTGGGTCGACGCGGAGGCGGCCCGCCTGACCGGCGTACGCCTGCGCCAGCAGCTCGCGGCCGGCCAGCCCGGCCCGGAGGGCTCGGCGTCGAAGCTGCTCTTCGCCCGGCTCAACCAGGAGATCTCCGCGCTGGAGCTGGACCTGCTCGGCGAGGAGGGCCTGCGCCACGACGAGTGGACCATGCGCCGCCCCTCGATGGTCGACTTCGCCGGCCGCGCCGCCGGCTACCGGTACCTGCGGGCCAAGGGCAACTCGATCGAGGGCGGCACGTCGGAGATCCTGCGCAACATCATCGCCGAGCGCGTGCTGGGCCTGCCGCCGGAGCAGCGGGCCGACAAGGACGTCGCGTGGAAGGACCTGCCGAAGTGACCGATCTGCTGTACTCCGAGGTCGAGGAGGAGCTGCGCTCCTCGGTGCGCTCACTGCTGCAGGACCGCGTCGACCTGAGCCGCCTCGAGGGCCCCGAGCCCGTCGACCTGAAGCTGTGGCGCACGCTCGCCGCCGACCTGGGCTTCGCCGGCCTCCCGGTCCCCGAGTCGGCCGGCGGCGCCGGCGCCTCCTGGCGCGAGGCCGCGGTGGTCATGGAGGAGCTGGGCCGCGCCGCCGCCCCGGTCCCGTTCCTGGGCAGCGCGGTCCTCGCCACGGCCGCGCTGCCGCCGGACGACCCGCTGCTGCCCGAGCTCGCCGCCGGCACCCGCACCGCCACCCTGGCCGTGCCGCTGTCCTCCTTCGACGGTCCCCAGTGGACGGTCGAGGCCCGCGACGGCGTCCTCGAAGGCGCGGTGACCACGGTCGCCGACGCCCTGACCGCCGACGTGCTGCTCGTGCCGACCGCGGCCGGCCTGTTCGCGGTCGCCTCCGACGACGCCGCCGTGATCCGCACGCCGGTCGTTTCGCTCGACCTCACCCGCCCGGTCGCCGACCTGACCTTCCGCGGCGCCTCCGCCCGGCCGGTCGCCCCCGACGCTCAGGCGCACGTCGAACGGGCGCTGCTGGTGGGCGCGGCGATGCTGGCGTCGGAGCAGCTCGGCATCGCGGAGTGGTGCCTGAACGCCACCGTCGACTACGCGAAGACCCGCCGTCAGTTCGCCCGCCCCATCGGCTCGTACCAGGCCCTGAAGCACCGCCTGGCCGACCTGTGGGTCGCGGTGACGCAGGCGCGGGCCGTGGCGCGCTACGCCGCGGACTGCCTGGCGACCGACTCCCCGGACCTGCCGGTGGCGGCCTCGCTGGCGCAGGCGTTCTGCTCGCCGGTGGCGGTGAAGGCGGCCGAGGAGTGCGTGCAGCTGCACGGCGGGATCGGGTTCACGTGGGAGCATCCGGCGCATTGGTACCTCAAGCGCGCCCGCGCCAACGCCGCGGCGCTAGGCTCGTCCACGCGCCACCGCGCGCTGCTGGCCGACCTGGTGAACCTGCCCGCGTAGGGCTCCGTTTCCGCTCCACGATCATGCCGCGCCCCCGCCGGTCCGCACGATCGTGGAGCGGAATCCCGCCCGCGCTCGCGTCGCGTCTTCGGCCCGCAGCGCGGTTCCGCCCCGCCGTTGGTGCCCCGGGGTCCGTTTCGTGGGGGGTTTTGCTGCGCCGGTCGCTCGGCCGTGCCTGCCCGGACTCGCGCGAAGCGCAGAGAAGGCCAGCGGTGCGCTGCGGTGCTCCTCAGGCCCGCCTCGCCGTCCGTGCGCCAGGGCCGCTTCGTGGAGTCCAACAGTGGACCGTTTCGTGCCGATATGTCGGGCGCTGGCGCGCCACGACGCCGTCCGTGCGCCAGGGCCGCTTCGTGGAGTCCAACAGCGGACCGTTTCGTGCCGATATGTCGGGCGCTGGCGCGCCACGACGCCGTCCGTGCGCCAGGGCCGCTTCGTGGAGTCCAACAGCGGACCGTTTCGTGGCGATATGTCGGGCGCTGGCGCGCCACGACATATCGGATTTATACCCCGCCGGGCGAAAAATCCGAAAAGTCGTGGCGCGCCAGCGCCCGACTTTTCGTGATCCAGCGGGGGCACGCGCAGAAGCGGCGCGAAAAACGGGCGCTCAGACCAGCAGGCGGGTCAGGGTTTCCGCGACGCAGACCGGCTTCTCGTGGCCCTCGCGCTCGATCGTCGCGCGGTTCTTCAGCTGCAGCCAGCCCTCGCCCAGGTCGTCCGCGACCAGGAGTTCGACGCCCACGCGGACCTTCGAGCCCGTCGGCAGCGGCGCCGGAAAGCGGACCTTGTCCAGGCCGTAGTTGATGCCCATCCTGACGCCTTCCACGCGGTACACCTGCGAGACCAAGGTCGGCAGGAGCGACAGCGTCAGGAAGCCGTGCGCGATCGTCGTGCCGAACGGGCCGGTCTTGGCGCGCTCCGGGTCCACGTGGATCCACTGGTGGTCGCCCGTCGCCTCGGCGAAGAGGTTGACGCGCTCCTGCGCGATCTCCTGCCAGTCGCTGTAGCCGAGGTGCTCACCGACCGCGGCCAGCACTTCGCCGGCGCTCGCAAACGTCCGCATGACCCCGATCCTCTGGCGGCCGGCCCCCGCGTGCAAGGGGGCCGGCCGCGATTTTGGAGGAACTCAACGATTGGGCTTTTCGGGCGGATCCATCAGGACCGTGTCGTCGCTCGCGGGCGGGCGCGGCAGCGGGACCACCATGGTCGGGGCGTTCATCATGTCGGGGGCGGGGGTCGGGGTGGCGGGCACCGGCTGAGCGGAGGCGCGCGCCTCCTCCTCGGCGGCTCGGCGGGCCTCCTCTTCGGCGGCGGCGGCGCGGCGGGCCTCGGCGGCCGAGCGCACCCGGGCCGAGACCTCGGGCGCCTCCTGCTCGATGCGGCCCAGCCAGCCCTCCCAGCGCTGCTGCATCGGGCGGATCAGGCCGCCGCCGACGCCCACGACCAGGACGCCGCCGATCGTGGCCAGCACGGCGATGAGCACCGGCGTGGTGACCGTGGTCGCGATGCCGATCTGGTTGAGCGCGGCGACGACGCCGAGGCCGAGGATGAACCAGTACCCGACCGCGGCCAGCGCCCGGCCGTAGGCCAGGCCGCCGAGGGCGCCCTCGGCCAGGTCGCGCACGCCGGCCGCGATGGCCGCGGCGACCACGACGATGATGACGGCGACGACGGCCCGTGGCAGCCAGCCGACGATCGAGTCGATCAGCGCGGAGACCGGGTTCGGGCCCCACACGCCGAAGGCGACCTGGAGCGTGAAGAGCAGGATCGCGTAGTACACCAGCTTGGCCAGCAGGTCGCTCGCGTCGAGCCGCCCGCGGGCCAGCGCCCGGCCGACGCCGCCGCGCTCGGCGAGTCGATGGAAGCCCACCCGGCCGAGCAGCTTGTGCACCGCCGTGCGGACCAGCACCGCGACCAGCCAGCCCACCAGCAGGATCACGAGGAACAGCAGAAACGACGGTATGAAGCGGACGATGTCGCCCAGCGCGTCGCGGACAGCACCCATCGGGGCCTCCTCCCAGGTTTTGTACCCCGGCAGTTGCCCCGCGGCGACCTGTACTACTCGTCCATTCCCGCCAGCCCGTGCGGGCTCTCCGGCTCCCGCGCGTGCTCCGGCCCCCCGGCGAGCTCCTCAGCCAGCGTCACGCTGCGGTGCTCGGTGGCGAAGTCGCCGAGGTCATCGGCGTCGAAGCCGGGAAAGGGCTCGGCGACGCCGACGGTACTGGCCGGATCGGACTCGGTCATGGCTCAGTGATACCCCTGCGCGGGTGGGTATCACCCGAACATGACCAAACCCGTGACCGGTGTGCTGTTTGATGTGGACGGCACGCTCGTCGACACCGTGTACCTGCACGCCGTGGCCTGGTGGCAGGCGCTGCGCCAGCATGACCACGACGTGCCCATGGCCCACATCCACCGGGCGATCGGCATGGGCTCCGACCGGATCCTCGACGAATTGCTCGGCCCGGACCGCGACCGCGAGCGCGACGGCGAGATCGTGGCCGCGCACGCGAGCCTCCACGCCGTGCACTGGCCGGCGCTGCGCCCGCTGCCCGGCGCCCGCCGCCTGCTCGAGGACTGTGCCGGGCGCGGCCTGAGCGTGGTGCTGGCGACCTCGGCGTCCCGGCCGGAGCTCCAGGCCCTGCTGCGCTGCCTGGACGCCGACCAGGCGTTGACCGCCGTCACCAGCGCCGACGACGCCGAGCAGAGCAAGCCCGCGCCGGATATCGTCGAGGTGGCGCTGGAGCGCTCCGGCCTGTCCGCCGAGGAGGTGGTCTTCGTCGGCGACTCGGTGTGGGACGTCCGCGCCGCCGGACAGCTGTCGATACCGTGCATCGGCCTGACCAGCGGCGGCCTGAGCGCCGTCGAGCTGCTCGAAGAGGGGGCCACCGGCGTCTACGAGCACCCGCAGGACCTCCTCGATCACCTCGACGAGGCGCTCGCGACCGCCCTGCGGATGGCGCTGAGCGTTTGAACTCGGGCAATTGGGTACCGCAAACTGTTGACCAGTGACTCGAGGAGGGGGCCTGGTGATAGACGACGAGGTGGTCTGGGAGCTGCAGACCCATCGACAGGGCGCCCGGTCGCAGGTGGTGCTGACCGGCGAGCTCGACCTCGACTCGGCGCCGAGCCTGCTCACGGCCGTGGTCGAGGAGCTCGCGGCCGGCGCCAACGAGGTGATCGTCGACCTGAGCGGCCTGGTTTTCATCGACTCGAGCGGCCTCGGCACGCTGGTCGGCTGCTGGCGCCGGGCGAAGAACGCCGGCGCGGCGCTGACGGTGGCCAACCCGGGCGAGGACGTCCGCACGACGCTGGAGATCACCGGCCTGGACCAGATCCTGCCGATCACCAGCGGGGCGGTCGCGAACTAGCGCGGTCGCCCTACAGCGCGATCTCCGCCCAGACGACCTTGCCGCCCGGCTGGGGGCGCACGCCCCACGCGCGGGCCAGCTTGCTCACGATGCGCATGCCGCGCCCGGACGTGCTGGTCAGGTTGTCGATCTCGGCGATGCGCGGCACCTGCTCGCTGGCGTCGCGGACCTCGATCACGACCGCGTCGCCGCGGCGCAGCAGCCGCAGGACCGCCGGCGGAACGCCGTGGCGCAGCGCGTTGGCGACCAGCTCGTGGCCGACCATGACCGCGCCGCGGGTGAGATGGGGCAGCCCCCAGGCCTCGAACGCCTGGGTGATCACTCGCCGGGCCTGTCGTGCGTGGCCCTCGGCGACGTCGACCTCGATCGAGTCCCCATCCACCTATACATGGTGCCCCCCGGCAACCCGAAAAAAACAGTCAGGTTTGCGCCACCACTCCCCGGGGCACACCGGAAGCCAACATTTTCCGTTACCGGGGGGCAAACATGCTCGTCTACCCAGAGACCCGCACCGAGGACATCCGCACCGCGCTGCGCAGCCGCCATGAGGAGCTCGAGGCGGAGTACGCGGCGGCGGTGGCCGAGATGACCCTCGCCGGCGCCGCGGACTCGGGCGACGATGTCGCCGACCTCGGTACCAAGGCATTCAACCGCGAGCAGGAGTTCGCGCTCGCGGTGTCGATCCGCAACCGGATGGACCAGGTCGAGCGCGCCCTCGAGCGGCTCGCCGACGGCCGCTACGGCACCTGCGAGACCTGCGGCGACGAGATCCCGGTCGCGCGCCTGGCGGCGTTCCCGTCAGTCACGCTCTGCGTCGGGTGCAAGAGCCGCAGCGAGTCCCGTCACTAGGTCGAGCGCCCGCTGGGCGGCGCTCTGCAGGTGCGGCAGGTACTGCGCCGCCACCTCGGTGCCGTCCAGGTCCTCGGCGAGAAAGGTCGTGTAGTTCAGCACCGCACCCAGGGCATTGGACAGGTCGTGGGTGGCCGTGGCGACCGTCGCGCGCAGCGCCTCATCGCGCATCTGGCCCCCCACCTCCGCATAGCTGACTAGAGTGAGTCCCGTTCGCGAACGTAACGGGGCGTAGTTGCATGGTAACTCTAGTGATCGGTGTCTTGATCGCGGCGGTCTTTCTCGGCGCGCTCGCCGCGTATGCCCGCACTCGCGAGCCGATGCAGCGCGACATCGCCCTGCTGTTCCTGCCGTCGCTGGCGGTCTGCGCCAACGGCGCGTTCCGGGAGCTGACCGATCGCCAGGTGCCGGCCATCGCCGGCGCCGCCGTGACCACGCTGCTGCTCCTGCAGCCGTACCTCACGCTCCGGCTGGCCGCGCGCCTCGGCCGGGTGCCGCGGTGGCTGGACGCGAGCCTGCTCGTGCTGCTGCTGGCCAGCATCGCCGTGACGGCGGTCGCGCCGCGGCCGCTGAGCGACCCCTACCTCATCGGGGTGGCGGCGGCGTTCACGCTCACCGAGGCGATCGCCGGCTCGATGCTGCTGCGCGTCGCCGGCCGCCGGTCGGGCGCCCCTCGCGCGCGGCTGCGCCTGGCCGCCGCCGCCACGTTCGTGTACCCCCTCATGCTCCTGATCCTGGTCACCGGCTCGTCCCGCTTCCCCGCCGAGCGGGACTGGCTGCTGCCGGCCGGCCGCGCGGTCGGGCTGATCGGCGCCGTGCTCTACCTGCTCGCGTTCCTGCCGCCGGCCTGGCTGCGGCGCATGATGTCGGCGACGGTCTGGTACGAGGCGACCGAGGACCTGCAGCGACTGCCGGCCGACGTCGACGCCGGCCAGGTGTGGCGGCGCTTCGCGCATGTCGTGCACGACACGACGGGTACCGACGCGGTCCTGCTCCTCGACGATCGGCTCGAGCGCGTCGCCGCCGTCTGCCGCTCGGGCACCCGGCTGCCCCGCGAGCGGCTCGACTTCGACCTCGCGGCGCTGGTCAATGCCCGCCGCGCGGTCCCGCTGCGCCGCGACCACCCGCTGGCGCTCGCGACAGGCACCCGGATGGCCACCGCGCTGCCGATCGAGGGCGTCGGCACGTTGCTGCTGCTGGACCGGTACCGCGCCCTGTTCAGCGCCGACGACGTGCGCCTGGCCCGCGTCCTCGGCGGGCAGGCGAAGGTGCTCGCCGAGCGCGGCGCCGTCCTGGTGGAGCAGCGGGAGCTGGCCGCGCGCCTGGCCGAGTCGGTCGCCGCGCTCACCCACGCCAGCCAGGCCAAGAGCGACTTCCTCGCCGGGATGAGCCACGAGCTGCGCACGCCGCTGAACGCGATCATCGGCTTCAGTGACCTCATGCGCGCCGAGCCGCCCGAGGGCGACCGGCGCAGCGTGCCGGCCGAGTGGGTCGAGCACATCCACGGCAGCGGCCGGCACCTGCTGGGGCTGATCAACGACATCCTGGACCTCGCGAAGGTGGAGGCCGGCCGGATGGAGCTCGGCCTCGAGTCGATCTCGCTCGATGCCGCCATCGGCGACGTGATCACCACGCTGCGGCCGCTCACGGATCGCAAGGGGCTGCAGGTGTACCTCGACGTGCCCCCGACCGCCGCCGTCCACGCCGACCCGCTGCGGCTGCGGCAGATCCTCGACAACCTGCTGTCCAACGCCATCAAGTTCACCGCCGACGGCGGGATGATCGCGGTGTTGGTCACTCCGGCGCTGCAGGACGTGGCGATCACCGTGGCCGACAGCGGCATCGGGATCGCGCCGGAGGACCAGGAGCGCGTCTTCGAGGAGTTCCAGCAGGTCGGGCCGGCCGCGCAGCGCAAGGCCGGTACCGGGCTGGGCCTGGCGCTCACCCGCCGGCTCGTCGAGGCCCACGGCGGCACGATCGGGCTCGAGTCCACGCCGGGCGAGGGGAGCCGCTTCACCGTCCGGCTGCCCGCCGCCGAGGCGCCCAGTGCGGCGCCCGACGGCGCGCCGGCGCCCCGCCCGGGCCGCGGCCGGGTGCTGATCATCGACGACGACGCCCGCGCCGCGGAGCTGCTGGAGGCGTACCTCGCGGGCGCCGGCTACCAGGTCCGGACCGCCTCGAGCGGCGAGGCCGGCCTGGCCGAGGCGGGCGCGTGGCGCCCCGACGCGATCCTGCTCGACGTGGTCATGCCCGATATCGACGGCTGGGACGTGATCCGGCGCCTCAAACGCGACGAGGCGCTGCGCTCGATCCCGGTCTTCTTCGCCACGATCGTCGACGACCGCCGGGCCGGGCTCGCCCTGGGCGCGGCCGACTTCTTCGTCAAGCCCGTCGACCACGACGCCCTCCTGGCCCAGCTGGCCCGCCACGTTGCGCCCACATCGGCGCAGGATTCGGCGTCGGTACTCGTGGTGGACCGCGACGACAACACCCGCGCCGTCGTGGAGCGTCAGCTGGCCGAGGCCGGCATCAGCGTGGTGACCTGCAACGACGGGCCGGAGGGCCTGCGGCTGTCGCGGGGCCGGCACTTCGACCTCATCATCTGCGACCTGCAGATGCCCGACGTCGACGGCTTCGCGCTGCTGGCCGGGCTGGACGGGGAACCGTCCACGCGCGGCATCCCGGTCCTCGCGCTGACCGCGCCGGACCTCTCCGACGCCGACCGGCGCCGGCTCACCGGCAAGGTCATCGGCACGGTGCCGAGGTCCTCGGCCGCCGACGGCGTCCGCGAGTGGATCGACCTGGCCGCGGTGGCGAGCTCCCTGGCCGATGCCCGTCAGGAGGGGGTGGCGCCATGAGCCGGGTCCTGCTGGTCGAGGACGAGGAGCTCAACCGCGTGCTGGTGCGGGCGATCATCGCGCGGGCCGGGTCGCCGGCGGTCCGCGAGGTCGACCTGGTCGAGGCCGGTTCGCTGGCCGACGCGCGCACCGCGCTGACGGCCGGCCGGGTCGACGTCGTGCTGCTCGACGTCAATCTGCCCGACGGCAACGGGCTCGAGCTCGCCGCCGAGCTCAACGAGGCGCCGGCCCGACCGACGGTGATAGCGCTGACCGCAAGCGTGCTGCCGCACGAGCGCGCCGCGGCGATGGCGGCGGGCTGCGATGCCTTCCTGGACAAACCATACGCCGCCGCTGATCTGGTGACGATGCTCGCAAATCACATAGGTTGACCATGATGGTTTGATCCGGTCCCTGAGCTGGGTAGGTGCCAGACGCCCCAGTCGTACCAGTTCAGGGGAGGAATGGGTGCAGACTCTCGCCGATGGGCTGCGCCTGCAGATGGACGCATTGGACTACGTCCTGCTGGCGCTCTACTTCATCACCGTCCTGGGGGTGGGTCTCGCCGCCCGCCGCTCGATCCGCAACAGCGTGGACTTCTTCCTCTCCGGCCGCTCGCTGCCGGCCTGGGTGACCGGCCTCGCGTTCATCTCCGCCAACCTCGGCGCCCTCGAGATCCTGGGCATGGCCGCGAACGGCGCCAAGTACGGCATCATGACGGTCCACTACTACTGGATCGGCGCCGTGCCGGCCATGGTCTTCCTCGGCATCGTGATGATGCCCTTCTACTACGGCTCGAAGGTGCGCAGCGTCCCGGAGTTCATGCGCCGGCGCTTCAACCGCCCCGCGCACCTGCTCAACGCGTTGTCGTTCGCCCTGGCCCAGGTCCTGATCGCGGGCGTCAACCTGTACGCGCTCGCGCTGATCATGCAGGCGCTGCTCGGCTGGCCACTGTGGACCGCGATCGTGCTCGGCGCCGCCATCGTGCTGATCTACATCACGCTCGGCGGCCTCTCCAGCGCGATCTACAACGAGGTGCTGCAGTTCTTCGTGATCATCGCCGGCCTGCTGCCGATCGCGATCATCGGCCTGGTCAAGGTGGGCGGCATCGGCGGGCTGTTCGACGCGGTGCGCAACACCAAGCTCGGCGACGCCGGGCTGCACGCCTGGTCCAACACGGGCGGCTCCGCCAACCCGCTCGGCGCGCCCTGGTGGGGCATCGTCTTCGGCCTCGGGTTCGTGCTGTCGTTCGGCTACTGGACGACCAACTTCGCCGAGGTCCAGCGCGGCCTGTCGGCCCGCAACATGAGCGCGGCCCGGCGCACGCCGATCATCGCCGCCTACCCGAAGCTCGTGATCCCGTTCCTCACCGTCATCCCCGGCCTGGTCGCCCTGGTGACCGTGAAGGGGCTCGGCGCCGAGTCGGGCGACCTGCAGTACAACAACGCCATCCCCCTGCTGATGCGCGACTTCCTGCCCAACGGCGTGCTCGGCATCGCCGTGACCGGGCTCCTCGCGTCGTTCATGGCCGGCATGGCGGCCAACGTGTCCGGGTTCAACACGGTGTTCACGTACGACATCTGGCAGGAGTACGTCGCCAAGGACAAGCCGGACGGGTACTACCTGCGGGTCGGCCGGCTCATCACCGTCGTCGGCGTGGTGATCGGCATCGGCACGGCGTTCATCGCCGCCGGTTACAGCAACATCATGGACTACATCCAGGCGCTGTTCTCCCTGTTCAACGCCCCGCTGTTCGCCGCGTTCATCATCGGCATGTTCTGGAAGCGGATGACGGCGTGGGCCGGCTTCTGGGGGCTGTTGTCCGGGACGGTGGCGGCCTTCATGGTGTACGCCGGCTACAAGTGGTTCGGCTGGTTCTCCTTCGGCTCCGACCTGGACGAGTCGTTCTGGGGCGCGGGCATCGCGTTCGTGGTGGTGGCCATCGTCGCCGTCATCGTCACCCCGCTGACCCGCCCGAAGGCCGAAGCCGAGCTGGAGGGCCTCGTGTACGGCGTCGGCCGCCACGACCTGAGCGCCGACGCCCTGGCCGGGGACACCGCGTGGTACCGCTCGCCGGTCCTGCTCGGCTCGACCGCGCTCGTCCTCGCCGTCCTGTTCTACCTGCCGGTCCTGTGAAGGGGGTCCCGCGATGAGCGACGAGAACAAGATGGACACCGCACGGGCGGCGCGCCTCTTCGACGTGCGGCGGGTCATCGGCGGCCTGTTCACCGTGTACGGCGTCGTCGTCACGATCGTCGGCATCTTCGACTCCCAGGCGGAGATCGACAAGGCCGCCGGCGTGCGGATCAACCTGTGGATCGGGCTCGGGATGCTCGTGCTCGGGCTGCTGTTCCTGCTGTGGCAGTGGCTGCGCCCGGCCGAGGCGCCGGAGACCTCGGACATTCCGCCGGCCGATCGAGTCGAACAGTAGATGTCCAAACCGGCCCGGGCGCCGCAGACTCTCCGGCATGAAACTTGTGCTGGCGGATGCGGCGCCCGAGCCGTCGTTCCTGGCGGGCACCGCGATCGTCCTGGTCCTGGGCTGCCTGATCTTCGTGACCGCGCTCGTCGTGCTGATCGTCTGGCTCGTCCGCCGGACGAAGAACAGCCGCTATTAGGCCCTACGTGAGCAGCCCGATGAGCAGCGAGCTGGCGTTGGCGCCGAGCGCGATCACCGCTAGCAGCGCTTTGTCGCGTTTTATCGCCTTCATCAGGATCAGTGACTCGACGGCGGTCGCGACGATCTCCGCCGACCAGAAGCGCCACGCGTCCGGGTGCGGGTTGAGGAACAGCCAGAGCGCCGGGTGCGTCACCAGGTTGACCAGCACGCCGAGCAGGATCGCCGTCCGCCAGCCGGCCAGCCGCAGCAGGGTCAGGGCCGCCGTGTACAGCGGGACCTCGACCAGCAGGGTCAGCAGCAGGGCGCGGAGCACGCGATGAAGATAAGCCTGCTCTTCGGCCTCGCCGCGGCCGCCGCGCTCTCGATCGCGCTGCGCGCGCCGCTGGCCACGACGGTGCTCGGGCTGATCGCGTTCGGAGTGCTGCACAACGTGCTCGAGCTGCGGTACGTCACCGGGCGCTTCGGACCCATCCTGCGCGGCCGGTTCCTGGCGGTGCTGCTCGGCCTGATCAGCGCGATCGTCCTGTGCCGCCTCGCCGCGCTCGTCGTCGGCGAGCCCGCCCGCTACGCGGAGATCCTGGTCGGCTACGCGGTGCTCGCGGCCGGCTGCGCCCATGCGCTGCGCGGCTGGCGGCTCGCCGCGGCGGCATTCGTGCTGATCGTGGCGGCGGCGGTGTCGCTGGGCTTCCCGGGGTACCACTTCGTGGTCTTGGCGCACTTGCACAACGTCGTGCCGCTCTTCTTCCTGTGGGAGTGGGCGGGGCGGCTGCGGCGGCCGGCCGTGTTCCGCTGGACCCAGGTCGCGTGGGTGCTCGGCGTGCCGGCCCTGGTGCTGGCCGGGGCGCTGGACTTCGCGCTCGGCGGCGTGTCCGCGTCGACCGTCGCGGCGTTCGCGGGCGACCCGGCCCGGATCGTGGCGGCGAGCGCGCCGCCCGGATCGGCCACCATCGTCGGCGCCCGGTTCCTGGTCGTCTTTGCGTTTTTGCAGACGATGCACTATTTCGTCTGGGTGTACTTCCTGCCGCGCCACGCCCCGGACGCCGCCCGCGCTTTCGAGACCCGTGCACCCTGGCTGTCGGCCCGGCGCGCCTGGGCCCTCGGCGCCGGCCTCGGCGCCGCGCTCGCCGTGCTGTTCGTGATCGACTACGCCTCGGGCCGGGCGCTGTACGGCGCGTTCGCCTCGTACCACGCGTATCTCGAGTTCCCGGTGCTGCTCGCGCTGCTGCTACCCTCCGGCGCAGCCAGTTCACAGCTGGTTTTCAGGCAAACCGCATCCGAGCGTCAGGAACCGGCGGCAGTCTCTAGATGACGAGGGAATTCTGACGTTATTTGGAGCGAATCATGACGCGGCTGCTTGTGGTCGACGACGAGCCGGACATCGTCGAACTGCTCTCCGCGAGCCTGAAGTACCACGGCTACGACGTCGCGAGCGCCACCAGCGGCCGCCAGGCGATGGAGGAGGCCCGCCGCTTCCGCCCCGACATGATCCTGCTCGACGTCATGATGCCCGAGCTCGACGGCTTCGATGTGCTGCGCAAGCTGCGCGGCGAGGGCACCCGCGTGCCGGTGCTGTTCCTGACCGCCCGCGACGCCACCGAGGACAAGATCAAGGGCCTCACCCTGGGCGGCGACGACTACGTCACCAAGCCGTTCAGCCTGTCCGAGATCCTGGCCCGTATCCAGGCCGTCCTGCGCCGTGTCGCCGACCCGGCCGGCGGCGCCTCCGCCCAGACGTCGCGCCTGAACTTCGCCGACATCGAGCTGGACGAGGACACCCACGAGGTGTTCAAGGCGGGCCACGAGGTCCAGCTGTCCCCGACGGAGTTCAAGCTCCTGCGGTACTTCATGACGAACCCCGGCCGCGTCCTGTCCAAGGCCCAGATCCTCGACCACGTGTGGCAGTACGACTTCGGCGGCGACGCCGGCGTCGTGGAGTCGTACGTCTCCTACCTGCGCAAGAAGATCGACACCACCGAGCCCCGTCTGCTGCAGACCCTGCGCGGCGTCGGTTACTCGCTGCGTCTGCCACGCACATGAAATCCTGGCCGCTCCGCGTCAAGCTCGTCGTCCTGATGCTCGTCCTGCTGGCGGCGGCCCTGGTAACCACCGGCACGGCGGGCGTCTACAGCACCCGCGACTATCTCCTCAACCGGGTCGACGACCAGCTCCTGGCCAGCGTCGGCAACGCCGCCGCCAGATGTAGCAACCCCTCGGGCGACATGAATGGCGGGGGCCCCCAGCTGCAGCAGCGCAGCGGCCAGTACCTCGCCTGCATCGACAGCGGGAACGGCGCATTCCTCCGCGGCCGGCTCTATCCGACCGATACTGCCCAGCAGCCACCGGCCCTTCCGAGCTCGGTCAACGTCGAGACCTTCGCCCAGCTCAACCGCGACACCATCGGCCTCTACGACACCGTGGAGCCCGTGAGCGGCAACGGCCACCAGTGGCGGGTCCTCTACGCCGTGACGACGATGCCGGCGCCCCGCGGATTCCCTGGCGATCGCCGCCAGCAGGTGCAGCAGCCGCTGGTCGTCGCCATCAGCCTCGACGAGGTCGACGCCACGGTCAGCCGCCAGGTCTGGACGAGCGCGACCATCGGCGGCTTCGTGCTCCTCGTCCTGGCCGTCGTGGCGTACCTTCTCGTCCGCTCCAGCCTCCGCCCCCTCGTCGAGGTCGAGGAGACCGCCGAGGCGATCGCGGCCGGCGACCTGAGCCGCCGCGTCCCCGAGGCCGACCCCCGCACCGAGGTGGGCGGCCTGTCCCAGGCCCTCAACACCATGCTCGGCCAGATCGAGACGGCCTTCGACGAGCGCCGAGCCTCGGAGGAGGCGGCCCGCGCCTCGGAGGAGCGCATGCGCCGCTTCGTCGCCGACGCCTCCCACGAGCTGCGCACCCCGCTCACCACGATCCGCGGCTTCGCCGAGCTCCACCGCCAGTCCGGCCGGGGCGACGAGAACATCGGCCGCATCGAGCACCACGCCACCCGCATGGGCCTCCTCGTGGATGACCTGCTGCTCCTGGCCCGCATGGACCAGCAACGCCCGCTGGAGAAGGTCCCCGTGGACCTCCTGTCGCTGGCCACCGACGCCTTGATCGACGCCCGCGTGACCGCAACCGACCACCGCCTCCGCCTGCGCACCCCGAGCAGCGAGGACGACGAGGCCGACGTGGAGCCCGCCGTCGTACTGGGCGACGAGGCCCGCCTGCGCCAGGTCCTCCAGAACCTGCTGTCCAACGCCCTGAGCCACACCCCACCCGGCACCGAGGTAACGGTCTTCGTGGGCACCGAGTCCGACAACGCCATCCTGGAGGTCTCCGACAACGGCCCCGGCATGACGGAAGAGGACGCGAAGCGAGTCTTCGAACGCTTCTACCGCACCGACCCCAGCCGCACCCGCGCCTTGGGCGGCTCGGGCCTGGGCCTGTCGATCGTCGCCGCGCTGGTAGCCGCCCACGGCGGCAGGGTGACCCTGCGCACGGCCCCCAACGAGGGCGCCACCTTCCGCGTGTCCATCCCCCTGCTCCGCCCCGAGCACTCCTAGCTCTCGCGCCGGTCGCTTTGGACGAAAGCCGACCGCCCGCCGTCCGTCCTGAGTGGACGGTCGGCGGGCGGTCGACCCTGTGGGGAGTCAGGCCCTGGAGATGGAGTCGCCGTTGACCTTGATGTTGACTGCGGACAAGGGCTTCTTGGCCGGGCCGTTGGCGACCGAGCCGTCGGCGACCTTGAACCGGCTGCCGTGGCAGGGGCAGTTGATGGTGCCGTCGGAGACCTCGCCGACGACGCAGCCGGCGTGGGTGCACACGGCGGTGAAGCAGCGGAACGTGCCGGCGGTGGGCTGGGTGACGACGATCTTCTGATCGGCGAAGATCTTGCCGCCGCCGACTGGGATGTCGCCGGTCTTGGCGAAGCCGCCGTCGGCGTTGGCGGGCTTGCCCGCGTTGCCGCTGGCCGCGCCGTCGCCGTCGGTGCCGCCGGCGCCGCCCTTGGCGTTGTCGCCGGCCGGAGGGGCAGCGGTGTCGACGCCGTACGCCGCGCAGCCGGTCAGGGCCGCGGTCAGACCCATCGCGCCGGCGCCGGCCAGCAGGGTCCGTCGAGACGGGGTGCACATGGTTCTTCTCGTTCCTCTCAGAGTTTGAAGCCGAAGGTGGTGAAGAACCACAGGGCGGAGGTGACGAACAGGCCGGACAGCGCGGTGAAGACGAGGCCGCCGAAGAGCGGGAGCGCCCAACCCGGGACGCCCTTCTTCGACAGGATCAGCATCTTTGCGGCGAAGGTGCCGTAGAAGAAGCAGCCGAGGAGGGAGTGGATGAGGACGCGGGTGCTGTAGTCGTCGAAGCCGAGCGCGTAGAGGCAGTGCAGCGCGACGGGGATGGAGGCCAGAAAAGCCAGGCGGCCGGACCAGCGGTGGGCGGGGCCGATCCATTTGGCGTTCTTGAAGAGTTGGATCTTGCCGTACATGACGAGGGCGGTGAACAGCTGGACGACGGCCAGGACGAAGGCGAGGGTGGCCAGCCAGACCTTGACCGTTGCGGGGCTGGAGAAGCCGGCGACGTTCACGGCCACGCCCGTCGGCTCGTGGAGCTTGCCGTAGACGCCCAGGCCGGCGGCGACCAGGCAGGCTACGAGGAACGGGACGATGAGGGTGGCCAAGGTCTTCGGGCTGGGTGGGGTCACCGTGGGCGTCGTGGGTGCTTCCGGGCCGGCCGCGACGACCGGTGAGGCCACGCCGACCGCGCCAGGGGCGGCCGTGCTGGGCGCGGCCGCGCCGTAAACGGCCGTGCCGGGCGCGGCGGCGCCGTAAACGGCCGTGCCGGGCGCGGCGGCGCCGTAAACGGCCGTGCCGGGCGCGGCGGCGCCGTAAACGGCCGTGCCGGGCGCGGCGGCGCCGTAAACGGCCGTGCCGGGCGCGGCGGCGCCGTAAACGGCCGTGCCGGGCGCGGCCGCGCCCAAGACGGGGGGTGGAGCGTTCGGGTCCGTCAGAGGGTCGACCGTGTAGGCGACCGGGGTGGGGAGCGCCGCCGACAACGACGCAGCGTCGAAGCGGTCCGTGAGAGACGGGAGCTGGTCGGTTTGCGGGGGGAGGGTGAACGACGGCGCGCCTGAAGGGGGAAGCGGGCCGGGCTCCGGGATCGGGGGGAACTGGACGCCGCCGGGCGAAGGCGTGCCTTCCTCCGAGGCCGCCGGGGACGGCGCCGGGATCTGGCTCGCCTTCGGGGCGGGCTGGTCGATCGGGGCGGTCATGTCGGGGCTCCTGATCTCAGTATCCGGTGGCGGGGGTGGTGGGCTCGATCGCGACCGTGGTGCCGTCGACCGTGGCCGTCTTCGCGTTCAGGTCGAAGGGCGGGGCCGCCTGCTGGGTGCCGTCCGTCAGGGTCTGCACGCCGATCTGCCGGCCGTCGGGCAGGACGATCCAGCTGGCGTCGAGCTTCTTGCGGAGGGCGGCCTGGGAGCGGTACAGGCCGGACGGCGGGGCGACCGCCTTGATGGTGAAGGTCCAGGACTTCTTGCCGGCCGTGACCGTGCCCTTGACCTGGCCATTGGAGTAGGTGCCGGTGAGGCTGCCCTTGGCGCTGTTGAGGTGGGCCTCGCCGTTGGCCATCGAGCCGTCCAGCCAGGCCTCGGCGGTGTTGCCGTCGCAGACGTACGCGATCGCCTTGCCGTTGTTGACGACGATGCCGAGGGACGCGGCGCCGCCGTCGACCGCGCCGGCGTAGGTGATGGTGCCCTGCTGAGCGGCGGGCGAGGATGCCACAGGAGCCGGGCTGCTGAAGGCTGGGCTACTCAGAGCCGGGCCAGGCGAAGAGGACGCAGCGGTCGGCGTGCGCGCCACGTCGTTGCTGAGGTTGACGTTCATCGCGTACAGCACGCCGGCGACGGCCAGGCCGGCGCCGAGCGTGATGATCGGTGCCTTGAACTTCATCGGTGACTCCCACAGGTTGGTCGCACCGCTCGGGTGCTTCGGGACTATGAGACCGAGGTTGGCGTAGCGTGTCTGCGCACAAAGACGCAGAAGACCGATGCGCAAAACCGACAGAACGGCAAGCGCAGCAGAGCCGTGTAACCCCGAAGAAGCCCCGAAAAGACAAGGGAAGCGGTCCAATGGCACGCGTCGTTGTATGGGCAGCGCATCTCGCGTTGCCGTTGCTCGGGCTGTGGCTGTTGCTCAGCCGGCCGGGGGCCGATGCCATCTGGCAGCACAACGAGGCGCACTTCTGGCTGGTGCTCGTGGTGGCGGCGGTCAACGTCGCCGTCGGGGGTGCGATGAGCGTCGCCGCGCGGCGGCGGGGGGACGGGCGGCTGTTCCTCGTGTCACTGGTGTTCCTCGCCGCGGCCGGGTTTCTGCTGGCGCACGCGCTCGCCACGCCGGGGGTGCTGATCGGGCACCCCAACGCCGGGTTCGACCAGGCGATGGCCGTGGGGCTGATCATCGGCGCGGTGCTCGCGGTGGCCTCGTCGCTGCCCCTGCCGGGGCGGATCACGCGGTGGCAGCTGGGTCTGCGCATCGGGCTCGGGCTCGTGCTGTTCGCGTGGATCGTGTTGTCGCTGCTGGACGTGCCGCCGCTTTCGAGCCAGACCCAGATCCGCGACGTCGAGGGGCCGATGGTCTGGGCCGCCTGGGTCGCGGTGGCGCTCTATGTCGCGGCCGCGATCCGATTCTTCATCCTGTACCGCCGGGCGCCGGGCGCCGTCCTGATCTCCGTCGTGACGGCGTTCGCGCTGCTGGCGGAGGCGATGGTCGCGGTGACGCTGGCCGACAAGTGGCGCCTGTCGTGGTGGGAGTGGCACCTGATTTTGACGGCGGCGTTTCTGTTCGTGGGGTACTCGGCCTACGTGCAGTACCGCCGCGAAGGCAGTGCCGCCGGGCTCTTCGACGGCATTGCGGCGAAGGAGACCACGCGGCGGATCCGGCGGCAGTACGAGGACGCGCTCGAGGAGCTGGTCACGGCGCTGCAGGCGTCGGAGGCCGGCGCGGCGCCCGAGCGGCTGGCCGCGCGCATGGCCGAGCGGTTCGGGCTGACCGAGAAGCAGGCCGAGGTGCTCGACCGCGCGGCCGCGGCGCTGGTGGCCGAGCGCGAGCTGTCGGAGCGGCTCGGCGCGCTCGTGGCCGTGGGCGAGCGGGCGAAGGTCGGGGCCGGCGAGGACGAGTTCCTGCGGGGCGCCCGGGCGGCCGTGGAAGGCTCATTCGGTACCGTCGAAATCGAGTTGATCCACGACGGACGGCTGGAGTCGAAGCCCGGTGCGCTCCCCCTGACCGTCAAGGGGCAGCTCGCCGGCGAGGTCACGATCCCGGAGGCCGCGCGGCCGGAGCTGCGCCAGACGCTGGCCAACCAGCTGTCGATCGGACTCGAGAACGCCCGGCTGTACGGCGAGCTGTCCACGCTGTTCCGGCAGTACATGTCGCCGGACGTCGCGGCGGCGCTGCTGGCCGATCCGGACCAGGCCGCGCTCGGCGGGCGGCTCGTCGACGTGACCGCGCTGTTCGCCGACCTGCGCGGGTTCACGACGTTCTCCGAGGCCGTCGAGCCGGGCGACATCGTCGAGATGCTCAACCGGTACCACGGCGTGGCCGTGCCCTGCATCCTCGACAACGGCGGCACGATCGTGCAGTTCGTCGGCGACGCGCTGCTGGCGCTGTTCAACGCGCCGGCGCGGCAGGAGGACCACGAGGCGCGGGCGGTGCGGGCCGCGCTGCAGATGCAGGAGGCGGTGCGCGGCATCGCCGAGGGGCATCCGGACTGGCCGCGGTTCCGCGTCGGGGCCAACACCGGGCCGGCGCTCGTGGGCAACATCGGCAGCGAGCTGCTGCGCGGGTTCAACGCGATGGGCGACGCGGTCAACGTGGCCGCCCGGCTGCAGACGATCGCCGAGCCGGGGCAGGTGGTGATCGGCGGGGCCACCTACGACGCCGTCGCCGACCGGGTGAGCGCGACCCCGCTCGGGGACCTGGAAGTGAAAGGTCGCCGACAGACAGTCCGCGCGTACGCGGTAGAGAATCTGGTGTGACCGAGTTCTTCGAGCTGTTGCACGCCGACGAGCAGGCGGCCCTCGAGGCCGCCGGGCATCGCCGGCAGTGGAAGCGTGGCGCGGTCATCTTCCGCGAGGCGAGCGTCTCCGAGACCGTGATCGTGCTGCGGTCCGGGCGGGTCAAGGTCTCCTCCGACACGGCGTCGGGCACCGAGGTGGTGCTCGCCGTGCGCGGGCCGGGCGCGCTGCTCGGCGAGCTGTCCGCGATCGACGGCGGGCCCCGGGCCGCGACCGTCACCGCGCTCGAGCCGGTGACCGCGCTGTCCGTGTCGTCGGCCGACTTCGAGCGGTACCTGCTGGGGCACGCCCGCGTGTCCTTCCTGCTCATGCGGGAGCTGACCCGCCGGCTGCGCGACGCCGACCGCAAGCGCATCGAGTTCGGTGCCTACGACACGACCGGCCGGGTCGCGGCGCGGCTGGTCGAGCTGGCCGAGCGGTTCGGCGAGCGGACCGAGGAGGGCCTGCGCATCAGCCTGCCGCTGTCGCAGGACGAGCTCGCCGGCTGGACCGGGTCGTCGCGCGAGGCGGTGACAAAGGCCCTGCGCACGCTGCGTGAGGAGGGCTGGATCCAGACCGGGCGGCTGCACGTCGTCATTCACGATCTTGATGCGCTCCGGGACCGCGCGCAATAACCCTTCCCTTGACCCTTGCACATATGCGCATACCCCGTAGTTGATCTTCACTGGGCATCGAAAGCCCCTAGTCTCTCGCGACAGGTGCACCGAGGCATCGACATAGGTGCCTCGGTGTTGACACGCCCCACCAGGGAGGAACCTGTGCGTAAGTTGACCGTGGGACTGCTGAGTCTCACGCTTGCGTCGGGGATGGGGGTGCTTGTCGGCGGGGGAGCGGCCCA
The DNA here is from genome assembly GCF_050936175.1 of Dactylosporangium sp. CA-139066. NCBI lineage: Bacteria > Bacillati > Actinomycetota > Actinomycetes > Micromonosporales > Micromonosporaceae > Dactylosporangium > Dactylosporangium sp. CA-139066. The sequence continues at coordinate 1,065,460 of NZ_JBNJNH010000002.1, read as the reverse complement.
CGCCGTACCGGCCCAGCAATCACCATCCGTCGACGCCGCGTCCCCCTCGGACGAGTTGCCCAACCCGTTGGAGGACAAGCGGCGCGATTCTCGTGAGGTCGCGCTCTCCCAGGTCCTGACGGGCCAGGCCGCACCGGAGAAGCGCGGGGCGAGCACGGTCGTCAAGATCGGCAATGGCAACAAGACCAAGGGTCACGTCGACAAGTACGTCGAGCTCAGCCGCGAGAAGACCGACAAGATCTTCGTCGTGCTCGCCGAGTTCGGCGACCAGCGCCACCCGAGCTACCCGGACCAGGACACGGCCCCGGCCATCCCCGGCCCGGCCCGGTTCGACGGCCCGCTGCACAACCAGATCCCGGCGCCGGATCGCACCAAGGACAACTCGACGATCTGGAAGCAGGACTTCAGCAAGCAGTACTTCGAGAACATGTACTTCGCGACCGGCAACGGCGCGGAGTCGCTCAAGACGTACTACGAGAAGCAGTCGTCCGGCCGCTACAGCGTCGACGGCATGGTCACCGACTGGGTGAAGGTCCCGTACAACGAGGCCCGCTACGGACGCAGCAACGGCTACCCGTGCGCCAGCAACGTCTGCAGCAACACCTGGAACCTCATCCAGGACGCGATCAACGCGTGGGTCGAGGGGCAGCACGCCCAGGGCAAGACCGACGCCGAGATCAAGGCGACGCTCGCCTCGTACGACCAGTGGGACCGGTACGACTACGACGGCGACGGCAACTTCAACGAGCCGGACGGGTACATCGACCACTTCCAGATCGTCCACGCCGGCGGCGACCAGGCCGACGGTGACCTGATCCAGGGCGAGGACGCGATCTGGAGCCACCGCTGGGCGGCGTTCCAGAACTTCACCAGCGGGCCGGACTTCAACAAGCTCGGCGGTACCCAGATCGGGACCACGGGCCTGTGGGTGCGCGACTACACGATCCAGCCGGAGAACGGCGGCCTGAGCGTGTTCGCGCACGAGTACGGCCACGACCTCGGCCTGCCCGACCACTACGACACCTCGGGCGCCGGCGGCAACGCCGAGAACCCGGTGAACTGGTGGACGATCATGGCCCAGAGCCGGGTCAGCCTGCCGAGCGACAACGGCATCGCGGCCCGCGCCGCCGACCTCGGCGCGTGGGACAAGCTGCAGCTGGGCTGGCTGGACTACAAGACGGTCCAGTCCGGGCAGACCAAGATCGTCGACCTCGGCCCGCACGAGTACAACAGCAAGAAGGACCAGGCGGTCGTCGTCGTCCTGCCGAAGAAGAAGGTCGCCACGCCGCTGCCGGCCCCGCCGGAGGGCAGCAAGTCGTGGTGGAGCGGCTCCGGCAACAACCTCGACAACTCGCTGACCCGCACGGTCTCGATCCCGTCCGGCACGACGACCCTGTCGTTCAAGGCCAACTGGGACATCGAGGACTGCGGCCCCGACGCCTGTGACTACGCCTACGTCGAGGTCGACGACGGCTCGGGCGGCGGCTTCAAGGCGATCCCCGGCTCCATCACCAAGGCGGCCGAGGGCAACGGCATCGACGGCACGAGCGGCGGCTGGGTTCCGGCCACCTTCGACCTGTCGGCGTTCGCCGGCAAGACGGTGAGCCTGCGTTTCCGGTACTTCACCGACCCGGCCGCCGGCGGCCAGGGCTTCTTCGCCGACGACATCGCCATCACCAACGGCGGCACCACGGTGTTCGCCGACGGCGCGGAGTCGGGCGCCAACGGCTGGACCGCGGTCGGCTTCACCGTCGTCGGCAACCAGTTGGTGACCGAGTACGACAACTACTACATCGCCTCGCACCGCACGTACGAGTCGTACGACCGCTACATGCAGACGGGCCCCTATAACTTCGGGTTCGCCGACAAGCCGCAGTGGGTCGAGCACTTCCCGTACCAGACCGGCCTGCTGGTCACGTACTGGGACACCTCGTACCGCGACAACAACACCAGCCAGCACCACGGCGGCGGCCTGATCCTGCCGATCGACTCGCACCCCGACCTCGTCCTCAAGGGCGACGGAACGCCGTGGCGGCCGCGCATCCAGGGCTTCGACGCGCCGTTCTCGATGAAGCGGACGGACTCGTTCACCCTGCACTACGGCGCGACCAACACGGCGAGCCAGGTCGGCGGGCAGTGGGGCAACCCGATGTTCGACGACAGCCAGAGCTACTACCGTGAGCACCCGGCGACCAGCACGTACTACGGCGTCAAGGTCCCGAACAACGGCGTCAAGATCCTCGCCCTGTTCGAGAACGGCACGTCCATGACCGTGGTGGTCAAGGCGTAGCGGGAACCGATCGAGGCCGGAGGAGGTCCAAGTGGGTATGAAAGCGCCCCTGGGCCTCCTCCTGGCCGTTCTGCTGCTCGGCGGCTGCGCGGAGAAGAGCCGGACCGCCGTGCCGCCGGCACCAAGCACGGCGACCTCCGAACCAAGCACGGCGACCTCCGAACAAGGCATCAGCGTGCCCTCCAAGGTGCCGAAGACGACGAAGGCCGAGCCTCCGGTCGATGACTTCCAGCAGGTGACGGCACAGGGCCGGGTCAAGGTCACCGGCGCGTGCACCGAGCTCGTCACCGACCAGCTCACCTGGACCCTGATCGGCCCGCCGGCCGCGTCGCTGCGCGACGGCCAGCAGGCCAAGGTCGTCGGCGTGCCGGACCCCAACCGCGAGACCGGCTGCGCGGGCAGTCCGCTGCTGGTTTCCCAGGCACTGCCGGTCTAGCGGCCGGTCTAGATCAAGTGCGCCCCGCCCGGGTGAAGCGGCACCGGGTCGGCGGGGGAACCGTAGAAGAATGACCACGCCCTTCCAGGTCACGGTCCCCCGGCTCGCGGTGCCGGTGGGCCCCGAGGACCACACGATCGGCCCGGCGGATGCCCCCGTGTCCCTGGTCCAGTACGGAGACTTCCAGTGCCCGTACTGCGCCATGGCCCACACGATTCTCCAGGACCTCCTCCGGCTGCGCCGCGAGACCATCCGGTTCACCTACCGGCACTTCCCCCTGACCAACGTCCACCCGTATGCGGACCTCGCCGCCGAGGTCGTGGAGGCGGCCGCCCGGCGCGACGCGTTCTGGCCGATGCACGACTGGCTCTTCGAGAACCAGCGCAGCATCAATCCGCGCCAGCTGATGGTGGGCGTCGAGCGGCTCGGGCTGCCTTCGGCCGAGATCGGCGACGAGGTGGGGCCGCACCTGTACCTCGACCGCGTCCGCCGCGACCTGGTCGGCGGCGTGCGCAGCGGCGTCGGGGGCACCCCGACCTTCTTCGTCAACGGCATCCGGCACGACGGCGGCTACGCGCTCGACGAGCTCCTCGAGGCCGTCGACGAGGCGGCCGAGGCCGTCGGTGCCGATCAGCGCCACGACGGCTACTGACCGTGGTCGCCGGTGGCCACCGCGGCGGGCTCGCGGGACTACCGCACGTTATCTACCCATGATGCTTCCAGTTGTGCTCGGCGGGCGATGAGATCATCGTCCGCCGATTCCTTTTCTGCCGTACGCACGATCGCCCCGAAATTGGTCGGCGTCAAATGCCGTCCGGCGCGGAAAAGATCACCTCGGCGCTGTTACTGACCGTGTCCTGGCGCCGAAAAGTCAGACCTCACGCTCGGTGATGCGGTCAACGTCTATGCAATATCGGCAACACGAGATTAATGCAAATTTGCATTTCGGTGGTTGCGGATGGCCACAACTCAGTGCATGCTTTCGCGTTGGGCCGCATGGTCTTTCGGGTCCAAACTGTTGTGGAACGCCGGATTTGGGGGGAACCCGGGGGCGTCCGGTCCCTGAGGGGCCGGTCGATGACAGAAAGAGCGGTGACGTGCGCGGTCGATCGAGGGCCGGTCGATTAGGGGTGCGGGCCGATGCTGCTGGCCGATGACTTCTTTCTGATCGGGCACGACGACCGGGACGGGCGGTCCCGGCTGTCGCAACGCGCGATGGAGTTCGGGCTGGCCGGCGCGATGCTCGGCGAGCTGATCCTGGAGCAGCGGATCCTGGTGGAGGGGCCGCGCCTGCGGGTGATCAACCACGACCCGCCGTCCGATCCGCTCGCGCACACCAACCTGGCCACCATCGTCGCCGAGCTGCAGCACCGCGAGGTGCGCACGTGGCTGCTGTTCCTCGGCCGCACGGCGGTCGAGGCGGTCGGCCGGCGCCTGGCGCGCGTCGGGCTGGTCGAGGAGACGCAGGTCCGGCGGCTGCTGCGCAGTGAGACCCGCTGGCTGGCCACGGACGTGAACCTGCCGGCCGGGCGTGTCGTGCGGCTGCGGCGCCTGATCACCGGCTTCGAACCCATGCGGGTCGCCGACACCACGCTCGCCGGGCTGGCCGAGGCGACCGGGCTCACCGGGCACGTGCTGTGGGAGCGCGACCCGGCCGGCACCAGAAGACTTCAACAGGCGATCAGCACCCTGCCGCCGCCGCTGCGCGACCTGATTCTGCAGGTCGAGTCGGCGGTCGGTGACTCGGTGATGTCGCAACGCGGGTGACGTCGCGGCAACGGACCTTCCCTCTCCACCCTTCCCCCTCAATTCCCCTGGAGGACCGATGTCCGCAACGTCGCAGCCGCGACCGAGCGTGGTATCTCAGGCACTGGCCCGCGACCGGCTGGGTGTGCCTTCTGTCATCATGTTCGCCCTCACCGCCGCCGCCCCGCTCATGGTGGTCGGCGCCCTGGTCTCGACCGGCTGGGGCGTCGTCGGCACGACCGGCTTCCCGCTGGCCTTCCTGATCATCGCGGTCGTCCTGTCCGTGTTCAGCTTCGGCTACGTGGCGATGTCCCGGCACATCACCAACGCGGGCGCCTTCTACTCGTACATCGCGCAGGGCCTCGGCAGGCCGCTCGGCGTCGGCGGGGCGATGGTCGCCCTGGTGGCGTACAACCTGTTGCAGGTCGGCCTGTACGGCGCGTTCGGCGCCTTCCTGTCGCAGTTCCTGGCCGACAAGGCCGACCTCAAGGTCGACTGGTGGGTGCTCGCCCTGGTGCTGTGGCTGTTCGTCGCGATCCTCGGCCTGCTGCGCGTCGACGTCAACAGCAAGGTCCTCATGGTGCTGCTGGGCGCCGAGCTCATCGTGGTGACCGTCTTCGACGTGATCTTCTTCAGCCACCCGGCCGGCGGTTCGGTCAGCTTCGAGCCGTGGACCTGGAACGCGCTGAAGGACTCGGCCGGCCCGGCGTTCGCCGTCGCACTCACCGCGTTCGTCGGCTTCGAGGCCGCCCCGGTCTTCGCCGAGGAGGCGCGCAGCAAGAACCGCACGGTCGCCACCGCAACCTTCCTCGGCCTCGCGGTCATGCTGCTGTCCTACGCGCTGACCAGCTGGGCCGCCTCGGTCAGCATGGGCGTGGACAAGACGGTGGACCTGGCCCGGAGCAGCCTGGACACCGGCGGCCCGTTCTTCCCGACCGTGGTCGAGAAGGGCGGCGCGTGGGCCGGCGACGTCGGCAACGTCCTGATCATCACCAGCATCGCGGCCGCGGCCCTGAGCTACCACAACACGACCGCCCGCTACGCGTTCGCGCTCGGCCGGGAGCGGGTGCTGCCGTCGTTCTTCGGCCGCACGCGGGCCCGCACCGGCGCACCGGCGTCCGGCTCGCTGTTCCAGACGATCATCGCGCTCGTGGTCATCGTGCTGTTCGCGGTCGAGGGCTGGGACCCGCTGGTGAACCTGTTCTTCTGGCTGGGCACCTCGGGCGGCGTCGGCGTGCTGCTGCTCATCACGGCGACGTCCCTGTCGGTGATCTTCTACTTCGCCCGGGACGCCCGCGGCGAGGGCGCGTGGGCCCGGCTCATCGCGCCGATCCTGGCCACGATCGCCCTCGGCTACGTGATGTGGCAGGTCTTCAACAACTTCAGCCTGCTGCTGGGCATCCAGCCGGGCCAGACGAGCGCCGCCGTGTGGGCGTTCCCGGCCGCGTACGGCGTCGCCGCCGCCATCGGCATCGTCTGGGCCCTGATCCTGCGGGGCCTCAACCGCCAGGACTACGACGCGATCGGCCTCGGCGCACAGGCCAACACCGCCCGCATCGAGTCGGCCGAGTCGGTCGAAGTGGGCTGACCGCCGGCACAGCGAGGGAGGCAGGCGATCGGCCTGCCTCCCTCAACTGTTTTTACGCACGCTCTACCGGGAGGGTGTTACCCGTAGGTGAGCGCCGGCGTGGGCTCCACTCGGTCGGCGGCCCGGCGAAGCGTGCGCGCAGTGAAGCCGCGCACCTTGTTCATCGTGGCCGATTCCGCGCGGCGGTCGTCTACGACCGGAGCGTCGGGCATGGCCGAGAGCACCTCTGTGCGGACGGCCTCGAGCGAGACGAGCAGTGCGATCGGGATCATGACTTCTCCTTGGCTGGATTGGGGCCGGTGGTCGCCCTGACCACCAGCGAGACGGGCAGCGTCAGGCGACGCCGCGCCGGGTCCTCGGGCGGGTCGAGCAGAAGCTCGCCCGCGAGCCGCCCGCGCTCGACGCTGGGCTGGCGGATGGTCGTGAGCCCGGCCGGCTCGGCCTCCGGGATGTCGTCGAACCCGGTGACCGACACGTCCCGGCCCGGGCGCAGGCCCCGCACCCGCAGCGCGTCGAGCACGCCGAGCGCGAGGACGTCGGAGGTGGTGAGGATCGCGGTGGCCCGGCCGAGCCGGTCCAGCGCGTGCGCCGCGGCGGCCGCACCCTCCTCGCGGTCGTTGTGCGCCGCGTTGATGAGCAGCACCCGCTCCCACGGCAGGCCGGCTTCCGCGAAGGCGTCGCGGAATCCGCGCACCCGCTCGCCGGTCACGTAGTAGCGCAGCGCGTCCGGGTCGGCGTCGACCGGGCCGGTGACGCCGCCGTGGACGATCCAGTGCGCGACGATCGCGACGTCGCGGTGGCCGAGGTCGGCGATGTGCGCGCCGAGCCGGTGCGCCGCCGCGCGCTCGTCGATGCCGACGTAGCCGGCCTCCGGGCCGAACGCGTCCGGGTCCTCGCCGATCACGATCGGCACGCCGCGGCCGCGGATGAGCTCGAGCGCGCCGTGCCAGTCGGGCACGCAGTAGAGGCAGAACGCGTCGACCGCGGCGTTGCTGACCACCCGCCGGCCGGCCTCCTCGTCCTGCGGCAGGTTGAGCAGCAGCAGCGAGGTCTCCCGCGCCGATGCCGCCTCGGCCAGGCCGCGCAGGTAGGCCACCGCGTAGGGGTCGGTGAACGCCATCGACAGGTCGTCGGTCAGCAGCACGCCGATCGCGTTGACCTTGCCGCGGCGCAGCGACCGGGCCGTCGGGTTGGGACCCGCATAGCCCAGCCGCTCGGCCGCCGCGAGGATCCGGGCGCGCAGCTCGGGGGAGAGCTGATCCGGCCGGCTGTAGGCGTTGGAGACGGTGCTCCGGGACACGCCGAGCTCGTCGGCGATGGTCTGCAGCGTCGCCTTCATGTCGGATCCCCTCCCTTCTACTGTATCGATTCAGGACCTTCTGTATCGATACAGTACGTCGGGTGGGACTCACTTGCCAGTCGTTTGTCGGGTCCTGGCATGTGGGCCGCAACACGTGCGCTGAGCTGCTCTTTTAACCGTCACGCAATGGCGCGCCACCACGGTTCAAGTGCCGGCAACGCGTCGATGTTCACCCGGTCACCTGGGCGCGGCACGACGAGCTCGATGTCGAGCGCCCGCGCCTCCTCCACGAGCCGCTCGACCGGCTCGGACCACGCGTGCAGGGCCAGGTTGAACGTGCACCAGTGCAGCGGGATGAGCACCCGCGCCCGCACGTCGAGGTGCGCGCTCGCCCCGTCCTCGGGCTTCATGTGGATGTCGGGCCAGGCGTCGTTGTACGCCCCGACCTGGATCAGCGACGCGTCGAAGGGACCGAACCGCTCGCCGATCTGCTTGTACCCGTCGAAGTAGCCGGAGTCGCCGGTGTAGAACAGGCTGCGGCTCTCGCCCTTGACCACCCACGACGCCCACAGGGTGCCGTCGCGGCTGAACCTGCGGCCGGAGAAGTGCCGGGCGGCGGTGGCGGTCAGCGTGACGCCCTTGACCGTGATCTCCTCGTCCCAGTCCAGCTCGATCAGGCGGTCGGCCGGCACGCCCCAGCGCTCGAGGTGGGCGCCGACGCCCAGCGGTACCAGGAACGGGGCCTGCTGGGTCCGCTGCAGCGCCCGGATCGAGGCGAGGTCGAGGTGGTCGTAGTGGTCGTGGGAGATCACCACCGCGTCGATGCGCGGCAGCTCGCCGATCGGCAGCGGCATCGCGTGCATCCGCTTCGGCCCGAGGAACGAGGTCGGCGAGCAGCGGTCGCTCCACACCGGGTCGAACAGCACGCGCACCCCCTCGATCTCCACCAGCGCCGTGGAGTGCCCGAGCCATGTCACGTGCAGCTCGCCGGCGCCGAGCCGGCCGCCCAGGTCGGGTCGGGTCACCGGGATCGGGCCCAGCGGCTTGCGCCGCTGCTGGCCCGTCAGCAGCTCGACGAACGCGTCCCGCATCGCGTGCGGCGGCAGGATGTCGGCCGGCACCGTGTTGCGGAAGCGGCCCTGCGAGTACTGCGGCGATCGGCGCATCCGCTCGGCCCGCGCGCCCGCCGGCACGGCCCCGAGCTGCGCCGGAAGGTCACGCAACGCCCACGCGACGCCACCGGCGGCAGCCGCCACCGCGGCCCACGCGAGCACCCGAGTCGTCTTTCCCATAGCTCTGTCGCCTCCAGTTGTCGTGAGGTTCAGCACCCGTCCGTTTCGATTTTCTCTCGGTACTATGGCCAGCCGGCCACCGGCAAACCCGCTTCGAAGGCCTCCGATCTGCGCAAACGCCTTCGGCGGCCCCCGGTGCCACCCCGAACCGGCCGCCGGACGGGCCCGGCCGGGCTCTGTTGTCAGACAACCAGGTGTGGAAGGCTGCCCGCGAACTTCCTCTTCACGCGCTCGCTCATCGCGTTAGGTCACATTCCCCCGGAGGCCTGTCGTGGTCTGGTACACCGGCCAGTCACTCCTGTTGATCCTGCTCTCCTTCCTGCTCGGACTGTTGGTCGGGTACCTCTGGTGGGGCCTTCGACTGCGCCGCGTCCGCTCGTCCGAGTCCACCTCCCAGTCCACCATTGCCGAGTCCCCCGCGCCCGCCGACCCGCCCGTTGCCGCGCCCGTCGCGGAGCCTGAGCCGGTCGCGGCGCTTGAGGCCGAGCCTGTCGCGGAGCCGGAGCCGCTCGCGGAGCCTGAGGCCGAGCCCGAGCCGGTTGCGGACCCTGAGCCCGAGGCCGAGCCGGTTGCGGAGCTTGAGGCCGAGCCGGTCGTCGTCTCCGAGCCCGAGCCCGACGTGACCCCGGTTGCCGTCGTCGAGGCGGAGCCGGAGCCCGAGACTGCGCCCGAGTCCGAGGCCGAGCCGGTCGCCGTGGATGCCGCGCTTGTCGCGGAGGTCGAGTCGGCGTTCGAGGCGGCCGAGGAACCCGCGCCGGTCGACGACCTCGCGCGGATCGAAGGCATCGGGCCGAAGATCGCTGCGGCGTTGCAGGCGGCGGGCATCACCACGTACGCGCAGCTGGCCGACGCCGACCGCGGCACCATCGAGGCCGCCCTGGAGAACGCCAGCCTGCGGTTCGCGCCGAGCCTCGGGACCTGGTCGCGCCAGGCCCGGCTGCTCGCCGACGGTGACGAGGCCGGCTTCAAGGAGCTCACCGACCGCCTGATCGCCGGCCGCGAGGTCACCGCGAAGCCCGCCCCGGACCCCGCGCCCATCGAGGAGCCGGTCACGGAGCCGGAGCCGGTCGTGGAAGAGCCGGTAGCCGCGGAGCCCGAGCCCCAGCCGGAGCCTGAGCCGGTCGCGGAAGAGACGGCGGCCGTGGAGCCCGAGCCGGAGCCGGTTGCGGAAGAGCCCGAGCCGGTTGCGGAAGAGCCAGAGCCGGTCAAGGTGCCCGCGCAAGCGGTCGCCGACGACGGGCCGGTCGACGACCTCAAGCGCATCGAGGGCATCGGGCCGAAGATGTCGGGGGCGCTGGTGGCGGCGGGCATCCGCACGTACGCGCAGCTGGCCGACGCCGACGTCGACACGCTGCGGGCGGCCATCGAGGCGGCCGGGCTGCGGTTCGCGCCGAGCATCGTCACCTGGGCCCGGCAGGCGCGTCACCTGGCCGACGGGGACGAGGAGGGCTTCGCCGACCTGACCCGCCGGCTCGTGGCCGGCCGCGACATCGGGCGGGCCTGATGGCGGGCACCACCCGGACCACGACCAGCAGCACCGGCTGGGAGGTACGCAAGCGGCACCCCCTGATCCCGATCGGCGCGGCCGTCGTCGGGCTGGCCGCGCTGGTGATCGCCTTCGAGGTGCCGCACCGGCACTCCGTCGAGGACAGCCTCACCGACCGGACCAAGGTGGCCCTGGCGGGCGCCGGCATCGACGCCGACGTCCGATTCGTCGGGCGCGACGGTACCGTGCGGGTCGGCTCGGCCGAGGAGAAGGACAAGGCGCGCGAGGTCACCCTCGGCGTCGAGGGCGTGCGCGTCGTCGACGTCCAGGCGCCGCCGAAGGTCGAGAAGCCGCCGGCGCCGCCGGAGCCGCTGTCGGTGAAGCTGCTGATCGACGGCGGCAAGGCCACGCTGACCGGCACCGTGCCGGGCGACGGCGACCGCGGGAAGATCGCCGACGCGGCCAAGCAGACCCTCGGCGCGGAGAACGTCCAGGACGACCTGACCGTGGACGCCGCGCGGGCGGGCGACGACACCGACCTCGCCGGGCTCGCGGCGGTCCTCGGCGCGCTCGGCAAGGACACCAAGGCCGGCGTCGTGGACCTCACCAACCACGTGGTCACGCTGACCGGTACCGTGCCCTCGCAGGAGGTCAAGGACAAGGCCGAGCAGGCAGCGAAGGCGGCGGTCAAGAGCGGCACGGTCCGCAACGAGCTCGTCGTCGGCCAGGCCGCGCCGGCGCAGGTGCAGACGCAGCTGGTCGCGCTGCCGACGGTCGAGTTCGAGAACGACAGCGCCACGCTGACCGCGAAGGGCCGGGCCGTCGTGGAGAACGCCGCGTCGATCCTGCGGGCCAACCCGAACATCAAGGTCAGCATCGAGGGGCACACCGACCTCACCGGCACCGCCGCGCACAACCAGGGGCTCAGCGAGGCCCGGGCCAAGACGGTCCTCGACACGCTGGTCTCGCTGGGCATCGCGCCCGACCGGCTGAGCTCGCGGGGCTTCGGCGAGAGCCGGCCCAAGGTCCCGGGCACCGACGACGCGGCCAACGCCGTGAACCGCCGGGTCGAGTTCATCGTGCAGCAGTAAAAGATCGTGCAGCGGTAACAGCAGCGAACGCGAAGGGGCGCGGCCGTCGGCCGCGCCCCTTCCTGTTGCGTACGAACGTGCGGTTGGAACCTAGTGGCGCACCGGGTACAGCGGCTCGCGCGCGGTGCTGTCGGCCCACAGGGACTGCGTCGACTGCGCGGAGAACGCGGACGCCGCGGTCGGGTCGGGCCAGGGCAGCGTGTCGCAGGTCTTGTCGGGGCGGTCGCCCGACTTGCGCTGCGGCAGCTTGCCGGTTGCGAGGTAGTCCGCGATCGTGTCGTCGATGCACGCGTTGCCGTTGAGCGAGTTGGCGTGCGTGGTCTGGTCCTTCTCGGCGAGGAGGGCGCTGTTGGGGAACAGGCGCCGGGCCTGCAGGCTGCCCTCGAACGGCGTCGCCGCGTCAAGGGTGGTACCGACGAAGAGAACGCTCTTGACCTTCGAGCCGTCGACCTTGACCGGCTTCTGCGCCTTGCCCTGCCAGTAGAGGCACGGCGCGTTGAACCAGGCGTTGCTCCAGGTCATGTACGGCGCCCGCAGGAACGTCCGCCAGTTGTCGACCTTCCACTGTTGCCAGCTCTGCGGCCACTGCACGTCGGTGCACTGCACCGCGTTGTACACGGCGAAGCCGTTGTCGTCGCCGGGCGCGATGTAGTTCTCGTAGGCGGCCACGATCAGGTCGGTGTCGTGGTTGTTGGCCCAGCCCGCGAACGCGTCGGCCAGCTCCAGCCACGTCGACTGGTAGTAGCCGGCGTAGAGGAAGATGTCCGTCCACTCGCTCGCCCCGACGACACCGCCGGCCGGCGCGCTGCGCAGCTTGTTCTGCTCCGCGTAGTAGCGCAGCTCGACCTGCTTCGCGGTGGTGCCGAGGTGGTACACGCTGTCGTACTTGGCGAGCCAGCCGAACCAGATCTCTTCGTTGCGCTGGAAGGCCAGGTCCTGGTCCAGGTTGGCCTGGTACCAGACCTTGCGCACGTCGACGTTGCCGTCGAGCACCATGCGGCGGACCTTGTCCGGGTGCAGGGTGCCGTACACCTGGCCGAGGTACGTGCCGTAGGAGAAGCCGTAGTAGTTGATCTGCTGGGCGCCGAGCGCCTTGCGGATCGACTCCATGTCGTTGACCGAGTCGACCGTGGTCATGTGGTTGAGCAGGTCGCCGCCGGCCTTGCCACACGCCTTCGCGTAACCCTTGGACTTGGTCAGCCAGGTGTTCTCGATGGCGGAGTTGACCGGGATGTACTCGGGCCGCGGGCCGTCGAAGTAGCTGTCGTCGCAGTGCAGCGCCGGGACGCTGGAGCCGACGCCGCGCGGGTCGAAGCCGATCCAGTCGTACGCATCGCCGGCGCCGTTGGGCACGTACTCGCCCAGGACGGACAGCGTCAGCCCGGACCCGCCGGGGCCGCCCGGGTTGACCAGCATGACGCCCTGGTAGTCCTTGTCGGCCACCTTGTGCTTGATGCGCGACACGGCGATCTGGATCTTCTTGCCGTTGGGCTTGCTGTAGTCGAGCGGGACGTCCAGCAGGCCGCACTCGGCGCCGCGGCGCTGCATGCCCGCGCTCGCGCACTTCCCCCACGGGATCGACGCCGCGCCGGCGAGGTCGCCCGTCGGCGTGCCGGGCGCGGCCAGGGCGCTCGAGGCCGGCGCGACGGCCGCGAGCGTGGCCGCAGCGGTGAAGAGGACCAGCCCCTTCACGGTTCTTTTCTCCAAAACAACCCTCCCAAATTTGCCCAAATAGGAATCCATGGGCAAGTGATTCGGGTCAAACAATGTCACGCCGATGCTTTCGGTCTTGGGTGGCGCGCGGAAGCCGCAACACCCTTTCCCTCACCCGAGAAAACCCGTGTCGCGGGCGGATTGGCCTCCGGTACAACGGTGTGATGCTGCGCAAGTACCCCCGGACCCAGCACCTGCAGGGCTCCCGCCTCCAGCCGGGGGACCACGACCTGGCGCAGGTCCCGTTCGCCGAGCTGGCCGGCCGGCGGCTGGTGGTCGAGGAGAAGCTCGACGGCGCCAACGCCGCGATCAGCTTCGATGCCGATGGCGAGCTGCTGCTGCAGTCGCGCGGGCACTACCTGGCCGGCGGGCCGCGCGAGAAGCAGTTCGCCCCCTTCAAGGCGTGGGCCGCCGGGGTGCGCTATCAGCTGTGGCCCGTCCTTCGTGACCGATTCATCCTGTACGGCGAGTGGCTCTACGCCAAGCACACCGTCTTCTATGACGCGTTGCCGCACCACTTCTGCGAGTTCGACGTGTACGACCGCCAATCCGATGCGTTCCTGTCGACCCCGCGGCGCCGCGAGCTGCTCGACGGCCTCGGCGTCGCGAGCGTGCCGGTGCTGCGGGAGGGGGCGTTCGCCGACCTGGCCGGGCTCACGAAGCTTGTCGGGCCGTCGACCTGCCGTACCGATAAATGGAGGGAAGCGCTGCGGGAGGCGGCGCTCGCCGGCGGCGCCGACCCGGACCAGGTCGTGCGGGAGACCGACATGTCCGAGGACATGGAGGGGCTGTACCTCAAGCTGGAGGACGCGGACACCGTGCTCGGGCGTTACAAGTGGGTCCGGCCGAGCTTCCACACCGCGATCCTCGACTCGGGCAGCCATTGGCAGGACCGCCCCATCGTGGCCAATCGCGTCAATTCGGATTTATGACCTGCCGGGCGAAAAATCCGAAAAGTCGTGGCGCGCCAGCGCCCGACTTTTCGCCCGGCGGCGGAGAAGCCCGGCGGCGGAGAAGCCCGGCGGCGGAGAAGCCCGGCGGCGGAGAAGCCCGGCGGCGGAGAAGCCCGGCGGCGGAGAAGCCCGGCGGCGGAGAAGCCCGGCGGCGGAGAAGCCCGGCGGCGGAGAAGCCCGGCGGCGGAGAAGCCCGGCGGCGGAGAAGCCCGGCGGCGGAGAAGCGCGGCGGCGGAGAAGCCCGGCGGGTGAAGGGGTGTTGAAGGCGGCGGTGGAGGAGGAGGCGGCGTGAACCTGTTCGAGCGGCTGTGCCCGGCGCCGCCGTCCTGGGGCGTGCGCTGGGATGTCATTGCCGGGAGCCTGCCGTGGCTCGGGGAGCTCGGCGACGGCGGGGCGCGCACCCGCGGGGTCGTCGAGGCGCTCGCCGGGATGGACGAGTGGCGGGCGCGGCCCGAGAGCGAGCGGGTGGCCGTGTTCGCCGCGGCCGTGCTGCACGACGCGGGGCGGGCCGACGGCGAAGGCGGGCACGCGCGGCGCGGGGAGCTGTTCGCGCGGCGGCTGCTGTGGCAGATGGGGGCGCCGATCGCCTGGCGGGAGCACGTCGCCGCGCTCGTGCGGCATCAGCGGCTGCCGTTCGGGGCGCTCGAGCGGGCCGACCTCGACCGGGCCGCGTTCCGGGTGAGCCTGCTGGCCCGCAACGACGATCTGGCGCTGCTCGCGGGCGCGGACGCGCGGCGGCTCGGGGGCGGCGCGCTGATGGAGGAGGTGGCGCTCTTCGTGGAGTACACCCGGGAAATCGGCTGTCTCGACGAGCCCCGCGCCTTTGCGTCGGACCATGCGCGGTTCGAGTATTTCCGGCATCCCGGGCGGGATCCCGGCTATGCCGCGTTCGACGACACCCGGACCGCGGTGACCGTGATGTCGGGGCTGCCGGGGGCCGGCAAGGACCACTGGATCGCGCTGCACCGGCCCGGCGTGGCGGTGGTCAGCCTCGACGACCTGCGCGCCGAGCTCGGGGTGCGGCCGACCGGGGATCAGGGCGAGGTCGTCGCCGCGGCGTACGCGCGGGCCCGGGAGCACCTGCGGGCCGGCACGCCCTACGTCTGGAACGCGACGAACGTGACCCGCGCCCTGCGTTCGCGGGCCATCGGGCTGGCCGCGGGCTATCGGGCGCGGGTCGAAGTGGTGAGCGTCGAGGCGCCGCCGGACGTCGTCCACCGGCGCAACCGGGCGCGGGTGGCCCCGGTGCCGGCGGCGGTGATCGACCGGATGGCCGCGCGCTGGGAGACGCCCGACCCGACCGAGGCGCACGAGGTGCGCTGGGTCCTGAACAACTAGCGGGTCATGGTGGTGCGCTGGCGCTGCATCGCCAGGGCCTGCAGGGCCGACGAGCGGACCAGCAGCAGGGGGTTGAGCGGCTCGTTGGCGGCGATGGTCCGCGCGTACGGGCGGTTGGTGGTGTTCCAGCCGTCGTGGATGTCGTACTCGATGGCCAGCGTCCGGTTGCGGCCCATCTGGTAGTCCAGGAGCACGCCGGGGCCGAGCGAGCGGGTGGCGATCTCGCCCGCCATGTGCGGGATCGGCGAGAAGAAGAACGCGACCTTCGGGATCGGCTGGAAGAGGTCCACGTCGATCAGGTCGAAGACGCCGATCGGCTGGTACATCCCGTGCGCGTCGTGCACGCAGAGCCCGGCGCTCAGCTCGGTCCGGCCGGTGTTGTCGATCTCCATGTGGCCGGCCGGGCCGCCCGGGGTCACGATGCCGGCGCCGTCGTTGCCGGCGACCGTCAGCACGCTGCCGAGCGGGGCGGGGTAGTTGTGGGTGGCGACGATCTTGGTGCTCGGCGCGTGGGCCGCGCGCCGGGTGGTGTACATCGAGTACGTCTCGTTCCACGCCACCTCGAGGTGGCGCTCGAGGTAGTGCGCGGACAGCCAGATCGTCGGCGCGCCGCTCGCCGAGGTGGCGATCGCGTGAAGGCCGAAGAGCGCGAAGTGACGGTCGCGCAGCTGTTCGAGAGTCGCCTCGTCCATGTCGATGGTGAGTTTGTGCTGCTCCACGCTGGCCTCCTGGGTTGGTGCGGCTCTTCGACCCAGTGTGGAGCGGACGAGTTGCGCGATAGGGGCAATCAGTGAAAATCCCTCACGACCGCCTCGGCGGCCTGGCGCACCTCGTCGTCGTGCGGGTGCCACGCCGCGGCGATGTCCGGGTGCAGGCTCGCCCGGGCGGTCGCCAGCAGCCGGCGGCTCACCTCTTCGAGGCTCTCGCCGCGGTACTCCCGGCCGACCTCCTCGGCGGCGCGCCGCAGCGCCGAGGTCAGCTGGGCCTCGAGCGGCTCCTGCAGCCGCTCGACGGCCGGGTCGCCGTCCGGGTCGATGGAGACATGCAACTCCTGCATGCTCCTGCTATGCCCGCCGGCGACCGGTTTCATGCCGCGATGACGGCTCCCGGGCGCCGCATGGCGCGGATCGCGCGGGCGGTTTTGGAGCCGACGGCCGGGTAGGTCGCGCGGACCTGGGCCAGCGCCCACGCCATGCGGGTGACGGCGGTCTCCGGGTGGTCGCCGAACTCGCTCGCGACCCGGGCGGCGCAGCCCTTGACGCCGAGGCTGCGCAGCGTCGCCGCGACCGCGTCGCGGATGTCGCGGCCGGCCGGGGACTGGGACGACTGCAGGTCGGAGGCAAAAAGCGCCTCGGCCCGAACGGCCTCGAATGTGGTAGCCATCTCGCACCTCCTGTGCGCTTCAGCGGAACCCGTCGAAATGTGTTCCTGATGACATTCACGCTAAGAGCGCCCGTCCAGTTCGGGCTCACGGTTTCATGCCAGCGTCGTGTGTTGGTCACTCGCCGTTGATCGCCAGGCGGGGTGCGGTCCTTGGCCCGCTGTGACAGGGTGGGGCAGTGTCCTTGAGCCCCAACGCGCCGAGCAGTGCGCCGTTGCCGCTGCACCGTGCCGCGCGCATAGAGGACGCGTTCCACAGCCTCCTGGAGCGGCGGCTGCGCCGGCGCGGCTGGAAGGTCGCGGTCACCGCCTACACCGGCTACGGCGCGAGCGCGACCGACGAGCGCCCCGGCTGGGTCCGGGTGATGGGGCGCGCCCTGCTCGCCCGCATCGACCCGAAGCCCGGCAAGCGGCTCAAGAAGCTTCGCGGCTGGCGCTCGTTCACCGCGGTGTCGGTCATGAACGCCATGGTCCGCATCGAGGCCGGCGGCCGGACCTGCGAGGTGCTGTGTGACCGGGGCGGGTTCGTCGACGTGGTCGTCGAGGCCGACCTGGCGCCGGGCTGGGCCACTGTCACCCTGCAGTGCGAGAACAGCGCCCCGGTCGAGGCGCCGATCCGGATCATCGACCCGGCCACCACCCGCCTCGGCATCATCTCCGACGTCGACGACACAGTCATGGTGACCACGCTGCCGCGCCCGCTGCTCGCCGCCTGGAACACGTTCGTGCTCGACGAGCACGCGCGGGCCTCGGTGCCGGGGATGGCGGTGCTGTACGAGCGGCTGGTCAACGCCAACCCGGGCGCCCCGGTCTTCTACCTGTCGACCGGCGCCTGGAACGTGGCCGCGACGCTGACGCGGTTCCTGTCCCGGCACCTGTACCCGGCGGGTCCCCTCCTGCTGACCGACTGGGGCCCGCAGCCGGACCGGTTCTTCCGCAGCGGACAGGCCCACAAGCGCGCCTCGCTGGCCCGCCTGGCCGACGAGTTCCCGGACATCCGCTGGCTGCTGGTCGGCGACGACGGCCAGCACGACCCGGAGATCTACGCCGAGTTCGCCGCCGAGCACCCGGACGCCGTCGCCGCCGTCGCCATCCGGCACCTCTCCCCGACCCAGGCGGTGCTGGCCGGCGCCTTCCCGGGCGTCGCCGGGAGCTCGAAGCGCTTCCCGGCCAACGACCGCCGCTGGCTGGGCGCCCCGGACGGCGCCGGCCTGTGGCGCCTCCTGCGGGACACGGAGATCCTGTAACCCCCGGCCGGATCGGTGAGATCAGCGCCGACCTGGCCGAGCTGACCGTGTGCCTCATGGCGGCGCGTCCTGGCCGAGGTCACCTCCCGTGCCCAAGCGGAACTGCGGCACCAACCTTCTCGATGAGCTCGCCGAGCACCCGCTCGGCCTCGTCGTGGGGCACCTGGCAGGTGCCGGCGGCGAGGTGGCCGCCGCCGCCGTATTGCAGCATCACCGACCCGATGTCGGTCGGCGACGTGCGGTCCAGGATCGATTTGCCGACCGCAAACACGGTGTTGAGCTTCTGCTTGCCCCAGATGACGTGGATCGAGACGCGGGCCTCGGGGAACAGCGCGTAGACCATGAACCGGTTGCCCGCGAAGATGATGTCCTCGTCGCGCAGGTCGACCACGACCACGTCGCCGTGCACGTGCGAGACCCGCCGCAGCTGGTCGACGAACAGCTCCTGCTGGTCGCGGAAGAGCTCGGCGCGCTCGGCGACGTCGGGCAGGGCCAGGATCTCCTCGACGTCCTGGTGGTCGATGCAGGCGTCGATGAGCTGCATCATCAGCTGGTAGTTGGAGATGCGGAACTGCCGGAACCGGCCCAGCCCGGTGCGGCTGTCCATGAGGAAGTTCAGCAGCGTCCAGCCGACCGGCTGGAGGATCTCGCTGATGTCGTACTGCGCCGAGTCCGCCCGGTCGACCGCCTCCATCAGCTCGTCGGAGACGTGCGGGAAGCGCTCCGGCCCGCCGAAGTGGTCGTAGATCACGCGGGCCGCCGACGGGGCCTCGGCGTCGATGACGTGGTTGGTCGCCTGGCCGGTGCCGTTGAGTTGGCCGACGCGCAGGGTCTCGGAGTGGTGGTGGTCGAAGACCAGGTGGGCCCCGGGGGCGTACGGCAGGTTGGTGAGGATGTCCGTCGGCCCGACGTCGACGTTGCCGTCCTGCACGTCCTTGGGGTGCACGAACGTGATGTCGCCGATGAGGTCGAGGTGGCGCAGGAGGACCGCGCAGACCAGTCCGTCGAAGTCGCTGCGGGTCACGAGACGGTACTTCACTTGCGGATCCCCTCGCAGAGAAACGGCCGGTCGACAGGAGCCCTATCGACCGGCCGTCCGCGAAGGTGAGGGTTAGAGAACCGAGAGATGCACGTGGTTGGTGTGATCGCTGGACGGGTCGCCGGCCACGCCGCTGTAATGGTGCCAGCCGGCCGCCGGTGTCCAGATCTGTTTGAACCAGATCACGTACATCACGCCCAGGTTGTAGGCGTTCTTCACGAAGTACGCCGCCAGTGTGGAGCCGTAGACGAAGTCGTCGCCGGTGGCCACGCCGCCGAAGCCGTTGCTCTTCTGCACCGAGAAGTCGCAGGCGCGGCCCTTGGGGTGCTCATACGGCCCGCTCGGGCGGTAGCAGGACACGAACCGCTTGAAGCCGTCCTTCTGCGCCGTCTGCATGTCGTGCAGCGTGCGCGGCGTGAGGCAGCCGGTCGTGGTCGGGTCCTTCACGCTGCACGACTCCTTGGGCAGCGAGCCGTCGGAGTTGCGCTTCACCGGGTCGGCGACCGGCAGGTTTGCGGTGACGAAGCCCTTGCTCGGCCCGCCGGCCAGCGCGAGCGCCTTCTCCGCGTCCTTCTTCTGCTGGTCCATCGTGGCGACCTGCTGCTGCTGCGTGGTGACCTCGTCGTCGAGGGCCTTCTTCTGCGCGGTCTGCGCATCCTGCAGCAGCTTGTACTGGTGCAGGAGGTTGTCGTTGTGGTGGGCGATCTCGTTGATGGAGCCGGCCCGCTCGGCGAAGCCGTCGGGGCTGCCGGCGTCCATCAGGGCCGCGAAGGTGGTGAGGGGGCCCGTGCGGTACGCCGCGATGGCGATCGCCGCCACCTGGTCCTTGATCGTGGCGAGCTGGGCCTCGGTGTTCTTCAGCTGCTCGGTCAGCTCGCCCTGGCGCTTGACGGAGGCGTCGAAGCGGGCCTTGGCGTCGGTGTACGCCTGGGTGGTCTGCTCCAGGACCTGGGCGAGGGTCGGGTTGGCGGAGGCGCCCTCGTCGCCCGGGTCGCCGCCGGGCGTGGGCTCGGCCGCGGCGGGCGTGCCGGCGAGCCCCCCGAGCACCAGAGCCGACAGCAGCGCGACCATCACGCGCCGGTAGGGATGTCGCGATGACATCTGGTTCGTTGTTCCTTCCGTCGGCCGCCGACCGAGTTAGCTGACGGGTTCGGGACGGAACGACCCCTACCACCCTCGCGAAGAGGGTAGATTCACCCCAACGTAACGGTGGGTCCCCGGCTCGCCACGGTGCGGCGATTGGGCGGCAGCCACGCCCGGCACCGGGGGCGGCGCCTGCTGGACGTGACCGTGGGTCACTGTACCCAGGGTCCAGAAATCGCGCACCGCACCGTTTGTGCGGAGATCCTTAAAAGCTTCTTTGCTCTGGCCATTTGTGGCCCAGATCACACCCTGACGCGGCCTCCGGGGCGCGTGGGTGACACTCACCGAGCCGATGAACCCCTTGCGCGCGCCAGGATCGGGCGGTGAACCTCAGGCTTCTCGCGCTCGCCGGCTTCGCCCTTGCCGCCGCCCTGGTCGTCGACGGCCATCTCGACCCGAACGGCAACCTCAACCCCTGGTCGCTCACCGTGAGCGACTTTGCCGTGTCCGATCGTGGGGGCGTGGTCGACTGGGCGATGGTCGTCATGGCGGCCGCCTCGGGCGCGCTGCTGCTCGCCCTGCACCGGACCGGCGTGCGGATCGAGGCGTGGGTGGCCGGGCTGTTCGCGGTCTGGGCCGCCGGGCTGACGGTCGCGGCGATCGTGCCCACCGACGCGCCGGGGCTCGCGCTCTCGGCCGCCGGGTCGGTGCACCGCTACGCCTCGGTCGCCGCGTTCGTGGCCCTGCCGGTCGCCGGCTGGCGGCTCGCGCAGCGGGTGCCGCACGGGCGGGCGGTGCGCGCGCTGGCCGCGGTGAGCGTGGGGTGCGCGCTGGCGATGGTCTACTCCGCCTTCCCCGGTGACCGGGTGCTCATCGGGCTGGCCGAGCGGCTGCTGCTGGTCGCCGAGGCCGGGCTGCTCGTCGCCCTCGCACTGCCTCAACGGTACCGTAAATATTCTTCATAAAGCGATGATGTTCGCTGTTTCGGCTGCTCTCGGCTGGTCGGATAGGCCGGTCACAGTCAGACCGAAGGAGTGATTCAGGGTGTCCAGAGTGCGCGCGCTGGCGATGCTCGCCGCGATGGCGATCGTCAGCGGGGTGGTCGCGGTCTTCAACATGATGCCCGCCTCCGCCGCCTCGTGTGCCGCGCCGTGGCAGGCGACGGCGGTCTACACCGGGGGCGCCACGGTGTCCCGCAACGGCCACAACTACCTCGCGAAGTGGTGGACGCAGAACGAGGCCCCGCCCGGCACCAGCGGCGTGTGGCAGGACCAGGGATCGTGCGGCGGCAGCGGCCCGGCCAACCCGCCGCCGCAGACCGGTTCCGCCGGCGGGTGCAGCTTCCCGGCGTGGGTCCAGGGCCGCAACTACGTGACCGGCGACATCGTGAAGTTCACCGATGGCAAGTTCTACATCGCCGAGCACGACAACCCGGGGTACAGCCCGGTGATCAGCACCTGGTACTGGGACCCGTACGCCTGCAGCAGCGGCGGCGGCTCCACGACGACCGCGCCCCCGCCCCCGCCGGACAACGGCGCCTTCGTGGTCAGCGAGGCCCAGTTCAACCAGATGTTCCCGGGCCGGAACGCCTTCTACACGTACTCGGGCCTGGTCGCCGCCCTGTCGGCCTACCCGGCGTTCGCGAAGACCGGCAGCGACGCGGTGCGCAAGCAGGAGGCGGCGGCGTTCCTGGCCAACGTCAACCACGAGACCGGCGGCCTCGTGTACATCGTCGAGCAGAACACCGCGAACTACCCCGCCTACTGCGACGCCGGCCAGTCCTACGGCTGCCCGGCCGGCCAGGCGGCGTACTACGGCCGCGGCCCGATCCAGCTGAGCTGGAACTTCAACTACAAGGCGGCCGGCGACGCGCTCGGCATCGACCTGCTGCACAACCCCAACCTCGTGCAGACCGACGCGGCCGTGGCCTGGAAGACGGCGCTGTGGTACTGGAACACGCAGAGCGGCCCGGGCACCATGACCCCGCACAACGCCATGGTGAACGGGGCCGGCTTCGGCGAGACGATCCGCAGCATCAACGGCAGCCTGGAGTGCAACGGGCGCAACCCGGCCCAGGTGCAGAGCCGGGTCGCGGCGTACCAGCGCTTCGTCGGCATCCTCGGCGTGGGCGTCGGTAGCGGCTCCGTCTCCTGCTAGGGCTTGCGGGCCACTCCGCCGTACAACGCGGCCTGGGCGTCGGTGAGCGACTCATCGGCGCCCGGCCGCCACCGCAGGATCGGCACCACCCCCGGCTCCACGAGTTCGAGGCCGTCGAAGAACCCGGCGACCTCCTCGCGGTTGCGCAGGCGGGTGGTGATGCCCTGCCTGCGCATGATCGCGGTGAAGCGGGCCCACTCCTCGGGCTCGAAGTCCGCCGTGATGTGGGACAGGACCAGGTAGCTGCCGCTGGGCAGGCGGGCCATGAGCCGCTCGACGATGCCGTAGGGGTCGTCGTCCTCGTCCAGGAAATGCAGGATGGCGAAGAGCAGCAGCGCCACGGGCCGGTCGAGGTCGAGGTTGTCGAGGACCTCGCGGGCCTGCAGGATGCGCTCGCCGTCCTGGAGGTTGGCGTCGACGTAGGCGGTCCGGCCCTCGGGCGCGCTGGTGAGCAGCGCACGGGCGTGCGCCAGCACGATGGGGTCGTTGTCGACGTACACGATGCGGGACGACGGATCGATCGCCTGCGCGACCTCGTGGACGTTGGGCGAGGTCGGCAGCCCCGTGCCGATGTCGAGGAACTGCCGGATGCCGGCCTCGGCGAGGTAGCGCACCGTGCGCCGTAGGAACGCCCGGTTCTGCAGCGGGGCGGTGGCCGCGTTGGGATTGACCTTCAGCCCCGCCTCGGCCGCCGCCCGGTCGGGGGCGAAGTTGTCCTTGCCGCCGAGCAGATAGTCGTAGACCCGCGCGGGATGCGGCCGGTCGGTGTCGAAGGGTGCGGCCATGCGATTCCTCCCGGTTGACTAGCCGCAGGCGGAGTTCAGTGCGGTGGTCAGCGCCGTGCCCGCCTTGAGCACATCGCCGACCGTCACGCCCTGGGTCTCCGAGTATCGCCTGAGCGCTGCGAGCACGGTATCCACCGCCGAGCGCACATCGACGTCGGCCACGTTCGTCGCCAGCGGCGTGAGCCTGTCGCCCCACTCCTTGGCCGCGGCGCTCTCCTCGGCCGACAGCGTCTCGGCGGCCGCCTGGTCGTTGCGGTTGATCGCCGCCAGCGTCTTGGTGGCGGCGTCGTTGAACCTGGTGAAGTACTGCACCTGCACGGCCTTGACGTCGAGGCAGGCCTGCCTGGCGGGGTCGGCCGGCGAGGCGACCGGCGCCGCGGACGTGGCGCCCGCCCCGGCCTGGGCGGTGCCCGCGGTGGCGTCGCACCCGGCCCCGAGCGCCAGCACCGCCGACGCGGCGACGGCGGCCGCGAGGAGTCGCATTTCGAGGGGTCTCCTTCGGATCGATTCGACGCCGCCCGATCTTACGGAATCCGCCTCGCGCGCGGGTGCCCGATGAGGCCCGTCACGCCCTGGTACGCGGCGTAGGGCAGCCAGCCGGCCAGCGCCAGCAGCCCGAAGCCGATGGCGAAGAACCCGGGCAGCCCGGCGGGGTCCGGCAGCGGCATCGCGGCGGGCGGCAGGACCGTGCAGGCGACGATGACGGCCAGCTCGGCCAGCGCCGCTAGGCTCAGCGGGACGAGCAGCGCCCCCAGGACGGGATTCGGCCGGCCGGGGCGGCGGATGAGCCGGCGCCGCGACCACACCGCGTTGCCCAGGAACAGGGCCAGCCCGACCAGGCCGGCGATCGCCCGGGTGCCCCACGGCGCCGGCGGGTCGATGCTGAGCAGCCACGCCGGCAGGGCCACGACCGAGCCGTTGCGCACGATCCGCAGCGCCCAGCGCGCGGGCTCGGCCGACTCGCGGTGCTCCTC
This sequence comes from Dactylosporangium sp. CA-139066, assembly GCF_050936175.1. Taxonomy (NCBI): domain Bacteria; kingdom Bacillati; phylum Actinomycetota; class Actinomycetes; order Micromonosporales; family Micromonosporaceae; genus Dactylosporangium; species Dactylosporangium sp. CA-139066. The sequence continues at coordinate 1,041,562 of NZ_JBNJNH010000002.1, read as the reverse complement.
CAGCAGGTCGGTGCTCGCCGGCTCCCGGGCGGCCACCTGACCGTCCCGCACCATGACGGCCGCCGCCGCCACGACCAGGGAGCCGATGTGCACGACGAACGCGATCTGGACGGCCGGCGTCGGGTCCGTGCCCGCGTCCTGCACCACCCCGACGACGGTCAGCGCGATGCCCGTGGCGGCGCAGAGCACCAGCGCGCCCAGCCGCGCGCGGGCGCGCCGGTCGGTGCGGGGCAGGCCGCGGGCGTACCGCCGGACGCTCGGCGGCAGCGAACGCCACACCCACGCGAACCGGGCCAGCCAGAGCACCACCGGCAGCGGCGTGACGGCCCACATCCACGGCTCCCGGCCGAACGTGCCGAGCAGGCCGCTGAACCACACGGCCATGATCCCGACGCCGCCCAGGCCGATGAGGAGTGCGCGGTCGAGCACCGTGCGGGCGGCGCGGTCGTTCGGCTCCGCCGCCAGCACCGCGGCGGCGTGCCCGGCCGCCGCCGACACCCGGCCGCCCGCCACCGCGACGCGGCCTAGGCCGGTCAGCGCGTCGGTGTTCTCCGGTTCGATCGCGAGCACGCGCTCGAACGACCGGCGCGCGGCACGGTTCCGCCCGATCGTCTGGAACATCACCGCCCGGATGTAGTGCGGGCCGGCCGTGTCCGGGGCGAGCAGCACCGCGCGCCGGATCGTCCGGAACGCGCGGATCCGGTGCCCGCCGTCGAACTCCGCCATCGCCAGCGCCGCGTAGGACCGCCAGTCCTCCGGCGCGAGCCGGACGGCCTCCAGCGCGTTCGCCCGCGCCGCCGCCGGCTCGCCCAGCCCGACGAGCGCGAACGCGAGCAGCCGGTGCCCCTCGGACTCCTCGGGCTCGACGGCCACGGCCTGCGCGGCGGCCGCGCGCATCTCGCCGAAGTCGTCCTCGGCCTGCCAGGTGCGGGCCAGCAGGCACAGCCCCGCGGCGTCCTGCGGATGCTCGGCCAGGTAGGCCAGGACCTGGTATCGCGCCGCCGTGCTGCGACCGATCTCGAGCAGCGCCGCCGCGCGCGCCAGCCCCGTCATGGAGCCATCGTAAGTGCCCCGGCACATCGACGGGGTGCAGTAGGCTGCGGGCACATGAGCGACTCGCCGCTGATCGCGTCCCTCCTCGCCGCGCTCGAGGGCCGGCCCGAGGACGCGGTGCTGCGCCTGCACCTCGCCGAGCTGCTCCTGGAGGCCGGGCGCGGCCAGGAGGCGATCGTCCACATCGGATTCATCCTGAGCCGCGACCCCGCCGACGCCAAGGCGCTCGCCCTCATGCAGCGCTCGCTCGGCGGCCCGCCGCAAGGTGACCCGCTCGCCGCGTACGAGCGGGAGCTGTCCGACATCGTGCCGCCGCGGTTCGCCGCCGGCGAGCGGGCCGAGCCGGTCGAGGGCGACGCGGACCGCATCTACGACGTCGAGGTGCCCGGCGTCCGCCTCGCCGACGTCGGCGGCATGGTCGAGGTCAAGAAGCGGCTGGAGCTGGCGTTCCTCGGCCCGCTGCGCAATCCGGAGCTGCGGAAGCTGTACGGCAAGAGCCTCCGCGGCGGCCTGCTGCTCTACGGCCCACCGGGCTGCGGCAAGACCTTCCTCGCCCGCGCGGTGGCGGGCGAGCTCAAGGCCAAGTTCCTGTCGCTGTCCATTGTGGACGTGCTCGACATGTGGATCGGCAACTCCGAGCGCAACCTGCACGAGATGTTCGAGGCGGCCCGCCGCAACGCGCCCTGCGTGCTGTTCCTCGACGAGATCGACGCGCTCGGCCACAAGCGGGCCCAGCTGGCCTCCTCGTCGATGCGGACCCTGAGCAACCAGCTCCTCGCCGAGCTCGACGGCATCGACGGCAACAACGAGGGCGTCTTCGTGCTGGCCGCGACCAACACGCCGTGGGACGTCGACGGGGCGCTGCGCCGGCCGGGGCGCCTCGACCGCATCGCGCTGGTGCTGCCGCCGGACGCGCCGGCGCGGGCGGCGATCCTGGAGTACCACCTGCGCGAACGCCCGATCGCGGGCATCGATCTGGCCCGGCTCACCGCCGAGACCGCCGAGTTCTCCGGGGCGGACCTGGCGCACCTGTGCGAGAGCGCGGCGGAGTTTGCGATGGCCGACTCCATCGAGCGGGGCGAGGTGCGCATGATCGAGCAGCGCGACTTCGAGCGGGCGCTCAAGGACGTGCGGCCCTCGACCGGCCCGTGGTTCGCGACCGCGCGCAACGTGGCGCTGTTCGCCAACGAGGGCGGCGCCTACGACGAGCTCGTGACGTACCTCAAGCGGCGCCGGCTCCTCTAGCGCCCGACCACGAGCGTCGCGTCGTCGTGCTGCTTGACCCGGCGGCCGGCGCGCCGCAGCCGCTCCGGGTGCGCGGTCTCGTGGTCGCGCACGGCCCGGATCACGGCCCGCGGGCCGGCGCGCTCGGCGAGGCCGAAGACGTCCGGCCAGCCCAGGCCGAAGCAGTCCACCAGGCGGGAGACGCCGTCGGTGCAGATCATCAGGCGGTACACCGAATCGGCCGGCACCGAACCGGTCAGCGCCTCGGCCGCGGCCTCCGGCCTGGTCGACGCCACCCAGTAGCCCCCGGGCCGGTTGCGGACGCGGGCCACGCTGACGCGGTCGTAGGCCGCAAGCCGCTCGGTGCGGTCGTCGGTGATCGCGGTGACGCCGTGCGCGTCCGCGTAGGCGAAGGTCGAGTCGCAGAGTACGAGATAATCCAGGAACCCGGGACGCTCCCGCACGATGGCCACGGTCGTCGCGGGGCTGTCCGGGTTGGCCAGGTCGCAGGTGTCCGCATGGCGGCGCGCGACCGTCTCGATCGCGCCGGCCAGCGCCGCGTCGAGCGCGACCGCGCCGTCGGCCGACAGCGCCGCGGTCAGCTCGGCGCCGAGCGCCCGAACCAGCCAGCCCGGCGAGTGCAGGCAGCCGGTGTCGAGCCCCGGCAGCTGCGTCACGCCGTCGAGCACGATCGCGAACCCGGGCGCGAGCACCAGGTGGTCTTCGTTCACCCGGCCCGGCGCGGCCTCGGTGGCGAAGGCGAGATCCATGGGGATCAGTACGAGCAGTTGATGAGATCGCACTCGGGGTTGAGCCGGATCTGGTACTTCGCCGCCACCCCGTCGCGGATGTGCGCGGCGAACTTCATGACGTCCGCCGTCGTGGCCCCGCCGCGGTTGGTCACCGCGAGCGTGTGCCGGCTGGACAGCGCGACCGTCCCGTTGCCCCAGTCGAGCCCGTAGCCCGGGTTGAAGCCGGCGTGCTGGATGAGCCAGGCCGCGTGCAGCTTCGTCTTGCCCGGGACGTCCGGCTTGGACGGGCACTCGGCGGCCGCCGCCGGGATCTCGCCGTCGGGCATCACCGGGTTGATGAAGAACGACCCGACGCTCCAGGTGTCGTGGTCGTCGGCGTCCAGGACCATCTTCTTGCTGCGCCGCTGCGCGACGACCGCTGCCCGCACGTCGGCCAGGGCGGCCGTGCCGCCCTTCTCGATGCCGAGCCGCTCGGCGATCACCGGATCCTTGATCGGCCCCGACTGCTCGCCGCGGCGCAGCCGGTAGGTGACGTCGAGCACCGCCCAGCGGTCGCTGCGCTTGAAGACCGACATGCGGTGGCTGCCGAACCCGCACCGGTCGCGCCCCCAGCGCTCGACCGCGCCGGTCTCCCGGTCGTACACCGTGACGGCCTCGAGCACGTCGGAGGTCTCGGTGCCGTAGGCGCCGACGTTCTGCACGGGCGTGCCGCCGACCGAGCCCGGGATGCCCGAGAGCAGCTCGATGCCGGCCAGCCCCTGCTCGACCGCGAGGGCGACCAGCCGGTCCCACTCGACGCCGGCGGCGGCGGTGATCGTCGTGCCGTCGACCTCGACGGTGTCCGACGCCATGCGCACGACGGTGCCGTCCCAGCCGACGTCCCCGACCACGAGATTGGACCCGCCGCCCATGACCAGCAGCGGCTCGCCCGCGCCGTCGGCGTCGCGGAACAGCTCGACCGCGTGCTCGGCGGCCGTGGCGACGTGCAGCCGCCCGATCGGTCCGCCCACGCGCATCGTGGTCAGGTCGGCAAAGGTGATGCTCACGGCTGCGAAGCTTACCTACCCTCGGCCAGCGCCTCGGCCGCCGCCAGCAGCAGCCGGCGCCCCGACCGGATCCCCGACAGCGCCTCCTGGAGCAGATATTCGGCGTTTATCGGGCGATCCCCCCATTCGGGCCCGAACCCGACGGTGTCCACCTCGGCGCCGTACGGCAGATAGATCCTCCGCAGCGCGTCGAACTGCTGGAACGGCACGAACACCCGCGTCGTGACCAGCAGGATCCGGTGCTGCACGGCGGGCCGGGCGCACCTTGCCCACAGCCCCAGCGTGTCGGCGGTGTCGGGCCGGTAGGGCGGCCGGCTCGTGCAGGCGGACAGGACCGAGCCCTCCGTGCGGCCGTCGGGGCCGGCCAGCGGCGCCCGCCGCTCGTGGGTGAACTCGGGTGGGGTCTCGTCGCTGTCGTACGGCCATACCGGGCATATGCCATCGGCCGCCGCGCACCCGCACAGGAAGTCGATCTCGCTGGCCCGCAGCCCGAGCTCGGCCCGCGCGGCCCCGATCATCAGCCCGAACTCGTCGGTCGCGCCCGGCGCGTACTGCTCGGTGACCGGCTTCTCGGGCCGCTCGTCGTCCTCGATCAGGAACCGTGGGCTGCCGAGGAAGCTGAGCTCGCCGAGCTCTGTGCCCTGCTGTCGCAGCTGCCCGGCGTACTTCGTGCGCAGCAACGGCGAGCGGTACCCACCCCCGAGGATGAGCGTCTTGTCGTACGCGGTGTACTTCGGCTCTCCGGCGTCGACCAGCCCGAGCCGGTTGGCCAGCCCGGCGATCCGCGCCCGTGTCCCGTCGTCGAAGTCGGCGCTGACGGCCTGCGAGCGTTCGCGATAGCTGGATCCGTCGGGTGTACGGAAGTTGAAGCTCCGCGCCGCGGCCCGTTCAACCTTGAGTGTGTGCCTGATCAGCTCGGCCTGCTCCGCGGTGAGCCCGTCGAGCGTGGCATCCTCGGTCAGCCACTCCGGCAGGTCCTCGTTGAGGTGCAGCCAGCCGGTCAGGTCATCGTCGTCGACCTTGTCGTCGAACATCCCGAGCAGCTCGACCATCGCCTCGCTGCGCACCCACCGCTCGACCTGAGCAAACGCGTACTCCGCCCGCACGCCGCCAACACTATCCGTTTGTCGATCGCCCCCGGCAGCGGCATGATGCAGCGCCATGCGCAACCGCCGGGTGAGTTTGCTGGACATAGGATTGGACCAGTCCTTCGACGCATCGATGGCGTTCGTACAGTCGACACTGCAGAGCATCAACGCCGGCTGGTCCGACCCGATCGTGGACATCGACTTCGTCCGCTCGCGCGACCCCGACACCGTCCTGGCCGCGTTCACGGCCCCCTGCGATGTCCTGCACGTCATGGCCCACGGCGACCACGCCGAAACCCCGACGTTCACGAGCTCCGACTCCCGCACCGTGATCGCCCTGGACCAGCTGGGCGACTACACGGCGGACCGCGGCCATGGCATCAACGCGAGCACGGTCCTGGCCGACGGCTGCAAGACCGGAATAGGCTCCTGGCAGAAGGCCCTGCGCGACTGCCTGCACGGCGCGATCGTGTACATCGGGACGTCGGCCCTGATCGGCTGGCACGAGAGCACGGTGTTCTGCTCCGCTTTCTACGGCGCCCTCTTCCGCAACAAGGGCAAGGGCCAGACCAAGACGGATCAGGCCCTCGACGCCGCAACACGGGCAATCGAGGCATACTCGGCGATAACCGACCGCCCGTGCCCGTACAAGGTCGTGGTCCTGGACCCGAGCCGCCGCGCCCGGGAGTCCTTCCGCTAGCGCGTCGGCTGGTTCACGGCGGGCCGAGGTTCCGCAGGCGCACCCGCAGGTCCGCCGTGAGGGCGTCGCCGTCGACCTCGCGGTTGATCTGCAGGGCGCGCTCGTACAGCTCCCGCGCGCCCGGGCGATCGCCCAGGGCGGCGACGACGTCGCCGAGGCCGCACAGCGGGTACACCTGGCCGTACCGGTCGCCGACCCGCTCGAACAGCTCCAGCGACCGGCGGTAGTGCCCGGCCGCCTCGTGCGGCCGCCCCAGCCGCGCGCAGGCCAGGCCGAGGCTGTCGAGGGTGAAGGCGGCGCCGTGCTCGTCGCCGCTGCCGACCTGCAGCTGTAGGGCCCGGGTGATCGGATCGAGGGCCTCGGCGGCCCGGCCGAGCTGCACCAGCGTGTACCCGAGCGTGTTGAGGCCCTGCGCGCGGTCGGACGGCTCGCCGTGGCGCTCGTACAGATCGACCAGCCGCCGGGCGTGCTCGAGCGCCTCGGGCAGCCGGTTCGCCCGCGAGTACGCGACGGCCACGCTGCGCCGGGCGTCGGCCTCGGCGACCGGCAGGCCGGCGTCGCGGTAGAGCTCGGCGGCGCTCAGCCCCGCGGTGGCCGCGGCGTCGGCGTCGCCGAGGAACGCGTGCGCGCGGGCGATGCCGTGCTGGGCCGCGGCCTCGCCGAGCCGGTCGCCGTGGCGGTGCGCCGCCCGCGCGGCGGTCTCGTGCGCGGCGAGCAGGTCGTTCCAGCGGCCGGTGCGCTGCTGGTACTCGACGAGGTTGCGAGCTATCCGGGCCGGGTGCAGGGCGAGGCCCGGGTCGTCGGAGCCGGCGGTGGCGCGCACGGTGGCCATGAGCGCGGAGTACTCCGCGGCGAACCACCCCAGCGCGTCCTCGGCGCTTCCGCCCTCGAGCGTCTCGGCCCGCACGCCGTGAGCGACCGGCGGCAGCGGCACCGCGACGCGGAACGGGTCGAGCCGCCCCGCGACGTGGGCCGACGTGTGCAGGTAGTGGTCGGCGAGCCGGCGCGCCGTCGCGGGCGCCTCCGGGTCGGTGGCCACCAGCTCGCGTGCGAAGGCGCGCAGCAGGTCGTGCTGGCCGTACCGGCCGGGCCGGGCCTCCGTGGCCAGGTGGGCATCGGCGAGCTCGGCGAGCATCCGGGCGGCGAGCTCGGGGGTGACGCCGGCCAGGCTCGCCGCGACCGGCGCGCCGATGTCGTCGCCGGGCTGCAGGCCGAGCAGCCGGAACATCCGTGCCAGCGGCGGGCGCAGCATGCGGTACGACCACGAGAACACCGCCCGCGCGTCGGTCACCACGTCGGCGCCGGCGAACGGGTCGAGCTGATGCTCAGCGCCGGCCAGCTCGCGAGCGACGTCGGCGAGTGCCCGGCGCGGGTCGACGGCCGCGCGGGCGGCAGCGATCGCCAGTGCCAGCGGCAGGCGCGCGCACCGGTCGATGATCTCCTCGACCGCGGCGGGCTCGCGGGCCACCCGCTGCTCGCCGAGCCGCCCGGCGAGCAGGTCCCGGGCCTCCCGCCGGTCGGGCAGGTCCACCGGGAGCGGCACGGCGCCCTCGCCGGCGATCAGCCCACCGAGGCTGTCGCGGCTGGTGACGACGACCAGGCAGCCGCGCGCTCCCGGCAGCATGGGCCGCACCTGCGCCGCGTCGCGGGCGTTGTCGAGCACGACGAGCATGCGGCGCCCGGCGATGGCGCTGCGGTACAGCGCGGCCTGCGCATCCAGCCCGGACGGCACCCGATCGGCGGGCACCCCGAGCCCGTCGAGCAGCACCCGCAACGCGTCACCCTCGCCGAATCCCGAGCCGGGCGGCCCGAAGCCGCGCAGGTTGACGTACAGCTGCCCGTCGGGAAACCGGTGCGCGGCCCGGTGGGCCCAATGCACGGCCAGGGCGGTCTTGCCGACCCCGGCGGTCCCCGACAGCGCCGCGATGACGACGGCGGGGCTCCCCCGCTCCGTGCTGGCGGCGAGGGCGTCCAGTTCGGCGATCGCCGAGCCGCGGCCGGCGAACCCCCGCACGTCCAGCGGCATCTGCGCGGGCACGGCGGGCGCCGGCGCGGTCCGCGGCCGCACCACCGCGGGCCCGGACTCCTCGCCGAGCAGCAGCGAGCGGTGCAGCGCCCGCAGCGACGGTCCGGGGTCGGCGCCGAGCGCGTCGACGAGGCGCTCGCGCAGACCGGCGTACACGTCGAGCGCCTCGGCGTAGCGCCGCTCGTCCCGCAGCGCCCGCATGAGACGCTCAACGGCCGGCTCGGCGCGCGGATGCTCGGCGACGACGTCACTGAGCGGCCCGATCACCACGGCGGCCCGCCCGGCCAGCAGCTCGGCATCGGCCCAGGCGACGGTGGCGTCCCGGCGCTCCTCCGCCCAGCGGGCGCGCTGTGCCGCGGCCCAGGCCCCCTCGACGTCGGCGAGCGCCCTGCCCTGCCACAGGTCCAGCGCCGCCCGCGGGTCAGTGCCGACCAGCCGGCGGAAGCGGTGCAGGTCCACGGCGTCGGGGTCGACGTCGAGCAGGTACGCCCGGGACCGCCTGACGATCGGCACGACGCGACGCAGCCGGGCGACGTAGACGTACACCGACTGGCGCACCCGGTCGGGCGGCTCCTCCCACACCCGGTCGACCAGGTCATCAACGGTGACCGGCGAGCCGGCGTCGACGGCGAGCACGGCCAGGACGGCGCGCTGCCTGGGGTGGCCGATATCGGCCGGTTGCCCGCCGACGCGGGCCTCCACGGCACCTAACAGCCGGATCGAGATCGGTGCATACATCGCCGTTAAGCATTCAGCAAGGTTTTCGGGCGGGGCAACAGTGATCCTTGTCGCGGCGAGGCGCTCCGGCTCGCAACGGGGGGAGCCGGAGCGCCCCGCCACCCGGCCCGGCTGGCCGGCTCGACAGACGGTCGAACGGGTCGGGCGGGGTGAGCCAGCCCATCTGAGCTGCGCAAACGAAGATGAACGGAAAGGCTTTGCGGGCATCCGCCATCGGCCCGGTACCCTGTAAGCCGCGGGCTGCTAGCTCAATGGCAGAGCTGCGGACTTTTAATCCCCACGTATCGCGACTGCCAGTCATCTGGTGCCGTATTTACCTGCGCAAACGTGCGATCCAACCGTCCATTGTGGAATTGGATTGCTCCTAGGTTGCTCGTCTGTTCGAGCGGTCGTTTGCCCGACCCATCCGGGTGTAGGTCGGTGTTTCCGGAAGTGGCCCGAGACGTCAATACGCTCGGAGGGCTTGCAGCCCTCAATTTGTGCGCGCAACGGCCGTATCGCCCAAACGACCCAGTTCAGCGTCATGGTCTACGCTCCACGGCATGTCAGTCCTCGACGTCGAGCGCGTTACCAACGAACCGACGCCGGAAGAGCCCCTCTCCGAGCAACCGACCCAACCGTCCAGATTCGCCCGCTTCGTCGGCTATCGCGCCGATCTGCTAGTGTTCGCGGGTTTCTTGATGTTTTCCGGGTATCTTTTCAGCCATCTGTGGATGTCGCCGGCCGGCCGTCGCCTGGCGGGCAGCTATGCGGACCAGAATCAGAGCGAGTGGTTCCTCGCCGTCGACACGCACAACATCCTCGGCCTGCACAATCCGTTCTTCACCGACCTGCAGAACGCCTCGGTCGGCGTCAACATGATGGCCAACACCAGCATTCTCGGGCTGGCGCTGCCGCTGCTGCCGATCACCCTGCTGCTCGGCGCGCCCGTGAGCTACGTGCTGGGCATGACCCTGGCACTCACGGGCACCGCCTTCGGCTGGTACTACCTGATGCGCCGCGACCTGCACCTGAGCCGGTTCGCGGCCGTGCTGGGCGGCGCCTTCGCCGCGTTCGCGCCGCCGATGATCTCGCACGCCAACGGGCACCTGAACCTGATCTCGCAGTTCCTGATCCCGTTCATCGTCCGGCTGTCGCTGCGGCTGTTCCGCTCGCAGCGCCCGGTTCGCGACGGATTGTGGCTCGGCGCGCTGATTGTTTACCAGGTCTTCATCACCGAGGAAAACCTGCTCATGACGGCGCTGGCCCTGGCCATCTTCGTCGTCTGCTACGGGTTCTCGGTGCGCTCGGAGATCCGCACGATGCTGCGGCCGTTCCTGAAGGGCATCGGCACCGCGCTGGCGGTCTCGCTGCCGCTGCTGGCATACCCGCTCTACGAGCAGTTCTTCGGCCGGCAGCACTATGACAGCTTCGGCGAGATGGCCTATGTCGTCAACGGCATCGAAGCCTTCACGGCATACTCCACCAGCTCCATCGGCAACCAGGGCGGCCCGCTGCTGTCGTTCAACTGGACCGAGGCCAACGCCTACTTCGGCTGGTCCCTGCTCATCCTCGCCACCGCGATCACGGTCTGGCTGTGGAAGGACCGGCTGGTCCGCAGCGTCGCGCTGGTCGGCGCCATTTGCGCGATTCTCTCGCTCGGCCCTGAGCCCGCGGTCAGCGCCTTCAAGCACCCGCACCCGACGCTCGGCGTGCCGGGCCCGTGGGCGCTCTTCTCGCACCTGCCGCTGTTCGAGGCGATGAACGCCGGCCGGCTCACGTTCGTCACCGTGGTGTGCCTCGCGGTGCTGCTGGCCGTCGCCACCGACCGAGTCATCAAGCAGACGGCCGAGGCGCCGGCGAGGAAGGTCCGCCTCCTGTTCGCCGCGGCCATGGCCTCCGCGTTGGTACCCCTCTTCCCGCTCCCCCTGCCGGCCCACGGCCGCCAGCCGGTGCCCGCGTTCTTCACCAGCGGCACCTACAAGTCCTACGTGGCGAAGAACCACACCGTGGTACCGGTGCCGCCGCTCGTGACGACCGGCGACGTGCACGCCCTGGACTGGCAGGTCGCCTCGGACCTCGCGTTCCGGCTGCCGGGCGGCTACTTCATGGGCCCGGTCGCGCCGAACAACGCGGCGGGCAACACGCCCGATCCCGGCCCCTCGACCAAGCTGTTCACCCAGATCATCAAGGAGGGCAAGCCGGTCAAGGTGACCGAGGAGCAGAAGGCGGCCATCATCGCCGAGCTGCGCCGCTGGCAGGCCGACGCCGTGGTGGCGTATCGGGTCAAGGAGGTCCTGCCGCAGCTGCAGGAGTCACTGGACCCGGTGTTCGGCTCCGGCCAGCAGGTCGACGACGTCTGGATCTGGGACGTCCGCTCGCTCACGCAGTCTTGATCGGGACCGGGTCGTCGGCCGCCGGCCGCAGCTCTGTCGATCCCGCCCGGACGGCGACCGGCCCGGTGCTCCCCGCGGGGACACCGGGCCGGTCGGTCGTGCGGATCAGACGATCTTCTTGAAGCTGTTCCACAGGCCGCCGCCGGGCCACATCAGCGTGCCGCTGGCGATGTCGCGGTTGCCGTCGTTGTTGAAGTCGGCCAGCGTGCGGGCCGTCTCACACTGCGAGTCGGCGTCGACCAGATGCCCTGTACCGGGAAACGAACCGGTGGCGAGCTTCAGATCGCTACGGCGGCGGGCTACACCAAGGAGTCGCCGACTTCCAGCCAGCCTCGTTGAGGCGGGACTACGGGGCGCGACTCCTCGTGCTCGGGCGGCTGGACGTGGGCGTCCTGGGCCTCGTGGATACGGGTTGCTGGATCGGACGCTTCCGGTTTGACCTCCGGCCCGGGGCCGCCGGCACGACGTTGCCGGGCGGGCAGGTCGAATCCGGCGAGTGCCGCCTTCAGCCGCGGAGCGAGCGGCCGTTCGATCAGGCGATGCACCAGCCAGGCGACGCCGATCAGCGCCGCGATCAGCAGGGCGAGGAACAGGCGTGGTGAGATCGTCAGCCGCTGGTACAGGTAGTAGATGACCGTGAGCCCGATGACGTAATGCAGCAGGTACAGCGGATAGCTGGTCGCGCCGAGCACGGTCAGGCCGCGCCACTTCAGGTTCTGGAACCAGCCGAGCGAGATGAGGGCGAACACCACGTAGACCATCGTGATCAGGACGCTGGCCGGCCAGTACGGCTGGTGCTTGATGCCCTGCCAGGCGTTGCCGGCATAGAAGTACATCGAGAGGATCCAGGAGAACCCGATGATGAACCACAGGACCGGCCGGCTGCCGAACTTGTACACCAGGAACAGCGCGATGCCGCCGATGAAGTACTGGGACCCGCCGGGCATCAGGATCGACCCGAGCCACGGCTGGTGCCACTCGAGGGACCAGACCGAGAGCGCGGACCACCCGAGGCAGAACCAGACGACACGCCGGTACGTGAGCCCGAACAGCATCAGGACGGTGAACAGGGCGTAAAACCTCATCTCCGCCCACAGCGTGACATACACCTCGTCGACGCGGGGCGCGCCCAGCGGATCTTGCAGCATGGTGAGATTGGCCAGCAACGCGCGCGGCGGCACCGGCTTGTACACGGCCGGCAGCGCCATGGACACGCACGTGGTGATCGCGATGCAGGCCCAGTAGGCCGGATACAACCGGCTGACGCGCGCGGCCAGGAACTGCCGCGGCGTGCGCCCCCAACTGCTCATGCAGATGACGAAGCCGCTGATGATGAAGAACAGCGGGACGCCGACCCAGCCGTATGAGGCGAACTTGAACAGGTTCGGGAAGACCGCCTTCGCCGGCTGGCCCCAGACATCGACCTTCGTGCCCGCGCCTCGACCAGCGACCGCCATGAGGTGGAACACGGCGACCGACAAGGCCGCCAGGAACCGCAGGCCGTCGATGATGAGCAGGCGGGAGGGGGCCTGAGAGCCTCCGGATCGAGACCGACGCATCACACCACTCCCCTGTGCCAGCGGTACGATGCCGCGGACGCATTCTCGCCATGCCGCCAGGCTGCGAGTCCGACGTGGTCGGCCAACCGGGCGAGTCAGTATTGCAGACCCTGGGCGAAGTGCAACGCCCTCGCGGGTACCCTCGGCGCTCGGCATCCCTCGAACACCGGACACCGCGATGGTGTTCTGCCGATTTGGCCCAACACTCCGCGGGCCGGCAGCGCCGGATGCGAAGGCCTCGGACTCTCCTTTCGACGATCGGCCCGGGTGCTGGTACAGACGTCGACGACCCGGCGGCGCCCGTCAGCAACGCGTCCGGTGCCGGCCCGGTCGGGCTCGTCACTGGTCCCGCTCGCGGCCAGCCTCCGGACAAGTGTCAGAAAACAGCGCGACGATCGGGTAATCCGGTCGGCGGCCGGTGGCGTTTATAGCGGTCGACCGTCCGTCACGGACTCCCCTGGAAGGTTGCCGCCGTGAACCGTGCCACCGTCCTCCTGCCGTTGCTCGCCTCCGTCGCGGTGCTCGGCGCGTGCCAGACATCGTCTGGGCCTGCGGCGGACTCCAGCAGCGCGTCGTCGGCCGCGGGCTTAGCGCCCGCCCGGGTGCCATCGGACGCGCAGAGCGCGCCGGCCGGCTTGCCGGGAACCCTGTCGGTGCTCACGTTCGAACCGGGCAAGGCGATCACGCTTCTGCGGCACACTCAGACGACCTCGTTCGGCACCGCCGGCCACGGTGACGTGCTGGCCGTGTCCTCGCGCGACGGGCGGCATGTCGCCCTAATCAGCAGTTCCGACCCGGAGCTCGGTGCGCCCGGCGACCTAGTCGTCGTCGACGCTGGCGGGCAGCGCCACGTGCTCGCCCACAAGGTCACCTGGGGCGGCGGCGTGGCGCCGGTCTGGACGCCCGACGGCAGGGCAGTCGTGCTCCGCGGCGTCCGCTACGAGGCGAGCGGCGGCGGCCACGCCAGCGCCGGTCTCACCGGGAATGCCGCCTACCTGGCCTACTCCGTGGACGGTGCCATGCTCGCGTATGCGGCAACCGACACCTCGGTCGTCGTCGGGCCCGTCGGCGGTGGATCGCGGCGGGTCGTCGACATCTCGAACTTCCCCGAGTGCAGCGACTATGCCTGCCCGTTCGCCGTCCAGGCGGTCTCCAACGACGGCAACTACGTGGCGCTCGGCGACGGCAACACCGACCTGGGCACGGTCACCGATGCGCACATTGTCCTGGACACCCGCTCGAGGAAGGCCGTCGACCTCACGGCGTTCGGTGACGTCCAGCACATCTGGTTCACCGCCAGCGGCGGCGCGATCATCCATACCACCCACGACCTTCGCGTTGTGGACACCGCCTGGCACGTGACCGGCACCTTCCCGGCGCCGGGCAACGGAACACTCCTCTACACCGCATAATCGCGGGCGATGGAGCAGGATGACCAGGGCTTCGAGGCCTTCTACCGCACCCGGACCCCGGCGTTGCTGCGCACTGCGTATCTGCTCACCGGTGACCGGCACCTGGCGGAGGACCTGGTCCAGGACGCGCTCGCCCGCACGCACCGGGCCTGGCGGAAACTCCGCGACGGGGGCAACCCCGAGGCGTACGCCCGCCAGGTCATGTACCACCTGCAGGTCAGCCGGTGGCGCCGCAAACGAGTCCGGGAGTCGCTGCCCGGCGAACTGCCCGAGCGTCGCGACGGCCGCGACCAGGCCGGCGACGCGGCCAACCGGCTGGCCCTGCGACAGGCCCTGCTGACCCTGCCCGTGCGGCAACGAGCAGCACTGGTGCTGCGCTACTTCGAGGACCGCAGCGAGACGGAGGCCGCCGAGCTGCTTGGCTGCCGGGTCGGAACGCTGAAGAGCCATGTGTCCCGGGGCCTCGCGGCGCTGCGCAAGGCGCTGCCGGACCTGGCGACGAAGGGGATGATCCGGTGAGCCGCGACCTGCACGACCAGTTCGCAGACCTGGCCGCGGATGTCGACGGCACCGACCTGTACGTCCTGCGGCAGCGGGTGGACCGCCGCTCCCGCCAGCTGCGTAACCGCCGAGCAACGAGCACCTCCGCCGTGGTGGCGGTCGTCGCCGTCCTCGCGGGCGGTCTTACCGTGCTGCAGCTGCGGGACCAGAGGGCGCCGGCGCAGATCCCGGGCACGTCGGCATCGCCGTCGCCCTTGCCGTCGACCGCACCGACGACGTCGGCCGCGTCCGCGTCACGGACCGGACTGCCGCCCGACGCGTTACCCGGCGTGCTGTCCTACCTGACCCTGCAGCCGGGCAAACCGATCGTGCTGCACCGGTACGTCGACGGCGCCCCGCACACCACCAGCTTCGGCCTCGCGAGCAACCAGGACGTCTACGCCAGCCCATCACCGGACGGCACCCGCATGATCGTCAACACCTCCCCGGACCAGGGTGCCATCACCCCCGGCGACCTGATTGTGGTCGCACCGGGCGGCGCGCGGCGCGTCCTCGCTCACCAGGTGCAGTTCGCCGGTGGGAGCACGGCCACCTGGACTCCCGACGGCAAGGCCGTGATCGCCGACGGCAAGCGCTACGACACCGCCACCGGGGCGGCCACCCCCGTGGGGGACCTGTCGTACCTCGTGTTCTCCCCGAGCGGCACGCTGCGTGCGTACGTCTCGCCGAGCGCCCAGGACAGCATCGAGATCACGCAGGCCGACGGCGGGTCGCCGCGGACGGTGTCGGTCGCGGGCCTGAGCGAGTGCACCGCCCACGCGGGCTGCCCGACATCGGTGCAGTCCATCTCCGACGACGGCCGCTACTTCGCCCTGGGTGACGTCAACAGTGACCCGCAGCACGTGTACACCACCACCGTCATTTACGACACGGTGACGAAGAAGCGCGTCTCCGTCGGCCAACTGAGCCATGCCTGGTTCCGCCCCGACGGCGCCGTGGTCATCTCCGGAAAAAACGCCAAGTTGTACGACAAGGACTGGCACCTGCTACGCACGTACCCCCTCCCGGCCGCCGAGGCCAACGAGTCGCAGCTGCGCTACCACCCCTGACCCGGCAGGGGCGCCGGAGTTTCATCAGCTGCCGGTTCTGGTCCACCTCGGCCCGTGTCTGCATCGCTGTCGCCGGCCTCGGGCGGTTGCTGGCGAGGTGGTGGGCGACGCGTTCGGCGAGTTGGTCCACACCCCGTGGACCCTCCCGATGCCGCCGCCGGCCCGCCGCTTCCCCGGCCTGCTCGCGCTCGGCCCGGGAACGGGGTTGATGGACATGATTGACCCGCGCAACAATGTGCCCGCCCAGTGATCAATCGTCTGGGCCCACCTCCCCCTGAAGGAACCAGCGTGGGCAAACATCCCGGGACCGGCCTCGCGATCGTGGCCGTGGCCGCCGGAACAGTCCTGGTCGCAGGGGCCGGCCCGGCCTTTGCGGACGCGTCGAGTCCCCTCTACGTCAACAACACCGCCGGGGCCAACTGCACCGACAGCGGCGCAGGTACCCAGACCCAGCCGTTCTGCACGATCTCCGCTGCGACCGCCGCGGTGGCGTCCGGCCAGACGATCAACGTGGCCGGCGGCACCTACAGCGAGCACGTGACCATCGCCAAGTCGGGCACGGCCGGCCAGCCCATCACGTTGCAACACCTGGACTCGCGCACAGTCCAGTTGACCGGCGCGAACGCCGGGTTCACCGTCGACGGCCAGCATGACGTCTCGATCAACGGGTTCTCAGTGACCGGCGTGGCGAGCGGCCCCGGGATCGCACTGAGCAACTCGACCCGGCTTGCCCTCCAGAACATCACGGTGCAGGCCGCGCCGACCGCGACCGTGGTGGGCGTCCGGCTGGCCGCCGTCACCGACTCGTCGCTGGTCGGCGTCCGCTCGCTCGGGACGCTGATGCCCACCGGCGTGGCCCTGGACGCCGCGACGACCAGGGTCCTGCTCAAGTCGGTGGTCGCCTCGATGAACTACGCGGCGGGCAGCACGGGCATCGACATCGCCGGCTCGGCCAACACGGTCGTCAACAGCAACGCCAACCGCGCCGGCGTCGCCGGCATCCTCCTCGAGCCGGGCGCGGCCGACAACGTCGTCGCCAACACCAGTGTCTCCTCCGGCAACGGCGTCGGCATCGCCAACGCCGGCGCCACCGGCACCGCGATCACCAGCAACACGGTGACGAACAACTGCGCGGCTGGGATCCGCGTGTCCGGGGCGTCCTCCGGGGTGTCGGTGCAGAACAACGTCACCGCGGGCAACGTCGCCTCCCGTGCGGGCTGCGACCCGTCGATCGCGGACGCGGTCGAGATCGGCGTTTACGACGGCGCGATGGGCAGGACCGTGGTCGACTACAACTGCGTCCTGCACCAGTCCGCTCCGGGAGACCCGGCGGCCTACGCATGGAGCACCCCGATGAGCCTGGTCGCCTTCCGCGCGGCGTCCGGGCAGGCCGCGCACGACAAGGAGTGTCCGCTCAGCGCTGACCGTTACGACTCGGCCAACTCCGCCGCGCCCGGCTTCCAGAGCACCGACACCCTGGGCCGTCCGCGCGAGGACGACCCGAGCGTGCCCAACACCGGTGCCGGCCCGGTCACCTACGCCGACCGCGGCTCCACCGAGAACATCCAGGGCCCGGGGGCGCAGATCGTCGTCACGGTGGACCAGCACGCGCTGTCGATCACGGCGGACGCGTCGACCACGACACCCGGCTGGGTGCCGATCGTCTCCTATGCCTTCGACTTCGGCGACGGCTCCACCGTCACCCAGGCGACGCCGGTCGCCGCGCACCACTACGCGAAGGTGGGCTACTACGTCGTCACCGTCACCGTCACCGATGCCAACGCGATCTCCGGCGCCAGCTCCTCGGGCGTGCAACTGTGGACGGCGGCGAGGATGAAGGTGGACTTCAACGGCGACGGCAAGGTCGACGTCGCGGGCATCGACGCCAACGGCGACCTGCGCCTGTACACGGGCGACGGCGCCGGCAAGGTAAACGGCGGCAACCCCATGTCGGCCACCGGCGGCCTGTGGGCGCGCGACAAGCACCTCGCGGCCGCCGACTTCAACAACGACGGCAAGACCGACGTCGCCTACATCGACGCGGCCAACGACCTACACCTCAACACCGGCGACGGCACCGGCAAACTGATTGCCGCCCCGCCAATGTGGCCCACCGGCGCCCTCTGGGCCGGTTTCAAGCACATCGTGGCCGGCGACTTCAACGCCGACGGCAATATCGACGTCGCCGGCATCGACGCCAACAACGACCTGCGCCTGTACACCGGCGACGGCACCGGCCAGCTCACCGGCACCGGC
This sequence comes from Dactylosporangium sp. CA-139066, assembly GCF_050936175.1. Taxonomy (NCBI): domain Bacteria; kingdom Bacillati; phylum Actinomycetota; class Actinomycetes; order Micromonosporales; family Micromonosporaceae; genus Dactylosporangium; species Dactylosporangium sp. CA-139066. The sequence continues at coordinate 1,023,723 of NZ_JBNJNH010000002.1, read as the reverse complement.
CCGGCAATGTGGCCGACGGGCGGCCTGTGGGCAGGGTTCAAGCACATCGTGGCCGGCGACTTCAACAACGACGGCAACGTCGACATCGCCGGCATCGACGCCAACAACGACCTGCGCCTGTACACCGGCAACGGCGCCGGCAAACTCACCGGCACCGGCACCGCGATGTGGCCCACCGGCGGCCTCTGGGCCGGTTTCAAGCACATCGTGGCCGGCGACTTCAACGCCGACGGCAATGTCGACGTCGCCGGCATCGACGCCAACAACGACCTGCGCCTGTACACCGGCAACGGCGCCGGCAAACTCACCGGCACCGGCACCGCGATGTGGCCCACCGGCGGCCTCTGGGCCGGCTTCAAACAGCTCACCTGAAGACGATCGACGCGGGCCCGTGCCACCCCCGGCACGGGCCCGTTTTCGCGCATCAGGATTCGCGGGTCCGCTGCGTCGACCGTCCCTAGGTCAGGCAGGCTAGACCGGAGTCGAATCCCCGGCGTCCGGCCCTGCCGCCCACGGTCGGCGTTCGCCGGGTTCCAGTTCCCGCCCCATCCGGGACCTGATCACCGTGTGGCGGCTCGAATCCCTGCGACGAGCGCCGCGACCAGTAACCCGAGCACGAGCACGAGCAGCACAACAGGACCCAGCAACAGCACCAGTACCAAGATCAACACCACGGCAAGCTTCATTTCGGGGCTTGTCCGCGACCAAGCACCCTTTATCGCGGCCCAGACAGGGTTCTTTCCCCGCAACTTGGCTTTCAGCCCCTCGAAGACCGCCTGCGTGGTGGGCCCCCGGCTTGCCACAAAATCGTTGAGATCGTCGGCCCAGTCATCCGCCTTCCGGGACGCCTTCGCAGTGGCGTACCCGAGGGCCGCTTCTCGTAGGTCACTCAGCGCAGGTGCGAGGCCCGTCGACGCGGGGGCGCACTTGGTGGCTCCACCGGCGGTGTTCGATGCTGTCATGTCGTGCTCTCCTCACCAAGAGTACCTCCCTTTTAGACCGCGGGTTCGGGTTCGAGTCTCTGGCGGCCTACTGTCTGGCCTGCACTTCTTGGGCGGTCCGTCTGTCCGGTGTGGACGGTGGTTGCTCGCTGCTTGCTTCTTGGCGCTCTTGATCTGCCGGGGCCGTGCCGGTCCAGGGCGATGACCCGGCGGCTGGCTGCTCTTCGGCGGCCGATGAGGACCCTGCGCCTGGCACAGGTGATCTGTTGCGTGATCGTGGCGGTGCCGCGCTGGAGGTCGATGTCGAACCAGCGCAACCCGATCGCCTCGCCGGGACGCAGGCTGCGCAAGAGCAATGAGCCACCACAGGGCCAAAGCCGGTTACCGGCGACCCGGTCGCGGAAGGCGGCGAGGCGCTCGGCCGTCCAGACCGCCACCTTGTCGGGGACGGCATGCTGCTGGCCGCCGTCGCCGATCCGGTTCAGCAGCTCGTTGAGGCTCTCCTGGTCGGCCGGGAACGGTGTCGGCCCGGGGGTGTCGGGCGTGACTCGGGTGTTCGCGCCGCAGCCGGACGTGCGCACCACCGGCGAGGCCACGGATCCGCCGTCCGGCCCGCGGGCCACCGCCCAGGTCGCGGTGACCGCCGCGCCGATGGCGACTGCGGCGCCCAGCCCCGCGGCGGGCCCGGATCCGGCGGACGCGGCGCAACCCGGCCGGATACGCCTCCACGGTGCCGGTCGCCGTCCCGGCCGGGTCGCGCAGGTCCGCGCGGATGTCTTCGACGTCGCTCACCGGTTCGCCTACTGCCCGCCCACGCCGCGCACCCTCCCGGTAGTCCGCCCGCTGCTGCACATACGCAGCGGCGGCGTTGCCCTGCTTGCGCTCGGCGCGAGCGGATCGCGGCCAGGTGCGAACCCGAGGCTGTTTCGGCTAGCGTGACCGCGGACCCGGGATAGGGGATGACGGTGACACGACGCAGAATGGCGGCCGGGCTGCTGGTTCCGGCGGTATTTGTGCTGGTCGGTGCAACGGCCTGCGGGCCCAAGGCGCAGCCGGCGACGGCTCAGCCCGCCGCGGTCGTGCCGTCGACCGGGTCCGTGGAGATGCCGTCACCGCCCACACCGCCGACGCTCGCGGCTCTGCCGGTCGTAGCCCCAGGGCCGGGCCGCACTGCAGATGGCCGGAGCCGCCACGAATCCAGCCTGAGGTGACTGTTTTGACAGGTTAACGGCCCGCCGCGTCGGCTTCCTCCACATATGCCTGCGCGGGCTGTTCGCATCGACGGAATTCTGGCACACTACGCACGCCCGATCGTCGATCATGGGGGTTTTCATGCTGCTCCGCCGGACGGTGGCTGTGGCGTGCGTGCTGGCGGTGGTGAGCCCGTTAGGGCCTTCTGCCTTTGCCGCGCCGGCACCCGATCACAAGTTTGAAGTCAAGAGTCTGTCCAAACCGCAACGCCCGCGCGACCTCAAGGAGCGTGCGTTCGACCCGCACGCCGTGCTGGTGCAGTTCAAGAAGGAGGCCTCGGCTTCGGCCGCGGACCGCGCGGTGCAAAGTCGCAGTGCTCGCGTGGTCGGTACCGTGCCGGGCACCAGCTACGTCAAGGTGACCGCGGCGGGTGCGGCGACCGACCTTCTCCGCGAAATGCGCAAGGACTCCGCCGTCGCCAGCGTTTCGCTGGACTACCGGCGAACGATGAGTGCCGCGCCCAATGACCCGGCCTACGTCTACAACTATCAGGGCTACCTGAACACGGTCCGGCTGCCGCAGGCATGGGACCGGACGAAGGGCTCGACCGACCAGATCATTGCGGTGGTCGACTCAGGTGTCGACGCGAAGCACGAGGATCTCGCCGGCCGGACCGTGGCCGGCTACAACGCCATCACCAACGTGCCGACCGCAGCCAACGCGAACACCGACGACAACGGCCACGGCACGATGGTCGCCGGCATCGCTGCGGCCAACACCAACAACGGCATCGGCGTCGCGGGGGTGGCCTGGAACGGCCGGGTCATGCCGGTCAAGGTCCTCGACTCGCAGGGCAACGGCTACGACTCCGACATCGCCAAGGGCATCGTCTGGGCGGCCGATCATGGTGCGAAGATCATCAACCTCTCGCTCGGTGGCCCCGGGGACAGCAGCGTCCTGCACGACGCGGTCACCTACGCAACGGGCAAGGGCTCGCTCGTCGTGGTGGCGGCCGGCAACACGGGCGACAACACCCCGCAGTACCCGGCGGCCTACCCGGAGGTGCTGGCGGTCGCCGCGACCGATGGCGCCGGAAAGCTGACCGACTTCAGCTCGTGGGGCGACTGGGTCGACGTGGCCGCACCGGGCTTCGACATCGTCTCCAGCTACCCGGGCCAGCAGTACTACATCGGCGCCGGCACGTCGTTCTCGGCGCCGATCGTGTCGGGCGTCGCCGCGCTCATTCGCGGCGCCAACCCGGCGATGACCCCGGCCCAGCTCATCACGACGATCAAGTCGACCGCCCGGGATGCCGGCCCGCGGGGCTTCGACCCCTACTACGGCGCCGGTGTGCTCGACGCCCTCAACGCCGTGGGCGGCCCGTGGGCCCCGGAGTTCGCCCAGCCCGCGCTGGGTCCGGACGAACCCAACGACGTTCCGGCCCGGGCCACCGCCTTCACCACCTCGATCACCGGCACGATCGGGATCGAAGGTGACGTCGACTGGTACCGTTTCGACTCCGCCTCGCAGAGGGCGGTGACCGTCCGGGTGACGCCTCCGACGTACGACGGCAACGTCGGCCAGAACTTCGACCCGGTACTCGCGGTGTACGACAAGGATCTGCGCCTGATCGGCACCGCCGACAGCCAGGACCCCACCGCGACGGAGAAGTTGAGTTTCACGCTCGGTGTCGGCACGTACTACGTCGCAGTGCACAACTACAACGGCGCTGCGGACACCCGGCCGTACACGGTGGCCATCGACTCCGCGCCCAGCACTCAGTTCGAGCCTGCGCAGTCGACCAAGACGGGTTCGTGGGCGCAGTCCGTGGCCATCGGCGACGTCACCGGCGACGGCCGTAACGACGTCATCCTTGCCACGACCTACTACTTCGACGCGGTGAACGACTACAAGCTGTTCGTCTTCGCGCAGACGGCGGACGGCTCGCTCGCCCCTCCCGTCAAGTATTCGACGCAGCTGCAGTACTCCGACAGCGCCGGCCTTGCGGTACTCGACGCAAACGGCGACGGACGCCTTGACGTGGCCCTGGCCACTGGGGCAGGCGTCCAGATCTTCCTCCAGACCCAGGCGGGAGTGCTGTCGGACAACGGCATCCTGCCCGGCACCACCGCCGCCTCGCACCTCGTCGCGGCCGACATGGACGCCGACGGTGACGCCGATCTGGTCGTGGTCGGTTCTTCCGGCATCGTGCTGCTCACCCAGGGGCCGGCGGGTACCTTCGCGGCGTCGACCGTCTCGACGAGCTCCAGCGGGGAGGTCGAGGTTGGCGATGTCGACGGCGACGGCCGAGCCGACGTCGTCGGCTTCCAGGCCGGGACCGTGAACGTCTACCACCACACCGTCGACGGTTGGAACCGCACCGACCACAACGCCATCGTCGGCTACTGGCCCTCCATCGAGGGCATCGAGGTCGCGGACGTGACCGGCGACGGCAAGGCCGACGTCATCGCCACAATCGGCGGCAACCAGCCGGGTGCGCGGATCAACGTGTTCGCGCAGAACGCCACCGGCGGGCTCGACACGCCCAAGGTCTACTCCACGGCCGACATCCCGGAGCCGGTCGAGGTGGCCGACATCACCGGTGACTCGCGGCCCGACGTCGTGACCGCGCACGGGGGATGGAACACGCTGAGCGTGCTTGCGCAGAAGAGCGACGGCACGCTCGACACCCCGACGACCTCGTCCATTCCGTACGCGTCGCACTACGACGTGCAGGGTCTGGCGCTGGGCGACATCAACGGCGACAAGCGCATCGACGCGGTCATCGCCGACTACAACAGCGGGCTCGTCGTGATGCGCAACGGATCCGGTGCGACGCCGGGCCGGGAGCAGGCGTGGGTCCGGACGATCGGTACGGCCGACTTCGCGACCGGGGTCGCGCTGAACGCCGCGCCGACCGTGACGTTCGCGCGGACGGTGGATCCGGCCTCGGTGAACGCCACCACGGTGCGGCTGGTGCACGGGGTCACCCAGCAGAATGTGCCGGCCACGGTGACCTACGACGCCGCGACCGCCACCGCGAAGGTGACCCCGGCCGCGTCGCTGCAGGACAACACGCCGTACCGGCTCGTGGTCGCCGGGGTCAAGGACCAGGCCGGCGCGATCCAGAACGAGCCGTTCACGTCGACGTTCCGCACGCTCGACACGGCGCCGGCGGCGGTGACCAACCTCCAGGCGGACGGCGGCACCGGCGTCGTCTCCTGGACGGCGGCCGCGATCACCGACCTGGACCAGGTGATCGTCCGGGCGGCGGCCGGCACGACGGCGCCCGACTCGGTCACCGCGGGCATCGGCATCTACGCCGGGGCCGGCACCAGCGTCACAACGGCCAACCTGACCAAGGGCACCGCGTACACGTTCCGGGCTTTCACCAAGGACCGCTCGGGCAAGATCACGAGTGGCCCGACGGTCCAGATGACCGTGACGGCGTACCGGTTGCGTGTCGACTTCAACGGCGACGGCAACACCGACGTTGCCGGTATCGACGCGAACAGCGACATCAGGTTGTACACCGGTGACGGCACCGGCAAGCTCGTCGGTAGCGGGCCGGCGATGTGGCCCACGGGCGGTCTCTGGGCCGGCTTCAAGCACATCGTCGCCGCCGACTTCAACGGCGACGGCAAGGTCGACATTGCCGGAATCGACGCCAATAACGACATCCGGCTGTACACCGGTGACGGCACCGGCAAGCTCGTCGGGAGCGGTCCGGCGATGTGGCCGACCGGCGGGCTGTGGGCCGGCTTCAAGAAGATCGTCGCCGGCGACTTCAACGGCGACGGCAAGGTGGACATTGCCGGTATCGACGCGAACAGCGACATCCGGCTGTACACCGGTGACGGCACCGGCAAGCTCGTCGGTAGCGGTCCCGCGATGTGGCCCACGGGCGGTCTCTGGGCCGGCTTCAAGCACATCGAGGCCGCCGACTTCAATGGCGACGGCAAGGTCGACATTGCCGGTATCGACGCGAACAGCGACATCCGCCTGTACACCGGTGACGGCAACGGCAAGCTCGTCGGTAGCGGTCCCGCGATGTGGCCGACCGGCGGGCTGTGGGCCGGCTTCAAGTACATCGTCGCCGGCGACTTCAACAACGACGGCAAGGCCGACATTGCCGGAATCGACGCCAATAACGACATCCGGCTGTACACCGGCGACGGCACCGGCAAGCTGACCGGCGGCGGCGACGCGATGTGGCCGACCGGCGGCCTGTGGGGCGGCTTCAGGCAGCTGACCTGACGCTGCGCCCCGTGAACGAACGCGGGCCCGTGCCACCCGGCACGGGCCCGCTTCGCTGCAGCGCGTCGGAGGCCGCCGGGTGGTGCTGTTGCGTTTCGGGATCGATGGACATGTTGAGCCCGTTCTCGTTCCGAGGTCAGACCGCGCTGGCGAGTTCGGCGAACGCAGTAGCGACCCGCGTTGCTGGCGGGGCGTCGACGGCGAGTTCGTAGTGCCCGCGCCGCAGGTTCTGCATGAACGCGTGCCTTGCGATGATCACCTGCGCTGTCGTGTCTGTTCGCAACCCCCGCATCGGTCTCAACCGGTGTTTGAGCTGGCTGTGATCGGCCTCGATCGGATTGTTGACGTACCGCTCGACATGGTGCCACGCGGACGGGATCAGCTCGTCGAGCACGCTTGGGTACACCGCGGCGGCGTCAGTGACCACCTCGCTGGGCTTGACCTTCAGCGTGGACAGCGCCCGGCGGAAGAACCTCCGAGCGGCGCCGGCATCGCGGCGGGCTGAGAGGAGCACGTCGATGACCTGTCCGTACTGATCGACCGCCCGGTACACGTACCGCCAGACTCCGTTGACTCTGACGTAGTGTCCCGCACCGGGTTTGATGGAGACATCGAAACCTGGGAGAAGATCGAGTTATGCCGGCACCGAAGAAGTACCCCGACGAACTGCGTGAGCGTGCGACCCGACTGGCCCTTGAAGCCCGCCGGGATCCGGCGTCCGCGGTCGGGGCGATCCGGCGGATCGCAGGGCAGCTCGGGGTCCATCCGGAGGCGTTGCGGGTCTGGGTGAAGCAGGCCGAGACCGACGCCGGTGCGCGGCCGGGCACCACCAGCAGCGACGCCGAGCGGATCGCCGCGCTCGAGCGGGAGGTGCGTGAGCTGCGGCGGGCGAACCAGATCCTGAAGTCCGCGGCGTCTTTCTTCGCGGCCGAGTTGGACCGGCCGTCGCGATGAAGGTCGCGTTCGTCGACTCCCAGAAGGATCAGCACGGTGTCCAGCCGGTCCTGCAGGCGCTGGAAGGCACGCCGGCACAGATCGCACCGTCGACCTACTACGCCACCAAGACCCGCCCGGTCAGCGCCCGTTGCCGCCGCGACGAGGAACTGAACGCGCTGATCACGCGGATCCACGCCGAGAACTACGGCGTCTACGGGGCCCGCAAAATCTGGCACGAGCTGCGCCGCCAGAGCGTCGAGGTGGCCCGGTGCACCGTCGAACGGCTGATGCGCGCCGCGGGGCTGCGCGGACTGCTGCGGGACAAGACACCCCGCACGACGCGGCCCGCGCCGGAGACCGACCGGCCTCGTGACCTGGTCGAACGGAACTTCACCGCCACCAGGCCGAACCAGCTGTGGGTCGCCGACCTGACCTACGTACGCACCGCCGCCGGCTGGGCGTACGCCGCGTTCGTCCTCGACGTGTACTCCCGCATGATCGTCGGCTGGCAGGTGTCCACCTCGCTCTACACCGACCTCGCGTTGGACGCGCTGAAGATGGCCGTCTGGCGTCGCCAGCATCACGGCGCTGACCTGCAAGGACTCGTGCATCACTCGGACCGCGGCGTGCAATATCGAGCGGTTCGCTACAGCCAGCGGCTCGCCGAGGCCGGCGCCGTCGCCTCGGTCGGTTCGAAGGGCGACTCGTACGACAACGCCATGGCCGAGGCGTTCAACTCTCTCTACAAGGCCGAACTCGTGCGCAACAAGGGTCCATGGCGCGGGCTCGACGACCTGGAGATGGCCACCGTCGAGTACATCGACTGGTACAACAACCGCAGGCTTCATGGCGAGCTCGGACACGTCCCGCCCGCCGAGTACGAGGCCCTACACGCGATGGCCCGGACGGTCACCGCACCCCTGGAAACCAGATAAACCACTCTCCATCAAACCCGGGGCTTGACAGTACGCCACGGCACCACCAGCCTGTTCGCCGCATTGGACATCGCCACCGGCAAGGTCATCGGCCAGCATCAGCGCCGGCACCGCCATCAGGAGTTCCTGCGGTTCCTACGCACCATCGACGCCAACACCCCACCCGAACTGGACCTGCACCTGGTCTGCGACAACTACGCCACCCACAAGACCCCGGCGATCCGCACCTGGCTGGCCGCGCACCCACGCTTCCACCTGCACTTCACGCCGACCTCCGGCAGCTGGCTCAACCTGGTCGAACGCTGGTTCGCCGAACTCACCAACCGCAAGCTGCGCCGATCCACCCACCGCAGCGTCAAGGCCCTCGAAGACGACGTCAACGCATGGATCACGGCATGGAACGACAACCCGAAACCCTTTGTCTGGACCAAAACCGCCGACCAGATCCTCGACAGCCTCGCGAACTACTGCACCACGATCAATAAAACTTCTAACGACTCAGGACACTAGTATCGATCATTGACTGCCCGTCGAGCTCCACCGTCATCGCCCTCTGGCTCGGCCACGAAAGCGTTGCCACCACCCAGATCTATGTCCACGCCGACCTCGCGCTCAAGGAACGCGCGCTGGCCCGAACCACGCCGCTCGGCACTACTCCGGGGCGCTACCAGCCCACTGACACGATCGTCGCCTTCCTGGAGAATCTGTGATTATGCCGACGACATCCGCCGGCTCGCCGACGAGCCGGCGGGCCGCCAGCACACAGAAATCCTCGACTACAAGAGGTGGACGCTCGCCGACCCGACGTCCGGAGCGGAAACTCGATCATGCCGGGGAAGCGCTTGTCCCTCACGTGGCGTCATGCCACATAGTCGGAGGCGTGGAGGAGCAACTGACCGTAGGGCGTGTGGCCGAGTTGGCCGGTGTGACCATCCGCACGCTGCATCACTACGACGAGATCGGCCTGCTGCAGCCATCGGCGCGGACCCTCGCGGGATACCGGGCCTATTCCGCAGACGACGTGGAACGGCTGCGGGAAGTGCTCGCCTACCGGCGGCTCGGCTTCGGTTTGCGGGAGATCGCGGATCTGGTTGACGACCCGTCCACCGACGCGGTCGCGCATCTGCGCCGGCTACGAGGCCTGCTGCTGGAACAGCGTGACCGCGCTGCTGCCATGGTGACGGCCATCGACAGCGAACTACAGGCACGAGCAATGGGAATCAGGACAACCCCGGAGGAGCAACTGAAAATGTTCGGCGCGCAGCTGTACGACGCCATCGGATCCGCCTACCCGGCCACACGGCGCACCGAGCCCCGGATCGCCGCGCGCATCTGGGATGCGCTCGGGGACGCCCAAACAGTATTGAACGTCGGAGCAGGCACCGGCTCCTACGAACCACCAAACCGAGACGTCACGGCGGTGGAGCCGTCGGCGGTCATGCGGGCACAACGTCCCGCGGATGCCGCACCGTGCGTCGCAGCCGGAGCCGAGGACCTGCCGTTCGAGGACCAGTCGTTTGACGCCGCCATGGCGGTCAGCACCGTACATCACTGGCCGGACCCAGTCGCCGGGCTGCGTGAGATGAAGCGGGTGGCCCGCCGCGTGGTCGTGTTCACCTACGACGCCGACAACACCGGCTGGCGCGAGCGGTTCTGGCTCACCCGCGACTACCTGCCTGAGTTCGCTGACCTTCTCATCGGCTGGCCGTCCTTGGCCGACCTCACTCGAGCGATCGGAGGCCGCGCGGAGCCGGTGCTCATTCCGTGGGACTGCGCTGACGGCTTTTTCGAGGCGCATTGGCGCCGGCCCGAGGCCTATCTGGATCAACATGTGCGCCGTGCGGTATCGGTATGGACCAGGGTCGGACCGCAAGCCGAGCAGCGGGCAGTAGGCAGACTCCGCGAAGACCTGTCCTCAGGCCGATGGGCCGAGCGCAACCGCGACCTCGTCGCCCTCGACGCGGCAGAACTCGGCCTTCGTCTGCTCATCGCCTGAACACCACCACGACAAGCGCGCCAGCAGTGGGCCTCGCAGCCCGGACGTCAACCCCGGCGGATCGTACGGATCTGGCCGCGATCCACGCGCCATCCCACGTCCAACGATTCCGCACCGCTGACGACGACGGCGGGTTGCCCGGCCCGCCCGGCGTCGCAATGGCCCGAGTGCCTTGCGTTCCTGCGCCGACAAGACTTCTGCACGGGCCCGTCGGCATAATCATGAGGTCCGCATAAGTACTCATGCAGGGCGTGCAGCAGGTGCCGCTGGCTCCAGATCAGCATCCGGTCCAACAACTCACGACGGCAAGTCTGTACCCACCGCTCCATGATCGCGTTCATGCGCGGCATCCGGATCCCGCTGAGCACGATTTCGACACCCGCATCCTTGAGAACGGCGTCGAACAACGCCGGGAACTTGCCGTCCCGGTCGCGGATCAGGTCCTTCACCCGCCATCCGGCATCCTCGAGGTCCATCACGAGGTTGCGGGCGACCTGCGTCACCCACGTGGCGGTCGGGTGTGCGGTCGCGCCCAGGACACGGACGCGGCGGTTGGCGTGCTCGATCACCGCGAGCACGTACAGCCGTGTTCCGGTTAGGGTGACGGTCTCGAAGAAGTCGCAGGCTAGCAGGGTATCGGCCTGCGAGCGCAGGAAGTCGGCCCAGGTGCTGCAGGTCCGCTGGGGCGCCGGATCGATCCCGGCCTCCCGCAGAATCTCCCACAGGGTGGACGCGTGGCCGGCCGAACCGTCATGCGGCGTTGACCGTTGCCGCCAGTCTGGCCGCCACTGGCGGCAAAGTGGCAGTTCATCTGGGTGACGGATCAGATCACTGGTGCGGGCGGGACGTATCTGGCGAGGAATCCTCTGCAGTGAGTCAGTAAGCCTTGACCAGGCGAAACCGTACGGTGAAGATCTCCTCCTGTATGACGGCCAACGATCTTGGGTGTGTTTCACAGGCCACACCCAGGTCAGGATTCCTCTCGCAGACACCCTCCGCGTCAAGCCCGGCTACTCGCGTTCGTCGTCCTGTCGCACTGCCCGCTTCGCCCGCAGAGCTTCGTCGCCGCAGATTTGGGCCTCTGCGCCGGCCCGAGCTGTACGTGCCCAGACAGGTCGACATCCAGTCCGTTTGACCCCGCAGCGGCCACTCGCTGTGATCGGTACGAACGGCGCTCACGCCTACCGATCTGATCGAGGCGTTCCTTGCGCGGCCACGCTGCAATAGATGCGTGGCAACCCTCAGGGACCGTTTCGCCGCCGCTCGGGCCGCATGGAAAGCGCCAGACCGAAATGCGCCCCAGCCAGCGCCAGAAACGCGTGCAGCTTCGCGCGCGCCGAGGCAACTGACAGCTAGCGCGCCACGGACAAGGGTGGTGCCGCGCGCGCTCCGGCGCGGCGGGCCTGCGCTGCGCCTTGAAGGCGCCACGACGCCGGTGCAAGTCGGCATCCGGCCAGACTGGAGACAAACGCTAACTGCGCTGGCAGGCATCGTGTCAGTGTTGCTCGTCGCGATCGGTCTGTTCTACACCAACGAAGCGAACCGCAAGCAGCAGGAGGCGAGCCGCGCTCAGCAGGAGGTAAACCGCGCCCAGCAGGCGTTGGCCGAGCGAGGCCAGGTCACCGAACGCTTTAGCAGGGCTATTGACCAACTCGGCCAGGAGGGCTCAGACAAGCTCAGCATTCGCCTCGGCGGGATCTACGCCCTCCAGCGGCTGCTGCGAGATTCGCCCAGCGACGGTTCAGCGATCGTCCAAGTATTGACCGCCTTCGTCCGTACGCATGCAACTCCCCGTCTGCCCGGCGCACAACCTCGTACTGCGGTGCCGAGGTCGCCTATCGACGTGCAGGCGGCCGTAATCGTGTTAGCGCGTCGACCTTTCGAACTATCTGGCACAGACATCGACATGGCAGGTGTCACACTAGGACTTCCCGGCATCGCTCTAGACGACGCCGATCTCAGTCGGGTTGACCTACGGGGTGTTGATCTATCGAATGCTAACCTTCGGCGCGCTGACTTTAGTTTCGCGAACCTCTCGGATGCAACTCTTTCTGGCGCTGACTTGATGTCGGCCGATCTCAGCTATGCGGATCTGTCGGACGCTGATTTGTCGAATACAAATTTGTCCCAGTTCAACAGGACGATTATGATATTAAATCCCCCGTCGGACCGTGATGAACTTCGCGAGGCTGCAAGGAGAACGTCGCTTCCCATTCTGCATGGGGTAAACCTTGCCGGTGCGGACCTTGGTTTCGGACAATACACGGCTACCTTCCGGGGTGGTAGGACGAGAGCGCGACGAGGTCGTGGACGATCCGAAATAAGCACTGAGTCAACACGAGGAGTCAGTCGGTTCCTGCCGGGAGTAAACGGTCACTGCGGTAATGTGATCACTGTTGCCGCTACTCACGGGGGTGCGTCATGCGGCCACCGGTCGAGCCGATGCGCGCCGTCCCCGCCACCGAGCTCCCGGCCGGCCTGGTGTACGAGCCGAAATGGGACGGCTGGCGGTGCCTTGCCTTCGTCCAGTCCGACCGGGTCGTCCTGCAGTCCCGGCACGGCCGCAACCTGTCCCCGTACTTCCCCGACGTCATCCGGCTGCTGCGTGGGCTGCCCGCCGGTGTCGTTACCGAACTCGCCCCCGCCATCTGAAGCCCGGCCGGCACTCGCTTCAATGGGTCTCCGATCGGCAAACGCAACAGCGCCTCGGCGGGCGGGCTGGAGGGCAACGGCATCGGTCCGGCCATCGAGCGCCGTATCGTCATCCGCCACGGGGAGTGGATCTGGGGCGAGGCCCCCGGGCGGCGGCGCGGCGTTCCGGTTCACGCGTCTGCGGAACGCCGGCCGGCCGCCCTGACCCTGCTGTCAGTTGGGTTCGGGGACGCGGACCTTGATGCAGTGCTTGGGCTGGTTGATGCCGATGGCCCATGTGCAGCCGGTGCCCCAGGCGGTCCCGGTCACGTGCGTGTCCGGCAGGTTGTCGCTGTAGTCGTACTGCGAGCAGATGGACAGGCTCGCGGCCGGGCTGGCGTTGAGGATGGTGCCCGAGCCGCAGGAGGGCTCGAGCAGCGTGACCCAGGACTTGATCCAGCGCTGCCCGGCCGGGGTGTCGTCCCAGCCGAAGTAGTCGAAGTCGACGCCGCCGATGGTGACCCAGGCGCCCCAGTCCTCGCCGGAGTAGCCGTCGTAGTACTTCCAGTGCGCGCCGTTGCCTTCGGTCCGGATGAAGGCGTCGGTGGAGGACGAGGGCACGTCGATGACGTTGCAGTTGGTTTTGTTGTTGTGGGACGTGGAGTCGCGGCACAGCACGGCGGTCACGGCGTTGGTCGAGCTCGGCAGCCCGGTGACCTGCACCGTGGTGCCGCTGCCGCAGGCCCAGTGCTCGGTCGTGGCGGCCCCGGTCCACTTGACGTAGGCGCATTTGCCGTCGGCCACGGTGTCGGTGACGTTCAGGACGAAGGCGCGCACACCGAGCGCGTCCCATCCGTTCGCGACCAGCTTCGCGCCCGGCACGTCCAGCGTGACCTGGATGCTGGTGCCACCGGTGTACTTCCACGAGCCCGACCACCCGGTACCGGACGGAATGGCGAACGCGGCCTGAGGTCCGACGACCACTGCAGCCGCAGCGGTGAGTGCGACGACCATCACACGAATCAACTTCATAGCCGGTGAGTCTGCGCACCGACAGGCCTGCATGCCCGTGACTGTCATTGTTTCGACGGCGGCCCGCGACGCTCAGGTTGGTGGGTACTCGCGGTGCCCGGTTGGACTGCAGGACCAGCGCCACCGTGTGGTCGAACGTGCGGCCGTAGTGCGGGTTAGCCTCGAGGCTGTGCGGAAGCCGCAGCTCTATGGTGAGGGTGGAGCGGCCTTCGGCCAGTGCGGCGACGAGCGTGTCCCGGACATCCCAGCGACGCTGGACGGCGCCCGGGTCGGCTGGGTCGACGACTACGGCCGCACGCACCTCGTCGACCTCGCCAGCAACGGCGCGCCGACCGCCTGGCCGGTCCGGCTGCCCGCCGGCGTGTACGCGCGGTCTGCGGTCACCGGCGCCGACGGGCTCGCCATGCTGCAGGCGACGCGGACCGCGCCGGGCTCGCGCGGCTACGAGGGCCGCGAGGAATCCGGCGCGGGCGCGGTCCTGCTCGCCCAGGCCGACGGTACGGTCCGGATCGTGGAAGAGCTCAGCGAGCTGGTGCAGGTGTCCGCTGCCGCGGGCGGGCACCGGTTCGTGTACAACTCGGTCGAGTCGTTCGGCGACTGCGCCCATCCCGGCCCGATCTGGCTGGTCGACGCCGACGGGAAGAAGATCAAGACCGATACCGCCGCGTTGGGTGGCCACGATGCCGACGTCTTCCTTGAGGACGCGGCGTGGGCGCCCGACGGTCAGCTCTACGCGACGCTGGCCACGTCCGTGTGCGACCCCAGGGGTGGCGCCCCCCAGGTCGCGCCGAGCCTGTGGCGCCTGGACGGCAACCGATGGGTCAGCGCCGGCGGCGGCCGGGTCGACTACGTCCGCCAGTACAAGGCCGGTACGCGGATGATCGTCACAGGCGGAGTGCTGTGGCTGGAACGCGCAGGCAAGCGCACCCGCGTGGCGACCGACGTCCACGCGGCAGAGGCACCGGTGCCCTGACCTCACCGGGTGTATGGCGCCTTGGACGAACCCCTCCTCGTATGCGTTGCTGCTCTGGGAGACGATGGCCCGCACGTGCTCGGGGTGGCGCAATACGAGCCACCGCTCGGTCGGGACACCTTGTCCAACACGTGCATCGCGTACCCGGCGGTCTTCCGCTGCTCGAGGAATGCCTCCACGACTCGGCGAGCCGCTCGAAGCTGTATTCGGACTCGCTCACCTGTGGCATGGTGCCCAGACCTGCGCCGATCAGGTTCGGCGCGACCGCGTGTTTGGCCGTCCCCGAGCCGCGAGATGAGCCCGCGGAACGTGTGCGAGCTCGCCGGCGTCCCATGCAGGAGCGCGACGTGCGGGGAAGACGGGTCGCCGACCTCCGCTGTAGAAGGCGGTCGCGCCGTCGGCGGGCTGTTGATCCAGGTTGCACCTGCGGTTGGGGATCGGCGGCGGATCCGGGCCTGCCAAGCGTGGTCAGGCGGTGAGGCGGTGGGTGAGGGCGGTGTGGCGGCGGCCGGCGCCGACGGTGCGCACGGCGGCGGCGAGGGCGCGTCGGGAGCCGACGAGGACGACGAGCTGTTTGGCTCGGGTGACGGCGGTGTAGAGCAGGTTGCGTTGCAGCATCATCCAGGCGCTCGTGGTCAGGGGGATGACGACAGCGGGGTATTCGGAGCCCTGGGAGCGGTGGATGGTCATGGCGTAGGCGTGGGCGAGCTCGTCGAGTTCGTCGAAGTCGTAGTCGATGGACTCGTCCTCGTCGGTGCGCACGGTGAGGGTCTGCTCGTCGGTGGACAGGGCGGTGATAACGCCGAGGGTGCCGTTGAACACCCCGGCCTGCCCTTTGTCGTAGTTGTTGCGGATCTGGGTGACCTTGTCACCGATACGGAACACCCGGCCCCCGGACCGACGCTCCGGCTGGCCGTCACGGCCGGGGGTGAGCCGCTGCTGCAGCAGGGAGTTCAGCGCGCCGGCGCCGGCCGGGCCGCGGTGCATCGGGTGAGGACCTGGATGTCGCGGCGCGGGTCGAAGCCGAATTTGGCCGGGATGCGGGTGCAGGCCACGTCGACGGTGAGCGCGGCGGTGGCTTCGGTGTCGTCGCAGGAGAACAGGAAGAAGTCGGTCATGCCCTGCAGCTGCGGTGGTTTGCCGGCGTTGATGCGGTGGGCGTTGGTGACGACCCCGGATTGGGCGGCCTGCCGGAACACCTGGGTGAGCCGCACCTGGGGGACGTTGTCGGCGGTGAGGATGTCACGCAGGACTTCACCGGCGCCGACCGACGGCAGCTGGTCGGCGTCCCCGACGAGCAGCACATGCGCCCCCGCAGGCACGGCCTTGACGAGCTTGTTGGCGAGAATCACGCAGGTGCCGCCGAGATACTCACCTGACCGGCATAACCGATACCAATCCCGCCAGCCGAACCATGACCGTGCCAACCCTGCGAGCTCGAACCGCCGTGCAGCAATCCGGACGGTGCGAGTGCTGACCCAGCCTCGTCACCGGGCACGGTCAGGGGCGCGACCGGCCCGGCTGAGAAGGGTCCTCAGGCTCCCGCCTACGATCCAGCCTCACATCGCCGCCAACCTGACCGAATGCGATACCACCACGGTCGGCCTGAGCGTGACCCCGCCCGTCAACACCCGGGCGTCACTCCCGGACAGGATCGACGTCCCGGCCCGCTCCTGCGCAGCACGCAGTTCGGCAACAAGATCGGTGATCACCTTGCCGAATACCTCGTCCTTGTTGGCGGCGGCGGCGATCGACAGCTCGACCCGCTGCCGGGTCAGCTCACTGACCCCGCCATCACCGGCGCCCACTTCTTCGGCGAGATCACCCAACGCAGGATCCGAACCCAGCTTCCTCGCCACCGCATCGTGCAGTCGATCGAGACCCGCATCAACCGTCGCGTCGAATTCGGCGTCCAACCGGCCAGCGACACGACGAGCCTTCCGCAGCACCCAGGCGATGACATACCCAGCGACCACACCGGCCTCGATCACCACAGCAGCGACACCTCTCTTCAGGACGTTCGTCGATAGTTTCGTGCGCGGCAGCCGGCCATCGCAACGTCACGTCACCTCATCGACTCAACTGTGGAACACTCGATCCGGTCGGCCCACCGATTCCGTCTCTACAACGCAAGATCGTCAAGGCCGCGCTTCGCGCGGCGGGCCGGTCGCGGCAAGCCGATCCGTCCTGGAAGCGGCCCCGGCGTTGGCGCGCCGCGGCCGAAAGCTGAACGGCCGGCGCATCGCGCCCGTCGACTGTGCGCTTCGGCTCCGTTGCGTTGTGCACCGGCAAGATCCATGCAGGCTTGAGCAATGAAGTCGGTCCGCCCACGCCCGTGGCTGCCGCCGGAGTCAGCGTTCGCCGGCTTTCGGTTCCCGTCCGAGGTAATCGTTGTCGCAGTTCGGTGGTATCTGCGCGACAGCCTCTCGTACCGCGACGTTGAGGAACTGCTGGTCGAGCGCGGCGTCGAGGTCGACCACGTCACGGTGTACCGGTGGGTGCAGCGGTTCACCCCGCTGCTGGCCGACGCCGCCCGATTCGCCCGCCATGCACCGGGCGACAGGTGCTACGTCGACGAGATCTACGTCAAAGTCAATGGAGTCTGGCGGTACGTATTGCCGGGCGGTCGACCAGTACGGGCAGGTCATCGACGTGCTGGTCTCGGCTCGCCATGACGCTGACGCGGCCAGGCGATTCTTCCGCCGGGCGCTGTCCACGCTGAAGGTGAAGCCCAGCGAGGTGGTTACCGACGCCGCCGCGCTCTACCCTGCCGTCCTCGACGAACTCATCTCGTCCGCGTGGCACCACGTCGAGCAGCACGCCAACAACCCGATTGAAGCCGATCACAGACAACTCAAGCACCGGCTGAGACCGATGCGCGGGCTACGGACGGATAAGACCGCACACGTGATCATCGCCGGCCACGCCTTCATGCAGAACCTGCGGCGCGGGCACTACGAACTCGCCGTCGACGCCCCGACGGCAATGCGGGTCGCTGCTGCGGTTGCCGAACTTGCCAAGGCGATCTGACCTCGGAACGACGATGAGTTCAACGCGTCCATTGATCCCCCTAACGCAACAGCGCCGCACCGACTCCCACAATGACGGCTGGACGTTCCGCGTCCGTAGCATGACCGCAATCCCTTGCGCGCCAAGGACTTCCTGTCGCCGTCATGGTGACATCCACAACGTGTCCGGCACTGCCGGACACGCCGACAACCATCGATCTACTTTTCATGTCGAAGTAACTACCCGGCATTGCTGCTAGCCCCCACGCCCGGCGCCCTCAATGTCCCGCCTTCTGGCGCTCGCGCGAGCGCGGTCGAGCTGCTAACGTCCTGACGTACCGCAATCGTGCCGGTACGCACGGTGCCTTGCGCTCGGTTCCGCACTCTCGCGCCGCTCCGGGGGGACGCATGAAGGTGCTGATCGCCGGAAATCCGGATCATGTGTCCGCCGCGTCCGCGCTCGAAGTCGATCTCGGCGGCGGGCGGCATCTGCTCGTCGCCTCCGGCGTGGCGCATGTGGACCGCGTGCCCGAGTCGGGCGGTGGTCCGGCCGGGCTGGTGCAGGTGCGGCTCGGGATCGTGGCCTTCGGCGTCGATCAGGCGGCGCCGCTGATCGGGCTCGCGGGCCTGACGGGCGATGGCTCAGGTTTCGTGTTCGCCGCGGACCGGCCACGGGTCGGCGTGGACTCGGAGAGCGACGAGGTGCTGCTGTCCGTGGAGACCAACGGCGGTTCGGCGGGCCGGCTCGGCAGCTTCTCGTATCAGGTGGTGGCGACGATCCTCGTCAACCTGAGCGAGGTGGTGGTGGCGGTGCCGAGCACGCCTGCCACGCCTGCCACCCCGGCGACTCCCGCGACCCCGAGCGTCGGCGAGATCACGGCGGTCGAGCCCGGGAGTACTGCGATCCCCACCTTCCCTGGTCAGCAGAGCGGCCCCGATCCGCTCGCCGGCCTCTACCCGGACCGCGGCAGCCACGTCCCCGCCAGTCCCGCGCCCCACCCGATCATCACCGGCGCGATCACCTGGCGCACCGACGTCCGGCGCCCGCCCGCCGAAGACCCCGCCACCGTCGCGCCGTTCTTCACCGTCACCGCCAACGCGCATGAGATGACGCCCGGTTCGGGCCCGTGGGCGCCCGCCGCGCATCTGACGCCGCTCGCCCAGGGCCGGATCACCGGGCTGACGGTCGGCGAAATCGAGTGCCGGGCGACCTACGAGGTCAGGGACGCCCCGATGTTCCGCCAACTCCAGATGACGCTCGCCGTGGCCGCCGGGTTTGCGCCGCAGTCCCTGCGGGTGGAGCGCATCGCCGGGCCGGAGGTGTTCGACCTCAACTACGTCCACACCAGCGAGGCCGTCGACTTCACGATTATCCAGTACCACCTCACCTGACCGACCCGTCCGCCGCGACACCGAGGAGCCGGAATGCCGCCGGACTGGTATGCGGTCGCCCCGTACCGCTTTCCGCTGACCGAGCAGCCGGTCGTACTGCGGCTGCCCGCGGCCGGGCCGGCGCCCTTCAACTCGCTGGTCGTGGTGCGCGGCCGGATCCACCTGACCGCGCCGTCGGTGTCGGACGGCTCGTTGCGGCGGTTCCGGCTGACGGTCCGCACACCGTTCACGCTGGGCGGCTTCGAGGCCGGCACGGCGCCGTCGTACCGCGACTCCTCCGCCGTGGCGCTGGGGATGCTGCAGTGCAGCGACCGTACGCCCTTCACGGTGGCGGTCGACGGGGTGCGGGGCGCCTTCGACGACGAGGGCCGCTGGACGCTCGCCGTCGAGGCGCGGGGCTCGTGGAGCGGGGTGCTGGCCGCCGCGTCGGGCTACTACTCCAGCTGGATCCTGTGCCGGGAAACGGCGCCCACGAGCTAAGGAGGACACGCACATGACCGGACTGGCCAACTCCGCCCGGGCCATCCTCAAGGCCACGTACATCCAGCCGGACTCCTCGGCCGTCCCGTCGGGCCCCCGGCACCGGCATGTCGGTCTTCTCGAAGCTGAACTTCGCCCGCGCCCTGCAGCTGTCCGAGCCCGAGGTGACCACCCTCGGCGAACAGCTCGCCGAGCGGCAACCGGCGGTGGCGGAGGCGTTGGAGCGCATCAGGCCGTCGCTCACCGACCCCGGCCCGGCGCCCGGCGCCGACCACGCGCGGCTCTACGCCGATATCGACCCGCAGACCCTGGCCTCCCTCGGCCAGGCGGTCGGCGCCCTGCGTGCCGAGCCGTCCGCGCCGCCGATCGAAGCCACCGATCTCGCCGGCGCCGGCGCTCCGTCGGTCACCTTTACCGCCGAGCAGGGCTTCAGCGTGCCGCCCGCGCCCGGACCGGCGGCCGTGAACGTGATGGTGGGTCAGTTCCTGGAGGAGGCGCGCCTCCAGCCGGTCGGCTGGCTGCACCTGGAGCGCATCGAGATGCAGCCCGTGGGCCTGGAACGCGGCGAGCTCGTCGCCACGATCCCCATGGCACCCGGCGAGACAGTCAGGGTCAGCCACAAGGAATGGTCCACCCAGAGCGAGGAGTTGTCCCGGATCGTCACCGATGAGCTGGAGACGTACGCCGAGAAGGGTGTCTCCGAGAAGACGGATGTCGCCATGGCCAGCACCACCGAGTCCAAGCGCGACACCAACCTCAACTTCGGTGTCACCGCGAGCGGCAGCTACGGCCCGGTCTCCGTCTCCAGCACCTTCAACTACGGCGTCTCCACCTCCGATCACGACTCCCGGCAGGCCAGCACCAAGCACGCCACCGAGATCACGTCGAAGGCGTCCTCGCGGGCCCGCCAGGAGCACAAGGTCTCCTTCCGCACCGAGACCCGGCGCGGCGACGAGGACGAGTCGGCCCGCGTCATCTCGAACACCAGCGGCAAGGTGATGCGGCTGGACTACTACCGGATCATGCGCAAGTGGCGCGTGGACCTGATGCGGTACGGGCTGCGCATGACCTACGACCTGGTGGTGCCCGACCCCGGCGGCGCGCTGCGCCGCCAGCTGGCCGAACTCGCCGAGATCGACCGGACGTTGGCGACGCCGTACAGCTTCCCCTTCCGCATCGACCAGATCGGCCGGGACAACTGGCAGGCGCTGGCGGCGCACTACGGCGCGGCGGTGGCCGGACCACCGGCCGCGACGGTCAACCCGCCCGACTACACCTACGAGTTCCCGGCCCAGATCGGTGAGCAGGAGGCCATCGTCACCCGGTACGAGTCGTGGAAGATCGACCTGCCGGAGGGCTACGAGCTGGTGCCCCTCTCCTTCGAGGTCAACTACTACGGCTGGGGACCCGCCGAGCTGGCCCGCTTCGACGTGCTCGGCGACGAGGCTCCGCAGGTGACGGCGACCGCCGTCGGTTCGGAGTTCCCCGGCCGCTACCGCTCCTCCCTGGCGCATCTGTCCGGCAAGTCGGGCCATCTGTCGATCCAGTACACCTATCGCAACATCAGCTGGGCCGGATTCCGGCTCTCGGCGGCCCTGCGGCTGTCGCCGGACGCGTTACTGGCGTGGCAGCTCGACACGTGGCAGAAGCTGCGTGAGGCCGCCGAGCAGCAGTACTACACGCTCCAGCAGCGCCTGCGGGACCGGCGCGAGCAACTGCTGGAGGAGCTGAACCGGGACGACACGCTCACGCTGCGCCGCGCCGAGCGCGAGGAACTGATGAAGCGGTCCCTGCAATGGCTGTTCGGCAGCGGCTTCGACACCGCGCCCGACACCATCGACGCTCTGCTCGCGGGCCTCGGCAGCGGCGGCACGCCCACCCCGGCCGACGACCTGGACCCCTCGAAGCTGCCGGTGGACCCGGCGATGTGGCTGTCGATCCGCAAGTTCGGCGAGTTCGTCAAGTTCCTGCACCAGGCGGTGGAGTGGGAGAACGTCCTGTACTTCCTCTACCCGTACTTCTGGGGCTCGGAGCAGCTCGCCGAGACCAAGCGCCTGTTGTGGCACCCCGAACCGCTGCGCCGGGAGTTCCTGCGGGCCGGTGCGGCGCGGGTGGTACTGCCGATCCGGCCCGGCTTCGAGCGGGCGTTCTCCCGCCTGATGCAGACCGGCAGCCTCTACGACGACGGCACCGGACAGCCCGCAGCGACGCCGTACGTCACCATCGCCGCCGAGATCGAGGCGTACGCGCGCACCAACTATCCCGGCATCCCCCCAGCAAACCCCGATATCGCCGCGCGCGCCCGGCCGTTGCTGACCGTCAATCAGCAGCGCGCCTGGCAGGACATCAGCGCGATCATCGCCGCGCTGGAGGAGTACGCGGAGAAGGCCAAGCATCAGAAGGACCCCACCTGGAGCGGCGCCCCGATCGAGCCCGAGTACTACCCGACCACCGAGCAGGGCCTGCGTGTCCTGCTCGCGGCCCACCCCGCCCTGAGCCTCGTCGACCCCTGGGGCAAGTCGTACTTGTATCAGAACCCGGGTCGCACGGCGCCGTTCGTCGTGTCCAGCCAGGGCGCCGACGCGGCGGCGGGCGGCACGGACGAGGCGCGGGACATCTCCACCGACGCCGAGGGCAACCTGATCGGCACCTGGTTCGAGTACACGCCGAGCAGCGGCCTCGACATCGAGATCGGCTCCGACCTCGCGGCCAACGGATGAACGGATAGGGGGCGCCCCGCATGGCCGACCTTCAGCTCATGGGCAGCTACTGCTCGCTGCCGACCCGTCGGGTGGGCCAAGGGGCGCTGCCCGGCTGGGTGGAGAGCCGCACCGCCGAGTGGTACATGGTCGAGTGCTTCACCCGCTTCTACCAGCAGCGCTATCCGGGGTCGGAGGTGATCAGCGAGCTGAGCTATCTCGACGTCGACCGGTTCCGGGGGGCGATGGCGATCCTGGTCAAGTGGATGCAGGCGGAGTTCCGCAACGTGCTCAGCCGCAAGGCCCTGAAGGGCGACATCCGCTCCGAGCGGTCGGGGCGCAAACTGCGCGCCGACATGCTGGGGGTCCGCAGCGACGGCACGGCCATGATCCTGGAACTGGTCGAGGTGACCACGGTCGAGCAGGCCGCCGAGACCGAGGCCGAGGACATCCAGCACAAGATCCAGACCCTGGAGCGCTATGTCACCGGCGAGGCGCTGAAGGAGATGCAGTACATCCAGCGGGCCAGCGGCGTGAGCCTCGCGCCGCAGACGATCGAGGTCCGTCCGGCGACCTGGCGGCCGTACTGGAACGAGCTGTACTACCCCCTCGTGCCGACCCAAATGCCCGCCGCCGCGCCCGGCAGCATCAAGTTTGAGTGGATCTGCTACCGGCCGACGTTCCGCCCGGACGGCGTGGGCAAGGACGGGCTGGTGCTGTACGAGATCCACTCGACGCGGCTGCCCGATGCGGTACCGATGGAGGTACTGCGCCGGGTGGCGCGACGGCTGCGTGAGCTGGAGAACCAGCACCAGTTGGTGCTGCTGCCCGCGATGCAGCGGTACTGGGACGACAACGGCAACGACCGCAAGGAGTTGCAGAAGTGGCTCGCGGTCGGGCTGGGCGCGGCCCTCGTCGTCACGCTGGTGTTCCTCGCGTGGCCCGCGGCCGTGCCCCTCGCCGCCGAGGCGGCCGGCGCAGGCCTGGCCTCGGCCGGTGAGGCAGAGATCCTGACCCTGGCCAACGCCGCCCGCTACGCTACCGCAGCGGCCAGGATCGCCGAATTCTTCGAACGCGCCCAGGCAGCGTTGCGCCCGCTGCTGATCGGCGGCACGCCGGGCGCGCTGGTCCTCGACCACTGACGGCGAGACGTCAGCGGCAACAATCCCTGCATACTTGGCGGGGGCCGTCGGAGTCCCCGGGCGGCAATCCGCTCGCCGCTAAAGACATTGAAGTATTGAGGTCCGGCGTGTCGGTGGACTCCATTTAGGATGATCGGCATGATCGATGGGTGCGATATGCGGACGGCGGCGGGGTAAGCCCGCCCGGGCGGGCGAAACGCGAGCAGGTACGCCGGCAGGCGGCGGCGTTGTTCGCGTCGGGTCTGTCGCCGGTCGAGGTGGCGGCGCGGCTGGAGGTGTCGGCCAAGTCGGCGCGCGCCTGGCGTCGGGCCTGGCTGGCCGGTGGGGAGGCAGCGTTGGCGTCGAAGGGTGCCAGCGGTCCGGCGTCGAAGCTGACTTTCGAGCAGGTGCGCCAGCTCGAGCGGCTGCTGGAGGCCGGGCCGGCCGCGGCCGGGTTCACCGAGGACCAGCGGTGGACCCTGGCCCGGGTAGCCGACCTCATCGCCGGCAGGTTCCGGGTCCGGTACAGCCTCAAGGGTGTCTCGCTGCTCATGCGGCGCCTCGGGTGGACCCCGCAGCTGCCGATCCACCGGGCTGTCGAACGCGACGAAGAGGAGATCGCCCGCTGGCGGCGCCGGCAGTGGCCGGCGGTAAAAGGGTCGCGCGCAGGCTGGGCGCGTGGCTCTGCTTCGCCGACGAGGCCGGACACACGCTGAGACCAGCCAAGGCCCGCACCTGGGCCCCGCGGGGACACACGCCGGTGGTCAAGGTGACCGGCAAGGGCTCCGGCCGGATCTCCATCGCCGGCCTGGTCGCCTACAAGCCCGGCCACCGCAGCCGGCTGATCTACCGGATGATGATCCACCGTGGCCGCAAAGGCGAGCCGAAAGGCTTCCGCGAACGCGACTTCGCCGCGCTGCTGGACGCCGCGCACCAGCAACTCGGCGGCCCGATCGTGCTGGTCTGGGACAACCTGCACGGCCACCGCTCCACCACCATGCGCGCCCTGATCGCCACCCGGCCCTGGCTACGCGTCTACCAACTGCCCAGCTACGCCCCGGAACTCAACCCCTCTGAAGGCATCTGGGCCCACCTCAAACGCAGCCTCGCCAACCTCGCCGTCCACAACATCACCAACCTCGCCCACCTCGCGAAGAACCGCCTCAAACGCATGCAGTACAAGCTCGGCCTCGTCGACGGCTTCATAGCCGCGACCGGTCTGTCACCGCCCCGGTGACAGACCCTGATGCTTCAAGGTCTTTTAGTTGCGCCTTGACTTCCTGCCCGACCAAATCGGCGACGACCGCAGCAGGAGCGAGGCCGTCATAGTCGCCGCCGTCGGATACACCGCGGCGGCATCGGTGAGCACCTCGCTGGGCGTCACCTTCAACATCGACAGCGCCCGCCGGAAGAACCGTCGAGCCGCGGCGTCGTCGCGGCGAGCCGAGACCAGCACGTCGATGACCTGCCCGTACTGGTCGACCGCCCGGTATTACGTACCGCCAGACTCCGTTGACTTTGATATACGTCTCGTCGACGTGCCACCTGTCGCCCGGTGCGTGGCGGGCGAATCGGGCGGCGTCGGCCAGCAGTGGTGTGAACCGCTGTACCCACCGGTAGACGGTGACGTGGTCGACCTCGACGCCGCGCTCGTCAAGCAGCTCCTCAACGTCGCGGTAGGTGAGATTGAACCGCAGGTAGCAGCGCGCCGCGACGACGATCACCTCGGCCGGGAACCGGAAGCCGGCGAACGCCGACTTCGGCGGCGGCCACGAACGCGGGCGGACCGATGACTTCACCGCTCAACTCTGCCTCGATCATGCCAACGCTCAACGCAACGGAGCCCAGACACTCCCGCAGGCCCTCAACAGGAGCCGAAACGGTTGGCGATGATCTGACGGCCCAGGTGCCGCCGGCCATCCATCGACCGGACTCAGCCCATGGTCACCGAATGAGGAACGGTCACCCGGCGGTCCTCGGCCGTCTTCGTCTACGGCGGCTTCGACACCGTCGTGGAGCCGCTGGAGTACTTCGTCGGCGACGGTGAGCCGGAGTTCGGCTCCTATCACGTCGGCCGAGAGGCGCTGGGTTCGGTCGAGGACTACCTGCGGGTGTTCGGTCGGCCCGAGCAGGTCGCGGCGTGACAGGAGGGGCGGCCGTACGTCGCGGCGGTCAAGGACCCCGCCTGAGACAGCACCTGCTTGCAGCCTGGACGGCTGAGCAAGCAGCGAGGTCGCGACGCCGGCGTTGAGCCGATGCGACGCGTTGCGGGTGGTGGCCTTCGACCTCGAAGGCCACCTTCTGCACGTCCCGAAGACCGGCATCCTGACCGCGGACAACCTGGTCGCCGACCTGTGTGGCCGACGCCAGCGGCGCCGGCCGGTTCGGCTGCTGCGGCTACTCCTGGCGCGCGCCGGTGTTACTTGGCCGTGACCTCGAATGCCGTGGAGCCGTCGCGATTGCGGGTCGTCTTGGTCTCGAACTTGGCGTAGCCGCTGAGGCCGTAGGCGCTCGTCGACATGGCGCCCCCGGCCAGCTGCTGCCAGGCCACGTTCATCTCGTCGACGCCCCAGCCATTGAAGCAGATCACGTAGTAGACGACGTCCCCGGAGAACGGAAGACTGGGGTTCGCGGCCTTGAAGACGAACGAGCCGCCCGCGTTCAGGTCGGCCGGAGCCGAGCCGATGCCGTTGGTGATGGTCTGGCGCGCGAACTTCAGCCCGCAGTTGTCCGGCCAGACGAGGTAGTTGTTCACGGTAACGGTGATGGCCCGGCCGTCCTTGACCACCGGCGGCGGTCCACCGGGGACGGTCGGGACGGGCGTCGGGCCCTCGCCGCCGCCGGAACCCGCCATCGCCGCGCCGGCTGGCACGAGCGCGCCCAGAAGTGCGAGGGCCGCGGTCGCGGCGGCGCGGGTGATGGTGCTGCGCATGCTGTCTGCTCCTTGTCGTAGGCACCGGTCAGGTCGACCGACGCCTCACAGCGTGCCGCCCACGGCCGCCGTCCTCGACGGAGCTGCCACCACATCTTGTGGATGCTTCCACCACGGTCGCCGTGGTAGCACCACGATCGTCGATTTCGACCAGGCCGCGCACGGCACTGACCTGGATACCGCCTCGTCGGTGCCGATGTACGACACCGGTATCGGTGGTGCAGACGGTGTTGTTGTTGAGCACCGTGCGCAGTGACCGGGCGCAGTAGCCGGCGTCGTCGAACAGGATGGTGAGCCGGTCACCTTCCTCGCGCATGACGGTGCACTGGCCCCACTGGTATGCCGTACGCGGAACTGCACGGTGGATCAGGCTCCACCGAGGCCGGCCTCGCGGGCCTTGACTATGGCCTGCGATGCGCTCGCCCACGCGGCCGTCGGCGATGACCGGCAACGGTCCGCGCCGTATGGCCTCCACCGGCGATCACCTGGTGAAACGCCGCGAAGGGAGTATCGTGTGGAACGGTGGGCGGCGCGCAGGTACCCTGTCAGGGCGCGGGCTGCTAGCTCAATGGCAGAGCTGCGGACTTTTAATCCGTAGGTTCAGGGTTCGAGTCCCTGGCGGCCCACCATTTGACCTGCGGTTTCTTCCTGCCTAGCGGTCCGATGTGGACCTGGATGCTTGTTGGCTGCTCGTTGCTGCTTGCGTCGTTTCGACCGCTTGACGCCGTCGGCATCGGGTTTGACCGCTTTGTGCTGGGTGGCGGGCAGCACGCTGGTGTAGGTGTCGGCGGTGAGCACGATGCTGGCGTGGCCGAGTTGGTCTTGGACGGTCTTGAGGTCGGCGCCGGCGGTGTGGGCGAGGCTGGCCGTGCCGTGCCGGAGGTCGTGCAGCCGCACTGGTGGCAGCCCGGCCGCGGTGATCAGGTACCGCAGCCGCTTGGTGAGGCTGTTCGGGTGGAACGGCTGCCCGTCCGGTCGGGTGAACACGTAGCCCGATTCCCGCCACGGCCGACCCGCAGCCCGGCACAGCTGCCGCTGACGGTGCTGGCGCATGTGCAGGATCGTCACGGTGCGCCCGGTCCAGGGCGATCGCGCGGCGGCTGGCGGTGGATTTGGGCTGGTGATGGACAACTGGCGGCGCTCAAGGTCGACGGCCTGCCAGCGCAGGCCGGCCGCTTCACCGCGGCGCAGTCCGCTCGCGCAGCGCGATGAGCCACCACAGCGGCAACAGCGGATCGTCGGCGACAGTGTCGAGGAACCAGGCGAGCTGGGCGGTGGTCCACACCGCCACCGCCGGCCGGTGGCCGTCGGCACGCCACTGCTGGACTCGGCCCGGGGTCCAAACCACGGCGTGGGGTCGGCGGGCGGTGGGCATCTCGACCCGGCGGGCCGGGTTGTCGATCACCATCCCGTCGCGGATGGCGGCGTTGTAGGCGGCGCGCAGCGTGGCACGGACCCGCTGCCGGTGGCGGCGGATCTGGGCTGCCCGGTCGGCGGCCTGCGCGGCCGTCTGCGAGGTGAAACCGCCGCGGCGCACCTGGACCGCCCGGCCGGACAGGTCCCGTACATAGCAGCGGTAGTGCCAAACTGCCGTGCCCCCGCTCGAGTAACCGGCCACACCGCAGGCCCAACCGGCGGCCGGTCGCCGCGTCGCGGCAGCCGCACTGCTTGAACACGCCCGCCGCGGCCATCGCAACCTCCTGAGCATCCAGACGTTCTTGCTGCTCAGCGTCGGCGCACTGCGAACGCGACACGTCACCCCAGCGGGTGGCACGCCGCAGCAGCCATCCCCCGTCATGACGCGAATCGAGGGCGATCGAGGACCAACATCGTCCCCCGCGGCCCAAAGATCACGAACGCCTGCCCCCCAGAGCTGACACCCGGGCATCGTTACGCAGTAGTGGACCGAGACAGGAGATGTCAGCCCGGAGGCATAGTCACCGAACGTAACGAGCGCATCGCGCCAGATGTGGATGGCTCAACTGGGCTGTGTCACGCGTCGCGGCTGGTGCGCCAGGAGCCTAGGACGAGCGCGGCCACCAGGTAGATGAGGAGATCGAGGTACGCCAGGCCGAGCGAGGGGAGGCGGGGTTTGACGGCCAGCGCGTGTACCTGGCCGAGGACGTCGGCGGCGTTGCTCAGGACCAGCTTGTCGGGCAGGTACGACCAGGTCTCCAAGGCCCGGGCAGCCGGCCAGGCCAGGAAGATGACCCCGAACATGACGGCGATACCCGCGGCTGTGTGTCGCAGGAACGCTCCGACACCGTAGCCCACCATGGCCACCACCCACAGGTAGAGGCCGGCGCTGGACACGGCACGCAGCACGCCGGGATCGGTCAGGCTTACGTCGAGGTGGTTGGTGGTGAGCACCGCCTGACCGAGGAGGAAGGTGCCGAATGCGAACGTCTCGCCGAGTAGCAGGGCCACGGTGCCGACAACGACGGCCTTGGCGATGTAGAGGATGCCGCGGCGGGGTGTCGCGGCCAGCGTGGTCTGGATCATGCCGGTGCCGTACTCGGTGCTGATCGCGAGCACGCCGAGCACTCCAAACGCGAGCTGGGCGAAGACCAGACCCGTGAAGGAGTCACCAACCGGGTCGAACGCGGCCCGGTCCTGGGCGCTCATGGTGGTCCAGTGGTGTGCGACCGAGGTGGTGTCCAGGAAGCCGAGCCCAGTACCGAGAGCAAGAGCGCACAGCATCGTGAGGTAGGTGGACCGCAGCGAGCGCAACTTGATCCACTCTGCGTGTAGGGCGGCGGTCACCGGTTCACCTCCGTGCTGCGGTACTGCACGGCGTCCTGGGTGAGCCGCAGGTACGCGTCTTCCAAGGTGGATGCGTCGGCCGACCGGACGAACTCGTCGATGCCGGCGTCGGCCAGGAGTCGACCCTTACCGATCACCAGCAGGTGATCGGCGGTCAATGCCATCTCGCTCATCAGGTGGCTGGAGACAAGGATCGTACGGCCCTCGGCCGCCAAGGCCCGCATGAGCCCACGGATCCACGCGATGCCTTCCGGATCGAGGCCGTTGACCGGTTCGTCGAAGATCAGGATCTGCGGATCGCCGAGCAGCGCGGCGGCGATGCCGAGGCGCTGGCGCATGCCGAGCGAGAATTTGCGGATCCGTTTGCCGGCCACGGCATCCAGGCCAGTACGGTCGAGGACGGCGGCGACCCGGGCGTGCGGCAGACGGTTACTGGCGGCCAGCCACGCCAGGTGCTGCCCGGCCCGCAAACCGCCATGCACCGCGCCGGCATCCAGCAGCGCACCGACTTCCCGCAGGGGGTACGGCAGGTTGCGGTACGGCCGGCCACCGATCAGAGCGCGGCCGCCGGTGGGGGTGTCCAACCCGAGGATCATCCGGATCGTGGTGGACTTGCCGGCGCCGTTGGGGCCGAGGAATCCGGTCACCCGGCCAGGTCGGACCTGGAAGGACAACCGGTCGACGGCGACCGTCGCTCCGTACCGCTTTGTCAGTTCCTGTGCCTCAATCATTGGCAATACCGTGCCGGCCCACGCCATCCCCCGTCATCGGTCCGCAGCCGTGGGCCGCTCGGACTATGCCTTGCGGCAGATGACCCACCCGGGCCGTGTTCGTAGGCTGGGCGCATGCAACCCCGTCCGCCGCTGTCGCAGCGGCTGCGACCCGGCCAGAGATTCGTCGTCGAGGTCGCCGCTGGTCTCGGGTACGGCCTGGTGGCTTGGGTGCTGTTCGCTCACAAGATCGCTCCGTGGCCATTGGCGTTCGGTGGTACCGCTCTGGTTGCCCTGCCTGTAGCGATCGGGCAGCGCCGGCTGCTGCTCGGCTTTGCCTGCGCGCTGGTGGGGTTCTGGCTGGCTCCGTTGGCGCCGCTGCTGCCCTTCCTCGCCGTGGCTCCCCTGGGGTACGTGCTCTACCTGGTCGCTGGCCGGTACCCGGCGCGGACCGGGCTGCCCGTGCTAGTCGCCGCGCTGACCGGCCCGGCGGCCACCGCGCTGACCGGGCGCGCCGGCGGCGTGCTGCCGTTCGCGGTCGCGCTCGTGCTGTGCTGGACGGTCGGGTACGCCCGGGGTGAGCACCGCCGGTACGGCGACGAGCTGGTACGCCACCATGCCCGGATGGCACAGGTCGAGCGGGAACGGGCCAGGCGCGGGGCCGCGGAAGAGCGCATGCGCATCGCCCGCGAGTTACACGACGTGGTGGCGCACAGCATGAGCGTGATCACCGTACAGGCCGGGTTCGGGCGGCTGATGGTGCGGGAGCGGCCGGACGAGGCCGGTGCGGCGCTGGCCGCCATCGAGACCACCGGCCGGCAGACCCTCGCCGAGATGCGCCGGCTGCTCAACGTACTGCGCGCGGACGGCGCCCCGGACACCCCCGCCGACTTGACGCCCACGCCCGGACTGGCCGACCTGGAGCAGCTCGTCACGCGGACCGGCCAGGCCGGCATCCGGGTCGAGCTGACTATCACCGGCCAGCACCGACAGCTGCCCGCCGGGGTCGAACTGTCCGCGTACCGCATCGTCCAGGAGGCGTTGACCAACGTCGCCAAGCACGCCGCCACGACGACCGCGAACGTCGCTGTCGACTACCTCCCGCACGAGCTTGTCATCGAGGTGACCGACCACGGCAGGGGCGGCCCCGTCGCATCGACCGGTCTCGGGCTCACCGGCATGCGCGAACGGGTCCAGCTCTACGGCGGCCATCTCGACGCCGCACCCTTACCCGGTGGCGGGTTCCGCGTTGCGGCCCGGCTGCCGACGCCTGCCCTCGACGCCGTCGGGGCGCCGGCGACGTGACCCTGCGAGTCCTGGTCGCCGACGACCAACCCCTTGTCCGTGCGGGCCTTTCCGGCATCATCGGTACCGCACCCGACCTCGCTGTCGTGGCTCAGGCCGGCACCGGCCGGGAAGCCGTCGACCAGGCCCATCGGCACCGACCCGAGGTCGTGCTCATGGACATCCGGATGCCCGACCTCGACGGCATCCAGGCCACCCGGCTGATCACCACATCGGGTATCGCACGGGTGCTGGTACTCACCACGTTCGACCTCGACGAGTACGTCTACGCCGCACTGCATGCCGGGGCCAGCGGCTTCCTCCTCAAAGACACTCCACCAGCTGACCTGCTCGCCGCGATCCGCACCATCGCCGCCGGCGACGCGCTCCTGGCCCCCAGCGTCACCCGCCGCCTGATCGCCCGGTTCACCGCTCCACCCGCACACCTGCCCGGGCATGAAGCAATCGACGCCGACCCGACCGCCGCCATCACCCGCCAGGCACGCCGCGATACGCCGATGCCCGCCGGCGCCGGCCCAGTGCCCGCCGACCGCGTACGGTTCGCGCCGGGCCGGCTGGAGCGGATCACCGACCGCGAACGTGAAGTGCTTTTGCTCGTCGCCGAGGGCCTCTCGAACCCGGAAATCGCCGCCCGGCTACACATCACCCCCGGTACCGCCAAAACCCACATCGCTCACCTACTCACCAAGCTGGACGTCCGCGACCGAATACACCTCGTGATCCTCGCCCACCGCAGCGGGCTGATCACGTAGTCATCTGCACGGCCAACAACTGCGCACCATGATGCGCGGTCATCGCCATTACGCAGATAGTCCCTACCGAGTCGATCATGGCGTCGTTTCGTCGGCAACGAACAGCCAGCCCACGGAATCCAAGATCGGCTGCACGCACATCGGCTATGAGCGGGCACCTGATCATGAGTGTCTCAGCGCATAGACGATGTCTGACAGGATTGCCAGGTGACAGTCCCGGAACGCTACGGTGAATCGGTCCTGAGTCCCAACTGGCACGCAGAGCGAGAACGGCTCATTGCGATGGCGGAGGTCGCCGACCACACGACCACGCGGATCCTCCACGAACTCGGTCTCCGCCCGAATTGGCACTGCCTGGAAGTCGGCGCCGGTGCCGGCACAGTCGCGACCTGGCTGGCAGGGCAGGTCACCGACGGCAGCGTCCTCGCGACCGACATCGACACGCGCTGGCTCGAACCCGCCACCGCGCCTAACCTGCGCGTCACCAAGCACGACATCGTCTTCGACCCGTTGCCCGTATCGACGTTCGACCTCATCCACGCCAGGTTCGTGCTGGAACATCTGCCCGAACGGGACACCGTCATCGCCAAACTGTGCCGGTCGCTGCGTCCCGACGGTCTGCTGGTGATCGAGTCCATCGCCGGCTTCCCCATCGAATCCTCGACCACACCGGCCTTTCGCGACGCCATGCACGCCGTCGAAGCGACTCTGGCGGCGACCATCGGCACCGACGCCGCATGGCCGCGCACCTTCCCTGCGCCCTTGCAGCAACACGGGCTCGGGCAGGTCTCAGCCTTGGTACACATCCCAGCGACCGGTGGCCGGAACGCATCGGCTCGATGCTGGTCCCACACCCTCACTCAGCTACGCCCCCGAATCGCTGTACAGACGCCCCAAGCGCTACCCGCGGTCGACGAGACGTTACGTCTCCTGGACCTTCCGGACTTCTTCGACCTCGCCTTCGCAACAGCGATCTGTTGGGGCCGCAAGATCAAGACTCAATAACCCGACATCGGCCAATCGAAGCTCGCAGCAGCCGAGCGGGCCGCCCTGTCATCGGCATCTTGTTGAGTGAATTGATCAAGCGCTCCCGCCGGGCAGGCCGTAACCCACCGTAGTCATTCTGTCCCGGCGGATCCGGATGCAGGCGACGATACAGAGCCCGACGAATCCGGCTCCACCAAACCGCCTGGCGGCCCACGGCTGCGGGTGATCGCCGTTCTCCTTGCCGATTGCGTTGTTTCGGTCGCTTGGCGCCGTCTGCAGCGGAACTGTCGCCTGGACGACAAAAGATCCGCTGCAACCTCGTTTCCCGCTGCGGCGTGTTGTCGCCGTACGACCGGATTGCCGGTCGCCGATGGGGAGGAAGGCAGTGTGAGCACCTTGCTTGACGGGGGCAGAGTGGAAAGTCCGTCGGACAGCGGACCGCCCGCCGGTGCCAGAGGGTTCGACGAGTTCTACGCGGCCTTCTTCCGGCCGCTCACGGTCCAGCTGTTCGCCTACACCGGTGACATGGCCGCGGCCCAGGATGTGGTCCAGGAGGCGTTCTGCCGTGCGCTGTCGCGGTGGAAGCGCATCGCCGACATGGACGACCCCGCGGGCTGGGTCCGCCGGGTCGCCTGGAACCTGGCCACCAGCCGGTGGCGGCGGGCCCGCACCGCGATGGCCTTCGCCCGCCGGCACCGCGAGGAGCACGTGGCGGCGCCCAGTCCCGATCGGGTCGCGCTCGCCCAGGCGCTGTCGACCCTGCCGGAGCAGCAGCGCCGCGCGGTGATCCTGCACTACCTCGCGGACATGCCGATCAGTGATATCGCCCGCCAGGAAGGTGTCGCCGAAGGCACCGTCAAGTCCTGGCTCCACCGCGGGCGCGCCGCGCTCGCCGCCCAGCTCACCGACAAGGAGTCCCGCCGTGCCTGACTTCGACAACGACGACCTGCTCACCAGCGCCTTCGCCGACTTCCGCAGCGAGGTGTCCGCCTACGTCAAGCCTGCCGGATCCGCCGTCGCACGCGCCACGGTGCAGCACCGGCACAAGGTGCGGACCATCGCCGCGAGCACCATCGCCGCGCTCGCGATCGCGACGCCCGTGGTGGCGTATGCGGCCGCCGGGAGCGACTCCAACGGGCCGCCGGTCACGCCGGGCGCCTCCGTCAGCGCGGTCGAGACGACCACGTCGCCGGCCGCGCCCGCGACGGGTAGCCCCACCGCCTCGGCGCCGGACGGGCGGATCAGCAAGACCGACCTCGGCAACGCGACCCTCACCGTCCCCTCGTGGCCGAAGGGCTTCGACGACGGGTGCCCGAAGGGCTCGGTGAAGTTCAGCGGGGGCAAGGCGGGCAGCAACGCCATCCTCAAGCTGCAGGGCGACCCCGTGTACGTCGACGTCGACCACGACGGGGCGCAGGAGACGGTCATGCTCCTGTCGTGCAGCCCGCAGGGGGACGACTACAAGGTGCTCGCCTTCGACCGCGACGCCGGCGGCAAGATCGTCACCCTGGGCCAGGTCGTCGCCAGCGCCGGCAACACGGGCAAGCAGGGCACCGACATCGAGACGATCTGGCAGGTGCAGGCCGGCGACGACGGGCAGGTCAAGGTCGACGTGGGCGAGTACCGGCCCTGCTGCGAAATGGCGCAGGCGTCCCAGCACCAGTGGCGCACATACGGCTGGAACGGCACCGCGTTCACCCAGACCGGCGGCCCGACCGCGTTCGGGCCGAACCCGAACATCACCGACGTGACCGTCACCGCGGACAAGCTGACGATGACCGCGACGGGCTCCGGCACGTGGGCGGGCACCGTTAAGGTGACCGTCCACAACAACGCACAGTTCGCCACGCCCGGCAAGCTGCGGATCGCGCTCGGAGTCCCCGACACGTGGACGATCCAGGCGATCTCGGGCTGCACGATCCAGCAGAACGAGCTGCCGGTGCCCTGCCTCAGCGGCAGCATCCCGGCGGGCGGCTCCAAGGTCTTCACCATCAAGGTGACCGCGCCCGCCGCGCCGCAGCAGACCGAGGGCAGCGTCTGGGCGACCGCGCAGGACGACAAGGGCGCCGGCTACCCGGGCCGCAACGACGCCGCTCCCGCGAAGTTCCAGATTGTCCAGGGCTGACACAGCAGCACGGGCCCGGTTCCGCGGTCGCCGACCACGGAACCGGGCTCGTCCGTTTCGGTCGACAGCCCCTTCAGTCGACGAGGCGCAGGGCCACTGGCCGCGTGCTGAACGCGCTCGCCCTGGTCAACTACGGGCACTTCACCCCATTGCGGTTCGCAGCCGCGACTGGCCGCCGTTGGTAGGCTCACAACCATGACCCAGCCCGTGCTCGCCTACCGATGGAGCCAGAGCGAGTTCGTGCGTGCCTGGGAAGCCAACGCCTTTGACCACCGGGTGGAGCTCGTCGAGGGAGAGATCTGGCCAGTGGTAATCGGATCTTGGCATGGCGACACGGTCGGCCAACTTCTCGCGTTGTTGCCACGAGGCGGGGTCCGGGTGACGACCTCGACGCTGCCGACCGGAGGGTCGCTTCCCGATCCCGACTGCTGGGTGCGGCGGGCTGACGCGGAGCCGATCGGGACCGTGGGGACCAGGCTGTCGGTCTGGGATGCCGCCGATGTGCTGCTCGTGGTCGAAGTCGCCGACGAGACGACGATTCAGGATCTCAACGTCAAGGCCAAGCTCTACGGGCAGGCCGGCTATCCGGTCTACTGGGTGATCACCCAGGAGGCGATCTACGAGCACACCGGGCCCATCTCGACCGGGTATCGGACGCGGGTCGAGTATCTGCACGGGGAGCGCATCCCTGTGCCGTATGCCGCGACGGAGCTCGTCGTCGATGAGTTGATCGCCTCTTCGTAAGGCCTCCTAGCGGCGCCGGCGGCGCAGGAGCCGGAACAGGGTCGCGGCGGCGATCAGTGCGACGGCGATCGGGATGCGCAGCAGCCAGGGCCAGGGGCCGCGGTCCGGGGACCGGGCGTGACGGACGGTGAGGTCGGGCAGCAGGCCGGTGGCCAGCTGGAGGTCATACACCTCACAGTGCTGCATGCCGAGCTCGCACGTCATGGCGGTGTCGAAGTTCGACAGGATCTGCCGGTCGCCCGTGGTCAGGTTGATCTCGGTCAGGGACAGGGCGCTGCCGTTCGTGGTGGCGGCGATCATGTGTGTCGCGTCGCGCCAGCCCAGGACCCGTACCACGTCCTCCACCGCGGCGGGCGGTGTGGCGGGCCCGGCGAGCGGGACGAAGGTGGCGGCGACCTCCAGGCTCAGGAACGTGCTGTGGTCCAGCTCCGTGCCGGTCCAGGGGACCGTGGTCAGGTAGCGGCCGTCCGGGGTCCAGCCGGCGCCGGCGACCAGGCCGTGGCCGTCGCCCAGGGGGATCGCGGCCTGCTCGGTGCCCCGCAGGTCGAGGATGTGGGCCGTCGTGGCCACCTGGACCGCGAAGCGGGTGCCGTCGGGGGCGAACGCGGCGGTCCACGGGCCCCTGATCGACGGGATCTCGGTGCTGCGGCCCGTGGTCACGTCCAGGAGGCGCAGGGTGCCGATGCGCAGGACCTCCGACTCGACGAAGTTGGAGCTGCCGTCGGACGGGCCGACCGCGCCGGCGCTGTACGCGACGTACCGGGCGTCGGGGGACCAGGCCAGCAGGCGTACGCCGAGCGGCGCGGGCAACGGGATCGAGCGGTGCCGGCCCGTGGTCAGGTCGACGAGCACCAGATCGCGGGCGGGACCCCGGTCGTCGCCCAGGATGACCTGGGTGCCGTCCGGGGAGAGCAGGCCCAGCGCGCCGTTGCGTTCCTCAAGAGCGCCGACGCGACGGTACGTGTCCCCGTCCGCGCCCACGACCAGCGGCTGGAACATGTTGAGGGTCTCGCCGTTGCCGTAGCCGTAGATGGCGATCGCGCGGCCGGGGGCGTCGCGTTCCACGGTGCTCGTGAGCACTGAGTAGCCGGCGAAGTGGTCGGGCAGCGACGGGTGGTGGGCCGGGGACGCCGGGCGGGCGGGTAGCGGTACACCCGGAAGCAACAGCGCGGCGAGAGCCAGGACGATGATCGTCCAGGCGGCGGCGGTACCGAGGCGGCGGCGACGCACCGAGCGGCGGCCGCGGGTGAGCACCTCGTCGAGGTAGCCGGACGCCAGCGGCGGCGCGGGATCGTCGGGCAGGGCGGCGAACAGGTCCCTCACGGCCTGGGCCCTCCTTCCGGCGTGTAGTCGGGCAGCAGGCGGCGCAGGGCGGCCATGGCGTACGACGTCTGGCTCTTGACCGTGCCGGGCGAGCAGCCCAGCGCGGCGGCGGTCTGGGCGACGTCGAGGTCCTCCCAGTACCGCAGCACGAGCACGGCCCGCTGGCCCCGGGTGAGGGCGGCCAGCGCGGCCCGCACGTCGAGGCGGTGCTCGACCGGCGCCGGCGTCACCACCGTGTCGGGCGCCTCGGCGATCGGCTGGACGCGGCGCGACCAGGGGCGGCGGCGCTCGGCGAGGTACGCGTGGACGAGGATCGCCCGCACGTACGCGTCGACCGACTCGGCCGCGCTCGCCCGGCCCCAGTGGCGGTACAGCGCGACCAGGCACTCCTGCACCAGGTCGTCGGCGGCCGCCCACTGGCCGCACAGCCGGTACGCGAGCCGCCGCAACGACGGCATACGCGCCCGGACGTACTCCACGAACTCCTGCTCATCCCGCAATCCGGCCTCCCGAACCACTAGGAGTGCAGCAGGGCCCGATCCGGTTGTGAAGCAAAGTCCGCTGGAGTGAAATGGCCGCCCTGCCCGCCGTCGCGTAGTGGGCGGCCGGGTTCACCGCCGACGTGGTCGGCGAGTGGATCGCGCCCGGCCGGCGGTCCGGCGCGGCGATCACCGGCGCGCGGGCCTGAAATGGCCCGAGGACGACAGGGGCCGGCACATCGATTCGGTGGTGCTGACGCTGGCATCCACCCCGCCTGAGCTGTGACTCTTGGTCTGGGCGCCGTATCGCGGAGTGACGATGTCCATCGGAGGATGTCATCCTTTCGGCCATAAAGAGGTGGGCCGATAGGCTCGCCTGGAATCTTATGGGCCGATTAAGTCCGAATCGTGGCGTTGCAAACCTATGAATTCGCTGAGAGATTCCCACGGTCATTGGAAGGCCGCATGCGAAGAGGACTTCATGAACCTTCGGGGGATCGCCCGGGCCGCCACCGCGGCCACCGTCACCGCCCTGTTCATCGCCGGGCTCGGCACGCCGGCCCACGCCGCGGATGATGACGCCCCTGGCGCCATCCTGAACGTGCCGGATACCGGCATCTACGCCGCGACCGCGCCGAACAAGGGCTGTGCCGGCATCGACACCGGTGTCGCCGTTGCGGGCAAGGACGGCTGGCTGTTCAGCAAGCCCGCCGGTGAGTACACCGACCTCAACTACGTGTTCATCTACGCCAACGGCCCGGCCGACGACGAGAAGACCGACGCCGTCGCCCTGGTCCTCAACGCCAAGGGCGTCTTCGAGCTCGACGTGACGGGCGACGACCCGCAGGCGATCGAGAGCGCGCTGGCCGCCAAGAGCGACCAGATCAGCAAGCAGGCCTCCGCCAAGGACATCGAGCTGCCGACCAAGCCGGCCCCGGCGGGCGTCACCGGCAAGCTCGTCGACAACGGCGGCTGGATCAAGACCCCGCAGGGCTGGGGCCTCTTCTTCGGCTTCGCCGTCAGCGTGCCGCTGCTGGACAGCTCGTTCGACCTGGTCCGGGCCTGCGCCGCCGCGGTCGACTCGTCGCCGACGGCCCGCCCGTCGGCCTCGCCCTCGGGTGGCCCGAGCCTGCCCGTCACCGGTGACAACACCGGCCTGATCGTCGGCGTCGGCGCCGGCATGGTGCTCGTCGGCGCGGTGCTCTTCGTGGTGTACCGCCGCCGCCGCAACGTCAAGTTCGTCGCCTGAGCCTCCGGGCTCGACATAGAGAAATAAGGAAACAAGCAACGGCGCGGCCCGAGCGGGCCGCGCCGTTGCGCGTTCAGAGGAACCGCGTCAGAGCAGGGCCAGCGCCGGGACGAACTTGCTGGCGTCGATCGTTCCCCAGCCGGAGCTGAGGTCGTACCCCGCACCGGCCGGGAAGCCGGTGACGCCCTCGAAGCTGTTGTCGCCCGAGGTCACGTCGACCAGGCCGGTCGGCAGGTGCGTGTGGGTGCTGCCGGCGCCGAGCAGGTACAGCGCGGCGTTGATGTCGCCGAGGCGGCGGCCCGCCTGCTGGTCGGCGAGCGCGACGATGCCCGAGAAGATCGGGGTCGCCTCGCTGGTGCCGCCGAAGATGTGCCACGGCGAGCTGGCGCCGACGAACGTGTAGTACACCCACGCGCCGCCGTCGACCGCCGAGCTCATCGAGATGTCCGGCGTACCGCGGTGGTTGCCGACGACCGAGCGGACCCCGGTCTGGAAGGCCGGCCGCGGGAACACGTGCGACAGCCCGCCGCCGCCCGCGCCGTAGCCGTCGTTCCAGACGACGTCGGGCGAGAGGCGGTTGCCGGAGTTGTCGAGGTTGAGCTGCGTACCGCCGATCGAGGTGACCAGCGGGTCCG
Organism: Dactylosporangium sp. CA-139066; assembly: GCF_050936175.1. Classification (NCBI taxonomy): domain Bacteria; kingdom Bacillati; phylum Actinomycetota; class Actinomycetes; order Micromonosporales; family Micromonosporaceae; genus Dactylosporangium; species Dactylosporangium sp. CA-139066. The sequence goes on along the minus strand of NZ_JBNJNH010000002.1, from coordinate 984,127 downwards.
ACGACGGCCAGGAGTTGACCGGGAACGTGTAGAGGTCCTCGCCGTTGGCCTGGTAGTCGGTCGCGCCGGCGTCGCCCGACGCGGCCAGCACCGTGACGCCGTGGCGCGCGGCGTCCTCGTAGGCGTAGCGCAGCCGCTGGATGCTCGAGAAGTTGCCCTGGTCGAAGCCCGGGAACGTGTTCTCGGTGGCGCCGAAGCTCTGCGAGATGACGTCGCCGACGCCCTTGTCGATGAGCGCCTTCTCGGCGTCCATCATCTCGGGCAGGCCGGTGACGCCCTCGGTCTCGGCGACCGGGGTCTCCACGAGCACGATCTTGGCGTCGGGCGCGATCGCGTGGGCGTACTCGACGTCCAGCGTGGTCTCCTGAGCCCAGCCGACGTGGTCGGCGTTGTTCGGGTCGAACGGCGGGACGTCTCCGGCCTTGACGACCTGGACGGTCGTGTTGGGCAGGCCGAACTGCGCGTCGAACGCCTCGAGGTCGTGCTGGATCGTGGGCGAGCCGAACGAGTCGACGATGACGATCGTGCGCCCCTTGCCCGTGATGCCGCGGGCGTACAGCGGGTTGAGGTTGTACGCCGTGCGGTACTGCAGCGGCGAGTAGCAGTGGATGCCGATCTGCGCGAGGCAGTCGGACGTGGACAGCGGCGTGGTCCGGGACACCTTCTGGACGTGCCCGGCGACGGCCGGACGGAGCTTGAACGCGGGCGTGTGCGCGGACGCGGCCGCCGGGCCGGCCACCGCTGCGAACCCGGCCACGGTGGTGGTCACGACGGTCGCGACGGCGGCCCGGGACACGATCGAGATGAGCTTCATCGGCACCTCTTGTGCAGGCCAACAGGGACAACGCCCATAGCAGCGGCCCGCCCGCCCTCAGCGGAATCGCCGAGACCCTCGTCGTTACCCTTTCTCGATATTCACGACCTTCCAAAAGCCGCATCACCCCGGAATAATCCCGCCACCGTCACGTGACGATGTCTACTGCGGCCGGTGCTCCTCCGCCGTCCCGTCCTCGGCCGAGACCACCGCCTCGATGGTGGCGAAGAAGGCGGCGATCCCCGGCCGGTTGGCGCCCTTCTCGCGCGACGCCTCCCGGTCGGCGGCCGAGGCCCAGTCGACGATGTCGAGCCACTCGCCGCCGGCGAGGCGGACGAGCCGCGCGCCGAGGAAGCCGGCCCGGTCGGCCCGGAAGTCGTCCAGCATGCCGGGGCGCGCGGCCAGAAACGCGTCGGTCTGCTCGGGCGCGACCCGCACCCGCGTGAGTTCCACGATCACAGTCATACGCCCACCATATAGTCATTATTAGTGACTAGTGGTCAGTTCCGCTGAACGGCCCATCGTTTTCGTGTTGCGAGATCGGTAACGTCCCGGCCCAGTCATCGGGGGCTGAGGAGGTCTCTGGTGTCCCGGTTACGGAGTTTTGTCGCCCTTGCCGCGTTAGCCGCCGCGGTGATCGTGGCCCCGCTCGTCGCCGCGCCGGCCGCGCTGGCCGACAACACGACGATTTCGAAGGACACGCTGCGCACCGGCTGGGACTCCCAGGAGCCGGCGCTGTCGCCGAGCGCGGTGGTGAGCGGCAACTTCGGCCAGCTGTTCGCGACCAAGGTGCAGGGCCAGGTGTACGCCCAGCCGCTGGTCATCGGCAACACGCTCGTGGCGGCCACCGAGGACAACTACGTCTACGGCCTCGACGCGGCGACCGGCGCCGTGCAGTGGTCGCGCGCGCTCGGACCGGCGTGGCCGGCCGCCACCACCGGCTGCGCCGACCTCGTGCCCAACATCGGCGTCACCGCGACCGGCGTCTACGACCCGTCGACCGGGTACGTCTACGTCAGCACGAAGACCAACGACGGCCCCGACGCCAATCACCCCAACTGGTACCTCCACGCGATCAACCTCGTCAGCGGCGCCGAGCGCGCCGGCTGGCCGGTCCGGATCGCGGGTACCCCGGCCAACGATCCCGACCACCCCTTCGCCGCCAAGGACGTCAACAACCGCCCCGGCCTGCTGCTCATGAACGGCGTGGTGTACCTCGGCTTCGGCAGCCAATGCGACTACGGCACCTACGTCGGCTGGGTCGCCGGCGTGAACACCACCTCCGGCGTGGTCAACCTGTGGTCCGACCAGGTCGGCGCGAGCAACAAGGGCTCCGGCATCTGGCAGGCCGGCGGCGGCATCATGTCCGACGGCAACGGCCGGATGTTCGTCGCCACCGGCAACGGCATCACCGCACCCAACAGCCTCGGCTCGCCGACGCCCAACCAGCTGTCGCAGTCGGTGGTGCGCCTCGGCGTCGACGCCAACGGCGTCATCTCGGCCAAGGACTTCTTCAGCCCGTCCGACGCGGCCGTGCTCGACCAGAACGACGCGGACTTCGGCAGCGGCGGGCCGGTCGGCCTGCCCGACCAGTACTTCGGCACGGCCGCCGTACCGCATCTCATGGTGATGGGCGGCAAGGACGGCCGGGTCTTCCTGCTCGACCGCGACCACCTCGGCGGCAAGGCCCAGGGCGTGGCCGGCGGCGACGACGTCGTCGAGGTCCTCGGCCCGTACCACGGCTTCTGGAGCCGGGCGGCGGCCTACGGCGGCGAGGGCGGCTACGTCTACATGGCGCAGGCCGACTCGCAGATCCTCGCGTTCAAGTACGGCGTCACCGGCGACGGCCGCCCGGCGCTGTCGCTGGCCGGCAACAGCGCCGAGAAGTACGGCTTCTCGTCCGGCTCCCCGATGGTGACCTCCGACGGCACCACGGCCGGCTCCGCCGTGCTCTGGATGACCGGCTCCGACGGCCCGACCGGCGCCAACGGCCGGCTGTGCGCCTACCGCGCGGTCCCGTCGGGCAAGCAGCTGACCCTGCTGCGCTGCTTCCCGTTCGGTACGGCGAGCAAGTTCGCCACCGCGTCCAGCTCCAACGGCCGCGTCTACGTCGGCACCCGCGACGGCTACGTGTACGCCTTCGGCCAGCCGACCACGTCCCCGCTCGCCGCCACCCAGGTCGACCTCGGCAACGTCGCCGTCGGCCAGACCGGCACCGGCACCGTCACGGCGACCGCCACCCGCGCGATCACCGTCACCGCGGTGAGCACCTCGGCGCCGTTCGGCGCGACCCCGCCGGCGCTGCCGGTCACCCTCGCCGCCGGGCAGAAGATCACCGTCCCGGTGTCGTTCAGCCCGACCGCGCCGGGCTCGGCGACCGGGCTGCTGCGCTTCACCGTCACCGACGCCGGCAACTCCACCACCGTCGCCGCCACCCTGGTCGGCAACGGCACCCGGCCCGGCCTCACCGCCAACACCCCGGCGCTCGACTTCGGCAACATGCCCGTCGGCTCGGTGAAGTCCCTGACCGCCAGCTTCACCAACACCGGCACCGCGAACGAGACCGTGACCGGCACGAGCGTGCCGTCGGCGCCGTTCACCGTCACCGGGGTACCGGCGAACGGCACCGTCGTCGCGCCCGGTCAGACGATCGCGGTCGGGGTGACGTACCGGCCCACCGCCGTCGGCAACGACACCGGGACGCTGGGGGTCACCGGCCCCAACGGCACGGCCACCGTCGCCATCACCGGCTCCGGCGTCACCGGCTCGGCCGAGCTGACCATCACGCCGAGCTCGCTCAGCTTCGGCTCGGTGCCGGTCGGCAGCTCGGTGACGAAGACGCTGACCGTCGGCAACGCCGGCAACCTGCCGGTCACGATCACCAAGGCGGCGCCGCCGGCGCTGCCGTTCGTGGTGAACACCCCGCTGCCGGAGAGCCAGGTGCTCGGCCCGGACGACGAGGTCCAGGTCGACGTGACGTTCACCCCCACCGCCGCCGGGACCTTCACCGGGCAGTACGTCATCAGCTCCAACGACGGCAACGGCTCGCACACGGTGAGCGTCACCGGCACCGCGACCAAGCCCTCCGGCACGCCGGTGCCGAGCATCATCGGCGGGAGCTGGATCTTCAACGGCTCGGCCGCGATGAACGGCTCCAACCTGGTGCTCACCCCGGTGGTGACCAGCGCCGCCGGCTCGGCCGTCTACTCCTCGCCGATCGCCAGTGACAAGCTCAACGCCACCTTCACCGTGCAGATGGGCGGCGGCACGGGCGCCGACGGCATGACCTTCGCGCTGCTGGACGCCGCGTCCAACGGCGTGCGCAGCCTCGGCGGCACCGGCGGCGGGCTGGGCTTCCAGAACCTGCCCGGCGTCGCCGTCACCTTCGACACCTGGCAGGCCGGCCGCGACCCGTCGGCGAACTTCATCGGGGTCACCAACGGGTGGGACGCGCAGGGCCTGCAGTACGTGGCCACGGCCACCAACGTGCCCAACCTGCGCACCGGTACGCACACCGTCGCCGTCACCACGGCGTCGGGCACCCTCACCGTGTCGATCGACGGCACGCAGGTCATCAGCAGCGCGGTGAAGCTGCCGCCCAGCACGTATGTCGCGTTCACGGGAAGTACCGGCGGCGCGACCGACCAGCACGCGGTCAGCAACGTGTCGATCACCTCGAGCGGCACGGCCCTGGTCAAGCCCGGCGAGGGCTGGCGGTTCAACGGCGCGGCGTACCCGACCGGCACCGAGGCCGTGCTGACCCCGGCCCAGAACACCGTCGCCGGCACCGCGTTCTACGGCACCCCGGTCAACACCAACGGGCTGTCGGCCTCGTTCACGATGACCACCAACGGCGGCTCCGGCGCCGACGGCCTGGCCTTCGTGCTCATGGACCCGGCCGCCGCCCCGACCGGCCTCGGCCAGCCCGGCGGCGGCGTGGGCGCCGCCGGCCTGCCGGTCGTCGCCGTCACCTTCCGCACGTACCCCGGCTCGGGCGTGAACTCGTCCAACTGGGTCGGCATCGCCTCCGGCGCCGCCCTGACCTATACCGCCACCAACACGCAGATCCCCGACCTGCGCAACGGCACCCACCAGGTCAAAATCGGCGTCACCGGCCTCACGATCGGCGTGACGATCGACGGCACCCAGGTCCTCAGCGGCCGCGTACCCGCCCTCGGCGCCACCGCACTGGCCGGCTTCAGCGCCGGCACCGGCGGCTACAACGACGTGCACGCCGTCCGCGACGTCCAGATCACCGCCGGCGCCCCGCTCGACCAGGTCGCGCCCCCACCCGCGGCCGGCTGGACCCTCAACGGCTCCGCGAGCGTCAACGGCGGTACCCTGCGCCTGACCGGCCCGACGGCGATGCAGGCCGGCAGCGCGATCTGGTCGACCCCGATCTCACCCACCCGCCTGAACGCGACCTTCACCGTGCACATCGGCGACGGCAGCGGCGCCGACGGCATGTCGTTCCTGCTGCTCGACGCCTCCCAGGGCACCCCGAACGCCCTCGGCCCCACGGGCGGCGGCCTCGGCCGCGCCACGCTTCCGGGTGTGTCGGTCGACCTCATCACGTACGCCCAGCCCGGCTACCCGTCGAGCAACTTCGTCGGGATCAGCACCACGGGCCCCAGCCAGACCAGCGTCAACCTGATCGCCAGCGCGACCAACGTGCCCAACCTGCGCAGCGGCAACCACACCGTGCAGGTCCGCGCCGGCGGCGGCGGCGACCTGGTGGTGACCATCGACGGCGTGACGGTCCTGGACACCCTGGTCCAGCTGCCGGCGAGCACGCTGGTCGGCTTCAGCGGCGCAACGGGCGGCCTGGCGGACACCCACGAGGCCAGCAACGTCAACATCCGCTACTGACCGGCGATCGATCCGGTGCCCGCCCGCTAGGAGGCCTTCTTCCTGGTCACGCCGGCGGCCTTGCCCTTGCGGGGAACGGCCGTCCGGCGGACCGCCGCCGCGACCTTGCGGACCCCGCCGGCCGCCGACGCCGGGGTGAGCAGCGGATAGCGGTGCCGCCCCTGCACCGCGACGATCTCAAGACCCCCGCCGGGCAGCAGCGCGCCGACGTACCGCTCGAGGAGATCGATCGTGATGTTCGACGACCGCTCGATGGCGGCCACGCGAGGCTGGGACACCCCGATCCGCGCGGCGACGTCGGCCTGACTCAGCCCCGCCCGCTCACGCAACGCCGTCAGCCCGGCGGCCAGCCGCAGCTCATCCTCGATCTCGGCCACACGCTCCGCGGCCCCGTCGGCCGCCAGGACTCGGGCCTCCCACTCCTTCAGGCTCATCGCCGCCCCCTCCCAGTCCTCCTGGTCACCGCCGTCGGCCGGCCGCGTCCCCTGGCCATCGCCGCCTGATGCTCACCGAACCGCTGGTCGGCGATCGGAATGTTCGCCTCGTACCAGCCGGACCAGTTGCCGCTCTTATCGCCACCGAGCAGCAAGATCGCACGCCGCCGCAGATCGAAGGCGAACAGCACCCGTATCTCGGTCCGGCCGGTCGATCCGGGCCGCAGCTCCTTCATGTTGGCGTAATTGCTGCCCTCGATCACGTCTACCAGCGGACGCCCGAGAGTCGGCCCTTGATCGCGGAGCACTCTTACCGCCGCAAGCAGCGCCTCGGCATCCGTCTGGTCCAGGCCCTCGGCCCACTTCTCGCACTCAGGATGAAACTCGACGACCCATTCCGGCGACGCCATGCCATAACAGTAACGTTATGGAGTGGCACCGACAAGCAGGTGGCTTTGACGGGCTACGGGTTGACGAAGGGCAGCGAGCGACTGGGCGGGGAAATCGGGTGGGTCGTGCGGCCGCGAGCGCGCCGGGGGCGGCTACTCGGCGAAGATGCGGACCGCGTCGAAGCCGCGGACGGCGATGCGGTGCTGCGTGACGGCGATCGACGCGGTGAGGATCCGGCGGTCGCCGGGGTTCGGGCGGGGTACCAGGGGACTGTCCGGCAGCGGGAGCCGCCACAGGACCGTCCGCGGTGCGAGAGTCGACAGGCACACCAGCTCGGTGGCGCCGGCCAGCAGCAGGTGGACGTCGTCGACGTACGCGATCGCCGGCGGGTCGATGTCGAGGGTGACCGGCTCGTCGCGCTGCCCGTCCAGCCGGATCCGCTCCAGCCGGCAACGCCCGGCGGTGTCGACGGTCACGGCGCAGGTGGTCGTGGGTCCCGCGGCGACCGAAACGACCTCGCCGTCCACCGGGAACCGCCAGCGTTCGTGCCCGTCGGCCAGGTCGTACCCCGCCAGGTCCTCCCCGGGCAGGGGCAGGTCGTCGAGGTCGAGTTGGTCGGGCTCCACGCCGAGCTCCACCGCGCGGTCGACGAGAGCCTCTTCGCGCTCCGCGGCCGCGGCGAGCCGGCGTCCGCGGTCCACCAGCACCAGCGAGTCTCCCAGCACCGCGCCGAAGGTGCGGGCTCGCTCCGGGTAGATCGGGGCCGGCGGCAGCCGCCATCGCTCGGTGCCGTCGGCGAGCGCCCGGCCGACGATCGCTCCGCCGGTCTCGGGCGGATCGGGGGCGGTCTCGGTGACGGCAACGTCCCCGGCCACGGCGATGACGCGCTCTCTCGCCTCCCAGCGGGGCGCTCCGGTCGCGAGGTCCCGGCACTGCAGGTGCCACGACCTGGCGCGGTACACCCAGGACGCGAGGTAGGCGTCGGGCCCCACCGCGAGGGGCTCCTGCCAGAGCTTGACCCCGAGGTCGGCGCCGTACACGTCCAGTTCCACCTCCCGGCCCGCCGCGAGGTCGTCCTCGCGCAGGATCCGCCCGTCCGCGTCGATCAGGTACACCGTGAACGACTCTTCCCAGCGGTACACCGGCAGGAGGATGCGGTTGTCCGGCAGCGGATGCGGCAGGCCCACCTGGCTGGCCTCGCCGCCCCGCGCGGCGGGCGGCATCGATACCCGGAACCGCTCCGTGCCGGCGGCCACGTCGAGTGCGACCAGGGCGATCAGGGACGGCTCGGCGTCATCCGTCGCGGCGGGCGCGGGGCCTCCCGCGGCGAGCAGCAGGTCCCCGCCGACCGCCGGCGGCAGGTACGACTCGTGCCACGCGTCCGGCACCGGCAACGTCGCAACGAGCGCCGGCCGCCGCGTCGGGCAGGACTCGGGAGTCCACACGCCGGCACCGTAGCAGCGGGCCACAACCAGCCCGGCGGGGTGTTGTTGCAGCATCCGGCGGCGGTACCCATGGGTTGCGCGGAAGAGGGTAAACAGGGACGGGTTGACTGAAGGAGGATGAGCGTAATGCAGGTGAGCGAACTGCTGGTCGAGGGGTTCGGGCGGCTGCCGGACCTGGTGCGCGGGGCCGTCGAGGGGCTCGATGCCGAGCAGCTGCGGTGGGCGCCCGCGCCCGGGGCCAACTCGATCGGCTGGCTCGTGTGGCATCTCACCCGGGTGCAGGACGACCACATCAACGACCTGCTCGACGACGGGTCCGAGCAGGTCTGGGTGACCGGGGCGTACGCCAAGCGGTTCGGGCTCGACCCGCAGACGCACGAGACCGGCTACGGGCACGCGCCGGAGGAGGTCGCCGCGGTGAGGCCCGAGTCGGCGGAGGTGCTGCTGGAGTACTTCGACGCCGTGCACGCCCGCACGCATGCGTACGTGGCCCGGCTCACGGCCGAGGATCTCGACCGGATCGTGGACGAGCGGTGGGACCCGCCGGTGTCGCTCGGGGTGCGGCTGGTCAGCATCCTCGACGATGATGCGCAGCATGTCGGGCAGGCCGCGTACGTTCGCGGGCTGCTGGAACGCTAGGTAGCGCACGACACACCGCCATCTCGGCCCGGCGGTGGTGTACTTGAAGTGCACGATCCACTGCTTCATCGGGAGATGCACATGGACGAGCGTGCGGAGCAGCGGCACCGGGTCGTCATCGTCGGTGCCGGGTTCGGGGGGCTGTTCGCGACCAAGGCGCTGAAGGGCGCGCCGGTCGACATCACCCTCATCAACGGCACCCCCAACCACCTGTTCCAGCCGTTGCTGTACCAGGTGGCGACCGGGATTCTGTCGGAGGGCGAGATCGCGCCGCCCATCCGGGAGGTGCTCAAGCGCCAGCGCAACGTCAAGACGCTGCTCGGCACCGTGACGCGGATCGATCCCGACGCGCGCAAGGTGACCGCGGTGGCGCCGGGGGTCAGCTACGAGGTGGAGTACGACTCACTGATCGTGGCGGCCGGGGCCTCCCAGTCGTACTTCGGCAAGAACGAGTTCGCCGAGTTCGCGCCCGGCATGAAGAGCATCGACGACGCGCTCGAGCTGCGCGGGCGGATCTTCGGGGCGTTCGAGCTCGCCGAGCTCGAGACCGACCCGGCCGCGATCGAGCGGTTGCTGACGTTCGTCGTGGTCGGCGCCGGGCCGACCGGCGTGGAGATGGCCGGGCAGATCGCGGAGCTCGCGCACCGGCACCTTCCCGGGCAGTACCACAACATCGACCCCCGGCAGGCCCGCATCATCCTGATCGACGCGCTCCCGACGGTCCTGTCGACGTTCGGCGACCACCTCTCCACGCAGGCGCTGCGCCAGCTGCACCGCCTCGGCGTCGAGGTCGAGCTGAGCACGAAGGTGGTCGACGTCGACGAGACCGGCATCGAGGTGGAGACGGCCCACGGGCGGCGGCGCATCGAGTCGATGACGAAGATGTGGGCGGCCGGGGTGGCCGCGCCGGAGCTGTCCCGGCAGCTGGCCGAGGCGACCGGGGCCGAGGTCGACCGGGCCGGCCGGCTCAAGGTCAACCCGGACACCACGGTCCCGGGCCACCCGGAGATCTACGCCGTCGGCGACATGATGTCGCTGGACCAGCTGCCGGGCGTGGCCCAGGTGGCGATCCAGAGCGGTCGGCACGCCGCCGGGCAGATCCGCAAGCGGCTGGCGGGGCAGCCGACCGGGCAGCCGTTCAAGTACTTCGACAAGGGCAGCCTCGCGACCATCTCGCGCTTCTCCGCCGTGGCGAGCATCGGGCGGTTCCGGTTCGCCGGGCTGCTCGGGTGGCTGCTGTGGCTGGTCGTGCACCTGCTGTACCTCGTCGGCTTCAAGAACCGGGTCACGGCCGTGCTGCACTGGTTCGTGAGCTTCATCGGGCGCGGGCGCTCGGAGCGGGTCGCCACGTTCCAGCAGGTGTTCGCCCGGCGTGCGCTGCAGGAGTATCAGCACCGCCTGCCGTAGGGTGGCGGCGTGGCAGCGCGTCCCGAGCTGGTCACGGCTCGCCGTGATCGCTCCGGGGCAACCCCGGGGACGCAGGATTGAGCACCGCAGCGCACCGCCGGCCCTCTGCCGCGCTTCGCGCGAGTCCGGGCAGGCACGACCGGGCAACGTCGGGGCGCGCTGCCGCTCATGCCCTCGCGCTCGCGTTCCTGGCCGCGGACTGGCGGCGCCCGGCGCTGCTCGCGGCCGGCTTCGAGACCCTCGGCCGGCGGCCGCGGTGGATGGGGCCGCTGGTCACGCGGGTGCTCGGGGCGTATCGCGTCGCGCCCGCGGACCGGCCCCGCGAGCTGGCCGGCTTCCTCGAGGCCCAGCTGCCGGCGTTCCTGCCCAACCGGATCGCGGTGCGCCGCGCGGTGCCGACGCGAGTTGTGCGCCTGCGCTGGGACACGCCGCCGATCGACGACCTGGCGGCGCTGGCCGAGTTCCTGGGCGTGGACGGGGACCGGCTCGACTGGTTCGCGGACCGCCGCGAGATCAACCGGAAGACCGCGGTCGACCCGTTGCGGCACTACCGGTACCAATGGCGCCCGCATCGGCTTATCGAGGCGCCGAAACCGCGCCTGCGCGCGCTGCAGCGCACGCTGCTGGACGACCTGCTCGGGCGCGTGCCCGTCCACCCCGCGGCTCACGGATTCGTGCCCGGCCGCTCGGCGTTCACGTTCGCCGCGCCACACGCGGGCCGGCCGGTCGTCGTCCGGCTGGACCTGGCCGCGTTCTTCACAAGCATTTCGATTTCCCGGGTGTACGGCCTGTTCCGCGCGATGGGCTACCCGGAGCCGGTCGCACACACGCTGGCCGCGCTGTGCACCACCGCCACGCCGGCCGACGTGCTGCGGGGCCACCCCGGCGGGTTCGTGCTGCGCGCGCCGCACCTGCCGCAGGGCGCGCCGACGTCGCCGGCGATCGCCAACCTGTGCACGTACCGGCTCGACCGGCGCCTCGCCGCCGCCGCGGACGCCTTCGCCGCCGTCTACACCCGATACGCCGACGACCTGGCGTTCTCCGGCGACCTCACGCGCGGCGCGGCCCGCCGGCTGGTGCGGCTCGTCGAGCGGATCGCCGCCGCGGAGGGGTTCCGGATCAACCCGGCCAAGACCAGGATCCGCGGCCAGGGCGACCGGCAGCTGCTGGCCGGGCTGGTCGTGAACGAGCGGCCGGCGGCGCCGCGGGAGGAGTACGACCGGCTGCGCGCCATCCTGCACGCCGCGGCCCGCGACGGGCTCGCCGCCGCCAACCGGGACGGGCACCCCGACTTCGCCGCGCACCTGGCCGGTCGCATTGAGTGGGTGGGCCGGGGCCGCCCGGCCCGGGCCGCCAAACTGCGGGAACTGTACACGGCGGCGGTCGCGACACAGTTGTGATCGTCTGCGATATTCGACGACGTGACTGTGGACGCCGCCCCCGCACCCGCACGCACCTTCATACGCTCGGACTTCATGGTGTTCGGCATCTGCGCCGTCGCCGTCGGCCTGGCCGCGGTCACCCGCTACACGGGCGTCCCGTCGGTCCTTGCGTTCGCGGTCGCCGGCGCCGCCGTCGCGGCCCTCGCGTCGCTCGTGGGGCGCAGCGTCGAGCAGCTCGGCGACCGCTTCGGCGCCGGCGCCACCGGCGTCCTGCAGGGCGCGCTGGGCAACCTGCCCGAGCTGTTCATCGGCTTCTTCGCGTTGAAGGCCGGCCTCGTCTCGGTCGTGCAGTCCGCGATCATCGGCTCGATCCTGTCGAACATCCTGCTGGTCCTGGGCCTGTCCTTTGTCGCCGGCGGCCTCAAGCACGGCACCCAGCGGTTCAACTCCGAGCGCGCCCGCACCACGATGGTGCTGATGGTGCTCGCCACCGGCGCCCTGGTCCTGCCGAGCCTCGCCTCGTACGTCCACACCCCCGCCGAGCCGCACGAGAAGTCGCTGTCGATCTTCGTCGCGGTCATCCTGCTGCTGGTCTTCGCCCTCTCGCTGCCGGCGAGCCTGAAGCGCAACGCCTCGGCGGCCAACGACGTGCACATGGAGCCCCCGCGCTGGCCGATCTGGATCGCCGTCGGCCTGCTCGCGGTCGCCAGCGGCTGCGCCGCGCTCGTCTCCGACTGGTTCGTCTACGCCCTCGAGCCCGCCATCGACGCCCTCGGCATCTCCCAGGCGTTCGCCGGCCTGGTGATCGTGGCCATCGCCGGCAACGCGATCGAGAACGTCATCGGGATCAAGCTGGCGTACAAGAACCAGGCCGACTACGCCCTCAGCGTCATCATCAACAGCCCGCTGCAGATCGCCCTGGTCCTGGCCCCGGCGCTGGTCCTGCTGAGCCTCTTCACGGCGACCACCCTGACCCTGGTCTTCGCCCCGATGCTCATCATGTCGGTCGCGGTTACGGTGATCGCGGTCGCTTTCATCGTCTTCGACGGCGAGTCAACCTGGCTCGAGGGCGCGACACTGGTCGCGCTGTACGCGATCATCGCCTCCGTCTTCTGGTGGGGCTAGTCCGCGCGCAGCTTTCGCTTCGGGGTGTCGCCGCCGGAAGCGCGTGGCGGGCTGAGGGGCGGGGACTCTTAAGGTTTGCTTTGGCGCGGGGTCCTGCGGGGGCTCCGTCGATACGATGCCGCCGTGGCTGAGCGTGGCGTGACCGGCGTGCCCTGGTGGCGAGGCCGGCGGACCTGGGTCGTCGCGGCGGCCGGCGTCGTCGTGGCCGGTGCGGCGACCGTGGCCCTCGTGGCGCAGGCGTCCGGAGCGGCCTGCGCGGCCGTGGCGGCGACGACCGGGCAGGCGACGTACTACGCGGCCGACGGCGGCGGGAACTGCTCGTTCGACAAGGTGGCGGAGCCGCTGGTGGTTGCGCTCGGTAACGCCGAGTACAAGGCGGGGGCCGCCTGCGGGGGGTACCTCGACGTGAAAGGGCCCAAGGGGACCGTCCGGGTCAAGGTCGCCGATCGGTGCCCGGAGTGCGCCGCGGGGCACATCGATCTGTCGAGGCAGGCGTTCGCGCGCATCGGGGAGATCGGCGACGGGATCATCAAGGTCACGTACAGCCCGGTGACCAGTCCGTCCGTGCCGGGGCCCGTCACCGTGCGGGTCAAGGAGGGGTCGTCGCGGTACTGGCTGGCGCTGCGGTTCGACAACACCGGGAATCCCGTGGCCTCCGTGGAGTTGCAGGCCGGGGCGGCCTGGAAGAGCCTCGGGCGGACCGACTACAACTACTGGATCGCCGAGAGCGGGGCCGGGAACGGGCCGTTCACCGTGCGGGTCACCGACACGGCGGGGCGGCGGACGATGCTGAGCGGGGTCACGCTCACGCCGGGGGCCGTGCAGCGGCCGGGGGTCAAGGAGGCCGGCAGCGTCGCGCCGAAGAACTCCGCGCCGGGGCGCAGCCCCGCGGCCTCAGCCTCGGCAGAGCCGGTACCGGAGACGTCGGGCGCCGCGGTCGAGGCGCCGGCGGCCGAGGCCGGGATCGCCGCGAAGGCACACTGCTAGGTAGAGCCAGGGTGGCGCCGGCGGCGTCCAGGCCGGCCGCCTGCGTCCGGAGCCGGTCGCGGCATAACAAAAACAGACGGCGTCAGCTTGCGTCCGGAGCCGGTCGCGGCATAAGAAGGCGGGGATGACCAAGGATCGCGACCTCGGCGTGCTCAGCGCGCAGGTGCTGTTCGCACTGCAGAAGGAGCTGTTCCGGCGGCTGGCCGAGCAGGGGCACCCCGGGCTGCGGCCCCGCCACGGCGCGGTGCTGGCCTACCTCGACGCCGCGGGCAGCCGGGCGACCGACCTGGCGTACCAGTCGGGGCAGCACAAGCAGGTCATCGGCACCCTGGTCGACGAGCTCGAGGCGCTGGGGTACGTGCGGCGCCACCCCGACCCGCAGGACCGGCGGGCCAAGCTCGTCGTGCCGACCGAGCGCGGCCTGGACCAGATGCGCCGCTCGGCCGCGATCCTGGCCGACATCGAGCGCGGGCACGCCGAGGCGGTCGGCGCCGAGGCCTACGCGACCTTCAAGGACGTGCTGGGCAAGGTGGCGGGCCGCCAACGCGGTGACGGCCCGCCACCGGCCTAGGCCTGGTCCTCGCTGAGCGTCGTGCGCTTGCGGCTGTCGCCGCCGGCCGTGCGCTCGATGACCACGCGGTCGATCTCCTGGCCGGCCTCGGTGAGCGCGCGCAGCGTGAGGCTGGTCTTGCGGCCCTCGGCGGCCGGCTGCACGTCCACGGCGAGGAACGAGTAGCCCGTGTAGCGCACCCGCGACCAGGTGACGGTCTCGGTGACCTTGACCGCGCCGTTCGCCCACACGTAGCTGGGCACCGAGTCGAGGTCGTTGACGTGCCCGGCGTACGAGTCGGGGACCGGGAAGCTGTACAGCGACCGGCCGGCCGCGCCCGCGGTGACGTACGTCGTGCCGTCCTTGTCCGGGTGGGTCGTCGCGCCGATGGGCGTCTTCTTGGAGACGCCGCCCTTGAGCGTGTCGGCCCGCTCGTAGATGTGGTTGTGCCCGTTGACGACCAGGTCCACCTGGTACTTGTCGAACAGCGGCACCCACTGCGTGCGCACGCCGCCCTCGGACGCGTGCTGGTTGGTGGTCGAGTACGCGCAGTGGTGGAAGAACACGACGATGAAGTCCACGTCGGGCTGCTGGCGCAGGAACTGCAGCCGGTCCTCGAGCCACTTGGTCTGCGAGCCGCCGCTGTACCCCAGGTTCGCCGGGATCTCGTAGGACACGTCGTTGGCGTCGAGCGAGACGACCGCGACGTTGCCGTAGATGTAGGAGTAGACGCTCGGGCAGTGCTGGGGGCCGTTGCCCGGGAAGTCGAAGCGGGCGATGTCGCCGCCGTAGCCGTTCGGCGAGTACAGCGCCTCCATGTCGTGGTTGCCGGTGGCGACCATCCACGGCACGGAGGCGGCGATCGACTCGGTCTGGGCGAGGAACTGGTCCCAGGTGCGCGGGTCGTAGACGTCGGTGCCGTTGGAGCCGTCGGCGCTGACCGGTTTGCCCTGGCCGCTCGGGTCGGCGTACGCGATGTCGCCGGCGTGCAGGTGGAACACCGGGTTCTGCTGGGCGATGATGCCGTCGTTGCTCAGCGCGTGGTAGCTCACGCCCTGGTCGCCGAAGGCGGTGAAGGTGAAGGGGCCGGCGACCCGGCGGCGCGACGGCGCCGTCGTGAACGAGTCGACCCGGCCGAACGTGGACAGGTCGGTGGGGTCGAAGCCGTCGTGGCCGACCGCGTAGAAGTACGTCTTGCCGGGCTGCAGGCCGTTGAGCGAGGCGTGCACGTAGTACTGGTCGACCGGGGCGATGGCGCCCGGCACCTCGGAGTGCAGCGCGCGGATCTCGGCCGGGACCTTGTGGCCGAGGTTCCACGGCGAGTCGCCGTAGCGCACGAACGGGCGCGTCACCAACGACGGCACCTGCCAGCCGACGCTGACCTGCGAGCGGGGGTTCGCGCCGTACGCCAGGTGCCGCGCGAACGGCACCACCAGGTGTCCGGGCAGCCGGTCGGGCTGCTGCCAGAACTCGGGAGTCTTGTCGGCGAACGCCCGGCCGGCGATGCTGGCCGCGGCGACCGCGCCGGCGCCGGCGGCCCCGGCGACGAGCATGCCGCGGCGCGACACACGGTGCTTCTTGCGCAGCAGCTCGTGCTGCTCCGCCATGCTCAGCCGGGCGGCGAGATGGTCGGGCAGCCCCATGCGAGGAATGTCCATGCCCGCAGTCTGCTGGCTGGCATAGCGGATGAAATGAATTGGCACGTGAACAATGGCCGAAAAGCATTGGGATTTGTACGGCGGAAACCGTCGCTATCCATTGGACGCTCGAATGAGAAATCGATGCGTGCGAACCGTGAACGGATAGCGCAGCGCCCGGAGGCGTGCGCCGTGCCGCTCGATCGAGAAGTCCGGGATCTGCCAGGCGACCATCCGCAGCTGGAACACGATCGCGCCCGGGTCGTCGAAGGTCAGCTCCGGAAACTCCTCGCGCACCTCCTGCAGCGCGAACCCGGCCGCGGCCAGGGCCTCCGCGGCGACCGCGGCCGACCACGCACCGGCCGGGCGCGGCGGCGGCGCGCCGAGCGCGGCGTTGAGCTCGGCGCAGTCCTCGGCCCCGACCTGCTGGCTGAGCAGCGTGCCGCCCCGGCGCAGCGCCCGCGCGGTCCCGGCGGCGTCGAGCCGGCCGTGCCGGTTGAGGACGAGGTCGAACCCGCCGCCGGCGTCGGCCAGGGCCGGCACCACGGCGACGCCGAGCGCCCCGAGCCGGGCGGCGGCGACCGCGGGCTGGTGGCTCTCCACGGCGACGGTCCGCGCCGGCAGCGGCGCGAACGCGGCGAGCAGCTCCCCGCCGCCGGTGTCGACGTCGAGCAGCGCGCCGGCGGCGTCGATCAGCGGCCGGGCGAGATCCGTGTACGACCACGACGTCTCCGCGCAGTGCGTCCGCCCGTCGAGAAACGAGAAGTCCCACCCGCCGGTGGGCGCGGCGAGCGCATCCGCAATTGATGCATCGAAGTCGTTCACGGCCCGAGAGTAGCCATGCGGGTGAATCCGTGCGCGAAATTCTGCGGGCCCGCGGCCGGGACGATAGGAAGCGGGCATGGCCCTGACACCCCTGGCGGAGCGGGACGAATCGCAGCGGCGCCCCGAGCGGGCCGGGCGGGCGCGACGGACGCCGTGGCGGTCGGGCTGGTGGCCGGCCGGGCTCGTCGCCGCCGCCACCGCGGCCGTCCTGCACCTCTACGGGGTCTCGCTGCCCGCCTTCCTGGTGTTTGCCGCGTACGTCGGGCTCGCCGTCACGCTGCCCGGCCTGCTGCTGTGGCGGCTCGTGCACCGCGGCTCCCGCGGCCCGGGCGAGGATCTCGCCGTCGGCACGGCCGTGGGGTACGGCGCGGAGGTCCTCGCCTACGTCCCCGCGCGCGCCGCCGGCGCCCCGCTGGCCGCGCTGGCGCTGCCCGCCGCGATCATCGCCACGTTCGCCCTGGTGCGCCCGCTGCGCCGCTACTGGCGCGGCGCCGGCGAGGCGGGCCGCGCGCCGGTCTGGCACTCGTGGACGCTCGCCGGGATCGCGCTCGCGCTGCTCTTCTGGAGCACCCTCTACTACCGCCACCACGGCTTCGCGTGGCCCAGCTACGGCAAGCCCGACATCGACCTGCCGTTCCACCTGGCCCTCGTGGGCGAGCTCAAGCACCACATGGGCCTGGTCACGCCGTGGGTGACCAGCGAGCCGATCTACTACCACTGGTTCGCCTACGCCGACATGGCCGCGGCGAGCTGGGCGACCGGCATCGAGCCGTACGTGCTCGTCACGCGCCTGTCGATGCTCCCGGTGATCTTCGCGCTCGTCGTGGCGGTCGCCGCCCTCGGCCGCCGCGTCGGCGGCTCGTGGCCCGCGGGCGCGGTGACCGCCGCGGCCGCGTTCTTCGTGCTCTCCCCGGACCCGTACGGCTGGGTCCAGGACCTCTTCTACCGCGACTACGGCTTTAACGCGACCGACGACGGGTCGAACGTGCGCCTGACGCTGTGGACGAGCCCGACCCAGACGTTCGGCGCCCTGGTGTTCGTGCCGCTCATGCTGGTGCTGCTCGACCTCCTGCGCGGCGAGCACCGGGACCGGCGCCGGTGGGCCGCGCTGGCGGTACTGCCGGCCGCGGTCATGGGCGCGAAGGCGAGCTTCCTGCCGACGCTGCTGTGCGGCCTGCTGCTGGTGCTCGCGGTCCACGCCGTGCGCCGGCGCCGGTTGCACCGCACCGCCGCGGCCGCGTTCGGGATCGTGCTCGGCTGGACGGTGTTCGCGCAGTTGGTGCTCTTCGGCGGCCAGAGCCAGGGCCTGGGCCTGGGCCCGCTGGACGCGCTGCGGCGCAACCCGGCCGGCGTGAGCACGCACTACACGGCG
Source organism: Dactylosporangium sp. CA-139066 (assembly GCF_050936175.1). Classification (NCBI taxonomy): domain Bacteria; kingdom Bacillati; phylum Actinomycetota; class Actinomycetes; order Micromonosporales; family Micromonosporaceae; genus Dactylosporangium; species Dactylosporangium sp. CA-139066. Next base: position 966,251 of record NZ_JBNJNH010000002.1, on the reverse strand, counting down.
GATCCGCGGTGGTACCGCCTGGTGGTGCTCCTCGCCCTGACGCTGCTCGCCTGGATGGTCATGTGGTGCGGCGCCGCGGCGCTGGGCCGGCGCCTCCTCGACCCCGACGCCGTACTGCTGCTGGGCCTGGGCCTGGCCGGCGCGGCGGTGCTGCTGCTGTTCGGCCACTCGGGCGGCCAGGCGGAGGGCTTCTTCCTGCAGGGCGCCCGCCCCTACATCGCCGCCCTGGCCACGTGGGGCCTGCTGGAGCTGCTGCGACGCCGGACCTTCCCGGTCCGGGCGGTCGGCGCGGCCTTCCTCGTCGGGGCGGCGTTCGTCTATGCGGTCAGGCTCCTCGACGGCTCCGGCGTGCCCGTCATCGGCCCCGAGCGCCGCGCCGCCGCCGTCACCGCCGCGCTCGTCTGGCCCTGGGCCGCGATCGCCGCCGTCGCGCTCGGCGGCGCGTTCATGGCGTGGCGGCGGCGCAGCGCGTTCACCGCCGGCCTGGTCGTCGTGTTCCTGCTGGGCACCACGGCGCCGACCGCGACCCGCCAGCTCGCCTACGCCTACACCGACGGCCGCGACAACGGCTGGAGCGAGCGCGCCGACCTCTGGCCGGTCGTCACCCAGGGCACCCTCGAGGCCGGCCGCTGGCTGCGCGACCACTCGGACCCAAACGACCTCGTCGCCACCAACATGCACTGCGCCTACGAGGGTCGCCGGGGCCGCTCGGCCTGCGACCGCCGGCACTTCGGCATCGCCGCCTACTCCGAGCGGCGGGTGCTCGTCGAGTCCTGGGCCTACACCGCCGAGGCGCACAACCAGGAGGCCGTTCAGGGTGTACCGCAGGAGCACACCCGGTACTGGAACGCCGGACTGCTCGCGGACAACGACGCCGCCTTCGCCGACCCGTCGCCGCGCACGATCGGGGTGCTGCGCGACGAGTACCACGTCAGGTGGCTGTTCACCGAGGACGACATCATGCCGCCGTCGCCGGACCTGCCGCGGTACGCGACGCTGATGTTCCGGTCCGGGCACTGCGCCGTGTACCGGATCTAGGCGACCGCGAGCAGCACGCCCGGCACGAACGAGGACCGGTCGATCGAGTCGTGCCGCAGCGTGATCCGCGGTAGCCGCCGCGTGCGTCCGTACACATGTTCTATCCACAGGCTGTGGACGAACATGTGTACGAACCTTGCCGGTGTGCCGTCGCGTCCGAACAATGTGGTCCCCGGCGTTCCCGAAAGAAGCCCTAACGGGCACTTAAGAAGAGCTTCAAAAAACCATTCAGGTAACTGTTCGAAGTGGATCGACGACAGCATTCCTCGATATGTCCCAGGGACGCCCGGCTATGCGGGCAAAACGGGCATATGCCGCCGTCCGGTGCACCAGCTGGCGGTCGGCCAGCGCTCCGTCGATCAATAAGAGTATTAAAAACCCTTGAAGTTCGGCCCGTGGATCCTGTCGCGGGGGCGTGGAAGCGCACGATGAAACTTAAATTGACCCGTTCCGGACACCTGCATACGTTGGTTTCGCCGGCAGGTGGAGAAATAGCCGGGAATCACCGCACAGGATAGAGGAACTGCAATGGTTCAGCCGCACCCGTCGGGTTCCGGCGGGGCTCCCTCACCCCGCGGTCGATCCACTCGGAGCGGGCCGCCGTCCGCGATCAACGTCGGGCTCGTCGCCCTTGCCGGGCTGCTCCTGCTCGGCGTGGCCACCGGCGGCGGGCGCGAGACGCTCACCCAGGTCTTCGGCTTCCTGGTCTTCTACTGCGGCGTGTTCACGCTGGTGTCGCTGACCCTGACCGTGATCGCCGGGCTGGTCGCCACCGACCGCATCATCCTCGTCGCCCGGCACCGGGTGTGGGTGCAGTCCGTGCACCGCACGCTCGGCATCGTCGCGATCTCCTGCCTCGGCCTGCACATCGGCACCGAGCTCGTCGCCGGGCGCGTCGGCATCTTCGGTGCCCTGTTGCCCTTCACCACGGCGCCGTTCACGATCGGGGCCGGGAGCGTGGCGGCGTACCTCATGGTGCTCGTCATGTGGACCGGCATCGTGCGCTCCCGCTTCGCCCAGAACGGGCGGCCCTGGCTGTGGCGGCCGCTGCACGCCGTGGCGTACCTCTCCTGGCCCGTCGCGCTCTGGCACGGCCTCAACGCCGGGCGCCCGCCGGCCGTGTGGGTGACCGCGAGCTACCTGGTGCTGGCGTTCCTGACCACCGTCGCACTCGGCCTGCGGCTCTCCGCCGAGCGCAACCGCCGCCACCAGCAGCTCACCGCCGACCGCACCACCACCGAGATCGCCCCGATCGGCCGCCCCGCGCCGGCCGGGTACGAGCGGCGCACGATGCGCGAGTCCCGCTCGGCGAGCCGGTTCCGCTGGGACGCGCCGGCGGCCGAGGAGCTGTGGGACGACGACGAGGGCCCGGCCGACCGGCGCGCCGACTACCGCCGCGAGCCCGTCGTCGAGGCCGCCCCGATCACGGCGATCCCCGTGACCTCGGTCGTCTACCCCGACCCCGAGCCGTACGAGGCCCCGGCGGCCCGGCACTCGTACGACCCCGACCCCTACGTCGCCGAGTACTACGAGCCGGACCCGGAGCCCGCGCCGACCTTCCGCGGCGTCGCGGCCCCGGTCTACGACGACTACGACCCGTACGCCACGTACCCGGAGCCCGCATACGCCGAGAGCGAGCCGGTGTCCGAGTACCGCGACGAGGCCTCCGGGCTGACCCTGCGCGACCGCTTCGCCGCCCGCCGAGCGGCCGCCGCCGAGGTCGCCGAGGCCGACCGCTACGCCGACGACGACACTCCCACGCTGGTCAACCTCGACACCCGCCGCGAGCTGCGCGAGGAGCGCCGGGCCCGCCGGGCCGAGTCCGCCGGCCGCCGGCGCCGCGCCGACGACGTGGACGACGCCGAGTACTGGGCCCGCCTGCGCGGCGAGGCGCGATGAGCCCCCGCACCCGCGGCGGCATCGAGGCCGGCGCGACCAGGGTGCCGACCGTGCTGGCGATCGGCCCGGCCCGGCTGACCGCCGGCCTCGACCGCGCGGAGCGGCTCGACCTGCGGGCCCATCAGCAGGTGCACGGCCCGATCGGCCCGCTGTCCAAGCGCTCGCTCATGGAGCTGGCCGACGACATCAAGCTGACCGGCCGCGGCGGCGCCGGCTTCCCGTTCGCCAGGAAGGTGAAGGCCGTCGCCGACGCCGTCGAGCGGCGCATGCTCGCGCCGTTCGTGGTGGTGAACGCGACCGAGGGCGAGCCGGCCGCCTGGAAGGACAAGGTCCTGCTGACCCGGGCGCCGCACCTGATCCTCGACGGCGCCGCGCTCGTCGCGTGGGCGCTGCGGGCGGTGGAGATCGTGCTGTGCGTCGCCGACGACGGCATCGGCGAGCGGTCGCTGCTGGCCGCCGTCGCCGAGCGCGACCTGCCGGTGCCGGCCCGGGTCGTCCGCGTGCCGCACCGGTTCATCTCCGGCGAGGGCGGCGCGCTGGTGCAGGGCATCAACGGCTTCCCGCACATCCCGCCCGGCATCAAGCGGCGCGCGAGCGACGGCGGCGTGGCCGGGCAGCCGACCCTGCTGTCCAACGCCGAGACGTTCGCGCAGCTGGCGATCGCTGCCCGGGTCGGGCCGCGCCGCTACCGCGAGGTCGGCGACCCCGAGGGCGACGAGCCCGGCACGGTACTGCTCAGCGTCACCGGCAGCGCCCGGCACCCGGCCGTGGTCGAGTGCCCGACCGGCACCCCGCTCGCCGAGGTGCTCGACCTGTGCGCGGTGCCGGCCGGGCCGGCCGTGCTCTCCGGCGGCTTCCACGGCCGCTGGCTGGACATGTCCGTCGCCTCGCGGGCCCAGGTCTCGCGGCGCGGGATGGCCGCGGCCGGCGGCTCGCTCGGCGCCGGCATCGTCCTGCCGCTCGGCCCGGACACCTGCCCCGTCGGCGAGGTCGCCCGCGTGGTGCGCTACCTCGCGGCCGAGTCGGCCGGGCAGTGCGGGCCGTGCCGGCTCGGCCTGCCGGACCTCGCCCGGGCCGTGGACGGCCTGGCCTCCGGGGCCGGCGACCCGGCCGTCGTGCGCGCGGCCGCGGCCGCCGTCAAGGGCCGCGGTGCCTGCTCCCATCCCGACGGTACGGCGGGATTCGCCACCTCTGCGCTGGAGGTCTTCGCCGACGACCTGGCCCGTCACGCCCGCTCGGGCGACTGCGGGCGCCCGACCGCCGGCGTGCTGCCGGTGCCCGCCGCCCGCGACGAGGGCGGCTCGCGCCGGCTGCACGTGGACTGGTCACGCTGCGACGGGCACGGCCTTTGCGCCGATGTCGCCCCCGACCTCATCCGGCTGGACGGCAACGGCTATCCGGCCTTCCTCGATGCGCCGGTGCCCGTGCGGCTGGAACCCGTCGCGGCCCAGGCCGTGGCGATGTGCCCGGCCCTCGCCCTGCGCATGGCCGCTCCGAAACGGTGATCGCGATGATCGAGACGACCGGCCGCCGGGCCGGACGCCACATCGCCGGGGCCCGGGACCCGGACGACGAACTCCTCTGCGCCCTCTACCGCGAGCACGCCGACGCGCTGCTGCGCTTCGTCGCCCGGCTCGTCGGGGGCGACCGGCAGCGCGCCGAGGACATCGTGCAGGAGACCCTGCTGCGCGCCTGGCGCAACGCGGACCGCTTCGACCACAACGCGGTCGGCTCGCTGCGGCCGTGGTTGTTCACGGTGGCCCGGCGGATCGCGATCGACGAGTACCGCAGCGCGAGCGCCCGGGCCGGCGAGACCTACGGCCAGGACCTCGACGAGGTGTGGCTGGCCGAGCTTTCCCAGAGCGACGAGACCGAGCGGGTGCTGTCCAGCCTCGTGGTGATGGACGCGCTGCGCAGCCTCAGCCGCGCGCACCGGGAGATCATCGTCGAGACGTACCTGCGCGACCGCACGGTCAACGAGGTGGCCGAGCTGCTCGGCCTGCCGCTCGGCACCGCCAAGTCACGGGTGTACTACGCCCTGCGAGCCCTGCGTGCCGCGTTGGATGCGCAGGCTAATACGGAGCCGGCCGCCGAATAGTTCGAGGCTTTTCCCAATTATCTTTGTGAATTTGTCCACTGTGGATCCCTTCAGCCCCGCACCCGGCCCGCGCCCGTACCACATGACGGAACGCGAGGAACGAAGCGAACGGACCGAGGAGGACGACGTGGCAGCATCGAGGCTCACCGCCACCCTGGCGGGCTGCGCGGCGGCGGCCGCCGCTCTGGCCGGCCTGACCGCGTGCGCGCCGCAGGGTGGCGCCGATGCCGCGGCCGGCTACGACGCGGCGGCCCAGCAACAGCAGGCGCCGCCGCAGGCGCTCTCCGACATTCTCGGCGAGAGCGCCGCCCCCGTGAGCAGCGCCGCGCCGGCGAAGCTCACCACCGCGCTCAAGGGACAGACGATCCCGAAGATGGGCAAGGTCGTCACGGACCAGGAGGGCTTCGTGCTCTACCGGTTCGACAAGGACTCCGCCAAGCCGCCGACGTCCAACTGCGTCGACAAGTGCGCCCAGGTCTGGCCGCCGGCGCTGACCGACGGCAACCCCTCCCTCAGCGGCGTGGACCCGGCCGTCGTCGGTGCCGTCCTGCGCCCCGACGGCACGCGCCAGATCACGCTGGCCGGCTGGCCGGTGTACCGCTACATCGGCGACCCGAAGCCGGGCGCCTGGAAGGGTCAGAACGTCGGCGGCACCTGGTTCGTCGTGGCGCCCGACGGCAAGAAGAACCTGACCTGCCTGCCCACTCCCGCACCCACGGCCGTGCAGCCCCCGGCCGCCTCCGCTCCCGCCGCTGATCCCAACGCGACGACGAACGGCGACGGCGGAACCGGCGGCTACTGATGTACCCCGTCGAGCCCGATGGCGCCGGCCCTCGCCAGTGGCCGCGCCGGCGCCGGTTGCCCTGGGCGCTGCTCGCCGTGGCCGCCCTCGGTGTGATCCTGGCCGTGCCGACCCTGCGCACGGCGCTGACGAGGGCGGCCGGCCTGCCGGACGGCTCGGCGGGCTCCGGCAGCGCCGCGACCATGCCGGCGACGGGCTATGCGACGCCCGCCGCCGGGGCCGGCACCCACCAGCAGCACGACCCCGTGCAGGTGGCCGCGACCGCGGCCGCGCCGACGGGCACCGACCTGCCGGCCGGCTGGACGATGACGGCCAGCGGCCCGCTCGGCCCGGCCGACCGCGAGTTCCTGACGAAGGTCCGCCAGGCCGGCCTGTGGGAGGGCCCGGCCGGTCAGATGGCCCAGGGCCGGGCCGCCGACGAGCGCGTCAAGGAGGTCGGCAAGCAGCTCGCCGCCGACCACATCGGGCTCGACCAGCAGGTACGGCAGGTTTCGGCGCAACTCGGCGTACCGCTGCCGGACAAACCCAGCGACGAGCAGCAGGGCTGGCTCGACGAGCTCACCAGCAAGACCGGGGCGGACTTCGACCTGGCGTTCGCCAACCGGCTGCGCGCCGCGCACGGCAAGGTCTTCGCCCTGGTGTCCTCGATCCGCTCGGGCACCCGCAACGACGTCGTCCGCACCTTCGCGCAGACCGCGGTCAACGTCGTGATGAAGCACATGACCCTGTTGGAGAGCATCGGCAACGTCGACTTCGGCGCGCTGCCGACGCCGGGCCTGCCGGCCGCCGCCCCCACCCAGGCCAACCCGGCCGGGGCCTGGCGCCCGGACGCCGTCTGGGCCGTCGCCGGCCTCGCCCTGGTCGTCGGGGCCGTCGCCGCCTTCCGCATCTACCGCGGCCCGCGCGGCAGCCGGCGCAGTCCGGCCTACTGAGCCGGCCGCTTCTGAACCTCGGCGCCGCCCAGCGCGACTCGACCTCGGCGGCGCCGAGCCCAACTCGCGGTGCCGGTCGAGGAAGGGGCCGGCACCGCGTGGATCACCCGTCCTTCAGCGCCCGCCGGTGGCGCGGCCGAGGAGAGGAGGCGGGGACCCCTGTCGCCTTCAGCAGGGGCAGCCGGTGAGCCGCTCGGGGCCGGGGCGCAGCACGCCACGGCCCCGAGTGATCACGCGCAGCACTTAGTATCGACGCCGTGCTGTACGTCGCGTTCGACGACATCGGCCGCTGTCTCGTCGCCCGCGAGGACCCAGACCCCGCCCGCCGGGCCGAGCGGGCCGACTACGGCGGCGTGGTCGCGATCCGGTTCGCCCCCGCCCAGCACGACCTGGCCGGCGGCGCCCCCGACACGACCGGCGCCGGCCTGCTCGCGGGCGCCCAGCTGGCCATTGTCGCGGGCGCCACGCTCGCCGGCTCCGCGCTCGTCAGCCCGCTGCTGGCCGTGCCGGCCGGTGTCGTCGCGGCCGTGTACGTCGCCCGCCGCCACAACCTCGCCCGGGCCGGGCTCGAGCAGCGCTGGACCGACGACCACCGCCTCCTGACCACCCGCCCCGAGGTCGCCCGCTTCCGCCGCGCCTTCGACGCCGCCCGCACGATCCTGGTCGCCTGGCCGTTCCTCGCCGAGCTGGTGCAGGTGCCGTCGCCCCGGGCCGAGGTCACCAGGTCGCTGTGGACCCTGTCCCGCCTGCTGCGCGACCACGCCGAGCTGGCCGAGCAGTACGCCGGCCTCAACGACGCCCGCTTCGGCGCCCTGCCGCCCGAGGCCTCGGTGCGGGCGGCCCTGGACGACCGGCTGCTTCGCGTCGAAACCCGCAGGCGGTCCGTGAGCGCCGACATCGACCGCCGCATCGAAACGCTCACCACGCTGGCGGCCCGCTGCGCCGGCTTCGTGCGGACGGAGTCGGCGCTGCACACGGCCTATGAGGCGGTACGCCGCGCCGACGAGACGCTGCGCCGCCGGACCCCGCCGCCGGACGAGGCCCAGGACCTGGCCGAACGGACCGCCGCCGTCCTGGACGCCTACCGGGAGCTGACGTCCCGCCCCGCTAAATGATGATAAGTCCGATATGTCCGTCGCGGAGCGGCGGACATATCGATGGCGCGGGGGTCAGGCGGCCGCGGCGGCGGCCAGGACCGCGGTGCAGATGCGCTGCAGGTCCACGTCCGGGGTGACGTACGGCGGCATGGTGTAGACGAGGTCGCGGAACGGCCGGAGCCAGACGCCGTGGTCGATGGCGGCCTTCGTCGCGGCGGCCATGTCGACCTCGTGGTCCAGCTGCACGACGCCGATCGCGCCCAGGACGCGCACGTCCAGCACGCCGGGGCGGCCGCGGGCGGGGGAGAGGCCGTCGATCAGGGCGGCCTCGATGCCGGCCACCGTGCCGGGCCAGTCGCCGGACAGCAGGAGCTCGATCGAGGCGTTGGCGACCGCCGACGACAGGGGGTTGCCCATGAACGTCGGGCCGTGGGCCAGGACCGGTGTCTCGCCGCGGCTGATGCCCTCGGCCACGCGGGGCACGCACAGGGTGGCGCCCATCGAGAGGTACCCGCCCGTGAGCGCCTTGCCGATGCACATCACGTCGGGGGCGACGTCCGCGTGGTCGGCCGCGAACAGGGCGCCGGTGCGGCCGAAGCCGGTCGCGATCTCGTCGAAGACCAGCAGCACGTCGTGCTCGTCGGCCAGGGCGCGCAGGTCGACCAGGTAGCGCGGGCTGTGGAAGCGCATGCCGCCGGCGCCCTGGACCACCGGCTCGACGATGATGCCGGCGATCTCGTCGCGGTGGCGGCGCAGCGTCTCCTCCAGCTCGGCGACGTAGGCGGGGTCGTACTCGACCGGGGGCATGGGCACGAACACCTGCTCGGGCAGCACGCCGCGCCACAGGCTGTGCATCCCGCCGTCGGGGTCGGTCACCGACATCGGGTGGAACGTGTCGCCGTGGTAGCCGCCGCGCCACGTCAGCATGCGGCGCTTCGCGGGGCGGCCCAGCGAGCGGTGGTACTGCAGGCACATCTTGATCGCGACCTCGACCGACACCGAACCGGAGTCGGAGAAGAACACGTGCCGCAGCGGGTCGGGCGTGATGTCGACGAGGGTCCGGGCCAGGCGGACGGCCGGCTCGTGGGTCAGGCCGCCGAACATGACGTGGCTCATGCGGCCCAGCTGCGCGCGCACGGCCTCGTCGAGGACCGGGTGGGCGTACCCGTGGATGGCCGCCCACCACGAGGACATCCCGTCGACGAGCTCGTCGCCCCCGGCGACACGAAGCCGTACGCCCGACGCCGACGAGATCACCAGCGGGCGCTGGGTCGCCGGCATCGGCGCGTACGGGTGCCAGACGTGCTCGCGGTCGAGCGCGACCAGATCGTCGAGATCCATGTGCCCGACGATATGTCGCGGCGGGGTCAGCCCTGGGGCTGGGTGATGTTCACCATCCAGTTGATGCCGAACTGGTCGGTGCAGGAGCCGAACGTGTCGCCCCACATCTGCTTCTCCAGCGGCATGGAGACCTTGCCGGTCGTGGAGAGCTTGTCCCAGTAGCCGCGCAGCGGGCCCTCGTCGTCGCCGCTCAGGCTGATCGTGATGTTGTCGCCGGGGTTGACCGCCATGTTCGGCGGCGTGTCGGACGCCATGATCGTGTAGCCGGCCGGCGTTTCCAGCTGCGCGTGCATGACCTGGTCCTTGATGGACGTGTCATCGGAGCCGAACTCGCCGAACGTGTTCAGGCGCAGCTCGCCGCCGAACACGTTCTGGTAGAACTCCATCGCCTGCCGGGCGTTGCCCTTGAAACTGATGTACGGGTTGAGCCTCGAGGTCACAGCAAACTCCCTTGGTTGTGTGACGGGCGCGACAAGCCGAGCCTAGTGCGCCGCGGACCGCGCCGTGGCCGGTTCACACGCTCGCGGCGGCCAGCGCGTCGCCGAGCGGTGTGCGCTGGTACAGCACCGAGCGACCGGCCCGCGCCGAGCGCACCAGCCCGGCCCGGCGCAGCACCGCGAGATGGTCGCCGACCGCGCCGACGGCCAGGCCGAGGCGGGCGGCCGCCTGATCGGGCCGGCCCGCCGGGAGCGGCTGGTCCCGGCGCTGATCGCGCTGATGGGCGTGCCGTGCCTGGCCTTCGCCGCCCCGCTGCCCTGGCCGGCGCTGGCCGCCGCGCTGGTCGTGGTCGGCGCCGGGTTCGCGTTCGGCCTCGGCGTGCAGGAGGCGTTCCGCGACGCGCTGCCGGAGCGAGGCCGGGGCCAGGCGTTCGGGCTGCTGAGCACCGGCCTGATGACCGCGCAGGGGCTACTGCCCGCGCTGGCCGGCCTGCTCGCGGAGGGCCTCGCCCCGGGCGCCGTCATCGGCCTGCTGGGCGGCGCGACGCTGGTCGCCGCGGCGGGTGCGGCCCCAGGGTTTGTACGTCGACAGCACCGTCGAGAGCAGCAGCAGCGAGCTGGAGACCGACGGCGCGATGACCAGGTTGACCCGGTCCCGCTGGGCTAGCGCGGCGCCCTGCTCGGCGGCGGTCACCAGGGCGGGGTACAGCGCGAACGTCACGAGCCCGAGCATTACCGTCACGATGCCGAGCTTGGTCGCCACCCACCACCACTTGACGAGCCCCCACGGGGTGCCGACCGCGTTGACCACGCCGACCAGCCAGACCACGAACGACAGCGGGACGAAGAGCACCCGGCCGACGAGCGCGAGCGCCGGATACACCACCGCGCGGTCGGCCGCCCCGGTCAGCCCGGCGATGCCGAGCGTGAGCAGCACCAGGTCGGTGCCGAGCCACCCGACGGCGGTGACCACGTGCAGCGTGAGGATCGCCTTGCGCCATTTCGGAGTGAATCGCACGCCCCCAGCCTGGCAAAGTTCCGGCCTGTGGTCGTGGCCCCTGGAGCGTAAACGCGTCTACGCCCGGCGTCGTACTTTGACCGGATGCAGCTGCGCCCGTCGACCGTCGAAGACATCCCCGCCGTGCTCGCGTTCTGGAAGCTCGCCGCCGAGGACACCAACCGCGTGGGCGACGACGCGGCCGCGGTGACCGCCCTGATCGCCCGCGACCCGCAGGCCCTGATGCTGGCGGTCGACGGCGACGAGATCGTCGGCTCGCTCATCGCCGGCTTCGACGGCTGGCGCTGCCACCTGTACCGCTTCGCGGTGCGCCCGGACCGCCGCCGGCAGGGCATCGGCAAGGCCCTCCTGGACGCCGCGGAGAGCCGCTTCCGCGACTTCGGGGCCCACCGCGCCGACGCGATGGTGCTGGACGACAACGCCCTGGCCCACCGCGCGTGGGCGGCCGGCGGCTACCGCGCCCAGCCGGAGTGGCGCCGCTGGGTCAAGGGCCTCTGACCGTCGCGCAGGGCTTCCTGCTCGGCGGGGTGCAGATCGGGGTCAGCCTGCTGGTCAACGCCGGCATCGTGTGCGCGGCGGGCGCGATCGCGGCCTTCCTGGCCAGGCGCCCGGCGTGGCTGCGGGTCCAGCGGTACGTGACCGGCACGCTGCTCGGCCTGATCGCGGTGAAGCTGGCTACCGACAAGGCGCGCCCCGTCGTGGTGTAGACCTCTAGGATTTTCGAATGGCAGTCGAGGAGGAGCTGCGCACGCTCGCACCGCAGGTGCTGGGCATCCTGATCCGCCGGTACGGGCAGTTCGACGCCTGCGAGGACGCGGTGCAGGAGGCGCTGCTCGCCGCGGCACTGCAGTGGCCGGCCGACGGCGTGCCGGCCAACCCGCGCGGCTGGCTCATCACCGTCGCCGTGCGGCGCCTCACCGACCAGTTCCGCTCCGACGACGCCCGGCGGCGGCGCGAGCTCACCGTCGCCGCGCTCGAGCCGGAGCCGCCCGACGAGGTGCCCGACCGGGACGACACGCTGACCCTGCTGTTCCTGTGCTGCCACCCGGCCCTGTCGGCGGCGTCGCAGCTGGCCCTGACCCTGCGCGCGGTCGGCGGCCTGACCACGGCCGAGATCGCGAGCGCGTTCCTGGTCCCCGAGGCCACGATGGCCCAGCGGATCAGCCGCGCCAAGGCGAAGATCAAGGCGGCCGGGGCCCGGTTCGCCCCGCCCCCGCCGGACGAGCGCCAGGAGCGCCTCGAGGTCGTGCTCCAGGTGCTGTACCTCATCTTCAACGAGGGCTACACCGCCTCCTCGGGTGCGGACCTGCAGCGCGGCGACCTGACCGCGGAGGCGATCCGGCTGACCCGGGAGGTACACCGGCTGCTTCCCGACGACGGCGAGGTGGCCGGCCTGCTGGCGCTCATGCTGCTCACCGACGCCCGCCGCCCGGCCCGGACCCGGCCCGGCGGCGCGCTCGTCCCGCTCGCCGAGCAGGACCGCGGGCTCTGGCTGCGCCCGATGATCGATGAGGGCACCGCGCTCATCACGCGCACGCTGCCGCTCGGCCCGACCGGCCCCTACCAGCTGCAGGCCGCGATCGCCGCCGTGCACGACGAGGCGCCCGGCAGCGAGGAGACCGACTGGGTGCAGATCCTCGGGCTGTACCAGCTGCTGACCCGGGTGGCGCCCAACCCGATGGTGACGCTCAACCACGCCGTGGCGCTGGCGATGGTGAAGGGCCCACAGGCCGGCCTGCAGTTGCTGGCCACGCTCGACGGCGACGACCGGATGGCCAACCACCACCGGCTGGCCGCCGTGCGCGCGCACCTGCTGGAGATGGACGGCCGCGCCGACGAGGCCAGGGAGTGGTACTCGCGGGCCGCAAAGCGCACGACCAGCCTGCCCGAACAGCGCTATCTGGAGCAGAAGGCGTCCGCTTCCGGCCGGTGAATCGTCCATTTGGGACATCACGCCGTGCAAGAAGACGGCAGTGTTACGCAATTATCCCGCCGGACCTTGTGCAAGCGGGTACGGCGGCCCTACTGTCACCTCACTCACGGCGTCCGCCCCCGCCTCGAGCGTCCGAGGTGCAACACCCCACTCGCCCCGCTCGACGTCCGCCCACCTCGATGCGTCCTCGGCGTGCGCCAAACCGAGAGAAACGAGTCAATCGATGTCACGGAACACCACAGGAGCACCACCGCGGTGGTCCGCGGCGGCGACGGCGGCCCTGGTGGGTCTTGGGGTCGTCGTCGCCGGTGGCACCGCCGCGTACGCCACCGCCGGCGGGCCGGTCGTCACGCGGGCGGCCCTCAACCCCGCGCTCGTCGCGGGCCGGGGCGCCAACGTCGGCTTCTCCGAGCAGGAGGCGGAGAACGCCCAGACCAACGGGGTGGTCATCGGACCGGACCGCACGGCGTACAGCCTGCCCGCCGAGGCGTCCGGCCGGTCGGCGGTCAAGCTCGCGCCGGGCCAGTACGTCGAGTTCACGTTGCCGAGTTCGGCGAACGCGATCAACGTGCGGTACAGCATTCCGGACGCGCCCAGCGGCGGCGGCATCACCGCGCCGCTCGACGTCACGGTCAACGGCAAGTCCAAGCAGACGATGACGCTGACCTCGCAGTACTCCTGGCTGTACAACCAGTACCCGTTCTCCAACGACCCCAACGCCGACCTGCTGCACAGCGACTGGTGGATCACGGAGTGCGGCTGCGTGCCGGCCGCCACCTCGCCGGCGCCGCAGATCAGCAAGCCGTTCCGCCCGTTCCACTTCTACGACGAGCAGCGCCTGCTGCTCGGCAAGACGTACAAGGCGGGCGACAAGGTCCGGCTGCAGGTCCCGGCCAACAGCAAGGCCGCCTGGACCGCGATCGACCTGCTGGACTCCCAGCTCGTCGACGCGCCGAAGGTCAACATCGTCGCCTCCAACGTGCTGTTCTTCGGCGCCGACCCGACCGGCAAGCGCGACTCGGCCGACGCGTTCGACATGGCGATCGCGTTCGCGAAGTGGACGCACCTCAAGGTGTACGTCCCGCCGGGCACGTACCAGGTCAACCGCCACATCATCGTCGACAACGTGACGATCGAGGGCGCCGGCTCCTGGTACACCATCATCAAGGGCCACGAGGTCGCCCTGAGCGAGCCGCTGCCCGACAAGTCGATCCACACCGGGGTCGGCTTCTACGGCAAGTACTCCCAGGACGGCGGCAGCAAGAACGTCCACCTGTCGGGCTTCTCGATCATCGGCGACGTGCGTGAGCGCATCGACACCGACCAGGTCAACGGCATCGGCGGGGCGATGTCGGACTCCACCATCGACGGGCTGTACATCCAGCACACGAAGGTGGGCCTGTGGTTCGACGGCCCGATGAACAACACCAAGGTCACCAACACCACGGTGGTCGACCAGATCGCCGACGGCGTCAACTTCCACCTCGGCGTGACCAACTCGAGCGTGTCGAACAGCTTCTTCCGCAACACGGGTGACGACGCGATGGCCATGTGGTCGGAGACGACCGCGGACGCCAACAACACGTTCGACCACAACACCGTGCAGACCCCGACGCTGGCCAACGGCATCGCGATCTACGGCGGCAAGGACATCACCGTCTCGGGCAACCTGGTCGCCGACCCGATCCGCGAGGGCAGCGCCCTGCACCTGGGCACCCGCTTCGGCGCCCAGCCCTTCGCCGGCACCATCAACGTCACCAACAACACCACGGTCCGGGCCGGGACCTACGAGCTCAACTGGAACATCGGCCTGGGCGCGATCTGGCTGTACGCGCTCGAGCGCAACATGGACGCGAACGTCCAGGTCGTCGGCGACAACTTCCTCGACAACACCTACAACGCGATCATGATGGTCGTCGACTGGCCGGTGAAGGACCAGTACACGATCACCAACGTCCACTTCAAGGACATCAAGGTGGACGGCACCGGCACCTCGGTCGTCTCGGCCCGCGTCGGCGGCTCCGCCACTTTCGAGAACGTCGACGCCCGCAACGTGGGCGCGGTCGGCGTGAACAACTGCGGCGCGTTCAACTTCAAGCCGACCGGCTCGGAGTTCTCCCTGACCGACCTGGGCGGCAACGACGGCGGCGGCACCACGGGTCCGTGGATGGCGTCGTGGGAGCTGCCGAACACGATCACCTGCGACGACCGCCCGCCGGTCGTCGTGCCCCCGGCCCCCCAGCCGTGGTGACCTGACCTTCTCTGTGGGGTGGGACGCCCCCGCCGGCTCCGGCCGGCGGGGGCGTCTTGTTGCCTGACGGACGATGCCTTGCTCAGCGGACGGTGCCGGCCGAGCCGGAGCCCCGGCGGACCGGCTCGGCGCAGGCCAGCAGCCTGCCGTGCGGCAGGAACTCGATCGCCGTGGCGGCGCCGATCTCGGCCATCGGCGTGAACGTGTGGTGCAGCCCGGCCAGGGCCTGGCCCTCCGGCGACGAGATGAACGCCGGCTCGGCCGTGACCGAGGCCGTGTTGCGCTGCGACGCGCGCGGTGCGGCCAGCGCCTCGGGCAGCGTCATGCCCAGGTCGAGGCGGTTCACCAGGATCTGCAGGACGGTCGTGATGATCGTCGAGCCGCCCGGGGAGCCGACCGCCAGGAACGGCTTGCCGTGCTGCAGCACGATCGTCGGGGCCATCGAGCTGCGCGGCCGCTTGCCCGGGCCGGGCAGGTTGGGGTCGGGTTCGCTGCCCTGGGTCGGGGTGAAGTTGAAGTCGGTGAGCTCGTTGTTGAGCAGGAAGCCGCGGCCCGGCACGACGATGCCGTTGCCGCCGATCTGCTCGATGGTCAGCGTGTACTCCACGACGTTGCCCCACCGGTCGGCGACCGTCAGGTTGGTCGTGGACTGCCCGAGGTCGGGCGCGGCGCCGCCCGTCGTCGCGGCGCAGTGCCCGTCGTAGCGGCCGTCCGGCACGCCCGGGGCCACCGGCTTGGCGAGCGCGGCCGCCGGGTTGATCTGGCAGGCGCGCTCGCCGGCGAAGCCGTCCGTCAGCAGGGCGTCGAGCGTGCGGCGCGGGGTGTAGTCGCCCACGTAGCGGTTGCGGTCGGCGAAGGCCAGGGCGCTGGCCTCGAGGTACCGGTGCAGCGCCTGGGTCTTGTCCAGACCGTGCAGGTCGGAGCGTTCGAGGATGTTCAGGGCCTCGCCGACCGTGGAGCCGCCGGAGGACGGCGTGGCCATGCCGTAGACGTCCAGGCCGCGGTAGCCGACGTGCGTCGGGTCGGGCCGGCGGACCTCGTAGGCGCGCAGGTCGCCGAGCGTCATGCCGCCGGGGCGGATCTGGTACTGCCACGGCTGCGACGGGCTCGCGGCCAGCGGCGGGTGCTGCACCGTGCTGACGATGTCGCGGCCGATGTCGCCGGAGTAGAACTGGTCGATGCCCCGGCGGGCGATCAGGTCGTAGGTCGCCGCCAGGTCCGGGTTGCGCAGCTTCGTGCCGACCGCGGGCGGGGCGCCGCCGGGCAGGTACAGCTTCGCCGTCGGCTCGAACTGGGCGAACGCGGCCGCGTTGTCCGACACCTGCTGGTTGAACGTGGCGTCGACCGTGAAGCCGTCGCGCGCGACCTGGGCCGCGGGGCGCAGGGCGGCCGACAGCGGGCGGGTGCCCCACCGGCGGGCGGCGGCGTCCCACGTGGCCAGGGAGCCGGGGACGCCCGCGGACAGGCCGCTGACCCGGGCCTCCTGGAAGGCGTACGGCTGACCCGTGGCCGGGTTGACGAAGGCGGTCTCGCCCATCGAGCGCGGCGCGGTCTCCCGGCCGTCGAGGGTCTGCACGCGGCCGGTGCGGGCGTCGTAGTACACGAAGAAGCCACCCCCGCCGATGCCCGAGGAGAACGGCTCGGTCACGCCGAGGGTGGCCGCCACGGCGAGCGCGGCGTCAACGGCGTTGCCGCCGTGGCGCAGGACCTCGAGGCCGGCCGCCGTGGCGGTCGGGTCGACGGAGGCGACCGCCCCGCCGTAGCCGGTCGCGGTCGGGCCGGCGGGACCGGGCGGGGCGGCCGTGGCCGGTGCGGCCGGGGCGAGCAGCAACGGGATCAGGAGGAGCGGGATGAGCCTTCGCACGGGTGCCTCCCATGGGGATCGACGGCGATCGCTCACTCCTGCCTACCCGCCGGTGCCCTCCGGCACAACCCGGAAGGTGCGGCGGTAGGCACTGGGGGCGACGCCGATCGTGCTCTGCAGGTGCTGGCGCAGCCCGGCGGCGGTGCCGAGGCCGGAGCGGCGGGCCACCACCTCGACCGGCAGGTCGGTGGTCTCCAGCAGGGCGCGGGCGTGGTCGACCCGCTGCTGCAGCAGCCACCGCGAGGGGCTCACCCCGGTCTCCTCGCGGAAGCGGCGGGTGAACGTGCGCACGCTCATCCTCGCGTGCGCGGCCAGGTCCTGCAGGGACAACGGCGCGTCGAGCCGCTCGACCGCCCACGAGCGGGTGGCGGCGAGGGAGGCGTCACTCGGCCGGGAGACGGGCCGCTCGATGTACTGCGCCTGCCCGCCCTCCCGGAACGGCGGCACCACGCTGCGCCGCGCCGCCCGGTTGGCCACCTCGCTGCCGAAGTCGGTGCGCACCACGTGCAGGCACAGGTCGATGCCGGCCCCGACCCCGGCGCTGGTGAGCACGTCGCCGTCGTCGACGAAGAGCACGTCGTGGTCGAGCTTGACCTGGGGGTACAGCTCCCGGAACCGCTCCGACCACCACCAGTGCGTGGTCGCCGGCCGCTCGTCGAGCAGGCCCGCCGCGGCGAGCACGAACGCGCCGGTGCAGATCGACATGATCCGCGCCCCGCGCGCGTGAGCCTTCTGGAGAGCCGCGGCCACCAGCGGGTCGAGCCCGCCGTTCTCGACCGGGTCGCCGGCGTGGATCCCGGCCACGACCACCGTGTCGGCGCGCTCGGTGAGCTCCAGGCCGTGGTCGGGCGCGACCCGGTAGCCGGCGGACGTGCGCACCGGGAGCGCGCCGGGGCTGCAGACCTGGACGTCGTACTTCCGGTGGCCGAGCTCGTCGCGGGCGGTGCCGAAGATCTGCGAGGGCGTGCCGAGGTCGAACGGCACGACGCCCTCGAGCGCGACGATGGCGACCAGGTGCTTCTCGGTCATGGCCCAATTCTTGCGCACTATGGCTGCCGGGCCACTCGTCCCGGGGTACCGAATCCGCTGCAATGTTGTTGTGAAACGACTCCACCCGGCCTGGCTGGTCGCCGCCGTCGCCTTCGTCGCCCTGGTCGGCGCCGCGGGCTTCCGCGCGACCCCCGGCGTGCTCATCCATCCCCTGCACGACGAGTTCGGGTGGTCGCTGGGGACCATCTCGCTGGCCGTCTCCATCAACCTGCTGCTGTTCGGCCTGACCGCCCCGTTCGCCGCCGCCCTGATGGAGCGCTTCGGCATCCGGCGCGTCGTGGCGTACGCGCTGCTGCTCGTCTCCGCCGGCAGCGGCCTCACCGTCTTCATGCGCCACAGCTGGGAGCTCATCGCGCTGTGGGGCGTCCTGGTCGGCCTCGGCACCGGCTCGATGGCGCTCGCGTTCGTGGCCACGGTGACGGGCCGCTGGTTCGTGAAGCGCCGCGGCCTGGTGACCGGCGTCCTGACCGCCGGCGGCGCCGCCGGCCAGCTCATCTTCCTGCCGCTGCTGGCCGTGCTGGTCGAGGACCACGGCTGGCGCTCGGCCGCGCTGACGGTCGCCGGCGCCGCCCTGGCCGTGGTGCCCCTCGTGCTCTGGCGCCTGCGCGACCACCCGTCCGACCTGGGCGTGACGGCGTACGGCGCCGAGGCCGACGCGGTCCCCCCGCCGCTGGTGGGCGGCGCCGCGCGGCGCGCCCTGGGCGCCCTGCGCACGGCGTCGCGCACCCCCGCGTTCTGGCTGCTGGCCGGCGGCTTCGCGATCTGCGGCGCGACCACCAACGGCCTGATCGGCACCCACTTCATCCCCGCCGCCCACGACCACGGCATGGCGGAGCCCACGGCCGCGTCGCTGCTGGCGCTGATCGGCCTGTTCGACATCGCCGGCACCATCGCGTCGGGCTGGCTGACGGACCGCATGGACAGCCGCGTGCTGCTCGGCTGGTACTACGCCCTGCGCGGCCTCTCGCTGCTGGTCCTGCCGGCCCTGTTTGCGGCGACGGTCCGCCCGAGCATGCTCGTCTTCATCCTCTTCTACGGCCTGGACTGGGTCGCGACCGTTCCTCCCACGGTGGCGTTGTGCCGCGAGTACTTCGGCTCGAGCGGCCCGGTCGTCTTCGGGTGGGTCTTTGCGAGCCACCAGTTCGGTGCGGCGATCGCGGCCACGGCGACGGGGGTGCTGCGGGATCGGCTCGGGAACTACGACCTGGCGTGGTACATCGCGGGCGGCTTGTCGATTACGGCGGCGGCGTTGTCGTTGATGCTGTTCAAGTCGCGCCGCCCTGTGCCTGCGGCGGCGTCGCCGGTCGCGGTGGCGGCCTGAGCTCGCACGTTCTCACGGGCCACGCGCGTTGCTCGTGCTTCCGCATGGCCCGTGTTAGCGCATTGCCGTGTTACCCACGTCGCCGGTGTTGCCCGCGTTGCTCCTGCTACCCGCGTTGCCCGTGTTAGTGCGCCACCCGTGTTGTCCGTGCCAGCGTGTCGCGCATGTCAGCGCGTGGCCGTATTAGCCGCGTTGCCGGTGTTACCTGTGCCAGCGCGTGGCCCGTGTTAGCGCATTGCCGTGTCACCTGCGTTTCCGTGCTAGCGCGTTGCCTGCCTTGTCCACGTTGTCTGCGCACCCGCGTGGCGCGCTTGCTATTCGCGGGGTGCGCTCGCAGCGCCTTTCCGCCGACCTCGGCCGCGCCCTGCGCCGGCTGCCCGCTCCGTGCCGTGTCCGCCGGCCTCCGGCCTCCGGTCCTGCCCCAGCCGGCTGCTCGCTCGTGCGACGTCCGCCGACGCAGGCCGACCTCGGCCCGGCCCGGGGCCCGTAGTCAGCTCCGTGCCGCGCCCGCCGGCCTCCGGTCCGCCCCGGCCCTGCCTTGCCCGGCGGCCCGCTCCGTGACACGTCCGCCGACCCCGGTCCGGCACCGCCGCGACCTCGGCCCCGCCGCGACCTCGGCCCGGCCCGGGCCCGTAGTCCGCTCCGTGCCGCGCCCGCCGGCCTCCGGTCCGGCCCCGGCCCTGCCCGACCCGGCAGCCCCTCCGTGCCACGTCCGCCGACCGCGGTCCGGCCCGGGCCCGTCGCCGGCGCCGTGTCAGTCGCCGTCGGCTGCGCCCGCGCCCCCCAGCGTCAGGCGCGGCCGACGACGACCGACGTCGGCGGAGAAGCGGCCGCGAGATCCGGCGAGACCCCGCGACCGCAGCTCCACGACGACGCCGCCGAGCGGAACGCGCCTGTACACGGTCCGCTCGGCGACCACCGTCCGCATCGCCCCGTTCCCCCGTACTCGATGCGGACGGTGCCACCGGCCTATCCGGCGCGTGCTGCCACGCGACCGACCCCCCGGTCCCAATGCCTTGTGGCTGGCGGGTCCAGATCAGCGTATCTAGACGTCTAGGTTGGCGCAATTGTTGATTTGCGGAAATGTGGTCTAGCCTTGCCGAGTGCGGGGCCGCCTCTTCCCAGTCGACGGAGACTGGTACGAATGGCGCCAGGACGAGCCGCCGCTGGCCGGGACCGTGCTGGTGCGAGTCGGCGTCGGGCCCGGCGGGCGGTTGGTGCTGACCGGGCTGCGCATCGAGGGCACGCCCAGCGCCGAGCTGCTGCGCGCCATACCCGTCGGTCGCATCGAGGCGGCCGCGAATGCGCAGTTGACGGCCGTGGAGGCGGTTCGCGGTACCGCTGCCGTGGTAAACACTCGACCCAGGCCCGTGGCACCGCCCGTCGCCGAGGATGTCGGCTGGGAGATGACCGAGCCGGCGCTCGCCGTCGCGCGGGCGGCGCCCGGCGGGGCCACGCGGATGCGGGGGCGGCCGGACGTGTTTTATCGACAGGTCGCCGACGTGTACCTCACGTACGCCCAGGCCTCGCCCCGGCCCGCCTGCGACCTCGCCGATGAGCGCGGGGTGCCGGTGAGCACGGCGCACCGCTGGGTGAAGGAGGCGCGGCGGCGGGGCTTCCTGCCGCCCGGGCGGCCCGGCAAGAGTGGCTGAGGGCGGCGTGCATGCCCCCGGTATCGTGAACGCGTGTCGATAGACGACGCCTTACGGGCGAGGGTGCATCGGCTGCTCACCGACTATCTCGGCGGGCAAGAGGTGCCTGGCGACCTGGTCGCGGCGCCGGTGGCGATCCGCAGCGGGACCGCGGTGCTGTACCTGCGCCTGATCGCGAGCGAGCCGCCGCTCGTCCGGGTGTTCTCCCCGCTGCTGCGCCGGCTCGGCCGGTCGCCGGAGCTGCTCGCCGAGCTCAACGAGCTCAACGGCCGGCTCAACTTCGTCCGGCTGTTCTGGCGGGACGACTGCGTCTTCGCGGCGGTGGAGCTGCTGGCCTCGACCCTCGACCCGATCGAGCTGAGCAACGCCTGCGACTGGGTGGCCGACACGGCGGACTACTACGACGAGCGGCTGCGGGAGCAGTTCGGCGGTCAGCTGTCCTTCGACCCCGCAGAGCTACCGAAGCCGCACTGAACGTAGTCATCGGGTGGTACTCCGAGAAACTGTCGTACCCGCGCGCCAAGATGAACGCGTGACCCGCCTCATCGTCTCCACCATCGGCGGCCGGCCCGTCGCCGCCAACGATCACCGTGTCCCCTCGCTCAACCCGTCCCGGCTCGACGACGTCGTGGCCGAGGTTGTGCTCGCCGATGCCGAAACCTTCGTCGGGGCCTGCCGCTCCGCCCGCGCCGCGCAACGCGCCTGGGCCGACGTGCCCGCGCCCGTGCGCGGGCGGGTCATCGCCAACCTCGGCCGCCTGGTGGAGGCCAACTTCGAGGCCCTCTCCGCGCTGGTCACCCGCGAGGTCGGCAAGACCCTGACCGAGGCCCGCGGCGAGGTCCAGGAGATCGTCGACACCTGCGACTTCTTCCTCGGCGAGGGCCGCCGGCTCTATGGCCAGACCGTGCCGAGCGAGATGCCCGACAAGCAGCTGTTCACGTTCCGCGTGCCGGTGGGCGTCGCGGCCGTGGTGACCGCCGGCAACTTCCCCGTGGCCGTCCCGAGCTGGTATGTGGTGCCCGCGCTGCTGTGCGGCAATGCCGTGGTGTGGAAGCCCGCCGAGTATGCCGCCGCGTGCGCCGAGGCGTTCGCCCAGCTGATCCGCCGCGCCGGCGTTCCCGACGGCGTTTTCGAGGTGGTGTACTCCGACGGCCCCACGACATATGCCGGCCTCGAGGCGGCGCTGGGAGAGGGGCTGATCGACAAGATCGGGTTCACGGGTTCGTCGGAGGTCGGCGCGCGCATCGGCGAGCTGGCCGGCCGCCACCTGCAGAGCGCCTGCCTCGAGCTCGGCGGCAAAAACCCGATGGTCATCACCGAGGACGCCGACCTCGACCTCGCGGTCCACGGCGCCCTGTTCGCGGGCTTCGGCACCGCGGGCCAGCGCTGCACCTCGCTCGGCACCCTGATCGTCCACGACAGCATCCGCGAGGAGTTCACGGCGCGCCTGGAGTCCGCGGTCCGCGCCGCCGTGGTCGGCGACCCGAGCGACCCGGCGGTGCTCTTCGGCCCGTTGATGAGCGAGCGCTTTGCCGAGCGCTACGAGACCTACCTCGACTGGATCGAGCCCCACCACCGCGTGTCGGGCTCGACGGGCACCGGCCGCATCACCGCGGCCAACCCGCGCGAGGGCTTCGTCGGCGACCCGGCGGCCGGCCTGTTCTACCACCCGGTGCTGGTCCACGGCGTGCGCCCGGACGACAAGATCTTCCAGCAGGAGACGTTCGGCCCCCTGGTCGGCGTGACCACCTACACGACGTTGGAGGAGGCGATCGAGCTCGCGGACGCCCCCGGCTACGGCCTGTCCGCCGCGATGTACACCACCGACCCCAGCAAGGCGTTCGCCTTCCGCCGCGCAACCCGAGCCGGCATGGTGAGCATCAACAACTCCACGTCCGGCGCCGAGGCCCACCTCCCGTTCGGCGGCAACGGCCGCTCCGGCAACGGCAGCCGCCAATCCGGCGTCTGGGTCCTCGACCAGTTCACGCGGTGGCAGTCGATGAACTGGGACTACTCCGGCCGCCTCCAACGAGCCCAGATGGACACCCTGACCATCGCCCCGGACCTCGACTTCCGCCTGACCCCATAGCCGACCCGCGGCGAGCGCGTCGTCGCCCCAGCCCCGCCGGCGCGCCCCACCGCCCGAGCCTGTCGAGGCGGCCCCGGAGCGCACCGAGTTCCGCGGCGGCGGCCACGCCCGTGACCGCGATTCCGTGGCGGCCACACCCGTGACCGCGATTCCGTGGCGGCCACGCCCGTGACCGCACGCCGGCATCGCGCGCATCGACCTGCCGGCGTGGCCGGAGAACTGTCCGAGATCCGCGGTCGCGGGCCTCGCCGGTCTCCGTCTCACGGCGGCGGGCGAAGCGCAGCACAGTAGACCGGCGGCTGACCGGCTGGGCCGCCGGCCGCACCCGCGTGCCTCGGAGAACGGTGAGAGCGGTGACCCGCGCATGGGGCCGCGGCGCGCCGTGCCCGAACGGTGGGCGATGCCAGCGGATGGGTGCTGGCCGCGCGGGCATCACGCGCGCCCGGCCGGGCGAGCAGGTCGCACGGCGGGGCGGGCGGGCAGGCCTAGCGGGTGGGGGCAGGCACTGTTTGGTCAGCGCAGTGCGAGTCGGGCGGCGACCCGCGGCGGGTCAAGGTCGCGGGTCGCGGGCGCGGGGCGATGTCAGGAGTGCCACAGCGCCAGGGCCAGCACGCCCAAGAGGCCGGCCACGACGCACATTGTGGCCACCGCGGCGATCGTCAGGCCCACCCACAGCACCGCGGCCGAGCGCTTCTTCGGCTCGATCAGGATCGGGGGGTCGGCGGGGGCGTCGGGGGCGGTGGTGGCGTGGAACTCGGCGGCCAGTTCCTCCGGGTCGCCCAGAAGCTCCAGGATCGAGCGGACCTCGACCTCGGTTTCCTGGTCCGGGGAAAGTTCGGCCCGCTTGGCGGCGATGTGCTCGCTCAGGTCGGCAAGCAGCTCGGCGCGCCGGTTGGCGGGCACGCCGGCCAAGGCCTGCTCGACGGCGCGCAAGTAATCGTTGACCAGGTCATCGTAGGTGTTCATGCTGCCCTCGTTCCGACAATTCGGTCAACGGTGTCGCGAAAGGCCGTCCACTCCGCGCGGAAGTGGTGCAGTGCGGACTGGCCGGTGCGGGTCAACGAGTAGTAGCGCCGCGGGGGGCCCGACGGGGACTCGCGCCAGGTTGTCTCCACCCAGCCGGCGCGGCGGAGGCGAGCCAGCAACGGGTACAGCGTGCCCTCGCTCGTCGTCAGCGTCCGTTCAGCGGCCAGGCGGCGGGCCAGCTCGACGCCGTACTGCTCGCCGTCCTCCATCAACGCCAGGACGCAGAACTCCAGCGTGCCGCGGCGTAGCGCCGTCGACAGCGCGCCAGGAACATCCATGTCGCACAGGGTACCTTGCGCCGCAAGGTAGCGAAAGCGGGCACCCAGTACCAACAGACACGGGACACTTTTCTGAACGTGCAAAAATTATTGGCATGACCCGCTGGCTCGACGAGGAAGAGCAGGCCGCCTGGCGTGCCTTCTACAGCGCGACCACGTTGCTCATCGACCGCCTCGACCGAGAGTTGCAGCACGACGCCGGGATGCCGCACGCGTACTACGAGATTCTCGTCGTGCTGTCGGAGTCCGACGGGCGATCGCTGCGCATGAGTGAGCTCGCATTGAAGACCCGATCGTCGCGCAGCCGGCTCTCGCATGCGGTGACCAAGCTCGAGGCGCGCGGATGGGTGCGGCGGCGTGACTGCGACGACGACAAGCGCGGGCAGTTCGCCGACCTGACCGACGAAGGGTTCGCGGCGCTGGTGGCGGCCGCACCGGGGCACGTCGAGACGGTGCGCACGCACCTGTTCGATCCGCTGACGCCGGAGCAGGTGGCGCAGCTCAAGCAGATCAGCGAGCTGATCTCCGAGACGCTGAAAACGTAGAAGTCAAGCCTTGTAAGGATCTTTGCCGGTCGATACGGTGCCCACCTCGCTTGAGAGGAAGGCCCCGCCATGTCGACCAAGCTCGCGATCGGCGCCTTAGCCGCCCTTGCCCTGATTGCTGCGGTGCCGGGCGACTCGCCGCGGATGCCCGAGGCGGCGCAGCGGCCGTCCGGCTATTCGCAGGGCGTGCCCGAATGGTCCGCCGAACCGTCCGTCGCGAGCCTGCTGGATCAGGCCGGCGACACCAAGGCCAAGAGCAAGGCGCACGCCGAGCAGTTCTACTTCGTGCTCGCCGATCGGTTCGCCGACGGCGACCCGGCCAACAACGCCGGCGGGCTGTCCGGCGACCGGATGAGCACCGGCTACGACCCCACCGACAAGGGGTTCTACCACGGCGGCGACCTCAAGGGCGTCATCAACAAGCTCGACTACATCCAAGGGCTGGGCACCACGGCGATCTGGCTCGCGCCGGTGTTCAAGAACCGGCCGGTGCAGGGCAGCGGGGCCGACGTCTCGGCGGGCTACCACGGGTACTGGATCACGGACTTCACCCAGATCGACCCGCACTTCGGCACCAAGGACGATCTCAAGGTCCTCACGAAGAAGGCGCACGACCGGGGCATCAAGATCTACCTCGACGTCATCACGAACCACACCGCGGACGTCATCCGGTACGCGCAGAACCAGTACACGTACCGGAGCAAAACCGACTATCCATACAAGGACGTCAACGGCAACAAGTTCGACGACCGCAACTACGCCGACGGCACCCACGGCTTTCCGAAGGTCGACGCCTCTTCGTTCCCCTACACGCCGGTGTTTCCCACCGACGCCGACAAAACGGTGAAGAGCCCGGCGTGGCTGAATGACCCGACGATGTACCACAACCGCGGCGACTCGACGTTCAGCGGCGAGAACGCGGAGTACGGCGACTTCTTCGGCCTCGACGACCTGTGGACCGAGCGGCCCGAGGTCGTGCAGGGCATGACGAAGATCTACTCCGACTGGGTCAAGGACAGCGGGATCGACGGGTACCGCATCGACACCGCCAAGCACGTCGACATGCAGTTCTGGCCCCAGTTCACGCAGGGCGTCGAGGCGGCCGCCGACAAGGCCGGGAAGCCCGACTTCTTCATGTTCGGCGAGGTGTACGACGCCAACCCGGCCTTCGACTCGACGTACGTGCGCCAGGGGCGCCTGCCGGCCACGCTGGACTTCCCGTTCCAGCAGGCGGCGTCCGACTTCGTCGCGCGCAACGGCACCGGGCAGGAGCTCGCCGACCTGTACGCCCAGGACGACCTCTACACCTCGGCCGGCACCAGCGCGCAGGGCCTGCCCACGTTCCTCGGCAACCACGACATGGGCCGCATCGGGTACTTCGTCGCCACCGGCGGCACCGACCCGGCCACGCACCTGCGCCGCGACGAGCTCGGCCACGAGCTGATGTTCCTGACCCGCGGCCAGCCGGTCGTGTACTCCGGCGACGAGCAGGGCTTCACCGGCGCCGGCGGCGACAAGGACGCCCGGCAGGACATGTTCCCGAGCAAGACCGCCGACTACCTCGACGACGACCTGCTCGGCACCGACAGCACGCACGCCGTCGCCAACTACGACGTCAACCATCCGATCTATCGGACGATCGCGAGCCTCGCCCAGCTGCGGGAGCGCAACCCCGCGCTGCGCCAGGGGATCCAGATCACGCGGTACGCCGACCAGAACGTCTTCGCCTTCTCGCGGATCGACCCGGATCAGCGCGTCGAGTACGTCGTGGCGAGCAACAACGGCACCGGCGCCAAGACGGTCACGATCCCGACGTCCATGGCGACGACCACGTTCGACCAGCTGTACCCGGGCACGGGCGCCATCGCCGCGAGCGCCGGCGACGGCTCGCTGCAGCTGACGATCCCGGCCCTGAGCACGGTGGTGTTCAAGGCCCGCGGCGCGATCAAGCGGGCGACCGCCCGCCCGACGATCTCGCTGCAGGTCGACCCGGCCCCGGCCGGCCCCGCCGAGGTGCGGGCCACCGTCACCGGCGATCCGCTGTCCACCGTCACGTACGCCGCGAGCGTCGCCGGCGGGCCGTGGAAGCTGCTCGGCACCGACACCGCCGCGCCGTACGCCGCCTACCACGACCTCAACGGGCTCGCCGCCGGCACGAAGCTCGAGTACAAGGCGGTGGTGCGGGACGGATCAGGCCGTACCGCCGAAGCAAAGATCGAGACGAAGGTCGGCACGCCGCCGAGCGCCGCGTCCGCGGACTACGCCCTCGTGCACTACCAGCGCACGGCGGGCGACTACACCGGCTGGAGCCTGTACGCCTGGGGCGACATCCAGGACCCGATGACATGGCCGAACGGTGCGCCATTTGCCGGGGAGGACTCGTACGGGCGCTTCGCATGGGTCAAGCTGAAGCCGGGGGCCACGAACATGGGCTTCCTGGTGGTCGATGCCAACGGCAACAAGGACGTCCAGGCCGACCGCTCGCTCGACCCGACGAAGCACGCGGAGATCTGGCTCAAGCAAGGAGATGCGACCATCTACACCTCCCGGGCGGCGGCCACCGGCAGCGTGGCCGTGCACTACGGGCGGCCGGACGGCGACTACGCCGGATGGGGCCTGCACCTGTGGGGCGACGGCCTGGCGCCCGGCGTCGGGACCGAGTGGAGCAGCCCCCGCCAGCCGGACGGCGTCGACGGCTACGGCGCCTACTGGAACGTGCCGGTGAGCGACCCGACGAAGCCGGTGAACTTCATCGTCCACAAGGGCGACGTCAAGGACCCCGGCCCCGACCAGTCGGTGCTGCCGAGCACCCAGGGCGAGGCGTGGATCCGCTCGACGGAGGCGACCGTGTACCCCAACCGCGCCGCGGCCGAGCACACCGCCGTGCTGCACTACCGCCGCCCCGCCGGCGACTACGACGGCTGGGGCCTGCACGTGTGGACCGGCGCCGCGAACGGCACCGACTGGGGCAGCCCGCTCATGCCGTCGGGCACCGACGCCTTCGGCGTGAAGTTCACCGTGCCGCTGGCCGACAACGCGACGCTGCTCAACTACATCGTGCACAAGGGCGACACCAAGGACCTGCCGGCCGACCAGGCGCTGGACCTCGTCACCGTCGGGCACGAGGTGTGGATCCTCTCCGGACAGGAGAAGTACCTCTTGCCGATCCCCGCGCAGGGCACGCCCGACACAGACGTCAACAAGGAGAAGGCCGTCTGGATCGACCGCAGCACGGTCGCGTGGCGGGCCGGCCCGACCGACGGGCACAGCTACGAGCTGTGGTCCGCGCCGGCCGGCGGGCTGAAGGTCGTCGACGGGCAGCTGGTCGGCAACGGCACCCGGCTCGCGATGACCGCGGTGCCGGGCAACCTGACCGAGGCGCAGCGGGCGAAGTTCCCGCACCTGTGGGCGTACCAGACCTTCACCGTCGACGGCGACCGCGCGGCGCTCGCCGCGGCCCTGCGCGGGCAGGTGGTGGCCGTCGAGCGGGACGCGTCCGGCCAGGTCACCGAGGCGACCGGCGTGCAGCTGGCCGGTGCCCTGGACGACCTCTACGGCGCCGCGCTGAGCGCGAAGCTCGGCCCGACGTTCGAAGGGCCGCGCCCGACGATCAGCGTCTGGGCGCCGACCGCGCAGAACCTCAGCCTGGAGCTGTACTCCGACGTGACCCAGAGCCCGCAGCTCGTGGCCATGAAGCGCGACGAGCGCACCGGGGTCTGGAGCGTCACCGGCGACAAGTCCTGGAAGGGCCGGTACTACAAGTTCCGCGTCACGGTCTTCCAGCCGAGCGTCAAGGCGGTCGTCACGGCCAGCGTCACCGACCCCTACTCGGTGTCGCTGTCGGCCAACGGCACGCACAGCCAGATTGCCGACCTCGCCGACCCGGGCCTGCGCCCGGCCGGCTGGGGCGACCTGCGCAAGCCGCCGGCCCCGGCGCGCCCGCAGATCCAGGAGCTGTCGGTGCGCGACTTCTCCATCGCCGACGACACCGTCCCGGCCGAGCAGCGCGGCACCTACCTGGCGTTCACGCAGTCCGGCTCGGCCGGCATGCGGCACCTGAGCGACCTGGCCCGGTCCGGCACCAACTACGTGCACCTGCTGCCGGTCTTCGACATCTCGACCATCCCCGAGGTGCGCGGCGAGCAGGCCCAGCCGCCGTGCGACCTCGCCGCGATGGCGCCGGACTCGGCGCAGCAGCAGGCCTGCATCGCGCAGGTGGCCGACCGCGACGGCTACAACTGGGGCTACGACCCGTTCCACTACAACGCGCCCGAGGGCTCCTACGCGACCGACCCGCAGGGCACGCCGCGGATCACGCAGTTCCGCCAGATGGTGGCCGGGCTCAACAACGCGGGCCTGCGCGTGGTGATGGACGTGGTCTACAACCACACCCCGGCGGCCGGCACCGACCCGCACTCCGTGCTCGACCAGATCGTGCCCGGCTACTACCAGCGGCTGCTCGACGACGGCACCGTGGCCAACTCGACCTGCTGCGCCAACACCGCGCCCGAGAACGCGATGATGGGCAAGCTCGTCGTCGACTCGATCGTGCAGTGGGCCAAGCAGTACAAGGTGGACGGCTTCCGGTTCGACCTGATGGGGCACCACCCGAAGGCCAACATCCTGGCCGTGCGGGCGGCCCTGGACCAGCTCACGGTGGCCAAGGACGGCGTCGACGGCAAGAAGATCCTGCTGTACGGCGAGGGCTGGAACTTCGGCGAGGTCGCCGACAACGCCCGCTTCGTCCAGGCGACCCAGGCCAACATGGCCGGCACCGGCATCGGCACCTTCAACGACCGGCTCCGCGACGCCGTGCGCGGCGGCGGCCCCTTCGACGGCAACCCGCGCGTCCAGGGCTTCGCCACCGGGCTGTACACCGACCCCAACGGCGACCCGGTCAACGGCACCGCCGCCGAGCAGCGCGCCCGCCTGCTGCACTACCAGGACCTCATCCAGGTGGGGCTGACCGGCAACCTCGCGGCCTACGAGTTCACCGACTCCAACGGGCACCGGGTCACCGGCGCGCAGGTCGACTACAACGGCTCACCGGCCGGCTACACGGGATCGCCGAGCGAGGGCGTCACATACGTCGACGCGCACGACAACGAGATCCTGTACGACGCGATGGCGTACAAGCTGCCGACCGGCACGACCGCCGAGCAGCGGGCCCGGCTGCAGGTCCTGGCGCTGTCCACGACGGTGCTGGGCCAGGGCACCGGGTTCGTCACGGCGGGCTCGGACCGGCTGCGCTCCAAGTCGCTGGACCGCAACTCGTTCAACTCCGGCGACTGGTTCAACCAGATCCGGTGGGACTGCGCCGACGGCAACGGCTTCGGCGCCGGCCTGCCACCGGCCGCCGACAACCAGGACAAGTGGCAGTACGCCCAGCCACTGCTGGCCAACCCGGCCCTCGTGCCGGACTGCGCCGCGATCGACCTGGCCTCGGCCCGGTTCCAGGAGTTGCAGCGGATCCGGGCCAGCTCGCCGGTCTTCTCGCTCACCACGGCGGCGCAGGTCCAGCAGCGACTGAGTTTCCCGCTCTCCGGCGCGCAGGCCACCCCGGGCGTGATCATGATGGTGCTCGACGCCCGCGGGCTGGACGGCCACTGGCGCTCGATCGTGGTGGTGTTCAACGCGGGCGCAACGGCGACCACCCAGACGCTGCCGGCGTACGCCGGGGCGCAGGTCGCCCTGCATCCGGTGCAGGCCGCCTCGGCGGACCCGCTCGCCCGTCAGTCCACCTTCGACCGCACGCACGGGTCGTTCACCGTCCCGGCCCGCACCGTGGGGGTGTTCGTCCAGGCCGCATAAACGCATCGGCGGTGGGGTATCCCCCTCTTCATGAGTCGATACCGCAACCGCGTCCTCAAGGGGACGGCCGCCATGTGGCTGCTCGTCCTGCTCGCCGACGCCGGCTGGGTGGCGACCTCGCGCGCCGCCCTGACCGCCGCGACGGTCCTGGCCGTCTGCGTGGTCATCTCCGCCGCGCTGTTCGGCCGGTTCGTGCACAATCTGCCGGACCCGCAGCCGGTCCCCGCGCGGGAGCAAAGGCGCCCTTAATCCTCTGACTTAAGCGTGGCAAAAGGCTCAAGCCGGTCCCGACGGTGCCGTTGGGACCGGTGTGAAGCCGCTGCTGATCATGCTGCTGGTCGGCGGACTGGCCCCCGGTACCGCGCTCGCCCCGACCGGCCCGACGCCCCCGCCGGGGCCGCCGCTGCCCGGACCGCCACCCATTCTCGAGCCGTTCGGGCCGTCCGCGACGTTGCCCGGCATCACGGTCGAGCCGACCGGGCCGGCCACGATTCCGCCGGTCGCGACGCTGCCCGAGCCGTCCGGCCGCCCGGTGTCCTCCGCGCCGGCCGCTCCGCCCGGCGGGTCGGCCGAGGCGCCCGCGCCGAACGGCGGGGACGCCTC
Source organism: Dactylosporangium sp. CA-139066 (assembly GCF_050936175.1). Classification (NCBI taxonomy): domain Bacteria; kingdom Bacillati; phylum Actinomycetota; class Actinomycetes; order Micromonosporales; family Micromonosporaceae; genus Dactylosporangium; species Dactylosporangium sp. CA-139066. Next base: position 935,166 of record NZ_JBNJNH010000002.1, on the reverse strand, counting down.
CGCGAGCCCGGCCGCGAAGCCCGCCTCGAAATCCGGTAGCGCGCTATGGATCGGCCTGGGCGTCGTCGCGGCCCTCGCCGCGGCCGCCGTCTGGTTCGTTGCGCGACGTCGGAATCACGCACAGTGAGAACGAATCGGCCGTTCGGCTAAGGACTCTTTAGGGATCCGACCTCTTCCAGTAGCGTGCCTGATCGTGTTCCGTAGTGGATCCGGCTTTGACATCCCTGCGTTGGAGCGCTCTCTACAGCACGCTCCGTCACGGAGTCGCTACCTTTAGGAGGCCAGGCGGTGGCAGGCAGCGGCCCCTCCCGTGCTCCGGTGCCGCGGCACGGCACCGGCAATGGCTCCGGCGGCCCGACGCGGCGCACGGCGGGCACCGACACGTCTGTGGCCGGGCACCGGCGCGGCGGCGGACCCCGCCCCAACCGCCTGCGTTCCGTCCGCGCCCAACTGCTCGCCCCGATCGCGGTCGCGATGGTCGGCCTCATCGTCCTCGGCACGATCCAGACGACCTCCGCCGTGTACGCCGCCCGCGACGCCGGTCACGCCCGCACGCTGTCGGAGACGGCCGGTAGCGCGGCGCTCTTCGTCAACGAGCTCGAGCGCGAGCTCGCCGAGACCGCGGCCCTGCAGCAGCGCGGCGGCAAGTCCGGCGCCTCCCTCGTCACCGCCCAGCGGGCCCGCACCGACGAGGCCGCGTCCCGGTTCTTCGCCGACGCCGCCCAGGCCGTCGACGCCGTCCCGGCGCTGGCCACCATCGTGCGCGTGGCCGGCGACAACTACGGCCAGCTGCACTTCACGCGCACGCAGGTGGACAACGGCACCGCCACGATGGTGCTCGTCACCGACGTCGTCTACGGCGGCCTCGCCGACGCCCTGCTCGCCGTCGCCGACGCCGTGCCCGGCCAGATCGAGGACACCGAGCTGCAGAAGTCGGCCCGCGCGCTGGCCGCCCTGGCCGCGATGGAGCACTACTCGGCGGTCGAGCGCGACCTGCTGCGCACCGTCTTCGGCCGGGGCAACCTGCAGCCCGGCGACCTCGGCAGCCTCTCGCAGATCGAGGGCGCCCGCGGGCAGCGCCAGGCGGAGTTCCGCCGGGTCGCCAGCCTGGAACAGCAGCAGCGGTACTCCGAGGAGCTGCGCGGCACCGACATCGACACGGCCGACAGCATGTTCGCCGCGGCCCGCAACGCCGAGCGTGACGCGTCCGGCCTGCACGTCGACCCGGACGCCTGGTTCGTCGCCCAGAGCGGCGTGATCCGCCGGGTCAACATCGTCACCGTCGAGACCGCCGACGCCCTCGCCGCCCGCTCCGACCAGATCGCCGTCAACGCCGCCCGCCAGGCCTGGGCCACGGGCCTCGGCACCGCGCTGGTCGGCCTGGCCGCCCTCGCGATCGCCATCCTGCTCGCGGTGCGCACGGCCCGCCGGCTCAACCTGCTGCGCAGCGCCGCCCTGCAGGTGGCCCGCCGCGACCTGCCCGACGCGATCGGCTCGGTCACCGCCGGCACGGCCGCGCCGGCGCCGTCGATCATGGAGGGCGGGCGGACCGCCGCCGAGGTGACACGCGGCATCGCCGCCGTCAACGACGAGGTCGGTCAGGTGGCCGAGGCGTTCGGCACGGTGCACCGCACCGCGCTGCGCCTGGCCGGTGAGCAGGCCGAGCTGCGCGTCGACATCTCACGCATGGCCGAGGTGCTGGCCCGCCGCATCCGTACCCTCATCACCCGCCAGCTGCGCCTGCTGGACGAGTTCGAGCGCGACGAGACCGACCCGGACGTGCTGGAGCGGCTCTTCGCCCTCGACCACCTCGCCGCCCGCCTGCGCCGCAACGGGGAGAACCTGCTGGTTCTCGCCGGTGGCGAGCCCGGCCGCCCGCAGACCACGGCGATCCGGCTCGGCGCCGTCGTCACCGCCGCCGCGTCGGAGATCGAGGAGTTCGCCCGCGTCGAGTTCCAGCCGGCCGACCTGGCCATCGCCGGCCCGGTCGTCGGTGACCTCGTCCACCTGCTGGCCGAGCTGCTCGAGAACGCCACCGCCTTCTCGCCCCCGACCGAGCCGGTGCGCGTCGACGCCCGGCCGACCGTCGAGGGTGCCATGCTGCGGGTCCACGACCAGGGCATCGGCATCGTCCCGGCCCGCCTGGCCGAGATCAACTCGCGGCTGGCGGTGCCGAGCACGCTGAGCAGTGCCGCGGCCGGCACGATGGGCCTGCACGTGGTCGCCCACCTCGCGGCCCGGCACGGCATCCGGGTGCAGCTGCAGGGCACCGCCGCCGGCATCACCGCGTACGTCCTGCTGCCGCACCGCCTGCTCGAGCACATGAGCGCACTGCCGGCCGGCCCCGGCGGGGCGATCCCGGCCGTCCAGCCGCCGCCGTCGCGCCCCGTGCAGGTTCCCTCGACCGTCGGCGCCCCCCTCGCCCGCCACGAGGCGAGCGCCGTGCAGCCCAGTTCGGCACCGCCCAGCCCCGCGCAGTACAGCCCCGCCCAGTACAGCCCCGTCCAGCCCAGCACCCCCCAGCCGTACGTTCCACAGCAACGCCGTCCCGAGCCGGAGCGCCAGCCGGCCGCCGCGCCCGTCGCGGCGGCACCCCCCGGTGCCGCGCCCTGGTTCCGCCCCTACCTCAGCAGCACCGGCGCCGGCCCCTCCGGCGCCGCCGGCAACGTCACGGGCGGCGGCTGGACCCCGCCGCCCGCGCCCCAGGCGGCCTATCCGGGCGGCAACACCCCGCCGCGCGGAGTGGCCAGGGTGGCCCCCGCCCCCGCACCAGCCCCGCTGCCGGCCGAACGGCCCGCGCCGCCGTCATACAGCGCACAAACCACCTGGGGTTCCCCCGGCACGTGGCCCCCGCGGCCCGGGGGCCCGTCCAGTGCCGGAGGTGGCTCGATGCCGGAGCAAGAGCATCTTCCTCGTCGTCGTCCCGGTGCCCAACTTCTACCGGAAACCACCGAACCACGTGCCGAGCAACCTCGGGCCGCGGCCGTCGACCCGGAGCAGATCCGGTCCCGGCTGTCCGCGTTCGCCGAGGGCGTCTCGGCCGCCGCACGACGTTCCAACAGCACAGCCCCAGGACAAAAGGATTCATGATGTCTCAGCAACCGCACGGCGCCGGACAGCTCGACTGGCTGATGGTGAGTTTCGCTCGGCAGGTGCCCGACGTGGCCCACGCCATCACCGTGTCCGGCGACGGGCTGCGCCTGGCCGCGTCCGCCGATCTGCCGATCGACCAGGCCGACCACCTCGCGGCCGTGATCAGCGGCCTGGCCAGCCTGGTGTTCGGCGCCGCCCGCGTCATGCAGGCCGGCCACGTGCGGCAGACCATCGTCGACATGGACGGCGGCGTCATGATCGTCATGTCCGTGGGCGACCGCGCGCTGCTCGGCGTGCTCGCCGCGCCCGGCTGCGACCTGGGCCAGGTCGGCTACGAGACCGCGATGCTCGTCCACCGCGTCGCCGACGCACTCGACCCCCTCCCGCGCGACGCGATGCTGCGCTGACGGCATCGCTGCGGCGACCTTCGTTCCAGGTGGGAAGGCCCCGTTTGAAGATCAAGAATTTGGCGTTGGTACTGGCGGCGGCGTTCCTGCTGACCGCCTGTTCCAGCCTGCCGGAACGCCCCGGCGCCGCGCTCTGGCACGGCGGCCGCCTCTTCATCGCCACCGGCAACACCAGCGGCGTCTACTATGCGATCGGCGGCGGCTTCGCCGACCTGATCACCAAGCACGTCACCGGTTACGAGGCGCGGGCCGAGGCGACCGGGGCGTCGGGCGAGAATATCCAGCGGATCGCGACCGGCGACATGGACATCGCGCTGACGCTCGCCGACACGGCCGCCGACGCCTACTCGGGCAAGGGCGCCTTCGACGGCAAGCCGCAGAAGATGGTGGCGCTCGCCCGGGTGTACAAGAGCTACGTGCACCTGGTCGTGCGTACCTCGGCGCGCATCACCAAGTTCTCCGACCTGCGCGGCAAGCGGGTCTCCACCGGCTCGGCCGGCTCCGGCGTCGACGTCGTCGCCGGGCGCATCCTCTTCGCCGGCGGGCTCAACCCCGACACCGACATCCAGCGCCAGCGGCTGTCGCTGCCGGAGACCACCAAGGGCATGCAGAACGGCAGCACCGACGCGTTCTTCTGGACCGGCGGCCTGCCCACCCCGGGCATCTCCGACCTGCTGGGCAGCGCCTCGCCCGGCGCCTACCAGATCCTGCCGCTGTCGTCGCTGCTGCAGCCGCTGGCGTACCGCTACGGGCCCGTCTACAGCGGTGCCAAGATCCCCAAGACGGCGTACAACACCCCCGGCGACATCGACACGATCGTCATCGGCAACTTCATCGTCGTCTCGCCCGACATGCCCGAGCAGCTCGCCTACGACCTGACGAAGGTGCTGTTCGAGTACCAGAAGGATCTGGCCAAGATCCATCCGGAGGGCGGCAACTTCGACAAGGGCACGGCGCCACAGACCGATCCGATACCCCTGCATCCCGGCGCCGCCCGCTTCTACAGCAGCGGGTAGGGCGGGCGCCACCACGTTATGGATCTCTCATTCCCCCGCCGTGACGAGGGTGAATTCGGCGGGGTGATGTCAGGATGGGCGACGTGACCACCACCAAAAACCTGGTTCACCTGGACGACATCCGGGACGCCGCCGCCCGCGTCTCCGGGCTCGTGGTGCGCACGCCGCTGCTGCCGAGCCCGTGGGCCGAGGAGCTGTGGCTCAAGCCGGAGAGCCTGCAGCCGATCGGCGCGTTCAAGCTGCGCGGCGCGACGAACGCGCTGCACCGCCTCGACCTGGAGCACCGCCGGGCCGGCGTGGTGACGCACTCGTCGGGCAACCACGGCCAGGCCCTCGCCTACGCGGGCCGGGCCCTCGGCGTGCCGGTCACCGTCGTCATGCCCGACGTCTCCACCCCGCTGAAGATCGAGGCGACCCGCGGCTACGGCGCCGAGGTCATCCTGGTGCCGCAGTCGCAGCGCGAGCTGGAGGCGAAGCGGCTGATGGCCGAGCGCGGGCTGACGCTCATCCCGCCGTACGACCACCCGGACATCATCGCCGGGCAGGGCACGGTCGGGCTGGAGATCTTCGAGGACCTCTCCAGCGTCGACGTGGTCGTGGTGCCGGTCGGCGGCGGCGGGCTGTCCTCCGGCGTGGCGACCGCGATCAAGTCGCTCGCCCCGCACGTCGCGGTGATCGGCGTGGAGCCGGCGGCCGCCGCCGACGCGGCCGAGAGCCTCGCCGCCGGCGTGGTGCGGGTCTGGCCCGAGGAGCGCACGCTCAGCACCGTCGCCGACGGGCTGCGCACCTCGCTGTCCGAGCTCACGCTGGCCCACCTGTCGACCTACCTGGACGCGATCGTGACGGTGACCGAGGAGGAGATCCTCGAGACCGTCCGCACGCTGGCCCGCAAGGCACGGCTCATCGTCGAGCCCAGCGGGGCCGTGGCCACCGCCGCCGTGCTGCACCATCGGGACGAGCTGCCGGCCGGGCGCACGGTCGCCGTGGTCAGCGGCGGCAACCTCGCCCCGGAGCTTGCCGCCCGCCTCTTCGCCTGACGCGTTGTCCACAGTCGCCTGTGGACAACGCGGTGGACTCCTGTGGATAACTCGCGCAGTGATGGGGCCTGTTCACACAGGCATTACCCACAGCCTGTGGATAACCGTCAGGCGCGCCCGGTCCGGTCCAGGATCCAGGCCGTGATGAACGCCTCCTCGCGCCACGCGTCGTAGCGCCCGCTCGGCCCGCCGTGCCCGGCGCCCATCTCGGTCTTGAGCAGCACGTGCGTGTCCGGGGAGAGCCGGCGCAGCCGGGCCACCCACTTGGCCGGCTCGTGGAAGAGCACCCGGGTGTCGTGGAGGCTGGTCACCGCCAGGATCGCCGGGTACGGCACCGCGGCCAGGTTCTCGTACGGCGTGTACGACTTCATGTACGCGTACACTTCGGGATCGGCCAGCGGGTTGCCCCACTCCTCCCACTCGGTGACGGTCAGCGGCAGCGACGGGTCGAGGATCGTGTTGAGCGCGTCCACGAACGGCACCTGCGCGACGATCCCGCCGAACGCGGCCGGCCTCAGGTTGGCCACCGCGCCCATGAGCAGGCCGCCGGCCGAGCCGCCGCGGGCGATGAGCCGCTCCGGCGCGGTCCAGCCGGCCTTGACGAGGTGCTCGGCGCAGGCGATGAAGTCGGTGAACGTGTTCTTCTTCTGCAGCAGCTTGCCCTCGTCGTACCAGCGCCGGCCCATCTCGCCGCCGCCGCGGATGTGGGCGATCGCGAAGACCACGCCGCGGTCCAGCAGCGACAGCCGCGCGATGGAGAACCAGGGGTCCATCGACGACTCGTACGAGCCGTAGCCGTAGAGCACCGCCGGCGCCGAGCCGTCCCGCGCGGTGCCGGCCCGGGCCACGATCGAGATCGGCACGCGGGTGCCGTCGTCGGCGATCGCCCACTCGCGGTACTGCTCGTAGCGGGAGGCGTCGAAGTCGCCGAGCACCGGCTTCTGCTTGCGCAGCGTCAGCTCGCCGCTGTCCAGATTGCAGTCGTACACCGAGTCGGGCGTCACCATCGACACGTAGTGCAGGCGGAAGGACGTGGTGTCGTACTCCAGGTTGGCCTCCGGCCCGACGGAGTACAGCGGCTCGGGGAAGGCGATGTCGTAGGGCGCGGCGCCGTGCAGCGGCACCACCCGGATGCCGGTGAGCCCGTCGCGGCGCAGCGACACGACCAGGTGCCCGGAGAATGCGTCGACCTGCAGCAGCCGGGTGCCGGGCTGGTGCTCGATGAGCGTGGTCCAGTCGCCGGGCGTGTCCACCGAGGTGTACGCCACGGCGAAGTCCTCGGCCCCGTCGTTGTGCAGGATCAGGAACCGGTGCCCGTGGTGCTCGACGGAGTACTCGATGCCGTGGCGGCGCGGCGCGATCGGCACCGGCGGGGTGGCCGGCGCGTCGGCCGGGATGACCAGCACCTCGCTGGTGAGCTTGCTGGAGATGTCGATGAGCAGGAAGCGCTCGGAGCGGGTCAGCTCGACGCCGACCCAGAAGCGCTCGTCGGGCTCCTCGTGCACGATCACGTCGTCGGCGGCCGGCGTGCCGACCACGTGGCGCCAGACGCGGTACGGCCGCCAGGCCTCGTCCACGGTGACGTAGAACAGCGTCGAGCCGTCGGCCGACCACGCCGAGCCGTAGAACGCGTCCTCGATGACGTCGGGCAGGTCCTCGCCGGTGCGCAGGTCCTTGATCCGCAGCGTGAAGCGCTCGTCGCCGGAGAAGTCGGTGCTGTACGCCAGCAGATGCCCGTCGACGCTGAGGTCGAAGGTGCCGAGGGCGAAGAACTCGGAGTCGCCGGCGAGGGCGTTGCCGTCGAGCAGGATCTCCTCGCCGGGCAGCGGGGCGCCGTCGCCGATCTCCGGGGGCGCCGCACGGCCGTCGGCCGCGGCGACCCGGCAGTGGATGCCGTACTGCTGGCCGGCGACTGTGCGGGTGTAGTACCAGTGGCCGCGCTTGCGCGTCGGGACCGAGAGATCGGTCTCCTTGGTGCGGGTCTTGATCTCGCCGAACAGCGTCTCGCGGAGTCCTTCGAGGTGGGCGGTGGCCGCCGTGGTGAAGGCGTTCTCCGCCTCCAGATACGCGACGGTGTCTGGATCCTCCCGATTCTGCAGCCAGAAGTACTCGTCGGTCACGGTGTCGCCGTGGTGGACCCGCTCGTGGGGAACCTGCTTCGCGGTAGGCGGCTGATCGGTCGTCACACGCGCAAACGTTACCCGCTGGAGCACGCAACCACGCGCGTCGTTCGGTGGTCTGTCCATCAGGAGAGAGCGACGCCGGTTACCGTCATGGTTTCGAAGTTCGGGCGAAACCACGGAGGGATGCCGGTGCGGCGTCGTGGGGTGTTGCACATCGGGGTGACCGGGCTGGCAGCAATGCTGGTCCAGGCGTGCTCCGAGGGGTCGACGACGAACCCAGGTGCGGGGAGCAACCCGTCGGCGCGCAGTTCGGCGCCGTCGGGAGAGCCGCAGGCGGGGTCGACGCTCGACCCCTCGGGGTACGTTCCGGCCGCTCAGCCGATCGCGCAACTGAAGAAGCTGTACAGCTACGACCAGAGTTCCACGCTCAATGCGAACCTCACCGACCGGCGCAGCGGCGACGGCGTGATCCTTGAGGACATCACCTACTCCGACACGCGGGGCAACGACTCGATCCCGGCGTATGTCGTGAGCGCCGACATCCCGGGCGACACGCTGCGGATGCCGGCGATCGTGCTGGCCACCGGGCCGGACGGCGACCGCGACAAGCTGCTCGACGAGGCCACCGCGCTCGCGCGGATGAAGGCGCTCGTCATGGTCCCAGCCGTGCCGGTGAAGCCGACCGCCGACGCGTCGGCCGACGCCAAGATGATGGCCGCCGCCGTGCTGGCCCACCGGCGCGCGTTCGACCTGCTCATCCGGCGTACCGACTGCGACCCGTCGCGGGTCGGCTTCGCCGGGCACCACTCCGGTGCCGCCCTCGGCTCGGTGGTCATGGCGCTCGAGACCCGCATCACCGCGGCGGTGCTGGCCGGCGGGACCAGCCGCTTCTCGCGCTGGCTGGTCAAGCAGAAGGTGCCGGCGGACTGGCACGCGTACCTCGACTCGCTGAGCCGCTTCGACGCCGGCCCCTACGTCGCCGCCGGCGGCAAGCGCTCGGTGCTGCTGCAGTTCGGCAAGACCGACACCGTCGTGCCCGAGGCCGAGCGCACCGAGCTCGTCGGCCAGGTGGCCGGCGCGAAGCAGCGTAAGGACTACGAGACCGGCCACGACCTGATGAAGTTCCCGGCCGCGGTGGCCGACCGGGCGGCCTTCCTGAAGCAGGTCTTGCGGCTGTCGTAGCGAGCGAATACGCTTTCGAACGTATGTTCGATGTCTGTTCTCGTGCCATGCGCATGGGGACGGGCGCCGACCATATTTGAGCGCGTCATTGGGAAAGCCTCGATCGTGAGGCTGCCGCGAATCCCTTCGACCGATCTTCCCCACGGCAACGGTGTCCGCCGGTGAACGGTGCCGGCTCGTGAGCAGGGGAGCGGGAGCTGCGGTGACGGTGATCGAGGCGTTGGCCGAGGCGTGCGGGCCGGAGCACGTGTGGGAGGCGGGGCCGGCCGACTCGGTCGACGGCGTCCCCATCGGCTGGGTGGCCGAGCCGGGCGGCCCGGGCGAGGTGGCCGAGGTGCTGCGCTTCGCGGCCGCCGAGGGGCTGTCCGTCGTCCCGTCGGGCGCCGGCACGAAGCTGGACTGGGGCCGCCCGCCGACCCACGTGGATGTGCTGCTGGACCTGGGCCGGATCACCGGCGTGCTGGAGTACGCCCCCGGCGCGATGGCCGCGACCGTGGCCGCCGGCACCTCGCTGCGAGCATTGCGGGCGTACCTGCTCAGGGAGAACCGCCGCCTGCCGCTGGACGTCGGCTCCCCGGGCGCGACCCTCGGCGGCGCGATCGCCACCAACGAGGCCGGCCCGCTGCGCCACCGCTTCGGCACCCCGCGAGACCTGGTCACCGGCGTGCAGATCGCGCTGGACGAGGGCAGCCTGGAGCGCACGGTCGACGGCTTCGACCTGGCTCACCACGCCTGCGGCTCCTACGGCACGCTCGGCGTGATCACCGAGGCCACCGTGCGCCTGGAGCCGCTGCCGCCCGCCCGCGCCTGGGTGATGCGCCCGGTGTCGACCCCGCGCGAGGTGCAGCAGCTGACCGAGGCCCTGGTCGCCTCGACCCTGGACCCGGTCGCGGTCGAGGCCGACCTGCCCGGCGTGTCCGGCGGCCGCCCGGCCGAGCTCGCCGCGCTCTTCGAGGGCGAGCGCGCCGCCGCGGTGCAGCGCGCCGAGACCGCCGCCAAGCTGCTGGGCGGCGGCGCCACCGTGGAGCAGCTGCCGCCGGCCTGGTGGGGCCGCTACCCGTTCGATGCCGACGACGTGGCCCTGAAGATCTGGGGCCGCCCCAGCGAGCTGTTCGCGGTCGTCTACGCCATCCGCGACGCCGCGGGCATCCCGGTCCCGGTGCGCGGCTCGGTCGGCCTCGGCGTCGCGCACGTGGCCCTGCCCGACACGGTCTCTCCGGAGCGCCTCGAGGGCATGATCACCGCGGCCCGCACGGTCCTGCTCGCCCGCGGCGGCGGGGGCTGCACGCTGCTGCGCGCGCCGCACGACCTCCGGGAGCTGGCCGACACCGGCGGCCCGGAGCCGCTGCCGCCGGACGCGGCGCGGCTCAAGCTCTCCCTCGACCCCGAGGACCGCCTGTCACCGGGCCGCCAGCCCGACCCGTCGTAGCGCTCTGGGCCCCGGCTTCCTGCGCGGGTTCGCATTCCACGCCCTCTGCTCGCGATCTCTTCGCTGCCTTCGCTGCCTTCGCTGCTGGACCGGAGCCTGTTCCTCCTGGTTTGCGACCTGCACAAGAGATCTCGAGCCGGCGGCCCGGCCGTCGCTGCTGAGCCTGCTGCTCGGTGGGCGCCGCCGATTCAGCCGAAGTAGGCGCTTCGCCGGAAGTTATCCACAGGCTCGAACCCAACCTTGCCGGCCCCCGTCGCCTGCGAAAGGCTGAACCGGTAACGGGGGGAGCGTGGAGGATGAATCTTCTGTCTCGATTGGTCGGTGGGTTGCTCACCTTGGTGCTGGGCTCCTCGCTGGCCGGGTCCGAGGTGCCCTGGATGTCCATATACCCGGCGCCCATTGTTGCGAGCCGGCCGCCGGCCACGGGGACAGGCGTGGGATGTGAGCTGCCCGATCGGCCGCACGTCGGACCCTTGGTGCGGGTCAGGGACGCGGTCGTCGTCGCCGAGCAAGGGTTCAGCCGCATCGAGCCGGGCGGGGCGGGCGACGAAGTGGTCAGCATCGGGGCGATGGTGGCCAACAACAACCGGATGCTGGCCGCGGCGCGGACCACGGTCAAGTTTGAGCTGATCGGTCCGCACGGGGCGGTGTGGCAGGAGACGCTCGAGATACCGATCATCGAGCCGCGGCAGAGGATGCCGGCGGGGCTCGAGGCGACGCTGCCGGTGACGGCGGCGGCGGGCATATCGCGGCTCAGCGTGACGGTGCTGACGACACACTGGCTCATGCACGACCGCGCGAGCCCGTTCGCCCGACAGAACTTCCGGCAGACTCTCGCGCCGCAGTCGGCGATCTTTGCGCACGTCGTATCGGGGCCGCCGCAAGGGTGCACAGGGCTGGTCGGAATTCGGGGCGTGGTGCTGTTCCGGGACGCTCGGCAGGTGCTTGTCGGCGGCACCAGTGTGCGCACGGCCGATCAGCGGCTTTGTGAAGGCGGCGAAGGCGACGTGCTCATCGGGAAGATGCCACCGGCGGTGGAACTTGGTGGGTCGGAGTACTCGACCTACTGCGACTATCCCTCGAGCTCCTGAGTCAGGCAGCGGTGAAGGAGACGCCGTCGGTCATGACCGGGACCGTGTGGGAGGCGCCGGACTGGACGGCCAGGCGGACGTCCTCGGCGAAGCCTCGCTGGATCAACTCCTGGCCGCTCACGCAGCGGCGGACCGCGGCGGGGACGTTGTGGACCGCGGCCAGGGCGGCGAGCGAGACCGCGGCCTCGACCGACAGAGGGGAGCCGAGCATGGACAGGCCGTCCAGGACGGCGGCGGCGCCGAGCAGGTCCTCGACGCACGGGCGGAGGGTGCCGTCCGGCCACAGTTCGCCGGCGGCCACCACGCCGACGGCGCTCGCGGGGGTGCCGTGGCCGTGGGAGTGGAGCCAGCGGGCCACCGCGGGGGCGTTGCGCAGGCAGGCCGCGACCACCGGGACGCCCGTCGACGCTGCGGCGGAGCAGATCGTGGCGCCGTTCGGAGAGGGGAGGACCAGCTGATCCACCACGGGGGCCGTCTGGAGGGCGGCGGGGGAGAGGCTCCAGGGCTGTTCGGGGTTGACCTGGCGGCGGCCGACGGCGACGGCGGCGCCCAGGCGGTCGGCGTACGCGCGGGCCTGGTCGCTCCACGGGAACGGGTGCACGCGGATGCCACGGCCCACGGCCACGTCGACGGCCGTGGAGAAGGAGAGGACGTCAACGACCACCAGGACCGAGCAGACGCGGGACAGTTCCGCCGCGCCTGCTGGGCCCCAGTCGAAGCGGGCGCCGGAGCCGGGCTGGCTGTAGACGCCCTCTGCCATCAGGGGTCAGGCTTCGTCGTCGTCTAGCGGGGCGTGCGGGACCTCCGGGGCGTCGACCGGCTCGAAGAAGGTCGGCTGGGAGGACCGGGCGCCGGGCGCGGCCGATTCCGAGGCCGGTCCGGCCGCGGACGCGCGGGCGCCGCTGGACGGGCCGTTGCCGCCGGACGAGGTCGCGCCGCCAGACGGGCCTGCGCCGCCAGACGGGCCTGCGCCGCCAGACGGGTCTGCGCCGCCAGACGGGCCGGTGCCGCCGGACGAGCTCGCGCCGCCGGACGGGCCGCCGGCCGTGGAGGAGCTGGCGCCGCCAGACGGGCCTGCGCCGCCAGACGGGCCCGCGCCGGTGGACGGGCCGTCGCCGTCGGAGGAGCTGGCGTCACCGTCCGAACCGGTCGAATCGGACCAATCCGACGAATCCGATGAAGAACCGCCGGCGGAAGCCGCACCAGAGGACGGCGCGCCAGACGTCGGGGCGCCGGAGGTGGGGGCGCCGGAGGAAGGGGAGTCCGAGGGGGTTGGGTGGGCGAAGGACGGCGGGGCGGGCTCGTACAGGTTGGGCTGGGGCTCGTTCGGGGTCAGGTACGCCGGAGCCTCCGTCGAGACCTCGCCGAACAGCGACGGCATCGTGCCCGTCCAGGCCGAGCGGAGCTCGTCCAAGGAGATGGTGAACTGGCCCCGGACGTCCAGCGCGCGGCTGCGGCCGTCGACCGAGCCGATCACCGTCACCGGGAGGCCGTGCTGGGCGCAGAGGGCGGTGAAGGCCTTCTCGTGGCCGCGGGGGACCGAGACCAGGGCGCGGGCGGTGGACTCCGAGAAGAGCGCCACGAACGGGTTCATGTCCTCCGGCAGCGTGATGTTGGCGCCGCAGTCGTAGCGCAGCGTCGCCTCCACCAGGGCCTGGGCCAGGCCGCCGTCGGAGAGGTCGTGCGCCGAGGAGAGGTGGCCGCGCTCGCCGGCCTCCGTGAGGACCGAGGCCAGGATGCGCTCGCGGGTCAGGTTGACGCGCGGGGGCTGGCCGCCCAGGTGCTCGTGGGTCACCCAGGCCCACTCGGAGCCGGAGAGCTCGTCCGAGGTCTCGCCGAGCAGCATGATCAGGTCGCTGTCGCCGCCGAAGCCCATGGGGACGCGGCTGCCGACGTTGGCCATGATGCCCAGGACGCCGACGACCGGGGTCGGGTGGATGGCCTGGGGGCCCGTCTGGTTGTAGAAGGAGACGTTGCCGCCGGTGACGGGGATGCCGAGCTCGGCGCAGCCGTCCGCCAGGCCGCGCACGGCCTCGGCGAACTGCCACATGACCTGCGGGTCCTCGGGGGAGCCGAAGTTGAGGCAGTTGGTGACGGCCAGCGGGGTCGCGCCGGCGGTGGCCACGTTGCGGTAGGCCTCGGCCAGGGCGAGCTTGGCGCCGTTGTACGGGTCCAGGCGCGCGTAGCGGGCGTTGCCGTCGACGGACAGGGCGATGCCGAGGCCGGTCTGCTCGTCGATGCGGACGACCCCGGAGTTCTCCGGCTGGGCCAGGATCGTGTTGCCCTGCACGTAGCGGTCGTACTGCTCGGTGACCCAGCTCTTGTCGCACAGGTTGGGGCTGGCCGCGAGGCGCAGGAGCGTCTCGCGCAGCTCGACGCCGGTGCGCGGGCGGGGCAGGGTCTCGGCGCGGTCGGCCTGCAGCAGGATGAGGTCCGCCGGCTCGCGCATCGGGCGGGCGTACACGGGGCCGTCGTCGGCCAGCGAGCCCGGCGGCACGTCCACGACGACGTCGCCGTGCCAGCTGATGACCAGGCGGCCGGTGTCGGTGACGCGGCCGATGTCGGTGGCGATGACGCCCCAGCGCTCGGCGACACGCAGCACCTCGTCTACCTTGGCCGGGTCGACGATGAGCAGCATGCGCTCCTGCGACTCGCTGGCCAGGACCTCCTGCGGGTCCATCGAGGCCTCGCGCAGCGGCACCAGGTTGAGGTTGACGTCCATGCCGGTGCCGGCCGCGGCGCTGGTCTCGGTCAGGGCACAGGTGAGGCCCGCGCCGCCGAGGTCCTGGACGCCGACGATGAGGTCCCGCTCGTACAGCTCCAGGCAGCTCTCGATGAGCAGCTTCTCGATGAACGGGTCGCCGACCTGCACCGACGGGCGGCGGGCCGGGCCGTCGGCGTTGAAGGTCGCGCTGGCCAGGACCGACACGCCGCCGATGCCGTCGCGGCCGGTCTTGGCGCCGAGGAGGACGACCACGTTGCCGGGGCCGTGGGCCTCCTTGTTCTGTAGGCGGTTGACCGGCAGGACGCCGACGCAGAGCGCGTTGACGAGCGGGTTGCCCTGGTAGCACGGGTCGAAGACGACCTCGCCGCCGATGTTGGGCAGGCCCAGGCAGTTGCCGTAGCCGCCGACGCCGGCGACGACGCCGGGCAGGACGCGCTTGGTGTCCTCGTGGTCGGCGGCGCCGAAGCGCAGCGGGTCCATGACGGCGACGGGGCGGGCGCCCATCGCGAGGATGTCCCGGACGATGCCGCCGACGCCGGTCGCGGCGCCCTGGTAGGGCTCGACGAAGCTCGGGTGGTTGTGCGACTCGACCTTGAACGTGACCGCGATCTCGTCGGAGATGCGGATCACGCCCGCGTTCTCGCCGATGCCGGCGAGCATGAGGTCGGACTTCGGGGCCTTCTCGCTGAACTGGCGCAGGTGGACCTTGCTGCTCTTGTACGAGCAGTGCTCGCTCCACATGATCGAGTACATGGCCAGCTCCGACGTGGTCGGGCGGCGGCCGAGGATCTGGCGGATCCGCTGGTACTCGTCCTCGCGCAGGCCCAGCTCCTCGTAGGGCTGCTCCTCGTCCGGCGTCTTGGCGGCCTGTTCGACCGTGTCGAAGGTCCCCGCGGTCATACACGCGCTCCAAGGTGTGCCAGCACGGACGTGAAGATGCCCAGGCCGTCGATGGACGGCCCGGTCAGCACCTCGACGGCGTGCTCGGGGTGGGGCATGATCCCGACGACGTTGCCGGAGGCGTTGGTGATCGCCGCGATGTCGTGCAGCGAACCGTTCGGGTTTCCGCGGATGTACCGCGCGACGACCCGGCCCTCGCCCTCGAGCTCGTCAAGGGTCCGCGCGTCGGCCATGTAGCAGCCCTCGCCGTTCTTGACCGGGATCACGATCTCCTGCCGCGGCTGGAAGCCGACGGTCCAGGCGGTGGTGTTGTTCTCGATGCGCAGGCCCTGGTCGCGGTTGCGGAAGTGCAGGTGCTGGTTGCGCGTGAGCGCGCCGGGCAGCAGGTGGGCCTCGCAGAGCACCTGGAAGCCGTTGCAGATGCCGAGCACCGGCAGGCCGTCGCCGGCCGCCTTCACGATCGACGCCATGACCGCGGAGAACCGGGCGATGGCGCCGGCGCGCAGGTAGTCGCCGTAGGAGAAGCCACCGGGCAGGATGACGGCGTCGACGCCGTAGAGCTCGGCGTCGGCGTGCCACAGCGGGATCGCCGCGGCGCCGGCGAGGTGCACGGCGCGGGCGGCGTCGCGGTCGTCGAGCGAGCCGGGGAACGTGACGACACCAATGCGGGCGGTCACTGCTCCTCGACCTCCGGCTGCTCCTCGAGGCGCAGGACGAAGTCCTCGATCACCGGGTTGGCGAGCAGCTTGTCGGCGATCTCGCGGGCGCGCTCGAGGTCGGCGGCGCCCTCGAACTCGATCTCGATGCGCTTGCCGATGCGCACCGACGCCACGTCAACCACGCCGAGGCGCGGCAGCGCGTTCGCGACGGCCTGACCCTGGGGGTCCAGGATCTCCGGTTTGAGCATGACGTCCACCACGACGCGGGCCACGGGGCACTCCTGACGTTGAGTCGGGCGCTCGAGGGCGAGCGACACGAGCCTACCGGGCGGGGCAACGCCGCAGTTCACCGGCGCTGCCCGTGTTACATCGCCCGACACGCATCTTAGCGGTCCCCGGAAAAACCAAGATCGGCGTCAGAGGATGGGCGGCGGGACGTACGCGCCGGCCTCCGGGTGCTGCGCGACGATCGCCGCGATTTCCTCCACCACGGCCTTGACCTGCGAAGACGCCGCTCCGACGAACGTCGAGGGGTCCGCCACGAGGGCCGCCACGTCGCCGGGCGACAGGCGCAGGCGCTCGTCGGCGGCCAGCCGGGCCAGGAGGTCGTTGTCCTGGATGCCCTTTTCGCGCATCGCGAGCGCCACGGAGACGGCGTGCCCCTTGATCGCTTCGTGAGCATCCTCACGGCCGACGCCGCGCCCGACGGCGGCGACGAGCACCCGGGTGGTGGCCAGGAACGGCAGGTACCGGTCCAGTTCCCGGGCGACGACCGCCGGATATGCCCCGAACTCGTCCAGCACCGTGAGGAATGTGGCGAAAAGCCCGTCGACGGCGAAGAACGCGTCCGGCAGCGCCACCCGGCGCACGACCGAGCACGACACGTCGCCCTCGTTCCATTGGTCGCCGGCCAGCTCGCCGACCATCGACAGGTAGCCGCGGACGATGACCGCGAGGCCGTTGACCCGCTCGCACGAGCGCGTGTTCATCTTGTGCGGCATCGCCGACGAGCCGACCTGGCCGGCCTTGAAGCCCTCGGTGACCAGCTCGTAGCCGGCCATGAGGCGGATCGTGGTGGCCAGGCTCGACGGGCCGGCGACCGCCTGGGCCAGCGCGGACACCACGTCGAAGTCCAGCGAGCGGGGGTACACCTGGCCGACGCTCGTCAGCACCTTGCGGAAGCCGAGGTGCTCGGCGACGCGCCGCTCCAGCTCGGCGACCTTGCCCGCGTCGCCCGCGAAGAGGTCGAGCTGGTCGGCGGCCGTGCCGACCGGGCCCTTGATCCCGCGCAGCGGATAGCGCTCGAGCAGGTTTTCGATCCGGTGGTACGCCATGAGCAGTTCCTCGGCGGCGCTGGCGAACCGCTTGCCGAGGGTGGTGGCCTGCGCCGCGACGTTGTGCGAGCGCCCGACCATCACCAGGTCGTCGTACTGCTGCGCGCGGGCGGCCAGCCGGGCGAGCGTGGCCACCATCCGGTCGCGCACGAGCTCCAGGGAGAGCCGGATCTGCAGCTGCTCGACGTTCTCGGTCAGGTCGCGCGAGGTCATCCCCTTGTGGATGTGCTCGTGCCCGGCCAGCTCCGAGAACTCCTCGATGCGGGCCTTCACGTCGTGGCGGGTGACCCGCTCCCGCTCGGCGATCGAGACGAGGTCGACGTCGTCGAGGACCCGCTCGTAGGCCTCCACGACCCCGTCGGGCACCGCCACGCCGAGGTCGCGCTGGGCCTTGAGCACCGCGAGCCAGAGCCGCCGCTCGAGGCGCACCTTCTCCTCGGGCGACCAGACGGCCACCAGATCGGGGGAGGCGTAACGGGCGGCGAGCACATCGGGAATGCGTGTCTTCGTCACGTCTTCAATTCTGCCTAGTCGCGCGACAGGATGGCCGTCACCCCCTGGCCGCCGGCCGCGCAGATGGAGATCAGCCCGCGCCCGGAGCCGCGCTCGGCCAGCAGCTTGGCCAGGGTCGCCACGATCCGCCCGCCGGTGGCGGCGAAGGGGTGGCCGGCGGCCAGCGACGAGCCGTTGACGTTGAGCCGGTCGCGGTCGATCGCGCCGAGCGGCTCGGCCAGGCCCAGCCGCTCCTTGCAGAAGGCCGGGTCCTCCCACGCCTTGAGCGTGGCGAGCACCTGCGAGGCGAACGCCTCGTGGATCTCGTAGTAGTCGAAGTCCGGCAGCTTGAGGCCGCGGCGGGCCAGGAGCCTCGGCACCGCGTACGCCGGGGCCATGAGCAGCCCGTCCTCGCCGTGCACGAAGTCCACCGCGGCGGTCTCGGCGGTGTCGAAGTACGCCAGGATCGGCAGGCTGCGCGCCCGGGCCCAGGCCTCGGAGGCCAGCAGCACCACGGCCGCGCCGTCGGTGAGCGGCGTGGAGTTGCCCGCGGTCATCGTCGCCTCGGGGCCGCGCCCGTAGACCGGCTTGAGCTTGGCGAGCTTCTCCAGCGACGTGTCCGGGCGCAGGTTCTCGTCGCGGGACAGCCGGAGGTACGGCGTCACGAGATCGTCGAAGAAGCCCCGCTCGTAGGCGGCGGCGAGGCGCCGGTGCGAGGCCAGCGCGAGCTCGTCCTGCTCCTCCCGGCCGATGCCGAACTCCAGCGCGGTCAGCGCGGCCGACTCGCCCATCGACAGGCCGGTGCGCGGCTCCGAATTGCGCGGAATATCCGGCTTCAGCTGGGTTGGCCGGAACTTGCTGACCGCGCGCAGCCGGCCGCCGAGCGAGCGGGCCCGGTTGAGCTCCATCATGATCCGCCGGGCGTCCTCGTTGACCCCGAGGGGCGCGTCCGAGGTGGTGTCGACGCCGCCGGCGATGCCCGCCTCGATCTGCCCGAGGGCGATTTTGTTGGCCACGAGGATGACCGCCTCAAGACCGGTTCCGCAGGCCTGCTGGACGTCGTACGCAGGAGTACGTGGGTCCAGCCGCGATCCGAGCACGGATTCGCGCGTCAGGTTGAAATCCCGGCTGTGCTTGAGCACCGCACCGGCGGCGACCTCGCCGAGCCGCTCCCCGGCCAGCCCGAAACGCGCCACGAGTCCGTCTATGGCGGCGGTCAGCATGTCCTGGTTTGATGCAGTGGCGTAGGCGCTGCCCGAGCGCGCAAAGGGGATGCGGTTGCCGCCGACGATCGCGACCCGTAGGGATTCCGAAGGGGCTGTGGAAGGGGTCACCGAAGTCTCCTTCTCGACGCAACAAGGGCGTGCTGACGTTACCCTACTCGCCAGTAGGGTAACGTCGCTCGTAGTGACTGGGGAGGCACTGCAATGACCGATCGCTACGCCACCTTCGCCCACTCGGGCGCCGGGAGGTTCCTCGTCAAACGCCTCGGCCTGCCGGATCCGCCACGGCTGCGCCGCTATGAGCCGGGCTCCGAATTCGGGCCGGTCACCCTCGGCGGCGCGGGGCGGCTGGCCGAACCGACGCGCCACATCCTCGACAAGCTCCCGATCAGCCTCGCGACCGGTAAAGGCGGCGCCGACGAGCGCTGCGCGGCGCTGATCTTCGACGCCAGCGGCATCGCCGACAGCGACGGGCTCGGCGCGATCTACGAGTTCTTTCACCCGGTGATCCGCTCGCTGCGCGCGTCCGGCCGGGTCGTGGTGCTGGGCAGCCCGCCGGAGCTGTGCACGAGCGCCCGCGAGGCGACCGCGCAGCGCGCGCTCGAAGGGTTCGTGCGCTCGCTGGGCAAGGAGATCGGCCGGGGCTCGACCGCGCAGCTCGTCTACGTGGCCCCGGGCGCCGAGGAGGCCACCGAGTCGACGCTGCGGTTTCTGCTGTCGGGGCGGTCGGCGTACGTCTCGGGGCAGGTCGTGCGCATCGGCCCGGCCGTCGTCGACGTCCCCGACGACTGGGACCAGCCGCTGGACGGCAAGACCGCGATCGTCACCGGCGCCGCCCGCGGCATCGGCGCGTCGATCGCCCACGTGCTCGCCCGCGAGGGTGCCCACGTGGTCTGCCTCGACGTGCCCGCCGCCGGCGAGGAGCTGACCCAGGTCGCCAACGAGGTGAAGGGCACCGCGCTGCAGCTCGACCTGACCGCCGACGACGCGCCGCGCCGGCTGGCCGACTTCATCGCGACCCGGCACGTGCACGCCGACGTGTTCGTGCACAACGCCGGCATCACCCGCGACAAGACGCTCGGGCGCATGGACGAGAACCAGTGGCGCTCGGTGCTCGACGTGAACCTCTGCAGCCAGGAGCGGATCAACGACGTCCTCCTCGCCGAGAACCTGCTCGGCGAGCACGGCCGGATCGTGTCGGTCTCGTCCGTCTCGGGCATCGCCGGCAACCGCGGCCAGACCAACTACGCCACCTCGAAGGCCGGCGTGATCGGCCTGGTGGAGGCCACGGCCGGCGCGGTCGCCGAGCGCGGGCTCACGATCAACGCGGTCGCGCCCGGGTTCATCGAGACGAAGATGACCGCGGCGATGCCCATGTTCGTGCGGGAGGGCGGCCGGCGGCTCAACAGCATGTCGCAGGGCGGCCTGCCGGTGGACGTGGCCGAGACGATCGCCTGGCTGGCCAGCCCGGCCTCGGGCGGCGTCAACGGCAACGTGATCCGCGTCTGCGGGCAGAGCCTGCTGGGGGCCTGATGCCCACGACCGTCCTGCAGCAGCCGCCGAAGCTGGGTCCGCTGTACCGCGCCGCCGCCCTTCGGCGCTCTACCGGCTCCACGCTGCCCGACCGTTCGCTGCGCCTCGACGGGGTGCGCGTGGATCTTCCGCGCCTGGCCGAGTACGACCGGGTCTGCGGGTTCCGGCTCGGCGACGAGCTGCCCGCCACCTACCCGCACGTGCTCGCGTTCCCGCTGGCGATGGCCCTGATGACGGCCGACGACTTCCCGTTCCCGCTGCTCGGGCTCGTGCACGTGGCCAACCGGATCGACGTGCGGCGGCCGCTGCTCGCCGGCGAGACATTCTCGCTGACGGTGCGGGCCGAGGCGCTGCGCCCGCACGAGCGCGGCACCCAGCTCGACGTCGTCGCCACGGCCGCGGTGAACGACGAGGTAGTGTGGACGGACCGCTCGACGTACCTCCGCAAGGCCGGAAAGCCCGCAAGGTCGGATAAGGCGCCGAGAGCGGAAGCGCCCCGGGCAACCGCGGAATGGCGCGTGCCGCGACGGATCGGGGCCGACTACGCGGCCGTGTCCGGAGACCGCAACCCGATCCACACCAGCCGCGTGCTGGCCAGGGTGTTCGGGTTCCCCAGGACGATCACGCACGGGATGTGGACCAAGGCGCGCTGCCTGGCCGCACTGGAAGGCCGCCTCCCGGCCGCTTACGGCGTGGATGTGCAGTTCAAGCTGCCGATCCTCCTGCCGGCCACCGTCGGGTTCGCCGCGCAACCGGAGCGGACCGGGTGGCAGTTCGCGGTACACGATCGAAGGACAGGCAAACCCCACCTGGCCGGTGCGATCGTTGAGCCCGACTGTGCAGACCCCGACGAGGGCAATCGCGCTGAGTGAACCGGCCGGGGCGCCGCGGCCGAGCCCCGCACCGGCCCGCAACACCGGATTCGCCGGGCCGGCGCTGCTGCTCGGCGCGGCCTTCGCCGTCCTGTGGTATTACCACGTGCCCCCGGCGACGACCGCGATCTTCGCGCTGTACGTCACCCTCGGCGTGATCCTGCCGGGCACGCTCTGGTGGCGCTTCCTGCGCGGCGGCCCGGGCTGGCTCGTCGCCGACGCCGCCGCCGGCCTCGTGGTCGGCTACGTCGGCGAGGTCTTCACCTACGTGGTCGCGCGCCTGATCGGGGCCCCGCTGCTCGTGCTGGCCTGGCCGATCGGCACCGCAGCCGCCTTCTGCACGATCAAGAGCCTGCGACGGTACCTGCGCGGCTCCCCCGGCGCCGACCGCCCGCCGGCGCCGTGGCGCTGGGCCATGACCGCGCTCGCCGGCCTGACGCTGCTCTGGAGCGTCAAGTTCTACCGGGTGTACGGCCTGAGCTACCCCGCCAACGCCTCCCCCGACACCGATTCCACGTTCCACCTGGCGCTGGTCGGCGAGGCCCGGCACCACATGCCGATGCGGGTGCCGTGGATCGAGGGCGAGCCGCTGCTGTACCACTGGTTCGTCTACCCGGAGATGGCCGCCACGAGCTGGGTCACCGGCATCGAGGCCAACGTCCTGCTGCTGCGCCTGTCCATGCTGCCGATGCTCATGGCGTTCACGGTCCTCGTCGCGCTGCTCGCGCGGCGGGTCACCGGCGGCTGGTGGACCGGCGTCGCCGCGAGCGCCATGACCCTGCTGGTGCTCGCCCCCAACCCGTACCAGTGGCAGCTCTACGCCTTCTTCCGCGACCTCGCCTTCAGCGGCCTTGACGACGGCGCCGCGCTGCGCCAGACCGCGTGGAGCGGCCCGACCCAGACCTTCGGCGCCGTGCTCTTCGTCCCGGCGGTGCTCGTCCTGGCCGATCTGCTGCGCGGCGGCGCCGGCCGGCGCCAGTGGGCGCTCTTCGCCCTGCTGCTGGCCGGCGTGACCGGCGGCAAGGCGACCTACCTGCCGCTGCTGGCCGCCGGCCTGGCCCTGCTGGTCGCGGTGGAACTCGGGCGCCGCCGCCGCTGGCACCGCCCGGCGCTGGGCGCCCTGGCCCTGACCCTGGCCGGCATCCTCGCGGCCCAGCTGGTCCTCTTCGGCGCGAGCAGCCAGGGCACCCGCCTGGCCCCGCTGACCGACATGGCCACCGGCGGCGTCGGCGTGACCACGGGGTTCTCCGCCGGTCGCGTGCCCTGGCGCCTGATCGTGCTGGCCGCCCTGACGGTCCTGTGCTGGGCCGCGATGTGGGCCGGCCTCGCCGCCCTGCGCCGCCGGCCCGTCTCCGCGGAGCTCACGGTCATGCTCGGCATCGGCCTGGCCGGCGCCGCCGCCACGCTCCTGCTCGGCCAGGACGGCGACAGCCAGCGGTACTTCCTGGAGTCCGCCCGCCCGTACCTGTGCATCGCCGCGACCGCCGGCCTGGCCGCCCTGCTGCCCGGCCCGATGACCCCGCGCCGCGCCGCCACGCTGCTGGCCACCGCCCTGTCCGGCGTCGTCGCGATCCAGGCGCTACAGTTCCTGGGCCGCCACGACATCCCCCGCGGCGAGTCCCCCGCGAGGCTGACGGCCGACCTGGTCCTGCCGTACTTCGCCCTGGCCCTGTTCACCGCCCTCGCGTACCTGGCGTTCCGACGGATTTGTCCGCCACTCCGTGACGGACAAATCCGACATTTCACCATTTTGCGCGACGTACCGGCGGCTGCGCTGCTCATCGCCCTGCTCGCCGGCTTCGGGCTCAACACCGCCGCGCAGCACTTCGCGCTGATCGCGCAGGAGTCGCGGCAGAGCGGCTGGCGCGATGTCGTGCGCAACCAGCGGTACGTCTCGCAGGGTTCCCTGGAGGCCGGCCGCTGGCTGCGCGGGCACTCCGACCCCGACGACCTCGTCGCGACCAACGCCCACTGCCTGATCTACGAGGGCAGGTGCAGCAACCTGCACTTCTCGATGACGGCGTACTCCGAGCGCCGCATGCTCGTCGAGGGCTGGGGCTTCGCCACGACGGCGCACGAGGAGGCGGCCCGCCTCGGCGCCTGGGTCGGCGCGGTGCCCTACTGGCGGCCCGAGGTCCTCGCGGCCAACGACGCCGTTTTCGCCGACCCGAGCGAGGCGAACGTGCGAGTTCTTCGCGACCGCTACCGAGTCCGGTGGCTGTTCGTTGATGAAACGCAGAGCACCGTTTCGCCACACCTTGCGACCTTTGCGCGGTTTCGCTACCGATCGGGGGTCTGCGCGGTGTATGAGCTTAGGTAGGCGCCGCCAGTGAAAGCGACCAAGCAACTCGCCGTCCCGTTCAACAAGGGGTACCTCACCGGTGCCGAGACCGGGTACATGCAACAGGCGATGGCGAACGGCCCGATGACGGGCGACGGCCCGTTCACGAAGCGCGCCAACCAGCTGCTCAACCAGATCATCGGGTCCCGGCACACGCTGCTGACCACCTCGTGCACGCACGCGCTGGACATGACCGCGCTGCTGCTCGACCTCGGCCCCGGCGACGAGGTCATCCTGCCCTCGTTCACGTTCTGCTCGACCGCCAACGCCTACGCCCTGCGCGGTGCCACGCCCGTCTTCGTCGACTGCCGGGCCGACACGCTCAACATCGACGAGCGGCTGGTCGAGGCGGCCGTCACCGAGCGGACCCGGGCGATCGTGGTCGTGCACTACGCCGGCGTGGCCGTCGAGATGGACGCGATCCTGGCGATCGCCCGCCGGCACGACCTCGTCGTCATCGAGGACAACGCGCACGGGCTCGGCGGGGCGTACCGCGGCCGGGGCCTCGGCTCGATCGGCGAGCTCGCCACGCAGAGCTTCCACGAGACCAAGAACGTGCACTGCGGCGAGGGCGGCGCGCTGGTGCTCAACGACGACCGCTTCCACGACCGGGCCGAGATCATCCGGGAGAAGGGCACGAACCGCGGGCAGTTCTTCCGGGGCATGGTGGACAAGTACCGCTGGATGGACCTCGGCTCGTCCTACCTCCCTTCGGACCTGCTCGCCGCGTTCCTGACCGCGCAGCTGGAGCACTTCGCCGAGATCCAGCGCCGCCGGATGCACGTGTGGAACAGCTACCACGCGCGGCTGGCGACCTGGGCCGTCGAGCACGGGGTGAGCCAGCCGACGGTGCCGGACGACCGCAGCCACCCGGCGCACCTGTACTACCTGCTGCTGCCCGACCTGGCCAGCCGCACGGCGATGCTGTCGCACCTGCTCGAGCGCGGCGTGCTGGGGACCTTCCACTACCAGCCGCTGCACCTCGCGCCGGCCGGGCAGCAGTACGGCCGGACGGCGCCCGAGGGCTGCCCGGTGACCGAGGACGTGGCCGACCGGCTGCTGCGCCTGCCGCTCTACGCCGGCATGGACGACGGCGACATCGACCTGGTCGTCGAGGCGGTGGAGTCCTACCGCCCGGTGCGCCGCACCCCGCGGCCGGCCCCCGTCTGCCCGAAGTGACCGTGACGACGACCGTCGAACGGGTCCTCGCCGACCGCCGCGTGCGCTACGTGGCGGTCGGCGGCGTCTCGTCCGCCGTCTACTACGCGCTCTTCACGGCCATCTACCTGAGCACCCGCCACCACCTGCATTACCTGGCGGTGCCGGTGCTGGCCAACCTGGGCTGCGCGATCGTCACGTACCCGCTGCAGCGGCGCTGGGTGTTCCAGGCCAAGGGGCCGGTGCTCGCCGGCTTCCTGAAGTTCTACGTGATCTGCCTGTGGGCGCTGCTCTTCACCTACGCGGGCCTGCCGCTGCTGGTCGAGCTCGCCCGCGTGCCGGTGCTCGTCGCGCAGGCGCTGCTCATCGTCACCGCCCCGCTGATCAACTACCAGCTGAGCAGGTTCTGGGCCTTCCGGCGCTGATCGGTGCTCTCCCGGATCACGTACGTCGGCCGGCCCATGCCGTGGGCGTGGACGCGGCCCAGGTACTCGCCGAGCACCCCGATGCCGATCAGCTGGGCCGAGCTGAAGATGGTGACCAGCGAGGCGAGCGTGGTGAAGCCGGCCACCTTGGTGTCGCCGGTGAAGTACAGCCAGATCAGCCGGGCGGTGAGCAGGAGCCCGCAGACGCCGATGAGGAATCCGAGGTACGTGACCATCCGCAGCGGCTTGGTGGAGTACCCGAGGATCATGTTGATCGCGTGCTTGGTCAGGGACTTCAGCGTGAAGCCGGAGCGGCCCTCGGCGCGGCGCTCCATCCGCACGGTCACCGACCCGACCCGGGTGGTGGTCCACGACAGCACGATGTCCACGGAGACGTGTGGGCCGCTGACCTGGTCGAAGCCGGCCCGCAGGAAGGTGCGGAAGATCCGCAGGGCGCCCAGGATGTCGGCGTTCGGGATGCCCATCGTGCGGCCCATGACGAGGCTCTTGGCGCCCCAGGACGTGAGGTTGCGCAGCGGCCCGTGCTCCTCGGTCTCCGGCACCGCGTAGACGAGGTCGAGATCGTCGGTGAGCGCGGCGACGAGCTTCGGCAGCTCCTCCGGCGGGTGCTGCAGGTCGTCGTCCATCGTGATGATGCGCTCGCCGTTCGCCGCCCGGATGCCGGCGATCAGCGCGTTGTGCTGGCCGTAGTTGCGCGCCATCCGGATCGCCTGGACGTGGCCGAACTCCAGCGCCAGGGCGCGCGCGGCGTCCCAGGTCGCGTCGGTGCTGTCGACGACCAGCACGATCTCGTGGTCCGGGTGGATGTCCGGGAGCACGGCGTTGAGCCGGGCGACGAGCCGGGGTAGGACGTTCGCCGAGCGGTAGCAGGGTACGACCACGGAGACGGACACGAGCGTGGAACTCCTCAGGCGGCGATCGTGATGATGCGGGTGAACTCGTGCAGCAGGTCGAGGCCGTCCCAGACGCCGGCGAACGTGAGCGCCTGGCCCAACGGCACGATCCGGTCCAGGCCGCGGCCGGCCAGCGCGGTGACGAAGTCGTCGAGCTCGGCCAGGGTGAAGCCGAAGTGGCTCAGCGTCTGGTCCTTCCGCCGGATGGCCGGGGCGAGCTCGGCGAGCGACCCGACCGTGACGTGGCAGACGGTGCCGGACCCGAGCCAGCCGCGCTGCAGCGCGCCGATCCCGGCCAGCTCGACCTCGGCCAGCGCGTTGCCGGCGAAGGTGACCCGGGTCGCGGCGCCGGCGGCGGCGAGGCCGTAGGTGGCCACGTACTTCTCCATCGCCATCGCCGGGTCGACCGCCCAGCCGCGGCGGGACACCTCGTCGGCGAGCAGGCCGGTGAACTCGGTGCGGGCCGCGGCGGCGGCCGCCGCGTCGCCGACCCAGCACAGGTCCCGCGGCGAGGAGCAGGCCGCCTGGTCGAACCAGTAGAGGTCGTTGGCGAAGCCGGCCACCGCGGCGCGGCGCTGCTGCGGGGTCGCCGCCCGCCAGCCGGGCACCGAGATCGCCGCGAACGAGGAGCGGTCCGGGAAGGCGAGCTCGCGGGCCAGGGGGCGCAGCGGGTGCCGGCGCAGTGCGGTGACCGACTCGTCGCCGCCCCAGAGCACGCGCAGGTCGCAGGCGGCGCTGAGCGCGCCGGTCAGGGCGTCGTCGCGCTCGTACGTCACCATCCGCTGCGTCTGCGCGATGGCCGGGTCGGCGCCGGCCAGCACGTCGTTGAGCGCCTCGAGCACGGCCTCGGCGGCCCCGGCCGAGCGGCCGGAGATGCGCACGATGTTGTGGTTGCCGGCCAGGGCCGACAGCGCCCAGGAGTACACGAAAATCGTGTCGACGTTGGCCGGCGGGAAGTGCAGGACCAGCCCCCGGGGGGCGCGGCGCTGGCCGGCCGCGCCGTCGCCGAGGCGGGCGACCGCGCGGGCGAGCTCGCCCTTGCGCAGGAAGAAGCCGAGCGAGCCGAGCTCCGGGTGGCGGCGGGCCACGTCGGGGCGCAGCAGGCGGCGGGAGAACGCGGTGAGGAACTGCCGGACGCGCTCGTCGCCGACGACCAGCCGGCCGCCCGGCGGCTCGGCCGAGACCTCGGCGAGGAGATCGTCGAGGCCGACCTGCGCCGAAAAATGCGGAAATTTCACACGAAACGCATTCATATGGCAATTCCGGTCATACGGCACCCACGAACGTGTCGCTGCAGCCGCGGGCCTCGGCCCGCGGGAGGCGGCCGAGGATCGAGAAACGCTTGCCCGGCCAGGCGCCGTCGTCGACGCCGTGCACCACACCGAGGTCCTCGGTGAGCAGCACGTGGCCGGGGTACGACTCCGGCAGCGTGCTGAGCACCTCGACCAGCCCCGGCCGGCCGGGCGGCAGCGGCTCCCACGTGTCCGGGTCGCGGATGACGACGTCGGCGAAGTCGGGGCAGTAGAGGGAGTCGCCGTCGGGGCCCTCGAGGTACACCACGCCGATCTGCTCGACCATGCCGTAGAAGTTGTGGATCCGGGTCAGCCCGGTGTCGTTGCGGAACGCGCGGCGGAACTCGGCGTTGCCGACCCGGCGTTCGGCGAGCTTCTTCCAGCCGCCGGAGTGGATCAGGATCCCGTTGGCGAGGTCCAGCCGGTGGTCCCTTGCCAGCTCGTACAGGTACTGCCAAACCATGAATGTGAAACCGAAAACCAGGAACGGGCGGTCGCCGTGCTCGGCCAGGAAGGCGCGGATCGCCGCCAGGTCCGGCCGCTCGTGCTCGTCCAGGGCCCACACGTGGTCCCGCCCGAACGTCGCCATGCCCAGCACGCCGGCGCCGCGCGCGCTGAACGAGCGGCGGTCCTTGATGATCGCGGTGGTGTCGACGACGAGCATCGGCAGGCGGCGCGGCCCGAGCACGGTCTGCAGGGTCCGCCCGAGCATCCGGGTCTGCGCCGCCGCGGCCTCGCGGTCCAGGTAGATCCGGCTGACCGCGCCGGTGGTGCCGCTGGAGGTCAGCACCTTGAACACGGCCTCGTCGGGGATGCTCTTGAGCTCGTGGGTCTTGAACAGCCGCACCGGCAGCCAGGGCAGCTCGGCGGTGTCGCGGTAGATGCGGCCGGTGTGGTGGCCGGTGGCGGCGAGGATGTTCGCGTACGCCGCGCCGCGCGAGCGGTGCCGCTCGGTCAGCTCGATCAGCCGGGGCAGCAGCCGCGTCTCCCGCTCGATCCCGGAGAGCGTGAAGACGGTCATCGCAACGCCTCCAGGGCGCGGTAGTCCACTTTCCCGTTGCTCAGCAGCGGCAGCTGCTCGACGCGGCGCACCTCGAAGCCGGACCAGTGCAGCTTGAGCCGGTCGGCCAGGATGCGCCGCAGCCGCGCGGGGTCGTCGTCGATCGTGAACACGATCACCCGGTCGTCGCCGGACACCGCGGCGGCCGGCGCCGGCAGCATCCGCTCGAGGTCGTCGAGGTTGAGCCGCACGCCGAAGACCTTGCCGAAGCGTTTGCGGCGGCCGTCGATGTAGAGGTACCCGTCGGCGTCGAGGTGGCCCAGGTCGCCGGTGACCAGCAGGCCGCCGTGGTCGTCGCCGCGGGCCAGGTCGGCCGCGGCCTCGGCGTAGCCGAGCATCACGTTGGGGCCGCGGTAGAGCACCTCGCCCCGCACGTCGGGCTCGGTGGTCTCGGTGCCGTCGTCGAGCCGGATGCTGAGGCGCCCGCCGGGCACCGCCGGCCCGACCGAGCCCGGCTTCTCCGCGAGCCGGTGGGCCGGCAGGGTGGTGAGCCGGGGCGCCGCCTCGGTCTGGCCGTACATGACGAACAGCCGCCCACCGGCGGCGGACATGCGGTCGTGGAACTCGAGCACGAGGTCCGCCCGCAGCCGGCCGCCGGCCTGGGTGAGGGTGCGCAGCATCGGGTGCCGGGCCGGGTCGAAGCGAAGCCGGAGCAGCATCTCGTACTGCGACGGCACGAGCGCCAGCGACGTGACCCCGAAGCGGTCGACCGCCGGCCAGAACCCGCGCCCGAGCAGCCCGCCGTCCTCGACCACCACGGTGGCCCCGGCGGCGAGGTGAGTGTTGAGCACCGACATGCCGTAGCTGTAGTAGAGCGGCAGGCCGGTGATGGCCACGTCGGCGGCGGTGATGCCGAGCGCCTCGACGATCGAGGCGGTGTTGGCCAGGACCGCGCCGCGCGACAGCCGTACGAGCTTGGGGTCGCCGGTCGAGCCGGAGGTGGCCAGCAGTACCGCAAGATCGGGGTGCGGGGCCGTCTCCGGGGCCGTCTCGCGCACCCAGCGCGCCGGGCTCTGCGCCCGGTAGCCCTTGGCGGCGTCGCCCGGCAGCGGTCCGAGGACGGCGGCCGGCTCGAACCGGTCGACGAACTCCAGCAGCGTCTCGTCCGCCAGCCCCGGGTCGAGCAGCGCGACGGGCCGCCCGGTCTCGAACGCGGTCACGTAGTCGACGACCGCCTCGACGGTGGCCGGCATGCGCAGGAAGAGGGCGCCCGGCGGCACGTCGTCGTACCGCCCGGGCCGCACCAGATCGGTGACCGCATCCCCGGTCGCCGCGTCGATCACGCGCGCGCCCTCGCCGACGAGCCTCACACGACCACCCCACCGTCGACGCCGAGGACCTGCCCGGTGACGAACCGGGCCCGGTCCGAGAGCAGGAACGCAACCGCGCCGGCGACGTCCTCGGGCGTGCCGAGGCGGCGCAGCGGGGTCGCGGCGACCCGCTCGGCGCGGCCGGCCTCGTCCAGCGAGGCGAGCATGTCCGTGGCGATGAACCCGGGCGCGACCGCGTTGACGCGGATGCCCGCCGGCCCGAGCTCCTTGGCCGCCGCCCGGGCGAGCCCGGCGACGGCCGCCTTGGAAGCGCCGTAGACGGCCTGGCCGGCCGCGCCGGCCGTGCCCATGACGGAGGCGAGCAGCACGACGGCCGGCTCGGCCCCGCGGCGCAGCAGCTTCACCGCCGCCTGCAGCGTGTGCGCCGCGCCGGCGGCGTTGACGGCGAAGAGCCGGTCGACCGCCTCGGCGCTCATCAGGCCGAGCAGCCCGGCCTCGTGAACGCCGGCGTTGACGACCAGCGCGTCGAGGCGCCGGTGGCGCTCGAAGACGGCCCGGACGATGGCGGCGACGTCCTCGGCCCGGCTGACGTCGCCGTGCACGAGCAGGTGCTCGCCCGGGATCGCCTCGGCCGCAGCTTTCGCCGAGCCCTCCTCGCGCCCGTGCAGGACGAGCTCGTACCCGTCGGCGGCCAGCGCCGCGGCAACCGCCCGCCCGATCCCGCGCGAGGATCCGGTGACGAGCGCGACCCTAGTTGGCGAGCGCAACGTCGTGCTTCCCCAGGATCTCCACGGCCTTCCCGAACGAGCTCAGGTCGATGACCTCGTCGGTGTCGATCATGACGTCGAACGCGTCCTCGATCTCGGCCACCAGCTGCAGGTGGGCCAGGGAGTCCCACTGCTCGATGCCGCGGTACTCCAGCCGATCCACGTCGATGTCGTCGGGCAGGCCGAGCGCCGTGCGGAACGCGGTGCGGAGGCGGTCGAGGTTACTCACTGGGGTTCCCTCCGTTGTAGCAGTCGTCAGGAGGCTCAACGACCTAGGAGGTGCCGAGGTGCTGCGCGAGGCCCGGGAGTCGGACCTGGAGAACATCCGCGAGTGGCGCAACCACCCGAAGACACGGGGCGCCAGCATCTACACCGCGTACATCACCCCGCAGACCCACGCCCGGTGGTGGGCCAACGTCAGCACCGACCCGTCCCGCCGGGTCCTGATCTTCTCCCACGCCGGCCACGACTGCGGCGTCGTGACGTTCAACGACCACGATCCCGCCGCGGGTACCGCGGAGTGGGGCTTCTTCCTCGACGTCGACGGCCTCCAAGCACGCGGCGAACTGCTGCCGGCCTGGCTGGAACTCGAAAAGGCCGCGGTCGACTACGCGTTTGGCGAGCTGGCTCTGCACTCGGTCGGCGGCCGCACCTTGGCGTGGAACAAGCCGGTGATCGCGCTGCATCGGCGCTTCGGCTTCGTCGAGGTCCCGTCGCGCCAGTACACCACTGAAATCGACGGCGAGCAGCAGGTCGTGGTGTGGACGGAGAAGTCGCGCGCAACCTGACCGGAGACCGGCCACGCAGCGCGCAACCGGCCTCGTCGATCTCCTTTTCAAGTCGAAGTAACTATCGACGCATGGCGGGCCGCTTCCGGTGGGTCCATGCGCGCAACGCCCATTCGACGGGGCCGTACCGGAACCGCCGCATCCACCACGAGCTGGCCGCCACCTGTACCACAAAGATCGTCAGCGCGATGAGCAGCGTCTGCGCCGGCGCGGTATGGCCGGCCAGGCCCAGCCCGACGCCGGTGAAGACGAGCACGCAGATGAGCGACTGGCTCAGATAGTTGGTCAGCGCCATGCGTCCCGCAGGTGCCAACGCGTCCGCGACACGCGGCCGCCGTGTGAACAGACGCAGCAGGGTCGCCGCGTAGGCCGCCGCAAGGAACGGCGCGGTGACGATGCTGACCATCAGCCCGGTCATGTTCGCTGTGCCGCCGCCGATCGCGAACACGGTGGCGCCGGCCAGCCCAACCGGATAGCCGACCCTCTCGCATCGGCGCAGCAAGTTCTGGTGGGTGTGCACGGCGGCGAGCATCCGGTGCTTGCCGGCGGCGAGACCGACGAGGAACGCGGCGAAGGCCAACGGCCCTTGCACGACAAGCGCGCCGAGCATTGCCGGCAACGAGCGCAGGTGCTCCAGGACGACATCACCGAGCCCGCCGCGTAGGGCCTCCGTCGAACGGGCACCGGCGGCGACCGCGGCGGCCTCGTCCGGGACCACCGCGGTACCAGCAACCGCGGCCAGACCGACCACGAACGCGATCACGCCCACGATGATCGCCGCGGCAAACAGGGCAGTGCGCGGCTCGATCCGCCGGACGGCGAACAGCACGAGACCGAGTAACGCGTACGTGGTGAGGATGTCGCCGTGGAAAAGCAGCACCGCGTGCAGCGCCCCAAGCACGAACAACCCGGACAGCCGACGCAGGAATGACCGGCCGAAGGCCGCCCCACGCCGGGCCGCCGAGTCGATTTGCAGGGTGAAGCTGTAGCCGAACAGGAACGAGAACAGCAGGTACGCCTTCATCGCGAACAGCAGTTCCGCCGCATCTGCGACCATCCGGTCGAGCGCACCGTACGCCGGATTGTCGACCAGCTGGAACGCATATCCGGAGCTGAAGTACCACACATTGACCAGCAGGATGAGCAGCAGTGCAATCCCGCGCAACGCGTCCACGACGTTGATCCGGCCGTCGTCATTGTTTTCAGCAGCTACACCCAGGGCATGACCCTGCCGGTCAGGTCGGAGCACACTCATGGCATCGAGCCTCGCGAGACCAGGGTGTCGTCGTACTGGTCGACGACCTGGGAAACGACGCCGACGCGCTGCCGGCGGAACTTCGTCATCGCGGCGTCCCGGTGGCGGTGAGCTCGGTGCCGTCGATGAACACCCGCCCGGCGGTGGGCCGGTCAGGCCGGCCGCGCACCGCAGCGGGGTGCTCCTGCCCGCGCCCGAGGGGATCATGGTAGGTCTTGCGAAGCGACTCCAGACGAACGACATCAGTCATGCCGTACAGCGTATGAGTGCACTAGGACCGCTGATAGTGAGGCTGTCCCCCGTGTTTGTCCTCGGGGTACCGTGACTGCACTAGTGCACAGGAGGCCGCTGTGGAGGAACCGCCGTACCGCCGGATCGCCGCCGATCTCGCCGACCGGATCGCGTCGGGCGAGCTCGCGCCCGGGGCGAGGATCCCGTCGACCCGGCAGCTCATGGCCGAGCACGGGGTCGCGATGGCGACCGCGACGAAGGTTCTGGCGACCCTGCGCGAGCGGGGCCTCGTTGAACCCATGCGAGGCGTCGGCACCGTGGTCGCCGCGGCCGGCGCCGGTAGAGCACCCGGCCCCGACCGCGAGCAGGTGGTCGCCACCGCCGTGGCTATCGCCGACGCCGAGGGGCTGCACGGCCTGTCGATGCGCCGGCTTGCCGGCCAGCTCGGCATTCCGACGATGGCGATCTACCGGTACGTGACCGACCGGGAAGAGTTGGTGATGTTCATGATCGACAAGGTCATGGCCGACAACCCTCCCCCGGCCCTCACCTCGGACCGCGACGGCTGGCGGCCCTGCCTCGAGGCCGTCGCGCAGCTACATTGGGCGATGTACCGTCGGCACACCTGGCTGGCCCAAGCGGTCTCCTTCACCCGGCCGCTGCCGGCCCCGCACGCCATGGCCCACACCGAGTGGATGATGCGGGCCCTGGACGGGCGCGGGCTCGACCTGAACGCACAGTTCACGGCGGCGGTGACGGTGGCCAACTACGTGCGCGGCACGGCGGTGAACCGGGCCGAGGAGGCGCAGGCCGAGCAGGACAGCGGCCTGACCGACACCCAATGGATGGAGGCCCAGGAAGAACGGATCGGCACGGTCCTGGCCGACGGGACGCTCCCGCTGATGGCCCGCTTCATCACCGCCGACGACGCGGTCTGGAACCTGGACATGCTCTTCGAGTTCGGCCTCCAGCGCCTCCTCGACGGCCTCGCCCCGCTCGTGCGATGAAGATGCTGAGCGACATTGGTTGCGGGGCGTGAAGCACCGCGCAACAAGCGCGACGCGCGTCGTTCCGGCGGCACCGGAACTAGTGCGTCTGTTGCGGCAACACGTCGAGGAGCACGGCGCGGCCGGAGATGGCCGGCTGTTCGTCCGCCGCTACGACCAGCACGGGCCGGTGTCGAAGGAGACCTACAGTCGGGTTTGGCGACAGGCGCGGGCCATGGTCTTGACCGAGTCACAGCAGCGTTCGCCTCTGGCGAAGGTGCCCTACCACCTCCGGCATGCCGCCGTATCGCTGTGGCTTAATGCTGGCGTTCCGGCGACGCAGGTTGCCGAATGGGCAGGCCACAGTGTCAACGTCCTGCTGAAGGTCTACGCCAAGTGCATCGACGGCGATGCGACGCCGCCCGTCGTCGCATCGAGGCGGCGTTGCATAGTTGACTGCACTAACTGCGGCGAAATCGACGACAGCCCGTCGGCACCGGCTGCCCGCGTGCTAGCTCCACTGAAAGGAACGTTTAGCCCCACCTCCGCCCTGGTGGAGGTTGGGGCTAAACGGTGGAACTGAGCGCAGACCGGGGCGAACAACGGTTGTGCCGACCGAGGCGCTGATCCCGGTGCTACTCGATATTCGAACGTTTTCCAAAGAAAAAGCCAGCGATGAACGTTATGAGGCCAAAGAGCGGAACAAGAGAAAATTTTAGGAAGTCGAGAAGAAGCTCGCCGGGCTTGCCGATCGCCGCGACGAGCGTTAGGCCCACGAGGCCGAGGAGCAGAAACGCGCCGAGGGTTTTGAACGCAATGAAGGCCAAGCGGCCGTGAGGACCGGTGACCGGTTCGTCGTCGCGGCGTCGCACCACCGCATTGAGATCGGCGATGACTCCTGGCAGTTCCCAGTCCCCATCACCGTCGACCTCCTCCAGCTCACTACCGAAATTGAATCGTGCATCTGCATCACCTCCTTCAGTCAAACCGTGCGTTGCCCGACCTGGCGTGCCAGGGCCACCAGGACCGGGCGCCACTTCGCCCCGGCCCGTGGCGACAGGCTGCACATGTCCATCGCCTCTGATCGAACCGGGGTCTTCGTTACCAGTGGTCAGGGTGGCACCTCCAGATGTCGACGCGAGTCACTACTCCTCCTTCCATTCGTGGTTGGAAAGCTCGCGGACACCTATCAGTGCTATGGATACGACATTCGGCCTCCTTGGGCTCAGAAATGAAAGACGATCCGCTCAGTTTCGTTTGTCATGGGATCGCGTATAAGAATTGCCTTTCCTTCGCGCTGCGCCTCATCGATGATTCGCCATGATGACAAGGCGCGGCGGAGGATCTCTGTCATCGAGACATTGTCCCGCGAGGACATGTCCCGCAGAACCTCTAGAACCTCCCTGGACATGTTTACGGAGATCTTCTGATAGTCGCCGGCCAAAACCTCTCCGATCTGATCGCCAGGCGCGTTGCTGGCTGGAGCCATCACAGGGTGTGTGGGACCGTCGAGCTTCGCGTGGGTCCAGAGTATCGAAGCTGTGGCTTCTCTGTATATACCAGATATATACCGGAAGCGTATGCATGGGGGGTGTGGTTCACCCATCCGGGTACTGCTGCATGGAGTGACCGAGGTGTGTCCGGTTTCTCGGCTACAGAGTTCTCTTCGGCGTCGTTTGACCATGGCCAGCCGTCTCCGCTGGCCGAAGCGTCCTCGGCGTCCTGATGGCTAAGTGACCGCCCTGGTTCCCATGCACGGCTCATGCACAACCAGTGGGTTATGACCGGCTTCGGTGAGAGCGAGTGAGACGGCCGCGGCTCGGACGGCGGCGCCCGTCGAGCGGCGTTTGCGCTGCTCGACGGGCGATATGGCTGGGCTTTGGCGGAGGGCGTGGGATTCGAACCCACGGAGACGCGGAACGCCTCACCGGTTTTCAAGACCGGCGCCATCGGCCACTAGGCGAGCCCTCCAGTGGAACGACGCTAAGTGTGCCAGATGCGGCGACCGAGGGAGTGGTCACCCATGGGAGGGGGGTCGTTCGGGGGTTTGGCGGGGCTGAGTGGGCGAACGCCACGTGGTGACTTCTCGGCAGACTCGCCGACAAATGCGACACAACGGGCGCTGAGCTGCGCAGACTCTAAGTCAAGGCAGAGCGGACGGGGGAAAGAGAACGATGCACCTCTTCTTCAACGATCCACGGGCACCGTACGTCACCAGGCACCGGCGGTTCGTCATCCGGCCGGCGATCGCAGGGCTGGTGGTGGGGGGTGTCGGGGTGGCGGCGCTCGGTGTGTTTGTGGGGAATGCGGCTTACGACCAAGGGGGGTCGGGCGACGGGCCGATGGCGTTGCCCGTTGCCACGCCGCGGGTGGGGGGCTTCCGAGGGGAAGGGCCGCTGGCCATGGGGACGGTGCCGGCGGCGCCGCAGCCCGTGTTGGAGCTGCGCGAGGAGCAAGGTGCCGCGGTACCGAAAGCGGAAAAGGCCGGAAGCAAGACCGTCAGCCGGGTGGAAAGCGCCGGGGTGGCGCCGCGGCCGAGTGCTACCGCGATGCCCTCTGTTGATCCGACAAATACGATAAATCCGACATCGGCGCCAACGTTCGAGCCGCCCTCGGAGACGAGCGAACCGCCGCCGAGCAGCGAGGCGCCGAGCAGTGAGGCGCCGACGGCAGGGGCGAGTGAAGAGCCCGCCGCGGACGACCACGGAGGACATGGCGGGGGGAAGCATCGGTGGGACCACCGGTCGTGGCGGCCGTTCTGGGACGGACGATGATGGAAGCGTGCATGCGATCACGATCGACACGCCCGGCGGGCCCGAAGTGCTGCGATGGACCGAGGTCCCCGACCCCGTCCCCGGGGCGGGGCAGGTACTGATCGAGGTGGCGGCGGCCGGCGTCAACCGGGCCGACGCGCTGCAGCGGCAAGGCAACTATCCGCCGCCGAAGGACGCGCCACCGTACCCGGGGCTTGAGGTGTCGGGGCGGATCAGGGAGCTCGGCGAGGGCGTGCACGGCTGGCGCACGGGGCAGGAGGTGTGCGCGCTGCTCGGTGGGGGCGGGTACGCCGAACTGGCGGTCGCGCCCGTGGGGCAACTGCTGCCCGTGCCGGCGAACGTCGACCTGGTGGACGCGGCCGGGCTGCCCGAGGCGGCGGCGACCGTCTTCTCGAATGTTGTCGACGTGGCGCGGCTCAAGCCGGGGGAGACGCTGCTCGTGCACGGGGGCGGCAGCGGGATCGGCACGTTCGCGGTACAGCTGGGAAAGGCCCTCGGCGCGGCGGTCGTGACGACCGCGCGGGCGTCCAAGCGCAACCGCCTGTTGGCGCTCGGCGCGGACCGCGTGATCGACTACGCGGCGGAGGACTTCAGCGCGGACACCAAAGCCGACGTCATCCTCGACATCATGGGCGGCTCGTACTTGAAGCAGAACGTCGACGCGCTCAACTTCGGCGGCCGGCTTGTGGTGATCGGGCTGCAGGGCGGCCGGCGTGGCGAGCTCGACCTGGGGCAGCTGCTGACCAAGCGGGCGACGGTCGCCGGTACGACGCTGCGGGCGCGGTCGGCGGCGGAGAAGGCGGCGATCCTCCGCGGGGTGCACGAGGAGGTCTGGCCGCTGCTGGAGAAGGGGCGGATCAGGCCCGTGACGCATGCGCGGTTCCCGATGGCGGACGCCGCGGCGGCGCACCGGCTGATGGAGTCCAGCGAGCACTTCGGGAAGATCCTGCTGACTACGGGCGGGTGAGGATCACCGGGCCGGGGCCCTTGGTCGCGAGGCGGTCGTCGGTGTTGACGAGATTGCAGGACTTGAGCGACAGGCAGCCGCAGCCGATGCAGCCGGTGAGGGTGTCGCGCAGGCGCTCGAGCAGCTTGATCTGCTCGTCGAGGTGGGTGCGCCAGCCGGCGGAGAGGCGCGCCCAGTCCGCCTTGGTGGGCGTGCGGTTGGCCGGCAGCGAGGCGAGCGCCTCCTTGATGGTCTCCAGCGGCACCCCGACCTGCGCGGAGATGCGGATGAAGGCGACCCGGCGCAGCTCGGTGCGGTCGTAGCGGCGCTGGTTGCCGCCGGTACGCGTGGAGTGGATCAGGCCGAGCTTCTCGTAGAACCGCAGCGCGGAGGGGGCGACCCCGCTGCGCGCCGACAGTTCGCCGATGGTCAGACGGGACGGGTCGGCTTGCGGACGCGTTCGCGGGACAGGATCCACAGCGCCTCGACGCCGTCCTTCCAGGTGATCTTCTTGCCCTCTTCGCGGGTGCGGGCCCGGTAGGAGATCGGCACCTCGTACGGCCGGTGGCGGTTGCGCAGCAGCTTGCCTGTCACCTCCGCCTCCATGCCGAAGCCGGCCGAACGCACGTGCAGCGAGCGGTACAGCGAGACGGGCATCAGCTTGAAGCAGGTCTCGAGGTCGCCCAGATAGCAGTTGAACAGCATGTTGGCGGCGGTGGTCACGGCCTTGTTGCCCATGACGTACCAGAACGAGAACGAGCTGTGGCTGCCGAACGTGCGGTTGCCGTAGACCACCGTGGCTCGGCCGTCCAGCACCGGCTCGAGCAGCTTCGGGATGTCCTGCGGGTCGTACTCGAGGTCGGCGTCGAGGATGACCATGTAGTCACCGGTCGCGTGCTCGACCGCGGTGCGGATCGCCGCGCCCTTGCCCCGGTTGCGCGGGTGGATGACGACGTTGAGCCGGTCGTCGTGCAGCCCGCCGAGGATCTCCGCCGTGCGGTCGCGGCTGCCGTCGTCGACGATGACGAGCTCGATCTCCGTCGGGTAGTTCACGTCGAGCGCCTGTTTGACGGCGTCGGCGACGCGTTCTTCCTCGTTGTAGACCGGCATCAGGATGGACAGCTTCATCGAGATCTCCGGGAGTTGTGGCTGGACCATCAGACTAGCTCCCCGTCACTCGGGGGTGTGATGGCCCCGTCGGGGGTTGCGCTGCTCGTACGGTGTGTCGTATGACGAACAGCCCCGTAACAGTCGAGCGGTTGGGCGACGAACAGTATCTCCTGCTGACCACGTTCCGCCGTGACGGGACGGCTGTACCCACGCCGGTCTGGGCCGTGCGCGACGGCGAGGCGTTACTGGTGTGGACGGTGGGTGATTCCGGCAAGGTCAAGCGCATCCGCCGGGACGGTGCCGTCACCGTCGCGCCGTGCAACGTACGCGGCCGGACGAAGGCCGATCCGGTCCCGGCGCACGCGACCCTGCTCGGCCCCGAGGGCGGCGCGCAGGCGCGCGAGCTGATCAAGAAGAAGTACGGCATTCAGGGCCGCCTGTTTGTCTGGGCCAGCCTCCGCCGCCGCGGCGCCGACGCCACGACCGGCATTCGCATCACGCTGGTGTGAACGCGGCTATTCCAACAAAAGCAACGCGCTCGGATCACCGGGGGGTGACGATCCGAGCGCGTTGCGGAAAGAAGCGTGTCGTTTGGCGCCGGGAGGCGACGCGATGTACTGTCTGCGTCAGTCGCCTTGGCGTTGGGTCGGAATCTGGCCCTGGAGCAGGGCCCGCACCTCGGACTCGCGATAGCGACGGTGCCCACCGAGCGTGCGAATGGCGCTCAGCTTGCCCGCCTTCGCCCAACGGGTGACGGTCTTCGGGTCGACGCGGAACATCGACGCGACCTCAGCCGGTGTGAGCAACGGCTCAGGTTCATGCGTGCGAGATGGCATCGGTCACTCCTCCACAGGTACCCAGGAACGTCGGACGGGGTCCCGCCGGCCGACGCGTTTCCTATGGTCCGGCTAGTCCCCGATGTCCGACATGGGCCGAACGGCTGAAGGTCCCTGTATGGACGGATGATGAATAAGTGAATTTTCCCATTTTGGCGGCGCAAAATGGGATAAAAGGTGACCGATGACGACGGAGTGTGAGTGCCCAACCACGAATCTAGCTCACCCTCCGGGGTGACTGGTAGATCACAAACCCCACTCAATGAGTCATAACGGACACCACTAAGGTGCGATTCGGTTGCGGAGGGTGACACCCGATCGGGTGGGTGACGAACCGGGCATTTAGGTTCATCATTATCCGGGCTCGGGTCCGCGCAACTTGCGACCGTTCCTCCCGCGAGGAATCCCGGCCTCCGCCGTGCCAAGGGCGCGCGGCCTGGCGGTCGCGGTCAATCCCGACGCCGAGAATCTTTCACTGTCGCGCCACCCGATTCCGGCTCCAGCGCGTTTCCCCCGCCCCGGCGCAGCGGTCTACGGCATGCGTTGTCTTAGGACGCGCTGCGCTTTCGGGGGCTCTTATTTCGCCGGCTCACGTCTTTCGCGCGGCCGGCCGCTGCTTTGAGTGCGGTGTCTTCCGCCCTCGCCTCGCAGCCGACACCGCCGCAAGCGCCGCCCTACGTGCGCGCGCTCAAGCAGGCAAATACGAAATGTCGGATAAGTCGTGGCGCGTCAGCGCCCGACTTATCCGCTCAAGAGCGGCGCACGGTCAGTTGCAGCGCTCCAGCAGCTGCACGGCCCGCCAGCGATCAACCAGCTTTTCGTAGACCTCGGTGGCCGCGTCCGCGTCGCCGCGGGCCACGTTCGACAGGCCCGCCGAGACGAGGCCCGGCGAGTCGTCCGTCGCGAGCGCGTCGTCCGACATGAGATGCACCAGGCCGCCGTAGTCCAGCTCCACGATCGAGCGCGAATGGAACTCCTCGAGCCACCGCGCCGTCTCCTCCACCGCGACCGTGATCGGCGCATCCCCTATGGCCCGGCGCAGCACCGCGTATGCCCGGTGGGCCCGGCGGCGGGCCTTCGAGATCTCCGTGCGGTAGCGCAGCACCCGGCGGCCGGGGCGCAGTGACAGCTCGCGTTCCTCCAGGTCGACGAAGACGAACCAGCGCAGCGGCACACCCCAGGTTGCCACCTGCTCATGCACGCGCGGCAGGCCCCGCTCCAGGACGTGGTCCCCGCTGCGCCAGTCGTCGACGATGGTCTGGGCCAGGCCGGCGAGCACGGGGGGTACAAACGCGTCGGCAATCACGCTGGGAACGCCGTCCCGGGCGGTCAGTGCCGCCTCGGCGACCCGGATGCGCAGGTTCCACGGGCAGACGAGCAGCGTGTCGTCGGCCTCGAGGACGTAGGCCTCGTCGGGCAGGGCCGGCAGGCGGGTCCAGCCGGCGCCGAGCGCCTCGATCACGGCGGTCTGCTGGCGGCTGGGGCCGTCGGACAGCGCGACCGCGCGGCCCTCCTTGACATAGCGGCGCCAGTACAGCTGGTCGTCGCGGTCGAAGGCGGCCAGCGGCTCGTACACCCGAAGGTAGGACGTGAAGAGCGACGGCACGGCCCGATCGTCGCACGAAACCGGCGCACGACGCGAAGGCGCCCTCGAGCCCGTTGCTACGTGTCGGCGTTAGGGTCAGTTCACCGCACTCCGTGTACGGCGCCGTCTCACAAGGACGGGCCGTCAAACGCTCCGGGAGCTTCGATGGGTGTCTTCACGCACAATCACGAACAGGTCGTGTTCTGTCACGACCCGCAGTCCGGCCTGCGGGCCATCATCGCCGTGTACTCGACGGCCCTCGGGCCCTCGCTCGGCGGCACTCGCTTCTACCCCTACGCGACCGAAGAAGACGCGCTGCACGACGTGCTCGAGCTGTCGCGCGGCATGGCGTACAAGAACGCCCTCGCCGGGCTTGACCTCGGCGGCGGCAAGACCGTCATCTGGGGCGACCCGGACAAGGACAAGAGCGAGCCGCTTTTGCGGGCCTACGGGCGGTTCGTCCAGTCTCTCGGCGGTCGTTACTACACCGCCTGCGATGTCGGCACCTACGTGCAGGACATGGACGTCGTGGCCAAGGAGACCCGGTACGTCACCGGCCGCTCCGAGTCGCACGGCGGCGCGGGCGACTCCTCCGTCCTCACCGCGTTCGGCGTCTTCCAGGGCATGCGGGCCGCCGCCGAGCACCGCTGGGGCACCCCGTCACTCGCCGGGCGCCGGGTCGGCATCGCCGGCCTCGGCAAGGTCGGCAAGCACTTGACCCGCCACCTGCTCGAGGACGGCGCGGCCGTGGTCGCCACCGACGTGTCCGAGCGGGCCCGCGACTGGGCGGCCGCCACGTACCCACAGGTCGACCTGGTCGACAGCAACGAGGAGCTGATCGCCTCGGCGATCGACGTCTACGCGCCCTGCGCGCTGGGCGGCGCCCTCAGCGACGAGACCGTCCCGATCCTGCGCGCCAAGATCGTCGCCGGCGCGGCCAACAACCAGCTGGCCCACCCGGGCGTCGAGAAGCTGCTGGCCGAGCGGGACGTGCTCTACGCGCCCGACTACGTCGTCAACTCCGGCGGGGTCATCCAGGTGGCCGACGAGATCGAGGGGTTCAATTTCGCCCGCGCGAAGGAACGGGCCGGGCGGATCTACGACACCACGAAGCAGATCCTGCAGCTCGCGGACGCGGAGGGCGTCCCGCCGGCGCTCGCCGCGGACCACCTCGCCGAACGGCGGATGGCCGAGGTGGGTCGGCTACGTACCATCTTGGTGTAGACATGCACGGGGGCTCCGCGCGGGCGTGACGACCCGCCGACGACAGTGGTGCTTACCCGACCGGTCCGGTCGGGTAAGCAACGCCACCGAAATGGTCGGCAGGGGCGAGATGCCGAAAGGTGCCCGCGACATGTACCGTAAGAGCCACGAGAGATGCCTGACGTTGTCGGGGCCTGCCGGTAATGGCTGCCCCGTAATTCTGTGCGAGGGGGTCGAGCCATGGGGCGCGGCCGTGCGAAGGCCAAGCAGACTAGGGTGGCCAGGGAGTTGAAATATCACTCGCCTAACACCGACCTCGAAGCGTTGCAACGTGAGCTCGCGGCGGGCAGCCCTAAGTCACGCGACGACTACGCCGAGTATGACGGAGTCGACGAAGAGGCTGACGACGAGGACGACGACTACGACGACCCCTCTAGCGACAATGATTGGCGCTCACGGGGTCGTTGACCTTCGGTCAACCCGGCTCACGGGCACGTGGACAACCACGTGCCCGAGTCGTGTCCACAGCACCCGCACGGTTGCCGTTCTCTCGACGGCTCGCCATGTGGGTGTCTCGGCGTAGCCATCACCCCGAGGCGTTCCTTCACGCCCCGGGGTGTCCGAGGCCGGTCTCCTGACGGGCCTCGGCCGGATCCGGACGGCCCGGGCCCCCGCTCACACACGGCGCGGCGGCCCGGTCCGAGGGGACCGGGCGGCCGCTGCAGCGCGGGGCAACCCTCAACGGGGACGGTTGTTCCAGTTGTAGAACGTCGGAATGTTCTCGAAGTGGTTCCAGGCGCAGACGGCGCTCGCGCCATCCTGCCCGCTCGCCTCCGCGCGGGCGGCCCTCGCCGCGGCAGCCTCCTCGAGCAACGCACGAAGACCGTCTGCGGTCTCGTACACGCGCTCGGTGACCGGGTCAGCATGCTCCGGCATGGTCCAGCACTCCCTCCAGAAGGCGAATCTTGCTGTTCCGGCAGTGGTTCGTCTCGGTGGTGTCGAACCTGCCGTGCTCGAAGTAGCGGTTGGCCGCGTGCGCGCCGCCGCAGAAGCCGAAGTACGGGCAGCTGGTGCGGCACGCCTCGACGCCCCGCAGGTACTCCGGCACCCACCCCGCCGAGGTGGCCGCGCCGGCCAGGATCGTCGAGAGCGGGGTGTGCAGCACGTTGCCGGAGGAGAAGTCGCCGTACCGCGCGTCGGTGAACCCGGCGAGCTCGGGCGAGAGCAGGAACACGCGCCCGTCCGCGGCGATCGTCGGGATCGGGTCGAGGGCGGCCGGGAGGATGCCGTCGGCCGTGCCGGCGAGGACCGCTCCGGCGTACCGGAGCGTCCACTCGATCTCGCGCACGTGGATGCGCGGGTCGAGCCGCCACGCCGCCACCAGCTCCGCCCAGAACGTCCGCACGGCGTCGTCGCCAAAGTCGTTGGCGCGGGCGTTGACGCCCTCCTGCTCCTCGATGTTGATGCCGAGGACGTCGCAGCCGAGGTCGAGGAAGTACTCGTAGAGCCGCGCCGCCAGTCCCGGGCGAGGGTGCGACACCACGCAGAGTGCCGAGAACGGCACGCCGTGGCGCTGGAGCGCTTCGATGCCGTGCATGATCGTGCGGTACGCCGGAATCCCGCCCTTGTTCACCCGCTCCCCGTTGAGCTCCTCCGGCCCGTCGACGCTCACGCTGACCCGCACCTCGCGCTCGGCGAAGAACTCGCACCAGGCGTCGTCGATGAGGGTGGCGTTGGTCTGCACGTGGTGCTCGACGCCCGCGAACGGCGCCATCAGCTCGGCCAGCGCGGCCCGGCCGGCCGCCAGGGGCTCGCCGCCGTGCCAGACGACCGAGAAGCGCTCGTCGGCCGCCGCCCAGGGATTGACCGAGGCGGCGACGGCCGCGGCCACGGCGGGGCTCATGCGGTCGTTACGCGCCCGGAAGGGGAGGTAACAGTATGTGCAGTCGAGATTGCACAATGTCGTGGGTTGCATCACGACATAACCCGGGGTCGGCGAGATGCCCCGCATGCCGCTCCACGACACCGCCCCGTCCTCCTTTTGGGTGTAGGGACGTGTCGCTTCAGCCTAGGTCCATCCCCGCGCCGCGGTAAGCCCCGGTTGATCCGATACGCGTATTCCGACACGTGCACTTGCAAGTAAGAGACGCGCAAGGGGGCGGGCCCGGTTGTACCGGACGCCGCCCCCGTTTTACGTCATGCCTGACGTCAGCCGCGCGTGTGCGAGCCGACCATCTGCACCGTGCCGGTGCCCTCGATGACCTCGCCCACCTGCCAGGCGTCCAGGCCGCGGCCGGCCAGGAAGGCCAGCGTGCGGTCGGCGTCCTCGGCGGAGACCACGGTCAGCATGCCGATGCCCATGTTGAAGGTGCTCTCCATCTCCGAGTCCTCGATGCGCCCCTTGGTGCGCACCAGCTCGAAGATGGGCTGCGGACGCCAGGTCGCGCGGTCCACGACGGCGTCGACGTGCTCGGGCAGCACCCGGACCAGGTTGCCGGGGATGCCGCCGCCCGTGACGTGCGCGAACGCGTGGATGTCGCTCTCCTTGATCAGGTCGAGGCAGTCCTTCGCGTAGATGCGGGTCGGGGTGAGCAGCTCCTCGCCGAGCGTGCGCTGCTTGCCGAACTCGTCGATGACGCTGTCCAGCCGCATCCGGCCGGCGCCGAGCAGCACGTGGCGGACCAGCGAGTAGCCGTTGGAGTGCAGGCCGGTGGAGCGCAGCGCGATGACGACGTCGCCGACCTCGACCTTGTCGCGGCCGAGGATCGCGTCCTCTTCCACGACGCCGACGCCGGTG
Organism: Dactylosporangium sp. CA-139066; assembly: GCF_050936175.1. Lineage (NCBI taxonomy): Bacteria > Bacillati > Actinomycetota > Actinomycetes > Micromonosporales > Micromonosporaceae > Dactylosporangium > Dactylosporangium sp. CA-139066. The sequence goes on along the minus strand of NZ_JBNJNH010000002.1, from coordinate 890,311 downwards.
CCGGAGATGTCGTACTCGTCGGGGCGCATCACGCCCGGGTGCTCGGCGGTCTCGCCGCCCAGCAGGGCGCAGCCGGCGTAGCGGCAGCCGTCCGCGATGCCGGCGCCGATCTCGGCCACCCGGTCGGGCACGACCTCGCCGCAGGCGATGTAGTCGAGCAGGAACAGCGGCTCGGCGCCGCACGCGACCAGGTCGTCGACGACCATGGCGACCAGGTCGATGCCGACCGTGTCGTGGATGCCCATGGCCTGCGCGATGGCGAGCTTCGTGCCGACGCCGTCGGTCGAGGAGGCGAGGATCGGGCTCTTGTACTTCTTGAGGTCGAGCCGGAAGAGACCGGCGAACCCGCCGATGTCGCCCATCACCTCGGGCCGGTGGGTCCGGTGCACCTTGGTGCGCAGCAGCTCGACGGCCTGCTCGCCGGCGTGGATCGAAACACCCGCGTCCGCGTAGGTCACGGTCTTGCGGCGGCCCCGGCCGTTGCCGGCGCTCCACAGCTGCCGCTCGGGGGTGCTGCCCTGGCCGGTCTCGCCGGCCTTCTCGGCGCGCTCATCCACGTGCGTCACTTTCTCCCCTTTGATTGCCTCGCGGCGGCGGGCACCGCTGTATGTCTCGGGTGGGCGGTCACGGGCGCAGCAGTGCGCCGGAACCGCCGGGACTGGCGGCGACGCTGCTGATGGCGCCACCGTCGGTCGTGTTCGGCGCGGCCCCCGCGGCGCGCGCGACACCTTCCAGGACGTGCTTGCCGATCACGTTGTCGGCCGGTAGCTCGATCGGGTAACGCCCGTCGAAGCACGCGCTGCACAGCCGCGACGCGGGCTGCTCGGTCGCCGCGACCAGGCCGGCCAGCGACACGTACCCGAGGGAGTCGGCGCCGATCGAGCGCCGGATGCCCTCCAGGTCGAGCCCGTTGGCCAGCAGCTCCGCGCGCGTGGCGAAGTCGATGCCGTAGAAGCACGGCCACTTCACCGGCGGCGAGGAGATTCGCACGTGCACCTCGATCGCGCCGGCCTCGCGCAGCATGCGCACGATCGCGCGCTGGGTGTTGCCGCGCACGATGGAGTCGTCGACGACGATGAGCCGCTTGCCGCGCACGTTGTCGCGCAGCGGGTTGAGCTTGAGCCGGATGCCCAGCTGGCGGATGGTCTGGGACGGCTGGATGAAGGTGCGCCCGACGTAGGCGTTCTTGATCAGGCCGTGGCCGAACGGGATGCCCGACTCGGTCGCGTAGCCGATCGCGGCCGGGGTGCCCGACTCGGGTACGGGGATGACCAGGTCGGCCTCGACGGGGTGCTCCCGCGCCAGGGTGCGCCCGATGGCGACGCGGGCGGCGTGGACGTTGCGCCCCGAGATGGTGGTGTCGGGGCGGGCCAGGTAGACGTACTCGAACAGGCACCCCTTCGGGTCCGGGGTGCCGAAGCGGCTGGAGCGCAGCCCGTGCTCGTCGATCGCGATGAGCTCGCCGGGCTCGATCTCCCGGACCACGCTGGCGCCGACGATGTCCAGCGCCGCGGTCTCGCTCGCCACGACCCAGCCGCGCTCGAGGCGGCCGAGCACCAGCGGGCGGACGCCGTTGACGTCGCGCGCCGCATACAGAGTGTCCTCGTCCATGAAGACGAAGCTGAAGGCGCCGCGCAGGGTCGGCAGGACCTCGAGCGCGGCGGCCTCGACCGAGAGGTCGGGGCGCGCGGCAAGCAGGGCCGTCACCAGCGCGGTGTCGTTGGTGGCGTTGATCGAGTCGGGCTCCATCTCGGGGAGCTCGGCGACGCGGCGGGCCAGCTCCGCCGTGTTGACCAGGTTGCCGTTGTGCGCCAGCGCGATCGTGGTGCCCGCCCGGTCGCCGCCGGCGCGGGTGGAGCGCAGGGTCGGCTGGGCGTTCTCCCAGGTGGAGCCGCCGGTGGTCGAGTAGCGCGCGTGGCCGATCGCGATGTGGCCGCGCAGGCTCGCCAGGGTCGGCTCGTCGAAGACCTGCGACACCAGGCCGAGGTCCTTGTAGACCACCACACCGGATCCGTCGGAGACCGCGATGCCGGCCGCTTCCTGCCCACGGTGCTGCAGTGCATACAGCCCGTAGTAGGTCATCTTCGCGACCTCTTCGCCCGGCGCCCAAACGCCGAACACTCCGCACTTGTCCTGTGGACCTGGACGCTGGGGGTCGAGCTCGTGGCTCAACCGGCCATCGCCTCGGGGCACGTGCCGCTCCTGTCGTCGCAGTTGCCGGGGTGTGAGTGGCTGGTGTGTGAGATGGCTGCCGGATGGCTTCGAGATGGACGCGGGCCGGACGGCTGGTTTCGTCCGGCTGCTGGTCGACGCCTCGTCATACCGGGTCGCCGACGCGAAAACAGTGTACGCGAGGTTTCGGGCATGACGCAGAGCCACATTATGCGTGCGATTCGTAAGCAGTCTGCCGCACGCTTTGCGCAGTCACAAGGGTAGATAGGCCGATAAATCCGCCCGAACTCCGCTCGCTCTGATCTTCCCGGCCGTGACGGCTTCATGCCACGATTTCCGACCCGTGGCGATCTCGATCCACGTGGTCGGGTCCGTCTCCACAACGTTGGGTGGCGTACCTCTCGTATGTCTCGGCCCCTCGATGCACTGAATCGCGCCGTACGGAGGAACCCGGACCTCCACCGAACGTCCAGGTGCAAGTCGCCGCAGGTCGGCGAGGAGTTCACGGACGGCGTCGCGCAGGGCGGTACGGTCCGGATCGCCTCCGCCATTCAGTGCATCAAGGACGGTTTGCACCGTGTCGGAATATCGGTGCGGAGTGGACATACCGGGACGATACGACCGCCCTCGGCCCGGTCGCAACACATCGCGGCTTTCGCCGACCCCTCCGGACAGGGCATAGTTTGCTGCGGCGCACCATGCAAGGCGAGTCGTGCTCGCATGTTGGACCATAGATGGACATGCTCGGCAGTGACGCTCGGGTGAAAGTCAAGATCCGGAGGGGTGTGGACGTGACTGCGCACCGACGAGCCCTGCTGCTCAGAGCGGGGACGGTGGCCGTTCTAGCTTTTGGGGCCATTCTCGGCATCGGCACGCCGGCGTTCGCGGCCCTGACGATGTCGCTGTCCGGCACGCAGTTCGACATGTCGGCGGGCGACAGCAAAGCGTTGACGGTTACGCTCAGCGACGGCCCGGCTCCGAATGTAGATGTCACTGTGACAGTGCCGTCCGGGAATGGCAATATCACGGTCACTGCGAGCGGTATTCCCGACGGCGTCAGCTGCGGCAACGGCGGCGGCACCTCGGTGAAGTGCACCACGAGCGTCCTCGCCGATCCGGTGAAGATCACGTTCCAGATCGTGGCGAAGAGCCCCAGCGGCCTGCAGCCCGGCCAAAACCTGAGCAACCTCGAGGGCTCGGTCCAGGCCAGCGGCGCGGGCACCACCAAGTTCTTCGTCAACCTCAAGGGCCCCGCCGCGGCGCCGCCGACCTCGGCCGCCCCGACCACCGTGACCGAGGTCTCGGGCACGGTCACCGACTCGACGACGGGCAAGGGCCTCAAGGGCGCCACGGTCGTACTCCAGGACGGCGCCGGCCGCGGCAAGCAGCTCACGAGCGGCGACAACGGCGTCTTCAAGTTCGTCGGCACCGAGCAGTCGCCGATCGCCCCCGGCTCGATGACCATCTCGGCCGGCGGTGTGACCGGCTACTCGAACTTCTCCCGGGACGTGACCGGCGTGGCCGGCAAGAGCGTCACCAAGGTGACGATCGGCCTGCCGCTGCTCGAGGAGTCGCAGTCCCCGCCGCCGCCCCCGAGCGCCGGCGACCTGGCGACGCAGGCGTCCCCCGGCGGCGTGCAGCCCGCCGACAACGCGACCAACAACGCCTCCAACAACAGCGGCAGCGGCGTGTCGTGGATTCTCATCGCGCTCGGTGTACTGCTGGTCGGCTTCGGCATCGTGGCGATCGTGCTCCTGCTGCGCCGCCGCGGCGATGACGACGACGAGGACGAGGACGAGCCGGCCCCGCGCCGCGGCGGCCCCGGCGGCCAGCCGCGCCCCGGCTACCGCCCGCAGGCCGACCCGACGATGGTCGCCTCCATGGGCCCCGCCGCGACGATGGTCGCCCGCGGCGGCAACGCCAACGACGCCACGGCGATCGTCCGCCCGGGCCGCGCCTTCGACGACGTCCCCCCGGACCCGTACGGCGCTCCCCTGCCCGGCCCCGGGGGCTACCCGTCGGCCGGCGGCTACAACGACCGCGCCGGCTTCGCGAGCGGCGGCGTGGGCGGCCAGGGCGGCGGCTACGGCCCGTCCTCGCGCCCCCCGGTAGACCCGTACGCGCCGGACTACAACAACGGTGGCGGCGGCGGTTACGCCGACTCGACCCAGCGCTACGAGCCCGGCACCGGCGGCGCCAACTACGGCGCCCCGGGCGGCGGCTACAGCGGCGGCGGCAACGGCTACGACGGCCCGCAGGCCGGCGGCGGCTACGGCCCCGGCGGCGGCGCTCCGGGCGGCGGCAACGGCTACGGCGGCGGCAACGGCTACGACGGCCCGTCGGCCGGCGGCGGCTACAACGACCGCGGCGGCTACGGCACCGTCCCGTCGTCCGGCGGCCCCGGCGGCGGCAACGGCTACGGCGCTCCCTCGTCGGGCGGCGGCTACGGCGCCAACGGCTACGACGGCCCCCAGGCCGGCGGCTACGGTCCCGGCGCCCAGGGCGGCGGCGGTGCCGGCTACGGCGGCGGGAACGGCTACGACGGCCCCTCCGCGGGCGGCGGCTACAACGACCGCGGCGGCTACGACGGCCCGCAGGCCGGCGGCTACGGCGACCGGGGCGGCTACGACGGCCCGCAGGCCGGCGGCGGTTACAGCGACCGCGGCGGCTACGGCCCGAGCGCCCAGTCCGGCGGCTACAACGACGACTACGGCCCGAGCGCCGGCAGCGGCTACGGCCCCGGCGGCGCCCCCCAGGGTGGCTACAACGGTGCCGGCGGCGACTACGACGCCCCGCACGCGGGCCGCGGCGGCTACGGCGAGCGCGGCGGTTACGAGCCGGCGGCCGGTTACGAGCGCGACGGCTACGAGCGGGTCCCGGAACCTCCGCGCGCCGGCAACGGCTACAACGGCGGGGGCGGCGGCGACTACGAGCAGCGCGGCGGCTACGGCCCGGCGGCCGGTGGCGGCGGCGACTACGACGACGCCCGCCAGCGCGGCGGCGGCAACCGCCGGTCGCTGGACTGGCTGGACGACTGACCGCTCTCAACTCATGGCGATGGCCGACCGCGGCTTGCGGTCGGCCATCGGCCTGTCGGCGGGTTCTTCACCATCCACGTCGCCGCCGCTGAGCGCAGGCGAACCTGCGTTCCGCTGGCAGCCGTGACCGTTGCCCGCTGGGCATCGCCGCGACCGGGGCAGGTCATCGTGGTCGGGGCGGCACAGCGTGATGGCGCCGTCGGAGCGGGTGCGCCGCTCTGGCCCTCCGAGCCGGCTCGACATCGCCGTGATCGGGCAAGTCGCCGTGGTTGGGGCGATACAGGCCGGCGGCGCCATCGAGGCGGCCGCCGCTCTAGCCCTCCGAACCCGATGGCCGCGCCGATCGCTGGCCGCTCGGATCGCTGGCCGCGCCGACTGCTCGGATCGCTGGCAGCACGGGACCGTTGTCGGCTGGACATCGCCGTGATCGGGCAACCCGATGGCCGCGCCGATCGCTGGCCGCTCGGATCGCTGGCAGCACGGGACCGTTGTCGGCTGGACATCGCTGTGACCGGGCAACTCGATGGCCGCGCCGATCGCTGGCCGCTCGGATCGCTGGCCGCGCCGACCGCTCGGATCGCTGGCAGCACGGGACCGTTGTCGGCTGGACATCGCCGTGACCGGGCAAGTCGCCTTCGTCGGAGCGCCTCGAGCCGAACGGCGCCATCAGGGCAGGCGCACGGAAAGTGCCCAGACACGATCCGATTCGTGACGAATCGGATTTATAACCCGACAGGCGAAAAATCCGAAAAGTCGTGGCGCGCCAGCGCCCGACTTTTCGCATCAACAGCGGCGGACGCGGAGCGCGAAAGAAAAAGAAAGGGACGGCGCCCAGCCGTCCCTCTCGCTGGCGGTGGTTCAGTCCCCGTCCTCTTCCCGGAGCGCAGCCTCGTCATCGAGCAAAGCGGCGGCGCCCGGCTCGCGGAGGTCGAGGTCGTTGCGAGTGTTGCGGGAGTCCCGAAGGTGCCGGGGCCGGTACTCGTCCCCGTCCTCGTCCGATCGGCGCAGGACCTTCGTGTGGCGTCGCATCATGGTTCGGCGGTTCCCCGTGTGCTATTTCGTGTTGGGTGTGGCGGCGCGGCAGGCGGCGTCCAGCTCCAGGTTGGCCGGCGCCGTCGGCCGCGGGTGCGTCACCCGGAGCCAGCGCACCTTTCGCAGCATCCGCGTCGCCGGTCCGGCGGCCCGATGCCTGGCGACGTGGCCGTTGCGACCTCGTTCGATCCTCACGCAACCGAGTGTGCCGAAGCGGCGACGCATTCGTTAGAGCACGAACAGTCCTTGGGTGCGGTCCGTCCGGTTTCCCCCGATAGAAGGTGAGTACCGGATCAGGCCTCGCTGAGTAAGTGGCCGAACTCGGCGTGCAGGAGGCGGCCGGTCTCGACTGCCCTCGATGCCAAAGATAGCCGCCGGTACAGCGACGGGCGTAGATCAGGCCGAGCATCCGAAAGTGTCGCCCAACGATATCCCGTCAGTTCGTCGGCGGCCGGGCGGATTTGCTCCGCGGAGGAGAGTTCGCCGCCGTCGAAGACGAACTGCACCTGGTCGCTCCACGGGCCGCGGCCGGGGGTCCAGTCGACGACCAGCAGGCGGCCGGGCGGGCGGGTCAGGCCGATCTCTTCCGCCACCTCGCGCGTGCAGGCGGCCGACGGCGGCTCGCCGGGTTCGACGATGCCGCCGGGGATGTCCAGGTACGGCTTGTAGTTTGGCACCACGAAGAGGATCCGGCCGGCCGGGTCGCGGATCAGGGCGCCGGCCGCCACCGTCTTGTGCGCCATCCGCTTGGCCACGCCGGGGTGGAACTCCCGTTCCGGCTCGCCGTCGAGTTCGAAGTCCGCGCTGAAGTCGCTCATCGCCTCGGATTCAACTCCTCAAGGCGGCGCGGCGTCCATCCAATGGGGTACGCCGGTCCGGCGCGGAAGCGAACACGTCCGCTGATGGTGACGGTCATTGCCGGAGTGCAAAGGTGCAATGAATGAGCGAAAGGGGGGATGCAGATAGCAATTGCTAGATATCCCGCCTCATGTGCAGGCGCACGGTTGTGCCGGGGCCGTCCGTGCGCATTTCGAGCAGATCGCAGATCTGGCGGGCGATCCACAGGCCGTGGCCGCGGCCGGCGTGCGGGTCGGCGCGCAGGAATCCGAGGAAGTTGTCCACGGCGGTGCCGGCGTCGCTGATCTCGCAGACGACCCGGCGGTCGGTGGCCCACATGCGGGCCTCGCCGTGGCCGGCGCCGTGGCGCACCGCGTTGGTGGCAACCTCGTTGACGGCCAGCGTGAAATCGTCGAGGCGGTCGGCCGGGACGCCGAGGCGCACGGCGTGGTCGGCGACGAACTGGCGTACCGGAGCCATGTCCACGAAATGCGGGAGCCACTCGACGCCGCTGGTCGGGCGCTCCAGCAGCGGGACGTTGTGCTCGGCGTAGTAGGAGGCCGGGTCGGCGTACGCGGCGCTGACCTCGCTGCCGGTGCCGACCGCGAGCGCGGGGTGGGTGCGCCGGGCGTCGTCGAGAATGGCCGTGGGCAGGGAGCGCCGGTCGTAGCCGCACATCAGCCAGGCCCGCGCGTCAGCGAGGGCGACGTTCATCACCGACTCGTAGCGGCCCCACTCGGTGGTCTCCAGCGGGTCGCGGCCGGCCCAGACCGGCTCGCCGAGCACGCGCAGGATGCCGGTCGAGCCGGGCAGTGAGTCGATGCGGCGGTGATGGGCGTTGAGGGTGCGGCCGGGGGAGTCGAACCAGCCGTCGGCGGACAGGAACGAGACCCGCTCGGTGTCGTTGTCGAGGTGCTCGCGCAGCAGTTCCTCGTTCTCCGCAGAGGTGACGGCCAGGACGGTGTCGCCGCGGTGCAGCCCCTCGCGGACGAACGGGATCGCCGCGGCAAGGAACGCCGACGGCGAGTCGAACAGCAGGGCCTGGTGAATCAGGGTCACGGCAATTCGTCCGCCGGCTCGAGTTTCCAGTCCATGATCGACAGCACCCGTCGCATTGCCGGCGGGATGCCGCGGGCCATCACCCGGCGCTCGGGCGCGAGCGACTCGGCGAAGCGCACCAGCGCCCGGATGCCGGCCACATCGACGAAGTCCAGATCGGCGAGGTCGAGCACGAACCACGGCTCGCCGGCCGGCCAGGCGGCGGCCTGGGCGAGGGCGTCGGCCAGCGGCGCGGCCGTCGCGTCGTCGACCACCCCGCCGATACGCAGGCCGCGCGGGGAGTAGGTGGGCACGATCCGCAGCCGGCGGTCGTCGTGCAGCGGGTCGATGCGCACCACGCCGGCGTGGTGGGCCAGCAGCGCGGGGAGGTCCGCCGTGGCGAAGATCCGTTCGTCGTACTGGCAGACCGCGGCCAGGTCGCCCGAGTCCACGACGGTCGAGGCGACCCCGGACTCGTACTCGTGCAGCCGCACGTGGGTGGGGGCCCCGCGCAGCGCCCAGCTCATCTCGCCGGTCAGCCGCAGGCCCTGGAACCCGGCCGCCCGCGCGTCGCGCACGGCGTCGCGGATGCCCACGACCACCTCGGCCGGGTCGAAGGCGCCATCGCCGGCCGGGCGCACGTCGAGCTGGCCGCGGGCGATCGCCAGCGCGCCGTCGACGCTGTGCGGGCCGAGCCAGGCGTCGATGGCGTCGGCGTGGGTGCGGTCGGCGAAGTACAGCACGCGCTCACCGCGGCGCAGGCCGTCCGCTATGTACGCCGAGACCACCTCCCGCTGCTCCGCCTCGCTGGCGAAGGGCAGACAGAGGTGGTCGCCGGGGCGGATGCGCCCGGCATGCATCGTGGAGATCGCGTCACTGATGGAAGTCAACCTAACCCGTGTACCCAACTCCCGCCGGGTGGGAAACACAGGTGTCAGTGCGAGCGGATGCAGCAGGTGGAGCAGACCTTGGGCGTGGGCAGCGTGAAGGCCAGGCAGCAGGTGCGGCGCTGGATGTCCAGGCCGCCGCCCGGGCGCTCGGTCAGGTCGACCAGATCCTCGGCGCCGAGGGCGCTCAGCAGCCGCTCGGCGATCTGGATCGTCGGGCCGGGCAGCGAGTCGGCGGCGCGGGACAGCCCGTAGGCCACGCCGGAGGCGACCGAGCCCCACAGCGTGCGCCGGCCGAGGTGGACCCGCTTGCGGAACTCCTCCAGCAGCGGATCGAGGTGCGCGTCGACCAGCGAGCGGCGCAGCACGCCGAGCAGTTCGGCCTCGTCCTCGACGATGAGCAGGCCGGGCGCGTCGGTGGCGACGATCGGGTCGGTGGCCAGCACGGCGGTCACCGGGGCGTGCAGGCCGAGGGTGAGGAACGGCTGCCGGTCGGTGTAGCGCACGAGCACGTGGTCGGGCGTCATGAGCGGCACGCGCCGGGACGCGGCGAAGCCGAGGACCGCCGGCAGGGCCGCCCAGTAGGAGTAGCACTTCCACGCGAGCGCGGCGGCGGCGTGCGGCTGCGCATTCCAGCGCCGGGCGGCGGTCGCGAGCAGATCGGTGACGTCGATCTCGGCGGCGGGGCGCCAGCCGGCGTCGGCCGGGGCCACCAGGCCGGGGGCCAGCCCCTGGAGTGAATCCTTGCCGTGCCGGTGCCGCAGCGCGCGCAGCGTCGCCACCACCGGCGCCAGGGGCCCGACGCCCTCTCGGCTGATGAGCGCGGTCACGTTGGGTCGCCGATGCGGGCCGGGGGCACGGCGCGACCGCACCGCTGCGCGATGCTTGTCGTGTGCGTGCGGCTGGTGCTCACCACCGGTGCGTACCCCCAGATCTGCCTGCCAAGCGCCCACCATACAGCTATTAGGTAAGGCTAACCACCCTAACCCTGTCGGAAGTAGGCAGGCCGGATGTCGTAACTTAGCGTCACGGCGTCGGAGGCGGGTGGTGACCAAAAGAGGTTGATCAACACCGATGGCGCGGTGTTGTCAACCAGTTTGTCAGGAATCTGTCCCCCTGACCTGGTCCGGAGCCGGACTCGTGGACACTAACCGGACAGGGGCCGTCTCCCTGTAGGGCTGGGCCGGACATGACCACGAGCGATCCATCTCCCGTGCAGCGGGCGTCGGATGCGTTCGTTGCAGAGTTCGCGCGGTGGCGCGTCGAGCGCGGCATGTCCAAGAAGCAGCTGGCCGCCGCCATGGGCTTCGACGCCTCCTACGTCAGCCACGTCGAGGCCGGCCGCCACCGCCCCACCGAGGACTTCGCGCGCCGCGCCGAGGCGATCCTGCAGAGCGGGGGCACGGTGTGGCAGCGGTACAAGGAGTACGACGAGCTGCGCGCCACGGCCCGCAGCCGGGTCGGGGTGCCCGGGCGCGACCCGCCGGTGCCCGACCAGTGGCTGCCGCCCGGCACGGGGCTCGTCGTCGAGCGGGAGACCGCCCGGCTGTCGTACGTCGACGGGAAGTACCGCTGCACGGTCCGCCGCGCGCTGTACAACGCCGGCACGGAGCCGATCACGCGGTACCTCGTCAGGATCTCCGTCGACCGCTACCCGGACGACCCGGCGCGTTCCAACCGCCACCACCACGACCACCCGCTCTCGCTCGACGAGCTGTCGCTGGTGGCCTCGTGCGCCGGTGAGCCGATGGAGTGGCGGGCCAAGACCGACCGCGACACGCTCAAGGAGCTCTGGCTGCTCTTCGAGAACGCGCAGGGGCGATTCCCGCTGTACCCCGGGCAGCGCACCACCATCGCGTACTCCTGGCACATCGGCATCGACAAGTGGGGCAACTGGTTCGAGCGGGCGATCCGCCTGCCGACCCGCCACCTCACCGTCGAGGTGGAGTTCCCGGCCCGGATGCGGCCGGTGGTGTGGGGCGTGCAGACGTCGCTGTCGGCCGAGGAGGTGCCGCTGCGCACGCCGATCACCCAGGAGCTGTCGGAGGACGGGCGCGCCGTCTTCTCCTGGCACACCGAGGCGGCCACGCTGCACGACTACTACCGGCTGGAGTGGCGATTCCGCGGCAGCCGGCCGGAGGGCGCCGTCGAGGAGCCCGACGACGACTGGGCCGGACCGCCCTATTCGCCGGGGGTTGGACACCAACTGTCCGCCTGAGTACCGCCCGCGGGCCGTCGCTACGATGGCCCGCGTGGCGGTTGCGGTCCTGTTCGACCTTGACGGCACGCTCATCGACAGCGAGCCCATCTGGGGCGCGGCGAACACCGGCCTGGTGCGCTCCCGCCGCGGCCGGATGACCGAGGAGCTGCTGCGTGCCCTGAGCGGCCTCGACGCGACGCTCGCGATGCGGCGCATCCACCGGTACTTCGGCTGGTCCGGCTACGACGTCGCGACCGACGTGGCCTTCGTGCAGCGCCGGGTCCGCGCGGCGTACGCGCGCGGCGTGCACTGGCTGCCGGGCGCCCGCGAGCTGCTGGCCGAGGCGCGCACCGCCGGGCTGGCCACGGCGCTGGTCACCTCGACCTATCGCGAGCTCGCCGGCTACGTGGTGGCCGAGGCCGGCCCGGGCGCCTTTGACGCGGTGGTCTGCGGCGACGACGGGCACCGGGCCAAGCCCGACCCGGCGCCCTACCTCGCCGCCGCGGCCGCGCTCGGGCTGCGCCCGGCCGACTGCGTCGCCGTCGAGGACTCGGCGCTCGGCGTGGCCAGCGCGCACGCCGCCGGCTGCGCGGTGCTCAACGTCGCGCCGGTGGTGCGCTCCGACCTGGCGCACGCCTGGGCGCCGTCGCTGGAAAAGGTCGGCGTCGGCGAGCTCCTGGGCGCCAGGACGCTGGCGGGATTGAGTGTGAGCGAAGCGAGCATGGGGGGTCCGGGGTGGGAACCCCCCGGCGCGCCCGAGCGAAGCGAGCGCCAGTTGCGTTTGTCAGTGCTACGCCATCGACAGGGCGGGGGCGCCGGGTTCGACGTGGTCGACGCACAGCACGCCGCCGAGGTGGTCCACCTCGTGTAGCGCGTCGCCGGCCAGGCGCCCGCGGTCGAACCTCACGATCGCCTCGTCGCCGGCCGGCGTGCGGTAGCTGATGACCGCGGTGCGCGGGCGGCGCAGCGCGCAGCGGAAGTCGAAGAAGCTTAGGCAGCCCTCGGACCGCTCCTCCTGGTCCCGGCGGGCCGGCGGCCCGATCTCGAGCACCTGCGGGTTGATGAGCACCAGCTGCGGCTCGCCGGCGACCCGGAAGATGGCGATCGAGCGCGGCTCGCCGATCTGCGGCGCGGCCAGGCCCATCGCGCCGGTGCTGAAATCGTGCACCCGCTGGACCGCGTCCGCCACCGCGCTGAGCCGGGCCAGAATCCGCAGGGCCTCATCGCATTCGTCCGGCAGTACGAACGGGCGGGTGGCGGTTGTGAGAATCGGATCGCCCAGCTGCACGATCCCGAGCGCCGCCATCACCTCGCTCGGCCGGCGGGCGCCGAGGCGCTGCTCCGGCATCGTCCTGCTGTCATCGGCCACGTCGCTGGTCATCGCTGCTCCTCCCCAGAGGCGGTTGTGCCAATCGCCACGTGAATGGGGCGCGAGCCGAGCGTGCAAACGGTACGCGGCTGGCGGGCCGCGACGCGAAGAATCGTACGGTGCGAAGACGGAAATGCGTCGGCCCGGCTCAGCGCCATCCACCCAGTGTGAGTGGCGCCGAGCCGGGTGTGAACCCCTATAGGTCTCGTTGAACGTGAATGAATGCGTGCGATTCTTTACGTCTTATCGTGCGTTTAGGTCAGTCGAGCTCGCCGGCGGCGGAGATGTACGCCTCCTCGACGTAAACGGTGATCCAGCGCGCCGGCCGGCGATCCGCCACGAGATCGAGGGACGGGTCGAGGTTCAGCGCGTGGTACGCCCGGCGCATCGCGTCGTCGTCGAGCACCTTCGCCTGGCCGCTCACGTGCAGGCCGATCGCGCCCCGCGCGAAGTCCACGAAGAGCAGGCTCACCCGCGGATCGCGGCGGATGTCCGCCATCGCGCCGGCCAGGCTCTCGTCGTCGAACTCCGGCCAGGCCAGCCGGTTGACGTCGAGCACCCGCACGAAGCCCGGGCCGCCGGTGACGAAGGTGCAGTCGTGCCCGTCGTCCGGCTCCCCGGTCGCGACGAACATCATCTCCTGCCGGCGGACGAAGCTCTGCATGCGCTCGTCCAGCTCGGCGAGGACTTCACGATCGGACACGGTTGGCACGGTGCACCTCCGGATGCTGCGAACGCCTGTGCACACCGTGGCATTGCGGTGGCGGGGGGTAGCCGGACAGCCGGTGCGACACCCTCCGTTCGGTGGAGGCGCGGCCGCGTTGTCCAGCCCCCGCGACCGGCGCGTCACGGGGAATGTGAGGCCCGCACACGCCTCGTCGCACATCCAGTGCGATGCGTGGTCATCCCAGGTAGTGACCCTGATTCACAGACGGCACCTACGTTGACCGCGAAGGGCACCGATGAGCAATCTGTCGCGATTATTGAAGGAGAGCTGGACACTCGTCGAGGAACAGCAGGACAAGCTCGCCAGCTACTTCTACGCGCGCATGTTCCTCAGCAACCCGCAGCTGCGGGACCTGTTTCCGGTGCAGATGGACGTCCAGCGCTCACGGCTGCTCGGCGCCATCGTCACCGCCGTGCAGACGGTCGACGACCCCGACCGGTTCGGGGAATACCTGGAGTCGCTCGGCCGGGACCACCGCAAGTTCCACGTCCAGTCCGAGCACTACGACACGGTCGGCGACGCTCTGCTGGAGGCGCTGCGGGTCTTCGCCGGCGACCAGTGGACGATCGAGTTCGAACAGGCCTGGCGCGACGGATACAAGGTCATCGCCGAGCGCATGATGGCCGGCGCCGAGGCCGACTCCACCAACCCGCCCTACTGGCACGCCGAGGTGCTGTACCACGAGCGGCGCAGCCGCGACATCGCCGTGATGACCTGCCGCCCGCTGAACGAGCTGGAGTACCAGGCCGGCCAGTACGTCAGCGTCGAGACCAAGTACCAGCCGCGGCTGTGGCGCGCCTACTCGATCGCGAACGCGCCGCGCAAGGACGGCTCCCTCGACTTCCACGTCCGCGCGGTCGGCGCGGGCTGGGTCTCCTCGGCGCTGGTACGCCGGGTGCAGCCGGGCGACATGATCCGCCTGGGCGCCCCGATGGGCCAGATGACGCTGGACCGCCGCTCCACCCGCGACGTCGTGTGTGTCGCCGGCGGCACCGGCCTCGCCCCGGTCAAGGCGCTCATCGAGGAGATGACCCGCGCCAACCGGACCCGGTGGGTGCACGTCTTCTTCGGCGCCCGGGACCGCGACGACCTCTACGACCTGGCCTGCCTCAACCGCCTGGCCGCGCGCTACCCGTGGCTCTCGGTGGTGGCGGCCACCAGCGAGGACCCCGAGTTCCCCGGCGAGCACGGCAACGTGTCGGACATCGTCGCCCGATACGGCCCGTGGAACGACCACGACTTCTTCGTCTCCGGCTCGGCGGCGATGGTCCGCGCGACGCTGCGCACCCTTGCCGAGATGCAGGTTCCGGCCATCCGGATCAAGTACGACGCCTTCGGTGACAGCTGATCGCGGGCGGGCCGTCGTGGTGCGGTGACGGCCCGCCCGCGTTCGCGCTGAGCGCCAGTATCTTTGTGCCGTGATCGACAGACGGGCCCTGCGGTCCGAGATCCTGCTCGTGCTCGGTGTGTCGCTGGGGGCCTCGGCGGTCTACTCGATCATCAGGATCATCGACCGGCTGACGTACGTCGCGCCGCTGTCCCAGCAGACCGCGACGCTCAATCCGACCGTGGTCGCCGACCGGCCCTGGCTCGACCTGATCTACCAGCTCTACTACATCGCGAGCCCGCTGGTTCCGGCGCTGCTCGCGGTACACCTGCTGCGCCGTGACCACAATCCGCTCGACATCGGCATCGACCGGACCCGCCCGCTCGGCGACCTGTGGCGGGGCGCCGCCCTGGCCGCGCTCATCGGCCTGCCCGGCCTCGGGCTGGTGTGGGCGGCCCAGCAGCTCGGCATCAGCGCGAAGATCGTGCCCGAGGCGCTGGGCACCCACTGGTGGTCGGTGCCGGTCCTGATCCTCTCGGCCGTCGAGAACGGCGTGCTCGAAGAGGTCGTCATGATCGGCTACCTGCTGACCCGGCTGCGCGAGCTGGGCTGGGCGGCGTGGCCGTCGATCGTCACCAGCGCCGTGATCCGCGGCTCGTACCACCTCTACCAGGGCTTCGGCGGCTTCATCGGCAACTTCGTGATGGGCCTGGTGTTCGGCTACTTCTTCCACCGCACCCGGCGCGTCCTGCCGCTGATCATCGCGCACTCGATCCTCGACATCGTGTCCTTCGTCGGATACGCCCTGCTCAAGGATCATTTGTCGTTCCTGAGATAGGGCAAATCCGGACAATTACCCTGACGATGTGCGCCGAATCCTTCTCGTTATCACCCTGCTGCTGACCGCGGCGGTATTTGTCCCGTCGCCCGCCGCCGCCCGCTCCGCCGCGTCGCTCTACATCGTGCAGCTGGCCGGGGAGCCCGCCCTGCGCACGGAGAGTGCCCGGGCCGCCATTCGGGCAAACCGGGATACGGTACTGCGAACAGCCGGCATCCCGAAGCCCGTCCGCGACTACGAGACCGTCTTCAACGGCTTCGCCGCCGCGCTCACCCCCGAGCAGCGGGACCGAGTCGCCCGGACGAAGGGCGTCCTGCGGCTCTGGAAGAACGAGCGGCGCACCATCGACGAGAAGCGTGACGAGAAGCTCATTCCCGAGGATTCAACGCCCGCCTTCCTCGGCCTCGCCGGCGACGGCGGCGCCTGGGAGCAGCAGTTCGGCGAACCGGAGCACGCCGGCGAGGGCATGATCATCGCCGACATCGACACCGGCTTCTGGCCCGAGAACCCGAGCCTGGCCGCGCTGCCCGAGCCCCGCCCCGACCAGGCCGAGATCGCCCGCAAGTGGAAGGCCGGCGTCCCCGGCCGGTGCGACAAGGGCCAGGGCGCGCCGCAGCAGCAGGTCACCTGCAACAACAAGGTCATCGGCGCGCGGTACTACAACCTCAGCGGCTTCGGCGACTGGACGGGCGAGTACCAGTCCCCGCGCGACTACGACGGCCACGGCACGCACACCGCGACCACCGCCGCCGGCGACCACGACGTGCCGGCCACCATCAACGGCGCCCCGGTCGGCAAGGTCTCCGGCATGGCCCCGGCCGCCCGGATCGCGGTCTACAAGGCGCTGTGGCGCCAGGCCGACGGCGAGGGCTCGGGCGGCACCGTCGACCTGCTCGCCGCGATCGACGACGCGGTCGCCGACGGCGCCGACATCATCAACTACTCGGTCTCCGGCTCGAGCGCTCTCGTCGTCGACCCGATCCAGCTGGCCTTCTACAACGCCGCCGCGGCCGGCGTGTTCGTCGCCGCGTCGGCCGGCAACTCCGGACCGGACGCGTCCACCGTCGCGCACAACGCGCCGTGGGAGATGACGGTCGCCGCGAGCTCGCACGACCGCGGCTCGCTCAAGAGCGTGACGCTGGGCAACGGCAAGACGTACGAGGGCGTGGGCCAGGGCCCGGCCGTGCCCGACGCCCCGCTGGTCGACTCCGCCGGCGCCGGGCTGGCCGGCGCGGCGCCGGACAAGGTCGAGCTGTGCTACCCCGGCGCGCTGGACCCGGCCAGGGTCAAGGGCCGCATCGTGCTGTGCAAGCGGGGCGTGAACCCGCGCGTCGACAAGAGCGTCGCGGTGCGCGACGCCGGCGGCGTGGGCATGATCCTGTACAACCCGAGCGAGAACTCCCTCAACGCCGACTACCACGTGATCCCGACCGTCCACGTCGACCAGGCGGCCGGGGCGGCGATCAAGGCGTACGCCGCGACGGCCGGCCCGCACGCCGCGCTCTCCGCCACCACCAACACCGTGCCGCGCGCACCGGCGGTCGCCGCGTTCTCCTCGGCCGGCCCCGCCGAGGCCGGCGACGGCGACCTCATCAAGCCCGACATCACGGCCCCCGGCGTCGACATCGTCGCCGGCGTCGCCCCGCCCGGCCACCACGGCAACCTCTACGACGCCGAGTCCGGCACCTCGATGTCCAGCCCCCACATCGCCGGCATCGCCGCGCTGCTGCGGGCCAGGCACCCGGGCTGGTCGCCGGCCGCGGTGAAGTCGGCGCTGATGACCACGGCGAGCACCACCGACAACTCCGGCGGGCCGATCCAGCGCGGCACCGGCGACGCCACCCCGCTCGACTACGGCTCCGGCCACGTCCGCCCGGCCCTGGCCTTCGACCCCGGCCTCGTCTACGACGCGAGCGCGCCGGACTGGGCGCGGTACGCCTGCGGCCTGGGCCAGATGCAGCTGGTCAGCGACTGGTGCCCGATCGTCGGCACCAGCGACCCCAGCGACCTGAACTACCCGTCGATCGGGATCGGGTCGCTGCCCGGCACCCAGACCGTCACCCGCTCGGTCACCAACGTCACCGACCTGCCGAGCGTGTACGCCGCCGCGGTGACGCCCCCGCCCGGCACGACCGTCGAGGTCAGCCCGCCGACGATCACGGTGCCGCCCGGGCGGACCGTCTCCTTCAAGGTGACGGTCCGGCGCACCGACGCGGCCTATGGGAAGTACACCTTCGGCGCTTTGACCTGGACGGACCTGCGCGGGCACGCGGTGCGCAGCCCGATCGCGGTGCGGCCGGTCGCCCTGTCCGGTCCCGGCGAGGTCACCGGGAGCGGCGCCGCCGGCCACACGGCGATCGACCTGCTGGGCGGTTACGCGGGCACGGTCACCGCCCGCGCGTACGGCCTGGCCGCCTCCGAGGTCCACGAGCAGAAGCTGATCGGCAGCACGGCGGCGTTCAACTCGGCCGCGCCGGGCATCTCGCCGGCGATCTCCGCCTTCGAGTTCACGCTGCCGCCGGGGGCCAAGCTGGCCCGCCTGTCGACGTACGCCGCCGACGTGGCCCCCGGGACCGACCTTGACCTGTACGTGTACCAGGGCGACAAGCTCGTCGGGCGCAGCGAAGGCACGACGGCGGACGAGGAGGTCCCGCTGACCGGCGGGTCGGGGACCTATCAGGCGTACGTCGTGCAGTTCTCGCTGCCGCCGAACCTCGCCGAGCAGTCGGTGAAGGCCCACCTCTTCGTCGTCGACGCCCCCTCGAAGGGCAACCTCACGGTGACCCCGGCCCAGCGCCCGGTCAGCCCGGACGAGCCGCTGCCCTTCGACGTGGCGTGGCGGGGCCTCGACCCGGCGAAGCGCTACCTGGGCCTGATCGAGTTCGGCGACGGCGTGGCGGCTCGGGCCTGGACCACGGTCGCGATCGGCCCCCAGCCGCCGACGATTCCCTAGTTCGTGGCCCGGAGACTCAGGCGTGGCGGCGCAGGAACTCCTCCAGCGCCGCCGCGACCGTCTCCGCCGCGTTGACGGGGGACATTCGGGTCCGCCGCAGGAAGAGCGCCATCGCCGACACCTGCCCGACCAGCCCGGACGTCGACCGGCTGGCGGCTCGCGGTCACCAACCCGGCCGGCGGCTACGTGTCGCTGCGGGCGCGGGCGACCGACGCCGCCGGCAACGCGGTCACGCAGACGATCATCCGGGCCTACCGGGTGGGCTGAGTTCCGGCGTGGCGGCCCGACTACGTACAGCTACAGGACCGCGCCGCGAGGTGCGAGCTCCAGGGCCGCCACGCCGCGCCCGTACAGGGCGACGACCCGGTTGCCGTGGCGGACGCGGATCACGCCGGAGTCGTCGGCGAGGGCGGTGATCGCGTGCTTGGCCACCTCACCGGCGTCGGGAGTGTCGGTCTCCTCGTACGCGACGTCCAGACTGTCGCCGGTGATCAGCCGAACTCGCAGCACAATCTCGGCCATGACAGCCAGCCTACGACTTCCGTATGCCATTGCCAGATTTTCCAAGATCGTCAACGTTCCGTAGTCGCACCTGGTGCTATACGGTCTGAGGGTGAGAATCGAACGTCATTGGTGGAACGGCGATCGCACCGTGCGTGGGCGTCGCGACGTGTACATCCGCACCGATGGCGAGTCGTGGGAGGTCGAGGCTCGAGCCGGCGGCGGCCGGTCGAAGATCTACCAGTGCCCGGGCCGGCAGTCGGCGGAGATCCTCGCCGGGGCCTGGATGGACGGGCAGCGCCGGTGGCAGGTCGTAACGCCCTGACCGGCCGGCGCCGCGGCTCTGCGAGCCCGGACGGCCGCCGGTCAGGACGACCGGTCTCAGGCGCCGGCTGGGCGCGGAGCGCGCCCGACCGCGTGCAGGTGGCGCAACGCCTGGGCGTATGAGGCCAGCAGGCTGGTCTGGCAGTACGCCAGTTCGTGCGCGCCGCAGAACTGCCTGACCACGGCCTGGGCTCGGCGCAGGTTCGGGCGCGGCATGCTCGGGAACAGATGGTGCTCGATCTGGTAGTTCAGGCCGCCGAGCATGAAGTCGGTGAGCCAGTGCCCGTGCACGTTACGTGACGTGATCACCTGCCGGCGCAGGTAGTCGGTGCGGTCGTCGGGGTCGAGCATCGCCATGCCCTTGTGGTTCGGGGCGAAGGAGCAGCCGAGGTACAGCCCGAACAGCCCCTGGTGGATCACGATGAAGACCACGGCCGGCAGCGGCGACAGGATCAGGAACACGGCGGTCAGATAGCCCACGACGTGGATCGCGAACAGGGCGATCTCCCAGCCGCGGCGCCGGGTCGTGCGCCGGGCCAGGGCGCGCAGGCTCGCCACGTGCAGGCTGAGCGCCTCCAGCAGCAGGAGGGGGAAGAAGAGGTACGCCTGGTAGCGGTAGACGGCCGCAGCGGTCCGGCCCCGGCCGCGAGCCTGGGCGGCCGTGAACGCCAGCGCGCCGATCTCGATGTCGGGGTCCTTGCCCTCCTCGTTGGGATGGGCGTGGTGCCGGTTGTGCTTGTCGAGCCACCAGCCGTAGCTGAGGCCGATGGCCAGATTGGCGTGCAGGACACCCACGATGTAGTTCGCCCGGCTCGAGCTGAACACCTGCCGGTGTCCGGCGTCGTGGCCGAGGAAGCCGAGCTGGGTGAAGACGAACGCCAGGAAGGCGGCGGTCGCCAGCTGCCACCAGGAGTCACCGATCGCGACGAAGGCGGCCCAGCCGCCCAGGAACAGCGCCGCGGTGACGGCCATCTTCCACCGGTAATAGCGGGGCCGCCGGTCGAGCAGACCGGCGGCCTTGACGAGGCGGAGCAGTTGCGCGTACTGGCTGCCGTGCCCGGACCGGACGGTGGCCAGCGCTGGCTGGGGTGGTGACAAGGGTTCGACTCCTGGCTGCACGCATGCATCGACGGGGGGAGCCTCGCGGGGCCGCGAGGTGTTCGGAGCGTGGGTAGCCGTGGGCCTCCGCAAGCCCGGCCGGTCGGTCCTCGACCGGGCCGGCCGGGCGCCGCTCAGTGCGACAGAACGGCTCAGATGACGCGGATGTTGGCCGCCTGCGGCCCCTTCTGGCCCTGGGTGATTTCGAACTCCACCCGCTGGTTCTCCTCAAGGCTGCGGAAGCCGCCCGCCGAGATCGCCGAGTAGTGGGCGAACACATCGGCGCCACCGCCATCCGGGGTGATGAAGCCGAAGCCCTTCTCCGCGTTGAACCACTTCACAGTACCGACGGTCATGTCCTGCTCCTTCGCAAGGCAATGGAGGCCACACGGTGTGGTCTCCCGCGTCGCCGCTTTGATGACCCTGCTCCGGAAAAACCCGGTAATACTGACAGCGCCCGCAGGTGTGATACCCCACGGGCGCCGCAACGTATATGGAAATCAAGACTGCAACAAGCCAACCGTAGCACCGGTGGGCTTCGGCAGGAGCGGCCCGGCATGCCATGTCATCTGCGCGGTTACAACACGGCACGGGGACCCGTGCGGCACCGGACGCGCCGCACGGGTCCAGCCGGACGGCTAGGTGACGGTGAACTCGATCTGCCCCTCGTTGTCGGCGTCTGCGTCCAGGGTCTTGTCGTTGAGCACCTCGGCGGCCGTCTGATCCAGGAACAGCCGGGCGCCGGAGGCCTCCACTACCGCGTCGCCCTGCGCCGGGCTGGGCGCCAGGCTCAGGCGCAGCGACCCGCGGGTTTCGTCCGCGGCGATGCGCAGACCGCCGCCCTCCGGCGCACCGGGCTGGGCGGCAAGGCTCTGGATGGCGATCACTGCGTTGTCGGTCAGCAAAACCATGACGAAGTTGCTCCTCCAGATTTGGCAGCAACGGGAGACGAGGCGCCGCGGCTGTGCAGCAAGCCCGCCGCGCCGGGGCCGCAGATGTGATGGCGACCCGCCCTACCAGCCCAGACTTGCTCGGATTGCCGGACGTGTCAAACGCAGCGGGAGTGATCTGAGGCGGCCGCCACCGCCCGGCCATGGGGCCTCCCCCGGGAACGATGAAGGCCGTGGCCAGCGTTTCCGCTGATCACGGCCTTCATCGTGCTGCGCGCCCGAAGGGACTCGAACCCCTAACCTTCTGATCCGTAGTCAGATGCTCTATCCGTTGAGCTACGGGCGCTCGGTGCTCGCCTAGTGTACACACCAGGTTTTGCGCGGAGGCTCCGGGATTCGAACCCGGGATGGGCTTTAAGACCCAAACCGCATTAGCAGTGCGGCGCCATAGACCGAACTAGGCGAAGCCTCCAGCCGTCCCCGTCACCGGGGACTGCCGTACGAGGATACAGGCCGCGCGCGCCGCCCGGCAAAGCGGGTACGCCCTCCGGGGGCTGGCCTGCGGCGTCGTCGGTGGGGGCGCACAACGGGTGCTCCGGGCGGCTGGCCATTACGCTCGTGCAGATGGGAGAGGACGCGACTCCGGCGGGGCGTCGGAAAGAGACGGAAACCACAAAGCCGGATTCGGTACCGCCAAAGGGACCCAAACGGCCCCCGGCCCTCGGCGACACGGCACTTCGGTTCGAGCCGCCGCCGCACGAGGCGCCCGCGGACGAGGTGAGCGCGCCGCCACCGCCACGGCCGCGCACGCCGACCACGCCGTTTGCGCCAGCGCAGCCCACCGTTGCGTCGACGCCCTTTCGGGCCGGCGCGCCCGAGCAGCGCCCGGCCCCGTCTGAGCAGCCCCCGGCTCAGCCCGCGCCTCGCGCAGTGAGCCCGGAGGCCACGCCCGAGGTTCCGGCCGCTCCCGCGAAGAAGGCTGCTCCCACGAAGAAGGCTGATCCCGCCAAGAAGGCAGCGCCCGCCAAGAAGGCAGCGGCCAAGAAGGTCACCAACGCGGCGCCGGTCGAGCCGGCACCCACGCCGACGCCCGAGCCCGCCGTTGAGGCAGCGGCCAAGAAAGCTACGGCCAAGAAGGCCGCGCCCGCGAAGAAGGCCGTGCCCGCGAAGAAGGCCGTGCCCGCGAAGAAGGCTGCTCCCGTCAAGAAGGCGGCTCCCGTCAAGAAGGCGGCCGGAAAGGCTGCGCCCGCGAAAGCGGATCCTGTGAACAAGGTCACAGGCGACGCACAGGCCCTCGAAGAGCCCGAAGTGACCGTGGCGCACGACGCTCCCGTGGTCGAGGCCGTCGCCGCGGCGGTCGCGCCGGTGGATGAGACGGGCGAGGCGCCGCATGGCGTTGAGGTCGTGAGCTTTCGGCCCGGCGACCTCAATCCGGCCTACCTGCCCGAGATCCTCGCGCTCGCGGCCGTCGATCGGCTGGGGGCGGCGGCGCGGCGGCGCATCTCGTGGTACCGGATCAATTATCCGGACGCTGGAAGCGACGCCGTGTCGCGGGCGGTGACCCGCGAGTTCGTGCGGCGGGCGCGGGCCCAGGGGTTCGCGGCGGGGCTGGCCGGGACGGCCGGGCTCCTCGTCGAGACGGCCGGGACCGGCTGGCTGCAGGCCAAGCTGGTGCTGCACCTGGCGGCCGCGTACGGGCACGACCCCGAGGACCGGCGCCGGGCCGCCGAGCTGCTCGTGCTGCAGCGCGTGCACGGCACCGTCGAGACGGCCGAGGCGGCGGTCCGGGCGGCCGAGCACGCCGGCGCCGCGCGGCGGGCCAACCCGCGGATCGGGGCGTCGCGCATGACGGCGCCGCTGGTCCGCGTGGTCGGGGCGGGCATCGCGCGGGCCGCCGCCGCTCGCCTCGCTCGGCGCATCGTGCCGGGCGCCGGGGCGATCGTAGGGGCGATCAGCGCGGCGCGCAGCACCGAGCAGCTGGCCGCCCGGGCGGTGCGTTACTACCGGCGGGGCTGAGCGGCAACCGGTCGGACGGTTCTCACACGCGTCCGCTCCACCAGGCGATGTGAACTGGGCGTATGTATAGTTTCCGCCTGTGTCGCTACCCCCTGGCGCAAGCAGTTCTGAGTCCGTTGATGCATCCGACGAGGGACGGCTGACGACGACCGAGACCGTCGGCCAGCAGCGCGAACCGGCGACGGAGCCGGCCGGCGGGGGTCGCGCTACATCGGCGGACGCGGATGTCGCCGAGGCGCGGTGGCGCGTCTGGCGCCGGCCCGGGTCGGCGCCGTGGCTGCGCTCGGCGAAGATCGCCGCGGTGATCTGCGTCGCCGCGATGATCGCGTACGCGGTCGCCACCGTGTTCGTGTGGCGGATCACCGAGCCGGGGGCGCGCCTGCCGAGCGTCGGCGGGCTGCTGCAGACCTGGTACCGGTTCGACGCCGTCTACTACGTGCGCATCGCGAAGTACGGGTATGCGTTCAACCCGTGGGCGCCGGCGTTCTACCCGCTGTACCCCTTCCTGATCAAGATCGCCGATCCCCTGATCCCCGGTCAGGGCCTGGTCGCCGGCATGCTGATCAGCGCGTTCTTCGCCTTCGTCACGCTCACGATGCTGCACCGCTTCGTCGACGAGGAGTTCGGCGACAAGGTCGCCGGCCGCACGGCGTTCTACCTGGCCGCGTTCCCGACCGGGTACTTCCTGTTCGCCGCGTACAACGAGTCGCTGTACATCGCGCTGGCGATCATCTCGCTGTACGCCGCCCGGAAAGGCAACTTCTGGATCGCCGGCGCGGCGGCGATGCTGGCCGGCTCGACGAGGCTCTTCGGCCTGCTGCTGGCCGCCCCGCTGGCCTACGAGTACCTGCGCCAACGGGGCTGGAGCCTGCGCAAGATCCGCTGGGACGCGCTGAGCTTCCTGTACATCCCGGCCGGCGTCGTAGCGTTCTCGATCTGGTGCGCGGTCAAGCTGGGCGACTGGCTGGCCTTCGCGCACGCCCAGGACCACTGGAAGCGCAGCTACGGCTGGCCGGGCGAGCCCATCTGGAAGACGCTGCACGAGCTCACGACCGGCCCGATCCTCGCGGACTGGCGCCTGCTCGGCATCTTCGAGGCCACGTGCACGATCGGCGCGATCGTGCTGCTGGTGCTGGCGTTCCGCGGCCGCTGGGGCTTCCGCCCCGACCAGCGCTTCCTGCTGGTGTACGCCGCCGTGCCGATGCTGCTGTTCATCTGCACGATGGCCGGCTGGCCCCACTATCTGATGTCCGCGCCGCGGATCGTCCTGGAGTGGTTCCCGCTGTTCATCGTGCTCGGCATGATGGGCTCGAGCCGCTCCTTCGAGCGGATCTACCTGTTCGTCGCCCTGATGACGCAGGCCCTGATGCTGGCCCCGGTGCTCATGGACTACCAGTTCGTGGCCTAGCAACCTACGCGAAGACACCCAGGGCGGCCGCGATGCCGATCGCCATCACGGCGCCGCCGGCCAGCTCGCGCGGCCAGCTCTGGGACTTCGTCTCGCCCTCCCGGCCGAACAGCTCGATGAGGGAGAAGACCAGGCCCGGCAGCGTGAGCAGGACGAAGCCGTTCACGATGCGCGACTGCGGGTCCTTGATCAGGTGGGCCAGGGCGAGGCTGGCCAGCGTGCCGACCAGCATCATGAACACCGTCTTCACCAGCCGCTTCGGCAGGACGCGGAAGAGCTTCGGCTGGTTGGGGAAGACGTCCTCGTACACGCTCAGGACCTGCGGTACCACGAACAGCACCACGCCGGCCCACAGCTGCCACGGTGCGCCCAGGAAGGCGACCGACACGAGGACGAACAGCACCGTGCGCAGGCCGATCGCGGACAGGCGCTGGACCTTGCCCGGCTTCGGGAGCTTCTCCGGGCGGACCTCGCCCAGCCGCTGCGGGTAGGCCCAGGAGGCCAGGGTCTCCAGCGCGATCCGGGCGGCGATCGCCGTCAGGGCGGCCAGCGCGATGTGGTTGGCCGAGGCGGCGATCGGCAGCTTGTGCCCGGCCAGGCCGGACAGCGCGCCGACGCCCTTCTGGACCGCCCATCCGCCGGTGAGCGACGCGATCAGCACGTCGCCGCCGCGGGTCCACCAGTCCAGCGCGCGCTCCGGCGGCGGGCGGCGGAACGGGCGGACGACGCCGGCCAGCAGGGCGATCGCGAACCACATCGCGCAGACGCCGAGCAGCAGGCGCAGGGTGTCGGCCGAGTGGACGCCGCCGGTGGCCGCCACCACGGCGGCGAAGACCGCGGCGGCCGCGAGGCCGGCGAAGGCGTCCATGATGCCGAGCACGACCAGGGCCAGCATCAGGGCGGCCGGGGGCAGCGGCGCGCCGTGCGAGCGGACGGCCGCGACCGCGCCGAGGACCGCGCCGGCGGCCGGCATCGCCCACCAGGCGGCGCCGAGCATCGAGCGCACGTACGAGCCGTCGCTGAGGATCCGGGCCAGCAGCGGGGAGAACGGGGCGACCCGCTGCGGGAGGTCCATGCTCAGCCGGTCCAGCCGGGCCGTTGGGAGCAGCCGCCAGGTGGCCGAGCGGTCGCCGGGGCCGCCGCCCTCCCAGCGCTCCTTGAAGTACTTGGCCGAGCCGGAGCTGATCTTGCCGGCCTTGCGGCGGTTCCCGCCCTTGGCGGCCGCGGCGCCGCCCGCGCTCGCCGTGACGGCCAGCAGCGTGAAGCCGGCGACGCCGGTGTTCATGACCGCGGCGGCGTGCTCGGCCGGGACGTACGCGGGCAGCCGGTCCAGCGGGTCCGAGCCCACCACGGGGGCGGCCGCCGGTGCGGCGGGGGAAGACGGGGTGACGGTCGGGGCCGGTGACGCCGACGGGGACGCGACCGGCGCATCGACCAGCACCAGGCCGACGCTCAGCGAGCGCTGCCGCCCGTCCGCGGTGAGGCCGTTGACCTGCAGGGTGTGCTCGCCGACCGGCAGCGCGGCCGGCACCGGCAGCGACGCCTCGACCGCGCCGTTCGCGTCGGCCGTCACGTGGCCGACGAGCACCGGGTCGGAGAACAGCCACACGTCGGTCTGGGCGTTCGCCGCGAACCCGGTCATCGAGACGAGCACCCGGCGCTTGCGGTCCAGCACCAGCCGGCCCTCGGCGTCCAGGGGCTGGCGCGTGCGGTCCGCGCCGATGGCGGCGACCGAGGCGGTGAAGCCGTTGCCGGTGAAGGTGAGGCCGCCCGTCGCGGCCGGGGCGCGCGTGACGTTGTCGGGCCGGCCGCCGACCGTGGACAGGGCCCGGTCCGGGGCGAGCTCCGGGCGCGTCCCGGTCGACGGGTCCGCCACCGGTACGGCGACGGCGGGAGCCGGCGGCTTCAGCGTCATGCGCGCGACCACCGGCGCCGCGACCCAGTCGGGGTTGTCGAGCGCGGCGACGATGCGGTACGTCCCGGGGTCCTTCGGCGCCGTCCCGGAGCCGTTGTAGGTGACCGCGACGCCCTCGAGCCCGGACGGCGCGGTGGTGACCGCGGCCGCGTGCGCCGCGCCGTCGGCGACCAGCGACGCCGCGCTCACCTGCAGCGTCGCGGTGCCGCGGGCGACGGTGGTCGTCGCGCTCGCCGGTGGCGCCGGCAGGTACGAGTCGTCGCCCGGCTGGGCGGCGGTGACGGTGCAGGTGCCGGCGTGCGCCGGGGCCAGCGCGGTGCCGCGCAGCTCGCAGCCGCCGGTCGCGGCCGCCGTCACCGGCAGGCCGGCGCTGGACGTCGCGGTGACGGTGCCGGCGGTGCCGCCGACGGTGAGGCGCTCGGGCGCGCCGAGCGTCAGCGTCTGCACGGCCCGGGCCACGTCGACGGTGCGCGCGAGGTCGGGCGCGGCGAGCCGGTTGGCGTCGCCGTCCTGGTGCGCGGTCACGGTGCAGCCGCCGCCGCGGCGGAACGCGAGCGCGCCGTCGCGCAGCTCGCAGGCGCCCGTCGCGGTGAAGCGGACCGGCAGCGCGGACGACGCGCTCGCCGAGAGCGGGCGGGGCGCGTCGCCGAACGTCGCGGTGGCCAGGTCGGCGAAGTCGATGTGCTGCGGCGCCTTGGCGATGGTCAGGGTCGCCTCGAGGGTGCCCTTGTAGTTCGGGCCGTCGACGGTCGCCACCACCGTGTAGGTGCCGGCGGCGGCCGGCGCGGCCTCGGATCCGTCATAGGTGATGCGGACGGCGCCGGCGCCCGCCGGGTCGACGGCCGCGGTGACGGCGCGGGAGCTCCCGCTGTACACCTGCGAAAGCCCGCTCAGCGTGATCGTCGCGGCGCCCTTGCCGACGGCGAAGGAGCGGGCGACGGGCGCGGCGGCGGCGTGGTTGGCGTCGCCGGCCTGGCTCGCGGTGACGGTGCACTGGCCGGCGCCGGTGATGGTCAGGGTGGTGCCGACGTTCGAGCAGGTGCCGGCCGCGGCGTACGTCACCGGCAGGCCGGCGTCGGTGGACGCGGCGAGGGTGATCGGCTTCGCGCCGAAGGTCCGGGCGGGCAGCTCGGGGAACGTGATGGTCTGCGGCGCCCGGGCCACGACGAGCGTGCCGGACGCGGTGCCGGCGTGCGTCGCCGAGGAGTACGCGGCCTGCACCGCGTAGCTGCCGGCGGCGCTCGGCGGCACCGCCGAGCCGTCGTAGGTGACCGTCATCGTGCCGTTGCCCGGGTCGGGGTCGGCGGCCGCGGTGACCGTGCGGGCGGTGCCGTCGTACGTCTGGTTGAGCCCGGCCAGCGACACGGAGACCGGGGCCTGGGTCACCGCGAACGCGCGCGTCACCGGGGTCGCCGCGGTGTAGGTGCCGTCGCCGGCCTGGGTTGCGGTCAGGGTGCAGGTGCCGACCGCGGTGACCGTGACCGTCGAGCCGGACGCGGTGCACGCGCCGGAGGCGGCCACCGACACCGGCAGTCCGGACGTGGCGGTCGGGGCGACCGTGAACGGCGCTGTGCCGTACGCGACGTCGGCGAGCGCGGGGAAGTCGATGGTCTGGGCGCCGGGCGGGGCCGGCTGGCCGCCGCGCACCTGGTACACGTACCGCCCGCCCGAGTTGTGGACGAGCCCGGTCGAGGGGTTGGCGTCGACGAGCGCGCCCGCCACGCCGGAGCCCGGGTAGACGTAGGTCGAGTCCGCCGTACCGCTGGAGTAGCCGACCGTCAGGCCGCCCGACGGCTCGTACGCCAGCCGGTCGTAGTTCATGACGATGTCGAAGTTGCCGGCGCCGGTGTCCGAGCGGTCGACCAGCAGCAGCTGGGAGCTGTTGAGCCGGTCCGAACCGTTGTTGAAGTAGCCGACGTCGACCCAGTTCACGCAGTACGCGGGGCGGCCGGCATAGGTGATCGGGCCCCACGACACCGGCGACGCGGCCGGCGCGCGGGTGTCGACGTCGTAGAACGCGACGGCGACGATCGGGCTGCCGAACGCGGCGAGGTCGAGGCCGGAGTAGCCGGAGTACGCGCGCCCGAACGTGACGTCGCCGTTGTTGTTGACGAACATCCCGCTGTACGTCGTGCCGAAGAAGTTGACCGGGAACCCGAGCGGGACCTCGTCCGACGACCCGTCGTCGGAGCGGCCGAGGGCGCTCGTGAGGCACCCGCCGTCGGTCACCACCGCGTTCGGGCCGGCCGCCGCGGCCGGCTCGACGCCGACCAGGAGGAACGCCCCCTGCACGGCGAGGGCGAGCAGGGCCAGGATCCGGTAGGCGCGGCGGCGGTAGTCGGTCACGGGCGCTATATCGGCGCGCCGTCCGGTCAGTTGATCTCTTCTGGGGTTATATCGATATCTGGCGATGGGAAGCTGGTTGCCGCGGCGCCGACCGGCCCGGCGAGCGCGGGCGGGGCCGATCGCCCTGCTTCGCTCCGTATGCGCCGTCACACCGTCCGTGACGACGCCGACCGGGTCGCGTGAAACGCCCTTCGCCGGTGTCGTGGCTATGCTGCGAAGGTGAGCGCCCCGGCATCGGCGAAGCATCTCTGCTGGTCGTACGACGACCGGCATGAGTTCGAGGCCCGCGCCCGGGACTTTCTCGGCGCGGGCCTCGCCGCCGGTGAGCAGGTCTGGTATGCCACGGCCGGCGGCCCGGGCGGGCTGACCGGCTGGCTCGAGGAGGAGGGGCGGGCGCGCCCCGGCGCGGTGCGGTTCGTGCCGCTCGAGGCCGCATACCGCAGCGGCGCGCTCGTCGACCCGCCGGCCCAGGTCGCCGAGTATGTCGCGGCCACCGCCGCCGCCGTCGCGGACGGCCACGCCGGGCTGCGGGTCGTCGTCGACGTCACGCCGCTCGTGCGCACCCCGGCCCAGTTCAACGCGTTCGCCCGCTACGAGGCGCTCGTCGACCGGCACATCACGGCGGCGCCGATGCGGGCCGTCTGCGCCCTCGACCGTGGCGCCCTCGGCGACCGCGCGGTGGCCGAGTTGGCCTGCCTGCACCCGGCGACCAACGTCGACGGCGCCCGCTTCTCCCTGCGGGCCGGCCCGCCGGGTGGCCCCGCGGCCACCCTCGCGGGGGATCTTGACATCACCGCCGACGAGCTCCTGCCGGCCGCTCTGGCCCATGTGCTGCCCAGACCGGTCGACGGGCGTATCGTGATCGACGCGCGCGACCTGCGCTTTGTCGACCACCGCGCCCTGCTGCACCTGCAGCGCTACGCGGAGGACTCGGCCGCCGTCGCCGTCCTGCACACGTCGCTGAGCACGGTCGGCCGGCTGCTCGATTGCTTGGGGGCGGCGCGGGTGCGGGTCGAGGGGAAGGGTTGATGAGGACGGGCGCCGCGGCCGGCCACACCGGGTACTACCACGAGGCGATCTGCTACGACACCGACGAGCACCTGCTCGCGGTGGTCGTGCCGTTTCTGCTCGGCGGGGTCGAGGCCGGGGAACCGACCTTCGTCGGCTTCGGCGAGCGCAACGCCGCGCTGGTGCGTGCCGCCCTGCCGGCTGGCACCCCGGTGACCTTCCTCACCGGCGGCGAGGTCTACGCCCGCCCGGCCAGCGCCATCCGCTCCTACCGCAGCCTGCTGGCCGAGCAGGTCGCGGCCGGCGCCGGGCAGATCCGCATCGTCGGCGAGCTGCCCCGGGAGGTGCTCGGCGCCACCTGGGACTGGTGGGCGCGGTACGAGTCGGCGATCAACCACGCCTACGACGAGTTCCCGTTGTGGAGCATGTGCGCGTACGACGAGCGCGTCACCCCGCCGAACGTCCTCGCCGAGGTGGCTCGCACGCACCCGCGCACCGCGCGGCCGCACGGCCGGCACGAGCTCAACCCGCAGTACGCCCCGCCGGAGCAGTTCCTGCTGGAGAACCGGCCGCCCGTGCCCGACCCGATCATGCTCGACGCGCCCGTCGCCGAGCTGCTCGACCCGTCGCCGGTGCAGGCCCGCGACGCCGTGCGCGCCGCCAAGGACGGCCGGGTGCCCGAGCTCGAGGTCGAGAACCTCGTCCTGGCGGTGAGCGAGGTCGTCGCCAACGCCCGCGTCTACGGACGGCCGGTGGCCCGGATGCGGCTGTGGACCGGCGCCGATCGCATGGTCGTCACCGTGACCGACGCCGGGCCCGGGCCGAAGGAGCCGTTCGCCGGCCTGCTGCCGGTGGTCAGCCTCGCCTCGGCCGGGCTCGGGCTGTGGATCGCCCACCAGGTGTGCGCCCACGTGAACATGCACCGCGCGCCCGACGGCTACACCGTCCGGCTCACCGCCGGCACGCCCCCGGTCTGATCCACCGCCGGGCGCTCGCGGACCGCGAAGGCGCCGATCGCGAGCAGCGTGCCGAAGAAGAGGCTGTCGGGCAGCAGGAACCAGGCGCCGGGCAGGCCGAGGGCGCCGATCACGCTCGACAGGATCACGGCCACGCCGATCCACCACGGCAGCGTCTTCGCGCGCAGGATGGCGATGCCGAGGCAGATCGAGCCGACGACGAGCGCCAGCAGCGCGATGCCCTCGAACACCGCGAAGCCGGTCGGCTCCTCGGCCGGCAGGCCGCCGTGGTCGACCAGGTAGGGCTTCACGAAGGCCTCGGTCGTGCCCTCGCCCAGGTTCAGCATGACCAGGGCGGCGAAGATGCCGATGTACCCCACGATGTGCAGTTTCGGCGCCCGCCCGGCGAACGCCAGGATCACCGGCAGCCCCATCGCGACGATGACGTCGCCGATCAGCGCGACGGACTCGAACAGCGGCCACTGCTTGTAGTGGTACACCTCCTCGCCGCTGCCCGGCGCGAGCAGGTTGGCGGCGACGTAGCCGGCCATGGCGACGATCGCGCCGGCGATGAGCGCCCATCCGCCGAGGCGCTTCAGGTTCACGGTCATGATCTCTCCTCCAGGTCGCCGCCCGCGGCGGCACCACCTCAGCGTCGGGGCGGCGGGCCCCCGCGGCGTCGTGCGTTGGTCGGCGCCGGGTCATGCTCCGGTCGCGAGTTGTGAGGCCGGAAATGCGACCTCCGGATGACGCCCGGCCGGCCCGGCCGTCGGTAACTTGCCGGGTGTGAAGGAGTCGGACACGCGCGCGTGGCTGCGGCGGCGGCCGGCGGGGCTGCTGCCCGACGTGCTGTTCGGGCTCGCGGTCGCCGGTTTCGCCCAGATCGATCTCGTGTACGGGCTGGACAACTCGACGCCGTACGGCCCCCGGCCGGCCGTGGTCGCCGTCACCCTGGCGGCCACCCTGGTGCTGGCGCTGCGGCGGGTGGCGCCGCTGTTCACCGCCGCGGTCGTCGGGGTCGCGATCGGCGCCCCGATGCTCGTCACCCCGCTGACCGTCACAATCTGGGGCGACTTCCTGCCGATCCTGGTCGCCGGCTACTCGGTGGCCCGGCACAGCGAGCGGGCCCGTGCGGCCGTCGGCGCGGGGGCGATCCTGGCCGGCCTGGTCGTGGTGTTCCTGCGCAACCCCGAGTCCGGGACCGTCGGCAATCTCCCGTTCGTGGCGGTACCCCTGGCGGCCTGCTTCATCGCCGGACGGGTGCTGCGCGCCCGGGCCCGCAGCCAGTCCGACGACCGCGACCGTGCCCGGCGGCTCGAGGCCGAGCGCGAGGACGCGATCCACGCCGCGCTGGCCGAGGAGCGCGCCCGCATCGCGCGCGAGCTGCACGACATCGTGGCCCACTGCGTCAGCGTCATGGTGGTGCAGGCCGGCGCCGCCGAGGACCTGCTCGACCGCGACCCGATGCGCGCCCGGGCGCCGCTGCGGTCGGTGCAGGAGACCGGGCAGCAGGCCGTCGCCGAGCTCGGGCGGATGCTCGGGCTGCTGCGCGGCGAGCGGGGCCGGCTCGCGCTCAAGCCGCAGCCGGGCACCGCGGACCTGGCGGAGCTGGTCGAGCACATGGCCGGGATCGGGCTGCCGGTCGAGCTCGCCGTCGAGGGACCGGAGCGGCCGCTGCCGCCGGGAGTGGACCTGACGGTGTACCGCATCGTGCAGGAGTCGCTGACCAACGCCCTCAAGCACGCGGCCCCGACCACCGCGCGCGTCGTGCTGCGCTACGACGAGCAGTCGGTCGCGGTGAGCGTCCGCGACACCGGCCGGGCCGGCGCGACGGGCGGCCGGGGCGCCGGGGCACAGCGGGTCGGGCACGGGCTCATCGGCATGCGGGAACGGGTCGGCCTCTACGGCGGCACGCTCGACACGGCGGCCGCGCCCGGCGCCGGCTTCACCGTGACCGCATGCCTGCCCCTCCAGGCGGCCCAGCGATGATCCGCGTGCTGCTCGTCGACGACCAGGCGCTCGTGCGCGGCGGGTTCCGCTCCATTCTCGACGGCCAGGACGACATCGAGGTCGTCGGCGAGGCGGCCGACGGGCACGAGGCCGTGGACCGGGCGCTCGCGCTGCGGCCCGACGTGATCCTCATGGACATCCGCATGCCGCGCATGGACGGCATCGAGGCGGCGCGGCGGCTGCTGTCCGGCGGGCGCTGCCCGGCCCGCGTGCTCATCCTGACGACGTTCGACGAGGACGAGTACGTGTACCAGGCGCTGCGGGCCGGGGCGAGCGGCTTCCTGCTCAAGAGCGCGCCGCCGCGCGAGCTGGCCGGCGCCGTGCGCACGGTCGCGGCGGGCGAGGCGCTGCTGGCCCCGGAGATCACGCGGCGCATGATCGAGGAGTACGTGCGCCGCCCGCGCCCGGACGCCGGCCGCCGCGCGGGGCTGGAGACGCTGACCCGCCGCGAGCTCGAGGTGCTCGGGCTCATCGCGCGGGGGCGCTCCAACGCCGAGATCGCCGGGGAGCTGTACCTCAGCGAGCCGACGGTGAAGACCCACGTCACGCGCGTGCTCATGAAGCTGGGCCTGCGCGACCGCGTGCAGGCCGTCGTCTTCGCCTACGAGAACGGCCTCGTCCAGCCCGGCCAGTGAGTACTCCTTCGGGGTCGGTCGAACGGCTCGGCCCCGCTCCCTTCGCCTACCGGTCCGTCAGAGGAATGCGTCCGGTAAGCGAAGGGGAGGTCCATGGACTTCAGGCAACGACGGCGGGTGGTCCTGGGCGACAGCGCGCTGCAGCCGCCGCTGCAGGCGAGCCCGGCGGTGACCCGTGCCCGCTCCGCCACCGGCTCGGCGGCCCAGCTGCGCCGGCCCCGGCACGCAGGCTTCCTGCGGGCCATGCATCAGCTGGACGCCGCCGTCGACCCCGCGCAGCGGGCCCAGCTCGCGGAGTGGCTCAGCGATGCCTACGTCGAAGAGGTGGGGGACCTACCGCTGGGGTGTCTCGCCCAGTGCTATCTCGGCCCGCCGTACGTCGACCATCGCCTCGATCTCGGCCGCGCGATCGTCGAGCACTACGCGCCGACCGACCCGGTGCCCGACCCGTTCGCCCAGGCCCGGATGCTCGTGCGCACCGGCGCCTATGCCTACGTCGAGATCTACATGAGCGGCACGATCGTGCCGGTGCGCAACGACGGTTCCGTGGTCGCCTAACCCAAGGGATACCCGAAATGTCCGAAGTGGATTTCCACCTGCGCAACCAGGTTCAACAGGTGCAGAGATTGATCGTGAACCTGGACCAGAACCTGGCCGCGGTCTCGACGCAGGTCGCACTCGTCGGCCAGGAGCAGCAGGAGGCCCGCAACGAGCTGGCCGGCCTGCGCGCCGACTTCCTCGCGTTCGTCCGGCAGCACGAGCTCACCGCCAACATCCAGCTCGCCGAGACCCGCATCGGGGTGCTGCAGGACCAGTTGGAGCACGAGTTCGGCCGCCACAACGTGGTCCGGCACACCGCCGTCGGCATGCTCCAGGCCTTCGACGTCGGCCTGGTCTCGGAGGAGACCATCCGCAGCGTGGGCGAGCAGCTCATGCTGCAGACGCCGCGGTACTGGCTGGCCCCCGTCCTCGTCGCGCTGGCCGCGTGGTCGGCCGACGACCCGTCGCTGTGCGACCGGGCCGTCACGGAGGCGTACCGCCGCTCGCCCGGCCACACGGCGCTGTTCATGGCGCTGGTCCTGCGCCGGCAGAACCGTCTCGAGAGCGCCGCGCGCTGGCTGCGGCACTACCTCGCCGCCCAGGATCCCAACGCGCTCGGGCGCAACTTCGCGGTCATCCTCGAGGCGATCGCCCAGGGCGCGTTCGGGCCCGGCGGCGTCGCGATCGTCGGGGAGTTCCTCGGCCGCTGGCGCGAGCAGCTGCTGGTCGACGAGGCCAAGCAGGACGCCCAGGTGAACCGCTGGCGGCACGAGGTCGACGCGCACGTCGCGCCGCCGGCCGCGGTGCCGCGCTTCCCGCGCCTGGCCGCCGTCAGCCCGCAGTGGCCGGCGATGGAACGGATCCTGGCCGCCGCGGAGTCGCATCAGGCCTTCATCGACCACTACCGGGCGCTGTTCGCCGAGGAGATCGTGCCGGCCGACCGCATCGAGGACGCCATCGACGACATCCTCGACCGCCTCGTCGCCGAGTACGACGATGAGGAGCTGCCGCTGCGCCGCGACCTGGCGCTCAACCAGGCGATCGTCCGCAACGACGGCGACCTTGAGCGGTCCCGGCGGGCCGTCGCCGTCGACGCGGCCGCGCTGGAGACGACCATGGACTTCCTTGAGGTCCAGACCCAGTCCGCGCTGACCCCCGACGCGATCGGCGTGTCCCGCTCGACGCAGCGGCTCGCCATCGCCTCCTGCGCCGACTGGATCTCCCGCGCCCACGGGCAGTTCTGCCGCGACTACCGCGGCGCGCTGCCGCCGGACGTCACGGCGGTCTTTGCCGGCGACTACAACGTCGCCGCGAAGGGCTTCAAGCTGCCGCCGTGGACGGGCTCGTTCCAGCGCCCGCTCGCCGAGCTCGAGGGCTCGCTGGCCGCGCACTGGGACCAGCACAGCCGCGCGTTCATCGCCGGCTTCACCTTCGACTGGGGCAAGAAGATCATCGCGCCGATCATCGTCACCGTCCTGGCGCTCGTCGTGCTCACCGCCTGCATCGGCTGGGTCGGCCTGATCCTCGCGCTGCTCGTCGGCGGTGTCTGGTTTGTCCGGCTGCATCAGCAGTCGCAGCAGGTCGAGCTCCAGCGGCAGGAGGTCGTCGCGTTCGTCGAGCGGGCCAAGCACGACGCGATCCTGCAGCTGCGCGGATCCAGCGCCGAGCTGACCGACTGGATGAGCCGCTACCAGGCCGCCGACCGGCTGGAGCCGCAGGTGATGGCACTGATCGCCGACCTCGGCCGGGCGACCCAGGCGTCCACCCCCTACTCGCGCCGAACCGTCACCGGAGGAGTCCAGTGAGCCAGTCCCGACGAGTACCGCGGATTCCGCAGCAGCCCGCGCCCGAACCGGCCCCGGAGGCGCCGCCGTCACCCTGGGCCCGGCAGGCCGCCGCGCAGCAGCCCCGGGCGACCAAGCGGGAACGCAAGTTGGTCGACGGCCTCCCCGACTGGGAGCCGCTGCCGCCCGGCGAGATCCTCGTCCGCCGGCACCGGCAGCCCTGACGTGTGGGGCGACGGCGGCCCGTACGCGCGGTGGGCCGCGTTCTTGGAGCAATGGTCGGCGGGCGCGCCCGCCGACCCGGCCGACCTGCCCGCGCTCGCCCCCGCCGACCTGCCACCCGACGGGTGGGAGCGGCTCGGCAACCGGCTCAGCGGCGCCGTCTCGCAGCGCCTGCAGGACTGGGCCCGCGCGCTGAGCGCCGGCCTGAGCGGCGCCCGCGACGAGTTCAGCGTGGCCCGCGCCCTCGTCCAGGCGCGGGGCGGCCTGCACCCCGTGCGCTCGCTGGCCGCCCACCCCGCGCTGCCGGAGGACCTGCGCCGGCGCTTGGCCGAGATCGTCGACACCTCGATCGCCTCGGCCCAGGACCAGCTCGAGCGGCAGGTCGACGGGCTGCGGCGCGGCGGCGCACCGAAGTCCGTGGTCGACGCCCGGCTGCGCACCATCCGCGACAACCCCCTGACCGCCGCCGCGCCGGCGGCCCGGCCCGACGCCTGGCTCGGCGCGACCGCCGGGCGGCGCCGGGTCGTGCGGCCCTGACCCTCACGAAGGAGCCCCGACCGTGTCCAACTTCGCGGAGTCGCGCGCCGACCTCGACAGCTACATCGCCGCCCGGGTCCCGCTCATCAGCATCCGTACCATCGAACAGGACCGGGCGCTGCGCCTGGTCCGGGAGATGGCGGCGAGCCCGCGGCGCGGCAACCTGCCGTTCTGGATCTACACCCGCGCGACCGGGCTGCGCGATCTGCGCACCAATCAGCCGACCTCCGACGACCGGTCGTGGCCCGGGGCGATGGACTTCGCCGCCCAGCAGTTCAGCAACCGGGCGCAGGCCACCGTGGTCTTCGTCGACCCGGACGACCTCTCCGACGACAACTCGGCCAGCCGGCACGTGGCCGAGCTGGCCCGGCTGGCCGACGCCAACTCCGGCAGCATCATCCTGATCACCGACACGCCGCTGTGGAGCGGGCTGCAGCGCCTCGGCATGAGCATCGCGCTGAGCCTGCCGGACGCGGCCGAGATGTACGACGTGATCCATGCCTTCCTCGGCGACCACCACGGCGTCGTACCGATCGAGTGGACCGAGCAGGACGCCCGCCGGGCCGCCGAGTTCCTGGTCGGGGTGCCGGAGGGCACCGCCATCAACGTGCTGGCCACCATCGTCACCAAGGGCTCGGTCCAGCGCGAGGACGTCGAGCACCTGGCGCGGTTCAAGGACAAGCACTTCGGAGACCTGGCCGGGCTCGAGCGGGTCGGGATCGGCCCGGACATCCAGCAGGTCGGCGGCATGACGAGCCTGCGGGCGTGGCTGGCGCGCAAGCACCAGCTCATGGTCTCCGACCTGCGCGGCACGCGGCTGCGCCCGCCCCGCGGTGTGCTCCTCGTCGGTGTGCCCGGCTGTGGCAAGTCCCTGTCCGCCAAGGCGATCGCGGGGCAGTGGCGGCTGCCGCTGTACCGGCTGGATCTGGCGGCAATGCTCGGGCAGTACGTCGGGCAGTCCGAGAGCCGCCTGCGCGAGGCCCTCGACGCGGCCGACCGGATCGCGCCCTGCGTGCTGTGGATCGACGAGATCGAGAAGGGCCTCGCCGGGCAGAACGACAGCACCGGGGTCGGCCGGCGGCTCGTCGGGCAGTTCCTGTACTGGCTGCAGGAGTCCCGCTCGCGGGTCTTCGTCGTGGCCACGTCCAACGACGTGCGCTCCCTGCCGCCCGAGCTGCTGCGCAAGGGGCGATTCGACGAGCTGTTCTTCGTCGACCTGCCCGACGCCGACGACCGGCAGGAGATCATCCAGCTGTACTACCAGCGGTACGTGCAACACGAGATCCCGGCCGAGCTGCTCGACAAGCTCGTGGCGCTCTCCGACGGCTTCGCCGGATCCGACATCGAGTCGGCGCTGCACGACGTCGGCGCGGAACTGCACCTCAACGGCGGCGCCGAGCTGCGGCCGGAGTTCGTCATCGACGCGTTTGCCAACACGTTTCCGCTCAGCCGGACCAACCCGGAGCAGATCGACGAGATTCGCGCGTGGGGTCGCGAGCGGGCGGTCCCGGCCGGCCGCGCGCCGGCGTCGACGCTGAGCGGCCCCCAGCACTCCGGCCGCCGCGTGGTCGTGCTGACCGACTGAGCCTCACCGGATCACGCCGACCAGTACCAGCACCGTCCACACGACGAGCGCGCCGGCCAGCGCGTATCCGGCCTGGCTCAGGAGCCGGGCGACCAGGAACCGCAGCGGCCGGCGCGCCGTCACGACCTTCAGCAGCGGACCGCTGGGGGTGCCGAGCAGCGCCACCTGGCGGGCCACCGCGCGCCCGTCCCGTCGCCGGCGCCCCTGCAGCCGCACGATGTCGCCCGCGGTCACGTCGCCGCCCCGCGTCCGCCCGTACAGGATCCAGTCCTCCTCGACATCGTCGAACGTCTTCAGCCGCAGCTTCCGGACCTCCAGGTCTCCCGGGCCCGGCATGAGTGCCGGCGGGCGGCGTCCGCCGCGGGTGGCGACGACGCGCCGGAACATGCGGCGCGCGCCGACGAAGGCGGCCACCACGAGCAGCGGCCCGATGGCGGCGGCGATGCTCCGGTCACCGTGCAGCAGGACGACCACGGTGGTGACGATCCCCGCCGGCGCCGTCATGAGCAGCAGCACCCGCAGCCCGAGGAGCGCGTGCCGTTCGGTGGTCGGCGTCACGCCGGTCAGGACGCCGGTCTGCTCGATGGAGCGGGCGTCACGCGGCTTGACGGGCGGCGGCGGTACGCGCGGCGGCATCTTCACGCCAGGTTCTGACGGACGGGAGCGGTCAGAGCGTCGGGTAGGCGAGCCGCACGAAGTCGATCAGGTCGACGGCCACCCCGGCGATGAGCAGCCCGGCCGCCACCTTGCGCAGCACGTTGGGTGAGCGGGTGGCCAGACCGGTCGCGGCGCCCAGGCCGACGACGGCGGTGGCGCCGAGCAGGGCCGGCACGCCGTACAAGTCCGGCCGGGCGACGCCGCCGATCATCGCCAGCAGGCCGAGGGTGAAGACGGCGGCCGTGGCGAGCGTGCCGAGCCAGTCGGCCGCCCCGAACAGCGAGCCGGTCTCCTTCGTACGCCCGGCCAGCAGCCGGACCGCGAGCAGGGCCGTCAGCAGCCCGAGGAGCGCACTCTCGACCCATAACGCCTCGAACGAGTACACCGCCAGGCCGATCACGAGCAGCGCGATCAGCGTGAACACCACGAGCATGAGCACGCTGAGGGCGATCCGGCCCGCTGTGCGCCGGGCGGCCGACCGCGTCCCGAAGACGGAGGCGAACCACGCGACGCCGGCCGGGAAGAGGGCGATGGTGGTCCACTCGTGGAACATCCAGTTCCCGAGGAACACGTTCTTGAAGAAGAACGGGTCGAGGAACAGCAGGGCGAACGCGACGGCCCCGGCGATCGCCGCCAACGCGATCTTGATCGGCGACCGCGGCGGGGGCGGCCCCTGCGGTACGGGCGGCGCGGACGGAGCCGGGAACGGTGCCATGGGCGGCGCCGACACGGGCATTGGCGCCGGCGGGGCCGCGTAGGGCGACATGGGCGCGACCGGGAAGGCCGAGACCGGCGCGGCCGCGAAGGCCGGTGCCATCGGCGGAACCGGTTGTGGCGGCACCGGCACGGGCGCCGGCGGGTGCAGGACCTGGACGCTGCCCTGGGCGACCACGATCTCCGGCTGCTCGATCGCCGTCGGCGCCACGCCCAGCGCCCGGTGCAGCAGCGTCGCCACGAGCGGCACCCGGCTGGAGCCGCCGACGAGGAACACCGCGGCCGGCGGGGCGCCCGCCGTCACGTTGCGGGTCAGGGCCACCGTGCGGTCGAGGATCGGCCGGGCCAGCCGCTCGAGCTGCTCGCGCCCGATCGGGGTGTCGTCCTCGATGAGGGGCAGGTGCACGTACGTCGTGGTGGCCCGCGACAGCACCTCCTTGGCGTTGCGCACGTCGTCCCAGAGCAGCCGGTTGGCCCGCCGGTCGCCGGCGTTGTCGGGCTGCTCCAGCCGCTGGATCTCGGCGGGGTGGCTGCGGCTGTACGCGGCGGAGATGTAGCCGACCAGCGCCGCGTCGACGTCCAGGCCGCCCGCGTCCGGCAGCCCCTCGCTGGCCACGGTCTCCCAGCCGTACGGGGTGCGCCGGACCACGGAGGCGTCGAACGTGCCGCCGCCGAAGTCGTACACCACGACGTTCGCGCCGACGGGCAGGCGCAGGTCGAGGGCGTTGACGAAGTACGTGGCCGCGGCGACCGGCTCGGGCACGAGCGCCGGCGTGCCCAGCCCAGCGGCCGCGGCGGCGTCGAGCAGCACCTGGCGCCGGACCGTCCCCCACGCCGCCGGGCAGGTCAGGACGGTCGCGGCCGGCGCGGCCCCCATCGTGCGCACCGCCTCGGCCCGCACCCGCCCGAGCACGGCCGCGATGACCTGCGCGACCGGGTAGGCGCGGTCGCCGAGCAGGATCTCCCCGTCGTCGATGCGCCGCTTCGGGTGCGGCTCGAACAGCTCGGGGTGCACGCGCGCGGCGTGCACGGCCTCGCGCCCGACGAACAGGCCGCCGTCCGGCGCCACGCAGACCGACGAGGGCAGCAGCGGAAACCCGTCGAAGAGCACCGCCCGCGCCGGTACGCCGGGCGCCTGCGCGACGGCCACCGTGTTGGACGTGCCGAAGTCGACGCCCAGGCGGTACCCGGGAAGATCCGCTGGCTGCACCAGCGGACCATACGCACGCCCGGACGCGGACCGCATCGACGCTATGGCCGGGTTCGCCTGGACGCCCCGCTCGCCTTCCGACCCGATCGGCTGGAGCCCGTCATGGCCCGTGTCGATCGTCCCGAGGCATTCCTGCCCCAGCGACGCCACCGAGAACTCCGTGCAAGCGGCATGGTCCTCGACGACCAGAACTGCGGCACCGCGAACGGCACGCGCGTGCAGATGTGGATGTGGCTCAACAACACCTGCCAGCTGTGGTCCATCGCCCCGTAGGGCGGCTCAGCCCGCCGCGATGACGGCGTGCAGCAGCTCCACGGGGAGGCCGGCCCGGGCGGCGAGTCCGTCCGGGCCGGTGCCCTGCGTGGCGAGCAGCCCGATGGCCCGGCTGACGGCGACCGGGGACTCCGGCGGCCCGAGGTCTCCGGGCTCCGGGTGTCCCCACTCGGCGAGCAGGCTCATGCCGCGCCGGTAGGTGTGGTCGCGGTAGACGCCGAGGGCGTGCCCGCGGTACACCAGCGCCTTCAGCGAAAGGCCCCACCGCCGCTTCAGCTCGTGCAGCCGCTCGAAGTCGAGCCGGGCCGGCAGCTCCTCGCGCAGCCGGTCGGGCGGGGCCAGGAAGGCCGACGCGAACGCGGTCGCCTGCCGCTCGAGCACCTGGCTGCCCGGCTCGGCGTCGTGGTGCAGCAGCAGGTGCGCGAGCTCGTGGGCGGCGTCCATCCGCGAGCGGGCCTTGTCGTGCTTGGCGGGGCTGGCGAAGACGAACGGCCGGTGGCCGTACCAGTGTGAGAACGCGTCGACCCGGTCGGAGACGTCGGGCAGCGTCAGCACGACCACGCCGTGCGCCTCGAGCAGCCGGATCACGTGCGGCACCGGCTCGCCGCCCAGCCCGAACGCGGCCCGCGCGGCCGTCGCCGCCGCCTCCACGTCGCCGCTCGTGGCCGGCTCGGGCAGCTCGAGCTGGGGCAGCCGCAGCTCGGGCAGGCGCACGAGGCGCTCGACGGCGTCGACCACCCGCCAGGCGATCTCACCGAACGCGAGCGCCTGGTCCCGCTCGGCCTGCGTGGTCGCGCGGAGGCTGCGGAAGTGCGCGTGCCCGGGCGTGGCCGGGGCCGGTACGGCGGCGGCGAAGAACTCCGGCGGCAGCCCCAGCGCGAGCGCGAGCCGCCCGAGCACGCCGGCCGGCGGGCGGGCCTGGCCCAGCTCGTACTGCCCGATCGTGGCCGCCGTGACCCCGGTCGCTGCGGCCAGCTGTTGCTTGGACATCCGCCGCCACCGCCGCGCGAGGGTCAGCGCATGACGTTGGAACGGGGCGACGGTCAGCGGGCGCCGGGGCGTCGGGCTCATGCAGGGATCGAGGCGCCCGGCCGGCCGATCAGCTGCAGGTCGAGCTCGGGGATCGGCAGCTCGTCGTGGCGCGGCGCGGTCCCGCCGGCCGTGCCCGTCCGCGCGGCGACCGCGGCCGCGCGGGCCGGCTCGCCGAACCAGAGCGCGACCGCGAACCAGGGCGAGCCGCCGTTGCGGTTGTCGCGGGGCAGGCCGATGTAGGCGACCGCCTCGCCGGTGTCGATGTTGCCGGTGTGGGCGATGCGGATGTGGCGTTTGCGCGGTACCAGACCCGCGAAGACGTCCGGGAACTGCTCCTCGTCGTCGAGGGCGAGCTGCCGGTCGGCGCTGTTCTCCACGGCGCCGCCGAGGCGGGCGTCGCTGCCCTCCCACCGGATCGACTCGACGCTGGTCTCCATGCCGCCCTGCAGCGAGTACAGCCGCAGGATGTAGCCGCCGGCCAGGATCTCCAGCGTGTTGTCCTCGATCCGCGCGTCGACGCCCGGCCGCCCGGCGAACCCCGCCGCGCCGAGGTTGGTGAGGTTGCGCCAGACCGTGGTGCCGAAGCTCATCGCGTCGTCGCCGAGCGCGGGCTCGTGCCGCTCGGCCGCGCGCCGGTACACCTGCCGGATCAGCTCCTCCAGCGGCCCGAGCACGCCGCGCGCATCGAGCGCCGCCGTCGCCTCCGTCAGCAGATCCACGCCCCCGAACCTATCAAGGGCCACGGGCGTTGTCCCGGAGGTCGGGCGCGCCGACTACCCGTTCGAGCAGTCGAGCGCCTCTCGCGATGCCGCCTAGCCTGGCCGCGTGTACGGGTATGTGATCGCCGACGTGTTCACCGACACCGCGCTCGAGGGCAACCCGCTCGCCGTGGTGCCGGACGCGGCCGGGCTGTCCGCCGCGCGGATGCAGCGCATCGCGCGCGAGATGAACCTGTCCGAGACCACGTTCGTCTTCCCGCCGGCGGCCGGCGGGGACGTGCGGGTGCGGATCTTCACGCCGGTCGGGGAGCTGCCGTTCGCCGGGCACCCGACGTTCGGCACGGCGGCGGTGCTGGCCGCGACCGGGCACCCGGGCGTGCGCGACGGCGGGCTGCGCATGGAGACCGGCATGGGGGTGGTGCCGTTCGAGTTCACCGGCGAGGCCGGCGGCGGGCGGGTGCGGGCCGCGCGGATGCTCCAGCCGATCCCGGTGTGGGAGCCCTACGACCGGGCGGCCGAGCTGCTGGACGCCCTCGGGGTGGCCTCGTCGACGCTTCCGATCGAGGTGTACCGCAACGGGCCCCGCCATGCGTTCATCGGCCTCGCCACCGTGGCCGAGCTGTCCGCCCTGCGGGTCGACCTGCGCGCCCTGGCCGGGCACGACGACCTGGCCGCGAACTGCTTCGCCCCGACCGCCGACCCGCTGGTGTGGCGGGCCCGCATGTTCTCGCCGGCGTACGGGGTGACGGAGGACGCCGGGACCGGCTCCGCGGCCGGCCCGCTCGCCCTGCATCTGGGTCGCCACGGCCGCATCCGGCCCGGCGCGACGATCACGGTCCGCCAGGGCGTCGAGATGGGCCGCCCGTCGACGATCCGTGCCACGGCCACGGTGGCGGACGGCGCGGTGCAGCGGGTGGAGATCTCCGGCACCGCGGTGGTCGTCGCCGACGGCCGCCTCTATGTCTGAGTCACGTTCGCGCGGCGGCCGCTGCTACGTTGGCGGCATGGTGCGGACGTGGAACCTGCGCCCCGCCACGGCGGCGGACGCGGACCGGTTGGCCGGGATCAAGGCCGTCGCGATGCGGGCCGACCTCGAGCGCATCGACCGCTTCGACCCCGAGCGGGCCCGGCGATGGTTCCTGCGGGACTTCGTGCCGGCCAACACCGACGTCATCGAGGTCGACGGCCGCGTTGCCGGCTCGATCGCGGTGCGGCCCGAGCCCGATGCACAGTGGATCGAGCACTTCTACCTCGACCCGGCGCTGCACGGCCAGGGCATCGGCGGCGCGGTCCTGGGGCGGGTGATGGCCGCCCACCGCGACGCCCGGCCGTTCCGCCTCGCCATCATCCGCGGCAGCCGGGCCCGCCGCCTGTACGAGCGGCACGGCTTCAAGTACGCCTACGACGATCGCAACGGCTTCGACGAGGTGTTCGACGCCGCGGGCGACGGCGGGTACCTCCTGGTGAACGCCCAGGCCGAGGCGGGCGCCCGCTTCGGGGCGCTGGCCGAGCTGTTCGACCCGTCGACGTTCCGGCACTTCGAGGCG
The DNA here is from genome assembly GCF_050936175.1 of Dactylosporangium sp. CA-139066. Taxonomy (NCBI): domain Bacteria; kingdom Bacillati; phylum Actinomycetota; class Actinomycetes; order Micromonosporales; family Micromonosporaceae; genus Dactylosporangium; species Dactylosporangium sp. CA-139066. The sequence goes on along the minus strand of NZ_JBNJNH010000002.1, from coordinate 845,966 downwards.
CTCGGCGTCGGGGCGGGGTGGCGCTGCTGGGAGGTCGGCGCGGGCGGGCCGAGCGTGCCGGCCTGGCTCGCCGCGCGGGTCGGAGCGAGCGGGCGGGTCGTCGCCACCGATCTCGACGTCTCGTGGCTGCCGGCGGGGGCCGGATACGAGGTGCTCCGCCACGACGTTGGCGCCGAGCCGCCGCCGGGGGAGGGCTTCGACCTGATCCACGCCCGGCTCGTGCTCGTGCACGTGCCGCGGCGGGACCAGGCGCTGGCCGCCATGGTGTCGGCGCTGCGGCCCGGCGGGTGGCTGCTGCTCGAGGAGGCCGACCCGGCGCTGCAGCCGCTGGCCTGCCCGGACGAGTGGGGGCCGGCCCAGGAGCTGGCCAACAAGCTCAAGCACGACTTCCGCTCGCTCATGGCCGGGCGGGCCGTCGACCTCGCCTACGGGCGCACGCTGCCCCGGCGGCTGCGCGCGGCCGGGCTCGCCGACGTCGCCGCCGACGCGTACTTCCCGGTCACCGGGCCGGCCTGCGCCCGGCTGGAGCGGGCGACCGTGGAGCAGATCCGGGCCCGGCTCACCGCGGCCGGGCTGGCCACCGACGAGGAGATCGACGCCCACCTGGCCAACCTCGACGCGGGCCGGCTGGACGTCGCCACCTCGCCGATGATCTCGGCCTGGGGCCGGCGCTAGTAGTGCCGGACGATGTCCAGCCGCGCCAGCTCGTCCGGGTCGGCGATCACCTCGATGGCGAGGATCCGGCCGCCGCTGACGACGAACGTGAGCGCGAGCAGGTCCCGGCCGCCGACCACGACGACGGCGCCGCTCTCGCCGTCGATGTCGGCCGGGCGCGCGCCCTGGGCGCGGCCGGAGAAGAACGCGGCCACCACCTCGGCGCCGCGGGGCTCGCCGGTCGAGCCCATCCGGGCCGCGGCCTCGTCGGCGCGCATGACCACGTCGGGGTCGAGCAGCCGCAGCAGCGTGGCCATGTCGCCGGTGCGCGACGCGGTCAGGAACGCATCGACGATGTCCCGGCGGGTCTGCCGGCCCGCGGCGGCGTCCGGCCCGTCGGCCTGGACGCGGCGGCGGGCGCGGCTGGCGAGCTGCCGGGCGGCGGCCGGGCTGCGCCCGACGACGACCGCGATGTCGTCGAACGACACCCCGAACATGTCGTGCAGGACGAACGCCAGCCGCTCGGTCGGGGTCAGGGTCTCCAGCACAACCAGCAGCGCCACGCCCATCGAGTCGGCCAGCAGCGCCTCCTGCTCCGGGCCGGCGTCGGCGGCCGGGGGCTCCTCGGGCCGGGCCTCCAGCGGCTCCTCCCGCCGGCTGGTGCGCGAGCGCAGCATGTCCAGGCAGATCCGGCCCACGACGGTGGTCAGCCACGCGCCGAGGTTGTCGACGCCGCCCGCGTCCGCGCGGGTGAGCCGCAGCCAGGCCTCCTGTACGGCGTCGTCGGCCTCGCTCGCCGAACCGAGCATCCGGTGGGCCACCGAGCGCAGCCGCGGCCGCAGTTCCTCGAACCGCTCGGCCAGCCGGTCGTCGCCGTCGTGCATGAGCGCGCCTTTCGTCCATTTTGTGGCCTACGCCACATTGGTCACATGCCCCGGGGTTGGGCCGTCGTACCAGCGACGAAGCAAATCGCTGCGATGTGACAGCGCTACCGAAGGAGACGGCAAATGACGTCCCGGCTCAGCAACACCACTCCCAACCCCGACATCACCAAGGCGGTCAACCTGCTGTACAAGGCCGCGCACTCGACCGGCGTGCCGAACGCGACCCTGGAGCTGGTCCACCTGCGGGCCAGCCAGATCAACGGCTGCAGCCCGTGCGTCGACTCCGGCGCCCGCGCGATGCGCAAGAGCGGCGAGACCGACGAGCGGATCTTCTCCGTCGCCGCCTGGCGCGAGACGCCGTACTACACCGACGCCGAGCGCGCCGCCATGGCCCTGGCCGAGGCCGCGACCCGGCTCGCCGACCGGTCCGACCCGGTGCCCGACGACGTGTGGGACGCCGCGGCGAAGCACTTCAGCGAGGAGGAGCTGGGCGCGATCGTGCTCTGGATCGCCACCACCAACTTCTTCAACCGGCTGAACGCGACGACCCGCACGCCCGCGCCGCAGAACTGGTGACTACTCGGCGACGGCCGTGTACCGCCCCCACTCCTGCTCGACCTGCTGGTCCGTGACGTCGACGGCGACGCCCGGCAGCTCCTCGACGACCCGGCTCGCGAACGGTTGCGACAGGAAGTTGTGGTGCAGATCGAGGCGGCGCAGGTGGGTCAGCGGCTGCCCGGCCAACAGGACCTCGACGCCGGCGTCGTCGAGCACGCCGAGGGAGAGATCCAGCTCCTCGAGGCGGCCGACGACCGGCGCCCCGGCCAGTGCCGCGGCGATCCGGTCGGCGATCTCGGCGTTGCGCAGCCCCAGGCGGCGCAGCGCCGGGAACCGGCCCCCGCCGAGCAGCGGCTCGAGGTCGGCGACGTCGGCGTCGCCGCCGTAGTTCTGCACGCCCAGCCACAGCTCCAGGTGCTCGAGCGCGGGCAGATCGCAGTCGACGACCGCGCGCACCACGCCGGCCGGCAGCCCGCCGGACTCGAACGCGAGGGAGCGCAGGTGCTCGTGGCGCACGGGTGTGAGCCGCAGCCCCTCGCTGCCGCGCACGCGCAGGGTGTGCAGCCGCGGATAGGCCTCCAGCAGCGGCGTGATGTCGTCCTGGCGGATCCAGGAGGCCTCGCACTCGTCGGAGAGGATGTCGCCGAGGAACAGCGCCTCGAGCGAGGTGAGGCGGTCGGCGGCCGCGCACAGCTGGGCGATCGGCGGGTCGGCGAAGGCCGCGTACCCCCACGAGCCGAGCACCAGCGCGTGCACCGCGGAGCAGTCGATGCCGTCGAGGAACCGGTCGAACTCGGCGGCGAACTTCGGGTCGAGGCCCTCCGGGGTGCTGCCGTCGAAGTCCCAGAACGAGAAGCGCCAGGCGGCGGGGGCGTCGACCTCGGGCAGCGGCTCGCCGGCCTGTGCGTCCACCACCGGCCGTCCGGCGAACGTCGTTGCGTGCTGGGAGAAGCTCACCGCCCGAACCTAACAGCAACGCCCGGGAAGCAAGCGCCGGTGTGACGGCCGGCCCGCCGTGCGCTCACCTCGAAGTGTGAGCGGGCGATCCCCGTCACCGCGGTTACCTTGCGAACCATGCAACGGTTCTTGCGAATGGCCGTGACGGCGGGGATTTGCTTCGTGCTCATCGTGGCCGGCCCCGGAGTACTGCCCGCCTGGTCCTGACCCACGCGCGGCCGCACGGGTCGATGGATGACATCCGTCATGCCGGCGGTGTGATCGGTGGCAGGCGGCTCGCAGGGCGCCCGGCCATAGCTTCATGTGCATGACCGAGAAGACCATCGCGGCCGGCTCAGTCCTCCTCGAGGCCGCCGCCCTCGTGCTGCTGTGGCTGCCGGGTCGCCAGCAGGTAGCCCTGGGGCGTTGACTCGGTGCCCGCCGGGGCGCGCTCGCCCCGGAACGTCAAAGCGAAGCCCGCCGCCGCCAGCAGCTCGACGAGATCGTCAGGTTGCTGGCGGTACCACGTCACCTTCAGACCCATGTCGTCCACTATGGACGGACGATACGCGGCGTCGCCGATCTGGAACGTCAGCATGAGCACGCCGCCGGGGCGCAGCACGCGGCGGAACTCCGCCAGGGCGCGCGGGCGCTCCGGCCACGGAACGTGGATGAGCGAGTAGCAGGACAGCAGGCCCGCCAGGGAGGCGTCCGGGAGGTCCAGGCGCAGCATCGAGCCCTGTTCGAAGCGCAGCTGCGGGTGGGCGCGGCGGGCGGCGGCGAGCATGCCCGGCGACAGGTCCACGCCGAAGGCGTCCACTCCCAGGTCGTTGAGCAGCCGCGTGATGACGCCGGCGCCGCAGCCGACGTCGGCGACCGGGCCGGGCTCACGCAGTACCGTATCCGCGAAGGCTTGGAAGAGCGCGCGGTCGATCGGCCGGTCCTCGGGCGCCGAGCTGGACTCGGCCAGGTGGGTCACCGAAAGCCGGTCGTAGGCGAGGCGGGTGCCCTCTTCGAAGTCCACGACCGGACTGTAATTGAGCGGCGGCAACGGGGCCGCTTCGGTACCGTACGGGGGCATGGCTGACATCGGCACCCTGCTGCGGGACAGGCTCGCGGCCGCGTTCGAGACCGTGACCGGATCGACCGTCGACCCCGTGCTGCGCCGATCCCAGCGGGCCGACTTCCAGGCCAACGGCGCCCTCGCGCTCAAGGACCGGTCCGTCGCCGCGGAAGTCGTCGCGGCCGCCGGGCTGGGCGACCTGTGCTCGCGGGTCGAGGTGGCCGGACCGGGCTACATCAACCTGACCGTCGCCGACGAGACGCTCAACCGGATGCTGGCCGCGACGGCCGCCGACGAGCGGCTCGGCGTGTCCACTGTGGAGCCCGAGACGGTGCTGGTGGACTATTCGGGGCCAAACGTCGCCAAGGAGATGCACGTCGGGCACCTGCGCTCGACCGTCATCGGCGACGCGGCCGCGCGGGTGCTGGAGTTCCTCGGGCACCGGGTGATCCGGCAGAACCACATCGGGGACTGGGGCACCAACTTCGGCATGCTCGTCGAGCACCACGTCGAGGGCGGCGTCATCGACGAGCGCAACCTCAGCGCGTTCTACGCCGGCGCGCGGGAGCGTTTCACCGAGGACGACGGGTTCCGGGACCGGGCGCGGCGGCGGGCGGTCGCGCTGCAGGACGGCGACCCGGAGACGGTCGCGCTGTGGCGCTCGTTCGTCGGGATTTCGCGGCGGTACCTCACGGGCGTCTACGACCAGCTCGGCGTCCGCCTGCGGGACGAGGACATCGCGGGCGAGAGCGACTACGTCGGCGCCCTCGACGGGATCGTCGCCGAGCTTCAGGCCAAGGGGCTTCTGCACGACAGCGACGGCGCCCTGTGCGCGTTCCCGGAGGGGTTCAACGGCCCGCTCATCGTGCGCAAGAGCGACGGCGGCTACGGGTACGCCGCGACCGACCTCGCCGCCCTGAAGTACCGCTGCCGGACCCTCGGCGCGACGAGGCTGCTCTACGTCGTCGGCGCGCCCCAGCGGCAGCACCTGGAGATGGTCTTCGCCGTCGGTCGGGCGGCCGGCTGGCTCGTCCCCCCGGCCCGGGCGCAGCACGTGTCGTTCGGCTCGGTGCTCGGCCTCGACGGCCGGATGCTGCGCAGCCGGACCGGCCGCGCGGTGCAGCTCGCCGAGCTGCTCGACGAGGCGATCTCGCGGGCGCGGGCGCCCGAGATTGCGATGGGCGCGCTCAAGTACGCCGACCTGTCCACCGACCGCAACAAGGACTACGTCTACGACCCGCAGCGGATGCTCGCGTTCACCGGCGACACCGGCCCCTACGTGCAGTACGCCAACGTCCGGGCCCGCTCGATCCTGGCCAAGGCCGGCGGGGACGGCCCCCGGCGGGAGTTCGCCGTCGCCGGCCCGGTCGACCACGCGCTCGCCGTGGAGCTGCTCGGATTCCCGGGTGTGGTTGCGCAGGCCGGCGAGACGCTCGAGCTGCACCGGCTGGCCGGTTATCTGCACGACCTGGCGGCGGCGTTCACGACGTTCTTCGAGCGGGCCCCGGTGCTGCGGGGGCAGGAGCGGGAGGGCCGGCTGGCGTTGTGCGAGCTGACTTCGCGCACCCTGCGCACCGGCCTTGACCTGCTCGGCATCCAGGCCCCCGATCGGATGTAAGACTGCGGCCTCGGCCTCCCGTTGTTACGCTCCGGTGTCCGGCAATCCATATTGGGAGGATTTTGATCGTGCGACGGCTACTGTCCGTGGCTCTCATGGCCGCTCTCGTCAGCGGTGCCGCGGCCTGTGAACAGTCTGACGACAAGTCCAACTCGGCGGCGTCGACGGGGGCCGCGGCCTCGGCGAGCCCGTCCGTCGACGTCACCGGCAACACGAAGACGGTGTGCGACAAGGCCAAGGCGCTGCTCACCGCCGACAACGTCAGGCCGATCGGCGAACAGATCGGCCTCATGATCCAGGCGCGGCAGTCGAAGAACAAGACGGCCGAGACGGCGGCGATGGCCAAGACCAAGGAGCTGGCCGACGCCCTGGCGCAGAAGGTCCGCGGCCTGCAGCAGGAGGCCGTCGACCCGAAGCTGCAGGCGGGGCTGGGCAAGGCGGCGGACGGCGTCGCGCTGTTCGGCACGCCGGAGTACCTGCAGAAGATCAACTCAATCGACGACATGGGCAAGATGAGCACCGACATCAGCGCGGCGGGTCAGGATCTCGAGACGGCCTGTAACGCCTGACGTCATTGCGCGCTGGATTTGGTGCGCTGTGGCAGGCTCTCGGGGGTGGTAGATCCATCGGGTGTCGCCACCCTCGATGAGCTGGCCGACCTGCTGCGCGACCTGCGACGCCGGCAGGCGCGGCGGGCTCGCTCGTCGCCGTTGACGTTCGACGAGCTCGCCGCGCGCACCGGCTGGCCGCACGCGGCGATCGGCGCATACTTCGCGGGCCGGGCGCTGCCGCCGGCCGAGCGCCTCGACACCCTGCTGCGACTGCTCGGCGCCAGCCCGGCCGAGTCCGGCGCGATCGCCTCGGCCCGCTCCCGCATCGCCGAGCCCCGCCCGGCCGCGGCGTCCGACGGCATTTCCGCGTCCCCGGCCCCGGAGCTGGTGCTGCCGGCCGACCTCGCCGGGTTCGCCGGGCGGGCCGGCGCCATCGCCCGCCTCGACCGGCTGCTGCCCGGCGCCCGGGCCGTGGTCATCGGCGGCGCGCCCGGCGCCGGCAAGACCGCCCTTGCCGTCCACTATGGACACCGGGTGGCCGGCCGGTTTCCCGAGGGCGCGCTGTTCCTCTCCCTGCGCGGCTCCGACCCGGCCGGGCCGCTGCCCGCCGTCGAGGCCCTGCGCATGCTGCTCGCCGCGCTCGGCGTCGCCCCGGCCGACATGCCGCTGGGGGTGGCCGCGCGCACCGGGATGTACCGTGCGCTGACCGCCCGCCGCGGCGTGCTCCTCGTGCTCGACGACGCCGCCGGACCGGCCCAGGTCCGACCGCTGCTGCCGGCCGCCGGCGACAGCGTCGCCCTCGTCACCGGCCGCGGCGGCCCGCGGTTCGCGGCCCGCCTCGACGAGCCCGAACTGGCCCTCGACGCGCTCGACCGCACCGAGGCCCGGGCCGTGCTGGCCGGGCGGATCGGCGCGGAGCGCACCGCGGCCGAGCCGGCCGCCGTCGACCGGATCATCACGGAGTGCGGCCGGATGCCGATGGCCCTCGCCATCGTCTCCGCGCGCGCCGCGCTGCACCCGGAGCTGTCGCTGGCCGCCGTGGCCGACGCCCTCGCCGGCTCGGGCGCGCTCACCTGGTCGTACGAGCTGCTCTCCCCGCCGGCGCAACGGCTGTTCCGCGCCTTCGGCGTGCACCCCGGCCCGGATGTGGGCGCGGACGAGGCCGCGGTCCTCAGTGGACAGTCCGATGTAGACGCGCTGGCCGAGCTCGCCCGGGCGCGACTGGTGGTCGAGCACCGGCCCGGACGGTTCGCGATGCACGCCCTGCTCCGGGAGGACGCCGCCGCCCGCACGCCCGACGCTGAGCGGGCCGAGCTGGCCGACCTCATCGTCGCGCACCACGCGGGCTCGCCGTCGGCGCCGCTGCCGGTGCTCGCCCTGGCCATGCGCCGGGGCCGGTACGGCGACGCCGGGCGCATCGCCGACGCCGTCGACGGCCCGCTCGACGCCGCCGGGCGCTGGGACGACCGCATCGCCGTGCAGGAGACCGCGATCCGCGCCGCCGAGCGGCTCGGCGACCCGGCCCTGCTGGCCCGGGCCCAGCGCGCGCAGTCGGCCGCATACCTGCGCACCGGCCAGCACGAGGCGGCGCTGCGCCGGCTGCGCGAGGCCGCCGACTGCTTCCACGCCCAGGGCGAGCCCGCGGCCGCGGCGCGCTGCCGGCACGATCTCGCCGCGGTGCTCGAGTCGATGGCCCGCTTCGCCGAGGCGATCGTCCACGACGAGCTGGCGCTGGCCCTGTTCCGCCGGGCCGGGGACGAGCCGGGCCGGGCCGCCGCCCACGCCGCGGCCGCCTGGCACTACACGCAGATCGGCCGGGGCCCGGAGGCGGTCACGCACGGCGAGGCCGCGCTGGCGCTGCGCGAGGCGCTGGGCGACCCGCACGAGGAGGCCGTGGCCCTGGCGCACCTTGGCCGGGTGCACGCCGCGCTGGGCGACTACGAGCGGGCCGTGGACCGCTACCGGGACGCCCTCGAGCGCTTCACCGCGCTGGGTGCCCGCCTGGACGAGGCCGAGACCGCGACCCGCCTGGGCGACGCGCTGGAGGGGGCGCCGGCGATCGGGCTGTGGCGCCGCGCCCTGGCCATCTACGAGCGCCTGCACCACCCGGCCGCGGCCACCGTGGCGGCGCGGCTCGGTTTTTAGTACCGGAAGCGCTCCACCAGGCTCTGCAGGCGCCCGGCCATCGAGGCGAGCTCCGCGGTGGCCGCGCGGGTCTGCCCCATGCCGCTGCTCGTGGTGCGCGACGCGTCGGCCACGCCGGAGATGGTCGCGGCGATCTCGTCGGTCCCGGACGCGGCTTGCGACACGTTGCGGCTGATCTCGCCGGTCGTCGCCGTCTGCTGCTCCACGGCCGCCGCGATCGTCGTCTGGTACTGGCTGATCTCCCCGATGACCGAGCTGATCTGCCCGATCGAGGCGGCCGCCGCGCGTGCGTCCGTCTGGATCGCCCCGACCCGGCCGGCGATGTCCTCGGTCGCCTTCGCCGTCTCCTGGGCCAGCTCCTTCACCTCGTTGGCGACCACCGCGAAGCCCTTGCCGGCCTCGCCCGCCCGGGCCGCCTCGATCGTCGCGTTGAGTGCCAGCAAGTTGGTCTGCTCGGCGATGGAGGTGATGAGCTTGAGCACGTTGCCGATCTCGGCCGAGGAGCTGTCCAGCTGGGCCACGGTCCCCGACGCCGCCTCCGCCGCCTGCACCGCCGCCGCGGCCACGGTCGCCGCCTGTGCGGCCGACTGGGCGATCTCGCGGATCGAGGCGGACATCTGCTCGGCGCCGGCGACCACGCTGTGCACGCTGCCGGCCACGTGCCCGGCGGCGGCCGCGACCGAGTCCGAGCGCGACGACGTGGTCGCCGCCGTCCGGGCGATCTCCTCGCTGGTCGTGGCGAGCCGGTCGGCCGCGCCGGACACGCCGCCCGCGCAGTCGGCGGCCGCGCGGATCGTCTCGCGGGTGCGGGCCGTCGCCGCGTCGAGGGCGGCCGACATGCGCCCGATCTCGTCACGGGCGCCGGTCGCCGCCACGCCGGTCAGGTCGCCCTCGGCCAGGCCGGTCAGCACGGTGCCGACCCGGCGCAGCGGCCCGACGATGCGCCGCACGGTGAGCACGGCGACGGCGCCGCCCAGCAGTACACCGGCGGCGAGCGCGGCGATGAGGGCGGCCCGCGCATTGTGGTACTCGGCCCGCGCCGCCGCGACGCGCTCGGCCGCCCCGTCCGCCTCGGCCTTCGCCGCCGTGTCGAGCGCGCCCATCGCCCGGGTCACGATCGCGTTCGCCTTGTCCTGGGCGACCTTCTCGAAGGTGTCGACGTCGTCGCGCTGGGCGGCCGGCAGCTGCTCGGTGTCGCGGACGTTGCGGTACTCGTCCCAGTCGCGGCGGAACTGCCCGATCGCGTCCTGGTCGGTGGCGGTCGACGCATACTCGGCGAGGGCGGCGGCCACGGCGCTGTCGGCCGCGTTGAGCTTCTGCAGGGCCGATGCCTTGTCCCGCGACAGCGCGACGTCCCGGATCGCGATGCGGGCCTGCAGCGCCTTCGCGCGCAGGTCGGCCAGCAGCAGCGCCGGGCGGAGGTTGTCCTGCTCGATCGCCTCGCCGTGGGCGTACACGGCGGCCAGGCTGGACACGCCCACGAACCCCGCGACAACGGCGGCGACCGTGAAGAGTCCGCACGTGATGAAGATTTTGACGGCGACGGGACGATCGGCGAACCAGCCCATGCTTGGCTGATCGACCGGCCGGGGACGCGCTCAAGGATTTCCGCTTATGCCGAGTCGTCGATGAGCGGGTTTAATCGCGATATGACCTCCGACACGCCCGGCCGGGACGCGATCGACGCGGCACTCGAGCGGCTCTACCCCGGACCCGAGCCCCTGCGGTGGACGGTCGGCGACCTTGCACCGCTCGACCGTGTCCGCTTCTACCGGCGGGTGGAGCCCGTCCCGCACTGGCACGCGGTGTCGTACGGCATGAGCGAGCTCTACGGCAAGCAGTCCGACAACCCGGACGAGTCCGGCTGGGGTTTCGAGTTCACGTTCCGCCTGCGCCGCGAGCCGGGCGAGGCTGAGCCGCCGGTGTGGGCCGCCAACTTCCTGCAGAACCTGGCGCGGTACGTCTTCGAGACCGGCAACTGGTTCGAGCCGAACCACCACATGGACCTCAACGGCCCGATCGCGCTGGAGCAGCGCCACACGCTCATCCGCGCGGTCGCCTTCGCCGAGGACCCGGAGCTCGGCACGATCGAAACATCCAATGGCACTGTGCAGTTCCTGCAGGTCGTCGGGCTCACCCCGGATGAGTACGAGGCGACGCAGGCCTGGAGCGTGCGCGACTTCCTCGAGCTGATGGCCCGCCGGGTCCCGCTGCTCATCACCGATCTGCGCCGCGCATCGCTGCTCGACGACCCGGAGGTGGTCGTGGCGGTCGAGGAGGGCCGGCGGATCGACGGGTCGTCCACCGCCACCCTGGCGCTGAGCGAGTTCGGCTGGCGCCCCGACGGCGATCTCGTCCGTCTCGTCCTCGGCGCCCACGTCGCCGACCGGGTGGCCAAGACGCTGCTCGGGCGCCTGCCCTTCGGCCGCCCGCTGCGCCTGGACGGCCCCGAGAGCAGCGCCGAGTTCTCGTCCGGCAGCTTCTCCGTCGGTACGGCGGAAGACGCCGACGATCGCCTCATCGTGGTCCTCACCGACGAGGCCCTGGACACGCTCGTGCAGGTCCTGGTGCCCGAGCCCGGGGTCCGCGCCGCCATGGAGCCGCTGGTGGTGGAAATTGTGCGGACGGCCGGCCCGCGCTCGTAAGTTGGGTCCGTGACGTACACCGCCGATTCCTCGCGTTATGAGCGCATGCAGTACCGCCGCAGCGGCCGCAGCGGGCTGAAGCTGCCGGCCGTTTCCCTCGGGCTGTGGCACAACTTCGGCCACGGCCGGCCGTTCGAGGGCCACCGCACCCTCGTGCGGCGCGCCTTCGACCTCGGCATCACCCACTTCGATCTGGCCAACAACTACGGGCCGCCCTACGGCTCGGCGGAGGAGAACTTCGGCCGGATCATGGCCAGCGACTTCCGGCCGTACCGCGACGAGCTCGTCATCTCCACGAAGGCCGGCTACGACATGTGGCCGGGGCCCTATGGGGAGTGGGGGTCGCGGAAGTACCTGCTGGCCAGCCTCGACCAGAGCCTCAAGCGGATGGGGCTGGAGTACGTCGACATCTTCTACTCGCACCGCTTCGACCCCGAGACGCCGCTCGAGGAGACGATGGGCGCGCTGGACGCGGCGGTGCGGCAGGGCAAGGCGCTCTACGTCGGCGTCTCCTCCTACTCGCCGGCCAAGACCGCGGAGGCCGCGGCGATCCTGCGCCGGCTCGGCACCCCGGCGCTGATTCACCAGCCGTCGTACTCGATGCTCAACCGCTGGATCGAGGACGGCCTGCTCGACGTGCTCGAGCGCGAGGGCATCGGCTGCATCACCTTCTCGCCGCTGGCGCAGGGCATGCTGACCGACCGTTATCTGCACGGCGTACCGGAGGGATCCCGGGCGACCGAGAACAGCTCGCTGTCGGCGGACTGGCTCACCGAGGACAACCTCGCCAAGATCCGCGCGCTGCACGAGATCGCCGCCGGCCGCGGCCAGAGCCTGGCCCAGATGGCGCTCGCCTGGACGCTGCGCGACCCGCGGGTCACCTCGACGCTGATCGGCGTGAGCAGCGTGGCCCAGCTGGAGGACAACGTGGCGGCGCTGTCCGGCCTGGAGTTCACCGCCGACGAACTCGAGGCGATCGACCGCCACGCGACGGAGTCCGGCATCAACCTCTGGGCGCGCTCCAGCGCCGAGTGACTTTCTCCCGGTTTGAGGCCCCTTGACATAGAGGGGCCTCTTTCTTTTGCGCATTGACACGTGGCGTTCCGGGTCCTAACGTTCTCACGCAACAGCGGTGTTAACCACAGTTACTTCCTCTGTTGCGCGCTCCGGCACCGGGGCGCTGGGCTGAGCCTCCCCGCCCTGGTGCCGGTCTCCACACCTTCCGGAAAGGATCGCGATGCGCACAACGTCCCTGATCCTGAGCGCGGTCACGGCCACCGCCCTGGCCGTCACCGCCGGCGCGCTGGCCTACGCCAACAGCGACCCGGCGCCGGCGTCCGACACACCCCCCGGCATCGCCCCGGTCGTCTTCGCGGCGATGCAGCGCGACCTGCACATCACCCCCGCGCAGGCCCGCACCCGTCTCACCAACGAGTCCCGCGCCGCCGCCGTACAGCACACATCGGCAGCGGCACCCGCTGCTCGATCGGCTTCGCGGTCTCCGGCGGCTTCGTCTCGGCCGGCCACTGCGGCACCGCGGGCGCCCGCACGAGCCAGCCCGCGGGCACCTTCCGCGGCTCGAGCTTCCCGGGCAACGACTACTCCTGGGTCCAGGTCGACGCCGGCAACACGCCCCGCGGCCTGGTCAACAACTACAGCGGCGGCACGGTGGCCGTCGCGGGCTCGACGGAGGCCGCGGTCGGCGCGTCGGTCTGCCGCTCGGGCTCCACGACGGGCTGGCGCTGCGGCACCATCCACCAGAAGAACGCCTCGGTCACCTACTCGCAGGGCACGGTGACGGGCCTGGTCCGCTCCAACGCCTGCGCCGAGCCCGGCGACTCCGGCGGCTCATGGTTGTCCGGCAACCAGGCCCAGGGCGTGACCTCGGGCGGCTCGGGCAACTGCCAGTCGGGCGGCACGATGTACTACCAGCCGGTCAACGAGATCCTCCAGGCGTACGGCCTGACGCTGCTCACGACGGCCGGCCCGACCCCCACCCCGACGTCCACCGGCGGCACCCCGCCCCAGGGCGGCACGTGGGCCCCGAACACGGCTTACGCCGCAGGCGCCACGGTGACGTACGGCGGCCAGACCTACCGATGCCTGCAGTCCCACACATCTCAGGTCGGTTGGGAGCCCCCGAACGTCCCCGCGCTCTGGTCACCCGCCTAGACCTGCATCGAGGGAGGGGTAAAAGGACGGGCCCGGCATCTGGCAGCCGGGCCCGTCCGTCACCTTTGTCAGGCTGACTCGATCAGATCGGCAACGCGCACCAGCGAGCCCAGCCGCCCCGGAATCGCATCGGGATCGGCGATGCGCCCGGTCTCGTACGTCAGCAGCTGGTCCCCGTACAAACTCCACTCCGGCAGCCGCCCGGCCACGTGCTCGGCGACGAGCTCCCGCCCGAACACCGCCCGGGCCGCCTCGGGCTGATCGGCCGAGATCCGGTACGCGCTGTCGAACGGCTCGTACCCGATCGCCGTGGCCCGATCCCCGAACAGCGCCCGCCCGAACCGCGACATCGCCCCGCGGTACTGCACGGCGATGCTCGGCCAGCTCCGCCGCAGCCGAACCACGTACAGCACGTAGTGATGCGTCGAGGTCGTGGTCGACGCCGAGTCGCCGACCCCCGTCGTGCTGGTGGTCGTGTACGTGTATTCGGCCACCGCCACCGCCCGCCCCCCGACCGTGCCGGACAGCGCGAACTCCACGCCCCGCTTGTTGCGCCCCGGCATGCGCTGCCACCAGTCCACGTCGGGCCGCGGCTGGTACTGCCACCGGTTGCGCACCGCCCAGTACTGCAACGCCTCCACCCGCCGCCGCTCCTTGCGATGACCGAGAACCGCGGCGACGATCGCGAGCACCAGGAACGCGCCCAGGCAGCCGCCCATGCCAAGCACCACCGACGAGTCCATAGACCCACGCTAATCACCCCCATCCACTCCTCCGCCGACCGCAGCCGCCGCAAACCGCGAGTCGCAGACAGGGCGCGAGGCGCGGCGCGGGAAGGGCGTGCGGCGCGGCGCGGCGCGCGAAGGGCGTGCGGCGCGGCGCGGCGCGGCGCGCGAAGGGCGTGCGGCGCGGCGCGGGAAGGGCATGCGGCGTCGGACGCGGCGCGGGGCAGAGCAAGGCGCGGCGCGGACGCGGTGCGGGCAGGGCGAGGCGCGGCAGGGTGTGGGCGGCGCGGACGCGGTGCGGGCAGGGCGAGGCGCGGCAGGGTGTGGGCGGCGCGGACGGGGCGCGGGCGGGGCGAGGCGGGGCATGCGGCGAGGGCGGCGACGGCGGGGTGCGCGGCGCGGGCGGCGACGGCGAGGGCGGGGCGCGGGCGGCGACGGCGGGGCGCGCGGCGCGGGCGGCGACGGCGGGGCGCGCGGCGAGAGCGCGCGTGAGCCGGTGTCAGGCGCGAGGTGCAGGGCCCCGCGCCAAGGATGGACGCTCGGCCGCGTTCGGAACGGCCCGTGACCGGATGCGGCGGTTGGCTCCGTGGGCCTCGCTCGGAACGGCCCGTGACCTGCCGCGGCGGTGTGGACCCGTGGGACGCACTCAGAACGGCTCGTGACCGGCCGCGGCGGTGTGGACCCGTGGGACGCACTCAGAACGGCCCGTGACCGGCCGCGGCGGTGTGGACCTGTGGGCCTGGCTCGGGACGGCCTGTGACCAGGCGCCGGCGGTGTGGCCCGCGCGCCCCGCCCGGAACGGCCTGTGACCGGGCGGGGCGCGCTTTCACCGTGCCGGAAACGGCCTAAACCGGCGCGGCAAGCAGAGTGGCCAGGGCCTCGGCCGTCTCACCATAAGTGCTCAGCAGCGGCAGCGGGGCCGTTGCGGCCACTGTTGGTCCAATCTCCCGCCAGGTCGGCTCCAGTCCGAGCGTCTCGGCGAGCGCGTCCGTCGTCGCCGGGTGCGCTGCCAGGAAGGCGGCCGCGGGGTGAGAGGTCGCGGTCAGAGCGGCGCCGGCGCCGGCGGGGGAGCGGCGCGATGACGCGGGTGAGGGGGCCAGCCACGGCGGGACGAAGGCGTCGAGCGCGGCCAGGGTCGACGGGAAGGTGCGGCCGGCCTCGCGGATGAGGACCGGGACCAGCTCGCCGGCCTGGTCGCGCAGCGTGGTGATGAGCGTTGGCAGCCATGGCAGCAGGACCGGGTCGGGCAGCTTCGCGAAGGCGTTGGACATGAACTCGACCACGAACGGCGTGAGTTTCGGGGCCGGGTCCAGGGCCTGGATGAAGCCGCTCAGATACTGCGGCACCGACGGCACGACCAGCGGGTTGGCCAGCAGGTCGGCGCAGCGGGCGCGCAGGTCGGGCAGGGGGAGCAGGCCGAGCTGGTGGTGGGCCGACCACAGCAGGGCGACCTTCGCGGGGCTCTCCGGGTGCGACTGGCGCACGGCGAGCTCGAGCTGGGCGCGGTCGCAGCCGAGCGACAGGGCCAGGCCCTCCATCGTGAACAGGAAGCCGAGCATCGCGGCGACCTGGCCGACGCCGGTCTCGTCGTCGACGAACGCGGTGGGCAGCAGGGTGCAGTAGTGGGCGTAGCCGGCGGTGACGAAGGACTCGCACCAGGTCGGCAGCGTAGGCTCGGCCGAGCGGTAGTACGCCAGCAGGCGCCGGATCCGCTTGAGCACCTCGGGCGCGTCGTCCACCGTGCGCTCCGCCGAGAGCAGCTCGACCGCGCGGGCGCCGAGCTCGTCGGTGAAGCGGCGGCTGCCGAGGAACAGGATCGAGTCCTCGACGGCGCGCAGGGCGACCGCCGCGGTGGCGTCGGGCGCCCAGACCGAGCGGCGCAGGCGCTGCTCGACGACCTGCTCGACGGTGACGCCCTCGTAGCCGAGCTCGATGATGTAGCGCTGGTGCTTGCCGATCGACAGGTCCCAGCTCTCCTGGATCGACTTCTCGCCCAGCCGGCGCGTGCCCATGATGGGGCGCACGGCGCCGTCGGGCAGCAAGTACCGCAGCATCCACAGCAGGTGCGACGCCGGGGCGAGCTCGGGCCGGCCCGCGATGTCGAGCAGCGCCCGCTGCACCGTCGAGCGGGTGAGGTCGAGCCCGATCGGGGCGAGCCGGTCGTAGACGTCCTGGGCCAGCGGCGGCAGCGCCTCGTAGCCGACCTGGCCGACGCGGTCCCCGCCGAGCAGGATCTCGCAGAGCCGCCGCACGTCGCGCCGGCCCGGCACGGCGTCCTTCTCGATGCACGTGACCGCCGCGTCCTGGAAGTCGTACGGCGTCGGCCGCGCCCGGTTGCGCATCCCGGCCAGCAGTATCGACGTCTCGAACACCGCGATCGCGTCGGCGGTGCTGGCCAGGTAGCCGTTGCGCCGGGCCAGCCGCACGATGTCGACGCACCAGCCGAGCAGCTCCTCCTCGTCGAGCCCGTCGAGCACCGGCGGGCTGGCGAGGAACCCGGTGAGCCGGTCGTTCACCGGCTCCGGCGCGGCGCCGGCCCCGGTCGCCGCGACGGCCTTGCGCTTGCGGGCGCCCCGCTGCCCCTCGAGCTGGAACGGCTGGAGCCGCTCCCGGGCGACCGCCTTCTGCCACGTCGCCGCCGCGATCGACACCGAGCCGGAGGCGAGCCCGAACTGCGCCTCGATGGCCGAGTGGCTGGACGGGATGAGCCCGTAGAGCCACTTGGTGCCGGTGCGCGGGCTGATCTCGAAGTCCGGCACGCCTTCGGCGGTGCCGAACTCCTCGACCCGGCTCGCGGCGTGGAAGGCGCCGCAGATGTAGAGGCAGTCGGCCTTGTCGACGCCGGTGCGCGCCAGGTGCTCGCGCATCCGGGTCCACATGTAACGCTCCCGGTCCTCGTCGACCTTCACCCGCCGGGCGTCGGTGGGCTGCAGCCGCCGGAACAGGCTGCCGATGAGCACCATGACCTGGCGGTAGGTGGCGTAGTCGGCGCCGGCGAGCGGCTGCTCCACATACTGGTCCCACCACTCCGACCAGTGCCGCACCTTGCCGTGGTGCAGCAGGTGCCGCTCGAGCTCGGCGAAGCGCGGCCGCAGGTCGCCGATCTCGATGCCGACCGCGTCGCCGTGCAGGTCGGCGTCCTCGGACTCCTCGGCGCCCTCGGCGGACGGCGCCTCGTCCTCGCGCGGCTGCCACTGGAACACGTGGTCGGTCGAGCGGTCGACCAGCACCAGCTCCACGCCGGGCGTGTCGAGGGCGTAGGCGATCGCCTGGTACTCCGCGGACGCCTCCGTGATCGGCGCGACGACGCTGAGCGGTCCCCACTCCTGCGGGAACCCGTCCAGCTGGGACGCGAACGCCTGCAGCGCAACGGGGAGCCGGCAGTTGCGCAGCTCGTTGAGCAGCGGCGTCATGTCCTCGCACAGCTCGAGATAGATCACCTTGGGCCGCTTCTCGCGCAGCCGCCGGACCATCGCGAGGCCCGACGCCGGCGAGTGGTGGCAGACCGGGAAGATCTCCAGCTCCTCGCGCAGCGCCCGGTCGACGTCGTCGACGATCCCGGCCAGGATGTCGGGCACCGCGCCCGGTCCCTCGGCGAAGGCGGTGGCCGCCTCCACCATCTGGGACCGCAGGGCATCGAACGAGCTCATGACAACGTGGCGATCGCCTGGCGGCCGCCCTCGAGGAACGCCGGCCACTCGCCGCCGTCGTCCTTGCTGCGGGGCTCGACGACGCCGTGCCAGTACTTGTTCAGGATCGCGAGATCCTCCGGGCTGCGCCGGGCGAGCGAGCCGACCAGCGACCCGGCGAGCGTCTCGGCCTTCAGCCGGCGGTCGCCGAAGAACGTGCTGTGCAGGATCGCGTCCTCCAGCACGCCGATCTGCTCGGCGGTCGACAGCGCCGACTCGAGCTTCTCGTCGTCGCTGGTCGCCGAGGCGGCCGCGGCGCGCAGGTCGGCGAAGCTCTGCAGCAGGATGTCGAGCAGGTTGGGCGGCACGTCGAGCTCGATCTGGTGCCGGCGCAGCAGCTCGGTGGTGCGGAAGCGAACGATCTCCGCCTCGCTCTTCTTGTTGGTCACCACCGGGATCCGCACGAAGTTGAAGCGCCGCTTCAGCGCCGAGGACAGGTCGTTGACGCCCCGGTCGCGGCTGTTGGCAGTGGCGATGATCGAGAAGCCGGGCTGCGCGAAGACGATGTTGTCGTCGTCGAGCTCAGGGATCGAGACGTACTTCTCCGACAGGATCGAGATCAGCGCGTCCTGCACGTCGCTGGTGGAGCGGGTCAGCTCCTCGAACCGGCCGATGACCCCCTTCTCCATCGCGGTCATGATCGGCGAGGGGATGAGCGAGGCCCGCGACTGGCCCTTGGCGATGACCATCGAGACGTTCCACGAGTATTTGATGTGGTCCTCGGTGGTCCCCGCCGTGCCCTGCACGACGAGCGTCGAGTTGCGCGAGATCGCCGCCGCCAGCAGCTCGGCCAGCCAGCTCTTGCCGGTGCCGGGGTCGCCGATGAGCAGCAGCCCGCGGTCGGAGGCCAGCGTCACGATGCTGCGCTCGACGAAGCTGCGGTCGCCGAACCACTTCTGCGAGATCTCGCGGTCGAGGCCGTCGGCCCTCTCGGAGCCGAGGATGAACAGCCGGATCATCCGCGGGCTGAGCCGCCACGAGAACGGCTTCGGCCCGTCGTCGATCGACTCGAGCCAGTCCAGCTCCTCGGCGTATTTGGCCTCGGCGGGGGCGCGGAGCATGTCGGTCATGAGGGGGTCTCCTATGCGAGGAAGCTCTTGAGTTCGGCGACAAGCTTTTTGATGTGCCCGGAGAGCACCGGCGCGCCCATGTCCTTGAACCGCTGCCGGAACCACGGGTTGACGCTCTGCTGCCCGCCGCTGCTGACGGAGCCGACCGGGATGAACTTGACTCCGGAGCGATGCATCGCCTGCATCGAGTCGAACAGGACCTGCGACTGCGACTCGTAGAAGTCGGAGATCCACACCACGACGGTGTTGCGCGGGTCGGCGACCTTCGGCTGGGCCAGCGCCATCGCGACCGTGCCGTCGGTGCCGCCGCCGAGCTGGGTGCGCAGCAGCACCTCGAACGGGTCGTGCACCCACGGCGTGAGGTCCAGCGCGCGTGTGTCGTAGGCGACCAGGTGCACGTCCACCTTCGGCAGGCCGGCGAAGATCGAGGCCAGGATGGTGCAGTTGACCATCGCGTTGACCATCGAGCCGGACTGGTCGACGACCACGATGAGCCGCGCCGGGGTGGTGCGCTTCGCGGTGTGCTTGTAGAAGAGCCGGTCGACGTAGAGCCGCTCGTCCTCGGGGCTCCAGTTGGTCAGGTTCTTCCAGATGGTGCGCTCGATGTCGAGGTTGCGGAAGACCCGCTTCGGCGGCACCGACCGGTCGATCTCGCCGACGCTGGTCTGCTGGACCTGCGTGCGCAGGACCGCGGCGACCTCGTCGACGAACCGGCGGATGAGCGCCTTGGCGTTGGCCAGCGCCACGCCCGAGAGGTTGTTCTTGTCCCGCAGCAGCTGCTCGATGAGCGACATGCTCGGGGTGAGCTGCTTGGCCAGCGCCGGGTTGGCGAGGACCTCGCGCAGGTGCATCCGCTTGACCAGGTCGCCCTCGATGCCGCCGAGCACGCCCGCGAGCCCGCCGGCGTTGGGCCGGCCGCGCAGCTCGCCCGGGTCGAGGCCGAGCGCCTTCTCGAACCAGCCGGCGTCGGCCTGCCAGTTGGCCAGCTGGGTGGCGCTGACGTTGCCGGAGCCGGTGTTGAAGACGTTGATGAGCAGCTTCGAGACCAGCGCGGCCCGCCGCACCTCCAGCCCACCAGCGCCGTCGTCCTCGGGCGCCATCAGCCCCTCGAACTCCGCGGCCAGCTCGGGGTGGCGCTGGACCAGGTTGTCCACGGTCACGCCGGGATCGAGCAGCGCGGGCGGGAGGGGTATGTCGTCGACGATCGCGACGCTGGCCGACTCCAGGGCCGGCTGCTCGTCGGCCTCGAAGATCCGGCCCAGCATGCGCCAGTAGAGAACCTGGCGCCGATTCTCCTGTGGTGTCATTTGCGCAGCAGCCTTCCCGCCCGCTCGCGCAGCACCTCGACCGCCTCGCCGGCCGCCTTGGCGAGCTTCGCGTCGTCGGGGCCGAGCGCCCAGTCGCCGGTATGCACGGCCGCCTGCTTCTTCTTCACCGTCGTCTGCACGCCCAGTGGCTGCACCGACCAGGCGCCGTCGTCCCACCGCAGGAGGCCGATGCAGGCGCTCGCGCCGGCCAGGATCTCCGGCGTCAGCGGCCCGCAGGCCGGCAGCCGGCGGGTGTCGAGCGTGACCGTCGACAAGTCCTCGACGAGGACCGGCTCGGCGATGCGCACCGGGTGCCGCTCCAGCGGCGGCGTGGCCGGGGCGAGCGCGGCGCCGAGGTGGATGCGGGCGGTGGTGAACGGGTCGGCCTCGTCGCCGAGCCGGGCCCGGGCGTCGTCCCAGATCAGGTCGCCGCCGGCGGTCAGCGGCATGTCGGTCAGCTCGAGCACGCGCCGCTGGGCCAGCGCCGTGAGCAGCCACTGGTGGCCGCCCAGCAGGCGCCAGATCGCCGGGCCGACGATCGTGTCGACCTTCGCCGCGGAGACGCTCGCCCGCACTATGCGCACTTCCTTGGCCGCATGCTCGCCGCCGGCCTCCAGCACCCCGTGGACCTGCGCCTGCACCGCGGTCGGGTGCTCGTGCACGTCGGTGCCGAGGATGTAGAAGCGGCCGGTGACCGGCTCGGCGGCCGCGGCGCGCGGGCCGCCGTCGCGGGCCAGCAGCAGCGCGCGGCTCCACAGGTCGGCCCAGCGGCGCACCGGGACGTGCTCCAGCGTCGCGATCGGGCTGCCGGCGCGCAGCTCCGCGGCGAGGCCGTCGAGCAGCACCGCGAGGCGGCGCAGCGCCGGCTCGCCGAAGGCGGCCTCGATGGCCTGGCTCGAGGCGGAGACCAGGTCGTTGTCGACGCCGCGCCAGCCGGTGATGGCCAGCTCCCGCAGCCACGAGCGCGCGCCGGCGAGCAGGTTGGGCGGGGCCGCGCCCGCCTCGGCGGCACCGGCCCAGCCGGCCCGCCGGCGCCCGAGCGCCGCGTCGGCCGAGGCCAGCAGGGCGTCGTGGACGGCGCCGAACAGCGCGATCCGGGCGGCGGCGAGGGCGAACAGGTGGTCGTCGGCGATCGAGCCGGCGGCGATCTTGTCGATCGCCTCGGCGACCGGCTCGTGCAGCGGGCTGCCGGCGAAGGCGCCGGCGAGCGTGGCGAGGGCGTCGGCGCGGTCCTCGTCGACGCGGGCGAAGCCGTGCAGCAGCCCCTCGTCGACGGCGGCCGCGAGCTCGAGCGCGGGCCCCACGCCGGCGTCGGCCTCGGCGCCGGGCGCGAACAGCGAGGACAGCATCACGCCGCCTCCCCCGCACTCGAGACGGACGGGAACCAGTGCAGCTCCGGGATCGCCTCGCCGCTGCCGGGCCGCTCCAGATAGGCCAGGTGGCGCAGGAAGCCGCTGAACACGGTGGCGGCGGGGGCGGGCTCGTGGTGCGCCTTCAGCCCGGCGGCGAGGGGCCGGCCGTCCTCGACCTCGATGCGCAGGTAGCGGGCGACGCGATCGCGCCCGTACTGCACCTCGGCCTCGTCGAGCAGCGCCTGCAGATGCTTGCAGGGGTGGGCGCCGCGCAGGCCGCCGCAGGGCCGGTTGTTATTGGTGCTGCAGCTCAGCCCGTGCGTGCCCGCGCCGATCGAGGAGACATAGACCCGCTCGATGTCCGAGCCGCTCGACACCACGCCCTGCAGGCGCCCGTCGGCGAGCTCGACGAAGGGGACCTTGGCGAGGCGGCGTGGCTGCACGGGCGGTATGACGACCGCCGTCGAGCGCGTTTCGACGCTCAAGACCATCGACCTCCAGCATTAGGGGGTGGTTCTTGACGCCGGTAGTTGTATCTCATGGGTACGACAAAAACGGGCTACCCCAGGGCGACCGCCCTCCGCAGGCAGGCCGGGACGTCTTCGGCGTGATACGGCCATTCACTTGGTTCGATATTGTGGACGAAGCCGGCGTAGATCACGGCGTCCAGCAGCGGCGCGACGGGCCGCAGCAGCTCGACCGCCCGCTCCGGCTCGCTGCGCGGCGCGACCCGCCGCCAGAGCGCCGCCCAGTGCTCCACGAGGGCCGCCGCCGGCTCCGGCTCGAGCCCCTCGCACAGCGCGAGGATGTCGAACGCCGGGTTGCCGAGGAACGCGTCGCCCCAGTCGAGGACGGCCGGGGGTACCGACGTGGAAAACCGCACATTGCCCGGGTGGAAGTCGCCGTGGACGAGGGTGTCGGGAAGGCCGCACTCCGCGACCGCCGCCAGCCGGGGCGCGAGGCCGCCCACCAGCGCGTCGAGGCCGAAGATCTCGGCGAGCCACGGCACGGCCGCCGCCACGATCTCCTCGCGCAGCCGGGGGCCGCGCCGGTCGTGCACCCCGCGCCCGGCCAGCTGCGTCAGGTCGTCCGAGGCGCGCCGCTGCACCCCGTGCAGCAGGTCGGCCATCGCGAACCGGGCCTCGGACGGCGCACCGAAGCCGTCCTCGCCGGGCAGGTGGCTCAGCAGTTGGCGGCCGAAGTCGTCGGAGGCGAGCAGCCGCGGCGCGGCACCGGGCGCGACGGCGCCGAGCCAGGCCAGCACCTCGGTCTCGGCCCGCATGAACGGCGGCAGGTGCTTGAGCCAATGCAACTCGTCGAGCCGCCAGAGCGCCGACAGGTTCCAGGTCTTGCGCTGCACGATGTTTTCGGGTGTACCGAGGCCGAGCCCCCGCATCACCTCCAGCGCCCACCGGATCGACGCCGCCGGCCCGCCCACCTCGGCGTAGGGCGCCCGGCGCGGGTGCGGCGCCGGCTCGAACGCCACGGGTTCGAGCGCGGGCGCCGCCCCGTCCAGCTGCGCGAGGTACGTCACCGCCCCGCCCGGCGGATGCGGCCGGTCGGCGTGCAGCAGCCGCAGCACGGTCACGTCGGCGCCGAAGCGCTCCCGCGCGCCGGCGACCACGTCCCAGACCTCGGGCCAGTAGGGCACCTCGACGGTGAAGGGCGGCAGGGCGCCCAGCACCGCGCCGGAGCCGTCCACGAGCACTAGCGTGACCGTTCGCACGACTCCAGTGTCTACACGGCGCTGCCGTGTGCGGCGACGATTTTCCAACCGCCGTCCGCGCCGCGGTGCCAGGTCCGCGTGTACCGCATCCGCCAGTCGAACGCCTCGCCGCCGAACGTGCCGGCGAGGCGCCCCAGGAACCAGGTCACGCCGAGGTCCCCGTCGACGAGGACCTCGACCTCCTCCTCGTCGACCCGCGTCATCACCTGGTGGCCGGTGCGGTGGACGTGCAGGTCGTCCTGTTTGCGGTACAACTTCCCGTCCGGTCCGGTGAAGACCAGGCGGTCGTCGATCAGCTCATCCAGGGCCGCCACGTCGCCGGCCAGCTGCGCGGCCTGCAGGCGGCGCTCGGCCGCCAGCAGCTCGTCCTCGGCGCTCACAGCGACTGCGCCAGGCGGTCGGCGACCAGGCGGGTGAAGCGCGCCGGGTCGGCGAGCTCGCCGCCCTCCGACAGCAGCGCGATGCCGTAGAGCAGCTCGGCGGTGTCGCGCAGGCCGGGGGCCTCGGGGTCGGCGGCGTGCGCGTCGCGTAGCCCGGTGACGAGGGCGTGGTCGGCGTTGAGCTCGAGGATGCGCTTCATGTGGGGCATTTCCTGGCCCATCGCGCGGTACATCTTCTCGAGCGTCGGCGTCATGTCGTCCTTGTCGCCGACGATGCAGGCCGCCGAGGTGGTGAGCCGGGTCGACAGGCGCACCTCCTTGACGTCGGCCTCGAGCGCGGTGCCGAGCCACGACAGCAGCGGCGCGAAGCCCTCGCTGCGCTCCGGCGCGATCTCCTCGGCGCCGAGGTCCACCTGTCCCTTCGCGACCGACTGCAGGTTTTTGCCGTCGTACTGCGTGACCTGCTCCACCCACACCTCATCCACGGGGTCGGTGAGGATGAGCACCTCGTAACCCTTCGCGAGGAACGCCTCGAGGTGCGGCGAGTGCTCGACGGTCGCGCGCGTCTCGCCGGTCATGTAGTAGATGTCCGTCTGGCCCTCGGGCATGCGCTCGACATAGGCGCGCAATGAGGTCGGCTCCGGCGAGTGCGTCGACGGCAGCAGCAGCAGATCGAGCAGCGTCTCGCTGTTTTCCGCGTCGTCGAGCAGACCCTCCTTCAGGGTGCGGCCGAACTCGTTCCAGAACGTGGAGTACCGCTGGCTGTCCTTGTCCTTGATCTCACCCAGCGTGCTGAGGACCTTTTTCACCAGGCGCCGCTGCACGACCTGGATCTGGCGGTCCTGCTGCAGAATCTCGCGCGAGATGTTGAGCGAAAGGTCGTGCGCGTCGACGACGCCCTTGATGAAACGCAGGTACCGCGGCGTCAGCGCCTCGCAGTCGTCCATGATGAAGACGCGCTTGACGTACAGCTGGACGCCGCGCTTGCCGTCGCGCATGTACAGATCGAACGGCGCGCGGGCCGGGATGAACAGCAGGGCCTCGTATTCGAACGTGCCCTCGCCGCGCATGTGAATGGTCTCGAACGGGTCGGTCCAGTCGTGGCTGACGTGCTTGTAGAACTCGTGGTACTCCTCGTCGCTCACCTCGCTGCGCGGCCGCGCCCACAGCGCCTTCATCGAGTTCAGCGGGGCGTCGGCGCCGGCCAGGCGAATGGGCCAGGCGATGAAGTCCGAGTACTTCTTGACGATTTCCCGGATCTTCCAGTCCGCGGTGTAGTCGAAGAGCTGGTCCTCGCTGTCCTCGGGCTTGAGGTGCAGCGTCACCGAGGTGCCCTGCGGCGCCTCGTCCAGCGCCTCGATCTCGTAGGTGCCCTCGCCGGCGGACTCCCACCGGGTGCCGTGGTGCTCGCCGGCCCGGCGGGTCACCAGCGTCACCTTGTCGGCGACCATGAACGTCGAGTAGAAACCGACGCCGAACTGCCCGATGAGCTCGGCCCGCTGCTGCTGCTCGGGTGATTCACGCAACTTGCGCAGCAGTTCCGCGGTGCCGGACTTGGCAATCGTGCCGATGAGGGACACGACGTCTTCGTGGGACATCCCGATCCCGTTGTCGCGGACCGTGAGCGTGCGCTGATCCTTGTCGATCTCGATCGCGATGTGCAGATCGCTCGCGTCGACCTCGAGGTCCTTGTCGATCAGCGATTCCAGGCGCAGCTTGTCCAGCGCGTCCGAGGCGTTGGAGATCAGCTCGCGCAGGAAGATGTCCTTGTTGGAGTAGATCGAGTGCACCATCAGCTGCAGCAGCTGTCGGGTCTCGGCCTGGAACTCCAGCGTCTCGCTCACCCTTGATTCCTTTCCGGAAGTGTCGAATCCGGTGACCCAAGTTCGTATGGGAGGTATCAAGTATGCCGAGAGGGAGATGGTCATGAAGCAGTACCTGTTGAGCGTCGTCGAGCCGAGCACCGGCGAGCCGCCGTCGGACGAGGTGATGGCGCGGATCGTCGCGCAGGTGGAGGAGCTGGACCGGGCCGTGAAGCAGGCCGGTGTGTGGGTGTTCAGCGGCGGCCTGCACCCGCCGGGCAGCGCGACGACGCTGCGGCCCAAGGGCGACGACGTGCTGACCAGCGACGGGCCGTACGCCGAGGGCAAGGAACACCTCGGCGGATTCATGGTCCTGCAGTGCGCCGACCTCGACGAGGCGCTGGAGTGGGGCCGCCGCGCGGTGGCGGCCACGATGCTGCCGATCGAGGTGCGACCCTTCCGATGACCGGGCCGGTCGAGCGGGTCTTCCGCGAGCAGTACGGCCGCGCGGTCGCCGTCCTGGTCCGCACCTTCGGCGACATCGACCTCGCCGAGGAGGCGGTCCAGGAGGCGTTCGCGGCCGCGCTGCTGCGCTGGCCCGCCGGCGAGCCCCCGCCGGGCGCGGCGGGCTGGATCATCACGGCCGCCCGCCGCCACGCGATCGACCGGGTCCGGCGCGAGGCCAGGCGCGCCGCGAAGCACGCCGAGGCGGATCTGCTGTACGGCGTACCGCGTGAGGAGCCGGACGATCTCCTGCGGCTGATCTTCACGTGCTGCCACCCCGCGCTGGCCCGCCACGCGCAGGTGGCGCTCACGCTGCGGCTGCTCGGCGGGCTGAGCACCCCGGAGATCGCCCGCGCGCTGCTGGTCCCCGAGCCGACGCTCGCACAGCGGATCGTGCGGGCGAAGAACAAGATCAGGGACGCGGGCATCCCGTACCGCGTGCCGGGCCCCGCCGACCTGCCGCAGCGGCTGTCGGCGGTGCTCGCGGTGGTGTACCTCATCTTCAACGAGGGCTACTCCGCGAGCTCCGGCCCCGACCTCGTGCGCGACGACCTGTGCGCGGAGGCGATCCGGCTCGGCCGCATGCTGTGCCGCCTCATGCCCGGCGAGCCGGAGGCCGCCGGCCTGCTGGCGCTCATGCTGCTGGTCGCGGCCCGGCGCCCCGCCCGCGTCGGCCCGGAGGGCGCGCTGGTGCCGCTGCCGGAGCAGGACCGGGGCGCGTGGGACCTCGCCCTGATCGACGAGGGTCACCGGATCGTGCGGGACTGCCTGCGGCGCAACCGGCCCGGGCCGTACCAGATCCAGGCCGCGATCAACGCCGTGCACACCGACGCGACCCGGCCCGAGGACACCGACTGGGGCCAGATCGTCCGGCTGTACGACCAGCTCATGGCGGTCGCGCCGGCGCCGGTCGTCGAGCTCAACCGCGCGGTCGCGGTGGCCGAGCTCGACGGGCCCGACGCCGGGCTGCGGCTGATCGAGGGGCTGCCTCTGCGGCGGTACCACGTGTTCCATGCGGTCCGCGCCGATTTCCTTCGTCGCGCGGGCCGCGTCGCCGAGGCCCGGGCCGCGTACGCGACGGCCGCCGAGCTCTCCGGCAACGAGCCGGAGCGCGCGTTCCTCCGCTCGCGGCTCTCGCACCTCGGCGGCCTGAGTGAGATGCTCGAAGGATGACCGATCCGGTGCTCGCTCAGCTGCTCGCGGTCGCGCTGATCGTGGCGATCGTCGCGCTGGCCGTCGTCGTGATCCCCATCAACCGCCGCGGCGCGCCGATCAGCGCCCGGGGCGGCCGGGAGGATCGCGGCTGGTACGGGTTCATCTACGCGAACCCCGACGACCCCAACCTTTTCGTGCCCAAGCGCCTGGGCCTGGGCTGGACGATCAACTTCGGCCACCGCCGCGCCTGGCAGGCGGTGTTCGGCCTGCTCGCCTTCATTGCCCTGAGCATCGTGCTCGGCACGCTCGCCGGCGCACACGGCCGCCACTGACGTTCAGCCGGCCGTCGGCCAGTCCCATCCGAGCTGCAGAAACATCCCGAGCCGGTCGCTGACGGCGCGGATCTCGGAGATCTTGCCGTCGCGGATGGTCAGGATCCAGATCTGCTCCACCTCGCACGAGCGCCCGGTCGGCTCCGGCATGCGCGGGTGGAAGCCCGTGTGCGTCCCCCGCACGACCAGCCGCGCGACCACGGTGTCGCCCTCGGCGATGAGCTGCTGGGGGAACATGCCGCCCTCGCCGAACGCCTCGAGCTGCCGGCGGAACCCCTCGAACGCCGCGCCCGGCTCGTCCTCCTCGCCGAAGATCACCTTGTTGTGGTCGATGACGTCGGCCGCCATGTACTTCCCCCAGTCACCGATCCGCCGCTCGCTCACGGCCTGAAAGAAGTCGGCCACGACCTGCTTGTTCGCGTCCATTGGATCGTTCGCCCGGCGGTGACCCCGGCCACGCTGGACGCGGTCGAGGCCGGCCTTCGCATGCTGCGCGCGGGCGGGTTTCCGCTCGGGATGGCGGTGGACGCGCTGAACAGCCTGACGCTGTTCGTGCTCGGTCACGCGGCGGCTGAGGTGGGCATCGGGACGTCGTCGTCCGGCCCCGGCTCGCCGGACTGGCTGGCGAGCCTCGACGCGGACCGGTACCCGTTGCTGCTGGAGTCGGTGCGCTCGGGCGCCGGGGTGGATGACGCGGCGCGGTTCACGTTCGCGGTGGAGTCTTTGCTGGACGGCTTTGCGGCGCAACTGGTTCGCGGGTCGTGAGTGTTGCGACAAGTCGGGCGCTCCGCGCCGCGACTTGTCAGATTTTTCGCCTGTCGGGCGAAAAATCCGGCCAAAGGCCAGCGCAGCCGAGTCGCGCCGCGTGGCGCCTGATTCGGTTGCGCTGGCCTCGCCGACTTCGTTCGGTGGCGCTTGCTCGTCGCGCCTCGCTCGTCGCGCTTGCTGGTGAGCTCGGTTCGGTTGCGCCCTCGCTGGGCGGCACCCGTTTACAGGGCGGCACCCGCGCGCGACGTGCCGCGTCTCGGTCCGGGCCGGGTCCGTGCCTGACGGCGGCCGCCGCGCCTTGTTCGCGGCCGGCGCCGTGCCCTGACGGTGGACGCTGCGCCGCGGGAGGTCAGACCTGCACGCCCGCGAGGAACTCCTCCAGCGACGTCGTCGGCCGCCCGATGAGCCCGCTCAGCTCCCCGGTCACGACGTCGAGCGCCCCCTTCGCGATCTCCCCGTCCGACTGCGCCAGGGTCTCGGCAAACCCGGCCGGCACCCCGAAGCTGATGAGCGTCTTGGCGTAGTCCTCGACGGGCAGGTCGCGGTACGACACCGGGGTCTGGAAACGCTCGCTGAGCGCCGCCGCGAACTCGCTCATCGTGAACGCCCGATCCCCGCCGAGCTCGTAGGCCCGGCCCTCGTGCCCGGGCGTGGTGGCCACGACGGCGGCCGCCGCGGCGAAGTCCGCCCGGGTCGCGGCGGCGATCCGCCCGTCGCCCGCCGAACCCAGGACCGCGCCGTGCTCAAGGGGGCCGGCCAGGTTGCCGGTGTAGTTCTCGAGGTACCAGTTGTTGCGCAGGAAGGTGTACGGCAGCCCGGAGGCCTGGATAAGCTCCTCCGTCGCCTTGTGCGACGGAGCGATCGGGATCGGGTTGGTGTCCGCCCGCGTGATGCTCGTGTAGATGATCCGCCCGACCTTGGCCGCGACCGCCGCCTCGACCACCGCGCGGTGCTGGGCGGCGCGCCGGCTGCCGAGCTCGCTCGCCGACACGAACACGAGCGCGTCGGTGCCCTCGAACGCGTCGACCAGCGTCTCCGGCCGGTCGTAGTCGCCGAAGCGGGCCTCGCCGCCGACGGTCTCGGGGCGGCGGGCGATGGCGCGCACGTCGTGCCCCTTCAGCTCGGAAAGGATCAGTTTGCCCAGGTGCCCGGTCGCGCCGGTGACCGAAATCTTCATTTCTGGATCGTAGGCACTAACTTTTAGAAAGTGCAAGCCATCGGGTTATCGTAGTGACATGTCCCTCGAGCGGCTCGTGTTCGACGTCTTCGCGAAGAACTGCACGTCGCGGCCCGTCATGGAGAACGTCGCCGGCAAGTGGGGCATCCTGACCATGGCCGGGCTGCTCGCGGGCACGCATCGCTTCAACGAGCTGCGCCGGCGCGTCGACGGCGTGAGCGAGAAGATGCTCTCGCAGACGCTGCACGCCCTCGAGCGCGACGGCCTGGTGGTGCGCGAGGTGGTCACCGCGATACCGCCCCGGGTGGAGTACAGCCTCACCGACCCGGGCCGCCGCATCGCCGTCAAGCTCGGCGAGCTCATCGACCTGCTCGAGGCCGAGATGCCGGCGATCACGGCGGCCCAGGAGCGCTATGACGCTAGGGAAGATCCCGCTGTTGTACCGCAGCAGCCGCACCCGTGAAGACCAGCACGTAGCCGGCCAGCACGAGCGCGGCCGTACCCTGCGTGAGCCCCGCCCCCGGCATGCCGCCCAGCGCCGTCGCGGCCCGGAACGGCAGCCAGCGCGCCCCGTCGTCGCCGACCAGCTCCGCGGCCACGCCCTCGATGAGCGCCAGCCAGGCGAGCGCGCCGGCGATGGCGGCGACCTGGTTGCGTACCAGCGCCCCGATTCCGACCCCGATCGCGGCGAACGCGGCATTCCAGCCGACCGCGCCGGCCAGCGTGGCATACGGCACCGATGACGTGCTCCGCACGAGGACGAGCACGAGCGCGACGGCGCCGCCGGCGATTCCGAAGCCGATGCCCATCATGGTGTACACCATGAGCTTCTCCACCAGCACCCGGCGCCGCGACGGCGTTGAGAGGTAGGTGTCGGCGATGGTGCGGTGGCGGTACTCGCCGGCCATCGCCATGATCCCCAGCACGAGCGGGAACAGCGCGGCGAGCCCGGCGTGCGCGGCGGCGCCGGCCGCGTCCTCGGGGTGCTTCGCCAGCCGGCTCCCCGCGCCGGCCGCCACGAGCGCGAGCGCCGCGACGAGCAGCAGCCACGGCGCCCGTACGGTGGTCAGCTTCCTGATCTCAGCCCGCATGCCCGGCCTCCGTCGCCTGCAGGAACGTGTGCTCCAGGTCGGGCCCCGCCGCCCCTTCGTGCCGTAGCCGCCCCTTGTCGACGATCACCACGTGGTCCGCGGTCTGCGCGACCTCGGCCAGTACGTGGCTGGACACGAGCACGGTCCCCCCGCTCGCCGCCCGGCGCCGCAGCAGGGCCCGCAGCCACGCCATGCCCGCCGGGTCGAGCCCGTTGGCCGGCTCGTCGAGGATCAGCAGCCCCGGGTCGCCCAGCAGCGCGCCGGCGAGCCCGAGCCGCTGGCGCATGCCGAGGGAGTACGTGCGGACGCGCCGATGCGCGGCGTCGCTCAGCCCGACCTCGTCGAGCACCTCGTCGACGCGCCGCATCGCGATGCGTGCCGAGCCGGCGAGGATCCGCAGGTGGTCCCGCCCGCGCCGCCCCGGGTGGAACCCGCCGGACTCCAGCACCGCGCCGACGGTACGGCGGGGTTCGCGCAGGTCGCCGTACGGCCGCCCGTCGATGAGCGCCTCGCCCGCGCTCGGCCGCGCCAGCCCGACGAGCATCCGCAGCGTGGTGGTCTTCCCGGCCCCGTTCGGCCCGAGAAACCCGGTGACCGAGCCCGCCGGAACGTCGAACGTCAGCCCTTCCACGGCGGCGACGTCGCCGTAGCGTTTGGTGAGATCGCGTATGCGTACCGATGTCATGCCGCCGACGATCGCCGGTTTCGCCGCCTGAGTCGTCGCCCGCCCGCGGCATTGCGAATACCGCAGGCGTGGGACGTTTTTGTCGTACCCCCCGCCTACCGTGAACCCCATGCGGATCGACCTCACCATCGCGCTCATCGTGGGCGTCGTCGTGCTGGTCACCACCCACGGCGCCCCCACGACCGGCCCACTCGAGCCCGCGGCCCTGACCGCGCTCGTCGTGGCCTGCGCCGCCCTGGTCCTGCGCCGCCACCACGCGCTCGCCGCGTTCCTGACCAGCTCGATCGCCGCCGAGGTCTACCTGGTCCTCAACCACAGCGGCACCAACGGCGCCCTGATCCTCGCCGCGCCGCTCTACGCCCTCTACACGGTCGCCGAGTCCCAGAGCCGCCGCCGCGCCCTGACCATCGGCGTCCTGGCGGTGTCGGCGTTCGCCGGCCTGCACATGCTGGCCAAGCCGTCATCGTGGCTGGGCGCCGAAAACCTCGCGCTGGCCGCGCTGGGCGCCCTGGCAGTGGCCGCGGGCGACGGCGCGAGAAGCCGCCGCGAATACCTGGCCGAGGTCGAGTCCCGCGCCCACCGCGCCGAGCTGGACCGCGAGGCCGAGGCCCTGCGCCGCGTCACGGAGGAGCGCCTGCGCATAGCCCGCGACCTGCACGACGCCGTCGGCCACCAGCTGGCCCTGATCAACGTCCAGTCCGGCGTCGCCGCCCACCTCCTGGAGTCCCAGCCCCCACGCGCCCGCGAGGCCTTGTCCCACGTCCGCGCGGCGTCCCGCACGGCCCTGTCCGAGCTGCGCGACACGATCGGCCTGCTGCGCCGCCCTGACGACGACCCGCCGCCGCTCGACCCGCTGCCGGGACTCGCCGGTCTGCCGGACCTGGTAGCGGCCTTCCGCCGCTCGTCTCACCCACCTTCGCCGCTACCTTCGCCGCCTGTTGCAGCGCGGCCCGCCGCGCCCCAGGCTGCCGCCGGATCGCCAGAGCCTCCTTCAGCGGGTGCCGTCGCTGCACCGCCAGCGCCCGCTTCAGTGCCGCCCGCGGCGGGCCACGCTGTCGCCGCACCGCGGGGCCCGATCCCAGCGCCGGTTTCGGCGACGCTGTCCGTCGGGCCGCATGCGGCCGTTCCAGCGGCAGCGTCGGCTTCCCTCGCCCCGCTCGTCTCGCCGCAATGGGAGCGTGCGGAGGTGCCGGCTCGTCCGGACCTGGCGGATCGGTTGGTGACTGTCGAGACGGTGGTGACCGATTCAGCGGATGCAATGGTGGTGCCGACGGCGGTGGACCTGACGGCGTACCGGGTGATCCAGGAGTGCCTGACCAACGCCTGCAAACACGCGGCGCTCGCACCCGTCCACGTGCGTCTGCGCTACACCCCCGAGTCCCTGGAACTCCGCGTCGACAATGCCCCACCGAGCGGTCCGCCTACGGCCGCCCGGATGGAGGCCGGCGCAACCGGGCACGGACTCGTCGGCATGCGCGAGCGCGTGGAGGCGCTGGGCGGCCTGCTCGTCGCGGGCCCGCGTCCGGACGGCGGCTTCCGCGTCACGGCCATCCTGCCGCGATCGGTCCGATCCGCACCGCTGCCCGACACCGGCCATCGCCCGCCGCGGGCCGACGATCCGCGCACGCGCCAGGGTTCCGTATCTGTCCGCCTCTGGGGCGCCCTGCTGCGACCGGCGGCGATCGGCCGGGCGTGGCGGCTGCTCGGCGCCCGGTTCCGCCCGCGGTGGACAGCCACCGCTCAACCGCCGCGGGAGGTGAGCGAATGAGTGGCCGGCCCGAGCCGAACTCACCCGACGACGATGCACCGCACCGTCCCGACGAGGTGACGAGCCGTGGCGGCGGGGTTTCGAGCCCTGCCGGCGGGGTGGGTGGGCGTGAGGTGATCCGGGTGGTGCTGGCCGACGATCAGCCGCTGATCCGCAGTGGGTTCCGGGTGTTCGTCGAGGCGGCCGAGGACATCGCGGTCGTGGCGGAGGCCTCCACCGGCCGGCAGGCGGTCGAGCTGGCGCGCTCGGCGCGGGCCGATGTGGTGCTCATGGACATTCGCATGCCCGACCTCGACGGGCTCGCGGCGACGCGGCTCATCACCGGCGATCCCGACCTGGCCGGGGTGCGGGTGCTGATACTGACGACGTTCGAGGTCGACGAGTACGTCTTTCAGGCCCTGCGTGCGGGTGCCGGCGGGTTCCTGGGCAAGAGCGCGGAGCCGGACGAGCTGCTGGCCGCCATCCGTACGGTGCACCGGGGCGATGCCCTGCTCTCGCCCGCGGCGACGCGGAGCCTGATCGCGCGGTTTCTCGCCGAGCCGGTCGCGCGGACGCCGGCCGACGCCGCGCGGGCGACGCTGCTCACCGAACGCGAGCGGGAGGTCGTGGGGCTCGTGGCGACCGGTATGTCCAACGACGAGATCGCGGCGCATCTCGTGGTCAGCCCGCACACCGCGAAGACCCACGTGAACCGGGCCATGACGAAGCTCGGCGCGCACGATCGGGCCCAGCTGGTGGTGATCGCCTACGAGTCCGGCCTGACGCGCGTACCAGGGCGCTGACCCCAACACGGGCAGCGCCGAACGGGGCAGGCGCGCCGGGGCGTTTCCCGAACGCGGCCCGGCGCCGACCCAGGCTGACCCGCGCACCCGAGGGACGGACCTTGCGCACCTGAGGGACCGAACCGAACGTACGGCCGAGGTTGGCGAAGGGTCAGACGGCTGCTGCCACCGTGGCGATGCCGGCGCCGACCAGTGCGAATGCCCAAACCCGGTCCAGGTTGACCCAGTTCGAGCGGAGAATGCGCAGGCCCACGGCCTGGTACACGAGCAGTGCCACGCCGCCGGCCACGGTCACCATGGCGGCGGTGTGCACGGCGGTGGCCAGGAAGCCGCCCCACAGCGGGGTGGCCGCGGCGTGGTGGGCGTGCGGCCCGGGGGCGGCGGCGCCGGCGACCAGGATCGGGACCAGCATCAGGCCCGCGCCGTGAATGCTCGACATCAGGAACGACCAGCCCGTCAGCTGCAGCGGCGTGAGGCGCAGGCCGGCGCCGTGGAAGTGGCGCTGCGACAAGGCGTGCCACAGGCCGAAAGCGACCAGGACCGCGCCGCCGCCGATGGCCACGGCACGGGTTGCGATGACCGACTGCAGGGCGGCGACCAGGCCGGCGATGACGAAGATCGACGCGGCGTGGCCGGCGGCGATCGGGGCCAGGGCGCGCAGCATCGCGAGCCGGCTGCGCTCCTGGAAGCCGATCGCCACCGCGAAGAGCCAGCCCATGCCGGGGTTCAGGCCATGGAAGGCGCCCATCGCGAAGAGGGCCAGGACGGCGGGCGTCGACATCAGCCGACACAGTACGAGCTGCGGGCGGAGTTCGTCACAAACATGCGACGAGCGCCGCGGGGTGAATTCGACGGGTTGCCGAAAACCACGGAGGGTGTCATCCGGTCGGCTCGGATCCGGGCCGGGGCCTCAGGGGCGGGCGGCGGGGGCCGATGGCGCGGTACCCGGTCCCCCACCCGAGGAGCATGGATGCGCCTTCTGAGAACAGCCCTGGGCCTGGCCTTGGCCGCCGGTGGCACCCTGGCCGCGACCGACCCGGCCGCCGCCGCCACAACCTCCCTGCCGCACGCGGTCGGCGGGTTCGAGGCCCCGACCACCCGCGTGAACGCGTCGAGCGGGCCGATGATGCGGTCCCTGGACGTGCTGCCCGACAGCGCCACCCTGATCAGCAACCTGCCGCCGGTCGGAGACCAGGGGCAGATCTCGTCCTGCGTCGCCTGGACCATCGCGCACACGATCATGGGGTACTACGCCAAGCGTGACGGCAACGCCGGCGCACCCTACGCGCCCCTGTACCTGTACATGCGCTCCGTCGCCAAGGGTGGCGCGCCCAACCAGGACCTGTACCCCGACCAGGCGCTGACCGAGGCGACCGCCAACGGCGTCGACACGCAGGACGACTACATCCAGGGCACGCTCAACTACCAGCAGCCGCCGACCGCCGCCGAGATCGCGAACGCGGCGAAGTACAAGCTCTCCGGCTGGCAGACGCTGTGGGTCGGGCAGAACCAGGGCGACAAGGCCAAGTCGGCGATCAAGACCGCCATCGCCGGTGGCTCGCCGGTCGCGATCGGCATCCCGGTGTTCCGGGACTTCATGTACCTGAACAGCAACAAGTTGTACACCACCCTGACCGGCAGCAGCCTCGGCGGGCACATGATCACGGCGTACGCCTACGACGCCGACGGTATCTGGATCCGCAACCAGTGGGGCACCGGCTGGGGCGCCTCCGGCGACGCGCACCTGTCGTGGTCGTTCGTCACCACCGACGTCCAGGCGGCGTTCACGGTGAACGGGCTGAGCACGACGGCGACCGGGGTGGCCGCGCCGAGCGTCACCTCGCTCTCGGTGGCCAAGGGGCCGGTGAGCGGCGGCACCAAGGTCACGATCGCCGGCGCCAACCTGTCCGGGGCCACGGCCGTGCGCTTCGGCGACACCCCGGCCACGTTCAGCAAGACCGAGACGGGCGGCGTCACGACGCTGGTGGCGACCGCGCCCGCGCACGTCAAGGGCGTCGTCGACGTGACCGTGACGAGCGCCGGCGGGGTCAGCGCGGCCGGCGCCGCCGACCGCTTCACGTACGTGCCGGCGGCCCCGGCCGTGACGAAGCTCAGCGCGGCGGCGACCTCGACGCTCGGCGGCGCGACGCTCACCGTCACCGGCACCGACCTGTCCGAGGCGACCGCGGTGAAGCTCGGCTCCGCCGCGGCCACCGGCGTCAAGGTCCTCTCGCCGACGTCGGTGACGTTCACGGTGCCGACCGGCCTGGCCGCCGGCGGGTACGACGTCACCGTCACCACCCCGTACGGCACCAGCGCCGTCACCGCGGCCGGCCGCCTCACCCTGGTCGCGCCGCCCGCCCCGACCGTGACGAAGCTCAGCGTCGGCGGCGGCCCGACCGGCGCGACGACGACGGTCGTGGTCACGGGTACCGGCTTCGGCACCCTCAAGTCGGTGACCGCGAGCGGGGTCAACGTGCCGTTCACGCGCCAGTCCGAAACCCAGGTCACGCTCACCATGCCGGCCCACCCGGCCGGGAAGGTCACGCTGAGGTTCACCAACGCCGGCGGCTCGTACGAGGCGACCGCGCTGCCGTTCGTCTACGCGGCCGCGCCGGCGGTGACCTCGCTGAGCCCGAGCGCGGGCGGCGCCAAGGCGGCCACGACGGTGGAGCTGACCGGGACGGGCATCGGCGGCGCGACGAAGGTGACGGTGGGTGGCGTCTCGCTCACCTTCACCAAGGTCTCCGACACGAAGCTGCGCGTCGTCCTGCCGCCGCACCCGGCCGGCGCGGTGACCCTGCAGGTGACGACCCCGAACGGCGTCAGCGCCACGTCGGCGGGCGCCACCTACACGTACCGCGTCTGAGTCTGACAACCACCAGCGGCCCCGCCCTCGTCTATTCGAGGTGCGGGGCCGCTCTGCGTCCGGGCCCGGCACGGTGGGTGGTTTTTCCGCTCTCACCCCGTTACGGGGCAGCCGCGATGCCGACCGGCGGCTACCCTTTGGCGAACTTCGATCGGACCGCGAAAACCTGCGTAGGGAGTTGCCCGGTGCGAAGATTCCTGCCGTTCCTCGCCGTGCTCGCGCTCGCTGCCGGCTGTACCCCGTCCGCCGCGTCGCAGCAGGCGCCGCCGGGCATGGCCGATCGCGGCACGGCGGTGACGACTGCCAAGCCGACCCGTCAGGACCTGACCAACCGCGTCAGCCTCAGCGGCAAGGTCGAGCTCGGCCCCACGTTCGGCCTCGTCGCGCCGATCGACGGCGAGGTGCGCTACCTCGATGTGAAGGCGCCCAACGGCACGCCGACGAAGCCGACGAAGGTCGCCAACATCTGGGTCAACGGCAAGGCGACCGCGATCGAGGTGCCGGCCGGTTCGGTGTTCGCCGGACGTCTCGTCGACGACCGCTCGAAGGTGACGGCCGGCATGCCGATCGTGTCGGCGCGGTACGCCGGCTACGGCATCGTCGCCGACATCGACGGCGCCAAGGCCTACCAGGTCTCCGACTCGCTGCAGTCGGTCACGGCGCAGATCAAGAGCGGCCCCGGGCCCTTCCCGTGCAACGTGCTCGGCACGCTCGCCGCGCTGCCGGCCGGCACGATCCCGGAGCCGCCGGCCCCGGCGGTCAACCCGAGCGCGACCGCGCCCGCCCCGCAGCCCACCAAGGGCCAGGCCCAGCAGCCGTCGGAGTCGACCGGCATGCGCCTGGTCTGCGCCGGCGCGGCCGACGTCAAGCTCATCAACGGCGCCGCCGCGACCGTCGAGGTGATCACCGCGAAGGTGACCGGCGTGCTGGTGCTGCCCATCGAGGCGGTCGCCGGCTCGCAGGGCAAGGGCCAGGTCGAGGTCGTCAAGGCCGACCAGAGCCGGGAGATCCGCGAGGTGACGCTGGGGCTCACCGACGGCAAGGTCATCGAGATCAAGTCCGGCCTGACCGAGAACGAGACGGTCTCCGTGCCCGGACCCAACATCCCGGCCGCGAAGGGCGGCGGCGACGGCCAGGTGAAGCCCACGTGACGCCGATCATCGAGCTGGCCGGGATCACCAAGACCCTCAAGGGCCAGCAGGAGCCGCGGGTCATCCTCGACGGCGTCGACCTCACCGTCGGCGAGGGCGACAGCGTCGCGATCCTGGGCCGCTCCGGCTCGGGCAAGAGCACGCTGCTGAGCCTCATCGGCCTGTTCGACCGGCCCGACTCCGGGATGTACTTCATGGGCGGCCGCGACCTGTCCCGCATCTCCGAGCGGCGCGCCGCCGCGCTGCGCAGCGCCGAGTTCGGCTTCGTCTTCCAGCGCTTCTTCCTGCTCAAGCACCTCACCGCCGCCCAGAACGTGGCCATGGCGCTGGTCAACGGCCAGGGCTGGCTGCCGCGGCGCAAGCGGCGCGCCCGCACGCTCGAGGCGCTGGACCAGGTCGGCATCGCCCACCTGGCCAAGCACCGCCCGGCCCGCCTCTCCGGCGGCGAGCAGCAGCGGGTCGCGATCGCCCGGGCGCTCGTGCGCCGCCCGCGGCTGCTGCTGGCCGACGAGCCGACCGGCGCGCTGGACACCGAGACCGGCAACCTCGTCATCGAGGTGATGCGGGCCGCCACCGACCGCGGCTGCGGCCTGATCCTGGTCACCCACGACCACGCCCACGCGGCCAAGATGAGCCGGGTCCTGCGCCTGGCCGACGGTGTGCTGCACCAGGTCGAGCGGGTGCCGGCATGATCAGGCTCTCCGGCCGGTTCCGCTCGGCGCTCATCATCGGCCTGCAGGGCATCCGGGCCCGCAAGATGCGCACGTTCCTGTCGATGATCTCGCTGTTCCTGGGCGTGCTGGCGGTCGTCACCGTCCAGGCCGGCGCCGAGACCGCCCGCACCCTGCAGCTGGCCGACATCGAGCTGCACATGGGCAAGGACGGCACACACCAGATGTACATCCCGCCGATCGGCGACGCGATCAGCGTCACCCGCGACACCCTCAAGGGCCAGCCGGGCGCCGCCGCGATGTACTCGCTGCAGGCGATCATCGGCGAGCCGAAGGTCAAGCCGATCAACCCCGGCGGCTCGCCGCTGGACCACCCCGAGATGTACGGCGGGTACGGCCCCAACGCCAAGTACGAGATGCAGTGCGACGACACCGGGAACAACTGCCGGCCCGTCCCGGTCGACGACGGCGCCGAGGCGCCGCCCGGCGCGGCCGTCGAGGTGCAGATGGTCGCGATGATCAACGACGTCCGCCAGTTCCGGCCGTACCGCATGGTCGCCGGCTCCTGGCTGGACTTCTCGGGCCTGCCGTCGTACTCGCCGCGCATCGTCATCAACAAGGCCGCGGCGATCGGCTTCGAGCGCTATCGCATCCCGGCCGAGATGCGCCTCGACGGCGCGAACGCCAACCCGACCCCGCGCATCGTCGGCGTCGTCGACGACGGCAACGACATGCAGCCGATGGCCTACGCCCGCGCCGACGAGATCGACAACTGGACGGCCCCGGCCGACAACGGCACCGCGCAGGCCGCGACCGACGGCCCGGCGGGCAAGCCGATGTTCATCAGCAGCGGCCCGCCGCTGCAGGTGCTGCTGTCGCCGGCCGCGGGCGAGACGGAGAGCCTGCTCACCCGCAAGCTCGTGGCCGCCGGCGTGCCGCGCGAGGCCCTGCACGTCGAGGTCGTCAACGCCCGCAAGAGCATCGAGCAGGAGCTGGCGATCCTGCGGTACATCTTCCTGGGCATGGCCGGCCTGGTCCTGCTCATCGGCGTGGCCGGCATCCTCAACGTCGGCCTGGCCACGGTCGGCGAGCGGGTCGAGGAGTTCGCGCTGCGCCGCGCGGTCGGCACCCCGCGCGTCCTGCTGGCCGGCATCGTGCTGGCCGAGACCCTGCTCACGGGCCTGCTGACCGCGGCCGCCGCGATCGGCGTGGCCGCCGCGGCCATGAACGTCGGCATCCGCATCCTGAGCGACCGCGTCCCGCAGCTGCACGACATGGGATTCCCGTGGCAGGCCGGCGTCGCCGGCGTGATCGCGGGCCTGATCGCCGGCCTCCTCGGCGGATCGATCCCCGCGATGCGCGCCGCCCGGATCCCGATCGCCACGGTGATGAGGGCATAACCGCTCCGCTCGGGCGCGCCGGGGGTTCCCACCCCGGACCCCCCATGCTCGCGTTGCTCGCACCAAAAACCCGGTGCGTTCTTGCCATCGCGGACGCCGGCCCCCCCGCCAACGCGAGGGGCCGGTTTCGTAACCGTGCTCTATGGCGCCCAGGGGGCGTCGACGGACCAGGTCGTGTCCTCGACGAACAGGCCGGCGCCGTCATACGGGTTGGGGCCGCCGGGCGTGGCCAGCCACAGCTCGGCGTTGTAGTGGCGCAGGTACTGACCCGGGAAGTTCCAGGCGGTCAGGCGCACCCCGCCCGCGGCCTGCTGCGCGCACCACGTCGCGTCGGCCTTGAACAGCGCCGAGTTGTCGTTGGCGTCCTTGCGCACCCGGAACGCCTGGTGGCGCAGGTACTGCCCGGGGTAGTTGCGCGACTCGAACGAGTAGCAGGACGAGTCGGCCAGGCCGGGCACGACCCGCCACGTCGCGTCCTGCTTCAGCAGCGCGCTGCTGCTGGCGTCGACGACCTCGGTGTAGCCGAGGCTGTTCTGGTGGCGCACGTACCGGTTGGTGCAGCACGCCGTCGTCGCCCGCAGCGACTTGTACACGCCGGTCTGCAGCGTCGCCGGAGCCACCGGGTTCGACGATGCGGCGATGAGCGCCTGGTTGCTCGCCCGCAGCCGGGCCGCGTCGACCTTGGTCACCTGCCGGTCGTACGTGAGCAGGCCGTTGCTCTCGTTCTCCACGTCGGTGATCTCGGTGTACACCGAAGCGGAGAGCCCCTGCGGCAGCCCGCCGGTGCGCAGCTGCTCGTAGAGCCCGTTGAGCCGGTCGTTGAGCCGCGCCGCGCTCGCCTGGTCCTCGTAGGAGAACCCGTTGCCCGGCGACCACTCGTGGCCCGACGCCCGCAGGCCCAGGCCGCCGAACTCGCCCAGGACCGCGGCGCGCGTGCCCGACGGGCGGGTGGCCCCGGGCCCGACGTAGATGTGGTTGTCGAGCACCGAGCCGTTGCCGCCGTCGACCGAGCCGCAGCAGTTCACGCCGCTCATGTTGTCGACCAGCCGTGACGGGTCGTAGGCCTGCACGTCGTTCGCGATGCGGGCCTGGTCGTACTGCCCCCAGCCCTCATTCTCGTCGACCCACATGACCAGGGCCGGCGAGCTGCGGTGCTGGTCGATGATCCGGTGGAACTCCGCCTCCCACTGCGTGCGGGCCGCGGTGTCCGGCGTCTTGCCGGTCGGCATGGCCGGCATGTCCTGCCACACCAGGAGGCCGAGCTGGTCGGCGGCGTAGAACCAGCGCTGCGGCTCCACCTTGATGTGCTTGCGCACCATGTTGAAGCCCAGGTTCTTGTGCGCCTGCAGGTCGGAGCGCAGCGCCGCGTCGGTCGGCGCGGTGTAGATGCCGTCGGGCCAGTAGCCCTGGTCCAGGGTGCCGGTCTGGAACACGAACTGCCCGTTGAGCAGGATGCGCAGCTTGCCGTTGACCGAGCCGACGGAGATCGAGCGCATGCCGGCGTAGCTGCCGACGGAGTCCACCACCGTCGTGCCGCTGCGCAGCTCGACCTTCACGTCGTAGAGGAACGGGTCGTCCGGCGTCCAGCGGTGCGCGTTGGGCACGGAGACGGAGAACGCCGTGCCGGCGCTGCCGCTCGCCGAGCCGACCGTCGCGCCGCCGGCCGAGACCGTGGCGGTCACCGTCTGCCCTGACAGCCCCGCGGCCTGGGCGGTGACCGAGAGGGTGTTGTTGGACAGGTTCGGCACCAGGTCGACGCGGGTGATGCGGGCCGTCGGCGTCGGCTCCAGCCACACCGTCTGCCAGATGCCGGAGGCGCCGGTGTAGAAGATCCCGCCGCCGGCGTGCGGCAGCACGTCGTTGCGCCGCTGCTTGCCCACGGCCTGGCTGCCCGCGTCCGTCGGGTCGTACACGCCCACGACGATCGTGTTGGTCCCGCCGTTGAGCAGCGCGGTGATGTCATAGGTGAAGGCGTCGTAGCCGCCGCTGTGCACCGCGCCGGCCTGCGTGCCGTTGACCCTCACCGTGGTCTGGAAGTCCACGGCGCCGAAGTTCAGCTGGACGCGGCGGCCGCTCCAGCTTGCGGGGATCGTAAACGTCCGGCGGTACCACATCCGGTCGTTCTCGGTGATCTTCCGCTGGATGCCGGAGAGCGCCGACTCGACCGGGAACGGCACCCGGATCTGCTCGCCGAAGGTGCCCGGCGGCGTCGTCTGGCCGCTGCCGGTGACGGCGAAGTCCCAGATCCCGTTGAGGTTGGCCCAGTCGGCCCGGGTCATCTGCGGGCGCGGGTACTCGGGCAGCGGGTTGGTCGTGGACACCGAGTTGGTCCACGGCGTGGTCATGGGCGGGGTCTTGGGGGTCCAGGCGCTGGCCGGCTGTGCGGAGGCGACCAGCACGCCGGCGGTGGCGATGAGGGGCACAAGCGCCAGCCCAATGCTTTTGAAGAGCTTGGGCCTACCTTCGGATAGCTGCATGAGAGGACTCCTCGAGGCATGCCTCGACCGCGGTGGCGGACCGCGGCCGATCCGTGGGGGCGCGCAAGCACCCCCACGGACCAACACATCCACTCATGTTCAAACGAGAACTGTCAACCTACAGTGTTACGTTCTACTAGGGACTCTCACGCTCCAACGAGATCGAACTTCTCCCACGGCCCGATCGCGGTTCGGTTGGCGATGAGCGAGCCCGCCCCGTTGTTCTCCGCGGTGACGTACATGTTGTTCACCGTGGCCTGCAGGCTCTCGCTGCCGTCCGAGTTGCGGATCAGGTTGAACGTCTCCCACGATCCGGCCGTCGCACGGTTGGCCAGCAGCGGGTTGGCGCCCGCGTTCTCGGCGCAGACGTACTGGCTGTTCGACCTCGCCCGCAGCGCGATCTTGCCGCCGCCGAGGTCGATCATGTCGAACTGCTGCGCCGTGCCGATCGTCGAGGAGTTGGCGATCAGCGCGGTCGTCGCGTTCGGCGCGGACACGTACAGGTTGTTCGTCAGCGACTTCAGGCTCACCACCGGCGTGCTGGACGTGCCGGTCGTGAACGTGAAGGCGTCGAGGTCGAACAGGTTGCCCGCGCCGCCCTTGAACACGAGGTACAGCGTGGTGGCCGTGCTCGGCGCGCCGGAGATGTTCGCCGTGACGTTGGTGAACGTGTCCCAGCTGCCGGTCGGGGTCACCGTGGCGGTGCCGAGCAGCGTGCCCGTCGCCGAACCGGCGCGGACCTCGATGGTGCCGCCGGCCCCGGCCGAGGAGACCCGGGCGGTGAACTGCGTGGCGTTGTTGAGCAGGTACGGCGAGAACGACACCCAGTCGTTGTTGTCGATGAAGCCGACCGTCGAGCCGCCCTCGGCCGTGGCGTGGCTGGCGATCTGGATGCCGCCGTTCTGGGCGGCGAAGTGCTCGCCCTGGCGGTGGCGCGGCTGCAGCGTGTTGATGCCGTGGCCGGTCAGCCCGCCCTTGTCCGTGTAGGAGGCGTCGAAGATGCCGAAGATGTTCGCCGCGGCGTCGTGCTCACCGTCGACCGGCACCGTGATGGAGCCGGTGCAGCCCGTCTTCGACGTGATCTGGTGCGAGTGCTGGTCGTGGCCGAGGAAGTACGTGACCGTCACCTTCGAGCAGTCGATCGTGCCGTCCTCGGGGTCGGTCACCGTCACGTTGAACGGCACCGTGTCGCCGAAGCTGAACAGCTGGCCGTTGGCCGGCAGCGTGAGCTTCACCGTCGGCGCCGTGTTGCCCACCGTGATGACCGTGCTCGCGGTGCCGGTGAGGCCCTGCGGGTCCTTCACCGTCAGCGTCGGGGTCTTCGTGCCGTTCGTGGTGTAGGTGAACGACGGGTTGGCCGCGGTCGAGTCGGTCGTACCGTTGCCGTCGAAGTCCCAGGCGTACGTCAGCGCGCCGCCCTCGGGGTCGGAGCTGCCCGCCGAGGAGAAGTTCACCGTGAGCGGGTTCGGCCCGGAGGTCTTGTCCGCGGTGAGCTTCGCGATCGGGGCGCGGTTGCCGCCGCCGATGTACTCGACGCGGTACAGCGCCTGGTTGTTCGACCCGGTGCCGTAGTCGAGCACGTAGAGCGCGCCGTCGGGCCCGAACGCCATGTCCATGACCTGCGTGCCGGCCCACGGGAAGGTCGAGATCTCGCCGGGCGAGCCGTCGGCGTTGATCTTGACCGGCTTGATCCACTTACGCCCGTACTCGCCGGCGAAGAAGTTGCCGTCCAGCGACTGGGGGAACTTCACCGCCGAGTTGAGCGAGGCGTTGTAGCGGTACACCGGGCCGCCCATCGGCGACTCGGAGCCCGTGCCGAACTCCGGCGGGGTGCCGGCGTCGCCGCCGTAGCGGATCCAGCTGGGCTTGGCGGCCGGCAGGGTCGTCAGGCCCGTGTTACGGAACGAGTTGTTCGTCGGGCCGCCCGCGCAGTTGTACTTCGGGCCGGTGACGTTGGCGGCGAAGTCCCACTCGTTGTAGGTCTCCGACGTCGTGTTGGTGCCGGTGCAGTAGGGCCAGCCGAAGAAGCCCGGCCCGGTGACCCGGTCGAACTCGACCTGGCC
This sequence comes from Dactylosporangium sp. CA-139066, assembly GCF_050936175.1. Lineage (NCBI taxonomy): Bacteria > Bacillati > Actinomycetota > Actinomycetes > Micromonosporales > Micromonosporaceae > Dactylosporangium > Dactylosporangium sp. CA-139066. The sequence goes on along the minus strand of NZ_JBNJNH010000002.1, from coordinate 801,796 downwards.
GTTGGGGCCGCGGTTCGGGTCGGTGGTGCCGGCGTCGGGGCCGTAGTCGCCGAGGTAGACGACGCCGGTCGGCTTGTCGACGCTCATCCGGAACGGGTTGCGGAAGCCCATCGCGTAGATCTCCGGGCGGGTCTTCGCGGTGCCCGGGGCGAACATGTTGCCGGCCGGGATGGAGTACGTCCCGTCGGTGTTCGGGTGGATCCGCAGCAGCTTGCCGCGCAGGTCGTTGGAGTTGGCCGCCGAGCGCTGCGCGTCGTACTGCGGGTTGCGGTTGGTCCGCTCGTCGATCGGCGCGTACGACGCCGACTCGAAGGGGTTGGTGTCGTCGCCGGTGGTGAGGTACAGGTTGCCCTGCGCGTCGAAGTCGATGTCGCCGCCGACGTGGCAGCACAGGCCGCGGTCGTTGTCGACCGTCATGACGACCTTCTCGCTGGTCAGGTCCAGCGTGTTGTCGGCCTTCATCGTGAACCGGGACAGGTTGAGGTGGCCCTTCCACGCGTTGAAGTCGGTGGCCGTGCCCGTGGCGGGTGCGTCGCCGGACGGCGTGGACAGGGTCGGGGAGTAGTACAGCCAGACCCACCGGTTGGTGGCGAAGCCGGGGTCGACGGCGACGCCCTGCAGGCCTTCCTCGTCGTGGGTGTACACGCTGAGCTTGGCGGCGACCTTGGTGTTGCCCGCGGCGTCGGTGACGCGGACTGTGCCGTCACGGGCGGTGTGGATCACCGTGCGGTCGGGCATGACGGCCAGGGACATCGGCTCGCCGAGCTCGGCGCTACCGAGGGCCAGCTGGACGTGCTGATAGTCGCTGGCCGGGAGGGGAATCGCGGCGGCAGCCGGGGCGTGGGCCACGGCCGCCACGACGGTGCCGCCGGCGGCCAGGGCGGCTGCGGTGAGCAGCCGCCGCCACCGGCGCGGGGATGGTGCCATGTGCGGTGTCCTTCCTGAGCTGATGGGGTTCCAGCCAGGCAAGACGCGCGCCGACCGCGCTTGCGATGAGCAGCCGCTGGACTCGGGGCGCCGAGCCCTTTGTCGCGCGGGGATCTAACGTTTCGGGCGGATGGCGGCCACCCTCGTTAGTTATGGGGCTTAACTAACCACCGGGCCCGCCAACTGCGCAATGCCGAGTTTTTCGAGACGCGGCCTTTGTGGCCTTTGCACGGAAACTGATGGGGTTCGATATCAAAAAAGAACCTCCGGAGTTTGTCGTTACGAAACCGTGACAAAGCCCAAGATCGGCTACCTGTGGTGACGATCACAGCCGATGTCTGTCCGAATTGCAGGACTTTGAGGGGTGGTCGCCGCCCGGAAGATCCCCGTCACCGACTACGCAGCGTGCGAATTTCGCCCGAACGGGGGTTACCGGTCAGTAATCACCGACCTTGTACGCGCGCGAGGGACCCGGCAACATCGTCCGCACGCCCCGACCCGGCCTTTGGCACACCTTGGAACTCCGCCCCCGGCTGCGACCCGGAGGCCGGTCCCGGCCAGCGCGAAGCGAGCGCCCGCACGGCAGGAGCGCCGCACCATCAGCACCCCGCGACAAGAGGAGCCCTACGTGTCCGTAGCTCAGGGCAGCGCGGTGAAGGGCCGCACGCGATGGAAGCGTTTCGCTACCGTCGTCGTGCCGGCCAGCTTCATCGCCGGCGCCATCGTGTTCGGCCAGGCGACCGGCGCCATCGCCGCGTCGTTCAACGTCTCCGGCAGTCAGTTCAAGGTCTCCGCCGACCGGCTCGAGGGCACCGGCTTCGTGCAGTACGGCGGCGTGGCGACCGAGAAGGGCGGCAACCCGAGCGACCCGTACGACCCGAAGAACCACCTGGTCGCCGTCTCCGGCATCGCCAGCGCGAAGCTGTACAACCTCTGCCAGTCGGTGAAGATCCCCGGCCTGCCGGCCAGCATGGTGATCCACGCCGGCAAGGACAAGAACAACCCGGCCGAGGCCACCGACCTGCTGATCAACATGTCCTCGCTGCAGGGCGACGCGACGTTCAACAACATCCAGATCGGCATCGACGCCTCCGACCTGTCCAAGGGCGGCGCGAACGCGAAGGGCCTGCAGGGTGGCTTCGCCCAGCAGGCGGACAGCGTGACCATCACCGGCCTCAAGCAGGTCGCGTGGTCCACCACCGCCGGCACCTTCAAGCTGAGCGGCCTCGACCTGAGCGTCTCGACCGGCGCGAAGCCGGAGGAGTGCTTCTAACCGCTCGACCAGGGCCCGCGGGTTCGCCCGCGGGCTTCCTGTTGTACATCTCGACCTGGAGGACGCAGTGACCACCTCGCGCGCCGCGCACGCGAAAGACCGTGCGAACAACGGTGGGTGGGCGCTCTATCGCCCCTTCTGGGGCGGGCTCTTGATGCTCCTGTCGGGCCTGGAGCTCTTCCTCAGCGGCAACATGCATCTGGCGCTGGAAGTCCACTTCGGCCCGACCGGCTTCCTGTCCTACGTCCTGCCGCTGATGATGCTGCTGTGCGGGGCCCTGTCGTGGTTCACGCCGCAGCAGCGCCTCTTCTACGGCATCCTCGGCACCGTCGTGGCGCTGTACTCGCTGATCGGCCTCAACCTGGGCGGCTTCTTCCTGGGAACGGTGCTCGGCCTGGTCGGTGGCGGCCTGACGGTGGCCTGGACCCCGGACGCGGACTCCGCCCCGCAGGCCGCCGACCCGGCCCCGGAGGGCGAGGAGGAAGAGGACGGCCGCCTCGACGACATGCTGGACGATTCCGGCTACGCCCCGGAGCGCCCCACCTCGGGCGTGCTGACCGACGAGCTCCCGACCACGCAGGTCAGCCCGCTGCACTCGTATGGGGAAGGTTTCGGTGCCGGAAGCGCCGATGAGCAGCTCCCCCCACCCCACGGCCCAGGTGAGCTCCCGAAGCGCCGTCACCTGGGCCCGCTCCTGATGGCCGTCGTCCTGACGGCCGCGGTAGTAGGCGCCGCCCACCGCACCGGCGAGGCCTTCGCGGCCCCCGCCGCCTGCCCGTCGTCGTCCCCGGCCCGATCCACGGCGGCGAAGCCGGCCCCCGGCGCCACGACCGCCGCGACCGACCCGACAATCCAGCCGGCGGCGACGCCGACGCCGACGCCGTCCCCGGCGAAGACGGAGGAGAAGCCGGGCGGCCTGTTGGGCTGGTTGAACGACCTGTTCACGGGCGGCGACAAGAAGGAAGAGGAGCAGAAGGCGGAGGCCAGCCCGTCGCCGAGCATCACGGAGTCCCCGAAGCCGCCGGCCTCGGCCAGCGCGACGGCCAAGCCGACGGCGACGCGCTCGGCCCCGTGCGCCTCGGCCAGCGCCTCGCCGACCCCGAACAACAAGAAGGCCGAGGTCGCGGCGGGCCAGCCCTTCGTGGCGGCCGAGCCGTCCATCCTGAAGGCCGACGTCATGACGATGGACGACCTGACGTACGACGGCGTCGCCGAGCTGCCCCGCCGGGACGGCACCAAGGTGAAGGTCCTGGCCTTCTCGATGAAGAACTCGGTGTCGACCCCGTTCGAGCTGGACACCCCCGGCGCCGGACGGCTGCTGCTCACGAAGAGCAGCAAGCTGACGGTGGAGGGCAACGTGAAGTTCTACACCACGAAGTTCTCGGCGAACGTGCTCGGCCTGCTGCCGCTGACGTTCACCCCGTCATTCCCGCCCCCGCCGATCCCGCTGCCGGGCTTCTACACGGCCTGCACGATCGAGCTGGTGTACGTCCAGTCAAACATCCTGACGGCCCCGGACATGAACATCGCGTACGCCGCCTGAGCACGACCCTTTTCCGTGACCCCTCGTCGGTGGTAGTCGTAAAGCCGGCCGACCGGCGAGGGGCGCGCGATGAGACGAGTGACGCGGTGATCGATCGGCAGGACCTCAGCGCCTCGGGCGCCGGCGCGGTGGCGGTGAACGTCGGTGCTGGCGGCCGCCGGCGAGCCGGTGCGACGCGCACCAGCTGGGCCGGTTCGCCGCCGTCGACGATACCGACTTCGGCGACGGCCTGCAGCACCTCGCCGCGCGGCCCGGCCTGGCCGACCAGGACGGCGGCTACGCCCTGCGCCACCTCGCCCGGCACCTCGTGCGCGCCGGCCGCCCCGACGACCTGCACCGGCTGCTGTCGGCGGACACGCCCACGGGCCCCGGCGGCCGCACGAACGTCTGGTTCGCCGCGCACGACCGGGCCGGCACGCTGGACGAGTACCTGCTGGCCCTCGACCTCGCCGCCGGGGCCGCGCAGGCGGCGCCCGACCGCCACGGCGGCCTCGGCGCCGAGATGCGGTACGCGCTGATGCGGGCCAGCGTGCACACCATCACCAACAACCTCTCGCCGCCGCTGCTGCGCCTGCTCGTGGAGCACGGCGTCTGGGACGTGCGCCGCGCCCTGAGCCACGCTCGCCGCCTGGCCGATCCCGGGACGCGTCATCAGGCCCTGGCCGGTCTGGTGCCCCACGTGCCGGCCGAGGCCCGGTCCGCGGTGGTGGGCGAGGCGCTGCGGGCGGCCGAGGCCATCACGGACCCGTACTCCCGCGCCGTCGCGTTGACCGGCCTGGCATCGTGCGTGCCGCCCGATCGCGCGGGTGTGGTGGTCGACCTGGCACTGCGCGCCGCCGCCGCCATCACCGGCGAATACCTCCGCGCGGCCGCGCTGGCCCGGCTGGCTCCCCTCCGGCCGGTCGCCGAGGTGCTCGATGCGGCGTTCCGGGCGGCCGTCGGCGTTACCGACGCGTATTCCCGGGCCAACGCGTTGACCGGGCTGGCGCCCAATCTGCGGGCCGATCAGCTGTTGCCCGCGCTGCAGGCCGGCGGCGACATCCCGCCGGAGTTGGCCCTCCGCCGTGGTGCGGCGGCTGGGTGAGGTGGGTGGCTCGCTCAGCCCGCAGGAGCGGCTCGCCGTCCGGCGGCGGGCGGTCCGGCAGTGGCAGCGCGGCGGCTGCTTCCGGGTCGCGGCGGTCGTGGTGGAGCAGCTGGCGGATCAAGATGTGACGCGGGACTGGCTGCAGACCTGTCGCGACGTGTGTGACTGGTGGCCCTGACCGGCGTCAGGAGTGGGACACGCGCTGGGGTGCGAGTACCGTTCGCGTGCGGGTCAGGGTCGCGAACGGGTTGGCGAACTGCAGGACCAGCATGGCGAACTCGGCGCCCGGGAGGCACTCGATGACCAGGAGCTGGTCGCCGCGGCGGACGTCCCAGAACGTGTCGGCCCAGGCGCCGGCCGTGATCAGGCCCTCGATGTGCAGGGCGGCGTGGCGGCCGGACGGCGGCGGGGCCTCCGAGCGCGGGGCGATCCGGATCGAGGAGATCGACGTGAGCGGAACCTCGATGCGGTCGCGGCGGGTCCACCAACGGTCCAGGCCCTGCGGCTCGATGACGAGGGCGGTGTCGGTGACGGTCAGCTGCAGGTTGGTCGGAACCTTCATCAACGCGAGCAGTGCCGCGGCCAGGAGCAGCGGGACCGCCGCGAGCACCAGTGCGGAGCTCATGAAAACCGAATGTACGCGCGTCAACGTCCGGCGTTTGGCGCTTTCCTGAAAACGGCCGAACGGCCGAATGCTATCGGGGACAAGGGGGCATTCATGCGAGTAGGCGGTGCGAGCGGAGCGAGCATGGGGGGTCCGGGGTGGGAACCCCCCGGCGCGCCCGAGCGAAGCGAGCGCCAGCAACGCTTTCACCGCACCATTGACTGGGTCGACGGGGCGGTGGTCATCGTCGATCAGACCCGGCTGCCGGGGGAGGTCGTGTACCTGCGGCTGGAGAGCGTCGAAGCGCTTGTCGATGCCATCCAGCGGCTCGCCGTACGCGGGGCGCCGGCGCTCGGCGTGGCCGGGGCGCTCGGTGTTGCGCTGGCCGCGGCCCGGCACTCGGACGCGGACGAGCGGGCTCATGCGGTACACCTCCTGGAAACCGCCAGACCGACGGCGGTCAACCTGGCCCGCGGCGCCCGGCGGGTCGCGGCGGTCCTGCCGTCCTTCGACGCGGCGCTCGCCGAGGCGTTGCGCGTGCGGGACGAGGAGATCGTGAGCTCCGCCGAAATGGCGCGGCGCGGGGCCGATCTCGTCGAGAAGCTGTGCGGCGGCGACGTCCGGCTGCTGACCCACTGCAACACCGGCGGGCTGGCCGCGGTCGTCGACGGCACGGCACTCGCGGTCGTGTTCGAGCTGCACCGGCGCGGGGCGCTGCGGGGCGTGATCGCCAGCGAGACCCGGCCGCTGCTGCAGGGGGCGCGGCTCACCACGTGGGAGCTGCGGCGGGCGGGCGTGCCGCACCGGCTCGCCGTCGACTCCGCCGGGCCGTTTCTGATGGCGCGCGGCGAGGTCGACGCGGTGATCCTCGGCGCGGACCGGATCTGCGCCAACGGGGACGTGGTGAACAAGATCGGCACGTACGCCCACGCGCTCGGCGCCCGGGCGGCCGGCATCCCGTTCATCTGCGTGGCGCCGGAGTCCACGGTGGACCTCGCGACGGCGACCGGCGCCGACGTGGAGATCGAGGACCGCGGGGCGGCCGAGATCACGGGCGCCACGGCGCCGAGCGGGACCGCGGCCGTCAACCCGGCGTTCGACGTCACGCCGGCCGCGCTGGTCACCGCCGTGGTGACCGACGCGCGGGTGTTCTCAGGCCGGGCGGACGGCGCGGACGGTCCGGCGGTCGGCTGACACCGACTCGATCCAGCCGCCGACCCGGCCCAGGCGCAGCAGGACGTCGGCGCGGGCCGGGAGGTCGGCGGATTCGCCGGGCTGCGGTGGCCAGGCCAGGCGGGCGGTGTGGCCGGGCGTCAGCCAGGGGGTGAGGGCGCCGATCGGGTCGGCCCCGTCCAGCGCCGCGCGGGCCGCGTTGAGCTCGGCCAGCACGGTGTCCAGGGCGCGGCCGACGGCGGGCGCGTTGCCGCCGCACATCGCCGCGGTGAGCTCGGGGCGGGACGCGGCGACCCGGGTGCCGTCGCGGAACGAGCCGGCGCCGAGCGTGCCGGCGAGCGGGTCGTTCGAGATGAGCGCGGCGACCGCGGCGGCGACGAGGTGCGGCACGTGGGAGATGGCCGCCACGGCGGCGTCGTGCTCGTCGGCGGTGGCCGGCACGACCCGGGCGCCGAGGCCGGTGACGAGGGCCGCGAGCTCGACCCAGTCGCGCAGGCCGGCGCCGTCCTCGCCGAGGCAGAGCACCCACGCGCAGCCGTTGAACAGGCGCGGGTCGGCGGCGGTGAAGCCCGACGTCTCGCGGCCGGCCATCGGGTGGCCGCCGATGAACGTGGCCAGCGACTGGCCGCCGGTGCGCAGGCGGTCGGCCGCCAGGTCGCGCACCGGGCCCTTGACCGACGTGACATCGGTGACGACGCCGACGTACGCCAGCGAAGCCAGCTCGTCGAAGACCGCCCCGACGGCGGGCAGCGGCACCGCGACCACGGCCAGCTCGGCGTCGCGCACCGCGTCGGCGATCGAGGCGGTCACGTGCCAGCGCGCGTTGGCCGGCGCCTGGGCGGCGGCGGTGCGCGCGGTCGCCCGGGTCGCCGGGTCGGCGTCGTAGCCGCTGACCCGGTGCCCGTGCGCCGCGAGCGCTCGTAGGACCGATCCGCCGATCAGCCCGAGCCCGATCACCGCCACGTTCAACGTCGCATCACGCACTGCGGAACTGTCGCACATCCCCCGCTCACCCGTTCGGCTCGGGACGCCCGCCGAACGACTTATGTCGACCTATTCCCGCCGATTCGCGCGATTACGTCCCGTTACCGTCGGCTCATGCGTTTCATCCCTTTTGCGGTAGCCGCGGTCGCCGTCGGCGCCCTGCTGATCGGCGGCTCGGCCGATGCGGCCACGGTCCAGAAGAGCCCGCAGTTCGACGGCGCCGTCTACAGCGCCGCCTACCTGGGCGACACCGTCTTTGTCGGGGGCTCGTTCGCCAACGCGGTGGTCGGCGGGCGCAGCTACCCGCGCACCCGTCTCGCCGCCTTCAACGCCCGCACCGGCGCCCTGCTGGACTGGGCCCCGGCGGCCGACGACACGGTCCGCGCGATCGCCGCCGATGGTAACTCTGTGTACGCGGCCGGTGACTTCTCGCGTATCGGCGGCGCCAAGCGCGACTCCCTCGCGAAGCTCGACGCGAAGACGGGCGCCGTCGATGCGTTCAGCCACACCATCGCCGGGTCGCCGGTCGCGCTGGCGGTGGGCGGCGGGCGCCTCTACGTCGGCGGGCGCTTCACCGGGGTCGACTCGGCCCGCCGCACCAACCTGGCCGCGTTCAGCCTCGCCACCGGCGCGCTCGACGGCAAGTGGGCGCCGACGACCGACGACGCCGTCCAGGCGCTCGCCTTCACGCCGCAGCGGGTGTACCTCGGGGGCTCCTTCCACCGGACCGACAACGTCGCGAACTCGCTTCGCCTCAGCGCCGTCGACCCCGCGGACGGGTCGCTCGACCGCGGCTTCCAGCCCCGCCCGGACGCCGTCGTCACCTCGGTCGCCGTCGGCGCCGACGGCACCGTCTACGCCGGTCAGGGCGGCCAGGGCGGGCGCGCGGCCGCGTACACGCCCGGCGGCAAGGTCCGCTGGACCCGCGTCTTCGACGGCGACGTGCAGGCCGTGGCGGTGCTGGGCGGGGTGGCGTACATCGGCGGCCACTTCGACCGCGCGTGCAAGACGAACCAGAACGGCAGCCAGGGCGCCTGCACCGGCGGCTCGCTCTCCCGGGTGAAGCTCGCCGCGGTCGACGCCTCCGGCCGGCTGCTGGACTGGGCCCCGCAGGCCAACGGCATCGTCGGGGTGCGCACCCTGGCCGCCAGCGAGAACCTGCACCAGGTGACGGCCGGTGGTGAGTTCACGACGGTCGGCGGCGTCAGCCAGAAGCGGCTCGCGGTCTTCACCTGACGCCCCGGGCTAAGCTGCTGATGTGGCAGTGAGTGAGTCGCAATGGAAAGAACCAGGCGGCCCGCCCGGTCAGCTCCAGGCGACCGCGGCGCGCCAGCCCTGGCCCGGCGCGATGGGGCCGCCGGTCGTCGGGCCGCCGCCCCGGCTGAGCGCCGCCCGGCCGCCCACGCCGGCCGCGCAGATGGGCTCCTGGCAGGGCGCGCTGCGCCCGCCGGTGTTCCGGGTCAGCACGCCCCGCCCGACGTACCGCGAGCCACTGCCCGTCCGCGGGCCGATGGTCGCCGCCGGCGCGGGGGCGGGCTCGGCCTGGATGCTGCTGTTCGGGCTGATGATGACCGGGTCCGCCCGGGGGTACGTCTGGATCACCCTCATCGCCGGGATCCTCGCGTGGGCGGCCGCCGCGATCCTCGCCCGCTTCGGTGACCGGGGCGTCGCCGTGGGCGTGGCGGCGGCGAGCGGGGTGGCCGTGGCGATCGCCGGGATCATGGTCGCCTACCGTCTCGCGGGCGGCGTCTGGCTGCTCTGGTGAGACCGAACGGCCACCCAGAGTAGCCGTTCGTCGGACTTCGGCCCGCGCTCTTGACGTGGATTCCGGCGAGGATCACCCTCAGCAACATGGCTTTGAGGCTGCAGCGGCTCGACCCCGAGCGGCGTCGCCGGCGGCTCGCGCTGCTGGTCGAACTCGCGGACGCGAAAGCGATCCGTGAGCGGCTCCATCCGCGGCGGCTGCGAGCCGACCGTCTGCGCGAGCTGATCGCAAGCCGTCGGCGACTCGCCGACTGAACTCCGGGGCCCTTTGCCGCCAAGCAGCAACCCGCTCGAATAGTGTTCACGCGTACCGACGAGCACCGACCGGGGGGACCGTGTCGCACTTCGCTGCCGCTGTCACGCGCGGCGCTGGGAGCTGGGCCGCAGCCGAGCTGGACCTCAGCGGCGTCGCCGACATCGAAGAGATCACCGATCGACTGCGCGACGCCGATCCGGAGGCGTCCGTGTCGCTGCTGTTCGTCGAGTCCGACGATGCCTACCTGGTGATCCTGCGCCTCGACGAGGGCGAGGATCTGCGCATCTTCGGCTCCGACGTGCTGTTCGCCGAGGAGTCGCGCCTCGGCGCCATCCTCCTGGGTGACATCGAGGAACGGCTGCCCGAGATCGCCGAGCCCGACGTCGACGAGGACGAGGAGGCCGAGGGCGACGAGGAGGAGGACGAGGAACGGCCCACCGCCGAACCGGACATCGAGCCGGCCGGCGACCCGGACATCCTGTCCGACCTCGGCATGCCGAGCGGCCGCCTGCTCGAGCTGTGCATCCAGGAGGGCATGCTGCCGGCCGACATCACCGCCGAGATCTGCCAGGCCATCGGGGCCGGCGACGAGGTGGAGGAACTGCGCGAGTCCGTGTGACGGCCTCGCGGAGGGTCTGGGAGCCGGCCATGCGCCGCGCCCTCGAGGTGGCGGCGGCGGCCGGGCCCGACGTGCCCATCGGGGCGATCGTCCTCGGGCCCGACGGCGCCGAGCTCGGGGCCGCACACAACGAGCGCGAGCTCACCGGCGACCCGACCGCGCACGCGGAGATGCTGGCCCTGCGCCGCGCGGCCGGGGCCCGCGGCGGCGACGGCTGGCGCCTGGCCGACTGCGCCCTCGTCGTGACCGTCGAGCCGTGCACGATGTGCGCGGGGGCGATCGTGCTGGCTCGCGTCGGCACCGTCGTCTTCGGCGCCTGGGAGCCCAAGACGGGCGCCGCCGGCTCGCTGTGGGACGTGCTGCGCGACCGGCGGCTCACGCACCGCCCCGAGGTGATCGGCGGGGTGCTGGAGGAGGAGTCCTCAGTCCTGCTGCGTGCCTTCTTCGGCACCCACCGGGGCGAGTAGCGCGCCGGCCACCTCGCGGGCGTTGTCGCTCCACGGGGCGGGGCGCAGCGTGCGCGGGTCGAGCTTCACGTTGACCCGGCGGCCCTCCGCGTGGACCGTCCGGCCGTCCGCCGAGATGATCCGGAAGCGGTACACCGCGCTGCTCTCCCCGAGCGACTCCAGCCAGAAGTGCACGCCGATCTCGCCGGTGCCGCGGACCGGGGCGCGGTAGGAGATCGAGTACTCGGCGACGGCGTGCATCACGTCCGTGGTCGTCGGGCGGCCGCCGGCGTAGGAGTGGCCCCGCTTGTTCGACAGGGCGCGCTCGAGGAACACCGCGTAGCGCGCGTTGTGCACGATTCCCATCGCGTCGAGGTCGTCGAAGTGCACGACGAACGGCTCGATGGCGCCGGGCAGTACGGCTGTTGTGGTCATCTCAGGCCTCCGGGAGGAGTTCGGGTTTCGGACTCAGGCCGCGCAGCCGCACCAGGGCGGCGGTGCGCGCGTACGTGTAGATCTGGCTCGCCGGCAGCAGCCGCGACTCGTAGATGGCCGCCGTCTCGTGCGCGTTGAGCTCGAACGACAGCTGCGCCGGGTCGGTGTCCGGGCCCAGCTCGCCGAGCTGCATGGCCTCGGTGATCAGCCGCTCCAGCAGCACGTGCCACAGCCCGAGCGCCTCGGCGAGCCGGTCGTGCACCACGCCGGGCCGGGCCGCGAACTCGAACTGCGCGTTGCAGAAGAAGCAGCCTCCCGGCAGGTCGCCCGAGGCCACGTCGGCCAGGCGCCGGTCGTGCATCGCCCACAGCCGGCGCAGCCCGCGCGGCTGCTTGAGCGCCGGGAGGACCACCACCCGGGTGTAGCGCTCCTGGGCGTGCTCGATCGCGGCGAGCTGGAGCTCCTCCTTGGTGCGCCAGTGCGCGAAGAGGCCGGACTTGCTGACCCCGAGGCGGTCGGCGAGCTGGCTGAAGGACAGGCCGTCCAGGCCGGACTCGGTGGCCAGCACGATCGCGGCGTCGAGGGCGGCGGTTCGGGCCCGCTCCCCGCGCGCGAGCCGTCCATCTGTCGTCATGCCCCTGACGGTACCAACAAAAAACGCGACCGGTCGGTTAGTTTTGTGTGGGCAGGGTCACCGTGACCCTGAGCCCGCCGCCTTCGCGCGGCTCGGCGTCGGCGGTGCCGCCGTGCGCCACGGCCACCGAGCGCACGATGGACAGCCCCAGCCCCGTTCCCCGCGCCGATCCGGTTCTCGAGCGGAGCCGCCGGAAGGGCTCGAAAAGCCCCGGGATCTCGTACGCCGGGACATGCGGCCCGGTGTTCTCCACGACCAGCCGCGCCGTGGCGCCGGTGCGCGCGGTGGACACCCACACCCGCCCGCCGGGGACGTTGTAGGCCCGCGCGTTGTCGACGAGGTTCTGCACCACCCGCTCGAGCAGCACCGGGTCCCCGACGACCGGCGCGGGCCCGAGGTCGGCCGCGACGACCTCGTCGGCGGGATCGCCGACCACGTGCCGGGCCACCTCGGCCAGGTCGACCCGGTCGTGCACGGTGAGCGCCTGGTCCGAGGCGACCAGCGTGAGGAGCCCGTCGATGAGCCGCTCGTGGCGCGCGTTGACGGCCAGCAGCGTCTCGCCGAGCTGGACCACCTCCGGCGGCGGGTCGGGCCGGCCGAGCGCGACCTCGATCAGCGTCCGGTTGATCGTCAGCGGCGTGCGCAGCTCGTGCGAGGCGTTGGCGGCGAAGCGCCGCTGCCCCTCGAAGGCCTGGTCCAGCCGCTCCAGCATCGAGTCGAACGTGTCGGCGAGCTCCTTGATCTCGTCCCGCGGCCCGGCCAGCGCGATCCGCTCGTGCAGGTTGCCGCCGGCGACCCGCCGGGCCGTCTCGGTGATCCGCCCGACCGGGCGCAGCGCCCGCTCGGCCATCAGCCACCCGAACCCGACCCCGAGCACGGTGACCAGCCCGAGCGCGATCGAGCCCTGCGTGAGCAGGGAGTGCAGCGTGTCCTCCTCGACATGCTGCTGGCGCTCCTGCAGCTGCTTGATGAAGTCGAGCAGCCGCAGCTGCTGGTCGCCCAGCGCCACCTTGACGTCGGCCGGCAGGGCGGTCACGCCCTCGGTGCGCTGGTGGATGTTCTGCTTGACCAGCAGGTACGTGACCCCGAGCAGCAAGGCGCCGCCGGCGAGGAAGAGCGCGCCGTACAGCAGCGTGAGGCGGGCGCGGATGCGAAGGTGTCTCACGGGATCTGGTACCCCACTCCGGCGACGGTCTCGATCACGGGCGGATCGCCCAGCTTGCGGCGCAGCGTCATCACGACCACCCGCAGCACGTTGGTGAACGGGTCGATGTGCTCGTCCCAGGCCCGCTCCAGCAGCTGCTCGGCCGACACGACCGCGCCCCCGGCCCGCAGCAGCTCCTCCAGCACGGCGAACTCCTTGCGGGTCAGCCCGACGTAGTGCCCGTCCCGGAACACCTCGCGCCGGTTGGGGTCCAGCCGCAGGTCGCCGCGCTCCAGCACCGGGGGCGCGGCCGCCCGGGCCCGCCGCCCGAGCGCCCGGACCCGGGCCACCAGCTCGGTGAACGCGAACGGCTTGCCCAGGTAGTCGTCGGCGCCCAGGGACAGCCCGGCGACGCGCTCGGCCACGGCCGCGGCGGCGGTCAGCATCAGGATGCGGGTCTCCGGCAGGGTCGCGCTGACCCGCCGGCACACCTCGTCGCCGTCGATCGCGGGCAGGTCGCGATCGAGGACGACCACGTCGTACTCGTTGACGCCGAGCCGCTGCAGCGCGCCCTCGCCGTCGTAGGCCACGTCGACCGCGAACGACTCGCGGCGCAGCCCCTCGGCCACGGCGTCGGCCAGCAGCTGCTCGTCCTCGACCACCAACACGCGCATGCCCTCATCGTGCCGCGTACCTGTGTAAGCCGGGGATAAGCCGCCGCGCTCACGACCGTCTTATCGCAGCGCGCATTGACTGGTTCACATGAGAAGAATCCTGGTCGCAGCCCTGCTGCTGGCGCTCGCCGGCTGCTCCTCGGCGCCGTCGGGCCCCTCGGTCGCCACGGTCTCCTCCGGCGGCCCCCGGCCCTCCGCCTCGGTCGACAAGGCCGAGGCCAACCGGCAGTTCGCCAAGTGCATGCGCGAGCACGGCGTGGACGTGCCCGACCCCGGGCCGGACGGCAACTTGCAGTTCGACGCGGGCGCCACGACCGACCGCAACAAGGCGCTGGCGGCGGCGTCGCAGTGCCAGCAGTACCTGCCGAACGGCGGCGAGCTGAAGAACCTCTCGCCGGAGCAGCTCGAACAGGCCCGCGCCTTCGCCAAGTGCATGCGGGAGCACGGCGTCGACATGCCGGATCCCGACCCGAACTCGGGGCTCTCGGCTCTCCTGAAGGGCAACATCGACTTCAACAGCCCCGAGTTCAAGGCCGCCACGGACGCCTGCAAGGGCGTGGTGCAGCGGTGAGGCGCTGGATGCTGCTCGGTGGCGTCGGGGTCGCGCTTATCGGGTTGTTCGCCTATGCCGGATTTCATCGATCCTCTCCGCCGGCCGCCGCGCCGCCGCCGCCGCACACGGCGAAGATCACGAAGGGCACGCTGACCGCCATCGAGGACGTCGACGGCACGCTCGGTTTCGGCGACCCGGTCACGGTGAACGGCCGCCTGCCCGGCACGGTCACCGCCCTGCCGGCCGAGGGTTCGGCGGTACGGCGGGGCGAGGCGATGTACCGCGTCGACGGCCACCCGGTCGTGCTCTTCTACGTCGCCGCCCCGTTCTACCGCCCGCTGCGCCCCGGCGACGAGGGCGAGGACGTGACCGCGCTCGAGGCCAACCTCGCGGCCCTGGGCTACAAGGGCTTCACCGCCGACGACTCGTACACCGGCGCCACCGCCGACGCCGTGCGCGACTGGCAGCACGACCTCGGCCTGCCCGAGACCGGCACCGTCGAGCTCGGCCGGATCGTCGTCGCGCCCGACGCCGTGCGCGTCGGCGAGGTCAAGGCCCACCTCGGCGACAACGCCGGCGGCCCGATCCTGCAGTGGACCGGCTCGACCCGGCTGGTCACCGTGCAGCTCGACGTGACCGAGCAGCGCCTGGCCGCGGTCGGCGCGGCCGCCTCGGTCAAGCTGCCCGACGACACCGTGGTCCCGGGCCGGATCTCGGCCATCGGCGCGGTCGCCACGGCCACCGTGCAGAACAACCAGACGAAGGTCACCGTCGACGTCACGGTCACCGTCGCCGACCAGGCGAAGCTGGGGACGTACGACGCGGCGCCGGTGAAGGTCACCCTCGTGTCGCAGCAGCGCGAGAACGTGCTCATCGTGCCGGTGAGCGCCCTCGTGGCGCTGGCCGAGGGCGGGTACGGCCTGCAGCTGGTCAGCGACGGCGCCGCGCGCACGGTCGCCGTGAAGACCGGGCTCTTCGCCTCCGGCAACGTCGAGGTCACCGGCCCCGATCTCGCCGAGGGCCTGACCGTCGGGGTGGCCGGATGATCGAGCTGACGGAGGTTCGCAAGGTGTACCCCGGCGGCGTCACCGCCCTCGACGACGTCTCGCTGCGCATCGACGCCGGCGCCCTGGCCGCGATCGTCGGCCCGTCCGGCTCCGGCAAGTCGACCCTGCTGCACCTCATCGGCGCGCTGGACGTCCCGACGAGCGGCACGGTGCGCATCGACGGCCGCGACGTGGCCGCGCTGTCGGACGCCGGCCTGTCCCGCCTGCGGGCGACCACGATCGGGTTCGTCTTCCAGCAGTTCCACCTCGCCCCGGGCCTGTCGGCGCTGGACAACGTCGCCGACGGGCTGCTCTATGCCGGCGTCGCCCTCCCCGAGCGCCGCCGCCGGGCGGCCGAGGCCCTGGAGCGGGTCGGCCTGGCCCACCGCCTCTCGCACCGCCCGCACCAGCTCTCCGGCGGCGAGCGCCAGCGCGTCGCGATCGCCCGCGCGGTCCTCGGCGACCCGCCGCTGCTGCTGGCCGACGAGCCCACGGGCAACCTCGACAGCGCGGCCGGCGCCGGCGTCATGGCACTGCTGCGCTCCCTGCACGAGGCCGGCACGACGGTCGTGGTCATCACCCACGACCGCGACATCGCGGCCGCGCTGCCTTCGCGTTTCGCGCTTCGCGACGGGCGGCTGGCATGAGACCCGCCGACGTCGTACGCCTCGGTCTCATCGGCCTGCGCACGCGCCCCCTGCGGGTGGTGCTCTCGGCGCTGGGCATCGCGATCGGCATCGCCGCGATGATGTCCGTCGTCGGCATCTCCGCGTCCAGCCGCGCCCAGGTCGACCGCCAGCTCGCCGCGCTCGGCACCAACCTGCTCACGGTCGGCCCCGGCAAGTCGTTCTTCGGCGCCGACTCCCACCTGCCCGACGGCGCGGAGGCGATGGTCGCGCGCATCGGCCCGGTCACGGGAGTGTCGGCCACGGGCCGGGTGCCGTCGGCGCACGTGTACCGCACCGACCGCATCCCGTCCGCGGAGTCCGGCGGCATCGCGGTCCTGGCCGCCCGCCCCGACCTGCCGGCGACGGTCGGCATCACGGTCCACGCCGGCACCTGGCTGACCGCGCCGACCTACCCGACCGTCGTGCTCGGCTCGCGCGCCGCGTCGATCCTGGGCCTTACTTCCGGCCTGGGCCTGAACGTCTGGCTCGGCGACCATTGGTTCACGGTGGTCGGGATCCTGGATCCGGTACCCCTGGCCCCGGAGCTCGACAGCGCCGCCCTCATCGGCTGGCCGGCCGCCACGGAGGTGCTCGGCTTCGACGGGTACCCGACGACCATCTACAGCCGCTCCCGCGACGACTCGGTGTCCCAGGTCGCCGACGTGCTGGCCGCGACCGCCAACCCGGAGTCGCCGAACGAGGTCCAGGTCTCGCGCCCGTCCGACGCACTGGCCGCGAAGGCCGCGACCGACCAGGCGTACACCGGCCTGCTGCTCGGCCTGGGCGCCGTAGCCCTGCTGGTCGGCGGCGTCGGCGTGGCGAACACGATGGTGATCTCGGTCCTGGAGCGCCGCTCGGAGATCGGCTTGCGCCGCGCGCTGGGCGCCACGCGTTCGCACGTCCGTCTGCAGTTCCTGTCGGAATCCCTGCTGCTGGCTTTCCTGGGCGGCTCCGCCGGCGTCGTGCTCGCCCTCCTGGTCACCGAGTCGTACGCCGCCCTGCGCGACTGGCCGGCGGTGCTCCCGCTGTGGGCTCTGGCCGGCGGCCTGGCGGCAACGCTGCTGATCGGCGCGGTAGCGGGGCTGTATCCGGCGATGCGCGCGGCGCGGCTCTCTCCGACGACGGCCTTGGCTTCGTAGCCCTCGCCACCCGCCTCACCTGTCGCGGGGCGCTGTGCGGCTTGCGGTGCGCTGTGCGGCTTGCGGCGCGCTGTGCGGCTTGCGGCGCGCTGTGCGGCTTGCGGCGCGCTGTGCGGCTTGCGGCGCGCTGTGCGGCTTGCGGCGCGCTGTGCGGCTTGCGGCGCGCTGCGCGGCTTGCGGCGCGCTGCGCGGCTTGCGGCGCGCTGTGGTGCTTGTGCGGCGCCGTGGGTCCTCCCGCGGCGCCGCAGGTCCGATAAGTCGGGCACTCCGTGCCACGACTTATCGGATTTATACCTTATGTCGGATTCTAGGCAATGATCGCTTGCAGGGCGATCTCGACCATCTGCCCGAACGTCTGCTCCCGCTCCTGAGCCGTGGTCCGCTCGCCGGTCTTGATGTGATCGCTGACCGTGAGCAGGGTGAGCGCCCGGGCCCCGAACCGCGCCGCGATCGTGTACAGCGCCGCAGACTCCATCTCCACGGCCAGCACCCCGTAGTCGGCGAGCCGGTCGTACAGGTCGGGCCGGTCCGTGTAGAAGGCGTCGGCGGCCAGGATCGGCCCGACCCGCATCGCGATCCCCTTCTCCGCGGCCACGTCGACGGCGGTCCGCAGCAGCCCGAAGTCCGCGACGGGCGCGTAGTCGATCAGCCCGTCGAACCGCTGCCGGTTCATCATCGAGTCGGTGCTGGACCCGATGGCCGCCACCACGTCGCGCAGCTTGAGCGACTCCTGGATGGCCCCGCAGCTGCCGACCCGGATCAGCGACCTGACCCCGTAGTCGTTGATCAGCTCGTGCGCGTAGATGCTGGCCGAGGGCATGCCCATGCCGGACCCTTGTACGGACACCCGGACCCCCTGGAAGGTCCCGGTGAACCCGAGCATGTTCCGGACGGTGGAGTAGCAGGTGGCGTCCGCGAGGTAGGTCTCGGCGATCCACTTGGCCCGGAGGGGATCCCCGGGCAGCAGGACAAGCTCGGCAATCTGCCCCGGCTCGGCCCCGATGTGCGTGCTCATACCCGTGATCCTGCCAAACGGTGAGCCCCCGCGTAGACGGGGTTGGGGGGTCAGGTAACCTCTTCGGCGGTGGCGTGTCCGAGTGGCCTAAGGAGCACGCCTCGAAAGCGTGTGAGGGGGTAACTCCTCCCGGGGTTCGAATCCCCGCGCCACCGCACCTGGCCAGCACGAACGCCCGGCGACTCTGAGTGAGTCACCGGGCGTTTTCGCGTGCGGTCTCAGTTTTGGTCTCAGTTGGCGTCGTCGGCCTCTTCGGCAGGTCGCCACAGGAGCCCGCCGACGCGCTTCGCCACGTCTCGCCGCACCTGACCCGTGATGTGCTGGTACCGCTTCGCCATGGCCGAGTTGGACCAGCCCATGATGCCCATCACCGCCCGTTCGGCGACTTCGAGGATCAGGAGCACGGTGGCCGCCGTGTGCCGGGCGTCGTGCAACCGGCCGTCTCGCAGCCCTGCCGCCTTGAGTAGCCGCTTCCACTCCCAGACGCAACGCCCAGTGGAGCTCCGTCCGCACATCGAGGCCGCATTCGAGCGCTCGCACGTGGCGATCGACTTTGCAGGCTTCTCGGGGGAGACGCTACGCGACGCGCTCAGCGAAACCCTCGACAAGGTGCGCGCCGGCAGCCTGACGCCCGAATCCCTGGCCGTGCGCGTCCTCCTGTACGACACCTCCGGACCGGTGGCCCTGCCCGCCAGGGCCGAAACACAGTCCGACGATCCAGCGGTACGCGAACGCGCCGAACGGATCACCCGACGCGCGGCGAGCGGCATCCTCGACCAGGTCAACGAGCTGGGCGAACTCGGGCTCATCCCCTCGGCGACCGTCGCCGTGCGGGTGTGGGGCGGCGCGCCGCAGTGCAAGCTGTACATCCTCAACAACGACGAGGTGTTCTTCGGCTTCTACCCCGTGGTTGAGCGCACGGTGACGATCAAGGGCACGCCGTTGGCAATCTACGACCTGATGGGCAAGGACGTGCCGCTGTTCCACTACGCAGTCACCGACGACGATGAGGCGATGGGGACCCAGTTCGTCCATAGCTCGCGCGCCTGGTTCGACTCGCTGTGGAACAGCGTTGCCCGGGAGTACGAGCCGTGACCGGCGACGCAACCCTGAGCCGGCTTCTTGCGGGGCGTGGGCCGCTGCTGCTCGATTTCGACGGACCGGTGTGCGCGATCTTCGCTGGATACCCCGCGCTCAGCGTCGCCGATGACCTCCGCGCACTGCTTCACGCCCAGGGCGTCACGCTCTCGGAAGAGTTGCTCGGTACCGCCGATCCGCTGGAGCTGCTCCGGTGGGTCGGAACGCTGCGGCAACCCGAGACCACGCGTGCGGTCGAGGATGCTCTGTGCGCGGCCGAGCTGCACGCGGTGCGGTCCTCGGCGCCTACCCCGTACGCACGGGAGGTCATTGTGGCCGCCCGCAAGGCCGGCAAGCCGATCGCCATCGTCAGCAACAACTCTGCGGGCGCGGTTATGGAGTACCTGACCGCGAAGCGGCTTGCGCCCTACATCACCTCCGTGATCGGGCGCGCCTACGCCGACCCGGCCCGCATGAAGCCAAACCCTGAGCCGATCCTGCACGCCGTGTTTGACCTCGGCGCCGAGCCGAGCGACTGCGTGCTGATCGGCGACTCGCTCGGCGACATCGCCGGTGCACAGGCGGCCGGCGTACGAGTCATCGGCTACGCCAACCGCGAACGGAAGCTACAGCCCTTCAAGGACGCGAAAGCAGATGCAATTGTCAGCAGCCTCGGCGACGTCGCCGTAGCGCTGATCTGCGAAGAATCAGACTAACCACACAGTCCCGCCCATTGCCGCCCGCGAAAACGGGTGGGGAATCAGCGCGCCCTGGAACGACTCACGTCCCGGCGTCGCAATAGAGAGTCCGTCGTTCAGAAATGGAACTCCCCGGCGCTTCTGTGGCTGAGATCCCGGTGGCGTCGGGTCGAGCCGGTAGGGCGCACTGCGCCGCTCGTGCAAGGCGAAATAGCCGCGCGGTGTGCCCTGCCGGGCGTGAGACCGGAGGCGATTGCGTTGACACATGCGCCACGGCAGACAGGCGACGGTGACGTGATGGCGGCTCGCCGACTGACGCAGGCCACGAGATACGACGCACCGGTCAGGACGCAAGCCGTGTACCCGGGCGGTCAACTGATCGATGACGCGCAATCAGTGCTGGACTCGCACGTCACGGTGCTGGGAACCGGGCGATGTCGGAACTGCGGCGAGCCGGGGCCGTGCCCCGAGAGGGAGCGCGCGGCGCAGATCTTCCGGC
The DNA here is from genome assembly GCF_050936175.1 of Dactylosporangium sp. CA-139066. Classification (NCBI taxonomy): domain Bacteria; kingdom Bacillati; phylum Actinomycetota; class Actinomycetes; order Micromonosporales; family Micromonosporaceae; genus Dactylosporangium; species Dactylosporangium sp. CA-139066. The sequence goes on along the minus strand of NZ_JBNJNH010000002.1, from coordinate 781,541 downwards.
GATCGCAGCGATTGCCGCGCCGCCAACCGGGCGCCTCGCGACCAGAGACGGTAGGCCCACATCGGGACGGCTGGCGGTGGTTCGGCGGTGGCTGACTTCGACCGTGTCGATCAACAGGCGCTGCTGCCCGACGCGCGAGCGGTCGCAGCGACACATGTGCCCGAGAACGGATTGTGCCGTGGATGTCTGGATGCCTGGTCACGGTTGGCGCCGCATCCGTGCACCCACGCGCAGTGGGCATCGGTCGTTGGCTGGCTTGCACCGGTAGTGAAACAGCAGCAACAGGCAGGAGGGCGAGAATCCGATGAGCGCTGACTTTCCGGCCGTGCCGTCTATCACCGAGGCGGAGCTAAACGTACGCGGCCTGCACGCCTACGTCGCCCAGGACGAGGACGACCTGGTCCTCGTGCTCCAAGAGCACGACCCGGACGGCGCAGGTCTCACGGTGACGCTTGAGTCAGGCTTCGGCCCAACGTTGCAGGAGGCGATCGCCTCCGCCGAAGAACTGTCCCGAGCGGCGTGGCAATGGGCCGCACTACTGCGACGTCGCGCGGGGCAACCGCAGGCCAACCGACGCCACGTAGACCGGTAGACCGGTAGTTGTGTTGCCGAATTTGCCTGTGCTAAATCAAGTCGCCTACGGCGCAGCCCGCAGGCGGTGACCGCTCGCCCGCAGGCCGCGCAGAGTGGTCATGAGTAGAGCCCGGTTAGCTTGCGGCCGACGATGGTCCCACGGCTTTCGACCTCGGTCCGTCGGGGCTGCATGCCGCAGCTCCCGCGGACACCGGTCGGCGCTCAGCGCCTCCCTGCCAGATCCGCACATACACGACGAATGCCTCCGGCGAACCTCAGGGTCCCGGAGGCGACGCCCTCCGTACACCCGTCGGCCAGGCAAGCCGTGCAGACCACCATCGGAGCCGCCAGGCCAAGCCCGCTGCACGAGTCGCCTCCGGCGAGCCTGGCGACCTGACGCCGGCCCGCTCCCCGGGGGCGGCCGACGGGTGCACGAGGGCTTCAGGCAAATTGACGGTATCAACCCAACGAAGAGTTCCCCATCGAACCGCGCCCGGAAGCACCCGCGAAGAGACCGGCGAACCGCATGACTACATCAGGAGAAAGCCTCGCCAGGACAACCAACGGCCGGAACCAATCGCCCACCGCGAACGCTGTGCCAAGCAGCCGGTTGGCTGCATGCACGCTGTCCAATCCAGCGTCTACAGCCACCTGCGCAAGGCCGGTCAGGGCCTGTGCCTGCCCGTACGGGTTGGTGATGGTGCGGGCGAGCTGTTCGGCCTGGTCCAGGTCGCCGGTGCTGGCCACAGCCTGAACCAGGCCGGCCAGGGCCTCTGCCTGCGAGCCCGGGTTGGTGATGGTGCGGGCGAGCTGTTCGGCGTCGGTGGCCAGTCGTTGCGCGTGGTCGACGTCGCCGGTGCTGGCCACAGCCTGAACCAAGTCGGCCAGGGCCTGCGCCTGCGAGTACGGGTTGGTGATGGTGCGGACGAGCCGTTCGACGTCAGTGGCCAGTCGATGCGCGTGGTCGACGTCGCCAGTGCTGGCCACGGCCTGAACCAGGCCGGCCAGGGCCTGCGCCTGCCAGTCCGAGTCGGTGATGATGCGGGCGAGTTGCTTGGCATGATCGACGTCGCCAGTGCTGGCCACGGCCTGGACCAGGCCGATCAGCGCCTGCGCCTGCGAGTACGGGTTGGTGATGGTGCGGGCGAGCTGCTCGGCATGGTCGACGTCGCCAGTGCTGGCCACGGCCTGGACCAGGCCGATCAGCGCCTGCGCCTGCGAGTACGGGTTGGTGAAGCTGCGGGCGAGCTGTTCGGCGTCGGTGGCCAGTCGATGCGCGTGGTCGACGTCGCCGGTGCTAGCCACAGCCTGAACCAGGAGAATCAGGGCCTGCGCCCGCGAGTACGGGTCGGTGATGGTGCGGGCGAGCTGTTCGGCGTCGGTGGCCAGTCGTTGCGCGTAGTGGACGTCGCCGGTGCTGGCCACAGCCTGAACCAAGCCGGCCAGGGCCCATGCCTGCCAGTGCGGGTCGGTGATGGTGCGGGCGAGCTGCTCGGCATGGTCGACGTTGCCGGTGCTGGCCACGACGTGGACCAGGCCGGTCAGGGCCTCGGCCTGCGAGCCCGAGTCGGTGATGGTGCGGGCGAGCTGCTCAGCATGGTCGACGTTGCCGGTGCTGGCCACGGCCTGGACCAGGCCGGTCAGCGCGTGCGTCTGCGAGTCCGGGTTGGTGATGGTGCGGGCGAGCTGTTCGGCGTCGGTGGCCAGTCGTTGCGCGTGGTCGACGTTGCCGGTGCTGGCCACAGCCTGAACCAGGCCGGCCAGGGCCTCTGCCTGCGAGTCCGGGTCGGTGATGGTGCGGGCGAGCTGCTCAGCATGGTCGACGTTGCCGGTGCTGGCCACAGCCTGGACCACGCCGGCCAGGGCCTCTGCCTGCGAGTCCGGGTTGGTGATGGTGCGGGCGAGCTGTTCGGCGTCAGTGGCCAGTCGTTGCGCGTGGTCGACGTCGCCGGTGCTGGCCACAGCCTGAACCAGGCCGGCCAGGGCCTGCGCCTGCCAGTGCGGGTCGGTGATGGTGCGGGCGAGCTGCTCAGCATGGTCGACGTTGCCGGTGCTGGCCACAGCCTGAACCAGGCCGGCCAGGGCCTCTGCCTGCCAGCCCGGGTTGGTGATGGTGCGGGCAAGCTGCTCGGCATGGTCGACGTTGCCGGTGCTGGCCACAGCCCGGACCAGGCCGATCAGGGCCTGCGCCTGCGAGTACGGGTCGGTGATGGTGCGGGCGAGCTGCTCAGCGTCGGTGGCCAGTTGATGCGCGTGGTCGACGTTGCCGGTGCTGGCCACAACCTGAACCAGGCCGGCCAGGGCCTGCGCCTGCGAGTACGGGTTGGTGATGGTGCGGGCGAGCTGTTCGGCGTCGGTGGCCAGTTGATGCGCGTGGTCGACGTCGCCGGTGCTGGCCACAGCCTGAACCAGGCCGGCCAGGGCCTGCGCCTGCCAGTGCGGGTTGGTGATGGTGCGGGCGAGCTGCTCGGCGTCGGTGGCGAGTTGTTGTGCGTGGTTGAGGTCGCCGTTGCTGGCCACAGCCTGAACCAGGCCGGCCAGGGCCTGCGCCTGCGAGTACGGGTTGGTGATGGTGCGGGCGAGCTGCTCAGCATGGTCGACGTTGCCGGTGCTGGCCACGGCCCGGACCAGGCCGATCAGGGCCTGCGCCTGCGAGTACGGGTCGGTGATGGTGCGGGCGAGCTGCTCAGCATGGTCGACGTCGCCGGTGCTGGCCACCGCCCGGACCAGGCCGATCAGGGCCTGTGCGTGCGAGTACGGGTTGGTGATGCCATCGGCAAGTGCTTCACCGCGGGCGGGATGTCCAAGCATCGCCCATGCTGCGGGCAGGTCCGCCGGAATGTTGGCGTTGCGTTGCTCAAGTTCGCCGCGGTGGAGCGACAGGCACGCCAGCGCGTACAGATCGGGGACCGGACGGGCCAAGAGCAGGGTTTGGCAGGTCTGGACCTCGGCCAGCGCGGCGGCGTCACCGCCGGACAGATCCAGCATCCGGTCATGCCGGGCACCGTCCGTTGCCAGCGCCACCAAACGGTCGACCTCGCCGCTATCTTCGAGCATCCGCACATACCCGCGCAGCAGATACTCAGGCGTCACGTCGGGCCAGGCGGGCGAACCATCGCAGGGCGCGCGGTACGTTTCCGCCCATGCGTGCAGCCGCGCGCGATAACCGGCCAGATCTGCGCCGAGGTACTCGACAGCGGCGCGCTGCAGTTCCTCGTGACCCAGCAGATACACCTCACCCACGGTGTCGGCTGCCCACTGCGTCGCGCGCCGCATGAACGTCCGGCCCGCGACCGTGTGCAGCACATCCTCGATCTCGACCAAATCCGCGCCAGTCAAGGACCGCAGATCAGCACCCGACAAACCACCGCGTGCAGCGGTCAGCAGACCCAACAGGTCACGCTCCAACCTGGTGCCCTTGAGTAGACGCTTCAGTTCGGAGCGTCCTGCCCGCTGCAGGTCGAGGGCATGCGCCGAGCCGCCCAGCAGCCGCACAATGCCGCCCTCCCGCAGCGGATGTCTCGTCGGGACGTCATCCGGAATCGGCGGATTCGGCCGCCCAGCCACAATCACCCGCATGCCGGCCGGCGGCACCCGCGGCAACAACCCGGCGATGCTGTGCGCATCCGGGCCCGTCGTCGTCCCACGATCCTCGTCCAAACCATCGACGACCAGCACCAGGCGGCCACCCGCACCACGACACCGCGCAGCGGCCTGGCTCAACAGGTCCAACAACTGCGCCTCACGCACCATCTCGCTCACGGCCGCTGGCAACTCCTGCCCGAGCAACGCGCACAGCTGCTCCGTCAAGACCGTGGTAAACGCCTCACGCGTATCCTGCGCCGCCAACCGAGCAGTGATGAAGAACGACACCAACCACACGCGTCCGCGCAGCACGGCTGGCGGCTCCAGCACAAACGACGACAACAACGCCGACTTCCCCGCCCACGGCCCCGCTTGCCACCACACATACGATCCGCGGCCCTCATCCAGGCAAAACCCCGCCAACTCCGTCAGCTCCGCCTCCCGATCGAGCAGCACCGGCGGAGCAATACGGCGCACCTGCTCCAGATACGTCGACCGAGCCGGCCGCACCGCAGGCGCCGCCGAGATATGCACCTGACCGGCGTAACCGATACCAATCCCGCCGCCCGAACCATGACCGTGCCAACCTGATGCGCTCACACCGCCGTACGGGATGACTTCGGGCCCACCCTCGTCGCCGGGCACGGTCAGGGGCTCGACCGGCCCGGCTGAGAAGGGTCCTCGAGCTCCCGCCCCCGCGCCAACCGCACGTCCCCGCCGACCTGACCGAACGCAATGCCACCACGGTCGGCCTGGGCATGACCCCCACCCGTCAACACCCGGACGTCACCCCCAGCCAGGACCGACATCCCGGCCCGCTCCTGCGCACCACGCAACTCAGCAACAAGATCGGCGATCACCTTGCCGAACGCCTCGTCTTTGTTGGCGGCCGCCGTGATTGACAACTCGACGCGCTGCCGGGTCACCTCGCTGACCGCACCATCACCAGCGCCCACTTCGTCGGCGAGATCAGCCAATGCGGGATCCGCACCCAGCTTCGCCGCCACCACATCGTGCAATCGATCAAGACCCGCGTCGACCGTCGCGTCGAACTCAGCGTCCAACCGGCCGGCGACACGACGGGCCTTCCGCAGCACCCAGGCGATGACATACCCGGCGACCACACCAGCCTCGATCACCACAGCAGCGACACCTCTCCTCACGACATCCATCGACAGTCTCATGCGCGACAACCGGCCGTCGCAACGATGCCTCACCTCATCGACCGAAATACCGAACAGTAGAACCGACCGGCCCACCGATTCCGCATCGACCTTGAAGTGCGTACGCACGGCACCTTTGCAGCTCAGATCGACGTTACCGATCTCGTTGCGTGTCCCTCGTGTCCCTGGCTGGCCTTCTAGCAGGGAAATCCCAGGGATAGCTTGATCACGATCGTCCCTGTAGCCGCCTCGAACGCGACGAACGGCTGGAACAGAGGGACGGTAGGATCCCCTCTGTTCCGGCCGTTCTGGTCTTAGTTTTGGTCTCATTCGTGGGCGTCCGGCACGGTCCGCAGGAGGCCCAAGGCCGCCCGCGACCAACGCAGCGAACGCACGATGACGATGCCGAACGAGCGACCGAGGCACTGAAAAGCGGAAGGTCAGCGCAAGATCGTCATATAGGTGTGGGCGCATACGCGGTTGGAACGCGGTCTCAGTTCTGGTCTCATTCGTCACCGTTCGCGGGGTCCCGCCGACAAGCACAGAAGGCCGCCTGTGCTGGTCACGGACGGTGCTGTATCCCCGCGGACGGTGCCTCTCAGACCTCGAAAGCGTGTGGGGGTAACTCCTCCCGGGGTTCGAATCCCCGCGCCACCGCACTCGGCCAAACCCGGACGCCCGGCACCTCCGCAAGGAGGCGACCGGGCGTTCGGCGTATCAAGGTCGGCGAACGGCTAGCGTGGTGCGCATGGCGAACCCGCGTGACCCGCTGGCCGATCTGCGGCGCATTGCGTTCCTGCTGGAGCGGGCCCACGAGGCGACCTATCGCGTCCGGGCGTTCCGAGGGGCCGCCGCCAAGCTCGCCAAGCTGCCCGACGGCGAGCTCGAGGCCCGGGTCAAGGCGGGGACGCTGCGGGAGCTGCCGGGGGTCGGCGACGTCACCGCCCGTTGTGTGGCTGAGTCGCTGGCGGGGGAGGAGCCCGTGTACCTGCGGCGGCTCGAGGCCACCGCCGGGCAGGATCTCGACGAGGCCACCGCGGCGCTCCTCAACGCCCTCAAGGGCGACTGCCACGCGCACTCCGACTGGTCCGACGGTGGGTCGCCGATCGACGAGATGGCCATGGCGGCGGCGCAGATCGGGCACGAGTACCTCGTGCTCACCGATCACTCGCCGCGGCTCACCGTCGCCCGGGGGTTGTCCGCGGAGCGGCTCGAGGAGCAGTTGGCGGTGGTGGCCGAGATCAATGCCGGGTTCGAGGGGATCGGGATGAGCTTCCGGATCCTCACCGGGATCGAGGTCGACATCCTCGCCGACGGCTCGCTCGACCAGACCGACGAGCTGCTCGGGCGGCTCGACGTCGTCGTGGGGTCGGTGCACAGCAATCTCAAGGACGAGCCCGACGTCATGACCCGGCGGATGGTCACGGCGCTGGCCAACCCGCACCTCGACATCCTCGGGCACTGCACCGGGCGGCTCATCACCGGCGGGCGCGGCACGCGGCCCGAGAGCCGGTTCGATGCCGAACAGGTCTTCCGGGCCGCCGTGGAGCACGACAAGGCGATCGAGATCAACTCGCGGCCCGAGCGGCTGGACCCGCCCAAGCGGCTGCTACGCGTGGCGCTGGAGGCCGGTTGCCGCTTCTCCATCGACACCGACGCGCACGCGCCCGGGCAGCTCGACTGGCTCTCCAACGGGTGCTCCCGGGCCGTCGCCTGCGGCGTCCCGGCCGACCGGATCGTCAACACCATGGGGGGCAAGGACCTGGTGGCGTGGGCGGCGTCGCACGGTCAGTAGGCCCTGCGAGATGCCGACGCCGGCCAGGACGATGAGGCCGCCGACCGGCTGGTGCCAGGTCAGGCTCTCGCCCAGGAAGACGACCCCGGCGATCGCGGCCACGAACGGCGGGAAGTACGTGACCATGGAGCCCGTCGTGACGCCGGCCGTCTGGACCACGTGGTAGTTCAGCGCGAACGCGATGCCCGTGCCGAAGACGCCCAGCGCCAGGACGCCGATCCAGACCTTCGGTGAGAGATCGAGCGGGGACGGCGGGAGGCCGGCGATCAGCGGGGCCGCGATGACGAGGTGCAGCGTGGACATGATGAGCTGGCCCGCCGAGAGCTGGAACGGCGAGATCTCGAAGTGCTGCATCAGCCAGCGGGTGTAGTTGAACGCGATGCCGTAGCAGGTCACCGCGACCAGCAGCATGAGCTGGCCCGTCAGCGAGCTTCCGCCCACGCCGTTCCAGACGCCGAGCACGACGAGTACACCCGCGAAACCGGTCAGCAGGCCGGCGATCTGGCGGCGGGCCGGGCGCTGCGAGCGGACCGCGACCAGGGTCACCACGAGCGTCGTGAGCGGGGCGGTGCCGTTCCAGATGCCGGCGAGGACCGACGGGACACGTTGCTCCGCGTAGCCGAAGAGCACAAAAGGTACCGTTGCGGCGAAAGCGGAAAAGAGGAACAGATGGCCCCAGAGCCGGGCGCTGCGGGGGAGGGGCTGGCGGCGGGCGGCCAGGATGATCAGCAGCGTGAGGGCGCCCAGGAAGATCCGGTAGAGGGCGATGTACACCGGCGCCAGGCCCGTCAGCGCATCCTTGATGAACATGAAGCTCGTGCCCCAGATCAGGGCGACGGCGGCAAACGCCGGCAGCCAGCGTTTGATGTCAGGGGCAGAAGGAGCCATGGACCTTACTGTGCCGGACCGCGCGAACGGCTGTCATCCCCGTTCAGCCACGCGCTGCGAATTGGCCTGCGCGTGTACCACGCCGACCGCCCCGGTGACGTAGGGTTCGCGCGTGGGTTCTATCGATGACATCGCCAACAGGTATGTCGAGCAGTGGGCGCCCCTCGACCCGATCGGGGCGACCTTCGTCGGCGTTGCCGGCCACGACGACCGGCTGACCGACCTCTCGCCCGACGGCTTCGCCGCCCTGGCCGACCTCGATCGGCAGGCCCTGGCCGACCTCGACGCCGAGACGCCCGCCACGGAGACCGAGCGCGTCGCCAAGGAGGCCATGCAGGAGCGCCTGGGCCTGGCCCTGGAGCGCTACGAGGCCGGCGACCTCGCCAGCGACATCAACGTGATCTCCAGTCCGCTGCACGGCGTGCGGAGCTCGTTCGACCTGATGCCGACCGACACCGAGCGGGCCGCCGAGGACATCCGCGCCCGGCTCGCCGCCGTGCCCACCGCGCTCGCCCAATGGCGCCAGACGCTTCGGCACGAGGCGCAGCGCGGCAACGTCGCGCCCACCAAGCAGATCATCGAGGTTGCCAAGCAGTGCGAGGTCTGGGCCGACCTCGAGGGCGACAACTTCTACCCCGACCTCGCCGCCCGCGTCGGCGCCGAGCACCCGGCCTTGGCCACGCATCTCGCGCGCGCCGCCGAGGCCGCGCGCGCGGCGACGGTGGAGACCGGCGAGTTCCTGCGCCGCGAGCTGGCGCCGCTGGGCCGGCCGAAGGAGGCCGCCGGGCGCGAGCGCTACCAGCTCGCCTCCCGCTACTTCCTGGGCGCGACCGTCGACCTCGACGAGGCCTACGCCTGGGGCTTCGACGAGCTCGCCCGCCTCGAGGCCGAGATGCGCACGGTCGCCGACAAGATCGTGCCCGGCGGCTCGGTCGACGAGGCGGTCGCCGCGCTGGACGCCGACCCGGCCCGCACGATCCACGGCAAGGAGGCGTTCCGCGACTGGATGCAGCAGCTCGCCGACGCCACCATCACCGAGCTCAACGGCCGGCACTTCGACATCCCGTCGCAGGTGCGCGCGATCGAGTGCATGCTCGCCCCGACGTCGGACGGCGGTATCTACTACACCGGGCCGAGCGAGGACTTCACCCGCCCGGGCCGCATGTGGTGGGCGGTGCCGCAGGGCATCGACAGCTTCTCGACGTGGCGCGAGGTCACGACGGTGTACCACGAGGGCGTCCCCGGCCACCACCTGCAGATCGCCCAGACGTATGTGCGCGCCGAGCTGCTCAACCGGTGGCGCCGGGTGCTCGCGTGGTCGTCCGGGCACGGCGAGGGCTGGGCGCTGTATGCGGAGCGGCTCATGGACGAGCTCGGATACCTGTCCGACCCCGGCGACCGCCTCGGCATGCTCGACGGCCAGGCCTTCCGCGCGACCCGCGTGATCGTCGACATCGGCATGCACCTCGAGCTGGAGATCCCGCGGGACAACCCGTTCGGGTTCGCGCCGGGCGAGCGGTGGACGCCGGAGCTGGGCTGGGAGTTCCTGCGCGCGCACTGCCGCGTCGAGGAGAAGTCGCTGCGGTTCGAGCTCAATCGGTACCTCGGGTGGCCCGGCCAGGCCCCGTCGTACAAGCTCGGGGAGCGGGCCTGGCTCGCCGCCCGGGCCGACGCGCAGGCCCGCAAGGGCTCGGCGTTCGACCTCCAGGCCTTCCACCGCGACGCGCTCAACCTCGGCTCGCTCGGCCTCGACCCCCTGCGGGCCGCGCTCGCCCGGCTGTGACCCGGCTCCTCGGACTGAGGGCCGAGGAGCGGTTCGCGTTCGCCGTAATTTTCGTTTGTGACCTTCCCTCACTCTGGGCGACGCTAGGGTGACTGATCAGATGCACGGCCGGTGGTGATTTCGCAGGTTGCGATATGGCACCTTGTGGCCTGGCGATCTGTGACGCAGCCGACTCATACTGATGGCGAGGCTAAGGGGGGAACCGATGCCCACCGTCTTCTACAAACGCCACGGCATTCTCATTACTGACGATGTCTACGCCGCCTGGGGGCTCGAGCCGCGGATGTACGACCTCGAGGGCCTGCAAGATCTGCACGTCGAGCACGACGGGCGCCCCGCCCGCGTCGTCCTGCTCGTCGCCGGCGCGCTCGCGACCGTGGGGGCGGTCGTCGCGATCAACCTGACCGAAATCTCGGGGCAGTACGTCGTCACCGCGGGCGTGCTGTTGTCCGTCCCGCTCACCAACCGTGCGCTGCGGATCTTCTCGCCGGGCGCCTGGCACCTGTGCGCGCGCTACGCGGGCGCCGGCGTCACGCTATTCACATCGACCAACTTCATGTCGGTAATGCGCGTGCGCCGCGGCCTGATGCGCGCGTTCACGGCGAGCGCCGCGGACGTTGAGCGCCTGGACCGCTCCGGCTACGCGGAGGCCTACGGGAGGCTGAACTCCCTGCTCTGACGGCCGTACCGATGAGCACGCCCGCGGGGCCGAGGAGCCCCGCGGGCGATGCCAGTTGCCCGTATTGTCGCGAATGTGCATTCATGGGCCAACTTTGCATACTCACGTGAGGCATGACGCGGCACTTCGTATGCTGAAAGCGCACGTCCTAGGGTTTGGAGGAGGTCCACCCGATGGCCGCGAGCAACGAGGTACTCGTCTGGCACAAGTCTTCCGCCTGTGGCAGTTCGTCCTGTGTGGAGGTGGCCGGCGGCGCCGATGGGATCCTGGTTCGTGATTCGGATGACCCGGACGGCGCTCGGCTGAAATTCGGCGCGGCGGACTGGCGCGCTTTTGTCGCGGTGGTGTGCAGCGACGCTCTGTTTCCGCCGGAATGATGGCTGTGGGAGCACGCCGGAACGGTGTGCGTGCGGTCGTGGGCTTGTGGCATCGCAACGCGTGTGAACCGGCATGGCGTGATCACTGAAGGTCGAAATCGCCGTCCTTGATGCCGGTGACGAACGCACCCCAGGTGTCGCGTCCGAACGACAGCACGGAAGCGTCCGGATTCTTCGCGTCGCGGACGAAGATGCCGTCCGACGCGAGGTCCGCTACCTCGACGCAGGTCGAGTTGCCGCAGTAGCTGCTCTTGCGCCAGCGCGGCGGCATGACCGTCTCGTGCATTGAACACCCATTTCCTGGTTAAGGGGCCGCCCACGGGCGCCCCGATGGTCTTCGGCGTCAATCCGAAGATCCCTTTTCGGCAGGGCGACCGTCCGCGCCGGCGACGGGGCGTTTCGCGGCGGCGGCGATCCTTCGTGCCGACTCCTCCTCACCGATCGAGTGCTCCCACATGTGATCCCAGGCGTCGCGGTGGCGCGCGATCCGCACTGAGTCGTCGACGATCTCGTCGGTGGGCCCGCTCTCTCGGTACAACACGGCGTGGCTGTTCTCGTCCGTCAGGTACAACAGGTCGTAGTTGCCGAACGGTGGGTAGGGTCGCTGAAGCGGGTGAATGCGCACCCGGATCAGCCCGTTTTCGATGGCGGTGCTGATCGCGGCCAGCGTCTCGCGCAGTGCCTCGGGCCCGCCGTATTCGCGCATCAGGAGCGCCTCATCGAACAACGCGAAGAGCTGCGGTCGCGGATTGCGCCCCAGCAGCGCGTTGCGACGTTCGGCGCGAATGGCGGCGCGGGCCACGATCTCGTCGTTGGTGAGATCTCCAATGAAACCCTCGGTCACGGCCCGCGCGTAGGCCTCGCTCTGCAACCATCCCGGAATCACCTGCGGCGCGAAGCTGCGGATGACGGCGGCCTCGGCCTCGAAGCCGATGAGCTGGCGCATCGCCGCGGTCAGAAGTCCCTGGTACCGCCGGTCGTCCCACCACTGCCGGCGCTGCTTCGACGCCTTGGCCGCCTGGATGAGGTCCTCGACGGTCCTGCGGTCCTTGATGCCGAGGTACGCCAGCAGCGGGCGCAGATCGTTCTGGGTGATGGTGACCTCGCCGGACTCGATGCGCATCACCTTGGAGAGCGACCACTCCATGGCCTCGGCCACCTGGGTCTGCGTGTCTCCCTTGGCGTTGCGGGCGTCCCGGATCGCCATCCGGACCTTCCGGCGCGCGACGGCGGGCGTGTCACCCGAGCTCATGACGTCGTCTGTCCCTCGTTGGACGTATGCCTACTTGCCGTATCGCTGTTTCTGGTTACCCTACGCGTCGGTGGACGCGGGCGGCAGACATTGGTGAAAACGCCAAAATCCGGCATTCCCCTTTTGATGCGGACTGCACGGGCTGATCGGGTGATCGCGGTATCGACCGGAGGACAGTGTAGGTACCGATCAGCAATACAGCTGTCCGTGATATGGCAGATTTCGCCGGATCGTTACCTACCCTTCGGTAGGTAACGATCCGGACGGTCAGCCCGATGTCGCGTGGCGCCGCTCCAGCGCGCGGATCAGGGCGCGGCGGACCTGGCCGAAGACCCGCCGGTCGCAGCTGTGGAACAGGCGTACGTCGTGGAGCCCGTACTGCGCGCGGATCTCCTGCGCGGCCGGGCGCCGGCCGGCGCGAGGGTGCTCCAGGACGTACACACCCTCCAGGAAATCGATCCGGTACTGCACGTGGGCGGGCCGGAGGATCACAAAGTGCTCGGCGGTGACGACCAGGTCGGGACTTCGGTAGAACATTCGCATCTCCCTTTCCCCCTCGGTCTTGCGGGAGGGGCCGGCGATGCGGTAGGGATTACTTCAGGTATCGACGCTGCCCCTCCGCGTAGCCGGAGCGGCGGCCCGCAACGAAAACAGCGCCCGGTTGCCGCCGGGCGCTGTTGCGTATCCGCCACTCGCCCCCTCGTGGCTTACTGCATCGATGGTCGCATGGCCACCTACCTGTGCGCTAGCTAACAACCTGCTATATCGCAGATTGCAGTACCGCGGGTTGGCTCGATCAGAACGGCAGCGGGTGGGCGCGCTGCTCGAGGGCGCGGAGAAGCGCAGCTTGCGGTAGTGCCGGTCGTCTCGATCAGAAGGGCAGCGGGTGGGCGCGCTGCTCGAGGGCGCGGATGAGCGCCCGGCGCACCGCGGAGAAGCGGGCGCGGTCGGTGGTGAAGTAGATCCGGACGTCCGCGTGCTCGTAGCTCGCGCGGATTTCGTGGCCGGCCCGGAAGCGGACCCCGCGGGCGTGCCGGAGGACGTAGGGCGCCTGGATGGCCTCAAGGTGGAACCGCGCCTCGACGGGCTGCAGGACTACCACGTGCGTGCCGGTGATGAGTAGGTCCGCGCTCCGGTAGAACAACATCGCCGCCCCCCTCAAACGACGTGTCGGTGTCCCGATGGTCGCACGGGCTGTCACGGGTCAGTAGGCGTCGGCCGGCGATGTTGCAGATGGCGACATGACGTTTTGGCTGTCCGGTGGGTGACGCCCGCCACACTGGACGGCTTCCGCGTGACCCCCGGGGCGCCCCCGGGCGGCCCCTCCGTGGGGGCGGCCCGGCGTTTTGCCTGGTAGGCGAGCGGAGGATACGAGATTCGAACTCGTGAGGGTTTTATCCCAACACGCTTTCCAAGCGTGCGCCCTAGGCCTCTAGGCGAATCCTCCGTGCGCCAGGATACCCATCGCTCGGACGGCGCGTGCACCGGGTATTGTGGTGTCCAAGCCACTCGTGCGGCGGCACCTCATGAACCTCCCCAGGGCCGGAAGGCAGCAAGGATAAGTGAGCTCTACCGGGTGCACGGGTGGCCTCTTTTGCATCCGTGCCCGCCCGCGTGACGCCTCCCGAAAACTGTCGGTGGTCCGGAGTACGGTGGTCCCGGCTCTAGTCGAACGGAGGACCGCAGGTGGCGCTCGCGCTCTACCGCAAGTACCGGCCTCGCACGTTCGCCGAGGTCATCGGGCAGGAGCACGTCACCGAGCCGCTGTCGCAGGCGCTGCGCTCGGGCCGGCTCAACCACGCATACCTCTTCTCCGGCCCGCGCGGCTGCGGCAAGACCAGCAGCGCCCGCATCCTGGCCCGGTCGCTCAACTGCGAGCGCGGCCCGACCCCCGAGCCGTGCGGCGAGTGCCAGTCCTGCCGCGACCTGGCGCCCGACGGCGCCGGCTCCATCGACGTCATCGAGATCGACGCGGCCAGCCACGGCGGCGTGGACGACGCCCGCGACCTTCGCGAGCGGGCGTTCTTCGCCCCGGTTTCGAGCCGCTTCAAGGTGTACGTCATCGACGAGGCCCACATGGTGTCCTCGGCCGGCTTCAACGCGCTCCTCAAGCTCGTCGAGGAGCCGCCGGAGTATGTGAAGTTCGTCTTCGCCACGACGGAGCCGGAGAAGGTCCTCGGGACGATCAAGTCCCGGACCCACCACTATCCGTTCCGCCTCATCCCGCCGGGCGTGCTGCGCCCCTATCTCGAGCAGCTCACCGCCGCCGAGGGCGTGAAGGTCGAGCCCGCCGTCTTCCCGCTGGTGGTCCGCGCCGGCGCCGGCTCGGCCCGCGACACCCTCTCCGTGCTCGACCAGCTCATCGCCGGCGCCGGCGACGACGGCGTCACCTACGCCCGCGCGGTCGCCCTGCTCGGCGTCACCGACGTGGCCCTCATCGACGAGATGTGCGATGCCCTGGCCGCCGAGGACGGCCGCGGCGCCTACGGCGTGATCGACCGCGTCGTCGAGGCCGGCCACGACCCCCGCCGCTTCGCCTCCGACCTGCTCGAGCGCCTGCGCGACCTGATCGTGCTGCAGCAGGTCCCCGACGCCGTCACCAAGGGCCTGCTCGACGCACCGCACGACCAGCTCGAGCGGATGGGCGCACAGGCTTCGCAGCTCGGCCAGGCGACGCTGTCCCGCTACGCCGACATCGTCCACAACGGCCTGACCGAGATGCGCGGCACCACCGCGCCGCGGCTGCTGCTGGAGCTCATCACGGCCCGGATGCTGCTGCCCGGCGCGGACACGTCGAGCTCGGCGCTGTTGCAGCGGCTGGAGCGCATGGAGCGCCGCCTGCAGGCCGGCGGGGTGCCGGCGCCCGAGAGCGTCGCCTCTCCGGTGCGGGCGACCGCCGACAGCGGCAACCGCGGGCTCGACTACATCCGTGGCGCGGCCGCTGCGGCTCCTCCTGCGGCCGCTCCTCCTGCGCCGGTTGTCTCGGCGCCTCCCGCTCCTGCGCCGGCCGCCGAGTGGGCCGAGGAGCCGGCTCCCGCACCGGCACCCGCGCCGGCTCCCGAGCCGGTCGTAGCGCCGGCTCCGGAGCCGCCCGCGGCCGCGTCTGCGCCTCCCCCCGCGGCCGCGCCCGCGCCTCGGCCGCAGAGTGGTGGGGGCCTGGACGCCGATGCCATGCGCCGCGCGTGGCCCGACGTCCTGGCGCTGGTCAACGACAAGAGCAAGAAGACCGGCGCCATCCTGCGCGACGCGACCGTCCAGGACGTCGAGGCCGGCACGCTGGTGCTCGGGTTCAAGTACGCGACGCACGCCAACATGCTCAACGCCGGGCCCGAGGTGCTGCTGAGCGCGCTGCAGGAGCTGTTCGGCGGCCGGTGGCAGGTCCGCTGCGAGGTCGGCGGGCAGCCGGGCGGCGGCGGGGGCGGCAATCGCCCGGCGCCGCCGAAGCCCACGCCCCAGCCGGCCGGCCCGTCGTCCGGGCCGGCGCCGGGTGCGCCGCCGTCGTCCGGGGGCGATCCGGCGGCATCGGGGCAGTTCCGGGCGGCGCCCCAGCAGGCCCGGCCCGATGCGAGCCTCGCACAGTCCCACGCGATGTCCCAGCCGGCCCCGGCGGGGGCCCTCGCCGCGGCGCGTGGCGGCGATTCACCCGCAGGGGGCGGTGGCGTTCAGGGCGCCGCGGTGGCCGTGGCGGTTCAGGAAGACGACTGGCCGGTGGCCGCCGTGCCGGGGGGCGGAGCCTCCGCAGGGCCGTCTCGCCCCGCCTCGGTCGAGCAGGACGGCTGGCCGGAAATGGCGACGCCGGGCGGCGCCGCGGCCGGGAGCGCGCCGGCGGTCGACGCGCGCTCCACGGCGACGGTTGAGGCGCCGAGCGCCAACGGGCACGGACCGGGACCTGTTTTCTCCGGCGACATGACGGCGGCCAACGGCTCGCCGGTCAGCGCCGGCTGGGCGGGCGGTTCGCCGGCGGCTTCGGGGGCGGCACCCGCTTCGGCTTCGAGTTCGACCATGGCCTCGGCGGGGGCGGCGATCGCCGAGCCGGCCGCGCCGCCGGCCCGATCGCGGCCGGCCGGGTCCAGCGCCATCGAACGGGCCCGTGAGGCGGCCAGGGCGGCGGCCGCGGCGAATGGTGCCCGGCGCGGCGGCGGAGCCGGCGTCGGCGTTGCCCCGGCCGGCGGCAGTGTCAACGGCTCCGGCCCTGCGCCCGGCGGCGGAGGGCCCGGCGGGCGCGCCGGTGCGGCGGGGGCCAACGGCGGGCGGTTCGGCGCCAGGGGCGACTCGGCCTGGGAAGGCACCAGCGCGGACGAGCCGCCGTGGGATCCCGACTACGACTCGCCGGTGCCCGATCCACGCTCCACAGGGCCCGAGCCACGCTCCACAGGACCCGATCCGCGTTTCTCGGGGCCCGATCCCCGCTTCCCGGGGCTCGATCCGGGCGACGAGCTGCTCGACGACGCGAGCGAGGTGCGCGAGACGAGCGAGGAAGCGGCGCTGCGGCTGCTGATCGAGACCTTCGGGGCCGAGAAGATCGGCGAGACCACCACGTAGACCGGCGGGCGACCGGCCTTGGAACGGTTCGGGTGGAGCGAAGCTCCTCCGGCGCGAGCGAAGCGCGCCCGGGATACTGTGCAACATAGGTCACAGCGACAACACACTCGAAGGAGCGCTCTGTGCGGCCCGGTGGACAGCCCAACCTGCAGCAGATGATGAAGCAGGCGCAGAAGATGCAGCAGCAGATGGTCGCCGCGCAGGCGGAGCTGGCGGAGGCCGAGCTCACCGGGACCGCGGGCGGTGGGCTGGTGACGGCCACCGTCAAGGGGACCGGCGAGGTCGTGTCGATCAAGATCGATCCCAAGGCGGTCGATCCCGACGACGTCGAGACGCTTGAGGACCTCATCGTGGCGGCGGTGCACAACGCGGCGCAGGCGGCTCGCGACCTTACCGAGCAGAAGATGGGCCCGCTGACCGCGGGGCTCGGGGGCCTGGGCGGCGGGCTCGGGCTGCCCGGCTTCTAACGGGCGTCCGGCGTGTACGAAGGCGCCATCCAAGACCTCATCGACGAGCTCGGGCGGCTGCCGGGGGTCGGGCCGAAGAGCGCGCAGCGCATCGCGTTTCACGTGCTCTCGGCCGATCCGGTCGACGTCAAGCGGCTCGCGCAGGCGCTGCAGCGCGTCAAGGAGCTCGTGCGGTTCTGCCAGCGCTGCTTCAACGTGGCCGAGGCCGAGCTGTGCCGCATCTGCCGGGATCCGCGGCGCAGCGACGAGGTGTTCTGCGTGGTCGAGGAGCCCAAGGACGTCGTGGCGATCGAGCGCACCGGGGAGTTCCGGGGGCGCTACCACGTGCTCGGCGGGGCGATCAACCCGCTCGAGGGCATCGGGCCGGACAACCTGCGCATCCGGGAGCTCATGGCCCGGCTCGCCGACGGGGCCTGCAAGGAGCTGATCCTGGCGACCGACCCCAACACCGAGGGGGAGGCGACCGCCACCTACCTCGCGCTGCTCGTCAAGCCGATGGGGCTCAACGTGACGCGCCTGGCGAGCGGGCTGCCGGTGGGCGGCGACCTCGAGTATGCGGACGAGATCACGCTCGGGCGCGCCTTCGAGGGAAGGCGCGCGGTCTAGGCCCAGGGCAGGGGCTAACCCTCGGGGCGGTTGAGGATTCCGGCGACGACGGCGTGCACGACGGGCAGGTCGGCCGGGTCCTTGAGCGTGCCCTTGGCGCCCGTCACGGTGTACCACTCCTCGGCGTCCTTGTATTGGACCTTCACGACGAAGGAGCCGTCGGCGCCGATCTCCGAGCGCAGCGTGAGGTCCCCGGTGACGACGCCGACCTCGTCGGTCATCACCCCACCGGGGCCGGCCACGATGTCCGTGGTCGGCGCGGCCGCGACGGGGGCCGGTGCCGGTGCAGGGGTGGGAGCCGGAACGGCGGGAGTCTCAGCAGGCGTCGGCGTCGTCTCCGCCATTCCGGTCCCTCCAAATAGGACTAAGGATTTACTTGCAGGTCGCCAGCATGTCCGACAGCGCGGTCTTCTCGGCCTGCGTGACGGTCAGCTTGTAGTACGTCTTGACGGTGATCCAGTTCTGCGCGTACGTGCACCAGTAGGCGTGGGACGGCGGCTTCCACGTCGACGGGTCCTGGTCGCCCTTTGCCCGGTTCGACTGCAGGCTAACCGCGAACAGTTGCGGGCGGGTCAGGTCGTTGGCGAAGTCCTTGCGCTGCTCGTCGGTCCACTTCGCCGCGCCCGAGCGCCAGGCGGCCGCGAGCGGCACCATGTGGTCGATGTCGAGGTCCTGCGGGTTGGTGGTGTCCTTGTCGTCGTACGGGCTGTGCCACGAGCCGGCCGTGATCTTGCAGTCGGCGGTGGCCTTGACGTTCTTGCCGTCTCGCTTGAGTACGACGTCGCGCGTGTCGCAGCCGTTCCCCTGGCTGATCCAGTGCGTGAACTTCTCGCGGCTGTAGCCGGACATCGATCCGGCCGTGGCGACGCTCAGCGCGTCGAGGGCCGCGGCACCGCCGCCGGCGTTGTTGCCACCACCGCCGCCGTTGCCGGCCGGGGCGCCCGACGCGGGCTGAGCCTCGCCGGGGGAGGTGGAGACGTCGCAGCTGCCGGCGCCGGTGAGCACCGTGGCGAGCGCGAGGGCGATGAGGACGGCTTTGCCGTTGTGGAGGGGGCGCACGTCCTTACTGTGCGGCATCGGCGCCCGTGATGCCCGGAAGACCCGCCCGTGTCGATCCTCACGGGCGGGTCCGGTTCCCGACTCTCAGCCGCGGTTGGCGGCGCTCAGCACGGCGCGCAGCGACGCCGTCACGATGTTCGCGTCGATGCCGACGCCCCAGTACGTGGTGCCGTCGACGGAGCATTCGACATACGCCGCGGCCTGCGCGCCCTCGCCGGAGGTCAGCGCGTGCTCGGCGTAGTCCAGCACCCGCACGTCGACGCCGACGTCGCCCAGGGCGTGCACGAACGCGTCGATCGGGCCGTTGCCGGTGGCCGTCACGGTCCGGGTCTCGCCGCCGGCGGTGATCTCCGCGGTCAGCGAGACCTTGCCGTCGGCCGTGGCGGCCTCGTAGCCGACCAGCGTGAAGCGGCGGTCGCTGAAGTACTCGCCGGAGAAGATGTCCCACATCTGCTGCGGCCCGACCTCGCCGCCCTCGTCGTCGGTGTGCCGCTGCACGACGCCGGAGAACTCGATCTGCAGCCGGCGGGGCAGGTCGAGGTGGTGCTCGGACTTCATGACGTAGGCGACGCCGCCCTTGCCCGACTGCGAGTTGACGCGGATGACGGCCTCGTAGGAGCGGCCCAGGTCCTTCGGGTCGACGGGCAGGTAGGGCACGCCCCAGGCGAACTCGTCCACGGGCACGCCGGCCTTGGCCGCGTCCCGCTCCAGCCACTCGAAGCCCTTCTTGATGGCGTCCTGGTGGGAGCCGGAGAAGGCGGTGTACACCAGGTCGCCCGCATACGGGTGCCGCTCGTGGACGGGCAGCTGGTTGCAGTACTCGACGGTGCGCTTGATCTCGTCGATGTCGGAGAAGTCGATCTGCGGGTCGATGCCCTGCGAGAACAGGTTGAGGCCCAGGGTGACCAGGTCGACGTTGCCGGTGCGCTCGCCGTTGCCGAACAGGCAGCCCTCGACCCGGTCGGCGCCGGCCATCAGGCCCAGCTCGGCGGCGGCCACCGCGGTGCCCCGGTCGTTGTGCGGGTGCAGCGACAGCACGACCGACTCGCGACGGGGCAGGTTGCGCGACATCCACTCGATGGAGTCGGCGTAGACGTTGGGCGTGGCCATCTCGACCGTCGCCGGCAGGTTGACGATCAGCGGGCGGTCCGGCGTGGGCTGCAGCACCTCGATGACCGCGGTGCACACCTCCAGCGCGTAGTCCAGCTCCGTGCCGGTGTAGGACTCGGGGGAGTACTCGTAGAAGATCTCGGTGTCGGGCGTGATCGCCTCGGCGTACTTCTGGCACAGCCGCGCGCCGGTCGTGGCGATGTCGGTGATCCCGGCCCGGTCCAGGCCGAACACCACGCGGCGCTGCAGCGTCGACGTCGAGTTGTAGAAGTGCACGATCGCGCGGCGGGCGCCGACCAGCGACTGGAAGGTGCGCTCGATGAGGTTGTCCCGGCACTGGGTCAGCACCTGGATCGTGACGTCCTCGGGGATCAGGTCCTGCTCGATCAGCGTGCGTACGAAGTCGAAGTCCGTCTGCGAGGCGGCGGGGAAGCCCACCTCGATCTCCTTGTAGCCCATGCGGACCAGCAGGTTGAACATCCGCCGCTTGCGCTCGACCGACATCGGGTCGATCAGCGCCTGGTTGCCGTCGCGCAGGTCCACCGCGCACCAGCGGGGCGCCACCGTGACCTCGTTGCCGGGCCATTGCCGGTCGGTCAGCGGGATCGGGAACTGTTCGGAGAAGGGCCGGTAGCGGTGAACGGGCATACGGCTGGCGGACTGACGGGCGATCTCGGACATGATCTATCTGCTCCTGAGTTTGCGCGAATTCGCGGAAAAGGTCTGGGCTTCCACAGACCGGCAGGAGCGCAGACGCGCACTATCCCCGCGACGAGGTGCCGGCCTGACGGGCCTCGTCGCGGCGACCAAGAAGAAGCGTCTGCCACATGTCGAGAAAAACCATACGCCCCTCATCCGGTACGGCGAAGCCGGTCCCGGTCAGTGAGAGGATTTCACCGGCGGGGCGACCTCGGCCGATGTGCTCAGTGACCGAGGTCACGACGACGGCGAAGCGGGCCGCGGTCAGCGGGAGGGCTTCGCCGAGGGCGGGACGACCTTGGCCGATCCGCTCGGCGACGGAGGCGGCGGCGGAGGGGCCGAGGTGGCCAGCGGCGCGCCGTCGACAACCGGGCCCGGCAGCGAGATCGTCGGCGGGGCCGCCACCACGTCGCCGGTGAGCATGAGCTGACCGAAGGGCAGCTTGGCCGCGGTCAGGATGCCGTTGTCGTTGTAGCAGAACGTCCCGGGGTCGATCGCCGGCGCGAGCGCGGTGGTGCCCGGCTCGACCGAGAAGCACGGCGCCGACGTGCCGGCCAGCGGGTCGGCCGGGGCCACCGACATCGGGATCTGCCGGTCCAGCAGGACGTCGAGCCAGGTCACGAAGACGTACTGGATGCGGGGGTCGATCGCGGCCGGCAGCCGCTTGCCGGCGGCGGCCACCTTGATGCAGCCGCCGGCCGGGTTGATCGAGCACTGGAACAGCCCCTCGGGCCGGCTCGCGATCGCCACGTCCGCGGTGCCGCCCAGCGCGCCGCCCTGGATGTCGACCCGCCAGGTGCGGTCGGCGGCCACCGTGACCAGGACCGAGCGGGGCGTCTT
Organism: Dactylosporangium sp. CA-139066; assembly: GCF_050936175.1. Lineage (NCBI taxonomy): Bacteria > Bacillati > Actinomycetota > Actinomycetes > Micromonosporales > Micromonosporaceae > Dactylosporangium > Dactylosporangium sp. CA-139066. The sequence continues at coordinate 760,123 of NZ_JBNJNH010000002.1, read as the reverse complement.
GCCGGGCGCGGTCAGCGTGTAGGCGGCCACGTAGCGCTGGTCCTTGGCCACCGCCACCCGGGCCGCCAGCTGGCTGCGCGGTTCGGGCTGGGCCGGCGCCGGAGTCGCGGTGCCCGTGGCCCGCGGGTCGGCGCCGCCCGGCGAACTGCAGGCGGCGACCAGCACGCCCGTCAGCACGGCCAGCGCCGTGCCGGTGGTCACAGTGATCGCATGAGTCCCGCCCCGTCGACGCCGCACCCGCGTATTCTCGCCCGGCGGAGCGGCCGGATCGTGGAACGCCACTCCCGGGGGCCATCCGACCCCGGTACGCTCGGCTGCGGTGTCCTCGCCCGAACGGGCGGGATGAGAGCTGGAAGGAGCTCGACGGCGGTGGCGCTGATCGTGCAGAAGTATGGCGGTTCGTCCGTCGCCAACGCCGAGCGCATCAAGCGCGTCGCCGAGCGGATCGTCGACACGCGCAAGGCCGGGCATGAGGTCGTCGTGGTGGTGTCCGCCATGGGCGACACGACCGACGAGCTGCTCGACCTCGCCTCGCAGGTGAGCCCGGTGCCGGCCGGCCGCGAGCTCGACATGCTGCTGACCGCCGGCGAGCGCATCTCGATGGCGCTGCTGGCGATGGCGATCAACAACCTGGGGTATGAGGCCCGCTCCTACACCGGCAGCCAGGCCGGCGTCATCACGACGTCGACGCACGGGCGCGCCCGGATCATCGACGTGACCCCCGGGCGCCTGCGCAGCGCGCTCGACGAGGGCGCGATCGCGATCGTGGCCGGGTTCCAGGGCGTATCCCAGGACACAAAGGACATCACCACCCTCGGGCGCGGCGGCTCGGACACCACCGCCGTCGCGCTCGCCGCGGCGCTGCACTCCGACGTCTGCGAGATCTACACCGACGTCGACGGCATCTTCACCGCCGACCCGCGGGTGGCCAAGAACGCGCGGCACATCAAGCAGATCACCTACGAGGAGATGCTCGAGTTGGCCGCGTGCGGCGCCAAGGTGCTGCACCTGCGCAGCGTGGAGTACGCGCGGCGGTTCTCGCTGCCGATCCACGTGCGTTCCTCGTACTCAACCGCAAACGGCACCATGGTCACCGGATCGATGGAGGACCTTTCCGTGGAGCAAGCGCTCATCACCGGCGTCGCGCACGACCGCAGCGAGGCGAAGATCACCATCGTCGGCGTGCCCGACCAGCCCGGTGTCGCCGCGCGGATCTTCCAGACGGTCGCGGCCGCGGAGACCAACATCGACATGATCGTGCAGAACGTGTCGACCGAGAGCACGGGCCGCACCGACATCTCCTTCACCCTGCCGAAGACGGACGGCCCGGCCGCGATGGCCGCGCTCGAGCGGATCAAGTCCACGATCGACTTCAAGTCGATCCTGTTCGACGACCACATCGGCAAGGTCTCGCTCATCGGCGCCGGCATGCGTTCCAACCCGGGCGTCGCGGCCAAGCTCTTCGCGGCCCTCGCCGAGGCCGGCGTGAACATCGAGATGATCTCGACGTCGGAGATCCGCGTCTCGGTCGTGTGCCGCGACACCGACCTCGACGTCGCCGTCCGGGCGATTCACGACGCGTTCGAGCTGGGCGGGGATGAGGAAGCCGTGGTGTACGCAGGGACGGGAAGGTAGGTTCGTCCCTCATGGGCGGTCTGCCGAGCCTCGCCGTTGTCGGTGCCACCGGGGCCGTCGGCTCCGTGATGTGTGAGCTGCTGTCGTCCCGCAAGAACGTGTGGGGCGAGATCCGGCTCGTGGCCTCCAAACGCTCGGCCGGCCGGAAGGTGACCGTGCGCGGGGAGGAGACCCTCGTCCACGAGCTGGCCCCCGAGGTCTTCGACGGCATCGACGTGGCGATGTTCGACGTGCCCGACGAGGTCTCGGCCGAGTGGGCGCCGGTCGCGGTGTCGCACGGCGCGATCGCCGTGGACAACTCCGGCGCCTTCCGCATGGACCCCGACGTGCCGCTCGTGGTGCCGGAGATCAATCCGGAGCAGGTGCGCAACCGCGCCAAGGGCATCATCGCCAACGCCAACTGCACCACGCTGACGATGATCGTGGCGCTGGCGCCGCTGCACCGGGAGTACGGCCTCAAGGAGCTCGTCCTGGCCTCCTACCAGGCGGTCTCGGGCGCCGGCAAGGACGGCGTCGACACGCTGCACGACCAGCTCAAGCGGGTCAGCGGCGATCGCAGCCTCGGCTCGCGCTCCGGCAACGTCCGCCAGGCCGTCGGCGACGACCTCGGCCCGTTCCCGGCGCCGCTCGCGCTCAACGTCGTCCCGTGGGCCGGCTCGCTGCGCGACGGCGGCTGGTCGTCGGAGGAGCTGAAGCTGCGCAACGAGTCGCGCAAGATCCTCGGGCTGCCCGATCTCAAGGTCTCGGCCACCTGCGTTCGCGTTCCCGTGGTGACCGGGCACTCCGTCGCCGTCCACGCCGTCTTCGGGGTGGAGGTCGACGCGGAGGGCGCCCGCGAGGTGCTGCGGCACGCGCCGGGCGTGATCCTGGTCGACGATCCCGCCGCCGGCGAGTTCCCGATGCCGATCGACGCCGTCGGCACAGACCCGTCGTGGGTCGGCCGGATCCGGCGCTCGGTCGACGATCCGCGGGCGCTGGACTTCTTCGTGACCGGGGACAACCTGCGCAAGGGGGCGGCGCTGAACACCGCCCAGATCGCGGAGCTGCTCTCGGCGGAGTTCCAGGCCGCCGCGTCCGCGTAGAGCGCCTTCGCTTCCGCGGGCAACGCTGCCGGCGCGCGGCCGTGCCAACGCCGGCCACGAGTCCGCTTTGGCTCGCCCGAGTGCTGTCCGCCGCTCACCGGGTCCGCTTTTCGCTCCGCCAGAGCTGCCCGCGCGCTCAGCGTCCGTTTCGCCCGACGACTGCTGCCCGCGTTCGATGGCGCCCTCAGCGTCGGTAAGCACGCTGAGAGCTGGGGACAAAGGGGACGTTCGCCGCCCTGCCGCCTCTACCGCCGCCGCGGCGGCGCCGCTCTTGGCACCGCGGACGTCGGGATTCCTCGTGGGAAGAACGGTCGTCAGTTGCGCGGGCCCGAGCCATGCTTCGAAAACCGCCTAACGCCGCAACTGCCATGACTTGACCGATTTATGCGGCGTCAGGCGAAAAATCCGAGCATGTCGTGGCGCGCCAGCGCCCGACATGTCGTCTGTGAAGCGGCTCTCAGTTGACACGTACATCTAACTGGTAGCTACTCTCAAAATATGGATGCTGTCACTTCGAGCCCGCGGCGGTGGCTCGCGCTCGTCGCGATCGTGCTCAGCGTGCTCACGGTGGGGTTCGACACCACGATCCTCAACGTGGCGCTGCCGACGCTCGCGACCGCGCTCAACGCCGGCAACGACGACCTGCAGTGGATCGTCAACGCGTACGTGCTGGTCTTCGCCGGGCTGCTGCTGCCCATGGGGGCGCTCGGCGACCGCTACGGGCGCAAGCGGCTGCTCATGACCGGGCTGCTGCTCTTCGCCGGGGCCTCGCTCATCGCCGTCTTCGCGGGCAGCGCGGGGCAGGTCATCGCCGCGCGGGCGCTCATGGGGATCGGCGGCGCGATCCTGACGCCGCTCACGATGGCCGTGCTGCCCGTGCTGTTCGAGCCGCACGAGCGCGGCAAGGCGATCTCATTGCTCACGATGGGCATGGGCATCGGGCTGCCGCTCGGGCCGATCATCGGGGGCTACCTGCTGGAGCACTTCTGGTGGGGGTCGATCTTCGTGATCAACCTGCCCGTCGCGCTCGTGGCGCTGGTGGCCGTGGGGCTGCTCGTGCCGGAGTCGAAGTCGGCCACGCCGAAGCGGGTCGACCTCCTCGGGGCGCTGGTGTCGACGCTGGGGCTGGTTTCGCTGGTGTACGGCGTGATCGAGGCGCCCGCGCGGGGCTGGACCGACGGGCTGGTGCTCGCGGGGCTCGTCGGCGGCGCGCTGCTGCTGGCCGCCTTCGCGCTGATCGAGCGGCGCACGGCGCAGCCGATGATCGACCTTCGGCTGTTCCGCAAGGCCCGGTTTGCCTGGGGTACCGCCGCCGGCACCCTGGCCTCGTTCGCGCTCTTCGGGGTGCTGTTCATCCTGCCGCAGTACCTGCAGGCGGTCCGCGGCAACGACGCGCTCGGGGTCGGGCTGCGGCTGCTGCCGCTGATCGGCGGGCTCTTCGTCGGCGCGCCGCTCGGCGAGCGGATCGCGCACCTCACCGTCACGCGGCTGCCGGTCACGGCCGGCCTGCTGATCGGCGCGGCCGGGCTCGGGCTGGGCGCCCGCACCGACGTCGGCTCCGGGTACGGCTTCGTGGCCCTCTGGCTGGCGCTTACCGGCTTCGGCGTGGGGCTGGCGCTCACCCCGGCGATGGACGCGGTGCTCGGCTCGCTGCCGCGCGACGAGGCCGGCTCCGGCACGGCGATCACGATGACGCTGCGGCAGGTCGGCGGGGCGCTCGGGGTGGCGCTGCTGGGCAGCCTGACCTCGGCCGTGTACCGCGACCGGCTCGCCGGCGCGCCCGAGACCGCGCGGCAGTCGATCTCCGCCGCGGTCGCGGTCGCGGCGCGGACCGGCGACCGGGCGCTCGCGGCGACCGCGCGGGCCGGGTTCCTCGACGCGATGACGGCGGTCCTGCTGGTCTGCGCTGGCATCGCCGTGGTGGGCGGCGTGCTCGTGGCGCTGTTCCTGCCCGGTGCGCAACCGGCCGGCGGTGCGGAAGAATCGGTGGATGAGCTCACCAGGGTTGCGTGAACGCAAGAAGCAGAAGACCCGCTGGGCGATTCAGGAGCACGCGGTGCGCCTGTTCGTCCAGCAGGGCTACGACGCGACCACGATCGAGCAGATTGCCGAGGCGGCCGAGATCTCGCCGAGCACGTTCTTCCGGTACTTCAAGACCAAGGAAGACGCGGTCATCCAGGACCGCTACGACGAGCTCATGGCTCAGGCGATCCGCGCCGCCCCGGCCGATCTGAAGCCGCTCGACGTCGTGCGCCGGGCCTTCGTCGAGTCGTTCGCGGCGATCGACCCGGACGAGGTCGAGCAGGTCCTGCAGCGGGCCCGGCTGCAGTTCTCGGTCCCGGCCCTGCGCATGCGCTCGCTCGACAACATGCAGGAGTCCATCCGCTACCTCGCGGCGCCGCTCGCCGAGCGCCTCGGCCGGGAGCCCGACGACTTCCGCTGCCAGGCGTTCATCGGCGCCTGCGTCGGCGCGATGATCAACGCGGTCCTGGCCTGGGCACGCGAGGGCACCAACCCGGCCGAGCTGCGCCCCCTCATCGAGGAGGCGCTGTCGGTGATCGCCGACGGGCCCTGAGCCTCACTCCTCGGCCAGCAGCCGCGTGGTCGGCAGGCGGCGCAGCAGACGCACCGGGAGGATCGCCGCCGCCGCGGTGACCGCACAGCCGGCGGCCGCCGCGAGGCCCGCGACGACGTAGCCGACCGGCGGGAGGCCGCCGCCCAGCGCCGCGGCCACGCCCAGGCCGGCGCCCGCCCCGAGCAGGCCGCCGGCGACGCCGAGGATGACCGCCTCGTAGCCGGCCAGCCGGGCGAGCCGGGCGCCGCCCCAGCCGACCGCCCCGAGCAGCGCGAACTCGGCCGAGCGCTCGCGGATGTTGACGTACAGCACGTCGGCCACCGTCGCCGCGCCGAGCAGCATCGTGATCGCCGCGGCGACGTAGTCCGTGCCGCGCACCTGCACGGTGATCGCGTCGCCCAGCAGCGTGCCGGTCACGCTGCCGCGGAACCCGGTCGCGATGACGGCCAGCAGGGTCAGCGCGGCCACCCCGACGGCCAGGCTCAGCGCGCCCATCGCCGTGCGGGCCGGCGCCCGCAGCGCGTTGGTCCAGGCCAGGCCGGCGATCGTGCGCGGAGCGCGGCGCATCCGCACGCGGGCCACGGCCGGGCGGATCGCCGCCGCCGGCGACGCATGGGTCGCCCGCCAGGCCGGCACCAGGGCCGCCAGCAGGGTGAGCGCGAGCGCGGCCGGGGTCGCCGCCAGCAGGTACCACGGCCGCAGCGGCACCGACAGCAGCGGCGCGACGATCGCCGCCAGCGCCGTGCCGGCCGCGCCCGCGGCCAGGCCGACCGCCGCCGACTCGCCCAGGACCAGCCCGAAGAGTTTCCGGCGCGGCCAGCCGAGGCAGGCCAGCACGCCGAGCTCGGTCTGGCGGGTGCGCACCGCCGCGCCGGTCGCGTTGGCCACCGCCAGCACGCAGGTCACCAGCACCAGGATCGCCAGCAGCAGGCTCTTGCGGTCGATTGCGGCAACGATCACGGTGGCGACGCCGGGCTGCAGCCACAGCCGTTCCACGCTGAGCGCCGGGCGCCCGTGCAGGCCGGCCGGCACGTCGGTCGCCACCGGGGCCGCCGAGCCGCCGACCGCGATGTCGACCCGCAGGCCGGTCTGCTGGTTGATCAGGTCGGCGACCGCGCGCACCCGCTCCTTCGACAGGTCGTCCAGGCCGAGCTCGCCGGTCAGCCGGACGCGGATCGAGCCGATCGGGGCCGCCGTGTTCACGCCCTGCCGCGCCGTCAGGCCGTCGTACCGCGCCCGCCAGAGCCGCTCCATCGCGTCGAGGCTGGTCACCAGCTGCGCGCGCGGCGCGACCGGCCCGGCGATGTTCGCCGTCGGCGCGAGGGTGCCGCCGGGCATCGCCACGCTCGTGTCGCGGTACGGGTCGGCCGGCATCGCGGCGAGCGCCGGCCCGGTGTTCACCCGCGCCGGGTCGTACACCCCGACGGCGTGCAGTACGGCCGGCCCGACGGGGTCGCCGAGCTGCGGCAGGAACGCGTGCGCGTAGGTCGGGCGCATCGCGGTGTCGGACAGCTCCAGCGGCGGCGGGCGATGCCCCACGCCGTCGCGCGGCGTCGTCCCGGCCGCGTCGCCCGCCGGCCCCGCGCTCCAGAAGATCCCCACCGTGGCGTCCCGCGCGTCGTCGCGCACGGTCGGGTGGTCGCCGCCGTTGATGCCCGACGTCGCCAGGGGCGACAGGTCGGGCTCGGCGGTCAGCCGCGAGAGGATCCGGGGGTACGCGTCCGCCTCGGACACGCCGACCGTGGCCACGTTGGTGCCCGGGTCGGCCTCGTAGCCGTCGATGAGGTTGTCGAACCGGGCCCCGTTCGCCACGGCGTCGGCCCCGGCGCCCGTGAGCCGGTCGACGCGGACGGTGGCGTGCTGGTCGAGGGTCGGCTGCGAGGCCATCAGCACCGGCAGCACGTTCGGTTGTGCCTGGCCGCCGAGGTACGAACCCGACAGCAGCGCCGAGTCCAGCCCGCTGAGCCGGGCCTCCTGCTCGGGGTCGACCGCCGCCACCAGCATCGGCACGGACACCAGCACGTTGAGCTGGGGCCGGTCGGTGGCGTTGCCGCTGGAGGCGGGGTCGCGCGACCAGCACTGCGCGACGGTCCGGTAGTCGGGCGCGAACGGGTTCTCGCTTCCGCCGATCGGGTGGGTCACGCCGGGGCAGACGGTGACCCGGCTCCCGTCGGCGCCGATCTCATCGAGGCGGGACTCCCGCGGGAAGGTGTCGCCTTCGTAGTGCCGCCCGAACTCGACGCGTTCGCCGGGCACGAACTCGAGGCGGTCCGCGGTGACGTACAGGTAGGAGCCCCCGTCGCCGGCCCGGCTGAGCCCGCGGTCCCAGTCCCAGGTCGAGCGGATCCGCAGGACCTGGTGCTGGAGCCGGTTGTCGACGTACGGCGTGAGGTCGATCGGCACCGCGGCTTCCTGGATGACGTACCCGACCGTGGCCAGCGGCGCCGCCACCGCGACGCCGGGCACCGCCTGGACCTTGCGCCACTGCGCGACGGTGATCCCGCCGAAGCCGCCGGCGGCCGCGTCGAACGAGACCCGCGGGTCGGGGTTCTGGTCGGCCGGCCGGACCAGCAGGTCGTACACCGGCCGGAAGTTGGCCCGCACCGTGCCCTGCGCCTGCAGCTGCGCGCCGCGGGCGGCCGACCCGAGCAACGCGAAGCTGCCGACGGCGATTGCGACCGCCAGGAGGGTCGCGCCGACCCGTCCCGCCCGGAACCGAAGATGTGCCCAGATGAATGCCATGGCTGCCCCCGCTCTCCACCGGCTTGGGGACAGCCTTCTATGTCTCTGGCACTTATTTCAAGTCCCGAAATCAGCTCGCCATCTCCGTCGCCGCCGCGGCGCCCGGACGAGGACGTCGCCTCCGCAGCGCTCGGGCGAGGACGTCGCAGGTGCGGCGCTCTGGCGAGGACGTCGCGAGCGCGCCGCCCAGGGTCAGGACGTCGTCGGCGCGGCGCCCAGCGAGAAGCGTCGCCGGTGCGGCGTTGGGGCGAGGACGCTGCCGGTGCGGCGCCCGGGCCAGGACGTCCCGAGCGCGCCGCCCAGGGCCAGGACGTCGTCGGCGCGGCGCTCGGGCCAGCACGTCGCGAGCGCGCCGCCCAGGGCCAGGACGTCGCCGCCGTGGCGCCCGGGCGAGGACGTCGCGAGCGCGGCGTTCAGGCCAGGACGTCGCCGCCGTGGCGCCCGGGCGAGGACGTCGCGAGCGCGGCGTTCAGGCCAGGATGTCGCCGCCGTGGCGCCCGGGCGAGGACGTCGCGAGCGCGGCGTTCAGGCCAGGATGTCGCCGCCGTGGCGCCCGGGCGAGGACGTCGCGAGCGCGGCGTTCAGGCGAGGACGTCGCCGGCGCGGCGCTCAGGCGAGGACGTCGTCGGCGTCGGTGATCGTGTAGGCATACCCCTGCTCGGCCAGGAAGCGCTGCCGGTGGGACGCATACTCGGTGTCGATCGTGTCCCGCGCGACGACCGTGTAGAAGTGCGCCTGCCGCCCGTCGGACTTCGGCCGCAGCACCCGGCCCAGCCGCTGCGCCTCCTCCTGTCGCGACCCGAACGTGCCCGACACCTGCACCGCGACCGCCGCCTCCGGCAGGTCGATCGAGAAGTTGCCGACCTTGGAGATCACCAGGATCTTCAGCTCGCCGGTGCGGAACGCGTCGAAGAGCCGCTCGCGCTCCTTGTTGGTCGTCGAGCCCTGCACGATCGGCGCCTCGAGGAACTCCCCGAGCTGGTGCAGCTGGTCGATGTAGCCGCCGATGACGAGGATCTGGTCGTCCTTGTGCCGGTTGATCAGCGCCCGCACCACCGGCAGCTTGGTCCGCGCGGTGGCCGCCACCCGGTAGCGCTCCTCGGGCTCGGCGACCGCGTAGGCCATCCGCTCGGCGTCGGTCAGCGTCACCCGGACCTCGACGCACTCGGCCGGGGCGATCCAGCCCTGCGCCTCGATGTCCTTCCACGGCGCGTCGTAGCGCTTGGGGCCGATCAGCGAGAACACGTCGCCCTCGCGGCCGTCCTCGCGCACCAGGGTGGCGGTCAGCCCGAGGCGCCGCCGGGCCTGCAGGTCGGCGGTGAACCGGAAGATCGGCGCCGGCAGCAGGTGGACCTCGTCGTAGACGACCAGGCCCCAGTCGCGGGCGTTGAACAGGTCCAGGTGCGCGAACGTGCCGCTGCGGCGGGTCGTGAGCACCTGGTAGGTGGCGATGGTGACCGGCCGGATCTCCTTGCGCTCGCCGGAATACTCCCCGATCTCGGCCTCGGTCAGCGTGGTGCGGGCCAGCAGCTCCCGCTTCCACTGCCGCCCGGCGACCGTGTTGGTGACCAGGATCAGCGTCGTCGCCTTGGCCTCGGCCATCGCCGCCGCGCCGACCAGCGTCTTGCCGGCGCCGCACGGCAGCACGACGACGCCGGAGCCGCCGGCCCAGAACGACTCGACCGCCTCGCGCTGGTAGGAGCGCAGCGTCCAGTCGCTCTCGGCCAGATGGATCGGGTGCGCCTCGCCGTCGACGTAGCCGGCGAGGTCCTCGGCCGGCCAGCCCAGCTTCAGCAGCGCCTGCTTGAGCCGCCCGCGCTCGGAGGCGTGGACGATGACCGTGTCGGCGTCGATCTGGGCGCCGAGCATCCCGGCCAGCTTCTTGCTCTTGGAGACCTCGATGAGCACGGCGCGGTCGGACGCGCGCAGGACCAGGCCGTGGACCGGGTCGTTGAGCAGCTGGAGCCGCCCGTAGCGGTCCATGGTCTCGGCGATGTCGACGAGCAGCGCGTGGGGCACGGGATAGCGCGAGAAGCGCAGCAGCGAGTCGACGACGCCCTCGGCGTCGTGGCCGGCGGCGCGCGCGTTCCACAGCCCGAGCGGGGTCAGCCGGTAGGTGTGCACGTGCTCCGGCGAGCGCTCCAGCTCGGCGAACGGCGCGATGGCCATCCGGCACGCCTGGGCGTCGGGGTGGTCGACCTCGAGCAGGAGGGTCTTGTCGGACTGGACGATCAATGGACCTTCTGGCACCGGACCAGTGTCGCATGACGGTGTGACACTTCCCGGATAGTGGGAAGGGTCCACGCCCATGCAACCGCGCGCATCACGGCCTGCGTTGTTCATTGTGACGGTCTCGCGGCCGTCGCCGCGGAGCCGGACGCACGCGTTCGGGGCCGCTCCGGGAGGGGGCGGTCGAATCAATTCGGGGGCGGACGCGTCGTCCGATTCCGGCTCCGTGACCGGCCGGCCTACCATCGATGCATGACGGACCTGCCGGAGGGCTTCTCGCCGCTGGCCAAGGTCGGCCTGAGCGTTCTCGCCGTGGCGGCCCTGACCTGGTTCCTCGTCTCCTGGCTGGTGCTGCACAGCCCGCTGACCGACGCGATCGGCGAGACCGCCGGCTCCCTCACCGCGGTCCTGCTCGTCGTCTCGGTGATCGGCATGGCCGGCGAGGCCGACTAGCGCCTGTTTCATTACTGGGGTGGGAGCGAGGCCGAGTCCAGATTTCGTCTGGCGGTGGCCCGCGGAAGCCTGGCTACCGGTGTTGTAACCCGGCTTTCGCGGGACGCCGCCAGGCGGAATCTGGGCCGGCCGCAGCCCCGCCTCAGTAATGAAACAGGCGCTAGGTCCACCGGCTTTTGCGACAACGACCGGACGCGGACCTGGCGTGGCCCGGGAGTCACGGGCCCCGGCCACGGCGGACGTCGCGGTAGCTCAGATGTCGGATTCCGGAACCGCGCCGGTGATGCGGTGCAGCGCGAACGTGTGCAGCATCTCCGTGCGCTCGTCCTCGGCCCGCAGGTAGCCCGAGCCCATCGACACCGGCCGGACCAGCCGCGACGCCGTCGCGCCGTGCGCGTCGACGTAGCCGACCCAGACCCGGGTCTTGTCCCGCAGCGCCTGCTGGAGCACCTCGAGCGCCTCGGTGTGCGAGGCCCCGCCGGCCCCGTTGGCCCGCACCGTCACCGGCGCCCGCCGGGCCACCCGGGCCGCGGCGTCGCCCCGGCGGATCTGCTCGATGACCCCGGCCAGCCGGGGCGCCGACAGCCGCACGCTCGCCGCCGGGTCCTCCACACCGCGGGCCGCCCACGTCGGGCGCGGCGCGCCGCGGCGGGCCTTCGGGCGGCTCAGCACCGCGGCCCCGGTCGAGTCCTCCTGCACCGGCGGGTAGCCGGCCTCGCGCAGCGCCTCCAGCAGGCGGGCCGGCGTGTGGCGGCAGGCGAGCACGGTCGGGGCCAGCCGGCGCAGGCCGAGGCCCTGCAGCCGGCGGTCGGCCAGCACCTCGGCGATCACCGTCTCGTCGTCGCTGCGCACGTAGGAGTTGGCCGAGCCGATCCGCATGCCGCCGTGGCGGCGGGCGACGTCGTCGATGAGGTACGCCAGCGTCTGCGGCACCGGCGTCCGCGAGCGCCGGGCCAGCAGCGCGTGCAGGTCGCCGGCCGAGTAGCCGGCGTCGAGGCTGCGGCGCACGGTGTCGGGGGTGATGCGGTACACGCTCGCCGACTCCTGCAGCCCCAGCAGCTCCAGCTCGCCGGCCAGCGTCGGCTCCGGCGGCCCGGGCACGATCACCGACAGGTCGGCCTGCAGCAGCACGTGGTCGACCGGGGCCGGCAGTAGCACGTCGAGCGCCGCCGCGGAGCCCGGCAGCGCAAACCCCTCCGGCGCGGCGATGCCGAGCGGGTCGTCCGGGTCGAGCCCGTCGGCGGCCAGCTCGGCCAGCAGCAGCCGGCCGTATCCGGTCAGCCCGTCGAAGCCGGTCAGGCCCACGAACGCGGCCTCGGCCAGGGTGGCCTCGATGCCGGTCGCCGCACCCCGGCTGTGGCGCCGCGGCGCCCGCCAGGTCAGCGTCTCGACCACCGCGGCCGGCGCCGCGGTCTGCCCCGGTTGCAGGTCGGCGAGCACCTGCAGCGCGGCCCGGCGCTGCGTCGGCGCGCCCGGGCGGGACAGCTCCGGCGCGAGCGCGTTGATCGGGCGGTCGCGGTCGTCGCGCTGCCCGACCAGGGCCGGCGCGCGGGTCATCGTGAGCCAGGCGACCGCCAGCCGGTGCCAGCGGGCCGCGATGCCGAAGGCGCGCCAGGCGTCGTACGCCACGGTGGGCAGGAAGACGCTCTCGATCCGCTTGTTGTCGACGATCTCCTCGCCGATCAGCCCGGCGGCGGTGACGATCTCGGCCAGCAGCGCCGCCTGCGGCTCCTCGACCCCGACGAGCTTGGCGTAGCGGCGCAGCTCGCGCACGCCGAGCCCGCCGGAGCGCAGCACGGCCGGCGGGTCCTGGCCGATCGCCTCGATGAGCCCCTCGGCGTGGCGGACGAGCTCCAGCACCTGCCCGGCGCCGGCCCGGTCGAGCTGGGCGGGCTCGCGCTGCGGGGTCTCCATCGGCGGCGGCTCGGGGTGCATCTGGCCCAGCGGCCCGGCGTCGCGGCGCAGCACCAGCGACACCTCGACCGGCAGCTCGACCGCGTCGCGGCCGACGGCGACCAGCAGGTGCCGGTCGAGCAGCCAGCGGATCGGCGAGTCGGAGTCGGGCTGGAGGCTGGTGGCGGCGACCGTGCCGACGGGCGGCCCGGCGGCGAGCCGGTCGAGCACCGCCCGGGCGGCCGGCGGCGCGGCCAGCAGCGTGCGGCGCAGCCCGGCGGCGTCGGCGGCCAGCGCGCCGGCGACCGGGTCGAGCTCCTCGGCGGGCCGGCCGAGCCCCGCCGGATAGGGCGAGCAGACCTCCTCCACCGCGCCGGCGATGCGCAGGGCCTGGTCGGGGCCGAAGACCACGGCGTAGGCGCGCAGCCGGTCGATCGCCGCGCGCACCCGGACCGCGTCGACCCCGGACTGCGCGGTCAGCGCCAGCACCGCCTCGACCGAGGAGACATGACCCACGCGGGTGTACCGCAGGGCGTCCAGGATCTCCAGGGTGAACTGGTCGAGGGCGTCCAGCGCGCGGGCCACGGCGACCCGCGACTGGGCCCGGTGGGCGAGCGCGGAGAAGTCCGACGGCGGCGGGATGACCAGGTCGGGGCGCAGGCGGATGAGCGCCGCCAGCTCCTCGTCGGGCAGGGCGCGTAGGTGGTCGGCCAGCGATGTCGTCGTCATCTCGCCTCATACGCTAACCGGCGCGTATGACAAAAGAGGGCGGGCCCGTCGGGCCCGCCCTCGATTGCTTACGGTGTGTTACTTGAGACCCCCGCTGACCGCGGTGATGAGCTCACCGTTCGTGGTGTCGCCGGAGAGCTCCCAGACGAACGCGCCACCGAGGCTCTGCTGCTTGGCGTACGCCATCTTGCTCGAGATGGTCGACGGCGTGTCGTAGCTCCACCAGTTGTTGCCGCAGAGCGCGTAGGCGGTGCCGCCGACGGTGCTCGTGGCCGGGCAGGTGTTCTTCAGGACCTTGTAGTCCTCGATGCCCGTCTCGTAGGTGCCGGGCGCGCCGCCGGTCGCCGAGCCACCGGGCGCGGCCTGGGTGACGCCCGTCCAGCCGCGGCCGTAGAAGCCGATGCCGAGCAGGATCTTGTCGGACGGGATGCCCTTGCTCTTGAGCTTCTGGATCGCCGCGTCCGAGCAGAAGCCGGCCTGCGGGATGCCCGAGTAGCACGTCAGCGGCGAGTGCGGGGCCGTCGGGCCCTGCGCGTTGAAGGCGCCGAAGTAGTCGTACGTCATCGGGTCGATCCAGTTGAGGTTCGAGATCGCGCCGGCGTAGTCGGTCAGGTCGATCTTGCCGCCGTTGGAGCCGTCGGCCGTGATGGCCGCCGTCACCAGCGCGCTCGAGCCGAACTTGGCGCGCAGCGCCGCGATCACGCTCTTGAAGGCGTTCGGGCCGCTGGAGTCGCACTGCAGGCCGCAGGCGTTGGGGTACTCCCAGTCGATGTCGATGCCGTCGAACACGCCGGCCCAGCGCGGGTCGTTGACCAGGTTGTAGCAGGAGTTCGCGAACGCGGTCGGGTTCTGCGCGGCCTGCGTGAAGCCGGCCGACCAGGTCCAGCCGCCGAACGACCAGATGACCTTGAGGCCCGGGTGCTTCGCCTTCAGCTTCTTGAGCTGGTTGAAGTTGCCCCGCAGCGGCTGGTCCCAGGTGTCCGCGACGCCGTCGACCGACTGGTCGGCGGTGTACGCCTTGTCGTAGTCGGCGTAGCTGTCACCGATCGAGCACTGGCCGTTCGACGTGTTGCCGAACGCGTAGAGGATGTGGGTCAGCTTCGAGGCCGAGCCGCTCGTCTCGATGTTCTTGACCTGGTAGTTGCGGCCGTAGACGCCCCACTCGGTGAAGTACGCGACGACCTTCTTGCTGCCGGTCGACGGCGGCGTGGAGGTGGTCGGCGGGGTGGAGGTCGGCGGCTTAGACGTCGGCGGCTGGCTGGTCGGCGGGTTCGACGTCGGCGGCTTCGTCGTGGTCGGCGGCGCGGTGGTGGGGGTACCGCCGCTGCAGCTCACGCCGTTGATCTTGCAGTTCAGCGGCGGCTTGGCGCCGGCGCCGTTCATGCCCCAGCTGAAGCTCGCGCCGGCGGCGAGGGTCGGCGCCCACGACTTGTTCTTGGCGACGTAGTGCTGACCCGTCTGGGTCACGTCGGCGTCCCAGGAGCTGGTGATCGAGCCACCCGCGGGCAGGTCGAACTCGAGCGTCCATCCGTTGATGGTGCTCGCGGTGCCGTTGGTGATCTTGTAGGTGGCGCCCCAGCCGGTGCCCCAGTCCTGGTCGACCGTGAACGTGGCGGTAAGGCTCCCGGCGGCGTTGGCCGACGTGGTGACGATGGGAACGACGGCCCCGGCCGCCGCCAGAGCGGCGGCGACGATGAGGCCGTTGCGGACGGATCGTTTCATCGCGTCTCCTGGATGGTCTCTTAGGAAACTTTCCTAAAAGTATTGGGGACGGTAGTGGTCAAACTCTCATCGCGTCAATAGACATGGCCGATTTTCTCGATGGCATAACCACTGTGACCTGGGCATCCTTAAAGGTGTCTCAACAACCGGTTGTCATTGGCTTTGACCTTGACATGACGCTCCTCGACACCCGGCCCGGCATCGCTGCAACGTGGCGGGCGCTCACGGTGAGTACCGGGGTCCACGTCGACGCCGATCTGGCGGTCAGTCGGCTGGGCCCGCCGCTGCGGCAGGAGATGTCCGAATGGTTCCCACCCGATCGGATAGAGGAGGCCGTCGGCATCTATCGTGCGCTTTACCCGGACCACGCCATAGCGCCCGCGATGGCCCTCCCAGGAGCATTCGAAGCCTTGGATTCGGTACGCCGAGTGCCCGCCCAAATCGCCGTCATTACCTCGAAACTGGGGCGACTCGCCGAGCTGCATCTCGCACATTTGGGCATTTCGGTTGATCGGGTGTACGGCGACGTCTTCCATGACGGCAAGGCGCGCGTGCTGCGGGACATCGGCGCCGCTCTCTATGTCGGCGATCATGTGGCCGACATGCAGGCCGCCGTCCTGGCAGGCATCCCGGCGGTCGGCGTCACCTCCGGCCCGTGCTCCGAGGCCGACCTGCGCGCCGCCGGCGCCACGGTCGTGTTCGAGGATCTGCGCCCGTTCCCGGCGTTTCTCCAAGGCATGATCTCGGTTGGCCGGGCCGTTTCCGGTGACTAGCCTTGGTGTGCAATCCCGGTGTCCGCGCTGCGCGGCCGCCGGGACGGGTCCGACACTGGGGAGCAGGGCAGCGTGCCGACGGGTCGAGTGAAGTGGTACGACCAGGAGAAGGGTTTCGGGTTCCTCACCAGCGACGACGGCGGAGACGTCTTCGTACACAAGGCGGCGCTGCCGTCCGGAGCGGGTGAGCTGAAGACCGGCCAGCGGGTCGAGTTCGGGGTGGTGGAGAGCCGCAAGGGCAGCCAGGCGCTGCAGGTGAAGCTGCTCGAGGCGCCGCCGTCGGTGACCGAGGCCCGCGCGGTGGCGAGCCGGCGCCCGCCGGAGGAACTGCACGGCCTGATCGAGGACATGATCAAGGTGCTGGAGGCGAAGATCCAGCCCGACCTGCAGCGCGGCCGCTTCCCGGATCGCAAGACTTCTCGCACGGTCGCCGAGGCCGTCCACCTGGTGGCGCGCGAGCTCGAGGTTTAGTTTTCGGGGTGGTTCAGGGGGCTGTCCGGCTCTTGCGCGGACGGGCCCCCTGTGCCATTGCCGCCTTACGCGCCGACGAGCGGGGTGGCCGGCACCAGGCCCTCGGCCGCCGCCCGGTTGAGCAGCGCGTCGACGGCGGCGTGCCCGTCGGGCCCGAGCGAGGCCGTGAACTCGTTGACGTACAGGCCGATGTGCTGATCGACGACCGACTGCTCCATCTCCTGCGCGTGCTTGAGCACGAACTCCCGACTGGCCTGCGGGTTCTCCCACGCCAGCCGCACCGACTCCTTGATCCACGCCGTGGCCTGCTCCGGGTCCACCCGGTCGCGGTGCGCGATGATCGCCCCGAGCGGGATCGGCAGCCCGGTGTCGTTCTCCCACCACTCCCCGAGATCCACCATCGCGTGCAGCCCGTACCGCTGGTAGGTGAACCGCGCCTCGTGGATCACCAGCCCCGCGTCGAACGTCCCCGCGGCCACGGCCGGCATGATCTCGGCGAACGGCACGATCGTCACGCTGGCCGGCGGCTCCGCGGCCGACCAGAGCCGCATCAGCAGATAGGCGGTCGTGCGATCCCCCGGCACCGCGACGCTCTTCCCCGCCAGCGACCGGGTCTGCGCATCCTTGACGAGCACGAGCGGCCCGCACCCCCGCCCGAGCGCACCGCCGCACGGCAGCAGCGTGTACTTGTCGAGCAGCCACGGCAACGCCGCGTAGCTGACCTTGACGAGGTCGAACTCCCCGTTCAGCGCCGCGGTGTTCGTGACGTCGACATCGGCGAACGTCACATCAAACTGCGGCGCCCCGGCCACCAGCCCGTGCGTGAGCGCATGGAAGACGAACGTATCGTTGGGACACGGCGAAAAGGCCAGCGAAAGCGTCACAAACCCCAACCTAGACCTCCGAGCCGACCCCGCACCCCGAGTAACGAAACCCCTGGTGTGACCCTCGCGACTCCGCGGCCTCTTCGCATTCCCCGTGCTCAGCGCTCGCCTTTGCTCGTGCTCAGCGGTCGTGCTCAGCGCTCGCCTTGCCCGTGCTCAGCGCTCGCCTTGCCCGTGCTCAGCGCTCGCCTTGCCCGTGCTCAGCGTTCGCCCGCCTTGCTCGCGCTCAGCGCTCGCCGAGCGCGGCGAATGCCTCACGCAGCGTGGCCAGCGCCTGCGGAATCCTCCACGCCGCCCGGTCCCGCGGCCCGACGGCATTCGAGATCGTCCGGATCTCCCCGAACGGCACCCCGGCACACACCCGAGCGGCGGACGCCACCCCGAACCCTTCCATGGCTTCGGCCACGGCATCGGGATGCCGCTTCTCGACGGCCTCCTTGGACCGCGCGGTGCCGGTGACGGTCGACACGGTCAGCACCGGCCCCCCGACGGCCTCGGGCAGCACCA
The DNA here is from genome assembly GCF_050936175.1 of Dactylosporangium sp. CA-139066. Classification (NCBI taxonomy): domain Bacteria; kingdom Bacillati; phylum Actinomycetota; class Actinomycetes; order Micromonosporales; family Micromonosporaceae; genus Dactylosporangium; species Dactylosporangium sp. CA-139066. The sequence goes on along the minus strand of NZ_JBNJNH010000002.1, from coordinate 742,428 downwards.
CCCGCAGCTGGCGCAGCAGGTTGGCGTCGGCGTCGTACCGGCTCGTCCCGAACCCCAGCTCGTCCACGCTCTGAAACCCGTCGGGCCCTTCGGCGCCCAGGTCGGCCGCGATGGACTCGGTCGCCACGACGAGCCCCCCGATCTCCACCCGCCCCGCAAACCCACCGGCGATCCCCGCGGACAACACCACGTCGAAGGGCGCCCCCAGCTGTGCCCCCAGCCCGAGCATCTGCGCGGTCACGGCCGCCGCGGCCGCCGGCCCGACCCCGCAGGCAACCACCACAACGCCGCTGCCGTCTCCGAGCGCGTCGCCGCGCTGCTCGCCGATCCCCAGCCCGGCAAGCACCTCACCGCGCTCAGCCTCAACCGCGGTGACGATCAACGCGCGCTCGTACCCAAGAAGCCCACTCATCCCCGGCCCACCTTCCCTCTACCGCCCATAGTCCCGCGTACACCCCAATCCGCGGTCCGCCAAACGTCGGGCAGAGTAGGAGAATGCCGGACACCCCGCCTTCTGACTGCTGGCTGCACCCCGACGTCGAGGTCCGCAGGTCCGCAATCGCCGGCGACGGGCTGTTCGCCCGCGCCCCGATCCCGGCCGGCACGCCGATATCCCGCCTGGGCGGCCGCCTGGTCACCTGGCCGGCCCTGCTGGCGATCCTGGACACCGCCGCCCGCGACCCCGCCCACCCGTACGTCGACACCATCACCGTGACCGAAACGCTGCACCTCGTGCTGCCACCGGCCACCCCGAACGGCAAGGGCAACCACAGCTGCGACCCCAACCTGTGGTGGACGGACGCCTACACCTTGACGTCCCGCCGCCCGGTCGCCGCGGACGAGGAACTGACCAACGACTACGCAACAAGCACCGCGAGCCCGGACTTCACGATGCCCTGCCACTGCGCGTCGCCGTCGTGCCGCACCGTGATCACCGGCGACGACTGGCAACGGCCCGAGCTCCGCGCCCGCTACGGCCGGCACTGGGTACCCGCCCTGCTCACCCTGATCGACACCCACGCCCCACATCCCCCTCGGTGAGCCACGGCGCCCATCTGTTCCATCGGGTCCGCACCGGTCGCCGCTCGACACTCCGCGCCCGGGCGGCGGTCAACGGGCCGCCGCGCTACCGGCCCGGACGGCGCTGTGCGGCGCCGGGAGCCGGTGGACAGCGTGCGCCGCGAGGTGGTCCCCGGTCCGCCACGTCGGCAGGGGCCCGGGCTCCCGGCCAGCAACACAGGGGTCGGGCGGCGCTGTGCGGGCTCCGGAGGGCGGCGGCGGGCACAGCGCGCGCCGGGAGCCGCTCGACGTTCCGCGCTACCGCCGGGTCCACGCCGGTCCGCGTTGGGCGCCAGCGGACAGCGTGCGCCCCGAGGTGGTCCTCAGTTCGCCATGTCCGGCTGCGGGCCCAGGCTCGGGCGCGGAGGTCGTGCGCCGCCAGGCCGGCTGCGGCCAGCGCTCAGTGCCGCCTACCGGCCGTCGTCCTCCAACCGTGCAGTGGGGTCGATCCCCGACGGTCGATACAGCGTGTATCCAGGCGGCGCCAACGGCGATGCCCCGTCCTCCACGTCCACGGCCGGCATCTTTCGAGTCTCGCCGGGTCCGCCCGGCGCCGCACTCCCGGCACCGGCCGGCGCCTCCCCAGCGCCGGACTCGCTCCGGCGCCGTCGCCACCCGAACCGGCGCCGTCCGCCGTCGTCGGCCGCTCCGGCTGGCTGCGGCACCGTCGGCCCCTCGGCCGGCCGCGGCACGGTGGTCGCATCGCCGGCCGGCATCCGCGCAGTGCGCGCCGCCGATCCGCCACCTGCCGATCCGCCCCGCCCGGCACCGGCCGCCGCTCCGCCGGCCGCCGCCGCAGAACCAGACGTCGCCCCAGCCCCCGACCGAGCCGACCCGGCCCCGGTCGCAGCCCCCGCGCCCGGCCCAGCTGCCGACCTGGCGGCACCTGAAGCGGACCCGGGCCCAGGCGCAGGGCCGGGCCCGGCGCCGGGGGTAGAGCCGGCGCCGGAGGCCGGCGTCGAGACCGTGGTGGCGTCCAGGTCGGCGGCGTCCGGCGGCGCACCGCGCAGCCGCTCGCGTCGCAGGACCACGGCCGAGTACACCGCCCGGACCGCACCCAGCGTCACGAACGCCGCGGCGATCAGCAGCCCCCACGAGCCGCCGAACGGGATGAGGCCCACGGCGCCGCCCAGCACCCACGCGACCATGAGCAGCGTCTCGGAGTGGGCGAAGGCGCTGGCCCGGACGTTTTCGTCGATGCGCTCCTGGATCGAGGCGTCCACGGCGAGCTTGGCCAGGCCGCTCGCGATCGCGGTGACCAGGCAGAGCAGCGCCACTGTGCCCAGCGAGTCGCGGTCGGCGGCGAGAATCGCCACGAGTGCGGTGAGCACCAGGCCGATCGCCTGCAGCAGCGCCGGGCGATGGATGCGCAGCCGGGTGCCGATCGCGGTGGCCAGGAACGAGCCGACGCCGAGGGCGCCCGCCGCCACCACGACCGCGACCTGCTCGGACAGCTGCCAGGCGGCGAGCCGGACCGGGAGCGTGCCCTCGCGGATGGCGAAAGCGAGGTACAACGTCAGGAACCCGAACAGCGCCCGGAGCGTCGCGCTGCCGAACAGCGCGCTCACCACGACGCGGCCGCTGAGGACCTTCACCCCGCGCCGGCCGAGCGGCTGCAGGATGCGCGGCATGGTCTCGGGCGGGTCGGAGTCAGCGCGCGGGGGCAGGCGCAGCGAGGTCACCATGCCCCAGAGGAAGATCAGGATCGACACCCGCAGCGGCCACTGCGCCCCGAAGTGCCCGGCCAGTAGGCCGATGGGCAGCGCGATGGCGCCCGCGAACGTGCCGAACACCGACGCCCGCGCCCCCGCCTCCGACAGGCCGAGGCCGGCCGGCAGCAGGCGGGGCACGGCGGCGCTGCGGGCCACGCCGTAGGCCCGGGACAGCACGAGCATGCCGAACGCCGCCGGATAGAGCGCCCAGCCGGTGAGGTGCTCGGAGAGCAGGAAGGCGAGGAACGCGCGCCCGAGCATGGTGACGGCCAGCGCATATCGCCGGCCGTGGCGGAACCGGTCGAGCACGGGCCCGACCACCGGCGCGAGCAGTGCGAACGGCAGCATCGTGACGATGAGGTAGAGCGCGACGCGGCCGCGCGCCTCCCCGGCGGAGACCGAGAAGAAGATCGTCCCGGCGAGGCCCAGGGCGACCAGGGTGTCGCCCGCGCACGACGCCGCATGCAGGTCGAGCAGGCGCAGCATGCCCGCCTCGCCGCCCGCCCCGCGCTCGCGAACGCGCAGCAGGTTGCGCCCGAGGAACCGGCCCGCCCTGGTCGTGCCGACGGTGGCGACCCGTGCCGCGCGCACGGTGGTGACCACGGTCTGCGCCACTCCTCGAATCACCGACATGCCACCATCCTGAACCATGGGTACGACAGTTTCGGGGGCGCGCCGGGGCCGCCCTGCCCGACGGGCTCGGCGATGAGGAACAATGGAGGCGTGACTGCCTCGACTGCACCCGCGCGCGGAAGCGGCCGCGCGTCCAAGCCCGACCAGGTCCTCGCGGACGCCGTCGAGGTTGCGCGGCAGGGCCTGGACGTCGTTGATCCCGACCACGTCGGCGGGCATCTCGGCGTGGTTGCCGAGGGTGAGCGCCTCGTCACACATTTCTTCGAGTGCGGCCTGCCCGGCTACCGCGGATGGCGCTGGGCGGTCACCGTCACCCGCATCCCGCGCAGCAAGCAGGTCACGATCTGTGAGTCGACGCTGCTGCCCGGCCCCGAGGCGCTGCGCGCGCCCGAGTGGGTGCCCTGGCAGGAGCGCCTCCAGCCCGGTGACCTGGGCGTGGGTGACCTGCTGCCGACCCCGCCCGACGACCCGCGCCTCGCGCCCGGCTACGTGCAGTCCGACGACCCCGCGATCGAAGAGGTCAACTGGGAGCTCGGCCTCGGCCGCACCCGCGTCCTGTCGCGTGAGGGGCGCCTCGACGCGGCCCAGCGCTGGTACGACGGCGACCGCGGCCCCAACGCCCCCATCTCCGTCGCCGCGCCGTCCAGCGCCCGCTGCGGATCGTGCGGCTTCTACCTGCAGCTCGCCGGTTCGCTGCGCCAGGCGTTCGGCGTGTGCGGCAACGAGTACGCGCCCGATGACGCCCAGGTCGTCTCCGTCGACCACGGCTGCGGCGCGCACTCCGAGGTGCTGGTCGAGCAGGTCCAGACGGTCGAGGAGCTGCCGACGGTGTTCGACGACAGCGAGGTCGAGGCGGTCGCCGTGAGCCGCGCGCCGGGCTCGGTCGACGCCGACGAGCCGGCCGAACCCTATGGGCACGGCTGAGTCCGACTACACTGAGCGACCGTCTCGCATACGCGGGGCGGTCGTCTGGCGACTGGACACCCGCGCCCCCGGCCCCGGGCGTATCCTTCCCGATGGCTGCATGGACGTCATCCATCGCGACGGCGAGCTGTTCGTCGCCGGGCCGGACACGACCGCTCATCCTTGGTTGGGCACGCGCGGGGAGCGCCTCAGCGCGGTCAGGTTCGGCCCCGGCTCCGGACCCGCCTTCCTGAGGGTGCCGGCCAGCGAGCTGCGGAATCTTCGGGTACCGCTGCAGGATCTTTGGCCTTTGTCACGAGTCCGTCGCCTGACGGCGGCGCTCGATGCTGCCCGCGACCGCGGGTTCGTCCTCGAGTCGGCCCTGCTGGCCGTGGACCGCGCCGACGACCCGCTCGTGCCGCACCTGCTCGCCCGGGTGCGGGCCGGGGAACCGGTGGCGGCGATCGCGTCCGAGGTCGGCCTCAGCGAGCGGCAGCTGCATCGTCGCGGGCTCGCGCTCTACGGCTACGGCCTGAAGACCCTGAGCCGCATCCTGCGCCTCAACGACGCGCTCGAGCTGGCCCGCCGTGGGATGGCGTATGCGTCGGTGGCCGCGACCGCCGGATATGCCGACCAGGCCCACCTCGCCCGCGACGTGAAGGACCTGACCGGCGTACCGATGTCCGAATTGCTAAAAGCCAAAGACTGAGCGCATTTACTCGGGTCCGCGCAAGTTGCGACCGTTGTTCCCACCAGACACCGGTCGGCGCCGGGGCGCCTCCCTGCCACCTCCGCGGTGCCAAGAGCAGTACGGCCCGCCTACGATAGCGGCGAGTAGAGATCGACGCCGTTGCCGTCGGGATCGTGCATGACGGCGTACCGCTGGCCCCAGAAGGCGTCCCAGGGCGCCTTGTGGCTCTCGTAACCGGCCTCGACGAGCGCGGCGTGCATCCGGTCCACCTCGGCGGGCGACGGGCACTCGAAGGCGAGCGCGATCCGCGGGCCGCCGGACGCCGGCGTCCACGAGGGATCAAACGAGTGGATCGTCTCGATCGTGTCCCAGGTGAGCTTCACGCCGCCCGGCAGGACGTACTCCACGTGCGGGCTCTTGTCCTCCGCCTCGGGCACGTCGAGCCCGAGAAGGCGGTAGAAGGCGAGCGAGCGGCCCATGTCCGCGACGATCAATCCGAAGACGTTGAGTCGAAGTGCCATACGCCCAAGCTAGGCCGCCCGGCGCGCGCCCGTCTTGAACGAATCGGACGCCGCGCTACGGCGCGGCCGGCGCGTCCGTGCTGGGCGATCCGACGTCGGCCCGGGGCCTGGCGCGACGCTGCGCTATGACGGGGCTGGCGTGTCCGTGCTGGGCGATCCGACGTCGGCCCGGGGCCTGGCGCGACGCTGCGCTATGACGGGGCTGGCGCGTCCGTGCTGGGCGATCCGACGTCGGCCCGGGGCCTGGCGCGACGCTGCGCTATGACGGGGCTGGCGTGTCCGTGCTGGGCGATCCGACGTCGGCCCGGGCCCGGCGCCGCCGCCGGTTCCGGTCGTGCACGACCATCGTGAGCAGGCCCGGAATGCCCCACAGCGCTCCCGCGACCGCGATCGTGAACCAGTTGCCGTGCCCGTTTCGGGAGAGTTCGTCGCGGAACGGCAGCATGATCAGCGCCGCGATGATCCACAGCGCGATGCCGACGATGGCGAACGGCACCATCGGCGGGTCGAGCGGCTTGGGCGGGGTGCTCACGGAGATCACGGTACCCGCCCGGAGCCGTCCCCCGCAGGTGCCGGGTGACCGAGGGCACAGGTCGTTAGCCATGCTTATTAGGTAAGCTAACAAACGTGATGGTTCGCGCTCCCCGACTCGCCGCCGCCCAGCTCGCGGCGGCCCTGCGGGACAGCATCACCCGGTTGAACCGGCGCCTGCGCCAGGCCCGGCCGATGGGCGATCTCACGATCACCCAGCTGTCCGCACTCACGAGCCTGGAGCTCGGCGGCGCGCTCACGCCACGCGAGCTCGCCGAGATCGAGCGGGTGCAGCCGCCGACCCTCACCAAGATCATCGCGAAGCTGGAGGAACGCGGTCTCGTCCAGCGCACGCCGCATCCGACCGACGGCCGCCAGGTCATCCTCGCCGCGAGCGAGTCCGGCCGCGCCGTCGTCGCCGAGCACCGCCGCACCCGCGACGAGTGGCTCGCCAAACAACTCATGGCCCTCACGCCCGAAGAGCGCGAGGTGCTGGCCAGGGCCGCCGAGATATTGGGGAGGATCGGACGCAGCGCATGATCGGGACGACGTTCGGCTCATTGCAGGTCCGCAATTATCGACTGTTCACCATCGGCCAACTCGTCAAGCTCCTCGGTACCTGGATGCTGTTCACCGCGCAGGACTGGCTGGTCCTGCAGGTGTCCGGCAACTCCGCCTCCGCACTGGGTGTCGTCACCGCGCTGCAGTTCACGCCGGTCCTGCTGCTGACGCTGTACGGCGGCCAGCTCGCTGACCGCTTCGACAAGCGCCACCTGCTCCTGCTGGCCAATGCGGGCTCCGCGGTGGTCGCCACGCTCCTCGGCGTCCTGGTCGTCTCCGGCGTCGCGACGCTCGGGTGGGTCTACGTCACCGCCGCCCTTTTCGGCGTGATCAGCGCGATCGAGACCCCGGTCCGCCAGTCGTTCGTCTCCGAACTGGTCGGTAAGGAGCTGCTGCCCAACGCGCTCTCGCTGTCGTCGGCCACGTTCAACAGCGCGCGCATCATCGGCCCCGCGATCGCCGGCCTCTTCATCGCCGCCATGCACGACCGCACCGGCCCGATCTTCCTGGCCACGGCGCTGCTGTGCACGGCCCCGCTGATCTGCATCGCCCGGATGCACCCCGCCGATCTGTACCGCGCCGAGCGCTCGGCCGTGGCCGCGAGCGAGGCACGGACGGTGGACGGCCTGCGGTACGTCTGGCACCGCCCCGATCTGAGCCTGGCCATCCTGCTGGTGCTGGTCGTGGGCCTGTTCGGGTTCAACTTCCAGCTCACCCTGGCCGTGCTGGCGCGGGTCGAGTTCCACGTCGACGCGAAGTACTTCGGCCTGCTCACCACGGCCATCGCCCTCGGCGCCCTGGCCGGCGCGCTGGCCAGCTCGCGCCGCCGCAGCCGCCCGTCGGTGTACACGGTGCTGACGGCCGCCATCCTGTTCGCCGGCTTCGAAACGCTCGTCGGCTTCGCCCCGTCGTTCATGACGGCGGTGGCCCTGCTCGTCCCGACCGGCTTCTTCATGATCTACTTCGCACAGGCCGCCAACCAGCGCGTCCAGCTCGGCGTCGACGCCGCCTTCCGCGGCCGCGTGATGGCCCTGTACGTCCTGGTCTTCCTCGGCAGCACTCCCATCGGCTCCCTGGTCATCGGCTGGTGCGCCGAGCGTTTCGGCCCGCGCTCGGGCCTGTGGACGGGCGGCCTTATCTCGCTGATCGCCGCGGTCGCAATGGGCGTCGTCCAACTGCGCCGGGTGGGCGGCCGCATCCACGTGGGCCTGCGCCCCCGCCTGCACGTGCGGGTGCACGAGACGGCCGGCGTTCCTGCGGTACGCCCCGCGGTGCGCTGAAAAAATGTCGTACCCCTGTGGTTGAGTCAGGGGCATGGAGCGATCGCGTCTGCTGCAGTGCCTGGCCGCCGACTACATGCGCCTGCGTGAGGTGGCCACCACCGGCCTCAACGCCCAGGTCCCCAGCTGCCCCGGCTGGACAGTGTCCGACCTCGTCCGCCACGTCGGCCAGGTCTACCTGCACAAGGCCCTGGTCATGCAGGCCGGAGCCTGGCCCGAGCCGTGGCCCCCGGCGACCACGGCGACGGAGGACCCGATAGCTCTGCTCGACCGCGCCTATGGCGCCCTGACCCACGAGTTCTCCCGCCGCGGCGACACCGACCACGCCCTGACCTGGCACGAGCCCGACCAGACGGTGAAGTTCTGGATCCGCCGCATGGCCCAGGAGTCCGTCATCCACCGCCTCGACGCCGAGCTGGCCCACGACACCGAGCCCGCTCCCATTCCCGACGACCTGGCGCTGGACGGCATCGACGAGGTCCTGCAGGTGATGGCCGGTTACGGCTCCCACGCCTGGCACGAGGACCTCACCGACCAGCTCGCCGGCGCGAAGGGCCGCACGGTCCGCGTCCAGTCCGCCGCCCCGTCGTCCACCGCCGGTTCGCCCGCCACCGCTGCGGCGTCGGCCGGTTCGTCCGCCGCCGGCGCGTCGCCCGCGTTCGCCGGTTCGTCCGCCGCCAGCTCGCCCGCCGCGGGTGCGACGTCGGCTGGTTCGTCCGCTGCCGGCGCGTCGCCCGCGTCCGCCGGTTCGTCCGCCGCGGCGTCGGCGTCGGCCGCAGGATCGCCGTCGGCCCAGGGTGGCTCGCCGGTCGCCGAGTCCGTCCCCGCCTGGCTGGTCCGCATCGACCCCGAGGGCGCCACGATCACGCCCGTCACCTCGGCAACCGCCGCCACAACCGGCCCCGCGGCCACCATGGACCTCATTCCCGATGCGGTGGTAACCGGCCCTCCGGCCCACCTCTTGCGGTGGCTGTGGTCACGCGAATCGACCCCAACGACCGATGCGCATTCGCCGGTCCAGGTGGATGGTGACGAGGAGGCCATCAACGAGCTTCAGGCTCTGCTGAGGGCCTTGACCCAGTAGCGAACGAGCGCGGCCCGACGTCGCCCGTTCGGGCGCAGGCCACGGCGGTGGCCCTGCCGCCCCGGCGCGACGTCCGGGTCAACGCGTCGCAAGCCCGACCAACCGGCACGGACCGCACGACCGCCACGGTGGCACCGCGCTCGATCACCGAGCACCGCACGGATCGCACCGACCGCCACGACGGCTCTGCGCCGGACCGTCGGGCACCCGCACGGACCGCACGACCGCGACGACGGCACCGCGCTGGATCTCGACCACCGCACGGCTCGCACGGACCGCACGACCCGTCACGACGGCACGGCGCTGGATCTCGACCACCGCACGGCTCGCACGACCCGTCACGACGGCACCGCGCTGGATCTCGACCACCGCACGGCTCGCACGGACCGCACGACCCGTCACGACGGCACGGCGCTGGATCTCGACCACCGCACGGCTCGCACGACCCGTCACGACGGCACCGCGCTGGATCTCGACCACCGCACGGCTCGCACGGACCGCACGACCGCCACGACGGCGCCGCGCTGGATCTCGACCACCGCACGGCTCGCACGGACCGCACGACCGTCACGACGGCACCGTGGCGAACCACCGAGCACCGCATGGACGGCACCGACGGCACGACCGCTACGGCGGCACCGTGCCGGGCACGGAGCACCGAACGGGCCGCATGGTCGCGAACGACCGGGCGACCAACCGCAAGAACGCAGGACTCAACTGGAGGGACCGCAGGACCGACCTGGACGCGCTGGCGGGCGCGACCGGCAGAAGTCCCGCGGCCCGCGCCGGCGCGAGGACGCGACCGGACCGTAGGTCACGCTGGCGGGCGTGACCACGGGTTCGGGCTCCCGCGCCGGCGGTGCGGCCGAGCAGGCGGTGGCGAGGGGGCGCCGCCTGCTCCGGCCCCTTAGCCGACCCGCACGCCCGACCCAGCCCGCGCCAGGTCAAGCCCGCGGGTCCGACCGGAGCCCGCGTGTGCCACCGAGCGTGCGCCCGCGCCAGATCAAGCCCGCGGGTCCGACCGGGGCCTGCGGGTGCCGCCGAGCATGCGTCCCATCGAGTCTGCGCGCCTGCCCGAGCCCGCGTCAGGTCAAGTCCGCACGTCCGACCGCGGCCCACGTCCTCTGCCGAGCGGGCGGCCCATCGAGCCCGCGCGCCTGTCCGAGCCCGCGCGCCTCTCCGAGCCTGCGCTTGGCCCCGGCCTGCCGCCAGGCCAACGTGCTGCTGTAAGCCGAGTGCTCGTGGGCTGAACCTGACGGTCAACCTGCCGCTAGGCGAATGCGTCGCCCGGTCGACGTGCGGCCGAGCGCGACGGGCCTCCCGACGCCGGGGCGCGTGGCTGGGTTGACTCGGGCGAATACCGAATGCGCTGCCCGGGGCGACACACCAGCTGCGGGGCCGGCCCGCGCTCCGAATGATCTTGCGTGGTAGGCGTGGGGCGGGTGAGGTTGGCGCGGCGAAGAGGGCGAAATTGGTGGCGATCGCTGTCGTGTGAGCTTAGTCTCAGATCGTGGGCGTGTTGCACGGCCTGCTGGTGGCCGGGGTCATTGGGCTTATCGCCGTGGCGCCGTGTCTGCTCTGTGCGCTGCTCATGTCGGCCGACGAAATGATGTACCGCGCGGGGGAAGCGGTTCGTGGGTGGCTGCGGGGCGAGGTCGAGGTCGGTGGGTGGTGGTCGCGGACCCGGCTGGGGCGCAAGTGGCAGCTCAGCAAGGCCGCGCAGCAGGTGACCACGATGAGGAACGCCCGGGCCGCGACGCCGCCGATCGAGCAGGTGGCGGGGGATCTGCGGCGGCTCAACCGGCTGCGGGAGAGTGTGGCCACGCGGTCGCGGGTATGGTTCGTCGCCGTGCAGGAAGCGTACGACGAAGGGCTGTGCACGGCGTGCGCGCAGCTCGACGTCGAGGAGCACCTCGGGGAGTTGGGCGGGGTCGACCTCGAGCTCGAGCGGCTGCGGGTCGAAGGGGAGCTGGAGAGGGCGGGGCTTGTGTTGCGCAATGCGGAGGCCCAGCAGCGTTGAGGGTGTTCATGGCGGCGTACCCGCCGGCGGAGGTGCGGGAGCACTTCAAGAGCATGGTCGACTCGCTGGCGGTCGCGCGGCCGCGGGAGCGGTCGGTTCGGCTGCACTCCGGCGAGCGGTGGCATCTCACCGTGGCGTTCATCGGGGACGTCGAGGAGCCCGACGCGGCCGTCGAGGCGCTTGGCGAGCTGCGAGGGACGCATGGCCCCACCGTGCGGATCGCCGGGGGGAAGACGCTCGGGCGGGGGCGGTTCCGGCACCTCGTCGCCCAGCTTGAGAGCGACGATCTCGAGCCGCTGGGAACCGCCGTGCGGCAGGCGCTCAAGCGGCACCGGCTGCCGTACGACCGGCGGCCCTGGCAGCCGCACGTGACGATCGCGCGGCCGGGGGACCTGCTCAGCCGGGAGGAGCTGGACGGGGATCTGGCGACGCTCGCCGCGTATCGGGGGCCGCTGTGGCGGGTCGACGAGGTGCGGCTGATGCGCAGTCACCTCGGGCCGAAACCCGAGTATGACCAGCTGGCGGCCGTGACGCTGGACGGCACGGCCGCCGGCCGGTGACTACCAGGCCCAGGCCTCCGGGCCGGGGCCGCCCTTGCCGACGGGCGGGAACAGCTCGTCGAGCCTGTCCAGCGTCGCCTGGTCGAGGGTCAGCGAGAGCGTGCCGAGCGTGCTGTCCAGCTGCTCCTGCGTGCGCGGGCCGATGATCGGGGCGGTCACCGCCTCCTGGGCCAGCAGCCAGGCCAGGGCCAGGTTGGACGGGGTCGCACCCAGCTCCGCGGCCAGCTTCTCGAAGGCCTCGAGCGCGGCGCGGTTCTTCTCCAGGTCGTCGGCGGCGCGGCCCTCGGCGGTGCGGGCCGCCGAGCCCTCGGCCAGCTTCGCCAGGGCGCCGCTGAGCAGGCCGCCGTGCAGCGGGGACCACGGGATGACGCCGAGGCCGTAGTGGCGAGCGGCGGGCAGGACCTCCAGCTCCACGGTGCGCGCCATGAGGTTGTAGATGCACTGCTCGGCGACCAGGCCGAGGAAGTGCCGGGCCTTCGCCGACTCCTGCGCCGCGGCGATGTGCCAGCCGGCGAAGTTGGACGACCCGACGTACAACACCTTCCCCTGCGCGACGAGCAACTCCATCGCCTGCCAGATCTCCTCCCACGGGGTCGTGCGGGAGATGTGGTGCATCTGGTACAGGTCGATGTAATCGGTCTGCAGGCGCTTCAGGGAGGCGTTGGCCTCGGCGATGATGTGGCGCGCGGAGAGGCCCTGGCCGTTGGGCCACTCCTGCATCTTGCCGTAGACCTTGGTGGCCAGCACCACCTTGTCGCGGCGGCCGCCGCCCTGGGCGAACCAGTTGCCGATGATCGTCTCGGTGACGCCCTCGCCGAGCTTCCAGCCGTAGACGTTGGCGGTGTCGAAGAAGTTGATGCCGTGCTCCAGCGCGCGGTCCATGATCGCGAAGCTGTCCGGCTCGGTGGTCTTCGGGCCGAAGTTCATGGTGCCCAGGCAGAGCCGGCTGACCTGCAGGCCGGTGCGGCCAAGGTTGGTGTACTCCATGTACACCAACCTATTACGACGTCTCCCGGGCCGCCGGTGCGCCGCCGAAGAGCACGTCGTCCCAGCTCGGCAGGCGCTTGCGCGGCTTCTCCGTCGTCGCCGACGGCTGCTCGACCGCGGCGGCCGCCGAGGCGGTGTTGCGCCGCGGGCGCAGCACGGCCAGCGACGGCACGGCCGGGACCTCCTTGGCCTGGTCGCTGCCGTCGTCGTCGAACGGCGAGCGGCCGATGAGCGCGGCCGCGCCCCGGGCCCGGTTTTCGTGCTTGACCGGCGGCGGCGTGACGACCGGCTCGTCGGAGCCCCCCGGTGCGGCGCCGAGCGGGCGGTCCAGCGAGGCCAGCAGCGCGTCGCGGCCGGCCCGGATCGGGTCGTTGCCCAGCCCGCGGCCGCCGGGGCGGCGCTCCGGCGTGGCCGGGCGGATCGGCTCGTGGCCGCCGCTGCGCACGGCGTCGGGGCGCAGGCCGAGGTCGCCGCGGCTGGTCTCGCCGCGCGAGGGCAGCGAGCGCTCCGGCGACGGCGGCTCCTGGCCGAGGATGCCGGGGCCGCGCTCGGTGCACAGATACTGCGCCATGTCGTCGTGCGGCGCGACCAGCTGGCGGGCCTTGTCCAGCTCCCAGACGGCCTGCGCGGTCGCCTTGCCGCTGGGCCAGGTCGCGGTGATCCGCCAGGTGCCGTCCTCGCGCCGGTAGGCGTCCCACGAGATCTTCTCGGTGTCGATGCCGTGCTGGCCGAGCCGGGTGTCGACGACCTCGGCCAGGGACGAGCCCTTCTCCGAGGTCTTCAGCCGGGTGCGCCGGGCGTGCTGGGCGAGCATCGCGCGCTCCTGCAGCACCGGGCCCGCGTAGCGCAGGACCCGGTCGACAGGCACGCCGGCGACCCGCGCGACCTCCTCGGCCGACTCGCCGGAGCGGATGCGGGCCTGGATGTCACGCGGGGCGAGCTGCGAGGAGCCGGTCTCGACGGTGCTGGTCGGATGGCTGTGATCGGGGCGCAGCGCACTGTGCACACGTTCGTCGATGGGCAGCGCCAACAGCCGCCCGACCTCGTCGGCCAGCACGAACGCCTGGCCGTCCTCCGAGAGGGCGACGAATCGCACAGGACGCATCGCGTGCCTCCGTCCCACCCGCTGCAGGCGCCAACGGCCGGCGCCTTCTGGTCACAGTACGGCAACCGTAGCTGGAACGATGCGCGCCGCGCCGACAGAAACGCGGATCCGACCAGATCAGGGCCGCATCAAAGCCGTTCGATCACGTAGTCGACGCAAACGGTCAGGGCCTCGACGTCCGCGGGGTCCACGCCCGGGAACATCGCGATGCGCAGCTGGTTGCGGCCGAGCTTGCGATACGGCTCCGTGTCCACGATCCCGTTCGCGCGCAGCGCCTTCGAGATCGCGGTCGCGTCGATCGAGGCGTCGAAGTCGATCGTCCCGACGACGTTGGAGCGCACCGCCGCGTCGGCGACGAACGGGGTGGCGACCGCCGAGCGCTCGGCCCAGCCGTACAGGATGGCGGCCGACTCCTCGCTGCGCTTGGCCGCGAACGACAGGCCGCCGCCGGCGAGCATCCAGTCCACCTGCTCGGCGGCGAGGAAGATCGTGGCCAGGGCCGGGGTGTTGTACGTCTGCTCGAGCCGCGAGTTGTCGATGGCGGTCTGCAGGTCGAGGAAGTCGGGGATGTAGCGGCCGGACTCCTTGATCTCGGCGGCCCGCGCGATCGCGGCCGGCGACATGAGCGCGATCCAGAGGCCGCCGTCGGAGCCGAAGCCCTTCTGCGGCGCGAAGTAGTACACGTCGGTCTGGCTCACGTCGACATCGAGGCCGCCGGCGCCCGACGTCGCGTCCGTCAGATGCAAGGCGCCTTCATCGGTACCGCTGAGCCGCTGGACCGGCACCGCAACGCCCGTCGAGGTCTCGTTGTGGGGCGAGCAGTACGCGTCGATGCCCTCCTCGGCGCGCAGGAACGCGCCGGTGCCCGGTTCGGCCTTGATCACGGTCGGCTCGCCGAGGAACGGGGCCTTCTTGGCGGCCGAGGCGAACTTGGCGCCGAACTCGCCGAAGCTGGCGAACTGGGCCCGGTCGCGGATGAGGCCGAAGACCGCGACCTCCCAGAAGGCGGTGCTGCCGCCGTTGCCGAGGACGACCTCGTAGCCCTCGGGCAGGCTGAACAGGTCGGCGAGGCCGCGCCGCAGCCGGGCGACCTGGTCGCGGACCGGCTTCTGCCGGTGGCTGGTCCCCATCCAGCTCTGGGCCACCGCCGCGAGCGCCTGCACCCCCTCGGGTCGCACCTTGCTCGGACCGGCGCCGAAGCGTCCGTCGGCGGGCTTGATCTCGTCGGGAATGCGGATTTCAGCCATGTAGGTACTCCGGGGTGCGGCGGGCGGACGACGGGTACCTCGCGGATCCTGCCACCTTCCGCGCCGCACCCCCGGAAAAATTAACGAGGGTCACACTCCGTGCGGAATGCGATCCCACCCCTCGACATCCTGCGGCTTGCGCGGGGCCGGGCCGACGTACTTCGCCGACGGCCGGACCAGGCGGCCCAGCTCCTTCTGCTCCAGGATGTGCGCGCTCCAGCCGGCGACCCGGGCGCACGTGAACATCGAGGTGAACATGTGCGCGGGCACCTCGGCGAAGTCGAGCACCACGGCCGACCAGAACTCGACGTTGGTGGCGAGCACCCGGTCGGGCCGGCGGGCGTGCAGCTCCTCGAGCGCCGCCTTCTCCAGCGCCTCGGCGACCTCGAAGCGCGGCGCGCCGAGCTCCTTCGCCGTGCGCCGCAGCACGCGGGCACGGGGGTCCTCGGCGCGGTACACCCGGTGGCCGAAGCCCATCAGGCGCTCGCCGCGGTCGAGGACGTTCTTGACGTACCCCTCGGCGTCCCCACTGCGCTCGACGGCCTCGATCATGCCGAGCACGCGCGAGGGCGCACCGCCGTGCAGCGGGCCGGACAGGGCGCCGATGCCGGAGGAGATGCAGGCGGCCGCGTCGGCGCCGGTGGAGGCGACCACGCGGGCGGTGAAGGTGGAGGCGTTCATGCCGTGCTCGGCGGCGGAGATGAAGTAGGCGTCGACCGCCTTGACGTGGCGCGGGTCCGGGTCGCCCCGCCAGCGGCGCATGAACCGCTCGACGATGGTCTCCGCCTTGTCGATCTCCTTCTGCGGTACCGCCGGAAGACCGAGGCCCCGGGCGGCCTGTGCGACGAAGGAGAGCGCGGTGACGCTGACCCGCGCGAGGTCCTCGCGGGCCTGCGGGGTCTCGATGTCGAGCAGCTGGCCAAGGCCCCAGTAGGGCGCGAGCATGGCCACGGCCGACTGCACGTCCACGCGGATGTCGCCGGAGTGCACGGGTACGGGGAACGGCTCCGCCGGCGGCAGGCCCGGGCCGAACTTCCCGTCGACCAGGAGTGCCCAAACGTTGCCGAAGGACACCTGGCCGATGAGATCCTCGATGTCGACGCCGCGATAACGCAGTGCGCCGCCTTCCTTGTCGGGCTCCGCAATTTCGGATTCGAAGGCGATCACGCCCTCGAGTCCCGGCTTGAAATCGGACATCACGCACTCCTGCTGAAATCGGGGTGTCAACTCCCTGACCATCTTCGCCCCGGGGTGTGGCGGCTGCCGACTGAACGGAGGCTCAGATGTGTCCTGCATGACACATCTTCACGCATAGGCGATCGGCGGAGGAAGGATGTGGGCGTGAGACCCAGCACATCACCGCAAGATTTATCGCGGATGCGGACCGAGTACTCAGGGGAACTGACCGAGGAAAGCATCGCCGACAACTGGCTTGTGCAATTCGCCACTTGGTTCGCGGACGCGGTGGAAGCGGGGGTCGAAGAGCCCAACGCCATGCTGCTCGCCACCGCATCCGCCGACGGCCGTCCGTCGGCCCGCACGGTGCTCCTCAAGGGGTACGACCAGCGGGGCTTCACGTTCTTCACCAACTACGACTCGCGGAAGGGCCACGACCTCGCGGGCAACCCGCGCGCGACGCTCGTCTTCCCGTGGTACCCACTCCATCGCCAGGTGATCGTGAGCGGCGCGGTGCAGAAGGTGCCGCGGGAGGAGACCGAGGAGTATTTCGCGGTCCGGCCCCGCGGCGCCCAGCTCGGCGCGTGGGCGAGCCCCCAGTCGACCGTGATCGGCGCGCGGGCCGACCTCGAGGGCTGGCTGGCGGCGGCCGAGCGCCGCTTCGGCGACGGCCCGGTCGAGGCGCCGCCGCACTGGGGCGGCTTCCGGGTCGCGCCCGACGAGGTCGAGTTCTGGCAGGGCCGGGCCAGCCGGCTGCACGACCGGCTGCGCTTCAGCGGCGGCAAGCTCGAACGACTCGCGCCGTGACCGCCGTTCAGGAGAAACAAAGCACCTGGCTGCGCCGGCACGCGATCGACATCCGGCCGCTTCGCCACTCGGCGTACCGCCGCATCTTCATCGGCAACGCGGTCTCGTTCTTCGGCGTCCAGTTCACCGCGGTCGCCGTGCCGGTGCAGGTGTACGCCATCACGAAGTCCGCCCTGTGGGTCGGCATCTCGAGCTTCGTCGGCCTCGTGCCGCTCATCGTGTTCTCGATCTGGGGCGGCGCGATCGCCGACGCGTACGACCGGCGCAAGGTGCTGCTGACCAGCTCCACCCTGATGTGGGTAACGACGCTCGGGCTGCTGGTCCAGGCCGTGCTGCACGTCGACAACGTGTGGCTGATGCTCCTGCTCATCGCGGCCCAGTCGGCCGCGTTCGGCATCAACAGCCCGGTGCGGCAGGCGATCATCCCGGCCCTCGTCGGCTCGGAGGAGGTCGCCGCGGCCAACACGCTGGGCTTCACGGTGTCCAATGTGGCGGCGATCGGCGGCCCGGTCGGCGCCGGCATCGTCATCGCCGCCTTCGACTTCTCCGCCGCCTACGCGGTCGACGCCGTGCTGTTCACCGTCGTGCTGTGGGCGGCGCTGCGCCTGCCCGCGCTGCCGCCCAGCGGGACCAGGGCGACGGCCGGCCTGCGCGACATCCGCGACGGGCTGCGCTTCCTGGCCGGGCACCGGCTGATCCTGCTCACGTTCGCCATCGACATCGGCGCCATGGTGCTGGCGATGCCGAAGGCCCTGTTCCCGGTCGTCGCCGACCAGCACTTCGGCGAATCGTCGCTGGCGTGGTTGTACTCCTCCATCGCGATCGGCGCCGTGCTCGCCGGGCTGACGTCGGGCTGGATCGGGCGCGTGCACCGCCGGGGCGTGGCGCTCGTGCTCGCCGTGGTGGGCTGGGGCCTCGCGGTCGCCGCGGCCGGCGCGGTGCCGTGGCTGTGGGCGTGTGTAGCTTTCATGGCGCTGGCCGGCGCGGCCGACATGATCAGCGGGGTGTACCGCCAGACGGTGCTCCTCAGCGCCCCGGACGAGATGCGGGGGCGGTTGCAGGGCGTCTTCTTCGCCGTGGTGGCCGGAGGTCCACGTCTGGGTGACCTTCGGGCCGGCTCAGTGGCCGACGCCACAAGCGCCACCTTCTCGTGGGTCAGCGGCGGAATCGCCGCCGCCGTCGTCGCGGTGCTCCTCGGGCTGACGTTTCCCGTCCTCCTCCGCTACACCGACACGACACAGTAACGATATTGTCGCGCCCATGGACACCGCCGCCTCCGCGCAGCTCTCGCACGCCCCTTCGGGTACACAGTGGACGATCCGCTCGGGCGGCCAGGAGGCCGTCATCGTCGAGGTGGGCGGCGGCATTCGCGCCTTCACCGCCGACGGGCGGGACGTCGTCTCCGGATTCGCCGAGCACGAGGGCGCGGTCGGCTCCGCCGGGCAGATCCTGGCGCCGTGGCCCAACCGCATCCGCGACGGGCAGTACGCCTTCGGCGGGGAGCACCTGCAGCTGCCGCTGACCGAGCCGCAGCGGCACAACGCCATCCACGGCCTCGTCAACTGGGCCCGCTGGCACGTCGTCGACGCCGCGCCCGACCGCGTGACCGTGGCGCACGACCTGGTGCCGCAGCCGGGGTACTTCTGGCCGCTGCACTTCGAGACGACCTGGTCGGTGAGCGAGGACGGCCTGCGCGCCGAGCACGTGGTCACCAACACGGGCGATGCGGTGGCGCCGTTCGGCCTCGCCACCCACCCGTACGTGCTCGTGCCGGGCGTGGCGGTCGACGACCTCACCCTGCGCGTGCCGGCCCGCAGCCGGCTGCTGGTCGACGCCCGCCTGCTGCCGATTGGCGCGGCCCGGGTCGCCGGCTCCGAGTACGACTTCGTCGAGGGGCGCCGCCTCGGCGCGACCGTGCTCGACACGGCCTTCGGCGACGTGGACACCGACGCCGACGGCGGTTCCCGGGTCGAGATCACCGCGCCCGACGGCCGGGGGGTCACGGTCTGGGCCGACGCCGCCTTCACGTGGTGGCAGGTGTACTCCTCCGATACCCTCCCCGCTGACCGGCTGCGCAAGGCGCTCGCGATCGAGCCGATGACCTGTCCGCCCGACGCCTTCCGTTCGGGTCGCGACGTGGTGAGCCTGGAGCCGGGTTCGAGCTGGCGCGGCACCTGGGGGATCCGCGCGATCTAGGCTGCATCTGTGGAGCTTTCCGAGGTGATCCGCCGGCGGCGGATGGTGCGCAACTACGACCCCGACCGTCCGGTGCCGGCGGAGACCGTGGAGCGGCTGCTCGGCTACGCCGTGCACGCCCCGTCGGCCGGCTTCTCCCAGGGCTGGGAGTTCCTGCTGCTCGACACCCGCGCCGACGTCGAGCGCTTCTGGGCCGCCACCACCCCCGAGGACAACCCGCCCACGGGGTGGCTCGACGGCATGACCCGGGCGCCGGTCGTCGTGGTGGCGCTGAGCCACCGCGACGCGTACCTCGACCGCTACGCCCAGCCGGACAAGGGCTGGACCGACCGCGACGAGGCCCGCTGGCCGGTGCCCTACTGGCACATCGACACCGGGATGGCCAGCCTGCTGGTGCTGCTCGGCGCGGTCGACGAGGGCCTCGGCGCCTGCTTCTTCGGCATCACGCCGGACCGGATTACGCAGTTCCGGGCCGAGTTCGGGGTGCCCGAGGCCTACATGCCGGTCGGCGCCATCACCATCGGCTACCGGGCGGAGGACAAGCGATCGCCGTCGCTCAAGCGGGGTCGCCGGGAGTCGCCGAGCGTGACGCACCGCGGCAATTGGGGTAACCGAGCCGATTCGTGACGGGCTTTCTGTCGTACCCACTCGGTACCCTGGCTCCGTCAGGGGGGTGACGTTCATGATCTTCAAGGCGGTCCGCGACGGCCGGCCGTATCCGGAGCATGGGCTGACGCTGAAACAGTGGTCCGAGATTCCGCCGCGGCAGGTCCGGCTCGACCAGCTCATCACCACCAAGCGGGAGCTGGCCCTGGACAAGCTGCTCGCGGAGGACTCGACGTTCTACGGCGACCTGTTCCCGCACGTGGTGGAGTGGGAGGGCGGCCTCTATCTGGAGGACGGGCTCCACCGCGCGCTGCGCCGGGCGCTGCTGCAGCACACCACGATCCACGCGCGGGTCTTCCAGGCCTGAGCGCTTACCCTTGGGTAGTGACGACGCCGACACGCCCCCTGGACCTGCTCGACATCGACGGACTGCACTCCGAGGAGGAGCTGGCGATCCGTGGGGTGGTGCGTCGCGTCGTCGACGACCACGTCCGGCCCTATGTCGCGGAGTGGTACGAGCGCGGCCAGGTGCCGGTCCGTGAGCTGGCTCTCGAGCTGGCCAAGGTGGGCCTGCTCGGCATGCACCTGGAGGGCTACGGCTGCGCCGGGGCCAGCGCGGTCGCCTACGGCGTGGCCTGCCTGGAGCTCGAGGCCGGCGACTCCGGGGTGCGCAGCCTCGTGTCGGTGCAGGGGTCGCTGGCGATGTTCGCCATCTGGAAGTACGGCTCGGACGAGCAGAAGGACGAGTGGCTGCCGCGCATGGCGGCCGGCGAGGCGATCGGCTGCTTCGGGCTGACCGAGCCCGACCACGGCTCCGACCCGGCGTCGATGACCACGCGGGCCCGCCGCGACGGCGACGACTGGGTGCTCAGCGGCGGCAAGATGTGGATCACCAACGCGCCGGTGGCCGACGTCGCGGTCGTGTGGGCGCGGACCGACGAGGGCGTTTCCGGGTTTGCCGTACCGATGGACACCCCCGGCGTCTCGACCCGCGAGGTGCACCACAAGCTCTCGCTGCGGGCCTCCTGCACCGGGCAGATCTTCCTCGACGACGTGCGCCTGCCGGCCTCGGCGCAACTGCCGCTCGCCTGGGGCCTCAAGGCGCCGCTGTCGTGCCTCACCGAGGCGCGGTACGGCATCGTGTGGGGCGCGCTCGGCGCGGCCCGTGACAGCCTGCACGCCGCCCTCGACTACGCCGGCGCGCGCGAGCAGTTCGGCCGCCCGATCGCCGGCTTCCAGCTGACGCAGGCCAAGCTGGCCGACGCCGCGGTCGAGCTGCAGAAGGGCTACCTGCTGGCGCTGCACCTCGGCCGGCTCGCCGACGCCGGGAAGCGCCGGCCGGAGCAGGTCAGCGTCGGCAAGCTCAACAACGTGCGGGAGGCGCTCGCGATCGCCCGGCAGTGCCGCACGATCCTGGGCGCCAACGGGATCAGCGCGGAGTATCCGGTCATGCGCCACGCGGCCAACCTGGAGACGGTGCTCACCTACGAGGGGACCTCGGAGATTCATCAGCTGGTCGTCGGGCAGGCGCTGACGGGGCTCGCCGCCTTCGGGTGAGATCGATTCGCGGCGCTTTACCTCGGCCCTTACCGTTGATGTCAGGAAGATCCTTCCATCAACGGAGTCGAGCATGGGCGACAAGGACGAATCGAAGACCTCCGAGTACCCGGAGGTCACGTCCGGTTCCGGTTCCGGCACGTGGAACCCGGAGATCGGCGACCCCGTCGACCCGCCGCGGCCGATCGAGGGCCAGGTCGTCGACAAGCGCGAGCCGATCGTCATCAAGCAGGGCGGCGGCGCGATGCGCGGGCTGTTCTGGCTCGTCGCCACGATCGGCCTGATCGTCGCGCTCGTCCTGGGCGCCAAGACCATCGGGCTGTTCCCGGGGCTGAAGAACCCGTTCGCCCAGCAGCAGACCGACCGCAGCGGCCCGGCGCTGCTCAAGTCCGTACAGGACCTCAACCAGTTCGTCGCCGCCGAGGGCAACTTCCAGGTCATCGTCGACGTGCAGAAGGACCGTAAGTACATCCCGGACTTTCTGCTCAACGAGCGCATTCTGTTCGTGGCCGCCGGTTCCGTCGAGGTGTACGTCGACTTCTCGGCCATCGGCCAGGGTGCGGTCAAGGAGTCGGAGGACCGCCGGTCGGCCGAGATCAACCTGCCGGCGCCGCAGCTGCGGCCGGTGCGGATCGACAACGACCACAGCTACGTCTACGAGGAGGAGCGCGGCGTCTTCAACCGCATCGGCGACGCGTTCAGTTCGGACCCGAACCGTCTCCAGGAGGTCTACAAGCTCGCCGAACAGAAGATCGGCGCCGCCGCCAAGGACGCTGGCCTGCAGAAACGCGCCGAGGACAACACGCGCAAGATGCTGATCCAGTTCCTGAACGCCCTGGGGTACACATCGGTGACCGTGAACTTCCCGGCGGGCTGATCGCCGCCGTGAACTGCAAAGTTCCTTGTCAGTAGTTGTGTGGTAACACGCCGAACACTGGTCATTTACCCGATGGACCAACTTGCGTGCCCCTCATCACAGTATTTGACTCGGGGTAACTGGCCGATCCGCGAATTGATGACCTGGGGCGGAGGTGACGGTGGCTACCGTCGCGCTCAAAGATGTGATGAAGGTGTTCGCCGACGGCACGGTTGCCGTCGACCGTGTGAACCTGGACGTTGGCCAGGGCGAGTTCATGGTGCTGCTCGGCCCCAGCGGCTGCGGCAAGTCCACGCTGCTGCGCATGGTGGCCGGCCTGGAGGACCCCACCTCCGGCGCGATCATCATGGACGGCGAGCTGGCCAACGACCTTCCGCCGCGGGAGCGGGGGGTCGCCATGGTCTTCCAGGACTTCGCGCTGTACCCGCACATGACCGTCGGCGAGAACATCGGCTTCCCCCTGCGCCTGTCCGGCATCGAGCCGGAGCCGCGGGCCGAGCAGGTCGCCGAGGTGGCCAGCGCCCTGGGTATCGGTGACGTCCTCGCGCGCAAGCCCGGGCAGCTCTCCGGTGGTCAGCGCCAGCGCGTCGCGATGGGGCGGGCCATCGTGCGCCGCCCGAAGCTCTTCCTCATGGACGAGCCGCTGTCCAACCTGGACAGCGGCCTGCGCGCCGAGCTGCGGGCCGAGATCTCCGGCCTCGTCCGCGAGCTGGGCGTCACCACGATCTACGTCACGCACGACCAGGCCGAGGCGCTCACCATGGCCGACCGGGTGGCGATTCTGCGCAAGGGCGTGCTGCAGGACGTCGGTACCCCGACGCAGGTGTACGGCCGGCCGGCGACGCTCTACGTGGCCGCCTTCCTCGGCAGCCCGCGGATGAACCTGCTCGAGGCCGAGGTGTACGTGCACCTCGACCGGCACATCGCGCTGCACATGGGCGACCAGGTGCTGCACCTGCCCTGGAACGACCTCCGCTCGCGGCAGGTCGCACACTTCCACGGCGAGCGCATCGTCATCGGGGTCCGGGCGGAGGCGTTGACCCCGGTGCCGGACTCGACCACGGGAGACGTCCTTCGGGGCCGCATCCGGTACCTCGAGCACCACGGCCACGAGTCGCTGGCGTTCCTCGACATCGGGGCGACCGCCGTGATCGTCGACGAGATCGGCAAGCCGCCGACCGACGTCCCGATCAACGGCGGCGGCCTGCGCCGGTTCGTCTCGAAGATCACCGGCCGCGGCGGCGAGGACGAGCTCGTCGGGGCCGGCGTCAACGGCCGCGGCGGCACCCAGCGCCGCCCGGCCAACCGCGAGAGCGTGCTGAGCGACCCGGGCCGCCACCACCGCCGCCCGGCGGAGCTGGCCGTGCGGCTCGCCCCGTACCCGAACGTCACGCACGGTCACCCCTTGACCGTCGCTGTGCGCATGGAAGCTCTGCACTTTTTCGATGAAAGGGGACAGCGCATCGATGTGGGGTGGCGCTGAGTGACATACGTCGCTTAGCCTTCGCCGATGGCGGCCAACGGAGAGTCCGGCACGGGTCTGCTCATCATCGAGCGGATCCTGCGTGATCGCGAAGGTATCTGGCGGCAGATCGGCGAAGAGCGCGATCTGGGCAAGCTGACCAAGCACATGCTGTACAGCTCCGTGGTGGCTCTGGCCTGCTACGGAGCTGTACTCGGCGCGTCGCACAGCGTCGCTCAGGCGGCGCTGTCGGCCGTCAAGCTTCCGCTGCTGTTCCTCATGACGCTGGCGATCTGCCTGCCGACGCTGTACCTGTTCAACCTGGTCTTCGGGGCCCGGCTGCAGGTCCGGCAGGCGCTGTCGCTGGTCATGGTGACCATCACCGTGACCTCGGTGCTGTCGCTGGCGTTCGCCCCCATCAGCCTGTTCTTCCTCATCACGGCGTTCAGCTACGACTTCTACAAGGTCCTCAACGTCGCGATCCTCACGATGACCGCGTTCGTGGGTCTGCGGTTCCTGACCAGCGGCATGCGGGCGCTGAACGCGCACACGGAGGCGATCGCCGCCGCGAAGCGGGCGGAGACTGCGCGGGCGCAGCGCGAGGAGGCGGAGGCCCTGGCCGCGCTGTCGGCCCCTTCCGCCGAGGACGGCGGCGACGACGCCCCGGTTTCGCCGGCGCCCGCCCCTGTGCCCGTGCCCGTGGCCGCGCCCGCCCCGGTGGCCGCGGCTCCCGCGAACGGCCTTGTGGCCACCGTCGCCGCCCCGCCCGGTCAGCCGTTGCTCATGCCCGACGGCCGCACGGTGTACCCGGTCAGCCCGTATCCGCAGCCCATCCCGGTCATGCGCGAGGCGCCGCACCCCGCGCCGCAGCTGGCGCCCGGCGAGCGCCCGGCCAGCATGACGCTGCTGAACGTGTGGATCCTGCTGTTCGGCTTCGTCGGCACCCAGCTGGCCTGGACGCTGCGCCCGTTCGTCGGCTCCCCGGGCGAGCCGTTCGAGATCTTCCGCAAGATCGAGGGCAACTTCTACGTCGAGATCGTGAAGGCGATCGGTCGCCTGTTCACCTGAACCCTACTGGCCGGTAACATGTCCGGCCATGAGCATTGATGCGAAGGCCATGGCGCTGGGCCTGACGTCGGCCGTCCCGTTCGCGCGCACCGTCGGCATCGAGATCGTCGAGGTGAGCGCGGACGGCGACGACGTCCGCGCGGTCGCGACGCTCCCGGACGAGGAGCGCCTGCACAACCACGTGGCGGGCCCGCACGCGGGCGCGCTGTTCGCGCTGGGCGAGACGGCGTCGGGCGCGGTCGTGATGGCCGCGTTCGGCCCGCATCTGGCGCTGGGGACCCCGCTGGCGGTGCGCGCCGACATCGCGTACGCGAAGCTCGCGCTCGGCCCGGTCCGCGCCACGGCCACGCTGGGCCGGCCGGTTGCCGAGGTCATCGACGAGCTGACGGCGGGCGGCCGCCCCGAGTTCCCGGTGGCCATCGAGATCATGCGGGCCGACGGCGCCGTGACCACGACGATGACGGTGGTCTGGACCATCCGGCCGCACCGCTGAGCCGCTCGTTTCTCCCGGCTTTCCTGACGGCGCCGCTTCGGCGCGGGCTCGCACCCGCGCCCGCGGCGCCTTTTGCGTTCTCGTGTTCGGAAGAGGGACGAACCTGTTAACTACTGGAAAGTTTCTTGACTATTACCGAGATGTGATGTGACCATCATCGCCAGGCTCGAAGGGGTGGTTCACGCATGGATGCAGGCACGGGGGTCGACCTGGTGGGCATGGCGGACGCCGTGCTCCAGCCGGGGTTCATCGGCAAGGAGCCGCCTCCCTGGTTACGTCGCCGCCTCGCCGAAGGGCTGGGCGGCGTCGCTCTGTTCGCGCGCAACGTCGTGGACCGCGACCAGGTGGCCGAGCTGACCGCCGCAATGCGGGCCGAGAAGCCCGACGTCATCGTCGCCATCGACGAGGAGGCCGGCGACGTCACGCGCATCGATGCGCACACCGGCAGCCCCTGGCCGGGCAACCTGGCCCTCGGCGCGATCGACGACCCGGCGCTGACCCGCGAGGTCGCCGGGCACATCGGGCGCGGCCTGGCCGCCGCCGGCATCACGTTCGACTATGCGCCCGACGCCGACGTGAACAACGACCCCAACAACCCGGTGATCGGCTCCCGCGCGTTCGGGGCCGAGCCCGAGCGCGTGGCCCGGCACACCGCGGCGTGGATCGCGGGGCTGCAGGAGGCCGGGGTCGCGGCGTGCGCCAAGCACTTTCCGGGGCATGGGAACACGAGCGTCGACTCTCATCTGGATGTACCGCTGATCAAGGCCGGGCGCGTCGAGCTCGACGCCGTCGAGTTGCTGCCGTTCCGGGCGGCCATCGCGGCCGGCGTCCAGGCGGTGATGAGCGCCCACCTGCGCGTCCCCGCCCTCGACGCCGAGCTGCCCGCGACGCTGAGCCGGAAGATCATGACCGAGCTGCTGCGCGACGAGCTCGGGTTTGACGGGCTGATCGTCACCGACGGCATCGAGATGCGCGCGATCTCCGACCGCTACGGCCTGGCCCGCGCCACCGTCATGGCCCTCGACGCCGGCGCCGACGCGATCTGCGTCGGCGGCGAGCACGCCGACGAGGAGACGGCGGTCATGCTGCGCGACGCGATCGTCGCCGCGGTGCGCTCCGGCGAGCTGTCCGAGGAGCGCCTCGCCGACGCGGCCGCGCGCGTGGCCCGCCTCGCGGCCTGGTCCGTCGCCGCGCCGAAGCTCGCCCCGGACCCGCGCGCGGCCGAGATGGGGCTGTCGGCGGCCCGGCGGGCGCTGCGCATCACGGCCCCGGACGCCACGTTCCCGCTGGCCGCCCCGGCGTACGTCGTCGAGTTCGAGCCCCAGCTCAACTTCGCGATCGCCCCCGAGACGCCGTGGGGCGTGCTCGCGCCCCTGGCGGACGTGGCCCCGGCGACGTCCGGCGTGCGGCTTTCCTCGGAGGCCGGCCTGCCCGACGCGCTGGAGGCGTCGCTCGGCCGCCCGCTCGTGCTGGTGGTGCGGGACCCGCATCGCTATCCGTGGATGGCCGACTCGCTCAAGGCCTCCTTGGCGGTACGTCCCGACGCCATCGTCGTCGAAATGGGCGTGCCGGCGGATCCCAAGGGTGACGTGCACATTGCCACGTTCGGCGCGACGGCGGCGGCGGGCCGTGCCGTGGCCGAGCTGCTGGCCGGCCGCTGAACCCCTGATCGTCCCATGCCGGGCGCGGCGGCACGGTTGCGTCGCGCCCCTCATCACGATCGGTGACTTCATCGATACCCTGAGACGACCCACAGCTTCGAAACCCGCGTCGTTACCCGGCCCGGTCTAGCATGCCGGGTATGCCCCGCACCCAGTCCCGCCCCGCTCTGCTCGTCGCCGGCATCGCCGCCCTGACGGCGGTGCTCGTCGCCCTTACCGGCTGCACCGGCAAGTCCGACAACAAGGGCGGCGCGCCGACCCCGGACCCCAACCTGCCGGCCGCCGACGGGCTGCTCAAAGACTCCGCGACCGCGATGGGCGGCATCAAGACCGCCAAGTTCCTCATCACCGCCGACGGCACGATCGCCGGCGTCGCCCTGAAGCGCGCCGACGGCGTGCTGACCAAGGAGGGCAACGCCCAGGGCACCGCGCAGGTCGAGCAGGTGGGCACGACCGCCGACCTGGCGTTCACGATCGTCGGCCAGACGATGTGGCTCAAGGGCCCCACCGGCGACTACCAGCAGATCCCGCTGGCGCTGGCCGCGTCCGTCTACGACCCGTCGGCGATCCTCGACCCGGAGCGCGGCATCGCGAAGGTGCTCGCCACCGCGACCGAGGGCAAGAGCGAGGCCGCCGAGTCGGTGGACGGCCAGGCCACCTATCGAGTCGCCGCCAAGTTCCCGGCCGAAAACCTCTCGAAGGTCGTCCCCGGCGTGACCGGCGCGGTCCCGGGCAAGGTGTGGATCGCCAAGGACACCAAGCGCCTGCTGAAGGCCACGTTCGACCTGCCGGCCGTCGGCGACGCCAAGGGCGGCACGGTCACCGTGACGTTCACCGAGTTCGACGCCCCCGTCACCATCACGCCGCCGAAGTAGAGCCGAGCCGATGCGCCAGAGCGACCCCTCGGCCTCGGCTCCGTCCGCCGATGCCACCGCCGACCGCGTCTCGGTCCCGTCGCCTGAGACCGCCGCCGACCGCGTCTCGGTCCCGTCGTCTGAGGCCGCCACCGATCGCGTCTCGGTCCCGTCGCCTGAGGCCGCCGCCGACCCGGGCTCGTCCGTTCGCACTTCGGACGCAGCCCGGGCCCGGCCCACGAGCCTGACGACCGCTTCCGGCGACGGGGTTTCGGCGCCGCGGCGGCGATTGGCCATCGGGGTCGGCGGAGCGACGGTGCTGCTGGCGGCGCTGGACGCGTATGTGGTCGTGGGAGTGCTGACCGACATCCTCGCCTCGCTGCACATCGCGACCAACCGGCTCGAGCGGGTGACGCCGGTCGTGACGGGGTTCCTGCTCGGGTACATCGCCGGCATGCCCCTGCTCGGGTCGCTCTCCGACCGGCTGGGGCGGCGCACGGTGCTCATCGGGTGCCTCGTCGGCTTCGCGGGCGGCTCCGTGCTCACCGCGGCGTCCGGGGACTCTGTCTGGCTGCTCGCGACCGGGCGGGCCGTGCAGGGGCTCGCCGGCGGCGCGCTGCTGCCCGTGACCCTCGCGCTCGCCGGCGACCTGTGGGCCGAGCGCCGGCGCGCGACCGTGCTCGGCGCCGTCGGGGCGGCGCAGGAGCTGGGCAGCGTGCTCGGCCCGCTGTACGGCGTCGGCATCGCGGCGCTGCTCGGCTCGTGGCGGGGCATCTTCTGGCTCAACCTGCCCCTCGTCGCCGTGGCGATCGTGCTGGTGTGGGTGGCGCTGCCGGGCCGGACGGCCGGCGCGCCGCGGCAGAAGACCGACGTGGTGGGCGGTCTGCTGCTGGCGGTCACGCTCGGGGCGGCCGTTGTCGGGCTCTACAACCCCGACCCGGAGCGCGCGGTGCTGCCGCCGTGGGGCGGGTGGGCGCTGGCCGGCGCCGGGGTGGGGGCCCTGCTGTTCGTCGGCTGGGAGACGCGGGCGCGCACGCGGCTCGTGGACCTGCGCGACGCGCGGCGGCGGCCGTTCTTCGCGGCGCTGGGCGCGAGCTTCTGCGCGGGCGCGGCGCTCATGGTGACGCTGGTCGACGTCGAGCTGGTGGCGCAGACGCTGCTCGGCCGCCAGGGCGTGCAGGGCACGCTGGTGCTGACTCGGTTCCTGGTCGCGCTGCCGGTCGGCGCGGTGCTGGGCGGGTGGCTGGTGTCGCGCTTGGGCGAGCGCCTGATCGCGACGGCCGGCCTGGTCGTGGCCGCCGGCGGATACGTCCTCGTCGCCGGCTGGCCGCCCGACGTGCTCCAGCGGCAGTACCTTGGGTTCCTGCCCCGCCTCGACACCGACCTGGCGATCGCCGGGCTCGGCCTGGGCCTGGTCATCGGCCCGCTGTCGGCCGCGGTCCTGCGCGCCACCCCGTCGGCCCAGCACGGCGTGGCGTCGTCGGCGGTGGTCGTGGCCCGGATGATGGGCATGCTGATCGGCGTGGCCGCGCTGACCGCGTGGGGCCTGCACCGCTTCCACGAGCTGACCGCGAAGCTCAACTTCCCGCTGGTGTTCGGCAAGCCGGCCGACGAGCAGCAGCGGTTGCTGGACGCCTACAAGGCGGCGTTGCAGTCGGCGCTGCGGACCGAGTATCGGGAGATCTTCCTCGCGACCGCGGTCATCTGCGTGCTGGGCGCCGCCTGCACGCTGCTCCTGCCCGGCCGCGCCCGGACCGCCGAGTAGCCCACCGGCCTACGCCGCACGCTGCGCGGGCCGGGCGGCACGGGACGGCCTGCGCGCGTCGGACTCTGCGAGGCGCCCGGGCGGGCGTCGGTCCGCGCGGGAGGGCCTGCGCGCGTTGGGCTCTGCGAGGCGCCCGGGCGGGCGTCGGTCCGTGCGGGATGGCCTGCGCGCGTTGGGCTCTGCGAGGCGCCCGGGCGGGCGTCGGTCCGTGCGGGACGGCCTGCGCGCGTCAGACTCTGCGAGGCGCCCGGGCGGGCGTCGGTCCGCGCGGGACGGCCTGCGCGCGTTGGCGTGTGGGGCGCGGTCCGCGCGTTGGGCCGCGTTGGGCCTGAGTGCGCCGGGCGTCGTGGGGCTTGCGTGCGCTGGGCGTCGTGGGGCGGGCGTGCGGTGCCGGGCTAGATGTGGCCGCCGGCGCGGGCGAGTGAACAGATCGCGATCAGGCGCAGGGCGGGCCACTCGAGGCTGGACCAGTCGACCTCGGAGGTCGGCGGGAGCTGCCACTGGGCCTCGATGAGGGCGTCGCGGACGCCGGTGGCGTAGCCGGCCAGCGGTACCGCGCCGGGGCCGTGCTCGGGGTCGCCGAGCGCATCGCGGACGGCGGCGGCGTGCTGGTCGATCGCGGCCTGCAGGC
Source organism: Dactylosporangium sp. CA-139066 (assembly GCF_050936175.1). Taxonomy (NCBI): domain Bacteria; kingdom Bacillati; phylum Actinomycetota; class Actinomycetes; order Micromonosporales; family Micromonosporaceae; genus Dactylosporangium; species Dactylosporangium sp. CA-139066. The sequence goes on along the minus strand of NZ_JBNJNH010000002.1, from coordinate 712,381 downwards.
CGGCCGACTCGCGGGCGGCGGCCAGGCCGGCCTCGCCGAGCCAGGTCATCAGGCCGTTGAGCGTCGAACGGGCGACGCTGCGCCGGGTCGCCTCGGAGTAGTCGCCGAACGCGCCGCTGCCGGTGCCGGCCGCCGTGTAGCTCGTGTCGTTGGACATGCCACCGAGTTCGGCCGCGCGGGCGACCGGATGACCGGTGAACCCGGGCCGCACCCCGCGCCACCCGGCCCGCTCCCGAAACGCCGTCACCGCCGCTCGCCGCAGCGCTCCCGAGCCGCCGACCCGCTGCCACAACGCCCGATCGCGGGCACCGTGAGGCCGAGTCCGGCGTCGACGCCACACGAACGTGCGGATCACCGATCCGCTGCTGCAATGCCCGGTCGCCGGCACCGTGAGGCCGAGCGAGCCCGGCGGCGACGCCACGCGAATGTGCGGGTCGCCGACCCGCTGCTGCAATGCCCGGTCGCCGGCACCGTGAGGCCGAGCGAGCCCGGCGGCGACGCCACGCGAATGCGCGGGCCGCCGACCCGCGGCGGCGTCGTGAGGCACAGTGAGCCTGCCGACACACTTGCGGGTCGCCGATCCGCTGCCACGACGCCGGATCAACGGCGCCGTGGACGGCATGCGGGCGGGAGGTGGCCCGGGCCGCACCCCGGGCCACCCGTCCCGCGGCCGAGGCCCGCTGTGGAGGAGGCGGGCTCAGCCGAAACTGCGGGCCTTGGACTCGTCCGGCATGAGGACCCACAGGATCAGGTAGATCACGAACTGCGGGCCCGGCAGCAGGCACGAGATGACGAAGAGCAGGCGCATCACGTTGGGCGACATGCCGAAGCGCCGGGCTAGACCCGAGCAGACGCCCGCGATCCAGCGGTTGTCGCGCGGCCTGACGAGACTGGACATCCCTGGCTCCCTTTGTCGATGTGTACCTCAACCGTAGAAATGCCCGGACCGGCCGCCCTCCAACCTTTGGCGGAAATCGGGGCGGGCGACCACTAGGGACTTGTCCGCACGGGTAGCCGTCCGGTTGCCGAGCGTTGCGTCGTGGTTGGGCCGCTCACGCGGGGTGTGAGGCGGGCGATACCAGGTTCGTCCGACCTCATGACAACGTCCCCGACGGAAGGCCTCGTACTGTGACCCGGTTCGCCCGCCGCGCCACCACCATCGCCGCCGCGCTCATCGCGGCGCCCCTCGGCTTCGCGCTCGTCACGACCGCTGGACCTCAGGCCCTCGCGGCCGGCGCGCCCGCCACGGCCGGTGTCGCGCACGTCGTCGAAGCGGTTGGCGCGCACGCCGCGAGTGCCGTGAGCGCCGACGACGCCAGCGCGAAGATCAGCAAGAAGAAGAAAAAGAAGAAGAAGCCGACGGCCAAGAAGACCCCCGCCAAGACGCCGGCCACGACCCCGCCGACCACGCCGTCGAAGCCGGTCGAGGGCGGGTACACCGAGATCGAGAACGAGGTCGTCACCCTCACCAACAACTTCCGGCAGGCCAACGGCTGCGGCGCGCTGCGCATCGACAGCCGGCTCGTAGCGGCCGCCCGGGCGCACAGCACCGACATGGTGACGAAGAACTACTTCGACCACACCGGCTCGGACGGCAGCAGCTTCGTGCAGCGCGAGGCCGCCGCCGGGTACACCACCGGCGCCTCGGCGGAGAACATCGCCTGGGGCTACCGCTCCGCGCAGGACGTGGTCACCGGCTGGATCAACAGCCCGGGGCACCGCGCCAACATGCTGAACTGCTCCAGCGTCGCCGTGGGCGTGGGGCTGGCGTACAAGGCCGACGGGACCCCGTACTGGACCCAGGATTTCGGACGCGTGTAGAAAGCACGGGTGACCACCCCTCGTGGACTGCTGCCGCTGCTGGCGGGCGCCGCTCTCCTGGCGCTCTCCGGCTGCGGCGACGACAAGGCGGCCGCGCCGCCCCAAGCGAAGAGCAACGCCGCCGCCTACTCCGGTGTCGACGTGTGTTCCCTGGCCGACGACGCGCAGCTCAAGGCGGCGCTCGGCGAGGGCCTCGGCGACAAGGCGCGCAAGGACACCGACGCCCTCAAGGCGTGCGCGGTCGACGCGTCCTCCGGCAACTTCTACCTGTTCCTGACGGTCGTGAAGCCGTCGATGGCCGCGACCGATCAGGTCGGCTACGACAAGGCCGCGGTGGAGGGCGAGAAGGAGATCGACGCGAGCACGTTCTCGTTCTTCGACGACGGCCAGGCGTACGTGGAAACCGCCGACGGCGATCTGGTGCTGCGGGCGTCGCTGATCTACTACGTCGACGGCGGCAAGATCACCGATGGGCCCGGCGTCGTCGGGCGCCTACATACGCTGCTCGGGCAGATGACACAAAAAGTCTAGGCCGGGTTCATGGCGGCTCCTTAGCGTCCCGGCCCATGAAGAATCTTCGACGTGTTGGCCTCGGCGTGGGTGTCGGCGTGCTCTCGCTCGCGATCGCCGCGCCGAGCGCCTCGGCGCACGACTCGTTCGGCCAGGCCACCCTCACCGGCTGGGCGATGCTCCCGGCGGCGACGTTCGTCTCGGCGAGCGACCCGTCCGGCGCCCTGCTCGGCGGCACCCCGTCCAACGGCATCACCCCGCCGTTCGACGACCAGCCCGTCCAGGGCTTCAGCGGCATCGTGAAGAACGGCGACGGCACGTTCGACGTCATCTCCGACAACGGCTACGGCAACAAGGCCAACAGCGGCGACTTCGTCCTGCGCATCCACAAGGTGTACCCGGACTACGCCAAGAAGACCGTCGACGTCGTCGGCGGCATCAACCTCACCGACCCCAACGGCTTCGTGTCGTGGCCGCTGACCCGCAAGGACCGGGTCCTGACCGGCGCCGACTTCGACATCGAGTCGATCCAGCGGGTCGCGGACGGCACGTACTGGATCGGCGACGAGTTCGGCCCGTACCTGCTGCACTTCGACCGGGCCGGCCGCCTGCTGCAGGCGCCGATCCCGCTGCCCGGCGTGCGCGCCCCCGAGAACCCCGAGGGCAACCCGAACCTCAACAGCAGCAAGGGCTTCGAGGGCCTGGCGCAGTCGCCCGACGGGCGCCGCCTCTACGGCCTGCTGGAGGGCACCGTGGCCGGCGACCCGGCCGGGGCGCTGCGGTTCAACGAGTTCGACCTGGCGAAGCAGCAGTACACCGGGAAGATCTACACGTACCAGCTGGACGACCCGAACAACTCGATCGGCGACGCGATCGCCGTCGACGACGACCGCTTCCTCGTCATCGAGCGCGACAACGGCCAGGGCGCGACCGCCAAGTTCAAGAAGATCATCATGGCCGACAAGCGCGACCGCAACCACGACGGCAAGATGGACAAGACCGTCGTCGCCGACCTCATGAACCTCGCCGACCCGCACCACCTGGGCGGCACCGCGAACGTCTTCACGTTCCCGTTCCAGACCATCGAGGACGTCGTGATCCTCGACGACCGCACGCTCGGCGTGGTGAACGACAACAACTTCCCGTTCTCCAGCGGGCGCACCCCGGGCCAGCCGGACAACGACGAGTTCATCACCATCCGCCTGACGGACAACCTGCACGCCGACAAGCGCTTCCTGCACTAGCGAACGCGGGTGTGCAGCCTGGGACCGCTACGGAACGAGGCTGCACACCGCCAGCAGGCGCAGCATCGCCCACGACGGGCGCGACCAGTCCTCGAGCGGGTCGCCGGCGTCGCGGGCCGCGTCGCGGATCGCCGCCGCGTAGCCGGCCAGGGCCACGGGGTCGAGGAGCGACCCGCCCAGCGACTCGCGGATCGCGGCCGCGTGCTGGTCGACGCGGGCCAGCAGGTCGGGGCGCTCGGCGGTGGCGGCCCGGCCCGGGCGCCCGATCGCGTTCGCGAGCTCGGCCAGACCGGCGCGGGCGATCCAGGCCCGCCGTCCGGCGGTCAACGCGTCGAAGGGTGCACTCACGCCGCGACCATAAGCCGGGCAGGCGGGCCCGCGCAGCCCCCAAATTCGCGGATGGGCCGAACTGGCACGTTCGCGGCAATGATCAGCTGGGTAAGTGAATCCTCATGGCCGATCGCGACGAGACGCCGGACGAGCGTTACGACCGCAACTGGAACGAATTGCTCCAGGAGCTTCGGGTCGCGCAGACCGGTGTGCAGCTGCTCTTCGCATTTCTGCTGACGCTGCCGTTCAGCACGCGATTCCCGGCGGTGTCCCCGGGACAGAAGGTCACCTATATCGTCACGATCCTGTGCACGACCGTGTCCGCGCTGTGCCTCATCGCGCCGGTGAGCCACCATCGCATTCTGTTCCGCCGGGGCCGTAAAGAGGAACTCGTCGCGGTGAGCAGCAATCTCGCGGGAGTCGGCCTGTGGTTTCTGTGGCTGTCGGTGGTCGGTGCCGTGTTTTTGATCTTCCAGTTCGTGGTGGGAATGTCCTGGGCCGTCGTGGTCGGCGCGGTGTTCGCTGTCGCTTTCATCGGAATCTGGTACGTCCTGCCGACTCTCAAGCGCTGAAGCGCCCCTGCTCTTGACACCGGCTGTGCCCTACGCCACAGTGGGAGCGCTCCCAATTCCTTTCCGCCAAAAGGGGTGTCTGTGCAGCGCAAATTCCCCATAGCCGCCGCGGCGGCACTGCTGCTCGTTCCGCTGGCGGCCTCGGCCGCGTATGCGGATGCACCGGAACAGATCGTCAACGGTACCTTCGACAGTGGCACCGACCCGTGGTGGTGGACGGGCAACTCGCCCGCCTCGGTGGTCGACGGGCGCCTATGCGCCAACATTCCCGCCGGCACCACCAACCCGTGGGACGCCATCCTCGGCCAGAACGCGATCCGCCTGCAGGCCGGCGAGTCGTACCGGCTGGCGTTCACGGCCTCCGGCTCGATCCCCGTCACCGTGCGCGCCAACGTGCAGCTGGCCGACCCGCCGTACACCCAGGAAATCTCGGAGGCGCCGGCCCTCTCGCCGGAACCGCACGATTTCAGCTACACCTTCACCGCGGCCGCCGACACCACCGGTGGGCAGGTCGCGTTCCAGGTCGGCGGCAGCGCCACCGCGTGGACGTTCTGCGTCGACAACGTCTCGCTGCAGGGAGGGGCGCCGCCGCCCGTGTACGTGCCGGACACCGGCCCGCGGGTGCGGGTGAACCAGGTCGGGTACCTCGCCAACGGCCCCAAGCAGGCCACCGTCGTCACCGACGCGACCGCCCCGCTGCCCTGGCAGCTGCGCAACGCCGGCGGCACGGTCGTCGCGAGCGGCACCACCTCGCCCAAGGGCGTGGACCCGACGTCCGGGCAGAACGTGCAGACGGCCGATTTTTCGCGGTACACCACCGTGGGAAGCGGCCTGACGCTCAGCGTCGACGGGGACACCAGCGTCCCCTTTGACATCGGGGTGAACACGTCCTACGAGAAGCTTCGCACGGACGCGCTGTCCTGGTTCTACGTCCAGCGCAGCGGCATCGAGATCTCCAACGCGATCGCGCCCGGGTACGGCCGCGCGGCCGGGCACCTCGGCGTCGCGCCCAACCAGGGCGACACCGACGTGCCGTGCCAGGCCGGCGTGTGCGACTACCGGCTCGACGTGCGCGGCGGCTGGTACGACGCCGGCGACCACGGCAAGTACGTCGTCAACGGCGGCATCGCCGCGTACCAGCTCATGAGCACCTTCGAGCGGACCAAGACCGCGGCGAACACGCGCCCGGACAAGCTGGCCGACGGCTCGCTGCGCCTGCCGGAGCACGGCAACAAGGTGCCCGACGTGCTCGACGAGGCCCGCTGGGAGCTCGAGTTCATGCTCCGCATGCAGGTCCCGGCCGGGCAGCCGCTCGCCGGCATGGTGCACCACAAGGTCCACGACCAGAACTGGACCGGCCTGCCGCTCGACCCGGCGGCCGACCCGCAGCCCCGCGAGCTGCACCCGCCGTCGACGGCGGCGACCCTCAACCTGGCGGCCACGGCGGCCCAGGGCGCGCGGCTGTTCGCGCCGTACGACAAGGCGTTCGCGAACAAGCTGCTGGCGGCGGCCCGCACGGCGTACTCGGCGGCGCTGGCCCACCCGGCCGTCTACGCGCCGGCCAGCGACGGCAACGGCGGTGGCGCGTACGACGACGCCGACGTGAGCGACGAGTTCTACTGGGCGGCGGCCGAGCTCTACCTGAGCACGGGCGAGCGGGTGTACCGCGACGCCGTCATGGCCTCGCCGTGGCACACCGCCGACGTCTTCAAGCCGGAGGGCTTCAGCTGGCAGTTCACCGCGGCCGCGGGCCGGCTGGACCTCGCGACCGTCCCCAATGGACTGCCGGACCGCGCGCGGGTGCGCCAGTCGGTCGTGGACGGCGCCCGGAAGTACCTCGCGGCGGTGCGCGCCAACCCGTACGGCATCGCGTACGCGCCCACCACCGGCAAGTACGAGTGGGGATCCAACAGCGCGGTGCTCAACAACCTCGTCGTCGTGGCGACCGCCTTCGACGTCACCGGCGCGGCCGAGTTCCGCGACGGCGTCGTCACCGGCATGGACTACCTGCTCGGCCGCAACGCGCTGAACCAGTCCTACGTCACCGGCTTCGGCGAGCGCTCGTCGCACAACCAGCACACGCGCATCTACGCGCACCAGCTCAACCAGGCGCTGCCCAACCCGCCGTCCGGATCGCTCGCCGGCGGCCCGAACTCCAACCTGCAGGACCCGCTCGCGGCCAAGCTGCTCGCCGGCTGCGCGCCCCAGTTCTGCTACGTCGACGACATCAACTCGTACTCGACCAACGAGATCGCGATCAACTGGAACTCGACGCTGTCCTGGGTGGCCTCGTTCATGGCCGACCAGGGCGAAGGCCGCGGGGCCACGCCGGCGTGCTCGGTCTCCTACAGCAACGTGATCGACCTCGGCTCGGCGTTCGTGGCGCAGGCCACGGTGAAGAACACGAGCCGTCAGACGATCGAGAACTGGCGGCTTCGGTACTCGTACACCGGGACCCAGCAGGTCCAGCTCGCGGTCAACGGCACGGCGACGCAGACCGCGGCGGACGTGGAGATCAGGCCGTGGCAGTCCCGGCTCCGGCCGGGCGAGCAGACGACGATCGTGATCGTCGGCACCGTCCCGTGGGGCCCGAACAACGCGCCGGCGACGTTCTCCTGCGGATAACGTCACGCACCGGTAAATGCTGATAAGTCCGAAAAGTCCGGCGCCGCCAGGCGCCGGACTTTTCGTTGGTCAGACCAGCCATACGACCAGCGCGACGATCGCGGCCAGGACGACCACGACGGGCAGGGCGAGCTTCAGCAGCGTGCTCGTGCCGGCGACCTTTGTCAGGTCCACCGCCTCCGCCTCCGGTGCGTCAATGACGCGAACCGCGGGCGCCGCTTCGGCCACGGGCTCCGGTGCGGCCTCCGGTCCGGGAGCTTCCACAGTGGACTCCGCGGCCAGCTGCTGCTCGAGGTTCTCGACGAACTGGGTGAGCAGGCGGGTGCTGATGTCGGCGATCGTGCTGCGACCCATCTGGGCGAGCGGGCCGGCGATGTTGAGGTCCGTCTCCACCTGGACCCGGGTCGTGGCCTCCTCGGCGACGAGGACCGCGGTCACCAGCGCCGACGCGCGGCCCTTGCCGCTCGCGTCGCGGCCCTTCGCCTCGATGACCGCGCGGTGGGCGGCGGCGTCCTGCTCCTTGAAGACCGCGGTGCCGGAGAACTGAGCGGTCATCGGGCCGACCTTCACCTTGACCTTTCCCTGGTACTCGTCTCCGCTCACGCCGGTGAGCTGAGCGCCCGGCATGCAGGGGGCGATGCGTTCGATGTCGGTCAGGACGGCCCAGGTCTCATCGATCGGGCGGGCGACGATGAACTCGTTGGTCAGCAGCATGATGGGGGGTACCTCCGGTGAGTGCATCCAGGAGTGGTCCGACGGCGGCCAGCGAGTGGGCGCTGACCACGGCGTCGCAGTACGGCCACGCGGCCGCCATGCCGCCGACGAGCGGCCGGTAGCGCGGGCTCTGGGTCCGAGGGTTGACCCAGACGATGCGGTTGGCCAGGCGCGACAGCCGGGCCATCTCGGCGCCCACCGGGGCGGGATCGCCGGTCTCCCAGCCGTCGGAGACGATGAGCACGACCGCGCCGCGGGCCAGGCCGCGGCGGCCGTACTCGTCGTTGAAGCGCTTGAGCGCGGCGCCGATGCGGGTGCCGCCCGACCAGTCGGGCGCGGCGCGGCCGGCCCGCTCCAGGGCCACCGCGGGGCGGGCGCGGGCGAGCGCGCGGGTGAGCCGCGTCAGGCGCGTGGCGAACGTGAACACCTCGGCGCGCGTGGCGCTGCTCGCGCAGTACAACAGCTGGATCATGGCCCTCGCGTAGGGCTCCATGGAGCCGGAGATGTCGCACAGCACCACGAGGCGGCGGGGCTTCTCCTTGCGGCGCCGGCGCGGCAGGCGCAGCGGCTCGCCCCCGGTGCGGCGGGCCCGGCGCAGGGCGGCGCGCAGGTCGACGGCGGTGCCCTCGGGCGCGGTGCGGTAGCGCCGGCTGCGCCGCGGCGGCGTGGCGATGCGCAGCTGCCGCATCAGATCGGCCAGCAGCGCCAGCTCGTCGGCGCTCAGCGTGGCGAAGTCCCGCGCGGCGAGCCGCTCGGCGCCGCTGCCGGCGATGGCGACCTCCACCTCGCGCGGCATCTGCGACCTGTCCGTGGAGTCCGATGCCGTCGGCGTCCCGCCGGACCGGGTCGCGGTCATGCCCTGCGCGTTCAGGTCGCCGCGGAAGTCGGCCTCGTCGACGAAGCCGCGGAAGACCGCGTCGAAGATGCGGTCCAGGATCGGGAACTGCTCCGGCGAGCAGGTCAGCGTGGCCCGCGCGCAGCGGTGCAGCTCGTCCACCGTGCGCGGGGCGAGCAGCTCGACGGCCAGCGCGAAGCGGGCCACGCGGTCCGGGCCGACCGGCAGCCCGGCGTCGTGCAGGGCCGTCCCGAAGGCCGCGACCAGCGTGGCGAGGTCAGTCCGTGACGATGTCGGCGAGCCCGGCACTGCGGGCCACCTCCTGGTCGTCGCGGTATTTGAGTACCGCGCCGAGGGTCGCCGCCGCCGATACCTCGTCGAGCGGCAGGCCCAGCATCCGCAGCGCGTTGGCCCAGCTGATCGCCTCGGCGACGCCCGGCGGCTTGGCCAGGTCCAGCGTCCGCAGCCGGGAGACCGCCCCGGCCACCCGATCGGCCAGCGGCGTGGCGGCGGCCGGCACGCGGCGGCGGATGATGGCGGCGACGCGCCCGGCGTCGGGGTAGCCGATCCAGTGGTACAGGCAGCGGCGCAGCAGGGCGTCGTGCAGGTCGCGGGTCCGGTTCGAGGTCAGCACCACGACCGGTGGCACGACCGCGGTGCGGGTGCCGAGCTCGGGGATGGTGACCGAGCCCTCGGCGAGCAGCTCGAACAGGAACGCCTCGAACTCGTCGTCGGCGCGGTCGACCTCGTCGATGAGCAGCACCGCCGGGCGCGGGCCGGGGTGCTCGATCGCCGCCAGCAGCGGGCGGCGCAGCAGGTACTCGGGCGCGAACAGGTCGGCCTCGCTCGGCGTCTCGCCGCGGGCCTCGGCGAGGCGGATCCCGAGCAGCTGGCGCGGGTAGTTCCACTCGTAGAGCGCCTCGGCGGCGCTGAGGCCCTCGTAGCACTGCAGCCGGATGAGCGGCGTGTCCAGGGCCGCCGCGAGGGCGCCCGCGGCGGCCGTCTTGCCGACGCCGGGCTCGCCCTCGAGCAGGATCGGCTGGCCCATCTTCAGCGCCAGGAACAGCGCGGTCCCGAGGCCGGGATCCGCGAGGTAGCCCTGCCGGTCGAGGCCCTCGACCAGCGACTCGACGGTATCGGTCACAGGTATCGGGAAGGGTCGTCGGCGAACGCGCGGCGGCAGCCCGTGCCGCAGAAGTAGTAGACCGTGCCCTCGTGCTGGTAGTGCAGCGCGTCCGGGACCACGGCGACGTCCATGTTGCAGACGGGATCCTTCGCCGTCTGTACCGCGGAGGGCTTCTCGATCAGCGGCAGCATCACGCGCCCGGGCGGAGGTGCCGTCTGCCGGGGCCGCGCCGAGATGATCTCGGCCAGCACGGACAGGGCGATCTCGGCCGGGGTGCGCGCGCCGATGTCGAGCCCGGCCGGCGCATGAATGCGGCCGTCGGGCACGTCGAGCTCCGACAGCACCGCCGCGGCGCGCTTGCGGCTGGCGACCAGGGCGATGTAGGGGACGCCGGCCTTCACCGCGGCCGTCAGGATCTCGCCCTCGTCCCGGCCGTGCGAGGCGACCACGACCGCGCTCGCGTCCAGCGGGATGGGACCCTGCGCGGAGCTGTCCCAGCCGATGGCGCGGGCCACCTCGACCAGCGCGCGGGCGACGGGCGCCTCGCCGTGGACGAAGACCAGCGGGGCCGGGATCATCGCCTCCAGGAAGATTTCGAGGGTACCGCCGGAGAGGCACGGATTCGCGACGGTGAGCAGACCCTCGGCGCCCGGACGGTCATCGGGCCCCTCGGAGTCCGGGGTGATGCGCAGCAGCGTCGACTCGCCCGTCTCCAGCAGCCGCAGCCCCTGGAGACGGACGGTCGACTCGGCACAGGTACCGCCGACGAACCCCTCCATCGTGCCGTCCGGCAGGACGAGGGCGCGGTCGCCGGCCTTGGCGCTGGTCGGCCGCTCGGCCCGCACCACCGTCGCCAGGACGAACGGGGTCCGGTCGGCCCGCAGCCGGTCGGCGCGATGAAGGAGGTTCGTCATGAGATCGCCAGGTCCGTTCGGATCGGGCGGCCCTGGGCGGCGCGCCACACGTTGGACGGGGTCAGGGGCATGTCGGCGTGCCGGACCCCGAAGGGCTTGAGCGCGTCGAGCACGGCGTTGACGACGGCCGCCGGTGAGCCGACCGTGGCCGACTCGCCGACGCCCTTGGCGCCGATGGGGTGGTGCGGCGACGGGGTGACGGTCTCGCCGAGCTCCCACGACGGGCACTCCAGCGCCGTCGGCAGCAGGTAGTCCATGAGCGAGGCGCCGAGGTGGTTGCCGTCCTCATCGAAGGCCATGAGCTGCATGAGCGCCATGCCGATCCCGTCGGCGAGGCCGCCGTGGACCTGGCCCTCGACGATCATCGGGTTGATCCGCACGCCGCAGTCGTCGACCGCGATGAACCGGCGCACCTTGACCTGGCCGGTGGCCGGGTCGACGTCGACGACGCAGATGTACGCGCCGAACGGGTACGTCAGGTTCGGCGGGTTGTAGACCGTGGTCGCGTCCAGGTGGCCCTCGACGCCCTCGGGCAGCTCGAGGCTGGAGTGCGCGGCCATCGCGATCTCCTGGATCGTCTTGCCCGCCTCGGGGTCGCCCTTGACGAAGAAGCGGCCCTTCTCCCAGTCCAGGTCGTCCGGCGAGACCTCGAGCATCGCCGAGGCGACGATCCGGGCCCGGTCGCGCACCTTGCGCGCGACGATCGCCGTGGCGGCGCCGGAGACCGGCGTCGAGCGCGAGCCGTAGGTGCCCAGGCCGAACGGGGTCTGGTCGGTGTCGCCGTGCACGACCTCGATGTCGTCGGGGGAGATGCCGAGCTCCTCCGCGACGATCTGGGCGAACGTCGTCTCGTGGCCCTGGCCCTGGGTCTGCACCGACAGGCGCAGCACCGCCTTGCCGGTCGGGTGCACGCGCAGCTCGGCGCCGTCGGCCATGCCCAGCCCGAGGATGTCCATGTGCTTGCGCGGGCCGGCGCCCACGCCCTCGGTGAAGAAGCTCAGGCCGATGCCCATGTACTCGCCGCGCTCGAGCTTCTCGGCCTGCTCCTTGCGCAGGTCCTCGTAGCCGACCATGTCCATGGCCAGGCGCAGCGCCTTCGGGTAGTCGCCCGAGTCGTACTCCCAGCCGGTGGGGGTCGTGTAGGGGAACTGCTCCGGCTTGAGGAGGTTCTTCATCCGCAGCTCGGCGGGGTCCATCTTCAGCTCGTACGCGAGCACGTCGATCATGCGCTCGACGAGGTACACCGCCTCGGTGATCCGGAACGAGCAGGCGTACGCCACGCCGCCGGGGGCCTTGTTGGTGTACACCCCGGTGACGTCGCAGGACGCCGCCTCCAGGTCGTAGGAGCCGGTGAAGATGTGGAAGAAGCCCGCCGGGAACTTGGTGGGCTGGGCGGTACCGTTGAAGGCCCCATGATCGGCGAGGACGTTGACCCGCAGGGCCCGGATCTTGCCGTCCTTCGTCGCCGCGATCTCGCCGCGCATGTGGTAGTCGCGGGCGAACGCGGTGGCCGTGAGGTGCTCGTTGCGGTCCTCCATCCACTTCACCGGCTTGCCGGTGACGATGGAGCCGACGATCGCCAGCACGTAGCCGGGGTAGATGCCGACCTTGCCGCCGAAGCCGCCGCCGATGTCGGGCGAGACGACCCGGATCTTGTGCTCGGGCAGCCCGGCGACGAGGGCGTACACCGTGCGGTGGGCGTGCGGCGCCTGCGTCGTCGAGTAGATCGTGAGCTTGCCGCTGACCTTGTCGAAGTCGGCGACCGCGCCGCACGTCTCCAGCGGGGAGGGGTGCACGCGCGGGTAGAGCACGTCCTCGGCCACGACCACCTCGGAGTCGGCGAAGACCGCGTCGGTCTTCTCCTTGTCCCCGGCGCTCCAGTCGAAGATGTGGTTATCGGTCTTGCCCTCCTTGTCGTCCCGGATGACCGGGGCGCCCGGGGCGAGGGCCTGCTTGGCGTCGGCGACGACGGGCAGCGGCTCGTACTCGACCTCGATGAGCTCCAGGGCGTCGCGCGCGATGTAGTGGTTGTCGGCGACGACGAACGCGACCTCCTGGTTCTGGAAGCGCACCTTGTCGGTGGCGAGCACCGCCTGGGTGTCGTAGGACAGGGTCGGCATCCAGGCCAGCTTGAGTGTCTCCAGCACGGCGCCGGTGATGACCGCGCGCACGCCCGGCAGCGCCTCGGCGGCGCTGGTGTCGATCGAGATGATCTTGGCGTGGGCGTACGGGCTGCGCAGGAACGAGCCGTGCAGCATCCCCGGCAGCTGGATGTCGTCGACGTAGTTGCCCTTGCCCCGGACGAACCGCGCGTCCTCCTTGCGGTGCATCCGGCCGAAGCCCATAGGGGTGGGGTTCTCGGTGACGGTCATGCCTCAGCCGCCTCTTTCGTCGTCTCGTGCTCGGCGGCCCAGCGCACCGACCGGATGATGTTCTCGTAGCCGGTGCAGCGGCACAGCTGACCGGAGATCGCCTCGCGGATCTCCTGCTCGGACGGGTCGGGGTTGCGGTCCAGCAGCGCCCGGCTGGTCATCAGCATGCCCGGGGTGCAGAAGCCGCACTGCAGGCCGTGGCACTGCACGAAGCCCTGCTGGACCGGGTCGAGGCCGTCGGCCGTCTCCAGCCCCTCGACGGTCCCGACGCTCTTGCCGTCGGCCATGACCGCCAGCACGGTGCACGACTTCACGGGTACGCCGTCGAGCGTCACGGTGCACACGCCGCAGTTGGACGTGTCGCAGCCCCAGTGCGTACCGGTGAGGCCGAGTTCGTTGCGCAGGAAGTGCACCAGCAGCAGCCGGGGCTCGACGTCGCGGGTGTGCTGCTCGCCGTTCACCGTCACGGTGATGTGCATGGTCTAGGCCTCCTGCCCGCGCGCGCGAGCGGTCGCGGCGCGCAGCGCGCGCGTGGTGAGCTCGCCGGCGAGGTGCCGCTTGTAGTCGACCGGTCCGCGCTGGTCCGCGACCGGGTTGGTGTGCTCGGCGGCGATGCGCCCCGCCTCGGCGAACGTCTCCTCGGTGGCCGGCTTCCCGGCCAGGTAGGCCTCCGCCTCGGCCGCGCGGAAGTGCTCGGCGCCGACCGCGGCCAGGCCGATCCCGGCGGACCGGACCCGGTCCCCGTCCAGCCAGACGGCGGCACCGGCGGCCGCGACCGCCCAGTCGCCGACGCGGCGCTCCACCTTGAGGTACGCCGAACCGCCGCCCGGCCGGATCGGCACCCGGACCTCGGTCAGCAGCTCGCCCGCCTCGACGACGGTCTCGTACGGCCCGACGTGGAACTCGGACAGCGGCACGGTCCGCGACCCCCGCGGACCCTGGATCACCGCCGAGGCGTCGACCGCGGCGAACGCGGCGGAGAGGTCCTCGGCCGGGTCCGCCTGGCAGAGCGAGCCGCCGACTGTACCGCGGTTGCGCACCAGCGGGTCGGCGATCACGCGCTCGGCGTCGGCGAAGATCCGGTAGTGCTCCTCCACGACCGGCGAGGCGAGCAGCTCCGCGTGGCGCGTGAGCGCGCCGATGCGCAGCTCGCCCCCCTCGACCCGGATGTAGGAAAGTTCGGCCACGTCGTTGATGTCGATGAGCGCCGTCGGGCGGGCCAGGCGCAGCTTCATCATCGGGATGAGGCTGTGGCCGCCGGCGATCACCCGGGCGTCCTCGCCCCACTGGGCCAACAACTGCAGCGTCTGCCCGACGCTGGTAGCTTTCGCGTACTCAAATGCGGCGGGTACTTGCATCGCGCCTCCGGTCGTTCGGCTCCGGACAATGAGTCGAATCGTCGTCCTAAAGGCGACAACGGACAACTCCGTCTGTGTAGCCGGCGGCTATACGCAGCGTGGTCCCCCTTGCGTGGCCAGGGCCGCCGGGCAAGATTGCGGGCGTGGGTGGCCGCAAAAGGGTGATTGGTTCGATTGCGCAGGTCGACGGCGGGGTGGCCGAGCTCTGCCCCGACGACGGCCGGCCGGGCCGCTGGACCCTGCTGCTGGACGGCTATCCGCAGTCCGCCGTCGATGTCGAGGACCCGAGGCGGCTCGACTTCGAGTACATGCGGCGGATCGCCTCCGTCGTGGACGCCATGACGCCGGCCGGCACCCCGCTGTCCGTGCTGCACCTCGGCGGCGGCGCGCTCACCATGCCGCGGTACGTGGCCGCCACCCGCCCCGGTTCGGTGCAGCGGGTCGTGGAGCTCGACGCCGCCCTCATCGACTTCGTCCGCCGCGAGCTGCCGCTGCCCCGCGGCGCCGACATCCGCGTGCGGGCCGCCGATGCCCGGGCGGCCGTCGAGTCCCTCGCGCCGGGCCGGTTCGACCTGGTGATCGCCGACGTCTACGCCGGCGCCCGCGTTCCGGCCCACCTGGCGTCGCTGGAGTTCCTGACCGCGGCCGCGCGCCTGCTGCGCCCCGGCGGCGTGTACGTGGCCAACCTCGCCGACGGGTCCGGCCTGCCGTTCGCGCGCGGTCAGGCGGCGACGCTGCGGCGGGTGTACCGCGACCTGGTCCTGCTGGCCGAGCCCTCGGTGCTGCGCGGGCGCCGGTTCGGCAACGTGATCCTGGTGGCCGCGGCCGAGCCCGGTCGCATACCGCGGGCCCCGCTGACCCGGGCGGCCGCCGGCGACCCCTTCCCGGCCCGCCTGGTCGACGGCGCCGACCTGGCGAACCTCATCGGCAACGCGGCCGTGGTGACCGACGCGACCGCCACGTCGTCGCCGCCACCACCGGCGGATTTGTTCTGATGGATTAGTTACCGACCAGTCCGCGGGAACGCGCTTAGGGATCGTTCAGGTTCCGCTTACAGTTCCGGAATGCTGGAATTCGACACCGTTCCCGCCGCGCGCCGCTCGGCCGAGGAACGCGCCGCACTGCTCACCGATCCCGGGTTCGGCCGGGTGTTCACCGACCACATGGTCACGATTCGGTACGCCGAGAGCAAAGGCTGGTACGACGCCCGCCTCGAGCCGTTCGGGCCGCTCTCGCTGTCGCCCGCCACCGCGGCGCTGCACTACAGCCAGGAGATCTTCGAGGGCCTCAAGGCCTACGCGCTGCCGGACGGCGGGGTCGGGCTCTTCCGCCCCGAGGCCAACGCCCGCCGCCTCAACGCGACCGCCGAGCGGCTGGCCATGCCGGCGCTGCCCGAGGAGTTGTTCCTGCGCGCGGTGTGGACGCTCGTCGACGCCGACCGCGACTGGGTGCCGACCGGCGAGGGCCAGAGCCTGTACATCCGCCCCTTCATGATCGCCACGGACCCGTTCCTCGGCGTCCGGCCGTCTTCGGAGTACCTCTTCGCGGTCATCGCCTCCCCGTCGGGCTCCTACTTCGCCGGCGGCGCCAAGCCCGTCACGGTCTGGATCTCCCAGGACTACTCCCGCGCCGCGCCGGGCGGCACCGGCCACGTCAAGGCCGCCGCCAACTACGCGGTCAGCCTCCGCGCGCAGGCCCAGGCCCAGGAGGCCGGCTGCGACCAGACGGTCTTCCTCGACGCGGTGGAGCACCGCTGGATCGAGGAGTCGGGCAGCATGAACCTCTTCTTCGTGTACGAACGGGACGGCGCCCCGCTGCTCGTCACCCCGCCCCTGAACGGCTCCATCCTCCCGGGCGTGACCCGCGACTCGGTCCTGACGCTGGCCCGCCACCGCGGCTGGTCGGTCGAGGAGCGCCCGTACTCCCTGCAGGAGTGGCGCACGGACGCCGTCGACGGCACCCTGCGCGAGACCTTCGCCTGCGGCACCGGCGTCGTCATCACCGCGATCGGCACCGCCCGCTCCCGCGACGGCGAGTTCCTGATCGGCGGCGGCGCGGAGGGCCCGGTCACGTCGTCGATCCGCGATGCGATCGTCGGCATCCAGCGCGGCCTGACCGACGACCCGTTCGGCTGGTCCCGCCGCTCCTGATCCACCGGTACGTCCCTGCCCGCCCGATCGCGGACCCGATCGGCCGGAGGGGCCGCTTGCCTGACCCGGGCGGCGGCGCTTGAACGTCCTTCGTGCATGGCTGGCCGACTTACCCATTCGGCCGGCCCACGCCGCGCTTTTTGTCGGCCCGCTCCCGGCGCCGCACTTTTGTCAGCCTCTGTACTTTCTGATCCGCTTTGTCGGCCCGCGGTCTCTGCGCTGCGCTTTTCTAGCCGCCCTCTTCGCGCCTTCTCTGCCAGGCAGCGCCCCTCCGGCCCCGGGCTGCCCTCGACCGCCTGGCCGCGCTCCTCAGCAGCGTGAGCGGCGTCGCATCGTAAAGCGAACGTTCGTTCTTGACGCGTCGCCGCGGCGGCGCGATCCTTCAAAAGAGCGAACGAACGTTCTTTTTAGGAGACGCAGATGGCCGCGAAGCACACTGACGCCCGCTCCGGGTGGGGGCGGGTCGGGGGGATCGTGCTCCTGCTCACCGCCCTGCTCGGCCTCATCATGGTCGCGTTCGCCTGGCCGGCGACGCGCTCGAGCGTGCACGACGTGCCGCTCGCCGTGGCCGGGCCCGACCAGGCCGCCGCGCAGGTGGTCCGGCAGCTCGACGCCAAGCGGCCGGGAGCGTTCGACGTCAGGGTCGTCGCCGACACCGCGGCGGCGGAGCGGCTGATCAGGGACCGCGAGGTGTACGGGGCGATCGACCTCACCACCGGAAAGCCCCAGGTGATCATCGCGTCGGCGGCCAGCCCGGTCGTGGCGCAGGCGCTGCAGCAGCTGGCGCTCGGGCTCGCCCCGTCCGGCGGCGAGGGCACCGCGCCGGCGGTGCGCGACCTCGTACCGCTGCCGGCCGACGACCCGCGCGGCGCCGGCCTCGCCGCCGGCGCGCTGCCGCTGGTGCTCGGCGGAATCATGGCGGCCGGCCTGATCACCAGCCTCGTCGCCGGCATCGGCCGGCGCGTGACCGGCGCGCTCGCCTTCGCGATCACGGGCGGGTTGGCGCTGGTGGCCATCCTGCAGTACTGGCTGGGCTCCCTCGAAGGCAACTTCTGGACCAACAGCGGCGTCGTCGCGCTGTCCATCGCCGCCACCGCCCTCACGCTGCTCGGGCTCGAGTCGCTGCTCGGCGTGGCCGGCCTGGGCCTCGGCGGCGCGCTCATGATGCTGCTGGGCAACCCGCTGTCCGGCCTGGCCAGCGCGCCCGAGATGCTGCCGTCGGGCTGGGGCGCGATCGGGCAGTACCTGCCGCCGGGCGCGGCCGGGTCACTCCTGCGCAGCACCGCGTTCTTCGACGGCGGCGGCGCGCTGCCGCACCTGCTGGTCCTGATCGGCTGGGCGGTCCTGGGCCTGCTCCTGGTCGGCGCCGCAGCGCTGCGCGGGCCGCGGCCGCGACGGGCACCGGCCCCGGAGACCGAGCTCGTCGCCGCATAAGGCACCGGGCGCTCGGGCGCAGGCCCGAGACGGCGAGCTCGTCCGGCCTAAGGGCGCGGGCGAGCTCGCCGCGCAGGGCCGTGCGCTCACAGGTGGTTGCCAAGCTGACCCCGGCCCGGTGCCAGGGAACCTCGGGATTGTTGCTCGTGAGCGGCTCCCCGGAAGCGGGCCGCCGGACGACTCAGGGAGCCACGATGAGCAGCCAGACCGACCAGCAGCCCGCCGCCCCCGTCTGGGCGAGCCCGGCCCCTACGACGACGCCGCCGGTTGCTCCGGCGCCGCCGAAGCGCATCAAAACGGTCATCGTCGGGGTGGTCGCGGCGCTGGTGATCGGCGGCGGTGGGTTTGCGGTCATCCGAGCCGCGAGTGGCTCGTCCGCCTCGACGTCGCAGCAGGCGGGGCCGGGCGGCGGGCAGGGCGGGCCCGGCGGCCCGGGTGGCTTCGGCGGCGGGTTCGGCGGGGGCATGGGCGGGGCGAACGGCCTGTCCGGCGCCCTCTACGGGGACTTCACCGCGTCCGACGGCAACGGGGGGTACACCACGAAACGCCTCCAGTCGGGAACCGTCACCGACATCAGTACCACCTCGATCACCGCCAAGAGTGCCGACGGGCACGCCACCACGTTCGTGATCGGCGCCTCCACGACGGTCGACAACGGCAACGACCAGGTGGCGGATGTCAAGACCGGCGACGCCGTGACCGTGGTCGGCACGGTGGACGGCTCGACGGTGACCGCGACGACGATCACGGACACGACGCTGAACCAGGCCAACGGGGACCAGGGCAACGGCCAGATGAACGGCCAGCCGCCGAACGGAGCACCTCAGGGCGGCGCCGGCAATTGATCCAAATCACGTGGCATCCGCGGTGTGCTTGTACGAATATAATAGTTATGGTCGTACAAGCACGCAGCCGGCGCCTGCTGATTCTTGGCATCTGCTGCATGAGCCTGCTCATCGTCGGGCTCGACAACACGATCGTGAACGTCGCGGTGCCGGCCATCGGGAGCGACCTCGGGGCCCCGCTGTCGGGGCTGCAGTGGACCATCGACGCCTACACCCTCGTGCTGGCCAGCCTGCTGCTCATGGCGGGCTCCACGGCCGACCGGGTGGGGCGGCGGCGCACGTTTCAGACGGGCCTGATCGTGTTCTCGGTCGGCTCGCTGCTCTGCGGCCTGGCGCCGACGCTCGGCTGGCTCATCGCCTTCCGGGTGCTGCAGGCGATCGGGGGCTCGATGCTCAACCCGGTCGCCATGTCCATCATCACCAACGTGTTCACGGACCGCCGCGAGCGGGCGCGGGCCGTCGGGGTGTGGGCGGGCGTGGTCGGCATCAGCATGGCGCTCGGGCCCGTCGTCGGCGGTCTGCTCGTGCAGACGGTCGGCTGGCGCACGATCTTCTGGATCAACGTCCCGATCGGCATCGCCGCCGTCGTGCTCACCGCACTGTTCGTCCCCGAGTCGCGCGCGCCGCGGCCGCGCCGGGTGGACGTGCCCGGGCAGGCCATCGTGCTGGTGCTGCTGGCCAGCGCCACGTACGCCATCATCGAGCACGCACCGGCGGCCGCGGTCGTGGCGCTCGTCGCGCTCGTGGCCCTGCTGCTGGTGGAGCCGCGCCGCACCGAGCCGCTGGTCGACATCACGCTCTTCCGCAGCCCGCCGTTCGCCGGCGCCACGACGATCGCGGTCGCGGCGTTCGGCGCGCTGGCCGGGTTCCTGCTGCTCAACACGGTCTATCTGCAGGACGTGCGCGGGTACTCGCCGCTGCACGCCGGCCTGCTGACGCTGCCGATCGCCGCGATCACCGTGGTCCTCGGCCCGCTGTCCGGCCGGCTCGTCGGCGGCCGCGGGCCCCGCCCGTCCCTGCTCGTCGGCGGCGCCGGCATCGGCGTCAGCGGCCTGCTGCTCACGACGCTCACCCCGCACACGTCGATCGCGTGGATCCTCGCGGCGTACGTCTGCTTCGGCATCGGCTTCGCCATGGTCAACCCGCCGATCACGGTCACCGCGGTGTCGGGCCTGCCCACCGCCCAGGCCGGGGTCGCCGCCGCGTTCGCCTCGACGAGCCGCCAGTTCGGCTCGACGCTGGGCATCGCGGTCCTCGGCGCCGTCATCACCGCCGGCCTGCACGGCCGATCGATGGCCGTCGGCTTCAGCCCGGCCAGCCACGTGGGCTGGTGGATCATCGCCGGGTGCGGCGCATCGATCCTCGCCATCGGTACGCTCACGACCGGACGCTGGGCAACCGCCCGACAACCCGATCCGGAGCTCGTCGATGCCTGACCCGCACACCGCCGCCCAGGCCGCTCAGGTCTGGCGCGACCTGCTGACCCTGGTGCACGAGCGCCACGACCGCCGCAAGGAGGCCTGCGAGGCCCTCGACCTGAGCTTCGTGCGGATCAAGGCCCTGCGCCGCCTGGCCGGCGAGCCGTTGACGATGCGCGAGCTGGCCGCGCGCCTGCAGACCGACGCGCCGTACACGACGCTGGTCGTGGACGACCTGGAAAAACAGGGTCTCGTACGCCGGGAGCCCCACCCCGCCGACCGCCGCTCCAAGCTCGTGACGGCGACCGACCTCGGGCGCGCGGAGGCCGCCCGGGCCGAGGCCATCCTGTCGGCGCCCCCGCCACAGATGCTGGCCCTCTCCCCGGAGGATCTGGCCACGCTGGCCCGCATCGTCGAGCAGCTCGACTCGCCGTGAGACCGGCTACCGTCGCGTGCGGCGCGCGGCTCGACTCGCCGTGAGACCGCCTACCGTCGCGTGAGGTGCGCGGGCTCCAGCGGGGCCGGCAGGGGCGCGGCGGGCAGGGTGAACGTGAAGCGCGAGCCGCCGCCCTCGTTGTCCGTGGCCGCGATCGTCCCGCCGTGCCGCTCCACGATGCGCTTGCAGATCGCCAGGCCCAGGCCCGTGCCGGCGTAGCCGCCGGAGCGGTGCGCGCGGTGGAAGTTGGTGAAGATCGCCTCGTGGTGGCCCGGCGGGATGCCGATGCCGTTGTCGGAGATCTCCACCCGGACCAGGGCGTCGGGCGTCGGCGCCGACGAGATGGCGATGCGCGGGATCGTGCCCGGGGCCGTGTACTTCACCGCGTTCCCCACCAGGTTGTCGAGCAGTTGGCGCAGGAGTACCGGGTCGGCGCGCACCTCGTCGAGGTGGCCCAGGAAGAACTCCGGGGGCGGCGTGCCGGCCGCCGCGGCGAGGTCGGCGCGGGCGTTCGTCACGTCGACGACCAGGTCGCGCAGGGAGACGTCGGCTGGAGCGATCGTGGCGTTGCGGGCGGTGGTGTACGCGAGCAGGTCGTTGATCAGGTGACGCATGCGCGCGGAGGCGCGGGTGATGCGCACGAGGCTGTCGCCGGCCTCGCGAACCTCGGGGTCGCCCGGGGGCATCGAGCGCAGGATGTCGCCCAGGTTCTCGGCCCAGCCGTCGATCGTCGTGAGCGGGTTGAGCAGGTCGTGGGCGACCACGCCGGCGAAGGACGACAGCTCGTCGCGGTGGCGGCGCTCGGCGGTGACGTCGTGGAAGACGACCACGGCGGCGTCCTGCGAGGGCAGGCGGGTGGCGCTGACGCTGACGATGCGGCCCTCGGGGATGCCGGCGTTCTGCACCAGCAGTTCGAGGTTGCGCACGTCGGTGCCCCGCAGGGCCTGGGCGTGGGCCATCTCCTCGGCCGGCAGCGGGGTGCCGTCGGCGCGGTACAACCCGTAGTGCGCCGGGCTCGCGATCGCGCCGGTGCCGCTGGTGACGCCGCCGAGCAGCGCGACGGCGGCCGGGTTGCGCATGATCCAGCGGCCGTCCGGGCGGATCACCGAGACGCCCTCGCTCATCGAGTTGACGATCGTGGTGAGCAGGTCGGCGTGGGCGGCCGCCTCCCGGCCGGCGTCGGTGAGGCGGGCGAGCAGGTCGTTGCGCTCGTCGCGGCCGAGCGCGATGGACAGGCCGACGACCGCGAGCATGCCGACGAACGCCTGGGCGAGCAGGGCGCGCACCGGAGGGGAGCCGACGGCGGCGAAGGGGCCGTTGCCGTGCAGCGTGAAGAGCACGGCGATGGTGCCCAGGCCGAGGTCGTGGACGACCACGAACGTGGTGTGCAGGCGCAGCGCGGCCCACACGGTGAAGACGAGCAGGGGAAAGGCCAGGGGGAGGCGGGGGGAGCCGAACGCGACGCCGTACGCCGTGAGGGAGCACGCGACGACCGCCGCGTACTCGGCCAGCCGCGCCGGGCGCGGGCGCCGCAAACGCCGGCCGTGGACGAAGTGGTACCCCAGTCGCAGCCCGACCGCGCTGATGAGCAGGATGCTGACGGCGTTGCGCAGGAACCAGACCAGCCCGTCGGACCAGCGGAACTGGCCCGTGGTGAGCCAGACCGCGGTCGGGCCGACCAGGGCGCCCGCGCCCGAGCCGGCCACCGTGGCGATCATGAGCCGCCAGAGTTCGGCCGAGCGGGCCAGCGGCTCGTCGCCGCCGGCGCCCCACAGGCGCGGGCTGAGCCGGCGCAGCACGTGCATGAAGACGGCGACCTGCGCGAGGTTGGCCACGACGAACCACAGCGCCAGCGGCAGCGCCGCGCCCGTGGCGGTGTTGACGCCGACGGTAATGGCGGCCAGGACGATCGGGTCGAGCCAGCGCAGGCGGGCCCGGCGCTGGGTGGCGAACCACACGATCGAGACCCCGGCCGCCGGCCAGACCAGGCTCAGGCTGCTGCCGTCCATGATGGTGTTGCGGCCGGCGAGGGTGGCCAGGATGTACACCACCGCCCACGCCGCGGTCCGCATGATCGACGCCGTCATCCGGCGCCCCGCAGCGCCCGCTCCAGGCCGGCGCGGAGCATGTCGGCGGTGAAGGGCTTGCGCACGTAGAGCGCGCCGGTCGCCTGGACCCGCACGCTGACCGCGCCGTCCCACAGCACGGTGAGGAACATGGCCGGCAGGTCGGGGCGCTGCCGCCGCAGCCGCTGGAGCAGCTCGATGCCGTCCATGCCGGGCAGGTCGACGTCGAGGATCGCCGCCTCGGGCAGCCCGTGGCGGGCCACCGCGGCCAGCGCCGCGGCGCCGTCCTCGGCGGCGAGGACGTCGTGGCCGTCGGCCTGCAGCCGCTTGACGATCAGGTCGCGGACGTCCGGTTCGTCGTCCACCACGAGCAGCCGCGCCATGGAACGCACCTCCCGCCTCTCCAGAGCCAATCGGCAGCCGGAGGGCGGGACTTACCGATTTACCCCTTGGCCGGGATGACGCCCTGCAGGTGGCGGCCGTTCACGGCGGCGCGGCGGCCGGCGTCGACCTCGCTCTTCCACGAGCGCACGTAGTTGGACGCGGTCAGCCGGTCCACGTCGTCGAGGTCGAGCAGGTCGCCGACGAGGTTGGTGAGCGCGACGACGTCGCTGCGGTCGTTGGCCGGGACGTGGTCATGCAGCACCTGGAACACCTGGTTGCGCAGCGACCCCTCGCGCACCGGCGGCGCCGGCTCCTCCACGACCTCGACCGGCTCCGGCTCCGGCTCGTGGGCGACCGGCGCGGTGCGCGAGCGGGGCCGGCGCGGCTGCGGCGTGAGCGGCAGGATGCCTTCGAGATCGGCGCGCAGGCCGCCGAGGGCCGAGGGCGCGGTCGCTCCCGCCTCGGCCGCCTCCGCCGCGCGGGCCACGGCCTCGCGGGCGGCCCGGCGCTGCTCCTGCTCCGGCGTGATGTCACGGGTCACGAGCCGGTCGGCGACCGGGGTGCTGGGGGCCGACGGGAGCGCCTGCTGCTCCTCGGTGTCGAGCACCGGCATCGGGGCGGGGGCGACGGGGGCCGGCGGAGGCGGCGTCGGCGGGAGTTCGACGGCCGGCGCGCCGGAGATCGCGGCCAGCCGGGCCGGGGCGAGGTCGGCGGCGATGAGCGAGGTCAGCCCGTCGTAGTCGGCCCCGTCGGCCAGCCGCAGCGCGATCTCGTCGAGGTCGTAGACGGCCACGGCGATGTCGGCCGTGGTCGGGTCGACGGCGGCGCGGATCTTGCGGTGCAGCACCTTGGCGATCGCCGCCGTGCGCTGCTCCTTGCGCTTCTCCGCCTTGGCGGCCGCGAGGGAGGTGTAGAGGCCCAGGCTCGCGTCGGCCTTGGCGAGGTTCTTGGCCCGCAGGGTCATCCAGGGGTGGCGGAGCCAGTGCCCCACCACCTCGTATGCCGGAGTGGTGGGCGGCAGGTCGCCCTTGGCCCGCAGCCGGTCGCGCCGCTGGTTCTCGGTGTGCATCAGCCAGACGAGGTACCCCAGCGCCGACATGCCGGCGAAGAACCCGGCCATCAGCTTGTTGTCGTGGGCCATCCAGTTGAACGCGACCGCGAAGGCCGCGATGGCGACGGACAGGATGCGC
The DNA here is from genome assembly GCF_050936175.1 of Dactylosporangium sp. CA-139066. NCBI lineage: Bacteria > Bacillati > Actinomycetota > Actinomycetes > Micromonosporales > Micromonosporaceae > Dactylosporangium > Dactylosporangium sp. CA-139066. The sequence goes on along the minus strand of NZ_JBNJNH010000002.1, from coordinate 688,037 downwards.
GAGGCGGTCGCCTTCTCGCCCAGCCGGCGGCGCACGTCGGCGTTGGCCAGCACGACGATGCCGCCGAGTTCCAGTGCCCCGACGGCCGGGATCGCCCAGATGAGCGGGATGCCGAGCGCCTCCACGGCCCCGGAGACCTGGCCGGCCAGGGCGACGAGGAGGACGACGATGTAGAAGAACTGCCGCATGTAGGAGGTGCGCCGGACGGTCTTCTGCAGGTCGGCGTCGTATTCGTTGATGCCCGGCGTGCTCACCGGCTTCTCCCGTCTTCGTTCGGCTGGGGCAGCGGATAGCCCCTCGCCGCGAGGAACTCGGCCAGCGCGAGGTCCACGGAGCTCTGCACCGTGGTGTTGTGGTCGACGACGAACCGCTGCAGGGTCTGCTCGATCTCCACCCGGACCCGGGTGTTGAGCTGGACCCGCTCGAACCGCGGCCGCTGTGGCGGCATCGCCACCGTCTTCTCTGTCGCTTCCAACGATCACTCCCGCTAGCCGTGTGCTAGCGCGCACGCTAGCAAAGCAACGGTCTATGAACGTAATCGACACGCCGGAACGTGTGTTCGAATCACCCGTAACAGGCTCGCCCGAGCCCTTACGTTGCGTAAGCGAGAAAGGTTCATCCGGCCGGAAATATCACGCACGGTGATCACCCGGGAGCGTTCTCGGTCCTGTGCCGGCCCGTATCCGTCCAGTACGCTCACGGCATGCGACGCCGGGCACTGACGTTGGTGACTGCGGTGCTCGTGCTGATCGGCGCCTGGGGCATCCCCGCGGCGGCCGCGCCGGGCGATCCCACGGCCCCGCCCGACGAGGGCGGCGCCAACCTCACGCTCGGCGAAAAGCTCGACGCCGCGAACACCGACTGGCTTCAGGCCCAGGCGACGCTCGAGGCGTCGAAGAAGCGGCAGGCCGACCTCGTCAAGCAGATGGACGAGATGCAGAAGGAGCTCGAGCCGATCCGGGCCAACGTCAACATCATCGCGGCGGCGGCGTACCGGACGGGCGGCAAGGTCCGGATGAGCTCCGCGCTCGTCGACACCGCCTCGCCCGAGCAGTTCATGGATCGCGTGCTGCTGGTGAACGAGATCGCGATGTACAACGACCGCGTCATCGGGCGCCTGACCAAGCTGCAGGCGGACCTCGACGCGGCGAAGAAGGCGATCGACCAGGAGGTGGCCACCCAGCAGAAGGCGGCGGACACCCAGGCCAAGAAAAAGGCCGACGCCGAGGCGGCGCTGGCCAAGATGCGGGGCCGGGCTGACGGCTACGTGAACGTCAACTCACCGTTGGCCACGCCGGCACCGCGCAACGCCGACGGCAGTTGGCCGGCCGAGAACTGCATCATCGACGACCCGACGACGACGGGCTGCATCACGCCGCGGATGCTGCACGCGGCGCAGGAGGCCCGCAAGGCCGGGTTCACACACTTCTACTCGTGCTTCCGTCCCTCTGGGCCCTATGAGCATCCGAAGGGACGGGCGTGCGACTTCTCCGCCGCCCCGGACGGGTTCGACGGCGTGGCGTCGGGCAGTGACAAGACCTACGGCACCAATCTGGCCGCGTACTTTGTCAAGAACGCCTCGTCGCTGGGCGTGCTGTACGTGATCTGGTTCAGGCAGGTCTGGACGCCGGCCGCCGGCTGGCACGCGTACAGCGGCGGCAACGGCGACCCGTCGAGTGACCATACGAACCACGTCCACCTGTCGGTGATTTAGGCACCGACGGGGGTCAGGGCCCGCTCGCAGACGTGCCGCGCCCACTGGATGCGGTCGAGGGCCACGTCCGGCCGGTCGCCGAACACCTCGGCGGCGCGGGCGTAGCACTCCTCCGGGCCGAGGCGCTCGAGGGTGTCGTCGACCGTCGCGCGGACGGTGGCGGCGTCGGGGTCGGAGAAGCAGGGCGTGTCGGAGACGAACAGTGCCATGCACAGCACCGGGTCAACCGGGCAGGTCGTCATGGTGGATCACCTGTTCATGGGGGGTTGGATGACTGATCCACCGTCTCTCCGGGCGGCATGCGGCCGCAGCGGCGCCAGCGGGCCTCTGGGCCTGCTGGTTTCCGGACCCGCCTCTTCCGGCTGGCCGCCATGCCCGACTCAACTGGCGTCACCCATTTGGAGGCGGTCGCGAGCGGTCCCGGCCGGGGCTCAGATCTGGCTCGCCCCGTCGCCGGAGCGAAGCGGGGGCGGGGGCGTGAGCGGGACCGTAATGCTCAGCCGGGTGCCGTTGCCGGGCCGGCTGGCGATCTGCATGGTGCCGCCGAGCGCGGCGACCCGGTCGCCGAGCCCGGTCAGGCCGGTGCCGGCGCCCGGGTCAGCGCCGCCCACGCCGTCGTCGTCGATGGACAGGTGCAGGTGGTCCTCGTGGCACTCGGCGCGGATCGTGACCACCGTGGCGTTGGCGTGGCGGACCGCGTTGGTGAGGGCCTCCGCCACGACGTAGTACACGCCGATCTCGATGTTGGGTCCGATCCGGCCGGGTAGGTCCAGGTGCAGCTCCACGGGCATCGGCGCGCGCCGGGCCAGCGACTTGATGGCCGGCCCGAGGCCGCCCTCGGACAGGATCGAGGGGTGGATGCCCCGGGCGAGCTCGCGTAGCTCGTCGATGGCCTCCGACAGGTCGCTGCCGATCGTGTGCAGCCGCTCCTGGGAGGCGCCGTCGATCTCCGTCTCCGCGGCCCGCAGGCCCAGCAGGATGGCGATGAGCCGCTGCTGGGTGCCGTCGTGCAGGTCGCGCTCGATCCGGCGCCGGCTCTCATCGGTCGCCGCGACCACGCGGGCGCGCGACGCCGTGAGGTCGGCGCGGGCCTGCGAGTTGGCGATCGCGCTCGCGACCAGCTCGGTGAACTCGGCGGCCCGCTCCGCGTCGTGCTCCTCCAGCGGCCGGGCGCAGGTCGACAGCGCCTTCAGCGCGCCCCAGGTCCGTCCGGCCACGAGCACGGGGGCGCCGATCGCCGAGCGGATGGCGGAGTCACCGAACTCCTGCTGCAGGAAGTCCGCGCTGCGTGGCCCGGACATCCGGATCGGCCGCCCGGAGCGCAGCACGCGCCCGGCGATCCCGCCGTCGGCGAGCTTCACCGGGCCGAGCGCCACCCGGTGCCCGGGGTCGTTGCTCCAGCTCGCCACCACCGTGGCGTTGCCGTCCAGCTCAAATCGCAGCAGTACCGCGGCGTCGGCCCCGAACAGCTTGCCGGCCTCCTCCGTCACCGCCGCGAACACCTCATCCGGCGGCCGGCCGCGGGCCGCCACCGTGGCCACCCGGCGCAGCGCCGCCTGTTCGGCCGCCACATTGCCGAGCATCACCCGGCCCTTGTCGAGCGCGGTGACCATCGCGTTGAAGGTGCGCTGCAGCGCGCCGACCTCGACGGGGGCGTCGGTCGCGACGCGCACGGAGAGGTCGCCGCCGGCCACGCGGTCGGCGGCGGCCACCATCCGGCGCAGGGGGCGCACCACCATGACGGCGAGCGACCGGGTGAGCAGCGCGACGGCGATCAGCGCGACGGCGAACCCGGCGACCGCCGCCATCGCCGAGCGCCGGCCGGCCTTCTCCGCCTCCGTGTGGGCCGTGGCCACGATCGTCGACTGGTTGCTCATGAAGTCGTCGAACTCGGTCCGCAGCGCCGCGATGTGCTTCTGGCCATCCATGATGGACTGCGGGTCGATGTTGTCCGGCTCGCCCGACTGGTCGTCGGCGATGGCCGGGTCGGCGTAGTTGTCCAGGTAGGCGGTGACGTCGTTGTTGAGCCGCGTCACCCTGGCCGCCTGGGCCGGGCTGCCGGACACCGAGGAGGCGAGCTCCTGCTGGCGCAGGGGAATCTGCTGCTGCGCGCTGACCCACGGCTTCAGCAGCTCCCGGTCGTGGGTGAGGGCATAACCGCGGCGGCCGGCCTCGACGTCGAGGACCAGGCGCTCCAGCGCGTTGGACGCCGACACGGACTGCTCCGCGCGGGTCACCTCGGTGACGGATGAGTTCAGCTGGTGTACGGAGTAGAGGGTCACGGCGAACGCGGCGGTGATCATCAGCGTGAAGACGGCGCTGATCACCGCCAGGCGGACCGTCAACCCCCCGTTCATGGTGGGTGTCTACCCGGACTCGCGGGGATATGTTGGATTTGATGGCATTCGAGGGGGGCGGGGCGCTCCGTCGTTCGGTCGTGATCGCCGACGACGACGTCCTGCTGCGCGAAGGGCTGGCGAGCTTGCTCGACCGGCATGGCTTCGACGTCACCGGACTCGCTGACGACGGCACTCACCTGCTGGAGCTGGTCGAGAAGGCGGCGCCGGACATGGCGGTCGTCGACATCCGCATGCCGCCTACGCATACGACCGAGGGGCTGGCGGCCGCCCGGGAGATCCGGCTGCGCTTCCCGCGGGTGGCGATCCTGGTGCTGTCGGCCTTCGTCGAGGTCGAGCACGCGATCGAGCTGCTGGCCAGCGGCGAGCGGATCGGCTACCTGCTCAAGAGCCGGGTGACCGACGTCGAGGAGTTCATCGAGACGCTGCACCGCATCAACGACGGCGGCACGGTCGTGGACCCCGCCGTGGTGCAGGAGCTCGTCGCCGCGCACCGGCGCAAGGACCCGCTCGACGTGCTCAGCCCGCGCGAGCGCGAGGTCCTGGCGCTCATGGCCGAGGGGCGCTCCAACGCCGGCGTGGCCAAGGCGCTGTGGGTGACTGAGGGAACGATCGAGAAGCACGTGCGCTCGATCCTGACGAAGCTCGACCTGCCGGAGACCGACGAGACCCACCGGCGCGTGCTGGCCGTGCTCACCTTCCTCGAGGCGGCGTCGTCCTCAACAGGCTCCTGACATCGCGCGCAGCAGGCCGGTGATCGCGTCGCCCGACAGCTGCTCCTTCGGCAGGAAGCCGATGGCCGGGCTCTCCTCCAGCATGTCGGTCAGGTCCTCCGGGGCGAGGCTGGAGGTCATGATCACCGGGCTGTGCCGGATGCGGGCGGCGAGGTCGAAGCCGTTCTCGGCGCCCAGGCCGACATCCACGAGTACGACATCCGGCTGCTCCTGTTCCACCGCGTGCAGCGCCTGGCGGATGTCCGCCGCGGTCGCCACCACCGCGATCCCCTGGTCGGTGAGCAGCCGCCGGGCGCTGGCCCGGAAGCGTTCGGAATCGTCGACGATGACGCAGCGGATCGTCATACCAAGCAGCCTGACACAGGGGCGGGTGGTATGGCCTTGCGGCTAGCGGGAAAGGCCCTGGCGAACCCTCCAACAACTGTCCACAAAAAGGAGCATTCGCCGAAGGAACGGAATATTGGAAAGGCCACCCGTGGCGGCGGGTGGCCTTTCCGACGCCGGTCGGGCGGAACCGGCGGTCCTTGGAATTGATCCAGAAAACGTCCTAGAAGGTGCCCTGGGCATTGCATTTGTAGCCCTGGTCGAGGCAGTCGCGCACGCGCTGGGCAAGCGCGTCCGGCTCCCATGCGTTAAAGAAGTCCGCGTGCATCGAGAAACCGTTGCCGGACGAGAGCGTGATGCCGTTCGTGTCGGTGTTCAGTGCGTACGCGATCACGAACGAGACCGACGGAATGGGGACGGGGTGAGTGGACGGGCAGGCCCCGGTGTGGTCGCCGTTGGTCATGTGCGCCTTGTGGTCGGGGCTGTCCAAATGTACGCCGTCCCAGCAGTCGGGGAACGTGATCTGCCGGACCAGTTGAGCCGTCTTCGCGCAGATCGGGTACTGCCCGTCCGCGGTTCGCCCGACCTCGCCGCCGATGCCCGCGCACCAGAAGTGGTTGCCCTGGTGGTCCGGGGTGTCGCTCTGGTTCTTGGCGTCCCCGGTGATCATGCGCAGCCCGAAGGGGAACGGCTGGGTCCTGCTCGGGTCCTTGAGGCGCGAGCCGTAGTACACGGTCACCTCTTTCGGATCCACGACCTTGCCGTTCTGGTACAGCGTCGGGATCCAGTACGCCGAGTGGTCCTGCGCCGGCGTGCAGGTCGTGCCGGCGGCGAACAGCGACTCGGCCGTCGAGGCCGCGTTCGTCGACCGGTTGCCGAGGAACGTGTGGTCGTGCGAGGCCCCGGCGAGCCCCGGGAACACGATCGGGTCGTCCGGCGCGTGGTGGCTGACCGTGCAGGTGGCGTGGAACTCGGGCACCTTCACCGGGTTGTTCGTGATCGGCGCCGGCCGGCGCGCGAAGAACGCCGCGGTGTCGGCCTGCTGCTTGGCCGGGTCGACGGCCGGCCACCCGGCGTTCTGCGGCGGCGTGGCGCTCGCGGTCGGCCCGGGCGCCCCGGCGCTGGGCGAACCCGGCACGGTGGCGGTCGGCGTGCGCTTGAACTGCATCCAGTTGACGTTGATGAAGTCGCCGGTCTGCGGGCTCTTGAGCAGCAGGAAGATCGTCTGCTTGCCGGTCAGCTTGGAGCCGCTCAGCACCGTCTTCGTCGTCCAGGTCTGCCAGCCGCCGGTGTACCCGACCGCGTAGCTGGCCAGCAGCTCGCCGTCCTTCGCGCCGGCCCGCAGCTCGATCGTCCCGCCCGCGCGGCTGGCCGCGGCGACCCGGACGCCGGCGCTGAGGGAGCCGCTGCCGCCGAGGTCGATGTTGTCGTACCGCATCCAGTCCCCGTCGGCGAGCCACCCGACGTTCTTGCCTCCACCGGCGTCGGTCGTGTTCTCGACCCGCGCGCCGGACTGGGCGCTCCAGGCCTCGGCCTGGACCATGCCGGCGGTGTCGATCTGCTCGGCCCCGGCGGTGGTGCTGACGATGACGGTCGTCGCCACGGCCCCCGCGACGGGCACGGCAACGAGCGCGAGCAACGTGCGGCGTCGCTTCGGCACCCGGTACGGCGTGGTCGGCATGCGGCCGACCGTACGGTCCGGAGAGCGCTCTCTCAAGCTCCATCGAGAGATCTAAGTTGAACGTAAAACTGCGCTGCGCTGTGTTTTAGCTCGCTTCGCTGTGTCCCTGCTCGCTTCGCTCGCGCCGGGGGAGCTGCGCTCCACCCGGACCCCCTCAAAACCGCAGCGGCGCGCTCTGGTGGCGAGCGACGCGCTCGAGTTCGTCCAGTGGTACGTCTTCGTCCCGCGGCCGGTCGTCGACCGCGTGGTGACGCGGTGCCGGCGCGCGGTCTCCTCGCATGGCGGTCCCATCGCGTGGCGCGCGGTCTCCTTGCGCGGCGCGCCATCCCATCGCGTGGGGCGCGGTCCCGTCGCGTGGGGCGCGGGACTGGCTCGCGGCAGCGGTTTGGCCGGTCGGCCACTGCCTCCGCGGCGCCGCGTTCTGTCGCATGGTCCGTGGTCCGCGCCGCGTTCTGTCGCATGGTCCGTGGTCCGCGCCGCGGCATGGTCCGTGGTCCGCGCCGCGTTCTGTCGCTCGTGCGGTCCGTGGTCCGACCCGCAGCGTCGGCCCGCCGGCATGCCGCCCGGCGGCAGCTCAGCGCACCAATCGGCCGGTGCCGGATTTATCGCCTGCCGGGGTATAAATCCGACAAGTCGTGGCGCGCCAGCGCCCGACTTGTCGTGAAAAGCCAGCGCTAGGCGTCGCGGTGGCGCAGGGTCAGCCAGCCGGTGACCAGGGCTGCGGCGGACCACGCCGCAAGGATGGCCAGGCCGCCCCGCGGGCCGAAGGCGCGGTTGTAGTCCGGGGACGCCGGGTCGCCGAAGAAGTGCAGGATCGTCACGCCTGCCTGGTCCGGCAGGAACTGCGTGGCGTGCCACACGCCGGGGATGTTGCCCAGGCCCTGCGAGCCCAGGAAGAACAGCGGCAGCAGGATCCCGAGCGACAGCGCCGTGCTGCGCAGCGCCTGCGCCACGCCCGCCGCGAACAAGGCGATCAGCACCAGGTACAGCCACGCGCCCGCCGCCGTCTCCAGCGCGAGCGGGGTGCGCAGGCGGGGGGCCAGGCCGGCCTGGGCGGCGGTGAACGACGCGGCGACGCTCAGCAGGGCGACCGTCGCCGCGCACAGGGTCAGGGCCGCAAGCTTCGCCAGGTAGAACGTGCTGCGGCGCGGTACCGCGGCCAGTGAGGCGCGGATGGTGCCGGAGCCGTACTCGCCGGCCACCGCCGTGACCGCGAACACCACCAGGGCGAGCTGCGCGAACGACAGGCTGTAGTAGTTCGCGAACGTCGCGTCGAAGCGCATCGTCGCCGGGTCGGCGTGGGCGAACGACAGGCCGACCAGGTACGCCATGGCCGCCGCCGCCAGCGCGGTCAGGGCCAGCGGCCAGCGGGTCGCGCGCAGCGTGCGGAGCTTGATCCACTCGGCGGCGAAGGCGCTCATCGGGACACCGCCTTCAGGAATGCGTCCTCCAGGCTCGGCGCGCCGGCCACGAAATCCGCGACCGTGGCGTCGGCGACCAGGCGGCCGCGGTTGATGACGACCAGGCGGTCGGCGACCAGGGCGGTCTCGGCCATCAGGTGGCTGGACACCAGGACCGTGCGGCCCTCGGACGCGTACCGGCGCAGCAGCGAGCGCAGCCAGTGCACGCCCTCCGGGTCCAGGCCGTTGACCGGCTCGTCGAGCAGCAGGACCGGCGGGTCGCCGAGCAGCGCGGCGGCGATGCCGAGGCGCTGGGCCATGCCGAGGGAGAGGCCGCCGGCCCGGCGGCGGGCCGCCTCGGGCAGGCCGACCAGCGCGAGGACCTCGGCGACGCGGGCGGCGGGGACGTCGTTGCTGCGGGCCAGGTACCGCAGATGGTCCACGACCCGCCGGCCCGGGTGCGCGCAGCGGCCCTCCAGCAGGGCGCCGACCTCGCGTAGGGGGCGGCGCAGCGCGGCGTACGGGCGGCCGTCGACCAGGGCGCGACCCGCCGAGGGGAGGTCCAGGCCGAGGATCATGCGCATGGTCGTGGACTTCCCGGCCCCGTTCGGGCCGAGAAAGCCCGTCACGTGGCCGGGGCGCACGGCGAACGACAGGGCGTCGACCGCGACCGTGCGCCCGTAGCGCTTGGTGAGCTGCTCAACGACGATCACGCCGGGGACGCTAGGCGCGCGGGCGGGGGCGGCGCAGTCGCCGAAAGTTGCGGCGCTCCGGCGACGTTCGTCGCTCGGCCGGGGCGTTTATCCTGCGGGCATGCGCCGATACTTCGCCGCCGCGGGCATCGTGGGCGTCGACTGCGTCCTGCTGACGTACGCGCATCCGGGCGAGCCGCACGCCTGGCTCCTGCCGGTGTGGGCGCTCGTGGTGGCCGCGGTCGTCTGGCTGCGCTACCGCAGCCCGGTCGCCGCGTTCGTCGCCGCGCTCGGGCCGGCGGTCGTCGTCGGCGGGGTCGTCGCGGTGCTGCCGTGGTCGGCCTATCAGGCGGGGAAGGCTTCCCGCGGTACCGCATCCGGGGTTGTGATGGCGGTGGCCGGGGCGGGGGCGCTCGCGGCCGAGATCGCGCGGCGGCCGGGCGCGGCGGGGCCGCTCGTGGTCGCCGCGGTGGCGTTCGGGGTGCTGCCGGCGCTTTCCGGGCGGTACGTCGCGCAGCAGGAACGGCTCCGCGCCGCCCTCGCCGCGCAGGAGCGGCTGCGCATCGCCCGCGACATGCACGACGCCCTCGGCCACCGGCTCAGCCTCGTGTCCGTGCAGGCGGCGGCGCTGGAGGTGGCCGGGCTGCCGGCCGAACAGCACGCGGCGGTACGGCGACTGGCCGAGGCGGCCCGCGGTGCCGCCGGCGAGCTGCAGGAGGTGGTTGGCGGGCTGCGCGGGCCGCGGCCCGGGCTCGCGGCGGTGGACGAGCTCATCGCGAAGGCGCGCGGCGCGGGCGTCGACGTGCGGCTCGAGGCCCGCGGTGCGGCGCGGGAGCTGCCCGACGAGGCGGGCCCGGTCGCGTACCGGGTGGTGCAGGAGGGCCTGACCAACGGCGTCAAGCACGCGCCGGGGGCGCCGCTGACCGTGCGGGCCGAGTGGGAGGACGACGCGCTGCTGCTGTCGGTGGTCAATCCCGTCCCGTCGGTGGCGGGGCCGCCCGGGCGCGGGCTCCTCGGCCTGGCCGAGCGGGCGGAGGCCGTCGGCGGCCTCGTCGGGTACGGGTGCGAGCTCGGCGAGTTCCGGCTCTGGGCCGTGCTGCCGGTCGCGCCCGCGCACCGGCGCCCGGCGCTGCTGGGCGTGGTGGTGGCCGGGCTCATGTTCGGGTTCCTGCCGCTGAGCATGATGGTCGGCGTGGCCTGACCGTGGCGCCGATCCGGGTCCTCGTCGCCGACGACGAGCCGCTCATCGCCGCCGGCATCCGGGCGGTGCTCGAGTCGGCGGCCGACCTCGAGGTGGTCGCCGTGGTCGCCGACGGGGCCGCGGCGGTCGAGGCGGCCGGGCGGGCGGGGCCGGATGTGGCGCTGCTGGACGTACGGATGCCGGTTCTGGGCGGCCTCGACGCGATGGCCGCCGTGCGGGCCGCGCGGCCGGGCGTGGCGATCGTGGTGCTGACGTCGTTCGGGGACGAACCGAACGTGCTGCGGGCGCTGCGCGAGGGCGCGTCCGGCTTCCTGCTCAAGTCGTGCGCGCCGGAGGAGCTGCTGCGGGCCGTCCGGGCGGCGCACGCCGGCGACGCGTACCTCTCGCCGCCGGTCGCCCGGCAGGTGCTCGGGCTGGTCGGCGCCGGCGGCGTGGCGGCGGCCGAGCGCCGGCGGGCCGCGGCCGGGCGGCTGGCCGCGCTGAGCCCGCGCGAGGCCGACGTGCTGCGGCTGGTCGCCGAGGGCCTGTCCAACGCCGACATCGGCGCGCGGCTGCGGATGAGCGAGCCGAGCGTGAAGACGTACGTCAGCCGGCTGCTCGCCAAGCTCGACTGCGCCAACCGCGTGCAGGCGGCGTTGCTCTACCGCGACGCGAACTAGATGAGCAGCCCCTGGCGCGCGGCGAGCGCGATCATCGCGGCGGTGCGGTCGGCGATCGCCGGGTCGAGCTCCTCTCCGGTGATGTAGGCGCGGGCGTAGTACGGGGCGCCGACCAGCCGGATCACCTCGGCGGCGTCGGTGCCGGGGGCCGCGTCGCCGCGCTCGACCGCCCGCTCGACGATCGCCTTGCCGAGCTCGATCCGCGCCGCGAAGAACTCGGTGAGCGCGGCCCGGCTGGCCGGGTCGTGGATCGCCTCGCGGACCACGACGTCGAAGATCAGGCGCAGCCGGGGGGTGCTCAGCAGCGCGATGCTGGCCCGGCCGAGCGCGCGCAGGTCCCCTTCGAGCGAGCCCGTGTCCGGCGGCGGGATGAGGGCGCCCGCCGTCTCGGCGAAGGCGTCGACGACGAGCTGGCTCAGGGACCCCCACCGGCGGTACACCGTGGTCTTCGCCACTCCCGCCCGCTGGGCGATGCGCTCGATGGTGGTGCCCGCGTACCCGACTTCGAGCAGCTCGGCCTGCAGGGCCTCGGTCACCGCGGCCCGCGTGCGGGCGGTGCGCCCCCCGGGCCGGACGCTGCCCACCGGTTCCGACGTCAATGAAACTCCAGTTGCGTTTAGCGCCGTTGCTCTGTCATGCTCAGCCTAACGCAACTTGAGTTCACTTAGTAGTTGGGACCACCATCATGGCGTTCTTCGTGGGCGCGCTCCTGTTCGCCGCGCTGATCGGCGCACTCGACGCGAAGCTGCCCTGGCCCGCCCCGCGCAAGGGAGACAACCGATGATCACCGGCCACTTCGGCCTCGCGGCCGCCGCCAAGTCCGTCGAGCGCCCGGTGCCGCTGTGGGCACTCATGCTCGCCACGATCTGGCTCGACGTCATCTTCGCGCCGCTGTACGTGGCCGGCATCGAGCACATCGACCCGGTCCCCGGCACCGACGGCGGCTACGGCAACGGCATCATCTACGCCGACTACACGCACTCCCTGCTCGGCGCCCTGGTCATCGCGGCGGCGACGGGCCTGCTGTGCGCCCGCTGGTGGGGCCGCCGCGGCGCGGTGACCGTCGGCGCCGTCGTCTTCTCGCACTGGCTGCTCGACCTGGTCGTGCACCGCACCGACCTGCCCCTGCTGCCGGGCAACGCCGGCGACCTGCCGCGGCTGGGGTTCGGCCTGTGGCAGTACCACGCCCTGACCGCCACAATCGAGGCCCTGCTGGTGGTGGTCGGCGCCGCCCTGTACTGGCGCGCGGCCCGCCAGACGACCGGCTCCCGCGGCCGCATCAACCTGATCACGGCCCTGATCCTGGCCAGCGGCGCCGCCACCCTGACCCTGGACCTGGCCGGAATCTAGGCCGGCGGGCCGGGGGCTAGCCCGAGATCGGCTCGCGGCGGGGCTTGGCGCGGTACATCGCGGTGTCGGCGTCGGCCAGCACGTCGTCCGGGCACTGCTCGGGCGCGGCGACCGCCACGCCGACGCTGCCGTGGGCGGTCAGGCGGCCGGCGCTCGTCGGGAACGGCTGGTCGAACGCCGCCCGGACCGCGGCGGCCAGGCGCTGGGCGGCGTGCGCGTCCGCGCCGGGCAGGAGCACCGCGAACTCGTCGCCGCCGAGGCGGGCCACGACGGCGCGGTGCTCGGCGGTGCGGGTCTCGGCCAGCGCGGCGTCGCGCAGGCGGTGGGCGACGGCGGTGAGCAGTTCGTCGCCCGCCTGGTGGCCGTGGGTGTCGTTGACGGCCTTGAAGTCGTCGAGGTTGACCAGCAGGACCGCGTACGGGCGGTCGGCGGCGGCGTTCAGGTGCTGCCAGAGCATCGCGCGGTTCGGCAGGCCGGTGAGCGCGTCGTGGTACGCCGCGTGGTGCAGCGACTCCTCGTAGACGCGCTGGGCGCTGACGTCGAGCAGCGCGAACACGGTGCCGCCGCCCTCCTCGATCGGCACCGCCTCGACGAGGACGTCGCTGGTCGAGCCGTCCGGGCGGGTCAGGCGCACCTCCTGGGCCGCCGTGCCCGAGCGGGCCAGGGTGCACAGGTCGACCGGGGCGCCGGCGGGGGTCACGAGGTGGAGCGAAGCCGGCGACGCCAACCGCTCCGAGGGCCAGCCGAGCAGGTCGAGGGCGGCCGCGTTGGCCAGCATCACGCCGCCGGCCGGGTCGGTGACGAGCACCGGGAACGGGAAGCGGCGCAGCACGGCCTGCAGCAGGGCGCTCTGTGAGCGGTGCTGGTCGCGCAGGCGCAGCAGGAGCACGCGGACGCAGTACACCAGGAGCCCGATCACGCCGAGGGAGAGCAGGGCGCCGGGGTACACGGGGATCGCCGGCTCGATCGCGCCCGCGCAGACCCACACGGCCGCGTAGCCGGCGGCCAGCGGCAGCAGGCGCCTGAGGCCGGTGACCGACGCGCGGCACAGCATGTGGCAGAAGAACAGCCCGGCGAACGCGTCGATGTCGGCGACCTGGACGACGACCGGCAGCAGCGCGGCCAGCTCGAGCGCGTCGGCCCAGATCGGCACCGGGGCGCTCCGGACGTGCTCGAACCCCCGCAGCGCGAGCATCCCGACGACCACCGCGAACGCGGTGCCGACGAGGCGCGGCGGGAGCCCGAGCACGCCGATCCGGAGCAGCGAGGCGGCCGTGACCGCCGCCAGCGCCAGCACGAACACGAGTCGCATCGCCCGCAGGAGGTCACGCCGCAGGTATGCGACCGCCGAAGCCATACCGGCCACATCGTCCGCGACCCCGGCGCGCCCAAGTACCTTTCGGGTGCAACTGCGTTAGCCGAACAGGCCGGCCGGGTCGTAGGTGCGCTTGACCCGCGCGAGGCGCTCGCCGTCGAAGCCTTGATCAGTCGTTTCGACGTCCAGCACGCGCTCGGTGACGGCGTCGACGAGCGGGGCGAGCCCGGGGGCGCCGTGACCGGCGACGTGAAGAGCGAACGTCGTTCCGGCGAGGTGCCGGATCTCAACCATCGGCAGCGGTACGTTCACCTGCGGCCCGGCCGCGTCCAGCACCCGCTCGACGGTGCGCTCGCTCAGCTCACCCAGCCGCACGCCGCGCGCCCGCACCGGCTCCGGCTCGTCGGGGTCGCGGTGCACGGTGTCGATCTCGGTGTACGGCCGCCAGGAAACGTCGTCGACGAGCATCGGCGCGGCGGCGCGCATCGGCGCGAGCAGCTCGGCGCCGTCGTCGGGCGTCCCGACGTACGCCACCCGCACATGCGTGACGAAGGCCCCGCGCAGCGAGTCGGGCAGCTCGCCGGTGTCGGGCAGCCGGAGCATCGCCACCGAGGTGCACATCGACTCGGGGAGCCCGGCCGACCACTCCCGGTAGGCCCGCAGCACGGCGCCCGCGTGCTCGGCCTCGAAGTACAGGCCGCCGCCGTAGAACCCGTCGCCCTCGGCCAGGTCGAGCTCGACCGCCGTGACGATCCCGAGCTTCGCCCCGCCGCCGCTGCGCAGGGCCCAGAACAGCTCGGGTTCGCGCCTGGCGTCGACGGTCCGCAGCTCGCCGTTGCTCGTGACGATGTCGATGGCCCGGACGTGATCGGCGGCGTACCCGTACCGGCGCCCGAGCGGCCCGGCGCCCCGGCCGAGGATGTGCGCGACCACGCCGGCGGCGGACGAGTCGGCGCAGACGGGGAAGAGCCCGTGCGGCGCGGCCGCCGCGATGACGTGCGCCCAGCGCGCCCCGCCCTCGACGCGCGCCCGCCGAGCCGAGGCGTCCACGACGACGCCGTCCATGCGCTCGATGGTGACGAGCACGGCCCCCGCGGCCGGCCGGAGCGAGACCGGCATCCCGTGCTCGCCCGCGAACCGCACGGCGGCCACGACGTCGGCGGCGTCGACGGCCCCGAACACGGCACCGGGCTCTTCCTCCTCGGCCCTTACGTCGGCGACGAGCGGCGCCGCCTGCGGAAGCTCTTCTTCGGCAATGGTCTCCGGCTCGGTCTCGGCCGGGGTGGAAATCAGCGAAGTCATGCCCTGACAGTGGCCGAACCCTGTTAACCATCGGTTGGCGCCGAATTGGCAGCCGCTTGGACTCGGCTATAACCCCGGCCGTTCGAGGGGCCACGCGGGAGCGCATCGACCGCTACCGTGGGCGGGCATGAGGCTGAGCCGGCGGGGGCTGCTGCTTGGGCTGGGCGGGGTCGCCGTGCTCGGGGCGGCGGGCGGGGGAGCGTTCGAGCTCGTCGAACACGAAGTGCTGCCCGGGAAGAGCCGGCTCGACGAGGCGCTCGGGCGCTGCGACGCCAAGGCCCCGGCCGGGACCGGCGTCCCGCCGCCGCCGGCCATCACGGGGACCTTCCATTCGGCGCGGCGCGGGCAGGATGTGAACTACGCGCTGGTGTACCCGCACGGGCACGAGCGCGGGGAGCGGCTGCCGGTGTGCCTGGCGCTGCACGGGTTCGGGTCCAATGGGGCGGCGGCGGCGAGCACCGGGAACTATCCGGCGCTGGTGGGCGCGGGGGCGCCGTTCGTGATCGCCGGGGCCGACGGGGGAGGCGGGTACTGGCACCCCCACGCAACGGACGATCCGCTCGGGATGCTCGTGGACGACTTCCTGCCGTTCCTCGGCCGGCAGAACCTCGACGTGGACCGGGTCGCGGTCGCCGGATGGTCGATGGGCGGCTACGGGGCCTTGTTGTGCGGGTTGACGTACCGCGACCGCTTCCGGCTCATCGTGGCCTCCTCGCCGGCGATCTTCCGCGACTACGCCGACGCCGAGCGGGTCAACCCCGGCGCGTACGACTCGGCGGACGAGTGGGATCGCTACGACGTCACCGCGCGGGCGCGCGAGTTCGCGGGGCTGCCGGTGCGGATCGAGATCGGGGCCGCGGACCCGTTCGCGCCCGCGGTGCGGCGGCTGCGCGAGCGGCTCCCCGACCCCTCCGTCGTCTCGCTGTCGACCGGGTGCCACGACGGCCGGTTCTGGGACGCCGTAGCGCCCGCCCAGGTCAGCGCGATCGCGGCCGCCCTCGCTTGACAAACAACGCGGCTCAGCGGCGGGCCTCGCGCCACGCGGTGCGGGTAAGTGCGATGCCGACCCCGGTCGCGGCGAGCGCCGCCCACAGCGGCGGGTGGCCGTCGTGGCCGAGCGCGCCCATGAAGTCGAGCGCTCGAGTGTCGTTGATCAGGAGGTACCACAGCACGGTGTACGCCGCCTGAAACACCCGCGGGGCGCCGGTCAGCGTGCCGAGGGCCAGCGCCAGCGCGGGGATGAACAGGGCGCCGGCCGCCCAGGCGGCCAGGCCGCGGGCATCGCCGGTGAACGCCATCCGCGCCGCCGCGCCCGCGCCCGTCGCGACGGCCAGCAGCACGCCCGCGGACCACTCGGCGAGCAGGCGGCGGCGCGGTGACGGGTACGCGGCGAGGATCGCGGACGCGCCCGACGCCGCGGGCTGGGTGCCCAGGCGCGACCAGAGCAGCACCGGCCAGACCCACACGATCGCCAGCAGCGGGCCGGGCGGCGCGGCCAGGCTCGCCAGGGCCAGCGCGCCCGCGCCGAGCCACCACCACAGCGGGGTGCCCTGCACCAGGATGCGGAACTCGCCGGCGAGCAGGCGCGGGGCCGTCGGGCCGGGGTGGGGCGCGGTCGGGGGCAGGCCGCGGTACACCGCGCGCGGCTCGGGGCCGAGCGCCGACGCCTTGGCGGCGGGGGCGGGCCGGTCGAAGCGGTGGAACCACAGCGACGGCAGGAGGGCGATCGCCACCGCGATGGCGGTAAGGGCGAACCGGCCGCCGAGGAACGCCGCGTCCAGCCGCAGGCCGGGGTGGTTGAAGGTGCGGAGGGGGTCGTCGACGTACATCAGGCCGAGCCCCACGTCCCGCGACGCGCCCGCCGGCAGGTCGACCGGCTGCAGGCCGATGCCGCCGAACGGCGCGTGCGGCGACTCGCCGGCGATCGCGCCGATCATCCACACGAAGATCCACAGCACGTTGCCCAGGCCGCCGCGCAGTAGCGGGGTGGCCTCGAACAGGACGGCGAGCGCGGCGGTGAGCACGAGCATCGGCAGGGCGACGAGCACGAACGGCAGGCCGAGCGCGACCGGGTCGACGGTGCGCGACTCGCCCCGCAGCAGCTGCAGCGCCAGCGCGGTCGCGGCCAGGACCACGGTCATCGAGGAGAGGACCAGGGTGTTGCTCAGCAGCTTGCCGGCCAGGTACACGGGCGTGCGCAGCGGCGACGCGGCCAGCAGCCGGCCGACCCCGGTGCGCTCGTCCCGCGCGATCGCGTCGCGCACGAGGTAGAAGCCGACCAGGGTCAGCCACAGGGCGCCGGTGAGCGCGGTGACCAGGCCGACGTAGCCGCTGGTGTACCGGCCGCGGAATCCGCCGATGACCAGCACCGACCAGTGCGAGCCGGTCGGCGGCACCGCCAGCAGGCCCAGGCCGATGGCCGAGATCAGCATCAGCAGGTACGCCGGGCGCCGCACCCGTTCCCGGAAGTCCGCCAGCGTGATGCCCCACAGCGCGGTCACCGGTGCACCGCCCCGACGTACGCGTCCTCCAGGTCGGGCGCGACCGGCACCGCGTCGGCCAGCGGCCGGCTCGTCGCCAGCACGCGCAGCCGCACGCCGGCCGGGGTGCGCACGGCCCGGGTGGTGAGCAGCCGCTGCTGCAGCCCGGCCGCGGCCTCCGGCGGCGCGGTGACCTCCCAGACGTGCCCGGCGACCCCGCGCAGCAGCTCCTCGGGCGGCCCGTCGAGCCGGACCCGGCCGCCCTTGACCACGGCGATGCGCGAGGCGACCGACTCCACGTCGCCGACGATGTGCGTGGACAGCAGGACCAGCCGCTCGGCGGCCAGGTCGCTGAGCAGGTTGCGCAGGCGCACCCGCTCCTCGGGGTCGAGCCCGGCGGTGGGCTCGTCGACGATGATGACCCGCGGGTCGCCGAGCAGCGCCTGGGCGATGCCGACCCGGCGCAGCATGCCGCCGGAGTACCCGCCGAGCGGCCGGCGCGCGGCGTAGGCGAGGTTCACCAGCTCCAGCAGCTCGCCGATGCGGGCCTTGGCGGAGCGGGCGGACAGGCCGCGCGCCGCCGCCAGGTACGCCAGGAACTCCACCGCCGACAGGTTCGGGTACACCCCGAAGTCCTGCGGCAGGTACCCCAGCGCGCGGCGCAGCCGGTCCGGCCGGGCCACCGCGTCGGCGCCCTCGAAGCGCACCTGGCCGCTGGTCGGCCGGGTCACGGTGGCGGCGATGCGCAGCAGCGAGGACTTCCCGGCCCCGTTGGGCCCGAGCAGGCCGACCAGCCCCGGCCCGAGCCGCAGCGTCAGCCCGTCGACGGCCCGCTTCTGTCCCTGGTAGACCTTCGTGATGTCGAGCAGTTCGAGCATGTCCTAAGGCTGCTGGCCGGGCCCGGGCCGCACATCTGCCGAATGGGAGAGATCGGCGACGACCCGCCACCCGCCCTCGAACGGCCCGGCCTCGAACGTGCCCCCGGCCGTCCGCACGCGCTCGGCCAGCCCGGCGAGCCCGGATTTATCCCCCGCTCCGCGAGGGATAAATCCGACATTTCGGTTATATCCGGTGTTGGTGATGATCAGCACCCCGGCGGTCGTCAACAGGACCGAGACGCGCGACGAGGGGCCGGCGTGCCGCCGCACGTTCGTGAGCGACTCGATCACCACGTGGTAGGCCGCCGTGCCGGCCGCCGCCGACAGTTCGACGCCGGGCTCGACCGACAGCGACGCCGAAGCGCCGAAGCGCGCCACCACGCCCGGCAGGTCGGCCAGGCCGTACGAGCGCGGCCCGTCATCCGTCGAGCGCAGGGCCGCCACCAGGTCGTCCATCGCGGTCAGGGCGCGCTGGCCGGCCGCCTCGATCCGCTCGTATGAGCGCGGATCCGGCGCCACCTGCGCGGCCTGCGCCTCCACCACGATCCCCGTGACCTCGTGCGCGACCAGGTCGTGCAGGTCGCGGGCGACCTCCAGCCGCTGCGCCCGCCGGGCGTCGGCCAGCACCCGGGCGCGCCGCGCGTCCGTCCAGCGCAGGTAGAGGCCCACGCCGGCCGCGGCGACCACGCACGCGAACGCGGTCGCCACCAGCAGCACGGAGCCGTTCAGCCGGTTGTGCGGCACGTGCAGGGTGATGCGCAGCGGCAGGACCGTGGCCGCCAGGGCCACGAGCGAGCCCGTGAGGGCGGGGGCGGGGTGGCGGCGCAGGGTGAGCACCAGCAGTACCAACAGGGGAATGAACTCGAACGTGAACCACAGGCCCGGCGGCTGCGGCGCCCCCGTGTAGGCGGCGGTCACCGCGAGCGAGAAGAGCGCCGCGGCGAGGGGCAGGGCCCGAAGGCCGGGGCGGATCGCGGCGGCGACGGCGAGCATCGCGGCGAGGCTGACCGGCACGCCGGGCGCCTTCGTGAACGGCAGGGCGCACAGCACCGGCACCGCGAGCAGCAGCAGCCAGGCCGCCCTCACGCCGCGACGATCCCGTTGTTCCACGCCCACACCGCGATCCCGACCCGGTTGCGCACGCCGAGCTTGCGCTGCACGGCGGCCACGTGCGTCTTGACGGTGCCGGCCGAGATGAACAGCTCGGCGCCGATCTCCGCGTTGGTCCGCCCGGCGCCGACGTGGCCGGCGATCTCCAGCTCGCGCTCGGTGAGCGGCTCCGGCGACTGCGGGCGCGGGCTCGAGAGGTGCCGCAGCAGCTTGACGGTGATCGCCGGGCTGATGAGGCTCTCGCCGGAGACCGCGGCGCGGACCGCCTCGGTGAGCAGGGCCGGGCCGGAGCGTTTGAGCAGGAAGCCGGCGGCGCCGTTGCGCAGCGCCGCGTAGACGTACTCGTCCAGGTCGAACGTCGTCACGACGACCACCCGGGTGGGGCCGCCGGCGAGCTCACGGGTGAGGGTGAGCCCGTCCATGCGCGGCATGCGGATGTCGACGAGGGCGACGTCGGGCGCGAGGTCGCGCACCCGCTCCAGCGCCTCCACGCCGTCCGCGGCCTCACCGACGACCTCGATGTCCGGCGCCGCGGCGAGGATTCGGCGCAGGCCGTCGCGGACTATCTCCTGGTCGTCGGCGATGAGCACCCGGATCCCCACTGTGCGAGCGTAACGGCGCCCGTGCGGCATAGGCTGGCCCGCTGTGAGCGACGGCATCACCACCTGGCGGCGGGATGTCACCGCGCCCTTGCGAGCCTTCATCCGGACCGAGGCGGGCAGCGCCGGGGTCCTCGTGGCCGCGATCGCCGCCGCGCTGGTCTGGGCGAACGTCGACGAGGCCGGGTACGAGCGGCTGTGGACCACCGAGCTCGCGCTCCGGGCCGGCGGCTGGGAGCTCGCCTATGACCTGCGCACCTGGGTCAACAGCGGCCTCATGACACTGTTCTTCCTGGTCGTCGGCCTGGAGGCGCGGCGCGAGTACGACCTGGGAGAGCTGCGCGACCGGCGCCGGTTCGTGCTGCCGATGGCCGCCGGCGTCGCCGGCATGGCGCTGCCGGTGGCCATCTACCTCGCGTTCAACGCGGGCGGCGCGGGCGCGCACGGCTGGGGCGTGGCCATGTCGACCGACACCGCGCTCGCGCTCGGCCTGCTCGCGCTGGTCGGCCGGGGCGTGCCGGAGCAGGCGCGGGTGTTCCTGCTGACCGTGTTCGTCGTCGACGACCTGGCCGCGCTGGTGATCATCGCGGTGGCGTACTCCGAGCACATCCAGCCGATGCCGCTCGTCCTCGCCGTCGTCGTGTTCGGCCTGATCCTGGGCCTGCGCGCGCTCGGGGTGCAGGGCGGGCCGGCGTACGCCCCGTTCTGCGTCCTGCTCTGGTACTGCCTGCTGCGCAGCGGCGTCGACCCGGTCGTCGCCGGCCTCGCCATCGGCCTGACCGCCACGGCGTACACCCCGGCCCGCAACGCGCTGGAGGCCGCCACCGGGCTGTTCAAGCTGTTCCGCGAGCAGCCCACGGCGGATCTGGCCCGCTCGGCGTCGCTCGGCCTCACCCGCACCCTCTCGCCCAACGACCGCCTCCAGCGGATGTGGCACCCGTGGACGAGCTACCTCGTGGTCCCGCTGTTCGGCCTGGCCAACGCCGGCATCGCCATCGACGGCGCGTTCCTGACCCGGGCGTTCACGTCGCCGATCACCCTCGGCGTGCTGGCCGGCTACGTACTCGGCAAGCCGGTCGCCGTCGTCACGACGTCCTGGCTGGTCACGCGGCTGTCCGGCGGGCGGGTGCGCCCCGGCGTCGGGTGGGCGGCGGTGCTCGGCAGCGGCACGATCGCCGGGATCGGGTTCACGGTGTCGCTGCTGATCGCGAGCCTGGCGTTCACCGGGGACGCGCTGGCCGAGGCCAAGGTCGGCGTCCTCGCCGCCGCACTGCTCGCGTCGCTGGGGACCTGGATGGTGTACCGCGTGACAGCCCTGCTGCCGAAGCCCAAGCGCGCCCGTGCGCTGCTCGGCGACGCCGACGTCCTGGTGGACCTCATCCCGCCCGTCGACGTGGCGTCCGACCACGTCCGCGGCGCCGCGGAGGCCACGGTGACCGTGGTCGAGTACGGCGACTTCCAGTGCCCGTACTGCGGCCTGGCCGAGCCCGCCGTCCGCGAGCTGCTCGCCGACACCGACCTGCGCTACGTCTGGCGCCACCTGCCCCTCACCGACGTGCACCCGCAGGCGCAGCTGGCGGCGGAGGCGGCCGAGGCGGCGGCCGCACAGGGCGCGTTCTGGCCCATGCACGACCTGCTGCTGGATCACCAGGACGCGCTGCGCCCCGTGGACCTCGTGAACTACGCCGAGCGGCTCGGCCTGGACCGGCAGCGCTTCCACGAGGACCTGATGCGCCACGAGCACGCGGGGCGCGTGGCCCAGGACGTGGAGTCCGCCGACCTGAGCGGCGTCGGCGGTACCCCCACGTTCTTCATCAACGGCATCCGGCACTACGGGGCGTACGACCTCGCGACCTTGACGGAGGCGGTGAAGGTGGCGCGCTCCCGGGCGCTCATCGGCAGGTCCACCGCATCGCGACGCGACGGCCGTTCGCCCCGGTGATCGCCGAGCCGGTGGCCGATCCGGGTTTCACCGTTCCGGAAGCGCACTGAAGGGCGCGTCCACCTCGTCGACGGACAGGTCGCCGGGAGGTTGCATGGATACGCGATTTCGGCGCGCCCCTGTTCTCCCCTAGACTCGACGTCGGGACAGGGCCTCGTAGCTCAGGGGATAGAGCACCGCTCTCCTAAAGCGGGTGTCGCGCGTTCGATTCGCGCCGGGGCCACCGACGGGGACCTTGACCAGCGGCAACGCGGTCAAGGTCCCCGATTGTCTGTCCGGCTGTTCGCGGTGTGCCTGGCGGTCAGCAGCCCGGGGCTGTAATGATCCGCCGGCTGTCGACACAAGTAGCGGTGTACCCGTTGTCGATAGTCAGGAGAGCCCATGCCCGTGCTGCGAGAGCGCGGCGAAGGCTGGTTCACTGCCCTGTACTCCGCCCACTACCCGCAGGTTGTTCGTTACGCGCTGCGCCGGATCGGTGATGCGGACGCGGCGGCCGAGGTGGCGCAGGAGGTCTTCGTCGTCGCGTGGCGCCGCCGCGTCGAGGTGCCCGATCGTCAGCTGCCTTGGTTGTACGGCGTGGCGCGCCGCCTGCTCGCGAACCACTGGCGCGCTCGGCAGGCCACGCCCGTGCCGATCGGCGACGAGCGCCTGCTTGTCGCGGCTGACGAGCACAGCGCGACCGACCGGCTGGCCGACGTTCGCCGGGCACTGGTCACCCTTTCGGACGCGGATCAGGAGCTGCTGCGCCTGGTCGGCTGGGAGGGGCTCTCCCTCGCCGAGGCGGCTGCCGCTGTGGGCTGCAGCCGTGCCACGGCGGCCGTCCGGCTGCACCGAGCGCGGGGACGGCTGAGCCGGGCGCTCAGTGCGCCAACCGCGGCGGGCCCTCGTGTGCCGGCGCCGCAGCATCTGAAAACGACAGCAGACGGGAGCCGCCATGTTTGACACCAGCAGCACCAAGGCACTGCTCGGCCCGGCGGACCCGGCCCGCGGCGTGCCGATCCCTCCGCCGCGCGCGAGGGCCGTCGACCTCATCGCCCTCGCCGAGGCGACCGTCGACATCGACGTAGCGTCGGGCGTCCGGCGCCGCCGCATCCTGGTCCCGGTCGCGGCCGGGGTCGCCGCCGTGGGGCTCGTCGCGACCGGCGTGGTGGCCGGCGGCCTGATCCGTAGACATCCGCCCGGGGACACGGCCGGCCAGGCCACTGGACCGATGCCCACCGGGACCGCCGCACCGACGCCCACCCGGACCGCCGCACCGACGCCGAGGTTCGGGCCCGTCGTCCGGCCGGTGGCCTTCGAGTTCGACAAGCGGCCGCCCGCCGCGGGCGACCAGCTGCGTGCCCTCGCCGCGCAACTGACGCCCAGCCGCTGCGATACCACCACAGGCAGGTACACGTTCATCCACACCATCGGGTGGAACGCGGTCTTCGACGACACGCCCGACGGCAAGTCGCAGCGGATCGTTCCCAGCGAGAGGTGGGAGTGGCGCGCCGACGACGGCTCCGAGCGGTTCCGTAGCACCTTGCTGCCGGCGGTGTACCCGAACGAGGAGTCCTACCGGTACTACCAGAAGCACCCGGTCCAGCCGTCCGGCACGCCGGCCGCCGTCGTCCACGATCTGCCGCCCAACCCGGACCGGGCGATTGTGCCCCTGCCGACCGACCCGGCCGAGGTCGCCAAGAAGCTTGCCGCCGGTGGCAAACAGTTCCTGTTCTGGAACGTACGCGACTGGTTCAGCGCCCACGCGGTGCCCCTCGCCACGCGGGCCGAGGTGCTGCGCATCCTCGCGAACACACCGGGCGTCGTCTGGCGCGGCGAGACCACCGACCGCGCCGGCCGCACTGGCGTCGCGATCAGCCTCGACGACAAAGCCGCCCAGCACGTGCTCATCTTCGACCCGAGTACCGGCGAAATGCTCGCCTGGGACGACGTCGAGCGCCCCGTCGACACGGTCGCGGGCTCGACGCTGCTCCTCGGCTGCGAACACACCGACCAACTCGGCTGACCCCGGCACCGCCGGCGGACTGTTGCCGGAATCCCTTGGTCCGGGGACGTTCGACACTGTCCGCTCGGCCGTGTCTGGCAGTCGGTTCGGTTCGTGTGTCGCCGTGGACCTTCGTTGTTCAGGATTCCAGCGAGAACATTCTCCGGTGGAAGAGCTGACGGTGACGCGGTGGCGCAAATACGGCAAAGACCGGTTGTACGTGTCCACGCCCGGCGGCGTGAGAATGGGCTGGCACGACCTTCTAACAGGCGAAATACACATGGAGGAAACCGCTGACCGGGACGCCGTGATGGCGGCAATCGCGCATTGGCAGGAAAACGCGCCTCCCACGGCCGAGCCGGCGTCGGGTGATCCGCTCAGCGCTATTCGGCCGCACGAACCCACTGCCGCAGATGTCGAGACGACGTCAACGGACACCGAGTTGATTGCGCCGCAGGCCCCGCCGGCGGTCGACGACGAGCCGGCGGCGGCCGTCGAAGATTGGGAGGACCTTGCGCTGCGCCGTGCCGGTGCCGAGGCTCGCGAGCAGGCGGTCGCACTGCGGCAAGCGGCGCCGGTGAGGACGTTTCTCGCGCGCGTCCTCGGGGTGCATACCGACGAGCGGGCCTGGCGCATCGGCGCCGACGGCGAAGAGAAGGTCGCCCGACAGCTTGCCGTGCTGATCGAGCGTGATTCCCGTTGGCGGGCGATCCACGCGATTCCGGTCGGGGATCGCGGCAGCGACATCGACCATCTCGTGATCGGGCCGGGCGGCGTCTACTCGCTGAACGCCAAACACCATCCCGATGCGAAAGTGTGGGTCGGCGGGAACACGGTCATGGTCAACGGACAACGCCAGCCCTATGTTCGCAACAGCCGACACGAAGCCGAACGGGCGAGCAAGCTCCTGACTGCGGCGACAGGACGCCCGGTAGTCGTCACCGGGGTGATCGTCATCGTGGGCGCCGACGACATCGTCATCAAGCAGGCACCCGATGACGTCCACGTCGTCAACCGCATGCGGCTCCGCAAGTGGCTGCAAGCCCGCGCCGACGCGCTCGACGAGGCCGCAATCGAGGCCGTGTTCCAAACAGCCCGGCAATCAACGACGTGGCGCCCACAGACGCCGAAGGCAACCCAGCCCACGTCCTGAGGCGGGGGGCCGTGGGGGCGCGCAACGGCCCCGCCGGGGGCGGGGCCGTTCGTTGTGCGGTGGGTGGTCAGGAGCTGAAGGACTCGCAGCGCGCCGATGTTGGTGTTGCTGCCGCGGCCCGAGCGGACGGCGACCGTGCCGGGGGCGGCCAGGTCGTAGACGCCGGCGCCGAGCGCGATCGTCGCCGCGCGTGGAGACCCCGCGAACAGTCCGACAGCCAGGCCGTTCGGTGGATGGGGATCGGACCGACAGGGGACGGTTTGGCTGCGCGCATATGCCTACATTCACTTGCGCCATGTACATCAACGTCCTCGGCGACCTCACCGCGACCCGCGACGACGAGCCCCTCGATCTCGGCGGGCGGCGCCAGCGCGCCGTCCTCGCGCTGCTCGTGCTCGCCCGCGGGGAGACCGTCTCTGTGGACCGCCTGGTCGACGCCGTGTGGGGCGACCAGCCGCCGCCGGCCGCCGTTGCCGCCCTGCAGTCGTACGTCTCCCACCTGCGCCGCCGATTGGAGCCGGACCGCGGCGCCCGGTCGCGAGGCGCGGTGATCGCGAGCCGAGGTGCCGGTTATGCGGTACTCCTGGAGCCCACCGCGGTCGACGCCTGGCGCTTCGAGGCGATGGTCCGCGACCCCGGGCCCGACCCCGTCGCCCGGCTCAGCGAGGCGCTGGCGCTGTGGCGGGGCGCCGCCTACGCGGAGTACGCCGCCGAGCCGTGGGCGGAGGCCGAGGCGACCCGCCTGAACGAGCTGCGGGAGGTCGCCCGCGACCAGCTCGCGGCCGCCCGGCTGGCCCGCGGCGAGGCCGCCGTGCTCGTGCCCGAGCTGGAGACGCTGGTCGCGGCCGCGCCGCTGCGGGAGGAGCGGTGGCGGCTGCTCGTCCTGGCGCTGTACCGGGCCAACCGGCAGGGCGACGCGCTGGCCGCCCTGCGCCGCGCCCGGCGCGTCCTGTCCGACGAGCTCGGCGTCGAGCCCGGGCCGGCCCTGCGCTCCCTGGAGTCCGAGGTCCTGGCGCAGTCCTCGGCGCTGTCGCCGCCCCTGCCGATGGCGGTGTCGCCCCCGCTGACGAAGGCGGTGACGAGCGACCTGGTCGACCGCGACCGGGAGCTGGAGGAACTCAACGCCGCCGTCGCCGAGGCCCTGGGCGGGCAGGCGCGGCTCGTGCTCGTCGAGGGCCCGGCCGGCATCGGCAAGACCCGGCTGCTCACCGAGGCCCGCCGTACCGCGGCCGGGCGGGGCGCGCGGGTGCTCGGGGCGCGGGGGAGCCGGCTGGAGAAGGAGTACGGCTTCGGCGCCATCCGGCAGCTGTTCGAGACCGCCGCGCGGGACACGCCGGGCGCCCTCGACGGGCCGGCCGCCCCGGCCGCGAGCGTGTTCGACCTCGACGGGGCCGGGGAGGGCGGCGGGCAGTCGGTGCTGCACGGGCTGTACTGGCTGACGGTCCACCTCTCCAGGGCCGGGCCGATCGTGCTCGCCGTCGACGACCTGCAGTGGTGCGACTCGGCCTCACTGCGATTCCTGGCGTACCTCGTCCGGCGGGTCGAGGGGCTGCCCGTGCTCGTCATCGCGACCCTGCGCACCGGCGAGCCCCACGACGACGAGGCCGTCCTGGCCGAGCTCGCCGCCGATCCCATCACCACGCACCTGCGCCCGGCCCCGCTCACCGAGCCCGGCGTGGCCGACCTGGCGCGGCAGGTCCTCGGCGCGCACGCCGAGGACGCCTTCGTGCGCGCCTGCCACCGCACCACGTCGGGCAACCCGCTGCTGCTGCGCCAGCTGCTGCAGGCGCTGCGGACCGAGCAGGTGCCGCCGGACGCCGCGCACGCCGGCACCGTCACCGCGATCGGCTCCCGCGCGATCTCCAGCCTCGTGCTCATGCGCCTGGCCCGGCTCTCGGCGGCCAGCACCGCCGTGGCGACCGCGATCGCCGTGCTCGGCAGCGGCGCCGCGCTGCCCACCGTCGCCGTCCTGGCCGGCGTCGACGAGGCCGAGGCGGCCGCCGCCGTCGCCGCGCTGGCGCGGGCCGAGGTGCTGCGCGACGAGTACCCGCTGAGCTTCGTACACCCGCTGGTCGCCGACGCGGTCTACCGCGACCTGGCGCCCGGCCGCCGCCAGCTCGAGCACGGCCGCGCCGCCCGGGTCCTGGCCGACGCGGGCGCCGCCCCCGAGCAGATCGCGGCCCAGCTCCTGCAGGTACCGCCGCGCGGCGACGCCTGGGTGGTGGACGTGCTGCGCGCCGCCGCCCGCCGGGCCCGCGACCGCGCCGCGCCCGAGGCCGCCGTGGCGTCGCTGACCCGCGCCCTGCAGGAGCCGCCCGACGCCGCCGCGCTGCCGGGCGTGCTGCTCGAGCTGGGCCACGCCGAGGCGATCAGCGACGCGGCGGCGTCGATCACCCACCTGCGGCAGGCCTACGAGGCGAGCACCGATCCGGCGGTACGCGCGGATCTCGCCCTCACGCTCGGGCGCATCCTCGTCTTCGTCGGCGAGCCCGGCTCCGCGACCCGCTTCGCGCACGACGCCGCGGCGGCCCTGCCGGCCGGGCTGGACGACGACCGCCAGGGGCTGCTGGCGACGGAGCGGATCAGCGGGTACCTCCACGACCTCGAACCCTCCGCCTGGCGCACCCTGCCGCCGCCCGCGGTCACCGGCACCGGCATCGGCGCGCGGATGCTGTCCGTCGCGCTGGCCTGGGAGGCCGCGATGGACGCCACCGACCGCGGCCTGGCGGTGCGCCTGGCCCGCTTCGGCGTGGCCGAGGGCGACCTGCTCAACATCGACACCGGCCTGCTGTGGGTGATCGCCGGCCAGGTCCTCGACCTGTGCGACGAGGACTCCGGCCCGCTCTGGACCGCGGGCCTGCACCAGGCCACCCGCCGCGGCGACATGTTCACGGCCCTGGGCATGAACCTGTGGCGCGGCTACGTCGAGTGGCGCCGCGGCGACCTGCGCGAGGCCCGCCAGGCCCTGGCCGCCGGCAACGAGGTGGCCCACGCCTGGGGCGAGGGCGGCATTGCCTCCGGCTACGGCGAGTCCTTCCTGCTCGAGGTCCTGCTCGACCAGGGCGACCTCGCCGCCTGCCGCACCTTCCTGGAGCAGGTCCGCCCGCACCACCGCATCACCGAGGGCGCCCGCATGTTCGGCGAGGCCGAGGCCCGCCTGCTCACCGCCGAGGGCCGCTTCCGCGAGGCCCTGACGGCCCAGGATGCGGTACTGCGGGTCATGTCCACCATCGACAACCCGGCCTGGCGCCCGTGGCGCTCCGTCCGCGCGGCCGCGCTGGCGGGCCTCTCGCGCACCGCCGAGGCCCTCGAGCTGCTCGACGAGGAGGTGGCGCTCGCCCGCGCGTGGGGCGCCGCCCGCCCCATCGGCCGGGCCCTGCGCCTGCGCGGCGAGCTGCGCGGCGGCGAACCCGGCCTGGCCGACCTGCGCGAGGCCGCCGACCGCCTCGACGCCGGCAACGCCCGCATCGACCACGCCCGCGCCCTGCTCGCCCTCGGCATCGCGACCCCCGACCGCGACGAGGCGGTCACGGCCCTGCGCCAGGCCGTCGACCTGGCCGCAACCGGCGGCGCGGACGCCCTCTACGCTTCCGCGGTCGCCGCGCTGACGGCCCGCGGCGTCGCCCCGCCCGCCCCGCCGGAGCCCGTCGCCACCCTCTCGGCGACCGAGCGCCGCATCCTCGACCGGCACCTGGGCGGCGTCGACGAGCGCGAGATCGCCGAGGCGCTGTTCCTCACGCCGCGCTCGGTCCGCGCCGCCCTGGAGTCGATGCGCGCCCGCCTCGGCGGACTGCAACTGCGCCCGTCCTAGGATCGAGGGCATGGCGGATGCGGCGCGCATCTTCAACGAGCATCGCGAGCGGCTCAACGGCGTCGCGTACCGGGTGCTCGGGCGCGTCGCCGACGTCGAGGACGTGGTGCAGGACGCGTGGCTACGGTGGAGCGCGGTCGACGCCGCCGAGGTGGAGGACCCCGAGGCGTACCTCGTCCGCGTCACCACCCGCCTCGCCATCGACCGGCTCCGCAGCGCGCAGGCCCGGCGGGAGGCCTACGTCGGTCCGTGGCTGCCGGAGCCGATGCTGACCGCGCCCGACGTCGCCGACAGCGTGGCGCTCGCCGACTCGGTGTCCACGGCGATGCTGCTGGTGCTCGAGTCGCTCTCGCCGCTGGAGCGGGCGGTGTTCGTGCTGCGCGAGGCGTTCGGGTACTCCTACGCCGAGATCGCCGGCTTCGTCGACCGCTCCGAGGCGTCGGTGCGCCAGACCGCCGCCCGCGCCCGCGCGCACGTCGAGGACCACCGCGTGCGCTACGACACCGACCCGGCCACGCGCGCCGCGGTGACCGAGCGGTTCCTGGCCGCCTGCGTGGGCGGCGACCTGCGCCGGCTCGTCGAGGTGCTCGCCCCCGAGGTGACGATGATCAGCGACGGCGGCGGGCTGGCCCCGGCCCCGCGCAAGGCCATCACCGGCGCCGAGCTGGTGGCCCGCGCGCTGATCACGTTCGCCGGCCGCACGCCGCCCTCGCCCACCGTCGAGGTGGTCCAGGTCAACGGCGGCCCGGGCATCGTGGTGCGCTCGGCCGGCGCGCCGGCCGCCGCCATGACGCTGTTCCTGGTCGACGGCCGGATCGCGACGATCCACCTGGTCAGCAACCCGGAGAAGCTCGCCGGTCTGGCACCGTAGCCAGCAGCGTCTCCGTCGCCACCCGCAGCCGCGCGGCGGGCGTCACGCTGATGGAGTCGTTGTCGAGCCTGGCGGAGTGGGCCGTGCGGAACGCCGGACCCACCACAGCAGCGCCCCGATAGCGAACACGACCAGCCCGGCGATCACCGCCTTGAACGGCAGCGTCGCGGCCAGCAGCAGGCAGCCGGCCAGGCCGGCCACCGGCACGAGGCGGTGCGGCGCGCCCTCCTCCCGGCGCAGCGTCAGCGCTGAGCCGTTGGCGACCGCGTAGTAGACGAGCACCCCGAACGACGAGAAGCCGATCGCGCCGCGCAGGTCGAGCAGCGACACGAGCACGACGACGGCCGCGCCGACCGCGAGCTCGGCGCGGTGCGGGATCTGCCGCGCCGGGTGCACCGCGGCCAGGAACCCGGGCAGGTGCCGGTCGCGGGCCATCGCCAGGGTCGTGCGCGACACCCCGAGCAGCAGGGCGAGCAGCGAGCCCAGCGCCGCGACGGCCGCGCCCACGCGCACCGCCGGGGCGAGCCAGCCGTTGCCGGCCGCGGTGACCGCGTCGGCCAGCGGGGCGGTGGAGGCGCCGAGGCGCACCGAGCCGAGGACGGAGACGGCGGCGACCGCGACGGCGAGGTACACCAGCAGCGTGATCCCGAGCGAGATCCGGATGGCGCGGGGGATCGTGCGCGCCGGATCCACGACCTCCTCGCCCAGCGTGGCGATGCGCGCGTAGCCGGCGAAGGCGAAGAACAGCAGGCCGGCGCCCTGCAGCACGCCCCAGCCGCTGAAGCCGGCCGGGGACGGCCCGGGCGCGGGGGAGCGGCCGAACACGCAGGCGGCGACGACCGCGGCCAGCACCACGAGCACGAAGGCGACGATGATCCGCGTGGCGAGCGCCGACTTCTGCACCCCGAACAGGTTGAGCGCGGTCACCGCGACCACGGCGAGCACCGCGACCGCGCGCTCGTGGCCGGGGAACGCATAGGCGCCGACGGTCAGCGCCATCGCCGCGCACGACGCCGTCTTGCCCACCACGAAGCCCCAGCCGGCGAGGTACCCCCAGAAGTCCCCGAGCCGCCGCCGCCCGTAGACGTACGTGCCGCCGGACTCCGGGTACAGCGCCGCGAGGCGGGCCGAGGACGTCGCGTTGCAGTAGGCCACCACCGCGGCGATGCCGAGCGCCACGAGCAGCAGGCTCCCGGCGGCGCGGGCGGCCGGCGCGAAGGCGGCGAACACTCCCGCCCCGATCATCGCGCCGAGCCCGACGACGACCGCGTCGGTGGTGCCCAGGTGCCGGGCCAGGCGTGGACTAGTCACGCACGAAGTTCACCACAGGTCTGGAAACGGCGGGTTACGGTAATTAGCATCTGGCTCATGACTCCTTACAAGCTCGATTCGCGCGCGTGGCAGGAGAGCTGGGACCGCCAGCAGGAGGCGTACATGCCCGATCGCGAGCACCGCTTCACCGCGATGCTCGACGTCGTCGACGCGGTCACGTCCGGGGACGGCGCCGACGGGCCGGTGCGCATCCTCGACCTCGCCGGCGGCACCGGCTCGATCAGCCTGCGCGCCCTCGCGCGCTTCGACCGCGTCGAGGTCACCCTCCTCGACCTCGACCCGGCGCTGCTGGCCATCGCCGGCGCCTCGCTCGGCGACCGGGCCCGCCTCGTCGCCGCCGACCTGCGCGACCCGGGCTGGGCGACCCGGCTGCCCCACCGCGCGTACGACGCCGTGCTCACCGCCACCGCCCTGCACTGGCTGACGCCGGAGCGGCTCACCGAGCTGTACAAGGAGCTGCCGGCCGTGCTGCGCCCGGGCGGCGTGTTCGTCAACGCCGACCACATGCCCGACGACACGCTGCCGGAGCTGTCGCGCCGGCTGGTGGCCCGGGCCGACCAGCGGCGCGACGCGCGGTACGCCACCGGCGCCGTGCCGAGCTGGCGGGCCTGGTGGGACCTGGCCGCCGCGCACCCCGTGCTCGCCCCGCTGGTCGAGGAGCGCAACCGCATCTACAGCGGGCCGCACTCGAGCGAGTTCCTGCCGCCCGCGACCTGGCACCTCGAGGCACTTCGGGCGGCCGGCTTTGCCGAATCCGGCGTCGTCTGGCGCGGGGGCGCGGACGCCGCCGTCGCCGGGGTAACGCTGGCCTGACCACGCGGGGTATGGCCTGCCCTACCCTCAACACTCCGCCCAGCGGGCTGGGGTCGCGGTTGCCGTTTTCATAGCGTCGGGTCTATGACGACGGCCACCCTGACCCTGGCCCGCGGCGCCGCGCAGCCGATCCGACGGCTGGGCTGGCCCGCGGCGTTGGCCCTGCATCTGCTCCCGGCCGCGGCGACGTTCGCCGCGGCGTTCGCGCTCGAGCCGCTCATGCGCGCGTGGCACCTGCCGCCGCAGTTCGCCCTGACCCTTGCCTTCGCGTTCGTGCTCACGCCGATCGAGGCGGGCCTGCTGCTGCGCGCGGCGGGCTGGTCGTGGCGGCGCCTGCCCGACGTGCTGGCGTTCAAGCGCAAACTGCCGATGAAGTTGTACCTCATGATCCTGCCCTCGGTCACCGCCATGGCGATCGGCCTGGTCGTCGTCCTGGCGCCGCTGGAGGAGCGGATCCTCGGCGTCTACCCGCGCTCGTGGCTGCTGCCGCCGGACTCCGAGGCGTTCCCGGCGGGCACGATGGTGGCCGTCCTGCTCGTCACGCTCCTGGTCGACGGGCTGGTCAACCCGGCGGTCGAGGAGCTGTACTTCCGGGCGTACCTGCTCCCGCGCCTGCCCGTGCGCGGCGTCGCCGCCGTAGTGACCTCGGCCGGCCTCTTCGCCGCCCAGCACTACTGGCAGCCCGAGAAGCTCGTCTTCGTCTTCGTGGCCCAGCTCGTCCTCATCGCCGTCATGCTGCGCCTGCGCAGCGTGCGGATCAGCATCGCCGCGCACTGCCTGACCAACAGCCTGGCCATCCTCGCGTCCCTGGCGGCCCTCCTGACCTGAGCCCGGTACGTCGACGTTCCTCATTAGACTCGCGCTCATGACCGGACCCACCAGCTTCGGGGCGCTGCTGCGTGGGCACCGGCACGACCGCGGCCTGACGCTCGAGGAGCTCGCCGCGGCCGCCGGGGTGCGCGCCCGCGCGCTCGGCGACATGGAGCTCGGGCTCGGCCGCCGTCCGCGGCGGCGCACGGTCGCGTCGATCGCCGACGCGCTGCGCCTGCCCCCGGACGCGCATGCGGCCCTGGTCGCCGCGGCCGGCGCGGAAGGTGGACGCGGACCGGCGGCCCCACTCGAGCCGCCGCGCACCGTCCTGGACTTCACCGGCCGCGGCGCCGAGCTCACCTGGATCGCCCAGCTGGCCGCCGGCGCCGCCCGCGCCGCGCGTGCCGGCGGGGGCGCGACGGTCGGGGTCGTGTCCGGGCCGCCGGGCGTGGGCAAGACCGCCCTCGCCGTGCACGCGGCCGGCGTGCTCGCCGAGCGGGGGCTCTTCCCCGGCGGCCGCTTCTTCCTCGACCTCCGCGGCGGGGACGCCGACCCGCGCGACGAGGAGGCCCGGCACTACCGCGCGCGGCCGGCCGAGCCGCGCCGCCTGGTGATCCTCGACGATGCCGCCGATGAGACCCAGGTGCGGCGCCTGCTGCCGGACGCGGAGGCCGGCCTGGTGCTCGTCACGAGCCGCGGTCCGCTCGGCGGGCTCGAGGGCGTGCACCGGCTCGCACTCGGCGGGCTGCCGCCCGGCGACGCCGCCGAGTTCATCGGCCGGCTGCTCGGCGCCGGACGCGCCGAGCGGGAGGCCCGGGCCGTCGCGGAGCTCGCCGCGCGCTGCGGCGGGCTGCCGCTCGCGCTGCGCATCGCCGGCCACCGGCTGGCCAGCCGCCCCGCGTGGACGGTGGCCCACCTCCTGGGCCGGCTGCCCGCGGACGAGCCGCCGGTCGAGGCCCTGCTCGAGCTGTCCTACCGGGAGCTCTCGCCGCTGGCCCGGCGCGTGTTCCGCCGGCTCGGCGCCGCCCCCGGCCCGGACGCGGGCGCCGAGCGGGCCGCGGTGCTCGGGCAGACGACCGTGGAGGACGCCGAGGACGCGCTGGAGGAGCTCGTCGAGCTCGGGCTGCTGCGGTCGGAGCGCGAGGAGCGGTACGGCTTCCACGACCTCGTCCGCCGCTTCGCCCGCGCCCGCCGGGAGGACGAGTCCGCTCAGGCGAAGTCCGGCGGCTGGGGGGCCTCGACGGTGACCCGTTCGCCGCGGTGATCGAAGGACAGCCGCCACGAGTGCAGGTACGTGCGCCCGGCCGGCGCCTTCTCGAACAGCGGGTCGCCCACGATCGGGTGGCCGATCCAGGCCAGGTGCACCCGGATCTGGTGGCGCCGCCCGGTCTCCGGCACCGCCTCCAGCAGCGCCCGCTCGGCGGTCTGGCTCCGCACGGCGAAGGTCGTCACGGACGGGTACGTCGGCACGGTGTCGAAGACCGCCGCCGCCGGGACGGTATAGGTGTCATCCTTGACCTCGATGCTCTCCCGAGGCGCGGCGATCCGGACCCGGTTCTTGCGCCCGACGCTCAGCGGCAGGTCGATGCGGCCCGTCTGCGGCAGGCCGCCGGGCGCGGCCACCGCGAGGTACGCCTTGCTCACCGTCCGCTTGTTGAACTGCCGGGTCAGCCCCCCGTGCACGGCCAGGTCCTTGGCGAACAGGATGACCCCCGAGGTCACCTTGTCGATGCGGTGCACCGGGAACAGCCGCTCGCCGGCGTCGGCGGCCATGCGCACGAGGTCGGTCTCGTGCCGTTCGCCCATCACGGAGACGCCCGCCGGCTTGTCCAGCACCAGGATCGCGTCGTCCTCCAGGAGCACGCGCTCACGAAACTCCGCCCACATCGTCCTAACATCGCACGCCGCGACGAGAGGGCTCGCATGGACCTGACCGAACTCCTGCACCGACACCGCCGCGAGCTCGAGGTCCACTGCTACCGGATGCTCGGCTCGTACCACGAGGCCGAGGACATCGTCCAGGAGACGTTCCTGCGGGCCTGGCGCGGCTGGGACGCCTTCCAGGGCCGCTCGTCGGTGCGGGCCTGGCTCTACCGGATCGCCACCAACGCCTGCCTGGACGCGCTCAAGAGCGCCCAGCGCCGGGTCCTGCCGATGGACCTCGGGCCGCCCGGGGCGCCCGGCGAGACCCGGCCCCCGCGCGCCGACGTGCCGTGGCTGGAGCCGATCCCCGACCGCGTGCTCGACGAGGACCCGGAGACCCGCGCGGTCGCCCGCGAGACCGTGGAGCTCGCGTTCCTGGCCGCGCTGCAGCACCTGCCGCCGCGGCAGCGGGCCGTGCTCATCGCCCGCGACGTGCTCGGCTGGCCGGCCGGCGACGCGGCGGCGCTGCTCGGCCTGACGGCGCCCGCGGTCAACAGCGCGCTGCAGCGGGCGCGGGCGACGCTGCGCGAGCGGCTGCCCGAGCGCGGCGCCGACTGGACGCCCGCGCGGGGACCGGAGCCCGGCGAGGCCGAGGTGCTGCGCCGCTACGTCGAGGCGTTCGAGCGCGCCGACGTGGCCGGGATGGCGCGGCTGATCGCCGACGAGGCGCGCGCGACGATGCCGCCGATCCCGGTCTGGTACCTCGGCAAGCCCGCCATCGTCGGCGCGCTGGAGCTCAGCGTCCCGCCGGGCAGCCCCTACGACATCGGGCAAATCAGCGCGGTGCCGACGCGGGCCAACCGGACCCCGGCGATCGTCGTGCACCACACCCCGCCGGGCGCCGCGTCGCCGCGCCCGTTCGCGCTGTCGGTCCTGCGCATCGAGGCCGGCCTGATCCGCGAGATGACGGCGTTCCACGACCCGGGCGTGCTCGCCGGATTCCCCTAGGGGTAGGGAAAGCCCCACCGCGGATCGGCAAGGTGGCACCGCTGATTTCGCCGCCGCCGGACGGCACCGTTGACGGCATGGAATCGATGGCCGGCTGGGCGTACCTGCTCATCTTCGTGTTGCTCGTGCTCGACTGCCTCATCCCGGCGGTCCCGGCCGAGACGAGCGTGATCGCCGGCGGCGCCCTCGCGGCGAGCGGGCACCTGCACGTGGCCGTCGTGCTGCTCACGTCGGTGAGCGCCGTCGTGGCCGGCGACCTGCTCATGCACGAGGCGGCCCGGCGGGGCGGCCGGCGGCTGGTCGAGCGGTTCCTGCGCGGCGAGAGGTACGGCAAGGTGGTCAGCCGGGTCGCCCGCCTGCTCGACCGGCGCGGCGGCGCGATCGTCGCGGCCGGGCGCTTCGTGCCGCTCGGGCGCACGACGGTGGCCCTGGTCAGCGGCTACGCGCAGTTCCCCCGCCGCCGGTTCCTGCCCGCCATCATCGTCGGCGCCGTGCTCTGGAGCCTCTACATCGTCGGGCTCGGGTACCTCGGCGGCAACGTCTTCAGCGGCAACCCGCTGGCCGCGGCCGGGCTCGGGGTCGCGTTGTCGCTGCTGGTGACGGGTGTGACGACCGTGGCACAGCGCCTGCGTTTGCGGTGGCGCGCCGCCGGGCAACCTGTGATGTAGCAAGGCGAAAGACCGGAAACGTGGAAGGGATGTGCAATGAGCTTCACGGACAAGGTCGAGCACAAGGCCGAAGAGCTCAAGGGCGCCACCAAGGAGAAGTACGGCGACGCCACGGATAACGAGCGTCTCGAGGCCGAGGGCGCTGCCGAGCGCACCGGCGCGAAGGCCAAGCAGGCCGGCGATCACGTGAAGGACGCCGGGCGCAACGTGCGCGACGCGTTCGACCACTGACGCCCAACGCGACGGGATATCGGGCCGCCCCCTCTGTCGGGGGCGGCCCGCCTCATGTCATTCCGGCTCGTCGGCCGGCCCCAGCGCCGCGCAGACCAGCATGAGCAGGCCGACGACGATGTCGTTGGCGGTCGAGGTCGACCAGCCGTACTGCAGTACCAGCGGCGCCATGAGCACCCAGCCGGCCAGGCCGCCGCTGACCCAGGCGAACGCCACCGTGCGCGGGTGCAGCAGCCGCAGCGTCGTGACGATCGCGATCGTGATGCCGGTGACCGCGTCGCTCCAGAAGATGTCGTAGCGGCCGGCCCCGATGTACCCGAACGGCACCGACGACACCACGAGCCACACGGCGGCCAGGAAGGTGACGGAGAGCAGCGCGCGCGAGGCGCTCTTCGTCTCGCGGACCCGGCGCTCCTCCGGCGGCGCGGCCCGGACGTGCGCGGGCGTTGTGAAGTCCTGATCCGAGATGAAGCTCGTGGTCATGGCCGTAGCCTCGGCAACGCCCGGATGATCGTGGATCACCCCGACGGAAGGCTTTCGTTCCACGACCGGTCGAGCGCGGTGACGCAGTACGTGCCCTTGGGGCCGGTGAACTCGCCGTCACCCCCGCGCCGGGTGGCGACCAGGCGGGCGGCGCCGCCGTCGACCCGGTAGACGGCGGAAGAGACGCCCTTGCCGGTCCAGGTGAGCTTCAGGTTGTCGCCGGCCGCCTGGGTGCGCAGCGCGGGCGCGGCCGGCGCCTTGTTCGGCAGCCACTTCATGACCGGCGGCAGCGCGGGCGTGGCGTAGAAGTCGGCCGCGTACTTCGACACCGAGCCCAGCGCGTCGGCCCGCATGTTCTTGGCGGAGAAGTGGACGCTGCCGGTGACCTGCGGATACTTGCGGTTCAGGGCCAGCTGGCGGTCGAGCTCGGCCGGGTCGGACCACGGGCCGGCCTGCCCGACGCGGTAGTCGGCCTGGCCGATGTACAGCTGCACCCGGGTGTCCTTGACGACGTTCACCCACCAGGGCACGAGCTTGGCGTAGTCCGCGACGTCGAAGCCGATGTTCCAGTACAGCTGCGGGACGATGTAGTCGAGCCACTGCTCGCGGACCCATTTGCGCGTGTCGGCGTACACGTCGTCGTAGCTCTGCAGGCCGCGCGTCGGCGAGCCGGCCGGGTCGGTGCCGTCGTTGCGCCAGATGCCGAACGGGCTGATGCCGAACTTCACCCACGGCTTGAGCTGCTTGATCCGCTGGCTCATCTCCTGCACGAGCAGGTTGACGTTGTCCCGGCGCCAGTCGGCCTTGCTCTTGCCGGCGCCGTACTTGCGATAGGCGTCGTCGTCGGGGAAGTCCTGCTTGCCGACCGGGTACTGGTAGAAGAAGTCGTCGAAGTGCACGCCGTCGACGTCGTACTTCTCCGCCGCCTCCAGCATCGAGTCCTCGACGAACTTGCGCGCCTCCGGGATGCCCGGGTTGAAGTGCAGGCGGCTGCCGGTGGTGCCGGCCGACGGGTAGACGACGGCCCAGTCGGGGTGCTGGCGCAGCGGATGGTCGGGCGCGAGCGCGTTGATGTCGGACCCGGCGCCGGACGGCAGCGGCTGGCTGCCCCGGTACGGGTTGAACCAGGCGTGGAACTCGAGGTTGCGCTTGTGGGTCTCGTCGATCATCCACTGCATCAGGTCGAAGCCCGGCCCCTGGCCGCGCACTCCGGTGATCCACTCCGACCAGGGCGCGTACTTCGACGGCCACAGCGCGTCGCCGCTGGGCCGCACGTGGACGAAGACGGCGTTGAGGTTGCGCTGGACGGCGAGGTCGAGCCAGCCGAGGTACTCCGCCTTGATCTGGTCGTTGGGCAGCCCCGGCCGGCTGGGCCAGTCGATGTTCTCGACGGTGGTGATCCAGATGCCGCGCAGCTCCCGGGGCGCGCTCAGCTGGACGCCTCCGCAGCGGGCGTCGGCGCGCCCGTCGGCCCGCCCGGCCCGGTCGCCGGCACCGAACCGCTCCACCTCCGGGCCGCCGCCGGCCGTGGCGGACGTGGCGCTGGACCAGACCATCCGGGCGACGCTGACGCCGCCGACGAGGATCAAGACGATGGCGACGACGATGGGAAGCACCGCCCGGTCTGGGCCGACACCGCGCAGCCGCATCGGGCCAGACTGGGCGCCCGGTGCTTGGCGGGGGCCTCGGTGACGCACCGGCCCAGTCTGCCCGTACGGGATAGTCCAATAGCAAGCGATTCGGGAAGTTCTGTCCTAACGGACCAGTCGGGACTGGTCCTCGAGCTCGGCCATGAGCCGCTCGGTCGCCTGGCTGACCGCGGCATCGATGAGCCGCCGCTCCTGCACGACCGTGTCGAGCCCGTCACCGGCGATCTCGCCGGCCGAGGTGGCGACCCGCAGCTCCTGCTCGTGCCGGCGGATCTCGGACAGCTCCCGGCGCCGGGCGTCGCGCGCCTCGGCCCGCTCGTAGCCGTTGCCGTGCGAGACGAGCTTGAGCCACACGGCCGCGCAGTCCAGGCACACCAGCAGCGCCGCGACGCCGAGATAGAAGAAGCCGAAGCCCCAGAAGTCGCTGGTCACGAGGTGCCACATCGCGGTCGTGCGGGCCCCGAAGCCGGCGCCGGCCTCGACGGAGGAGCGGTTGGTGCTGCGCTGCTCGGCGATCTGGCCCATCAGCGACGCGACCTGGTCGGCGCGGCTCTTGCGGCCGGCGTCCTGCGACGTGCGCAGCGCCGCGGCCTCGCCGTCGAGCCGGGTCGCCTCGTCCATGAGCGAGCGGGACTGCTGGACCAGCGTGTCGCAGTAGCCGCCGGGCGGGCAGCCGGCCCGGCGGGTGACGCCGTCGGCACGCGAGTCGGCCAGGGCCTGGTCGTACGTCGCCGCGGACTCCTTGCGCTTGTCCGCGGCGAGCTGGTGCAGCCGGTCCACCGCCTGGTCGTCGGCGGCGTCCTGGGCCCGCAGCTCGTCGACCTGGCGCTGGAAGGCGGCGATAGCGCCGGACTTCTCGAGCTGGGAGAGCTGGGCGTTGTGGACCGTGCCGAGGTACGCGTCGATCTCGCCCTTGTAGCGGGCCAGCATGAGCGGCTCGGTGATGACCACGGCGAACAGCAGGGCGAGCACGATGCGCCCGGCGTGCAGCCCGAGGGTGCGCCGGCGCAGGAGCTGGTGCGGGTCGGTCGACTCGGGCCGCTCGAAGTTCACCGCGACGCGCCCGACCACGGCCCGGTCGTAGGCGATGACGGCGGCGGCGACCGGCGGGCCGACCAGCCACTGCCACCAGGGGTGCTCGTAGTTGGTCGAGGCGTCCACGAAGCTCGCCGCGCCGACGATCGCGTACACGCCGTACAGCAGGATGAAGACCCCGATGGAGCTGTAGAGGGCCCGATCGGTGTGGCTCCGCACGCTCGCGGGGTTGACGTTGGCGACCTTGAGCAACACGTCTCGCGCGGGTCCCCCAGCCATGCGCGCAACGTTACGCGAGGATAAGTCGCATTTGTGGGCGCTTCCCGTAATGTCCCCGGCAGCTACTCACCGTCTAGCGCCTTGACCATGATCTCGCACAGCTCGTAGCCGTCGTCCCGTTCACCGCCGTCGTCGAACGCCTTGACGACGGCGTTGATCGGGCCGAGGCCCCAGTCGGTGTACCCGGCCCCGGCGTAGAGCTTGCGGGCGCCGTCGTTGTCCGGCCGCACACCCAGCGCGATCACGGACCGTCCGTGCGCCCGGGCGTACTCCTCGGCGGCGTGCACGATCATCTTGCCCACGCCGTTGCGCTGCTGCTCGGGCACGACCTCGACGTGCATCAGCACCGGGGCGCCCGGCAGCCGTTCGCGCAGCTCGGCCTCCTCGGCCGGCGCCAGGCGCAGGAACGCGCTGCCGACCACCGAACCGTCGGCGCGCGCGGCGACGAGCAGGATGCCGACCTCCGGCTGCCCGTCGAGCCGGATGGCGAAGTAGTGGGGCTGGCCGAGCGCCGCGACGAGCGCGGTCAGGTCCGATGGCTGGGCCTGGCGCACGGTGACGCCACGTGCGTCGTCGTTCATGACCGCCGTGCAGTTCTCAACGCCGGACCCACCTCAGCCGCAGGTGTGGCCCTTCGGCGCCGCTGCCTCAGGCCAATCGGGAGGGGTCAATCATAGTCGGTGATCTCTAACGGTCGGTAAGGCCGATCCCTCAACCGACCCTCTCCAGGCGCATACGCTGCTGGTGGAGGTGCGGTTCCTTCGGCGCGCGGCCGGTCCGGTTGAGGCGGATCGTGGCCGACCGGTCGAGGAGGAAATGTCTGAGCGCCCCCGCGATTCCGCGTCCGGTGCGCAGGTTGCCGACGGCCTCGCCCCATACCAGCTGGTCGCGCTGCCAGGCCCGCAGGAACCGCACGCACGCCCGCGGCTCGATCAGGTAGGAGCGGCCGCGCGCGGCCTTGAGCGCCTCGACCATCGGCGGGTTCGAGCCGGCCTTTCCGAGCAGCGTCGTGATCAGGCGGCGGCGGGCCTCGAGGAAGTCGCGCCAGTACCCCTCGTTGAGCACGTCCTCGATGCTCCCGGAGTCGCTCAGCGCGCCGAAGACGCCCTCGGCGAGGGTGTCGCCCAGCTCCTCCTCGCGGGCCCGGGCCGGGTTGACGAACGGGTCGTAGGGCAGCTGCTTGGCCTCGCCGACCTCGGTGACCGGGCGGAGGTGGGTCTTGTCGAGGAGGAAGAACCAGTCCTCGTTGTAGATGTTGGGAAAGAACGCCTCGTCGTTGATGTCGGTCGGCACGGCCAGCGCTCCGCCGCCGAGGAACGTGCCCTGGTCCTCGCCGAGCTCCCGCCGGGCGTGGCAGACCACCGAGTTGTCCGGCATGCCGCCGATGCGCAGCCCGACCGCGGCGTGCCGGCCGCTCAGCTCGGCCGCGGCCCGGTGCAGGTCCTGGGCGGTGGGCACGGCGATGTCGTCGTCGAGGAACATCACCCGCTGCCAGCCGATCGAGCGGGCCAGCAGCAGGCCGAGGTTGCGCTTGACGCTCACGTCGGTCGGCCGGTGAAACGGCGTGCCCTTGAACATCGTGTCCGTCTCGAGCGCGGGCATGCCGCGCACGGGCGCGCGGACGTCGACCGCCACGACGTC
Organism: Dactylosporangium sp. CA-139066; assembly: GCF_050936175.1. Classification (NCBI taxonomy): domain Bacteria; kingdom Bacillati; phylum Actinomycetota; class Actinomycetes; order Micromonosporales; family Micromonosporaceae; genus Dactylosporangium; species Dactylosporangium sp. CA-139066. Next base: position 646,668 of record NZ_JBNJNH010000002.1, on the reverse strand, counting down.
GACGACGATCGTGTTGTCCTCGATCTTCCGCACGACGTCGACGGCCAGCGACTTGCGGCTCGACAGCACCATGAGCGGGACGTTGAGCTCCTCGGCCAGCCAGGCGGCGTGGATGAGGGAGGACGCGGGCCGGGCGCTCGGCACGATGATGGCGTCGAGCTTCCGGTCCACGCTGTCGGGCGTGTCGGGCCTGCGGATGAGGCCGGCGTGCGACAGCCGCTGGGTGGCGACGTTGCTCATGGCGTGTCGGGCCACTCGTGGAGCCGGGTATGCGCGACGGTCCAGTCCGGAGTCACGGTTTCCCCCGCGAAGACGTTGACACGGAACAACAGGCTGAAGCTCTCGGTCGCGCCGAAGCGCTGCTTGACGTACCCCTCGTTGCGGTTGCGAAACTGCCGGTCCGTGAGCGCCCGAACCGCACCGTAGGTCCCCCGCCCGAACATTCCATTACACAGTGTTACGGTGCGCTTGACGTTCATGGGGCTTGGACCGCGGAAAAAGTACGCCACGTCCTCGACCAGCGTGCGCTGCCCGGTCTCCTCGTCGACCTCGACCACCGGCTCGTAGCGCTTTCCGTCGACCTCGAACCAGCCGTTGTCCTCCGCGGTCAGCCGGGCCTGCTGGTTGATGCGCGGCTTGAGCTGCTTGATGAGGTCGCGGGTGATCGGGTTGAAGTCGATCCCGCCCAGCAGCACCAGGTGGCTGTGGTAGTCGTCGCCGATCAGCCGGTCGTCGGTGCGGATGCGCACCTCGGCGAGCGGATTGACGGCGCGGATGTGCCCGAAGAGCTCGATCACCGAGTCGACGTCGGTGTAGGTGTACGCCCGGACGTAGTCGGGATCGCTCTTGTGCGCATACGGCATGTTGGCCCGGAGGTGCTCGGGCAGGCGCGCGGTGACGATGACGATGCGCTTGGCGTCGGGCCCGAAGTACCACGTCCCGCCCCCGATGCGATCGCCCGGCGCGAGCTCGATCTCCCCGCCGGCGCTCAGCACGCTGATCGGGTTGCCACCCCGGGCCGCGGTCTCCTCGGCCTCGGCGTGGCGCAGCCGCTGCAACTCGGCGGCGATGCGGTGCTCGGCCTCCTGCTCCTCGTCGGTCAGCTCGTCGTCCTCGAGCAGCCGGGCGGGGTCGGTCTCGACGGACCGGGTGGAGGCGAAGAAGCGGGCGTAGCCGGCGAGGCGATGCGCCGGCGGCGCGACCGGGTTGATCGGGTTTTCCCACGACGAGATGACCGACGTGCTGAGCGGCTTGTCGCCGCCGAGCGCCTCGGCGAGCTGCTTCTGCGTGATCTGCTGAAGTTCGGGCCAGTGCCGTTTCCGGAGGTCGCGAAGGTGCCGCGCGAGCGCGCGGTTAGGAGTGGCGTCTCCTGGCTGCACAGCCCTCCACCTTGTCTCACCGAAACTTCAGTTCACGGTCAACTGCAGAGTATATGGCCCGGGTGAACGGGGACGCCATGCGATATCGGCGGAGCTTCGGACGGCGTCGGAGAGCATACCGGAAGGCATCGACACGTCTTGTGCGACCTCTCCCACGCATCTACCGTGTGACATAGGGAGGTGAAGTTTCGCTGAAGTGCCGAACCGAAGTGAAGTCCACAAGTCTCGATCGAACCCAGACGGGGCACGCGGTGCCGGAGTCCTTGGCCGGGTCGGGCACCACGAGCCGCCGCTGAAGCGCTCCCGCTGAGAGGGGGATGGCTCATGGACAAACTAACGCTCCGCGAGGGCGGAGTAAACGACTCGCGAGATCGAGTTGCCCGTGCGTCCTCGGCGGCGGTCGGCACCGGAAACCGAGGGGGATTCCGGTGCTGACCGTCTTCGTCGTGGTCGGCGCGGTGCTGCTGCTGGCAGCGGGGGCGACCACTCTGAGCCGCCGGCCCAGAGTGGTGGTCGTACAGGTGCCGGCCGAGGAGGGCAGCGGGGGGCTGCTGCCCTTCATGGTCGGCGTGACCGTCATCGCGGTACTGGTGGCGGTCGTCCTGGTCAACGTCTCCTAGTACATCCAACCCGGCACTCCAGCGAACTTCACCGAACCTCCGGCCAGGATTGGAGCGGCCATCGACGACAGTCGTCGCACCGCGAATCTCCGCTATCTGCAGCGGCGATTCGCGGGGAGGGCCGCATACAGCCTGGTTTGCCGAGTTCCGATCCTGGCCGGCGCGGTCACCGCGCCCGATCTGCATGATCCGAATGTCCGCCTGCACGAATGGCCGAGCGAGCAGGAGTAAAATTCCGTGACTCGTGGTATGCCAGATGGACGGCTCTCCCGCGCGGAGGTGGCATCCCATGGGCAAGGACGTCGAATCGCACGTGTTCAGCCGGGAAGACCGGATGCGGTACCGCGACAAAGTGCGTCAATGCCTCGACGCCTTCGCGCGGATGCTCGCCGAGTCGCCGTTCGAGGACGGTGACGGGATGAGCGGGCTCGAGATCGAGCTCAACCTCGTCGACGAGGCCTACGACCCGGCGCTGCGCAACCAGCGGGTGCTCGATGCGCTGGCCGACCCGGCGTTCGTCACCGAGCTCGGCCAGTTCAACATCGAGATCAACGTGCCGCCGCGGCGGCTGGCCGGCGACGGGCTCGGGCGGTTCGAGTCGCAGGTGCGCGAGAGCCTCAACGCCGCCGAGCAGCATGCGGCGCAGGTCGATACCCGGCTGGCGATGATCGGGATCCTGCCGACGCTGCGCCGCGACCTGTTGACGCCGGACGTGTTGTCGGCCAACCCGCGGTACGCACTGCTGAATGAGCAGATCTTCGCGGCCCGCGGCGAGGATCTGCTCATCGCGATCGACGGCGTCGAGCGCCTCCACGTGCGGTGCGACTCGATCGCGCCCGAGGCGGCGTGCACCAGCGTGCAGTTTCACCTTCAGGTGGAGCCGCCGCGCTTCGCCGCGTACTGGAACGCCGCCCAGGCGATCGCCGCCGTGCAGGTGGCGCTGGGGGCCAACGCGCCGTACCTCTTCGGGCAGGAGCTCTGGCGCGAGACCCGCATCCCGCTGTTCGAGCAGGCGACCGACACGCGCGCCGAGGAGCTCAAGAGCCAGGGCGTGCGCCCGCGGGTCTGGTTCGGCGAGCGCTGGATCACCTCGATCTTCGACCTGTTCGAGGAGAACGTGCGGTACTTCCCGGCGCTGCTGCCGATCTGCGAGGACGAGGACCCGGTCGCGATCCTGGACGACGGCGGCATCCCGCGCCTGGGCGAGCTGCGCCTGCACAACGGCACGATCTACCGCTGGAACCGCCCCATCTACGACGTCATCGACGGCCGCCCCCACGTGCGCGTCGAGAACCGCGTCCTGCCGGCCGGCCCGACGGTCGTGGACAACATGGCCAACGCGGCGTTCTACTTCGGCCTGGTACATCGCCTGGCCGGCCAGGACCGTCCGGTGTGGACGCAGATGTCGTTCGGCGCCGCGGAGGAGAACTTCCACAACGCGGCCCGCCTCGGCATCGACGCCGCGCTCTTCTGGCCCGGCCTGGGCTCGGTCCCCGTGACGGAGCTCGTGCTGCGCCGCCTGCTCCCCCTGGCGTACGAGGGCCTGGACGACTGGGGCGTGGACCCGGACCAGCGCGACCGCCTGCTCGGCATCATCGAGCAGCGCTGCCTGACCCAGCGCAACGGCGCATCCTGGCAGGTCGAGGCCGTGCACGCGATCGAGGGCAGCGGCCCGGTCGAGCGGGACGTGACCATGCGCAAACTGCTGGCGGAGTACCTTCCGAGGATGCACTCGAACGTCCCCGTCCACGAATGGTGAACGGTGAGCTCGTCCTGACCCAGGACGGCCCGATCGCCACGCTGCTCATCTCCAACCCTTCGAAGCGCAACGCCATGACCGCCGCGATGTGGCGTTCGTTGCCCACGTTGCTGCCCCCGCTGGCGGCCGACCCGTCGGTGCGGGTCCTGATCCTGGCCGGCGCCGCCGGCACGTTCTGCGCCGGCGCCGACATCACGGAGGCGGCCCCCTTGGCCCGCGCCGGCGAGACCAGCCTGGCGGTCGAGGCCGAGCAGGCGCTGGCGGCGTTCCCGAAGCCGACGATCGCCCGGATCGAGGGCTTCTGCGTGGGCGGCGGCTGCCAGCTCGCGGTGGCCTGCGACCTGCGCTTCGCCGCGGCGGACAGCCGCTTCGGCGTGACCCCGGCGAAGCTCGGCATCGTGTACCCGCCGTCGACCACCCGCCGCCTGTCAGCACTGATCGGCCCGTCGCGCACGAAGCTGCTGCTCTACACGGCGGACCTGATCGACGCCGGGGCGGCGGAGCGCATGGGCCTGGTGGATGCGGTGTTTCCGGCCGCCGAGCTCGCTTCTGCGGTACACCAGGTGGCATCGACGATCGCCTCCCGTTCGCAACTGACGTTGCGCGCGACGAAGGCGGTGCTGTCCGGTTCGGAACCCCCGCCGCAGGACGAGGCGGAGCTGACGGAGGGCATCGCGGCTTTCGCGGCCCGCCGGGCGCCCGCCTTCCGGTGGTCGTGAACCGATAGGCCGGGCGCTGGCGCGTTTACGACCGGCTTCCCGTGGGCGATGAAGCCGGGCGCTGGCGCGTTGACGACCGGCTTCCCGTGGACCGATAAAGCCGGGCGCTGGCCTGTTTGCGGCAAGGTTTCCCGTGCGTCGGCCGCCGGCGCGGCGCCTTCACGGCCCGCAGGCCGCCCGTCCTCCCGTGGTCGTGAACCGAGTGCACTGCCGGCCCTCTGTCGGCGGTGCGCTGCGGTGCTCGCGGCGCCTTCACGGCTCGCAGGCCGCCGTCCTCCCGTGGTCGTGAACCGATAAGTCGGGCGCTGGCGCGCCACGACTTATCGCATTTTTCGCCTGTCAGGAGATAAATCCGACATGTCGTGGCACGGAGTGCCCGACATGTCGGGACTCGGGGTGAACGTGCAGGTCAGCGGCCGATTGCGACCAGTGCCTGCGTCGGCGGGATGACCACCTGGCGCGGCTGGGCGATCTGGGCCACCAGCAGGGTGCCGACCAGGCCGAAGAGCGCGTAGCCGCCCAGAACGATGGCCGATCGCTGCACGCCGACGCCGTCGAAGTACACGATGCCGCGTATCGCCTCCGTGCCCAGGCCCGGCGGGAGCCAGGGGCCGATCGCCCGCCAGAACGGGGGGAGCAACGGGGCCGGGTACGCGCCGCCGGCGCTCGGGTTGCCCAGGATGACGAAGAGCAGGATGGTCAGGCCCGTGCCCACGAAGCCGAACGCGGCCTGCAGCGCCATCGTGAAGCAGCCCGACGCGAAGACCAGCAGGGCGCCGAACCACCACAGCTGCGCCAGGTGGCCGTCCAGTGCGCCGAAGAGCGAGCCCGCGATGAGCGCGCCGCCAACGCCGGAGACCGCGGCGTACGCCGCCAGCGACAACAGGCGGATGAGCGCCCGATGCGGGTTGGCCGGGCGCGAGCCCTTGCTGGTGCTGACCGCGATGGCGACCAGGTACCCGCCGACGACCCAGCCCAGGGCCAGGTAGAACCCCGACAGTCCGCGCGCGTCGTCGAGGAGGGCCGGCTTGGCGTCCTCGGTGATCATGGCTCGCTGCTGGGCGTCCTCGAGGGGCGTGATGATCTGGGTCAGCGCCGTGCTCACGCTGGAGCCGGCGGCGCTGGCGATGATGAGCCGGTCGGGCGCGTCGGTGTTGGAGACGATGAACGCCCCGTACACCTCGCGCTCGTCGATCATCCGGCGTGCGGCGTCCTCGCTGAACGCCGCGCGGGCGTCCAGCGGCTCGCCGGGCAGCCGGTCGAGCTTGCCGACCAGGTCGTCGAGCGCCTCGGGCGGCGCGGCGACGGCCACAGGAATCCGGTGCGGGGTCGGTTCGTGGAACGCGCCTATGTAGCTGCCGATGAAGGCCAGCTGGAGGGCGAGGACCGCGAGGACCAGCGCACCGGCGCGCGGCGTGACGCCGTCGCGCACTTCATGAAGAAATCCCGCTTTCACCACGTTTGACGGTATCGTGCGGGCGACTCCGGCGTGTCAGACTTGACGAACTTTGTCCGAAAAGCCTGGGCCCCGCTAAATGCTGATAAGTCCGATATGTCGTGGCGCGTCAGCGCCCGACATATCGTGAGCGGGCCGTCGGCGACGTGAGCGGGCCGCCGCCCGACGGCGTGAGCCGGCCGTCCGACAAACAAGAGCCCGACGAATTGATCGAGCGCGGGACCGGCAGACAGCTCGAGCGGGACGCCGGCTTATCGCGGCGAGGGCGAGTCACGCCCGGCGAAAGACCCAGACGCGCATCAGGACGAAGCGGAGCAGCGTCGTCACCGCGTTGGCCAGCAGCAGGACCGACAGCTCGGCCAGGTGGGTGTGCGACGGCGCCGCGACGTTCAGCGACGCCAGCGCCGCCGCGTTCAGGGCCCACCCCAGCGCGAAAAGGATCAAACCCTGGACCTGATGCCGTACGGCGCCCTCGGTGCCCCGGATCGCGAACGTCAGCCGGCGGTTCAGCGCGGTGTTCGCGATCGCCGTCGTGAGCAGCGCGACGAAGTTCGCGGCCTGGGCGCCCGCCGCGGGCCGCAGCAGGGCGTAAAGGCCCAGGAAGGCGATCGTCGAGAGGATGCCGATGCCGCCGAAGCGCAGCAGCTGCGGCAGCATCCCGGCCGGCACGCCCTCGACCAGCGGGGCGCGGCCGAAGCGGCTGCGCAGCGCGGCCAGGGGGAGCTTGCCGGTGAACAGGGCGCGGCCCAGGCGGGCGATGCCGCGAAGGTCGGCCAGCGCGGTCGCGACGATGTCCACCCGGCTGTCGGGGTCGTCGATCCAGTCGACCGGGACCTCGTGGATGCGCAGGCCGGCCCGCTGCGCCAGGACCAGCAGCTCGGTGTCGAAGAACCAGCCGGTGTCCTCGACGAGGGGGAGCAGCTGCTCGGCGACGTCGCGGCGGATGGCCTTGAAGCCGCACTGGGCGTCGGAGAAGCGGGCGCTCAGGGCGGTACGCAGGACGCGGTTGTAGCTGCGGGAGATGAACTCGCGCTTCGGGCCCCGCACGACGCGCGAGCCGCGGGCCAGGCGGCTGCCGATGGAGAGGTCGGAGTGGCCCGACAGCAGCGGCGCGACGAGCGGGAGCAGCGCGTTGAGGTCGGTGCTGAGGTCGACGTCCATGTAGGCGAGCACCGGCGCGTCCGAGGCCGACCATGCCCGCTTCAGCGCCCGGCCGCGGCCCTTCTCGGCCAGGCGGAGCACCTCGACGCCGGGGAGCTCGATGCTGAGCGCGGTCGCGACCGCGGGCGTGGCGTCGGTGCTGGCGTTGTCGGCGACGGTGATCCGAAAGGGGTACGGGAAGCTCTCGCTCAGGTGCCGGTGCAGCCGGCGGACGCAGGGCGCGAGGTCGGCCTCCTCGTTGTAGACCGGGATCACGACGTCGAGGACGGCGGCGCTCGCGCGGTCGCCGGTGCCGGTGGCGCGAGGAAGCGTCTCAGTGCTCATGGAAACCAAGGTCGGGCCGGCACCTTCCGGCACCTTCCGGCGAACCTGTGGCCCGCCTGTGAATACAGTTGGCCCATGGTGTTCACCCAGGCAGAGCTCGATTACCTGGCCACGCAGCGGCTCGGGCGGCTGGCCACCGTCTCGCCCGACGGGCAGGTGCAGAACAACCCCGTCGGCTTCTTCCTCGAGGGCGACAGCGGGGCGATCGTCATCGGCGGTGGCGCCATGGGCGCAACCAAGAAGTTCCGCAACGTTCAGCGCGGCAGCACGGCCGCGCTCGTCGTGGACGACCTGGCGTCGGTCGACCCGTGGACGGTCCGGGGCATCGAGATCCGCGGCACGGCGGAGGCGCTGACCGATCAGGATCCGCCGATTCCCCACATGTCGCGGGAAATCATCCGGATCACGCCCACGAAAATCACTTCGTGGGGCCTGGACGGCCCCCGAAGCACCCGGAACGTTTAAGCGGTCAGGTCGTAGAGCGTCGTGTTGCCGATCGTCCGGGCCGTGTAGTTGGCCGCGACCCAGTCGGCGATCTCGGCGCTCACGCTGCTGCCGCCGTTGCTGCGACCGCCGAACCCCGAGCCGCCGATGAAGTAGTGGATCTTTCCCTGCTTCACGTACTGCTGGAACTGCGCCAGGCTCGGGGCCGGGTCGCTGCCGTTGAAGCCGCCGATCGCCATCACCGGCTCCTCGGTCGCGAGCTGGTAGCCCGAGGCGTTGTTGGAGCCGACCGCGGCGGCCACCCAGGCGTACTTCGACGCGTCCTTCTGCAGCGCCGCCACGACTTCCGAGCTGGGCGTGGTCGCATTGAGAAGACCGCCCATGCCGCCGCCGCCCATGCCGCCGCGGGCGAAGCCACCGGGCGGCGTGCCGTTGAAGCGTCCACCGCCGCCGCCGAAGCCGCCCGAGCCGCCCGCGACCGCGGGGCCGGCGGTGACGATCGAGCCGGTGTGCGCGGTCGCCGCCGTGTCCAGCGAGTAGGCGAGCGGGCCGCCCAGGACCGCGAAGAGGGCCAGGGCCACCGCGACCAGCCGCAGCCGCCGGCCGATCTGCTGGCTGAGCAGCAGGCCGGCGGCGCCGATGCCGCCCGCGGTGAGCACCGCGATCCGCAGCCACGGGTGGAAGCCGGTGGCCCGGTCCAGCAGCAGGTACGACCACACCGCCGTGATGGCGACGCTGCCGCCGAGCACGAGCTGGGCGTAGAGGTCGGACCGGCGCCGCCACAGGGTCGCCGCGCCCATGCCGGCCAGCGCACCGATCGCCGGGGCCAGGGCCACCGTGTAGTAGTCGTGGAAGATGCCCTGCATGTAGCTGAAGACCACGACGGTGGTGACCAGCCAGCCGCCCCACAGCACGTAGGCCGCCCTGCGGGTGGAGAAGTACAGGCCGGCGACGGTCAGGATCAGCGCGGCCGGCAGCAGCCAGGAGGCCTGGCCGCCGGTCTGGCCGTCGAGCAGGCGCGACCAGCCGGTCGCGCCCCAGCCGCCGCCGTTGCCGCCACCGCCGCCGACGCTGCCGGTCTCGTTGCCGGTCAGCCGGCCGAAGCCGTTGTACCCCAGCGTCAGCTCGAGGATCGAGTTCGTCTGCGACCCGCCGACGTAGGGGCGCCAGGAGGCCGGGGTGAGCGAGACGATCGCGACCCACCAGCCGGCCGAGACGATCACCGCGGCGCCGGCCGCGAGCAGCTGCACCAGCCGGCGCGCCCAGCCGGTCGGCGCGAACAGCAGGTAGGCCAGGCCGAACGCCGGGACGACCAGCAGCGCCTGGAGCATCTTGGTGAGGAAGCCGAAGCCGACCATCGAGCCCGCGAACAGCAGCCACCAGGTGCTGCCCCGCTCGATGGCCCGCATCATGCCGTACACCCCGGCCACCAGCAGCAGCATGAGCAGCGCATCCGGGTTGTTGAACCGGAACATCAGCGTGGCCACCGGCGTGGTGGCGAGCACCGCACCGGCGATCAGGCCGGCGGCCGGTCCGTGCCAGCGCCGGACGGTGATGTACAGCAGCCAGACCGTCGCCACCCCGATCAGCGCCTGCGGCGCGAGCACGCTCCAGGAACTCAGCCCGAAGAGGCGCACCGACAGGCCGGTGACCCACAGCGCGGCCGGCGTCTTGTCGACGGTGATGAAGTTGGAGGCGTCCGAGGAGCCGAAGAACCACGCCTTCCAGCTCTCGCCGCCGGCCTGGGCGGCCGCCGCGTAGAAGGCGTTGCCCCAGCCGGAGGCAGAGAGGTTCCACAGGTACAGCACGCCGGTGGCGATGAGGAGCAGCGGCAGCGCCGCGCGGGTCCAGGCCGGTGCCCCGGCTCTCGGCACGGGCTGAGCCCCGGGGTTGTGCCGCGTGGGCCCGGCCGGGCGGGTCAGCGTGGTGGTCATGCCGCCTACGCTGCGGCCCGAGCCTTCCGGCTACTTCAACGGAGGCTGTGGTCAGGCTGTGAACAGCATGCAGGTCGAGGTCGCGTGGGCGACCAGGTTGCCGCGGGCGTCGGTGATCCGGGCCTGGGCCAGGGCGGTGCGGCGCCCCTTCGAGATGATCGTGCCCTCGCAGGTGAGCATCCCGGACGCGAGCGACGCCGGGCGCAGGAACTTGGTGGTCAGGTCCAGGGTGGTGTACCCCACGCCGGCCGGAAGCGTCGAGTGCACCGCACAGCCCGTGGCGGTGTCCAGCAGCGTCGCGAGCACCCCGCCGTGCACGGTGCCGAGGGGGTTGTAGTGGTACTCCCGCGGCTCCAGCGTCACCACCACGCGCCCCTCCTCGGCCTCGAGCCCGCCGGTGCCCAGCAGGTGCATGATGGGCGGCGCCGGCAGCTCGCCGCGCGACATCGCCTGCAGCAGCTCAAGGCCCGAGCGGCGGCCGACCTCGGCGGCGTTGAGCATCGGGTCCGACCACGAGAACGTGCGCTGGCGGAGGTCCGCCTCGGTCTGCGTCATGAACCCAGCCTCTCCGGCTCACCCTGGATCTGTCAATAAGACCCAGCTCGGCGCTAGCCTGGCGGCATGAGACCCAGGGCACTCGAGTGGTCGGTCGACAACTGCACGATCGGGCGGGCGATGGCGATCCTCGGCGAGCGGTGGACGATCGTTGTGCTGCGCGAGGTGTTCAACGGGATCTTCCGCTTCGACGACATGCGCGAACGCACGAACATCCCGCGCCAGGTGCTCACCAACCGGCTCGCCCTGCTGGTCGAGCACGGGGTGCTGCGCCGCGTGCCCTACCGCGAGCCGGGGTCCCGGGCCCGCGAGGAGTACCGGCTGACGGAGAAGGGCTTCGACCTCTATCCGCTGCTGGTCGCCGTGCGCGAGTGGGGCGACCGCTACCTCGCCGACCCCGGCGGGCCGCCGCTGCAGACCGTCCACCGCGGCTGCGGGGCTGAGGTCCACGCCACCCTCATGTGCGAGCACGGCCACGTCGACGTCGCGCCGCGGGACGTCGTGCCGCAGCCCGGTCCGGGGGCCATCCGGCGTACAACTGCGGATTTGCCGGATAAAACAAATTAGCGAAGGTGCTCTCGATCACGCACCGTGAGCAAGATATGCCCGACCTGTTGACAACACTCGGCTACCGGCTGCCCAACCATGGATCACGGCGAGTCATCGACCCATGGAAGGGGCCCGCATGCCGAGCAGATACCGGACCGCACTGGGTGCCGCGTCCGCCGCGATCCTCGCAATCGCGGCCGGTGCGGTCACGCCGGGCGTGCCGGCGGTCGCCGCCACTCCGGCGGCAGCCAGCGCCGATTTGACCCGCGTCATCGTCGAGTACGACGACGCGGACGCCGCCGCCCTCGCGGTTCAACGCGCCGGCGGCACGGTCGGCCGACCGTTGGCCGTCGTGGACGGCTTCGTGGCCGAAGTACCGAGCCAGCACATCTCAGCACTCAAGACCGCGCCCGGCGTGCGGGGCGTGACCGTCGACGGAAAGGTGGCCCTCGAGGCCAGCACATGGCGCGCGGACGGCGACGCCAACTCGATGTTCAGCGTCGTTCGCGCCACCGGCGCCCTCGACGTGTGGAAGAAGACGGACACCGGCGGCCACCTCCTCGGCGGCACGGGCATCGGCGTGGCCCTGATCGACTCCGGCGTGTCGCCGGTGACCGGCCTGAACGACGGCCGCATCATCAACGGTCCCGACCTGTCATTCGAGTCGCAGGCGCCGAACCTGCGATACGTGGACACGTTCGGCCACGGCACCCACATGGCCGGCCTGATCGCCGGCCGTGACCCCGGCACCAACCTGACGACCGTGACCGACCCGAGCAACTTCACCGGCATGGCGCCGACCTCCACGCTCATCAGCGTGAAGGTGGCCGCGGCCGACGGGGCGACCGACGTGTCGCAGGTGATCGCCGGCATCGACTGGGTGGTCGCCCACCGCAACGACGCCAACCTCAACATCAAGGTGCTGAACCTGTCCTTCGGCACCGACTCGACGCAGGACGAGCGGCTCGACCCGCTCTCGCACGCGGTCGAGTCGGCGTGGAAGAAGGGCATCACCGTGGTGGTGTCGGGCGGCAACGACGGCACGACGCGCAGCGCGCTGTCCATGCCGGCGGCGAACCCCTACGTCATCGCCGTCGGCGCCGCGGACTCCAAGGGCACCGACAGCCGCTCCGACGACGTCGTGGCCGACTTCAGCAGCCGCGGCAACACGACCCGGTCCGTCGACCTGACCTCCCCCGGGCGCTCGATCGTCGGCCTGCGCGACCCCGGCTCGTACGTCGACGTGAACTACCCGACCGGGCTGGTTCCGGGCGACACGACGGGCCGCTACTTCCGCGGCAGCGGCAGCTCCCAGGCCGCGGCCATCACATCCGGCGCGGTCGCGCTGCTACTGCAGCAACGCCCGACGCTGACCCCGGACCAGGTGAAGAAACTGCTCACGAGCACCGCGGACGCGATGCCCAACGCCGTGGCCCTCGGGCGCGGGGCGGGCGAGCTGAACATCAAGAAGGCGATCGAGGCGCCGACCCCGACCGTGGCCGCGTCCACCCAGAACTGGGTGGCGTCCACCGGCACCGGCACCCTCGAGGCCTCGCGGGGCACCGCGCATGTGGCCGACCCGGTCAGCGGCACGATGCTGACCGGCGAGAAGGACATCATGGGCAAGACCTGGAACGGCACCACGTGGGCCACGGCGGCCTCGGCCGGCACCGCGTGGACCGGCGGCACCTGGAACGGCTCCACCTGGACCGGTACCACGCTCAACAGCGGCTCGTCCGGCAAGAGCTGGGCCTCGGTCGCCTGGACCGGCACCAACTGGGACGGGCACACCTGGAGCGGGCGCACCTGGAGCGGCGCCACGTGGGACGGCCGCACATGGAGCGGTCGAACTTGGTCAGGAAACACGTGGAGCGGCCGAACTTGGAGTGGAAGCTACTGGTCGTCCTCCATCTGGCAGTAGTCCAACATAACGGATAAACGGCGCAAACAGGGCGATGATGAAGAGAGCACGTGGGTGGAGTCGCCCGGATGCCCGGGTCGCGGCGCTCAGCTTCTGGCTGGGCGTCGCGACCGTCGCGGCGCACGCGTTGCGGATCCGCCATGTGGGCCTGCCCGCCAACCCGGATCCGGTACCGCTGGCGGTCCTCGTGGTCGCCTTCGCGCTGACCGAGGGGTTCGCGGTCCACGTGCGGGTGCGCCGCGGCGGGCACGCGATGAGTCTCAGCGAGATCCCGATGGTCCTCGGGCTGCTGTCGGTCGACGCCACGCTGCTGCTGTGCGTGCGGCTGATCGGCGGCATCATCGGCCTGGCCGGGCTGCGCCGCCAGCGCGGCGTCAAGCTCGGCTTCAACGTCGCGCTGCTCGGGGTGCAGACCACGGCGGCCGCGGTCCTGCTGCGGACGCTGTCGGGGCCGGCGCTGCCCAGCGGTCCCCGCGAGTGGCTGTACGTCCTCATTGTCATGCTGGCCTCCGACGCGATCGCCGCCGTCCTCGTGACCGCGGTCATCGCCCTGCACGACGACCCCGGCGAGTGGAAGCGCCTGCCCGGCGCGCTGCAGGGCATGCCGCTCGTCGCCATCACCACCAGCATCGGCCTGGTCAGCGCGCTTGCGATCGACCGCGACCGGCGGGCCATCGCGCTGCTGGCGATCGTCTCGGCGGTCACGTACCGCGCCTACCGGGCCTACGTGCGCCAGAGCCAGGGCCACCAGGAGGTGGAGGAGCTGTACGCCTTCACCCGCGCGCTCGACGGCCCGCTGGACACCGGCGGCGTGGCCCGGATCGTGCTCGAGCAGGCCCGCGACCAGCTGCGGGCCGAGCGCGCCGAGCTGATCGTGCCCGGCAACGACGGCACCTTCGTCCGGCTGCGCATGCACGGCCGGGCCCGCCTCGACATCAGCAACGTCGACGCCCTGCCCGACACCGCCTGGTGGCAGCCGGCCCGCTCCGGCACCCCGGTGCTGGTGGCCAAGGGCAGCCGCGTGATCGGCTCCATCGAGGACGGGATCGCCGTTCCGGTACCGCTGAACGACGGCGGCACCGGCGTGCTCCTCGTCGCCGACAGCCTGCCCGACATCCCGACCTTCGGCGAGCAGCAGCTGCGGCTGTTCCAGGCGCTCGCCAACCACGCCAGCCTGTCGCTGACCAAGGCCCGCCTGCTCGACGAGCTGCGCCGGGAGGTCGCCCAGAAGGAGCGGCTGGCCCTCTACGACCCGCTGACCGGCCTGCCCAACCGGCAGCGCTTCCAGGCGCTCATCGACGAGCTCAGCGCGGCCGGCACCCCGCTGGCCGTGCTGCTCATGGACCTGGACCGGTTCAAGGACGTCAACGACGCCCTCGGCCACGACGTCGGCGACCAGCTGCTGCGCCAGGTCGGCGAGCGGCTGCAGGAGCGGCTGGGCGAGCGCGGCACGGTGGCCCGCTTCGGCGGGGACGAGTTCGCGGTACTGCTGCCGGGCACCCGCACCCGCGAGGTCGCGGTGGCCATCGCCGACGACATCGACGCGGCGATGGAGCAGCCGATCCCGATCGGGCACCTGCGCCTGAACGCAAGGGTCAGCATCGGCGTGGCCCTCGCGCCCGAGCACGGCCGCGACGCAAAGACGCTCATCCAGCGGGCGGACGTGGCGATGTACGTGGCCAAGACCAGCCACACCGGCGTGCGCGTCTACACCAGCGACGACGACCGCAACAGCCCCCGCCGGCTGGCCATGGTCGCCGACCTGCGCGAGGCGATCCACCGCCACGACATCGTGGTGGTCTTCCAGCCGAAGATCGAGACGGCGACCGGCGTGGTCGTCGGCGCCGAGGCGCTGGCCCGCTGGCACCACCCGGTGCACGGGTTCGTGCCGCCGGACGAGTTCATCCCGCTCGCCGAGCACTCCGGGCTGATCCGCCCGCTGACCCTGCACGTCCTGGAGGTCTCGCTGCGCCGCTGCGCCACCTGGCGGCGGATGGGCCACGACATCCACGTCGCGGTCAACCTCTCGCCGAGCAGCCTGCAGGAGCCGGACCTGCCGGACATCGTCGCCCGCCTGCTCGGCCAGGCCGGCGTCCCGGCCAGCGCGCTCACGCTGGAGATCACCGAGAGCAGCATCATGGCCGACCCGACCGGCGCGCTGGCGATCCTCGACCGGCTGCACGCGCTCGGGGTCAAGCTCGCCATCGACGACTTCGGCACCGGGTACTCCTCGCTGGGCCGCCTGCGCGAGCTGCCGATCCACGAGGTGAAGATCGACCGCTCGTTCGTGCAGCGCATCGCCGTCGACCATCGCGACCGGGCGGTGGTCCGCTCGGCCGTGCAGCTCGGCCACGCCCTGGACCTCATGGTCGTCGCCGAGGGGGTCGAGGACGAGCACACCCTGCTCCACCTGCGGCAGGAGGGGTGCAACCTCGTCCAGGGGTACTTCATCTCCAAGCCGCTGCCGGCGGATGATTTCGCGGATTGGCTGACCGCTCGTGTCCCTCAGCTCGGCGGGGCATAACGTTCGGTTCCATGTGCACCGTGCTCCTCCGGTTCGACCCCGACGCCACCTGGCCCGTGCTCATCGCGGCCGTCCGCGACGAGTACCTGGCCCGCCCCTGGGAGCCCCCCGCCGAGCACTGGCCGGGCCGCTTCGGCGGCCGCGACAGCACCGCCGGCGGCACCTGGCTGGCCGTGGATCCGGCCCGCCCGAGCGTGACGGCGCTGCTCAACGGCTTCCCGCCGCTGCCGCCGGTCGGCGACCGCCCGACCCGGGGCTCGCTGCCGCTGGCCCCCATCCCGCCGGACGACGACGTGCTGCGCTCGTTCGACGCCTTCCATCTCGTGCGGGCCGAGCCGACCGAGGTGTCGGTGATCACGTGGGACGGCCAGTCGGTCACCCACCGGCTGCTGGCCCCCGGCGACCACGTGATCGTCAACCAGGGCATCGACGTCAACGACTTCGCGCCGCTGCGGGCGGCCGCCGACCCCGACCCGAAGCCGGGCCTGGCGCCGGCGGCGGCGTGGGGCGACTGGATCGAGCTGCTGGCCGGCGGCGAGTTCACCGGCGCCGCCGAGCGACCGCTGCTGATCCGCAAGGAGGTCGACGGGCTGCTGTACGGCTCCGGCTCGGCCACGCTCGTCGCGATCGGCGAGCCGGGCGTGCGCTACGACTTCACCGCGAACCCGGGTCCGGCGGCGCACTGGAGCGAGATTCCGCTGCCGAACTGAGCACCACCCAGGCACAGACCGCGGCCAGGGCCAGGCGCTCCATCACGCCGGTGAACAGCGAGCGCCCGGCCAGGAGAATGCCCGCCGCGGACAGGATCAGCGGCGGGTACGCCACCAGAATGCCGATCCGGCCCCGCCGCCGCAGGGCCGGGCCGACGCGCAGCGTGGCGTACAGCAGCATGGCCAGCGCGCACAGGCCCAGCGCCCCGATCGCGCCGGCGGCGTGCACGAGGTCCCGGGCGGCCGGCGTCTCGTACGGCGGCAGCGGGCACCCCGGGCTGCAGTGCACGGCCGCCGCCACCCCGGCCAGCGGCGCCGCCGGCAGGAAGCACGCGGCGATCAGCCAGGAGGCCCGCCGGGCCGGCACCGCCAGCAGCGCGAGCGCGGTGGCGAGCAGCACCATGCTTCCCGCGTAGAGCCCCGCGTGCGGCGCGCCCGGCACGCCGGACTCGGAGACGTAGGTCGACGGCGCGGAGCCCGCCACCGCCGCCGCGAGGCACGCGGCGCCGACGGTGCCGGCGAGCGCGGACCCGGCGGCGGCCCAGCGGATGATCACTACTCAAGGTTAGTGGTGGTGCCCGTGGTGCTGGTGGACGACGGCGTGGCCGCGGCCCCGGCCGATCAGGAAGCGGTTCACCGGCACCGTCACGACGAACGCGACGGCCAGTGAGATCAGCAGGCTCAGCCAGAACAGCGGGCTGGTCAGGCCGGCGTCCATGGCGCCCGGGATGGCGAGGACGACGGCGTTGTCGACGATCTCCATCGAGGCGATCGACGCGGTGTCGGCCGCGAGCACGACCGGCAGCGCGGCGTCCAGCGCGAGGCCGGCGGCCAGCACCGAACGCAGCGTGAGCGCGTAACCGAAGGCGAAGGCCAGGACGATCGACAGCACGATCGTGGCCGCGTTGCCCCAGCCGAGGGCGGTGCCGACGATCATGCCGAGCACCTCGCCGATCGCGCAGCCGGTGAGGCAGTGCAGCGTGGCGGTCACGGCCTGGCGGGTCAGGGAAGTCATGCGCCGAACATATACCCCCCAGGGGTATCTGGCAAGCAAATGGCCAGTGTCGATGTACCGTTTCCATATGGAGCTTGAGCTGCGGCATCTGCGCGTGGTGTGTGCGATCGCCGATGCCGGCAGTGTGACGAAGGCCGCGTCCGCGCTCGGCCTCGCCCAGCCGGCGCTCACCGCGCAGCTGCAGCGCATCGAGCGCGCGCTCGGGGGCACGCTGTTCGAGCGCGACCGGCGGGGCGCGCGGGTGACACCGCTGGGCGAGCTGGTGCTGGCCCGGGCCCGCGTGCTGCTGCCCGCGGTGAAGGGGCTGCAGGACGAGGCGACCCGGCTGGCCAGCGCGGCGGGGCCGCAGGCGCGCTACCGCATCGGCGCCGTCAACGGCCCGATCCTCGGCGGCCTGATCCGCCGGATCACCGCCAACCACCCGGCCGCGCGGGTCAGCACCCTCGCGTCCTGGTCGGCCGCCGAGCTCGCCGACCAGGTGCTGTCCGGGCGGCTGGACTTCGTGCTGGTCGGCGCGTGCGGCGACGCCCCGCCGGCCACCGACACCGGGCTGGCCTGGCGGGTGGTCGCCGCCGACCCGGTGTTCCTGCTGCTGCCCGGGCACCACGAGCTGGCCGGCCGCGACGAGGTCGACCTGGCCGAGCTGGCGGGGGCGCAGTGGGTGGCCGCGCCCGGGGACGGCTGCTTCTCGGACTGCCACGCCGCGGCCTGCGCGCGGGCCGGCTTCACGCCGAAGGTGCTCTTCGAGACCGAGGTGCGCGGCGCGATCGACCTCATCGAGTCCGGCGACGCCGTCGGGCTGTGCCAGGCGACGCTTCGGCCGATGGCGGGGCTGGTCACCGTGCCGATCGCCGGTGCGCCGCTGCACTGGCGGCAGATGCTGGGGTGGCTGCCCGCCGGGCCGGCGGCGGGGCTGGCCGGGCAGGTGTGGGGGTACGCCATCGAGGCCTATCTCGACGCGGTGCGCCGCAACGAGCGGTACTCGGCCTGGCTGGAACGCAATCCCGACGGAAAGGGGCCGGCGCTGTAGGCCCGGCCCCGCCGTGATCCTCGGCGGCGGGGTCGTGCCCGAGCCAAGCGAGCGCCAGGTTCGCTCGCCAGGGTTCTTGCCATGGCCAGTACGCTCGGCGCGTGGAGGAAGCTGTCGACCGGCGGGGTGCGCTGGTGCACGAAGCCTCCCGCCGCTGGCGGTCTCAGCTGATCGACCTCGGCGGGCGCAACACGCTGCTCTATTACCGTGACCTGCGGGCCGGCACGCTCGACCTCACCGGTGCCGATCCGGTGTCGCTCGAGGCTCTCCTGGGCGGCCGCACCCTGCCGCTCGGCCAGCTCTTCCCCGACCGCGATGCCCACGCCGCGGCGATCAAGCGGGCTCGGACGATCCGCAACAAGGCGCGCGAGCTCACCGAGGAGCGCGGGATCGAGACCTGCTTCGCGGCGATCGGCAGCGCCACCTGGACCCCGCCGCCCGGCGGGGGCGCCGCCCCGGCCGCGCCGGTGCTGCTGCGCTCGGCCCAGCTGCGGGCCCGCGGCGCCGCCGAGGACGACTTCGACCTCACCCTGCAGGGCGACCTGGAGCTCAACCCGACGCTGCTGCAGCTGCTCGAGGAGGACTTCGGCGTGCGGGTCGACGCCGACGAGCTCGAGGAGCTGGTCAGCTACCAGGCCGGCTTCGATCCCATGCCGCTGTACGAGCGGCTGGTCAAGGAGGCGGCCGGCCGGGTCCGCGGCTTCGCGGTCAGCCCCCGCTTCGTGCTGGGCACCTTCTCCTACGCCAAGCTGCCGATGGTCACCGACCTGCGGGTGGCCGCCGGCGCCCTCGTCGAGCACGACGTCATCGCCGCGATCGCCGGCGACCGCGACGCCCAGGCGGCGCTGCGCCCGGCGGCCGGCATCGCGCTGCGGGACCCGGACTGGATCCCGCCGGAGGACGAGTTCCTGGTCCTCGACGCCGACTCCTCGCAGAACTACGCGATCAACGCCGTGCTCGCCGGCCAGCACAGCGTCATCAAGGGCCCGCCCGGTACCGGCAAGAGCCAGACCATCGCCAACCTCATCGCCTCGCTGGTCGCGCGGGGCAAGCGGGTGCTGTTCGTGGCCGAGAAGCGCGCCGCGATCACCGCCGTCACCGACCGGCTCGCCCGCCGCGGCCTGGGCAACCTGGTCATGGACGTGCACGACGGCACCACGTCGCGGCGCAAGGTCGCGGCCGACCTCAAGGCCGCCTTCGACTCGGCCGCGCGCATCGCCCAGCCCGAGCTGAGCGTGCTGCACGAGACGCTCGCCGCCCGCCGGGCCGCGCTCAACGACCACGACGACGCCATGCACCAGGTGCGCGAGCCGTGGGGGATCTCGGCTTACCAGGCGCAGGCGGAGATGATCCGGCTGTCGGCGGCGGTGTTCCCGATGACCGCCGTGCGGCTGCGCGGCCCGGCCCTCGCCGCCCTCGACGCGGCCGGCGCCCGCCGGGTCCGCGAACAGCTGCGCGACTACGCCACGGTCGGCGGGTTCGCGGTGACCGGCGAGCCGTCGGGCTGGACCGGCGCCGCCGTGTACACCCCGGCCGACGCCGAGGCCGCCTTCGGCCTCGCCGAGCGGCTCGGCGGGCAGACGCTCCCGGCGGCCCGGCCCGCGCTGCGCTACGTGCTGGACCAGACCGGCCTGCGCGCCCCGGCCGACCTCAACGGCTGGCGCTCCCTCTTCGGCTTCCTCGACGCCGTCGCCGCCACCCTCGCGCAGTTCCGCGACGAGGTGTTCAGTGCCGACTCCTTTTGGGCGTCCCTCTCCTCCTACCTGGCCTCGGTCGCCGACGCCGAGTGGCGTCGCGCCCACGCCGGCCAGCCCGGCACCGACGCGGGCTGGTGGACCCGGCGCAAGATGCGCAAGCAGGCCGCCGGGCTGTGGCGGGGGCCGGGCTCGCCGAGCCGCCAGCAGCTCTTCGACGGCTTCTCCGCGGCCCTGGCCCAGCGCGAGCAGTGGGCGCGCCTCGCCCGCGACGGCGGCCGGCCGCGCATCCCGGCCGACCTCGGCCGCGCCCGCGCGGCGTTCGACCAGCTCGACGCGCAGGCGGGGGAGCTGCAGCGGTACTGCCCGCACCTCCCCCTGGCCACCATGGACCTCGAGCGGCTCGGCCGGGTCGTCGCCGCCCTCGCGGCCGACGAGCGCACGCTGCGCCGGGTGCCGCGCCTCAACGAGCTGCAGGGCGCCTTCGCCGCGGCCGGCCTCGACCCGCTGCTGGAGGACCTGCGGGCCCGCCGGGGCGTGGACGCCGACCAGGCCGCCGCCGTCTTCGACGCCTGCTGGAACGCCTCGATCCTGCAGCACCTCAACTTCACCGACCCGCGCGTCGGCGCCTTCGACGGCCCGCTGCACGCCCGGACCGTGGCCGAGTACCGCGACGCCGACCGCCGGCACATCGACGCCACCGCCACCCGGGTGCTGCGCGCGGTCGCCGAGCACATCACGCACACCCGCGACGAGTACCCGGACGAGAGCCGCCTGGTCGAGCACCAGGCCAACCTCAAGCGCCGCCACCTGCCGATCCGCCAGCTCTTCGCGACCGCGCCGCACATGCTCACCGCGCTGCGCCCGTGCTGGGCGATGAGCCCGCTGGTCGTCTCGCAGCTGCTGCCGCCCGTGGCCGACCTCTTCGACGTGGTCGTCTTCGACGAGGCGAGCCAGGTCACGCCGGCCGACGCCGTGCCGGCCCTGCTGCGCGGCCGCCAGGTCGTCGTCGCCGGCGACGAGCACCAGCTGCCGCCGACGTCGTTCTTCACCGCGGCCGAGGAGGGCACCGCCGCCGACCCGCTCGGCGTCAACGCCGACGGCTCGATCGACCTGTCGCTGACCTCCGGCTACGAGTCGATCCTGGACGTGCTGACCGCGCTGCTGCCCGGCTACCTGCTGCGCTGGCACTACCGCAGCCAGGACGACCGGCTCATCGCCTTCTCCAACGCCCACATCTACGAGGGCTCCCTCGTGACCTTCCCCGGCGTGGCCGGCGCCGGCAGCGTCTCCCACGTCCACGTGCCCTTCGCCGGCGCGGAAGGCGCCGAGGAGGGCACGGACTCCGTCACGGCCGAGGTCCAGCGGGTCGTCGAGCTGATCCTGCAGCACGCCCAGCTGCGCCCCAACGAGTCGCTCGGCGTCATCACGATGGGCATCACCCACGCCGAGCGGATCGACCTCGCGCTGCGCCGGGCCCTCGCCGCCCGCCCGGAGCTGCACGCGTTCTTCGCCGAGACCGCCGCCGAGCCGTTCTTCGTCAAGAACCTCGAGCGCGTCCAGGGCGACGAGCGCGACGCCGTCATCCTTTCCATCGGGTACGGCAAGAACTCGGCCGGGCGGCTGCTGTACCGCTTCGGCCCGCTCCTGCTTCCGGGCGGGGAACGCCGCCTCAACGTGGCCGTCACGCGCGCCCGCCGCCGCATGACCCTGGTGAGCTCGTTCACCGCCGCCGACATGGACCCGGCCCGCACCACCAGTGACGGCGTGCGGCTGCTGCGGGCCTACCTGGAGTACGCCGAGTCGGCCGGCACGTCGCTGGCTCAGGCCGCCGCGGGCGCCCGGCCCGAGCTCAACCCGTTCGAGCGCGACGTGCGCGACCGCCTGGCCGCGGCCGGCATCCCGGTCACCCCGCAGTTCGGCGTGGCCGGCTACACCATCGACTTCGCCTGCGCCCACCCGACGATCCCCGGCGAGATGGTCCTGGCCATCGAGTCGGACGGCGCGTCGTACCACTCGGCGAGCACCGCCCGCGACCGCGACCGCCTGCGCCAGGAGCAGCTGGAGCGCCTCGGCTGGCGCTTCCACCGGATCTGGTCGACGGACTGGTTCGCCGACCCGGTGGCCGAGACGTCCCGCGCCCGGGCGGCCTACGACGAGGCGGTGGCCGCGGTCGACGCCCGCCGCACCGACGAGCCGACGGTCGTGCTGACCCCGCCGCCGCCCGCCGAGCCGGACCCGGCCGAGGACGACGGCCGCACCCTTGCCCGTCCTGCGTTCGAGCCGGGGCGCCCGATCGGTGAGTACGCGCACGGCCTGCTCGTCGACCTCATCCGGTGGATCGAGTCCGACACCCTGCTGCGCACCGAGGAGCAGGTCCTGGACGAGGCCCGCCGGCAGCTGGGCTTCAAGCGCGGCGGCTCCCGGATCAACGCGGCCCTGCAGGCGGCCCTGAACGACGCCCGCGGCGACCGTCCACAGGATGGCGATGAGGCGCCGGATCCGGGAGCTGAGCCGACGCGGGTTCTAGAAGCCCGCACCGACCCCGGCCAGCGCCCCGAGACCGACTGACCCAGCCCGACGCGGGCGACGGCCGGTTCGGCCGGGGTTTCGAAAGAACCCGTTGCTTATCGACGCGCGTCTCATTACAGTGAGCGCACTACGGGTGTGTGAAACGTTTTAATGAAACGTTTCAGACTAGAGGGAGGGCCGATATGCCCCTGCAAAAACGAAGTCGCGCGGCCGCCACCGCGCTGATTTCGCTCGCCGCGCTCGTGATCGTCGCGCCGGCCGCGCCCGCGGCGGCGGCCACCCCGGTCAGCATTTCCGGGGCGCACTGGATCTGGTATCCGGAAGGGGACCCGCGCACCAGCGCGCCCGTCGGGTACCGGTACTTCCGCAAGAGCTTCAGCGTCGCGGCCGGCGCCGTGAGCGACGCGCAGCTCGTCGTCACCGGGGACGACACCGTCGACGTCTGGCTCAACGGCAAGCCGCTGGCCGGGTCCGACCGGGTCACCGACTCGTGGAAGAACGCGCTGTACGTCGACCTGGGCAGCGCGCTGACCAGCGGTACCAACACCATCGCCCTGGCGGTGAAGAACACCACCGCGTCGCCGGCCGGCGTCATCGGGCACGTCCACGTCGTCACCGGCGGCGGGACCACCGACGTCGTCACCGACGCGTCCTGGAAGGCGGCGCAGAGCGCGCCGGCCGGGTGGGAGCAGTCCGGGTTCGGGGACTCGGCGTGGCCGGGCGCGATGGACCTCGGGCTCTACGGGTCGTCGCCGTGGAACACCTCCGTGGTGCTGCCGGACCCGAACGCGGCCTCGCCGCTGAGCGTGGCGAGCGGGACCGTCGAGCACCTGGCCAACCCGATCGGCGTCGACGCCGCCCAGCCGCGGTTCGGCTGGAAGCTGGCGTCGTCCGCGGTGCAGCAGCGGCAGGCGGCGTACGAGATCCAGGTCTCCACGACGAGCGCCAACACCGCCGACGTCTGGGACAGCGGGCGGGTGCCGTCGGGCAACGAGGTCGACATCGCCTACGGCGGGCCGGCGCTGACGAGCATGAGGAAGTACTACTGGCGCGTGCGCGTCTGGGACACCCTGGGGCGCGCCAGCGGGTGGAGCCCGACCCTGACGTTCGAGACCGCGCTGCGCAGCCCGGCGACCGAGTGGACCGGGGACTTCATCGGCCAGCCGGCGGTCGCCGCCGACCTTTCCGGGGCCACCTGGATCTGGTACCCCGAGGGCGACCCCGCCGCCGGCGTGCCCGCGGCCACGCGCTACTTCCGCCGGACCTTCAGCCTGGCCGGCGCGCCGGCCGGCGCCACCCTGGTCGTCACCGGCGACGACACCGCGGACGTGTGGGTCAACGGCGTGCAGGTCAGCTCCTCGCCCCGGGTGACGGACTCGTGGAAGCAGGGCGTCGCGCTCGACCTGCGTTCGCGGCTGACCGCGGGTACCAACACCATCGCGATCTCCGCCCAGAACACCACGCAGTCGCCGGCCGGCGTGATCGCCAAGCTGACCGTGAGCGGCAGCGCGACGATCAACACCGACGCCGCGTGGAAGTCGTTCACGAGCGGGCCGTCGGGCTGGAACCAGCCGGGCTTCAACGACTCGGGGTGGCCGGCCGCGCAGGCGGTGGCGGCCTACGGCAGCGGGCCGTGGGGGTCCAACGTCGTCATCGCCAAGGCCGCGCCGCTGGTGCGCAAGGGCTTCACGGTGAGCAAGCCGGTCGCCTCGGCCCGCCTGCTGACCACCGCGCTCGGGCTGCACGAGACCCGGCTCAACGGGGCCAAGGTCGGCGCCGACGTGCTCGCACCGGGCTGGACCGACTACACCAAGCGGCTGCAGTACAAGGAGTACGACGTCACCGGGCAGATCCGCCAGGGCGACAACGCGCTCGGCGCCTGGCTGGGCAACGGGTGGTACTCCGGCAGTCTCGGCTTCGCCGGCAGCCAGCACTACGGCACCCAGCCGTGGTACTCCGCCCAGCTGCTCATCACGTTCACCGACGGCACCACGCAGACGGTGCGCACCGACAACACGTGGAAGGTCGTCGCCGGCCCCATCCGCGCCGACGACCTCTACAACGGCGAGTCCTACGACGCCCGGCTGACCCAGTCCGGCTGGGACGGCCCCGGCTTCAACGACGCGGCCTGGTCGGCGGTGGCCGTGAAGGGCGGCACCAAGCCCAACCTGGTCGCGCAGGTCGACCCAGGCGTCACCGTGCAGCAGGAGTTCCGGCCGGTCGCGATCACCCAGCCGAAGGCCGGCGTGTGGGTGTTCGACCTCGGCCAGAACTTCGCCGGCTGGAACCGGCTGTCGATGTCGGCCCCGGCCGGCACGACGGTGCAGCTGCGCCACGCCGAGGTGCTCAACCCCGACGGCACCATCTACACGGCCAACCTCCGCAACGCGCAGGCCACCGACCGGTACACCTTCGCCGGCTCCGGCACGGAGACCTACGAGCCGCGGTTCACCGTGCACGGGTACCGCTACGTCGAGCTCACCGGCGCGCCCGCGGGCTTCACCCCGACCGCGGACACGATCACCGGCCGGGCGGCGTGGACCAGCGGGACCCAGCTCGGCACGTTCACCACGTCCAACGCGATGCTCAACCAGCTCGAGCACAACATCCTGTGGGGCGAGCGCAGCAACATGCTGTCGATCCCGACCGACTGCCCGCAGCGCGACGAGCGCCTCGGGTGGACGGGCGACATCGCGATCTTCAGCGCCACCTCGACGTTCAACGTCGACGTGCACGCGTTCCTGGACAAGTTCGCCGACGACCTCACCGACGCCCAGCACTCCGACGGGGCGTTCACCGACGTCGCGCCGGGCGTGTGCTGCGGCGCCGGCACCGCCGGGTGGGGCGACGCCGGCGTGATCGTGCCGTACACCCTGTGGCAGCGCTACGGCGACGTCCGCGTCGTCGACGAGCACTTCGACGCGATGGCGCGGTGGGTGGACTACCTGCGCGGCACGTCCGGCACCGACCTGATCCGCAACGTGTCGACGTACGGCGACTGGCTCAACGTCAACGACAACACCGCGCAGGACGTCATCTCGACCGCGTTCTTCGCGTGGTCGGCGCGGATGGTGTCGCGGATGGCGGCGGCGACCGGCCGCACCGCCCAGGCCACCTCCTACGGCCAGCTCGCCGACCAGGTGGCGGCGGCGTTCACGAACCGGTTCGTGGCCGCCGACGGCACGGTCAGCGGCAACACGCAGACCGGGTACGTCCTCGCGCTCGCGTTCGGGCTGCTGCCCGCCAACCGGGTGCAGGCGTCCGCGGACAAGCTGGCCGCGAAGGTGGCGGCGACCGGCGGGCACCTGTCGGTCGGGTTCCTCGGCGTGGAGAACCTGCTGCCGGTGCTGGCCGACAACGGCCACGCCGACACGGCGTACCAGATCCTCATGCAGCCCGGCTTCCCCGGCTGGGGCTACATGATCAACAAGGGCGCCACCACGATCTGGGAGCGCTGGGACGGCATCCGCACCGACGGCTCGTTCAACGATCCCGGGATGAACTCCTTCAACCACTACGGCCTCGGCTCGGTCGGCGACTTCCTGTACCGCCAGGTCGGCGGCCTCGGCCCGGCCGCCCCCGGCTACTCGGCGCTGCTCGTGGCGCCGCAGCCGGGCGGCGGGCTGACGTCGGCGAGGTCGGCGTACGAGACGCCGTACGGCGGCGCGGTCAGCGACTGGTCCGTCTCCGGCGGCACGCTCACCCTGCGGGTGACGGTCCCGGCCGGCGCCTCGGCGACGGTGCGCGTCCCGACGTCGAACGCGGCGACGATCGCGGCCCCGGCGCAGGCCGTCCCGTCCGGCACGGCGTCGTTCTACCTGCCCGCCGGCTCGTACACCTTCACGGCCGCGGCCTGACGGCGGCGCGGGCGCGGGGCCTCGGTCCCGCGCCCGCGCTGGTTCACCGTCAGATGGCTCTGCAGTGCGAGGCGCCCCCGCGCATAGTCCTGGCAATCCGGGCAAACGTAGGGCGGCGGCGAGCCGGGGTTTGCAAGATGAAGGTGTTGTGGAGGTGGGATGCCGGGAAAGCTGCTCGTCATCGGCGGCGCGGAGAGTCACGACGCGGGCGATGACGAGATCCTCGAGCGCTTCGTGCTGCTCGCGGGCGGGGCGGACGCGAACCTCGTCGTGATCGCCGCGGCGAGCGAGAGCCCCGGCGATCGCGAGAAGGAGTACGCGGAGGTCTTCCATCGCCTCGGCGCCGAGCGGGTGACGCCGCTGCGGCTCGAGGCGCGCGAGGACGCCAACGGGGACGTCGCCGTGGCCGCCATCGAGCGGGCCACCGGGGTGTTCTTCACCGGCGGCGACCAGCTGCGCATCACCACCGTCGTGGGTGGGTCGAAGGTGGACTCGGCGCTGCACGCGCGGCTGGCCGAGGGCATGATCCTGGCCGGCACGAGCGCGGGCGCCACGATGATGTCCAGCACCATGATCCTCGGCGGCAGCATCGCGACCGTGAACACGGCCAGCGTGCGCACCGGCCCGGGCATGGAGTTCCTGCCCGGCGTGCTCATCGACATGCACTTCGCCGAGCGCGGGCGGCTCAACCGGCTGCTCAGCGCCATCGCCATGTTTCCGCACGAACTCGGGCTCGGCATCGACGAGAACACCGCCATCCTGGTCGACGGCGACGTGTTCGAGGTGCTCGGGCGCGGGACCGTCACCGTGATCGACGCCGGGCAGGCGCGCGACATCAGCTGCCCCTCGGGCGACCTGGGCGGGCCGATCGCCCTGTGGGGCGCCCAACTGCACGTTCTGCCGGCAGGGCACCGGTTCAACCTGACCGAGCGAGCGCCGATGAAAAGAGCGGAAGAGGATCATGCGCATTGAGAGCAGTCGGCGGCTTCGGGGGCCCAACCGGTACCTCGCGCGCCCCGTCCAGGTCACCCGGGTCCGGCTCGACGGGCTCACCGGGCGCGAGACCTGCGAGTATCCCGGCCTGCCGGAGCGGCTGCTGGACCTGCTGCCCGGCCTGGCCGAGCACCACTGCGCCGCCGGTGCGCCGGGCGGGTTCGTCAAGCGGCTGTACGGCGGCACCTACTTCGGCCACACCGCCGAGCACATGGCGATCGAGCTGTCCAACCTCATCGGCCGCGAGGTGAGCTTCGGGCGCACCGTCGGGACCCCCGATCCGTCGGCCTTCGACGTCATCATGGAGTGCCCGGTCGACGAGCCGATCGACTCGGACATGTCCGAAAAATTACTAGAAATCGCTATTCGTCTCGTGCGGGAGCTGGTCGGCGGGGCACGGCCTTCCATGCCCGATCTTTCGGACATCCAGCGGTTGTACGAGCGGGAGCGGCCCGGCCCGAGCACCGACGCGATCGCCCGGGCGGCCCGCGAGCGCAACATCCCGGTCGAGCGGATCGGCGACCTCAGCCTGCTGCGCCTCGGGTACGGCCGCCACCGGCGCCTGGTCTGGGCCGCGCTGACGGACCAGACCTCGGCGATCGGCGTCGACATCGCCGGCGACAAGGAGCTCACCCGCCAGCTGCTGAGCGAGGCCGGCGTACCCGTGCCCCGCGGCGGCGCCGCCGAGTCGGTCGAGGCCGCGCTGCGGCTGTTCGAGGAGCTGGGCCCGCCCGTCGTGGTCAAGCCGCGCGGCGGGCGGCAGGGGCGGCACGTGTACCTCGGCATCGACACCCCCGACGCGCTGCGCGCCGCCTTCGCGGCCGCGACCGCGGACGGCGGCGACGCCGTCGTCGAGCGCCAGGTCGACGGGCGCGACTACCGCGTGCTGACCGTCGGCGGCGAGATCGTGGCCGCGGCCGAGCGGGTCGCGGCGCACGTGATCGGCGACGGCCGTACCGACGTCGCCGGCCTCATCGAGCGGGCCAACCGCGACCCGCGCCGCGGCACCGGCCACGACCGGGCGCTCACCCGCCTGGTCGTCGACGAGGTCGCCGGCACGCTGCTGCGCCGCCAGGGCCTCGCCGAGCACGACGTGCCCGAGCCCGGCCGCGTCGTGTGGCTGCGCGACAACGCCAACCTCTCCACGGGCGGTACCAGCGTCGACGTCTCCGCGCGGGTGCACCCGTCGGTGGCCGACCTGTGCCGGCGGGTGTCCGGCCTGGTCGGCCTGGACATCGCGGGCATCGACCTGCGCCTGCCCGACATCGGCGAGGAACTGCCGCTGGACCGCGGCGGCATCATCGAGGTCAACGCCGCGCCCGGGCTGCGCATGCACCTGGAGCAGCACGACGTCGGCGCCGCGATCGTCGGGGCGCTGTTCCCGGCGGGCACCCCGTCGCGCATCCCGACCGTCGCCATCACCGGCACCAACGGCAAGACGACCGTGGCCCGGCTGACCGCCCACCTGCTCGCCGGCGCCGGCCTGCGGGTCGGCCTCACCACCACCGACGGCGTGGTCGTCGGCGGCCGGACGGTCCAGCGGGCCGACGCCACCGGACCGCGCTCGGCCCAGGTCGTGCTCGGCGACCCGACGGTCGACGCGGCGGTGCTCGAGACCGCGCGGGGCGGGCTGGTGCGGCAGGGGCTCGGGTACGACTGGAGCGACGTCGGCGTCATCACCAACCTCGTCAGCGACCACCTCGGCCAGGACGGCATCGAGAGCATCGAGGACCTCGTCGACCTCAAGTCCGTCGTCGCCGAGCGGGTCCGGGAGGGCGGCGCGGTCGTGCTCAACGCCGACGACCCGCGCAGCCGCGAGCTCGAGTTTCCCGGGCGCGAGATCATCTGGTGCTCGCTCGACCCGCGCAACCCGCTCGTGCGCCGGCACTGGGACTCCGGCGGCCGCGCGTACCTGCTGGCCGACGGCTGGCTCGTCGAGCTCGCCGGCCGGCGGTGGGTGCCGCTGCTGGCCGCGCACGAGCTGGGCGGCGGCTTCGGCGGTGCGGCCCGGCACCTGGTCGCCAACGCCCTCGCCGCCACCGCCGCGGCCCGCGTGCTCGGCGTGACCACGGCCCGCGTCGCCGAGCGGCTGCGCACCTTCGGCGCCGACCCGGCCGACAACCCCGGCCGCGGCATGCTCCTGCGCTGCGGCGACGTGCACGTCCTCGTCGACTACGCGCACAACCCGGCCGCGATCACCGCCGTCAGCGACCTCGTCGAACGGGTCTGGGGCTGCGAGCGCGCGGTCGCCGCGATCACGCTGCCCGGCGACCGCCGCGACGACCTGCTGCGCGAGTCCGCGGGCGTGGTCGGCGCCCGCTTCGGCCGGGTCGTGATCTACGAGGACGCCGACCGGCGCGGCCGCGGAAGCGGCGAGGTGCCCGGCATCCTGCGCGACGAGCTTCGCCGGGTCGCCCCCGAGCTCGACTGCGTGCAGGTGCGCACCGTCGAGGAGGCCGTGCCCGCGGCCCTCGCCCTGGCCCGGCCCGGCGACGTCGTGCTGCTGCTGTACGAGAAGATCGAGCCCGTGCTGGCCCTGCTCGGCGCGCTCGGTGCGCGCCATGCCGCTGAGACGGGTGTGGCTGCCGTGGATCTGGGCAAAACACTGGCGTGGATAGGTACCGCCTGATCGAGCCCCTCGGCGCCGGTGGCATGTCGGTTGTTTGGCGTGCCTTCGACGAGGTGCTCGGACGCCCCGTCGCCGTCAAACTGCTGGCCCCCAACCTGCTGACCGACTCGCGCTCCCGCACGCGCATCCAGGCGGAGGCGCGGGCGGCGGCGCTGTTGAGCCATCCGCACATCGCACAGGTGTACGACTTCGGCCATGACCGCGACGGCGCGCCGTACGTGGTCATGGAGCTCGTCACCGGCCGCTCGCTGGAGGAGGCCGGCCCGCTGCCCACGGTCGAGCTGCTGCGCACCGGCGCACAGCTCGCCGCGGCGCTGTCGGCCGTGCACGCGCGCGGCCTGGTGCACCGCGACGTCAAACCGGCCAACGTCATGCTCACCGACGCCGGCGCCAAGCTCGTCGACTTCGGCATCTCCGCGATCGCCGGCGACGAGAGCGACCAGCACGACGAGATCATGGGCACGCCCGCGTACCTGGCCCCGGAGCGCATCCGCGGCCTGCCGACCACGGCGGCGACCGACGTCTACGCCCTGGGGCTGCTGCTGTACCGCGCCCTGGCCGGCCGGTTCCCCTGGCCGGTCGACGACGACAGCACGACCGCGCTGATCGAGGCGCACCGCCGCGGCCGCCCCGACCCGCTGCCGCGCGGCGCCTGCCGTGGCCCGGTCGCCGAGGCGATCATCCGCTGCCTGGCCAAGGCCCCCGAGAACCGGCCGTCCGCCGCGGAGATGGCGCAGGTGCTTTCGGCGGCGGTACCCCGGGAGCCCGATCGTGCCGCGGTGCCGCTGGGCGTCGCGTCCGTCCCCCGCTCGCGCCGGACCCGGCTGGCCGCGGCCGGCTCGCGGATCCCGGGCGGCCGGGGACGCGTGGTCGCCGCCGGCGTCGTGGCGGCCGCGGCGGTGGGCGGCCTGACGATGTGCTCGACGGGCGCCGGCCCGGCCAGCGGGCCGACGTCGATGGCCGCGGCGCAGGCCGCCGCCGCGCCCCCGGACCCGGTCGACTGCGCCGTGCAGTACGCGGTGCGCGACGGCCAGAACGGTAACTTCGACGCCGATCTTCGCGTCACCGCGTCGGGCGGCGGCGACGGCGGCTGGAGCCTCACCTTCCGCCTCCCCGCCGGCCAGGCGATCGGCGCGGTGAACGGCGCCACGTGGAGCCAGGACGGCGACACCGTGCTCGTGGGCGGCCGCGACCTCGCCGCCGAACTGTCGGCCGGCGCCACCTTCACCGTCACCGGCGCCGCGCACGACAACGCGGATCCGCCGTCCGACTTCGCGCTGAACGGCACGGCCTGCCGCTCGGTCCAGCTCACCACGACGACGACCACGATCGCCCCGGCGCCCACGACCGCCGCCCCGGCCGCTGCGACGCCGCCCCCCGGCGCGAACGTCAAGCCCGAGAAGAAGGACAAGCCCGAGACGAAGGAGAAGCCCGGGAAGCCCGCGCAGCAGAAGAAGGAGGACAAACACGAGGACCACTGACGTTTCCGGAAGTCGATCTCTTGTTACGCAAGTTTTGACGGTTCGTCGGTTATGGCGTGCAACCTTCCTGCCTGGTACACAAGTCTGATCCTGGTGGCGTCCCGCCATATGCGGGCCGCCTCGCCGTAGGGTGAGTGTGTCGAAGGTAGGAGGCGCCGTGCGGTTCGAGATCAGCCGGGTCATGGACACCATCGAGCAGCGGCTGACCACGGACGTCACCTTGGCGCAGGCCGTGGTCGACCTGGCCGAGGTCGCCCGGTTCATCGCCCTCGACGGCGGCCGCCCCATCAACCTCCTGCGCCTGGGCATGGTGGTCGACGCCCTGAGCCGCTATCTCATCGACGCCGGCGCGATGCTCTATCCGGTGGCCGGTCGGGAGGTGCTCTCGGAGGCGGCGCTGACCTCGAAGGAGCGCATGGTCCTCGGCCGCTGGGCCGACGACGGGCTGATCGAGGTGACCCCGGTCGTGGCCGATCGCCCGGTCGAGATCGCCGACTTCACCGGGCTGCCGCTGATCGTGGTGCGGGACATTCCGCAGTACGCGGCCCGCTTCCCCTGGCTGACCGACAGCCCCGAACGGGTGCTTCGCCTCACCCCGCGGGCGGGCGGCGCGGTGCTCACGCCGGGCGGCGAGCCGGCGCCGCCGAAGGACGGCAAGGAGCGCCTGGTGGTCGTCGGCAAGGCGACGCTGCCGATCGTTCCGCCGGACCCGTCGGACCCGGCGACGGACAAGCCGATGGCCGAGCCGACACCGTCCTCTTCGGACTCCTCGCCGTCCTCTTCGGACTCCTCGCCGTCCTCTTCGGACTCCTCGCCGTCCTCTTCGGACTCCCCGTCGTCCTCTTCGGACTCCTCCTCTTCTTCGGAGTCCTCGTCTTCTTCGGAGTCCTCGTCTTCTTCTGCGGCCGCTTCGGATGCTGCTGCGTCTTCGGATTCCTCGGGTGAGGCCGCCCCGGCATCGGTCGCGGACAAACCGGACGAAGCCGTCGCTTCGGGTTCGGCTCAGCGCGAGGAGCCCAAGGGCGGCCGGCCCGACGGGCTGCAGTCGTTCACGGCCCGCGGTTCCCAGCGGTTCGGCCGCACCCGCGTGGTGCGCCGCCGCTTCACCCGGGCCGACCCGAGCGGCGTCGGCGCCGCGCTCATGGCCCGGCAGTGGCGCTGCAAGGAGCAGGACTGCCCGGCGTTCGGGGAGTACCGCCGCCTGGGCCAGCCCGTGCCCCGGATGCGCGGCGGCGTCCCCGCATGCCCCCGCCACGGCGACGCGGTCAAGGACATCGGCCCCCGCCCCGCCGCCTTCGCCGTCGCCATCGTGGTGGACGACCTGGCCCGCCGCCGCTTCGTGGTGAGCGCCGACCACCCGGTCGTCGTCGGCCGCGACCCCGCGGACCCCGACGAGATCTCGGTCGGCGCCTGGCTCCACGAGGCCTCCGCCGCCTGGATCGCCAAGGAGCACCTGAAACTCGCCGTGGACGACGCCCACCTGGTGGTCACCGACACGAGCGACAACGGCACGCTCATCTGGAAGCGCTCGTCCCCCGACATCAAGGAGGAGACCGAGCGCATCTACCACAAGTCGTACCGCCTGGAGGGCTGGGACTCGATCGAGCTGTACACCGGCGTCGAGCTGGTCGTCGGCGACCACCGCCTGCAGACGGTGGTCGGCTCGGAGCCCGCGTCGGTCCTGCTCGACGCCCCCACGGTCGCCCTGCGCCTGGTCGACTAGCGGCGCGGGCCCGCCCGCTTCTGCCGTCAGCCCTGGGCGGTGTTGAACTTCGCCGACGCGTCGCCCGGCTAGGCGCCATTGCCGTCGGTGACCGCGCCGACGTGCACGGTGCCGGCCCGTTCTGCGGCTGGGCGTTCACCCGGATCTCGAGGTTGCCCGCGGCGCCCCAGCCCGCGCCGCGCCGTCGGGTTGCGCGGCCGTCGGGTTACGGGGTCGCCGGGTCAGGGCTGCGGGTCACACGGCCGTCGGTTCGCGGGGTCGCCGGCCGGGGGCTGCGGGCGCGCGGCGTGGCCTCGGCCGGCGACCCCGGCGCCGCGGTCGTGTGCGGTGCGCGTAGGCCGGTGCGGCCGCTGGCGGTCCGGACCGTGGGCGCGGCCACAGGCGGTCGTCGGTCGAGGGGCGTGTGGCGTCGGCGGTGCGGCGTGGCCCCCGGCGCCGCGGGCATGGGCTGCGCGCCGTGCGTCGCGCACCCGGAGCCCCGGAGCGAGCGCTGTAGGCACGGGCCGGGGCCGGGGCCGGGGCCAGGGCCGGGGCCAGGGCCAGGGGCCAGGGCGGGGGCGTGCGGCGCGGGTCGGGCGCCTTCGGACGGGCGCTGCGGGGCGAAGGCTAGGGCCAGAGAGCGTGCGGCGCGGGGTTAGGCGGTCAGAGCCAGGGCGAAAGGCAGCACCCCCTTCACGCCGGATTGGAGCAAGGCGCGGGCTCAGGCCCCTGGCGCGGGCGTTGTGGGTCAGGGCCAGGGGTCGGAGGGCGTGGGGCGCGGGGTTGGGCGGTCAGGGCCAGGGTCGGAGGGCGTGGGGCGCGGGGTTGGGCGGTCAGGGCCAGGGTCGGAGGGCGTGGGGCGCGGGGTTGGGCGGTCAGGGCCAGGGGCCGGAGGGCGTGGGGCGCGGGGTTGGGCGGTCAGGGCCAGGGGCCGGAGGGCGTGGGGCGCGGGGTTGGGCGGTCAGGGCCAGGGGCCGGAGGGCGTGGGGCGCGGGGTTGGGCGGTCAGGGCCAGGGGCCGGAGGGCGTGCGGCGCGGGTTAGGCGGTCAGGGCCAGGGCGAAAGGCAGCACCCCCTTCGCGCCGGACTGGAGCAGGGCGCGGGCCGTCAGCGCGATGGTCCAGCCCGAGTCGACCATGTCGTCGACCAGGAGGATCGGGCCGGGGGTGGTGCGCAGGGCCTCGGCCAGTGGGGGTGGGACGGTGAAACCGTTGTGCAGGGCGCGTACGCGTTGGGCGCTGTTCGTGCGCGACGCCGTCTCCGTGGCCGGGGCGGGCGGGATGGTGCCGAGCAGCGGCAGGCGGCCTACCTCGGCGATTCGGGCGCCCAGCGAGGCGACTAGCTCCGGGGCGTGGCGGGAGCCGATGACGACGACGCCGGCGGGGCGCTCGGGCCAGCGGTCGTCGCCCTTGGCCCACTCGGCGAGGGTGGCGACGACGCCGTTGAAGATCTCGTCGGGGATGGGGGCGTCGGGGGCGGCCAGCAGGTTGCGCAGGCGGTCGCCCCAGCCGAGGTCGCTCAGGCGGCCGATCGCGCGGCCCGGCAGGGTCTGCTCGCCGGGTGGGATGTTGCCGCTGAGGGAGACGCCGACCGCGGCCATGCCGGTGGGCCACTTCTTGCGGGGGGCGATCTCGACGCCGGCGCGGCCGAGGTGGGCGCGGGCGGCGGCGAGGGCCTCGGGGGAGACCTCCGGCTCGTACCACACCCCGGCGCACGTATCGCACCGCCCGCACGGCGCGGCCTCCGGGTCATCGAGCTGGCGGCGCAGGAACTCCATCCGGCACGTGGTCAGTGCCGAATACTGCACCATGGCCCCCTGCTCGGCCTGGCGAGCCGTGGCGATGCGCGCGTAGCGCTCGGTGTCGTGGCGCCAGGGCTCGCCCGTGGCGGTCCAGCCGCCGCTGACCCGGCGCACGGCGCCGTCGACGTCGAGGACCTTCAGCATCAGCTCGAGGCGGCTGTGGCGCAGCTCGACCCGCGGCTCGAGCGCCATCGTCGACAGCGGCCGGCCCGACGCGGCCAGCGCGTCGAGCACCGAGCGCACCTGGTGCTCGGGCGGGAAGGCCAGGGAGGCGAAATACCGCCAGATGTCGGCGTCCTCGCGGCCCGGCAGCAGCAGCACGTCGGCCTTCTCGACCGCGCGCCCGGCCCGGCCGACCTGCTGGTAGTACGCGATGGGCGACGACGGCGCCCCCAGGTGCACGACGAACCCCAGGTCGGGCTTGTCGAACCCCATGCCCAGCGCCGACGTCGCCACGAGCGCCTTGATCCGGTTGTCGATCAGGTCGGCCTCGGCGCCGAGGCGGTCGGCGTTTTCGGTCTTGCCCGTGTACGCCGCCACGTCATAGCCCTGCGCCCGCAGGAACGCCGCCGTCTCGTGCGCACCGGCCACGGTCAGCGTGTAGATGATCCCGGAGCCCGGCAGGTCGCGCAGGTGCTCGCCGAGCCACGCCAGCCGGTGCGACGGTGACGGCAGGCTCAGCACTCCCATCCGCAGCGACTCCCGGTCGAGCGACCCGCGCAGCACCAGCGCGTCGCCGAGCTGCTCGGCCACGTCGGCG
Source organism: Dactylosporangium sp. CA-139066 (assembly GCF_050936175.1). Classification (NCBI taxonomy): domain Bacteria; kingdom Bacillati; phylum Actinomycetota; class Actinomycetes; order Micromonosporales; family Micromonosporaceae; genus Dactylosporangium; species Dactylosporangium sp. CA-139066. Next base: position 611,120 of record NZ_JBNJNH010000002.1, on the reverse strand, counting down.
GTGACCCGCGAGTTGGCCGTGGCGGTGGTCGCGAGGACCGGCGTGCCCGGCGCCAGGTCGAGCAGGAGGGTGCGCAGCCGGCGATAGTCGGGCCGGAAGTCGTGGCCCCAGTCGGAGACGCAGTGCGCCTCGTCGACGACCAGCAGGCCCGTCGTCGCGGCGAGCTTTGGCAGCACGTCGTCGCGGAAGGACGGATTGTTCAGCCGCTCGGGGCTGACCAGCAGGACGTCGACCGTGCCGGCCGCGATCTCCTGCGTGATCGAGTCCCACTCCTCGAGGTTGGCCGAGTTGATCGTCCGCGCGACGATCCCGGCCCGGGCCGCCGCGTCGGTCTGGTTGCGCATCAGGGCGAGCAGCGGCGAGACGATCACCGTGGGCCCGGCGCCCCGCGCTCGTAAAAGGGCGGTGGCCACGAAGTACACCGCGGACTTGCCCCACCCCGTGCGCTGCACGCACAGCACCCGGCGGTGCCCGGCCACCAGCGCCTCGATGGCCGTCCACTGGTCTTCGCGCAGCTCGGCGGCGGGACCGGCGAGCTTCTTGAGAACTTCCGAGGCTTCGTTTCGCACGGGGTCGACGCTAGCAACGGGGTCTGACAAAAACGGCTACGAGTAGTTCGGGCGGCCGTATCCGGCGATCGGAGCGTAGTCGAGCAGTCGCATAGAGATACGTTCGCCGGCCCGTGGTGCCTCGATCACCCGCCCGTCCCCGACGTAGATGCCGACGTGGCTCACGTCCTTGTAATAGAAGACCAGGTCCCCGGGCTGCAGCTCGTCGCGCGTGATCGGGCGGACCGTCTGCTTCTGGCGGGCGGCGTTGTGTGGGAGTACAACTCCGGCGGTCTTCCACGCGGCCATCGTGAGCCCCGAGCAGTCGAAGCTGTTGGGGCCGTCGGCCCCCCACTGGTACACCTTGCCCAGCTGTGAATAGGCGAACCGCACCGCCTTGCCGGCCGCGTCGTCGGTGAACACGGGCACCCAGCCGTCGTGCAGTGCGCCCGAGGACGCCCGCGGGAGCCGGCCGCCGAGCCGCCGCAGCTGTGCCTCGATGGTCGCCTTGCGCTGGCCGAGTTCGGTCCGCTGCGCGCGCTGCTGTTGCTGCAGGTCGGACAGCTGGGTCTGCTCGTTGCGCAGCGCCTGCTGGGCGGTCTTGAACTCCCGCAGCGCGGCGACCCGCCGGCGCGAGATCTGGTCCAGCATTGCGAGCTGGTCCATCCACGCCTCCGGCGAGGGCGCCGTGATCAGCACCGACGTCGACCCGACGGCCCCGCTGCGGTACAGCGCCGCCGCCGTCTCGTCGGTCTCCCGCTGAGCGGCGTCGACCTGCGCCTGCAGCGGCGCCATGCGCGAGTTCACCTGGACGAGGCGCGCCTCGGTGGCTCGCAGGTCGTCATGTACGGCGTTGTACCGTTCGATGACGCCCTCGAGCTCCTGCCAGGCGTTGGCGAGCAGCCGTTGCCGGTCCGCGGCGGGATCCGCGTGCCCGGCCCCCGGCGACACCAGGACAATAAGCCCGGCGACGACGAGTGATGCGGTGCTGCGCAAGCTCTTGCGACAAAACCCCACGTGTCACTAACTTCGCAATTTGGACAAAAGTTACCTAAGTTCCCTCGCTAGGGTGGAGTGCATGGCGCTGAAGGGTCCGTTCGTGGCCGCTGGGCTGGTCGCGGCCCTCCTGCTGGGCTTTGGCATCGCGAAGACGACCGCTGCGAAGTCCGCGCCGGCGGCGCCCGCCCCCGCGACGACGGCGATCCCGTCGCACTCCCACGGCGGCGCGGTCATCGGCGACCTGGGCGGCTTCTCGCTGAGCGCCGCGGGCTACACGCTCGTGCCCTCCGGGCCGCTCGTGATGCCGGCCGCGGCCCAGCAGCAGTTCGCCTTCAAGATCATGGGGCCCGACGGCAGGCCCGTCACGAAGTACGTCGTGAATCATGAGAAAAATCTGCACTTCATCGCTATAAGGCACGACTTGTCCGGCTTCCAGCACCTTCACCCGGCGATGGCGGGCGACGGCACCTGGTCGATCCCGCTGACCCTGCCCACGCCGGGCATCTGGCGCCTCTACGCCGACTTCGTCACGCTCGACGCGACCGGCCAGCAGGTGGCGTTGACACTCGCCGTAGATGCGACGGTTGCCGGCAGTTACGCCCCCGTGGAATTGTCACCCCCCTCCCGTACAGTGAACGCCGACGCCTTCACCGTCACCCTCGAGGGCGCTCCGCAGGTAAACGCGACTCAGCCGCTGTCGATGCGTGTCTTTTCCAATGGCTCCCCGGTCACCGACCTGGAGCGTTATCTCGGTGCGTACGGCCACCTGGTGGTCATTCGCGACGGCGATCTCGGATATCTGCACGTGCACCCCGAGGACCAGCTGGTGGGCGGTGCGGTCAAGTTCTGGCTGTCCGCCCCCAGCTCCGGCCGCTACCGCATGTATTTCGAGTTCCAGAAGCAGGGCGCGGTCCATCGCGCGGAGTTCACGGTCGACCTCGCCTAAGAGCCTTTACGTCCTGGCTCGGGTCCGTGCAACTTACGACCGTTCTTCCCACGAGGAATCCCGGCCTGCGTGGTGACAAGAACAAACGCCGTCGGCGTCGCCTGAGCGACGCCGGCCTGGTCGTGGTGGCGACGCCGACGGCGTTTGTCGGCGTCGCCTGAGCGACGCCGGCCTGGTCGTGGTGGCGACGCCGACGGCGTTTGTCGGCGTCGCCTGAGCCACGCCGGGCTCGATGGCCGCGGTGGCGACGGAGGCAGGTGCGCCCGCCGGGTCGGCCGAGGAATCGCGGCCTGCGTGGTGACAAGAACAAAAAACGTGGTGACAAGAACAAAAAAACACGGCGCGGGGTCTGCACCCCGCGCCGTGTTCACAGGTCTTGCTTACTCCTCGACGCCGCCGTCGGCGTCGCCCGACCCGCCCCGGCCGCGACCGCCGCGGCGGCGACGGCGGCGGTTGCGCCCGGCCCCGTCCTCGCCGACGACCGCGACAGACGCGCCCGCCGGCTCGGCCGCGGAACCGGCCTCGACGTCGAGCGGCGAGTCGGCCAGCCCGGCCGACGACTCCGCGTGCTCGGCCGCGTCGACCTCGCCCCGGCGCCGGCGACGGCGCTGGCGGCGCGGCTCGCTCGCCTCGGCGGCCTCGGGCCCGGCGGCCGGCGCGGACGACGAGCGCCCCCGCCCCCGCGTGCGACCCCGCCCGCGCGGCTTGCCCTCGACGTCCTCGAGCTTCTCCGCCGACAGCCCGGCCCGCTTGCGCTCGGCCGTTGGCAGCGAGCCCGTCGTGCCCTCCGGGATGCCGATGTCGGTCAGCAGGTGGGCCGAGGTGTGGTACGTCTCCGGGGGCTCCGGCAGCTCCATGCCCAGGCTCTTGTCGATGATCCGCCAGCGAGGCATGTCCTCCCAGTCCACGAACGTCACCGCGACGCCGGTGGCGCCGGCGCGGCCAGTGCGGCCGATGCGGTGGGTGTAGGTGTCCGGGTCCTCGGGGCAGTCGTAGTTGATGACGTGCGTGACGCCTGAGACGTCGAGGCCGCGGGCCGCGACGTCGGTGGCGACGAGCACGTCGATCTTCCCGGCGCGGAAGGCGCGCAGGGCCCGCTCACGGGCGCCCTGGCCCAGGTCGCCGTGGACCGCGGCCGCGGCGAACCCGCGGAAGTCGAGGTCCTCGGCCACGCGGTCGGCGGCGCGCTTGGTGCGGCAGAAGATCATGGTGAGGCCGCGGTCGTTCGCCTGGAGGACGCGCGCCACGATCTCGATCTTGTTCAGAGGGTGGGTGCGGTACACAAACTGCTTCGTCAGCGGCGACGGCCCGGTGCTCGCGTCGTGATGGGCGTGGATCGTCATCGGCTGGCGCAGGAACCGCCGGGCCAGCGTCACGATGGGGTCCGGCATCGTCGCCGAGAACAGCATCGTCTGCCGCTCCTCGGGCAGCAGCGTGAGGATGCGCTCGACGTCGTCGAGGAACCCGAGGTCGAGCATCCGGTCGGCCTCGTCGAGCACCAGCGCACGCACGGCGTGCAGGCGCAGGTGCTTGCCCTTGGCCAGGTCGAGCAGGCGCCCGGGCGTGCCGACCACGATCTCGACGCCGTTGCGCAGCGCTTCGACCTGCGGTTCGTAGGCGACTCCGCCGTACAGCGGAAGGACGCGCACGCCGCGGGTCTTGCCGGCCGCCGCGATGTCGCGGGCGACCTGGAGGCCCAGCTCGCGGGTCGGAACGACGACGAGTGCCTGCGGCAGCCCGTCGGCGCCCTCGCCGGGTGCGGTGACGCGGTCGAGGAGCGGTACGCCGAAACCGAGGGTCTTGCCGGTGCCGGTCGGCGCCTGGCCGATCAGGTCCGTGCCGCGCAATGCGATCGGCACGGCGTATTCCTGGATCGCGAAGGCGTGTGTGATGCCGACCGCCTCGAGCGCGGCCACGGTCTCCGGCCGGGCGCCCAGGTCGGCGAATGAGGGACTGTCGGCGCGCACGGGTGCGCGGGCGGCCACAGAATCGGCGGCCTGAGTGTTGTCGATCGTCATGTTGTGCTCGGGGTGTCTCTCTCGCGGGAGCGCCCCTGAAATGGCGGGTGCGCTCGTTCGGTCGTACGGCGCGGGCCACACGCGACCGGATCTCTGTGCTACCTGTCGGCAGTGCTACCTGACGGCAAGGTGGTCGCGGGCTACAAGCGCCGATTTGTCAGGGCTAGGGTCCGCCCTGGGGTCATTTCGGCCATTGTACCGAGTGCGGCGCCGTTCTGCGTACGACACCGCGCAGAGCCCGTCAGGTGATCCGGCGAGGTACTGTGCCGACGTGTCCGAAATCACCCCGGCCGTTCAGCCCGGCGCCGAGTCCGCCTCCGAGGCGGTGGTCGATCTGCTGGGCATGCTCGCGTACGGCGAGCTGGTCGCCTTCGACCGCATGGCCGTGGATGCGCGGCTGGCCCCCGACCTGCGCCGCCGAGCCGTGCTCAGCGCGATGGCGGCCCGCGAGATCGTCAACTACGGCCGTCTGGCCGACCGCCTGGCCGAGCTCGGCGCCGACCCCGAGGCCGCCATGCGCCCCTATGTGCGGGCGGTGTCGGACTACCACGAGCAGACCCAGCCCAACGACTGGCTGGAGGGCCTGACCAAGGCGTACGTCGGGGACGGCATCGCCGACGACTTCACGCGCGAGGTGGCGTCGGTGCTGGCCACGCCGGACCGCGACCTGATCCTCGACGTGCTGCACGACTCGCGGCACGCCGACTTTGCCGCGGACGAGCTGCGGGCGGCGATCGCGATCGACCCGAAGGTCGCCAACCGGCTGTCGATGTGGGCGCGCCGGCTGGTCGGCGAGGGCATCTCGCAGGCCCTGCGGGTGGCGGGGGAGCGGCCCTCGCTGGCGGCGCTGCTGGCGATCAACGGGACCGACTTCCAGGCGCTGCTCAAGCGGCTCACCAGCGCGCACACGGCTCGCATGGGCGCGGTCGGCCTCAACAACTGAGCCGCGCTGCTCGCTACCAGCGTGCACACGGCTCGCATCTGAGCCGCACTGCTCGCTACCAGCGTGCACACGGCTCGCATCTGAGCCGCACTGCTCGCTACCAGCGTGCACACGGCTCGCATCTGAGCCGCACTGCTCGCTGGAAGGCGACTTTTCGGACTTATGCCCCGTCGGGCGATAAATCCGATATGTCGTGGCGCGGAGCGCCCGACATATCGCAGGCCGGCCGGCGCAGCAAAAGGGCCCCCGTGACGAGGGCCCTTCGCATGCCGTTCGAAGCGTCAGCGCGCCGACGAGAAGCCGACCGGTCGCGGCGACGACTCGGCGATCTCCACGTACGCCAGCTTGCCCACCGGAACGATCACCCGGCGGCCCTTCTCGTCGACCAGGGACAGCACGCTTTTATCCCCACCGTTGATCGCGTCGGTGACCGCAGACTCGACCTCGGTGGGCGTCTGGTTGCTCTCCAGCACCAGTTCCCGAGGCGCGTACTGCACGCCGATCTTGACCTCCACGTCTTCCTCCTTGATCGGAGCGGCGGCCGTGCGTCGGCCCGCACACCCAGTGTGGTTGAAGATTAACGCGGTCAGGCGTGTTCGCCGTGCAAGGGGAAGCTCGCGATGCCGCGCCACGACAGGGTGGTCAGCAGGGTCTCGGCCTCCGCCTTGTCCACCTGGCGGCCGTTGGCCAGCCAGAAGCGGGCCGCGATCTCGGCCGCGCCGACCAGGCCGGAGGCGAGCAGCTCCGCGCGGGCGCGGCTGACGCCGGTGTCGGCCATGATCGTGTCGGTGATGGCGGCGATGCAGCCGGTCTCGACGCGGTCCACGCGCTCGCGGACGGCCGGGTCGTTGCGCAGGTCGGACTCGAACACGAGCCGGAAGGCTTCACTCTCGTGGTCGATGAAGTCGAAGTACGCCTGGATGGCGCCCCGCACCCGGTCCTTGTTGTCGGTGGTCGCCTCCATCGCCGAGCGCACCCGCGAGACCATCGCGTCGCAGTGGGTGTCGAGCAGGGCGAGGTACAGCTCGAGCTTGCCGGGGAAGTGCTGGTAGAGCACCGGCTTGGAGACGCCCGCGCGCTCGGCGATGTCGTCCATCGCCGCGGCGTGGTAGCCCTGGGCCACGAAGACCTGCTGGGCGGCGGCGAGCAGTTGCTTGCGCCGCGCCGACCGGGGCAGCCGCACGGGCCGACCGGCCGCCTGCGTGCCGCTCATCGCCGAGGTCATGTTCACCATCCGGATTTGGGTCGAGATTGCAACTTACCCCCTTTCCACCCACACGGTAGCCTCACCTAGGGGCGACGGAGGAGCGTGCGGTGGACGAAACGGGGCAAGCCGGAAGCCCGGACGTGGGTGGCGCGTACGCCGGCGCCAACCCGGGGGCGATCCGGGGCCGGAGCGGCTACCCGGACGGGCACGTCAACGGGGGTTCGCCCAGCGACGACGCCCTGGAAGCGATCGTCTCCGCCTGGCGCGAGCCGGCCACCGGCGCGATCGCCGGCCGGGCCACGGTCAACGGCAACGGCCTCAACACCAACGGTCTCAACGGCAACGGAATGAACGGCAACGGTCTCAACGGCAACGGAATGAATGGCAACGGCATGAACGGCAACGGCGGCAGCCGCGGCCGGGCCGAGGTCCGCAGTCCGTATTCCGACATGCTGGCCCCGATGAGCCCGCCGGTCTCCGCGCCGCCGCCGGCCCAGCCGCCGACCTCGACGCTGCACTACGGCCACTACGCGCCGGACGGGCAGGGGTGGTCCACTTCCAGCGCCACCGGCGAGACCAAGAGCGTCCCCGCGCCGCCGATGCCGGGCACCGTCTACGGCGCGCTCAGCGGCGTCGATCACGAAGCGCCGCCCGCGGTGGCGCCGCTGCACGGCCCTCAGCCGCCCTTCGGCGTGCAGCCCCTGCACGGCCCGCAGCCCCCGTTCGACGTCCAACCCCTGCACGGGCCCCAGCCGCCGTTCGACGAACCGCAGCAGTACCAGGTGCAGGCCCCGCAGCCGGCGCCGTCGCCCTATGGCTACGAGCAGCCGCCGTCGGCCCTCGACCGGGTCGCCGAGCAGCAGGCGCACCAGGCCGACCAGTGGGGCTACCAGTTCCAGCAGTACCAGCAGCCGGAGCCGCCTTACCAGCCGCAGCCGGAGCCGCCGTACCAGCAGAAACCCGAGCCGGCGTATCACCAGCCCGAGCCGCCGTACCAGCAGCCGGAGCAGCGGCACTGGGCGCCGGAGCCCGCGCAGCCCGAGTTCGACTGGGCCGCGCCCGTCCAGCACCCGCCCGTGCAGCATGAGCCCCAGCCGGCGCCGGCCCCCGCGGCACCGCCGCAGAACGCGGCACCGACGCAGACCCAGCGGGCGCCGCAGGCCCAGCCGCTGCCCACCCAGCGCGTCCCGGAGGACGATCCGCTGGTCGGGCCGCTGCCGCCCGTCCTGCTCGGCTCCTCGACCTCGCTGTCGGCCGGCGAGCCGCAGATGCCGTCGTTCGCCGACGCCATCTTCGAGCCGACGTACGAGGCACCCGAGCTGCCCCAGCGCGTGCCGTCCGAGCCCGACGTGCCGCCGGTGCCCGCGGTCGAGCCGCAGTCCGTCGCCGTCGGCGCGCCCGAGCTCACCCGCATCACCAACAAGCTGCGCGAGGACGAGGACTTCGGCCCGGAGAGCCCGGACGAGCGCCCCGACGGCTTCGACGTGCAGAGCGTGCTCCGCGCGGTCCAGGCGGTCAGCGGCGTCAGCCGGGCCACGCTGCGCAAGAACGCCGACGGGCTGCACACGCTGCGCCTGGAGCTGGCCGACGAGGCCGACGCCGGGCAGGTCAGCCGCATCGTCGCCCGCATGCTCAACGACACGATGGGGCTGTCCGCCGAGCAGAACCCGCTCCTGCCGGACGACGGCGAGCCGGACCCCCTGGCGGGCATCGCCGGGCCGCTGGCGCCCACGCTGGGCGGCCGGCCGGCCGTGCGCAACACGCCGCACAGCGCCCTTCCGGGGTCCGGACGGGAGGCCCGCCGCCGCCGTCCGGTCAGCTCCGCCGGGTCGCGCCGCCCCACGGAGAGCAAGCCGCCGGCGCTCACGCCCAACCCGGGTGCGATCGTCTCGCCGCGGGTCGTCATCGAGTCCGTCGACGTCAACACGCAGGGCATCGACGCGACCGTCGAGGTGCGCCTGACGGCCGACAACCACCCGGCGATCGGCGTGGCCAGCGGGCCCAACTTCGACGGCTACATGCTGAAGCTCGCCGCCCTGGCCGCCGCCTCCGCCGTCGACCAGTTGCTCATCGACTCCGACGCCACCGTCCGGGCGCGCTGCTACATCGAGCACGCCGCCGTGGTGGCCCTGGGCGGGTGCGAGGTCGCGGTCGTCGTGCTGCTCCTGATGTACGACGGCTTCGTGGAGCAGTTGACCGGCTCCGCGGTGGTCAGCGGCGACGGGGACTCGCGCCAGGCCGTGGTCCGCGCGACGCTCGCGGCCGTCAACCGGCGGTTGGAAGCCCTGCTTCCGTAAATTTCAGGTGTCACACTTGGGGGCATGAAGCGAGCGTCTCTTGTCCCGGAGTTCACCGTTCCGTCATCTGAGCGATTGCCGGAGCGGTGGCCGGGGCGAGAGGTCGATCTCGATGGCTCGGTGGCGTACGTCCGCGACACCCCCGCGGCGGCGCCGGGCGCCGAGCCCGCCGTGTACGTGCACGGCCTGGGCGGCTCGTCGACCAACTGGACGGACCTCGCCGGCATCCTCGCCGCCCGACAGGACGGCCCCGCGCTCGACGGGCAGGCCATCGACCTGCCCGGATTCGGCTACAGCGGCCGGGCGCGCAGCTACACCCTCGACGCGATGGCGCACCACGTCATCCGCTGGATCGAGCACAGCGACCGCGGGCCGGTTCACCTGTTCGGCAACTCGATGGGCGGCGCCGCCGTGGTCAAGGCCGCCGCGAAGCGCCCCGACCTGGTCCGCTCGCTGACGCTGATCTCGCCGGCGATGCCCTTTCTGGACCCTCGCCGCTCGCTGCAGGGCCGGGTCGTCCCGCTGCTATTGCTGCCCAACGCCGCCCGCCTGGCCGGGCGCCACATGTCGGCGATGGCCCCCGAGGCGCTCGCCGACATGGTGATCGACTCCTGCTACGCCGATCCGAGTCGCTACCCCGAGCAGCGGCGGCTGGAGGCCATCGAGGAGGCGCGCCTGCGGCATCAGGTTCCGTGGTACGCCGAAGCCTACGTCGCCAGCCTCCGCGGCCTGGTCAGCAGCTTCCTGCGCGCGTACCTGCCGGGCGAGGGCTCCATCTGGCGGGCGGCCGCGCGGATCACCGCGCCGACCCTCGTCATCACCGGCCGGCAGGACCGGCTCGTCGACATCCGCACCGCGCCCCAGGTCGCACAGCTCATCCCGGACAGCCGCCTGATGATGCTCGAGGGCGTCGGCCACGTGGCGCAGATGGAGGTGCCACGCACCGTGGCCCGCGCCGTGTTCGGCCTGTTGGACGAGGTCTCGCAGGCCGACGGGCGGCCGGTTGCGGTACAGGTGCAGGAACCCCACCGGCGGCGCGTCACACGGGTGCGCATGGCAAGCTGAGCGTCGATGGCGAGCCGGCTGATCCACGACCGCCGGCGTGAGCCGGAGCCGCTGCCGAGCGACCCGCGGGCCGCCCGGGAGATCGTGCGCGCCGCCCGCCACCGCCGCCGCGAGGATGCCCGTCGCCGCCGCTACCTGGTGGCCGGCGTGATGGCCTCAGCCGGGCTGCTCGCGATCCTCGGCATGGGCCGGCAGATGCTCTTCGCCTCCGACGACGAGCCGTCCACGGCGCCGGCCCGCCGCGAGGCCCCGATGCTCGCCCCGCCCTCGCAACCGGCCAGCCCGCCGCCCGAGGCCGGCCCGGCCAAGGGTGAGGGCACCTTCGCCTACGCGACAACCGCCGGGCCCGTGGCCGGGGCCGCCGGGGCGCTGAAGAAGTACCGCGTCGCCGTCGAGAACGGATCCGGCCAGCAGGCCGACGCCTTCGCCGCCGCGATCGAGAAGACGTACGGCGACCCGCGCGGCTGGACCGCCGGCGCCGACGTGCGGCTGCAGCGCGTCGCGGGGGAGGGCGCCGCGGACTTCACCGTGTTTCTCGCCACGCCGGTGACCTCGGAGGCGATGTGCGCGACGGCCGGGCTGCACACCGACGGGTACAGCTCCTGCCGCATCGCCGGCAAGGTCATCATCAACCTCGCCCGCTGGCTGACCTCCATACCGGACTACGGGGCGCCGGTGGCGGACTACCAGACGTACGTCATCAACCACGAGACCGGCCACGAGCTCGGCCATGGCCATGAGGCCTGCCCGGGCGACGGAAAGCCCGCGCCGGTCATGATGCAGCAGACGTACGGGCTGAAGGGCTGCGTGGCGAACTCCTGGCCCTATGTCGACGGCCAGCGGTACACCGGACCCAAAGTGCCGTAGCTCACTCGGGATTGGCACCCGGGCGCGGCAGAATGAGAACCATGTCGCTGCCTCCTCTGGTCGAACCCGCCGCCGACCTGTCGGTGGACGAGGTCCGCCGCTATTCGCGTCATCTGATCATTCCCGACGTCGGGGTGGCCGGGCAGAAACGACTCAAGAACGCCAAGGTGCTCTGTGTGGGCGCGGGCGGCCTCGGGTCGCCGGCTCTCATGTACCTCGCCGCGGCCGGCGTCGGCACGCTCGGCATCGTCGAGTTCGACACCGTCGACGAGTCCAACCTGCAGCGCCAGATCATCCACGGCCAGTCGGACATCGGCCGCCCCAAGGCCGAGTCGGCGCGGGACTCGGTGCTCGAGATCAACCCGTACGTCAACGTCGTGCTGCACAACGAGGCGCTCAGCAACGACAACGTGATGGAGATCTTCGCGCAGTACGACCTCATCATCGACGGCACCGACAACTTCGCGACGCGTTACATGGTCAACGACGCCGCGGTCCTGCTCGGCAAGCCGTACGTCTGGGGCTCGATCTACCGCTTCGACGGCCAGGCGTCGGTCTTCTGGGCCGAGCACGGCCCCTGCTACCGCTGCCTCTACCCGGAGCCGCCCCCGCCCGGCATGGTCCCCTCCTGCGCCGAGGGTGGCGTGCTCGGCGTGCTGTGCGCGTCCATCGGCGCGATCCAGGTGACCGAGGCGATCAAGCTCCTCACCGGCGTCGGCGACACGCTGCTGGGCAGCCTGATGGTGTACGACGCGCTGGAGATGACCTACCGCAAGATCAAGCTCCGCAAGGACCCGAACTGCGCGATCTGCGGCGAGAACCCCACCGTCACCGGCCTCATCGACTACGACGACTTCTGCGGCGCCGTGTCCGACGAGGCCCAGGCCGCGACCGTCGGCTCGACGATCACCGCCACCGAGCTGAAGGACTGGCTGGACTCCGGCAAGCCGATCGAGCTCATCGACGTGCGCGAGCCGGCCGAGTGGGAGATCGTCCGGGTCCCCGGCGCCCGCCTCGAGCCCAAGGGCGAGTTCCTCAACGGCAACGCGCTGTCCGGCCTGCCTCAGGACAAGCAGATTGTTCTGTACTGCAAGAGCGGCGTCCGTTCCGCTGAGGCCCTCGCCGCCGTCAAGGCCGCCGGCTTCAAGGACGCCGTCCACGTGCAGGGCGGCGTGGTCTCCTGGGTGAAGACCGTCGATCCTTCACTGCCGGTGTACTAACGGATCACGCGGGGAAGGCGGGCGCGAGGTACGGTACGGCCCATGGTCGACCTTGACGCCGCGATCGGCTACGTAGTCGCCCACGGCGACGCCGTGGACCGCGCCCGCCTGGCCTGGCTCCGCACGGGCCAGGCCCCTCCGGCTGACGTGCTGGAAAAGGCCGAGGTCGGCCAGGCGTCATCGGGCGGCTGGCCGGCCTACTGGGGCGCCCACGTGGCCTCGGTCGACGCGACATGCTTCCGTCTGGCCGAGCTCGACGACCTGGGCGCCATCGACCGCCCCGCGGCCCGCCGCGCCCTGACCTGGCTGGCCCGCAGCCAGCGCCCGGACGGCATGTGGGAAGAGGACGAGTCCCTGGCCGGCATCGCCCCGCCGTGGGCCCAGCCCGGCGACGACGAGGCCAAGCTGTTCCTCACGACGAGCGCCGCCTTCTGGCTCATCGTCGGCGGCCCCACCCCCGGCGACGAGGACGAGCACGCGGCCCGCATCGCCCGCGCCGCCGAGGCCTTCCGCGCCTCCCTGCGCCCCGACGGCTCCTGGCCCTCGTTCCTGGTCACCGGCTGGCTGGGCTGCGCGATGCTGTACCACCTGGGCTGGTTCTACGAATCGGCCCAGATCCAGGTCGCACTGGCCGACCGCGTCCCGTCGATGACGGCCGCAGACACGGCAAGCATGTTCTCGGCTTTGCGCCGCGTCGGCATGTCGACGGAGGATTGGCTGCTGAGCGGCGCACGCAAGCGCCTGTCGGAGACCCAGCGCAGCGACGGCGGCTGGCCCAGCGACGACGGCGAGCAGTTCAACGTCCACACCACGCTCGCCGCCATCCGCGCCCTCCGCTGACCGGTTGCAGGCCTTCGTCTCGCTACTGAAGCCAACGCCATGTCGCGGCCGACGGCGTCGTTTGCAAACAAAGGTTCTTGTACGATTCCAGTAGCGCCGGGGAAAATGCCTCCTTTCTGCTGTCCCCCCACTCCGCCAGGTACGGATAGCGGTCGACGTTTCGCCGCGAGTTGGCAAACTCGTTGGAGGCATTCGCCAGCGAGTGCATCGCCCTACGTGGATTGCTAGAATCGTCGTACGCAAGCGCTACATCCAACCAGGCGGCGTGGCGGCCGAGAAGTTCCACCAGCAGCGGCACGTTGGCGGCACCCGAAATTCGAATCGCCTCCACCCGCTCAAAAAACCGCAGCACCCTTACCACTCGCACGTCATTCTTGTCGGCGGAATCCTTGAGCGGAACTGGTTGAGGTATCGGCTTGCCGAGCGACTTGGCCACGACCGTCAACTCGTGGCGGTCGTCATTGAGATCGCCACCGACCAACTCCCGATGAAGTTCGAGAACGCGGTCCACCTGCCGGTCATTGCGATCTCCCCGGAGTGCCATCGCGCCGACGACTACCGCGGGAATCACTCCAGCCGCCTGGATGACGCCAGCCAACGCCGCGACCAAATTTGCATCCATGGATTCCATGTTGTATGCAGCTATCCCGGCCGGGAATCCTCCGTTAGATCAGACACTTCGGCAAGTCTCAGAGCGGCCCCGGATGCCCCTGCCCGGCGGCGTCCGCGCTGATAACGCCCCCGCCACCCAGTCGAACGCGACGTTTGTGCAGCTAGCAGCTGCTGGCCTGTAGCGCGAGCGGACTGAAAATCCGTCGCGAAAGCTACAGAGGTTCGAATCCTCTACCCGCACTGGCAGTACAGAGAGGCCCGCGACCAGGGGAAACCCCGGTCGCGGGCTTCTCTCGTCGGTCCCACTCCGTCTCACTCAGAACAGGCGGATCTCACCCGTCGCGTCCAATACGCGACCACGTTTGCGGTGGTTCAAGCTGCGGCGTCCTCGTTGGCGCCCTGGTCGAGCCCCAGCGCGACCCGATGCGGTACAGCGCGGCGTCCGTTCCCCCGTCGAGACACTTCGCGTAGACGTCGAGCAGCACCTTGACGCTGTTGCCCGCCCATTCGGCTACCTGGGTAGCCGGTACGCCCGCGTTCAGCCACGTCGAGAGGCAGGCGTGACGCAGGTCGTACGGCCGCTTGGCCAGCACCGACGGCACCTGAGCGGGCGTGGGGGCCTTCTCGCGGGCCCTCCGCCACGCGGTCGTGTAGGTGTTGTTCGGGATCGGTTGACCGCGGTCGGGACGTACCTCCCCCACGCCCCTCTGCGCGTGACAAACAGCCGACCGTTCTCGGCGGGCGCGTACTTGGCGATGTGCCTCGCGAGCACCTCGGCGAGCGGCGGCGCCACCGGCACTTGCCGGGTTGCCGTCTTTGCGCGGTGCTTCAGCCGCGATTCTCGGTCACATCCTCGTCGTTGCTCCAGCCCTGGCCGATCGCCACCGTCGCGCCGGTCAGGTGTAGCCAGCTCCAAGCACCGGGCCTCGGCGGTCGCTCGAACTCGTCGTCGGCGAGGTGGAGCACCTCCTCCGGCCGCAGCCCGGCGTAGTACATGTAGTACATGCAGCCGAAGAACGCCTCCAGCTCGGGACTTTCGTCCGCCACGGCGGCCAGCAGGACGGCGGCCTGCTTCGGGTTGGCGACCACCGAGGCGTCTTTCGCGTTCCATCACGCCTGGATGGCGCCACCGTAGACCACCTGACGCAGGCCTTGTACGGACAGCGCTACGCAGAGGACACTATTGGCCCTTAGGTGATGATCGGCCCAATTCGCGCCTAAATGGATATACTTGTCGAGTTAGTGCGCAACACATCAGGCCCCCATCAGCCTGCGCTAATGCGTTTGGTGACAGACTGGACAACATTTGTTGGGTGGCTTCATGCGGCACTTCGGGAGTATTCCGGAGCGGACGCCCTATTTGCGATCGCCGAAGAGATGGCAGACGAGACTGAAGACGAATCCGCCACCCTAGACGCGTAGTGCCAGCGCGGCGCCCAGGGCGCCAACGGCGGCGCCGACCGTACGGGCGCCAGGCCCGGTTGGCGCCCGGACGATCGACACACGACGCCAGCCCGCTCCGCTGGTGCTAATGATCCTTGTTCGCGACAAGTACGATGTTTCGCGTGCGACATGCCTCGGTTCGGAAGACGATCCACGGTTGCCGGTTGATCAAGTCCGACGTTGAGAAGGTTCTTGCGACGATCGCTCACGGCTCGGATTCACCCTCGGCAGAGTTGGATCTTTCGTACAAAGAAGGTCAAACGGAAGTTCAAGCGGCGTCGCTGGATGAGCTGCTAGCCGAAGCTGCACCCAGGGAAAGTCTCAGCAATCTGCACATCGACTTCTGGCGACGGAAGGAAGTCTGCCGGGTTGTTGTCGATCTAGACGATGGCGCGGCACACCTCCGCGTAAGCGGTAATGATCTGACGTGGGTCTACGGAAAGGCCGGTCAGCTTGAAGAGGTGTTGAAGGGTGCGCGGTCGCGGCGGCGTGCCTTCTTCGTTCGATACGAGCTGGTGATACCCAATCTGGTGCTACTGACGCTGGCCGCGATGTGGACTGCGGCGTTTCTGCTCGACGCGAGCCAGGCTCTTGGTGTAATCGGGCTTATTGTTGTGACGTCAGGTGCCCTCGCACTGTCGTATTGGCGATTCGCTCGGGGAGTCATGAGAAGAACTATAGTGATCTCTGAGGCCCACGATGCATCGAATAAGATTGCTATAGCGGGCTTGGTCGTTGCGTTGTTTAGCCTTGCGGCGGCGGTTGCGCAGGTCGCGTTAGCTGCGTAACCGCGTGCAGCCGCGCGGTGCGACACAGTGTGAGCGGTGGCACCTCAACGCGCTCGCTACGCCGGGTGCTGATCGGGCGGCCGGCCGATTGGGACCGCGTGCGACCTGGGCACGACAACAGAGAGCCGTTCGGGGGCGTTGCGCAAGTAGAAGGCCCAGTCTGACTAGGACTGTAAATCCGTCGCGAAAGCTACAGAGGTTCGAATCCTCTACCCGCCACCAGGCAGGCGAAAGGGCCTGTCACCAGCGAAAACGCCGGTGACAGGCCCTCTGCGTCGGTCCCGCTCAGTCTCAGAGTGACCGACTCAGTCTGAGCCATTGCCCCAAATGCGTCCCTACGAAGGACGGCGGCGGCCAGGTACGTCGCCCCGTGGCGCGAGCCCCAAGGACAAGCCGTAGTGGTGCGGTGTGGCGCCCACAACGGTCCGCCTACAACAGTCGGCCTGCACGACCCACATAGCCGCCTGGCCCGTGAGGAACTGTCGCAACCCGTCGGGTTCTACCCCTCCCCCCGCGACACGCCCATGTCACCCTTGTGATGCGGATCACAATATCGCGACATGGGCCCCGCACCAACTAACCGTCTTCGCTCCGCAATGAGCGGCAGAACGTCGGTTACCTCGTCG
The DNA here is from genome assembly GCF_050936175.1 of Dactylosporangium sp. CA-139066. Classification (NCBI taxonomy): domain Bacteria; kingdom Bacillati; phylum Actinomycetota; class Actinomycetes; order Micromonosporales; family Micromonosporaceae; genus Dactylosporangium; species Dactylosporangium sp. CA-139066. The sequence continues at coordinate 594,701 of NZ_JBNJNH010000002.1, read as the reverse complement.
CGTTTCGTCCTTCACGGGTCAATCGCCGCACCATCGAACTACCGAGAGTTCACGTCGAACCGCACGGCCTCCATAGTTGGCCGCCACGCGACCCGATCATAGATTTCGCCCCCACCCTTAAAACACCGGCAAACCGTAGCCGAAGTACCAAGAACTAAAGCTTGCGAAACATCCTCATTTACTACGCACGGTAACTCTGACTCGACTTGCGCCTCAACCCGGCTAAGAGTAACGCCTCGCTTTACGCGTTACCAGGTAACGAGAAGCGGTACTGCGTAAGGGAAAGAGTCAACTAATTGGCGCACGGACGCCGTTGAGTCGAGCAGGGCGAACTCGTTACGTTCCGTATGTATGATGCAGATGACGTTATGGCAGACCGCCGTAGCGGCGATGGGGATAGCAGCATGCTGCCATCCCCATCGCACCCACTACACGCCCGCGCAGGGCGCTTCGTCGTAGGCGGGTCGCAGCCACCTACGGACGCACTAAGGATAACTTGTGTCAAGTTCCGTGTGCATGCACACCGCTGACACCAGGGGAAAGTGCGCCGGCATACCGGGAAGCGCGCGACGCGGGCCGAACGGAAGGACGGAAATGTCCCCTCAGGACGACGGCATCCCCCTGCACCTGTCACTCGTTCTCTTGGTCAGTGTGACCATCGGCGGCATCGCCTGGCACTGGCCTAGCACGGCGGGACCGATCGCTCTCGGCCTGGCCGCATTCGGCGTCATCCATCAGGTAATCCGTCGCCGCTAACGCCAGCACCGTTGGGGGCGCGCACTTCAAGTCCGCGTCCCCAACGGGCTACGAACGAGCGTCGCCGATCAAGCAACTTGCGCGGAGGCTGCAAGCCCAAGCGCGAGGCTGATGCGTCCAACGCAGCATCAACACCGCCGTCGAGGCACTTCGCGTAGAAGTCGAGCAGCACCTTTACGCTGTTGCCTGCCCACTCCGCGACCTGGGGCGCAGGTACCCCAGCGTTGAGCCACGTGGACAGGCAGGCGTGTCGTAGGTCGTATGGGCGCCGCGCCAGCGGGGAGGCCACCTGTGCCGGAGTCAGCGCCTCCTTGCGTGCTCGCTTCCACGCCGTCGAGAGCGCATTCCGGGGCACCGGCGTGCCGATGGGGTGCTCAATCAGCCTTCCGCCCGGACCGCGGCGGGTCACGAACAGCCGGCCGTTGCTCGCAGGCGGGAAGCGCTTGATGTGGTCAATGAGCATCGCGGCGAGGGGCGGCGCAACCGGTACCGATCGAGTGGTTTTGCTGCCCGGTGCTTCAAGCCTCGGTCCTCCGTCGCCTGGTCGCCGTCGTTCCAGCCACGGCCAGGCTGCGCCGTTGCGCCCGACAGGTGCAGCCAGCCCCAGCCGTCCGGCGTTGCGGGGCGCTCGAACTCCGACCCGGTCAGGTGGAGTGCTTCTTCGGGGCGTAGGCCGGCGTAGCACAGGCAGCCGAAGTACGCCTTCAGTTCGGGAGTGTCGACCGCGACGGCATCGAGCAGAGCGGCAGCTTGCGTCGGGTTAGCGACTCCCGAAACGGCGAGCGCATCGCCGGCGGCGTCCGGTGGTGGCACTACGACCGCCGCCAACAGTGCCGACGATTCATCGACGTGCTCGAATCAGGCGCACTACGAGTGGGCGTTGGCGAGTTGGTTGAGAACCTGAGCTTCACCTCCAGGTCGCCAGAAGCGCCCGTTCTCGACCTTTCTGAGGCGATTTCGACGGTGCTGCACGCGATTGTGCTGGCCGCCGAAATCGCCGAGCATGCCGGGCGTCGCGGCGCCATCGGGATCGCGCTCGGCATGGACGGCCTTACGGGAGCCCGAGCCACCCCACCGGCCGGCGCCGACGCCAGACGACCCTTCGAGTACCTGGCGATGCGTGACGGCTTGGCGGTCTATGACGAAGATTTCTACTCAGCGCTCCGAGTAGCCACGACGACCGAACTCGGCGGCGACCTGATTGGCGTTGTCGACGACTTGCTCGGAGCGCTCCTACGCTCCCTCGGCATAGGCGATCCGCTACGGATTGACCCTGCATCTCGGCTCGGCACGTCAGAGGGCTAGGTGCCGTACAGGGTCTGGGCGTCTAGCGGCGTCCCGGCCCTGCGCTATCAGTCGTCGGTCATCACTCTCTATCCGACTTCTGGCCGTCGCATCCCGTCCGACGATGCACTTCGCGTATTACCCGGAGCAGCACGGCGACGCTGTGACCCGCCCACCCCGCGACCTGCGTTGGTGATCCGAGACCGGGGCAAGATGGCGACGCCCGTTGTGGTTGGGGTCGTCGAGACCGACGAAGGGGCGCTGCTGCTCACCGAAGCCATACAAGAGGTGCGGCCGGAGGAGCGGGGCGAGCGGCACTGGCGGAGTATCGGCGCGGCGCTTGCGGGGCTGCATCGGGTGCGCTCGAACGAGTTCGGGCTTGAGTTCGACGGGTACTTCGGGCCGCTTCCGCAGGACAACGCGCCCGCGGGCACGTGGGCCGAGTTTCTGCGGGGAGCGCCACGTGCGGCCGCGGCTGCGCGATGCGGTTGACTCCGGGTACCTGCCGAAAGAGTTCGCGCCTGTGCCTGACGTTGTGTTCGCCGAGTATCGGGAGCGCGGCGGGGTCATCGACGAGGGGTTCCGCCGAAGGCGGGAGCTGTGGTGGCTGCACGCCTACCTGGCGGTTGTCGCGGTGGTCGGCGGCGGCATGCACGTGGGCAAGATCTCCGCCGTTGTCCGGAGTTGACGTACGCTGTCGCCATGTCGGGAGTGCTTGGTGAGCCCATCAAGTTCGTGCTCAACTGGGGGCGGCGCTACTCGCTGTGGGTGTTCAACTTCGGGCTGGCGTGCTGCGCGATCGAGTTCATCGCCACGTCCATGGGGCGGCACGACTTCATGCGGCTCGGCGTGATTCCGTTCGCTCACGGGCCGCGGCAGGCCGATCTCATGGTCGTCTCCGGGACCGTCACCGACAAGATGGCGCCCGCGGTCAAGCGGCTCTACGACCAGATGCCCGAACCGAAGTACGTCATCAGTTTCGGGGCCTGCAGCAACTGCGGGGGGCCCTACTGGGACTCCTACTCCGTGACGAAGGGCGTCGACCAGATCATCCCCGTGGACGTGTACGTCCCGGGGTGCCCGCCGCGGCCCGAGGCGCTGCTGCACGGGATCATGCGGCTGCAGGAGAAGATCGCGGGGGAGCAGGCGGGGCTGGGCGGGACGCCGCGGCCCGACGTGCGGGCGCTCACCGCGCCGCCGGTCAGGGCGCAGCCGTGACGCCGGCCGAGGTCGGGGCGCGGCTGGTCGAGGCCCTCCAGCAGGGCGAGGCCTCGGAGAGCGGGGGCGGGAAGTTCGCCCGGGCCACCGTCGACGTGCCGGTCGAGGCCTGGGTCGAGGCGGTCGAAAAAGCGAAAACCGTGCTCGGGTGCGACTTCTTCGACTGGCTCAGCGCCGTCGACGAGCTGCCGGGCGGGTTCAGCATCGTGGCGCACCTCTGGTCCAGCGAGCAGAAGCACGGGGTTCTGCTGAGAACGCAGCTGCCGCGCGAAACGCCCGAGATAGCCACCATTATCCGGATATTTCCGGGTGCGAAGTGGCATGAGCGCGAGACGCACGAGATGTTCGGGATCGCGTTCATCGATCATGAGGACATGCGACCGCTGCTGCTGCCCGAGCAGTTCGAGGGGCACCCGCTGCGCAAAGAGTTCGTGCTGGCCTCGCGGGTGGCCAAGCCCTGGCCCGGCGCCAAGGAACCCGGCGAGAGCGAGCACACCGTCAGCAAGCGGGGGCCGATGCGGCCGCCGGGGGTTCCCAGTCCCGACGAGTGGCCGGGAGGGCGCGGCTGATGCCGGTCTGGCTGGAGCTGGCGATCCGCATCCTCGCGGTCGTCGCGGCGTTCCTCACCCTGCCGCTCATCGTCGGGCAGGCCGAGCACAAGGTCATGGCGCACATGCAGGGGCGCCTCGGGCCGATGTACGCCGGGGCCTTCCACGGCTGGGCGCAGCTCGTCGCCGACGGGGTCAAGTTCGTGCAGAAGGAGGACATCACGCCACGGGCGGCCGACCGGGCCGTGTTCCGGCTGGCGCCGGTGATCTCCCTGCTGCCGTACCTCATCGTGCTCCTGGTCATCCCGCTCGGGCCGCACGGGCTGGTGGCGCAGTCGCTCGACATCGGGCTGTTCTTCGTGCTCGCCGTCGTCGGCATCGGCGTCGTCGCGGTGCTCATGGCCGCGTGGGCCTCGGCGAACAAGTACGCGCTGCTCGGCGGCCTGCGGGCGGCGGCCCAGCTGCTCGGGTACGAGCTGCCGTTCATCCTCTCGGCGCTCTCGGTCGCGATGGCCGCGGGCACGCTGTCGCTGTCCGGCATCGTCGAGGCGTGGCGGCCCTGGTGGCTGCTGTGGCAGCTGCCGGCGATGCTCGTGTTCTTCACCGCGGGGCTGGCCGAGATCCGCCGGCCGCCGTTCGACATGCCGATCGCCGACTCCGAGCTGGTCTTCGGCTACATGACCGAGTACACCGGGCTCCGGTTCGCGTTCTTCCTGCTCGCCGAGTACGTCGGCATCGTCGTCATCTCGGCGCTCACCACGGTGCTGTTCCTGGGCGGCTGGAAGGGGCCCTTCGGCCTGGACGGCGAGCTCGGCTGGCTGTGGACGCTGATCAAGGTGTTCGCGGTGTCGTTCGTCGTGATCTGGGTGCGCGTCAGCTACCCGCGGCTGCGCGAGGACCAGCTGCAGCGGCTGTGCTGGCTGGTCCTGGTGCCCGCGGCACTCGGACAACTGGTGCTCACGGCCGCGGTGAAGGTCGCTGCCGGAGACTGAGAAAAACGGCAACCGTACAGCTCGTGCTCACTGCTGCGGTGAAGGTCGCTGCAGGAGGCTGAGAAAAGCCACAAGCAGCCGCTCTCGTACGGCGGGAGGCGCCGCATCCAGCAGGGCGTTCACGGGTGCCATGCGTTCCGGCAGCGCCCCGCCCGCGCCCAGCCCGAGCGCCCCCGCCACCTGTTCGATCGGCGCCGCCTCCAGCAGCTCGAAGATCCCAGGCGGCAGCTGCACCGGGCCGTGCGCCCGGGCGGCATCCACCGCGGAGGCGAGGTCGGCCTCGAACTCGCCGACCCGCGGCGCCACGGCCGCGGTCACGGTCAGGTGCACCGAGGCCGGGATGTCGCCGTGGCGGAACTGGGGCTGCGTGTGCCAACCCCGCGCGGCCAGCTCGTCGGCGAGGACGAAGAGGTCCACGCCCGAGGACATGAAGGCGACGACGGTCGACTCCCGGGGTACGACCGCGAAGTCCTCGATCTTGGCCACCGCCTCGGCCAGCGCCTTCGTGGCGTCGCGCGTCGCGGCGGCCAGCGCCAGGTATCCGTCGTCGCCGATGTGGCGCAGCGTCGCCCATGCCGCGGCGATGGGACCGCCGCTGCGGGTCGAGGAGATGACCGGGTTGATCATGGTGTACCCCGGCCAGTCTGCGTAGGCGAAGTACTGACTTGCCCTCAGTCGCTCGTCGCGATGCAGCAGGACCGAGACGCCCTTGGGTGCGTACGCATACTTATGCAGGTCGACCGAGATGCTGGTGACCCCGGGCACCGACAGGTCGAACGGCGCAACGGGCTCGCCGAGGCGACGTAGGTAGGGCAGCGTCCAGCCGCCGAAGCACGCGTCCACGTGGCAGCGCACGCCGGCGGCGGCCGCCGCGGCGGCGATGGGCTCGACGGGGTCGATCAGCCCGTGGGCGTACGACGGCGCGGAACAGGCGACGAGGACCGTGTCCGGGGTGATGGCCGCGGCCACCGCCGCCGGGTCGACCCGCAGCGTGATCGGGTCGACGGGCACGGTGTCCAGCGCCACCCGCAGGTAGGCGGCCGCCTTGGCCAGCGCGGCGTGCGCGGTCACCGGCATGACCAGGCGCGGCGCGGCGATGTCGGGCCGGCCGTCGCGCGCGGCCTTGACCGCGAGGATGAGCGACTCGGTGCCGCCGCTCGTCACGCTGCCGACGGTCCGCTCGTCGCCGCCGAGGACCCGCGCGGCCGCCCCGACGAGGTCGTTCTCCATCGCCAGCAGCGACGGGAACGCGGTCGGGTCGAGGCCGTTGACGTGCGCCGACATCGCGTGGGCGGCCGCCGCGAGCTCGTCGAGGCCGTCGAGGGCGGGGTCGTAGACGTACGCGAACAGCCGCCCGCCGTGCGTCGGCAGATCGTGCCCGCGCATGCCCCGGAGCTGCGCCAGCACCTCATCGGCCGGCACCCCTTTGTCCAGCAACGCGCTCACGCCGCCACCTCCGCTTCGCTCCGGCGCCGGCGCGAACCAACGCTGTACATATGGTTCGCGGCTCCTCCGCTTCGCTCCGGACCGCTCACGCCGCCACCTCCTGCTCCAGCTCCGTCAGCCTGCGTTCGTCCAGGTCGTAGCCGCGCAGCGCGAACAGCGCCAGGGCGACGACGACCGCCGGTACCACCGTGAAGCCCAACAGCACGCCGAGCCGCGCGGTGTCGGTCTGCGCGGCGGCGGTTCCCGAGTCGCTGGAGACGTACCCGAACGCGGCGAGCACCAGCGCGAAGACGCCGGGGCCCAGCGCGAGGCCGAACGTCTCGCCGGCCGTCCACAGCCCGGTGAAGACCCCGGCCTGGCGGCGGCCGGTCCGCGCGGTGTCGGCGGCGATGCAGTCGGGCAGCATCGCCAGGCCGAAGACCTGCTGCCCCGCGTAGCCGACGCCGACGATGCTGATCAGCACGTACACCCCGGCCGCGGGCAGGAGCGGCGCCAGCGCGATGAGGGCGGCGCCGGCGGCGAAGACGAGCGAGGCCAGCGCGTACGCGCGCAGCTTGCCGATGCGGGCCCCGACCCGCGACCAGAGCGGCATGACCAGCAGGGCCGGCCCGACGAAGCAGGCGAACAGCACCGTGGCGCCGGTGTCCGGGTCCCGCAGGATCTGGGTGGCGAAGTAGCTGACCCCGGCCAGCATGGTGGCGATGCCGGCGGCCTGCACGATGAAGCAGATGAGCAGCCGGGTGAAGGCGCCGTTCTCGCGCGCGGTGCGCAGCTGGCGGCCCAGGCTCGGCTCGCTCTCCAGGACCCGGCCCGTCGGGGCGGCGCGGGTGCCGAGAAAGCTGCCCGCGGTACCGATGAGGATGAGAACGGCGACGAAGACGCCCATGGCGCGGTGGCCCGGGATGCCGTCGCCGAACTGCTTGGTGACCACCGGGGCCAGGGCGCCGGAGACCAGGATCGCCACCGCGAGCAGCGCCACCCGCCAGGTCATGAGCCGGGTCCGCTCGGCGTAGTCGTCGGTCATCTCGGCGGGCATGGCGACGTACGGCACCTGGTAGAACGCGTACGCGGTCGCGGTGGCGAGGAAGACCAGCGCGACGTAGGCGCCGCTGCGGACCGGGGCGGCGAAGATGGCGGCGAACAGGATCGCCACCGCCACGCCCCCACCCAGGAGAAATGGTCGCCGGGCGCCCCAACGGGTACGGGTACGATCGGAGATCCTCCCGGCAACCGGGTTGATGAGCACATCCCAGGCCTTCGGCGCCAGCACGAGCAGCCCGGCGATCCCGGCTGTGACGCCGAGGGTGTCGGTCAGATAGGGCAGAAGCAGCAGTCCGGGCACGGTACCGAAGGCCCCCGTGACAAGGGAGCCGAGCGCGTAGCCGACCCGGACGCGGCCGGGCAGTGACTCCGACGGGTGATCCATGGTCCACGGATGCTACCGCGAGAATTCTTCATGGAACCGCACTGAATCCAAGATTCCGGCCGGCGTCGCGGCCGGCCATCCGGCGACCGTCGAGGTCGGCCTGCGGGTTCTCGAGGCGGGCGGTTCGGCGGCCGACGCCGGCGTGGCCGCCATGCTCGCCTCCTGCGTGGCCGAGAGCGTGATGACCGGCCTCGCCGGGGGCGGCTTCGCCACGTACTACGACGCCGAGACGGCCACCACGACGTGCCTCGACTTCTTCTGCGCGGTGCCGGGCCTCGGCTCGACCCGGGCCGCCGCGCCCATGGACCCGATCGCGGTCTCGTTCGGCGGGGTTCCGCAGCGGTACGAGATCGGGCCCTCGAGCGTGGCGGTGCCCGGCGTGCCGGCGGGGTGCGGGGTGCTGCATCGGCGATGGGGGCGGCTGCCCTGGCAGCGGGTGGTGGCGCCGGCGATCTCGCTGGCGCACAGCGGGACGCTGCTGCCGCAGGCGCACGCCACGACGCTGGCCACGCTGGGCCCGGCCATGCTGCCCGGGTTCGGTGCGTGCGTCTACGCCCCTCGGGGGCGGCTGCTGACCGGGGGCGATCTGCTGTACCACCCGGGCCTGGACGCCGCGCTGTCGATCCTGTCGGAGGAGGGGCCGGCCTCGTTCTACACGGGCGGCATTGCGCGCCGCACGGTCGAGACGGTCTACGGCGGCGGCGGGAACCTGACGTATGCGGATCTGTCCGCGTACCGCGTCCTGGTGGCGCCGGTGCTGTCGGCCTCGCTCGGCGGTGCCGGCTCGGCCGCCTTCGGCGGTGGCTTCGTGGCGCACGCGCGCGGCGACTTGAACGGATTTATCGCGACATTGGCATCCCTGCCCGACGTAGCGGACTTATCGCGACCGCTCCGGGCGGTGGCGATGGCGGAGGCCCTGCGCTCGTACGGCACCCAGCGCCTCGGCGACACCACCAACATCTCGATCGTCGACCCCGACGGCAACGCCTGCGTGATCACGCTGACCCTCGGCCTCGGTTCGGGCGTGTGGCTGGAGGACCTGGGCATCCACCTCAACTCGATGCTCGGCGAGGGCGAGCTGATCCGCCCCGGCACCGAGCCCGGCGACCGGATGGCATCCTGCATGTGCCCGACGGTCGTCACCGAGGAGGACGGCCCGCTGGTGCTCGCGGTCGGCTCGGCCGGCGCCACCCGGATCCGCACCGCGCTGCTGCACACCCTGGTCAACGTCCTGGTCGACGGCGACGACCCGGAGACCGCGATCCGCCGCCCGCGCTTCCACGTGGTCGGCGACCTGGTCCACGCCGAGCGGGACTACCCGGAGGACGAGCTGGAGGCTCTGTCCGCGGCCGGCTACAAGATCCAGCGGTGGGACACGTTCGACCACTACTTCGGCGGCGTGAGCGCGGTGGGCCTGGTCGGGGCGGCCGGCGACCCGCGCCGCGGCGGCATCGGCCGGACGCTGTAGCGCGGCGCTACAGCAGGACGAGGTCGTCGCGGTGGATGACCTCGCGCTCGTACGCCGGGCCGAGCTCGGCCGCCAGCTCGCTCGTCGAGCGGCCCAGGAGCACGGGCAGCTCGGCGGCGTCGTAGTTGACCAGGCCGCGGGCCACCGGCACCCCGCCGACGTCGACGAGGTCGACCGGGTCGCCGGCCGCGAACCGGCCGTCGACGGCCGTGATGCCGGCCGGAAGCAGCGAAGCGTGGCCGCCGACGACGGCGCGGACGGCGCCCGCGTCGAGGTGCAGCCGGCCGCGCGGGCTGGTGGCGTGGGCCAGCCAGAACAGCCGGGCCTGGGGCCGCTCGCGCTGGCGGTGGAACAGCGTGCCGACCTCGTTGCCGGCCAGCACCTCGGCGGCGTGCGGGGCGGAGGTCAGCACGACCGGGATGCCGCTGGTGGTGGCGATCCGGGCCGCCTCGACCTTGGTGACCATGCCGCCGGTGCCGACGCCCGCCCTGCCCGGCCGCCGGATGTCGACGCCCTCGAGGTCGTCGAACGTGCGCACGTCGACGATCGCGCGGGACGTCGGCCGGGAGGGGTCGCCGGTGTACAGCCCGTCGACGTCGGACAGCAGCACCAGCAGGTCGGCGTGGACGAGCGCGGCCACGAGCGCGGCGAGCCGGTCGTTGTCGCCGAAGCGGATCTCCTCGGTGGCGACGGTGTCGTTCTCGTTGACGATCGGGATCGCCTTGAGGTCGAGCAGGCGGCGCAGCGTCCGGTAGGCGTTGCGGTAGTGCGCCCGGCGGGTCACGTCGTCGACGGTCAGCAGGACCTGCCCGACGATCCGGCCGTGACGGGAGAAGGCGTCGTTGTAGGCGCGCATGAGCAGGCCCTGCCCCACGCTCGCCGCGGCCTGCTGGGTCGCGAGGTCGCGCGGCCGGCGCGGCAGCCCGAGCGGCGCGAGCCCGGCGGCGATGGCGCCGGACGACACGAGCACGACCTCCGCCGGCGTGCTGGCGAGCGCCTCGACCAGCGCGTCGACCCGCTGACCGTCGAGCCCCCCGGCCGCGGTGGTCAGCGATGACGACCCGACCTTGACGACGATGCGTCGAGCCTCGATGACCTGTTCGCGCACGCCGCCTATCTTGCCGCGTGCGCCACGCAAGGGCGCGGTAGGTTCCCATATCGTGGCCGACGAGGAGTACGCCGAGATGGTCCTCGACCTTGTGGAGCGCATCCCGCCAGGGCGCGTGATGTCATACGGCGCGATCGCCGAATATCTGGGTCGAGGCGGCCCGCGCCAGGTGGGTTCGGTGATGTCCCACTACGGCGGCGGCGTGCCCTGGCACCGGGTCGTCGCCTCGAACGGCCGCCTGGTCCCCGGCCACGAGGTCGAGGCGTTGCGCCGCCACCGCTCGGAGGGCACCCCACTGCGCGGCGACAAGGTCGACATCCGCCGCGCGATGTGGTGGCCGGACGGTACGTGACAGGGCTCAGGCCGCCGTGCGGGCGGCGGCGCCGTGAGTGGTCACCGCGGTCAGTCCGCCGTCGACCGGAAGCGTCGCGCCGTGAATGTGGGCCGCCTCGTCCGAGGCCAGGAACGCCGCGGCCGCCGCGACCTCCTCGGCCCTTGCCAGCCGCCCGCTCGGCACCGTCGAGACCATCCGCTCGAGCATCGGCCGCAGGTCGCTGAGCCACTCCACGTCGGTCGGGCCGGGGGCGATGGTGTTGACGCGGATGCCGTACGGCCCGAACTCCGCCGCCCAGGCCGCCGTCAGACGGCTCAGCTCAGCGCCCTCGGCCCTCCGCAGTCCTGGCCGGCCTGGCGCGACGTGGTGATCGCCCGCTATGAGGCGCAGGGCACACACTGCCCGCTCGGCGCGCTGACCCGGCAGCTGGCGCCGAGCAACCCCGAGGTGCGCCCGATCGTCACCGACCTGCTCACCACCTGGCACGCCCGGCTCGCGGAGGGCGCCCGCCGCGCCGGATCCGCGGATCCGGCGCGGACGGGCCTGATCATCCTGACCGCCGTGCAGGGCGGGGTGAACATGCTGCTGACCACGGGCGACTCCACGGCCCTGCGGGTGTCGCTGGACGCGGCGCTGTCGGGCTTATCGCAGCGCGGTGATGATGGCCTGAGCCATCTGCCGCCACGCCTTGCCCCAGGCGGTGTTGCACGCGTCGAGCGTGGGCTGGTTGGGCCGCTCGTCGCCCTTCTCGGCCAGCGTGTTGTAGAGGATGATCTGCACGTCGACCCGCTGGTTGTGCACGACCAGCCAGAACCACGGGTCGGTGTCGTCCCCGCCGGCGTAGAGGTCGTGCACGTACACGGTCACGCCGTCGACCTGCGTGGCGGTGACGCCCGCGGGTATCGACGACGGCGTCGCCGACGGGCCGGCGTCCGCGACCGTCACGTCGAGCTCCTGCATGAGCGCGAGCGCGGCCGGCGGAGTCTTGCGGCACAGCATGAGGTGCGACTCGCAGTCCATGCGCGGCAGGCCGTTCACCGCCGGCGAGGGCTGATGCACCGCGTACGGGGTCGTGACGCTGCCGTCGCCGAGCAGCCTGCGGGCCGCCGCCAGCGTGCGATCGCAGACGGCGGCGACCACCGCGTCCCCGGGCCGGTCCACCGACGTCGGCGACAGGCTGGGCAGCACCGGCGGCTTGCTCGACTCGGTGCAGGCACTCAAGGCGCCGGCGAGCGCGACAAGCGCCACGAGTCCGGCCAGTCGGGCGGCGACCGTCATGACGCGAGCTTCCATTCCTGATAGTCGCCGAAGTCCGCCGGCGCGTCGCCCGACGGGGCGGTGGACTCGAACACGTGCTTCTTGCCCAGGTACTCCCGGCGCACGGCGGCGCCCGCCTGCTTCTGCTCGATGCCGGCCAGGGTGATCGCCGCCTCCACGGCGTCGACCGCCATCTTGAGCACGCCGAGAATGGCCTGGCCGAGCTCGGTGATGACCTGCAGCCCGGTGGCGATCCCGTCGGTGAAGATGCCCTCGACGATCTCCTGGACGAGGTTGCGCTCGTCGTCCTCGAGCTGGGCCAGGGCGTCCTTGAGGGCGTCGAGCCCCGACGAGGCCACGGTGCAGACGCTCTGGGCGAACTGGGTGCGCATGTCGATGACGCTGTCCGCGGCGGCCATCAGGTAGTCGACGGTGTCCTGCAGGAACTGGGCGATGCTGAAATGGTTGTCCTTGAACAGGTAGTTGATGACGCCGTCGTTGTAGCCGCCGAAGCGCTCGGCCGCCGGCCCTTCCCAGTCCAGTCCGACGTCGGTGTACCGATTGGCGAGGTTGTGCCCCTGCCGGATGACCGTGTCGTAGATCGCGGTCAGCCCGCCGGCCGCGTTGTAGATCGCATACGGGTCGGTGAAGACGATCGCCCGGATGAGGTCGACGAAGCTGTGGCCGTCCAGCTCCGGCGGCAGGTCGACCTTGTGCCCCTTGGCCCGGGCCAGCCAGACCACCCGGTCGGCGGTGTAGAACGCTTCCCAGACCCGGTCGGTCAGCGCGCCGGCGAGCTTGTCGGCGCGGGCCGCCGACGGCACGTGGAACGGCGAGACCGGCCGGTCGTCGTCGAGCGTGTGCCTCATCGGTGCGGCTGCACTTCGTAGTCGTACGCCTTCGGCAGGGCGCCCCGGACGTCGTCGTGCGTGTCGTTGACGCCGCCGAAGTTGGCCACGACCTGCATCTCGGTGTTGGCATAGTTGGCCGCGACCTGCGCCAGGTTGATCGACATGCCGTGCAGCAGCCCCGCGACGTCGGCGAGCTCCTCCTTGCGCCCCATGACGGCGGCCACGGCGGCGGAGTGCATCCGCTCGGCGCCGTCCTTGACCAGCGGCAGGTCGACCCCGAACGCTTCCGCGTCGGGAATGCACCACTCCCCGACGAGGTCCGCGCACTTGCTCATGACCGCGGAAGACCCTTCCAGCCACCCCGCATACGCGATGATGGCGTCCAGGCTGGCCCGCACCTTCTTGTCCGCTCCAGGCATGGTTCGATCCCTCCCCCGTGCGTGCCGGTCCCCGGCGCAGCCATGAGAGTACATCGATTGGTCGACCCCGGGCACACACCGTTTCCCGCCGACCGCGATCGGTGACGCAACCGGGCGCGCCTTTGACTGCCGTTTCATCCCGGCGATCGCATCCGGACGGCGCTGGACGCACGAAGAAGGCCCCCGTCCAGAGTTTCCCCTGGTCGAGGGCCTTTCTCACTGCCGGTGGCGGGTAGAGGATTCGAACCTCTGTAGCTTTCGCGACGGATTTACAGTCCGCTCCCATTGGCCGCTCGGGCAACCCGCCTGGCGCAAGCCAGAATAGCGGTAGCCCCCGGGGGCAATGCAAACGGGTACCCTCGGCACGCCCACAACCGACTAACGCACGCAGTAACAGGGAGCGTCTGCCATGGCTTCGGCACCCTCGTTCGACATCGTCAGCAAGGTCGACCGGCAGGAGGTCGACAACGCGCTCAACCAGGCCGAGAAGGAGCTGGCGCAGCGGTTCGACTTCCGCGGCACCGGGGCTGAGATCAAGTGGGCCGGGGAGGAGACGGTCGCCCTCCAGGCGGAGACCGAGGAGCGCGTGGTCGCCGCGCTGGAGGTCTTCAAGGAGAAGCTGGTCAAGCGGAACATCTCGCTCAAGTCCCTCGACGCCGGCGAGCCCCGCGCGTCGGGCAAGACCTACAAGATCGACGCCAAGATCATTCAGGGCATCGAGTCGGACAAGGCCAAGGCCATCTCCAAGAAGATCCGCGACGAAGGTCCCAAGGGCGTCCAGGCGCAGATTCAGGGTGACCAGCTGCGGGTGACCGGCAAGAAGAAGGACGACCTGCAGGCGGTCATCACGCTGCTCAAGCAGGAGGACTTCGGCATCGCCCTGCAGTTCACGAATTACAGGTAGGGCCGTCCCGACGGGGCGCCGGATCGCCGCGATCCGGCGCCGTCGTCGGGAGTCGCACGGTGTCGCGCTCAGTTGGGCCGCTTGTTGCGGCGGACCATCACCACCGTCAACACGACGGCGGCGACGATGACCGTCGTGCACAGGCAACAGCCGACAAGGACTTCCCAAGGCCTGATGGCTCCCATGGCCGCCGAGCCTATCAAGATCACGACCTTTCGTTCGACCCCTCTCGATCGGATGGGTCGCGCAGGCGGGACGGCGGCTCCTCGGCGCGCACGCGCAGGAAGCTGTCCGCGTGGCGGATCTCGATGTCGAGCTCGCCGGCCTCATCGGGATCGGTGAGCACGGCGTGGACCGTCTGTGCCATGGGGGCCGACCCTACACGGCGGCCGGCTCGCGGTCGCCCGTGTGGGTGAACGGCGCCGGCGCGACCAGCGCACCGGCCGCCACCGAGGCGCCGGCCAGCAGAAACGCCCACACGGCGCCGCCGGGTCGATCGACGACGAGGCCGGTCACGGCCACCCCGGCGGCACTGGCCGCGATCGAGACGGTGGCCAGCCAGGTGTACGCCTCGTTCAGCATCGACCGCGGCACGATCGCGCCCACCATCGAGTTCTGGACCGTCAACGCCGGCGCGATGGTCGCCCCGCCGATCACCAGGGCCGCGCCGAGCGCGAGCGCATTGGGCATGGCGGCGAGGATCGCCAGGCTGGCGGCGACGCCGGCGAGGAGCCACCGCAGCCGGACCCGGGCGCGCGGCCGGCTGCCGAACCACACCCCGCTGATCGCGCTGCCGATGCCCCAGACGCCCAGCAGGATGCCGCCGGCGCTCTGCGGGTCGTCGGTGACGTACTCGGTGGCGTACGCGGGCACGGCCACCCCCGTCCCGCCGAACGCGAACCCGAGCCCGAACGCCGTCACCAGCAGCGCGACGAAGCCCGGCACCCGCAGTGGCCCCAGCCCCCGCGCCGGCGCGTGGCCCTCGGGCCGCCGCCAGGACCGCATCGCCTGCCCGCGGGCCACCACGAGCGTGCCCACCAGCGTGATCCCGGCCGCCGCCGCGAGCGCCACGGCGGGCTGCCACAGTGCGACGCACAGCGCCACGAGCATCGGCCCGACCACGAACACGAGCTCGAACAGCGACGTCTCGGCGGCCAGCGCCGTCCCGCGGACCTCGGGCGAGTCCACGGTCAGCGCGTTCCAGGTGCCCCGCACCGCCGCCGTCAGGGGCGGAAACGTCACGCCGGCCAGCACGGCCGCGCCGAGCACGATCGGCAGCGGCAGATCCTGCCGCCCCGCGAAGATCAGAAAGACCAGGCAGCCGGGGTACGCCAAACCCGTCGCCACCAGCACCGGCGCCGGACCGATGCGATCGGCCAGCCGCCCCACGATCGGGCTGGCCGCGGCGCTGGCGATGGCGTAGACCGAGCAGGCGAGCGCGGCCTGGGTGTACCGCCCGTGGGTCTGCTGCAGCAGCAGGAGCAGCGCCAGCGAGACCATGCCGATCCCGAGGCGCGCGAACACGCCCACGACCAACAGCACGGGCGCGCCCGGAAGCCGCCACACGGACATGTACTGCCGCATGGCAGACCTCGTTTCGCTCCTGACCTGTACCCTCGCATGCCAAGGGCCCGCCGATTGTACGGCGGGCCCCGGGCTTCCGGTCCTTACGTTTTTACCGGTAGCTGGTGACGTTGGCCATCTGCTCGAGCCGCGCGACCCGCTGCTCCATCGGCGGGTGGGTCGAGAACAGCGACGCGATGCCGCCGCCCTTCAGCGGGTTGTCGATCATCAGGTGCGCCTGGCTGGCCAGCTGCCCGTCGGCCGGCAGCGGCAGCGCCTGGGTGCCCCGGTGGATCTTGCGCAGCGCACTCGCCAGCGCCAGCGGATCCCCGGTCAGCTTCGCGCCGGACTCGTCCGCCTCGTACTCCCGGCTCCGGCTGATCGCCAGCTGGATCACAGTCGCCGCGAGCGGCCCCAGGATCATCATGAGCAGGAGCCCCGCGATGCCCGGCCCCTCCTCGTCGTCGTTCGACCCGAGCGGCAGGAAGATCGCCAGGTTGGCCAGCATCGTGATCATGCCGCCGAGCGCCCCGGCGACGCTCGAGATCAAGATGTCCCGGTTGTACACGTGCGACAGCTCGTGCCCGATGACCCCGCGAAGCTCTCGAGGCGTGAGCATGTCGAGGATGCCCGCGGTGACCGCCACGGCCGCGTTCTGCGGATTGCGCCCGGTGGCGAACGCATTGGGCTGCCGGGTCGGGCTGATGTACAACCGCGGCATCGGCTTCCCGGCGGACGTGGCCAGCTCCCGCACCATCGCGTACAGCTGCGGCGCCTGCGCCTCGGTCACCGGCTGCGCGTTCATGGCGCGCAGGGCGATCTTGTCGGAGTAGAAGTAGGAGAACGCGTTCATCCCCAGCGACAGGAACACGGCGATGACCAGACCGGTGCTACCGCCGAGCCAGTAGCCGACAAGCAGAATCAGAGAGGTCAGCAGCCCGAGCAGGGCTGCCGTCTTCAAACCGTTGAAATGCCTGTGCTGCATGCCATCAATAACAGCGCAACTCCCGGTGTACCTTCCCGGTGCTAGCTGTGAGCTAGCTGAATGTCGCCGCGGCCCGCATGACCAGCTCGGGCCCGAACCCGACAATCACGGCGACAACGGCCGCAACCGCCACTGAAGCGACAACCGGCCACGCTGTGCGTTCGCCCGAAATGTCCCCCTCCGTGCCTTCGCCCGCGCCGCTCGTCTCCGCTCCAACGATCCCGGTGGCGCCACCCGTCTCCGTGCCGCCGGCCCCGCCCGCACCGGCTTCCTCCATGCGCCCGGATCCGGTGGGACCGACCGTGGTCACGCCTACCGTCTCCGTGCCGCCTGCTTCGCTGGCCGTTCGGGTCAGGTCCGATGACGGGGCGGTGCTCGGCGCGGCGGGGGCGAAGAGCACGGCGCCCGCCCGCACGTAATACGCGAGCCCGATGACGGCGTTGACCGCCACGACGATCGCCAGCCACGTGGCGTCCCCGCCCAGCAGCGCCCGGACCACCGCCACCTTGGCGAACAGCCCCGCGAGCCCCGGCGGCAGCCCCGCGAGCCCGGCTAGCGCCAGCACGAGCACGCCCGCGAACCAGGGCGAGCGCCGCGCCATCCCGCGGTAGTCGTCGATCGCCCCGCCGTCGCGCGCCCCGCGCATCCCGACCAGCGCCCCGAAGGCGCAGAACTCGAGCACGACGTAGAAGAAGGCGTACCCGACGGTGGCCGCCACCAGCAGCGGCGCCTGGTCGCCCGCCGCGATCAGCGCGCCCAGCGGCGCCAGCAGGTAGCCGGCCTGCGCCACCGAAGACCACGCCAGCAGCCGCACCATCCGCCGCTGCCGCAGCGCGACGAGGTTGCCCACGGTCATGCTCAGCGCCGCGAGCACCGCGAGCGTCCACCCCGACGTCGACAGCACCGGCCGGGCCACCGACACCCCGACCAGCAGCAGCGCGACCACGCCCCCCAGCTTGGAGGCGGTCGACAGGTAGGCGGCGACCGGCAGCGGCGCCCCGTCGTACGTCGCGGGCGCCCAGGCATGCGCCGGCACCGCCGCGACCTTGAACGCGAGCCCGGTCAGCAGCAGCACCACGCCGACCTTGAGCAGCCGCTGCGCGCCCGGCACCGTCGCACCGCCGGCGATGTCCGCGAAGTGCACGCCCCCGGTCGCGGTGTACACCAGCGCCGCCCCGAGCAGCGCCACGGCCGTCGACACCACGCTCACCACGAAGAACGTGACCGCCGCCGAGCCGCCCTCGCGCGACCCCCGCCGCAGCCCGACCAGCAGGTAGAGCGGAAGCGTCAGCGTCTCGAGCGCCACGATCAGCGTGATCAGGTCCCGCGCGCCGCCCAGCACCACGGCCCCGGTGAGCGAGCTGGCGAGCAGGAAGCAGTACTCGCCGACCGGCACCTCCCCGGTCCGCAGCAGCGGCACCGAGAGCGCGAGCGCCCCGAGCGCCAGCCCGGCGAAGACCCCGGCCACGATCGCCGCCGCCGGGTCGAGCACCAGCGAACACTGATCCGGCCCGAGGCAGAAGGAGGCCCGGTGCCCGCCGGCGACGCCGACCCAGATCGCCGCCCCCGCGGTCCCGGCCATCCCCAGCGCGGTGGCGACCACGACCGGCCCCCGCCGCCCCGGCGCGATGAGATCCACGATGAGCGCGAGCACGGCCGTCCCCGCCGCCACGTACGCCGGAATCAGCGCAACTTGATCGATCCTCATCGCCCGAACACCCCCGCCAGCGCCTCGATCGCGGTGTTCGACCAGTTCAGCGCCAGGGCCGGCGCGACGCCGACGACCAGCGTCAGCGCGATCAGCGGCGACCAGGCGACCAACTCCCCGGGCCCCAGCCGGGCGTGTGCGCCCAGCCCCGCGACCGCCGGGGTCGCGGGCCCGTGCGTGACGCGCCGCAGCAGCCGCAGGAAGTAGGCGGCGGCGAGAGCCGCGCCGACCGCGGCCAGCGCGCCGAGCGTGATCCACAGCGGCCCGCCCCGCTCGAACGAGGCCACCACCGCGAACGCCTCGCCCCAGAAGCCGGCCAGCCCCGGCAGCCCCAGCGAGGCGATCGCCGCGAACGCGAGCACCCCGCTCAGCGCCGGCGCCGTCTCCCGCAGCCCGCCGAGCCGAACCAGTTCGCCGGTGTGCGCGCGGTCCTTGATCCCGCCGGCCACGAAGAACAGCAGCCCCGTGACCAGGCCGTGCGCGATGTTGCCGATCAGCGCGGCCTGCATCCCGGTCGCCGTGAGCGTCGCCACGCCGAGCAGGACGAATCCCATGTGCCCCACCGAGGAGTACGCGATCAGCCGCTTCAGCTCCGTCTGCGCCAGGCAGATCAGCCCGCCGGCCAGAATCGCGGCCGTGGCCAGCACCCCGACCACGGGCGCGCTGCGGGCCGCCCCGTCCGGCGCCACGCCCACCGCGACCCGGAGGAGGCCATATGTGCCCATTTTCAGCAGTACACCGGCCAGAATCACCGACCCCACGGTCGGCGCCTCGGTGTGCGCGGCCGGCAGCCACGTGTGCAGCGGCCACAGCGGACTCTTGACCGCGAACGCGAGCGCCAGCAGCACGAACGCCAGCAGCTGCATGCCCGCCGACATCGGCCGCACCGCCGGATCGCTCAGCGCGACGAGATCGCCGGTGCCCGACGAGGACACCACCACGAACACCCCGACGAGCAGCAACAGCGACCCGAACAGCGTGTACAGCACGAACTTGCGCGCCGCCCGCCGCCGGTCCGCCCCGCCCCACACGGCGATCACCGCGTACATCGGCAGGAGCACGACCTCGAAGAACACGAAGAACAGCACCAGGTCAAGGGACAGGAACACCCCGGTGATCCCGGCCTGCAGCACGAGCAGCAACGCCACGAGCAGCCGCCCGCGCCCCGGCTCCGGCACCCGCCACAGGCAGTAGGCGCAGCACAGCACGGTCAGCAGGGCGGTGAGCGCGACCAGCGGATATGAGATCCCGTCAACGCCGATGTGGAACCGCAGGCTCAGCGCCGGCGCCCACGGCTCGTCGATCTCGGCGAACGGCTCGATGCGGTTCTGCCCGGCCGGCGCCGTACGCGTCAGCCCGAGCGCGACGACCACGCCGGCCGTCGCCGCGGCGAACACGGTCCCGCCGACGCGCCCGGCGCGATCCAGCCGCGCCGGCATCGCGGCGGCCAGCAGCGCCCCGATCGCCGGCAACAGCAGCGTCGCCAGCAGCAGCGCCTGTCCGGAGGTCACCGCTCCACCCCCAACCCCGACAAGCCGCAAATTTCCGAAATGCCCCACCCGCGCCGCACCGCCGCGCCCCGCACCCGAGCCACCAGAAGCGAGCGCCACTTCCGCCGCGCCACCCCAGCGGCTGCGTGCGCGACGGCGTGCGCGACCCCGGCGGTGTGTGCGACCCGGGCGGTGTGCGCCGCGACGGTGGCGTGTGCGACCCCGGCGGTGCGCGCCACGACGGTGGCGTGCGCCGGCCTGCGTCTCGGCGTCGTGCCGACGGCTGGTCGCGCCGTCTCCCCGCAAGCCGCCCGTGTCCGGCCTCTCGACGGCCCCGCAACCCTCGTGGTTCGTCCGGCGTAGGCCCGTGCCGTCTGGCCGCGCCGCGGCGCACCGACAACCGGGGACCGAGAGCGCGTCGCGAGGGCGGCGGCCGGCGTGGTCATGGCCTCGTGCGCGACGACATGCCCGGACCGAAGGCGCGCCGCGAGGCGAACGCGCGCCCCGAGGGCGGCGGCGGGCGGCGTGGTCGCGGCCTCGTTCACGACGCCGTGCGCGGACTGGACGCGCGCTGCGAGGCGAACGCGCGCCGTGAGGGCGGCGGTGGGCGGCGAGGTCAAGGCGTCGTTCATGACGACATCCCCACCACGATCGCGATCGCCGCCGCCAGCACCACCGCGCCGCTCAGCACGGCCGTGGCGGCGCGTGGCAGCGAAGCGGCGTGGGCCCGCGACAGCAGGCCGCCCAGGCCGCCGGCGCCCGCGCCCAGGCCCTCGACCGCGCCGTCCACGACCGCCTCGTCGCCGCGGCGGGCCAGGCGGGCCAGGGCGGTGACCGGGCGAGTGACGAGCGCGTCCTGCACCGCGTCCAGGTAGAAGGCGTTGGCGAGCAGCCGGGCGAGCGCGGTGTCCGGCGGCGCCGCCGCCGGGTCGCGGCGCCAGGCCAGCGCGGCGCCGGCGAGCAGCAGGACCAGCGCGGCCGGCGTGGTCCAGCCCAGGTGGGCGAGGCGCTCGGCGGCCCCGAGCCGGGCGCCGAAGGCGGGCGCCAGCCCGGCCAGGCCGAGCAGCGCGGCCGGCACGGCGAGGGCGACCAGCGGCCCGCGCATCGCCCACGGCGGCTCGTGGCCGTGGCGGGCCGCCTCGCTGCGCGGGGCGCCGAAGAAGGTCCGGCGCCACAGCCGCACGACGTAGCCGGCCGTGATCGCCACGGTCAGGGCCGCCGAGCACAGCACGGTGAACGCGACGCCGCGGGGCACCGGGCCGGAGCCCGCGGCGGCCTCCAGGATGGCGTCCTTGCTCCAGAAGCCGGCCAGCGGCGGCACGCCGGCCAGGGCGCCCAGGCCGATCGTCATCGTCCAGAAGGTCACCGGCATGCGCTCGCGGAGGCCGCCCATCGCGGACATGAGGTTGGTGCCGGTGGCGTGGATGACCGAGCCGGCCGCCAGGAACAGCAGCGCCTTGAACGCGGCGTGCGTGAGCAGGTGGAACAGTGCCGCCGACGGGGCGCCGACGGCGAGGGCGCCGGTCATGTATCCGAGCTGGCTCACCGTCGACCAGGCCAGCACGCGCTTGATGTCGTCCTGGCCGAGCGCGCTCAGGGCGCCGAGCAGCATGGTCACCGAGGCCATCAGCGCGAGCACGACCAGCGCCGCGGTCGAGCGCTCGAACAGCGGATACAGCCGCGCCACCACGTAGACGCCGGCGGCGACCATCGTGGCGGCGTGGATCAGGGCGGAGATCGGCGTCGGGCCGGCCATCGCGTCGGGAAGCCAGGTGTGCAGCGGGAACTGGGCGCTCTTGCCGGCCACCCCGGCCAGCAGCAGCACGCACGCGGCCGTCACGACGCCGGGGGAGATCGCGCCCGAGGCGGCCGCCGCGAACACGTCGGCGATGCGGAACGTGTGCGCGTGCAGGCCGAGCAGCACGATGCCGAGCAGGAAGCCGACGTCGCCGACGCGCGTGACCAGGAACGCCTTCACCGCCGCGCGCGGCGCCTCGGGCAGCCGCCGGTCGTGGCCGATCAGCAGGTATGAGCAGATGCCCATGACCTCCCACCCGACCAGCAGGGCGATGAGATCCCCGGACACGACGACCAGCAGCATCGCGCCGGTGAAGAGGCTCACCTGCGCGGCATACGGCGCGTAGCGCTCGTCGTCGTGCAGGTAGGCCACCGAATAGATCTGCACGCAGAGCGCGACCACGCCGACCGCCACGGCGACCAGCCCGGCCGGCCCGTCGAGCCACGTGCCGAACGTCACCGGCAGCCGCCCGAACTGCACGAGCGTGACCCCGGCGTCGGCGCCGCGCACCCCGCGCAGGGCGACGGCCGCCGCGCACAGCAGCGCCACGGCCGCCCCGCCGACCCCGAGCAGGGCCGCCAGGCCCCTCATCCGGTACCGCAGGAGCAGCCCCGCCACCCCCGCCACCACGGGCACGGCGGGCAGCGCGAGCCCGAGCGGATCGACGCTCATCCGGCCACCCCCGCGCTCTCGTCCGCGTCGGCCCCGTCCGCGCCGTCGCCAAGCGGCAGATCGTCCACGCCGACCGTGCGCCGCAGCCGGTACAGCTGCAGGATCAGCGCCAGCCCGACCCCGATCTCGGCCGCGGCCAGCACGATGATGAACAGGGCGAACGACTGCCCGGCCCGGGGCACGGCGGCCCGGATCGCCGCGTCGGCGGTCACGAAGACCAGGTTGACCGCGTTGAGCATCAGCTCGACGGCCATGAGCAGCAGCACGGCGTTGCGCCGGACCAGCACGCCGTAGACCCCGATGCCGAACAGCAGGGCCGCGATCGTGAACGGAAGCGCCGGATGCATCAGCCTCGCCTCCGTGGCGCCACCAGCGCGCCGATGTCGGGCCGGGAGACCACGATCGCGCCGACCAGGGCCGCCAGCAGCAGCACCGAGACCAGCTCGAAGGGCAGCACCCAGGTGCGGAACAGCGCCTCGCCGAGCCGCTCGGCGGTGCCGGGCTCCGGCGTCGCGACCCGCGTCCACCGGAACGCGTCGATGAGCAGCGCGGACAGCCCGGCGCCCGCGCCGGCGCCGATCAGGGCGCCCGGCCAGCGGGTGCGGTCCAGATCGTCGCTGGCGCCGATCGGCGCCCGGGTCAGCATCACCGCGAAGAGCAGCAGGACCACGACGGCGCCGACATAGACGAGCACCTGGACCCAGGCGACCAGCTCCGCGGTGAGCACGAGATAGAGGCCGGCGATCGCGCCGAGCGCGACGACGAGCCACAGCCCGGCCCGCACGACGTGCCGGGTGGTCACGACCAGGAGGCCGGCCCCCAGCGCCACCGCGCCGAGCGCCGCTGTCAGCACGTCGGAAACGGTCATCGCTGCGCCACTCTCATGGGCGACATCCTGCCACCCGGGTACGACAGGAATCGACCACTGCCGCGAAGGTCAGCCGGCGTCCTTCGCGGCCCGCTTCGACGCGGCGGTCTCCTCCTTGGCCGGTTCGCCATGGGGATCATGGGCGGGCGGGGCCGGCACGGTGCCGACCCACTCCTCGAGCCGTTCCTTCTCATGCAGCAGGTCGCGGATGTCGTGCTCGGCGTACTCGAACTCCGGCGACCAGTGCAGCGCGTCGAACGGGCAGACCTCGATGCAGATGCCGCAGTACATACAGAGCGAGAAGTCGATCGCGAACCGGTCCAGGACGTTGCGCTGGCGCGGCCGGGCGGCCCCCGGGACCAGCACCTCCTCCTTGTGGGAGTCGATGTAGATGCACCAGTCCGGGCACTCCCGCGCGCACAGCATGCACACGGTGCAGTTCTCCTGCATCAGGGCGATGACGCCGCGCGAGCGGGGCGGCAGGTCGGGCTCCACGTCCGGGTACTGCTGGGTGTGCGCCCGCCGCGTCATCGTGCCCAGCGTGACGGCGAGGCCCTTGGCCAGACCCTTGCCCGGAAGCTCCACAGTTCGGACGTTAGCACCGCGCCCGCCCGGGTGGCTGAGGCCGAACCGCGGAAAATTGTCGTACACCCGTTCTAAGATGTACCCATGAATGAGCGACGGTGGTGGAACGGCTCCTGGTCGCGGCTCACGCGCCGCGACGTCTACGTGCGCAACGCGGCCGACGGCCGGTGGCAGGTCGAGCTGCGCCGCGGCGGCCCGGACGGCCGGGTGCGGACCCGGGCGTTCGGTTCCGAGCACGACGCGGTCGAGTGGATCGAGTCGTCGGTGATCGTCGGTGGGGCCGACTGGCGAGAAGTGCCCCGCCGGATCGACTCACGGCAGCGCCGAAACGTTGCCCGGAAACTCCGGCGAGTGAGCTGATGTAGGCGGTTTGCTGACAGTGAAATCGGCCGAAAGGTCGATTCTTCCGTGCGACCGAGTCGTCTTGGGCTGCGCTCTGTTGGTTGCCACGTGGGCTATGGCACGATCGTGGGTAACCAAACCGAGCCAAGTGTCACGACGACCGCATGGGAGTGAAAGATGCGCGCGACGACGCACGGCCGGTGGCTGTTCAGAATGGTGGTGACCATAGGCGCGGGCGTCTTCGCGCTGGGCCTGTCCTTAGCGGCAGCGCGCGCCGATGTCGCCGCGGGGGACCCGGTCGCTGCCACCGATCAGGTCACGACGCAAGTGATCAGGGGCGGCTTGGCTCCGGCGCCAGGATCGCCGGTGGCGAGCCCGACCGTGTCCGCTACGCCGACAGCGCAGCCGACGACGACCCTGCCGCCTGACTATGTAACCGAAGACTGGGGCTGGTCCTGAGCTAGATCCTGGTCGGTCCACGCGGGGCAGCGACTCGGTAGGGCTCACGGCTTCGTGCGATTGGGGAGTACGTGCCCGCACCGAAGGCGCCGATCGGCCGCGCCGACAAGACCGCTTGGCTGATCACCGGCCCCCTGTTCGCGGTCGGCGTCCTGCTGACGTTGCCCGTGGTGCTGTCCGGGCACGCGCGGCCGATCCTGGACAACATCGGATACGCGCCGCTGCTGCTGCTGTTCGCCGTGCTCGCGTCGCTGATGGAGCTGCGCCTCGACAACCGGCGGCAGGGCGTGAGCATCTGGATGAACGACGTCCCGGTGCTGCTGTCGCTGTTCTACCTGTCGCCGCTGCTGACCATCACGATCCGGGTCCTGGCCGGTCTGGTCTGGGCCATTTTCAAGGTCCGGCTCGGGCCGCACAAAGCCGCATTCAACGCGTCCAGCCAGATGGCCTCGATCGCGGCGGCAAACCTCGTGATCTTCCTGGCCGGGCTCGGCGCGGCGACCGAGCCGCGCACGTGGCTCGTGCTCGGACTGGCGATCGCCGCCAGCAACTTCGTCGGCCTGGCCGCGCTGGCCGGGGTCATGGCCCTGATGCACGGTGCGGCGCAGCTGCCGCAGTTCCTGCGCATGGGGCTGCCCGGGCACGCCGTGATGGGCGTGAACATCATCCTCGGCCTGGTCATGCTGCTGACGCTGCATGCCGGACCCTGGTCGATCCTGCTGCTCGTCATGCTCGCCGCGGTGCTCGGGGTGGCCAGCCGGGCCTATGCGCGGTTCCTGCGCCAGCACCGGACGCTCACCGAGATGTATGCGCTGACCCGCGACATCGCGAGCACCAACCACGACGGCACGCTGCCCGACGTGCTGCTCGGCCGGGTCCGCGCGCTGCTGGTCGCCGACTCGGCCTCCCTGTGGCTGCCGGCGCAGAAGCGCCACGACGAGCTCCTGCTCTCGGCCCGGTTCGACTACCAGGGGCTGCTGGACAGCGCGCCGACCCCCGACCTCTTCCGTGAGCTGGCGATGCGCACCGGGCGCACCGTGTTCGCCGGGCCGAAGGCGGGCGAGCACGAGCTGCGCGCGGCGCTGCAGGAGGCCCGGGTCAAGGACATCATCGTGGTGCCGCTGCGCTCCGGCGGTGTCACCGTCGGCACGCTGGAGGTGGCCGGGCGCCTCGGCGACCGGACCGCGTTCGGCGCCGACGACGTGCAGCTGATCGAGACCCTCGCCGCCCACACCGGCGTCGCGGTGGAGAACAGCCGGCTCGTGGACCGGCTGCAGTACGACGCCAACCACGACTCGCTCACCGGGCTGGCCAACCGGCGGCGGATGCTCGAGGCGCTCGGCGAGGCGATGAGCGGGCGCGGGCCGCGCGAGGTCGTGGCCGTGCTGCTCTTCGACGTCGTCGCGCTGCGGCAGGTCAACGACTCGCTCGGGCACGCCGCCGGCGACAAGGTCCTCGTCGAGGTGGCCCGGCGGCTGAGCAGCCTGGCGCCGCAGGGGGCGCTGGTCGCGCGGGTCGGCGACGACGAGTTCGCGATCGAGCTGCGCACGGCGGGGGTCGAGGCGGCGGTCACCGTCGCCGGGACGCTGCGCAACGGGCTGCGCGACCCGATGGTGATCGAGTCGCTGACCGTCGACGTCGACGCCAACGTCGGCATCTCGATCTACCCCGAGCACGGCGACGACGCCGAGGTGCTGCTGCAGCGGGCCCACGTCGCCACCCACGTGGCCAAGTCGCGGGGGATCGTCCAGGTCTTCAACGCCGGGCTGCAGTCGCGGGCGGTGCGCCGCGTCGGGCTGGCGGCGGATCTTCGCACCGCGCTGGCCGGCGGCGAGATCGAGGTGTACTTCCAGCCCAAGGTCGCGCTCAGCGACCGGCGGGTGGTCGGGGTCGAGTGCCTGGCCCGCTGGGAGCACCCGGTGCACGGGCAGGTCGCCCCGCCCGACTTCGTCGCCGTTGCCGAGCACACCGGGCAGCTCGCCCGGCTCAACGGGGTGGTGCTGCGCGAGGGCATCCGGCGGGCCCGGGAGTGGGCCGACGCCGGGCGGCCGCTGGCGGTGGCCATCAACCTGTCGCCGCGCACGCTGGGGGACGCGGACCTGCCGCTGCAGATCTCGGAGCTGCTCGACGAGCATGGAGTACCGGCGGATCGGCTCATCCTGGAGATCTCCGAGGACGAGGGGCTGCTGGCCGGCGGGCGGGCCCTGCCGACGCTGGACCGGCTGCGCGACCTCGGGGTGCGCCTGTCGGTCGACGACTTCGGCGCGGGGCGCTCGTCGTTCGCCGACCTGAGCCGGCTGCCGGTGCAGGAGGTCAAGATCGATCGGACGTTCGTGCAGGGCATGGCGACCTCGCCGAGCGATCTGGCGATCGTGCGCACGATCGTGGACATGGCCCGGCACTTCGAGCTCGACGTGGTGGCCGAGGGCGTCGAGAGTGAGCTCACCCTCGGGCTGCTGGAGGACATGCACTGCGGCATGGGGCAGGGCTTCCTGTTCAGCCGGCCGCTGCCGTACGAGCGCTTCGAGTCGTGGCTGCAGGTCCAGACCGCGGCGGATCCGGCGCAGGCCCCGGCGGGCGAGGTTCGCTGGCTGCGCGCCGTGCCGTAAAGCCCTGCCGCAAGCGGGTTGAGCTGCCCAAAGACCGAAAGTGGGTAAGTCGATTTCGTGCCCGGGCGGGGGCCGTGTACGCTTAGCGAGCGCGTGCACGGGAACGTGTTCGATGCAGTGCAACGCCCCCTTAGCTCAGTCGGCAGAGCGTCTCCATGGTAAGGAGAAGGTCTACGGTTCGATTCCGTAAGGGGGCTCGAGACCGGGCTTGAGACATCGAGTCCGCCCGCGGCGGTGTAGCTCAGATGGCAGAGCAAGCGGCTCATAATCGCTGTGTCGCCGGTTCAAGTCCGGCCACCGCTACAAAAGCACCGGACGCCCGATTGGGCGTCCATCTGTGTGAGCCGCTATGCTGGTTCGCTGAATCTGACTCCAAGCTCTGAAGGAAGGCACTTCGCCATGGCCAAGGCGACCGACGTTCGTCCGAAGATCACGCTGGCGTGCACGGAGTGCAAAGAGCGCAACTACATCACGAAGAAGAACCGCCGCAACGACCCGGACCGCATCGAGCTCAAGAAGTACTGCCCGCGCGACGGCAAGCACACCGTCCACCGCGAGACCCGGTAGTCGCACCTGCGGTTCCCATGATGTTCACAATGCCCTGGCCTGAGGCCGGGGCATTGTTGCGTAACCGGTAAGTTCACTGCATGCCGCTGGATCAGTCGTACATGGGCCGGGTGTTCCCGCCGACCCCGCCCTACGAGGTCGGACGGGAGAAGATCCGCGAGTTCGCCGACGCGGTCTGCGCCGCCGACCCCGTGCACCGCGACCTCGCCGAGGCGCGGGCCCGGGGGTATCGCGACGTGATCGCGCCGCCCACCTTCGCCATCATCCTCAGCCAGAACGCCGGCCAGCAGTTGGTCGACGACCCGGCGTTCGGCATGGACTACAGCCGGGTCGTGCACGGCGGGCAGACGTTCCGCTACGAGCGGCCGGTCGTGGCCGGCGATCACCTTGTGACGGTGATGACGGTCGAGGAGATCAGCAGCCGGGCCGGGCACGCCTTCCTGACCACGCGGCACGAGGTGGCCACCGTCGAGGGAGAGCCCGTGGTGACCATCTGGACCCGGCTCGTGATCCGTGGGGAGGGCTGAGATGCAGCCAGGCACCGAGTTCCCGGCCCAGACGTTCCGGATCACCCGCGCCGATCTCGTGCGCTACGCGGGCGCCTCCGGCGATTTCAACCCGATCCACTGGAACGACCGCCAGGCGACCGGCGTCGGCCTTCCCGGGGTGATCGCGCACGGCATGCTCACGATGGGCCTGGCCGGGCAGGCGGTGGCCTGCTGGGTCGGCGGGACCGCCTCGATCGTGGAATTTTCCACGCGGTTCGCCAACCCGGTGGTGGTGCCGGACGACGACGAGGGCACCGAGATCGTGGTGACCGGGGTGGTCAAAAAGATCCTGGAGGACGGCTTGGTGCAGATCGACGTGGCTGCCACGTGCCACGGGGAGAAGGCGCTGGGGGCCGCGAAGGCACTCGTTCGAAACCAGTAGGTGGGGGGTGGTTGGGATATCCCGCCACCAACCCGTACACTGGTCCGCCGTGGGGTGAGCAACTCAACGTTGCCCTCTTCACAAAGGGGTGTGGCGCAATTGGTAGCGCAGCGGTCTCCAAAACCGCAGGTTGCAGGTTCGAGTCCTGTCGCCCCTGCGCCGAAGGCCTGACCTGGGTCTGGCTGCGCCGGCTGAACGAAGCCGGCGCGTCGACCGCAGCACTCACGGTTGGTCCGACCGCGTGCCACCGGCTCCCGCCGGTGGTATCTACGATCGGACTGAAGCCGGTGGTCGACGGGTCGTGAGGCCCGGGGTCTTGCTGCCGGCCGACACGGACCGAGCACTCGCGAGATCACGGAAGAGGGCGAAAGTGGCCGAACGCAGGCGACGCGGGACCAACCCCGCCGACGATCGCCGTGAAGAGGAGCTCAGCGCCGAGGACGCCGCCATCGAGGAAGAGTTCGCCGACGAGCTGGACAGCCTCGACACCGCGGACGATGTCGAGGATGACGTCGACGAGGACGACGACCTCGACGAGGAGACCGCGAGCAAGAACGGCCGCGCCAAGGGCTCGAAGGTCAAGGACGCCAAGTCCAAGGACCTCAAGACCAAGGACGGCAAGAAGACCAAGGTCAAAGAGGGCGGTTCCAACAACATCTTCGCGCGGCTCATCAACTTCATCCGCGAGGTTGTCGCCGAGCTGCGTAAAGTTATCTGGCCGACCCGCAAGGAGCTGAGCACCTACACGCTCGTCGTGGTGGTGTTCGTGATCATCATGCTGGCCATCGTCGGCGGCCTCGACTTCGGCTTCGCCAAGCTCGTCCTCTGGTCCTTCGGTAACGGCAACGCCAACCAGTAGGGACGCTCCCGCTGGGCGGCATCTGGCAGAAGGCGCCGGCGAAGACAGACAGACGGAAGTGAGCAGCGTGCAGGAATTCGACGAGACGCCCGGTACTACCGACGACGAAGAGCAGCACGAGGAAACGTCGACGGTGATGACGGCCGCCACCCCGACGGTGGCGTCCGACGCCGAGGACCCCGTCGCCGAGCTGCGTGCCGCACTGCGCTTCGCGCCCGGTGACTGGTTCGTGGTGCACTCCTACGCCGGTTACGAAAACAAGGTCAAGACGAATCTCGAGACCCGGATCACGAGCCTCGACATGGAAGAGTTCATCTACCAGGTCGAGGTCCCGACTCGTGAAGAGGTCGAGATCAAGAACGGCAAGCGCACCCAGGTGCAGAACAAGGTCTTCCCCGGCTACATCCTCGTCCGGATGGAGCTGACCCCGGAGTCGTACTCCTGCGTGCGCAACACGCCGGGCGTCACCGGCTTCGTGGGGGCGACCGACCGCGCCGACCGCCCGGCGCCCTTGTCGCTCGACGAGGTCCTCAAGTGGCTGGCGCCCGTCGTCCAGCAGGAGGGCAAGAAGGCCGGCAAGCCCGAGGTCAAGGTCCTCGACTTCGAGGTCGGCGACTCGGTCACCGTCACCGACGGTGCCTTCGCCTCGCTCCAGGCGACCATCAGCGAGATCAATGCGGACCAGCAGAAGCTCAAGGTCCTCGTCTCGATCTTCGGTCGCGAGACCCCGGTTGAGCTCAACTTCAACCAGGTCACGAAGATCTAAACCCATTGCGGTACGCTATAGCGTCCGGCTTTCGACGGCCGGGCGCTCAAGCGTGCGTGGAAACAGCACGAACCGATTCCAGCCCAGGAAGACGAAAGCAGCCATGCCTCCGAAGAAGAAGCTCGTCAAGACCTTCACGCTTCAGTTGCCGGGCGGCCAGGCCACGCCGGCGCCGCCGGTCGGTCCCGCCCTCGGTCAGCACGGCGTGAACATCATGGAGTTCGTCAAGGCGTACAACGCCCAGACGGAGTCCATGCGCGGTGACATCATCCCGGCGCAGATCAGCGTCTACGAGGACCGCACGTTCACGTTCATCCTGAAGACCCCGCCCGCCGCCCGCCTGCTGCTCAAGGCCGCCGGCGTGCCCAAGGGCTCGGGTGTCCCGCAGCGTGACAAGGTCGGCTCGATCACCAAGGCCCAGCTCCGCGAGGTCGCCGAGAAGAAGATGGCGGACCTCAACGCGAACGACATCGAGCAGGCCGAGAAGATCATCGCCGGGACTGCCCGCTCCATGGGCATCACCGTCAAGGACTGACACCCCTCAAAGCAACCGTGGGAGGGTGCCGACAACCGGCGCCCGCACGATCACCACAGGAGAACTCAGCGACATGTCGCAGCACGGCAAGAACTACCGCAAGGTCGCCGACCTCGTCGACCGCAGCGCCCTCTACGCGCCGCTGGCCGCCATCAAGCTGGCCCGGCAGACCACGACCGTGAAGTTCGACCCCACCGTCGAGGTGGCCATGCGCCTGGGCGTCGACCCGCGCAAGGCCGACCAGATGGTCCGGGGCACGGTCAACCTGCCGCACGGCACCGGTAAGACCGCCCGAGTGATCGTCTTCGCGCAGGGGGCGAAGGCCGCCGAGGCCGAGGCCGCCGGCGCCGACGCCGTCGGTACCGACGAGCTCGTGGCCCGGATTCAGGAGGGCTGGCTCGACTTCGACGCGGCGATCGCCACTCCCGACCAGATGGCCAAGATCGGCCGGATCGCGCGGATCCTGGGCCCGCGCGGCCTCATGCCGAACCCGAAGACGGGCACGGTGACCATGGACGTCACCAAGGCGGTCAACGAGATCAAGGGTGGCAAGATCACCTACCGGGTCGACAAGCACTCCAACCTGCACCTGATCATCGGCAAGGCGAGCTTCTCCGAGCAGCAGCTGGTCGAGAACTACGCCGCGGTGCTGGACGAGGTCAACCGGGCCAAGCCCTCGGCGGCCAAGGGCAAGTACCTGAAGAAGATCTTCATCACCACCACCATGGGCCCGGGCATCCCGGTCGACCCGAACAAGACGCGCAACCTCCTCGAGGACGACAGCGTCACCACCACCACTACCACCGCCGCGGAGTAAAGCTCAGCAAAATCCCAGCCAAGCGGGAACACCCGGGACAGCGTGTCTATGGCACGCTGTCCCGGTGCGTTTCCAGGACGTGTGGTTCCGCTACGGCCGCCGGGCGCCCTGGACGCTGCGCGGCGTCGACCTGACCCTGATGCCCGGCGAGACCGCGGTCGTGACCGGCCCGAACGGCTCCGGCAAGTCCACGCTCCTGCAGCTCGCCGCCGGGGTGCTGCGCCCCGGCCGGGGCCTGGTCACTGACCGCCCCGCCGTGGTCGGCTGGGTGCCCGAGCGCTTTCCCGCGGATCAGCCATTCACGGCGCGTACACACCTGCAGCACATGGCGGCGCTGCGCGGCCTGGACGGCACCACGGACATCGTGCGGTGGGCGCGCCGGCTGCACTTCGAACACTTCCTCGACGTCCGGCTCAGCCGCCTGTCGAATGGCTCGGCCCAGAAGGTCGGCCTCGTGCAGGCGCTGCTCGCCCCGCCCGGCCTGCTCGTGCTCGACGAGCCCTGGGAGGGCCTCGACGCGCAGACCCGCGAGCAGGTGCCGGCGATCGTCGCCGAGGTCGTCGGGCGCGGCGGGTCGGTCCTGGTCAGCGATCACCTGGGCGAGGTCGCCCGGCTCCCGGGGGCCCGGCGCTGGCACGTCCGCGACGGCGAGGTGCACGCGGGGGAGCGGCCGGGGCTCAAGAAGGTCATCGAGCTCGCCGTCGACGCGGCCGAGGCGCCGGAGGCGGTCAGCCGGCTGCGCTCCGCGGGCTTTGACATTTTGACGGTACGCGATGAGGTACCCCAGCCATGACCGCTCTCGTCCGCATGCGCCTGGCCGGGTTCGTCCAGACCGGCCGGGCCGTCGCCCCGCTGCTCGCCGCCCTGGTCGTGCTCTCGATCCTCTACGGCGGCGGCCAGGCCCAGGCCGGGGAGGCCTACGGCGTCTCCGCCGCGATCCTGTTCGCCGTGCTCGCCTGGCAGACGAAGGTCCTGCTCGACGTCGAGCCCGACGTCCAGCGGCGCCTGGGCCGCGTCGCCGTCGGCACCGTCCGGGAGATCGCCGCCGGCCTGCTCGCCGCCGTCGTGGCCGGCCTGCCGCTGGTCCTCATCGCGCTCGTCCTGCCCTGGGTGGTCGGCGGCGTGACCACCCCGAAGGCCGGCGACCCGCCGCTGTCCACCGGCATCGCGCTCGGCGTCTGGGCGCACCTGCTGCTCCTGCTGCCCGCCGTGGCCATCGGCGCCCTCGCCAGCCGCGCCGTGACCCTCCAGGCGGCCCGCGGGGTGGCCGTGCTCGTCGCCGGGATCGTGCTGGCCATCGTGTTCGGCCTCAAGAACTTCCCGGTGCCCTGGCTGGCCCCGCCGGTGATGATCACGGCCCGCGACACCGTCGGCGCCGCGCACCTGCCGGCCGTCGCCCTGGCGACCGCCTGGGGACTGGCGTGGACGGCGGCCGCGGTCGCCGCATACGGGCAGATGCGCAAGAACCAGGCCTGATTTGGCGCCGGCGAAACTGTCACGTAGCCTGTGAGCTGAAACCCGAAGACCGCTGGTCATGTCTGCATGCCTCTGAAAACGAGACTGTGGACATCGAAGGTCTCGCAGCAATGCGGGCGACCCGCGCAGGGCCGGACAACAGTGTGAACGGCGCCGTCGTGCGCCGCCCTCTCGCTCCGTGCGCCCCTGCGCCGGGGCGTTTTTCATTGCCGTGAAGACCACCAGCAATGAAGCAACGAGAGAGGAGGGACATGGCGGACAAGCCGGTTCGAGACGACAAGGCCAGCTCGGTCGCGGAGCTCACCGAGCACTTCCGTGGGTCCACGGCCACCGTGCTGACCGAGTACCGCGGCCTGACCGTGGCGCAGCTCAAGACCCTGCGCCGCAACCTGGGCCGTGAGACCACGTACGCCGTCGCGAAGAACACGCTCGCGAAGCGTGCCGCGACGGATGCTGGCATCAGCGGCCTCGACGATTTGTTCTCCGGTCCTACCGCGCTCGCTTTCGTCGGCGGCGACCCGGTCGAGGCGGCCAAGAGCCTTCGTGAGTTCGCGAAGGCCCACCCGCTGCTGATCATCAAGGGCGGCGTTTTCGAGGGCCGGGCCATCAGCGCGGACGAGGTCCGCCGCCTGGCCGACCTCGAGTCCCGCGAGGTGCTGCTGGCGAAGCTGGCCGGCGCCATGAAGGCCAACCTGAGCAAGGCCGCGGCCCTGTTCCAGGCCCCGCTGTCGAAGGCCGCCCGGACCGTTCAGGCCCTGGCGGACAAGCGCGCAGAGGAATCCGGCGGCGCGGCCGAGTAATCGGGCCCGTCACCACAGTCAAACTTTCGAAAGGAACCGCCATCATGGCGAAGCTGAGCAACGACGAGCTCCTCGACGCGTTCAAGGAGATGACCCTGATCGAGCTCTCCGAGTTCGTGAAGGAGTTCGAGAAGGTCTTCGAGGTCACCGCGGCCGCCCCGGTTGCGATGATGCAGGGCGGTGGCGGCGCCGCCGCGCCGGCCGAGGAGAAGGAAGAGCAGAGCGAGTTCGACGTCATCCTCGAGGGTGACGGCGGCAAGAAGATCCAGGTCATCAAGGTCGTGCGCGAGCTGACCGGCCTGGGCCTCAAGGAGGCCAAGGACCTGGTCGAGGCCGCTCCGAAGGCCGTCCTCGAGAAGGCCAACAAGGAGAACGCCGACAAGGCCAAGGCGAAGCTCGAGGCCGAGGGCGCCAAGGTCACCCTCAAGTAAGTTCGCGCCTCGCGACGAGGACGGCCGCCGGGTTTCCGGCGGCCGTCTTTTTGTCGGCCACCTGTAAGGACCCAAGATCTAGGGGTCGCCAACACAACACTTAGTGGTCGAGGTGCGAGATATCCGTCACGCCGCCCCGACGCGCGTGGGAACCCTTGACGCGATGACCGGCGGCCAGGCACGCTAATCAGGCACTGCCTTCCGCGGACGCGGCGGCCGAGCGGCCCGACCGATGTGCCCGGTCCTTCTTGGACCTGGTCTGCGCACATCAACAGGAGATTCGCTGGCCACGACCGACGCGAGCGGCTCGGCCGGTGGACAGAAACGATCCTTGCCAAGGGTCGTTGAAAACATCGTGCACGAGGCCGCTGGACAGCGGTGAGCCCTTCGGCTACACTGCTAGTTTGCGCTGTCTTCTGACTTCACCTCTGGCGTGAGGGGCCTCTTCGTGGGCTTCTCCACATCGGGGGTCGTCAGGCTGCACGCGAAACGGCCTGTCTGCAACACCGGTCCTCGGAAGGACGCATCTTGGCAGCTTCCCGCCCTGCGAAGACCAGTTCGAGCGCTTACGCTCCCCGCCGGGTCTCCTTCGGCAGGATCACCGAACACCTTGAGGTTCCCAACCTCCTTGCCATCCAAACCGACTCGTTCGACTGGCTGGTTGGCAACGAGAATTGGCAGAGCCGCTCGGCCGGTGATCAGCACGCCCGTTCCGGGCTCGCGGAGATCCTCGATGAGATCAGTCCTATTGAGGACTTCTCCGGCACGATGTCACTGTCGTTCTCCGCTCCGCGTTTCGACGAGGTCAAGGCCCCGATCGAGGAGTGCAAGGAGAAGGACCTCACCTACTGCGCCCCGCTGTTCGTGACCGCGGAGTTCACCAACCACACCACTGGCGAGATCAAGAGCCAGACGGTGTTCATGGGTGACTTCCCCATGATGACGCCCAAGGGCACGTTCATCATCAACGGCACCGAGCGCGTCGTGGTGAGCCAGCTCGTCCGCTCCCCGGGCGTGTACTTCGACAAGCAGCCGGACAAGACCTCCGACCGCGACCTCACCAGCGTCAAGGTCATCCCGAGCCGGGGTGCCTGGCTGGAGTTCGACATCGACAAGCGCGACACCGTCGGTGTCCGCATCGACCGCAAGCGTCGGCAGGCGGTCTCCGTCCTGCTCAAGGCCATCGGCTGGTCCGCCGAGCGCATCCGTGAGAAGTTCGGCTGGTCCGAGCTCATGATGACCACGCTCGAGAAGGACCACATCGCCGGCCAGGACGAGGCGCTGCTGGACATCTACCGCAAGCTGCGGCCGGGTGAGCCGCCGACGCGGGAGAACGCCCAGAACCTGCTCGACAACCTCTTCTTCAACCCGAAGCGGTACGACGTCGCCAAGGTTGGTCGATACAAGTTCAACAAGAAGCTCGAGCTGGACGTCCCGATCAACCAGGGCGTCCTGACCGAGGAAGACATCGTCGCCACGGTCGAGTACCTCTGCCGCCTGCACACGGGCGAAGAGGGCTACGAGGCCGACGACATCGACCACTTCGGCAACCGGCGCCTGCGCACGGTCGGCGAGCTCATCCAGAACCAGGTCCGCGTGGGCCTGTCCCGGATGGAGCGCGTCGTGCGCGAGCGCATGACGACCCAGGACGTCGAGGCGATCACGCCGCAGACCCTGATCAACATCCGCCCGGTCGTGGCGGCGATCAAGGAGTTCTTCGGCACGTCGCAGCTGTCGCAGTTCATGGACCAGACCAACCCGCTGGCGGGCCTGACCCACCGGCGCCGGCTGAGCGCGCTCGGCCCCGGTGGTCTGTCGCGCGAGCGGGCCGGCTTCGAGGTCCGCGACGTGCACCCGTCCCACTACGGCCGCATGTGCCCGATCGAGACCCCCGAGGGTCCCAACATCGGCCTCATCGGCGCCCTGTCGACGTTCGCGCGGGTCAACCCGTTCGGCTTCGTCGAGACGCCGTACCGCAAGGTCAACGACGGCCGGGTCACCGACCAGATCGACTACCTGACCGCGGACGAGGAGGACCGGTTCGTCAAGGCGCAGGCCAACGCGCCGCTGCGCAGCGACGGCAACTTCGCCGAGGAGCGCGTCCTGGTCCGCCGGAAGGGCGGTGAGGTCGACAACGTCCCGCCGGACCAGGTCGACTACATGGACGTCTCGCCGCGGCAGATGACCTCCGTCGCGACGGCGATGATCCCGTTCCTCGAGCACGACGACGCCAACCGGGCACTGATGGGCGCCAACATGCAGCGCCAGGCCGTGCCGCTGGTCAAGGCGGAGTCGCCGCTGGTCGGCACCGGCATGGAGTACCGTGCCGCGGTCGACGCCGGCGACGTGGTCGTGGCCGAGGTCGGCGGTGTCGTCGAGGACATGTGCGCCGACTACATCACCATCCACCAGGACGACGGCCACCGCCGCACGTACCTGCTGCACAAGTTCCGCCGCTCCAACTCCGGCTCCTGCGTCAACCAGAAGCCGGTGATCTTCGAGGGCGACCGGGTCGAGGCGGGGCAGGTCATCGCCGACGGCCCGTGCACCGACGAGGGCGAGATGGCGCTCGGGCGCAACCTGCTCGTGGCGTTCATGCCCTGGGAGGGGCACAACTACGAAGACGCGATCATCCTGTCCCAGAAGCTGGTGCAGAACGACGTCCTCACCTCGATCCACATCGAGGAGCACGAGGTCGACGCGCGCGACACCAAGCTGGGGCCGGAGGAGATCACCCGCGACATCCCGAACGTCAGCGAGGAGATGCTCGCCGACCTCGACGAGCGGGGGATCATCCGGATCGGCGCCGAGGTCGTCACCGGCGACATCCTGGTCGGCAAGGTCACGCCCAAGGGTGAGACCGAGCTGACCCCGGAGGAGCGGCTGCTGCGCGCAATCTTCGGCGAGAAGGCCCGCGAGGTCCGCGACACCAGCCTGAAGGTGCCGCACGGCGAGACCGGCACGGTCATCGGCGTGCGCACGTTCAGCCGCGAGGACGGCGACGAGCTGTCCCCCGGCGTCAACGAGCTGGTGCGCGTCTACGTGGCCCAGAAGCGGAAGATCCAGGACGGCGACAAGCTCGCCGGCCGCCACGGCAACAAGGGTGTCATCTCCAAGATCCTTCCGGTCGAGGACATGCCGTTCCTCGAGGACGGCACGCCGGTCGACATCGTGCTCAACCCGCTCGGTGTGCCCAGCCGTATGAACATCGGCCAGGTGCTGGAGACCCACCTCGGGTGGGTCGCCAAGACGGGCTGGAAGATCGACGGCGACGACACGGAGTGGAAGCGCGCGCTGAAGTCCATCAACGCGGGGGAGTCCGAGCCGGACACCAACGTGGCGACCCCGGTCTTCGACGGCGCCAAGGAAGAGGAGATCGCCGGCCTGCTCAGCAGCACGCTGCCCAACCGGGACGGCAACCAGCTGATCGGGGCGAGCGGCAAGGCGCGGCTGTTCGACGGCCGCTCCGGCGAGCCGCTGCCGGACCCGATCGCGGTCGGCTACATCTACATCCTGAAGCTCAACCACCTGGTCGACGACAAGATCCACGCTCGCTCCACCGGGCCGTACTCGATGATCACCCAGCAGCCGCTGGGTGGTAAGGCGCAGTTCGGTGGCCAGCGCTTCGGTGAGATGGAGTGCTGGGCCATGCAGGCCTACGGCGCGGCCTACGCGCTGCAGGAGCTGCTGACGATCAAGTCCGACGACGTCCTCGGACGCGTCAAGGTGTACGAGGCGATCGTCAAGGGCGAGAACATCCCGGAGCCGGGCATTCCGGAGTCCTTCAAGGTGCTCCTCAAGGAGCTGCAGTCGCTGTGCCTGAACGTCGAGGTACTCTCCAGCGACGGCGTGGCCCTTGAGATGCGCGAGACGGACGACGAAGTGTTCCGCGCGGCCGAGGAACTGGGTATCGACCTCTCCCGGCGAGAGCCGAGCAGCGTCGAGGAAGTCTGATTCGCGGGCGGCGCCTCTCGGCGAGGGGCGCCGCCGCAGCGACCTAGCAATTACCCGAGCAACTGAATCGTGAGGACATAGACGAAGTGCTCGACGTCAACTACTTCGACGAGCTCCGCATCGGCCTGGCCACGGCCGACGACATCCGGCAGTGGTCGCACGGCGAGGTCAAGAAGCCCGAGACGATCAACTACCGCACCCTGAAGCCGGAAAAGGACGGGCTCTTCTGCGAGAAGATCTTCGGCCCGACCCGGGACTGGGAGTGCTACTGCGGTAAGTACAAGCGGGTCCGCTTCAAGGGCATCATCTGCGAGCGCTGCGGCGTCGAGGTGACCCGGGCGAAGGTCCGCCGCGAGCGCATGGGCCACATCGAGCTCGCCGCGCCGGTCACGCACATCTGGTACTTCAAGGGTGTGCCCAGCCGGCTCGGCTACCTGCTGGACCTGGCTCCGAAGGACCTCGAGAAGATCATTTACTTCGCGTCGTACGTGATCACCAGCGTCGACAAGGAGGCCCGCCACCGCGACCTCGCCACCCTCGAGAACGAGGTGTCGGCGGAGAAGCGGCAGGCGGAGAACGCCCGCGACTCGGAGATCGAGAAGCGCGCCGCGAAGCTGGAGCAGGACCTGGCCGAGCTCGAGGCCGAGGGCGCCAAGGCCGACGTGCGCCGCAAGGTCAAGGAGGCCGGCGAGCGCGAGATGCGCCAGATCCGCGACCGTGCGCAGCGCGAGATCGACCGCCTCGACGAGGTCATGGACACGTTCCGCAAGCTGGAGCGCAAGAACCTCATCACCGACGAGCTGCTCTACCGCGAGCTGCGCGACCGGTTCGGTGAGTACTTCTCCGGCGCCATGGGCGCCGAGGCCATCAAGGCCCTGCTGGAGAACCTGGACCTGGACGACGAGGCCGAGCTGCTGCGCGAGACCATTCGCAGCGGCAAGGGCCAGCGCAAGATCCGTGCGCTCAAGCGTCTCAAGGTCGTCGCGGCGTTCCTCAACACGGCCAACTCGCCGCTGGGCATGGTGCTGGACTGCGTCCCGGTCATCCCGCCGGACCTGCGCCCGATGGTGCAGCTCGACGGTGGCCGCTTCGCCACCAGCGACCTCAACGACCTGTACCGGCGCGTGATCAACCGCAACAACCGGCTCAAGCGCCTGATCGACCTGGGTGCCCCGGAGATCATCGTCAACAACGAGAAGCGGATGCTGCAGGAGGCCGTCGACGCGCTGTTCGACAACGGCCGCCGCGGTCGTCCCGTCACCGGCCCGGGCAACCGGCCGCTGAAGTCGCTGTCCGACATGCTCAAGGGCAAGCAGGGTCGCTTCCGGCAGAACCTGCTCGGCAAGCGCGTCGACTACTCCGGCCGTTCGGTCATCGTCGTCGGCCCGCAGCTCAAGCTGCACCAGTGCGGCCTGCCGAAGCAGATGGCGCTGGAGCTGTTCAAGCCGTTCGTGATGAAGCGCCTGGTGGACCTCAACCACGCGCAGAACATCAAGTCGGCCAAGCGCATGGTCGAGCGTCAGCGGCCGGTCGTGTGGGACGTGCTGGAGGAGGTCATCGCGGAGCACCCGGTGCTGCTCAACCGCGCGCCGACCCTGCACCGCCTGGGCATCCAGGCCTTCGAGCCGCAGCTGGTCGAGGGCAAGGCCATCCAGATCCACCCGCTGGTCTGCACCGCCTTCAACGCCGACTTCGACGGTGACCAGATGGCCGTGCACGTGCCGCTGTCCGCCGAGGCGCAGGCCGAGGCGCGCATCCTCATGCTGTCCAGCAACAACATCCTCAAGCCGGCCGACGGCAAGCCGGTGACCATGCCCACCCAGGACATGATCATCGGTCTGTACCACCTCACCCACATCCAGAAGAACCTGCCGGGTGAGGGTCGGACCTTCAGCTCCGACGCCGAGGCGCGGATGGCGTTCGACCAGGGCGAGCTGCACCTGCAGGCCCCGGTCCGGATCCGCCTGAAGGGCATCGTCGGCGTGGACAACGGCGCGGGGGCCGCGCCGTGGGAGGCGCCGGAGGACTGGCAGCCGGGCGAGACCGTCACGATCGACACGACCCTCGGCCGGGTGCTGTTCAACGAGACGCTGCCCGTGGGGTACCGCTTCGTGAACTACGAGATCCGTAAGGGTCAGCTTTCGGCGATCGTCAACGACCTCGCCGAGCGGTTCCCGAAGGTCTCCCTCGCGGCGACCCTGGACGCGCTCAAGCTGGCCGGCTTCCACTGGGCCACCTGGTCCGGCGTCACCATCGGCATGGAGGACGTCATCCAGCCGCCTCGTAAGCGCGAGATCCTCGAGCGCTACGAGAAGGAGGCGCAGCGGATCGACAAGCAGTACCAGCGTGGTCTCATGACCGCCGAGGAGCGTCGCGGCGAGCTCATCGAGATCTGGACCAAGGCGACCAACGAGGTCGCCAAGGAGATGGAGAGCGCGCTGCCGCGCGAAAACCCGCTGTGGAAGATGATCAACTCGGGTGCTCGCGGTAACCTCCTCCAGCTCCGCCAGATCGCCGCGATCCGTGGCCTGGTGGCCAACCCGAAGGGCGAGATCATCCCGCGGCCGATCAAGGCGTCGTACCGCGAGGGTCTGTCCGTGCTGGAGTACTTCATCTCCACGCACGGTGCCCGCAAGGGTCTGGCCGACACCGCGCTGCGGACCGCCGACTCGGGTTACCTGACCCGTCGTCTGGTCGACGTGTCGCAGGACGTCATCATCCGGGAAGAGGACTGCGGCACCGACCGCGCCATCCCGATGGCGGTCGGCGAGATGGACAACGGCGTGCTGCGCATCCACACCCACGCGGAGACGGGCGTGCACGCGCGCACCCTCGCCGACGACGTGCGGGACAAGGACGGCCGGATGGTCGCCGAGCGCGGCACGGACATCAACTCGATCGTGGTCGACCAGCTGGTCGCCGCGGGCGTGGAGAACGTCCGGGTCCGCAGCGTGCTCACCTGCGAGTCGAAGCTGGGCGTCTGTGGCGCCTGCTACGGCCGGTCGCTGCCCACGGGCAAGACCGTCGACGTCGGCGAGGCGGTCGGCATCATCGCCGCCCAGTCGATCGGCGAGCCGGGCACGCAGCTGACGATGCGTACCTTCCACACCGGTGGCGTCGCGGGTGAGGACATCACCCAGGGTCTGCCCCGTGTGCAGGAGATCTTCGAGGCCCGCGTGCCCAAGGGCAAGGCGCCCATCGCCGACACCCCGGGCCGCGTGCGCATCGAGGACGGCGAGCGGATGCGGAAGATCATCATCGTGCCGGACGACGGCAGCGACGAGATCGTCCACGACAAGCTCAGCCGCCGCGTCAAGCTGCGCATCCAGGACGGCGAGCACGTCGAGGTCGGCGAGAAGCTCACCGAGGGCACGATCGACCCGCACGAGCTGCTGCGCATCATGGGTCCCCGGGCGGTGCAGGTGCACCTGACCTCGGAGGTCCAGGAGGTGTACCGCTCGCAGGGTGTGCTCATCCACGACAAGCACATCGAGATCATCATCCGCCAGATGCTCAAGCGGGTGACGGTCATCGACTCCGGCTCGACCGAGTTCCTGCCGGGCGTGCTCGTGGACCGCGCGATGTTCGAGGCGGAGAACCGCCGGGTCGTCGCCGAGGGCGGCGAGCCCGCGGCCGGCCGTCCGGTGCTCATGGGTATCACCAAGGCGTCGCTGGCGACGGAGTCGTGGCTGTCCGCGGCCTCGTTCCAGGAGACGACCCGGGTGCTCACCGACGCCGCGATCCACGCGCGCAGCGACTCGCTGATCGGTCTCAAGGAGAACGTCATCATCGGTAAGCTCATCCCGGCCGGTACGGGCATCAGCAAGTACCGCAGCATCCGGGTCGAGCCGACCGAGGAGGCGAAGGCCAAGGTCTACTCGATGACCGGCTACCCGGAGGCCGACTACGGCTTCGGGCCGGCCAGCGGCCAGGCCGTCCCGCTGGACGACTTCGACCTGGGGTCGTTCCGCTAAGCCTGCTCATTTCGGTGAGGACGGCGTAAGGGCCTGAAGGGGCGGGGACCATGTGTCTCCGCCCCTTTGCCGTTCACCGGATAGAGTTCATTGCGTGACGTCTGCGACCCGGCACCCGCTCGACCCGGATCCGGTCCGCGCGACCAAAGCCTCGGCCGTGTTCGGGCTGGGCCTGCTCTCCGTGGTCACCGGGCCGTTCCTGGGCGGGGTGATCCCGGCGACGCTGGCCCTGCTGATGGCGCGGGAGTCGCAGCGCGAGCTGGTCGCGGCGGACGGCTTCCTGCTCGGCTCCCGCCGGCTGCGCAGCGGCGTGCGGCTGGCCTGGACCGGCATCGTGCTCGCCATCGCCGGCCTCGTCGTGGTGGCGATCATCGGCCTGCTGCACTACGCCCGGCAGCGCGGCACCGACTTCGACCCGACGGTGAACTGATGGGCTACCCCGGATACCCGCCGCAGCAGCCGCCGCACTCGCCCTACACTCCCGCGCCGCACGGTCAACCGGGCCCGCACGGCCCGGCGCCGTATGGTCAACCGGCCCCGTACGGCCCGGCGCCGTATGGCCAACCGGCCCCGTACGGCCAGCCGCCGCCCTACGGTCACTACGGCCAGCCGCCGGGCTATCCGTCGCCCTACGCCGTACCCGTGCCGCCCCGCCCGCCCATTGCGGCGCCCGCCATGCGCGTCGATGTGGTCCAGGGCACGCCGTTCGGGGTTGCGTACCCCACCTTCCAGGCCGTGCCCAGCGGGCAGGCCACCGGATCGCTGGTCGCCGGCATCGCGTCGGTCCTCGTCGCCCTGTTCGCCATCTGCCTCGGCGTGACCGGCGCCAAGGACGGCTGGGGCCTCGCCGCGAGCGGAGCGTTCACCATCCTGGGGGTCTTTCTCGGCGGCGGCGCCATCGGCCTGGGCCTCTACGGCCTGCGCCGGATCCGCCGCGCCGGCGGCCAGGGCATCACCGGACGGGGGATGGGCATCTCCGGCATCGTGCTCGGCGCCGTCGGCGCCGGCCTGGCCCTTCTTGCCCTGCTCGCGTCGGTTTCCACGGGCTGAGGGCGGCGCCGGAAGCGGCCCGGCGGCGGCGTGGGAGCGGCCTGAGGCCCGTTCTGGAGGCCCCCGGACACGTCGATCCGGGACCAGGTACTCTTGGTGTGAAGAG
This sequence comes from Dactylosporangium sp. CA-139066, assembly GCF_050936175.1. Lineage (NCBI taxonomy): Bacteria > Bacillati > Actinomycetota > Actinomycetes > Micromonosporales > Micromonosporaceae > Dactylosporangium > Dactylosporangium sp. CA-139066. The sequence continues at coordinate 551,346 of NZ_JBNJNH010000002.1, read as the reverse complement.
TGTTCCGTCAGCAGGCCGATTTTGACCAGCGTCCTTACGGTGGGTACTCTTTCCCCTCGTGCCCGGCTTTGCCGGGCAACTCGTGCGTGCGCCCACATCGGTCCCGCTCGGCGGGAGCAGAGGGTGGGTGCGGACCACAACCCCGGGCTGGGATCAAACGGGCCGGGTCGCGGAACTGGCGACACGCCCGACCGCGGGTGCCGGTCACGCCGGGAAAGACAGAAGAGAAGACGTGCGGCCGCGAGGCCGAAGGGAGAGGCAGGCCCAGTGCCTACGATCCAGCAGCTGGTCCGCAAGGGCCGCCAGGCGAAGCTGAGCAAGACGAAGACGCCGGCGCTCAAGGGAAGCCCGCAGCGGCGTGGCGTCTGCACGCGTGTGTACACCACCACGCCGAAGAAGCCCAACTCGGCGCTTCGCAAGGTGGCCCGTGTGCGACTGAGCAACGGCATCGAGGTGACGGCCTACATCCCCGGTGTCGGTCACAACCTTCAGGAGCACTCGATCGTGCTCGTCCGCGGCGGCCGTGTGAAGGACCTCCCCGGCGTGCGTTACAAGATCATCCGTGGCTCGCTGGACACCCAGGGTGTCCGCAACCGCAAGCAGGCTCGCAGCCGTTACGGCGCGAAGAAGGAGAAGAGCTGACATGCCGCGTAAAGGCCCCGCGCCGCGCCGGCCGCTCGTGGCGGACCCGGTCTACAACTCCCTGCTCGTGACCCAGCTGATCAACAAGATCCTGGTCGAGGGCAAGCGCCAGCTGGCCGAGCGCATCGTGTACAGCGCGCTCGAGGGTGCTCGCGAGAAGACCGGCACCGACCCCGTGGTGACGCTCAAGCGCGCCATGGACAACGTGAAGCCGACCCTCGAGGTCCGCAGCCGCCGCGTCGGTGGCGCGACCTACCAGGTTCCGGTCGAGGTCAAGCCGGTCCGCGCCACCACGCTGGGCCTGCGCTGGCTGTGCACCTACTCCCGCGCCCGGCGCGAGAAGACCATGGTCGAGCGGCTCATGAACGAGCTGCTCGACGCCAGCAACGGTCTCGGGGCTTCGGTGAAGCGCCGCGAGGACACCCACAAGATGGCGGAGTCCAACAAGGCCTTCGCGCACTACCGCTGGTAAGCGAACGCTTCCCCAGCTGTGACCAGCACCCGACGAGAGACGAAGTAGGGATTTGTAGTGGCTGCCGCAGACGCCGCCCTCGCCAAGGTCCGCAACATCGGCATCATGGCGCACATCGACGCCGGTAAGACGACGACGACCGAGCGCATCCTCTTCTACACCGGCATCACGTACAAGATCGGCGAGGTCCACGAGGGCGCGGCGGTCATGGACTGGATGGAGCAGGAGCAGGAGCGCGGCATCACCATCACCTCCGCCGCCACCAAGTGCGAGTGGAAGGGCCACACGATCCAGATCATCGACACGCCCGGCCACGTCGACTTCACGGTCGAGGTCGAGCGGTCGCTGCGCGTCCTCGACGGGGCGGTCGCGGTCTACGACGGCGTTGCCGGCGTTGAGCCGCAGACGGAGAACGTGTGGCGGCAGGCGGACAAGTACAACGTCCCGCGCATGTGCTTCGTCAACAAGCTCGACCGCACGGGTGCGGACTTCTTCCGCTGCGTGCAGATGATGGTCGACCGGCTCAACGCCACGCCGCTGGTGCTGCAGATCCCGATCGGGCTCGAGGGCGACCACATCGGCGTCGTGGACCTGCTGGAGATGCGCGCGCTGACCTGGCGCGGCGAGACCCAGAAGGGCGAGGACTACGCCATCGAGGCGATCCCGGACAACCTGGTCGAGCAGGCCAACGAGTACCGGGACAAGCTCCTCGAGACGCTGGCCGAGACGGACGACGACATCATGGTCCGCTACCTCGACGGCGACACGTTCGACGTCAAGGAGCTCAAGGCCGCGATCCGCAAGGCCACGATCGCCGGCAAGCTCAACCCGGTCGTGTGCGGCTCGGCGTTCAAGAACAAGGGCGTGCAGCCCATGCTCGACGCCGTCGTGGACTTCCTGCCCTCCCCGCTGGACATCCCGGCCATCGAGGGCATCGCGACGGACGGCGAGACGCCGCTGCAGCGCAAGCCCTCGGTCGACGAGCCGTTCTCCGGTCTGGCCTTCAAGATCCAGACCGACAAGCACCTCGGCAAGCTCACCTACGTGCGCATCTACTCCGGCACGCTCGACTCCGGCACCCAGGTGGTCAACTCCACCAAGGACCGCAAGGAGCGGATCGGCAAGATCTACCAGATGCACGCGAACAAGCGTGAGGAGCGCAGCAGCGCCGGCGCCGGCGACATCATCGCCGTGCAGGGTCTCAAGCAGACCACCACCGGCGACACGCTGTGCGACCCGGCCAACCCGGTCATCCTCGAGTCGATGACCTTCCCGGAGCCGGTCATCGAGGTGGCGATCGAGCCCAAGACGAAGGCCGACCAGGAGAAGCTGGGCACCGCCATCCAGCGCCTGGCCGAGGAGGACCCGACCTTCCGCGTCAAGAACGACGAGGAGACCGGTCAGACGGTCATCGCCGGCATGGGCGAGCTGCACCTCGACATCCTCGTCGACCGCATGCGGCGCGAGTTCAACGTCGAGGCCAACATCGGCAAGCCGCAGGTGGCCTACCGCGAGACGATCAAGTCGGTCGCGGAGAAGGTCGAGTACACCCACAAGAAGCAGACGGGTGGCTCCGGCCAGTACGCCCGAGTGATCATCAAGCTCGAGCCGCTGGAGACCAGCGCCGACGGCCCCACCTACGAGTTCGTCAACGCGGTCACCGGTGGCCGCATCCCGAAGGAGTTCATCCCTTCGGTCGACGCCGGTGCCCAGGACGCGATGCAGTATGGCGTGCTGGCGGGCTTCCCGCTGGTCGGCATCAAGCTCACGCTGCTGGACGGCCAGTACCACGAGGTCGACTCCTCGGAGATGGCCTTCAAGATCGCCGGCTCGATGGTGCTCAAGGACGCGGCCCGCAGGGCCAACCCCGTGCTGCTCGAGCCCCTGATGGCCGTGGAGGTGACGACGCCGGAGGAAAACATGGGTGACGTCATCGGCGACCTCAACTCCCGGCGTGGCACCATCCAGGCGATGGAGGAGCGCGGCGGTGCCCGCGTCGTCCGCGCCACCGTGCCGTTGTCGGAAATGTTCGGCTACGTCGGCGACCTCCGGTCGAAGACTCAGGGCCGGGCGAGCTACTCGATGCAGTTCGACTCCTACGCCGAGGTTCCCGCGAACGTCGCGAAGGAGATCATCGCGAAGGCGACCGGGGAGTAATCACCCGGTAGTGGCCGCAAGGCTGTGTCAGCGGGGCTGAGGCCTGACTGTTCTGCAGTGAGGTCAGCCAGACCCAAGTCGACAGGGTGCGTCGGCGCTTCCAGCGTCGGCGCACCGCGAACCAAGAAGTCCACAGGAGGACACCAGTGGCGAAGGCGAAGTTCGAGCGGACTAAGCCGCACGTCAACATCGGCACCATCGGTCACATCGACCACGGTAAGACGACGCTGACGGCGGCCATTACCAAGGTGCTGCACGACCGCATGCCGGACGTGAACCCGTACACGCCGTTCGACGAGATCGACAAGGCGCCGGAGGAGAAGGCCCGCGGCATCACGATCTCGATCGCGCACGTCGAGTACCAGACCGAGAACCGGCACTACGCCCACGTGGACTGCCCGGGTCACGCCGACTACATCAAGAACATGATCACCGGTGCCGCGCAGATGGACGGCGCGATCCTGGTGGTGGCGGCGACCGACGGCCCCATGCCGCAGACCCGCGAGCACGTGCTGCTGGCCCGCCAGGTCGGTGTGCCGTACATCGTCGTGGCGCTCAACAAGAGCGACATGGTCGACGACGAGGAGCTCCTCGAGCTGGTTGAGCTCGAGGTCCGCGAGCTGCTGTCGAGCCAGGAGTTCCCGGGCGACGACGCTCCGGTCGTTCGCGTCTCGGCGCTCAAGGCGCTCGAGGGCGACGCGAAGTGGGCCGACGCGCTCATGGAGCTCATGAACGCCGTCGACACCGCGATCCCGCAGCCCGAGCGCGAGACCGAGAAGCCGTTCCTCATGCCCGTTGAGGACGTCTTCACGATCACCGGTCGTGGCACGGTCGTGACCGGTCGCGTCGAGCGCGGCATCCTCAAGCCGAACGAGGAGGTCGAGATCGTTGGCATCAAGGCCAAGTCGATGAAGACCACCTGCACGGCGATCGAGATGTTCCGCAAGATCCTCGACGAGGCGCGCGCCGGCGAGAACGTCGGTCTGCTCCTGCGCGGTATCAAGCGCGAGGACGTCGAGCGCGGCATGGTCGTGGTGAAGCCGGGCAGCAACACCCCGCACACCGAGTTCGAGGCGACGGTCTACATCCTCTCCAAGGAGGAGGGTGGCCGGCACACCCCGTTCTTCCAGAACTACCGTCCGCAGTTCTACTTCCGGACCACGGACGTCACCGGCGTCGTCACGCTGCCCGAGGGCACCGAGATGGTCATGCCGGGCGACAACACCAGCATGTCGGTGCAGCTCATCCAGCCCATCGCGATGGAGGAGAACCTCCGCTTCGCGATTCGCGAGGGTGGCCGTACCGTCGGCGCCGGCCGCGTGACGAAGATCATCAAGTAACACCCAGAGGTACCCCGATTTCACTTTGCCGCAGTACGTGCGGCATAATGGACGGGTTGCGTCGCGGGGCGGTCGAGACTGCTCATTGAGAAGTCTCGACCGCTTCTGCGCGGCGTCGGTCATGTGGCCGGCGCGGATCCCCTCGACTGGGCGTGGCGCGCCCTGGGGTAGGTCTCCACAGCGGAAATCGTCTGCGGCGGAGCCTGGCCCTTGGCCGCGACACGCCCGACCGCGGGGGTCGGACAGACCAATAGGCGGCACCGGACCCTTCGGGGTTTGGCGGGGTTGCAGGGCCCCGCATGAGAGAGGGAACTGAAGCCACCATGGCGGGACAGAAGATCCGCATCCGGCTCAAGGCCTACGACCACGAGGTCGTCGACTCCTCGGCGCGGAAGATCGTCGAGACGGTCACGCGCACCGGGGCCCAGGTCGCGGGCCCGGTGCCGCTGCCCACTGAGATCAACCGCTACTGCGTGATCCGCTCGCCGCACAAGTACAAGGACTCGCGCGAGCACTTCGAGATGCGCACGCACAAGCGTCTGATCGACATCATCGACCCCACCCCGAAGACGGTCGACTCGCTGATGCGGCTCGACCTGCCGGCCGGCGTCGACATCGAGATCAAGCTGTAGGGACTCGGACTTATGGACAGGCAAGTCAAGGGCATCCTGGGTGAGAAGCTCGGCATGACCCAGGTCTGGGACAACGGCAAGGTTGTCCCCGTGACCGTGGTGCAGGCCGGCCCGTGCGTCGTGACCCAGGTGCGCACGCCCGACAACGACGGCTACTCGGCGGTCCAGCTGGCGTGGGGCCAGATCGACCCCCGCAAGGTCAACAAGCCGCGCGCCGGCCACTTCGCCAAGGCGGACGTCGCGCCGCGCCGGCACGTCGTCGAGCTGCGCACCAGCGACGCGGGCGAGTACTCGCTCGGCCAGGAGATCAACGCCGACACGTTCGCCGTCGGGCAGCGCATCGACGTCACCGGCCGCAGCAAGGGCAAGGGCTACGCCGGTGTCATGAAGCGGCACGGCTTCCACGGTCTGCGGGCCAGCCACGGTGTCGAGCGCAAGCACCGCTCGCCCGGCTCGATCGGCGCCTGCGCGACCCCCGGTCGCGTCTTCAAGGGCGTGCGGATGGCCGGTCGCATGGGTGGCGTGCGCTTCACCGTGCAGAACCTGACGATCCAGAAGATCGACGCCGAGGACAACCTGATCCTCGTCAAGGGCGCGATCCCGGGCCCGAAGGGCAGCCTCGTGCTGCTGCGCAGCGCGGCCAAGGTCGAGGCGAAGGCGCAGAAGGGTGGGATCACCAAATGACGACCGTTGACGTTCGCACGGTCTCCGGCGAGACCAACGGCACCGTCGACCTCCCGGACGACATCTTCGACGCGCAGGCCAGCATCCCCCTGATGCACCAGGTCGTCGTGGCCCAGCTCAACGCGGCCCGCCAGGGCACGCACAAGGCCAAGACGCGCGGCGAGGTCGCCGGCGGCGGCAAGAAGCCGTACAAGCAGAAGGGCACCGGTCGCGCCCGCCAGGGCTCGATCCGCGCGCCGCAGTTCACCGGCGGTGGCGTCGTCCACGGCCCGCAGCCGCGGGACTACAGCCAGCGGGTGAACAAGAAGATGAAGGCGGCCGCCCTGCGCGGCGCGCTGTCGGACCGCGCCCGCGAGGGCCGGATCCACGTCGTGGAGACCTTCATCGAGGGCGAGACGCCGAAGACGAAGGGCGCGCTGGCCGTGCTGCGCGGTATCACCGAGGCGCGCCGCGTGCTGGTCGTCCTCGCGCGCGAAGACGAGGCCAACTGGCTGAGCCTGCGCAACGAGCCGTCGGTGCACCTGCTGGTCGCCGACCAGCTCAACACCCACGACGTGCTCCTGTCCGACGAGGTGGTCTTCACGGCCGCGGCGTTGAACGAGTTCCTCGGGGTGCCGGCAGTGCTGTCTGAGAGCGCTGGCGACAGCGACGACGCTGACCGCAACGAGGAGGGCTGAGCAATGGCGACGATCGCCGACCCGCGCGACGTGATCATCCAGCCGGTGGTCTCTGAGAAGAGCTACAGCGAGCTCAACCGCAACTGGTACACGTTCCTGGTGCACCCGGACGCCAACAAGACCGAGATCAAGATCGCGATCCAGCAGATCTTCAACGTCCGCGTCCTGTCGGTCAACACCATCAATCGCGAAGGCAAGCGCAAGCGGACCCGCACGGGTTGGGGCAAGCGCAAGGACACGAAGCGGGCGATGGTGAAGCTCGCCGAGGGTGACCGGATCGAAGCCTTCGGCGGACCGGTCAGCTGAGGGGTATAGACGATGGCTATTCGTAAGTACAAGCCGACGACGCCCGGTCGTCGTGGTTCGAGCGTTGCCGACTTCGCGGAGATCACCCGATCGACGCCGGAGAAGTCGCTGCTCGTCCCGCTGCCGAGCAAGGGCGGCCGCAACGTCCACGGCCGCGTGACCGCGCGCCACCAGGGCGGCGGCCACAAGCGCCAGTACCGGTTGATCGACTTCCGGCGGGCCGACAAGGACGGGATTCCCGCCAAGGTCGCGCACATCGAGTACGACCCCAACCGGACCGCGCGCATCGCCCTGCTGCACTACGCCGACGGCGAGAAGCGCTACATCATCGCCCCGAAGGACCTCAAGCAGGGCGACCAGGTCGAGGCCGGCGCCGGCGCCGACATCAAGCCCGGCAACAACCTGCCGCTGCGCAACATCCCGGTCGGCACCACCGTCCACGCGGTGGAGCTGCGCCCGGGCGGCGGCGCCAAGCTGGCCCGCTCGGCCGGCGTCGGCATCCAGCTGCTGGGCCGCGAGGGTCAGTACGCCACGCTGCGCATGCCCTCGGGCGAGATCCGCCGCGTCGACGTGCACTGCCGCGCGACCGTCGGCGAGATCGGCAACGCCGACCAGTCGAACATCAACTGGGGCAAGGCCGGCCGTATGCGGTGGAAGGGCAAGCGCCCGACCGTCCGTGGTGTCGCGATGAACCCGATCGACCACCCGCACGGTGGTGGTGAGGGTAAGACCTCGGGTGGCCGCCACCCGGTCAACCCGAAGGGCAAGCCGGAGGGCCGCACGCGGCGCAAGGGCCAGCCGAGCGACCGTCTCATCGTCCGTCGGCGTTACGCCACCCGGAAGCGCGGCTAAGGAGCCTGAGCAATGCCTCGCAGCCTGAAGAAGGGCCCGTTCGTTGACGACCACCTGATCAAGAAGGTGGAAGTTCAGAACGCCAAGAACTCCAAGAACGTCATCAAGACCTGGTCGCGCCGCTCGACGATTGTGCCCGAGATGCTCGGCCACACGATCGCCGTCCACGACGGGCGCAAGCACGTTCCCGTTTTCGTGACCGAGGCGATGGTCGGGCACAAGCTCGGCGAGTTCGCGCTGACCCGCACGTTCAAGGGTCACGAGAAGGACGACCGGAAGAGCCGCCGCCGCTAAGGCAGCCGATAAGGAATCAAGAGGATTTCCCGATGCCAACGAAGAGCGAGGCGGCACTGCCCGGTGCGCGGGCGATCGCGCGGCACGTCCGCGTGTCGCCGATGAAGGCGCGCCGCGTGGTGAACCTTGTCCGCGGCCTGCCCGCGCGCGAGGCGCTCACGGTGCTGCAGTTCGCGCCGCAGTCGGCGAGCGAGCCGGTCTACAAGGTGCTCGCCAGCGCCATTGCCAACGCAGAGAACAACGAGCGTCTCGACCCCGATTCGCTCCTGGTCGCCGAGGCCTACGTCGACGAGGGCCCCACGCTCAAGCGGTTCCGGCCGCGGGCGCAGGGCCGGGCGTACCGGATCCGCAAGCGCACCAGCCACATCACGATCGTGGTCGAGAGCGTCCCGGCCGCACAGGCCCGCGCGGCGAAGGCCGGCGTGGCGGCGGCCAAGAAGGCCGCCAAGGCCGTGACGCCCGAGCCGGACGAGACCGACGAGGTCGAGGGTAAGCCCGCGAAGAAGGCCGCCCCCGCCAAGAAGGCTCCGGCAAAGAAGGCGGCAGCCCAGACGGCTGACGCCGAGGAGGAGACCGAGTAATGGGTCAGAAAGTTCACCCGCACGGGTTCCGGCTCGGCATCAGCACCGACTGGAAGTCCCGCTGGTACGCCGACAAGCTCTACAAGGACTACATCGCCGAGGACGTCAAGATCCGTCGGATGATGTCCAAGGGCCTGGAGCGCGCCGGCATCGCCAAGGTCGACATCGAGCGCACCCGCGACCGGGTCCGCGTGGACATCCACACGGCCCGCCCGGGCATCGTCATCGGCCGCAAGGGCGCCGAGGCCGATCGCATCCGCGCCGAGCTCGAGAAGCTCACCGGCAAGCAGGTCCAGCTCAACATCCTCGAGGTGAAGAGCCCCGAGTCGGACGCGCAGCTCGTCGCGCAGGGCGTGGCCGAGCAGCTGTCCAGCCGGGTCAGCTTCCGCCGGGCGATGCGCAAGGCCATGCAGTCGGCGATGAAGAACCCGCTGGTGCGCGGCATCCGGGTCCAGGTCTCGGGCCGCCTCGGCGGCGCCGAGATGAGCCGGACCGAGTTCTACCGCGAGGGTCGCGTGCCGCTGCACTCGCTGCGCGCGAACATCGAGTACGGCTTCTTCGAGGCGCGTACCACCTTCGGCCGCATCGGCGTGAAGGTCTGGATCTACAAGGGCGACGCCGTTCCGGGTCGCGAGGCGCCGGCCGAGGCCGCCGCTCCGCGTGGCCGCCGTGAGCGCGCCGACCGGCCCGAGCGGCCGCGTCGCGGGCGTTCCGGCTCCTCCGGCACGACCGCCGGTGGCACCGAGGCCGGGCGGGCCGCCGCGGCGGCGCACGCCGCCGAGGCCGCCGGCGAGAGCGCCCCGGCTCCGGCCGCCGAGCCGGCCGCCGCTCCGGCAGAGACGCAGCAGGAGGGCTGACGAATGCTGATCCCTCGTAAGCCCCCGAAGGGCTTCCGCAAGCCGCACCACCCGGACCGGCACGGCCCGGCCAAGGGTGGCACCCGCGTGGTCTTCGGCGAGTTCGGTATCCAGGCTCTCGAGCCGGCATACATCACGAACCGTCAGATCGAGGCGGCGCGTATTGCGATGACCCGGCACATCCGCCGTGGTGGCAAGGTCTGGATCACCATCTTCCCGGACCGCTCCATCACCAAGAAGCCGGCCGAGACCCGGATGGGCTCCGGCAAGGGCTCCCCCGAGTGGTGGGTGGCCAACATCAAGCCGGGCCGCATCCTGTTCGAGATGTCCTTCCCGAACGAGCAGATTGCTCGGGAAGCGATGCGCCGCGCGATCCACAAGCTTCCGCTGAAGTGCCGGATCGTCACGCGCGAAGGGGCTGATGTGTGATGGCCGCCGGTATCAAGGCGACCGAGCTGCGTGAGCTGTCCGACGAGGGCCTGGTCGAGAAGCTGCGGGAAGCCAAGGCGGAGCTGTTCAACCTCCGCGTGCAGTCGGCCACGGGCCAGCTGGACAACCACGGGCGCCTGCAGATCATCCGCAGGGACATCGCCCGGATCTACACGATCATGCGCGAGCGCGAGCTGGGTCTTTCGGCTGCGCCCGACGCTGTGGCTGAGGTGGCATGAGCATGAGCGAGCAGACGACCGAGTCGGGCACCGAGGTGCGCGGCCGCCGCAAGGTCCGCGAGGGCCTCGTGGTCAGCGACAAGATGAACAAGACCGTCGTCGTGGCGGTCGAGGACCAGGTCAAGCACCCGCTGTACGGCAAGGTCATGCGCCGCACCAGCAAGCTGAAGGCGCACGACGAGCAGAACGCGTGCGGCATCGGCGACCGCGTGCTGCTCATGGAGACCCGGCCGCTGTCGGCGACCAAGCGCTGGCGGGTCGTGGAGATCCTCGAAAAGGCCAAGTAAGGCCGTCGTTCCGCCAAGCTCGGCATCGACATGTCCGCCTGGACTGGCCGGTGCCGAGAACTGGCAGACATTAGGAGACAAGCGTGATTCAGCAGGAGTCGCGGCTGCGCGTCGCCGACAACACGGGTGCCCGGGAAATCCTGTGCATCCGTGTGCTCGGTGGCTCCGGCCGCCGCTATGCAGGCATCGGCGACATCATCGTGGCCACGGTGAAGGACGCCATTCCGGGCGCCGGCGTGAAGAAGGGCGACGTGGTCAAGGCCGTCGTCGTCCGGACCACGAAGGAGCGGCGCCGGCCGGACGGGTCGTACATCCGCTTCGACGAGAACGCCGCCGTGATCATCAAGGACGGCGGAGACCCGCGCGGTACCCGCATCTTCGGCCCCGTCGGGCGTGAGCTCCGGGACAAGCGTTTCATGAAGATCATTTCGCTCGCGCCGGAGGTGCTGTAGCCATGAAGGTGAAGAAGGGCGACACCGTCCTCGTCATCGCCGGCAAGGACAAGGGCACCCGCGGCAAGGTCCTGACCGCGCTCCCGCGCGAGAACAAGGTCGTCGTGGAGGGCGTGAACCGGGTCAAGAAGCACACCCGGATCCGCACCACCCAGCGGGGCTCGAAGACCGGCGGCATCGTGACGCAGGAAGCCCCCATCCACATCTCGAACGTGATGGTGGTCGACTCGGACGGCCAGGCCACCCGCGTCGGCTCCCGCGAGGACGAGAACGGGCTCAAGGTCCGCGTGTCCCGCCGTAGCGGTAAGGAACTGTGATGACGACCGTCGAGAAGGTGAACCCGCGCCTGAAGCAGCGCTACCGCGACGAGATCGCGGCGGCGATGCAGGAGCAGTTCAAGTACGCCAACGTCATGCAGATCCCCGGCGTGGTGAAGGTTGTCGTCAACATGGGCGTCGGCGAGGCGGCCCGCGACTCGAAGCTGATCGACGGCGCGGTCCGCGACCTGGCCACGATCACCGGCCAGAAGCCGCAGGTCCGCCGGGCGACCAAGTCGATCGCGCAGTTCAAGCTGCGCGAGGGCATGCCGATCGGCGCCAAGGTCACGCTGCGCAACGACCGGATGTGGGAGTTCCTGGACCGGCTGCTGTCCATCGCGCTGCCGCGTATCCGCGACTTCCGCGGCCTGGACGGGCGCAAGCTCGACGGCAACGGCAACTACACGTTCGGTCTCACGGAGCAGTCGGTGTTCCACGAGATCGACCAGGACCGCATCGACCGGCCGCGAGGGATGGACATCACCGTGGTCACCACCGCCCGCACGGACGAGGAAGGTCGCGCGCTGCTCAAGCTGCTCGGCTTCCCTTTCCGTGAGAACTAGGGAGAACTGACCAATGGCGAAGAAGGCTCTCGTCCTCAAGGCCGCCGCGAAGCCCAAGTTCGCGGTGCGCGCGTACACCCGCTGCCAGCGCTGCGGCCGGCCCAAGGCCGTCTACCGCAAGTTCGGTCTGTGCCGCGTGTGCATCCGCGAGATGGCGCACCGTGGCGAACTGCCCGGCGTTTCCAAGGCTTCCTGGTAATCCTCCTTCGCCGCAGGCCCACCGGCACGGTGCGGAACCGCGGCGAGAAAGGCTGACAAACCCATGACCATGACCGACCCGATCGCAGACATGCTGACCCGTCTGCGCAACGCCAACCAGGCGTACCACGACCGGGTGTCGATGCCATATTCGAAGATCAAGGCGAACATCGCCGAGGTGCTCAAGTCCGAGGGCTACGTGTCCGCGTGGCAGGTTCAGGAGCCGGACGAGGGCAAGGTCGGCAAGACCCTTGTCGTCGACCTCAAGTACGGCCAGAACCGCGAGCGCAGCCTCGCCGGCATCCGCCGCGTGTCGAAGCCCGGCCTGCGCGTCTACGCGAAGTCGGTCGACATGCCGCGCGTGCTCGGCGGTCTCGGCGTGGCCATCATCTCGACGTCCCAGGGCCTCCTGACCGACAAGCAGGCCCGCAAGCGAGGGGTGGGCGGGGAAGTCCTCGCCTACGTCTGGTAAGGGAAGGCATCACATGTCTCGAATCGGACGTAAGCCGATCACGGTGCCCGCGGGCGTCGAAGTCAAGATCGACGGCCCGGTCGTCACCGTCAAGGGCCCCAAGGGCGAGCTGTCGCACACCCTCGCCGAGCCGATCACGATCGAGCGGGCCGAGGACGGCACCTACAACGTCGTCCGCCCGAACGACGAGCGGAAGGCCAAGGAGCTGCACGGCCTGTCGCGCACGCTGATCTCCAACATGGTGGTCGGCGTCACCGAGGGCTACCGCAAGAGCCTGGAGATTGCCGGTACCGGTTACCGCGTCACGGCCAAGGGCAGCGACCTCGAGTTTGCGCTCGGGTTCTCGCACCCGGTGCTCGTGACGCCGCCGCCCGGCATCACCTTCACGGTCGAGAAGCCGACGGTGTTCCACATCGCCGGCATCGACAAGCAGCAGGTCGGCGAGGTCGCCGCCAACATCCGCAAGATTCGCCCGCCGGAGCCGTACAAGGGCAAGGGCGTGCGGTACCAGGGCGAGGTCATCCGCCGCAAGGCCGGAAAGGCTGGTAAGAAATGAGCGCCACGCTGCTCAAGCGCCGCAACTCCGGCGGCGTTGCCGCCGCGCGCCGCACGGGGCGTGCTCGCCGGCACTTCCGTATCCGCAAGCACGTCACCGGTACCGCCGAGCGTCCCCGCCTGGTGGTCACCCGTTCCCTGCGGAACATCACCGCGCAGATCGTCGACGACGCCAAGGGTCACACCCTGGCGTCGGCCTCGACGCTCGACGCGACCATCCGTGGCACCGACGGCGACAAGAAGGCGCTGGCCCGCAAGGTGGGCGCCCTCCTGGCCGACCGGGCGAAGGCCGCGGGTGTCGGCAAGGTCGTCTTCGACCGTGGTGGCAACAGGTACGCCGGCCGCATCGCGGCCCTGGCGGACGCCGCCCGCGAAGCCGGACTCGAGTTCTAAGAAGGAGAAACGTTCATGCCTGGTCCTCAGCGCAGGGGCGGCGGGTCCGGTAACACCCAAGAAGGTGGTGGCGGCCGTCGCGAGAATCGTCGCGAGGGTGGCGGCCGCGGCAACGCGCCCGCCGAGAAGACCCCCCACCTCGAGCGGGTCGTCGCGATCAACCGCGTCGCCAAGGTCGTGAAGGGTGGTCGTCGCTTCAGCTTCACCGCCCTGGTCATCGTCGGCGACGGCGACGGCACGGTCGGCGTCGGCTACGGAAAGGCCAAGGAGGTGCCCGCGGCCATCGCCAAGGGCGTCGAGGAGGCCAAGAAGCACTTCTTCAAGGTGCCGCGGCTCGCGGCCACGATCCCGCACCCGGTGATCGGCGAGGACGCGGCCGGCGTGGTGCTGCTCAAGCCGGCCTCCGCCGGTACGGGCGTCATCGCCGGCGGCCCGGTCCGCGCCGTCCTGGAGTGCGCCGGCATCCACGACGTGCTGTCCAAGAGCCTCGGCTCCTCCAACGCCATCAACATCGTCCACGCGACGGTGGCGGCGCTGAAGAAGCTCGAGGCGCCGGAGGCCGTGGCGGCTCGCCGTGGCCTGCCGGTCGAGGACGTCGCCCCGGCGGCCATGTTGGCAGCTCGGGCCGGGGTGGGTGCATAGTTATGGCGCGCCTGAAGGTCACCCAGATCCGGTCCGAGATCGGTTCTAAGCAGAACCAGCGCGAGACGCTGCGATCGCTCGGGCTCAAGCGGATCCGCGACGTGGTCGTCAAGGAGGACCGTCCGGAGATCCGCGGCATGATCCACACCGTGACGCACCTGGTCACCGTGGAAGAGGTGGAGTAATCCGATGACGATCAAGCTGCACCACCTGCGGCCCGCCCCGGGCGCCAAGACCGAGAAGACCCGTGTGGGTCGCGGTGAGGGCTCCAAGGGCAAGACCGCGGGTCGTGGTACCAAGGGCTCCAAGGCCCGCAAGAACATCTCGGCGGCGTTCGAGGGTGGGCAGATGCCCCTCCACATGCGCCTGCCGAAGCTCAAGGGCTTCCGCAACCGCAACCGGATCGAGTTCCAGGTTGTGAATCTTGCACGCCTCGCGGAGCTCTTCCCGCAGGGCGGCGAGGTCGGCGTGGCCGAGCTGGTCGAGGCCGGCGCCGTCCGCAAGGGCGAGCTGGTCAAGGTGCTCGGCGACGGCGAGCTCGGCGGCGTGAAGCTGCAGGTCAGCGCGCACAAGTTCAGCGCGACGGCCAAGGAAAAGATCGAGGCTGCCGGCGGCTCCACCCAGCTGCTCGGCGGCGAAACGGAATAGAGCGCTATCGTGGCGTCCACCGTCTCGGTGGGCGCCACGGCGTGCATCCAAAGCCGGACGTGATGTGCCCCGGACATCCTGTTAGAGTCCGTTGCGCAGTCCACGTCGGACTCATACGTTCGTTAGTGACACCAGTACCACCCGGACCCCACCTCGTCGGCCGAACGAACGGCCGCCTTGCGCAGGAGGATCAAGTTGCTCTCCGCCTTTGTTAGCGCGTTCCGAACGCCTGACCTGCGCAAGAAGATCCTGTTTACATTGCTGATGATCGGCGTGTACCGGCTCGGCGCCACACTGCCCAGCCCGGGCGTGTCGTACGGCAACGTGCAGAAGTGCCTCAACATCGTCGAGAACAGCAAGGACAACCAGGTCTTCACCCTGTTGAACCTGTTCTCTGGTGGGGCGCTGCTCCAGCTGTCGGTGTTCGCGCTGGGCATCATGCCCTACATCACCGCGAGCATCATCCTTCAGCTGCTGACGGTGGTGATCCCGCGCCTCGAGCAGCTCCGCAAGGAGGGCCAGTCCGGCCAGGCGAAGATCACGCAGTACACGCGCTACCTGACCCTCGGCCTCGGCATCCTGCAGGCCTCGGCGTTCGTCGCCCTGGCGCGGTCCGGCCAGCTCTTCGGCGGCGCGTGCGACCAGTCGCAGTACCCGATCATCCCGGACACCGGCAAGCTGCCGATGTGGCTGGTGCTCAGCACGCTGGTCATCACGATGACCGCCGGCACCGGCGTCATCATGTGGCTCGGCGAGCTCGTCACCGACCGCGGCGTCGGCAACGGCATGTCGGTCCTGATCTTCACCTCGATCGCGGCCCGCCTGCCGCTCGAGGGCATCCAGATCTGGCAGGACAACAAGACCACGTTCTTCGTGATCGTCGGCCTGGCCGTCGTGGTCATCGCCTTCGTGGTCTTCCTCGAGCAGGCTCAGCGCCGCATCCCGGTGCAGTACGCGAAGCGCATGATCGGCCGCCGGATGTACGGCGGAACCTCGACCTACATCCCGCTCAAGGTCAACCAGGCGGGCGTCATCCCGGTCATCTTCGCCTCCTCGCTGCTCTACCTGCCGCAGTTGGTCACGTCGTTCGCCGGCTCGGACACGACGAACAAGACCATCCTGTGGATCAACCGTCACATCGTGCCGCAGAACAGCGCCTGGCACATCTCGATCTACTTCGTGCTGATCATCTTCTTCACCTACTTCTACGTGTCCATCACCTTCAACCCGACCGAGGTGGCGGACAACATGCGGAAGTACGGTGGATTCGTCCCCGGCATCCGCCCGGGCAAGCCGACGGCCGAGTATCTTGACTTCATCCTCAGCCGCATCACGCTTCCCGGCGCGCTCTACCTGGGCATCATCTCGATCCTGCCCAACCTGCTCATCGGGATCGTGGGTGGCGGGCAGGCTCTGCAGAACTTCCCGTTCGGTGGCACCGCGGTACTCATTATTGTTGGTGTGGGCCTCGAGACGGTGAAGCAAATCGAGAGCCAGCTGATGCAGCGCAACTACGAAGGGTTCCTCCGGTAGTGAGGCTGGTGCTGGTAGGTCCCCCCGGGGCGGGCAAGGGGACCCAGGCCGAGTACATCGCCGCGCACCTCGCCGTGCCCAAAATCTCCACCGGCGACATCTTCCGGGCCAACGTCGGGCAGGGCACCCCGCTCGGCGTCGAGGCCAAGCGCTACATGGACGCCGGTCAGCTGGTGCCCGACGAGGTCACCATCAACATGGTGTCCGACCGGCTGGCCGAGGGCGACGCCGTCGACGGCTTCCTGCTCGACGGCTTCCCCCGCACCGTGCCGCAGGCCAACGCGCTGGACAAGCTGCTGGCCGACCTGGGCACCGGGCTCGACATCGTGCTCGAGCTGGTCGTGGAGAACGAAGAGGTCATCCGCCGGCTCTCGGGCCGGCGGACCTGCCGCGGCTGCGGGAAGATCTGGCACATCGAGTTCGACGCGCCGACCCACGACGGGGTGTGCGACCGCTGCGGCGGCGAACTGTTCCAGCGCGACGACGACAAGGCCGAGACGATCGCCGAGCGCCTGAAGGTGTACGCCAGGGACACCTCGCCGCTGGTGGACTACTTCGGCGCGCAAGGCAAGCTGGTGGGCATCGACGCCACGGGTCCGGTCGAGGACGTCACCGTGCGCGCGATCGACGCCCTGCGCTCCTACGGCGCCTGACCGCCCGAGGGTACGTTCCATGGCCTATCAGGTCGAGATCGAGCTCAAGACCCCCGAACAGATCGGCCTCATGCGCCGGGCCGGGCTCGTCGTCGCCGACGCGCTCGAGCGGATGCGGGCCGCCGTCGCGCCCGGCGTGTCGACCGCCGAGCTGGACCGCATCGCCGAGGAGACGATCCGCGCCGCCGGAGCGGTGCCGTCGTTCCTGGGCTACCAGGGGTATCCGGCCTCCATCTGCTCCTCAGTCAACGACCAGGTGGTGCACGCCATCCCCAGCCCCCGGCAGGTGCTGCGCGAGGGCGACCTGATCTCCATCGACTGCGGCGCCGAGCTCGACGGCTGGCACGGCGACGCGGCGATCACGGTCCCGGTCGGCGAGGTCCGCTCCGACCTGCGCGGGCTGATCCGGGTCGCCGAGGACGCCATGTGGGCCGGCATCGCCGCCGCAGCGCGCGGGGCCCGCTCAGGCAAGGGGCGGCTGACCGACATCTCGTTCGCCATCCAGTCCTCGATTCGCAAGGCCGGCCGGTACGGCATCGTCGAGGGCTACGGCGGCCACGGCATCGGCAGCGCGATGCACCAGGACCCGTTCGTCGAGAACACCGGACGGCCCGGCAAGGGCGTGGCCCTGCGCCCGGGCATGGCGCTCGCGATCGAGCCGATGATCACGCGCGGCAAGCCGAAGGTCGCCGAGCTCGACGACGGCTGGACCGTGGTCACCGTCGACGGCTCGTACGCCGCGCACGTCGAGCACACGATGGCCATCTGCGAAGACGGCGTGTGGGTCCTCACCGCCCGCGACGGCGGCCGCGCCCGCCTCGGCGAGCTCATCACCGCCCGTGAGCCCGTGCCGGCCGTGGAGTAAAGGGAACGGCCGGCGTTGTAGGGGAAAGACCGGGGTAGAGCCCCCCACGGCCACGGTGGGATGCTGTGTGCACAGTTCGAAGGGGGAGCGGTGGCAGACCGGCGGGAAGACCTGCGTGCGGCCGACGTGGACCGGCAGTTCGTGGCCGAGCGCCTGAAGGCGGCGCTCGACGAGGGCCGGCTGTCGCTCGTCGAATACGACGACCGCCTCAAGGACGCCTACGCGGCGCGGACCTACGGTGATCTTGACGCCATCCTGAAGGACCTCCCCGGGTTCCATCCGGTCAGCGACTCGCAGCTGGCGCCGCACGAGCCGGCATCGCCGGACCGCGGCGGCGACGACCCGGACGAGCGCCGCCGCGGCCGCGACCGCGACGGGCGCAACCCGCGGTGGCTGATCGGCATCTGGAGCGCCTGGATCGTCGCCGTCTCGGTCAACGTGGTCATCTGGGCCCTGGTCAGCATCTCCAGCGGCGAGGCCGTCTACTTCTGGCCCATGTGGGTCGCCGGCCCCTGGGGCGCCGTCCTGCTCGCATCGACCTTCTCGGTGAAGGCGCTCGGCAACAGCCCCGAGGACACCCAGAAGCGCTACCGTGACAGCTGATCGCCCCGGATTTGGTACACGGGGGACAGACGCGTAGACTTGCCGATTGGCGCAAAGCGTCCACTCCGGCATGCCTCCACGCGCTTCTAGTGGCAGGGCCGGAGCCGCGGCTGGCTCCAGGCACAGGCACCGTCCTGACCTGGTGAAACGGATGCAAGCGTCGACCACCAGACCCGATGTCAGGTAGCGGAGGACATGCCGAAGAAAGACGGGGCCATCGAGATCGAGGGCCGAGTGATCGAGCCACTCCCGAATGCGATGTTCCGGGTGGAGCTCGCCAATGGCCACAAGGTCTTGGCGCACATCAGCGGCAAGATGCGGCAGCACTACATCCGCATCCTGCCCGAGGACCGTGTCGTCGTGGAGCTCTCGCCCTACGACCTCACTCGCGGGCGCATCGTCTACCGCTACAAGTAATCGGTGTCGGTTCCCAGGTAACGGTCGGGTTCTGTCGCGCCCGCTCCCAAGAGCGCGTGCGCAGCGAGAGTTAGGCAAACCGTGAAGGTCAAGCCGAGCGTCAAGCGGATCTGCAACAACTGCCGGGTGATCCGGCGGCATGGCCGGGTCATGGTCATTTGCAGCACTGACCCGCGTCACAAGCAGCGCCAGGGCTGAGTCCCTAGCACCGCACATCTGTAATCAGCCCGTTCCAGCCTCGGGCGGCCCGCCGATCAGGCGGGTCTTCGTGGGCTGCACCCCCGGTCGGAGGCCGGGGCCCGTCTGTGGGCAGACGGGAGCGGAGCGGGCCAAGACCTCCGCACATTTGAGGAGCACGCCCACTTATGGCACGTCTCGTCGGTGTCGATCTCCCGCGCGAAAAGCGCACCGAGATCGCACTCACCTACATCTACGGCATCGGGCGTACCCGCGCCGTGGAGACCCTGGCCGCCACCGGCATTGACCCCAACAAGCGGGCCCGGGACCTGACCGATGAAGAGGTCGTGCAGCTGCGCGACTACATCGAGGCCAACTTCAAGGTTGAAGGCGACCTGCGCCGCGAGGTCGCCGCGGACATCCGCCGCAAGGTGGAGATCGGCTGCTACGAGGGCATCCGGCACCGTAAGGGCCTGCCCGTGCGCGGTCAGCGCACCCGGACTAACGCGCGCACCCGCAAGGGTCCGAAGCGCACGGTCGCCGGCAAGAAGAAGCCGGGCAAGAAGTAGTAGCCGGGTCCAGGTCAGAAAACTTTTCTAGGAGCGCATAGAGCATGCCGCCGAAGGCTCGCGCCGGCGCGACCGCTGTCAAGAAGGTCCGGCGCAAGGAACGCAAGAACGTCGCCCACGGGCAGGCGCACATCAAGAGCACGTTCAACAACACCATCGTGTCGATCACCGACCCGACCGGTGCCGTCATCTCCTGGGCGTCCGCCGGTCAGGTGGGCTTCAAGGGCTCGCGCAAGTCGACCCCGTTCGCCGCGCAGCTGGCCGCCGAGGCCGCCGCTCGCCGGGCGATGGAGCACGGCATGCGCAAGGTCGACGTCTTCGTGAAGGGTCCCGGCTCCGGCCGGGAGACCGCGATCCGCTCGCTGCAGGCCGTGGGCCTGGAGGTCGGGCAGATCAGTGACGTCACGCCGCAGCCGCACAACGGCTGCCGTCCGCCGAAGCGCAGGAGGGTCTGACGATGGCGCGTTACACCGGGGCCGACTGCCGCCGTTGCCGTCGCGAGAAGATGAAGCTGTTCCTCAAGGGCAGCAAGTGCGACGGGCCGAAGTGCCCGTTCGAGTCGCGTCCCTTCCCGCCCGGCCAGCACGGCCGCGGCCGGCCGAAGGAGACCGAGTACCTCCTGCAGCTGCGCGAGAAGCAGAAGGCCCGCCGCATCTACGGCGTGCTCGAGCGTCAGTTCGCCGGCTACTACGAGGAGGCCGTGGCCAAGCCGGGCAAGACCGGTGAGGAGCTGCTGAAGATCCTCGAGTCCCGCCTCGACAACGTCGTGTACCGCGCCGGCCTGGCGTCGTCCCGCGACATGGCCCGCCAGCTGGTCAAGCACGGCCACATCCTGGTCAACGGCAAGAAGGTCGACATCCCGTCGTACCGCCTCCGCGAGCACGACATTGTGCAGGTGCGCGAGAAGTCGCGGGAGCTCACCCCGTTCCAGATCGCGCAGGGCCTCGCCGGCAGCAAGACCGTCCCGGCGTGGCTGGAGTTCATCCCGAGCGAGTTCAAGGTCCTGGTGCACAGCCTGCCGGCGCGGCAGGTCATCGACACCCAGGTCCAGGAGCAGCTCATCGTCGAGCTCTACAGCAAGTAGCAACATTGTCGGCGGCACCTGGTCTGGGTCGATTGTCGCGAAGCGTCATCGAGCCAGACCGGGTCCCCGCCGATCCGGAGCGCGTCATATAGCGGGCGCGCAACGAACTGGAGGAAAGAACGTGCTCATCTCCCAGCGGCCCAGCCTCGCCGAAGAGACCATCAGCGAGGTCCGGTCCAAGTTCACCATCGAGCCGCTCGAGCCGGGCTTCGGCTACACGCTCGGCAACTCGCTGCGTCGCACCCTGCTCAGCTCCATCCCGGGCGCGGCCGTGACCAGCATCAAGATCGACGGCGTGCTGCACGAGTTCACCACGATCCCCGGGGTCAAGGAGGACGTGGTCGAGCTCGTCATGAACATCAAGGAGCTGTGCGTCAGCTCCGAGCACGACGAGCCGGTCTCGATGTACCTGCGCAAGCAGGGCCCGGGCGACGTCACCGCGGGCGACATCCAGCCCCCGGCCGGCGTCTCCGTGCACAACCCGGACCTGAAGCTGGCCACGCTCAACGGCAAGGGCCGCCTCGACATGGAGCTGACCGTCGAGCGCGGGCGCGGCTACGTGACCGCCAACCAGAACAAGCAGCAGGGCCAGGAGATCGGGCGCATCCCGGTCGACTCGATCTACTCGCCGGTGCTCAAGGTGACGTACCGCGTCGAGGCGACCCGTGTCGAGCAGCGCACCGACTTCGACCGCCTCATCATCGACGTCGAGACCAAGGCGTCGCTCACCCCGCGCACCGCGCTGGCCTCGGCCGGCTCGACGCTGGTGGAGCTGTTCGGCCTCGCGCGCGAGCTGGACGAGACGGCCGAGGGCATCGACATCGGCCCGTCGCCGCAGGACGCGCAGCTGGCCGCCGACCTGGCGCTGCCGATCGAGGAGCTGGACCTGACCGTCCGCTCCTACAACTGCCTCAAGCGCGAGGGCATCAACTCCGTCGGTGAGCTGATCAGCCGCACGGAGGCCGACCTCCTCGATATAAGGAATTTCGGTCAGAAGTCGATCGACGAGGTCAAGATGAAGCTCGCCGGGATGGGCCTGGGTCTGAAGGACTCCGCCCCGACGTTCGACCCGGCCCACGTCGTGGACTCCTTCGCCGAGGTGGACTACGACGCCGACGACTACCGCGAGACCGAGCAGCTCTAGTAGAGCCGCTGTATTAGAGGAGTCCCTAACAATGCCCACGCCCACCAGAGGTCCCCGCCTCGGCGGCAGCCCCGCGCACGAGCGGCTGATGCTGGCGAACCTTGCCACGTCGCTGTTCAAGCACGGTCGCATCACCACGACCGAGACGAAGGCCAAGCGGCTGCGCCCGCTCGCCGAGCAGCTCATCACCAAGGCCAAGCGCGGCGACCTGCACGCGCGCCGTCAAGCGCTCTCCGTGGTGCGGGACAAGGACGTGGTGTACACGCTGTTCGACCAGATCGCGCCGCGGTTCAGCAACCGTCACGGCGGTTACACCCGCATCGTGAAGAAGGGCCCCCGCAAGGGCGACGCGGCTCCGATGGCGATCATCGAGCTGGTCGAGGAGCTCGAGGTCGCGGCCGCGCCGAAGGCGCCGCGCAAGACCGCTCGTAAGGCCGCCAAGGCCGACTCGATCGCGGTGCTCGCCGGCGACGAGGCGGAGGAGACTCCGGCCGTCGCGGCCGCGGACACGACTCCGGACGAGGCCTCCGAGGAGGCTCCGGCCGAGGACGCCAAGAAGGACGACGAGACCAAGGCCTGATCACCTGGTTGCGGTCCGAGGGCCCGGCACCCTTTCGGGGGTGCCGGGCTTTTCTTTGGGGGTGTACACCATGAGCGTCCGCGTCCGCCTGGACGTCTCCTACGACGGCACGGACTTCTCGGGCTGGGCGGTGCAGCCCGGCCGCCGCACGGTCGCCGGCGAGCTTCTGGCGGTGCTGGAGCGGCTGTTCGGCACCGTCGAGGGCCTGACCGTGGCCGGGCGCACCGACGCCGGCGTGCACGCCACCGGCCAGGTCTGCCACATCGACGTGCCGCCCACGCGCTGGGCCGCGCTGGCCCCCGCGCTCGTGCGCAAGCTCTCCGGCCTCCTGCCGCCCGACGTGCGCGTCCTGGCCGCCACCGAGGTACCGCCCGAGTTCGACGCGCGCTTCTCGGCGCTGTCGCGGCGTTACGAGTACCGTGTGACGGATCTTGAATTCGGCGCGCCCCCGCTGCGCCGTCGCGACACGCTGGCCTGGCCCCGCCCGCTCGATCTGGACCGGCTCAACGCCGCCGCCCGGGGCCTGGTCGGCGAGCACGACTTCGCGGCGTTCTGCCGCCGCAAGGAGCACGCGAGCACGATCCGGGCCGTGGCGCGGATGGACTGGCGCCGCGACCCGGACGCCACGCTGGTCGCCACGGTGGAGGCGGACGCCTTCTGCTGGTCGATGGTCCGCAGCCTGGTCGGCGCGCAGCTCGCGGCGGGCGACGGCCGCCGGGCCTGGCAGTGGCCGTCGACGCTGCTGGAGCGCTCGGCGCGCGCCGACGAGGTGGTGGTGGCCCCCGCCCACGGCCTGACGCTGGTCGCCGTGGCGTACCCGTCGGACCCGGCGGAGCTGCGCGCGAGGGCCGACCAGACGCGTCGCCGCCGCGATCTCGTGTAGACGGGCCTTGGCGTTCCGATAAGTCGGGCGCTGACGCGCCACGACTTATCGGAAATATCATCATTTCCGTGTCGTTCGGCCACTATGGGCTTTTTGCCCGGCTCGGCGCACCCCCGGCCCGCTTCCGCGCCTCGCGCTGCCGTTTCCGTGCCTCGCGCTGTCCGCTCCGCCCCTCGCGCTTCCGCGCCTCGCGCTGCCGCTTCCGTGCCTCGCGCTTCCGTGCCTCGCGCTTCCGTGCCTCGCGCTTCCGTGCCTCGCGCTTCTGCGCCTCGCGCTATCCGCGCCTCGCGTTTCCGCGCCTCGCGTTTCCGCGCCTCGCGTTTCCGCGCCTCGCGTTTCCGCGCCTCGCGTTTCCGCGCCTCGCGTTTCCGCGCCTCGCGTTTCCGCGCCTCGCGTTTCCGCGCCTCGCGTTTCCGCGCCTCGCGTTTCCGCGCCTCGCGTTTCCGCGCCTCGCGTTTCCGCGCCTCGCGTTTCCGCGCCTCGCGCTTCCGCGCCTCGCGCTTCCGCGCCTCGCGCTAGCCTGGGCAGGCGCGACCGTGCGACACGGCCCACGACAGCATCGGCGCCGGAGCCGCCGGCGTGCCGGAGTCCGATCAGGTCAGCTCGGGGCCGCCGACGGCGGGAGCGAGGCCGCCGGGGTCGCCTCCGGCTGGATGACCGCGCGGTTCTCCACGATGCCGTTGTCCAGGTACGTCTCGACGATGTCGTACGTGATCTGGTTCGGGTACGGATCGCCCTGCGCGAAGTTGTTGCCGTCCACGCGAGCGATCACGCAGTACGTGATGAAGTGGCCCTTGTAGTTCCAGCCCAGCTGCGTCGGGGCGCGGACCAGCGCGTCCGTGCCGGTGCCGGCGCCGACGCTCATGCCGACGAAGCGGCCCTTCTGGCCGTCGACGATCGGCTTGATGCCGTCGAAGGTCTGCGCGGCCACCTTCTCGTTGGTGACGTTGAAGATGCCGGCCGTGATCAGGTACTCCTCGTTCGGCGACTTCATCGTCGCGCGCACGACCTCGGTGCAGCCGGCGCCGGCCAGCAGCGTGGCGAGCTGCTCGGTCGCGGCCGACTTGCAGTCGTTGGAGGCCTTCGTCGCCATGATCACGTACGGCGGCTCGTCCGGGACGGCCACGATGTTGTTGCTCGGGAACACCTCGGCCTCGGTGAGGGGCTTCGGGTCCACGTCGCGGCTGCTGATGTCGCGCTTCTTCGGGTCGGCCGCCGCGCTCGACTTCGCCGAGTCGGGGCCGTTCTTCTCGTCCTTGAAGATGAACCACGTGCCCATGCCGCACGCGCCGAGTACCACGAGCACGGCGACCGCGCTCAGCAGCGCCACCCAGCGGTGCGGGCGCGGGCCCGGGCGGGTCGGGTCGATGGTGGGGCGACCCGGCCGGCTGCCCCCGGAGCGGGGCCGGTCGAGCCGGTCCGGCCAGTCGTCGCGGTCGGGCCGCCCGGGCGCCTCGCGCAGCGCGCGCCGGGAGCCGCCGGAGGTGAAATCGCCGCTGTACTCCCCGGTGCCCCGCCGCCGCGCCGGCGGCGCGTCATAGCCCTCGTACGCCGGCACGGCGTCGTCCAGCGCCCGCCGCTGCTGCGGCGGCTCGTCGAGGGCGGGCCGGCGGCGCAGGGCCTCCTCGCGGCGGCGTACGCCGGTGTCGGACGGGGCCGCGGCCTCGAAGCCGGCCCGCGCGCGGCGGGGCTCGTCGTCGTACGGGGCGCGCTGGCGCCGCACGCCCGAGTCCTCGTCGTAGGGGCGGCGCGGCCCCGGGCCGTCGCCGGCGTAGGGCGCGCCGAAGCCGTTGGCGTCGTTTACCCCGTTGGTGCCGTTCGCGTCGTTTAGGCCGCCACGCCGGCGACGCGCGCCGGTGTCGTCGCCGGGCCGGAACATGGTGGTCTCGCCCATGTACACCGAGCGGCCGTTCTCCGGCTCGTCCGCCGCACCCCGCCGCCGCCCACCGCCGACATCACCGGTCCGCGGACCGAGGTCGCCGGTGCGGTGCCCGAGGTCGCCGATCCGCGAGCCAACGTCGCCGGTCCGGGGGCCAAGGTCGCCGGTCCGGGGGCCGAGGTCGCCGTCCTCGCGGCGGCGGCGACCGGGGCCGTCCTCGGGGGCGCGGCGGCGGCCGCCCGTGACGTCGCCGGTGAAGGCGGCCGGCTCGTCCGGCTCCGCGGCCCGTCGGGCGCGCCGACCGGCGCCGCTCGTCGGGGACGCGTCCGGGCGCAGGTTCGGGAAGATCGGCACGAGCGGCGGCGGCTCGTCGGAGGGCGCCGCCGGGCCGAGGTCGCTCAGCGGCTTGATGATCGGCGTGAGGCGGGGGCCGTGGTCGTACGACTCCGAGGGGCGGCGCTCCGTCGACTCGTCGCGGGCGCGGCGCCGGCCGCGGGACTCGGTCGAGGACTCGGCGGCGGCGCGGCCGAACGAGCCGCTCGGGGAGTCGTCCTCGGCGGCGCGCCGGCGGCCGCCGGCCGGGCTGGTCGGAGCGTCGGGCGTCGAGGACCAGGCCTCGATGTTGGGGCGGGCCGGCGGCGGGGCGGGCGGCAGCGCGCCCGGGCCGAAGACGCCGCTGGGCGAGTCGTCACGGGAACGCCGCCCACGGGCAGGCGCCGAGCCGGACCCGCGGAATTCGCCCGAGCCCGAGCCCGAGCCTGGAACTGAGCCGCGGAACTCGCCCGAGCCCGAGCCCGGGCCGGACCCGGAGCCTGAGTCGAAGGGGTCGCGGTCCGAGCGGGGACGCTGCGGGGACGTCGTGCGGTCGAAGGAGTCCGGGGACTCCGGAGGACCGGGGCGATCGAAGGGACGAATCGGGGGCGGCGCAGCCGCGAAGGGGTCGGGTTCGCCCCGGCCGCTGCCGCGGAGGCCCGCCAGCCAGTTGTCGGCTTCGTCCGCCTCGTCCCGGCGGAACGAGTCGGAACGCCGCTTCCGGCGCTGCTCGTCCCGAGAAGTCATGTCGCACAGGGTAGCCGACGGGGCGGACCGTTGGCTTGTCGGCGATGGCCCGCGCATCTCGAACGGGTGGCCGCCCAAACCGCCCGTCACCTGCCCGTGGACAATGCGTTGCGAGCCGGCGCGAAGGAGGACATCTTGGCGGGCGAGCACTACTTCTCGGCCGACCCGGCCGTCGCCCACGAGCGGCACGAGGTCGTGTTCGACGCCCTTGACCAGGAGTTTCGCCTCGCTTCCGCCTCGGGGGTGTTCTCGTGGAGCCGGTTGGACCCCGGGACCGCCGTACTGCTGAAGGAGGCCCCGCTGCCCGGGCCCTCCACGACGGGTGCGCTGCTCGACCTGGGCTGCGGATACGGGCCGATCGCGGCCGTGCTGGCGACGGCGGCGCCGCGGGCGACCGTGTACGCGATCGACGTCAATCAGCGCGCGCTGGAGCTCGTGCGGGAGAACGCGGCGGCCCTCGGGCTCGCGGACCGGGTCGTCGCGGCGGAGCCCGACGAGGTGCCGGACGCTGTCGGGTTTACGCAGATCTGGTCCAACCCGCCCATCCGCATCGGCAAGCCGGAGCTGCACGCGCTGCTGCTGCGCTGGCTGCCGCGGCTGGCCCCGGACGGCACGGCGTGGCTGGTCGTGGCCAAGAACCTGGGCGGGGACTCGCTGCAGCGCTGGCTCGCCGAGCAGGGTTTCACGGCCGAGCGCCACGCCAGCCACAAGGGCTTCCGGGTGCTGAGAGTCGAAAAACCGCTTTCATGACGTACACCTGCGGCCGAAGCTCTTCGGCGTGGGATATGTGGACGTCGCAGGGGTCGGGCACACGCTGCCGGACGGCCGTGAGCTCTT
Source organism: Dactylosporangium sp. CA-139066 (assembly GCF_050936175.1). Lineage (NCBI taxonomy): Bacteria > Bacillati > Actinomycetota > Actinomycetes > Micromonosporales > Micromonosporaceae > Dactylosporangium > Dactylosporangium sp. CA-139066. The sequence goes on along the minus strand of NZ_JBNJNH010000002.1, from coordinate 524,374 downwards.
CTCCGAGGTGTCGTTCCGGGTCGGCGAGGGCGCGAAGGTGGCGCTCGTCGGTCCGAACGGGGCCGGCAAGACGACGCTGCTGAAGATGGTGGCCGGCGACCTGCCGGTGCACACGGGCACGGTGGCGCGCGCCGGCGGGCTCGGCGTGATGCGCCAGTTCATCGGGATGATCGGCGACGACCGCACGCTGTACGACCTGGCGCTGCAGCTCGCGCCGCCCCGGCTGGCCGAGGTGGGCGCGCGCCTGGCCGCCGCCGAGCGGGCGATGCACGAGGCGAGCGGTGCGGGGGCGGAGAAGGCCCAGCTGCGCTACGCCAACGCGCTGGCGGCGTGGGGCGAGGCCGGCGGGTACGACGCCGAGGTCCTCTTCGACACCGTGAGCGTCGCCGCGCTCGGCCGCCCGTGGGACGAGGTGCGGGACCGCCCCGTGCGCACGCTGTCCGGCGGCCAGCAGAAGCGGTTCGCGCTGGAGTTGCTGCTGCGGGGCGAGGACGAGGTGCTCCTGCTCGACGAGCCCGACAACTTCCTCGACGTGCCGGGCAAGCGCTGGCTGGAGGAGCGCCTGCGCGACTCGGCGAAGAGCGTGCTGTACGTGTCGCACGACCGCGAGCTGCTCGCGCAGTCCGCCGACCGGGTCGTGGCGGTCGAGGGCGGCTCCGCGTGGGTGCATCCGGGCGGGTTCGCGTCCTGGCACGAGGCCCGCACCGCCCGCCACGAGAAGCTGGACGAGCTGCGCCGGCGCTGGGACGAGGAGCATCAAAAGCTCAAGGACCTGGTCATCCTGTACCGCACCAAGGCCGCCTACAACGACGGTCTCGCGTCGCGCCTGCAGGCCGCCCAGACCCGCCTGCGCAAGTTCGAGGAGGCCGGCCCGCCGCCGGCGCCCCCGAAGGAGCAGGACATCCGGATGCGCCTGTCCGGCGGCCGTACGGCCAAGCGCGCGGTCATGTGCGAGGAGCTGGAGCTGGACGGGTTGACGTACCCCTTCGACCTGGAGATCTGGTATGGCGACCGCGTGGCCGTCCTCGGCGGCAACGGCACCGGCAAGTCCCACTTCCTGCGCCTGCTGGCCCGCGGCGGCACCGACCCCGACGGGCCGGTGATCGGCGCCCGGTCCGGGTCGATCGGAGCGGAGCCGTATCGAGCCGGACTGGGCGTAGCGGAGCTGGCCCCCGTGGCGCACGGCGGCAAGGTCCGTCTGGGCGCGCGGGTCCGCCCCGGCCACTTCTCGCAGACGCACGACCGCCCGGAGCTGCTCGAACGCACGCTGGCCGAGATTCTGTGGCGCGGCGACGACTGGCGCGAGGGCCTGCCGCGGCCGCAGGCGATGCCGGCGCTGGGCCGGTACGAGCTGGCGGCCCAGGCCGACCAGCGCTTCGGCACCCTGTCCGGCGGCCAGCAGGCCCGCTTCCTGGTCCTGCTCCTGGAGCACTCGGGCGCGACCCTGCTGCTGCTGGACGAGCCGACCGACAACCTCGACCTGGCCAGCGCCGAGGCGCTGGAGGAGGGCCTGCGCACCTTCGACGGCACCGTGATCGCGGTCACGCACGACCGCTGGTTCAGCCGCTCCTTCGACCGGTACGTCCTGTTCCGCGCCGACGGCGAGGTCGTCGAGGTCCCCGAGCCGGTGTGGGAGGGCCGCGGCTGACGGACTGCTTGTGCGGTCCGAGGGTCACGCTGCGTGGTGATGTGTGCGCCGTGGAGCCGACTGTTGTACTCACGATCGGGGGGTCCGACTCCTCCGGCGGTTCGGGCATCCAGGCCGACCTGCGCACCCTGGCCGCGCTGCGGATGCACGGGACGACGGTGTTGACGGCGGTGGTGTCGCGCAACACGCGCGACATCGCCGACGTGTACCCGCAGCCGACCACGGTGGTCAGCGCCCAGCTCGCCTGCGTGCTGGAGGACCTGCCGGTCGCCGCGGTGAAGACCGGCATCCTGCCGACGCCGGAGACGGCGGTGGCGATCGCCGCGCGGGCCCGCACCGGCGCGCTGCCCAACCTGGTCGTCGACCCGGACCTGTCGGCCGCGGCCCCGGGCGCGCGGCGGGGCCTGATCGCGGCGTACGAGCGTCTCCTGCCGCACGCCACGGTCGTCACCCCCAACCGCGAGGAGGCCTCGGCCCTGCTCGGCTGGGAGGTCGCCACCCCGACGGACATGGCGGCGGCCGCGGCCCAGCTGGCCGCGCGGGGCCCCCAGCACGTGGTGATCACCGGCGGCGACTTCGCCGCGGGCACGGACGCGATCGACGTGCTGTGGGCGGACGGCGCCGCGCGGATGCTGCACAGCCCGCGGATCGCCGGCCGCAACTCGGCCGGCAGCGGCGCCACGTTCGCCACGGCGATCGCCGGCCGCCTGGCGATGGGCGACGACCCCACGTCGGCGGTGTCGTGGGCGAAGGGCTTCGTCGGCCGGGCGATCGGCGACGCCTCGGATTGGCGCATCGGCGCCGGCCCCGGCCCGATCGACCACTTCGGCTGGTCGGCCATGTCTCTGCGCTGACCTTTGGTTCGCGCGGCGTTGAGTCCCGACAAGTCGGGCACTCCGTGCCACGACTTGTCGGATTTATCGCCCGACAGGGCATAAATCCGACACACAGAAGAGTGGCGCGGCGAGGGCGGCGTGGTGGGCGATCGCGGCCGGTGGAGACGGCGAGCAATGCGGAGGCATCACAAGAAGGACGTGGGGAACGGGCGGCGCCGGCGGTGTGGAGGGGACCGCGCGAGACGCGATGAGCGGACGCACGGTGAGAGTGGCGCGCAGCAGCGCGGCCGGTGGAGGCGGCGAGCGGTGCAGAGAGCGCGAGAAGGCCGCGGTCAACGGACGGTGGGGAGGCGGCGAGTGGTGCAGAGAGCGCGAGAAGGCCGCGGTCAACGGACGGTGCGGAGGCGGCCACGCGTGAAGGAGTGCGGGCCGCAGAGGGTGAGGGCCGCGGGCGAGGTCCGCGTCGATCGAGTGCGGCGCCGCGAGTTTGAGGGGGGCCGGGTGGAGCGGACCTCCCCCGGCGCCAACGCAGTGAGCTAGAAATACTCCATGGACGACAAGACGTTGCTGCAACAGATCTCGACGCTCGTCGACGACGAGCACAAGCTGCGCACGCAGCTGCAGGCGGGGAAGATCACCGAGGACGAGGAGCACGACCGGCTGCGGGGGATCGAGGCGCAGCTCGACCAGCTCTGGGATCTGCTGCGCCGGCGGCGCGCGGCCAAGCTGCAGGGAGTGTCGCCCGACGAGGTCGAGGCGCACTCCATCGAGGAAGTCGAGCACTACCTGCAGTAGGGCCGCTGTGCGCCCGGGGGCGCCTGGCGATCGAGTGGAGCGGCGTTCCCTCGGCGCGAGCGCAGCGACCTATGAGTTCAGTCCACCCGCAGGCGGTAGCCCCGCTTCACCACCGTCTGGACGAAGGCCGAGCCGCCCAGGGCGGCTCGTAGCCGTGCCACCGCCATCTCCACCGCGTGCTCGTCGGCGCCGCGCGGAAGCTCCCGCAGCAGCGCGGCGCGGGACAGCACGCGGCCCGGCGAGGCGGCCAGGGCGCGCAGGACGGCCATCGGGCCGGGGGCCAGGGGCTTGAGCGTGCCGTCGATGATCGCGGCGTGGCCGCGCAGCGTGACCGAGGCGCCGGCGACGTGCAGGGTGGGGGAGCGCTTCGGCAGCTCGTCGACCAGGATGCGCACCAGGGCGCCGAGGCGGGCCCGGGTCGGCGCGGCGACCGGCACGCCCAGGCGCTGCAACGGGGCCGAGGTCACCGGGCCGACGCAGGCCGCCAGCACGTCGGTGCGCAGCGCCTCGAGCACGTCGGGGGCCTCCGCGCCGGCCACGCGCAGCAGCGAGCTGACCGCGGGGGCCGACGTGAACGTGACCGAGTCGACCAGGCGCGAGCAGATCAGGTCGACCAGGCGGCGCAGGGGGGCCGGGTCGATCGGGGGCGCCCAGCGGTACACCGGAATCTCCACGACGATCGCCCCGGCGTCGCGCAGCGCGGACGTGAACTCGGGGTGAGGCTCCCCGTGCAGCTGCACGGCGATGCGCCGGCCCGCGATCCCGCCCGGATAGCCCGTTCCCAGCAGGTACTCGAGGACCTCGTCGCAGCTCTCCGTGTCCGGTGACCACGCCTCGAGCATGCCGGCCGCCCGGACCGCGCCCTTGGCCTTCGGGCCCCGCGCGATCAGGTACGCCTCGCCGAGCCGCGTCCGCAGCGCCTCGCCCAGGCCCCAGCCCTCGGCCGCCTCGAGCCAGCCGCGCAGGCCGATGCCGGTGGTGGCGATGACGATGTCCGGCGCCACGTCGACGCAGGATACCGTGGCCGCCTTGAGCTCGGTGTCGTCGGCGACCGGGACGATGCGCAGCGCGGGGGCGAGCACGACGCGGGCGCCCCGCCGCTCCAGCAGGGCGCTCAGCTCGTCGCGGCGCCGGTCGGCGGTGACGGCGACCGTGAACCCGGCCAGCGGCAGGTCCTCGTCCGAGTCCGGGTGCGCCTCCAAGGTGCTGCCCGCGCTCATGCGACGACCTCCGCAACGCTGCGGCCGCCGCACGAGTCAAAGCTGTGTTTCCGGTGAGCGGCCACTCCGCTTCGCTCCGTACCGCTCACGAGGGCTCCCCGACGAGCACCATGCCGTCGTGGACGCGCACGGCGTACACCGGCACCCGGATCGCGGGATCGTCCACGCACTCGCCGGTGGTCAGGTCGAACGCCTGCTTGTGCATCGGCGAGGCCACGACCGGCGTGTCCCCGCGGCTGCCCACGATGCCGCGCGAGAGCACGGCGGCGCCGCTGAACGGGTCGAGGTTGCCGATGGCGTACAGCCCGTCGTCGAACGTCCGGAACAGCGCCACCTGCACCCCGTCGACCAGGGCGGCCACGCCGCGCTCCGGTTCCAGCCGCAGGTACGGGCAGACAGCGGTCCACTTCATGGTCGCGCTCCAAGGACGACGGGCACGGGCTGTCCGCGCTCGGAAACGAAGGAGATCGTCGGGTCCGGGGTGCCGGGGGCGTTCACGAACGACACGAAGCGGGCCAGCCGCTGCGGGTCCTCGACGGTGGCCCGCCACTCGTCCATGTACGAGGAGATGTGGTGGGACATCTGCGTGTCGAGCTCCTCGGCGATGCCGAGCGAGTCGTCGACGATCACCGCGCGCAGGTACTCCAGGCCGCCCTCGAGCCCCTCGAGCCAGGCCGAGGTGCGCTGCAGCCGGTCGGCGGTGCGGATGTAGAACATCAGGAACCGGTCGACGGTGCGGATGAGCTCCTCGGTGCTCAGGTCCGAGGCCAGCAGGTCCGCGTGGCGGGGGCGGAAGCCGCCGTTGCCGGCGACGTAGAGGTTCCAGCCGTTCTCCGTGGCGATGATGCCGAAGTCCTTGCCGCGGGCCTCGGCGCACTCGCGGGCGCAGCCGGACACCGCGGACTTGAGCTTGTGGGGCGCGCGCAGGCCGCGGTACCGCAGCTCGAGCTCGATCGCCAGCCCCACCGAGTCCTGCACGCCGTAGCGGCACCAGGTCGAGCCGACGCACGACTTCACCGTGCGCAGCGCCTTGCCGTAGGCGTGCCCGGACTCGAACCCGGCCGCGACCAGCCGGCTCCAGATCGCCGGCAGCTGCTCCACCCGCGCGCCGAGCAGGTCGATGCGCTGCCCGCCGGTGATCTTGGTGTACAGGTTGAAGTCCCGCGCCACCTCGCCGATCACGATGAGCTTGTCCGGCGTGATCTCCCCGCCGGGGATGCGCGGGACCACCGAGTAGGTGCCGTTGCGCTGGATGTTGGCGAGGAAGTGGTCGTTGGTGTCCTGCAGCGAGGCCTGCTCACCGTCCAGCACGTACTCGTTGTGCAGCGACGCCAGGATCGAGGCGACCGTCGGCTTGCACACGTCGCAGCCGCGGCCCCGCCCGTGCTCGGCGATGAGCTGCGAGAACGTCCGGATGTCGCGCACCCGCACGATGTCGAAGAGCTCGGCGCGGGAGTACTCGAAGTGCTCGCACAGCGCCTTGCCGGCCGCCACGCCCTGAGAAGACAGGATCTGCTTGAGCAGCGGCACGCAGGACCCGCAGCTGGTCCCGGCCCGGGTGCACTCCTTGAGCGCGCCGACGTCGGTGCAGCCCTCGGCGATCGCGGCCACCACCTGGCCCTGCGTGACCGCGTTGCAGCTGCAGACCTGCGCGTCGGCCGGCAGCGCGACGTCGCCGGCCGAGGCGTCCCCGGCCAGCAGGGCGAGCGGATGCCCGGGCAGCGGGCCGCCGACGCTGGCCCGAAGCGTCGGGTACGCGCTCGCGTCACCGACCAGGATGCCGCCGAGCAGCGTCTGGGCGTCGTCGGAGAGGACCAGCTTGGCGTAGCGGCCGTTGACCGGGTCGAGGTACACGATGTCGAGCAGGTCGGGGCGGGGTTTTCCATCGACGGCCGCGTCGCCGAAGCTCGCCACGTCGACGCCGAGCAGCTTGAGCTTCGTCGACGTGTCCGCGCCCGGGAACTCGGCCGAGCCGCCGACCAGCCGGTCGGCCACCACCTCGGCCATGGCGTAGCCGGGCGCGACCAGCCCGTAGCAGCGGCCCTCGATCTCGGCGCACTCGCCGATCGCGTAGACCGCCGGGTCCTCGGTGCGGCAGGCGGCGTCCACCACGATCCCGCCGCGCGCCCCCGTCGCCAGGCCCATCGAGCGGGCCAGCTCGTCGCGCGGCCGGATGCCCGCCGCGACCACCACGATGTCGGCGGGGACGTGGGCGCCGTCGGAGAGCGTGAGGCCGAGCCGGCCGCTCGACGACATCTGGCGGATCGCGGTCGTGCCCGCGCCGACGTGCACCCGCACGCCGAGGTCCTCCACGTATCGGCGCAGCACGGCGCCGCCGGCCGCGTCGACCTGGACCGGCATCAGCCGCGGCGCGAACTCGATGACGTGGGTGCGCAGGCCCAGCAGGCGCAGCGCGTTGGCCGCCTCCAGGCCGAGCAGCCCGCCGCCGATGACCGCGCCGACCTCCCGGCCCTTGGCGTGATCGCGGATCGCCTCCAGATCGTCGAGGGTGCGGTACACGAACACCCCCGCCTGGTCGACCCCGCTGATCGGCGGCACGAACGCCGACGAGCCCGTGGCCAGGACCAGGACGTCGTAGGGGTACTCCCCGGCGCCGGTGCGCACCAGCCGCGCCGCGCGGTCGACCGAGACGGCCGGCTCCCCGAGGCGCAGGTCCACCCCGCCGGGCACCGCGTAGGTGAGCTCCTCGGCGGAGACGCCGTCGAAGTATGCGGACAGGCGCACGCGGTCGTACGCCGACCGGCCCTCCTCGGCGAGGACCGTGACCTGGAACCGGCCCCCGGTGTCGCGGGACTGCAGCGCCTCCAGGAAGCGATGCCCCACCATGCCGTGGCCGATGACGACGACCCTCGTCGAAGACGCTTCGGACATGCCCAAAGGCTGCCGGGGGGCGGTTTCGCTCCAGGGTCCCGAATGTTTCGCGCCTGCTAAGAGCGGCTCACACGCGGCTTGAGCAGGCCGTTACCGCGCCGTCGCCCAAACGGTATCGGGTGTGCCAGATCCTTGCACGGTAGGGTGGCGACGGTTCGCAACGGGGTAAACAACCACGGACCCCTATGAACACGCGAGGAGGAGCAGATGCGCACGACCGGCAAGGCCGCCATCGCGGCCGTTGCGGTGCTCAGCATCGGGCTGGCTGGATGCGGCAGTGACAAGTCCCCCGGATCGTCCGCCACCGCGGGGGCCTCGGGCAACGCCACAACCGGCGCCTCCGCCGGCGCGTCGGGCGGCGCCGGGGACAGCGGCGGCACCACCGGCGGCGGCCAGGGCAGCGCGGCCCAGTGCCTCGTCGGCAGCTGGAAGGCGGACGGCCTCACCGGCAAGCTCAGCGGTCCCGTCGAGGGCACCTTCAACGGTGGCGGCGGCGCCCTGATGACGATCGACTCGGGCGGCAAGACCCAGGTCAATTTCGACCCGATGCAACCGGTGACCTTCGCCTTCAAGGTCTCGGGCAACGACGTCAAGGGCAGCTTCGCCTACGGCGGCAAGGTCAACGCGAACATCAAGACCCCGTCGTCGGCGACCGGCACGCTGGAGCCGACCGGGACCGTCGACTTCAGCAGCCTCACCGTGACCGTCGACCTGACCGCGCCCGCCGCGGTCCGCGTCGCCGACAAGATGAAGATCACGGAGTTCACCGGCAGCGGCACCGCGGACACCGGCGGCGCCGTCGACGCGCAGCCCGTGCTCAAGAAGAGCCAGTACGACTGCAGCGGCTCCACGCTCAAGCTTTCGCCGCCGTCCGGCGGCCCGGACACCGGCACCTGGACCTTCCGCAAGGCCTGACCTGCACATTCGGCGGCGGCGGATCTCACAAGCGGGGATCCGCCGCCGTGTGGGAAACGTTTCGGGGCCGACAACTTCGGCGCCACGAGGTGAAACCGGGCGTCCCTAGCCTCCACGGTCATGACCCTTGCCGTGGAAAGACCGCAGTCTCCGTCAGGGCCGCGCCGCGGCCGGTGGATCGACGACTGGCGCCCCGAGGACCCCGACTTCTGGGCCCGCACCGGGTCGAAGGTGGCCCGGCGCAACCTGATCGTGTCGATTCTCTCCGAGCACATCGGCTTCTCCATCTGGAGCCTGTGGTCGGTCTTCGTGCTTTTCCTCGGGCCGCAGTACGGCCTCGACCCGGCCCAGAAGTTCCTCCTCACGAGCGCGCCCACGCTGGTCGGCGCGGTGCTGCGGCTGCCGTACACCTTCGCCGTGGCCACCTTCGGCGGGCGCAACTGGACGATCTTCAGCGCCCTGATGCTGCTCGTGCCGACGATCTTCGCCGGCATCATCCTCAAGCCCGGCGTCTCCTTCGCGACGCTGCTCATCGCGGCGGCCGTGGCCGGCGTCGGCGGCGGCAACTTCGCCTCGTCGATGGCCAACATCAACGCCTTCTACCCGCAGCGGCTCAAGGGCTGGGCGCTGGGCATCAACGCCGGCGGCGGCAACATCGGCGTGGCCGCCGTCCAGCTCGTCGGGCTGCTGGTGCTCGCCACGGCCGGCGCCGCCCACCCGCGCCTCATCGTGGTCATCTATCTGCCGCTGATCGTCGTCGCCGCCGTACTCGCCGCGGTCTATATGGACAACCTGACGCACGCCTCGAACGACAAGCGCGCCATGCGGGACGTCATCAAGGACGGCCACGCCTGGATCATGTCGCTGCTGTACATCGGGACATTCGGTTCCTTCATCGGCTTCGGCTTCGCCTTCGGGCAGGTCCTGCAGGTGCAGTTCAAGGCCGACTTCTCCACCCCGGTCAAGGCGGCCTACCTGACCTTCCTCGGCCCGCTGCTCGGCTCGCTGATCCGCCCGGTCGGCGGCATGCTGGCCGACCGCTTCGGCGGCGCCCGGATCACGTTCTGGAACTTCGTGGCCATGGCGCTCGGCGCCGGCACCGTCCTGCTGGCCTCCCGCCAGCACTCGCTGCCGCTGTTCGTGACCGGGTTCGTGTTCCTCTTCCTCTTCAGCGGGGTGGGCAACGGATCGACGTACAAGATGATCCCGGCGATCTTCCGGGCCAAGTTCCCGGACGACGAGCAGCAGGCCCGGCGGCTCGCCACCGCGCTCATCGGCGTGGCCGGCGCGATCGGGGCGGCCGGCGGCGTGCTGGTCAACCTGGCGTTCCGGGAGTCGTTCCTGGACTACAAGACGGGTGACGCGGCCTACATCGCCTTCATCGCGTACTACGCCCTCTGCTTCGGAGTAACGTGGCTGGTGTATCTGCGCAGTTCTCCGCGCAGGCTCGCCGCCGTGTGACCCGATTTGGTGTCGGCTGGGGACGCCGAGTATCGTGGAGTGCTGTTGTGCGATGACATGGCGTCCCCACGTCGATTCCGGGGGTACGCATCGCTAGCGCACCCCAAACCGACGACGTGGAAGAACAGGTAGACCTGTGGGTACGTACAGCCCGAAGCCGGGTGAGATCGAGCGCGTTTGGCACGTCATCGATGCCACCGACGTGGTGCTCGGCCGTCTGGCCACGCACGCCGCGACGCTGCTGCGCGGCAAGCACAAGCCGACGTTCGCCCCGCACGTGGACACCGGCGACTTCGTCATCGTGATCAATGCCGGCAAGGTGGCGCTGACCGGCAACAAGCGGCAGACCAAGGTGGCGTACCGCCACTCGGGCTACCCCGGCGGCCTGAAGCGGGTCGGCTACGAGGAGCTGCTGACCAAGCACCCCGAGCGGGCGATCGAGCTGGCCGTCAAGGGCATGCTCCCGCACAACCGCCTTGGCGCGCGCCAGATCCACAAGCTGAAGGTGTACGCGGGCGCCGAGCACCCGCACGCCGCGCAGATGCCCCAGCCGTTCGAGATCAAGCAGATCGCGCAGTGAGCGCGGACGAAGGACTGAGCGTGACCGAGGAGACCACCGCCGCCCCGACGCCGGCCGCTGCCGCCACCGTCGAGGCTGCCCCTTCTGCTGTTACCGGCACGACCCCCGCCACCGCGACGGCGAGCACCGCCACCGCGACGGCGAGCACCGCCACCGCGACGGCGACCACCGCGGCGCCGACCCGCCCCCGCCGCGCCGGCCAGCCGATCCAGACGGTCGGCCGCCGCAAGGAGGCCATCGTCCGGGTCCGCCTGGTCCCCGGCACCGGCAAGTTCCTGCTCAACGGCCGCGAGCTCGAGAACTACTTCCCGAGCAAGGTGCACCAGCAGTCCGTCAAGGAGCCGCTGGTCATCGCCGAGAAGGCCGAGACCTTCGACGTCTTCGCCAACCTGCGCGGCGGCGGCACCACCGGCCAGGCCGGTGCGCTGCGGCTCGCGATCGCGCGTGCCCTCGTCGAGAACGACGCGGACGACCGCGCGGCGCTCAAGAAGGCCGGCTTCCTGACCCGGGACGCCCGCGCCACCGAGCGCAAGAAGTACGGCCTGAAGAAGGCCCGCAAGGCCCCGCAGTACTCGAAGCGCTAACAAAGCCTGTCGGCCGGGTGCCACCCTGGAGGTGCGCGCCCGGCCGATTTTGCGCTGTGCGCGAGGTACAACCATGGGAGGTACGCAATGGGGCGACTCTTCGGCACCGACGGGGTGCGCGGGCGGGCCAACGCCGATCTGACTCCGGAGCTGGCCATGGCGGTCGCCATCGCGGCCGCCCAGGCGCTGTTCGAGCACGACCATTCGCACGCGCCCGTCGCGGTCGTCGGCCGTGACCCGCGGGCCAGCGGCGAGATGCTGGAGGCGGCCGTCGTGGCCGGCCTCACCAGCGCCGGCGCGAACGTGGTGCGGGTCGGCGTGCTGCCGACGCCCGCCGTGGCGTACCTCACCGGCGTGCTCGAGGCCGACATCGGCGTGATGCTCTCGGCCTCGCACAACCCGATGCCCGACAACGGGATCAAGCTCTTCGCGGCCGGCGGGCACAAGCTGCCCGACGAGGTCGAGGACGAGATCGAGCGCCTCATGGACAACGGCACCCACCGCCGTCCCACCGGCGCCGGGGTCGGCCGGGTCACCGACTACGCCGAGGGCGAGGACCGCTACGTCCGGCACCTGCTGACCTCCCTGCCGAGCCCGCTCGCGGAGCTCAAGGTCGTCGTGGACTGCGCCAACGGCGCCGCCTCCTCGGCCGCCCCGGAGGCGTACCGGCGGGCCGGGGCCTCGGTCATCGCGATCAACGCGGACCCCGACGGCCTCAACATCAACGAGGACTGCGGCTCCAACCACATCGCCCAGCTGCGCGCGGCCGTCGTCGAGCACGGCGCCGACCTGGGCATCGCCCACGACGGCGACGCCGACCGCTGCATCGCGGTGGCGGCCGACGGCACCGAGGTCGACGGCGACCAGATCATGGCGATCCTGGCGCTGTCGATGCGCGAGGCCGGCACGCTCACCGAGGACACGCTCGTCGCGACCGTCATGAGCAACCTGGGCCTCAAGCTCGCCATGGCCGAGGCCGGCATCCGACTGCTGGAGACGAAGGTCGGCGACCGGTACGTGCTGGAGGAGCTGCGGGCCAAGGGCCTCGCGCTCGGCGGCGAGCAGAGCGGCCACATCGTCATGCCGGCCTACGCGACGACGGGCGACGGCGTGCTCACCGCGCTGCACCTGATGGGGCGCATGGAGCGCACGGGCCGGAGCCTGAAGGAGCTGGCCGCCGTGGTACAGCGGCTGCCCCAGGTGATGATCAACGTTCCCGTGCTGGACCGCGCCGCGGCGGCGCGCTCCCCGCAGGTGCTGGACGCGGCCAAGCAGGTCGAGGCCGAGCTGGGCGGCGCGGGCCGGGTGCTGCTGCGCCCGTCGGGCACCGAGCAGCTCGTGCGGGTGATGGTCGAGGCCGGCACCCAGGAGACCGCGAAGGAAGCGGCCGAGCGGATCGCTCACATCGTGCGGAGCGCCTCTCCTACTGGGTAGTAACGTGCGGGCATGACAGATGCCCGCACCGTCATCATCACCGGCGCCTCCCGCGGCATCGGCAAGGCGAGCGCCCTGGCCTTCGCCGCCGAGGGCTGCAACGTCGTGCTGACCTCGCGCAAGATCGAGTCGCTGACCGAGGTCGCCGAGGAGATCACCGCCAAGTTCCCCGAGGCCGGCGTGCTCGCCCACGCCGCGCACGCCGCCGAGCCCGAGCAGGCGGCCGCCGTCGTCGACGCCGCCGTGCAGCGCTTCGGCGCGGTCGACGTGCTGGTCAACAATGCCGGCACCAACCCCTACTTCGGCCCGCTCGTGGACATCGACCCGGTCCGCGCGGAGAAGACGGTCCGGCTCAACCAGTTCGGCCCGGTGCTGTGGAGCCAGCTGGTGTGGAGGGCGTCGATGGCGGCGCGCGGCGGGGCGATCGTCAACGTCGCGTCGGTCGGCGGCATTCTCACCGAGCCCGGGATCGGGTACTACAACGCCACCAAGGCCGCCGTGATCCACCTGACCCGGCAACTGGCCGCCGAGCTCGCCCCCGCGGTGCGGGTCAACGGCGTCGCGCCCGGGATCGTGCGCACGCACCTCGCGCGGGGGCTGTGGGAGAACAACGAGGAGTACCTCCGCGAAAAGCTGCCGCTCGGGCGCATCGGGGAGCCGGAGGACATTGCGGACATCATCACCTTCCTGGCCGGACCTGCGTCACGCTGGATGACGGGGCAGACACTGGTCGTGGACGGCGGCGCGCAGATCCGATCCTCGCTGATTTAGCAATCGCCCGACTGTGCGCAATACCCGTGCGCGTACGCGACAGTTTCGCGCACGGGTCCTGCGCGAATTTCTGCTACGGTACGGGCATGTGCGGAATCGTGGGGTACGCCGGCACCCGGCCGGCCTTGAACATCGTGCTGGACGGGCTGCGGCGGCTGGAGTACCGCGGCTACGACTCCGCCGGCGTCGCCATCGTCGGCGGTGACCTGCTCACCGCCAAACGCGCCGGCAAGCTCGCCAACCTCGAGAAGGCGCTCGCCGACGAGGGCAACGCCGTCGGGGCCAACACCGGTATGGCATCCGGCACGACCGGCATCGGCCACACCCGCTGGGCCACCCACGGCGGCCCCACCGACCGCAACGCGCACCCGCACCGCTCGTTCGACGGCCGGGTCGCCGTCATCCACAACGGGATCATCGAGAACTTCGCGAAGCTGCGCGCCGAGCTCGAGTCCGCCGGCGTCGAGTTCGCCAGCGACACCGACACCGAGTGCGCCGCCCACCTGCTCGCCCAGGCCCTGGCGGATGCCGCCGGCGACACCCCGGGCGAGCGCCTCGCCGAGGCGATGCGGGCCGTGTGCCGCCGGCTGGAGGGCGCGTTCACGCTGCTCGCCGTCGACGTGCAGGCCCCGGGCGTCGTGGTCGGCGCCCGGCGCAACTCCCCGCTCGTCGTCGGCCGCGGCCAGGGCGAGAACTACCTGGCCAGCGACGTGTCGGCGTTCATCGAGCACACCCGCGAGGCGGTCGAGCTGGGCCAGGACCAGGTCGTGCTGATCTCCGGCGACGCGATCGTCATCACCGACTTCCAGGGCAACGTCGCCGAGGGCAAGACGTTCCACATCGACTGGGACGCCTCCGCCGCCGAGAAGGGCGGCTACGACTACTTCATGCTCAAGGAGATCGCCGAGCAGCCGCACGCGGTCGCCGAGACCCTGCTGGGCCGGCTCAACGAGCACGGCGACCTGATGCTCGACGAGGTCCGCCTGTCCGACCAGGACCTGCGCGACGTCGACAAGGTGTTCATCGTCGCCTGCGGCACGGCCTACCACGCAGGGATGGTGGCGAAGTACGCCATCGAGCACTGGACCCGCATCCCGTGCGAGGTCGAGCTGGCCAGCGAGTTCCGGTACCGCGACCCGGTGCTCGACCGCTCGACGCTGGTCGTGGCGATCTCGCAGTCCGGCGAGACGATGGACACCCTGATGGCGCTGCGCCACGCGAAGGAGCAGAAGGCCCGGGTCCTCGCGATCTGCAACACCAACGGCTCGACGATCCCGCGGGAGTCGGACGCGGTGCTGTACACCCACGCCGGCCCGGAGATCGCGGTCGCCTCCACGAAGGCGTTCCTCACCCAGCTCGTGGCCTGCTACCTCGTCGGGCTGCACCTGGCGCAGGTGCGCGGGGTGAAGTACGCCGACGAGGTCGGCGCCGTCGTCGCCCAGCTGCAGGAGATGCCGGCCAAGGTCGAGCAGGTCCTGTCCATGATGGCCCCGATCCGCGAGCTGGCCCGCGACCTCGCCGAGGCCAAGAGCGTGCTGTTCATCGGCCGCCACGTGAGCTACCCGGTGGCGCTGGAGGGCGCGCTGAAGCTCAAGGAGCTCGCGTACATGCACGCCGAGGGCTTCGCGGCCGGCGAGCTCAAGCACGGCCCGATCGCCCTCATCGACCACGGCACCCCGGTCGTGTGCGTGGTGCCCTCGCCCCGCGGCCGCGGCGTGCTGCACGACAAGGTCGTCTCCAACATCCAGGAGGTCCGGGCCCGCGGCGCCCGCACGATCGTGATCGCCGAGGAGGGCGACGAGGCCGTGCGCCCGTACGCCGACCACCTCTTCCACGTCCCGGTCACCCCGACCCTGCTCGCCCCGCTGGTCACCACCGTCCCGCTGCAGGTCCTGGCCTGCGAGATCGCCGCGGCCCGGGGCCACGACGTCGACCAGCCGCGCAACCTGGCCAAGTCGGTCACCGTCGAGTAGGGACGGTGCGCCCGGGCCAATGTGACAAAGTGGTCCGTGTGATCGTGTCTGTCGGCATCGACGTCGTCCTGGTCGAACGCTTCGGCAAGGCATTGGAACGCACGCCGCTGCTCATCGACCGCCTTTTCACCTCCGCCGAGCGGGTCACCTCATCCGGGAACCCCCGCTCGGCGGAGTCGCTGGCGGCCCGGTTCGCCGCCAAGGAGTCGGTCGCCAAGGCCCTCGGCGCGCCCGGCGGGCTGCACTGGCACGACTGCGAGATCGTCAGCGATCCCGACGGCCGGCCGTGGCTGACCGTCTCCGGCACCGTTGCCCGGGCCGCCGCCGAGCGCGGGATCTCCCGCTGGCACCTGTCGCTGTCGCACGACGGCGGCATCGCCTCGGCGATGGTGGTGGCCGAGGGCACGCCGGTCGACCTGGGGAGGCCCCAATGAGAACCGCGTGGCGGGTCGCGCAGGTGCGCGCGGCCGAAGAGTCCCTGATGAAGACGCTGCCCGAGGGCGCGCTGATGCAGCGGGCCGCCGCGGGCCTCGCGCGCCGCTGCGCCGACAGCCTTCCCCGGGTGTACGGCAGCCGCGTCCTGCTGCTCGTCGGCCCCGGCAACAACGGCGGCGACGCGCTCTACGCCGGCGCCCAGCTCGCCCGCCGCGGCGCGCGGGTCGAGGCGCTGCTGTTCGACCCGGAGCGGGCCCACCGCGGCGGGGCCGCCGCGCTGCACGACGCCGGCGGCCGGCTGCTCGACCCGAGGACCAACGGGATGCCGGCGGCCGACCTGGTCGTCGACGGCATCCTCGGCATCGGCGGGCGCGGCGGGCTGCGCGAGCCGCACGCCTCCCGGGTCGCCGGCCTCGCCGACCGGCTGCGCGACGCGCTCGTCATCGCCGTCGACGTGCCCTCGGGCGTCGACACCGACACCGGCGCGGTCACCGGCATGGCGATCCACGCCGACATCACGGTGACCTTCGGCGCCCTCAAGCCGGGGCTGCTGGTCGGCGCCGGTGCCGTACACAGTGGGATCGTGGAGCTTGTCGACATCGGCCTCGGCCCGCACCTCGAGGGCGATCCGGCGCTCTACGTGCCCGACGCGGCGGACATCGGCGCATGGTGGCCGCGGCCGGTGGCGAACGACAACAAGTACTCCCGCGGCGTCGTCGGCGTCGCCACCGGCTCCGACAAGTACCCCGGGGCCGCCGTGCTGTCCACCGCCGGCGCCCTGGCCGGCCCGGCCGGTCTGGTCCGTTACGCCGGCGGCGCGGCCGGTGCCGTGCGCTTCCACCACCCGCCGGTCATCGCGACCGAGCGGGTCGTCGACGCCGGCCGGGTCCAGGCGTGGGTGTGCGGCAGCGGCCTCGGCACCGACGAGCGCGCCTTCGTCGAGCTGCGCGCGGTCCTCGGCGCACCGGTGCCCGCCATCCTCGACGCCGACGCGCTGACCCTGCTCGCCAACGCCCGGATGGCCGACTGGCTGCGCGAGCGCGACGCTCCGACGGTCGTCACCCCGCACGACGGGGAGTTCCAGCGCCTCTCCGGCGGCGCGCCCGGCGACGACCGGATCGCCGCCGCGACCGGCCTCGCCGAGCGCATGGACGCGGTCGTGCTCCTCAAGGGCGACCGCACGATCGTCGCCACCCCCGACGGCCGGGTCTTCGTCAACCCGACCGGCACCCCGGCCCTGGCCACCGGCGGCACCGGCGACGTGCTCGCCGGCCTCCTCGGCGCGCTGCTGGCCGGGGGCCTGCCGGCCGAGCAGGCGGCCGTCGCCGCCGCCTACGCGCACGGCCTCGCCGGCCGGCTCGCGGCCGAGGGCGGCCCGGTCACCGCGGCGGACGTCGCCGTCCAACTGCGTGCGGCGGTCGCGATCTTAACTCGCGGGTAACGACCGTTTAGGCTTTGTGCATGGGTACCGAGGTGGTCAAGAGCGGCAACCGGAAGCGGACGGCCGGCATCATCGGCGCGGTCGTCGGCCTCGCGGCGGCGGGCGTGGCAGCCGGGGTGGCCACCGAGCGGTATCTCGTGCGGCGCTCCAAGAACGCCGACGACCCCCACGCCGACGAGGAGTTCGGCGTCTGGCACAGCGACGAGCAGCTCACCGTCACCACCGACGACGGCCTCGACCTGTACGTCGAGGTCGTCGACGGCCCCGGTCCCACCCTCGTCTTCGTGCACGGCTTCTGCCTGGACATGGGCACGTTTCACTTCCAGCGCAAGTTCTTCGAGGGCAAGTACCGCATGGTCTTCTACGACCAGCCCGGCCACGGCCGCTCGGGCCGCCTGAAGAAGGGCGAGTACAACATCGACGCCCTCGGCGCCGGCCTGCGCGCGGTCCTGCAGGCCACCGCCCCGACCGGCCCGATCGTCCTGGTCGGCCACTCCATGGGCGGCATGACGATCATGGCGCTCGCCGAGCAGGTCCCCGAGCTGTTCGAGAACCGCGTCGGCGCCGCCGTGCTGATCTCCACTTCGGCCGGCAAGCTCGATCAGGTCAACTTCGGCCTGCCCGAGGTCGTCGCCCGCTTCCGCCGCCCGCTGCTGCCGATCGTCGGCCTGGCCGGCCCGATCAGCTCGGCGGTGATCGACCGCGCCCGCCACGCCGCGACCGACCTGGCCTGGCTGCTGACCCGCCGCTACGGCTTCGGCACGGCCCGCCCCAGCCCGGCCCTGGTGTCGTACGTCGAGAAGATGAACTCCACGACGTCGACCGAGGTCATCGCCAGGTACCTCCGCACGCTCTACACCCACTCCCGGCTGCTGGTCCTGGGCCCCCTGCGCGACCTGCCCGTCCTGCTCGTATGTGGCGACAAGGACCAGCTGACGCCGCTGACCCACACGTACGAGATAACGTCTGTGCTGCCCGAGGCGGAGCTCGTCGTGGTCCCCGACGGCGGCCACGTCGTGCTGCTCGAGCACGCCGACGAGGTCAACGATGCGATGGATGAGTTCCTGACGAAGGTGCTTACGTGACGATGGTTCTCGCGACGGTCGAGCAGACCCGCGACTTCGGCCGCTCGCTGGCCGCGCTGCTGCGCGCCGGCGACCTTGTTGTCCTCACCGGCCCGCTCGGCGCCGGCAAGACCGCCCTGGCCCAGGGCGTCGGCGCGGGCCTGCGCGTCCGCGGCGACGTGACGTCCCCCACGTTCGTGATCGCGCGGGTGCACCGCCCCGACCCGGTCCGCGGCGGCACGCTGCCGATGGTCCACGTCGACGCGTACCGCCTGGGCAACGTGACCGACCCGATCGGCGAGGTCGACGCCTTGGACCTGGACGCGACGCTCGAGGACTCGGTGACGCTCGTCGAGTGGGGGGAGGGGCTTGTCGAGCAGCTCAGCGACGAGCACCTGGAGGTCCGCCTGGACCGCCGCGACGACGATTCGCGCGTGGTGGCCCTGATCCCCCGCGGCGGCGACTGGCCCGCCCGCGCAGCGTCCCTGTCCTCGTAGCTCGGCCGCACGTCCGGGGCCGATTTCGTCGAACTTTGACGTAGAGTGGGCTGAACGTGCTCTCTGCTGCGAAGGTCGACGCCGTGCTGCTACGCCTCGAGGTCGCCAACCATCGCTCGATCGGCGCCCCGGTCGAGCTCTCGATGATTGCCGTCGACGAGGACCGGCCCGCGGCGCGCAAGTTTGAGCTGCTCAATGAGCACGTACTGACAGTTGCCGGCGTGTACGGCGCCAACGCCTCCGGGAAGTCGAACGTGCTCGCCGCGTGTGCGTGGCTGTCGGACGCGGTTCGCCACTCGCTCCGGTCGTGGACCGACGTCATACCGCGGGAGCCGTTCAAGTTCGGTGAGGGCCCGTTCTCGTCCTCCAGGTTCGAGATCGACATGCTTGTGGAGGGCGTGCGGTACGCGTACCAGATCGAATTCGACGACTCGACCGTGCTGCACGAGGCGCTGTACAGCTACCCGAAGCGCCAGCCGCGCACGTTGTTCGAACGCGAGGACGCTGATCTGTCGCTGAGGCGCGGGCTGGGCCGGCTGTCCGGGGTCCGCGAGCTGCTGACGCCGACGACGCTGGTCCTGTCGGCGGCCATGCGCTTTGACGAGCCGGAGGTCCGGCCGTTCGCGCGGGCGCTGGCCGGCATCGGCACGCTCGGCCTCGACCGTCGACGCGCGTTCCACGCGACCGCGCAAATGTTTCCGGCCGAACCGGCCGGGCTGCAACTGCCCGACGGCTTTCCGATCGATGCCGCGTTGGAGCTGCTGCGATTCGCGGACCTCGGGATCAACGACATCGATGTCGGCGAGCGGCCGATCGTCAATCGCGACGGCACGGTCGCGACGCAACCGCACATCCGTCTCGTGCATCAAGTCGGCGAGCAGCTTGTGCCGTTCGACTCCTGGGACGAGTCCGACGGCACGCTGGCCTGGTTCGCACTCATCGCACCGGTCCTGAACGCGCTGGGCTCCGGTCAGGTGCTGCTGTTCGACGAGATCGACGCCAGCCTTCATCCGAAGTTGTCCGCCCGGCTGGTGGAACTCTTCCAGGATCCGGCGACGAACCCGGCGGCCGCGCAGCTCATCTTCACCACCCACGACACGAGCCTGCTCAACCACCTCAACCGCGATGAGGTGTGGTTGACCGAGAAGGGTCCGTCAGGGGCGACGAGCCTGACGGCGCTGGCCGAGTTCGGCGGCGACAAGGTCCGTCGCTCGCTGAACCTCGAGCGCGCCTACCTGCAGGGCCGGTTCGGCGGCGTTCCCGAACTCGATCAGCAGCGGCTGCGAAGAGCGCTGGGGCTGGTCGCCTGATGGCCCGCGGTCGGCAGCCACCGGCATCCCTGCGCCGCAGGGTCGGCGATCGCCGGCCGCGCAAGACGCTCGTCGTGCTGTGCGAGGGGATACGCACCGAGCCGGAGTACCTCGAGGCGCTCCGGCGTGATCCCGAGGTCCGCGATGCCGCCGCCGTCGACATCCGCATCGAGCGGGGCGCGAGCGGCGCCGTGCCGCTCACGCTGGTGCGGCGCGCCATCGAGATCCGCGAGCGGGCGCGACGCGAAGAGGGCGAGATCGACGAGGTCTGGTGCCTGTACGACGTCGAGTGGCCGGTACACCATCCGTCGCTCGCCGAGGCCCGCGACCTCGCGGCCCGGCACGGTATCAACCTGGCGGTTTCCAATCCGTGTTTCGAGCTGTGGCTCGTGCTGCATTTCCGGGACCATCGACGGTTCCTGGACAACGACGAGGCCCGCCGGGTCCGCCGCGAACACGACGGATCCGCGGACAAAGGGCTCGCCGGCGAAACCTACATGCCACGCAACGGGACGCCGCGCGTCGCGCCGCCGCGCTCGAGACGTACCACCGTAAGAACGGCAACCAGCCGCCGGACGACAACCCGTCCTCCGGCATGCACCGCCTCGTCGAGTCGGTCCTGCCGGCACCACCTGCAGCCTGAGTCAGGCGGCCTGGAGTACCTCCCATACGTCGACCCAGGTGCCGTCCTCGTCCGTTGAGCGCGCCAGCAGGTGGCGTCCCTCGTGGCAGAACGCCGTGCTCACCCGCCGGCCCGGGGTCAGGTCGGCGCGGAAGACCTCCGCCTCCGTCTCCAGGTCGCGCACCGACAGCGTGCCGTCCGACGCGGCCGCGCGCAGGCGGCCGTCCGGGCTCTCCATCTGGGCGGCGAAGGCGTCCGCGCGGCTCGTCTGCGTGTAGCCGGCGAAGCGGCGCGGCAGGTCCTCGCCGACGACGCGGTCGATGCGGGCGCCCGTGGCCAGGTCCCATACGGTGGCGACGTCCCGGCGGTAGCGGCCGACGCTCGCCGCGCCCTCGCCCGTGGTGACGAGGCGCCATTCGGATTCGTTCAGGAGTACCGCATCCGGCTTGTGAACGTCGGAGAAGCTGGTCATCAGGCGGCCCGAAAGCACGTCCCACACCGAGAAGTGGCCCTCGGCGTCCCAGGTGACGAGGGCCAGCTGGCGGCCCGGGCCCAGGGCGACCTGCGCGTGCTGCGGGCGGCCGGCGCCGCGGCCCGGACGCAGCTCCGTGACCAGGGCGCCGGTGTCGATGGCGCGGACCTTGACGTACTCGCCGGTGCGCGCCCACTCGACCAGCGCCCGGCGGTCGGGCGTGAGCAGCCAGTCGCCGGCCACGCGCAGGTGGTGGCGCTTGGCCAGCTGGAACCGGTCGGCGCTCGCCGGCTCCAGGCGCGCGTGCGCGGCCACGGCGCCGGAGACGACCATGTCGCCGACGGGGACGCGCTGCTCGAGCAGGATGCCCTCGACGCGCCCGGCGGTGAGGTCGTACACCTCGTCGTCCGCCGTGCGCACCTGCGCGATGGCGGCGCCGCCCGCGTACCCTTCGCCCTCCTTGACCAGCCACCGCACCAACCGGCCGCGGCCGCCGGGGATCGTCCACGACAGCGGCTCGACGCGCCACGACGGCGGGTCGGCCGGCACCGCGCGGGCCGAGCGGGCGCGGGCCCAGGCGGCGGCGCCGCGCAGCACGGCGAGGTCGGGGTCGGCGGGGCGGGTGACCGGGCGGCCGAGCCCGTTGTGCAGCGCCGGGCCGATCGCGGGCAGCCGCGACGCGCCGCCGACGAGCAGCACGGCGGCGATGTCGGCCGGCGTGAGCCCGGCCCGCGCGACGACCGCCCGGCAGCTGGCGACGAGCCAGCGGGTCGCCGGTTCCGTGAGCTGGTCGAGCAGCCGGCGATCCATCCGGTACGCCGGGACGCCCGCCTCCACCTCCTCCGAAGCTTCCGGGGCGTCGGCCAGCCGGTGCTTCAGGCGCCGCACGATGTCCAGGGCGTGCAGGTTGGCGCGCACACTCGTGTCGCCGCCGGCCGCGAACGCCGGCTCCACCCACTCGCCCAGCGCCGAGCGGAGGTCCGCGGCGAGCACCACGTCGATGTCGCGACCGCTGCCGGAGCTTTCCTGACTCAGCGGTACCGCACGGCCGCCCTGCATCCGCGCCACCGCCGCCGTCCACGTCGCGCCGAGGTCGCACACGAGCACGTGCCCGCCCTCGGCCACCTCGAGCAGCGTCGACGGGTCGAGCACGGCCGCGCTCGCGTCGCCGACGAGCTCCGCGTCGGGGAAGCCGGCCAGGGCCGCGGCCGCCACGAGGGTTTCCCTTCGGGGATCATGGCTGCGGTACCCCACGGGCGCGCTCAACACCAGCCGCCCGACCGGCCCGTGGAGGCGCCGGGCCTCGCCCGCGATCGCCTCCAGCGCCGCGCCGACCAGCTCCACGCCGTTGACGAGCTGGTCGCCGAGCCAGATCGGGGCGTTGGCGTCGACGGCCCGGCGGACGCCGTCGACGTACTGCCGGGGATGCTGGTCGCGGGCCTGCTCCGCCGGGACGCCGACGGCCAGCCGCGGCCGCCCGCCCCCGGTCGTGACGAGCGTGGCGCCCCCCGGCCAGCGCAGCGCGCCGGTGATGGGCTCGCGGATCGGGTGCAGCTGATCGGGCAGTACCACGGCGGCGGACAGGGCCCACGACCCGATGTCCACGACCAGGATCGGTTCGGTCACAGCGCTCTCCCGGCGTCGATAGCCGCCGATGCTAGGCCCCGCTCGTTGCGCCCGTGTTAACCGCTCCTGGTGACAACCTCGACATACTCCTTGCGCCTGTGCCCCGTGCTGGCTCTGCGCGGCTGTGTCCATTCGCCTGCGTCGGTGCGGCGTCGTTCGCGGCTGCGTCCATGCGGCTGCCTCGGCCGCGGTCTCGTTCGTGGCTGGGTCGACACGCTTCGTCGTGGTGGCCTCGGCACTTCGAAGAAGTGTCAGACCCCTGAACTACAGTTGTGCCCGTGCTGGTGATGGTGGTGGACACGGCGACGGCGGCGGTGACCGCGGCGCTCGCGCGTGTCGATGACGACGAGGTGACCCTGCTCGCGGAGCGGGTGACCGTCGACGCCCGCGGCGCCGGCGAGCTGCTGGCCCCGCAGATCACCGCGGCCCTGGCCGAGGGCGGTGCGACACCCGGCGACCTGACGGCGATCGTCGCCGGCGTCGGCCCCGGCCCGTTCACCGGCCTGCGCGCGGGCATGGTCACGGCCACCGCGATGGCCCACGCCCTGGCCCTCCCCGTCTACGGCGTCTGCACCCTCGACGCGATCGGCCTGCGCCTGCCCGGCCGCGCCCTGGTCGCCACCGACGCCCGCCGCAAGGAGATCTACTGGGCCGTCTACCAGGACGGCACCCGCCAGTCCGGCCCCGACGTCGCCCGCCCGGCCGCCATCGCCCTCGACGGCATCGAGCGCGCGGCCGGCGACGGCGCCGAAAAGTACGCCGAAGTGCTCAACCTCCCGCTCGCCCCCCTCCGCTACCCGTCCGCGCTCGCCCTGGCCGAGCTCGCCGCCGACCGCATCCGCGCCAAGTCCCCCGGCGAGACGCTGACGCCCCTCTACCTGCGCCGCCCGGACGCGGTGCTGCCCGGCGAGCGGAAACCGGCCCTGCAGTGAGCGTCGAGCTGGCCGAGCTGCGGTGGTTCCATATCGAGGAGCTGCTGCCGATCGAGGATGAGCTGTTCGGGGAGGAGCGCTGGTCGGCCGGCATGTTCTGGAACGAGCTCGCCAACGGCCACCACTACATCGTCGCCGTGGACCGCGCGCCTTCTGAGCATGACGCCTTGACGCCCGCGGACGCCGCGCCTTCCGTCCACGCCGGCTCGCCGGCCGCGGGCCGCGCGCCGTCTGACCACGACGTCTCGACGCCCCCGAACGCCGCGCCTTCCGATCACGCTGCTTCTTTGCCCGCGGATGGTGCGCCTTTCGTTGTCCGCTCCGTCGCTGCGGGACCCGCCGTCGGGCAGGGCGCCGCGGCCGGGTCCAGCGAGGGCCGAATTGTCGGATATGCCGGACTCGCGGTGATGCCGCCGGACGAGGCGTGGGTGCAGAACATCGGCGTGCGCTCGGATGCGCAGCGGCGGGGGATCGGGCGTCGCCTGCTTGAGGCGCTGCTCGACGAGGCCACCCGGCGCGGGGCGCGGCAGATCCTGCTCGAGGTCGCCGTCGACAATGCGCCGGCCCAGAAACTCTATGCGCAGTACGGGTTCGAGGCCGTCGGCATCCGCCGCGGCTACTACCAGCCCAGCAACACGGATGCACTGGTGATGATGCGTGAGCACTAAGACTGAACCGCTCGTCCTCGGGATCGAGACGTCGTGCGACGAGACCGGCGTCGGTATCGTCCGCGGGCACACGCTGCTCGCGGACGAGATCGCGTCGAGCGTGGACGAGCACGCGCGGTACGGGGGCGTCGTGCCCGAGGTGGCCAGCCGGGCGCACTTCGAGGCGATGGTCCCGACGATGCAGCGGGCGCTGGACAAGGCGGGCGTGACGCTCGCCGACGTGGACGCCGTCGCGGTCACGGCCGGGCCGGGGCTCGCGGGGGCGCTACTGGTCGGCGTCGCGGCCGCGAAGGCGTACGCGCTGGCGGCCGGCAAGCCGATCTACGGCGTCAACCACCTGGCCGCGCACGTCGCGGTCGACACCCTCGAGCACGGCGCCCTGCCCGAGCCGGCGATCGCGCTGCTGGTCTCCGGCGGGCACTCCTCGCTGCTGCGGGTCGACGACCTGGCCAGCGGGGTGGTACCGCTCGGCGCGACGATCGACGACGCCGCCGGCGAGGCGTTCGACAAGGTGGCGCGGCTGCTGGGCCTGCCGTTCCCGGGCGGCCCGCCGATCGACAAGGCGGCCCGCGAGGGCGATCCGGCGATTCAGTTCCCGCGCGGCCTGACCGCCCCGCGCGACCTGGCCGAGCACCGGTTCGACTTCTCGTTCTCGGGCCTGAAGACGGCCGTGGCCCGCTGGGTCGAGGCGCGCCAGCGGGCGGGCGAGCCGGTCCCCGTCCCCGACGTGGCGGCGAGCTTCCAGGAGGCGGTGTGCGACGTGCTGACCGCGAAGGCCGTCGACGCCTGCCGCGAGCACGGCGTGCACACCCTGGTGATCGGGGGCGGCGTCGCGGCCAACTCGCGTATTCGGTCGATGGCTCAGGAGCGCTGCGACAAGTACGGCATCACGCTGCGCGTGCCGCGCCCGAAGCTCTGCACCGACAACGGCGCCATGGTCGCGGCCCTGGGGTCGCACCTGGTGGCCTCCGGCGCGGCGCCCGGGTCGCTCGGCCTGCCCTCGGACTCCGCGATGCCGATCACACTCGTCACGGCCTGACCTCGGCCGCGACGCCGGCAAGCGCCGCTACCACGGCGACCCGGCCTGGCGGCGCCGAGCGGGATCGGGCCGCGGCGTGACCACGCAAGGTGGCCACGGCGGGTCCGTGGCCCGAGTCCGAGCCTGGCGACGAGCCGAGAGCCGTACGAATGCAAGCCGGTGAATGGCTGGCGACGGTCGACCATGGTCAACAGGGGGAGGCGAGATGGGAGTAGAGTCCAGCGCCGTGATCGTGCGCATGTGGGAGGTCAGGGCGCACCCGGAGGCGTTCGGGGAGCTGTTGTCCTGGGTTTGCGAGGCCATGCTGCCCAAGGTCGAGGTGCACCCCATGCACATGAGCAGCGAGGTGTACGCGTCGACGGATCAGCGGCTGGTCGTCGTGTCCAAGTGGCGGGGGAGCACGCCCGAAGGGTTTGCCGAGCCGCCGTCGCATCTTGTGTCGCGCAAGCCACAGTTCTGGGACTTCACGCAGGTCGACCGGTGACGGGCGCGAAATTGTAAGGCGCTTGGGGCGGAAGTCCAGTTACGGTCCATTACCGTGCGCAGACTGCCCCTCGACGACCCGCTGGAGCCAGACAGGCGGTCGGCCGCGCGGTACCTGCTCTGGCTCGCCCGGCAGCAGCTCTCCCTGATCGCGGGCGGGGTGGGCTTCGGGGTCCTCTGGATGGTCAGCCAGGCGCTCGTGCCGGCGGCGATCGGGGCCGGGGTGGACGCCGTCGCGCGGCGGGACAAGGCGGGGCTGCTGGTCGCGGCGCTCGAGGTGCTCGGACTCGGGATCGTCACCGCGATCGGCGGGACGATGCGGCACCGGTTCGCGGTGTCGAACTTCCTCAGCGCCGGGTTCCGCACGATGCAGGTGACCGTCCGCCACGCCGCGCGGCTGGGGGCGGCGCTGGAGAAGCGCGTGAGCACCGGCGAGGTCGTCAGCATCGGTACGACGGACTTCGACCACATCGGGTACTCGATGGATATCTCCGCGCGGGGCAGCGGCGCGGTGGTGGCGATCATCGTGGTCTCCGCGCTGCTGCTGCGGGTCTCGGTGCCGCTCGGGCTCGTCGTCGTCATCGGGGTACCGGTGCTCGTCGCCGTGGTCGGGCTGCTGCTGCGGCCCCTGCACGAGCGGCGCCGCCACCAGCGCGATCTGTCCGGGCGGCTGACCGGGCGCGCCAACGACATCGTCTCGGGGCTGCGGGTGCTGCGCGGGGTCGGCGGCGAGGCGGTGTTCTCCGCGCGGTACCGGGAGGAGTCGCAGCGCGTGCGCCGCGCCGGCGTGCGGGTGGCGCGGGTCGAGTCGCTGCTCGAGGCCGCGCAGATTCTGCTGCCGGGGTGCTTCGTCGCGCTGGTCACGTGGCTCGGCGCCCGGTTCGCGGTGGCCGGGCGGATCAGTCCCGGCGAGCTGGTGGCGTTCTACGCGTACGCGGCGTTTCTGATCTCGCCGCTGCGCACCGTGACCGAGTTCGCGGACAAGGTGACCCGCGGGCTCGTCGCCGCGCGCCGGGTGGTCGACGTCCTGCGGATCGAGCCCGATTTTCAAGAGCATCCGGATTCGGTACCCCTGGAGCCAGGCGACCTCGACGACCCCGACTCGGGCCTGGTCGTCGCCGCGGGCGCGTTCACGGCGATCGCGGCCGTCCGGCCCGAGGATGCCGCGGGCATCGCCGAGCGGCTGGCGCTTCTGGCGCCGGGGTCGCAGGCGCGGCTTCACGGGGTACCGCTGCGGAAATTGCGGCTCGAAGAGGTGCGGCGGCACATTGTGCTGGCCGACAACGACGGGCGGCTGTTCCGTGGGCCGCTGCGCGACGAGATCGGCGGCGGCGCGACCCTGGACGCGGCGGCGGCGCGGGACATCGTGGACGCGCTGCCCGGCGGCCTCGACACCGAGATCGCCGAGCGCGGCCGGGACTTCTCCGGGGGCCAGCAGCAGCGCCTCCGCCTCGCGCGGGTGCTCGCGCTCGACCCGCCGGTGCTGGTACTGGTCGAGCCGACCAGCGCCGTCGACGCGCACACCGAGGCGCGGATCGCCGACCGGCTGCCCGCCGCGCGCGCCGGCCGCACGACGGTGGTCTGCACGACGAGCCCGCTGCTGCTGGACCGGGCCGACACGGTCGCGTTCGTGGACGCCGGCGGCCGGGTCGCCGCGACCGGGCCGCACCGGGCGCTGCTGGACGGCTGCCCGGAGTACGCCGCGACCGTGACCCGCGGGGAGGACTGACCGATGTCGTTGCTGCCGATCGCCGGCCGCGCCGAGGTGCGGGCGTACCTGCGCGGGTTGTTCGCCGCCTACCCCGGCCGGCTGGCCGGCGTGCTGACGCTGCACCTGCTGGCCGCGGCGGCCGGCCTGGCCGCGCCGCCGCTGCTCGGCACGCTGGTCGAGCGCGTCGCCGCCGGCACCACGACGTGGACGGTCGACCGGATCGCGCTGGCGATCGCCGGGTTCGTGGTCACGCAGGCGGTGCTGGTGCGGTACGCGCGCCTCGCCTCCGCCAAGCTGGCCGAGCTGGTGCTGGCCCGCCTGCGCGAGGAGTTCGTCGACGGCGTCCTGGCCATCCCGCTGTCCACTGTGGAGCGGGCCGGCACCGGCGACCTGCTCAGCCGCGCGTCGCGGGACGTGGCGCTGACCTCGGACTCGATCCAGTCGGCACTGCCCACGATCATCGTCGGCGTACTGCAGATGCTGCTCACGATCGGCGCGATCGCGCTGGTCGCCCCGATCCTGCTGCTGCCGTCCCTGGTCGCGGTCCCGGTGCTGTACGCCGCCTCGCGCTGGTACTTCCGCCGCGCCCCCGCCGGCTACCTGCGCGAGAGTGCCGCGTTCGCCCTCATGGCCGACGGCCTCGCCGAGACGGTCGAGGGCGCCCGGACGGTCGAGACGCTGGCCCGCCAGGACGCGCGGGTGGCCCGCACCCAGGAGCAGCTGACGGGCCTGTACGCCGCCGCGCGCTACACCCTGAGGCTGCGCACGGTGTGGTTCCCCTCGACGGAGTTCGGTTACGCCCTCCCGCCGGTCGCGACGCTGCTGGCCGGCGGCTGGTTCGTCGTGGAGGGCTGGGCAACGGTGGGCCAGGTGACGGCCGCGGTCCTGTACTGCGTCGCGATCATCGACCCGCTCGACCGCGTCCTGTCCTACTTCGACCAGCTGCAACTGGGCCTGGCGTCGTTCGCGCGCCTGGTCGGCGTGCGCTCGGCGGCCACCCCGCCGGTGGGGCCGGGCCCGGACCCGGTCGACGAACGCCTGGTGGCCAAGGACGTCCGATACTCCTATGTGGACGGCCGCGACGTACTGCACGGCATCGACCTGGCCATCCGCCCCGGCGAGCGCCTGGCGATGGTCGGCCCGTCGGGCGCCGGAAAGTCCACGTTGGGCCGCCTGCTGGCCGGCATCCACGCCCCGCGCGCCGGCTCGGTCGAGCTGGGCACGGTCCCCCTGACCGAGCTCCCCCTCGCCGCGCTGCGCGGCCACGTGGCGCTCGTGACCCAGGAGCATCACGTCTTCCTCGGCACCCTGCGCGACAACCTGACGCTGGCGAGGGCGGACGCGACGGACGAGCAGCTGTACGCGGCCCTGGCCACCGTGGACGCCCTCGACTGGGCCACGGCGCTCGGCCTCGACGCGACCGACCTCTCCCTGTCGCCCGCCCAGGCCCAGCAGCTGGCGCTGGCCCGCCTCGTGCTGGCCGACCCGCACACGCTGGTCCTGGACGAGGCGACCTCGCTCATCGACCCGCGCGCGGCCCGGCACCTGGAACGCTCGCTGGCCGGCGCCCTCGAGGGCCGCACGGTCGTCGCGATCGCCCACCGCCTGTTCTCGGCCCACGACGCCGACCGGGTCGCGGTCGTCGAGGACGGCCGGATCACCGAGCTCGGCAGCCACGACGAGCTGGTCGCGGCCGGCGGCGCGTACGCGGCGCTCTGGCGCAGCTGGCACGGCCGCTGATCCCCGCCCCGGCCGCGGCCCCGACGCGCGTCCGCCCGACGCGAGCCCGGCCCGGCCCGTGCCTGCCCGATGCCCGACGGCAAACCCGTGCCCGGCGCCCGACGGCACGCGCGCGCGTGACGCCTGACGGCAAGCCCGAGCCCGGAGCCCGACGGCACGTCGTGCGCGGGTCAACCGCGCGCGCGGGCGTGAGGGCGTTGGAGGCAGGGGCTGAACCGGCTGAATGCTCCGGCGCCGTGCCCATGCCCCGATGAGCGAATCGGGAGGGCGCGAGGTCCGGTGGGGTGCTCCGCTTTGTTCTTTGACCACCCTAACAGGCCCGAAAAAACTGGATCATCGCGAAATTCGCACCGTCACCGGTGGGTTGCGCTGTGTCAGGGGTGGAAGAGGGCGTACGCGGTGCCGATCAGGGCCACGGCGACGATGGCCAGGGCGAACGTCCACAGCAGGGCGCGGCCGTCGTGGGGTTCGGGCGGCGAGGGGGGAGCCGAAGGGCGCGGCGCCACGGCGGGGAGGTCGACCACCGCGGCTCGCAGGTCGTCGAGGGTCTTCGCGGCGTACACCGAGCCGACGCGATCCGAGAACTCGTCCAGCGTCAGGCGGCCGGCCTCGGTGTGGTGTTGCAGCATGCCGATGACGCGGCGGCGGTCCTCGTCCGATGCCCGCACGTCGACCATCGTGTCAGTGGGTGGCGATCGGCGCCAGCGTGGCGCCGGTGACCTGGACCAGGTCGGCCGGCGTCAGCTCGATCTGCAGGCCGCGGCGGCCGCCCGAGACGTACATCGTGGACAGCTCCTCGGCGGAGGCGTCGATGACGATCGGGAGGCGGGAGCGCTGGCCGACGGGGGAGATGCCGCCCGTGACGTATCCCGTGGCGCGCTCGGCCGCGGCGGGCTCGGCCATCGCGGCGCGCTTGCCGCCCACCGCGGCGGCCAGGGCCTTCAGGTCGAGGGAGGCGGACACCGGCACGACGCCGACCGTGAGCTGGCCGTCGACCGTGGTGACCAGGGTCTTGAACAGGCGCGACGGGTCGACGCCCAGTGCGGCGGCCGCGGCCTCGCCGTAGGAGGCGGCGCGCGGGTCCACCTCGTAGGCGTGCGGGGTGAACGCGATCTTCTGGCGCGTCAGCAGTGCGGTCGCCGGGGTGCCCTTGCTCGCCACTGGCCCACAATAGCGGCATGCAGATCGGTGCCGTCCACTTGTACCTCGGCCACGGCCACCTGTTCCTCGGCGCGTCGAACGCGGTCGACCTGGCGGTGTTCGACGGCGACGGGGCGGTCACGGCGACCGAGCATCACGTGCGCATCGCCGCGCGGCCGCAGGTCGGGCCCGTGCGGGTGCGGCTGTGGCAGGGGGCCGGGCCGCGGGTCGGGCGGCTGGTGTTCGACGGGCTGCTCAAGCTGCCCGATGCGAAGTTCTGCGTGGAGGAGGGCTCCGGCGCGTCGCGGTACGTCACCAAGGTGAACAGCTACAGCCCCCGAGTGCTGATCGCGGTCGACGACCCGGGGCACGCCTCGCGGGTCGAGGTCGTGCTGGAGCCCGAGTTCGTGCCGCGCAGCGCGCAGGTGTGGACGGCCGGCGAGCCGCCGTTTCCGAAGCTGACGGTGTCGCCGACGGCGCCGCGGCACCGGGCCGACGCGTTCGCCGACGCGCTCGCCGGCTACGACTTCCCGCGCAAGCGGCTGGCCGCGGCGCTGCTGGTCGTGTCCGAGGAGCGGCGGCAGCGCAACTCCGAGCAGAGCGTGGCCTTCTACATCAACGACATCGTCGAGTGGCTGCGCTGGCTGAACGACCGCCTGACGTACGAGATGTGCCGCGACACGGGGCGCCACCTCCTCGGTCAGCTCGGGCTGCGCACGCCGGACCTGCTGGCCGAGGACGTGCTCAGCGACCTGCAGCGGCGGCTGGGGCATCCGCTGGTCTGAGCAGCAGGGCGGCCGGCTCGCCGGCGATGCGGGTCAGGGCGAGCACGGCGTCGCGGGAGCCCTCGAGGCGCAGCTGGCGGCGCAGTTCCTCGACGTCGTGGGCGGAGCCGCGCTTGAGGATCTGCAGGGAACCGACGTCGAGCGCGCGCAGGGCGGCGCGCAGCTTCTTCAGCGCGATCGGCAGCCGCTCCTCGACGAGGTAGCAGCGAGCAAAAGGTACAGAAGTCGCCACGGAGGTGGTCACGTACGCGATCGTCGGGTCGAGCAGCGTCCCGCCGACCGACGTGGCGAGCTCGGCGACCAGGTGGGCGCGGACCACGGCGCCGTCGGGGTCGTAGAGGTAACGGCCGAGCGGGCCGGCCGGGGCCTGCTCAGAGCCGGAGCCGGTGAGCTCGTGGACCTCACCGCCGCGCAGTACCGTGGCCCGGCGCGGGGCGCGAGCGAGCGGGCCGCACCACAGCGCCGCCTCGACCAGATCGCCGTCGACCGAGACCCACTCGGCCTCGGCGCCGGGCGGCAGCAGCGCATGGTCGATGCCCGGCGCCAGCTTGAGCACCGTGTGCGGGACCCGCGCGGGCAGGGACATCACGAAGTCCCAGGGCGGGGAGTAGGCGCGCGGGTCGAACACCCGCCGGCCGCCCGACGTGCGGCGGGCCGGGTCGCAGAACACGGCGTCAACGGCGTCGAGCGGGGTTTCGGTGGCGTCACGGGCTTCCAGGTGTACCGCATCAGCCAGATCCAGCGCCCTGACGTTGGCCTCCGCCACGGCGGCCGTGGCGGCGGATGCGTCGACGGCCAGCACCCGCAGGCCGGCTCGGGCGAACGCGATGGTGTCGGCGCCGATGCCGCACCCGAGGTCGGCGACGTGGCGGGCGCCCGCGGCGGCCAGGCGGGCGGCCCGGCGGCGGGCGACCGCGGAACGGGTCGCCTGCTCCAGGCCGGCGCGAGTGAAGAGCATCACGGCGGCGTCCGGGCCGAACTTCGCGGCGGCCCGGCGGCGCAGCGCGGCCTGGGTCAGCGCGGCCGCGGCGAGGGCCGGGGCGAACCCGCGGGCGCGCAGCGCGGAGGCCGCGGCCAGCGGGTCGCCGTCGGGCAGTTCGGTCGCCGCGGCGAGGGCGGCCCGGCCGGCCTCGGTGTCCAGGGCCAGCACGTCGTCGAGCTCCACCCGACGATTATCCCGGCGGTGAGCCCGGGGTGATTTCGCGGCGTGTCTGGCACTCTAGTTGACGGAGTGCTAGCCGCCGACATAACCTCCGATTAGCACTCTCGTGTCGAGGGTGCCAGTCAACCCGGCCGGGGCCGGCACCCGCGACGACGGCTTCACCGGGCACTCGATAAGCAAGCTCGATACCCCAGGAGGGTATGCCCGTGACTACCGCGACGCAGGTTGCGATCAAGCCGCTCGAGGACCGCATCCTGGTCCAGGCCAACGAGGCTGAGACGACCACCGCCTCGGGCATCGTCATTCCGGACACCGCGAAGGAGAAGCCCCAGGAGGGCACTGTCATCGCGGTCGGCCCGGGTCGCATCGACGACAAGGGCAACCGGGTGCCGATCGACGTCAAGGTCGGCGACACCGTCATCTACTCGAAGTACGGCGGCACCGAGGTCAAGTACGCCGGCGCGGAGTACCTCGTGCTTTCCGCCCGCGACGTGCTCGCCGTCATCGAGAAGTGATCAAGTCCAAATAAGCAGTGGCCACCGCCCCGGACCCGTGCGCAGGCGCGAGGCTGCCGGGGCGGTGTCGCTTTGAAGGGAATCCACAAGCATGGCGAAGATTCTGAGCTTCTCCGACGAGGCGCGCCACCTGCTGGAGCACGGCGTCAACCGCCTGGCCGACACGGTCAAGGTCACGCTCGGCCCCCGGGGGCGCAACGTCGTCCTCGACAAGAAGTTCGGCGCCCCCACCATCACCAACGACGGCGTGACGATCGCCAAGGAGATCGAGCTCTCCAACCCGTACGAGAACCTTGGCGCGCAGCTGGTCAAGGAGGTCGCCACCAAGACCAACGACGTGGCCGGTGACGGCACCACCACGGCGACGGTCCTGGCCCAGGCGCTCGTCCGCGAGGGCCTGCGCAACGTGACCGCCGGCACCAACCCGGCCGGTCTCAAGCGCGGCATCGACGCGGCCTCGGCCGCCGTCGTGAAGGCGCTCAAGGACAAGGCCACCCCGGTCGCGAGCCACACCGAGATCGCCCAGGTCGCCACCATCTCCGCGCAGGACGCCACCATCGGCGACCTCATCGCATCGGCGATGGAGCGCGTCGGCCGCGACGGCGTCATCACGGTCGAGGAGGGCTCGACCCTCACGACCGAGCTCGAGGTCACCGAGGGCATGCAGTTCGACAAGGGCTTCATCTCCCCGCACTTCGTCACCGACGGCGAGGCGCAGGAGGCGGTCCTCGAGGACGCGTACGTCCTCATCACCACCCAGAAGATCTCCGCCATCGAGGAGCTGCTGCCCCTCCTGGAGAAGATCGTCCAGAACAACAAGCCGCTGCTGATCATCGCCGAGGACGTCGAGGGCCAGGCCCTGTCGACCCTCGTCGTGAACGCCATCCGCAAGACCTTCAAGGTCGTCGCGGTCAAGGCCCCCGGCTTCGGCGACCGCCGCAAGGCGATGCTGCAGGACATCTCGATCCTGACCGGCGCCGAGCTGGTCGCGCCGGAGCTCGGCTACAAGCTCGAGGGCGTCGGCCTGGAGCAGCTGGGCACCGCCCGCCGCGTCGTGGTCACCAAGGACCTCACCACGATCGTCGACGGTGGCGGCGACCAGAGCGAGGTCGCCGCGCGCGTCGAGCAGCTGCGCAAGGAGATCGAGGCCTCCGACTCCGACTGGGACAAGGAGAAGCTCAACGAGCGGGTCGCCAAGCTCGCGGGCGGCGTCGCGGTCATCAAGGCCGGCGCCGCGACCGAGGTCGAGATGAAGGAGCGCAAGCACCGCATCGAGGACGCGATCTCCGCGACGAAGGCCGCGGTCGAGGAGGGCATCGTCCCCGGCGGCGGCGCCGCCCTGGCCCAGGTGCTCCCGGTCCTCGACGGCGACCTCGGCCTCACGGGCGACGAGAAGGTCGGCGTCTCCATCGTGCGCAAGGCCCTGGTCGAGCCGCTGCGGTGGATCGCCCAGAACGCGGGCTTCGACGGGTACGTCGTGGTCGGCAAGGTCTCGGCGCTGGACTTCGGCCACGGCCTGGACGCCGCCACGGGCGAGTACGTGGACCTGGTGAAGTCCGGCATCGTCGACCCGGTGAAGGTGACGCACAGCGCCGTCTCCAACGCCGCGTCGATCGCCGGCCTGCTGCTGACCACGGAGAGCCTGGTCGTCGACAAGCCGGCCGCTCCGGAGCCGGCCGCCGGCGGCGGTCACGGCCACTCGCACGGTCACGGCCACTCGCACGGCCCGGGCTTCTGATCCCGGCAGCAACGCGCGACACAGCGAGCCCCGGGCGTTTTCGCTCGGGGCTCGCTTGTAGAAACATTAGGGACCCATTACCGGGCTTGGTGGCGCAGGGATGATCGCCGCATGCTAGGGGCGTGCAGACTCGCAGGTTCGCCGCGCTGGCCGGGCTCGCCGCCGCCGGTGTCGCGCTCGGGGTCGCCGAAATCGTGGCGATCCTCACCGGGGCCACCACCTCGCCGCTGGTCAGCGTCGGTGGCGTCGTCATCGACAGCGTGCCGGCCGGGGTCAAGGACTTCGCCGTCCGGGTGTTCTACACGTACGACAAGCTGGCCCTCAGCATCGGCACGATCGTCCTGCTCGCAGTCTTCGCCGCCGTCATCGGCATCCTCGCCGCGAGACGCGCATATATCGGGTACATCGGGTTCGCACTCTTCGGGCTGATCGGCATCCTCGCCGCGATGACCCGGCACAACGCGCCCTGGTACGCGTTCGTGCCCACGCTCGTCGGCACCGTCGCCGGCGCGGCGGTGCTGCGGTGGCTGCTGCAGCACGAAGCCGGGGAGAGCGCCACCGAGGAGCAGCGGCGCTGGTTCCTGCGGACCGCCGGCTACACGCTGCTCGGCGCCGTCCTCGCCGGGTTCGCCAGCCGCTGGTGGTCCACCCGGCGCGGCGTCGAAGCCGACCGCGCCACGGTGACGCTGCCCACCGTGCCGCCGAACACGGTCGCCCCGCTGCCGCCCGAGGCCGACGCCGCCCTGCCCGACCTGGCCCCGTTCGTCACCCCGAACAAGGACTTCTACCTGATCGACACCGCCCTGGTGGTACCGCAGCTGACCAGCGGGGACTGGAAGCTGCGCATCCACGGGCAGGTCGAGAAGGAGATCACCGTCACCTGGGACGAGCTGCTCAAGCGCCCCATGATCGAGCGGTACATCACCCTCGCCTGCGTCTCGAACGAGGTGGGCGGCGGCCTCGTCGGCAACGCCAAGTGGCAGGGGGTCCGCGTCGCCGACCTGCTGGCCGAGGCGCGGCCCAAGGCGGGCGCCGACCAGGTCGTGAGCCGCTCGATCGACGGGTTCACCGCGGGCACCCCGACGGCGGTGCTGCAGGACGGCCGCGACGCGATGCTGGCCATTGCCATGAACGGCGAGCCGCTACCGATCGAGCACGGTTTTCCGGTGCGGATGGTGGTGCCGGGATTGTACGGATACGTGTCCGCGACAAAATGGCTCGTAGAACTCGAGCTGACGTCGTTCGCCGATTTCGACGCATATTGGATCAAGCGCGGGTGGGCGGCCAAGGGGCCGATCAAGACCGAATCGAGAATCGACACCCCGCGCGACGGCGGCAGCCCACGGGCGGGCGACGTCATGATCGCCGGGGTCGCCTGGGCGCAGCATCGGGGCATTTCCAAGGTCGAGGTGCAAATCGACCAAGGACCGTGGCAGGTGGCGACGCTGCTGCCCGTACCGTCGATCGACACGTGGCGGCAGTGGACCCTCAAGTGGTCGGCCACCCCCGGCCGGCACCGGCTGACCGTGCGCGCCACCGACAACGGCGGGGACACCCAGACCGACGCCGTGGCGCCGCCCGATCCGGACGGCGCCACGGGGTGGCACTCCATTGAGGTACAGGTCAAGTAGCCCTTAGCGGGCCGCGGTACGCGACCGGGAGTTCCCGGCCGTGATCTGCGGCCGGCGCTGCGACGGCACGCCCGGGGCCGGGTGCGTCGGCAGCGGGCGGCCGTTCACCGCGCGCAGCGGCTGCTGGGCGCCCGCGTTCACGGCCGGCGCCGGCGTCGGGCGCAGGCCCAGCTTGGCCTCGAGGCGCGTTACGTCGACCCGGGTGCGGCGCCGGTCGGCGGCGTCCTCCCAGCCCAGGGCCAGCAGCCGCAGCCGCTCGCCCTCGGTGAACCCGCCCCACACCCCGTACGGCTCCCGCGTGGCCAGCGCCTGGGCGGCGCATTCGGCGCGGACCGGGCAGGCCCGGCACACGTTCTTGGCGGCGGTCTCCCGGCGGCCGCGCGACGCGCCGCGCTCGCCGTCGGGGTGGAAGAACTGCGCGCTGTCGCGTCCCCGGCACAGGCCGAGCCGCTGCCAGTCCCACACGTCCGCGATGGGACCGGGCAGGCGAGTCACATTCGTCATTCGCTCCTCCTTCCAGGCGCGCGGCCTGGAATTCGCGCGTCGCACATTTCCGGTACAACGCGCGAGACCGCCGCGGGTAACGGCATGTCTTCGGTCAATTTCTCGTAGGCCAATCGCGGCGAAACCGCGTCTAGATCTCGCCTTTTCGTGTTTCTCTCTTTGAGAGAGAGGAGCACGACGGTGCGGACGATTTTGGTGTGTGTGCGAACACAGGTCGCGGCACAGACGGTTGCCGCAGCCGCGGCCAGACTGGGGGTGGCACACGCGGTGCGGACCGCCGTCACGATGGTCGAGGCCTTGGCGCGACTCAGTGAGCAGCCGGCCGACCTGGTGCTTGCGGATCCGTCGCTGTCCCGCCCGGACAGTGCGGAGTTCTCGCGGCGGGTCCTGGCCGTCGCGCCGGGGGCGACGGTGGTCTTCTTCGGCACGGAGGAGCCCCGCGCCGCCGCCGCCGCGATCGCGGCCGGGGCCAGGGCGGTCATCCGGGTCGACACGGCCGACCCGGTGACGACGCTCGCGAAGGCCGTACTGCTGGTCCTGAGCCAGGTCGGCCGCGGCAACGGCGAGCCGGTGCTCCAGGCGCGCGTGGGCGCGCCGAGCCAGGCCAACGGCGGCGTGCTGCAGGCCGGCCGGTTGCCCGCCGGCGCGCGCACCGCGGTCGGCGTGCCGGGGGCCAGGGTCGCCGGCGCCGGTGTACCGCAGCAGCGCGGGGACGTGCCCGCCGAGCCGCCCCGCCGCCGCGTCGAGCTCACCGAGCGCGAGCTGCAGGTGCTGCGCGGCATGGCCGACGGCAAGAGCAACGCTGAGATCGGGCGCGAGCTCTTCGTCTCCGAGGACACGGTCAAGACGCACGCTCGCCGGCTGTTCCGGAAGCTGGGTGCACGCGACCGGGCACACGCCGTAGCTGCGGCGTTTCGCGCCGGGCTCGTGAGCTAGGCGCGCTCACCACGGCGTTCGGGCAGGCCATCGAGGGCATGCCGCAGCGGTACCCGCCGCGCGCGAAACCTAAACGAGAGCCTGCTCAGCCGTCGTTGTCGTCGGTCGCGCTCGCCAGCGCGTCGTGAACACCGTCAGCGTAACCCCGCGCGTACTCCCATGTGACGTAATGGTCCGGGTCGGGGTCGAAGGCGGGCTCGTGCACGCGCGGCCGGCCGGACGTGAGCAGGTGCTTCAGGTTTCCCCGCAGCAGGTCCCAGTCGAAGTAGTGCGGCTCGTGGCAGTCCTCGCACTCGATGACCAGCCCACGAACGCCGATCGCCGTGAGCAGCGCCTGGTAGATCTCGAGGTCGGCAAGGTCCTCGAGAACGTCCTGGCGCTCGGCGGCGGTCAACGGGTCGTCGCTCCCGCTGTCGTCGAGCTCGGCCGAGGGATCGGCCGGGTCGCCGGCGAACGGGTCGATGGGCTCTTCGTGCACGCCTCAACGGTAGCCCTAATCAGCCCCGGTGTGGGCCCGGGCACGGCTCTGCCATGGCGGACGGGTGTGGCGCCCGGGCGGAAGTACGATGAGACGCACCCGCCGGACGACCGAGAGCTGGGATGCGCTTCATGGATTTCTCGCGACCTGACGTGCTGCCTTTGGGCCTGACCTTCGACGACGTGCTGCTGCTTCCGGGCGAATCGGACGTAGTGCCCAGCGCGGTGGACACCTCCAGCCGGGTCACCCGCAATATCACCCTGCGCATCCCGCTGGTCTCCAGCGCGATGGACACGGTGACGGAGGCCCGCATGGCGATCGCCATGGCGCGGCAGGGCGGCATCGGCACCCTGCACCGCAACATGTCGATCGAGGACCAGGCGCAACAGGTCGACCTGGTCAAGCGCTCGGAGGCCGGCATGGTCACCAACCCGGTGACCTGCTCGCCCGACGCCACGCTCGGCGAGGTGGACGAGCTCTGCGGGCGGTACCGCATCTCCGGCGTGCCGGTCACCGACGCCGAGGGCCAGCTCGTGGGCATCGTCACCAACCGCGACATGCGCTTCGTGTCCGACCCGTCGATCCGGGTGCGGGACATCATGACCGTGGCCCCGCTCATCACGGCGCGGGTCGGCGTCAGCAAGGACGAGGCCCTCGCCCTGCTGCGCAAGCACAAGGTCGAGAAGCTGCCGATCGTCGACGACTCCGGCCGGCTGCGGGGCCTGATCACCGTGAAGGACTTCTCCAAGAGCGAGAAGTTCCCGCACGCCACCAAGGACGAGGCCGGCCGCCTGCGCGTGGCCGCCGCGGTGGGCGTCGGCGACGACGGCTACAAGCGGGCCCGCGCGCTGATCGACGCCGGCCTGGACATCGTGATGGTGGACACCGCGCACGGGCACAACCGCATGGTTGCCGAAATGGTCCAGCGGCTGAAGAAGGAGACCGCCGTCGACGTGGTCGGCGGCAACGTGGCCACCTACGAGGGCGCCAAGGCGCTCGCCGAGGCGGGCGCCGACGCCGTCAAGGTCGGCGTCGGCCCGGGCTCGATCTGCACCACCCGCGTCATCGCCGGCGTAGGTGTGCCGCAGATCACGGCGATCATGGAGGCGTCCCGCGCCTGCCGCCCGCTCGGCGTTCCGGTCATCGCCGACGGCGGCATGCAGTATTCCGGCGACATCGCCAAGGCGATCGCCGCCGGCGCCAGCACCGTCATGCTGGGCAGCCTGCTGGCCGGGTGCGAGGAGAGCCCCGGCGACCTGATCTTCATCAACGGCAAGCAGTTCAAGACGTACCGCGGGATGGGCTCCCTCGGCGCCATGCAGTCCCGGGGCCAGGCGCGCTCCTACTCCAAGGACCGCTACTTCCAGGGCGACGTGAACTCCGACGACAAGCTGGTGCCCGAGGGCATCGAGGGCCAGGTGGCGTATCGCGGACCCCTCGCCGCGGTCGCCCAGCAGCTCATCGGCGGACTGCGCTCCGGCATGGGCTACGTCGGCGCGCCCACCGTTCCCGAGATGCACGAGCGCGCCCGGCTCATCCGGATCACCGCGGCCGGGCTCAAGGAGAGCCACCCGCACGACATCCAGATGACGGTCGAGGCCCCGAACTACCACTCGCGCTGAGCGGTGGACATTTCTCATCTATCAGGAGCTGACAATGCGTGACGTGGTCGAGATCGGGCTGAGCAAGAGCGCCCGGCGTGGCTACCACCTGGACGACATCGCGATCGTCCCGACGCGCCGCACGCGCGACGTCGACGACGTGTCGACCAACTGGCAGCTCGACGCGTACCCGTTCAAGATTCCCTGCGTGGCGCACCCCTCCGACGCCACCATGAGCCCGGCCACCGCGGTCGCGCTCGGCAAGCTCGGCGGCCTCGGCGTGCTCAACGTGGAGGGCCTCTGGACGCGGTACTCCGACCCGACCAAGATCCTGGAGGAGCTGGCCGACCTCGACGACGAGGCCCCCGCCACCCGGCGCCTGCAGGAGGTCTACGCCGAGCCGATCAAGCCCGAGCTGATCGGCGAGCGGGTCAAGGAGATCCGCGACGGCGGCGTCACGGTCGCGGTCCGCGTCTCGCCGCAGCACACGCTCGCGCTGGCCCCGGTGATCCTCGACGCCGGCGTCGACATCCTGGTCATCCAGGGCACACTCGTCTCCGCCGAGCACGTCTCGACGACGGACGAGCCGCTCAACCTCAAGGAGTTCATCGCCGACCTCGACCTGCCGGTCATCGTCGGCGGCTGCACCAACTACCAGACCGCGCTGCACCTCATGCGCACCGGCGCCGCCGGCGTCATCGTGGGCATCGGCGCCGACGAGTGGTCCACCACCGACCGCGTCCTCGGCATCCGCGTCCCGATGGCGACCGCGATCGCCGACGCCGCCGACGCGCGCCGCGACTACCTGGACGAGACCGGCGGCCGCTACGTGCACATCATCGCCGACGGCAACATCCAGACCTCCGGCGACATCGCCAAGGCACTGGGCTGCGGCGCCGACGCCGTCATGGTCGGCGAGCCCCTCTCTCGCAGCGAGTCGGCCCCGGCCGGTGGCGCGTGGTGGCACTCGGCGGCGAGCCACCCGAAGCTGCCGCGCGGCTCCTTCGGCGCGGCCGAGCCGACGCTGGGCAGCCTGGAGAAGGTGCTGTACGGCCCGTCGGAGGACCCGGACGGCGCGCTGAACCTGTTCGGCGGCCTGCGCCGGGCGATGGCCAAGTGCGGCTACCGCGACCTGAAGGAGTTCCAGAAGGTCGGCCTGATCCTCGACAAGTAGCTCTCTGTTCGAAGACCGCCACCGCACTTCTCGCCGGTGGCGGTCTTCTTTTGTATCCGAAAAATCACGACGCTGGCGCGTCATAATTTTTCGGATTTTTCGCCTGACGGCGCACAAATCGGACACACGTCGTTTCGTCCGGTCCCGCCAGCGCCGCGGCCTTCAACGTGCCTGCCGGCGTTGACGGCCTTGGTGACACGCGTTGACCGGCCTCGGCGTTGTCATTCCGCGCGAACAGTTCCGGGTCGCACGATGGTCGGCCGCCGGGGCCGTGTGACGGCGGCCGGCCGCGCGGGTCGGGTGATGGCGGCCGGTCGCGCGGGTCGGGTGATGGCGGCCGGTCGCGCGGGTCGGGTGATGGCGGCCGGTCGCGCGGGTCGCATGATGGCCCGCCGGGCCGCGTTGATGGCCGGGCAGCAACCCGGGTGAAATCACCCGCGAGCGGGCGGCGGCGCGGCGAAGTGCGCCCACAACGATTCCAGGAGCAACGGCGAAAGCACGGGGACATCGCCACGAGCCGGCGATGACGGCGCTGACCAGCGGGTTCGGCAGCGGCACGGGCGAGGCGGACGGCGGCAGTCGGATTGAGGAGCCACCCGAGTGCAGGCGGCGTCGGAGCGCCGGCCGAGTGAGGGTGTGCGTGGTGGAGGACGGCGCAGCCTAGGCGGGGCGGCGCCGTCCGTGCCGAAGTACAAGTCGGTGAAGGTGGCGGTGCCTCGGCCGACGGGACGGATGGGTCAGCGGGGCAGCGCCTGCTGCAGCTCGGCCCGCAGCGCCGGAGTCAGCATCTCGCCGGCCTGCTTGGCCAGGCGGGCCATCTCGTAGCCGACCACGCCGATGTCCGCCTCGCGGCCGGCCAGCGTGGCCAGGATCGAGCCGTCGCGGATCGACATGACCAGGAAGAAGCCCTGGCCCATCTCGACCACGGTCTGCTTGACCTCGTCGCCGTCGAAGATCCGGGCGGCGCCGCTGGTGACGCTCACCAGGCCGGACGTGACCGCGGCCAGCTGGTCGGCGCTGTCGCGGGGCAGGTGGTCGGAGACGGCCACGAGCAGGCCGTCGGAGGAGACCACCACAGCATGGGCAATGCCGGGCACCCGCTCGGTGAACGCGTTGATCAGCCAGCTCAGGTCCCGTGCTTGTTGGCTCAGGGTCACGCCGTGCTCCCTCGATGTTCGTTGATCGGCACCGTGGGCACCTCGTCCTCGTTCGCGGCCCGGTGCACACCACTGTAGAACCGGGTGAGCATGCTCCCCACGCTAGCCGGATCCGGTTCGTTGTTGGTGACCGTGATCGCCTGCGTCTGCTCCGGCGGCGCCGCGGGCACCTGGCCCGTCGGGTCGCCGGGCAGCTGGGCGAGCGGCACCCGGATCGGCAGGCCCGCGCTGCTGGTGCCGGCCGTGACCGGCTCGCGCTGCGCCGGGATCGCCGGGGTGGGAGCGGGCGCCTCGGCGCCGCCACCGCCGCCGCGGGACCACCAGCGCGTGCCCTTCGCCGGTGGGGCACCGTTACCCCGCGACGCGGCGCCCAGGACGTCCTCGGCCCGGGCCGGCCCGCGCCGGGCGGCCGGACCGGCGTTCGTCGCGCGGTTCGCCGGTGGAGTGGAAGCGGGCGCCGCGGACACGGGCGCCGCCGAGACGGGCGCCGCCGAGACAGGCGCCGCGGACACGGGCGCCGCGGACACCGGCTCAGACGCGCCATCCGAAGCGACGTCGTCCAGCGCAATGTCTTCCGAAGCGGCGTGATCCGAATCCGAAGCGACGTCATCCGAGTCCGAAGCGGCGTCATCCGCATCCGCAGCAGCGTCGCGGGAGGCGACCGGCCAGGTCGTGACCGGCGACGGGGCGCCCGGCACCGGCAGCGCGGCGACCGCGGGCACGCCCGAGACCGGGTGGGCCGCGTCGGAGCCGTTGACGGCGGTGCCGTTCGTGCCGGCGCGGGCCGGCAGCGCCGGAAGCACCGCGGTCGGACTGTCGACGGGCGCCGGGCCGGCGGCCGCCGCCGCGGCGGCCTCCTCGACCGGGATCGGCAGGCGGGCCGCGCCCGCGAGCCGGTTGGCCGCGTTGCCGTAGAGGCCGACGCCCTCCGGCGGGGTGGCCAGCAGCCGGGCCGGCAGGGTCACGTACGCGGTGACGCCGTCGTCGGTCGCCGTCAGCCGGACGGAGACGCCGTGCCGGTCGGCGAGGTGGCCGACCACGACGAGGCCCATCCGCTCGGAGGCGGCCACGTCGATGGCGATCGGGCTGGTGACGCGCTCGTTCGCCTCGATGAGGCCGGACTCGGTCATGCCGATGCCCTTGTCCTCGATGACGATCGTCGCCTCGCGGGCCTGCTGGGCCGGCCAGCCCGTCACCGTGACCACGGTGTCCGGCGGCGAGAACGTGGTCGCGTTCTCGAGCAGCTCGGCGAACAGGTGCACGACGTCGGAGACGGCGTGGCCAACGACGTAGATGTCGTTGGAGACGTCGTGGCGGATCCGGGCGTACTGCTCGATCTCCGCCATCGCCGCGAGCATCACGGCGGACAGCGACACGGGCTGCGCCCACCGGCGGGTCGCCTCGCTGCCGGCGAGGACCAGCAGGTTCTCGTCGTTGCGGCGCATGCGGGTGGCCAGGTGGTCCAGCCGGAACAGGTTGGCCAGCTGGTCCGGGTCGGTCTCGGCCGACTCCAGCTGGTCCAGCAGCTGCAGCTGGCGCTCGACGAGGGTCTGCGATCGGCGGGCCAGGTTGACGAACATCGAGTTGACGTTGCGGCGCATGACGGCCTGCTCGACGGCCAGGCTGACGGCGCTTCGGTGCACGGCGGTGAACGCGTCCGCCACCTCGCCGATCTCGTCGGAGGAGCGGACCCGCGTCGTCGTGTCGACCGTGACGGTCTCGCCGCGCGGCAGCGTCCGCAGGCGCTGGATGGCCTCGGGCAGGCGGTGCTGGGCCACGTCGAGCGCCTGGGCCCGCAGCTGGCGCAGCGAGCGGGCCATCGACCGGCCGATCAGCCAGGACAGCAGCAGGGCCAGCAGCATGACCAGCACGATCGCCGAGGTGGCCAGGATCGCGTTGGTGCGCTGGGTGGCGCTGCGGTCGCCGGCGCCCTTGATGGCGTCCTCCAGCATCTCCTTCTCGATGCTGCGCAGGTAGTCCAGCTCCTGGGTGCTGGCCCGCCACCAGTCCTCGGCCGACAGCTGCACGGCGGCGCCGCGGGAGCGGGCGATGACGTCCTGCTGCAGCCGGGCGACGGTGGAGACGGCCGACTGGCGCAGGTTGCGGTCGTAGAGCGCGATGTGGCGCGGGCTCGCCGAGGCGCGGAAGCGCTCGATGGCGGCCACCTGCCGGGCCTGGATCTCCGAGAACGTCTCGAAGTCGTCGGGCGCGAACTTGCCGGCGCTGGCCGCGGCGAAGATGCGCCCGCGCAGCTGGTCCTTGAGCTCCTTGGCCTGGGCCAGGTCCAGGAGCGAGGAGACCTCGGCGACCGACTGGGAGTCGCCGCCGATGTCCGGGCGGTCCGGCACCAGGTCGAACAGGTGCTGGATCGTCACGGAGTACTGGTCGAAGACCGCCTCCTCGCGCA
The DNA here is from genome assembly GCF_050936175.1 of Dactylosporangium sp. CA-139066. NCBI lineage: Bacteria > Bacillati > Actinomycetota > Actinomycetes > Micromonosporales > Micromonosporaceae > Dactylosporangium > Dactylosporangium sp. CA-139066. The sequence continues at coordinate 479,997 of NZ_JBNJNH010000002.1, read as the reverse complement.
GCCAGCGCGACTTCACGCCGGCCCGCACGAGGGCCAGGTCCTGGAAGTCGGCGGTGACGCGGTTCTGGGTCTGGCTGAAGAGGGGGTTGCGCAGCAGCGGGCGGGCCTGGATGGAGAAGGCCTGCAGGGCGGCGTCGGTCGCGGCGTAGGCGGGGGCGAGCTCCTCGGCCGCGGAATTCGGGCCGGACGGCGGGCCGGCCGTGGTCGACTTGGCGAGAACTCCGGCCGTTCGGTCCCTTTCCAGCTGCAACTGGTAGATCAGATCGGTCAGTTGGCGGCCGACCTTGACTCCTTGGGCGAACTGATCCAGCTTTGTCGCGTCCTGCACTGATAGGTTGATCTGCACGCCGGCGATGACCAGGAAGGCCACGGCGGGCAGCACGAGGACGGCCGCCAGCTTCGTGGGCACGCGCCAGTCGCGCACCCGAAACAGCGATGCGCTGCGCCGCTGCGGCTCCCCGGGCCGCCTGCGGCGATGGCTGTTCACCTTCATCACGACGGCAGGGGCCCTCGAGGAAGGCGGCGAAGCGAAGGTCTGCACCCCTCCACACCTTTCGCATGCGTCATCGCGCTGCCGGAGCAGCGTGCGGCCCTTATCAAACCAGGGTTGCGACCGCAGGCCAACCGAGTCATAGTGGCGCAGGTCACAATACTCGAAGCCGGACAGCGGACTTGCTAGGCATTGATCAGAGAGGAAGGATACGGCCGTCCGACCTCCCGCGCGTCGCAAGGAGTCTTTCGCCGTGCTCACCCGGGGCCTCCGGCCCGCAGCGACCGCTCTGGTGCTGGCATCGGCGTTACTCATGTCGGCCTGCACCGGCGGGGGTGCCCCCGCGGCGCCGACGCCCTCGACCGTCGCCATCGGCCTGCTCGTGCCGACCAGCGGCGCCAACGCCCAGATCGGCCAGCAGGCGACGCTGGGCGCGAGGCTCGCGATCGAGCTGGTCAACCGCGACGTGCCGGCCCAGCCGCTGCCGCTGCCGCTCGGCCCCGGCGCCGGGCTGCGCAACGGCACCAAGCTGACGCTGATCACCGGCAACACCGAGAGCGCGCCGGAGAAGGTCGAAAAGGAGGCCAACCGGCTGGTCCACGACGGCGCCGCCGGCGTGGTCGTGGCCGACTCGATCGACGTGGCCATGACGACGGGCCGGGTCACCGATTTCCTGGGCGTCGCGCTGGTCGACGCGATGAGCACCTCGGACACGTTCGGCGAGCTCAACCGGGTCGGGCACTTCCGCATCCAGCCCAGCGACCGCAAGATGGTCACCGCTGCGCTGGACATGCTGTACCGCCAGCGCGACTCCAACCGGTTCCGGCGCATCGTCACCGCGGCCGGCGCGCCGACCGGAGCGCTGGGCGACGAGGCGGCGAGCCTCAAGAACTCGATCGAGGACCTCAGCCGGGCCTCCGGCTACGAGGTGGCCGGCAAGGACCACATCGTGCCGCTGTCGGGCCCCGACGCCGGGCAGCCCGGCGGCCTGGTCACCAAGGACGACGCGGTGCTCGCGATCGTGACCAGCCCGGCCGAGGCGAGCGTGGCCAACGACCTCGCGGTCCGGCTCAAGGGCACCGCCCCGGTGATCGCCATCGGGCCGGCCGTCTCCGCCCTGGACGGGGTGAAGAGCCCGACCGCCCTGCGCGCGTCCGGCTGGTCCAACGAGTTCGCCGCCCGCAACCCGATCGCCCAGGTCATCGGGGCGATGTACGAGCAGGCGTTCCACACCAAGCTGACCGAGGTCGCCGCCGACGCCTTCATGGCCACGCTGGTCATGGCGATGGCGATGGACCAGTCGGTCGACTACACCAAGCAGTCGGTCCGCAACGCGGTGCAGGCCCTGACGCTGCCGGTCACGCAGACGATCATGCCGTGGAACGGCGTGCGCTTCGACGGCAACGGCGTCAACCAGCTCGCGGCCGGCGTCGTCGAGCAGCGCACGCAGAACGGCTACCTCGTCGTGCATCCGGCCGAGCTGGCGACCAACCCGAGCCTGAGCCTCTGACGGCTGCCTAGCCCAGGTGGGCGCGCAGCGCCAGCGGGTCGCTGCGGACCAGCTCGTTGAGGTCGATCACGCCGTGCGGTCCCGCCAGGCGCCGGGGCAGCAGCGGGTGCTCGCGCCGCCAGCCCTGCCGCAGCATCGCGTACTCCACCACGACGGCCAGCAGCGCCGCCCCCATCCACGGCGGCGCGGAGGCGTCCTCGTCCCCCTCGCCGGCCGGCAGCCCCTTGCGGGCCCGCTCCACGTCGACCGGCCGGCGCAGCAGCGTGCCGGCCAGCTCGTCGCGGCCCTCGGGCGGGCGGCCCAGCACGGTGTTGACGGCCTCGACGTACTGCCGGGCGCGCCGCTCGACGTCGGGCAGGTAGGCCTCGACCGGCAGCTCGGCGAGGCGGACCCAGGGCTCGTCGGGGGCCTGGACCGCGGCCGGCAGCACCGCGGCGGCCAGCGTCTTCGCGGCGGCCGGCCCGAGCTCGTCCAGCGCGACGGCGTCCGGGTCGATCGTGACGAGCGGCCCGCCGGCGCCGTTGCGCAGCTCCTCGGCCAGCCCCGGGTGGAGCGCGGCGAGGTCGGCGCGCAGGGCGCTGACGTCGTGGGCCGGCGCGCCCCAGCGCGACAGCCGCAGCCGCCAGCCCTCGTGCAGGTCCTCGGCCCGGATCGGGCCCGCGGTGGGCAGCGAGCCGGTCGCGAACGCCGAGATCGTGCCGGAGGCGAGCGGGGCCGCGGCGAAGGCGGCGAACGCCCGCTCGGTCGCGGCCGCGCGCAGCAGGGCCCGGGCCGCGTCCTCGACCGCGGAGAGCCCGCCGCCGGCCGCGGTCACCGCCGCCGCGTCGCGGACCTGCTCGGCCTCGGCCCGCAGCGCCTCGGTGGCGGTGAGCAGCCGGGCGTGACGGGTGGCCGCCCGCTCCGAGTCCGGCGCGCGCAGCCGGGCGTTGAGCAGCCCGCGGACCAGCTCGGGGTGGCGCGACGGCGGCAGCGCGAGCTCGTGGGTGAGCACGACCCGCAGCTCGTCGGCCGACAGGCCCCACGCCAGCGGCAGCCCGATCACGAGCACCCCGTCGGCGGTGCTCACGGTGGCGGGGCCGCCGAGATGTACCGAATGCGGGGGCGGGGCGTCGGCGAACTTCAGTGCGTCGAGGACCACTGAGTGCAGCGCCGGGTGATGGTTGGCGTCGACGGCCGGCAGTGCGGGCCGGCCCCCTGGCTTGGACATTGCCGCGGCCGGGCTGCCGATCAGCCGCCGACCACGCCAGACGGCCAGCCCGCCGGGAAGTCTCGCCATGATGACAGTCTGCCGCAGACCGCTCTTCCCCGTAAGTTACCCGTGAGTCACTATGGGGCATGCGCTACGACGTTGTGGTCATCGGCTCCGGCTTCGGCGGCAGCGTGAGCGCGCTGCGCCTGGCCGAGAAGGGGTACTCGGTCGCGGTTCTCGAGGCCGGGCGGCGCTTCGCCGACGACGAGTTCCCGAAGACCTCCTGGGATGCCCGGCGCTTCCTGTGGGCGCCGTCCCTGGGCTGCTACGGCATTCAGCGGATCACCATGCTGCGCAACGTGCTCGTGCTGGCCGGAGCCGGCGTCGGGGGCGGTTCCCTGGTGTACGCCAACACGCTGTACCGCCCGCTCCAGCCCTTCTACGACGACCCCCAGTGGAAGGACATCGCCGACTGGCGGGCCGAGCTCGAGCCGTTCTACGACCAGGCCGAGCGGATGCTGGGCGCGACCACCTACGCCCGCACCACGAGCGCCGACCGGGCCATGCGCACGGTCGCGGAGCGGATGGGCGTCGGCGAGACGTTCCACGCCACGCCGGTCGGGGTCTACTTCGGCCGGTCCGGCGTCGACCCGTACTTCGGCGGCGCCGGCCCGCAGCGCCAGACCTGCGAGCACTGCGGCTCGTGCATGACCGGCTGCCGCGTCGGCGCGAAGAACACGCTCGTGAAGAACTACCTCTACCTGGCGGAGCGGCTGGGCGCCGAGGTCTTCGCGCTGACCACGGTCACCGCGGTGCGCCCGGCGGCGGGCGGCGGCTACACGGTCGAGACCCGCGGCACCGACCGCCGCGGCCGCCGAAGGACCTTCGAGGCCGGCCAGGTGGTCCTCGCCGCCGGCGCCCTGGGCACCCAGCGGCTGCTGCACCGCATGCGGGCCGGCGGCGTCCTGCCCAACCTCTCGCCCCGGCTGGGCGCGCTCACCCGGACCAACTCCGAGTCGATCGTCGGGGCCCGGTCGCTGCGCAAGGGCACCGACTTCACCGACGGCGTGGCGATCACCAGCTCGTTCCACCCGGACGCCAACACCCACATCGAGCCGGTCCGCTACGGCCCCGGCTCCAACGCGATGGGCCTGCTGCAGACCGTGCTGACCGACGGCGGGCCGTGGCGGCCGCTGCGCTGGTTCGGCGCCTTCTTCCGCCACCCGATCCGGCACCTGCGGGTCCTGTCGGTGTACCGCTGGTCGCACAAGACGGTGATCGCGCTCGTCATGCAGTCGCTGGACAACTCCCTCGACGTGCAGTACCGGCGCTCCTGGACCGGCCGGCGGCGGCTGACCACGACGCAGGGGCACGGCGAGCCCAACCCGGCCTGGATTCCGGCCGGCAATGAGGCCGTGCGCCTGCTGGCCGAGGAGATCGGCGGGCTGCCCGGCGGCAGCTGGTCGGAGGTCTTCAACATCCCGCTGACCGCGCACATCCTCGGCGGCGCGGCGATCGGGGACTCGGCGGCGAGGGGGGTCGTCGACGCGTACCACCGCGTCTTCGGCCACCCGGGGCTGCACGTGGTCGACGGCGCCGCCGTCTCGGCCAACCTGGGGGTGAACCCGTCCCTGACCATCACCGCCCAGGCCGAGCGGGCGATGTCGATGTGGCCCAACCGGGGCGAGCCCGACCCGCGGCCGGACCTGGGCGCGCCCTACACGCCCGTGGCGCCGATAGCTCCGTCACGTCCGGCGGTCCCGGCCGAGGCTCCGGCCGCGCTCCGACTAGGCTTTTCGACATGACCACGCCGCCGCCGGTACTCGTCGTCGACTTCGGTGCCCAATATGCGCAGCTGATCGCGCGCCGGGTGCGCGAGGCCCACGTCTACTCGGAGATCGTGCCGAGCTCGATGCCGGTCGCGGACATGCTGGCCAAGCGCCCGGCGGCGATCGTCCTGTCGGGCGGCCCGTCGTCGGTCTACGAGGAGGGCGCGCCGCAGGTCGACCCGGCCTTGTTCGAGGCGGGCGTGCCGGTCTTCGGCATCTGCTACGGCTTCCAGGCGATGGCCGTCGCCCTGCGCGGCGAGGCCGCCCACACGGGGCAGCGCGAGTTCGGCGGCACCCCGATCACCCTGTCGGCCGCCGGCGGCGTGCTGCTGCGGGACCTGCCCGGCGAGCAGTCGGTCTGGATGAGCCACGGCGACTGCGTCACCGCGGCCCCGGCCGGCTTCACCGTCACCGCCGCCTCGCCCGGTGCGCCGGTCGCCGCGTTCGAGCACGCCGAGCGGCGCCTGGCCGGCGTGCAGTTCCACCCCGAGGTCGCGCACACCCCGCACGGGCAGGAGGTGCTGCGCCGGTTCCTGTACGACATCGCCGGCATCGAGCCCACCTGGACCTCCAACAACATCATCGAGGAGCAGGTCGAGGCGGTCCGCGCGCGCGTCGGCGCGAAGCGGGTGCTGTGCGCGCTGTCCGGCGGGGTGGACTCCGCGGTCGCCGCCGCGCTCGTCCACCGGGCCATCGGCGACCAGCTCACCTGCGTCTTCGTCGACCACGGGCTGCTGCGCGCCGGCGAGGCCGAGCAGGTCGAGAAGGACTACGTCGCCGCGACCGGCATCAACCTCAAGGTCGTCGACGCCTCCGCGCAGTTCCTCGGCGCGCTGGCCGGCGTGACCGACCCGGAGCAGAAGCGCAAGATCGTCGGCCGGGAGTTCATCCGGGTCTTCGAGCAGGCCGCGCGCGAGATCGACGCCGAGGGGCACGTGGAGTACCTCGTGCAGGGCACCCTGTACCCGGACGTCGTCGAGTCCGGCGGCGGCACCGGCACCGCCAACATCAAGTCGCACCACAACGTCGGCGGCCTCCCCGACGACCTGCAGTTCCAGCTGGTCGAGCCGCTGCGGACGCTGTTCAAGGACGAGGTACGCCAGATCGGCGCCGCCCTCGGCCTGCCCGAGGAGATCGTCATGCGCCACCCCTTCCCGGGGCCGGGCCTGTCGATCCGGATCATCGGCGCGGTCGACGAGGAGCGCCTCGCGATCCTGCGCGCCGCCGACCTCATCGCCCGCGAGGAGCTCACCGCGGCCGGGCTCGACCGCAGCGTCTGGCAGTTCCCGGTGGTGCTGCTCGCCGACGTGCGCAGCGTCGGGGTCCAGGGCGACGGCCGCACCTACGGTCACCCGATCGTGCTGCGCCCGGTCTCCAGCGACGACGCGATGACGGCCGACTGGTCGCGCCTGCCGCACGAGCTCATCGCGAAGATCTCGACCCGGATCACGAACGAGGTCCGCGAGGTCAACCGCGTGGTCGTGGACGTGACGTCCAAGCCGCCCGGCACTATTGAATGGGAGTGAATCACCCTTCAGGTGGGTCTCGCCCTTGCGACGGCTTGTAAAAGCCGGACAATTTATCGACGTGACTCCTGCGTTACAGCCGCTGCGGCGCATCGCGGCCTACTGCGTGTGCGCCGACGGCGACACCTTCCTGCTGGTCCGGGCCTCGGCGAAGTCGGGCACGCCCGGCGCCTGGTCGCTGCCCGGCGGCGCCGTCGACCACGGTGAGAACCCGGTCGACACCGTCGTGCGGGAGACCGCGGCCGAGACCGGCCTGTCCGTCGCCGTGGTGAAGCTGAGCAACGTGCTCGCCGACATGCGGGCGGTGCCGGCGCGGGGGCTCACCATCCACACCGACCGGCTGATCTACGAGGTCTCGGTGCGCGGCGGCGCGCTGCGCGACCGCGTCGGCCAGCCCACCGACCTCGCGCGCTGGGTCACCCTCGAGGAGGCCAAGACCCTGCCGCTGCGCCGGTTCACCGCCGACGCGCTCGGCCTGCCCGACGCCGAGGCCGACATCCGCCCCGACGGCGTGCCCGAGGTGCCCTCCTTCTACGCCGTGCCCGGACCGGACGGCCTGCACCGCGCGCAGCGCTTCGCGGCCTACGCCGTGTGCACCGACCGGCGCGGCCGGGTCCTGCTCACCCGCATCGCCGACAACTATCCGGGCGGCGGCTGCTGGCACCTGCCCGGCGGCGGCACGGACTTCGGCGAGCAGCCCGGCGTGGCGCTGGTGCGCGAGCTGGTCGAGGAGACCGGGCAGGAGGGCCGCATCGTCGAGCTGCTCGGCGTGGCCAGCCACCGCGACGCCGCCCAGCTCGGCCCCGAGGGCTACCCGATCGACTGGCACGGCGTGCGGGCGTTCTACCGGGTACAGGTGGCCCGCTCGAGCCGGCCGACCATCCACGACGTCGGGGGCTCGACCGCCGAGGCGCGCTGGTTCGACCCGGACGAGCTCGGCGAGCTGCCATTGACGGAGGTCACGGAGGAAGCGCTTCGCGGCGTCGGCCTACGCTGATCACATGACGCAGACACGGGTGATCACCGTCTACGGCCGGCTGCCCGGCGCGACCGACGACATCGGCGGGCCGATCCGGCACGGGGAGAACCCGGCGTCCGCGGTGGTCCGGCTGTTCCGGGACCAGGCCGGGCTGCCGGTGGTGGTTTCGTCGGTACGCGAAGTGCGTGCCCTGATCGCCCCCGACCTCCACGAGGACCGGGTCGTCTACGACGTGGTGCCCGCCGGCGCGGGGGTGGCGGCGCCGGCCCCGCCGATTTCCGAGGGCGTGCCCGAGGGCGGGTCGGAGCTGCCGAAGGGGCAGCGGTTCGCGGCGTACGGCCTCGTCACCGACCCCGCCGGGCGGGTGCTGCTGACCGAGATCGCGAGCGGCTTCCCGGGCGCCGGGCGCTGGCACCTGCCGGGTGGCGGCACGGACGTGGGCGAGCAGCCGGCCGAGGCGCTGGTGCGGGAGCTGTACGAGGAGACCGGGCAGCGGGGCGAGATCGTCGGGCTGCTCGGGGTGACTCATCGGCGCAGCCATGGACTTGTCGGCCCGGAGGGGTACCCCATGAACTGGCACGCCGTTCGGGCGCTCTATCGGGTGCTGGTGCCCGAGCCGTCCGTACCGAGCGTGACGGAGGCGGCCGGCGGATCGACGGCCGCGGCGGCCTGGTTCGACCCCGCCGAGCTGCCTGGTCTGGCCACAACTGAGGTGGTCCAGTGGGCCGCGGCACTACAAGTAACGGGGGAGTGACCGACCTCGTTAAAATGGACTAGAGGTTAACAAATAACTACACTGAGTAGTTCCGCGGTTCGCCTTTGATGGCGGTTTCCTTTCTGAGGCATCGCCAACCGCGATCCGATATGGGATCGTGTAGATCGCGAGACGGTCTCGCTAAACGGACACCGAGGGGCAAAAGCCCCCGGAAAGCGACCGTGGGAACCTCGTTCCTACATGGAGGATCAGTGCCGAGCACACCTTGGCAGCGACGACGCGCCACGGACAGTCCGCGCCCCGGAGGGGGCCGGCAATGGGCGGGAAGGCTGCGGCGCAGCGGCTCCCTCGCCCGCCAGGTGCTCTTCGCCGGACGCGCCGGCCGCCGCGGTGACGGCAACATCGCCGGCGCGACGTCGCTGCTGGTGCCCCCCGCCGAGACCGACACGCGCACCGGCCGGGTCCGGCTGCCGCGCCTGCGGATGCGCCGCCGTGACGGACTGTCACGAGACCTCTCGGCCGAGGCGATCTCCGTCGCGCCCGTCAGCCCGGCCGTCGCCGGCCAGGCCGACACGGTCCACGCCGACGAGCCGGCGCCGCTGGCCATCCCGCTGCTGCCCGGCGAGCGCACCCTGGCCCGCCGCATCCGCTTCGCCCTGGTGAACGCGTGCACGCTGAGCAGCCTGATGCTGGGCCTCTCGGCGATCTTCATCGCGGTCAACCACGGCGACGTGCGGCTCGCGGCCGGCCTGCTGATCGCCTGCGTCGTCTTCGACGGGCTCGACGGCTTCCTGGCCCGCCGCCTGGGCGTGGCCAGCCCGTTCGGCGCCCAGATGGACTCGCTCGCCGACATGTGCTCGTTCGGCCTGGCCGCGCCCGTCGTGGTGTACGCCTGGCTCAACGGCTCGGCCCCCACGGGCCTGCTCGTGCCGGCCTGCGCGCTGGTCGCGGCGGCTGCGGCGATCCGGCTGGCCCGGTTCAACGTGTCGCCCAAGGACGGCCGCTTCTTCTGCGGCGTGCCGACCACGATGTGCGCCGCGGTCTTGGCCCTGAGCACGCTGATCGCGCCGCAGATGCCGCCCGTGCTGCGGGTGGCCGGGGTGGCGCTGCTCGGCCTCGCGATGGTGTCGAGCTTCCCCTACGCCAAGCTCGCCCGGCTGGTGAAGCTGCCGCCGTGGCTGCTGGTGCTGCCGCTCGTCGGCGCGCTGGTCGACTTCCGGATCACGTTCGTCGTGGTCGTGCTGGCCTACCTGGTCAGCGGCCCGCTGCTGTGGCTGCTCCAGCGCGGCAAACAGCACGCCTGACGCTTTCGCGGAAGGGCCCCACCGCACTGCGGTGGGGCCCTTCTTGCTGACTGAGCGCGGACGCCGCGGGCCCGGGAGTCACGGACCGGCAAGCGCAACTGGCGCTCGTTCCGCGCGGGCGTGCCGGGGGTCCCACCGCGGACGCCGCAGGCCCGGGAGTCACGGACCGGCAAACGCAACTGGCGCTCGCTCCGCTCGGGCGCGCCGGGGGGTTCCCACCCCGGACCCCCCATGCGCGCTCCGCGCGCACCAACCCCGGTCAGCTCCAGGTGGCGATGACCGTCTGGCCGCCGACGACCCGGTCGCCCGGCGCCACCGCGGGGCTGGCCTTGTCGGCCGGCAGGTAGACGTCGGTGCGCGAGCCGAACCGGATCAGGCCGAAGCGCTCGCCCTTGGCCAGCAGCGAGCCGATCGGCGCCCGCTGCACGATCCGGCGGGCGATCAGGCCGGTGCGCTGCACGACCGCGACCGGGCCGTGCGCCGTCTCCAGCAGCGTGTAGGCGGCCACGTTGTGCTCGGCCTCCGGCTTCATCGCCGCCGCGTAGCCGCCGTCCTCGACGAAGTAGTCGATGACCTTGCCGGCCACCGGGGACCGGTTGACGTGCACGTCGAGCACCGACAGGAACACCGAGATGCGCAGGAACTCCATGTCGCCGAAGCGCTTGTCGGGCATCCGCTCCACGCCGAGGACCTTGCCGTCGCTCGCGGCCACCACGGCCCGCGGGTCCTCCGGCACGTCGCGCTGCGGGTCGCGGAAGAACGCGGCGACCGGGGCGGCGGCCAGCGCCGGGACGAGCCACAGCTTCGACTTCGGCCGGGCCGCCTTGGCCAGCGCCGCGAGGCCCAGCGCGATGCCGGCCGCGGCGACGCCGTTGGAGTCGATGTTCATGCCGCGGGTCAGCGGCACGCTCGAGGGCCGCAGCGCGGGCAGCATGCCGGCCGCGGCGGCGTGGTCGGCCGGGGTGTGCCGCAGCCGGTGGATGCGCACCGGCGGCACGTTGCGCAGTACCAGGTCGCTGCCGACGCCGTAGAGCGCGGCCTGGCGCTCGACCTCGTCGGCGGCGCCGCTGGGCATGCGGGTGGCCGGCACGACCACGGTCAGCACGCCGCCGGGGGCGACGAGCTTGGCGAGGCCGGCGAGCACCTCGCGGGCGTCCTCGGCGCCGCCGGTGATCGCCTCGGCGTGGATCACGATGTCCGAGGGCTCGGCCGCGTCGACCGACTCCAGGACGCGGGTGCGCTCGGAGACCCAGCGGCCCTGGCGCTCCACGTGCTCGCGCAGGGCGGCCGCGGCGCCGGGGCCGGTGCCGACCACGGCGAGCCGGTCGTCCGGCAGCAGCGCGTCGATCGCCGCGGCCAGGGCGGCCGAGCCGGCCGACGCGCCGATCACCAGGCCGGTCTTGGGCCCGCTGTGGCGGGCGAGCTCCGAGGCGAGAACCCTTGCGGCTCGGTCACCGATCTGGATCGGGCGGGGTGCGCTCATCTTCTATGGGCTCCTCGAGAAGTAGTGCTGGCCGGCGGGGACACGTTGCCCCGCCGGCCAGCATATTCCGTGGCGCGATCGCTCAGTGGACGTCCAGGTCGTCGTCCAGCGAATCCGTGCCGTTCCCCCCTGCCTTGCCGCGCACGGACGGCTTGTCCGAGCGCAGCGCCCCCAGCAGGCCGAGCCCCCCGAACAGGATCAGGCCGACGGCCACGATCCAGCCCGCGTTGAGGTGTACCGAGACGGCCTGGTTGAACAGCCAGACCACCACGATGCCCAGAAAGATCAGGCCGAACGTCAGCGAGACGCCGTCCAGACGGTGTGGCTTCATCGGGTCACCCTCACATCGCCCCATTGCAGGTCCAGGTTGAGGTGGAGGTGCCCACCGCCCTGGCCGTCGGTGCCGTAGTCCGTAAACGAGCTGGTCTGCTTGAACCCGCCGCAGTTGTTGCCGAACACCTTGCAGTCGCCGCCCTGGATGTGCACGTCGACCGTGACGTCGACCTTCGGCGGCACCACGATCTCGATGTTGCCCGCGCCGACCCGGAACTCCACGTCCACGTCCTGCTCGGAGAAGTCCACCCCGGTGAGATCGGCGCTGACGTTGCCGATGTCGGTGTTGTAGGACGGGGCGAGCTCGTTCACCGACGTCGGCATGATCGTGATGTTCTCGCTGCGGTGCGGCACGGACGTGCCCGCCGCGGTCGCGATCGCCAGCGCGATGCTCAGCAGGGCGCCGAGCAGGATCAGCACCCGCGCCCGGCCGAGCCACGCGCCGGTGATCAGGCCCAGGGCGGTGATGGCCAGCGGTACCGCGAAGAACGTGCTCACCTTGAAGTCCGCCACGGTGACCTCGAGCGCGGCCAGGACGCCCAGCGAGAGCAGGATCAGCGAGAACGTGATCCGGCCCAGCTTCGAGCGCTCCTTGGGCGGCTTCGGCGGCGGCGGTACGGGCGCCAGGCCCGGGTAGGGCGAGATCGGGACCCCGGGCGGGACGCCGAGACTCGCCGCGTACGGGCTGCCGCTGCCGGCGAACGGCCCGTGCGGCGCGAACGGCGGCCGGTAGCCGCCCGGCATCGGCGGCAGTGGCGGTACGGGCGGCATGGGCGGGAACAGGGGCGTCGTCGGCGGCGGCTCTGGCGCCGTCGCGGGCTCCTGCACCGTGGGCCCGCCGAACGCCATGGGCCCGAATGACGGCGAGCCGTAGGAGGGCGAGCCGTAGGAGGGCGAACCGGACGAAGGCGAGCCCGACGGCGCCGGCCCGAACGACGGCGGCCCGAACGCCCGCGGCGGCGGCCCGAACGGCGCGCCGGCCGGCGCGAACGGCCCGGGCGGCGGGTTGGGCACCGCCGGCGGCGTGAAGGGCCCGCCCGTGGCCGGCTGGTTGCTGCCCTGCTGCCCGCGCACGACGAGGGCGACCACGCCGACGACGACCAGCAGGCCGATCATGGCGGCGCCGAAGTTCTGCGACATGACGAGCAGGAACGCGAGGACCGCGCAGACGCCGATGATGATCGCCAGCGGCGCCGAGGTGGCCGAGCGGCCGCGGCCGAGCAGCGCCTCCAGCGGGGAGCCGGTGTCGCCCTCGGCGGGCAGCAGCAGCCAGCCGAGCAGGTAGGCGACGATGCTCACGCCGCCGGCCAGGGTCAGCACGGCGAAGATCACGCGCCACAGCGTCGGGTCGGTGTTGGTGGCCCGGCCGATCGCCGCGCAGACGCCCGCCACGTATCGGCCCTGCAGCGGCCGGACGAGCAGCGCCCGGTTGAACCCGGCCCGGAACGGCGGCGGCTGCTGCTCCCCGTAGGGCGGAGGCGGCGGCATCGCGCCCGGTGGCGGCGGGGGTGGCGGGGGCGTCTGCGCGCCCGGCTCCTCGGAAGGCGGCGGGGGCGTCTGCGCGCCCGGCTCCTCGGCCGGCCACGGCGGGGGCGTGTCGTCCGAGGCCGTGGCGTAGTCGGCCTCGTAGCTGGGGGAGTCGTCCTCGCGCTTCGGCGGCAGTTCGGCGGTGTGGTCCGGGGGGTTTTGCGGCTCCGCGGCCCGTTCCGCGGCGGCGTTGTCGGCCGGCTCGTCGGCGGCAGGCGGGTTCGTCATGCTGTCCATGCTCGCGGACCGCGCCTGCACCCGCCTCCGGCGTCGACCCTGACACCACCCTGATTCTGCGGCTCCGGGGCGCTCGGAGTGGTCCGGCCGTCGCCATTCGTGTGACGATCTGAGGTACCGAATCCGTCAACCGAGACAGAAACGAGCGCGATGAGCAGCCCAGTCCCCGTCCGACGCCTCTACCGCGAGCCCGCCGACCGGGTCGTGGCCGGCGTCGCGGCCGGCATCGCCGCCCACCTGGGCGTGTCGGTGCTGGTGGTGCGGGCGGGCTTCGTGGCGCTCGCGGCGTTCAACGGGCTCGGCGCCCTGCTCTACGCCGCGTTCTGGGCGGTCCTGCCGGCGCAGCCGCACAGCCGCCCGGGCGCGCGCAACGTCAACCAGTTCTTCGCGTTCCTCGCGCTCGGCGCCGGCGTCGTGATCCTCTGGCAGCTGCTGAAGCCCGACGACAGCCTGCAGACCGGGATCGGCTGGCTCGCCGCGATCATCGCGCTCGGCGCCGGCATCATCTGGCACCAGGCCGACCCGAAGCGCCGCCAGCGCTGGTCGTCGACCGTGCCCGGCATGCCCTGGCTGGGCGTGGCCATGGACAACAGCCGCCGGTCGTACCTCGTCCGCTTCGTCGGCGGCGGCCTGCTCGTCGTCGCCGGGATCATCGGCGTGTTCGTGGCCGGCGTCTTCCCCCTGCGCGGCGTGCCGTTCTCCTCGATCGGCTACGGCCTGGGCTTCGCCGCCGTGGCCCTCGCGGGCGTCGGCCTGGCCCTGGCCCCGCTGCTGTACCGCATGTTCACCCAGCTCAGCGCCGAGCGCGAGGCCCGGGTGCGCGAGCAGGAGCGGGCCGAGCTGGCCGCCATGATCCACGACCAGGTGCTGCACACGCTCGCGCTGATCCAGCGCAACGCCGGCGACCTCAAGGAGGTCCAGCGCCTGGCCCGCGGGCAGGAGCGGACGCTGCGCAACTGGCTGTACAAGCCGACGGCCTCGCCGATGGAGAAGTTCAGCGCCGCGCTGGAGGAGGCCTCGGCCGAGGTCGAGGACACGTTCGCGGTCGCGGTCGAGACCGTGGTCGTCGGCGACGTGGACGTCGACGAGAAGGTCGGCGCGATCGTCGCGGCCGCCCGGGAGGCGCTGGTCAACGCGGCCAAGCACGCGAAGGTGCAGACCATTTCGCTGTACGCCGAGGTCGAACCCGACTGCGTCAGCGTCTTCGTGCGCGACCGCGGCGCCGGCTTCGAACTGGCCGCCGTCGACGACGACCGCCACGGCGTGCGCGGCTCGATCATCCTGCGCATGCAGCGCCACGGCGGCAAGGCCGAGATCCGCAGTACCCCCGGCGAGGGCACCGAGGTACGCCTGAGCATGCCGATCGAGCCCGAGAGCCGTCGCCGCCGGGCTGCCAATGCTTTTGAACAGAGCGCTAGTGGAAGCGGAGAGCGATGAGCACCGAAGAGACCCAGCGGCTGCGCGTCTTCCTGGTCGACGACCACGCGATGTTCCGCGCCGGCGTCCGGGCGGAACTGGGCCTGCACGTCGACGTCGTGGGCGAGGCGAGCGCCGTGGCCGAGGCGGTGCAGAAGATCTCCGCGCTGGAGCCCGATGTGGTACTGCTCGACGTCCACATGCCCGACGGCGGCGGCCGCGCCGTGCTCGAGGCGATGCGCCGCTCCCATCCGCAGGTCCGCTTCCTGGCCCTGTCGGTCTCGGACGCCGCCGAGGACGTCATCGGCCTGATCCGCGCCGGCGCCCGCGGCTACGTCACGAAGACGATCTCCCCGGACGAGCTGGCCCAGGCCATCCGCCGGGTCGCCGACGGCGATGCGGTCTTCAGCCCGCGCCTGGCCGGGTTCGTCCTGGACGCCTTCGCCGCCCGCCCCGACGCCCCGGTGGCGGACCCGGAGCTGGACCAGCTGACGAACCGGGAGCGCGAGGTGCTGCGGCTGCTGGCCCGCGGTTACGCGTATAAGGAGATCGCCAAGGAGCTGTTCATCTCGATCAAGACGGTCGAGACCCACGTCTCCAACGTCCTGCGCAAGCTGCAGATGTCGAACCGGTACGAGCTGTCGCGCTGGGCCGCCGACCGCCGCCTGGTGTAACTGCCCGCCCGCGCGCCCGCACCCGGCGGGCGCGCACGAGGGGGGAAGCGCTCGTCAGGCCGTGTGGAAGATCGAATACCCCTCGGCCAGGCGCCCGTCCGGCAGGCCGCCGGCCCGCGCGAACATGGCGTGGCGCTCGCGAAGCAGCTCATCGAACCCGTCCAGGTGTGACGTCTGCGACACGTGGGCCCGCAGGGCCGCCAGCTTGCGCGGGAACACGTCCGTGATGTCGACGTAGTGGTCCGGGTTGGGGCCGCCGCTGTACCACACCTCGCGCACCGTCCACGGATCCAGGCCGATGTCCGTGAACGTGAACGGGTTGCGCGAATCCGGATATACCGCGCAGGTCGTGGCCTCGCCCGCGGCCAGGTGGTCGGGGTGGCTCGGGCCGGCCAGGCGGTCCCAGCGGCGCAGCGGAGAGCTGGTCAGCACGCGGTCCGGGCGGAAGCGCCGGATCGCGGCGGTGATGTCCCGGCGCAGGGCGATCGTCGGCTCCAGGACGCCGTCGCGGTACCCCTCCAGGAACTCCACCTGCTTCACGCCCACGGCGGCCGCGGCGGCGCGCTGCTCCGACTCGCGCAGCAGCGGCATCTGCTCCCGGGGCGTGTCGTCGAATCCGCCGGCGTCACCCCGGGTCACGAGCAGGTATGCCACCTCGAGCCCGGCGTCGACCCAGGTCGCGACCGTGCCGGCCGAACCGAAGTCGACGTCGTCGGGGTGCGCGAGTACGCACAGGACGCGCTGCACATCGGTGAGCGGCGCGGCCGAAGGAGGAAAGGTCATGCCCCTATTACAGCGGACCGCGGCCCGCGCGCAGGATGAGCAGCGCCAGCTGCGTGCCGTCGGCGCCGAGCTCCGCGCTGAAGCGCTCGAGGATCTCCCGCTCGCGGGAGAGCACCAGCCGGGTGCCGCCGGCGGCGACGCGGGTCTTGCCCACCTCCTGCGAGATCGCCGCGCGCTCCTTCCAGAGCGCGACGATCGCCGCGTCGATCTCGTCGATGCGGTTGCGCAGGCCGGCAATGTGCTGGTCAGGGGTGGTCTGCTGTTCCATGGTGACGGCGGCCATCTCTCTTCGTTCCTTTTCGGTCGGGTCCGCGCGATCCGGGCCCGGGAACGCGAACGCCCCGGGCTTCGGGGCCCGGGGCGTCGGTAGGCTTTGCGATCAGGCGCGACCTACGGCTGCCGGACTCCGGTAGCCGTAAAAAAAGTAGGAGCGCACCTGCTCGATCACGTAGCCGAGTATGGCACGCCCGCGATCGTCGCGGAAAGTCCTACCGAAAGTTGGGACGCGTCGGTTTTCGGTCACCAGTACGACCGGGCATAGACTCGCCCCTGCGATGCAATCTCTCTTCGAGGTACCCCAGTCTCGCCCGCCCGCGCCCGAGGCCCCGGCGGCGCCGCCCCGACCCCCCAAGCGCGACCTGCTGGAAGGGCTCAACGGCCCCCAGCGCGACGCGGTGACCCACGAAGGCCAGCCGCTGCTCATCGTGGCCGGCGCCGGGTCCGGCAAGACCAAGGTGCTCACGAGCCGCATCGCCTACCTGCTGGCGGCGCGCAACGTGCATCCGGGCGAGATCATCGCCATCACGTTCACCAACAAGGCCGCCGGCGAGATGAAGGAGCGGGTCGCCAACCTGGTCGGCAACCGCGCCCGGCTGATGTGGGTGTCCACGTTCCACTCGGCCTGCGTGCGCATCCTGCGCGCCGAGCACGACCACGCCGGGTTGAAGTCGACGTTCTCCATCTACGACGCCGACGACTCGCGAAGGCTGATGCAGCTCGTCGCGCGCGAGCTCGACCTCGACCCGAAGAAGTACCCGGCCCGCGGCCTGGCGACCCAGGTGTCCAACCTGAAGAACGAGCTCATCGACCCCGAGACGTTCGCCGGCACGGCGAAGGGGCCGGCGGAGCGGGCGCTGTCGGAGGCCTACACGCTGTACCAGCAGCGGCTCTTCGAGGCCCACGCGCTCGACTTCGACGACCTGATCATGCGGGTGGTGCACCTGCTGCAGAGCCACCCCGAGGTCGCCGAGAGCTACCGCCGCCGCTTCCGCCACGTCCTCGTCGACGAGTACCAGGACACCAACCACGCGCAGTACATGCTGGTGAAGGAGCTGGTCGGGGACACCGGCGAGCTGTGCGTCGTGGGCGACGCCGACCAGTCGATCTACGCGTTCCGCGGCGCCACCATCCGCAACATCCTCGAGTTCGAGCGCGACTACCCCAACGCGCACACGATCCTGCTCGAGCAGAACTACCGCTCCACCCAGACGATCCTCAACGCGGCCAACGCCGTCATCGGGCGCAACAGCGACCGCAAGCCCAAGCGGCTGTGGAGCGACCAGGGCGCCGGCGAGCAGATCGTCGGCTACGTCGCCGACACCGAGCACGCCGAGGCCGACTGGGTCGCCCGCGAGATCGACCGGCTCTCCGACAACCAGGGCGTCCGCCCCGCCGACGTGGCCGTGTTCTACCGGACCAACGCGCAGTCCCGCGTGTTCGAGGAGATGTTCATCCGCTTCGGCCTGCCCTACAAGGTCGTCGGCGGCGTGCGCTTCTACGAGCGCAAGGAGGTCCGCGACGCGCTGGCCTACCTGCGCGCCGTGGTCAACGAGGACGACACCGTGAGCATCCGCCGGGTGCTCAACACCCCGCGCCGCGGCATCGGCGAGCGGGCCGAGGCGTGCGTGGAGGCCCTCGCCGGCCGCGAGCGGATCTCCTTCGGCGCCGCCCTGCGCCGCGCGAGCGAGGCGCCCGGCATCTCCACCCGCGCGGCCAACTCCATCGGCGACTTCGTGGCCCTGCTCGACGACCTGCGGGCCCTGGCCGAGACCGCCATGCCAGAGGAGGTGCTGGAGGCGGCGCTGGAGCGCTCCGGCTACCTCGGCGAGATCGAGGAGAGCACCGACCCGCAGGAGGCGGGCCGCGTGGAGAACCTCCAGGAGCTCGTCAGCGTCGCCCGCGAGTACACCGAGCGCACCGAGGCCACCGTCGCCGTCGCCGCCGAGGCGGGTGACGCGACCGCGGTCCCCGGACCCAGCGTCGCCGGCTTCCTCGAGCAGGTGTCGCTGGTCGCCGACGCCGACCAGATCCCCTCCGACGACCCCGACCACACCGGGGTCGTCACGCTGATGACCCTGCACACGGCGAAGGGCCTGGAGTTCCCGGTTGTGTTCCTCACGGGCCTGGAGGACAGCGTCTTCCCGCACCAGCGGGCGATGAGCGACCGCAAGGAGCTGGAGGAGGAGCGCCGCCTGGCGTACGTCGGCATCACCCGCGCCCGCCAGCGCCTCTACATCTCGCGCGCCGTGACCCGCTCGGCCTGGGGCCAGCCCTCGTACAACCCGCCGTCGCGCTTCCTGGAGGAGCTGCCGCCGGAGCTCGTGCGGTGGGAGCGCACGGACGCGGCGTACACGAGCTGGTCCGGCCGCGCGGGCGTCGGCGGCCGCGGCTCCGGCGCGACGCAGAGCCGCACGTCGTCGTTCGTCGGCGGCACCCCGAAGGCGTCGCAGCTGGCGGCGAAGCTGGGCCTGGACGCCTCGAAGCTGTCCACGGCGAGCGAGCTGCAGCGCGACGTGCCGTCGCTGGCGGTGGGCGACCGTGTCAACCACCAGCGCTACGGCCTCGGCCGGGTCCTGGCCGTCGAGGGCGCCGGCCCTCGCGCGCAGGCCCAGATCGACTTCGGCGACCAGGTCATGTGGATCGTCCTGCGCCACGCCGCGGTGGAGAAAATCTAAGACAAGGCCAACCGTCGTGGCCAAGATCCTACGAGTACGCGGTCTCTGAGTGGTGCTGGATATCGACGCCGTGGCGGAGCATGAACGCCAGCGGTTCGATCGGCTTGCCGTCCTGGCGCACCTCGAAATGTAGGTGCGAGCCGAACGAGTGGCCGGTGTTCCCGACCAGCGCGACCCGGTCGCCGGCCCGTACCTGCTGGCCCTCGTGGCAGAGCAGCTTCGACGCGTGCCCGTAGACGGTGACGACCCCGCCCCCGTGGTCGATCATCACGTTGTTGCCGTACCCGGCGTTCCACCGGCACAGCACCACGGTTCCGGCGGCGACGGCCGTGAACGGCGTACCCTCGGCCGCCCCGAGGTCCACGCCCGGGTGCAGTTGCCCCCAGCGCTGCCCGAACATCGACGTCAGCGTGTACTTGTGCATCGGCAGGATCCACACGTCCGGGGCCGGCTGGCCGGCCCGCGACGACGTCGACCGGCTCGCCCGGTCGCTCGAATGGGTGGTCACGTCGTCGTAGTTGCCGGCCGACTCGATCGTGAGGTCGTCGGTGTGCGGCTCGGGCAGCGCCGCCGCCGTGCTCAACGCGACCACCGCCGAGCTCACGACGGCCGTGGTCAGCAGGGCCAGGAACCGGTGCCGCGGCGCGGGCTGGCGGCGCCGTCCCCGATAGTTCGCGCGTTGCGCGAAGGCGCGGGCACGCAGCTGCGCGGGCGCGGATCTTGCATTCAACGCGGTGAACCTCCGATTCCCGGCGAAATGCGATTCGGCAGCGATTGTGCGGTATTCCGGTATTCGCCGGAAGCGAATGCGAATAGAAGTGCGCACAACGGGTGGCGCGTTTGTGCCCGGCCGGTTGGTTCTGCGTAACCGCGGCCGTCGCGCGGTCGTTGCCCGTCCGCTCCAGGTGCTGCGGTACCTTCGGACTGGGTCCGCGACGATGCGGATCCGAGCCCATGGGCCGCCACGAACGGCCAGGGCCGACAAGGAGGGACAGGGAGGACGGCAGGATGAGCGCGCGGACCCGCGTCGTCATCGCCAAGCCTGGCCTCGACGGACACGATCGAGGCGTGAAGATCGTCGCCCGCGCGCTGCGCGACGCCGGCATGGAAGTCATCTACACCGGGCTGCACCAGACGCCCGAACAGATCGTGGAGACCGCGATCCAGGAGGACGCCGACGCCGTCGGGCTGTCGGTGCTCTCCGGCGCGCACATGACGCTGTTCCGCCGGGTCATCGAGCTGCTCGCCGAGCGCGGCGCCGCGGACGTGACCGTCTTCGGCGGCGGCATCATCCCCGACGAGGACGTGCCCGAGCTGCAGCGGCTCGGCGTCGCCCGCATCTTCACGCCGGGCGCCACCACGCAGTCGATCGTCGAATGGGCTCAGGAAAACCTCAAAAGCTGAATTGTCCGCGCTCGATCGCGGCCAATGACCCGGAAAAGGCAAAGGGAGGGGCCGGACGCACCCCTCACACGTCCGGCCCCTCTATTGCACGATGCCCCGCCGCCACCCCTCGACCGACAGGGCATCGGCCGTTCTTGGTGCCGGCCCTACCCGCGGGCTTTCCCGTGGGCGGGCCGACACTGCACTCAACGACGGGCCGCCGTGGCGGTTACGCGCTCACCGCCGTGTCACCTGGAAGTGAGCATTCGCGGCCGAAGTGGGCCCAGAGTGGAATCGGGCACATCGCCGAACCCACGCGAAGCTGACCGACGGCGGCGCGGCTAGGCTGCGAACCGTTGAGCCGTCCTCGCGATGGGGCAGGCGGCACGGTTGACGGAACGGGACCAACTGTGGACCTGTACGAGTACCAGGGGCGCGCCCTCTTCGCGAAGCACGGCCTGCCCGTGCTTGGCGGCGGTGTCGCCGAGACCCCTGAAGAGGCCAGGGCGATCGCCGAGGAGCTCGGCGGCCGGGTCGTCATCAAAGCCCAGGTGAAGGTCGGCGGCCGCGGCAAGGCGGGCGGCGTCAAGCTGGCGGAGGGCGCCGACGAGGCGACCGCGCACGCGACCAACATCCTCGGCATGGACATCAAGGGCCACACGGTCCACAAGGTCATGGTCACCACCACGGCCGACATTGCCGAGGAGTACTACTTCTCCTACCTGCTCGACCGCGCGAACCGCACGTTCCTGTGCATCGCCAGCGTCGCCGGCGGCATGGAGATCGAGACCGTCGCGCACGACGCGCCGGAGAAGGTGGCCAAGGTCGCCATCGACGCCGTCAAGGGCGTCGACGAGGCGACCGCGCGGCAGATCGTCGAGCAGGCCAAGTTCCCGGCCGACGTCGCCGACCAGGTCGTGGCGATCGCGGTCAAGCTGTGGCAGGCGTTCGTCGCCGAGGACGCCACGCTGGTCGAGGTCAACCCGCTGGCGAAGACCACCGACGGCACCGTGCTCTGCCTCGACGCCAAGGTGACGCTCGACGCGAACGCCGACTTCCGCCAGCCCGACCACGAGGCGCTGGAGGACAAGGCCGCGACCGACCCCCTCGAGCAGGCGGCCAAGGAGAAGAACCTCAACTACGTGAAGCTCGACGGCAACGTCGGCATCATCGGCAACGGCGCCGGCCTGGTCATGTCGACCCTCGACGTGGTCGCCTACGCCGGCGAGGGGCTGGGCAGCAAGCCCGCCAACTTCCTCGACATCGGCGGCGGCGCCAGCGCCCAGGTCATGGCCAACGGCCTGGAGATCGTGCTGGGCGACCCCGACGTCAAGAGCGTCTTCGTCAACGTCTTCGGCGGCATCACCGCCTGCGACGCGGTGGCCAACGGGATCGTGCAGGCGCTGCAGCTGCTGAGCGAGCGCGGCGAGGCGGTCACCAAGCCGCTCGTCGTCCGCCTCGACGGCAAC
This sequence comes from Dactylosporangium sp. CA-139066, assembly GCF_050936175.1. Taxonomy (NCBI): domain Bacteria; kingdom Bacillati; phylum Actinomycetota; class Actinomycetes; order Micromonosporales; family Micromonosporaceae; genus Dactylosporangium; species Dactylosporangium sp. CA-139066. The sequence continues at coordinate 458,196 of NZ_JBNJNH010000002.1, read as the reverse complement.
AACGCCGAGGAGGGCCGCCGCATCCTCGACGAGGCGGCCAACCCGCTGATCGAGCGGGTGGACACGATGGACGGCGCGGCCCGCCGGGCCGCCGAGCTCGCAGCGAGTGGGGTGTAACGACCATGGCGGTATGGCTGACCGAGTCCAGCAAGGTCATCGTCCAGGGCATGACCGGCGCCGAGGGCTCCAAGCACACCCGGCGCATGCTCGCCGCGGGCACCAACGTGGTCGGCGGCGTCAACCCGCGCAAGGCGGGCCAGCAGGTCGACTTCGACGGCACCAAGCTGCCCGTCTTCGCCAGCGTCGCCGAGGCGATGGAGCAGACCGGCGCCGACACCAGCGTGATCTTCGTCCCGCCGGCCGGCACCAAGTCGGCCGCGCTCGAGGCGATCGACGCGCAGATCCCGCTCGCCGTGGTGATCACCGAGGGCGTGCCGGTGCACGACACCGCCTCGTTCTGGGCCCACGCCTGCGCGACCGGCAACAAGACCCGCATCATCGGCCCCAACTGCCCCGGCATCGCGAGCCCCGGCAAGTCCAACGCCGGCATCATCCCGGCCGACATCACCGGCCCGGGCAAGATCGGCCTGGTCAGCAAGTCGGGCACGTTGACGTACCAGATGATGTATGAACTGCGCGACATCGGCTTCTCGACGGCCATCGGCATCGGCGGCGACCCGGTCATCGGCACCACGCACATCGACGCGCTCGCCGCGTTCGAGGCCGACCCGGAGACCGCGGCGATCGTCATGATCGGCGAGATCGGCGGCGACGCCGAGGAGCGCGCCGCCGACTTCATCAAGTCCAACGTGCGCAAGCCGGTGGTCGGCTACATCGCCGGCTTCACCGCCCCGCCCGGCAAGACGATGGGGCACGCCGGCGCGATCATCTCGGGCTCGGCGGGCACCGCCGACGCCAAGAAGCTCGCGCTGGAGGCGGCCGGCGTCGCCGTCGGCAAGACGCCGACGGAGACCGCCAACCTCATGCGGGACATCGTCACCGCGCTGTAAGGCACCCGCGGTGACGCCGTCACCGCGCTATATGCCGCGAAGTCCGGACGGCCGGGGTTAGTGACCGGCCGTCCCGACTTTGGCAAAGTGAATGCCGATGCCGACCACCCCAGACGAACACGACGACGGGGCGCAGACCCGGCTCGCCGACCGCGAGACCGTCCGCCTGCCGATCCAGCGGCGCTCGGTCCGCGGCAAGGACCCGTCCCGCCGCCCCGCCCGGCGCGCCCCGCTGGCGCTCGCCGCCGTGGTCAACTCGCTGTGGGCGGCGCTCGTCTCGCTGCTGCCGACCGCCGTCGTGGTCTGGCTCCTCTTCGCCATGGACAGCGGTGGCACCCCGTTCGGGCAGGTGCTCCGCCTCGGCGTCGCCGGCTGGCTGCTCGCCCACTGGGTACCGCTGCAGACCAGCATCGGCCCGGTCTCCCTCGCCCCGCTGGGGCTCACCCTCATCGCCGCCTGGCGGGTGTACCGCGCCGGCGTGCACACCGCCCGCGCCGTCGGCGCCCGGGCCCACCACCGCGGCCGCCCCTGGTCGCCGTGGCCGGCCGCCCGTGCCGGCCTCGCCGTCGGCGTCGTCTACGCCGCGCTCGGCACCGCCGCCGCGTTCGCCCTCGGCGACCAGGGCCTCGAGGCCTCCGCGGTCCGCGCCGCCCTTACCTTCGCCGCGTTCGGCCTGGCCGGCGGCTCGCTCGGCGCGTTTGCCGAGGCCCGCGGGATCGCCCGGCTGGCCGGGCGCACGCCCCGGGTGATCCGTGACGCCACCCGCACCGGCGCCGTCGCCGCGCTGCTCGTGCTCGGGGCGGGGGCGGCCACGACCGGCATGGCGGTCGCGTTCAGCGGCGGCGACGCGAGCCAGATCATCGACGACTACCACACGGGGATCGCCGGGCAGGTCGGCCTCGTCGTGGTCTGCGGGTTCTTCGCCCCGGACGTCACCGCGTGGGCGGCCAGCTACCTCGTCGGGCCCGGCTTCACAATCGGGTCGGAGACGTTCATCAGCGCGGCGCACGTGTCGGTGGGGCCCCTGCCCGCGGTACCACTGCTGGCCGGTCTTCCCTCGACCCCGGCGACCGGCTATGCGCCGCTGCTGCTCGGCCTGCCCCTGGCCGCGGCCCTCGTCGCGGGCTGGCTGCTGGCCCGGCGGTCGCTGCGCAACGACGCCGACCGCCCGTGGCTGCCGCTGCTCGGCGCGGCCGCGCTGGCCGGACCGGTGGCCGGGGTGCTGCTCGCGCTCGTGTGCGCCGCGGCCAGCGGCTCGCTCGGCGCCGGCGGCCTCGCCGACGTCGGCCCGCACGCCGGGGCGGTCGGCTTCGTCGCGCTGTTCATGATCTCGATCGGCACGCTGCTGTCGACGACCGCGACCAAGCTGGCCCTGCGCGCGAAAAGGGCGCGCGAGTAGCTCGCGCGCCCCTCTTCGCGAACCGGACCTATTAGTAGTAGGTCAGGTTCGCCATGTTGAGGCCGAAGACCAGGATCAGCCACAGCAGCTCAAGGCCGGCGCCGATGGCACCGCAGATGATGCCGGCGAGCGCCATGCCGCGGTTGTTGGCCAGGCCCTGCTTCACCTTGTTGAGGCCCAGGTAGCCGAGCACGACGCCGGCGATGCCCAGCGGCAGGCCGATGTAGCAGCACATCATCGGGATCGAGGCGATGCCCAGGATCATGCCGACGAGGCCGAGCGTGTTCTGCGGCTGCGGGCCCGCCGGGCCGAAGCCGGCCGCCGGGTAGGCGCCGCCGGAGGTGGGGTATGCCCCGCCGGAGGTCGGGTATCCGCCACCCGAGGTCGGGTACGGCGTGCCGGAGACCGGCGGCTGCTGCGCATACGGGTCCTGGTAGGCCGGCTGCTGCGGCTGCGCGTAGGGGTCCTGGTACGCGGGCTGCTGCGGCTGCGCGTAGGGGTCCTGGTACGCGGGCTGCTGCGGCTGGCCGTACTGGGGCTGGCCGTACTGCGGCTGGCCGTATTGAGGCTGCTGGCCGTAGGGGTCCTGGCCGGGCTGCTGCCCGTACGGATCCTGGCCCGGTGGTGGGTAGCCCATGGCTATGGCTCCTAAGGCTGAGGACGTTTCCTGGTACGTGGTGGTCGCACCAGGGTAATCCCGGGGGGATACGGAACCACGGCAGCCTACTTGCCCCGATCAAGTCCGGACTACATGTCGCCGGCATTTGTCTGTTTTTATGCAGAATGCGGACAGGCCCGCCGCTGAGCTGGGCGGACCCGGTCGATACAGTTTCGTGGTGACAGTTCGGCTTGTCGTGCTCGTGTCCGGTTCCGGGTCAAACCTGCAGGCCTTGCTCGACGCCGCCGAGGACCCGTCGTACGGCGCCGCGGTCGTCGCGGTCGGCGCCGACCGCCCCGCCATCGAGGGCCTGGCCCGGGCGGAGCGCCGGGGCGTGCCCACGTTCGTTGTCCGAGTGGGTGACTTCGCCACGCGCGACGAGTGGGACGAGGCCCTGCTGTCGCGGGTCAGCGAGTTCGAGCCCGACCTGGTCGTCTCGGCCGGGTTCCTGAAGCTCGTCGGCCCGCGGTTCCTCGGCCGGTTCGAGGGCCGTTACATCAACACACACAACGCTTTGCTCCCGGCGTTTCCGGGTATCCACGGCCCGCGCGACGCACTCGCGTACGGCGTGAAGCTCGCCGGCGCCACGCTGCACTTCGTCGACAGCGGCGTCGACACCGGGGCGATCATCGCGCAGGTCGCGGTGCCGGTCCTCGACGAGGACACGGAGGACACGCTCCTGGAGCGGATCAAGGAAGCCGAGCGCCGCCAGCTGGTCGACACGGTCGGGCGGATGGCGCGCGAGGGCTGGACCGTCAACGAACGAAAGGTCAGGCTGGGCCGTGGCTAACCGCCGTCCAATCAGGCGCGCGCTCATCAGCGTCTACGACAAGACCGGGCTCGAGGAGCTGGCGCGCGCGCTGGCCGGGGCCGGCGTCGAGCTCGTCTCCACCGGGTCCACCGCCGGCCGCATCGAGGCGCTCGGCCTCCAGGTGACGCGGGTCGAGCAGCTCACCGGCTTCCCGGAGACGCTGGACGGCCGGGTCAAGACCCTGCACCCGCGCGTGCACGCCGGCCTGCTCGCCGACCTGCGCCTGGAGACCCACGCCGCGCAGCTGGCCGAGCTGGGCATCGAGCCGTTCGAGCTGCTGGTCTCCAACCTGTACCCGTTCACCGAGACGGTCGCCTCCGGCGCCTCCGACGACGAGTGCGTCGAACAGATCGACATCGGCGGCCCGGCCATGGTCCGCGCGGCGGCCAAGAACTTCGCCAGCGTCGCCGTGGTCACCTCGCCGGCTTCCTACGCAGCGGTACTGCAGGCCGTGGCCGACGGCGGCTTCACGCTGGACGAGCGCCGCGGGCTGGCCGCGCAGGCGTTCGCGCACATCGCGGAGTACGACGTCGCCGTCGCCGCCTGGTTCGCCCGCGACGACCAGCAGTTCGCCGGCACCGCGCTGCGCCAGACGGCCACGCTGCGCTACGGCGAGAACCCGCACCAGTCCGCCGCCCTCTACGAGGACCCCGCGGCCGCCCCCGGCCTGGCCCAGGCCGAGCAGCTCGGCGGCAAGGAGATGTCCTACAACAACTACGTCGACGCCGACGCCGCCTGGCGCTCCGTGCACGACTTCACCGACCCGTGCGTCGCCGTCATCAAGCACGCCAACCCGTGCGGCATCGCGATCGGCGCCGACGTCGCCGAGGCCCACCGCAAGGCCCACGCCTGCGACCCGGTCAGCGCGTTCGGCGGCGTGATCGCCGTGAACGGCCCGGTCACGGCCGAGCTGGCGGCCCAGATCGCCGAGATCTTCACGGAGGTCGTGGTCGCCCCGGCGTACGACGACGAGGCTCTGGCCCTGCTGACCGCCAAGAAGAACCTCCGCGTCCTGCGCGCCCCCGCCTGGCGCCCCGAGCCGATCGAGCGCCGCCAGATCTCCGGCGGCGTCCTCGTGCAGGCGGCGGACCGCATCGACGCCGAGGGCGACTCCCCGAAGCACTGGACCCTGGTCACCGGCGCCCCCGCGGACGCCGACACCCTGCGCGACCTGGAGTTCGCCTGGCGCGCCGTGCGCTCGGTGAAGTCCAACGCGATCCTGCTCGCCGCGGACGGCGCCGCGGTCGGCGTCGGCATGGGCCAGGTCAACCGCGTGGACTCGGTGCGCCTGGCGATCACCCGGGCGGGCGAGCGCGCGGCCGGCTCGGTGGCGGCCTCCGACGCCTACTTCCCGTTCCCGGACGGCCCGCAGACCCTGATGGACGCCGGCATCCGCGCGATCGTGCAGCCCGGCGGCTCGATCCGCGACGAGCTGACGATCGAGGCGGCGAAGGCGGCCGGCGTCACGATGTACTTCACCGGCACCCGCCACTTCTACCACTAGACGGCTGTGCGCCCGGCCCTCGCCACGGCAGCGTGACGGGGGCCGGCTGTGTTAGCCGGCTCGCCGCGCTCGCCCGGGGGGAGCTTCGCTCCGGCGGCGCCGGTCCTACGCCGGGTCGTCGGCCTTCGTCACGGCAGCGTGACGGGGGCCGGCACCTTTGCCCCGAAGTACGTCGCCACCGCGTCGCTCACCGCGTGCGCCCCCTTTTCCAGGGTCCCGCCCGGCGGCTGCTCGTACATGGCCGACACCACGTAGCGCTCGCCGTCCCCGGCGAACCCGACGGTGTGCGTCATCCACACGTTCTTGCCGTTGACCGGCTTCTCCACCCACCCGTCCTTGTTGCCCGGCTTGAACCCGGACCCGGCCGCCCAGACCCCCCAGTGCTGGTTGCTCGCCACCTTGCGCAGGGTCGTCACGAGGTAGGCCCGGCTGGTGCCGTCGGTTTTCTCCAGGACGTACGACATCAGGTTTTGCAGGTCTTCGGCACTGCACCGAAGGTTGCGCCAGAACGTGTCCATGCCCTCGACAACGGCCAGGCTGCTCATCCCGAACCTGGACCGGAAGCGCTCGAGCATCCCGGCCCCGTCGTACCTGTTCCACAGTGCCGTGGCCGCATCGTTGTCCGAGTTGATCAGCGCCTTGTCCAGGTTCGCGCGATCGGTGGCGTCGAGCGTGATGAGCTTGGCCTGATTACGTTCGAGCAGGTCGGTGGCGATCGCGAGCTTGATCGTCGAGGCCGTCCAGGTCGTCGCCCGGGTGTCACCGGCCTTCCACACGTTGCCGGTCACGCGGTCCCGGATGATGATCCCGAACGTCCCCGGCAGCTTCTGCACGAACGCGGCGGCCTGCGCCGTCTGGTTCTTGGCGCTGGCCGCGGGCGAGGCCCCCCTGCTCCCCAGCCCCGCGACGGCCCCCGGCTCCCCGTCGACCTGCCGCCCCTGGCTCTCGCTCGCCCCCACGACGGGCTGCGGTTCGCTGGGCGGAGTGGCAGAATCGCCACACGCGGTCAACGTGATCAGGGTGAGAAGGGCTACTACCCCGCGCCGGACAAGCACGCACTGAACTCTAATGGCAGGATCGGAAGCCGTGACGGCAACGATTCTCGACGGTAAGGCAACGGCGACCGCCATAAAGGACGAACTGCGTGCCCGCGTGAGTTCGCTGAAGGCCGCCGGCATAGTGCCCGGCCTGGGCACGATCCTGGTCGGCGACGATCCCGGTAGTCACGCCTACGTGGCCGGCAAGCACCGCGACTGCGCCGAGGTCGGCATAGCCTCGATCCGCTGCGATCTGCCCGCCACCGCCACCCAGTCCGAAGTGGAGTCCGCGGTGGCGTCCCTGAACGCCGACCCCGCGTGCACGGGCTACATCGTGCAGCTGCCGTTGCCGAAGGGCCTCGACGAGCAGCGCATCCTGCAGCAGATCGACCCGGACAAGGACGCCGACGGCCTGCACCCCACGAACCTGGGCCGCCTGGTCCTGAACATCCCGGCCCCGCTGCCGTGCACCCCGAACGGCATCGTCGAGCTCCTGCGCCGCTACGACATCCCGATCAACGGCGCCGAGGTGACGGCCATCGGCCGCGGCACCACCGCCGGCCGCCCGCTGGGCCTGATCTTCACCCGCAAGTCCGAGAACGCCACGGTCACGCTGTGCCACACCGGCACCCGCGACCTGGCCTCCCACACGCGAACCGCCGACATCGTGGTCGTCGCCGCCGGCTCCGCCGCCTTGCTGACCCGCGACATGGTGAAGCCCGGCGCCGCGGTCCTCGATGTGGGCGTAACCCGCGTGGTGGACGAGTCGGGAAAGGCCCGCCTGGTCGGCGACGTGGCACCCGACGTGGCCGAGGTGGCCGGGTACTTGGCCCCGATGCCCGGCGGCGTGGGCCCAATGACGAGGGCCATGCTCCTGACCAACGTCGTCGAACTCGCGGAACGCCAGCTCACGGCATAGTTCGCCGCTCTGCCCTTGTGCTCGTGGCGCCGCGCCCGGGAGCGCCGCACTCGCGCTCCCGGGCCCGTCACGCCACGGCAGCGTCGGTCGCCTCGCGGTGCGGCGGTTCCCAGAAGTCCGTCGCGGTCGTCGCCGCCCATGGTGGCGGTCGCGGCACGTCCGCTCGTAGGAGTCCGTCGCGGTCGGGCTGCTCGGAACGTCTGTCGCGGTCGCCCGTTGATGGTGGTCACGGCGCGGCCTCTCGTTGAAGCCCGGGGAACCGGGCGAGCCGGACGCGCGGCGGAGGGCGTCGCCGTTCGGGCTCGCGGCGCCCGCCGGCCAACAAGGTCGCACACGCCGGCTAGACGCGCCGGTAGCCCGGTCGCGGCCTTGTCCCGCCTGCGCTAGCCGACGCCTTGGGTGGCGTTTGCTCCAGGGCGGCCGCGCGGTGCCTGCTGTGCGCCCGGCGCGGGCCGCGCTTCGGGTGGCCGTGCGGTGCTTGCTTCCGGGCGATACTGCGGCCGGTGCGGGCCGTGTCGGGTCAGGTGATGCTCAGGTACAGCTGCGTGGCCTTCTCCTCTCGAGTGGCGATCACGGCGTGGGCGCCCGACGCGGCGACGAAGGCTTGCGGGCAGCGGGTGTTGCACGCGATCGCGCGCTCCTCCTGGGTCGCGCCGTCCTTCGTGGCGACGGTCAGCAGGCGCAGCGCGCCGGCCCGGCTGCGCCACAGCACGTAGGCGTGGCCGTCGGCCGCCACGCCGGCGACCGGCTGGTCGCCGCCGAGGCCGGCCAGGCTCACGTCCCACTGCTTGGCGCCCGTGCGGGCCTCGACCGCGGTCAGGTGGGCCTGGGCGCTGCCGGGGTCGGCGTAGATCAGGCTCGGGCCGGCGGCCACGGAGAGCGTGCCCACCGCGTCGTGGCGGGCGCCGACCGAGCCGGTGATCGCGTCCATGTAGGTGGCCCGCTGTGGCGCCGCGCCCGTCAGCGTGACGAAGCCGGCGCCCATGGAATACACCCGGAGCTCGCTGCTGCCCCGCTGGATCGCGTGCCACGACCAGCGCTCCACGCCGTCCGCCGCGGCCAGGCCGACGGCCACGTCGTCGACGCCCTGCGCGCGGCAGCGCATCGCGACCGCGATCGTATCGGCCGTGCCGGCCAGGTCGGTCACGTCGCAGGCGGCGCCGTCGCGGGCCGGCGTCCACCGCCAGCGTTGCGCGCCGGTCCGCGCGTCGAGCCCGAGCAGGTCGCCGACGCCGACGCCGGTGCCCGACAGCACCGCCGTGCGGCCCGCGGCCCGCACGGTCGCGACCTTGCCCGACTGGTAGCGCTGGGAGAACCGCTGCGCCCCGGTCGCCGCATCGAGGCCGGTCACGAGCACGCCGTCATCGGTGCCGAACGCCACCACCACGCCGTCGTCGACCAGCCCGGCCGCCTGGCTGGGCAGGTCGGAGCGCAGATACTGCCAGGCCGTCGCGCCGTTGCCGAGCCACACCGCGCGGATTCCGTCGGCACCGCGCAGTACCGCCAAATCTCCCTGCACACCGACCAGCTCCACGCCGGTGTACGGCAGCGAGGTGACGACCGCCTGCGTCGCGGGCGCGGCCCCGACCGTCGTGGCGTCGACGAACCGCCCCTCGCGGGCCCAGTCGACGGCGAGCCCGCCGGCGATCAGCAGCACGACCACGACCCCGCCGACCCCGGCCCACGGCCGCCAGTCGCGCCCCGGCAGCTTGCCCGCGCCCGTGACCACCAGCGTCGCCCAGCCCACGACGAGCAGCGCGGATCCGACCACCGTGACCGGGCCGCCGAGGCCGATGCCCGCGCTCGGCTCGACCAGCCGCGCCAGCGCCGCCGCGATCACCGCCGCGGCCAGCCCGGCTACCGCCGCCACCGCGCCGATCCGCCGCGACCGGCGCGGCTCGGTGCGCGCATACGCCACGCACAGCGCGCTCAACAGCGGCCCGAGGAACGCGATCCCGGCGATGGTGACCAGGTCGGGGTGCCGGCCGCCGGTCATCGTCCACGGCAGCGCCAGCCCGGCGATGGTGGCGACCATGCCGAGTCCGATGACGACGATGCCTGCGGCGCGTGCGAGGAGGTTCACGAGGACAGGATGACGGGTGGGTACGACGATTTTCATCCGGGCTGGTGGCGGCGCTTCTGACGGTAAGCGGCCGACTTCGCTCTGTTCTGACAGGCGAGCGAACAGAAGCGGCGGCGAGGTAGTACGCGTCGCAGGCGTCGGCCGAGCACAGGCCGAGCCGGTGCGTCTGCCAGGTGCCGACCAAGAAGGCCAGCGCCGTCGCCGACTCCGCGGCCCACGCATCGACGATGGGCGCCTCGGCTGAGCAAGTTCGGGGGAGAGGACGACAGCGGCCCCACCCCCTGTGCGAGGGCGGGGCCGGTGCAGTGGTCGTGGATCAGGCGCCGAGGCGCTTCGAGAGGTTCTGGTCCAGCGCGTTCATGAACTCGTCCGTGGTCAGCCACGGGGCGTCGCGCGAGATCAGCAGCGCCAGGTCCTTCGTCATCTGGCCGGACTCGACGGTGTCGATGCAGACCTGCTCGAGGGTGTTGGCGAAGTTCGTGACCTCGGGGGTGCCGTCGACCTTGCCACGGTGGGCGAGGCCGCGCGTCCAGGCGAAGATCGACGCGATCGGGTTGGTCGACGTCTTCTCGCCCTTCTGCCACTGGCGGTAGTGGCGCGTGACGGTGCCGTGCGCGGCCTCGGCCTCGACGGTCTTGCCGTCGGGGGTCATCAGCACGCTGGTCATGAGGCCGAGCGAGCCGAAGCCCTGCGCCACGGTGTCCGACTGCACGTCGCCGTCGTAGTTCTTCGCCGCCCAGACGAAGCCGCCCTCCCACTTCAGGGCCGCGGCGACCATGTCGTCGATGAGGCGGTGCTCGTAGGTGATGCCCGCCTTCGCGAACTCGTCCTTGAACTCGGACTCGAAGATCTCGGCGAACAGATCCTTGAAGCGGCCGTCGTACGCCTTGAGGATCGTGTTCTTCGTCGACAGGTACACCGGGTAGCCGCGGTCCAGGCCGTAGCGGAACGACGCGCGCGCGAAGTCGCGGATCGAGTCGTCGTAGTTGTACATGCCCATGGCCACGCCGCCGCCGGGGAAGTTGGCGACCTCGAACTCCATCGGGGCGCCGCCGTCGGCCGGGGTGTACGTCACGGTGACCTTGCCGGGGCCGGGCACCACGAAGTCGGTCGCCTTGTACTGGTCGCCATGTGCGTGACGGCCGATGATGATCGGCTTGGTCCAGCCGGGGACCAGCCGCGGCACGTTCGACATGATGATCGGCTCGCGGAAGACCACGCCGCCGAGGATGTTGCGGATCGTGCCGTTCGGCGAGCGCCACATCTTCTTGAGCGAGAACTCCTCGACGCGCGCCTCGTCCGGCGTGATCGTCGCGCACTTGACCCCGACGCCGTGCTCCTTGATGGCGTTCGCCGCGTCGACCGTGACCTGGTCGTCGGTCTGGTCGCGGTACTCGATCGACAGGTCGTAGTACTTCAGATCGACGTCGAGGTACGGCAGGATCAGCTGCTCGCGGATCTGCTTCCAGATGATCCGGGTCATCTCGTCGCCGTCGAGCTCGACGACAGGGTTGTTTACCTTGATCTTCGCCATCGGCCGGGCGCTCCTCTCGCGCTGCCTGGGGGTCTCCGCCGCCGTGGGCAGTCCTCGCTGATTCCAGCACTCTTCGCTGTGCTCCACCGACGGACGTGCAAAGTCCCCGGCATCGCTTAGCAGTACGAGCGTACTGCATCCGCGGCCCAACCCCGGTCGGCCCCCCGTCGACCGTCCGCCGCCAAGGCTTCCCACGATCACTCAATATCATGAAATGTCCGAAATATTCGGCCTAGCGAAGCGGCCGGACATTTCGTGACGCAAACCACTAAAGAGACCAGGACGGGCCCGAGGGGGTGTCCTGGATCGTGACGCCCGCCGACGCCAGCGCGTCGCGCAGAGTGTCGCTCAAAGACCAGTCCTTGGCGGTACGCGCCGAAGTGCGCAGTTCGACCAAAGCGGACACCAGGGGCGTAAAGCGGTCCGGCCCCGCGAACGAACCCAGGCGCACGAGCATCTGGCGCAAAGCCGAGCGGGCCTGCTCGCGCTCGTCGGAGACGTCCGTGTCGGCGATCCAGTCCTGCAGGGCCTGCTCCAGGTCGAGCGCGGCGGCCACGCAACCGTCGGCGTCGCGGGCCTCGTGGCAGGCGTCGAAGCGGGCCGTCGTGGCCAGCGTCGACGCGGCCAGCGAGGTGAGCGGGAGCGGGTCATCGCGGTCGGCGGCGGCCGGCGCGGCGGGAGCGGCGGGGGCGAACGACGAGCCGTCGGTGAAGGCGTCGAACGGCAGCGTGGTGCCGGCCGGCCACCACTGCGAGACGCCCGCGCGGCGCAGGGTCAGGCCGCCGTTGCCGACGACCCGGACCGTCCGGGCGGCCAGGTCGAACAGGCCGGCCGTGTGCTCGTCGATGCCGATGATGAAGGCGTCGGGCGGCAGCGTGGGCTCCAGGGCGGACAGGCGCCGCTCGCCGAGGTAGCAGAAGCGGGTGTCGTGGTGGCCGCCCTCGGCGTTGTCATAATGCGGAATGAGCACCGCGGGCAGGCCGGTGACCTGGTGGAACAGGTCGAGGCCGGGGACCCAGTGCGGGTCGGTGCCGGCCTTGTAGATCTCGTACACCGGGATCGTGTGCGAGCCGAGGGTCAGCGCCGCGGCGCTTGCGAAGCAGACGACCTTTCCCGTGCCGAGGGCCTCAGCGAGTACACCTGGGAACTCTGTATCCGTCCACTGCCGCAGGGCATAGGTCGGGCTCCCCGGCCCGGCGAACAGCCAGCCGGCCTCGCGCAGGACGGCCAGCGCGCGCTCCCGCGGGAGGCCGGGCTCGGGTGCGGTGCGCCAGCCGACGACGCTGAGCTGCCGGCCGGTGCTGTCGGCGAAGTACTTGACGGCCTTGGCGGAGATGTCGTCGGCGTTTTCCTGGAAGCCGTACGGCGTGTCGATCAGCACGGCCGGGCGGTCACCGCAGCGCTGGAAGATCTCCCGGTGCGGCTTGACCATCGTGGGCGCGGTCTCGCCGGAGCCCATGATCACCAGCAGCCCGCTCATGCGAGGCTCAGCAGGTCGGCCGCGACGGACGCGGGGTGCTGGGCGTGCAGGTCGTGGTCGCCGCCGGGGTACGGGCGGATCTTCACGTCGCGCAGCCCGGCCAGGTCGGGCGTCTTGCTGCCGGCGGGGATTGCGAGGACCGGGGCGTCGATGCGGCCGAAGTACTGCTGCGGCGGGTCGTCCCACATGCTGCGCACGATCTGCATGTGCTGCGGGATCGGCAGCCGGCGGCTGAGGCGGTCGTCCGGCCCGGTGGCCAGGTTGAAGATCGTCGCCTCGATCGCCCAGGGCTCCCAGTCCGGATGACCGGATCGCAGGCGCTCGCGCAGGTGGGCGGCGGTGAGGCCGGTCACGTCCGGCGGGCGCAGCCGCGCCGCGCACGACTCCCAGTCGGGGAACTGCGCGGCGAGGTTGATCCAGCCCCCGTCGACGAGGGCCAGGCCGTGCACGCGTTCGGGGTGCCGGGCCGCCAGTTGTACGACGACATTGCCGCCCCAGGACTGACCGGCCACGACGGCGGGCGGCAGGGCGAGCTCGCCCAGCAGCGCATCGAGATCGGCGGCGGCGGTCGCGGTGTCGTAGCCGTCGGGCGGGCTGGGCGACTCGCCGTGGGAGCGCAGATCGACCGCGTACGCGGGGTGGCCCGCCGCCACCAGGTGGCCGGCCACCCCGTCCCAGAGCCGCGCGTTCGACGACAGCCCGTGTACGAGCAGGAATGGGGTCTTCGTGAGGTCGCCGCCGTGCACCCGAACGTGAAGCCTCATGGCGACGAGCCTAGATCCCGCGGCCCCTCCGGTGGAGGGCTCCGAGCACGCTTTCGACCTTGACGACGCCGGTCACGGCGGCCAGGGCGATCGCCGCGCGCGGCTCGCGCCAGTTGGAGCGCATCGCCGCCTTCGTCCACCGCCACGCGTCGCGGCGGTTGCCGGTCGCCGCCGACCAGCAGGCGAGCTGCCCGTACACGCGGCCGGCGCCGGTCGTGGACGCGGCGATCTCGGGGTGGCGGCCCATCATCCAGCGTAGGGAGGCCATCTTGGTGGCGTACTCGTACGCGAACAGCGACGACCGCCCCCACAGCACGCGCACGAGCGGCTCGTCGACGTGGACGATCTCGCCGCGCTTGACCGCCCGCAGCAGCAGGTCCCAGTCCTCGTTCTGGCTGCCCGGGGCGTCCTCGGCGACCAGGCCCAGCTCACCCCGGGCGAACGCGGAGCGGCGGACCAGGAACGTCGAGGAGTGCAGCATCGACATCCGCGAGCGGACCAGGTCGTCGAGGCCAACCAGCGACGCGCCGGCCAGCCGCGGGGTCAGCCGGTCGGCGAACTCGACCTCGATCGCCGACGTGCAGAACTCCGCCTGCGGGCGCTGCTGCAGGGCGTGCACCTGCCGGCGCAGCTTCGTGGGCAGCCACACGTCGTCGTCGTCGCAGAACGCGACCAGGTCCGTGTCGAGCGCGACGATGCCGGTGTTGCGCGCGCCGGCCAGCCCCGGCCGGCGCAGGTTGGGCAGCACGTCGAGCGGGCGCTCGCCGCCGCGGCACAGGCTCGCGTCGGTCTCGTGCTGGTCGAACACCACGATGGTGCGCACCGGCCCGGGGTAGTCCTGCGCCACGATCCCGGCCACCGCGCGCCGGAGCAGTTCGGGGCGGTTGCGCGTCGGGATCACGACGCCGACGCTCGGCCAGTGGGCGCCGGCGCTCATCGCGCGCCCCGGTAGCCGTACGCGCCGAGCAGGGGAGCGGTCAGCGCGCTCACGACCCGCCGCTGCCGCCCCGGCAGCGCCGTGCGCCAGGCGTCGTCGCGGCGCAGGGCCACCGGGCCGACGGTGAAGCGCATCGGGTTGCCGGCGGCGCTGTGGCAGGTGCCGAGGTGGGCCACGCCGTCGCGCACGAAGCCCATCTCGCCGGGCTTGATGTCGATGAAGTCGGACAGGTCGCCCAGCACCTTGGTCGGCTCGTCCAGCAACTCCTCGTACCGCACCCGCTTCACCGGCACGCCGCAGCGGTGCAGCGCCGAGAACGCGACGTTGTGCGCGTTCCACAGCAGGGCCGAGCGGCCCGGAGAGTACCGCGTCATCTCCTCGGCGTTGTCGGTCTCCGGGCGGGAGACCTTCTTCGTCCAGGAGTACGCCACCCCGCGGCTGTCGCGGACCATGTGCACGACGCGCAGGTCGATGCTCGGGGCGAAGCGCAGGCAGTAGGCGAGCGCCGCGTGCTTGGAGGAGTCGACGAGCACATCGGCGCCGGAGACGATCGCGGCGGCCTCGTAGAGGCGGGCGTACCAGTCGGCGTACTCCTCGACGAGCAGCCGATGCGCCGGGCTCATCCGCACGCTGGCCAGCTTCGGGATGTGCCGGGTCCGCTCGACCGCGTGCTTGAGGGCGAGCACCCGCCAGACGTCGACGTGCTGCCAGCCGCCGAACGCCTTCTCGCCGACGGCCTGCCAGAAGTCGCACTCGGAGAAGTGGGTGCCGCACGCGCAGCGCTCGTCGCCGGCGATGTCGCGCTCCCACAGGTGCACGACCTCCCCGAGCGGGCGCACGCCGGGCAGTTCCCCCAGAAGGCGTTCCAGCAGCGTGGTGCCGCTTCGACCCAGCCCCCCGAGGAACAGAACGCGTACCAAAGCGTCCTCCTTGGTCGTTTTGGTAGATATGCCAGTTTCGCTGGCATCTGGGTCTAACGAGGAATTGCGGACGAACGATGCTGCGCAGCTACACGCACACCCGGCGGGTCCCCGTCGGTGGCCTGTCCATCGACCCGCTCACCGAGGACGAGGTCGTGGCCCGCGTCCTGTCGGCCCTCGAGCGCGGCCGCGGCGGCTGGATCGTCACCCCGAACGTCGACATCCTGCGCCAGGTCGCCGCGGACGCCGCCCTACGAGCTCAACTCAGCGCCGCCGACCTGGTCGTGGCCGACGGCGCCCCGCTGGTCTGGGCGGCCCGCCTGGCCGGCCGCACCCTGCCGGCCCGCGTCGCCGGCTCGGACCTGATCTGGTCCCTCTCCCGGGGCCTGGCTCCTCGCGGCGGCAGCGTCTTTGTCCTGGGCGGCGCCCCGTCGACGGACGGCGAGCCGGACGGCGCCCACCGCGCGGCGGCGCGCCTGGCCGCGTCCTGCCCCGGCCTGCGCATCGCCGGCGCGTACTGCCCGCCGTTCGGCTTCGACCGCAGCCGGCGCGCGCTGCGCTCGGTGTGCGCCCGGGTGGTCAAGGCGCGCCCGCAGATGGTGTACGTCGGGATCGGCTTCCCCCGGCAGGAGCACCTGATCGCCTCGCTGCGCGCCGACCTGCCCGGCACGTGGTTCCTCGGCTGCGGCGCCGCGGTCAACTTCGTCGCCGGCGACGTGCAGCGGGCCCGGCCGGCGCTGCAGAAGGCGGGCCTGGAGTGGCTGGACCGCCTGGCCCGCGAGCCGCGGCGCCTGGCGCGGCGCTACCTGCGCGAGGACGCACCGTTCGCCGCGGCGCTGCTGGCTCGGTCGCTGCACCACCGCCTGACGCGCCGCCCGGCCCACCGCGCTTAGGGGCGGGCATTGCCGCCAAGGTCCACGCCCACGACTCGACCCGCGCCGCGGCATCCGCCGCGCCATCCTGGAACGCGCCGACCAGGTCGCCCGCCTGCCGATCATCCCGGCTTCGCGCGAGCCTGGTCAGGCGCGCAGGCGGTCGTTTCCGATGCCGGGGGAGCTTCGCCGCCGGCCCGCATCCGGCCGCCGCGGCCGGCGGCGGGCCGTGGACTCGGCCGTGACGATGACCGCGAGCGCGACCGACAGGTGCTGGTGACGGCGACCTCGGGCGTCGCTGCGCGAGGATGCGACGTGGACTCGGCGGGTGCGCGCGCGAGGGCGCCGAAGGCGGATGTGGTCGAGAGGCGGTTGCCGAATCGGGGCGGGGCTGTGACGTCGGGGTCGGAAGGCGGCTTGGTCGGCGGCGGTTCCGGCTTGTTCACCGTAACCCACGGCACCTAAACGATCTTTGAATCGGTTGCGGAGCGTTATGGGCGTTAACTGACCGGTGGTTGGTGGCGTTCTGCGGTGCGGACGGACTCCATGTAGGCGAGGGCGGCCTCGCGCAGGGCGGCCTCGGCGTCGATGCCGGCCGCGCGGGCCTCGGCCACCTTGGCCAGCAGCTCGGTGCCCAGCGACGTGGGGGGTGGGGGAGGGGTGTCCAGGCCGGCGCGCTCGACGCGTTGGAGGAGCTTGGCGGCCAGGGCGAGGGACGGCTGGGAGAGGGCGACGCCGTCGACCGCCGAGGCGCGGGACTTCTCGGCCTTCTTGATCTGCTCCCAGTTGGCGATGATCTCGTCGATGCCGCCCACCTCGGTGTCGGCGAAGACGTGGGGGTTGCGGCGGATCAGCTTCGCGACCAGGTCGCCGGCCACGTCGTCGATGGTGAAGCCGGCCGTCTCCTCGGCGTGCCGGGCGTGGATGGCCACCTGGAGCAGGACGTCGCCGAGCTCCTCGCGGATCGCCTCCATGTCGTCGTCGCGGATGGCGTCGTACAGCTCATACGCCTCCTCGAGCAGGAACGGGGCCAGCGTCTCGTGGGTCTGGGCGCGCTTCCACGGGTCGCCGCCCTCGGGCTGCATGAGGCGGTCCATCACCGTGACGACGTCCAGCAGGCGGGCGCCCGCCGGGTCCCACGAACCGTAGAGGAGCTCCAGCTCGGCCAGGCCCGGCTCACGGGCCAGGCGGAGGCCCAGCTCGCGGGCCAGCTGCTCGTCGCCGTCCGGAGCGGCCAGCCAGACCACCGTTTCGTGCTGGGCGGCCGCGTCGAGGAGGGCGTTGACGGTGCCGGCGGCGGACGGGGCGGCGAGCAGGGACGGGTTGGAGGGCGGGACCACCGTGACCGTGGCGCCGGCGGCGCGCAGGGCGGCGGACTGCTCCGACTCGGCGGCGGTGAGCACCGGGTGGGCGCGCACCAGGTCCCAGGCCTGCGCGGTCAGGATTCCGGCCGGCAGGCGCGGAGATGTCACCAGGAGCACCACTCGAGCCAACGTCAGCCTCCTCCTTCAGGGACGTGCCGGCCGCACCCGGTGGGCGCGCAAGAGACGTGGCGCGGTCACTGCTTCGCCGCGGGGGCCGAAGCGGCGACCGGCTCGCCCAGCACGGTGGTCAGCAGCTCGGCCGCCCACTCGAGCAGCGCCGTGTCCCGCATCGGCTCGCCGCCGACGCGGCGGGTCGACGGGCGGGGCAGGGAGACGGTGTCGGCGGCGGACTTGTACACGGACTCGGGGTAGAGGCGCTTCAGGCGCATCTGCTTCGAGTCCGGCAGCTGCAGCGGGCCGAAGCGGACGTGCTTGCCCTGCAGGGAGACGTCCGTCAGGCCGTAGGAGCGGGCCAGGTGGCGGAAGCGGGCGACCGCGATCAGGTTGGCGACCGGGAGCGGGGGCTCGCCGTAGCGGTCGCGCATCTCGGCGACGATCTCGTCCAGGGCGGGGCCGTCCTTGGCGCCGGCGATCTTGCGGTAGATCTCCAGGCGGAGGCGCTCGGCCGCGATGTACTCCAAGGGGAGGTGGGCGTCGACCGGGAGGTCGATCTTGACGTCGGGCTCCTCCTCCTCGGGGCGCTCGCCCTTGAACTGCTGGACGGCCTCGCCGACCATGCGCACGTAGAGGTCGAAGCCGACGCCCTCGATGTGGCCGGACTGCTCGCCGCCGAGCAGGTTGCCGGCGCCGCGGATCTCGAGGTCCTTCATCGCGACATACATGCCGGCGCCGAGCTCCGTGTGCTGGGCGATCGTGGCCAGGCGCTCGTGGGCATGCTCGGTCAGCGGCTTGTCCGGCGGGTAGAGGAAGTAGGCGTAGGCGCGCTCGCGGCCGCGGCCCACCCGGCCGCGGATCTGGTGCAGCTGGGCCAGGCCGAGCAGGTCGGCGCGCTCGACGATCAGGGTGTTGGCGTTGGGGATGTCGATGCCGCTCTCCACGATCGTGGTGCAGACGAGGACGTCGTACTCCTTCTCCCAGAAGCCCACCATGATCTTCTCGAGGGCCTCCTCGGACATCTGGCCGTGCGCGACGGCGACGCGGGCCTCGGGCACCAGCTCGCGCAGCCGGCGGGCGGCGCGCTCGATCGACTCGACCCGGTTGTGCAGGTAGAAGACCTGGCCGTCGCGCAGCAGCTCGCGGTGGATGGCCGCGGCGACCTGCTTGTCGTCCTGGGCGCCGACGAACGTGAGCACCGGGTGGCGCTCCTCCGGCGGAGTGGCGATCGTCGACATCTCGCGGATGCCGGTGATCGCCATCTCCAGGGTGCGGGGGATCGGGGTGGCCGACATGGTCAGCACGTCGACCGAGGCCCGCAGCTGTTTGAGGAACTCCTTGTGCTCCACGCCGAAGCGCTGCTCCTCGTCGACGATGACCAGGCCCAGCTGCTTGAACCTCGTCGCGGTCTGCAGCAGCCGGTGGGTGCCGATGACGATGTCGACGGTGCCGTCGGTGACCTTCTCCAGGGTCAGCTTCGTCTCGGTCGGGGTCTGGAACCGCGAGAGCTGGCGCACCTCGACCGGGAACTGCGCGACCCGCTCGGAGAAGGTGTTGAAGTGCTGCTGGGCCAGCAGCGTGGTCGGCACGAGCACGGCGACCTGCTTGCCGTCCTGCACCGCCTTGAACGCCGCCCGCACCGCGATCTCGGTCTTGCCGTAGCCGACGTCGCCACAGATCAGCCGGTCCATCGGGACCGCCTTCTCCATGTCGCCCTTGACCTCCTCGATCGCGGCCAGCTGGTCGGGGGTCTCGTGATAGGGGAAGGCGTCCTCGAGCTCGCGCTGCCAGGGCGTGTCGGGGCCGAAGGCGTGGCCCTGCGAGTTTTGCCGGACGGCGTAGAGCTGGATGAGCTGGGCGGCGATCTCCCGGACCGCCTTGCGGGCGCGGGACTTGGCCTTCTGCCACTCGGAGCCGCCCATCTTGTGCAGCGTGGGCGTCTCGCCGCCGACGTAGCGGGAGAGCTGGTCGAGCTGGTCGGTGGGGACGAAGAGCCGGTCGCCGGGCTGGCCGCGCTTGGACGCCGCGTATTCGATCACGAGGTATTCGCGGTCGGCGCCGTTGACGGTGCGCTGGACCATCTCGACGTAACGGCCGATGCCGTGCTGCTCGTGCACCACGAAGTCGCCGGTGCGCAGCTCGAGCGGGTCGATCTGGTTGCGCCGCCGGCTCGGCATCTTGCGCATGTCCTTGGTGGACGCGCCCCGGCCGCCGGAGATGTCGGCGCCGGTGATGACGGCCAGCCGGGCGTCCTCGTCGAGGAAGCCCAGCTCGAGCGAGCCGGTCGTGATCGTCACG
The DNA here is from genome assembly GCF_050936175.1 of Dactylosporangium sp. CA-139066. Classification (NCBI taxonomy): domain Bacteria; kingdom Bacillati; phylum Actinomycetota; class Actinomycetes; order Micromonosporales; family Micromonosporaceae; genus Dactylosporangium; species Dactylosporangium sp. CA-139066. The sequence goes on along the minus strand of NZ_JBNJNH010000002.1, from coordinate 438,492 downwards.
ACGCCGGGGTCGGGCGCCCCCTCGAGCGACTCGACGAGCGCGACGCCGAGGTCGGCGCCGCGCAGCACCTCGGCGGCGCGCTGGGCCGGCCCGGTGCCGGCGAAGACCAGCGCGACCCGCCAGCCCTCGCCGGTGAGCCGCTTGAGGTCGTCGACGACGCGGGCGGTCTCCCCGTGATACAGCGGGACGGCCTGCGCGGGCAGCGTGATCGTCACCGCGTCGTCGGAGACGACGACCGGCTCGGGCTCCTCGCCGACCAGCCAGGGCTCGACCGGGGCGACCGAGTCGACGGTGGCCGCGAACGGGCTCAGCGACCACCAGGGCTGCCCGAGCGAGGCGGCCGCCGCCCGGACGTCGCCCAGGTGGCGGAACGCCGCCGCGCCGAGGTCGATGGGGGCCTTGCCGCCGACCGCGGCCGCCGCCCAGCTCGCCTCCAGGAACTCGTCGCTGGTGCGGACCAGGTCGTGGGCGCGGGTGCGGATGCGCTCGGGGTCGCACAGCAGCACGTGGGTGCCCGGCGGCATGGTGTGCAGGACCAGCTCGAGCGAGTCGGTGCCGCCCAGCAGGGCCGGGGCGAGGGACTCCATGCCCTCGACCGGGATGCCGCCGGCGAGCTTGTCGAGCAGCTCGGCCAGCTGCGGGTGGTCGGTGGACAGGGCCGCGGCCCGGGCCCGCACCTCGTCGGTCAGGAGCAGCTCCCGGCACGGCGGGGCCCACAGCCGGTCGACCTTCTCGATGGTGCGCTGGTCGGCGACCGCGAACGAGCGGATCTCCTCGACCTCGTCGCCCCAGAACTCCACCCGCAGCGGGTGCTCCTCGGTCGGCGGGAACACGTCGAGGATGCCGCCGCGGACCGCGAACTCGCCGCGCTTGGTGACCAGGTCGACCCGCGTGTAGGCGAGCTCGCCCAGCCGGGCGGTGAGCGCGTCGAGGTCGGCCGAGCCGCGCGGGCGAAGCTCGATCGGCTCGAGGTCGCCGAGGCCCTTGAGCTGCGGCTGGAGCACCGAGCGGACCGGGGCGACGACGACTCGCGGCCGGGGCGCCTCCGCGGTCGGGTGGGCCAGGCGGCGCAGCACGGCCAGGCGGCGTCCTACCGTGTCGGAGCGCGGCGAGAGCCGCTCGTGGGGCAGCGTCTCCCAGGCCGGGTAGACGGCGACCGAGTCGGGGTCGAGCAGGCAGCCCAGGGCCGCGGCCAGGTCCTCGGCCTCGCGGCCGGTGGCGGTCACCGCCAGGACGGGCCGCTCGGCGGCGATCGTGGCGGCCACGAAGGCACGCAGGGCCGGCGGCCCGGTCAGGTCGACCTGGTCGGAGTGCCCGGCGCGGGCCAGGTCGCGCGCTCGGGTGAGAGCGGGGTCGTCGAGGATGGCGGCGCAGAGACCGGCGAGCTTCATGGCCGAGTTGCCCCCACAGAGAAAGAAGACACGACAAACTGCCCCGGCGCCCAGGCAGGGCGGGGGTGGTCAATGCACCTCAAGCCTAAGTCGATGCACGTACCAGCCTATCTGGCGGGTATGACAAGAATGACCGGGGCAGTTGCTGTTACATGACTCACCGCAGCGCCACGGGCCGTCGCTGGAGCCGATACGATGCCTGCAACGATCAGAAAACGGACAGCGCCGTCCCCCAGCCGAGCCGATAACACCGTCCGGAGGGGACCGAATCATCATGTCTGCTGAAGCCCTCGAAGCGGCGAGCGTCGCCGACGCCGCGCTGCGGGCCGACATCCGCCGACTCGGCTCGTTGCTCGGGCAGAGCCTCGTGCGCCAGGACGGCCAGCAGCTGCTGGACCTCGTCGAGGAGGTCCGCGCGCTGGTCCGCAGCGACCCCGAGACGGCCGCCGAGCGCCTGCACGGGCTCGACGTGGTCACGGGCACGCAGCTGGCGCGGGCCTTTTCGACGTACTTCCACCTCGCCAACATCACCGAGCAGGTCCACCGCGCCCGTGAGCTGCGTCGCATCCGCGTGCGCGAGGGCGGCTGGCTGGAGCGGGCCGCGAAGCTCATCGCCGACCGCGGCGTCGGCGTGCGCGAGATCGGCTCGGTGGCGTCCAAGCTCGCCGTGCGCCCGGTCTTCACCGCGCACCCCACCGAGGCGGCCCGCCGCTCGATCCTGACCAAGCTGCGCGCCGTCGGCGACGAGCTCGAGGCCGAGGCCGTGGCGACCGCGCTGGACGGCTCGGCCGAGCCGGACAAGTCGCGCACCGCCCGCACCGACCGGCGCCTGGCCGAGCTGCTCGACCTGCTGTGGCAGACCGACGAGCTGCGCCTGGAGCGCCCGGAGCCCAGCGACGAGGCCCGCAACGCCGTCTACTACCTCGCCGACCTGGCCGAGGGCGCCGCGCCGCAGGTCCTTGACGACCTCTACGAGACGCTGCGCGACCTCGGCGTACAGCTGCCGCCGACGGCCCGGCCGCTGACCTTCGGCTCGTGGATCGGCGGCGACCGCGACGGCAACCCGTTCGTGACGCCGGCGGTGACCCGCGACGTGCTGCTGATCCAGCACGAGTACGGCATCCGCATGGCCGAGGGCGTGATCGACGCCCTGATCGACGAGATCTCCGTCTCCAAGCGCCTGCGCGGGGTGTCGCTGGACCTCTCCGCGAGCCTCGCCGCCGACCTGGACAACCTGCCGGAGCTGCCGGCCCGCTACCGCCGGGTCAACGTGGAGGAGTCCTACCGGCTCAAGCTGCGCTGCATCCGGCTCAAGCTCGGCCACACCCGGACGCGCCTGGCCACCGGCACCCCGCACAAGCCGGGCCGCGACTACCTCGGCACCTCCGAGCTGATCGCCGACCTCGAGCTCATGCGCGCCTCGCTGGCCCGCAACGGCGGCCAGCTCGCCGCCACCGGCAAGCTCGCCTCGGCGATCCGCACGCTGTCCGCGTTCGGCCTGCAGCTGGCCACGCTCGACGTGCGCGAGCACGCCGACGCCCACCACGAGGTCCTCTCGCAGCTGTACCGCCGGGTCGGCGAGGTCGACTACCCGTCGCTGGACCGCGACGCGCGCCGGCAGCTGCTCATCGACGAGCTCAACGGCCGCCGGCCCCTCGCGACCCGCGACACCGGGCTGAGCGACAGCGCCCGCAAGACGTTCGACGTCTTCGCGGCGATCCGCGAGGTGCAGGAGCGCTTCGGGCCCGAGGTCGTCGAGACGTACATCATCTCGATGACCACCGGCATCGACGACGTGCTGGCCGCGGTCGTGCTGGCCCGCGAGTGGGGCCTGGTCGAGGTCAGCGCCGGGGCCGGCTTCGGCGGCGCCTCGATGGAGTCGGCCCGCGCCCGGGTCGGCTTCGCGCCGCTGCTGGAGCAGGCCCGCGAGCTGGAGATGGCCGGCGAGCTGCTGGACGACCTGCTGTCGATCCCGGTGTACCGGGCGATCGTGCGCGCCCGCGGCGACGTGCAGGAGGTCATGCTCGGCTACTCCGACTCCAACAAGGACGCCGGCATCACCACCTCCCAGTGGATGATCCACAAGGCCCAGCGGCAGCTGCGCGACGTCGCGGCCCGCCACGGCGTGCGCCTGCGGCTCTTCCACGGCCGCGGCGGCACGGTCGGGCGCGGCGGCGGCCCCACCCACGAGGCGATCCTGGCCCAGCCGTGGGGCACGCTGGACGGCGCGATCAAGGTGACCGAGCAGGGCGAGGTCATCTCCGACAAGTACACGCTGCCCGCCCTGGCCCGGGAGAACCTCGAGCTGACGCTGGCCGCCGTGCTGCAGAGCGCGCTGCTGCACACCGAGCCCCGCCAGCCCGCCGACGCGCTGGCCCAGTGGGACGCCGCGATGGAGACCGTGTCCTCGGCCGCGTTCGCCAACTACCGGGCGCTGGTGGAGAACCCGGACCTTCCGGCGTACTTCTGGGCGGCCACCCCCACCGAGCTGCTCGGCGCCCTCAACATCGGCTCGCGCCCGGCGAAGCGGCCCAACGCCGACGCCGGCCTGTCCGGCCTGCGGGCCATCCCGTGGGTGTTCGGCTGGACGCAGTCGCGCCAGATCGTGCCCGGCTGGTTCGGCGTGGGCAGCGGCCTCAAGGCGGCCCGCGAGGCCGGCCTCGGCGACGTGCTGCGCGAGATGCACGAGAAGTGGCACTTCTTCGCCACGTTCCTGTCCAACGTCGAGATGATGCTGGTCAAGACGGATCTTGAGATCGCGTCGCGGTACGTCGAGACGCTCGTGCCGGCGCAGCTGCGGCCGATCTTCGACGTGATCCGCGAGGAGTACGAGCGGACCGTCGCCGAGGTGCTCGCGATCACCGGCGAGACGCGGCCGCTGGACCGCCAGCCGGTCCTGCAGCGCACGCTCGAGGTCCGCGACAGCTACCTGCAGCCGCTGCACCACCTCCAGGTGACGCTGCTGGACCAGTACCGCGCCAGCAAGACGGCCGACAGCGGCGCCTGGCCCGGCGGCCGGCGCTCCTCGCCGGACCCGGCGCTGGAGCGGGCGCTGCTGACCACGATCAACGGCATCGCGGCGGGCATGCGCAACACCGGATGAGCGCTGTGGCAGGCTTGCAGCCGTGTCAGCTGTGGATGGATTGGGCCCAGAAAAGTGGGTGCTGCCGGACGATGTGTTGCGAGACGCTCCGACCTATACGCCCAAACCGTCCGAACTCGCGGACCTGGAGCTGCTGCTGTCAGGGGCCTACACGCCCCTGACCGGCTTCCTGGGCTCCGCGGACCTCATCGCGCTGCGGCGCACCGGCCGGCTCGCCGACGGCACGACCTGGCCGGTGCCCGTGACGCTGGAGATCCCGCGCACGCTCGCCGAGCACCTCGACGTGACCAACCCGCTACGGCGGGTGCTCATCCTCGCCGACCTTGAGGGCGCACCCGTCGCGGCGCTGGACGCGACCGAGCTCTACCCGGCCCGCAAGACCACGTTCGGCGTCGCCGGTCGCGTCCGCCGCCTCGGCGACGGCGGCCACGGCGCCTTCCGCCGGATGCGCCGGACCCCGGCGGAGGTGCGCGGCTCGCTGCCCGCGGGCCGCATCCTCGGCGTCATCGCCGACCGGCCGCTGCACCGCCCGCAGCTGGCCCAGATCGCCCGGGCCGCCCGCACGCTCGCCGCCCACCTCATCGTCCTCGTGCCGGTCGACGGGCCCGGCCCGGACGGGCTGGCCCCCGAGGCGCTGGTGCGCTGCGTGCTCGCCGCCCGCGACCGGATGCCGTCCTCGACGATCGTGGCCCTGCCGCTGCCGCACCACGAGGGCGACGACATCCGCGACGCCATGCTGCGCACCCGGGTCGCCGCCGCCTACGGGGTCACGCACCTGCTGGCCTCCAGCGAGTCCATGCTCTCCGGCGGCGGGCTGCGGGTGCTGGTACCCCGGGAGCTGGCCTACGACGGCCGCGACGGCCAGTGGCGGTCGCTGGACGACATCCCGCCCAAGCACCGGCGCCTGCCGCTGACCGTGGCGGAGATCGAGGACCACCTCGACCGGGGCACGATCCTGCCCGAGTGGCACACGCCGCCGGCCGTGGCCCGCGAGCTCGGCCGGGCCCGGCCCCCGCGCCGCCAGCGCGGCCTCGTCGTCTTCTTTACCGGCCTGTCCGGCTCCGGCAAGTCCACGATGGCCACCGGCCTGGCCGACGCGCTGCTGGAGACCGGCGAGCGGACCGTCACGCTGCTCGACGGCGACATCGTGCGCCGCCACCTGTCGGCCGGGCTGGGCTTCTCGGCCGAGGACCGCGACACCAACATCCGCCGCATCGGCTGGGTCGCCGCCGAGGTGGGCCGGCACGGCGGGGTGGCGATCTGCTGCCCGATCGCGCCGTACCGCGACGCCCGCGCCGCCGCCCGCCAGTTCGCGCACAACGCCGGCGCCGGATTCGTGCTCGTCCACGTCTCCACACCGCTGGCCGAGTGCGAGCGGCGCGACCGCAAGGGCCTCTACGCGAAGGCCCGGGCCGGGTTGATCAAGGGCATGACCGGCATCGACGACCCCTACGAGGACCCGCTGGACGCCGAGCTCACGATCGACACGACCGACCTGTCGCAGGGCGAGGCCGTGACGCGCGTGCTGCGGTACCTCGGCAGCAACGGCTGGCTGGATCCCCGCCCAATACCCTGACACGGGTGAACCGGGGCCTATGTCCCATTACGTCCGCGCGACCCCTGGCGTTAGAGGCTGGAGAACCTGACGCCGAAGGGGCCGCCGCTTCATGGACGCCAACCGCCTGCACTCCGCCGAACCCGACTCCCCTGGTGTCGATCTGCTCGGCATGGCCCGGCGCCATTGGTGGCTGGTCCTGGTGCTCGTGCTGCTCGGCGTGGCCGGCGCGGCGCAGTTCACCACGATGCAGAGCAAGGTCTTCGAGTCCTCGACGTCCGTGCTCGTCTCGCCGATCGGCAACGGCCAGGACGCCAACTCCACGAGCGGGCGCACCAAGGGCGACATCAACCTCGACAACGAGGCGCAGCTGGTCACCTCGACGACCGTGGCCACCGACGCCGCCGCGCTCATGCGCTCGACCACCCCGCCGGACACGCTCGCGGCGAGCGTGCGGGTGGAGGTACCGCCGAACACGACCTTCCTGCTGATCACGTTCTCCGCCGACACGGCGCAGCAGGCCCAGGCCGGCTCGCACGCGTTCGCCGAGGCGTACCTGCGCAACCGCGAGGAGTCGGCCAAGGCCGACGTCGCCGCGCGCATCGCGATCCTCAACGACAAGATCAACCAGCTCAACGCCGGGCTCACGCAGATCAACAGCAAGCTGGCGACGCTCAAGCAGAACGACCCCAACCGGCCCAACCTGGAGAGCCAGCGCAGCACGGCGACCGCGCAGATCAACACGCTCGCCGGCCAGCTGAACCAGCTGCTCACCACGACCGTCAGCGCCGGCAAGATCACCCGCGACGCGGACCTGCCCCGCACCCCGGTCAAGCCCAACCGCCTGCTCAACCTGGCCAGCGGCGCGATGGTCGGCCTCCTGCTCGGCGTCGGCGCGGCCATGCTGCGCGAGCGGCTCGACCAGCGCCTCCGCCGCGCCTCCGACCTGCCGCGGCGGGTCGACGTGGCCGTGCTGGCCGCCGTGCCGAGCCGGGTCAAGCCGCGCCTCGACGACGTGTTCGCGCCGTTCGGCGCCGGCGGGCGGATCTTCAACCGGCTTCGCAACGAGGTCCTGGCGAGCATCCCGGCCCCGGCCGGCGGCGACGCCCGCGTCGCGCTCGCCGGCCAGGTCGTGGTCGTCGCCGGGGCGAGCCGCGGCGCCGCCTCCACGGTCGTCGCGGCCAACCTCGCCGCCGCGTTCGCCCGCACGGGCGCCGAGACCGTGCTCGTCTGCGCGCACCTGCCCGACAGCCTCGTCGACACCGCCTCCGTGCACCGGATGCTCGGCGTGCGCGCGGTGCCGGGCCTGTCCGACGTGCTCGCCGGGCGGTTCTCGCTCAGCAGCGCCACCCAGCGCGCGCCGCGGCACCCGAACCTCAGCGTCGTCACCACCGGCGGCACCGCCAGCGCCGGCGGGCTGCTGCAGTCGCAGGCGCTGCGGGACACCCTCGCCACGCTGCGCGAGCGGGCCGCGTACGTCGTCGTCGAGGCGCCGTCGACCGCCACCAGCGCCGACGCGCAGAGCCTGGCCGCGCTCGCCGACGCCGCGATCGTCTCCGTCGAGCTGCGCCGCACCCGCAACACCGAGATCGCCGACGCCGCCGACCAGCTGCGCCGGGTCGGCACCCCGCTGCTCGGGGCGGTCGTGCTGCCCAAGCTCGCCGCGCCGCGCGGCGGCGACGAGCGGGCGGCGACCGCGGCGGCCACGGCGGTCGTGCCGGCCGACGACATGACCGCGGTGCTCGACAAGCTGCCGCCGAAGGAGCCCGTCCGCGAGGAGGAGCCGGTGTCCAAGCGGATCCGCACGGCGCCGTCCGCGCCGTCCGCTTCCGCGGCCCCGTCCGCGCCGGCCGCCCCCGCCAAGGCCGCCGCCCCGGCCAAGGCCGCCGTCGCGCCGGTCAAGGCGTCCGCCGTGCCGGCCCCGGCCTCCCCGCCCGAGCCGCCGAAGCCGCCGAAGCGCGTGACCCACACCATCTCGGTCACCCGCATCCCGACCGAGGCCCCCAGCGAGAACGGCGCCGACAAGCGCCGATGACGACCCTCGCGAGCCACCCCTCCGCCCGGCCGATGGCCGAGCCCGCCGCACCACCGCGGCCGTTCAAGCCGGCCCACCGGCTGCACGCCTGGCCGCTGACCGGGATTTTGCTGCTGTACCCGCTGTGGTGGGCCCTCGGCCTCGGCGTGCTGATCTTCTTCATCGCCGCGGTGCCGATGCTGTGGGCCCTGGTGCGCCACGCCGCGGCCGGGCACGTGGTGAAGCTGCCGCCCGCGTTCCTGCTGTGGCTGCTCTTCCTGGCCGTCGTCGGCTTCGGGCTGTTCACGCTCGGCGCCGACCCGGCCGGCACGGTCCCCGGCACGGCGGCGAGCCGCCTGGTGTCGTACGCGTTCCGCCTCGGCGGCTACGGCGCGCTGACGGTCCTGCTGGTGTACGCCGGCAACCTCGACCGCCGCGCGGTGACCCAGGAGCGACTGGTGCGCCTGCTCGGCTGGCTGTTCATGGTCACCGTGGCGGGCGGCCTGCTGGGCATGCTCGCGCCGCGCTTCGAGTTCACCGCGCCCTTCGAGCTGCTGCTGCCGGCCCACGTGCGCCACGACGGCTTCGTGCAGTCGCTGGTCCACCCGACCGCCGCCCAGGTCATGAACCTGCTCGGCGGGGAGGCGCCGCGGCCGGGAGCGCCGTGGGGGTACACCAACACCTGGGGCAACAACGTGTGCCTCCTGGCCGGCTGGCTCGCCGTCGCGGGCTTCACGATGGCGCGCACCCGGCGGGCCAAGCTCCTCGCCGCCGCGACGCTGCTCGTGTCGATCGTGCCGATCGTGTACTCGCTCAACCGCGGCCTGTGGATCGGCCTCGCCGCGATGGTGGTCTACGTCGCCGTGCGCCTGGCCCTGCGCGGCCGGCTCGCCGCGCTCGGGCTGGTCGCCGTCGCCGGGGTCGCGGTCGCCGTGGCCCTGGCCGTGACGCCGCTCGGCGACGTGGTCAACGCCCGGGTCGAGCACGGCAAGTCCAACGGCGTGCGCATGTACACCACCCAGAAGGCCATCGACGGCATGCGGGAGTCGCCGCTGATCGGGTTCGGCTCGACCCGCACCACCATCGGCGGGCGCAACTCGATCGCGGTCGGGGAGAGCGCGAACTGCGAGCGCTGCGGCAACTTCACCATCGGGGGCAACGGCCAGCTCTGGCAGCTGCTGTACGCCCACGGCCTGCTCGGCACCCTCACGTACGCCGGCTTCTTCCTGGCCGGCCTGTGGCGGTTCCGGCGCGACGCCACGCCGATCGGGCTGGCCGGCGGCGCCGCGCTCGTATCCAGCTTCACGGCGATGCTCTGGTACAACTCGCTCGTCACCCCGCTGGCCCTGACGTTCCTGGCCTATGCCGTCCTGTGGCGCAACCAGCAGAGGGGTTTCACGCAGCCATGAGTCCGATCAAGACCGCCCCCGCCGCCCTGCGGGCCGACGACGAGCAGCTGCGCGCCCGGTACATCGACGAGGTCCTCGGCCTGCTGTACCCGGGCGATTCCCCGGCGGCAACCGGCGGGCCGTCGGTGGAGTACCTCGTCATCCCCAACGCCCGCAAGCCGCGGCTGCTGGTGCCGGCCGACGACCGCCGGGTGGCCGCGGCCGCCGTGCGCCGCTACGCCGAGCCGCAGGGCCGGCTGGCCCGGCTCAAGCGCGACGCCGTCGTCACCGCGCTGCGCACGGGCCTGTCCGGGCTGCTGCTGCGCGACCGGCTGCGGATCCGCCCCGGCGGCGACACCATCGACGCCTACCTCGACCGCGCGCTCGGCCCCGGCCTGCGCCTGAGTGTCCACATCGGACCGGCGCGGGCCAACCGCAAGCCGGTGCTGCAGCTGCTCGACGCCGAGGGGCACACGCGCGCCTTCGCCAAGCTCGGCACCTCGGCGCTGACCCGCACGCTGGTGCGGGCCGAGGCCAACGCGCTCGCCGCGGTCGGCGCGGCCGGGCTGCGCACCGTCCAGGTGCCCGACGTCATGCACGCCGGGCAGTGGGGCGAGCACGAGGTCCTGGTGCAGTCGGCGCTGCCGGTGTGGCGCCCGCGCGCTCCGCTGACCGCGCCACGCCTGGCCGCCGCGATGCTCGAGGTGGCCCGCTGCTGCGGCACCAGCCACGGCACGCTGGCCGGCAGCGGCTACTGGACCCGGCTGCGAGAGCGGCTGGCCGCCGTCGCCGGCCACGCCGAGGGCGCCGCGCTCTCGTCCGCGGCCGAGCGGATCGTCCGCGCGACCGGCAACGTCAACCTGTCGTTCGGCTCGTGGCACGGCGACTGGTCGCCGTGGAACATGGCCGGCGTCGAGGGCGCCGTGCTGGTCTGGGACTGGGAGCGGTTCACCCCCGGCGTGCCGATCGGCTACGACGCTCTGCACCACGCCCTGCAGGTCGGCATCGGCCGCTCGCCGAGCGCCGGGCAGGCCGTCAACGACCTCGTCGCGGCGGCGCCCGACCTGATGCTGCCCTTCGGCGTGGTGCACCGCCAGGCGGTCGAGGTGACGGCGCTGCTGTACCTCGTCGACCTGGCCACCCGGTACGTCACCGACCGGCAGGCGGAGGCCGGCGCCCGGCTGGGCGTCCTCGGCAGCTGGCTGCTGCCCGTCCTCGTCGCGCGAGTGGAGGCGCTGTAACCATGCCCGTGCAGGTTCCCGAGACGATGAAGCGCATCGTCCACTTCGGATCGCGCAACTACGGCCAGCTCACCGCCGGGCGCCGGATGCTGCCGTCGTTCCTCATCTGCGGCGGGCAGCGCTGCGGTACCACGTCCCTCTACCGGGCCCTCGCCGCGCACCCCGCCGTCATCAAGGCGGTGCTGCACAAGGGTGTGCACTACTTCGACGTCGGCTACCACCGCGGCCTGCGCTGGTATCGCGGCCACTTCCCGCTGCAGCGGCGGGCCGAGCGGGTGCGGGCCGAGTTCGGGGTGCCCGCGCAGACGTTCGAGTCCAGCCCGTACTACATGTACCACCCGCACGCGCTGGCCCGCATCGCCGCCGACCTGCCCGGCGTGCGCCTCGTCGTGCTCGTGCGCGACCCGGTCGAGCGGGCGTACTCCCAGCACGCCCACGAGGTCGCCCGCGGCTTCGAGACCGAGATGGACTTCGGCCGGGCGCTCGAGCTCGAGCGGGACCGCCTCGACGGGCAGCGCGAGCGGCTGCTGACCGACCCGTACGCGTACAGCTTCTCCCATCAGCACCACGCCTACCGGGCGCGCGGCGAGTACATCGAGTACATCGAGCCGATGGCCCGCCTGCTCGGCCCCGATCGCGTGCACGTGGTCGACAGCGGCGAGTTCTTCACCAACCCGGAGCCGGTCTACGACGCCGTCGTGGACTTCCTCGGCCTGCCGCACGTCAACGCCTACCCGGCGTTCGAGCGGCACAACGCGCGGCCCCGCAACCGCCTCGACGACTCGATCGCCCAGCAGTTGGCCGAGCACTACGCGCCCTACGACGAGCGGCTCGCCGACTTCCTCGGCCGCCGGCCGTCCTGGATGATGCCGTGACCGCAACGCTGGAGCGGCCCGCGATCGAGTCGCCCGGCGGAATGCTGCGCGGCGCGGCCCGCGGCGGGATCGCCAACCTCGCCGGCACCGTGTGCACCGGGTTCGCCGGGGTCGGCGTCACCTGGCTCGCGGCGCGGGCGCTCGACCCGCATGCGGCGGGCGCCTTCTTCGCCGCCACGGCGACGTTCGGCCTCGGGGTCACCGTGGCCAAGCTCGGCGTGCAGACGTCGCTGGTGTACTGGCCGGCGCGGATGCGCGCGGTCGGCGACCTGTCCCGGTTCGCCGAGTGTCTGCGGGTGGCGATGGTCCCGGTGGCCGTGGCCGCCGCCGTCATCGCCGCCGGGCTGTTCCTGGCGCCGGAGCTGGTGCCGGGGCGGCCCGACCTGACCCGGGCGCTCGCGGTGTTCCTGCCGGCGGCGGCCTTCACCGACGTGCTGCTGTCCACCACCCGCGGGCTGCGCGCGATGCGCCCTACGGTGCTGCTGGACCGCGTGCTGCGCCCGGCCGCGCAGCTCGTGCTGCTCGCGCTGGTGTGGGCGGCCGGCTGGGGCGAGGATGTGTTCGCCGCGCTGTGGGCGCTGCCGTACCTGCCGGCGGCGCTGCTGGCGGGCTACACGCTCCAACGGCTGAAAGCGCGGTTGAGCCCCGAGAAATCGGATACCACCGACTTCACGCCGAAGCGTTTCTGGGTCTTCACCGCGCCCCGGGCGGTGGCGAGCTTCGCCCAGATGGCGCTGCAGCGGGTCGACGTGCTCATGGTCGCCGCGCTGGCGGGCCTGGCCCCGGCGGCCATGTACGCGGTGGCCGGGCGGTTCGTCATCCTCGGGCAGTTCGTCAACCAGGGCGTCTCGCAGTCCGTGCAGCCGCGGCTGGCCGAGCGCCTCGCCGTGCGCGACCTCGACGGGGCGAACCTGCTCTACCGGCAGGCGACCGCATGGGTCGTGCTGTGCTGCTGGCCGATGTACCTGCTCGTGTTCGCCTACGCCCCGCTGTACCTCGGCGTCTTCGGCGAGCACTACGAGAACGGCGTCGGCGTGGTGCGCGTGCTGGCCGCCGCGATGATGGTGGCGACCGCCTGCGGCATGGTCGACGTCGTGCTCGCCATGGCCGGGCGCACCTGGTGGAACCTCGTCAACGTGGCGCTGGCGCTGCTGGTCATGCTCGGCGTCGACGCGCTGCTCATCCCCCGCAGCGGCGCATTCGGCGCGGCGGTGGGCCTCGCGGCCGCGGTGCTCGTGAACAACCTCGTCCCGCTCGCGCAGGTGATGCGCGGGCTGGGGCTGCACCCCTTCGGCCGGGCGACCCTGCTCGCCTGTGCCATGGCGACCGGATGTTTCGCCGTACCCCAGCTCGCGCTGGCGGCCGGGCACCCGGGCCTGGTCGTCAAGTTCGTCGCCTCCGGGGCGGGTGCCGTCCTGTACTGCACGGCGGCGTGGAAGTTCCGAAAAGTGTTGCTGCAAGGGAAACGCTGAAACGCACGGGGGAAGAACAATGGGGGGAACGAATTGAGGACTGACTACGCGGAGGTCTTCCAGTCGGAGGCGGCGGTCGACAAGTACGAGCGGGTCGTCTACGCGCCGGAGACGTACGCGACGGCGGTGAGCGGCCGCCAGCGGGCGTTCCTGCGCCGGCTCGTGCGGCGGGAGTTCACCGCCCGGCGCCCGGTCCAGCACGACTTCGCCTGCGGCACCGGGCGGGCGATCAAGCTCCTGCACGGCGTCGTGCGGGCCGCGCACGGATACGACTCGTCGGCGCAGATGCTCGCGAAGGCCGAGGAGGCGGGCGTCTACGCGAAGCTGCACCAGGTGACCGAGGACGGGCCGGTGCCCGAACCGGCCACTGTGGAGGGACCGGCGCTGGTGACGGTGTTCCGGCTGCTGCTCAATGCCCCGAAGGACGTGCGCGACCGGGCGATCGCGTTCGCCGCGCGGATCCTGCCGGAGGCGGACTCGGGGCTGCTGGTCGTGGAGAACCACGGCAACCGCTCGTCGCTGCGCCACCTGCGCCACCGCCGGCAGAGCGGCAACGCGTGGTTCGCCGAGCTGCAGCACGCCGAGGTCGAGCAGCTGCTGGCCCGGCACGGGTTCGAGGTCATCGACCGGCGCGGCTTCGCCGTGTTCCCGGCCGGGGCGTACCGGAGGGAGTGGCTGCGGCCGATGGCCTGGCGGGCCGACGACCTCGCCACCCGCTCGCGCCGTCTCTCCGCGGTGGCCACGGACGTTCTCTATGTAGCGAGGCGCATCCCGAAGTAACCACCGGGGAGTGAGTGCATGAAGCGGATCGTGCTGACGATCGCCGTGGTGGCCGCGACAGTGGCGGCCGCCGCGGCGGTGACGTGGACGGTGCTGGACCGCGGCCACCAGCCGCGGCCCCCGTCCGCCGGGCCGTCGTCCACCGTGGACAGCGGCTCGCCGCCGGGCATCGCGACGTCCGTCGGGCCGTTCGCGGCGGGCCCGGTGGCGCCGCCCAAGCACGGGTCGTACCTCGGCGCGTGGGTGCGCCCGCAGAGCCTGACCGAGTCGGGCCGGGTGACCGCGATGACGGCGTGGGAGCACTCGCTGGGCCGCAAGATGGCGATCGTCAACACGTACCGCCGCTTCGACGAGAACTTCTTCAACGAGTCCGACCGTCAGTTCACGGCCCGCGGCAGCACGCTGATGCTGTCGTGGGCCGGCGGCGACACGCGGCTGATCACCATGGGCCGCTACGACGACCTGATCCGCCAGCGCGCCCGCGAGCTCAAGGCCTTCGGCCGTCCGGTGCTGCTGCGGTACCGCTGGGAGATGGACCGCCCGAACCTGCGCGCGCAGATGTGGTCGGGGGCGGACTACGTGGCGGCGTGGAAGTACGTGCGCAACATCTTCACCCAGGAGGGCGCGACGAACGCGTCGTGGGTCTGGTGCCCGACCGCCGAGGGCTTCGCCAACGACGCCGCGGACTTCTACCCCGGCGACGACGCCGTCGACTGGACGTGCGTCGACGTGTACGCGGGCACGAAGTACGGCACCATCGGCGCCCTCATGCGCGGCTTCCTCGAGTTCTGCGCCAAGCACCCGAGCAAGCCGGTGATGGTCGGCGAGTTCGGCATCGCCCGCAGCTGGGGCACCCAGCAGCGGGCGGCCTGGCTCGCCGACGCCTCGGCCACGTTCAAGGCCAACCCGCAGATCCGGGCGGTGCTGTACTTCGAGTCCGACCCCACCGACAACAAGGGCCCGACGAACCAGTTCATGGTCTCCGACGACCCGGACGTGTTCGCCGCGTTCCGCTCCTCGCTCGCCCAGGACGCCTACTACAAGCCGATGGCGTCAAAGGGTTAGCGCGCGCCCCTGCCGCTCGGCCGCGGCCAGCACCGGGACCCACCGCTCGGCGTCGAACACGTTGCCGCCGATGGCCTCCATGGTGTCGTCGTCGGGCTCGATGAGCACGAACCGCGGGTCGAGCGCGTCGCGCTGCAGCAGCGGCATGCGCGGCGCCACCACGTACACCTGGTCGTAGTCGGCGGCCAGGTCGGCGTTGGTGCGCGAGCGCAGCCCGCCGTCCATGTAGCGCGACCCGTTGACCGGGATCGGCGGGAAGATGCAGGGCACGGCGCAGCTGGCGGTGACGGCGGGCACGAGGGGTACACCGGAATGCTCGTCCCAGACCACCGGCTCACCGGAAGCGGTGTCCACGGCGGTGACCACCAGCCGCGCCGGCCATCCCTCGATCGGCAGCCGCCGCGCGAACGCGGCCAGCCACGGATCCGGCGGCCCGACCTCGGCCTGCAGCGCGATCGCGCCGATCTGCTTGCGCATGTCCTCCGGGGCCAGGGACTCGTCCTGCAGCAGCGAGAAGGCGACCGCGCCGCGCTCCCAGTCCGCGCGCATCGGCGGGTCGCCGGGCCCGAGCGGGGCCTCGATCGCGGCGGCGGTGCGCGGGTCGCCGAACGCGGCGATGAGCGCGCCGGTCATGGCGCCCGCGGAGGTACCGAGGATCAGGTCGGACCGGCCGAGGTCGATGCCCCGGTCGTGCAGTCCGACGAGGATGCCGAGTTGCCAGGCGACGCCGGTGATCCCGCCGGCGCCGAGGACGAGCGCAGTGCGTTCCATGCATCCTGCTTAACACGTACGGCCGCCAGTGCCAGCCCGGCGCCCACGAGCAGCACCCCGGCCACCTTCGCCGGCGCGGGCGCCTCCCGGTCGACCACGGCGGTGGTGACCAGGGCGAATACCGGCACCAGGGCCACGAACAGGCCGGCGCGGTCCACGCCGAGGCCGGCCACGCCGGTGTACCAGAAGATGAATGCGACCACGGTCAGGAACAGGCCGAGAAACGCCAGCGCCGCGGCCTCGCCGGCCGTGGGCCACCGCGGCCGCTCGCCGGTCAGGGGCAGCAGGAGCAGCAGCATCGGTACCGCAAGAGCCGTGCTCCACGCCGAAACGCGCACCGGGCCGAGGCGCGGCAGCAACGGGGCCGCCAGCAGGGAGAACGCGGCCTCGCAGCACAGCACGCCGACGGCCGCGGCCAGCCCCGGCCCGTCGGCGACGCCGAAGCCCTCGACCAGCCCCGCGCCGGCCACGACGACCGCGGCCGCGGCGAGCAGCCGCGGTGCCGGCCGGCGGCGCTCCTGCAGCGGCCCGAGCAGCGCCAGCACCAGCGGGCTCACCCCGACGATGGTCCCGATGACCGCCGGTTCGGCGTGCCGCAGCGCGAAGAGCAGCAGCACGTTGAACGTCACGAGCCCGGTCGCCGCCACCAGCGCCAGCCGCACGAGCTCTCGCCCGGCCGGGTGAACCCACGGCCGCCGCCGCGCCACGAGCGCGAAGAGGGCCAGCGCGGCGAGCGAGTATCGAAGCGCCTGGCCGGTGAGGATCGGAAAGTCGACGATCGAACGGCTCACGGTGAACGACCCACCGAGGATCGCGCAGGTCATCACGCAGAAGAGCGCATAGCGGCGGTTCATGAAGGGGAACTTACGAGCGCAGGTGGTCCACGCTACAGTGCCACCGAGCGCTGCTTTTAGGGGGCCACTTTGTCGGTTTGGGAGGCGTTGGTCGAGCTTGACCGGACCCGCCCGCGGGTCGGCGACCAGCTCGTCGGCGCGCTGCGCGAGGCCATCACCCGCGGCCGCCTCGCCCCCGGCACCCGCCTGCCCTCGACCCGCGACCTGGCCCTGGACCTGGGCGTCTCCCGCGGCCTGGTCGTCGGCGCCTACGAGCAGCTCGCCGCCGAGGGCCGCCTGGTCTCCCGCCGCGGCTCAGGCACCGTGGTCGCCGAGGTCGTGACCGCCCTCCCGCGCCAGCGCGGCGAGGCCG
This sequence comes from Dactylosporangium sp. CA-139066, assembly GCF_050936175.1. Taxonomy (NCBI): domain Bacteria; kingdom Bacillati; phylum Actinomycetota; class Actinomycetes; order Micromonosporales; family Micromonosporaceae; genus Dactylosporangium; species Dactylosporangium sp. CA-139066. The sequence goes on along the minus strand of NZ_JBNJNH010000002.1, from coordinate 421,631 downwards.
TCGAGCGCCGCACCGCGGTGGCCCCCCTGCGCCCCGGCGTCCCCGACCTGGGCGCCTTCCCGCGCACCGCCTGGCGCCGCGCCTACGAGACGGCGCTGACCAGCGCCCTGGACGCCGACTTCGACTACGGCGACGCGACGGGCGTGCCGCGCCTGCGCTCGGAGCTCTCGGCCTATCTCGGCCGGGTGCGCGCCGCACTGGTACCCCCCGAGGGCCTCATCGTCACCGCGGGCGTCACCCAGGGCCTGGCGCTGCTGGCCCGCGTCCTGCTCGCCCGCGGCCACCGCCGGATCGCCCTGGAGGACCCCGGCCCCGCCGCGCTGCGCGACCACCTGCGCCGCCTGGGCATGGAGGTCGTCCCGGTACCGGTCGACGAGGACGGCGTGGACATCGGCGCCCTGTCCCGCACCCGCACCCGCGCGGTCGTCCTGACCCCCGCCCACCAGTTCCCGACCGGCGTGGTCCTGGCACCCGGCCGCCGCGCCGACGTGATCGCATGGTCCCGCCGCGTCGACGGCCTGGTGATCGAGGACGACTACGACGCGGAGTACCGCTACGACCGCGAGCCCGTGGCCTGCCTGCAGGGCCTGGCCCCCGACCGGGTCGCGCTGGTCGGCTCGGTCAGCAAGGTCCTGGCCCCCGGCCTGCGCCTGGGCTGGCTGGCGGCGCCGCCCCCGTGGCTCACCGACCTGTGCGCCGCGAAGCACGACGCGGACAACGGCGGCCCCGCGCTGCAGCAGCTGGCCTTCGCGGAGTTCCTGTCGGGCGGCGGCTACGACCGCCACCTGCGCCGCGCCCGCCGCCTGCACCGCGAGCGCCGCGACGCCGTGGTGGCGGCGCTGCGCCGCCACGTGCCGCGGGCTCGCATCGGCGGGATCGCGGCCGGGCTGCATCTGGTGATCGAGCTCCCACCCGGCACGGACGATGTGGCGCTGGCGGAGCGGGCGGCGGAGGAGGGTTTGGCGCCGTTGGCGCTGTCGACGCTGCGAATCCGCAAGGGCGGCACCCGCGGGCTGGTCCTGGGTTACGCCGCTCACACCCCGCACGAGCTGACGACGGCGGTCCGCAAGCTGGCGACGCTGCTCTGACGGTCGCGCTGATCGTGGCCCGCGCTTGACCCGCCCGTTGGCCCGTCCCGGTTTTGGCGCGACAAGTCGGGCACTCCGTGCCACGACTTGTCGGATTTTTCGCCTGTCGGGTCATAAATCGGGCATGAGCGGCTTTCGCGCGGCCGCGGCGGTGGTCGCGGGGCGGGAGGCGGGCGGCGGCGCCGCGGGGCGTGGAAGCGGCAGGCGGCCGCGCAGCGGGGAGGCCGCGCAGCGGGGAGGCCGCGCAGCGGGGAGGCCGCGCAGCGGGGAGGCCGCGCAGGGCCGCGCAGCGGGAAGGCCGCGCAGCGGGGAGGCGGCGCCGTGGGCGCGGCGCGGCGAGGGAGGCGGCGGTGGCCGCGGCGGTGGCGGTGGCCGTGGGAGGCGGCGGTGGCCGCGGGGGGGGTGGCGGTGGCCGCGGGAGGCGGGGGTGGAGGTGAGTGGCGGTGGGTGCGGCCGTCACGGCGGGCGGCGGCGCCGTGGGCGCTGGCGCGGCAAGGGAGTCGGCGGTGGACGTGAGCGGCGGTGAGTGCGGGCGTAGTGGCGGGCGGCGGTGGGCGTGGTGGCGGCGGCGCTGGGGAACTGGCGCAGCAGGGAGGCGGCGAGATCGGGGACGAGAGGCAGCGGCGCGACGAAGTGGAGGTGGCGGGGCGCGACGAAGTGGAGGTGGCGGGGGGCGACGAAGCCGAGGTGGCCCGGCGGGGAATGAGGGCCCGTGAGCACGGAAAAGGCGGGACCCGGCGCGGCGGAGCGCGGTCGAGTGGACGAGCGCCCACGGCGGCGAAACGGCGGTTCGACGTGATGGGGCACGAAACGACGACGGGCAGGCGATACCGTCGACGCATGTCGCAGGATTTCGTGCCTCTGGCCGAGCACATCGCTGACGCGCTGCTCGAGTGTGCGCCCGGCCTTGCCGCCAGCGCCGGCGATCACCGGTTCGACGACCGGCTGCCCGATTACTCCGCCGAAGGGGTTGCCGCCGACGTCGAGATGTTGCGCGACGCGTCCGCGGCGTTGAGTCAGGTCGACGTCGACGAGCTCGACGTTCAGGACCAAGTCGACCACGCGGTGCTGCTCGCCCGGGTCGAGCGGATGCTGTTCGAGCGGACCGAGATCCGCGAGCACGAATGGAACCCGCTCGTGCACAACCCCGGCACGCTGCTGCACGGGCTGATCTCGCGGACCTTCGCGCCGGCCGAGGAGCGGCTCATGTCGCTCGCGGCGCGGCTGACGAAGATTCCCGACGCGCTCGCGACCGCGCGGGAGGTGCTCGGGGACGCGCCGCGGGTGCACGTCGAGACCGCCATCGGGCAGTTCGCCGGGACCGCGCGGCTGGTGCGCGACGAGCTCGACGAGCTGTTCAAGGAGGCGCCGGGGATGGCCGAGGTGGTCGGGCCGGCGCAGGAGCGGGCGGCCGCCGAGCTGGACGCGTTCGCCGACTGGCTGCGCGGGCGGCTCGACACCGCCGAGCGCGACCCGCGGCTCGGGCGGCGGCTGTGGGAGGCGCGGCTCTGGCACACCCTCGACACCGAACTCGGCGCCCGGACCGTGCTGGAGCGGGCCGAGGCCAACCTCGAGCGGGTGAGCGAGGAGCTGGCGGAGCTTGCCGGCGGCCGGTCGGTGCGGGAGGCCCTGGCGCTGGCCGCGGCCGACGTGCCGGACAACGACACGATCGTCGAGCTGGCGAAGGTGTCGCTCGACGAGGCGACGGCGTTCGTCCGGGAGCACGACCTGGTCACGCTGATCGACGACCCGCTGGTGATCATGGAAATGCCGGAGTTCGCGCGCGGGGTGGCGGTCGCCTACTGCGACCCGCCCGGGCTGCTCGAGCCGGCCGAGCTGCCGACGTTCTTCTGCATCTCGCCCACGCCGACGGACTGGTCGGCGGAGCGGGTCGCGTCGTTCTACCGCGAGTACAACACGCACATGCTGCGCGACCTCACGGTGCATGAGGCGACGCCGGGGCACTTCCTGCAGCTGGCCCACGCGCGGCGCTTCCGCGGCCGCACCCGCGCCCGGGCGATCGGGTGGTCGGGGCCGTTCGTGGAGGGGTGGGCGGTCTATGCCGAGGAGCTCATGGCGCGCCTGGGCTTCGGCGGCCCGGAGGTGCGCCTGCAGCAGCTGAAGATGCAGCTGCGGATGAGCATCAACGCGATCATCGACCAGCGCGTGCACTGCGACGGGATGGCCGAGGACGAGGCGATGGCCCTCATGATGGAGCGTGGTTTCCAGGAGGAGGGCGAGGCGGCCGGCAAGTGGCGGCGCGCCCTGCTCAGCTCGACGCAGCTGTCGACGTACTTCGTGGGCTACACCGAGGTGCGGCAGATCGCGGATGAACGTCCGGCGAACGTTACGCTCCGCGACTGGCACGATCGCATGCTCGCCCACGGCTCGCCGCCGCCGCGCCACCTGCGCACGCTGCTGGATCTCTAACCCGAGGCGCAAGCAAGATCGGCCCGAGCGATAGGCTCGGGGTGCCGCACCGTGGCGGCCGACCAACCTTTTTCGGCAAGGAGTGACACGACAGTGGCCACTATCGAAGCAATCGGCGCGCGGGAAATCCTCGACTCGCGGGGCAACCCGACGGTCGAGGTCGAGGTCGTCCTCGACGACGGCACCCTGGCCCGTGCGGCGGTCCCCTCGGGCGCCTCCACCGGCGCCTTCGAGGCCAACGAGCTGCGCGACGGCGACAGCAAGCGCTACCTGGGCAAGGGCGTCGAGAAGGCCGTCGAGAACGTCAACGAGCGCATCGCCGAGGCCGTGCGCGGCTTCGACGCGACCGAGCAGCGCCTCATCGACCAGGCCATGCTCGACCTCGACGGCACGCCGGAGAAGTCGGGGCTGGGCGCCAACGCCATCCTCGGCGTCTCGCTCGCGGTGGCCAAGGCCGCCGCCGACTCGGCGGGCCTGAGCCTGTTCAAGTACCTGGGCGGCCCCAACGCGCACGTCCTGCCGGTGCCGATGATGAACATCCTCAACGGCGGCGCGCACGCGGACTCCAACGTGGACATCCAGGAGTTCATGATCGCCCCGATCGGCGCCCCGACGTTCCGCGAGGCGCTGCGCACCGGCGCCGAGGTGTACCACACCCTCAAGTCGGTGCTGAAGAAGAAGGGCCTGGCCACCGGCCTGGGCGACGAGGGCGGCTTCGCCCCGAGCCTGCCGACCAACGCCGCGGCGCTCGACCTGATCGCCGAGGCCGTCGAGAAGGCCGGCTACTCGCTCGGCAGCGACGTCGTGCTCGCGCTCGACGTGGCCGCCACCGAGTTCTTCAAGGACGGCTCGTACGGCTTCGAGGGCGGCAGCAAGTCGTCCGACGAGATGATCGCGTACTACACGCAGCTGGTGGACTCCTACCCGATCGTCTCCATCGAGGACCCGCTGTCCGAGGAGGACTGGGACGGCTGGAAGGCGATGACCGACGCGCTCGGCGGCCGGATCCAGATCGTCGGCGACGACCTGTTCGTCACCAACCCGCAGCGCATCGCCCGGGGCATCGCGACCTCCACCGCCAACGCGGTGCTGGTCAAGGTGAACCAGATCGGCTCGCTCACCGAGACGCTCGACGCCGTCGACCTGGCCCACCGCGCCGGGTTCCGCACGATGATGAGCCACCGCTCGGGTGAGACCGAGGACACCACGATCGCCGACCTGGCCGTGGCGCTGGGCACCGGCCAGATCAAGACCGGCGCGCCGGCCCGCTCCGAGCGGGTCGCGAAGTACAACCAGCTGCTGCGCATCGAGGACGAGCTCGACGACGCGGCGCGCTACGCCGGGCGCGGGGCCTTCCCGCGGTACCGTTAACAGATTTCGATCAAACGTTTCCGAAAAGGGTGAAGGGGCATGCAGCAGCGCACTCGGCCCGGCGGGCGTGCACCGCGCGGCCAACGCGCCGGGTCCGGCCGTGCCCCCTCCCGCCCCACGGTGGCCCGCCGTGCGGTCTCGACCGGTGGGGCCGCGATGCGCACACGCGCGCCGCAGCCCCGCCGGTTCACCAGCCGGGCCGTCCTGCTCAGCCTGGTGCTGCTGGTGCTGCTGCTCGCCTACGCCTACCCGGTCCGGGTGTACCTCGCCCAGCAGGCCGAGATCGAGGCGATGGAGGCCAGCCAGCAGCGGCAGGAGCAGAAGGTCGCCGAGATGCAGGCCCGGGCCAAGAAGTGGGACGACCCGGAGTACGTGATCTCGCAGGCCCGCCAGCGGCTGCACATGGTGCTGCCGGGGGAGAAGCCGGTCGTGGTGGTCGACCCGGCCAACAGCCAGGAGACCGACCCCACCGAGATCCCGGGCGCGCCGAAACCACCCCGGCCCTGGTACGGCAAGCTCTGGTCCAGCGTCGAGGCGGCAGACAAGCAGTGACGTCCCCCGAAAAAGCATTCGAAAAGGCCACCGAAGAGGACCTCGCGGTCGTCGCGGCGCAGCTCGGGCGCACGCCTCGGGGCACCCGCGCGGTCGCCCACCGCTGCCCGTGCGGCCTGCCCGACGTCGTGGAGACCACGCCGCGCCTGCCCGACGGCACGCCGTTCCCGACGCTGTTCTACCTCACCTGCCCGCGCGCGGTGCACGAGTGCAGCCGGCTCGAGTCGTCCGGGCTGATGCGCGAGATGGGCGCCCGCCTGGCCGAGGACCCGGAGCTGGCCAAGGCCTACCAGCGGGCCCACGAGGACTACCTGGAGCGCCGCGAGCGGGTCGGGCACGTCGAGGAGATCGCCGGGGTGTCGGCCGGCGGCATGCCGACGCGGGTGAAGTGCCTGCACGTCCACCTCGGCCACGCGCTGGCGGTCGGCCCGGGCGTCAACCCGTTCGGCGACGAGACCCTCGAGCGGGCCGCCGAGTGGTGGCGCGGCGGGCCGTGCGTCTCACTCCCGGACCGATCAGTCCAGGGCCAGTCACTCGATCTCGATGCTGGTGACGACCGACCGTAGGATCTCCCAGCCCTCGGCGTCGTCCTGGGTGCCGGTGTGCGGGCGGCGGAAGCGGCGTACCTCGACGGCGATGTCCGCCAGCGCCCACCGCAGCTGAAACAGCATGATCGTGGACGGGCGCACGAGCACGCCGGTGGCCTCGGCGTAGGCCGCGAAGATCGACCCGTCGCCGGGCTCGATGAGCCACAGGTCGCGCTCGGGCGGCGAGACGAGCACGGTGTCCCAGTCGATGAGCCGCCACCCGGTCGGGGTGCGCATGGTGTTGCCGGAGTGCGGCTCGCCGTGGGTGAGCACCGCGCGCACCGGCTCGGCCCGGCTCTGCAGCACCAGCTCGTCGTAGCGGGCGAGGACCCGCTGCAGCGGACGCCGGTGCTCGGCCAGGAGATCCGCCGCCGGTACGGCATAGGGCCCGCACGGCTCGCCCGGCCGGCGCAGCGCCGCCTCGACCTCGTCGCGGTGCGGCACCGCGAAGTCGTCGGCCCGCGCGTGGCGGCGGGCGACCGGCGGCGCGGTGTGCAGCCGGATGATCATGTCGAGGGTGGCCTGGCGGTGGGCCGGCCCGGTGAACGCGTTCCACTCGAAGCTGGCGCCGTCGACGAACGGGTAGACGGCGACGGTGAACGGCCCGCTGTGCACGGCGGCCGTGGCGGCCAGCGTGGGCACGGGCGCCACGACGAAGGTGTGCCCGGTCGCGTAGAGGTCGGCGGCGACGCGGAGCGAGGCGTCCAGCTTGGCCGGGTCGGCCGGCTCGTCGACGGTGACGAACCACCGGGAGCCCGCGGTGTCCACGAGCTCCCAGTGATGGCTGCCGAAGCCGACCGGCCGGTACGTCAGCGACTTGACCGGAATGCCCCATTCCCGCGCGAGGAGCGCCCCGAGGGTCTCCTCGGGCAGCCCGGCGGGTGGCGTCAACACCCCGACAAGGTACGTCAGTTGCCCGGCGTCGGCGGGGCCGTGTTCTCGACGATCTGCGCGCCCTTCGGCGGAACGAACGCCTGCGGGTCGGCCTTGTCGCTGTACTTCGTAAGTTCCACGCCGATCGCCTTGTCGTCCGTGCCGACCCCCTTGAACCGCGTGAGCAGGCCGTTCTCGGAGACGCAGACGTGGAACTCCTTCGCCGTGACCGCGTTGGGGTCCTGGTCCTTGGGGATGCCGGTCACGTCGAGACAGTCGCTTTTCTGACCGGCGATGGTCGCCGAATTTTCTTCGATCTTGACGCCGGGCACCACGGCGGCCGCCGTCATGAGCGCGAATGCCATCTCGGCGCTGATGAACCCGCCGCCGGCGACCGCGGAGATGTACGCCGCCCGGTCGGACTTGGACAGGTCCCCGGTCTGCACCGGGCTCTTGTTGCACACGATCTTGGTGCCGGCCTTGCCGGTGCACTGGTACAGCGAGTCCTCGGTCAGGATGAACCGCCCGTCGGCGCCCAGGTAGGCGGCCTTCGGGGGTTGCTGTACGACCGTCGTCGTCTTGCCGTCGTCGGTCTTGTAGTCGGCGGTGAAGGTGAGCTCGCCGGACTTGCCGAGGCGGTCGGCCAGCTTGCCGATCGCCTGGACGTTGTCGGCGGCCTGCTTGACCTGGCCGAGGACGCCGCACCCCAGGGTGCCGGCGCCGAGCAGGATGGCGGCGCCCGTGGCGAGCAGCCGGGATGCGGTTCGAGGCATGCGACACAATGTGGGGCCGCGCGGCCGGTCCGGCAACGATCTGTCAGCAGGGCGACCCGTTCACCGAGCAACTCGTCGGCTCGGTCGCATCACCCTTCGCCTCGAACCCCATCCGTATCGCCCCGCCGGCCTCGAGATAGGTGTTGTACGCCTGGGACCGCAGCACCAGCTTCCCCGGCGACTGCTCGGCCTTGGCGCCCCACGTCGAGGTGACGTCGACGCTCTTGGGCAGCTCGAGCTGGACCATCCAGCCGGTCAGCGGCTGGCTGCCGAGGTTGGTGACGGTCACCTCGGCGTTGAAGCCGTCCTTCCACTTGCTGCGCACCGCGTAGGCCGCCTTCACCGTGCCGGGGGCCGCGGTGCCCTTGACGCTCGGGCCGGCGCTGCTCGCGGGGGTCGGGGCGCTGGCGCGCGCCACCGGGTTCATCGGGCGGGGAGCGTCGGGCTTCGTGAAGTACAGAACCGTCATCGTGCCGGCCAGCACCGTCATCACCGCGGTGGTGATCATCAGCACCCGGTCGCGTGTCAGATGCCACATCCGCGCGCCACTACCCTTACGGCCATGGAGGTAACCGTCCGGCGGGCGCGAACCGCCGACGTGCGGGGGATCCGTCGGCTCGTCGCGATGTACGTCGCCGACCGCCGCCTGCTGTCCAAGCCGACCGTCGCGCTCTACGAGGCCGTGCAGGAGTTCTGGGTGGCCGAGCGCGCGAGCGACGGCACGATCGTGGGCTGCGGCGCCCTGCACGTGATGTGGGAGGACCTCGCCGAGGTGCGCACGGTCGCCGTCGACCCGCTCCTGCGCGGGCACAAGATCGGCCACCGGATCGTCGCCGAGCTGCTCGACGCGGCCCGGCAGATCGGCGTGCGCCGGGTCTTCGTGCTCACGTTCGAGACGCGGTTCTTCGCCTCGTTCGGGTTCGTGCCGATCGACGGCACGCCGGTCACCCATCAGGTGTACGAGGAGCTCCTGCGCTCCTACGACGAGGGCGTCGCGGAGTTCCTCGACCTCGAGCGGGTCAAGCCCAACACCCTGGGCAACCACCGCATGCTGCTGCATTTGTAGGCTTCCACCCGTGACGACCGAGAGCACCGTGAAGCGGGTCGCGGCGATCGACTGCGGCACCAACTCCGTCCGGCTGCTGGTGGCCGACGTGTCGGAGGCGTCCGGGGTCACCGACGTGACCCGCCAGATGCGCATCGTCCGGCTGGGCGAGGGCGTGGACCGGACCGGCCGGCTGTCCCCGGAGGCGATCGAGCGGACCCGGGTGGCGCTGGCCGACTACGCCGGCGACATCGCCCGGGCCGGCGTCGACGCGGCCCGCATGGTCGCCACCAGCGCGTCCCGCGACGCCGAGAACGCCGCCGACTTCCAGGCCATGGTGTTCGACACGCTGGGCTTCGCGCCCGAGGTGATCACCGGCGACGAGGAGGCCCGGCTGTCCTTCGCCGGCGCCGTGCGCGGCCTGGCCGCCGAGCCGCCGTTCCTGGTGGTCGACATCGGCGGCGGCTCGACCGAGTTCGTGGTCGGCTCCGAGGGCGTCGACGCCGCGCTCAGTGTGGACATCGGGTGCGTCCGCATGACCGAGCGGCACCTGAGGTCCGACCCGCCGACCCCGGCGCAGATCGCCGCGGCCGAGGCCGACATCACGGCGGCCGTCGAGCGCGCCCTGGCCGCGGTCGACGGGGGCCGGGCCCGCACGCTGGTCGGTCTGGCCGGCTCGGTGACGACCGTGGCCGCGCTGGCGCTCGGGCTGCCGGAGTACGACCCGAAGCGCATCCACCGCGCCCGGATCTCCGCCGCCGACGTGGCCAAGGTCACGGCCGACCTGCTCGGCAAGACCGCCGAGCAGCGGCTCGCGAACCCGGTGATGCACCCGGGCCGCGCCGACGTCATCGGCGCGGGGGCGCTGATCCTGCGCATCATCGTCGAGCGCTCGGGCGCGGACTCGGTCATCGCCTCCGAGTCGGACATCCTCGACGGGATCGCGCTGTCGCTTACCTGAGAAGGTTCACGAGAATGTCATGAACGGGGTTATCCGGTGCGCCGGACCTCGGCCCGCGACTGCTCGCGCGGCTCCGCATCGTCGCGGGACCACCACCAGCCGTAGGTGAGGACCCCGTCGCTCGGCATCGTGATGATGATTTTGGCGGGCAGGGCGCCCTCGTAGGCGCTGAACACACCCGGCTCACTCTGCACGAACCGCGTCACTCCGGGCAGTTCGAGGCACGTGACGTGCAGCTCCAGCCGGCCGGCCTCGCTCGCGGTGAGGATCGTGTGCTCGACGTGCTGCAGGCCCTTGCTGTCGCTGACCGCCTCGTAGTCCAGCGTGATCGCGTTGCCGCGCACCACGGACGTCACCTTGATGCGGGCGACGAAGGGGCCGGACTCCAGCCCGTCACCCCGCCCGCGATACACGCCGGGGGCCGCGGCGAGGCGTTTCAACAGATCGGTCACGGCGCACACCGTAATACGGGCACGCTCAGAAGTGCGCGGGTTGGCCCAGGCCCGTTATCGTGAGCCGATTCCGTCGGGCCGGGAGGGTGGTTTTCCAAGCTCAACGGTCATATCGCCCGATAGGGTGATCTTTGCGGCATACCCCGGAAGGAACAGCATGTCTGATCAGTACCCGCCGCCCGGCAGCTACCCGCCTCCCGGTGGCGGGGGTTACCCGCCCCCCGGCGGTGACCAGCCCCAGTACGGGCAGCAGCCCCAATACGGGCAGCAGCCTCCCTCGGGCAACCCCTACGGCCCGCCGTCCTCCGGCGCGCCCTACGGGCAGCCGACCTCGGGCAACCCGTACGACCAGCAGCCGCCGGCCTACGGCCAGCAGCCCGGGTACGGCCAGCCGCCGATGTCGGGCAACCCGTACGACCAGCAGCCCCCGCCCTACGGCCAGCAGCCCCCGCCGTTCGGCGCTCCGGGCGCCCCGCCGTTCGGTGCGCCGCCGCCGCCGAAGAAGAGCAACGCGGGCAAGATCATCGGCATCATCGCCCTCGTGCTGGTGGTCGTCTGCGGCGTCTGCGTCGCGGTCAGCTGGAGCAAGATCAAGGACGCCATCGACAGCAGCAGCAGCAACGCGAAGGTCGGCGACTGCCTGGCCGGCGACTCGATCTCCGACAACTCCGCGAAGGACGTCAACGTCAAGATCGTCAAGTGCGACTCGGCCGACGCGAAGTACAAGGTCGTCGGCATTCACGGCGGCGTGTCCCGCGCCGAGTCGCTCGCGGACGAGACCAAGGTCTGTGACTCCTACACCGACGCGAAGTACGTGCTGTGGCAGGGCACCAACCCCAGCAGTGGTGACGCCCTCTGCCTCGACGACAAGTAACAGGCCGCGAGCCTTCTCAAGGGCGGTCCGCTCCGGGCGGGCCGCCCTTTTCGTGTCCTGGTGTTCCGCGCTTGATACTACTGTGCATTGCGTACTACTGTGCTTCACGTGGACACCACCCAGCTGCTCAAGGGGGTGCTCGACCTGGCCGTCCTGGCCGTGCTGCGCGACGAGGACGGTTACGGGTACGACATCCTGCGCCGCCTTCGCGCGGCGGGCCTCGACGACGTCGGGGACGCCTCGGTGTACGGCACCCTGCGCCGGCTCTTCCAGGCCGGCACGCTGACCACCTACGTGGTCCCGAGCGAGTCGGGACCCCACCGCAAGTACTACGCGCTCAACGCCGCCGGCCGCGCCCAGCTCGCCGCCTCCGGCAAGGTGTGGCGCGGGTTCGCACACACGATGGACCAGCTCGTCGGGGAGTCCGCATGACCGCGCCCACGCCCACGCCCGCGCCCACTGGCAGCACCCTCGAGATCGACTACTACCTCGAGCGGGTCGGCGCGGCGCTCGCCGACCTGCCGGCCGACGTGCGCGACGACCTGATGGAGGACCTGCCGGCGCACTTCGCCGAGGTGCTCGAGGAGCAGGGCGGCCCGCTGGTCGAGCGGCTCGGCCCGCCCGCGGAGTACGCCGCCGAGCTGCGCGCCGCGGCCGGCCTGCAGGACGACCCGGCCCGCCGGGGACTGCCCGGGCTGCCCGGCCTCGAGGCGCGGCTGGCGCGGATGCGCCGCCGGCTGGGCGAGGCCGACCGGCGCGCCGGCACCGTGATCGGCTACGAGCGGGCGAGCGACTTCGTCCGGCTGCTGCGCCCGGCGTGGTGGGTCGTGCGCGGGATCGGCCTCGTCGCCGTGGTCTTCGCGCTGGACATCATCCCGCGCGACCGCTTCGACGACCCGGTCGGCTGGGTGCTCGTCGCCGCCGCCGTGATCGTCTCGGTCCGCATCGGGGCGACCGGCCGGCCGCACATCCCGCGCTGGGTCGGCTACGGGCTCACCGCCGTCGCCGCGATCGGCGTGCTGACCGTCATTGCCAACGCCGACCGCTTCGACTCGTACACGTACACGTCCGACGGCGGCGGCAACCCGTACGGCTACGTCACCGACGTGTACCCGGTCGACCGCAACGGCCACCCGATCCAGGGCGTCACGCTGCTCGACCAGAACGGCAACCCGATCCAGCTCGGCGACCCGTGGCGCTGCGCGACGGCCGACCACCAGCCCCCGGACACGCCGGCCTACCCGATGTGCCAGCAGGCCAACGGGGAGAGCCCGAGCAGCTCGCCGTCGCCGTCGGTCTCGCCCTCGGCCGAGGCGCCGGTCCAGGCGTCGCCCTCGGTGTCGGCATCGCCCTCGCCGTCACGCTAACGTTCGGCAGGTGGAAGACGCACTCGACCGGCTCGACGCCGAGATCTCCGAGTGCCGCCGCTGCCCCCGGCTGGTCGCCTGGCGCGAAGAGGTGGCGGCGACCCGGCGGGCGGCGTTCCGCGACGAGGAGTACTGGGGGCGCCCGGTGCCCGGCTTCGGCCCGCACCGGGCGCCCATCGCCATCCTCGGGCTCGCGCCGGCCGCCCACGGCGGCAACCGCACCGGCCGCATCTTCACCGGCGACCGCTCCGGCGACGTCCTCTTCGCCGCCCTGCACCGCGCAGGCCTCGCCAACCAGCCGACCAGCACGTCGCGTGACGACGGGCTCAGGCTGACCGCGACGCGGATCTTCTCCGCCGTTCGCTGTGCGCCGCCGGACAACAAGCCGACCCCGCTGGAGCGCGACACGTGCGCGCCGTTCCTGCACCGCGAGCTGCGCGAGATCGCGCCCGACCTGCGGGTCGTCGTGGCGCTCGGCGCGTTCGCGTGGGCCGCCTTCTGGCCCGCGGCGCGCGCCGTCTACGGTGTAGCACCGGCACGGAAGGTGCCGTTCGGTCACGGCACTCTGTGGCAGGCCGACGGTGCCCCCGCGTTGCTCGGTTGTTACCACGTGTCTCAACAGAACACCTTCACAGGTCGGCTCACGCCAGGAATGCTTGACGAGGTTCTCGCCCGGGCCAAACAGATCGCCGGGCTTCCATAGAGCGACGAGGATGTGATGGACCGCACCTTCAACCGATGGTTGCCGGTGCTGGGCGTCGTGGCCGTCCTCGCCGTCGGGGCCCTGGCCGCCTCGATGTCCTCGCCGGAGATTACGAACGTGCCGGTGCCGGCACCGGGCACGGACACGCCGACAACCGCCGCGGCCACGACCGAGGTCCAGCTGTACTCCGAACAGCCCCTCCCCACCAGCAGCGGCGGCAGCGGCGGCACCGACTGGCTGCTGTACATCGCCGGCGGCTTCTGCGCGCTCGCGGCCGTCGTGCTGATCGGGAGCCTGGTGTGGTACCTCCTGCGAAACCGCGCCCCGAAGGCCAAGCCGCGGCTGTTCGTCGAGCCCGAGGCGCCCCGCCCGATGACCACCGCCGCCGCGGGCGACGAGGTCATGGCCGCGGTCGAGGCCGGCCTGGTGGAGCTCAGCGACACCGACGCCGACCCGCGCCGGGCGGTCATCGCCTGCTGGGTCCGCCTGGAGCGGGCCGCCGCCGCGGCCGGCACCCCGCGCCTGGTCGGCGACAGCCCGACCGAGCTCGTCACCCGGCTGCTGGCGGCCCACCAGGTGAGCCGCCCGACGCTGGAGGGGTTCGCCGAGGTGTACCGCGAGGCCCGCTACGCCACGCACCCGGTCGGCGAGCGGTCCCGCCACGACGCGATCACGGCCCTGCGACAGATCCGCGCCGAGCTCTCCGGCGTCGGGCGCGTGCCGAGCGGAGGTGGCCCCGGTGCCGCGTGAGCAGGAGCAGGTCGTCGGCCTGGACGAGCTCTTCGACGTCGGCCGGTCGGCGCCGCGGCCCGACGCCCGCCCGTCCCGCCGCCCGTCCCGGCCCTTCGACACCCGCTGGTGGATCCGCCGGCTCTTCATCGCCGTCGCGCTGACGGTGGTCGGCTGCGGCGTGCTGTACGTGGCCGGCTACCAGGTGTCGATCCCGCTCGTGCTGCTGTCCATCGTCGCCGTCCAGGTGATGCGCCAGATGCTCGTCCAGGTCCACGCCGACGACCTGCCGCCCGCGGTGACCGGCTCCGGGCTCGCCCCGGCCCGCCTGGAGCCGCCCGGCCGGCCCGAGCGGACCGGGCGCCGGGAGCTGCGCGACGCCGTGCCGTCCGGCGACGGCATCCTGCTGGCCGTGGCCAAGTGGGACGACCGCTTCGTGTGGGGCGAGCGCGACCCGGGGCGCTTCGCCGCCGTGGTGGTGCCGCGCTTCACCGACCTCGTCGACGCCCGGCTGCGCCAGCGCCACGGCATCACGCTGGCCGGCGCGCCCGAGCAGGCCCGCCGGCTGGTCGGCGAGGAGCTCTGGCAGCTGCTGCACTACACGCCGTCCCGCGTGCCCAGCCCGCAGGACATAGCATCGATCGTCGCAAAGGTGGAGGCGCTATGAAGACGCTCGCACCGGCCGAGGTGGGCCGGATCGCCAAGGTGGTCCTGGACCAGGTCGGCACGGTGGTCGTCGGCAAGCGCGACTCCCTCGAGCTCGTCCTGGCCGGCATCCTGGCCGGCGGCCACGTGCTGCTGGAGGACCTGCCGGGCCTGGGCAAGACGCTGACGGCGCGCTCGTTCGCCCAGGCGCTCGGCATCGGCTTCCGCCGGCTGCAGTTCACCCCGGACCTGCTGCCGGCCGACGTCACCGGATCGTTCCTGTACGACCAGCGCAACCACGAGTTCACGTTCCGGGCCGGCCCGGTGTTCACCAACCTGCTGCTGGCCGACGAGATCAACCGGACGCCCCCGAAGACGCAGTCGGCGCTGCTGGAGGCGATGCAGGAGCGGCAGGTGTCCGTCGAGGGCGCCACCTACCGGCTCGACGCGCCGTTCCACGTGCTCGCCACCGCCAACCCGATCGAGTACGAGGGCACGTATCCGCTGCCCGAGGCCCAGCTCGACCGGTTCCTGCTGCGCGTGTCGTTCGGCTATCCCGAGGCCGACGAGGAGTGGGACGTCCTGCGCCGCCGGATGTCGCGCCGCCAGGAGGAGGCCAACCTCGAGCCGGTCGTCGACTCCGAGACCCTGCTGGCCATGCAGGCGGCGCTCGAGGACGTCATGGTGGAGGACTCCATCGGGCGGTACATCGTCACCCTGGCGGCCAACACCCGCGTCCACCCGCACGTGCTCGTCGGGGCCTCGCCCCGCGGCTCGCTCGCCCTGCTGCTGCTCTCCCGCGCGTCGGCCGCCATGAGCGGGCGCGACTACGTCGTCCCCGAGGACGTGAAGGCGGTCGCCGTCCCGGCGCTGTCCCACCGCATCTCGCTGCGCCCGGAGATGTGGCTCAAGCGCATCGACCCGCGCGCGGTGGTCGGCGAGGTGCTCGCCCAGACGCCCGCGCCGGCCAGCGGCGCGATGCCGACCTATGGCGGAAGGCGCGGCTGAGGCCCGATGAGTGAGCAGGCCGCACCCCGGTCCCACGCGCGGGCGTTCGAGCCGACCCGGGCGCTGGGCCGGGCCGTGCTGGTCGCCGGCGCGCTCGTCTTCGTCGCCGTGCTCATCGGGCAGTACGAGCTCGTCATCCTGGCCGTCCCGTTCGCCCTCGGCACCGCGATCTCGCTCGTGCGCCGGCCGCGGCGGGCCCCGGTGGTCGAGGTCGTCGCGGCCGAGCCGTTCCTCGTCGAGGGCAACGACCTCGGCGTCTCGATCAACCTGGGCAACCCCAACCCGACCGGGTTCGACCTGGTCGTGGTCCGGGCGGCGGTACCGCGCTGGGTCCGCCTGCGCCACAGCGACCGCCCGTACGCGGTGAACGTCGACGCGGGCACCATGGCCGGCGTCGAGCTCGACGGGCGGATCCTGCGCTGGGGCCGCCACCCGCTGGGCCCGGTCACCGCGCACGCGGTCGCCTCCGACGGGCTGCTCATCAGCCGCGGCGTGCAGACGCCGCAGCTGGCGCTCAAGGCGTACCCGGCGACCGAGCACTTCGACGCCGCCGAGGCGATGCCCCGCGCGGCCGGCCACGTCGGCGGGCACCGCTCCCGGCGCACCGGCGAGGGCGGCGAGCTCGCCGGGGTGCGCCGCTTCGGCCCGGGCGACCGGCTGCGCCGCATCGACTGGCGGGTCTCGCTGCGCACGCGCGAGATCCACGTGGTCAGCACGCTGTCCGACCGCGACGCCGAGGTCGTCGTGCTGCTCGACGCGCTGCACGAGGCCGGGCGCTCCGGCGGCATCGACGGGCGCGCCTCCGTGCTCGACATCACGGTGCGCGCCGCGGCCGGCATCGCCGAGCACTACCTGCACCGCGGCGACCGGGTGGCGCTGCTGCAGTACGGCGGCACCGTGCGCCACCTGCGCGCGGCCAGCGGCCGGCGGCACTACATGACGGCGCTGGAGTTCCTGCTTGACGTCGAGGCCGGCCAGCAGGACGACGAGCCGCCGCCGTCGTCGTTCGGCCCGCACATGGTCCAGGCCAACGCGCTGGTGATGGTGCTCACGCCGCTGCTGGACGTGCGGTCGGCGGCGATGCTGGCCAACCTGGCCCGCGCCGGGCGGTTCGTGGTCGCCGTGGACACCCTCGCCGATCCGGTACTGCGCCTGCGCGCGACCGGCCGCTGGGGCGACGTCGCGCAGCGCATGTGGCGGCTCGAGCGCGAGGCGATCATCGGCCAGCTGCGCGAGCACGGCGTGCCGGTCGTCGCCTGGGGCGGCGCGGGCAGCCTCGACGAGGTGCTGCGCGGCGTGGCCCGGGTGGCCGTCGGGCGGACGGTGACGACCTGATGTTCGAGGAGCTGCAGGAGTACTTCTCCGGCCGGGCCAACCGCGTGCGCGACGTGGCCGACCGGGCCGCCGCCGGGCCGCTGCTCGTCCGGCTCTTCGTCACCGTGTTCGCCGCGCTGAGCCTGGTCGTCGCCTTCCCGGCCGAGCTGCTGCACAACGTCATCGCCATCGGGCTGGCCGGGTTCCTGGCGCTGCTGCCGGGCGTCTTCCCGCGCGGGCGGCTGGTCGGCCTGACGATCTTCCTGTGCGTCTTCGGCTGGCTGCTCGCGACGCTGGTGTACGGCGAGCCGCTGTCGGTGGTGCGGCTGATCGGGCTGGCCACGGCGATGTACCTCATGCACTCCCTCGCCGCGCTGGCCGCCGTGCTGCCGTACGACGCCGTGCTCTCCCCGGGCGTGCTGAGCGGCTGGCTGCTGCGGGCCGGCGGCGTGGTCGCGGCGAGCGCGATCGTCAGCGTCGCCCTGATGCTCATGGTCCGGCTGACGGCGGGACCGGTGTTCCTCGTCGCGTCGCTCGTGGGCGTGCTGGCGGCGGGCGGGCTGGCGTACGTCATCGCGCGCCGGGCCTGATTTCCACCCCGCGATCGACGAGCTTCTGTCCACTGTGGCGGCCGTTACAGCCCTGGTAACGCTGGTTACATGTCCTTGGCCTGACTGATTTCGGGGTGCTCACGTGGCTAGCGTTGAATCGTGGCTGCAAAGCGAATCCTGATCGTCGGTGCCGGGCACGTCGGGCTGTATGCCGCCCTGCGCCTGTCCAAGAAACTCAACCTGCACGAGGCTGAGGTCACCGTGGTCGACCCCCAGCCCCACATGACCTACCAGCCGTTCCTGCCGGAGTCGGCGGCCGGCAACATCTCCCCGCGGCACACCGTCGTGCCGCTGCGCCGCGAGCTCAAGCGCTGCCACGTGCTGTCCGGCACGGTGACGAGCATCGAGCACGCGCGCAAGGTGGCGATCGTCCAGCCCATCATCGGGCCGGCCCGCGAGGTGCCGTACGACCACATCGTCGTGGCCCCGGGCTCCGTCTCCCGCACCCTGCCGATCCCCGGCCTGCGCGAGCAGGCGGTCGGCTTCAAGACCATCGGCGAGGCCGTCTTCCTGCGCAACAGCGTGCTGGACCGCCTCGACGTCGCGGCGACCACCGTCGACCCGGCCACCCGCCGGCGCGCGCTGGCCTTCGTCTTCGTCGGCGGCGGCTACGCCGGCGTCGAGGCGCTCGCCGAGATGGAGGACATGGTCCGCGGCGCGCTGCGCTACTACCCGGAGATCCCGCGCGACGAGGTGCGCTTCATGCTCGTCGAGGCGGCCAACCGGATCCTGCCCGAGGTCGGCGCCGAGATGGGCGCCTACACGGCGGTGCAGCTCACCCGCCGCGGCATCGACATCCGCCTCGGCACGCGGCTCGAGTCGTGCGTCGACGGCCTGGTCAAGCTCTCCGACGGCGACGCCTTCGAGGCCGACACCATCGTGTGGACGGCGGGCGTGAAGCCGCACCCGATGCTCGAGGACACCGACCTGCCGCGCAACCAGCGCGGTGCCATCACCTGCCGGCCGACGCTGCAGGTCGTCGACGCCGAGGGCAACGTCGTCGAGGGCGCGTGGAGCGCCGGCGACTGCGCCGCGGTGCCGGACCTGACCGCGGACGACCCGGGCGCGCTGTGCTCGCCGAGCGCGCAGCACGCCGTGCGCCAGGCGGCCAAGCTGGCCGACAACATCGCCGCCGTCGTGCGCGGCCGGGAGCCCGTCGACTACCGGCACAAGCACGTCGGCTCGGTGGCCGGGCTCGGGCTCTACAAGGGCGCCGCGCGCGTGTACGGCATCAAGGTCCGTGGGCTTCCGGCGTGGTTCATGCACCGGACGTACCACCTGAGCCGCATCCCGACCCTGAACCGCAAGATCCGGGTGCTCGTCGACTGGACCCTGCAGCTGGTGCTGCGCCGCGAGGTCGTCGCGCTCGGCTCGCTGCACGAGCCGCGCGAGGCGTTCACCGAGGTCGCGGTGCCGATCCCGCTGCCGGTGCGGCCGTCCGGCCCGCCGTCGGCGGGCAAGCGCGCCGCCTAGGGAGCCGCTTCAGACGCGGGCGCGCCAGACCCACACGCCGGCGACGCGTTCGCCGGGCCCGAGCAGGGCGTCGAGGGTGCTCTTGAGCGCCTCGGCGCCCTTCTGCCCGTCGGCGAGCACGAACGCCGAGGCGTGCCAGTAGGCGATGTCGCGGCGCAGCGCCACGCGGTCGTTGTCGCTGAGCGCGGGCGCCGTGTCGTTCACCGCCGCCCGGTGCAGCAGCTGCGCGGTCGGCCGGGGATAGATGCCCACGGCGGCGCGCCCGTCGCGGCCGTACGGCCCGATGAACCAGCCCTGCGGCGTGGCGAACGCCACCCCGGTCGCCGCCGCCCAGCGCATCGCCTGCGGGTCCTGCGAGTCCGGCAGCGGCACGGGCACGATGGTGCCGTCGCGCGGGGCATAGCCGCGCCAGTACCCCTCCGTGAAGAACGCCGGCACGGGCGCGCGCGGCACCGTCGGCAGCGGCATCGGGGCCAGCGGCACGAGCGAGGCGACCACGGCGACGGGCACCAGCAGCTTGAGCGTCTCGGTCTGCGTCAGCGCCGCGTGCACGACCTGGGCCAGCACGAACGCGAGCAGCGGGATCGCGGCGAGCGCGAAACGGGCCGGCAGCGCCCACTCGAACACCGGCAGCCCGTCGAGCAGCGCGTACGGCCCCCACTGGGCGGTCCGGTGCCGCCCGACCACGATGTGCGGGCCGAGCGACAGCGCGAGCAGCACGACGGACACGACGGTGGCGGCCACGACGGCCGGGCGCCGCCACATCCACACCGCCGCCCCCAGCACCACGATGAGCACGGGGGCGCCGAAGAAGGTGGTGTACTCCGCCGGGCCGCTCGCCAGCCGCGCCGCGCCGTCGCCGCCGGCCAGCGACAGGGGCGAGACGGCGGCGAAGCTCTTGAGGTCGGCGGAGTAGAAGTCCGGGCCGAACACCCCGCCGGCCGCGCTCTGCGGCCCGCGGAACTGCACCCACAGCGGATACGCCAGCAGCGCCAGGGCGACCGCGGCGGCGACGCCCAGGCCCGCGCCGAGCGACGGCAGCACGGCCCGCGGCGCGGGGCGGGCGGTCGCGGCGAACGCCAGGCAGAACAGCCCGAGCGCGATGGCCGTCAGGAACAGCACCTCCTCGCCGAGGAAGTACTGCGCGGCGGCGAGCGCGCCCAGCAGCGCGCCGCGCCTGATCGCCGGCCGCCACGCCGGGCCGCCGCGGGCGAGCTTCACCACGCACCAGACCATCGGCGGCACCAGCCACGCCGCGGTCATGTGCAGGTGGCCGTTGGACTGGCTCACCATCCCCGGGGCGAAGCCGCAGAAGGCGCCGCCGACGAACGCCGCGAGCCGGTGCAGGCCGGCCGTGCGGGAGAAGAGGAGGTACCACCCGGCGCCGTTGGCCGCGAGGTTGAGCCCGGTCGCGACGGCGAACGTCACCGGCGCCCCGAAGGCGAGGGTCAGCGGGGCGAACAGCAGCCCCAGGCCGATGAGCGAGGCGTTGCCGAGGATGTTCACTCCGTCGGGCGCGTTCAGCGCACCGGTCACGAAGCCGAAGTCGCCGCGATACGCTCGGGTTGCGTATGCGAGGAACCACTCGTCGAGCGCCTGGTCGTTCTGGTTCAAGCCGAGCGCGCGGGTCGCCGGATCGGGCCAGAAACCGCGCGTGACCAGGGCAGCGGCCAGCACCAGGAGCACGACCGCGGCGGCGTCCTTAATCCATGGACGCCG
This sequence comes from Dactylosporangium sp. CA-139066, assembly GCF_050936175.1. Taxonomy (NCBI): domain Bacteria; kingdom Bacillati; phylum Actinomycetota; class Actinomycetes; order Micromonosporales; family Micromonosporaceae; genus Dactylosporangium; species Dactylosporangium sp. CA-139066. The sequence continues at coordinate 401,056 of NZ_JBNJNH010000002.1, read as the reverse complement.
AAAGCGCATCGGCGGAGCGGCCGGTGTTGGGTGCTCAACCGGCGCAGTGTCGGCCTCGTCGGTCTGCGGGGCGCTGGTCACCCGGATGACAGTAACGGCCATCCCCTTGTCGGTGTTGATGGTTCGTCATACGGGCTACCGTGAGACGCGTTTCTACGCCCGGGTGGTGGAACGGCAGACACGGCCGCCTTAAAAGCGGCTGCCGCGAGGCGTGCGGGTTCGAACCCCGCCCCGGGCACCGGCTTCGGTCCGTGACCGTCACGCTGCACTGTATGGTGCCGGTTTCCCTCGGGCTCGTTCGCGGTACCCTGGTGCTACACGTGAATGAGAGCCCCTGGAGGCCGATCGTGCAGAGTTCCAACCCGGTGCTCACCCGCCTTGGTGAGGCGGCGCGGGCTTCGCGTTACGAGACCGGGTATGCGCCCGGCTATCCCGGTGTGCAGCCCCGCACCATGACCATGGACGACGTCGTCGTCCGCACCGTCGCCCTGCTCGCCATCACCGGCATCTTCGGCGCCGGCGCCTGGGTGCTGCTGCCGGCCACCAGCGTGGTCACCTACTTCGCCGCGTTCATGGCCAGCATCGCCGGCCTCGTCCTCGGCCTGGTCATCTCGTTCCGGCAGATCACCAGCCCGGCCGTCATCATCCCCTACGCCGCGCTGCAGGGCGTCGCCCTCGGCGTCTACAGCCGGGCCTTCGAGAGCTGGTATTCCGGCATCGTCGTCCAGGCGGTGGTCGCGACCTTCGGCATCTTCGCCGTCATGGCCGCGCTCTACAAGCTCAAGGTGCTGCGGGCGACGCCGCGGTTCACGAAGTTCGTCATCGGCGCGCTCATCGGCGTCGTGGTGCTGAGCTTCGCCAACTGGCTGTTCTACCTGTTCGGCCTCAACCTGGGCCTGCGGGAGTACAGCGTCAACGGCCACGTCGGCTGGGTGCCGATCATCTTCAGCATCGTGATCATCGCGGTCGGGGCGCTCACCTTCATCCTCGACTTCGACGCCATCGAGCAGGGCCAGCGCTACGGCCTGCCGGAGCGCTACGCCTGGTACTGCGCCTTCGGCATCCTGGTCGGCCTGATCTTCCTGTACTACGAGATCCTGCGCCTGCTGAGCTACCTGCGACGCTGATGACCGACTCCGACCAGCTCGACGTCGCCGTGCGCAAGCTGATCGGCCAGGTCTCGCACTGGACGCCGCCCCGGTGGGCGGCGTCCAGCCTGTCCGGGGCCAGCCGGGCCGACCTGATGCACGACCTCGTGCAGTGGATGGCCGACCGGTGCGCCGAGGCCGAGGGGCGCCCGGCGCGGCCCGTGCCGCGCCTCGACAACGACCTGGCCCTGCCCGACCAGCTCAGGGTCGTCGCGGCCGATCTGCGCCGTTTCGCCCCGGCCGCTGTGCAGCAGGATGCCGCGGACCGCATCAGGGCGGTCCGCGGCTCCTTCAACTAGGTCAGGTGCGCCAGCAGGTCCTGGCGCGTGATGACCCCGGCCGGCTTGCCGTCGATGAGCACCACGGCGGCGTCGGCCTTCTCCAGCAGCGCCACCGCCTCCCGCACCGGCTGGCCGCCGCCGATCATCGGCAGCGGCGAGGTCATGTGCCGCTCGACCATGTCGTGCAGGTGGGCGTGGCCGGAGAAGAGCGCGTCGAGCAGGTCCCGCTCCGCGATCGAGCCCGCCACCTCGCCGGTGACGACCGGCGGCTCGGCCTTGAGGACCGGCAGCTGGGAGACGCCGTACTCGCGCATGTAGTCGATCGCGTCGCGGACCGTCTCGTTCGGGTGGACGTGCACCATGCCCGGCACCCGGCCGTCCTTGCCGACGAGCAGGTCGGCCACGGTCGGGGTCTGGTCGGCGGTGCGCAGGAAGCCGTAGCGGGCCATCCAGTCGTCGTTGAAGATCTTGGAAAGGTACCCGCGGCCGCCGTCGGGCAGCAGGACCACCACGACGTCGTCGGGGCCGGCCGCGCGGGCGACCTTCAGCGCGGCGGCCACGGCCATGCCGCACGAGCCGCCGACGAGCAGCCCCTCCTCGCGGGCCAGGCGGCGGGTGAGGTCGAAGGAGTCCTTGTCGGAGACCTCCACGATCTCGTCGCAGATGTCACGGTCGTACGTGGTCGGCCAGAAGTCCTCGCCGACGCCCTCGACCAGGTACGGGCGGCCGGTGCCGCCGGAGTACACCGAGCCCTCCGGGTCGGCGCCGACGATGCGGACGCGGCCCTCGGACGCCTCCTTGAGGTACCGCCCGGCGCCCGAGATCGTGCCGCCGGTGCCGACGCCCGCCACGAAGTGCGTGATCCGGCCTTCGGTCTGCTCCCACAGCTCGGGCCCGGTCGTCTCGTAGTGCGAGCGCGGGTTGGCCGGGTTGGCGTACTGGTCGGGCTTCCAGGCGCCGGGGATCTCCCGGGCCAGGCGGTCCGACACGTTGTAGTACGACCGGGGGTCTTCCGGGGCGACCGCGGTCGGGCAGACGACCACCTCCGCGCCGTAGGCGCGCAGCACGTTCTGCTTGTCCTCGCTGACCTTGTCGGGACACACGAAGACGCAGCGGTACCCGCGCAGCTGGGCCACCAGCGCCAGCCCGACGCCGGTGTTGCCGGAGGTCGGCTCGACGATCGTGCCGCCCGCGCGCAGCAGCCCGGCCTTCTCGGCCTCCTCGACCATCTTCAGCGCGATGCGGTCCTTGACGCTGCCGCCCGGGTTGAGGTACTCGACCTTGGCCAGGACGGTGGCGGAGATGCCGGAGGTGACGTTGCGGAGCCGGACGAGGGGCGTGTTGCCCACCAACTCGACGACGTTGTCGTAGTAGCGCACACCGCCAGCGTATCGGGCGGCCCCGGACTACCCGAGCACGACTAGCTGACCACGTGGCCGTGGACGACGCTGTCGCGCATCCGCTCCCACTCCAGGAACCGCTCGAGCTCGTCCATGAGGGCGCCGGCGAAGTACCCGGCCACGGCGAGGTCGTCGACCAGGCCGAAGACCAGCAGGAAGGCCTCGGGCACGGCGTCGATGGGGGAGACGATGTAGACGCCCGCGGCGGCGAGCATCATCAGGCGGGAGCCGCCGTCGTACTCGCGGCGGAGGGTCGCCTTGATCATCCTTGGCAGCGCGGCCAGCCGCTTACCGACACCGGGCGTGTCCGACCGGAACACGCGCAGCAGTGCCGTCCACGCCATCCGCCGTCGCAGCGCCCTGTCCGCCATGGTGACCGCCCTCTCTCCGTGTATTCGAATGTAGCGTTACCCGTCACCCCGCGCCGCGGTAAGAATGGCGACATGGATCTCGACGCGGCTCGGGCCGTGATCAACGAGCAACACCAGGCCGTTCTGGCCACCCGCCGGGCCGACGGCGGGGTGCAGATGTCTCCGGTACTTGCCGTGGTCGACGCCGAGGGGCGCGTCGCGGTCAGCAGCCGGCTGCCGGCGTACAAGGTGCGCAACCTGCAACGCGACCCGTGGGCCGCCCTGTGCGTGCTGCCCGACGGCTTCTACGGCCGCTGGATTCAGGTCGAGGGCTCGGCCGACATCGTGCCCCCGCCGGACAGCGTCGAAGGTTTGGTCGACTACTACCGCCGGGCAACCGGTGGGGACCACCCCGACTGGGAGGACTACCGGGCGGCGATGCTGCGGGACCAGCGGGTCCTGATCCGCATCACCCTGCACCGGGCCGGGCCCGATCGGTCGGGATGAGGACGATCGGGAACAGGACGAATCCCGGCGAATACTTGGAAGGCGGGGATTAGCCTCGGGACTTGCGCACGGGGCAAGGGGAGGAAGGTACGGGGCGGTGAACGTGCAGTCGGAGCGGGTGCGGCGGATAGCAACGGCGGCGGTGGTCGGCGGCGGGGGTGTGGCGGGCGCCGGGGTGATCTTCTACGGTCTGGTGATTGGACAGGCGCTGCTGGCCCGCAAGACGATTCCACAGGTGGTGAGCCCGCCACCGCGCGCGGACGGCGTCTACGGCGCCCACTTCGACGGCGAGCCGATCCGCCTGGTGGTCCTGGGCGACTCCTCGGCCGCCGGCTACGGCGCTGAACGCCCCAGCGAGACCTTCGCCGCCGCGGTCGCGGCCGGCCTCGCCCAGCACCAGCACCGCCCGGTCCGGATGCGCTGCCTGGCCGTCGTCGGCGCCGAGTCGAAGGGCCTCCCGCCGCAGGTGGAGGTGGCCCTGCGCCAGCGCCCTGACATCGCCGTCATCTGCATCGGCGGCAACGACGTCACCCACCGTGTGCGCACGGCGACCGCGGTGCACCACCTCGTCGACGCCGTGCGCACCCTGCGCGGGGCCGGCGTCGAGGTCGTCGTCGGGACCTGCCCCGACCTGGGCACGATCCGCCCGATCCAGCCCCCGCTGCGCTGGCTGGCCCGCCGCTGGAGCCGCCAGATGGCCACGGCCCAGACCATCGCGGTCGTCGAGGCCGGCGGCCGGACGGTGTCCCTCGGCGACCTGCTGGGCGAGCTCTTCTACGCCGAGCCGGACCGCATGTTCAGCATCGACCGGTTCCACCCGTCCGGCGCCGGCTACCTGGCCGCCGCCCGGGCGGTGCTGCCGACGGTCATCGCGGCGCTCACCGAGCCCGTGCCGGCCCCGGCGCTGGGCGTGCCGCTGAGCGCCGGCGAGGGCGTGCGCTCGCTGCCGCAGGCCGCGATGGAGGCCGCGCAGCGCCCCGGCACCGAGGTCAGCGCGGCCCAGGTCGCCGGCCGGGAGCGCGGGCCGGCGGGCCGCTGGGCCCAGCTGCGCCACCGCGTCTGGCACCGCCTGCCGCAGCAGGCCGCCCGCACACCCGAGCCCGCATGACCTTTGGGGTTTGCCGGTTACGCTCGTGATGCGTCCGGAAATACCCCTGATGTACCCGGAACGGAGGAGGTGACGACGTTGAGCGTCGTCAAGCGACTCGCCAAGCTCGCGACGGTGACCCTGGTCGCCGGCACCGTGGGCGGGGCGGCCGTTCTCACCGCGCAGGCGGTCGCCGCCCGCACCCGCAACTACGCCAAGCCGGACATGCGCCTCGCGATGCGCTCGTCCGTCGGCGCCGTCGGCAAACCCCCGATGCGCCTGGTCCTGCTCGGCGACGCGACCGCGCTCGGCGTCGGCGTCGAGCGGGTGGCCGACACCGTCGGCGGCCAGCTCGCGGCGCTGCTGGCCGAGGGGGCGGCGGGCCGGCGCGTCGAGCTGTCCAGCGTCGCCGTCGCCGGCTCTCGCTCGTCCGACCTCGCCACGCAGGTCGCCCGGGCCCTGGTCGGCCCGGCGCCCGACGTGGCGCTCGTGCTCGTGGGCACCAACGACGTGACCCACCTCGGGCTGGCCGCCGAGGCCGCCGAGCACCTCGGCGCTGCGTGCCGCCGGCTGCGCGACGCGGCGATCCCGGTCGTTGTGGGCACGTGCCCCGACTTCGGCGCCCTGCGCGCGTTCGCCCCGCCGCTGCGGCAGCTGCTGGGCCTGCGCAGCCGCCGGATGGCCCGCCTGCAGGCGAGCGCGGCCGGCGCCGCCGGCGCGGTGGTCGTCGACCTGGGCGCGCGCACCGGCGCGGTGTTCCGGGCGGATGCGGGCACCCTGTGCCACGACGGCTTCCACCCGTCCGCGGACGGCTACCGCGTCTGGGCCCACGCGCTGCTCCCCGCCGTCGAGGAGGCCGCCGCCCTCCGCCCCGGCGTGTGATGTTTGTGCAGGTGCTGTGACAATTCTGGCGGCCGGACGCGCATCGGCGGGGGTTACCCGAAGGTAGCATCGTGGCATGCCGGAAGCTGTCATCGTTGCCACCGCCCGGTCCCCGATCGGCCGTGCCGTCAAGGGATCGCTGCGCGACATCCGCCCCGACGACCTCGCCGCCACCATCGTCCGCGCCGCGCTGGACAAGGTGCCGCACCTGGATCCGCGGGAGATCGAGGACCTGTACCTGGGCTGCGGCCTCCCGGGCGGCGAGCAGGGCTTCAACATGGCGCGGGTGGTGAGCACCCTGCTCGGGTTCGACCACCTGCCGGGCGCCACCACGACGCGGTACTGCGCATCCTCCCTCCAGACCACCCGCATGGCCTTCCACGCGATCAAGGCGGGCGAGGGCGACGTGTTCATCTCGGCCGGCGTGGAGTGCGTCTCGCGGTACGCCCGCGGCAACTCCGACGCCCTCCCGCCCGACGCGCAGGCGGCCGTCGGCGGCCCGTGGCAGAACCCGGCCTTCGCCGACGCCTACGCGCGCACCAACAAGCGGGCCGAGGGCGGCGCCGAGGCCTGGCACGATCCGCGCGAGGACGGCAACCTGCCCGACATCTACATCGCCATGGGCCAGACCGCCGAAAACCTGGCCGAGATCGAGGGCGTGACCCGCCAGGACATGGACGAGTTCGGAGTGCGGTCGCAGAACCTGGCCGAGGAGGCGATCAAGAACGGCTTCTGGGCCCGCGAGATCACCCCGGTCACGACGCCGACCGGCGAGACGGTGTCGGCGGACGACGGCCCGCGCCCCGGCGTGACGTACGAGGCCGTGGCCGGCCTCAAGCCGGTGTTCCGCCCCGACGGCCGGGTGACCGCCGGCAACTGCTGCCCGCTCAACGACGGCGCCGCCGCCGTGATCGTCATGAGCGACACCCGCGCGCGGGAGCTCGGCATCACACCGCTGGCCCGCATCGTCTCGACCGGCGTGACGGCGATGTCGCCGGAGATCATGGGCATCGGCCCGGTGGAGGCTTCGCGCAGCGCCCTGCAGCGCGCCGGCATGACCATCGACGATGTCGACTTGGTCGAGATCAACGAGGCTTTCGCCGCCCAGGTCATCCCGTCGTACCGCAAGCTGGGAATCCCCCTGGAGAAGCTCAACGTCAACGGCGGCGCAATCGCAGTCGGCCACCCTTTCGGCATGACCGGCGCCCGCATCACGACCACACTGATCAACTCCCTGACCTGGCACGACAAGTCAATCGCCCTCGAAACAATGTGCGTCGGCGGCGGCCAGGGCATGGCAATGATCTTGGAACGCCTGAGCTAGCTGGCTGGTTTGCTAGCTCGCTTCGCTCGCCCGGGGGAGCTCCGCTCCACCCGAACCCCCTCAAAACCGCAGCGGCGCGCTCTGGTGCCGAGCGGGCAGCCTGTTCTCTCGGCGGCCCGCTCGGCATCGGTCGTTGATCAGCTCGACGCGCCGTCGGTGATCGTGGTCGCCGGTCGGAGCGGCCGGGCATTGCTAGCCCGCGCCCCTCGCCGTTCCCGCGCGTCCCCTGCCGTGCGTCCCGGCGTGCCTCGTGCCGCGCCCGGCGTGCCTCGTGCCGCGCCCGCCGGCTCGTGCCGCGCCCGCCCCACGTCGGCGCCGTGCCGCTTCCCGTGTCGCACCGTGCCCGCGATGCCCGTCGCGTTGTCGGCCGCCTCGCGCTCGTGGACCGCGTGCCTCCGCGGCGCCGTGGCCCGCCCGGCCTGAAGTCGCCCCACGCTCGCGAATGCCGTGCCTGCGCGCGCCGCGCCATGTCCGCCCGGAAGCCGCCCCGCGCCCGTCCCGGTAGCCGCCTCACGCCGGCGGACGTCGAGTCCCGCGCCGCCTCGCGCCCGCAGATGCCGAGCCCGCGCGATCCCGCGCCGCGTGCTCGCGATGCTGCGCTGCGCCGTGGCCTGCCCGGAGCCGTTCAGTGCCCGCGAAGCCGTTCCGGTCCCGTGCCCGCGAAGCCGCCCAGTGGCAGCGAAGTCGCGCCCCGCGCCTCGGGGTGTTTCGCGCGCGCGGGCGAGCTGCTGCCGCAAACCGCCGAGTGGCCGGCCGACGAGCCGTCCCGTGAGTCCGATCCAGTGACGAGCGACGCGCCGGAGAGCGGCGGCCGTTCTATCCCCTCCTACGCTACAGGACCCGAAAAAACTGGATCTTGCGATTTCACTCCTTGTGGTCGATTCGATGCGTTGGGTTGGCTCAGTCGAGAGGGGCTGGGATCGCCACCACGTCGACCAAGGCGTCCTTGCGCAGCACCGTGATCGGCAGGCGGGTGCCGATCGCTGGGCCCAGCATCAGGCGCAGGACGTCCTGTACGCCCGTGATGGGACGGCCGCCCGCCGTCAGGATCACGTCGCCGACGTAGAGGCCGGCCTGGCCCGCGGGGCTGCCGGGGACCACCTCGGCCAGGCGCAGGCCCCGCGACTGGCCCAAGCGCTCGGCCAGCGGCTTCGGCAGCGGGACCGTGGCGCCTGCGACGCCGAGCCAGGCGCGGCGGACGCGGCCCGTCGACATGAGCTCGGACATGATCAGGCGGGTCGTGCTGTTGATGGGGACGGCCAGGCCCAGGCCTATGCCGGCGACGGCCGTGTTGACGCCGACCACGCGGCCGGCGGAGTCGGCCAGGGCGCCCCCCGAGTTGCCCGGGTTGAGCGCGGCGTCGGTCTGGATGACGTCGTCGATCAGGCGGGTGCGGCGGCCGTCGCGGACCGGGAGGGAGCGGCCCAGGGCGCTGACCACGCCGGCGGTGACCGAGCCGGCCAGGCCGAGCGGGTTGCCCACGGCGACGACCAGCTGGCCGATGCGCAGCTCGTCGGCGTTGCCCAACGTTGCGGGCGGGCCGCCGGGCTCGCGGATGCGCAGCACGGCCAGGTCGGAGAGGGGGTCGGCGCCGACCACGTCGAAGCGGGTCTGGGTGCCGTTGGTGAACTCGGCGATGCCGCCCTCGGCGAGGGCCACGACGTGGGCCGAGGTCAGCACGAAGCCGTCGGCGGTGAACACGACGGCGGAGCCGGCGCCCTCGCCGCGGCGGCTGCGCACGGTCAGGCTGGCCACGCTCGGCAGTAGCGACGCCGCCACGGTGGAGACGACCCGGCTGTATGCGTCAAGCGCGTCGATTTCGGGGTCCATGCCGAGCGCAACAACCGCACGGGCCGTGTGCATCCCGCTGCGTTATGCCAACAGCGATACCGCCGGCAGGTCGAACCAGCGCAGCGCCTCGAAGTTGGCCGAGACCACGCCGCTCTCGAATCCCTCCGTGGGCAACGAATCGAACAATTCACGGGCATACCGTAAATATCCGGACAAGTCGGATTCGGGGGCGCGCTCGTGGCGCGATGGCCACGTCAGCTCGCCGGCGGCGTCGTACGAGAGCTCCGACAACCGTAGCGGCGGCTCCACGACGCCGTCGCGGTGGCGCCACAGGCCCGTGTACGGGTCGAAACGATACTGCGGCAGCAGCGCCCATCCGTGGGTCGCCACCAGGTGCACGGCCTCGACGATGTAGTTGAAGACCGTCGAAGAGATGAAGTAGTTGAAGCTCACCCGGACCCAGCCGGGCTTGATGCCCTCGCAGCCGGCGATGATCTCCTGCTCGAAGCGGTGCGAGCGCTCGATGTCGATGCCCAGCAGCCGGTGGCCGTAGGGGCCGGCGCACGAACAGCCGCCCCGCGACTGGATGCCGAACAGGTCGTTCAGCAGCGAGACGACGAAGTTGTGGTGGAGGTACCGGCCGCCGGGCTTCTTGATGACGAACGAGACGATCGACAGGCGCGAAGCGTCCAGGTTGCCGAGGATCTCGATGTTGGGGTTGGTCTTCCACGACGCGATCGCCTCGCGCAGGAAGCCCTCCTCAAGGGCCCGGATGGTGTCCGTGCCGACCGCCTGCTTGAGCTGGAACACCAGGCCGGCCCGGATCGACTCGACGATGGCCGGGGTGCCGCCCTCCTCGCGGTGCGCCGGGTCGGCGATGTAGTGGTGGTCGGTCGGGTTGACGTAGTCCACCGTGCCGCCGCCGGGAACGGTCGGCACCCGGTTGGTCAGCAGCGCCCGGCGCACGACCAGGACGCCGGGGGTGCCCGGGCCGCCGACGAACTTGTGCGGCGAGATGAAGACCGCATCCTTGTCGTACATCTCGATGTCGACGTACGGCGCGGCCGCCGCGAAGTCCCAGAACGACAGCGCGCCGTGCTCGTGCAGCAGCGCCGAGATCGCGTGCGTGTCGGTGACGATTCCGGTCACGTTCGAGGCCGCCGAGAACGACCCGATCTTCAGCGGCCGGTCCGCGTGGCGCGCGAGCTCCGCGCGCAGCCGGTCCAGGTCGATGTGGCCGTTGTGATCCTCGGGGATCACGACCACGTCCGCGATGGACTCGCGCCACGGCAACTCGTTGGAGTGATGCTCGAACGGGCCGATGAACACCACCGGGCGGTCGGCCGGCGGAATGTGCGCCGAGAGGTCGTAGCGGTCCTCCAGCGCGGCCGGCACCCGCAGGCCGAGGATGTGCACCATCTTGTCGATCGCCGCGGTGGAGCCGGACCCGGTGAAGATCACGACCGTGTCCGCGTCGCCGCCGACGGCGTCGTTGACGATCTGGCGGGCGTCCTCGCGCAGGCGCGTGGTCTGCAGGCCGGTGCCGGACGACTCCGTGTGCGTGTTGGCGTACCGCGGAAGCACCTCGTCCCGCACGAACCGCTCGATGAAGTCCAGCGCGCGCCCCGAGGCGGTGTAGTCGGCGTAGGTGACCCGGCGAGCGCCGAACGGCCCCCACATGACCTGGTCGTCACCGATGACGGAGGCGCGGATGCGCTGCAGGAGGGGGCTTTCCATGGGGGCCATTATGCGCGGACGCCACGCCGACCTCTTTCGTGTGGTCGGGAGCATGTCGCACTCGTTGTCCGCTCCGGCCAACCCCCCGACTGTTTAACGTTTCGTCCGGAGGTGCTCAGGAAGCCTCAAGGAGACTGGGGGTAGGGAAGTTGGTCAGTGTTGACCAGTCCGAGCCAACAGACGTCGTCGATCGACTCTTGTGGCGGGACGCCACGCAGATCCTGAGTCGGCACAGCGAGTCCGACGAAGCGGGCCTGTGCCTCTGGTGCGGCCGCGAGTGGCCCTGCGCGCCGCGCCGGCTCGCCGAGAACGCGGCCGAGGCCTCGCGCCGGCCGTGGAACGAGGCCTGGACGGCCCGCCACGACCTGTACAGCCTGCGGACGATGCCCGAGTGGCGCATCGACCTGGGCCGGCCGAGCGCCGGACGCGGCGGTTGGCACCGGGCGGGCGGGAATCGGGGAACCTTCCTCTGACACGATCGTTGTTCCAAGCGGAGACTCCGGCGCGCCCCGCCAGTGCAACGCAGTCCCGCAGCACAAAGACCCGCCCGGACACGGTTGCCGGCATGCCTCCGCCGGCTCCGAACGCCTCCGGCCAGGCGTCCTCCCCAGGGATCGGGCGGGTCTAACCGGCAGGCGAGGGCACACGTCGTGGTTCCCCCGCATATATCGCGATACGTGCCCTCGCCTGCCAAAACCCTCATACATGTACCTACGACACGGCCCGGGAGCCTCAGCTCCCGGGCCGTTTCGTCATGCTCGCCCGGCTCCGTCCAACAGATGTCATATGGCCGTATTACCCAATTTGCTCCGAAAAGTCCACGACCGCCATACATTGCTAGGAGATGGCGCGTCGGCACCCACTGCTGGCGCCTCGCAACGGAGGGTTTCGCAATGATCGACGCATGCAACTCGCGCGACCGCCGGGCCGGGCCCAGACGCGGCCTGCTCGGCTCGGCGGCCGTGCTGGCGGCGACGGCCGGCGCGCTGGCAGTAGCCCAGCCGGCCAACGCCGCCGCGTTGGCGGAGTATTCGGTTACGCTCACGCCGGGTCCACTGTCCATTCAGGTGGACTTCCAGACCACGGACCCCGCCTCCGGCGGCGGTGACAACGTCGGCAGCTTCGTCGCCACGGCCAAGGCCACCGGCCAGCCGGACAAGACGTGCACCGCCACGACCGCGGACGGCGGCGCCACCACGGCGACCTGCTACCTCACCGGCCTGGTGGCCGGCGCGACGTACACGGTCACGTCCGTCGCCCGCAACCTCACGAACACGTCCAACCTGAACGGCGTGACGGCGACCCCGGCCACGCAGACGGCCGTGCCGACCAAGCTGAACGCACCGGCGTCGGTCACCGCGGTCCCGAACGGCAAGACCGGCGAGGTCGACGTCTCGTGGGTGCCCGGCACCAACGCCAACGCCAACGTCACCAACTTCACCGCGACGGCGTACCTGGGCACCAACTCCACCGGCAAGTCGTGCACCAGCGAGAGCGGCTCGGTCTACGCCTGCACAGTGACGGGCCTGACCGACGGCACGCCGTACTCGTTCAAGGTCGTCGCCAACGGCCCCGCCGCCTCGGCGAACTCGAACGCGACCGCGTCCTCCGGCACGGTGACGCCCGGCGTGAAGCCGGCCGCGCCGACCAACGTGGTCGCGAGCACCAACGCGGCGGGCGCGGTGACGGTGTCCTGGACGCCGTCCACCACCGCCGGCGCCACGTACTCCGTGACGGCGTACGAGGACGGCGTCACGCCGGCCGGCACCGTGCTCGACTGCACCACGCCGCTGACGGCCGCCTCGAACTCCGTGACCTGCAGCGGCAGCGGCGCCGTCGCGGGTAAGGAGTACGTCTTCAAGGTGGACGCCACCAAGGACGGCCTCACGTCCGACGTGGCGACCTCGAACTCCATCTTCAAGGTGTCGGCCGCGCCGTCGCCGACCGGCGTCACCGCCACCGGCGGCGACACGGAGCTCACCGCGTCGTGGACCGCTCCGACCACCGGCACGATCACCAACTACCGGGTGAACGCGGTGGGCGGCGGCGACCAGTTCGCCTGCACGACCACGGGCCTGACCTGCAAGATCACCGGGCTCACCAACGGCACCGCGTACACCGTCACGGTCGAGGCGATCAGCTCGACCGGCACGGCTTCGGCGGCGGTCGCCGCGACCGGTTCGCCGGTCACCCCGGCGATCGTGCCCAAGCCGGACGCGCCGACCATCACCACGCCGGCGCAGAGCGACATCACGGCGAACGCGGCCACCATCTCGTGGACGCCGGCCGCGGCCGTCTCGGGTGCGGCGGTTCAGTACTACATCGCGACCGCGACCCCGAAGGCCTCGGGCTCGGCGGCCGGCGCCACGCCGGACGCGGGCAACCCGAGCTGCACCGCCGTGGCTCCGGCCACGACCTGCACCATCAACGGCCTGCTGCCGGGCACGCAGTACAACGTCAGCGTGGTGGCCTACGCCAGCGCGACCGCGTACAGCACGGCGGGCACCCTCTCGATCACCACTTCGGGCTCGCCCGCGCCGAGCGGAGGCGGCATGAGCGGACCCGTGGTGACGAACCGTGAGGGCAAGTCGCAGATGTTCGCCCGCGGCGGCGACGGCAACCTGTACACGAACGTCCGCGACGCCAGCGGCAACTGGGGCCAGTGGACCTCGCTCGGCGGCCTCATCGGCAGCGAGCCGGTGGCCGTCGTGAACGGCAGCGGCACGTCCGCCCGCCTGCAGGTGTTCGTGCTCGGTGCCGCCGACCACGCGGTCTGGTTCCGGCTGCAGAACGCCAACGACACCGGCTTCGGCCCGTGGACCCACGTCTCCGGCAGCCGCTGGATCTCGAAGATCGAGGTCCAGAAGAACCAGAGCGGCACGGTCCAGGTCTTCGGCCGGGGCGCCGACGGCAACCTGTACTACTCGGTGCAGACGACGGCCACCGACCCCGGCACCTGGCAGGACTGGGTCAGCCTCGGCGGCCTCATCGCCAGCGACCCGACCGTGGTGCAGTGGGCCGACGGCACCCTCGAGGTGTTCGCCATCGGCGCCGGCGACGGCCAGATCTGGCACCGTTGGCAGACCAAGCCCGGTGACAACACCAGCTGGGCCTGGTGGGCGCACGTCGCCCCGTCGACAGCTCAGAACATCGGGCTGTGACCTGACGCTCCACTAGCGACAGTCCACACGCGAACGCCCCGGGCGGATCTCCGCTCGGGGCGTTTCGCTGTCTCGGGGTTGCCGATTTTGAGGAACTTTCAGTAATTGCACTGCTACTTTAAGTGACGAAATGGGCGCCGAGTGTCTCCGTGTCAGGTGATCCGCACCCATCGATCACTCCCAATTCCGTGGTACCCGACTGGAGGAAACCACAAGTGCACGTCAAGACAAGAAGCCTCGGCACGCGAACGGCGATACGCGCCGGCGCCGTGCTGACGCTCGTGGCCGGCGGCCTGGTGGCCACGGCAGGGGCCGCGTTCGCGGCGGCGACGCTGAACATCACGCACGGCCCGAGCGGCGGCGGCTACAACATCGTGCTGACCGAGAGCTCCGCCGGCACCTTCACCTCCGCCGGCGCGGCCAGCATCACGGTCCAGTTCAACAGCGCGGGCACCTGCCCCGGCGCGCCGGCGACCGCCAACGGGTTCGGCTGGAGCGGCTCCGCGGTCACCGGCGCCGTGCAGACGACCGTCACGACGCCCGGGTCCGGCACGACGCTGACGGTGCCGGCCCCGGCGACCCTGACGCTGCCGGCCGCCGCCACCGCTCCGGCCACCCTGTCGGTCTGTGCCTACGACGGCACCACGCTGCTCACCGCCGGTAGCATCGACGCCGGGTTCAAGCTCGACGCCGACGTCACGGCCAACCCGGCCAGCGGCGCCAGCGGCGGCGGCTACACGGTCGCGCTCTCGTCGACCAGCTCGCCGTTCACCGCGAACAACTCCGCCGCCCACCAGGTGCAGTTCCAGGCGATCACCGCCACCGTGACGCAGTGCGCCGCGACGGCGCCCGGCGCGGTCACGCCCACCGCCTCGAACGCCACCACCATGACCGGTGGCGTCGTCGCCGTTCCCGCGACCGCCGTGCAGGTGCCGGCGGCCAACAAGATGAACGTCACCGTGCCCGCGGGCCTCGCCCAGCCGGCGAACCCGCTGGTGTTCAGCGCCAACTACCTGATCTGCGTCTACAACGCGGCCGGTACGACGCTGCAGGCCGAGACGGACCAGAGCAACGCGTTCAACCTGCAGGGCAACACCGCCCTCAGCACGACCGCGGGCTCCAGCGCGGGCGGCAATACGGTCACCCTGACCGCCGCGGCGCCGATCTTCACCTCCGGCGTGCAGAACGTGAAGCTGGAGGCCGTGGCCGACAACGCGACGTGCGCGGCCACGTGGGGCGCCGTCGCGGGTACGAACAACGTCACGATTCCGTCGGCCAACGTCCGGTTCGTGTCGACGTCGAAGATCGCCATCACGATGCCGACCGGCAGCGTCCTGCCGAGCTCGACCACGGCGTTCAACGTCTGCGCCTACGGCGGCGGCGCGAGCGTCGCCGCCGGCAGCCCGCTGATCGCGGCGAGCTACGGGCCGTACACGGTGGGCCAGGTGCCGACCATCGCGTCGGTGTCGCCGGCGACCGGCCCCGCGCAGGGCGGCTCGACGATCACCGTCACCGGCACCAACTTCCCGGCCACCGGCTCGTTCACGGCCACCGTCGGCGGCACGCCGCTGATCAACCCGACGCAGGTCGACTCGTCGCACTTCACCGCGGTCGTCCCGCCGCACACGCCGGGCGGCCCGTTCTCGATCGCCGTCACCACCGCCGGCGGCACCGTCACCATGACCGGCCTGTTCACCTTCTCCAACGGCATCACGGTCACGCCGAAGACGGCGCCGAACTCGTCGATGGCCCCGACCGGCATTGACATCACCGGCGTCGGCTTCCAGGACCTGACCTTCAACACGGCGAGCTCGACCAACGGCAACAGCCAGAGCGCGCACGTGTACCTGGTCAAGGGCACCTACAGCGCCGGCACCACGCTCAGCGCCACGGCCGTCAAGCCCAACGGGCAGACCACCGAGTGCATCGACGTGCTCGTCGTGGGTGACACCGAGCTGCTGTGCAACCTGTACCTCGGCGGCAACCTCAACCCGGCGCCGACCGCGGTCACCCGGACGCTGTCCAGCTGCGCCTCGTACCCGTCGGCCGTGGCCACCGCGCCGCTGGCCACGCCGGTGGCCTCCGCATACATCGGCCCGTCGAGCGGCACCGTGACGACCTGCGCGTTCACCCAGGCCGACGTGGGCTCGAAGATCACGGCCGGCGCCAGCGGCGCCGCGATCGCCGACAACACCACGACGATCACGGCCGTGAGCGCGGCCGGTGTCGCGACGCTGTCGAAGAACTCGACCGCGGCGCTCACCGCGGCCACCACGCCGATCTCGCTGTCCAGCACCCGCACCGTCACCGACGGCGCGATCACGCTGGGCTCGACCAACCTGACCTCGACGCTCGCCCCGTTCGCGGCGTCGGACGTCAACCGGATGATCACGGGCCCCGGCCTGCCCTACGGCACGTACATCGTCAGCGTCGCCGGCGGTGTGGCCACCCTGTCCAACGCCGCGACCAGCGCCTCGACCGCCGGGTCGTTCGCGGTCTTCGCGGCCACGCCGGTGCCGAACGGCACGTACACGGTCACCGTGGTCAGCAACGGTGAGCCGGGCGCGCCGGCCCGCACGACCATTCCGTACTACCAGTCGATCATCTCCAGCGGATCGACCTTCACCGTCGCCGACTACATGCACTAGTCGACCACGGCACGACAACGGCGGCCCGGGGGCGAACGCTCCCGGGCCGCCGCTTGCTGATCGCGGGCTCGCGCCGATGTCGCTGACCTCCGGCGCCGTCAGCCCCGGGGAATTTCGTACGCGAACACACCCACCCAGAACAGCGCCCAGACCACGAAGGCCAGCGCGGCGAGCAGGATCGTCGCCGCGACCAGAAGGCTCAGGAAGCCACCGGAAAGCGACAGCACCCTCCGCCAGCGGGGAGGGCGGGGCTCGGCCTCCTCGTCCTTCATATCGAACACGATCATGACAACAATGTAAGCCGTGCCAGCTGATCCGTGTGCCCGCGCGCGCCGGCATCGCCCGGCGCCCGTGCTCAATCTGGTGTGCGGCGTGCGGTCAGGACGGCAGGGTGCCGACGCCGATGGGGCAGGTCATGCCGTTGGGGCCGTGGTTGCAGTACCCGTACGGGTTCTTCGAGTCCGACAGGTACTGCTGGTGGTAGTCCTCGGCGTAGTAGAACGGCCCGGCCGGGGCGATCTCGGTCGTGATCTCGCCGCGGCCGGTCGAGCGCACCACCGGCGCGAACAGCTCGCGCGAGGAGGCGGCCGCAGTGGCCTGGGCCGGGGTCGTGGTGTAGATGGCCGAGCGGTACTGCGTGCCGACGTCGTTGCCCTGCCGCATGCCCTGGGCCGGGTCGTGGTTCTCCCAGAACGCCTTCAGCAGCGTCTCGTAGGAGACCTTCGCCGGGTCGTAGACGACCTGGACGGCCTCGGTGTGGCCGGTCTGCCCGGAGCAGGTCTCCTCGTACGTCGGGTTCTTGGTGAAGCCGCCCTGGTAGCCGACGGCGGTGGAGTACACACCCGGGATCTGCCAGAAGATCTTCTCGGCGCCCCAGAAGCAGCCCATCCCGAAGTAGGCGACCTCCAGCCCGGCCGGCCAGGGCCCGCGCAGCGGGGTGCCCAGCACGGTGTGCTTCGCGGCGACCGGCATCTCGGCGTCGCGCCCGGGCAGAGCCGACTCGGCCGTCGGCAGGTCAAGCTGCTTGTTCAACCGCAGGAACACGATCCGCTCCTTAAAAACTTGAGGTGCTTGGACTCAAGTTTGCCGCGCAATCCGTCGTAAGGCCTTATGAGCTCATTACGGTGGAGATCTTCTCCGCAAACGACAACGCTTCATCGTCCGACTCGTATTTCGTGCGCGGCCAGAAGAAGCCCTTGAGCCCGTCGCCCTTGGTCCGCGGTACCACATGGGTGTGCAGGTGGGCGACGCTCTGCGACACCCGGTTGTTGATCGCGACGAACGTCCCGCCCGCCGACAGGCCGGTCTCGACCGCGCGGGCCAGTTGCTGGACGAAGCCGAAGTACGCCGGAATCTCACCCGGATCGAGATCGCTCAGCGTGACGACGTGCGTCCTGGGCACCACGAGCACATGGCCCTTGAACACCGGGCGGATGTCCAGGAATGCGGCGGCGGTAGGGGTCGTCGCCACCATGAAGCCGGGCGTCGCGCCCGACGCGATGGAACAGAACAGGCAGTCCGACACGCCCGCCAGCCTAGTCGCCGTTAGGGTCGAGCCCATGACCCACGGCTTCGAGACGCTCGCCATTCACGCCGGCCAGGAGCCGGACCCGGCCACCGGCGCGGTGGTGCCGCCGATCTACCAGACCAGCACCTACGCGCAGGACGCCGTCGGGGCGCCGCGTCAAGGATATGAATACAGTCGCACCACCAACCCGACCCGCGACGCGCTGCAGGAGTGCCTGGCCGCGCTCGAGGGCGGCCGCCGGGCGCTCACCTTCGCCTCCGGCCTCGCCGCCGAGGACACGCTGCTGCGCACCGTGTGCCGGCCCGGCGACCACGTCGTCATCCCGGACGACGCCTACGGCGGCACCTTCCGCCTCTTCTCCCGCGTGGCCGAGCGGTGGGGCCTGAACTGGACCGCCGCCTCGATCCACAGCGTCGACGCGGTGCGCGCCGCAATGACCGAGCGGACCCGGATCGTCTGGGTCGAGACCCCGACCAACCCGCTGCTCGGCATCGCCGACATCGCCGCGCTGGCCCAGGTCGCCCACGACCGCGGCGCGCTGCTCGTGGTCGACAACACCTTCGCCTCGCCCTACCTGCAGCAGCCGCTTCACCTGGGGGCGGACGTCGTCGTGCACTCGACGACGAAGTACCTCGGCGGCCACTCCGACGTCGTGGGCGGCGCCCTGATCGGCACGGACGAGCAGCTCATGGGCGAGCTCGCCTACCACCAGAACGCCATGGGCGCGATCAACGGGCCGTTCGACGCCTGGCTCACGCTGCGCGGGATCAAGACGCTCGGCGTGCGGATGGACCGCCACTGCGACAACGCCGAGAAGGTCGTCGAGTTCCTGTCGAGGACCAAGGGCATAACCCAGGTGTTGTACCCCGGGTTGCCCGACCATCCGGGGCACGAGACGGCGGCGAAGCAGATGCGCCGGTACGGCGGCATGGTCAGCTTCCGCGCCCAGAGCGAGGAGCACGCGGTGCAGATCTGCAACCGCGCCCGCCTCTTCGTCCTCGGCGAGTCGCTCGGCGGTGTCGAGTCGCTCATCGAGCACCCGGGCCGGATGACCCACGCGAGCGCCGCCGGCAGTCCGCTGGAGGTGCCGGGGGACCTCGTCCGGTTGTCTGTCGGAATCGAGACGATCGACGATCTTCTGGCCGATCTGGAGTACGCGCTCGCTCGTTGACACACTTGACCGCACCGCGCCGTCGCACGCGACGGCCTACGGGTACGGAAGGGTGTTCGGCATGCTGCACCGCTCCACCACCTGGGTCGGCGCCACGGCCAGGGAGATCGCGCGCGCAGTGCGCCGCGGTGACACCTCGGCGACGGCCGTCGTGGCCGACCACCTCGACTCGATCCGGGCGTACGACCGCATCGTCGGCGCGTTCCGCGAGGTCCGCGCCGCCGAGGCGATCGCCGAGGCGGAGATGGTCGACGAGCAGCCCGGGCTCGGCAACCTGGGCCTGGCCGGGGTGCCGGTCGCGGTCAAGGAGAACACCCCGGTCGCGGGCCTGGCGACCTGGAACGGCTCGGACGCGGCGCGCCGCCCGGTCGCCGACACCGACCACGAGGTCGTCCGGCGGCTGTGCGGCGCGGGCGCGATCGTGGTCGGCGTGACCCGGATGCCGGAGCTGGGCGTCTGGGCCACCACCGACGACGGCGCCGGCATCACCCGCAACCCGTGGCGGACCGACCGCACGCCCGGCGGCTCGTCGGGCGGGTCGGCCGCCGCGGTCGCGTCCGGGCTCGTGCCGATCGCGCACGGCAACGACGGGCTGGGCTCGATCCGGATCCCGGCCGCCTGCTGCGGCATCGTCGGGCTCAAACCGGGCCGGGGCGCGGTGCCGGCCGGCATCGGCGCCAATGACTGGTACGGCCTCACCGAGAATGGCATCCTGGCCACCACGGTTGCCGACGCGCATCTCGGATTTTCGGTGCTTTCCGGGCGTACACCCCAAACCCTGACACCACCGGGCACCCTCCGCGTGGCGGTCTCGCTGCGCAGCCCCGTCACCGGCGTCTTCCCGGACGCCGGCGCGCGCAAGGGCCTCAGCGACGCCGTCCGGCTGCTGCTCGCGCACGGGCACGGCGCGGTACGGGCCGACCCGGCCTATCCGCCGGCGCTGGCCGCCCGGGTGCTCGCCACCTGGTTCGCCGCGGCGAGCCTCGATGCCACCGAGCTCGACCGGGCCCAGCTGCAGCCGCGCACCCGGCGGCACGTGGCGCTCGGCGAGGCGGCGCTGCAGCGCGGCCTGGTCCGCGAGGCCGACCGCGCGGGCTGGCGGGAGCGCTGCCGCAACTGGTTCGACGACGGCGGCTTCGACGTGCTGATCACCCCGGCGCTGGCCACCGCGCCGCCGGCCGCCGAGCGCTGGTCGGCCCGGTCGTGGGCGGCGAACATGCTCGTCAACACCCGGTACGCGCCGTACGAGGCGCCCTGGAACTTCGCCGGCTTCCCCGGCCTGGTGATTCCGGTCGGGGTGCGCCCGGACGGGCTGCCGGTCGCCGTGCAGCTCGTCGGGCGGCCGGGCGCGGAGACGCTGCTGCTCGGCGTGGCCGGGCAGATCGAGCAGGCCGCGCCGTGGCGGCGGCACGCGCCGGGCTGGCCCCGGATGGCGGCCCGGCGCCGGTGATCCGGGCGCTGTCGACCTGGGCGACGGTGGCGATGGCCGCGGTCGCCGGCACCGCGCTGGTGTACCTCGCGATCACCCTCCTGCCGCTGGTCGACCTGTGGGCGGCCCGCCATCCCGGCCCGGGGCGGGCCGCGCTCGCCGGCGCGCTGCGCATCGCCGGCTGGGTGCTGCTCGCCGCGGTCGCCGCGCTCAGCGCGGTCGCGGCCGGGGTCTGGGGCGCCCGCGCCCGGTCCAACCTGGCCGCGTTCGGGGTGCGCACGCGCCGGCTCGCCCACGGCAGCGTCGGGCGCTCCCCGGGGCTGCGCCGGCGCGTGACGGCGCTGGTCTGGTCGCTGTGGGGTGCCCTGCTCGCCGGCGGCGCGGCGACGGTGCACGGCGTGCTGGCCGGCCTGCCCAACCGGGCCGAGATCGGCGCCGTGCGCGAGGGGGTCGCGGCCGGCGGCCCGGTCGACCGCGCGCTGGCCGCCGACCTGTTCGGCCGCCAGCTGGTGCTCGGCCTGCCCGGCGCCGCCCTGTTCGTGCTGGCCGCGGCGGCCGCGGTCACGCTGATCGCCGCGGTGACGAGCGCGCAGTACGGCCGGCTGGCCCGGCTGCGCGCTCCGGACCCCGGCGATGGTGGCACGATCGGGGCATGACCGACGCCGTCCCATCGGAGCTCGTGACGCTCGCCGATGTCGAAGCGGCAAGGCGACTGCTGGCAGGCGTGACCCGCCTGACCCCGGTGGAGCCCTGCCGGCCACTGACCGCCAAACTCGGCGGCCCGACGTGGCTCAAGTGTGAGAACCTGCAGCGCGCCGGCTCGTTCAAGGTGCGCGGCGCCTACGTGCGGCTGGCCCGCCTCGGCGACGCCGAGCGCCGCCGCGGCGTCGTGGCCGCCAGCGCCGGCAACCACGCGCAGGGCGTCGCGCTCGCCGCCGGCCTGCTCGGCATCGCCAGCACCGTCTTCATGCCGCTCGGCGCCCCGCTGCCCAAGATCGCCGCGACCAAGGGCTACGGGGCCGCCGTCCAGTTCGCCGGCTCCACCGTCGACGAGGCCCTCGTCGCCGCGCAGGAGTTCGCCGAGCGCACCGGCGCCGTGTTCATCCACCCGTTCGACCACCCGGACGTCATCGCCGGGCAGGGCACTATCGGGCTGGAGCTGCTCGAACAGGTACCGGAGGTCAAGACCGTGCTGGCCGGCACGGGCGGCGGCGGGCTCATCTCCGGCCTCGCCGTCGCGATCAAGGCGGTCCGCCCCGACGTGCGCATCATCGGCGTGCAGGCGGCCGGCGCGGCCGCGTTCCCGCCGTCGCTCGCCCAGGGCCGCCCGGTGCGCCTGGGCGCGTTCGGCACGATCGCCGACGGCATCGCGGTCGGCCGCCCCGGCGACATCACGTTCGCCCACGTCGGCAAGCTCGTCGACGAGATCGTCACGGTCACCGAGGAGGACATCTCCCGGGCGCTGCTCATGCTGCTCGAGCGCGGCAAGATGGTGGTCGAGCCGGCCGGGAGTGTCGGCGTGGCCGCCCTGCTCGCCGGCGCGGTGCAGGTCGAGACGCCGGTCGTGGCCGTCCTCTCGGGCGGCAACATCGACCCGATGCTCATGGTCCGGGTCATCGAGCACGGCCTGGCCGCCGCCGGGCGGTACCTCACGTTCACCGTGCGCTGCGGCGACCGGCCGGGCCACCTGGCGAAGCTGCTCACGTACATCGCCGAGCAGGGCGCCAACATCGTCGACGTGGCACACCGCCGCCAGGACCCGCGCCTGCAGCTCGGCGAGGTCGAGCTCGGCCTGTCGGTGGAGACGCGCGGGTCCGAGCACTCGGATCGGCTCGTCAACGCGCTGCGATCAGCCGGCTACACGGTCACGTTCGGCGTGTAGCCGGCTGCCTCGCGGGTCTTGGCCTTGCTGCTTGGCGGGTCTTCCTTCGCCCGTCTCAGCTGCTCTTGGCCGCTCTCGGCTGCGCTCAGCCGCCGAAGGGCTCGAAGTCGACGATCGTCACCTTGATCGCCGCCCCGCTCGGGGCGGTGTAGGTGACCGTGTCGCCGCGGTTGGCCTCGAGGATCGCCTTGCCCAGGGCGGACTCGGGGCTGTAGACCTTCAGGTCGGTGGTCGCGGCGATCTCGCGGGAGCCCAGCAGGAACTTCTCGGTGTCGTCCTCGTCATCGTCGAACTGGATCGTCACGACGGTGCCGGGCGCGACCGCGTCGGAGGTGGGCGCGTCGCCCACGACCGCCTTGCGCAGGAACTCTTTCAAGTACAGGATCCGGCCCTCGGCCTTGCCCTGCTCCTCGCGGGCGGCGTGATAGCCGCCGTTCTCGCGCAGATCGCCCTCTTCGCGGCGTGCGTTGATCTCCGCGGCTATCGCCGGACGGTTGGCGATGAGCTCGTCGAGCTCGGCCTGCAACCGGTCATAGGCGTCCTGCGACAGCCAGGTGGTGGCCTGTCCGCCGTCGGTGGTCGACACTGAGAATCTCCTTACGGCACGCTCGGTTCCAAACCACCAAGGTACCAGTGACTCGCATCACCGCGGCCACTTGAATTTGCCGAGGCGTTACCAACGGGTCAACTTCACCTCGACTGCAGCGGCCCGCAGGCCGGTACCTCCACAGTGACGGGCCGGTCGCTCGTTGCGAGCCTGTATGTGACGAACGCCTCGGCTCCGGTCGGCACGTCGACCTGGGCCAGCCCGACCTCCTGGCCGCTGGCCGAGCGGGCCCGCACGCTGCAGGTGGCCCGCTGGTCGGGCTCCTTGCGCACGACGAAGTCCACCGTGATGCCGTCGTCGCTCACGTTGTAGAAGCGCTGGACCTGCGGTTCGTAGTCCTGGGGGCCGTACTGCGTGTAGAGCTGCCAGGCGATGGCGAGGCCGGCCGCGGCGACGACGCCGGCGAGGGCGAGCACGAGCCAGCGGCGGCGCGGCTGAGGCTCCCGCCGCCGGCCGTAGCGGCCCGGCGGGTACTTGGTCGATGTGGCGTGCGTCTCGTTCAGGTCGGTCACGGGCGTGCGTCCTCGTCGTTTTGTCGGAGGTACAGACCACAATAGGGTCGTTAACCGGGGCGGACCCCGAGCGGGGCCCGGACACATGTTGAGGAGAGCTCGTGAGCGAGCAGCTGCGTTTGATGGCGGTGCACGCACATCCCGACGACGAGTCGAGCAAGGGCGCGGCGGCCATGGCGAAGTACGTGGCCGAAGGGGTCGACGTCCTCGTCGTCACCTGCACCGGCGGCGAGCGCGGCAGCGTGCTCAACCCGAAGCTGGACCGGCCGGAGATCTGGGAGAACATCGCCGAGATCCGCCGGGCCGAGATGGACCGGGCGCGCGAGATCCTCGGCGTGCGGCAGGAGTGGCTCGGCTACGTCGACTCCGGCTACCCGGAGGGCGACCCGCTGCCCCCGCTGCCCGAGGGCTGCTTCGGCCTGGTCGACCCCGAGGTGGCCGCGGAGCCGCTGGTCGCGCTCATCCGTAAGTTCCGCCCGCACGTGATCACCACGTATGACGAGAACGGCGGCTACCCGCACCCCGACCACGTGATGACCCACAAGATCACGATGGTGGCGTTCGCGGCGGCGGCCGACCCGGAGCGCTTCCCGGAGGCGGGGGAGCCCTGGCAGCCCCTGAAGCTGTACTACAACATGGGCTGGTCCCGCACCCGCATCCAGCTGCTGCACGAGGCGATGCTGGAGACGACCGGCGAGTCGCCCTACACGGAGTGGATGAAGAACTGGGACGAGCAGGGCGAGCGCCCCGACCCGTCCGAGCGGGTCACCACCCGGGTGCCCTGCGGCGAGTTCTTCGAGACCCGCGACGACGCGCTGCGCGCGCACGCCACCCAGGTCGACCCCGACGGGTTCTGGTTCGCGGTGCCGCTCAACATCCAGCAGAAGATCTGGCCCACCGAGGACTACGAGTTGGTCAAGTCCTTCGTCGAGTCGAGCGTGCCCGAGGACGATCTGTTCGCGGGCGTAAGGTAGCCGTATGGGCGCGTTGGACGTTCTGGCCGAGAACAACTTCGGCGACACCCGGTCCGGTGGCCTGGCCGGCCCCATGGGTCTGCTGATCATCGTGCTCCTGGGCATTGTGACGATTTTCCTGATCCGCAACATGACGGCGCGGATCCGTCGCCTCCCGGCCGAATTCCCCGACCCGGACGCCGACCGCAAGGCGGACGACCAGAAGTCGGCGGATCCGACCGGCTCCGACCCCGATCAGCTGGACAAATCGACGCCCGCTTGAGCAACGTCAGCCGATGATCTGAGTTAGAAACGCATCGCTGACCACTGTTGTCCCTTTCCTTCGTGCCTTAGCCTTCACGGGGTGCGCGTTCCATTTCGCCGGGCGTGCACCCCTGTGGGGCAGGGAAGGGGGCAAATGGTGAGCGCCCCGACGCGCGCCCATCCGGTCGCCGGACACTCGCCGCTGCACGGGCGCCGATGTGTTGCGCCCTGCTCGTCGGCCTTGCTGTCCGCGCCGCCCGCTTTGTTCGTTTCGCCCCCGCGGCCCCCTTCGACCCCGCCGGCTGCGGCTTCGGCCGTCGCGCCCGGGCTGCCGGCTGCGGGGTTCGCGGCGCCCGCTTTGTCTGTTTCGCCGCCCTGGCCCGCCCCGGCCGGCCGGCCCGCTGCGTCCGTTGCGCCGGCTGCGTCCGTTGCGCCGGCTGCGTCCGCTGCGTCGGTTGTGCCCGCTTCGGCGGTCCGGTCCGCTTCGGCGGTCCGGTCCGCTTTGGCCGCCTGGCCCGCTTTGGCCGCTCCTTCCGATTTGCCTGCCTCGAGTGGTCGGGGCGGTTTGCCTGTTCGGGCTGCCCTGGCTGGCTCGTGTGCGTTGTTCGGTCCGGTCGCCTGGTTCGGTTCGGCCGTTCGATGAAGCCGCTGCCGCCGCGCCTCGTCGCCGCCCTTGTCGCTGCTGCCCTGCTGTCGGTCGTCGGGGCGCTCGTGGCGGCCACGCGGCTGTCGGAGGGCGCCGTCGACACGGCGTTGAATCGGTTCAGTATCGGCGGGCTGCCCGCCGTGCCGGTCGCGCTGCTGACCGGCGCCGCGGTGGCCATGATCTCGCAGCTGGCCCGGCTGCGGGTGCGCATCGGCGGCGGCCTGGCCCGGCTGGCCTGGGGCGAGGCCGCGGTCGTGCTGCTGTGCGCCAGCCTGCCGCCCGCCGTCGTACCGCCGGTCGCCCTGGTCGGCTTCGGCGCCGCCCACGCCGCGCTGCACGCCATCGACTCGCGCCACGGCCGCGCGCGGCCCGTGCGCGAGAGCATCTACGGCGTCGCCGCGCTCACCGTCGCCGCCGCCCTCGCCGCGCTGGTCGTGGCCGCCGTGTGGGGCGGCGAGATCCGCAACGGGATTGCGCCGCTGCACATCGGCGCGCTGGTCGCCGCGGCCGTCGTGTACTACCTGGTGACCGGCGCGTTCCTGGTCACGCGGATCGTCGCGGCCTCCGGCGGCCCGATCCGCACGGTTGCCTGGCCGATCTTCGGCGGCAACCTGCTGATGCTCGTCGGCAACGTCGCCGCCGGCCTGGTCATCGTGTGGGCCTGCACCACCAACGCGTACCTGCTGCTGCTCGTGCCGCCCGTGCTCTGGCTGATGCACCAGTTCTACGCCAACCGCCTCGGCGAGGACGAGGAGCGGCGCACCTGGTCCGAGTTCGCCGAGGTCGCCCGCGAGCTCAACCGCCTCGACGAGCGCGACGCCGCGCAGGCCGGCATTGCCGGGGCGGTGCGGCTGTTCGGCGTACGGGCGGCGCAGGTATCGCTGGCCGGCGGGCGCACCTACGGCGAGCTGCCCGGCGGCCCCATCACCACCCGTCCGCTGGCCGTCGGCTCGGCCACGGTCGGCGAGCTGCGCCTGGCCGGCCCGGAGCCGCAGCGCGCCCGCGACCGGCTCATGCTCGCCACCTTCGGCGACGCCCTGGCCGCCGCGCTGCACGACGCGATCACCCACGGCGAGCTGCGGGCGATGAGCGAGCGGACCACGTACGACGCGGTGCGCGACCCGCTCACCGGCCTGTACAACCGCGCCGCCCTGCTCGCCCGCGGCAACGTGCGCCTCGGCCGCCGCCCGCCCGGCGAGCCGGTCGCCCTGCTCCTGCTCGACGTGAACGACTTCAAGGAGGTCAACAACGCCCTCGGCCACACCGCCGGCGACGAGGTCCTCCGCGTCATCGCCGGGCGCGTCCAGGAGGCCGGCAACGCCGGTGACCTGCACGCCCGCCTCGGCGGCGACGAGTTCGCGATCCTCATCACCGACCTGGCCGTCGGCGGCGCCGACCTCGCCCTGGCCGCGGCCGTCGAGCGGGCCCGCAAGCTCGGCGCCCACCTCGCCGCGCCCATGCGCATCGACGGGGTCGCCCTGTCCAAGGAGCCGTCGATCGGCGTGGTCGTCGCCGAGGCCGGCTCGGCCGACCTGACGGAGCTGCTGCGGCGGGCGGACATCGCGATGTACCAGGCCAAGGACGGCGGCCAGCCCGTCGCCTGGTACGACCCGTCCCGCGACGACGCCAGCACCGACCGCCTGGCCCTCCTCGCCGAACTGCGCGAGGCCCTGGCCGCCGCCCCCGGCGAGGACCAGCTCACGCTCGAGCTCCAGCCCGCGGTCGCGCTCGCGGGCGGCTCGCTCGCGGGCGCCCTGTCGGGCGGCGCGCTGCCCGGCCCGCTCGCCGGCGGCCAGATCACCGGCGTCGAGGCCCTGATCCGCTGGCAGCACCCCCGCCGCGGCAAGCTGTCGCCGGCCCAGTTCCTCCCCGCCGTCGAGGCGAGCGAGCTCATCGCCCCGCTGACCCACTGGGTGCTCGAGCGCGCCATCATCCTAGCCTCGGGCTGGCGCCGGGCCGGCCTGGCGGTCCCGGTGGCGGTCAACATCTCGGCCCGCAGCCTGGCCGAGCGCCAGCTCCCGGAGACGATCGGCGAGCTGCTGACCCGCCACCGCCTCCCGGCGGAGCTGCTCGTCCTCGAGATCACCGAGACCGTGATGCTGTCGAGCTCGCCGGTGATCGACGACGTCCTGTCCCGCGTACGCCGCCTGGGCGTCCAACTCGCCGTCGACGACTTCGGCACGGGCTTCTCGGCCTTCACGGTCCTCACCCGGGTACCGGTGCAGGAGGTCAAGATCGACCGGGAGTTCGTCGCGCAGATGCTCGACGCCCCGAAGCACGGCGCGATCGTCCAGACCACCGTCGACCTGGCCCGCCGCCTCGGCCTGCGCGTCGTCGCCGAGGGCGTGGAGAACCCGGAGCAGCGCGCCCGCCTGACGGAACTCGGCTGCTCGGCGGCCCAGGGCTTCCTGTTCTACCCGCCGCTCTCCCCGGACGGCCTGCTGGCGGTCCTGCGCGAGCGCCGCCAGGTCCAGC
Source organism: Dactylosporangium sp. CA-139066 (assembly GCF_050936175.1). NCBI lineage: Bacteria > Bacillati > Actinomycetota > Actinomycetes > Micromonosporales > Micromonosporaceae > Dactylosporangium > Dactylosporangium sp. CA-139066. The sequence goes on along the minus strand of NZ_JBNJNH010000002.1, from coordinate 373,273 downwards.
GCCGCCACCTGCGCGCCGAGGGCACCGGCTGAAAACGGATAAATCCCGCCGCTCCGCGACAGGATTTATCCGACATTTCGCATTATTTCCGGTCGTCGGCGCGCCGCGTCGAAGCGTGCCCCGCTAAATGCTGATAAGTCCGATAAGTCGTGGCGCGGAGCGCCCGACTTATCGTGATTCCGCTACGCCCGCGAGACCAGCATTCAGCGACGCCCGCGAGACCCGGCATTGAGCGACGCCCCGCGAGACCCGGCATTGAGCGACGCCCGCGAGACCCGGCATTCGCTACGGGCCCGCAAGAGCGGTAATCCGCGACGCCCGCCGAGAGCGGAAGGCTTCCGCGGCTCGGCTGTTGACCACCCGTCGCCCAGCCGTGGGACCGCTCTGCTGATTCCGCAACGCCCGCCGTCCGGCCATCGGGTGCGCGACCACGCGAGATCCTGGCATCGACTCTATTGGAATAGAGCATTCCGTTCTGATAGAGTCGTAGACACGAGGGCGAGCGCCTGTGAGTGAGGAGCAGAGAAGCGATGAACGAGCAGCTGACGAGCACCTGGGCGGTTCTGGACGAGGCGCACCGTGTGCTGCGGGGCGTTGTCGGCGGGGTCAAGGACGGCGACTGGGAGCGGGCGACGCCGTGCGCGCAGTGGAACGTCACCCAGGTGCTGCAGCACGCGGCGGGCGACCAGCTCGGCTTCGCGGCGACGATCACGGGGGAGGGCTGGCCGGCGTACGACCCGTTCGCGCCGGACGGGCACCTCCACGGGCAGGACCCGGCCGAGTTCGCCGAGGCGGCCATGCGCGCCTCCGCCGCGGCCTGGGCGACGATCCCGCAGGACGCCACCGACGCGCCGACGCCGCTGCCGCAGGGGCGCATGGCCGGGTGGCTCGGGGCCGGGGCGTGCGCGCTCGACGCGGCCGTGCACGCCTGGGACATCGCCGTGGCGACCGGGCAGCCCTCGCCGCTGACGCCGGAGCTGGCCCGGGACCTGCTGGCCGTGGCCCGTGAGATCGTCGAGCCGCTGCGCCAGTGGGGTGCGTACGCGGCGGTCGTCCCCGGCGACGAGAGGGATGACGAGGTGGCGGCGCTGCTGCGGTACCTCGGACGAGACCCCCGCTGGACCGCCTGAAAAGACGGCACGAGACACACCGGCGGCGTGCACGGGGCTAGCCGCCGGTGTGGCTTAGCGTCACCGAGTGTGAGCGGACGGGGGCTTGCGAGCGTGCTCGGGTGCGCGGTGGCGGCGGTGGGGGCGTTTGTCGTACTGGATCACTTCGGCGGCCGGGACCACTTCGCCGACCTGCCCGGCGGCGCCGACGTGCGCATGGTCGGGCGCTTCACGCCGGCGCAGATCGACCGGCTCGCCGCGCTGCCCGAGGCGGTCGCGGTGGAGTGCGACGACACGCTGTACGACGTCGGGATCGCCACCGGCCGCATGACGCTGCGCCAGGCGACGGTGCTGACCGCGCTGCGCAGCCCGGGGTTGCAGCGCTCGGCGCTCGTGCAGGGGCGCAACCCCAACGGCGACGGCGAGCTATTGGCCGTCGACGGGCAGGGGCTGCGGCTCGGCGAGCGGGTCACGCTGACCCGCGGGTCGCACGGGCTGGCCGGCACCGTCGTCGGCGTCGCCGCCCGGCCGTCCGGGCAGGTGGACGCGGTCGCGCTGCTGCCGGCCGGCGCCGTCGCCCGGCTCGAGGCCGCGCCCTGCGCCGAGCTCGCCGTCCAGCTGCGCCGCCCGAGCGCGGCCACGGCGTTCCAGCGCAGCGCGAAGGGCGTGCTGGGCGGCAGCCTTGACGTCACCTACGACGAGTCACTGCGCGGCCACGTCTGATCCGGGCGTGCCGGACCACGTCATCGACAGGCCGGTCGCGGCCCGCTCGGCCCTGACCTCCATCGCGTCGCCCAGGATCACCGCGCGGTCGGCGACCACCGCGGCGCCGTCCAGCGCGTACGTCACGCGCTCGCTCACGAACACGGGCGTTCCGGCGGGCTCGTGGAGGTACACCCGGGAAGGGGCCTCGAGGAGGGCGGGCCTGATGGTCTCCGCGGCCCGCGCCACGGCGACGCCGATGTCCGCGAGCGCGGCATAGAGGGCCGTCGCGGCGAAATCGACGGCGAGGAGCCGTTCGGCAAGCGGAGCGGGGACCCAAGATATCTGGTGTACCGAGGGACGCCCCGCAAACTCCCGGACGCGCTCGAGCCGAAGTGCCCCCGGACCGAACTCGGCCGACGCGGCGAGCCCGGAAGACACCACGACCGTCCGCACGGCGTGCCCCTGTTCGCGCAGGTCATCGGCGAGGCTGCGCAGAGACCCCAGCCGATACGCCAGGTGCGGCGGCGACACGAACGTGCCCCGCCCCGCCTGCTGCACGATGAGCCCCTCGTCGCTGAGCTGGCGCAGGGCCTGCCGGAGGGTCATGAGCGTCACGCCGTACGCGCCGCTGAGCTCCCGCTGGGCCGGCAGGGCGGACCCGGCCGGATACTCGCCGGCGTGGATCTTCGCGGCCAGGTCGGCGGCGATGGCGCGGTAGCGGGGCTCGCCGTCGCGGACCAATCCTCACCCTCCTGACATCGCCGCCTTCAGCTCGCGCACGTACGCGCCGGCCTCGGCCGGCCCCGCCCCGTCGAGCACGCGGCGCATGACGGCGGCGCCGACCACGACGCCGTCGGCCAGGCTCGCCGCCTCGGCCGCCTGCGCGGGCGTGGAGATGCCGAATCCTAACAAGACCGGCAGTTCGGTCCGGGCCTTGAGGCGGCCGGCGAGATCTTTGGCGGTAGCGGCCAGCTCGTGGCGCTCGCCGGTCGTGCCCATGACCGTGACGGCGTACACGAACCGCTTGCTGCGCCGCCCGATCTCCGCCAGCCGCGCGTCGGGCGTGGCGGGCGAGGCGAGCAGCACGAGATCGATGTGCGGCTCGACCTCGCCGCACTCCTCGAGCGGCAGGTCCGGGACGATGACCGCCGTCGCCCCCGCCCGCCTGGCCTTCTGCCCGAATGTTGCGGGACTTTCGCGGATGACGAGGTTGGCGTACGTGCTGAGGACGATCGGCACGGATGACGAAATCCCGGACAGGTCATGAAGAATGCGGTCCAGCGTCGCCCCGCGCGACAGCGCAACGGTCGTCGCCTCCTGGATCGTCGCCCCGTCGAGCGTCGGATCGGAGAACGGCAGCCCGACCTCGACCATGTCGGCCCCCGCCGCGGCGAACGCGTGCACATACGCGGTCCAGTCCGCGGTGATGCCCGCCGTGATGTACGGCATGAGCAGCTTCACAGCGCCTCCCGCAGCGTCGCCAGGTCCTTGTCCCCGCGCCCCGACAGCGTCACGAGCACGGTCGCGCCGGCCGGCAGCTCCCCGCGCAGCACCCAGGCCAGCGCGTGCGCCGACTCGAGCGCGGCGATGATCCCCTCGGTGCGGGCCAGGCGCACCGCCGCCGCGACCACCTCGTCGTCGGTGACCGCGACGTACCGCGCCCGGCCGAGGTCGCGCAGGTGGACGTGCTCCGGCCCGATCCCCGGGTAGTCCAGCCCGGCGGCGATCGAGTGCGCCTCGACGACCTGCCCGTCGTCGTCCTGCAGGAACATCGAACGCACGCCGTGCAGTACGCCGAGCCGCCCCCGGCCGGCCCCCGCGCCCCCGTCCGCCTCCACGCCGACGAGCCGGGCGGCCGTGTCGACGAACCCGGCGAACGTCCCCGCCGCGTTCGACCCGCCGCCCACGCACGCGACGACGTAGTCCGGCACCGCGGCCCGCAGCTCGGTGGCGCACTGCCGCCGCGCCTCGTCCCCGATGACCCGCTGGAACTCGCGGACCATCCACGGGTACGGCGCGGGCCCGAGCACCGACCCCATGCAGTAGTGCGCCTCGTCTACTGTCCCGACCCAGTACCGCATGGCCTCGCTGGTCGCGTCCTTGAGCGTGCGGGCCCCGCTGCGCACGGGTACGACCTCGGCCCCGAGCGTCCGCATCCGGAACACGTTGTGCTCCTGCCGCTCGATGTCCCGTTCCCCCATGAACACGGTGGCCTGCAGCCCGAACAGCGCCGCGGCGGTGGCCGTGGCCACGCCGTGCTGCCCGGCCCCGGTCTCGGCAATGAGCCGCGTACGCCCCATCCGCTTGGCCAGCAGCGCCTGCCCGAGCACGTTGTTGATTTTGTGCGACCCGGTGTGCGTGAGGTCCTCCCGCTTGAGCAGCAGGGTCACCCCGAGCTCCGCGGACAGCCGCAGCGCCGGCGTGAGCGGCGTGGGCCGCCCGGCGTAGGTGGCGAGGAGCCGGTCGAGCTGCCCCCGAAACCCGGAGTCCGCCCAGGCCTCGCGGAACGCCTCCTCGACCTCCCGGCAGGCCCCGATGAGCGACTCGGGCACGTACCGCCCGCCATAGTCCCCGAACCGCCCCAGCGCACCGGGATCCCCCATGACCTCCCCGCGAACGACACCCCGCCGCGGCCGGATGAGCACCTCTTCCACGCCACCCCTCCACAGTTCTAGAACTGTCAACTGTTCTAGAACTGTGCCATGCGATCGTGGCGCTGTCGACCCCTTAGCGACGACCGGCGCCCGTGAGAGGGTTGGGGCATGGCCAATCGTCTCGGTGGGGCGACCTCGCCCTACCTGCTGCAGCACAAGGACAACCCGGTCGACTGGTGGCAGTGGTCGGCCGAGGCGTTCGCCGAAGCGCGGCGGCGGGACGTGCCCGTGCTCATCTCCGTCGGGTACGCGGCCTGCCACTGGTGTCACGTGAGCGTGTGTAACATGGCTTCATGCCCCCACGCAGAGCGCTGGCCGTCATCCGCCTGTCCCACCTGACCGACGCCACTACCAGCCCCGGCACACAGCGACAGGTCATCAAGCGCGAGGAGTCCGACGAGCTTGAGATCGTCGCGTGGGCGGAAGACCTGAACATCTCCGCGGCCGACTTGGCGCCAGCGGAGCGACCGAAGCTTGGCCCATGGCTGACCGATCCCGAGAAGATCGCTCAGTACGACGTGATCATTTGGGCCAAGATGGACCGGGCTATCCGGTCTGTGGTCGATCTGTACTGGCTGCTTGACTTCTGCAAGCGTGAGCGCAAAGAGATCATCTTCGCCAAGGACAAGCTAGACACGACTACGCCCGTGGGGCGCATCGTGGCTACGCTCTTGGCCGCTGTGGGCGAGATCGAGATTGCCAACATGGTTGAGCGGCGAGAGCGCGCGAGCGAGCATCTCCGGACAACGAACCGGTGGCCAGGCGGACCGGCGCCGTACGGGTACAAGGCGGTTGATGCGCCGGACGGCAAGGGCAAGGTGTTGGAGCTGTCGGGGCCGGAGGCAACCATTGCGCGCGAGATCGTAGGCCGAGTCATCACGGGGGAGTCGCGAGAGGAGATCGCTCGGGATCTCAACGACCGAAACATTCCGACGAGTCGGACGAGGGCTAAGCCGCGCGAGCGAAACACGCTCGAAGTCAAGGGCTGGTCAAGCGCCGTCCTCGGTCGCATGCTGCGTAGCCGTGCCTTGCTCGGGCAGAAAGAACAGCAGGTGCTCGACGCGAACGGCAAGGCGACGGATGAGCGCCGACTTCTGCTCGACCCGTCCGGGAACCCGATTCAGATGGCAGAGCCGCTCATCACCCTTGAGGATTTCGGCCGTCTCCAGGCAGCGCTAGATCTCGCGGCAAAGCCGCAGCCTAGGGGCAAGAAGCCCAACCCATTAGCGGGCATTCTCCTCTGTGGCGAGTGTCAGCGCCCATTGCGGCACCATGGGGCCGCAACGAGGCCCGAGCATACGCACGCGTTCCGGTGCTACGGCGACGGTTGCCGTGCCGTGAAGCAGTACAAGGAAGTCGTGTGGTCGGGGCTTAACGATGTCTTCATGGCCACGCTCGGTGACGCGCAGGTGATGCGCCGGGTGTACGTCCCCGGGGAGGACCACACGGCCGAACTGGAGGACGTGAAGAAGCGCACGAAGAGCCTCCGTGACGCGCGCTACGTGCGCGGCGAGTTCGACGGAGAGGAAGACGAGTGGGATGCCCTGATGAGCGCTCTGCGCGCCCGTAGGATTGAGCTAGAGGCGCTGCCGCAGCGCGCGGGGGCTTGGACCTACGTCCCCGAAGAACGGACCTACGGCGCTGTGTGGCAAGCGTCAGATCCGGAAGCGCGGGGCGATCTGCTCAAGCGGAGCGGGATCAAGGTTTGGCTCATGCCCACCGAGGGGCGCCGGGCGAACATGCGGCTTGAGATCCCGGACGACTTGCTTGAGCGCCTCGGCGTAGGCGCCTGAACGCACGAACGCCCACCGGGTTGATCCGGTGGGCGCCCTCTGTGCGTGTGAAGTTGTGGCGCCGAAGCGCTGTCAAGACTAACTTTCAGACCGGTGAATCGGCCCTCAGGACGTAGCAGAACCACCGTTCGATGTGCCGGAGGTTGTGCCGCTCGGCGAATCGCTCGGCGCCGCGCTTGGTCCAGAAGAACGACACGTGCCGCTCCCACGAGGGGATGCCCACGCCGAACTCACTCGGCCGGCGAACGACCTTCCACCGCTTGAGCTTCATGGCCGGCCGCTAGACGTGGAGGCCGTTCGTGCGGCCGATCTCCTCCACCGCCTCCTTGGCCTCTCGCAGCCCGAGGCCGGTCCGCTCGCGGTAGAGCTTGATGGCCTGGATCTTGCCCGCCGTACGCAGCTCTCGCACCACGGCCGCGGTCAGGTCGGTGTCGATGACCTCGGTCACCGTTGAGTAGTCGCGCAGCAACTCGCGCTCCGTCAGCGTGACGTTGACCTCGGTGTTGCTCCAGTTGCCATCGCCGTTGCGGCGCCAGTGCGGAGCGTAGCTCTCGCCGTCGTTGACCGTCTCGACGTCGAGCGGGATGCTTCCCTCACCCAACCGGAACACCCGCGGCTCGCGCGTGCCCTCCGGGTAGTCGAGGAACCTGATCCCGGACACGTCGCGCTTCAGGAGCCTGTACTCCGGGTGGTCCGAGTACTTGAGGACACCGCCGAAGACCGCGCCGAGGGCCTCACCGATAGCCTGCATGTGCCCGCGGGGGCTCGCCTCGGGCGATCCGCCCACGAAGGCGTAGATCACGTGGAGCGTGCGCGCCTCCTCCTCGCTCAGCTCCAGGACGATGACCGGCTTCGTCTCGACGGTCTTGACTTCGATCTCGCGAATCTCGCGCTTGGCAGTGGTCATGCAGTCTTGCTCCGATCCATGGTGCGCAGGGCGTTCTTGAGGGTTGCGTACTTGCCACGGCCACCACGGCGCCCACGGCGCCGGTCAGCCCGGTTGGGAAGGATGAACTCGATGTCTTCAAGGTCGGGCGTCTCGTCCGGCTCCATCAGACGGCCACCCCCGGCGCGCTGACGAGCGTCACGCTCTCCGCACGAACGTTGCTTAGCTCGATGCTCTCCGGCTCCTCGGGGAGGGAGAGGAAGAGGCGCGTTCCGATGCCGAGCGCGTAGCCCTCGTGGGTGCCGGACACGACGTACACGCCGTGCTTCTCCGGAATCGAGCCGTGGTAGCGGACCAGCTTGCCAACCAGCGCGGCGGGCGTCACGCGAGTACCTCGAACGCGTAGCCGTTCGCCCGGTCGGTGAGGTGGTCGACGTACCCGGCGTACATCTCGTGCGTGTGGTCGACCTCGCGGCGCACGATGTCCGCCAGGCGCTCGACGGTGTTGTGCCCGACGTCCTTGCCGATCATCCGCGCGATGTCGGCCTTCACCGTGGCGTAGCGCTCGGCTGACGCCTCCCGCACGCTGGCGGTCTCGATGTCCTTGATCAAAAGGGCTCCCTCGAAGCTCGATCCACGGAGGCGATCCGGTGTCACCGGACGCTCGGGGCGAGTGGCTCGGCCACTTCGCCTAGGCCATGACCTGCGGCCTTGTGTTTCAAGACTAACCTTCGAGAGATCAAACTGTCAAGACAAACCATGAGGCACGAAGAAGGGGCGCCCGACCGCGCCCCGACTTCTTGGTGGGGGCCTCCCTCAGCATTGGGAGACCCCCGTTCCCGTGCCCGCTGAATCCCTGGAAAGGCAGGACGGGAGCACCGTGGTTGTGTGGGGCCTCCCCGCGGGAACGAGAGGCCCGCATCCCCGACCGCTGAACCTCGAAAACGAGACGATCTGGGAGCTTCTTCAGTTGGTGGGGCCGGCCGCAGCGACAGCCGGCCCCGTTTCCCGTGACCGCCGTATCCCTCGTTGGTCGTGAGGCCGGACCGGGAGTCTTACTGTTCGGCAAGCTTCGCCGCAGCGTCGGCGAACGCCTGCCAGTTCCTCGCGCTGAAGGCGAGCGTCGGGCCGTTCGGGTCTTTGCTGTCGCGCACCTCAACGGTGCCGTCAAGCTGGCGGACCTCCACGCAGTTGCCGGAGGCGCCCCCGCTACGGGTACTCTTGCGCCACCGTTCATCAAGTGACATCTATGATCTCCTGGCCTGTAATGCGGCAATGGCACGCTCGATCCGCTCAACGGATGCGTTCGGCGCGAGCGCTGCCGCGCGTAGCTCGTCAAACGCCAGGGTATACCGGACAACATCAGTGCCCTCAACGTAGATATCGCCCGCGAGACCCTCGATGTAGACGAGCGTCCCGTACTCCTCCGGCATCTCGATGACGCTGAACGGCCCGTTGACCGCAGGGTGCGCGCCTGCCTCGAACGGCAGGACTTGCAGCGTGACGTTCTGTGCGCTCGCCGCTTCGATCAAGCGCTTGAGCTGCGCAATCATCACGTCCGGTCCGCCAACCTGGCGCAGAATCGCGGACTCATCCAGGATCGCCCACAGCCGAACGGCCGGCGTGTCGTCGTCGCCAGGGATGAGCCGCTTCTGTCGCTCCATCCGGACCTTGACCCGCTGACGCGTGACGTCCTCGGGCTCCTTGGCCTGGCGCAGGAGGTCAAGCGCGTAGTCCTCGGTCTGTAGTAGTCCGTGAATGACGGAGGACTCGTAGGCGAGCAGCCGCGTAGCGGCTTGCTCAAGCCCGATGTACGTCGAGTACGCCCTGTTGAGGATCGAGGCGTGCCGGCTCCACCAACCCTGTTGTCGGCCTTCGCGCGACAGCTCTTCGAGGCCCTGGCGGTAGCCCTGATCGGTGACGCCGTAGAGATCGAGAAGCGCGCGTAAGTCACTCAGGCGGATGCCCGTCTTGCCGGTCTCGATGCGGCTGATCGTTGAGTATGAGGTATCGATGGCTTTCGCAGCCTCGTTGCGGTCGACGCCGGCAGCCTCGCGAAGCCGCTGCAACTCCATGCCGAGCCTGAGCCGACGTGCGGTAGGGCTCGCGGGCGAACTGGTCATAAAGGATGTTGTACGCCGTGCAGGACGCGAGAGCAACCCGCGAAAGGCGAATTGACCGCGACTGCTTGCATATGCAGTTGAGATGTGTCAAGGTCGATGCGTTGGCGCACGGCAAGGCCACCGTTGCTCTGTGTATGCATATCCGGGGTGGCGGCGTGATCAGCCGTGGGCCGGCCGTCGAGGGTGGCGGCTATTCGTGCCGCGGGCCGTCACCCTCCTCAAGGCTAAGGACGAGGACAGCGAGCGCGTGGAGGGACAGCCATGGGCCAGCAGCCCAAGGAGTTGGCGCCACACGAGTCCGGGCGCCACTTCCTAGGCGCCGAACTGCGGACGTGGCGTGAGCGGCGGGGCCTCTCGGCTGCACAGCTTGCGGCGTTGGTCTTCACGAGCAGCGACTTGGTTCTCAAGGTCGAGCGGGCGCAACGGCGGGCGACGTCAGACCTGATCCGACCCTGCGACGAACAGCTCAACACCGGCGGTGCGCTCGGCCGGCTGCTCGCGTTCATCGAACACTCGGAGCGGCTGGACGACGTGAAGCGTGGGCTCGTGCCGCAGGGCGCGCCGACAGAGATCGTCCTCAGGGTCATTGCAGAGACGCTGCGCGACGATGAGCCGCGCCAGCAGTCGCCATGGCCTGCCAACGGGGCCATTGCGAAGGTGTACCAGTTCAGGAGGCGAGATGGGCGCGACTGACATTGTGTTAGTCGGTGAGTCTGCATACCGGCGTCAAGAGGCGTACAGGGTCAACGGCAACGCCATGGCGCTTCTTGAGGGGGCGCAGCTCGAACTTGAGCGCCATCGGATGGACTCCGAAACCGGTCGGTGCCTCGGATGCGGCAGCGTGGGCGAGTGCCCGCACCGCGAGGCCGCGGTTTCCACCTTCTCCAGATACTTCCGGTACGCGCTGCCAGCGCGCCCGCGCCCGGTTCGGGTGCCTCCACGCCGGGTGTGGTGACGGGCCAACGCGCGGCAGCATCGGGCGGTCTCCCTTCCTGGTCGGAGGCTCCCGCCCTGATGTCCGTCCGACCGCGGACGCGTACCGAGAAGGGAAAGGGGCGCCCCCACGTCGCTGCGACCGCAGGGCGCCCCTTCTCCAAAGCTGCTGGCATGCGGGCCGCCGCCGCCCCCTGTAGGCGACCGGGGGCATTTATGCGCCCCGTGTGGCGCATCGGCCGTTGAGCCGGAACTGCGGACCCCTGCATGCCGGTACAGAGAAAGGGGCGCCCCAACAAGGGCGCCCCTTTTGCTTAGTCGCTGATGACCCGCCGGAGCTTCCATCGCAGCGTCTCGGCCGCCATGAGGTTGAACATCACAGCCGCCGCGTGATCCTCGTCCGTCTCGCCGGCCATCCACTGCATGAAGTGCCGGAAGGCCGAAGAGAGCATCCGCTCAAGCTCGGCCTCGCTGTCGGCCTGCTCCCAGTTGCGCGCGGCGTACTTCTCGGCACCTCGGGCCATGAGCGCGGCGAACCGCGTCAGCATCTGCTCTCTGAACGGCACGCCCTTGGGCATCAGCAGATCGAACCGGGGCTTGCCCTTCTCGGTGTCCCGAACCATCCCGCTCGCGAACTGCGCGCGCTCGCCGCTGTCCTTCGTCTCGAAGTCAGTCATCGGTGAGCCCCTGTCCGTCGTCCACGATGTACGGCGCGATCCGTCCGAACTCCGGGTGTGCGAACGGCTCCCACACCACGATGGGCATCTCCAGCGCCCACGCGATGTGGTGCTCCAGCGTCGCGCCCTTCGAGCGCTCCCACCCGGGGAGTAGGCACAGCGCGTCAGCGCGGCTCAGGTGCCGCATGTCGCGCCGCATGTAGTACGCCCACGGGTGCTTGCCCTCACGGGCGTTTGCAACGGCCCTAGACAGGCTAGGACCGTCGTTCTTGGCTGGGTTGATGGGTCGGTAACCCTCCCGCTTCAAGAAGCGCTCTACGGCAAAGAAGAGGGGAAAGTTCCAGTCCTCCATGCCGGTCATCGGGCCAGCGATGTAGACCGACATGCCGGGCGCCAGGACGGCGCCGTGCGCCGTGCACGTGGTCACGCCGCGAGGCCCTTCGGCCGGTCATCGCTCTCAAGAAGAACCTTGAAGTACGCCTGAGCGGCCGTGTGGTAGATGATGACCCCTTCGGGCCGCATGAACCCCGGCACGAGAACCGAGCCAAGCTCGGTCAGGTCTTCCAGGGCCTCGGCCGCGGAGTCGTTGACTCGCGCCGCATTGGTGCGCCGCAGGACCGGCACGACGTCCACGCCGGACGGCAGCTCGATGCCGGCCCACTTGTCCGCGTTGAAGAGCGCGAAGCGCTTCTCCGTCAGGCCGTAGCCGCGTTGGATACCCTGGCCGTACCACTCGCCGTAGTGGAGTCCGGGGCCGAGGCGCACGAGGTCTTCCGCGTTCGCGTACACCCACGCGGCAAAGCCGAAGTTGTCGGTCTCCTTGCCGGGCGTGAGCCAGCGGTTGCGCGAGCCGGCCCGTACGTGGAACTCGAACTCCGGGAGGCCGTCGATACCCACCGGGCCACCCATGACGAGGGCGTACGGCACGTCTTTGAGGAAGCCGGTAGGCGTGTCCTTGAGGGCCGCGGCGAACGGGTGGCGCTCGATAGAGATCAGACCGTTGGTGCCGTCGATCTTCTCCGTGATGATGACCTCACGGTTGAAGCGAGGGATCTTCTTGAAGGAAGGGAAGTTCACGCGATCGTCCTCATTCGTTCGAGGCGGGAAATCAGGTAGTCGATCTCTTCAGGCCGGCACAGGTGGAACACCTGGCCGTCCTCGTTGGCGATGTCCACGCCGCGCACCCCGCGGCGCAATGAGGGCAGCGTCCGGAACGTTGCGGGCCGGAACGAGCCACTCTCGGCCGCGCGGTCCGTGTCGGACCGCATTTGGTTGATCCGCCCCTGAAGCTCGGGGTACGGGCACGCGTACTCAGCCATCGGTGCCCCGTCCGATGAGCGCCTGAGCGGCAGCGTTGCTCATGGCGCGGCGCGAGCCCGGGTGACCGCGCATCGCGAGCGCCTCAGCCTGCGAGACGCTGTAGGTGTTCACAAGCTCCGTCAGCTTGTGTACGGCCCGGTCGAGCCGCTTGCGCTCGGCGCTGCCGGCCTCCGGCACGATGCCGTCCGCGTACCGCGAGAAGATGGCCGATGCATCGCCTTCGCCCAGCTCGGCGACCGCGGCCCGGATGTCGAGGGTCACCTCAATGCCGTCCATACCGGTGGCCTTCAGGCTGGCGCCGTCCGCGGGGACGTGGGCCTTGAGCCACGTCTCGCTGTCATCGAACGCTGTTTCGAGGATCTTGCGGACGTCCGCGGGGGTGTAGTCGTACTGCACGCACGACTGAAGGGCCTCGGTCCGCTCCTTGCGCGCGATGATGTGCGCGGCCCGGTACAGGATGTACCGACAGCCGGCCACCTCGTCCGTCTTGAGGTAGCTCGCGTTCTCCAGCACCCACACGCACAGGGACTGATACACGTCGTCGCTGTCGACCCCGGGGTACTCGCGGGCCACGGCGCGGGAGGCCGACTCGATGACCGGAAGGAGGGTCATCAGGGTGTCGCTCATTCTTCGATTCCTTCGATGGTCAGGGAGGTTCCCTCGGTTCGGACCCCCGGCGCCAGGACTTCCAGCTCTCGCACGGCTTCGCGCAGGGTGCCGAGAATCTCGGCAAGGCGCGCGTGGTCACCGAGTCGGTAGGTGCCGGTGACGGTCACCTTGATGAGCTGGCTCACGCGGCAGCGCCCCGAATGTCGGTGCCGTCGTGCCGCTTGCCCTCACGGCTCCACGTGCCGCACGCGCGGCACTGGTACCGCTGGAAGCGGCCCACCTGCGTGTAGGCGAAGCCCTCACGGCGCAAGTCCGCCGAACCGCAGTTCGGGCAGCCCTCACCGTCGCCGTAGAGGCGCCGGTTGGGGTGCGTCGTGATCCACGGGAGAAGCACCCGATGCAGCTCTTCGAGAAGCGCCACGTCCTGCTTGTTGTACTTCTCCATCTCGCGCCAGGCTTTCGGGTCTCCGGCCAGGCACAGAGTCCACATCTCGTGACCCTGGTGCTTGACCTTCGCCCCGATGCCGAGGGCCTGCGAGACCCACTCCAGCTTGTTGGAGGCCATCCGGAACCGGCGCTTTACGACCTCCAAGAAGTCGAGTTGCTGGTACGGCGCCGGGGGCATCATGCCCGCGATGACGAACTCCCGGTTGAGGTGCGGGATGTCGAATCGCTTGCCGTTGTAGTGGGCGACCACGTCAGCCTCAGTCAGGAGCCGGTGGGCCTGCTCCACCATCTCCTGTCGGCCGTGGTGATGCTCCGAGTAGAACTCGATGCCCTTCTGTCCCTGCCACTTCGCGGCGAAGCACATGACGCGCGTGGAGTCGCGAAGCTGGTTGAGGCCGATGTTCTGGTTGAACAGGCCCCACACGTCCGCCACGTGGGGAGACGTCTCGATATCGATGTACAGCGTTTTTATGGTGCGCTCGCTCTCAAGACTAACCTTCGGGGTAAAAGGGGACTACTAGGGTTTTGTTAGGTCTGTCGATGCGCGGCGGTGACGAGGGTGACGTGGGCGCCGATCATTGGCTTCGGTTGTCACGCCGGTCGATGACATGAAGCATATTGATCAGCTTCCGGCTATGGGATAGTGTTCGCGTCAGATGGCACATTCATCGCTGTGCATCGATCTTATGGGGGGCTCTTGATGCTTCGATCATCCTCGCAAAGCCGTGTGTCGCGACTGCTCATGGCCGTACTGACAGCCGCCGTGCTCGTCGTCGTGGCGCCACAGGCCGCCTCGGCGACACCCGTCTACCTGCACATGAAGAACGTCAGCGTCGGCGCATGCGTCGTTGAGATACCGGGTGACGTCGCGGTGATGACTACCTGCAACTCGGAGTGGGACCGGGTGTTCGAGTTCCAGACCGTCTGGTGGAACGGCCCCCAAGCCGTGTACATAATCAAGAGTCGGAACGGCAACTGCCTTGACACCAACATCTCCGTGCTGACAAGTGGCGCGTGCAACGGCACTCGTTCCCAGCAGTGGATCGGGGTCACGCAGCCGAATGGTTCGCTCGTGTTGGTCAACAATTACGCCCGACGCTGCCTCACCGCGCAATATAATTACTGGGTGTATGTCCTGAATTGCTCGACCTGGACGAACGGTGTGGCTGGCACCCCGGACCAGCAGTTCGAGATCTTCTGACGGTTTGACCCGGTTCACCCCGGCAGGTGTCGATCGCGGCGCGTGCCGGGGTGCAGGTTGGGAGCGCCGGCCCGGCGCCATGGAAATAGGCGCGTCGACAGCCCGGCGCGGACCGGCGATTCGTGAGCGGCGGGCTGTCGCCACAGCTACCCCACCGGTTGTCCTGGTTGGTGCGCTCGCAGTGCACCTCACCGCACACGTCGTGCGTGCGCGTCCACATCTGCGCGTACGTCTCCGGCATTAGAGCCCGATCCTCTCTCGAAGTGCGTCCGGGCCGTGCGCCCGATAGAAGCTGTTGACGTCGTGGCCCTCCGGCATGGGCACGACGGCCGTGTTGCGTACCGTCTTCGCGATCGTCTCCGCGAACTGCTCGCCCGCGGACGGCGCCCGCTTGGCTGGCTTGTGGCACGTTGGGCACTCCGGCGTCTTGAAGAGCGCGCCCTTGCAGGTGCCGCACCGGTACCGCGGGCTTTCGTCGCTGTCGCGGAGGACGAAGACGCGCTGATACCAGCGGAGCGCCCTGGCGAAGAACGGCTCCCACGCCTGCGCCCCGGGAATCCCGATCGCAGGCAGGCCGGCTACCGCCGTGGTCCACGTATCCGACTCGCCTTCGCAGATACAGATGAAAGGCTCTGGCCGCTCCAGCGCCCGGGGGTTGTAGATCCGGCCGACCTCCCCGGCGAGGCTGAGCATCTTCGGCTCTCCCGCGCCAACGACTCGGAAGCGCATCGAGACGACGCCCGAGGCCGTCACGTAGGGGATCGCGATCCGCCCTCGGTAGTCCTCATGCCCCACCACCGGCTCGGCGACGTAGCCGAGACTGAAAGAGGCTTGAACCTCTCTCGTAATCCCGCGCTCCGTCGTCAAGTACTCTTCGGCGACGCTGCCCGGCAGGGCCTCGGCGTACCTCTGGCACGCTTCCGCCAATGCTGC
Organism: Dactylosporangium sp. CA-139066; assembly: GCF_050936175.1. NCBI lineage: Bacteria > Bacillati > Actinomycetota > Actinomycetes > Micromonosporales > Micromonosporaceae > Dactylosporangium > Dactylosporangium sp. CA-139066. Next base: position 357,883 of record NZ_JBNJNH010000002.1, on the reverse strand, counting down.
CCTCGTAGAAGTCGAGGGCACCAGCGAAGTCAACCGCGTCTCCTCTCGCGATGATCAGGGAAACGGCGTCGCCAGCCATGTCGCATCCATGGCACTTGAACGCCCCTCCGTCTTCGAGCGTCACCCGCGCCGAAGCGTGGCTGTCGCTGTGGAACGGGCACCGCACTGCGAACCATCCGGAGTCGCGTCCGGCGTTCAGCGTGAGCCCGTAGAACTCCAGGACAGGCGCGATATCGAGTCGCGCGCCCTGCGCCCCTCCGCGCCTGCGCATCTACTGCGCTACCGAGAAACGCAGCCACCGAAGCGTGTCCGGGAACTCCTCTTCCCGCGTGTACGCCAGTGCGTGAACCCCGCCCCGCATGAAGCCGATGACCGCGGACATGGCCTCCATCGGCGCCCGCCTGAGCGCATCGCTCAGCGCCCCGACCGCTTCGAGCCCGCGGCCGGCCTCGGACAGCTCGACCGAATCGAGCAACAGGGCCACGATCGGAAGCTGTGCGTCGGTGAACCTCGGCACGATCGAGCCGTCTACAGGCTCGGTCCCTTCTTCAGCCACGGGCTTGAGCCCCTTCCTCGGCGCCGTGGGCGCCGCTTGACGTTTGCTTGTTCGGATGCCTGAACCTCGCCGATGGCTTGGATCGCCGGAGGGCTGTCCAAGTAGTCCGCGGCAGCCCGGAGGATCTCGGCTCTGTCCTTGGCCATCGCCAGGACTCCGGAGTTGCACACGGTGCACAGGAGCCCGCGCACGAGGTTGGTTGCGTGGTCGTGATCGACGGCTAACTTCTTGGTCCGCGGCTTCATGCCGCAGATCGCGCAGCGCCCGCCCTGGTGGTCGAGGATCGCTTGGTACTGCTCGACGCTGAGGTTGTAGACCGTCTTGAGCCGGTAGGCCGCGCCCTTGCTCCGCGTGCACGGAATGCAGTAGGCGCCGCTCTTGAAGCTGGCTAGGCCCTTCTCGGTCTGGCAGGCAGAGCACCACTTCTTGCCCTCTGCCGCCTTGACGCGTAGCCGACGCTCACCCGGTGGAGCGGGCGGCTCCACTGTGGACGTGGCCCACGCCGGATTGACGATGGCCTTGCACTCACCGCAGTACCGTTGCCCCGGCCCGGGAAGCTTGACGCCCCCGCACCGGTTGCACGGCTTAGCCAAGCGACCGGATGCCCGCGGCCACGATGTCCCGTGCGGCCGGAGGCGTCACAGCGTTGCCCGCCAGGCGGACGCGGTCCCGCTTCGACCCCTGCCACAGGTAGTGGCCCGGGAACGCCATTGCAGCGGCGTACTCCTCCGGTTGAAGCATCCGGAAAGAGCAGTCCTCCACTCGGTACGCGACCTCGGGGATCAGCCCTGCACTGTCCACGGTGGTCACGGTGGGGAGCGGCTCACCGGCACTTCGGGGAAGCGATGCCGACCGGTACGGCACCACGAGCCCGTGATGGTTCCCGGACGCGGTGACAGTCGCCAACGGCTCCCCGACCGGACGAGTGGTGCTCCCGCCGCCCCGAAGCTCCGCGATGAACGCAAGCCCAGTCTCGGCCCTGGTCGTCACGGTGCGCATCGGCGCATCGAGACCGAACGGCAGCTTCCCGTCTCGCCCCTCCACGGGGATGAGAGCCGCAGGGCCGAGCTTGTCGAGCCCGAGCCGAATCCGCGCCAACGTCTTGTCGGCAAGGCCCTTCATCCCGAGCGCCTGGCGGTCCCCGATCCGGACGGCCGGAAGCGTCCAATCGATGATGTCAGCAGCCGGCCGAACGTAGGGCTCCATGACGCTGCCGCAGTCACGGCACCGGTAGACGTACTGCGCCCGGTACTTCCCGGCGCGCTTCTTCGGGTCCTTCCAGTGCTGCCGCGCAGTGGTCGTGCGTTCGCAGTAGCCGCAAAGACCCTGCGGTGAGGTGATCGAGTCCGTGTCGGGGCATGCGGTGCCCTTCGGGTGCCCGATGCAGTACCAGCGGTCGCGCCACTGGTTCGCGGCATCGCCCCCGATCGACGCGTGAGCCGAGTTGAGGAACACCTCGTGTAGGCAATACCCGGTGTCCTCCATGGACACTCGCCACCCGCGGAAGCCGGCCCACTTGCGAACCTCAACCACGTTCTCCACGAAGACCAGCCGGTACCGGTGCTGCTCGGCGAACCGCTGAACGTCCCACATCGTTGCCCGACTGCGCTCCGCGTCCACGTCCTCCGGATCGGCGACCTTGCCGCGAGCGACGCTGTGGTTGGTGCACGACGGAGAGGCCCACAGGCCATCGGTGCGGGGGTAGCGCCGAGGGTCGACCTGCGACAGGTCCGCGCAGTCGTGATCGGCCTCGGGGTGATTGGCGTTGTGCGTGTCCACGGCAAGGCGCCAGTGGTTGGCAGCCATCCGGACGGTCACGCCGGGGACTTGGGTAGCCCCCTCCGAGGAACCGCCCCCTCCGCAGAAGAGGTCAGTAAGCGAGAACAACGGTCTTCCTTTCAAGACGAACCATGAGGGCGCGCAGAAGCCAGCACCCGACCTGATGGGGCGGGCTACTCGGCGAAGCGGTAGACCCTCACGCCCTTGGATTCGGCGTAGTCGGCACAGTGCTTTGTGCCGCGGTTGCGTGCTCCGGGCTCGAAGAACGCAAGGCCGATGTCCGGCCTGCCCTCATCGACCATCCGGACGTTGCGCCGCGGGCCGGCCGCTCGGTTGTGCGTCGCCCAGTCGGCCTCGAAGACTCGCTTCTCATAGCCGTAGTCGTCGGCCCAGTCGCGAGCGTGAGCGTCCGCCCCGGTTTCGCAGTCGCCCACGATCAGCTCAAGCTCTTCACGTCGGCTCATTTCCGCGTAGCGAGCGAGGCTGTTCAGCGTGCCGCGTATGAAGTCCCGATCCGAGTAGTCGCGCGAGCCCGTTACGAGGACTCTCACAACAGGTCTCCGAAGTACATCCGCTCAGGCCAGAAGGGGACCGGCACGATCAGGCCCCCGCCCGGATCGGCCTTGTTGCCGTTGTTCTTCACGACGCAGATGCGCGTCTCGTTGGAGCCCACCGGTCCCCTGTGGAGGGTCAGGGCAAGGCGCACGTCCTTAGCGCACTTGCCGAGAATCCCGTTGAGGGGGATCGGCGTGTATCCGTCCTCGTACTGGCCGGTGGCGTGGTGGAGGATCAGGACCGCGGCGCCGATCTCCTGCGCAAGCTCCTTGAGGGCCGCAACAACCCGGTCGTACCGGACCCAATCGGAGTCCCCGGCGCTTCCGCCGTCATCCCACACGTTCTTGAGGTTGTCGATGACGATCAGCTCGGGCCACTCGCCCCGGACCGCGGCGTACGCCTTCACCTCGTCCTCGATGTCATCGAGGCTCGGGGCCGGTTCCCACGAGAACCAGAGGTTCCGTGTGTTGCTGTCGATGAGGGCGTACCACTTGTCGCTCTCAGGCCCGGTGAGGCCAGCCTCCACCTCGTCTTGCGTGCGCCGGGTGAAGTGCGCGCCGAGGCGCTTCCCGATCTCGAATCGGTCCGTGTCCGCGCTGAAGTAGAGGGTCTTGGCGCCGGACCGCAGCGCCCACACGAGGCCGACCGCGCTCTTGGCGCCGCCGGGCGCGGCCACGATGAGCGCGACTTGCCCGTACCGAAGCCTCGCCCCCACGGCCTCAAGGCCCGAGAACGCCCCTGGAAGGGCGCGCCCGTCTTGGCCCTGGCCCTTCATGGCTCTCACGAGCGTCTGCACCGACTCACCTCCGTTCGGGTCACCAGGCGGGGGCGGGAGGCCCCCGCCACGTCTTTCAAGACAAACCTTGAGCGCAAAGGAAAGCCCTCAGATGCGCACGCCGACGCCGTGCCGGATCTGCTTGCCTAGCGAGATCCAGTAGCGCGACCGATCGCGCGTCACCTCGGGCCGCTCGTCGCTGAGGCGCGGCTTGTCGCCGGTCATCGTGGTGTACTTCGTGCTGTGCTTGCGCATGTCGTGGCTCCCTCGGCCTAGTTGATCCACACGGCCTTGCAGGCGTTGGGGTCCTTCCAGTTGGCCGCAGCCAACGGGCACTCCCACAGCTTCTTGCCGGTCTTGGTCTGCTTGAACTGGCGCTGACCGTGCTCGCAGCTCGGCGCGTTGCCGGGCGAAGCGGCGGCCGGCTGCGCCGGGGGCTGCCAGTTCGCCGCGGACGGCGCCGACGATGCGGGGCCGTTCATGGCCGCGCTCGCGTTGCCCGCGGCCGTGATGACGTTGAGCGCTTCCGCCACCTGGCCGGAGACGTCCGCCAGGTCGCCGAGGGCCTGCACGACGGACTGAACGTCCTCGCCACGCACGTTGATGAGGGTGTCACCGATCTTCGGCGAGATCTGAACGGCCCACTGATCTGTCACTTGCGTTGGTTCCCTTCGGTCGGGCTTGCTGTGTGGCTTCGCTGAATGGGTTAGAAGGAGACGGAGTTGACGTAGCCCGCGGTCTCCGCATCGGTGTCGTAGTCGTCGGTGGCGTCGGCCAGCTCCGCGGCGAGGGTCTCCAGGAAGGCCGTGACGCGCGGCTTCTGCGCGTAGTGCTCGGGGAAGTCGGCCAGACCCAACAGGAGTCGGGCCTCCTTGTGGCTCAGGGTCAGGGTGACGGTGGTCTTCTTCTTGGCCTTGACCTTCATGTGCTTCCTTTCAAGACAAATCTTGAGGGCTGAAAAAAGAGCCGACCTCTGAGCAGTAGTCGGCCACCGAACAGGTTCCGCAGGCGTCGCCCACGTTGGGGAGGAAGACGCCGGCCGTGATGCCGCGGTCGAGCCGATGCATCAGCTCGGAGACGTAGCCGAGCGTGTAGCGGCTCAAGTCGTGCGGGCCGTTGATGTCCCCCTTCTTGCTCATCCAGTAGTCGCCGTGGTTGATATCGAAGCCGAGGGCCGCGAGCGCTGCGAGCTTGTAGACGCCAAGCTGAAGCAGGCCCGGAAGCTTGCTGCCGGTCTTGTAGTCGCGCACTCGCATCGAGCCGTCCGACCACCGGAGGATGGCGTCAATCGAGCCCCTCAGGCCGAGCGTCTCGCTCAACCGGAACTCGAACGGCACCTCTGTGGCTGGCGAGCCGTCCGGAAGCTCAGCAAGCCTCCAAGGCGCCTCAAGGGCGTGAGCCCTGTACGCGGCCACCTGTTCCTTGCCCTTGGCATATCGGCCGTCGATGTCCGTCTCAGGCTTCCAGCGCGGCGGCCGAAGCCACCGCGAGATGTCCGGCTCCTGTTCCTTGAGCCGACCGATCTCCTGCCAGTAAGCGACCTCGAACGCGTTGACGATGTCGATCGTGCGCCCCGACGTCTCCCACTGGTCCACGGCCTCGTGGAAGCCGATGCCGCCTGCGATCCATGCCGCGGGGCGACCCTTGACCTTCTCCACCTTCTCGATCCGGAACGCTTCGCTGCACCGGGCGTAGGTGCCGAACTGGCTAACGCTGCGCCAGTGGAACTCTGGCGCGTCGGTCACACGCACTCCAGGGGGCACGCTCGACCGTCCGGACACTCGGGGCCGTGGCCATCCTTCGCAGCCTTCACGTACGCGCTCAGGGCCTTGTCGAACCTGTCCGCGGCGTGGTCGTGCTCGAAGGAATCCGAGGCCGTCAGACGGCCGCTGAGGGCCTCGTTCGCGTAGGCCAGATACAGCGCGGCATTCATGACTTCCTGCCTCGCCTCGATGAGCCGGCGGTTCACGCGATCAACGCCTGTAGTGCCATCGGAATGCCGAGAAGATCCCCGCCCACCGATTCGAGCTGGTACACCGTCGCATCGAACGGCAGCTCCTTCCGGAACGCTGCCCATTCCTCGCGCGTGATGTCCGGTGAGAACGTCAGCTCAAACGAGCTAACATCGCCGGTCCGAATCTCAGCCAGGACCCAACGCCCGATCTCATCCGATTCGGTGATGCGGACGATTTCAGGAGTCGATTCCAGGTCCTGGCGATCGACCTCCGATATGGTCACCGAAATACCCCGCTCTCCCGGTTGCGCTGACGTTTTCCCTCATGCTTCAAGGTTACTCTTGAAAGGGATCTCCGTCAAGACAAACCTTCGAGCTGGGAAGCCGTGGGGAGGCACCCCATTTGCAACCTGGCCAGAGCATCGGCTGCAACCGGAAGGAACCTTAGGAGTTTGGGTAACGGATGCGTGACTCTCCGTCAGAGTCGAGCCGTTCCCGGTAAACGAAACCCCCGTAAATGGGACTTGCGGGATTAGGTCCGGCATCGGGATCGTAGTCAACTACTACTTTCAGCCGATCAAGCTCATCCAACCAGATGTCAAGCGATCGGCTCTTTTGAGCGGGCAGCTCTTCGCCGCGCTCGCGACGCGCCAGAGCCCGCAGCATGATGGCCGGCCTGGTCTGCTCGTGCTCCTTCTTCAGGGTCCACGGGTGGGACTTCGGCGGGCGCGCCTTCGTGAGGCCGGCCGCGTTGAGCTGCTTGTAGACCGCGACCTCAGAAACCCCGTATTCGTCGGCAATTTCCTTAATGGTCATGGTGCGGCGCATCTGCGCAAGCGTTCCCGAGTCGGGAAGAATGTTCGGCGCTGGCATCGGATGCCCCTTCGAGGCTCGGTCTGACCGGGATCGGACTGCATATGCATTCCTGTCCGCTTCCAACTCAAGGCTACGGGTGCAACTTGGTTGCTGTCAAGACGAACCATGATGGTTCCACTTGACATCACCCCGGTCTTCGTGTGGTGCTGAAGATTTCTAGCGCATACTTGCAGGTCAGCGCGCGCGACACGCCCGGTTTGGGTCGGCAAGCCCTCGTGAGTGAATTCGGCCACGGCGCCTGGACATGAAGAAACCCCGGAGAGCAAAGCTCCCGGGGGTCTTCAGGTTCCTTTCAGGAAGTGCTTCGGTGCGCGTAAGCCGCACCGCGCCCGTGCATCAGGACGGACACTGAGTCCGCCAGCCTGGCCATCTCCTCGAACTGCATATGCGCTGTGCGCATGCGCTCGGCGTAGAGTTCCTTGTCGCCATGCATGTAATCGGCCGCAGCGCGGCACGCGTCCACGTAGTTCTTGATCGCCTCGTTGCGAGTCATGGCCGGCTCCCTTATCGCGTGTTCTCGATCGCGAACTGTTCGGCGATTTCCGCGCACCGCGCCTCAAGGCGCGTGAACTCGAAGCCGATCGCGAGCCAGAAGGCACCCATCAGGACTGCAAAGACGTAACCGAGAACTGCGAGCATGACGGGCTCCTTCGGGCCGTTCACGTTGATCGCTTACATTTCAAGACTAACCTTGGAGGATCAGCCTGTCAAGACTAACCATCACTCCCAGAAGCAGAGGCCGGCGCTCGCCCCGAGGTGCTCCGCGGCAACGTCTCGCCGCAGGCCCTGAAGCTCACCGCGGAACGTCGGCCCAACCCGCACGAGCGCGGTCGGCGCCCCGGATTCGTTGGGCTCAAACCGGATGTCGATCGGAGCGTCTTTGACGCCCTTGACGCGCCCGAAGCGCGCGAGCCGCGCGCCCTGAAACGCGACCGTGCGCGGCAGCTCGGCCGGCTCGCATGAGGGCTCCAGGAGGGGCAGGACGACGCGCCAGGCTTCTGACGCTTCGAGGGCTCGCGTCTCCGTCTCCTCCTCGCCAACCGTGAGCACAAGCGAGATTTCATCGAGCGCGAGCGACACGGAAGCGTTGCGCGCAGAGCGCGCGGCCTTTTCGATGGCCTCGGCACCCTCGTCGGTAACCTCGAAGTAGAGAGGGAAGTCGCCCACGTTGCCGATCTCGTCTCGGCCAACGGCGTAGTCATCGAAGCCGGCGAACGCTACGCCTGTCTCGCTCAGCTCGACGTGCACGACGTCGGGCGCGTACTCGGCCTTGCTGTCCACGAAGAGCCGCGCGTTGCTGATCGCTCGCGCGATCTCGCTTCCGGTAGCTACGAAGGTCACACGAACCCCCGCCAGCAGAACATCAGGCGCCAGGATGCGCCGGTGAACATCACGCCGCACACCGTGCGCCAGGACGCATGCCCACGAAGCACGGGACCGCCGTTGGCGTCCGCGTGCATGACGGTCACTGGCCCCCACAGTCGAATGATGCGGCCCGTTTCAAGCTCCACTCCCATGCCGCGGAGCCGCGCGCGGCGAGTCGTCCTCGTCATTCCGGCTCGACCCCCGTCGCGTCCCACTCCTCGGCTTTGGCCTTCATCGCCTCTAGCTCGTCTTCGAGGCGCGACAGGCGTAGCTGCTTCCGCGTGATCTCGCGCTGAAGGTCGATGAGATCGACCTCGGCTCGGGCGATCATCCGCCGGAGTCCTGCAAGGCTCATTTCGCCCCCTTCGCCGCGCGAGCGGCAGCCATGCGCGCGCTTGCTGCGCGTCGGTCCGAGTGGCCCTCGTCGGTGGACCACAAGCCGTCCTCGAACCAGAGGCTGTACTCCGATCCGTCCGGCGTCGCGGGCGGAATGACCATGCGGCTCCCGATGCTCACGATGCACGAGCGCCGGTCCACGGGGCCGACGCGGTGTGCGTCGAAGTGCGAAACGGCCGTGAACGTCTCGTGACAGGCCGTGCAATGAGCCTGAGAGCCGCTCGGCGTGACGCACTTGCGGAGGACGCAGGCCCTCATTCCTGCTCGCTCTCGTAGCTCACGCCGGCCTGCTCGATCCGCAGAGCGTAGGCAAGCATGCCCTCCTTCTCCCACGCCGAGAGAACCTCGGTCGTGCGGAGGACGAGCCACGGCTCACCGGTCGTGACGTCGATTACCTCGGCGATAACGATCGCCTTCGTCACCAGCCGGTCGGGGCCGAAGATCTGCTGAACTGCCTCGGTCGTGCGGGCGAAGCCGTTCGGCTCCTCGATTTGCTCGCTCATCTGGTCTCGCTCCTAGCTCCAGTAGTGCCCTTTACGTGACTTCATGACGTCGCTCCTCTCAAGACAAACCATCAGGGCAAGAAAAGACCGTGCCGGCCACCCTGCACACCCATCCGTCCGGCGCCCATCGCATCGGCGAGCCGCAGCAAAACGGGGGATCTCGGTCCGGCCTGCCTTCGAGCGGCCCGCCCTCCGGGAGGTGCTCGTGGCAGGTCGCGTACTGTCCCAGCTCAAGCGAGCACTTGAGTTGAGAATAGACGTTGACCATGTTCGGCTGGTCGCGAAGCTCGTTCAGCCAGTCCCAGAGGGATTTGTCCTGAGGGACGTTCTGTAGCCCGGCAACGCTGTTCATCTTCCCGAATCCGTACGACCACTCGTTGAGTGTCGGGCCGGCGCGATGTGGCTGAAACTTCTCGCCGCACCAACGGCACTTGTACGTGAGGATTGGCCACGCTTCCAGGGAACCGACCGGAGAACACTCCGGGCGGGGCGCCTCGCGGCGCCTCCTCGCGCGGCTCAGGATGCCGCCCTGATCTGATCGCGGCACGGGTAGATGTGGTGCTCGGGAATGTCCCAGTACGGGCGCCCGTTGGCATCCTCGCGCACAACGTAGAAGTTCAGGTGCTCGAAGAACCATGACCGCTCGGTGATGGTGCCCTCAACCTCGATGCCGCGGTAGTCGACGGCCTTGACGCGAAGGCCGACCGGGAGGGTCTCGGTGTTGGTGATGGCGCTCATCTTGGGCCTCCGGTCGGTTGAGCGGCTGAACACTTTCAAGACTAACCTTCACGCCCGAGGGCTGTCAAGACAAACCTTCAGCGCTGCTGACAGGACTGGCGACGGCTCGACGGCCAGGGGTACGGCTAGAAGCGTGCTCCTGGCGCCCTGCACGAGCCGTAGACGCACGTCCGCGGCTCCAGGGTGCATCGCTAGTACCCCGTGTAGCCTGGCCAGCATGGTGGGCGTGCAGGCTTCCGCCGGTACGTCCACTGTGTACGCCGGGAAGTTTGGGGGGTCGCTGACGCAGAGCCCGAGCATCTCCTCTTCGTGCTGCATGAGGTCGGGCCGGCTCCACTCGTCGCCCGGCGCCTCAGGATCGGGCCGGGCGTGTGCGCTAGCGCCCGCGCCGAGGCGCTCGGCCAACAGGTCGAACTGACCCGACTCCTCCGCGCGCTTGCGCGGCAAGACCTGATCGATGGCATCGCTCGCCATGTCTGCGAGGCCCTTGCGGGGTTGCCCGAGCGAATCGAACGCACCAGCCTTGATGAGGGACTCGACGGTCTTCTTGTTGAGGACCGCGGGTGGCACACGTCGAAGGAAGTCGAAAAAACTCGAGAATTTTCGATCTTGTCGCGCTGCCATGATGGCCTCAACGACTCCGGCGCCAACGTTGCGGATCGCGGCCAGGCCGAAGCGGATCGACCGGCCAACCGGCGTGAAGGAGAGCCCCGACTCGTTGACGTCCGGGCTCATCACCTTGATGCCCATGGCCTCCGTTGCGCTCAGGTACGCCGTGAGCTTCTCCCGGTCGTCGCCAACCGAGGTCAGCAGCGCCGCCATGTACTCCGCGGGGTAGTTCGCCTTGAGGTACGCAGTCCAGTAGGACACGAGGCCGTAGCCGGCCGTGTGCGCCTTGTTGAAGGCGTACTCCGAGAAGGGCACGAGGACTTCCCACAGGGCCGATGTCGCTTCGTAGGAGTAACCGTTCTCGCGCATGCCGGCCTCAAAGCCCGGATATTCAGCATCGAGAACCTCCTTCTTCTTCTTGCCCATGGCGCGCCGTAGCAGGTCCGCTTGCGCGAGCGTGTAACCGGCGACTCGCTGAGCAATGGCCATGACCTGCTCTTGGTAGACGATGAGGCCGTACGTCTCGCTCAGGATGTCGGCTAGGGGCTCCTCAAGCTCAGGGTGGATCGGCGTGATTTCCTGGCGCCCGTTCTTCCGGTGCGCATAGTCCGTGTGCGCTCCGACGCCCATCGGTCCGGGGCGGTAGAGTGCCAGAACTGCCGATATGTCCTCGAAGCACGTCGGCACCATGGAGGTGAGTAGCCCGGTGATGCCGGGGGAGTCGAGCTGGAACACCCCGAGCGTCTCGCCGCGGGCGAGCATCGCGTACGTCTTCCGGTCGGTAAGCGGCAGCGTCTCAAGCTCCAGCTCGATGCCGCGGTTGGCACGGATCGACGCTAGGGCATCCTCGATCACCGTCAGGTTGCGCAGGCCGAGGAAGTCCATCTTCAGGAGCCCGATCGACTCGCAGGCCGTCATGTCCCACGAGGTCACGATGGCGCCGTCCGCGGGGCGCTGCCAGATCGGCAGCACGTCAAGGAGCGGCTCGCGCGACAGGATCACGCCGGCCGCGTGCACACCGACCGAGCGCTTAAGCCCTTCAAGGCCAAGCGCCGTGTCGATGACTGCCCGCACCTCGGGATCGGCCGCGTACGCGGCTCGCGTGGCCACGGCCTCGCGCTTGGGACTGTCGCTTATCACCTTGGCAAGCGGAGTGTCCTTGCCCATGATGACGGGCGGCAGGCCAGCCACGATCCGCTCACCGAGCATGTACGGCTTGCCAAGAACGCGCGCAGCATCCTTGACGGCCGCGCGGCTCTTGATCGTGCCGAAGGTCGCGATCTGCGCCACGTACTCAGCGCCGTAGCGCTGCGTCGCGTACTCGATCATGTAGCCGCGGTGACGCTCGTCAAAGTCGAGGTCGATGTCTGGTGGGCTCACCCGGTCCGGGTTGAGGAAGCGCTCGAACATCAGGCCGTGTGCCATCGGGTCGAGGTCGGTGATGCCGAGGGCGTACGCCACGAGGCTGCCCGCGGCCGAGCCGCGCCCCGGGCCTACCCGAATGCCCTTGCTCTTCGCGTGGCCCACGATGTCCGCCACCACGAGGAAGTAGCCGGGGAAGCCCATGCGCGCGATCGTGTCCAGCTCGAACCGCGCCCGAGCGTGCACCTCGGCGCCCCCGAGGTTGCGCCGTAGGAGCCCTTTCCGCACCTCGTGCTCAAGCCAGGAGTCCTCATTGTGGCCCGGGGGTACCTCAACCCTAGGCATGAGGTTACGGGCCGCGAAAACGCTGCTGTAGTCGCCCACGCGCTCCGTGATGGACAGCGTGGCGTCGCACGCTCCGGGAAGCTCGATGTCCCAGTACGCGCGCATCTCCTCAGCGCTCTTGATGTGGTAGCCGGCGCCGTCGAAGGAGAACTTCGGCTCATCGAGGGTCGAGCCGGACTGAACGCACAACAGGGCAGCATGCGTGCCAGCGTCGGCCGCGGTGACATAGTGGCTGTCGTTCGTGGCCACGGGCTCGATGCCGACGTACCGGCCGATGTCCAGCAGGGCACCCCGGATCGCCCGTTCCTTCGCAATGCCGTGGTCCATGACCTCAAGGAAGAAGTTCCCCCGGCCGAAGATGTCACGGAACTCCCCGGCGCTCTGCCGGGCGCGCTCGATATTGCCGATGCGCAGCCAGGTCTGTACCTCGCCACCGAGACAGCCGGTGGTCGCGATGAGGCCCTTGGCGCAGCGCTGGAGAAGCTCCCGGTCGGCGCGCGGCTTGTAGTAGGTACCTTCAAGGCTCGCGAGCGACTGGAGCCGGAACAGGTTGCGCAGACCCTCGGCGTTCTCGGCCAGGAGGGTCATGTGGGTGTAGGCGCCCCCGCCCGAGACGTCGTCCTCGCCCCCGTCGTTCCAGCGGACGCGCGTCCGGTCCTGGCGCGGCGTGTTCGGCGTGAGGTAAGCCTCCATGCCGAGGATCGGCTTCACGCCGGCCGCGAGCGCCTGCTTGTGGAACTCGTAGGCCCCGAACATGTTGCCGTGGTCCGTGATGGCGATGGCCGGCTGTCCGAGACGGTTGACCTCAGCAAAGAGCGGCCCAAGTCGGGCCGCTCCGTCGAGCATCGAGTAATCCGTATGGACGTGCAGGTGTACGAACTGCTTCACGCGGCCACGCTCGCGCCGTTGGGGAAGTACACCGCCGAGGCGCGGCCGAGCGCGTCAACCTCGATCTCAAGGCCGTACGCCTCCACCGTCTCGACCGCCACGCGGGCGCCCTCGATGTCCACGACCTCGATGCTGTCCGGGTACAGCTCGGCGAGCCGCTCAGCAAGCTCGGGGATCTTCTTGTGCGCGGCCTTGGGAAGCACCTCGGCGAGGATCTCGCGAATGTCGTTCATGCGGAGCACCTTCTTGGTCTGTGCTGGAGTCGAAACCACGTAGGCGTCACGGCATCCGCCGAACGCTGCCGAGCGGCCATCAGGAAACTTCGTGACGCGGTGCACGAGGCCCACGCGCTCCGCGGCGTCAAGGGCGTTGCCGTGCAGCACGCCCTTGGGAAGCTTGGTACTCATCAAGAGCATGTTGGCGTTGGGCGCGTGGCCGTGCCGGCGCGTCAGTTCGAGGATCGCCTCAACGGCGTGCTCCGGCTCAGTTCCCCACGGCGTGCTCATGCTGTCAAGACTAACCTTCATGCCGGATGCTGTCAAGACAAACCTTGAGCGTGAGAACTAGGTGCCGGGCGCTGGTACACTGCCGTTGTCGCTCGCGTGCCCATGTAGTTGCCGCCGGCGAGACGCTTGGGCAGCAGGGAACGCATCAACGGCTCGGGTATGTCGCAGGGGCTGAACCCCTCCGGCTTTATCTATTTGAAGCTCCTGTAGGGCGATCAACTAAAAAGGGTGATCGAAATAAACTAAAGGCCGTCAGTGTGGGGAATGTTTTTCGCAGGAAGGAGGGTCTAGCGTGCAAACATCATTCGCGCGCTAGGTAGCCAACCGCATGAGAGAGATCGTGGCGTACGCCGCGGTTCTCTTTCTCGGCGTAATACTCGGTGCCATGGTTCTCGTGTCGAGCCTAAATAGATCACGAAGCAGGCAGAGTCTTACGTTCGAAGCGGAAGCTACGGCGCTAAAAGCAGGCGGAAAGATTCGAATCGTATTCGGGGGCTCTCAGGAGAGTCCGCAGGACCCATCGCCTGAGCCGGCAAACGGCTCACCACCCGTGTTGCCTCCGGGAGGTGATGGCTAGAAGGCTTCGGGGCGCGCCGCGAGACGGCCGCCCCTCTTTCTTTTGTGCGGCCCACGCTCTACCGGCTCTCTGTGATGAGCGCCCTGATGCGTGCCAGGCGATCCTCAGCCGACCGGCTCTCGTCCTCGGCGATAGTCAGGATGCGCCCGAGTAAGAACGCCATGTCATGGGGCGAGCCGTTGGCCGCAGCCGGAACCTTGATCATGGTCGCAACGTAACGCTCGCCGGCCCACGTCTTCTGCCGCTCGATCTGGCCCTGAAGCGTGAAGCCCTCGGCGAGGAGCCTCTCAACCCGCCGCTGAGCTAGCTTCAGGGTCCCTTCCCGCACGGTCTCAACGCTGCGTTCTGCCATGGTCGCGCAGTGTACGCCTGGCGGAAGGCGCCAGGGTCAAGCATTGCGGAATAGGGTACGATCGTTCGCGTGTAGGGACTGTCGCCCGCGTGGACAGGGCCATATCGGAAATGTTCCACGGAGGAGAAGGGTCGCGGTGAAACGCGATTTGATTCTCCAGGCGACGCACCAAACCCCGACGTTCAGGCCCCAGGCGGCGCCCGACGCTCCTACGTCGTAGGAGTCTCGGCGCGGTTTCTTAGCGTCAGTTCTGGCAGTCCCCTATACGACGATAGTACGTCCCAGAAGTTAACCAAGAAGCTGACGGAGAAAGGGGCTGGCGTGAGAACATCGTTCCCGCGCTAATTAGGAGTCCGTATGGGGGTTATCGTGGCGTTGATCGCCGCGGTTTCTCTCATTTCAGTAGTGATACTCACGTACCGGTTTGCACTGGGCCTCACGGAGAATGCATCCGGACACGAGTACACCATTGAAACGGAAGCTAAGGCGTTCACAGTAGGATTTCGCGTATCAATCACATTTCGGGGGCCTCCAGTAGGTCCGCATGACCCATCACCCGAGCCGGAATCCGGCTCGATCAACCCGGCGCTACCGGGGGGTGATGACTAGGAAGCTTCAAGGGGCGCCTCTCGGCGCCCCTCTTTCTATGCCCTCCTGCGCCCGCCTGTCCGGTTCGAGAGCTCTCAGCATGTGAACTGCGTCACAAGCTGTCTCGGATCTCGCCAGAGACCACTAATTACTAGTGCATAGAGCGAGCGAAGCGAGCGATCAACCATCACAAGCGCTACAAAGCGCTTGCTCTTAATACTTCTTATCGGGCCTCCCAAAGAGGCCCTCTTAAGAGTCGCCTTACGGCTCTCCTAGTAACGGCGCCTGAAGGGCGCCTTCTAGTTCTGATCGAGCCGAGGCGAGAGGGCCTCCTACTTTTGGAGGCCCTTAATACTTCGGGGGCCGAGGCCCCCTCTTAACGGGCGCCCCCTTCAAAGGGGCGCCCTTCTCGTTGGCCCCCTCTGCTGATACCCCCTGTATCCGCACCCCTAACAGGGCCTACTACAAAGGGCCTTGATACAGGGCCTCATACGGAGGCCCTTATATGGCGGGGTATGCGGGCAGTACTCGAAGAGAACGCCTGCCAAGTAACTGGCCTGCACTTCGTAGAGCTGTACTCAAGCGGGATAAGCGAGAGTGTCAGTGGATAACGGTGCATGGTACGAAGTGCCTTGCACATGCTACTGATGTGGACCACATAACACCGGGTGATGACCACTCGATGAATAACCTTCAAGCCTTGTGCTCTTATCACCACGATAAGAAGTCGGGCTCTGAAGGGGGACAAGCAAAGAAACAAAAATCTTTGCGAAGTGCAGAGCGCTCACATTACACGCATCCTGGTCTGACCGGCTAAGCCTCTGGCTGTGCATGGGGGTGGGGGAGTACCCCTTCCCCTGGCCATGGAGACCGCTACGTCATAGCAAGAGCCGCTGACACCGACTCTGGGATTTCCCAAGATCGCGGGTTGAGGGCGGCCATGCACGAGCCGATGCCCTGCTCACGGGCCGTCGAGCGGCCCTGAGCCCTTGCGCTGAAGCGTGCAAAATCCTGCAACCCCTCCGAGGGGTTCTCCGGCGCCTGTCGGGCGCCCTGGCCCTGTCTACGGGCCGTCGCAACGAGGCCCGGAGGCCGAGCATGAAGTACCACGTCGGCCGCTGCAAGGTCTCGCGACTCTGGCTCGTGAGCTACGCCGGCCGCGAACTCTGCCTCCACCGTTCGTGGGCCGATGCGGTTTCCTGCGCCCTGGCCTACGCCAGGGTTCACCCATTCCTCAGCCGCTGGTAAAGCTCGAAAGGGGCTCTGATGGCCGGAAACGGCTTCGCCCCGAAAGAGGGCGGCAAGCACGGCAACTTCGTGAGCGACCTTGAGAAGCCGCTCGAAACCCTCACCGCCGATGGTGAGGTGAAGGCGCCGACGCTGCCGAGGTACCGACAGCGCCACGCACAGACGCGCCATTGGTGGGACCGATGGACGCGCTCGCCGATGGCAGCGACGTTCTGTGAAACGGATTGGTCGCGCCTCGTGGCGCTGGCGCCGGTTGTCGACGCATTCCACCGGCTGACCGATGCGGCCGACGTTGCGGCCGATGAGTGCAACTTCGAGGGCATGGCCTCCTACACCAAGGAAGCGGCGAAGTTGCTAGCCGAGATTCGGCTCAACGAGTCGCTCCTTGGCGCGACGCATCTTGACCGGCTTAGGGGCCGGATCAAGATCGATCGCGAAAAGCCTTCGGCTGACGATGGCGAGCTGCCGGAAGACGTCGCAATTCTGAATGACTACCGCAAGGCGGTAGGCGGTTAGCGCTATGTCGACTTCTGGCGCTTTCTGCGGGACTCGACGTTACGAAGAACAACGCCCACCTCTATGTTTAGAGAGTCTCCGTAAGGGATTCTTACCCAGTACGACCTCCGTGCGTCCGCCAGCGAGACCTGATATCCGTTCGGATAGCGGAACATCTCCACAACACGAAGTTCAATATTTCGCCCAACTTCGGCACGCACGGCGAGTATCGCGAGATGCTCTAGAAGTTGGCGCTCCCTCCGTGTACTGAGGCCACGTCGTATCGTAAACAGCGTAGATTTTATTGCCGCGTACGCGGCATTTCCGGCGACGCCGCTTGCGACCGCGGTGCTGACAAACTGCACAACCGATTCAGCATAGTGAAAGAGTTCGATCTCGGCCGTAGCCAGGTCGAGTTTATAGGCAACATGTCGTTGAGGTGGGTCGTCGTCCATGCCGGGCAGTGTATCTGAGGGCTTCTAGTAGGCGTGGACAGCATTTATGGTAAATTTCGCAGTGAAAGGCGCAAATATTGCGTTACGACGAACGACTTCTCACCGGCTCGACCGACCCCAACGCGAAGGTCACGGTCGAGCTGGTCACCGGCACCGCGCTGGAGCCGGGTGATTCCGCGGCCGGCACGGTCCTGGCGAGCTACACCACGTACGCCAGCAAGACCGGCCTTTGGTCGATCGGCCTGAAGACCAACGAGAGCGTCACCCCCGCGGGCACGCACTACAAGGTCACGGAGTACGAGGCCGTCCCGCAGGTCCGTACCTGCGTCATCACCGCGGGCGCCACGGCCGTGACGCTGGACAGCATCGCCGGCACCGTCGCTGAGCCGACATTCAGCGTCGTCACGATGGCCGAGGGCGGCAACGTCGTGGCCGGCACCACGACCGGCACGAAGGTGGGCACCTCGGCGACGCAGAAGCTCGGCTTCTTCGGCGCGACCCCGGTCGTGCGTCCGATCGGTACGCCGGCCAATGCTTCGGACCTGGCCACCGCTCAGGCCCTCGTGAACGACCTCAAGGCGAAGCTGATCGCGCTCGGCCTGATCTCATAACCCTTCCCGATCCATCCCTCCGGGGCTCCCGTCACGTCCGCGGGAGCCCCGTTTGCTGTCCCCCTGAAACGGAGCGCGCCGCATGGCGAAGGAATCCTCGTGGCCTGGCCTGCCCGTCAGCGCCTCCGGGCTCGTCACCAAGGGCTCGCTCGTCATCAACGCCGCTGACGTGCCGTACGGCGCCGTTGGCGATGGCGTGGCCGACGACACCGCGGCCATTCAGGCAGCGATCAACGCTGCCGCAACCTCCCGGGGCTCAGTGCTCCTGCCGGCCGTACACAAGGTAACGGCCTCCATCACCGTTCCTGCGAACGTCGAGGTTCGCGCGCTCGGCGCGTCCGCGAAGGTCTCCGTTCCGGCAGGCTTCAACTTCCCGGTGTTCGTGATCGACGGCGTTGCCGCCCGGATCAACGGGCTTCGCATCATCAAGGCTTCCGGCGCTGCCGCGGGAGCCAACGGCAACGCAGTGCGCATCACCGGCAACAGCGACGGCGCGAGCGTCACCGACGTCTACGCCGAGGGCATGTCGAGCGGCTTCTACGTGGCCGGCTGGCTCGGCGCGGTGCCAGGCACCGCCAAGCGCGTGGTCCTCACGCGCTGCCAGTCCAAGGACGCGGCCGTCTTCGGCTTCGAGTTCGACAACTGCGACGGCGTAGAGCTGGCGAACTGCGTGTCCAACGGCTCGGGCCTCGATGGCGTCAAGCTGCGCCGCAGTACCAAGAACATCCGCGTCATCGGCGGCTACTTCACCGGCGCCATCGGTGGCGACGGCATGGACTGCTACGCCGGTGGCGATACCTTCGTCATCGACGGCGCGGCCTTCATCGCCAACGGCCTCAACGGCTTGGTCGTCAAGAATGATGACCTCAACGACGACGGACACGGCGACCCCGCGACGTACGGAATCGTTCGGAACCTAACGGTCTCAAACGTGCTCGCGACGGGCAACGGCGGATCAGGGATCGCGATCCATCGCTCGTCGGGCAACCCGGACGATCCAACCGAGCCGCTCGTTTCTCACGTCTCCGTCATCGGTTGCCAGACGCACGGCAACGCCAACTACGGCATGTACCTGAACGCTCGGGCGGTCACCGTCACCGGACTTCAGGCTCGGCGCAACGGGCTCGATGGCTTCTACATGGAGCCCGGATGTGTCGACGTGACCCTTGTCGGTGTCCACACATCAGGCAACAGCGTCACGACGCCCGGCGCACGCGACGGCCTACACATCAACGGGTCTCACGTCCGGATCATCGGCGGCTCTGCGATCGGCACCGATCCCGATCAGGCCACGTCGGACGCTGACCTTGCAGCCGGCACCAAGACGCAGCGCTACGGGCTGCGCGTCGAGGCCACCGCCACATCGGTGGACGTGTTCGGCTTCAGCGCGCGGTACAACCTCACCGCCGACATATCCGACGCCGCCAACGTCGTTCGGTGGGCCGGCCAGATGCCCGGCTTGCCGCTCATCGCTGGCTACTACATCGCGCCGGGCGGCACGCGGGCCACGATCGCGATGGCGCAGAGCGTGGAGTACGCCGTACCGGTCTACATCTCGCAGCCTGGCGTGATCACCAAGCTCGGGTGCGAGGTCACCGCGGTTGGTGCCGCGGGCACCGTGGTTCGCCTTGGTGTGCGCGCCAATACGGGCGGGCTCCCGGGCGCTCCGCTTGGTGAGGTGACCGTTGCGGGCGACGCCACGAGCCCGAACGGCGTCGAGGGCACGGTGTCGATCGCGATCCCCCGTCCTGGCCTCTACTGGTTCACCGCAGTGAGCCAGGGCGGGGCCGCAACGGTGCGCTCGTGCACCGGTCCTACGGGCATGGCCTCGGGCTCGCCGAGCCTCACGGGCGCCGTTGGCGCCACCCCGAACGGCGGCTACCTCACCGCGAACAGCGTCACGGGAGCGCTGCCCGCGACCTACACCGTGAGCACTCGCGCAGGCGCCCTGCCGCTTGTCGTCGCTCGAACCTGACCACAAGGGACACTGACCGGGGGTTGCTGTGCAAACAGGCAACCTCCCCTCAGGGCTGCCCGAGGACGTGGGTCTCTACACCCTCGGTTGGGCTGTGCTCGCATGGTGTTCCAAGCACCTAGTACAGCCTGACGGCCCGGACGCCGGTCAGCCGTTCCGCTTCACGCCTGAGCAAGTCCGCTTCGTGCTGTGGCTCTATGCCATCGACAGCCGCGGACGGTGGGTCTACAACATCGCCGTCTTGCGCCGCATGAAGGGTTGGGGCAAGGGGCCGATGACGGCCGCGCTCTGCCTCGTGGAGCTGCTCGGCCCGTGCCGCTTCGGTGGCTGGCGCAAGGACGGCCAGCCACGCGTAATCAAGCACCCGAAGCCATGGGTACAGATCGCCGCGGTCAGCGAGAAGCAGACGGCGAACACCTTCACCATGATCCGCTCGATGATCGGCGAGCGGACCGAGATTGATGGCATACCCGTCGACTCTGGCCTGACGCGCATCTACGCGGGCAGGAACAACGATCGCAAGCTAGAG
Source organism: Dactylosporangium sp. CA-139066 (assembly GCF_050936175.1). Lineage (NCBI taxonomy): Bacteria > Bacillati > Actinomycetota > Actinomycetes > Micromonosporales > Micromonosporaceae > Dactylosporangium > Dactylosporangium sp. CA-139066. The sequence goes on along the minus strand of NZ_JBNJNH010000002.1, from coordinate 337,846 downwards.
CCTGTTACAACGGCCAGCAAGAGCCTTGAGGGCAATCAGATCTCGTTCGCCGTCATCGATGAACCGCACCACCTGTTCGAGACCAACGGCGGCAAAGAGCTAGTCAAGGTCTGCAAGCGAAACGCCGCGAAGTCTCGTGAGGGCTCGGCGCGATGCATGCTGACGACCAACGCACATGCCCCTGGCATGATGTCGGCCGCAGAAGACGAGTACCTCGCGATGCTTGCGGCCAAGGAAGGCCGCACCAAGCGCAACCGGCAGCTTTACGACTGCATCGAGGCGCCTCCCGTCACGGACTACGCCGATGAAGACGAGATGCTCGCCGCGCTCGCGGTAGCCCGTGGCGATTCGACCTGGCTCGACCTTGAGCGGCTGCTCGATGACTTCTACGATCCGGCCGTCCCGATCGAGGACTCGATTCGGTTCTACCTGAACCAACTCGCGGCCTCCGCGGACGCGTGGACCACGCAGCAGAACATCGATCGGGCGTGTCAGCGGGACATCCCGTTACCGCCCAAAGATGCGCTGATCGCCTTGGGCTTCGATGGCTCATTCTCGGACGATGCCACGGTCCTGATTGGCTGCGACATCAAGTCTGGCCACACCTTCGCGGTGAAGATCTGGGAGAAGCCAGACGGACCGGAGGCGAAGGACTGGGAGGTTGACCGCGAGGACGTAGACCGTACGGTCCGGTGGGCCTTCGCCCACTGGGATGTGTGCGCCTTCTTCGCGGACGTCCACCCCTTCGAGTCCTATGTAGACGCATGGGCCGAAGCGTTCCGCGAGGTGCTCTGCGTCAAGGCTGGCCCGAAGCATTCGGTCGGTTTCGACATGCGTAACCGCGTGCAGGACTTCACCCGTGGCGCCGAAGCCATGCGGGCAGCCCTTGATGAGGGCACGGTCACGCTCGGCGCGGTCGAGCCGCGTTACCTCGAAACGCTGAAGCGCCACTTCGCCAACGCGCGCAAGCGCCTCAACCAGTACGGAACCAGCTTCGCCAAGGACGGCAGGGAGAGCCCCCGCAAGGTCGATGGGGCCGCTGGCGCCGTGCTCGCGCGTCTCGCGCGCCGCGCGGCCATTGAGGCCGGCGTACTCACCAAGCGCCGTCGTCGGCGCGGCAACTACAAAGCCGGAGGGTTCTCCTAGTGTCTGTCGAGGCTCTCGGCGTACTGCTCAACTTCCGGGCTGAAGAGAAAGACCGGCTTGACTACGTGCGCCGGTACGTCAAGGGTGATCATGATCTGCCCTACATGCCCAAGGGCGCGCGCCAGGAGTACAAGGGCATCGTCGCCAAGTCGGTGGCCAACTGGCTGCCGCTCATCCCGACCGTCATCGCACAGAACCTCTTCCTTGAGGGCTACCGCAACCCCGAGGACGTGGGCGAAGACGGCTCGAAGAGCGTCGCTCAGTGGGCGTGGGAGGTCTGGACTGCCAACGGCATGGAGGCGCGGCAGAGCGCCGTTCACCGCGGCGCGCTGACCTACGGCGTTCACTATGCCATCGTGTTGCCGGGCGAGCCCGTGCCCGTCATCCGCCCTGCGTCGGCCCTGAACATGACGGCCGTCTACGACGGTGAGGACGACGAGTGGCCGATCTTCGCGGCGAAGTTCTCCCGGGCCTACGCCAACGGCAAGATGGTTCGCCGTGTCGAGCTGTACGACGACACCGAGATCATCACCTACCACGGCCCCACGAGCGACACCCGCGACGCTTCGGCGTTCACGGAGGTCAAGCGCGAGAGTCACGGCATGGGTGTGTGCCCGGTCGTGCGCTTCCGCAACGAGTGGGAGGACTCCGAGGACGAGCCCATCCGCGGCGAGGTAGAGCCGTACATCCCGATCCAAGACCGGCTCAACGAGACGACGCTTGGTCTGCTGATGGCGCAGAATTACAGCGCCTTTATTCAGAAGTGGGTAACCGGCCTCGCGATCCCGGAGGACACGAACGAGTTCCTCTCGGACGGCACCACGCCGAACCCCAACTTCGGCAAGCCGATCGAGCCGTTTCAGAGCGCGGTCGATCGCCTGTTCTTCTCCGAGGACCCGGAGACGAAGTTCGGCAACTTCGATCAGACGGACCTGTCCGGCTTCCTGGCGAGCCTCGAAGCGGGCATCAAGCACCTGAGCGCCATCGCTCAGATTCCGCCCCACTACTTGCTCGGGGCGATTGCCAACCTGAGTGCCGAGGCTCTCGCCGCGGCTGAGACTGGCCTCACCCGCAAGGTGGGCGAGCGGAAGAGCCTCTTCGGTGTCTCGTGGGCGCAGGTGCTCAGGCTCGTGTGCATCGCCGCGGGCAAGGCCGCGGACACCTCGGCCGTGGTGCTCTGGCGCGACGCTGAGGCCCGAAGCCTCGCTTCGACCGTGGACGCGTTCGGCAAGCTCGCGCAGATGCTCGACGTGCCCAAGGAAGCGCTGTGGGAGCGGATTCCTGGCGTCACCATGGCGGACGTCATTGCGTGGCGCGCGCTCAAGGAGAAGCAGGCCGAGGCCGACCCGATGGCACAGCTCGCCAACAAGCTGGCCCAGCAGGGCGCGGAGTTGGCTACCACTCCGGCACAGCCGGCGAACGGGGCGCCCGATGGCGGTAACGCCTGAGGGCGCGGCCCTGACGCGTGACTACGTGCGGGGCCAACTCGCGCTCACGAAGTCCGTCATCACGGACATCCAAGCCGTCTGGCCCATGCTCGATCCCAAGGCGCTTGACGCGTCGTTCCCGCGCTACTTCACCTCGGCGCGGGCGATCGTGCTCGACGCACGGCACAGCATGGAGTCGCTAACGAGCCGGTACTACACCGCGTTTCGCGCGGCCGAGGGGGCAACCGGCCTAGAGCCGCTCGTTGAGCTGGCTCAGCTTGAAGCTGAGCGACTTTTGACGGCCCTGGTAGTAACAGGACCCTCCGCGGTCAAGACGGCCGTACGCGACGGTGTAGACCTCGATCGCGCGATGCGGTTCGGGTTCACGGCGCAGGCCGGCGCAGCAAGCCGGCTCGCGCTCGACGCTGGCAGGGACCGGCTCGACCGGTCCGTACGCGCGGACGATGCCGCGCTTGGCTGGCACCGTGTCACCTCGGGCAAGGCGTGCTACTTCTGCGCGATGCTCGCGAGCCGCGGGGCCGTCTACAAGACGGCTCGGTCCGCGGGCAGAGATCACCGGTATCACGACCACTGCGCATGCACGCAGGAGCCGATGTTCTCGCGCAAGAGCGCGATGACGCCGGAAGCGGAGCGGTACCGCGCGCTCTGGGATCAGAGCACCCAGGGCAAGTCAGGCGCCGAGGCGGTCAACGCCTTCCGCCTGGCCCTCGAATCGCAGTAACCGGGCGCCCCTGGCGGGCTCCCGCGCAACCCCCACTCGGCGTCCCCGGAGGGCGCCTTTTCCATGACTCCAGGAGGGTCACAAATGGCGGACGAAGAGACCCCTACGGCCGAGGTCGAGACTCCCTCAACGGCGAGCGAGCCGGAGAACAAGGAGCTGACCCCGGATGAGCTGAAGGCGGCTCTCGCTGCCGCTCGCAAGGAGGCGGCCGGCTACCGCACCAAGCTTCGCGAGGCTGAGCCCTACGTGGCCAAGGCCCGGGAGCTTGAGGAAGCCCAGAAGTCGGACGTCGAGAAGCTCACCGCGGCGCAGGCTGCCGCGCTGGCTCGCGCCGAGAAGGCCGAGGCCGAGCTTCTGCGCCTGACGGCCGCTCGTGCGGCCGGCCTCGATCTGGACATGGCCGACCGGCTGAAGGGCTCGACGCTCGAAGAGCTGACCGCGGACGCCAAGGCCCTGGCCGAGAAGTTCCCCGCCAACGAGACCCCCGCGGTGCCGCGCAAGCCGCACAAGAGCGTCCGCGAGGTCGCCCCCGTTCCCCCCGGCGCTGCCGATGACGAGTCGCCTGCGGCTCTCGCGTCGCGCATTCGCGGCCGGCGCCGATTCTGACCCTCTGAACAACTAGGACACATGCAACATGGCACATGACCTCAAGAAGAACGCGCCCCTGATCATCAAGGCCGCGCTCGGTCTGCTCGAAGAGGAGCTGACCCTCGGGCAGCTCGTGTACCGCGACTTCGACAGCGATTTCGCGGGCAAGCAGGGTGACACCGTCAACGTCAAGCGGCCGGCTCGCCTGACCGCTGAGGACATCGGTTTCCGGTCGAGCAACCGACAGGTCACCGGTCAGGATCTCGTGGAGAGCACCTTCCCGGTCAAGCTCCGTGAGTACCCGGTCAACGCGGTCGACCTGTCCGACGAAGAGATGACGCTCGACGTCGAGAACTTCGGCTCTCAGGTGCTTCAGCCTCAGGTGGAGGCCATCGCCCGGTACATCGAGGCGCGGCTTGCCTTCGAGATGCAGGCCAACACCGTCACGGGCGCCCTCGGCGCCAAGACGGACGGCTCGGACCTGCTCGCGAAGATCACCCGGGCGCGGAAGCTGCTGAACGATCGGAACGTCTCGCGGGGCGGCCGAATCCTGCTCGTCGGCTCGGCCGTCGAGGAGGCCCTTCTCAACCTGGCCATCCTGACCGAGGCCGACAAGAGCGGCACCACGGAGGCACTCCGTGAGGCGATCCTCGGCCGGCTGCGCGGCTTCACCGTCGTGGGCTCGAACCAGATTGACGAGGACGTCGCCATCGCGTACCACCCGACCGCGTTCGCGCTGATCACCCGCGCCCCGGTCATCCCGGACGGCGCGAGCTTCGGCGCGGCCACCTCGTACGGCGGCTACGCCATGCGCTGGATCAAGGACTACGACGCGAGCCGTCTGTCTGACCGGTCCGTGCTTGGCACCTTCATGGGCATCGAGCCCATCAAGGACCCGGTGGACCTGGCCGACATCGACGGCGCGCAGAGCATGCAGCGCGCGGTTCGGATCGACCTGGACGTTGCGCCGTAACGCAACCGCCTCTTTCGGCCCTGAAGGTTAGTCTTGAGATGGCGGGGCTTCGGCCCCGCCTCTCCGGTGAGGAGATCGCATGGCTTACGCGACGGTCGCAGAGATGGCCAAGCTTCGGCCAGGCGGCATCGACGCTGAGGACGAGGACCGGGCCGAGGCCCTGCTAGACGAGGCTTCCCAGCTTGTAGACGAAGCCACGGGGACGACGTGGGTAGCTCCTGCTACCCCTCCGCGGGCCGTCAAGTCTGTGGTAATCCAGGTGGCGCTACGCGTCTTCGACAACCCGAACGAGGTCTCCGGCGAACAGCTCGGGGCCTACAGCTACCAGAAGCCACAGGATCGGGTCACCGGTCTTGAGCTGAGCAAGTCCGAGCGTAGGCGAGTCCTCGCCGCGGTCGGCAAGGTCACCGCCGGCTCTGTGCGCGCGCCGCTTGGCTACGACGTAACGAGCCTGGCCGGCTTGACGGCCATCGGCGATGGGGGCGATCCCCTGTGATTTCGCCGCTTCTCCGTCCTCACCGGGTGGTCATCGTGACGCCCGGCACCGAGGCCGATCCCTACGGGGGCATGCGGTCGAGCTGGACGACGGCCACCCGGACCACCGTTCGCGGGTGGCTGCAAGAGAGCGTGGCGCCCGAGGCGCCGGACGACTCGCGCACCGATGACGCGTCCGGCTGGACGCTCATCCTCCCGGGCAATCCGCCGATCGATGAGCGGTGCCGCGTTGAGGCCAACGGCGAGACGTTCCGGATCGTGTTTCGCCCCCGCGTGGTCAACAGTCCCCGAGGGGTGCACCACGTAGAGGTCAAGGTCATGCCCTTGGGGCCGACCTGATGGCGCGCGTCGAGGTTGACGAAGAGGGGGTGCTCGAAGAGACGCGCAAGCTCGCGATGGCCTGGCTCACGGCCAAGGCCGTGCAAGCGGCCGGCATCGCTGCCTCAACGGCACCGAGCGACGACGGCACGTGGTCTCAGTCCTTCTCGGTGAAGAAAGGCCGTTGGGCCGTGTGGGTGGTCTCCAGCGACCCCGCGGCCGTGCAGAAGGAGCTAGGCGCTCGGCACGGCAAGAACCCCAAGTTCCGCACGATGGCGAAGGCCCTCGAAGCCGTCAGGGAGGCGTGATGACGTCGCCGTACGTCGCGTTTCCCGACGCTGAGATTGCGGTTCTGGATTACCTCCGGCTCGCGATTCCCGGCATCCTCTGCAACGTCGAGGCGCCGGACGGCTACCGGCCCGATGACGGCGTGTTCGTGCGCGTCGAGCGCATCGGCGGACAGCCCAACTTCCCGGTCAGTGATTACCCGTTGCTCGACATCGAGGCGTACGGGCCGACGCGCGACGCAGCGTCGCAGGGGCTCGCCGAGGCCCTCGCTGTGCTCGCGGTCGCGAGGTATCGCGCGGATGCCGCGGTTGCGTTCGGCGAGATGACCGTCATCACCGGCGCGCAGTTCGTGCGCGATCCGGTCACGAAAGAGGACCGCTGGCACGCCATGGTCTCGATCGGCATTCGCGCTAAGCGCGTCTGACACAACCCGCCTTCCACCCCGCAGCCACGCCGGCTAGCGGGGTTCTCTCCGTGGAGCATCCATGACCGCAATCACTCAGTTCGACCCCGACGCGATTCGCGTCGCCAACAACGGCATCATCGTCGTGGCTGCCACCGGCACGACCATTCCGGCGCTGACCCACTCTCAGCACGCGCTCACCGCGTGGGCCGATCCCTTCGTGTCGCTCGGCACGTTCAACGAGGACGGCGTGGAGCACGAGTTCTCCGAGGACACCGAGGACATCAAGACGTGGCAACTCGGCCTCGTCCGGACGATCGTCAAGGGCCGCTCGGCGACCCTGAAGATCGGCGCCGTCGAGTCCAGCAAGGCCACCCTCGAACGGTTCTACGGCGCTGAGTTCGTCGTGACCGGCGCGTCCGGCTCCGAGATCGCCAAGCTCACCGTGACCAACACTGCCCCGCGGCCGGCTGAGCTGTACGTCTTCGAGTGGCTGGACAGCGCCACCGGCGCCGTCTGGCGCTGCGTCTTCGAGCGCGGCCAGGTCGGCAAGGTCGAGAGCCCGAAGTTCAACGCCAAGGGTGCCCTTGAGTGGGGCATGACCCTGAGCGCTCTCGGTGGGTCGGCCAACTCGACCCTCATGTACTGGGAGACCAACGATCCGGCTATCGCCGTCGCCGGTAGCTGATACACCACCGCGTCCGCAAGCCGGGCGCGGTCTTCAGGGGCTAGGGCATTCGCGCAGGGGTGCCCTAGCCCTTCTTCTTGCCCTCACCCTGCGCGCCCCTGAAAGGAACCCTGCGCAAGATGTCTTCTCCGAACCGCAAGCGTTACAAGCTGTCCGAGCTGCGTCAGAACGCCGAGGCCAAGAACGGCTCGTGCATCTACTTCGAGGCGCCGGACGACACCGAATACGTCATCCCTGCCCCTGGCTTCTGGCCGGACGAGGTTCACGAGGCCATGCGTTCGCAGGATGCGCTGAAGATCGCGCAGGCCCTGCTTGGTGCCAAGTACGCGGACTTCGTGGCCTCCGGTGGCCGCGCCGATGACCTCGGCATGGTGCTGGAGTCGTGGGCCTCGGACCAGGGGGCCGACGTCCCAAAATCCTGAGCCTGCTCGATTTCCTCGAACAGCACTTCGAGGACGTCGAGTTTGACCTCAGGCGCTACCTCGGCGTGAACCTCGTTGAGGAGATCGGCTCGGAGAGCCTGACGTGGCGCATGTTGGGCTCTTTCATCGAGCGTCTCCCGCTCGACAGCGCGCTTGCGCTGGCTCAGGCCAAGCCTGAGGAACGGCAGTGGGACATGCGCAATCACCTCTTGGCCACGATCGCCGATCGGCTCGCGGTCTCGAACTGGCTCGCGGGCAACATGCTCTGCGCCTGGTCAAAGGAGGGGTCGGAGAACCCCGTTCCGAAGCCCGAGCCGATCCCTCGCCCCGGCGTTGAGGCGCCGAAGAAGCAGCGAGGCATGAAAGCACTGGTTCGCGCGATGGGTGCGCCTGTCTAGAAAGGATGACGCCACGTGGCGTTTAAGGCAGGCGCTGCCTATCTTGAGCTGAAGGTCGGGGATACCTCGGTCCTTCTGCACGGCGTGCGACAGGCCGCGGTCACCGCGGCGCAGGCTGCCGAATCCAGCCTCTCCAACCGGATGACGGCCGCACTGTCCAAAGTGGGCGACAAGGCCAAGCAGGTGGGCCAGGCGATGACGCTTGGCATCACGCTGCCCGTCGTCGGCATCGCTGCCGCGGTCGGTCGCTCCGCGTTCTCGATGGCGAGCGACCTACAGGGCGCGGAGATCAGCTTCACGAAGCTGACCGGCTCGGTGGACAAGGCCAAGGCCGTGGTCCAGGACTTGGCGCAGATCGCCGCTACTACGCCGTTCAGCACAAGCGCTGTCATCGACGGTGTTCGCGGCTTCGCTCAGCTCGGCCTGAGCATCGATGACGCCAAGCGGTACCTCCTGGCGTTCGGCGATGCTGCCGCAGCGAACGGCGCCTCTTCGCAGGGCCTCGAACTGGCCCTCTTGGGCGTGCGGCAGATGATGCTGAAGACCAAGGTCTCAGCCGAAGAGATGAACCAGATCACCGAGAATGCCTCCATTCCCGCGTGGTCTGAGATGGCCAAGGCGACGGGCAAGCCGGTGGCCGAGCTGATGAAGCTCGGCGAGCAAGGGAAGCTCCTCACCAATGACGTTCTTCCGGCGTTCATCACCCAGCTACAGAAGGACTACGGCGGCTCGATGGCGAGCCAGGCCGGCCGACTGAGCGCCGCGTGGGAGACCTTCAAGGAGACGTTCACCCTCAAGGTTGCGAACGTCCTACTGAAGTACGCGCCGCAGATCACGCAGGCCATGGCCGACATCGGCAACAAGGCCGGCCCCGCGCTCGACAAGGCCGTACCCGGCCTGATCGGCGTAGGCAAGGCCGTTGGCAGCCTCGTGGGCGGCATCGGGAGCCTGCTCGGCCGCTTCGCCAGCCTCAACCCGCAAACGCAGAAGTGGATCGTCTACCTGATCGCGGGTGCGGCTGCCGCCGGCCCCATGGTGCGCATCCTCGGCAGCATCACGAGCGTTGCCTCTGGCGCCGTGAAGGGCGTCAGCGCGCTTATCGGCGTGACGCAGGGCCTCACCGCGGCCATCCGCGGGCAGGCTCTCGCGGAGGGCGCCTCCAGGGCAGCGACGATCGCGCACACGGTGGCCACGAAGATTGCGACCGCGGCACAGTGGCTCTGGAACCTCTCCCTGTGGGCCTCGCCGATTACGTGGATCGTCGTCGGCATCGTCGCACTTGTCGCGGTCTTCGTCCTGCTGTGGGTCAAGTGCTCGTGGTTCCGGAACTTCTGGATTGGGCTCTGGAACATCATCAAGAGCGCGGCCCTGGCCGTAGCTCGATGGTTCGCCGGCCCGTTCGCGTCGTTCTTCGTCGCCATCTGGAACGGCCTCGTAGCCGGCGCCATGTGGCTGTGGCACGGCCTCAAGGCCGTGTGGGATGCCGTCGTCTCGGCGGCCATGTGGCTGTGGGGCGCGCTCAAGGCGGTATGGGACGCGATCGTTGCCTCCGTCCGGTGGGTTGTCAACGCCGCGCTTGCGGTCTTCCACTTCTTCCTCCCCGGCATCAAGCTGGTCTTCGGCCTGATCGCCGCGGTTGTGAGCACCGGGTGGGCCGTCGTGACCGCGCTCTTCGCGGTCGCGCGGACGCTGATCATTGACCCGATCATCGCCGGCTTCCGGCTCATGTGGTCCAACATCGTGTTGGCGTTCGAGCTGATCAAGGCCGTGGCCGTCGCCGTGTGGGGCTTCCTGTCGCCGTACATCATCGGCGCTGCGCGAGCGATCTGGTCCTTCCTGGTGACCGCGTGGAACGCCATCTCCGGCGCCGTTCAGGCGGCATGGGGCTTCATCGCCCCGTACGTCATCGGTGCGGCACAACGGATCTGGAGCTTTCTCACCGCGGCGTGGAACGCGATCTCTGCCGCCGCAACGTTCGTGTGGAGCCTCATCAGCGGGGCAGTCTCCGCGGCGTGGAGCTTCATTGTCTCCATCGTCACGGCCTCAGCCACGCGGGTGTGGTCCTTCCTCACGGGCGTGTGGAACGGCATCTCCTCGGGCGCGTCCGCGCTATGGAACGGCATCAAGACGGCCGCATCCGCAGCATGGAACTTCGTCGTTGGCCTGGTACAGGCCGGCGTGGAGCGCATCAAGGCTTCGATCGACGGCTTCAAGGTGATGCTCGACAAGGTCAAGAGCTTCTTCAACCAGCTCAAGGACGCTGCGAACGGTGGCACGGGGAGCCTGATCTCCTTCGTGGCCGGCATCCCGGGCCGTGTGGTTGACGCTCTCGGCGACCTCGGCGGCAAGCTCTACAACTCGGGCAAGAGCCTGATTCAGGGCTTCGTCAACGGCATCAAGGACAAGATGGGCGAGGCCGTTGATGCGGCTCGCAACGGGCTCAACAAGGTCCGTGACCTCTTCCCGTTCTCGCCCGCGAAGACCGGCCCCTTCTCCGGTAAGGGTTGGGTCTACTACAGCGGTCAGAGCGTGTCTGAGGGCTTCGCCGAGGGCATCCAGGAGCGCGCCGACATCGCACAGGATGCGGCGCTCAACCTGACCGCGGTCACTCAGTCCGCAGTCGGCACGAGCGGCAGCGCTCGACCGGCGCCGGTCACGTACGTGACGGTCCGGATTGGCAACGAAGAGTTCAGGGGCTACGTCGAGACCGTGGCTGACGAGCGCGCCGACGCGCGCAACGAGGCCACGGCCCGGAAGCTGCTCGGCCGGTAAGGGGGCGCGATGCCAGCAACACTCACCATCACGCCCAACACGGCGGATGCGAGCTTCTCGATCACCGCGGGGTCGCTCAGCGGCATTACGTCGCTGAGCCTCACCCGGAACGATCCGGACGGCTCCTCAAGCCCCGTCCGCTCGGCCACCAACGTGGTCACGGGCGGGGCCACAACCCTGGCCTTCTTCGACTACGAGGCGCCGCTTGACTCCACGGTGTCCTACACGCTGACGCCCAACACAGGATCGCCGGTCACGTCGGCTACGTCGTCCATCGTCACGGACGGTCAGACGTACTGGTTGAAGAACGTCGCGCAGGAGACGCTGAGTCGCAAAGTCGAGGTGGCGGACATGAGCGCCGTCGTTCGGCCGGCTCGAATCCTGGCCACGTATCCCGTGCTCGGGCGCAAGAATCCGGTCGTCATCTCCGACGTGCGCTCGGGGCGCGTAGGCATGATGAAGCTCAACACGTATACCGCGACGGAAGCGGCGGACCTGCGCGAACTCTTCGCCATGGGCCTGCCGCTGCTATTCCAGGCGCCCGCGCTGACGGGCTTCGCGGATATGTACTTCGTGGCCGGTGACCTTGCCGAGATCTGGCCCGGTTCCGCGCTCTCTCCTGAGCGACGGTGGGAGATCCCGTTCACAGAGGTCGACTCGCCAACCGATGACCTGGTGGCGATCGGCAACAACTCGTGGGCCAAGGTCGCGCAGTTCGGCACAGGCTCCCGACTCCTGGCCAAGCGTACGTCGTGGCTCGACGTGCTCAACCGGCCGTTCACTCAAGCCGACGCATAAGAGCGAAGGACCGCCAACCCTTGCCGGGCTGGCGGTCTCGGCGCTTACTCGTCCTGCTTCGCTGCTTGCACCTTGCGGGCATGCCGCTCTCGACGCAGGAGCAGGGCCATCACGTGGAGGGCGGCCTGCCGCCGGCCTCCGTGTTTGCTGTAGACGGCGGTGATCGCCATTGCGGAGACCGTGACGGCTCTAATGCTGGCAGTCAGCGCGTACGCCGCTAAAAGCGCCGGTAGGGCGCTGTGAGCCAAATCCATGTGACCTATGCCTTCTTCGTAGAGGCGCTAAAGGCGCCTCTCCACAGCGGATCTCGGCCACGCGCCGATCGTAGGCCGCGATCTCTCATGATCGCCAGAGGCCCTCAGGTGGAGTTTCTTGTACCCAATCTCTGACACCATGGCCGAGGCCCTGCGCCAATCGCAGGTAGTCAAGACCACCGTTGACGTCTGGTTCAACGGCTCCTATGTGGCCACGCTGCCCGTTACGTCGGGCTCGGTCACCATCGACCGCACCGCGGCCACGCGCCGACAGTGCTCGATCACCATCGGCGATCCGGACTTTGTGCCGACCTACGCCAACTCGCCGCTCGCGCCTTACGGCGCTGAGCTTCGGCTGTTCCAGGGCGTCACCTACATGGACGGCTCGGACGAACAGGTGCCGCTTGGCGTCTTCCGAATCGAGGAAGTCAAGTGGGACGAGGCAACCGGCTCGCTGCCCACGGTGGCCGCGTTCGACCGCTCCAAGGCGGTTGCGGATGCCAACTTCCTCATGCCGGCCGACATGTCCGGCCGCTCGGCCATGTTCGCCATCAAGCAGGCCGTCAACGACGTCATCGACTGCGATGTGCTGTTTGACCCGACGCTGAAGGACTACACGCTTCCGGGCGGCAGCGTCTTCGACTCGGACCGTTGGGGCGCCGTGCAGACCATGGCCAACGGCATGGGAGCAGAGGCGTACTTCGACGTGTACGGCAACCTCGTGGTCACCGCGATTCCGAGCCTGACGCAGAGCACGCCGCAGTCCGCGGCTGTGTGGACGGTGGACGCTGGCGAAAACGGCGTACTGGTCTCCGCTGCTCGTGGCGTCACCCGGTCCGGCGTGTACAACGCCGTGGCCGCTCAGGGCGTCTCCACGGACGGCAACGGCGCGCCCCCGATGGGCTTCGCTGCCGACACGGACTCGCGGTCACCGACGTATTGGGGGCCGGCCTCCGCGCTGCCGTACGGCCCGTACGTGCGGACCCCGTTCGGTCAGGTGGTCTACCGCTACACGAACAACCTGCTGACCACGCCGGAGATGTGCACCACCGCGGCCATCGGCCAACTCGCGAACTTCCTCGGCCTGGCTCGGTCGCTGGACTTCACGTGCGTGCCCAACCCGGCGCTCGATGCCGGAGACATCGTGCTCGTGAAGTACCTCAGCGGTCAGTCGGAACTTCACCTGCTCGACAAGATCAACCTTCCGCTCGGCCCCGGGGGCACCTTCGGCGGAAGCACGCGAACGCTTACGTACCAATCGTCAGGGGGTAGCTGATGGCGGCATCGGATGACGCGCTCATTGATGCCCTCGGGCAGTACATCGGCAGCGTCATGGGTGACAGCGGGGCGAACACCCCCACGGTGCGCTACTACCTCGGCACGTGGGCCGGCGCGGAGGCGAGCGACTCGAACCTGAGTCAGGTCATCTTGCAGGGCGGCACCTGGTGCCGCTTCGTACCGAAGAAGGCCCACGTCACCGGCCTCACGGCCGGTAACACCGTGATCCTGTGCTCGTCACCCACGATCCCGCTCCACATCGACGGCATCCTGAGCGGCAACATCTCGGTGGCAACCGCGGTCTCGAACGACTCGCAGCCCCCGACCGTCCCGACCTCGCTCACGGTCGGCACCGTGACCACGTCATCGGTCGCGTTGTCGTGGATCGCCTCCACGGACAACATCGCGGTGACGGCGTACGACATATTCGTCAACGGCGTGTACAAGCTGTCGGCCATCACCAACTCGGTGACGGTCACCGGATTGGCCTCTTCCACGGCCTACACATTCACTGTGAGGGCTCGGGACGGCGCGGGCAATGTCTCACCCCAAAGCGACTCTGTCAGCGCCACTACGTCAACGCCAGCGGCCCCACCGGCAGGCACGGTCACGTCGTACACGGGCATCTACCCCGCGACGTGGAGCCGCACCTACAACAACCACGGCGGCAACGAGTGGGACTCCTGGTACGGCTCCGAGGCTCATCAGGGCCAGTACTCCGGGGACAACGAGCGGAGCCTCATCGGCTTCGACACGGCGAAGATCGCCGCTGACCTGGCGGGCGGCACGCCGGTGGCCGCAGCCATCCGGCTGACCTTCTTCCACTGGTGGGCCAACTCGGGCGGCACCGCGGTAATCGGTACCCACGGCTACAGCTCCCCGCCGGACACCTACTCCACGCAGAACCCGAACCGGTGGCAGTCCGCCGGCTGGCCGCGGGGCGGCACTCGCTCCGTAGACCTCGGCGCCTCTGTGTGCGCAGAGTTCCAGGCCGGCACGTCCAAGGGAATCATCCTCGGCCCGGGGCCGAGTAGCTCGACTCAGTACTACGGCAAGGCATACGGCGCCGGTTCCGGCGTCTACGTGCCGACGCTCTACCTGACCTACACGAGGACGTCTTAGCGTGTCGCTCAACACCCCTTGCTCGGCCATTCCTTATGCGGAACTGACCGACATCCCGAACATGCAGACCATCACGCAGAACATGGCGACTGCGCTGGACACGAAGGTAATCCCGAAGTTCGCCAGCAGCACCGCGCGCAACGCTGCGATCCCCTCGCCGGTCACCGGCATGGCCTGCTACCGCACCGATACGAAGCAGTTCGAGCTGTACGACGGCACCACGTGGCGCATCGTCGTTCCGGACGGCCCCCGCGGCATCCTGGCGCGCCGCGCCCGTACGACGGCCTCAACTGGCACCACGAGCGAACAGGGCGTGATCCGCCTCGCCGCGAGCGTTGTCTCTGGCCGCGCGTACCGCATTTGGACGAGCCCGCTCGTCTACCTGTCCAACACCGCGAACGACGTTGTTGCGGGGCGCCTCCGGTACACCACGGACGGCAGCAACCCCACGACAAGCTCAACGATTCTGACGCAGGGCTCGGCCATCGAGCCGGCCAGCATCTCGGAAGCGTCTGCGATTGCCGTTCCGTACTACCCGGCCACGAGCCACACGCTAACCGTGATGCTCTCGTGCGTCCGCATCGGTGGTACGGGCACGGTTTCGCTCAACGTCGGCACCGCAAATCCGACGATCGACCTTGTCATTGAGGATATGGGGTTGGCCGTCGCCAACTCCGGAACGGATCTCTGATGGCTGAAGGCGTTGATTACGCGTGGGACCGACCGAACCTCGATCAGCTCTGGAATGCGGGTAAGCGGTTTGTCTGCCGCTACCTCGCATACCTCCCGAACGGCAAGGTTCTGTCCGACTCTGAACGGCGGAGTCTTCACGCCAAGGGCTTCTCGATCGTGCTGAATTGGGAGCAAGCCGCGGGCGACATGTTCAAGGGTTATGCGACCGGCCAGGCTCACGCCCGTGAGGCCCTGCGCCAGGCGAACGCCGTCGGCGCTCCGGCAAGCGTGCCCATCTACTTCTCGTGTGACAAGGACGTCACGACGGCCGCTCAGATGAACGCTGTCGCCGATTACCTCGATGGTGCTGCCTCGGTCCTCGGGCGCAGCCGCGTGGGCGTCTACGGCGAGTACAGCGTCATTGAGGCGATGGTTCCGAACCACGCCGCGTGGGGTTGGCAGACCTACGCATGGTCGGGCGGCAAGACGTCGGCCAAGGCGCACTTCAAGCAGTACAGGAACGGCGTTCAGTTGGCCGGGGCTGACCTCGATCTGAACGTCTCGCTCAAGTCGAACATCGGCGCATGGCTTCCCCCGAGCGTCGAACACGTCACGGAAGAGGAAGACATGAACCTGACCGACGTCGTTACCCTGCCGGCCGACGCCTACCCGGAGGCCGGTAGCTCGGCCACCGTGGGCGTCATCCTCGGCTACACCAACGGCCGCATGGTGCGCGTCGAGGGAGCCGTTGCCGCCATCAAGGCGCAGGTTGCCGACATGGCCGCGAAGGTCGACGCGCTGAGCGTGCCGGCGCCCGCGCCGGTCACCGTGGACGCTGACGCGCTGCGAGCCGTCCTGACGGAGCCCGCGTTCCTCGCCGCTCTGGCGAAGGCGGTCAACGACGATGCCGCACGGCGCATGGAGAGCTAATGCGCACGGCTGACGTGCTGGAGATCCTCGGCGCCCTCGGCGCCGGGGGCGCCCTCAAGGCTGGCGCGGATCGATTGCTCAGCCGGCGCAAGAACCAGGTCGACGTAGCCGCTCAGGCAATGGCCATCGCCGCTCAAGCCCTCGGCGAGGTCGCCGAGCTGCGCGCCGAGCTTGCCGCCGCGCACGTCGAGATCGACAGCCTGAGGCGCCAACTGCGCGCCTGCGTTACCTGCCCCCTCCGAATCGACAGGAACCCATCATGAGCAAGAGCTTCCGCATCTGGACTGCGGTCCTCGCCGGCTGTCAGGTCGTGGTTGCTGGCGCGGCCCTGGCCGATCTGGTGGGCGCCCGCTATGCGGCTGTTGCAGCCCTGGCGGTTGCCGCTGCTCAGGCTGGCACAGCGGTCTACCGCAACGGTGACGTGACGGAGCCCGAGGCGGACTAGCCTCGGGCCGGTCACGACAGGAACAGGTGCTTACCCAGCAGCGCGGCTGTCACGGCCCACGCGATGACGGGCAAGCCCCACGTCAGAAACCACCCATCGTTGGTGTCCGCCTCGCGCTCATCCTTCTTGGGAAGCAACGGGGCGGACGGCTTGTCCCCGATGCCAGCCAGGATGTAGGGCGCAACGCGGCGCAGCGTGGGCGCTCCGGCGTAGCAGATTACGAGTAGGCAGAACGCAAGCCACGAGAGCCGCCAGACGGTAGACGGTCGCGTTGCGAGCTTCTCGACTAGCGCCAAGAGGCCGGTCATGCCCGACCACCGGAGGCGCGCTGGGTGTTGGCCAAAAATGACCCCTCTCAAAGGACTTTAGATCCTTCAGGGGGCTCAGCCTTACCCCGTCTCCGTCTGGTTCAAGATGTTGACAGTCTGTCAAGGTCTAACGCAAGCAGCACCGGACAAGTGGAGTAGAGCAAGGCAATCGCTCACCGAGTACGCATAGACTGCCCCCGAAGAGGAGAAGACTCCTGTTTGGGGGCCTTTTTGCGTTTCTGGCGTTTGTCTCACCTGAGGATGACCACGGCGAGCCCGAACAGCCCAGTCGCGAGAGCCGCTGCAAGCGCGAACGTGTGGAGGAGGAAGATCATCACGCGCTTGCGCCTGGCGCCGGTCCGCCTGGCCGGGGGAACCCGGATGTAGACGGCATTCAGGGGATGGCTGTAGGGGCCGGGACCGGCATTGCTTTGGGAGGATGGCATGTGATCACCTCAGGCTGACTACGCGGATTGCATATGCACGACGCTAGCAGCAATCCGCATTGATCACAGCCCGAGTGCGGGATGGCTCCCGGCGGATGACATGCTGGCCGCATGGCTCGGACCGCTGATGAGGTGTTGGAGATCGCTCGCGACGTCTTGGGTATCGCCCAAAGGAAGCTAAGCGATGCGTCCGATTGGCTGAATACGCCCGATCTGTTGGCCTCCGCCGAGCAGCGCGAGCAGATCGACAGCATGCTTCGCCAGATTGAGGCAGCGCAAGCCCTCATCAGTGAGGCCGGTAGGCTTGCGGTATGAACCGGCTAGAGCCTGTTGGCGACGCCAACGGCCAGGGTGATCCGGTGCCCCGGAATCGGCTAGGTAGCGCGACCTCGCCCTACCTCCTTCAGCACGCCAGCAACCCCGTTGACTGGTGGCCGTGGGGAGGTGATGCCTTCGCGGAAGCCAAGCGGCGAGACGTTCCAGTGCTGATCAGCATCGGATATGCGTCTTGCCACTGGTTACACCCGCGTACATAACACTGGTGTCACGTCATGGCGCACGAGTCGTTCGAGAACGACGGCGTGGCCAGGGTCGTCAACGAGCTCACGGTGCCGATCAAGGTCGACCGCGAGGAGCGGCCCGACGTCGATGCCGTCTACATGACCGCCACGCAGGCCATGACCGGGCAGGGTGGGTGGCCGATGACGGTGTTCGCCACGCCCGACGGGCGGCCGTTCTACTGCGGGACGTACTTCCCCCGCGACGCCTTCGTGCGGCTGGTCCGGGCGGTGTCCGACGCCTGGCGCGACCAGCGTGACGCCGTCGAGCGGCAGAGCGGGGCCGTGGTCGACGCCGTGCGCAAGGTTGCCGAGCGGCCGCCGTCGAATCCCATGGACGAGTCGGTACTGCACAAAGCCGCCGAAACGCTCATGGACTCCTACGACGAGCGCCACGGCGGTTTCGGCGGGGCGCCCAAGTTCCCGCCGCACATGGCCCTGCTGTTCCTGCTCCGCCAGTTTCAGCGCACGCGCGACGACCGGGTGCTCGACGCGGTCCGGCACACCTGCGAGCGGATGGCCCGCGGGGGCATGTACGACCAGCTCGCCGGGGGCTTCGCGCGGTACGCCGTGGACGGCACCTGGACCGTGCCGCACTTCGAGAAGATGCTGTACGACAACGCCCTCCTCCTTCGCGTGTACACCCACCTCGACCGCGTCGCCGGCAGCGGGACCGCGCGGCGGGTCGCGCACGAGACCGCCGCGTTCCTCGCCAGGGACCTGCACGACGGGCACGGCTTCATCTCTGCCCTCGACGCCGACGCCGACGGCGAGGAGGGGCTCACCTACGTGTGGACGCCCGCGCAGCTCGACGAGGTGCTCGGCGAGATCGACGGGGGCTGGGCGAAGTACCTCCTCCAGGTGACGCCGGAGGGCACGTTCGAGCACGGCAGCTCCGTGCTGCAGCTGCCCGAGGACCCGATGAACGCGGAGCGCTGGGCGGACATCCGGGCCCGCCTGCTGGCCGCCCGCGCCGTGCGGCCGCAGCCGGCGCGGGACGGCAAGGTCGTCGCGGCCTGGAACGGGCTCGCGATCACCGCGCTGGTCGAGTTCGGCAAGGCGTACGGCGACGCCGGCGCGCTCGACCTCGCCGTGCGCACCGCCGAGTTCCTGGCCGGCACCCACCTGGTCGACGGGCGCCTGCGCCGCGTGTCGCGCGACGGCGTGGTGGGCGAGCCGGCGGGTGTCCTGGAGGACTACGGCGCGGTCGCCGAGGCGTTCTGCGCGGTACACCAGGCCACCGGCGACGGCCGCTGGCTCGACCTCGCCAAGCAGCTGCTCGACGTGGCCCTCGAGCGGTTCCGCGACCCCGGCAGCGGCGGCTTCTTCGACACCGCCGACGACGCCGAGGCGCTCGTCGCGCGGCCGGCCGACATCACCGACAACGCCACCCCGTCGGGCCTGTCGGCGGTCGCGGCGGCCCTCGTCGCGTACTCCGCGCTGACCGCCGACCCGTCCTACCGCGAGGCGGCCGAGCGCGCCCTGGCGACCGTCGCCGTCGTCGCCGCGACCCACGGGCGGTTCACCGGCTACGCGTGCGCGACGGGCGAGGCGCTGCTCTCCGGGCCGTACGAGATCGCCATCGCCACGCCCGATGCCGACGACCCGCTGGTAGCGGCCGCCTGGTGGCACGCGCCACCGGGGGCCGTCGTGGTCGCGGGCGAGCCGGACCGCCCCGGCGTGCCGCTGCTTGACGGGCGGCCGCTGCGGGACGGGCGCCCCACGGCGTACGTCTGCCGGGGCTTCGTCTGTGACGCGCCCGTCACGGCGCTGGAGGACCTCGTCGCCAAGCTGGCCTGACTCCCCGCGTTCACTGCAGGCGAACGCTTAGGTCTTGGCGTCTCTTTGCAAGGGTGTAATGGTGTAATCAACGTTGCACGAGCAAAGGGGTAACCAATGATGATGCGACGAGGAGACGTGCCCTGGGGTCGCGGCGGCGGCCCCCGCAGCGAACCCCCGCCCGCCGACGACGCCACCGCCTGGATCGGCGGCGCGCTGCCGGACGGCTGGTTCCAGGGCCCGGCCGAGGTGACCATCGACCGCGACGAGATCCTGATCGTCGGCCGCCTGAGCGAGCCGGCGCTGGCCGAGGACGCCACCGACGCCGACCGCGCGGCGGCGAGCCAGGGGCGCATCGCCGGCTTCCGCGAGACCACCCGCGACCAGCGGATCGGCATTGCGCAGCAGCTCGAGCGGCGGTATCGGCGCAAGGTCTCCTGGGGTGTCCAGGTGGGCGACACACGCGAGCTGTTCACCACCCACTCGGCGCCGGTGATGACCCGCCTGCGCCAGGCCGAGCGCCAGGTGCTCGACACCCTGGTCGACTCGGGGGTGGCTCGGTCGCGATCCGAGGCGCTGGCCTGGTGCGTGGCCCTGGTCGGCCAGCACGCCGACGCCTGGCTGACCGAGCTGCGGGAGGCCATGGAGTCGGTCGACGAGCTGCGCCGCCGCGGCCCGGCGGTCTGAGCCCGCCGGCGAGGCTGCGGGAGGCCATGGAGTCGGTCGACGAGCTGCGCCGCCGCGGCCCGGCGGTCTGAGCCCGCCGGCGAGGCTGCGGGAGGCCATGGAGTCGGTCGACGAGCTGCGCCGCCGCGGCCCGGCGGTCTGAGCCCGCCGGCGAGGTCGGTTTCGATAAGTCGGGCGCTGGCGCGCCACGACTTATCGGACTTATGCCCTGTCGGGAGATAAATCGGATAAGTCCAGATCGCGCAGCGATCTGGACTTATCTGCGTTCGGCCACACGCGCGGTGAGGCTGCGTTCGGCCACACGCGCGGTGAGGCTGCGTTCGGCCACACGCGCGGTGAGGCTGCGTCCGGCCACACGCGCGGTGAGGCTGGGTTCGGCCACACGCGCGGTGAGGCTGCGTTCGGCCACACGCGCGGTGAGGCTGCGTTCGGGCGGCGCGCGGTGAGGCCGCGTTCGGCGGCGCGCGCCGTAAGGCGATCTGGACTTCCGCGTTCGGGGCGGACGCGCCGTGGGACGCTTGGGCTTCGGCGTTCGGGGCGGACGCGGCGTGGGGTGCTTGGCTTTCGCGTTCGGGCCGCACGCGCCGTAAGGCGGACGAGAGCCTCTTGCACGCGCAGGAAGGCGAGCTGGACTTTCGCTTTCGGGTCGCACGTGCCGTAAGGCGGACGGGAGCCTCCGCGAGCGGGCGCCCTCGCCGCAGCGGATAGGCTGGCCAGCCTATGGACACCCGAACCGGACTTCCCGTCGTCGGCATGGTGGGCGGGGGGCAGCTGGCCCGGATGACCCACCAGGCGGCGATCGCCCTCGGCCAGTCGCTGCGCGTGCTCGCCGTCTCCTCCGACGACGGCGCCGCCCTCGTCGCCGCCGACGTGCAGATCGGCCGGCACGACGACCTCGAGGCGCTGCGCGAGTTCGCCAAGGGGTGCGACGTGGTCACGTTCGACCACGAGCACGTGCCCGGCGACTTCATCCGCACGCTCGCGGCCGAGGGGCACACGCTGCTGCCGGGGGCCGACGCGTTGCAGTACGCGCAGAACAAGCGGGCCATGCGCGAGCACCTCGGCTCGCTCGGCTTCCCGATGCCGCGCTGGACCGCGGGGGACGCGCGGGCGTTCGGCGACGAGGTCGGCTGGCCGGTGATCGTGAAGACGGCGACCGGCGGGTACGACGGGCGCGGCGTGTTCGTGGCCGAGTCGGCCGCCGACATCCCCGCGGACGTCGAGATCATCGCCGAGGAGCGGGTGCCGCTCAAACGCGAGCTGGCCGCCGTCGTGGCGCGTTCGCCGCTGGGGCAGATCGCGGCGTACCCCATCGTCGAAACCGTCCAGGAGGGCGGCATCTGCGTGGAGGTGCTCGCGCCCGCCCCCGGCCTGGACGAGGACCTCGCGGTGCGGGCCCAGCGCCTGGCCATCGACATCGCGACCGGGCTCGGCGTGGTCGGCGTCCTGGCCGTCGAGCTGTTCGAGACGACCGACGGGCGGCTGCTCATCAACGAGCTCGCGATGCGCCCGCACAACTCCGCCCACTGGACCATCGAGGGCGCCCGGACCTCGCAGTTCGAGCAGCACCTGCGGGCCGTGCTCGACTACCCGATGGGCGACACCCGCCTCACCGCGCCGGCCGTGGTGATGGCCAACGTCCTGGGCGGCGAGCCCGGCGGGATGTCGATCGACGAGCGGCTGCACCACCTGTTCGCCGAGGAGCCCGGGGCCAAGGTCCACCTGTACGGCAAGCAGGTCCGGCCCGGCCGCAAGATCGGCCACGTGACCGTGCTGGGCGACGACATGGACGACTGCCGCCGGCGCGCCCGCCGGGCCGCCCGCATTCTCGAGGAGGGGTACGAGCATTGATCGAGGTCGGCATCATCATGGGCAGTGACTCGGACTGGCCGGTCATGCGGCTGGCCGCCGAGGCGCTGGACGAGTTCGGCGTCGGCTACGAGGTCCGGGTGGTCTCGGCGCACCGCACGCCGCACCTCATGCTCGACTACGCCGGCGAGGCCGTGGGCCGGGGCCTGAAGGTCATCATCGCGGGGGCCGGCGGCGCCGCGCACCTGCCCGGCATGGTCGCCTCGGCGACGCCGCTGCCGGTGATCGGGGTGCCCGTGCCGCTGAAGTACCTCGACGGCATGGACTCCCTGATGTCGATCGTGCAGATGCCGGCCGGCATCCCGGTCGCCACCGTGTCGATCGCCGGTGCCCGCAACGCCGGCCTGCTCGCGGTGCGCATCCTGGCCGCCGCCGATCCGGCGCTGCTGGCGAAGGTCCGCGAGTTCCAGGAGTCGCTGCGGGCCATGGTCGCGGAGAAGGACGCCGCCCTGTCGGCCTCCCTCATCGCGCCGGCCGACGCGGAAGCGCCAGCGCCAGGAGCGTGAAAATCTGAGGCGGCGGGCGGCGGGGCCGCCTACCCTCGGCGGGCATGGGGCAGCTGCTCAACGTGATCGATGTCGAGGCGACGTGCTGGGAGGGGCAGCCGCCGCCCGGGCAGGTCAACGAGATCATCGAGATCGGGGTCTGCGTCGTCGACCTCGGCGCGCGGGAGCGCGTGGCCCGGGACCGGATCATGGTGCGGCCCGCGCGGTCGACGGTGAGTGCCTTCTGCACCGAGCTCACCGGCATCACCGCCGAGGAGGCGGCCGGCGGGATCTCCTTCGCGGAGGCGTGTGAGCTGCTGCGGCGCCGGCACCGGGCGGACTCGCGGGCCTGGGCGAGCTGGGGGGACTACGACCGCAAGCAGTTCGAGCGGCAGTGCAACGGGCCGCAGCGGTACCCCTTCGGCTCGACGCACATCAACGCCAAGGCCCTCTTCGCCGAGGGGCACGGGGGCCGCCGACAGGGCATGGCCGGCGCCCTGAGGACGGCCGGCCTGCCCCTTGAGGGGCGGCACCACAACGGTGCCGATGACGCGTGGAACATCGGGGCGCTCGTGCTGTACCTCGTCGAGCGCGGCGAATGGGGCTACGGGGTCTGACCGGCGCGGTCGACGATCGCCACCTTCAGCACGGCCGAGGACGCCCAGATGTCGCCCTTGCGCAGGCCGTCCTGGTCGCGGACCATCACCGAGCGCGTGCCGAGGAAGCCGTGGTTCTTCTTGTCGAAGATGAGCTCGGTGCGCATGCCCTGCACCTCCGTGAGCGCCACCGCGACCCCGGGGCGGCCGGCGTCGTCGGTCACGTCGCCGACCACGTCCACGCCGGGGATGCGGGCCACCGCCTCGAACACCGCGGCGAGCGCGGCGGGCGGGACGTACGACTCCCTGATCAGGTCGGCGGCGGTGGTGAACGCCTGCTGGTCGCGCGGGTTGCCGCCGGACGAGTGCGTGTACAGGTAGTCGAGCATGGCGTCGGCCGTGGTCGGCAGGCCGGCCAGGTAGGCGGGGATCGGCGTGCAGCTGGTGGTCTCCGACTTGCCGCCCTTGCTCTGGGTCTGCCGGCCGTTCTGGCAGCCGTCGATCATGAAGGTCTCGTTGTTGCTGCGCACCAGCCCGTCCCTCTCGCCGCCGGCCGACAGCCACGCCGTGCGGTGCACCTTCTCCAGCTTCGGCTTCGACGTCGGGCTCCCGTAGTTCGTGTTGGTGCCGATCGACTCGACGTACACGAACTGCTCCGGCCGCACTTCGAAGACCGGCTGCTGGCGGGCCTCCTCGGCGGCGCTGTGCAGGATCTCCGACGCCGCCGCCGACGCGGGCGGCGTGTGGCCGCCGATGCCGATAACCTGGGCGGCCAGCACGCCGGCGGTGATGGCCGCGGCGAGGCCGCCGGCCAGGGCCAGCCGGGGCAACCGCCGGCGGCGCGCGGGCGCGGCGGCCGCCGACAGCACCCGGTGGCGCAGCCGGGCCGGCGGCTCCGGGTCCGCGGGGTCGAGCGCGGCGCCGAAGTTCTTCAGTTCCTGCAGGTCGTTCATCGCTCCACCTCAAGCTCCAGGGCGCCGAGCGCCGCGCGGATCTGCCGCCGCGCGCGGTGCAGCCGCGAGCGGACCGTGCCGAGCCGGATGCCCAGCGTCTCGGCGACCTCCTCATAGCTGCAGTCGCCCCAGGCGACGAGCAGCAGCACGTCGCGGTCGCCCCGCGACAGCCGGGCCAGCGCACCGGCGAGCGGCCGGCTGAGCGCCTGCGCGCTCACGGCGGCGTCCACCCGGTCGGCGAAGCCCGGGACGATGTCCTCGACGCCGGCGCGGGCGAACGCGCGGTACCGCGCGCTCTCCGTGCGATGCCAGCGGGCCAGCTCCCGGGTGAGGATCCCGAAGAGCCAGGGCCGGGCGCCGGCCCGTCCCGCGTCGTAGCGGTCGCGGCGGCGAAACGCGGCGAGGAACGTGTCCGCCACCGCGTCCTCCGCGAGCTCCGGCCCCACCCTGCGGTACGCGTACCGGTACAGCTGGGCCGAGTAGCGGTCGTACAGCACCGCGAACAGCTCCGGGTCGCGCAACGCCGCCGCGTCGTCGACGCCCGGTTCCATCAGCACCACGGTTCCATCCCTGCGTCCCTCCCGTCCGAGCGCAACATGTGACGTCCATGTCTCTGCGCGAGGGCGGCAGTGAGTTCACGCCTCCTCCCGGGCAACCCGGAGGCGCGCGGCGCCTATAACGACGCCGGCGAGGGCGATCGGACAGACCGGGCGTGATCGCCCGCTTCAGCCGATGCGGTCGCGCAGCCAGGCGATCAGGGCGGGGTACTCCGCGAGGACCCGGTCGACGCCGGCCCGGTCGTCGGCCCGCAGCCGGTGCTGCTCGGCGACGCATGCCGCCTGCTCCGCCTGCAGGCGCTGAGCCTCGGCGTCGTTGCTCGCGGAGACCGCCCGGTTGCGCAGGCGGGTGTAGCACGCGATCGCCTCGTCGATGGCCTCCAGCGCCGCGTTGTATCGGGCCGCGTCGCGCCGGCTCCACTCATAGGACTCGACCCCGCCGACCGCCGAGTAATCGGACATCGATCCCCCTCACCGTCCCGTGTCGCGGTCACTGTACCGCGGGGCCGTGGCTGCGAGGAGTCACGCTCGGCGCTATGACCAAGGGGATCATCGATCGGCGGTGCGGTGCTCTCCGCGCCTTGCCGGGGCGGCCGCGGGGAGCGTGACCTCGACCCGCAGGCCGTCGCGGCCGGTGGAGGACGCCGCGATGGTGCCGTCGTGCGCACGGGTGATCGAGCGGGCGATCGCCAGGCCCAGCCCGGCGCCGCCGCTGTGGTCGATGCGCGCCCCGGTGCGCCGCCGGAACGGCTCGAACAGCGCCGAGACCTCGTCGGGCGGGACGTCGTCGCCGGTGTTCACCACGACGAGGGCGGGCTCGTCGCCGACCTGCACGTCGATGGTGCCGTCGGCGCGGTTGTACTTGATGGCGTTCTGCACCAGGTTGGCGACCAGGCGCTCCAGCAGCACCTGCTCGCCGAGCACAATTCGCGGGCGCAGCCGGCTGGTGACGGTGACGCCGGCCTCGGCGGCCCGGCCGCGGTGGGCGTCGAGCACGGCCTCGACGATGTGGTCGAGCCGCAGCGGCGACCAGGACATCAGGCCGCGATCGCTCTCGCTGAGCACGAGCAGGCCCTCGATGAGGCGCTCGTTGCGCTCGTTGGTCTCCAGCAGCTGCGCGGTCAGCAGGGCGAGCTGGTCGGCGGTGAGGTCGTGGGCCATGCCGACCTCGATGAGCGTGCGCTGTACCGCGAGCGGCGTGCGCAGCTCGTGCGAGGCGTCCGCGGCGAAGCGGCGCTGCGCCTCGTACCCGACGGCGATGCGGTCCATCATCTCGTCGATCGCGCGGCCCAGGACGGCCAGCTCGCCGCGGCCCGGTCCCGGGCGCAGCCGGTGCCCGAGGTTCTGCGGGCCCACGTCGGCGATCAGCGGGGCCAGGTCGCGCACGGGCCACAGGCACCAGCGCACCGCCGGCACGCAGCACGCGACCAGGGCGGCGAGCATCAGCGTCCTCGTCAGCGTGTAGGGGATGCTCGGGTGATGGAACAGCTGGGCGCAGACGAACGAGCTGTCCGGCGGCAGGCGGTACTCCGGCCGGGCGCACCACGACGGGCCGAGCGCCCGCCACAGCGCGAGCGCCAGGTCCGCGGCCAGCGGCACGAACTGGGCGACGACGAGGGCGATCGCGAGGACGAGCAGGATCCGCCGCGCCGGTGAGCCGACTCTCATGAGCCCAGCCGGTAGCCGATGCGCGGCACGGTGTGGATCAGCGGCGGGTCGCCGAGCTTGCGCCGCAGCGTCATGATCGTCACCCGGACGGCGTTGGTGAACGGGTCGGCGTGCTCGTCCCAGGCCTGCTCCAGCAGGTCCTCGGCGCTGACGACGCGGCCGCCGGCCCGCATGAGCACGTGCAGTACGGCAAACTCCTTCGGCGACAGCGAGAGGGTGAGCCCGTCACGCGCGGCGGTGTGGCGGGTGATGTCCAGCACGATTCCGTCCTGCTCGAGCACCGGCGGCAGGGCCGGGGCCGAGCGCCGCGACAGCGCCTGCAGGCGGGCGACCAGCTCGGCGAACGCGAATGGCTTGGTCAGGTAGTCGTCCGCGCCCAGGCCCAGGCCCTCGACGCGGTCGCGGATCCCGACCGCCGCGGTCAGCATGAGCACTCTGGTGCCGGCGCCGGAGCTGGTGATCAGGCGGCAGACGTCGTCGCCGCTGCGCCCGGGCAGGTCCCGGTCGAGCACGGCGACGTCGTAGCGGTTGACGCCGAGCCGCTCGACGGCGCTGTCCCCGTCGTACACCACGTCCACGGCCATGGAGAACCGGCGCAGCCCCGCCGCCAGCGTGTCGGCCAGCATCCGCTCGTCCTCGGCCACCAAAACCCGCACGCCGCATCCTCTCGCTCGCCGGGTAAAGCTTTCATAAGGACGCCGCTGATGGGCGCCGAACGGTCCGATCCCGAGCATGGAGCGTCGTGACAAAGCTCCTCATGTTGACGTTGGTGGTCCTGGCCGCGATCGCCGGGCCCGCGGAGCCGGCGTGGGCGATCGCGCACGGCGAGGACGCGCCCGCGGGCGACTATCCGTTCTCGGTCCGCCTCACCATGACCGGCATCCCGACCGCCGACAGCGGCGCCCGCGACAGCTGGTGCTCCGGCGCGCTGGTCGCGCCCCGCTGGGTCATCACCGCCGGCCACTGCTTCCGCGACGCGGGGGACCAGCGGGTGAGCCGCCCGGTGGCGCGGCGGACGACCGCCACGATCGGCCGCGGCGACCTGTCCCGCCCGGGTGGTCACGAGGTCGAGGTCGTCGCGGTACGCCAGGCCGAGACCGCCGACGTCGCCCTCGCCGAACTCGCCACCCCCGTCACGGACGTCACCCCGCTGCTCGTCGGCGACGCCCCACCGGCGGCCGGGGAGACGGTGCGCCTGACCGGCTTCGGCCAGACCGACGCCGACTCCGGGGCGCCGGCCCGGCTGCAGACCGGCGAGTTCGTCATCGGCCGGATCGGCGACTCGGACCTGGAGGTCTCCGGGCGCAGCCCGCGCCCCGACACCAGCGCCTGCCCGCACGACTCCGGCGGCCCGTACTTCCGCGAGGCGCCCGGCGCCGCCCCCGTCCTCGTCGGCGTGGTCAGCAACGGCCCGACCTGCCCGCACAAGGGCGCGGACGTGAGCGCCCGGACCGACAACCTGGCCGGCTGGATCGCCGGCGTGACCGGGGCCCGGCCCAACCCGCTGCTGGACCCGTCGCTGTGGCTACGGCTCGGCGGCGGCGCGCTCGCGCTGCTGCTGGTGGTCCTGGCCATCCGGGCGGGCCGGCAGCGCACGACCGGCGCAGCGGTACGGCGGGCGTAGTTCGCGCTTCTTTGAAGCCTCAGCCATCAGCTCCGCAGCACGTGCTGCTGGAAGCGCCGGGCGTGCCCCTCGAGGTCCGGGTCGACGCGGCCCGGCACCGCGGTGTCCGGGCCGGTGAGCACCACCCGGACACAGCCGCGACCGGAATGGCGACGATCGAGCCGATCGAAACGGCGAGACCGACCTGCGTCAGCGACAACGGGGTCAAGCGCAGAAAATAGAGCAGGGGGACGGGAACCCAGATGCGGGCGGCCGGGGGTCCGTACGGACGCGGCGAATTGCCCCGGCCTCTATACTTTGCCGACGCTCAGCCGCGGATCAGCGGTCCGGCGTCACCCAATCGTCTGACGAGCCAGGAAGCCGAATCGTGGCCATGAGCATGCCTCAATCCTCGTCCTTCAGCCCGGCGAGCGGTTACCGGACCGACACGGTCGCCGCGGAAGCCCAGCGGGCGGCCGATGCTACGAAGGTCCGGCTCGCGGGGCGGATTGTGCTGTGGCGTACCTTCGGCGGCCTCGTCTTCGGCCACATCCTCGACCGCAGCGGCCAGATCCAGATCTCGCTGCGCCGCGACGAGCTGGGCGCGGAGACGTTCGCCAGCTGGTCGCGCGCCGTGAAGGTCGGCGACTTCATCGGCGTGGCCGGCCAGATGTACACCAGCAACAAGGGCGAGCCGACCGTGGCGGTCGCGGAGCTGACGGTCCTCAACCGCTCGCACCGGCAGATGCCCGACAAGTGGGCCGGCATCAGCAGCGCCGAAGTCCGTTACCGCCGCCGCTATCTCGACCTGATTGCGAACGCCGCCACTCGCGAGCGATTCCGGGTGCGCTCGCGGGCGATTGCGGAGATTCGCGCCTACCTTGACGGGCTTGATTTCACCGAGATTGAGACGCCGATTCTGCAGGACGCGGCCTCCGGCGCCGCCGCCCGTCCGTTCATCACCCACCACAACGCCCTCGACGAGGACCTCTACCTGCGGATCGCGCCCGAGACCTACCTCAAGCGGGCGGTCGCGGGCGGAATGGAGCGGGTGTACGAGATCGGGAAGCTCTTCCGCAACGAGGGCACCGACGCCTCGCACCTGCAGGAGTTCACCAGCCTGGAATGGTATGCGGCGTACTGGGACTACCGCGACAACATGCGGGTCATCCGCGAGATGATCATCACGGTGATGACCAAGGCCCTCGGCAGCACCAAGGTCACCTATCAGGACGTCGAGCTGGACTTCGGCGCCGATTGGCCCGAGATCGACTACCGCGAGGCCGTGCTGGAACGCACCGGCATCGACCTCACGCAGATCCAGGAACTGCCGTCGCTGCGCGAGCGGGTGGCCGCCGTGTTCCCAGGGTCCGACATGGTGGAGGCGCCGTCCTACGCCGGGCTGGTCGACCTGCTCTACAAGCGCACCGTCCGCCCGCGTCTCATCCAGCCCTGCTTCCTGCTGCATCACCCGGTGGAACTCGCGCCGCTGGCCCGCCGCAGCGACGAGGACCCGACCCGCCTCGACATGTTCCAGGTGCTCGTGCACGGCTGGGAGCTCGTGAAGGCGTACTCGGAGCTGGTCGACCCGGTCGACCAGCGCAACCGTCTGGTCGAGCAGATGAACATGCGCGCGGCCGGCGACGACGAGGCGATGATGCTGGAGGAGGACTTCCTGGAGGCGATGGAGTACGGCATGCCGCCGATGTCCGGGCTCGGCATCGGCATCGACCGGTTCGTCGCCCTGCTCACGGACGCGCCGAACCTGCGGGACGTGGTGCTGTTCCCGGCCATGCGGCGAGACGTCGGCTGACGGAGCCCGCCCCGTCGAACACTGCAGACACCGGCTGCACATCGATACCGTCGTGGCGCGAGACGAGATGCGCCGCGACGGGGGGAGCCGCCGGTCACGCCGCGGGCAGGTGATCTCCGGGTGGCGTTTGGAGCAGCCACGCGAGAGGCATCTGTGCTTTCCGCTCGTAGGTGCCGGCTGGGCCGAGTCCGTACAGGGTCACGGTCTGCGCCGCGTCGCGGGCGACGGTCTACTTTCCCGGTCCGATCGGGATGGGACGCCGGCGGAAGGTGCTTCGATGCGGTGCGCGAATCCCGGCCGCGCCATGTTTGATTACCGTATGTAGATATTTGACTGAGGCATCCGCATGCATGCCTCGCGAGGCGAGGATTTCGCCAGAATGGCCGATCAGTGACCGTGGCCGCCCGAGGCCAAGTTGAAGATCAACCTCGGGCGGGCCGGTAGTGCTTACGTGCCGAACCTTGCCCCGCAGTTCAGCAGCCGCCGCGTCATGCCGGGTCGGTCGCCGACCGGATGGGCCGTGCGCCGGGAACGCTTTGCCTCAGCCCTTCAGGAGCTGCCTCGCCATCACGATGCGCTGGACCTGGTTCGTGCCCTCGTAGATCTGGGTGATCTTCGCGTCGCGCATCATGCGCTCCAGCGGGAAGTCCTTCGTGTAGCCGTAGCCGCCCAGGAGCTGGACCGCGTCCGTGGTGATGGACATCGCGGCGTCCGAGGCGAAGCACTTCGCGGCCGCGCCGAAGTACGTCAGGTCGGCGTCGCCCCGCTCCGACTTCGCCGCCGCGGCGTAGGTGAGCTGGCGGGCCGCCTCCAGCTTCATGCCCATGTCGGCCAGCATGAACTGGATGCCCTGAAAGTCCGAGATCGGCTTGCCGAACTGTTTGCGCTCCTGCACGTAACCCAGTGCGAAGTCCAGAGCGCCCTGCGCGATGCCCAGGGCCTGGGCCGCGATCGTCACCCGGGTGTGGTCCAGGGTGCGCATCGCGGTGGAGAAGCCGGTGCCGGGCTCGCCGATGATGCGGTCCGCGGGGATGCGCACGTTGTCGAGGTACACCTCCCGGGTCGGGCTGCCCTTGATGCCCAGCTTCTTCTCGGGCGCGCCGAAGCTCACCCCGGCGTCGGACTTCTCCACGACGAAGGCCGAGATGCCGCGGGAGCGCGCGGCCGGGTCCGTGATGGCGAAGACCGTGTAGTACTCGCTCACCCCCGCGTTGGTGATCCACCGCTTGACGCCGTTGAGCACCCAGAATTCGCCGTCGCGCTCGGCGCGGGTCTTCATGCCGGCGGCGTCGCTGCCGGCGTCGGGCTCGGACAGGCAGTAGGAGAACATGGCCTCGCCGCGGGCGACCGGGGGCAGGTAACGCTGCTTGAGCTCCGCCGAGCCGGCCAGCAGCAGGGGCATCGTGCCGAGCTTGTTGACGGCCGGGATCAGCGACGACGAGGCGCAGGCGCGGGCCACCTCCTCGATCACGATCGCGGTCGCGAGGGCGTCCGCGCCGGCGCCGCCGTACTCCGCCGGGATGTGCGGAGCGTGAAAGTCCGATGCGCGCAGCGCATCGTAGGATGCCTGGGGGAACTCGCCGGTCTCGTCGGCCGCAGCGGCGTTGGGCGCCACCTTGCCGTCACATACCGCACGCACGGCCTCACGCACCGCCTCGTGCTCCTCCGGCAGCTGATAGACCTCGAACACGGCAAACCCCCTCGTCGCAGCATCCCTGAACCGCCGTTCAGCGGCTCGCCCGATGTGAGCATACCGACGAGTAACGAATCGGCTGGAGGCGCAGGGGCGGCCGAGGGACTATCCTCGCCGTGGCGACGTCGGCCCATCCAACAGGACCCGGCCACGGCGCGGACATCGATCGAGCGGAGACAAGGCGTGACCATCGCGTACCCGAGCACCCCACCCGTCGTAGCCCCGCCGTCCGGATCGGCGAGGCCCCGGCTGACCTTCCTGGGCACCGGCTACCTCGGCGCGACCTATGCCATCTGTTTCGCCGAGCTGGGGTACGAGGTCATCGGCTTCGATATCGACGAGGCCAAGATCGCCAAGCTCGCCGGCGGCGACGTCCCCTTCCACGAGCCCGGCCTTGACGAGCTGCTGCGCAAGAACCTCTCCGCCGGTCGCCTGCGCTTCAGCACCTCCTACGAGGAGACCGCGGAGTTCGGCGACATCCACTTCATCTGCGTCGGCACCCCGCAGCGCGCCGACGGCATGGCCGCCGACCTGTCGCACGTCGAGAGCGCCGTGACCAACCTGGCGCCGCACCTGACCCGCAAGGCCCTCATCGTCGGCAAGTCCACCGTCCCGGTCGGCACCGCCGAGTGGATCGAGCAGCTCGTCGAGCGCAACACGCCCGAGGGCCTCGGCGTCGAGGTGGCCTGGAGCCCCGAGTTCCTGCAGGAGGGCGTGGCCGTCGAGGACGTGCTGCGGCCCAACCGGGTCATTTTCGGTGTGAAGTCCGAATGGGCTACCGGCATGCTCTACTCCGCCCACAAGGGCGTGTTCGACCTGGCGGTCACCGAGGACCGCGAGGTGCCGGTCGTCGTCACCGACTTCGCCACCGCCGAGCTCGTGAAGGTCGCCGCCAACGCCTTCCTGGCCACCAAGATCTCGTTCATCAACGCGATGGCCGAGGTCTGCGAGGCGGCCGGCGCCGACGTCACCCAGCTGGCCCGCTCGATCGGCTACGACGCCCGCATCGGCAACAAGTTCCTGCGCGCCGGCGTCGGCTTCGGCGGCGGCTGCCTGCCCAAGGACATCCGCGCGTTCCAGGCCCGCGGCCAGGAGCTCGGCGTCGGCGAGGCGCTGCGCTTCCTGCACGAGGTGGACCTGATCAACCAGCGCCGCCGCCAGAAGGTCGTCCAGCTCGCCGCCGAGCTGCTCGGCCGCGGCTACGGCCCGGCCGGCCCGGACCTGGCCGGCACCCGCATCACGGTGCTGGGCGCCACGTTCAAGCCCAACTCCGACGACGTGCGCGACTCGCCCGCCCTCTCGGTGGTGCGCAAGCTCGCCCGCTCCGGCGCCGACGTGACCGTCTACGACCCGGAGGGCATGGACAGCGCCCGCGCCGACATGCCGGACGTCGCCTACGCCAAGACCCTCACCGATGCGGTCACCGGGGCCGACCTGGTCTGCGTGCTCACGGAGTGGGAGGAGTTCCGCAACGCCGACCCCAACGCGCTGGCCCCGCTGGTCGCCGCGAAGAAGGTCATCGACGGCCGGAACTGCCTCGACCAGGCCGTGTGGGTGGCCGGCGGGTGGGAGTACCGGGGCATGGGGCGCCCGGTCGTTTCATAGAGAAACTCCCGAACGAGCGCTTCGCTTTCGTAGCACGGCGAAACAAGGCATTCTTCCCAGTAGGGCGTGAACGGCCGGGGAACCGCACCGCGGTGACCCGGCCGACAGCACCGGGGGAGGAGTGGCGTGGATACGTATCCGTGTCCGGCGTGCCATGGGCCGGCCACCGAGGCCACCGGCTGCCGTAACTGCGGCCGGCCGCACGATCCGGACGCCATGGCACTCGCCCTGTTCCAGCGCACGGTCGCGGCGCTCGAGCAGAAGAAGCGCGACCTCACCGACGACACCCAGGCCCTGCGCAAGCAGCTGGCCCACACCACCGCGCAGCGCGACAGCCTGCGGCGCAAGGTCCGGGCCTCACTCGACGCCGAGCAGGCGGCGAAGGCCAAGCGGCCGCTGCTGGGCCGCGCCCGGGAGACGGCGCCGCCCGCGGTCACCGCGCCGACGAGCCCCAACCCCCAGCAGCGGTACTCCCCGAGGGCCCCCCACGCGATCGAGAGCGGCCACGCCACGGACGGGCCCGAGGGCGGGACGTCCCGCCCGGTCATCGCCCCGGAGCGACCCCGGACCGGCCAGGTCCCGCAGATGCGCCGCCCGCCCGGCGGGGGCGGCGGCGGGGGCGGCGCCGACCAGCCCGAGGCCACCCGCTCCAGCATGCAGGCGTCCGTCCTGGCCCTGGGCGGCCTGCTGCTGGCCGGCGCGGCGATCGTGCTCACCGTCGACGCGTTCGGCACCGTCGGCACCTTCGGCCGGGTCGTCTCGCTGGCCGCCATCACCGCCATCGCGCTCGCGCTGCCGCTGGTGCTCGTCCGGCGCGGCCTGAGCGCCACCGCGGAGACCGTCGCCTCGGTCGCTCTGCTCCTGGTGCTGCTGGACGGCTACGTCGTGCGCTCGGAGAAGCTGCTCGGCGCCGACGTACCCCGGTTCAGCACCTATCTCGGCATCGTCTGCCTGCTGACCGCGGGCGTCGCCGCCCTATACAGCCTGCAAAGCCACCTCATCGCCTCCCGCTACGCGACCCTGCTGGCCCTGCAGCCGGTCCTGCCGCTGCTCGCCTTCGAGCAGATCCACGGCCCGACCGGCTGGGCGGTCGCCCTGTCCGGGGTCGCCGTCATCGACCTCGGCTTCGCCGTCGCCCTCAAGCGGTCGGTCCAGCGGCGCATCGACGCCCACCACGAGCACGCCGAGGCCGAGGACGAGCCGGCGCACACCGGGCGCACCAACCGCATCGCCGATGGGCTCATGCGCGACCTCGCCTGGGGCCTGTTCGCCGTCGCCTGCGCGCTGGCGCTGCTGTGCGCCGCGGTGGGGCTGGCGAGCACCGCCGAGCCGCTGCCGACGCTGCAGGCGGCCGTCGCGATGCTGATCGCCGCGGCCCTCGGCGTCGGCGGCTCGCTGGCCTGGCGCCGCGGCGCGCTGCCCGACGTCACCGCCGGCATCGCCACCGCCGCGGTGATCGTGGCCATCGCCCGGGTCGGCGCCGTCTGGCTGCCCGGCTCGACGCCGCTGTTCCTGGCCCTGGCCGTGACCGTCGCCGCCGCCGGCGTGCCGTTCCTGCCGGTCGACGCCCGCCGCGGCCCGCGCTATGCGGTGTCCGTCTCGGCCGCCGGCGCCACGATGCTGGTGCTCGCCCGGGCGTTCCCGGGCGTGGCCGCGCCGCTGCGGGCCGCGTGGCCGGTCTGGGACGCCGACCTGAGCCGGTACACCGCCCGCGTGCACGAGGCGGTCGGGGCGGACGGGTGGCAGTACGTCATCGCCGTCCTCCTGCTCACCGGCGCCGGCGTGCTCATGCTGAGCGGCCGCAGCGAGCCCGTCGGGATGCCGCTGGGCGTGCCGTGGAGCCCGGCGGTCCCGTCCGAGGAGCTGCGCGCCGACGTCGCCGTCATCGGCGGCGCCCTCACCCTGCTCATCGCCCCGGCCGCGCTCGGCCTGAGCTGGTTCGCCGTGCCCGCGCTCGCGGTCAGCGCGGCGATCGCGGCCGGCGCGCTCGCCCTGCGGGTCCGCGCCGCCCACACCGCCTGGGCCTGCCTCGGCGCCGCGCTCGGCCTGGGCCTGTACGCGGCCGCGGCCAGCCTGGCCGGCCCGGCCGCCACCTCGGTCACCCTCACCGCGATCACCATCGCCGGCGCCGCGATCGCGCTGCTGCCCAGCCCGCACCAGACCGACGGCGGCCGGCTCGCGGTCACCCGCCGGGTCACCGACGCCGCGGGCGGCGGCGCGCTGTTCGCCCTGCCCGGCGCGGCCGCGGCCGGCGCCGCGATCGTCTTCGGCGACCTGCCCGGCGGCGCCACCGTGGTGCTGGTCCTGAGCTTCCTCGCGCTCGCCGTCAGCCTCGGCGTCGCCGCGCTGACCCAGGTCGCCCGCAGCGAGCCGAGCCCGCCGCTGCTGGCCGGGGCCACCGCCGGCGCGATCGCGGTCGGCATCGCCACCGTGGCCGCCCGCGGCGCCACCACGATCGACCTGGTCATCGGCCTGCTCATGCTGATCGCCGCGGTCATGCTGTGGGCGGCGCCACGGATGGACGACCGGCAGACCTTCGGCATCGACTTCAGCGGCGCCGACGCCGCCGCCGCGGCCGTCACGATCGCCGCCATCAGCGCCGTGGCCCGCGCGGTGTCGCTGGCCGCGTCCGGCATCGAGGTCGTCACGCTCGCGCTGCTCGTCTTCATCGCCGCGGTCGGCGCCCGGACGCTGCCCGAGGAGTGGCGCCGCGGCCCGGTCGCCGGCGCCGCCTTCGTCGGCTTCGGCACCGGCCTCTACGCCGGCGCCCTGTCCGTGGTCGCCGCCGTCGGGGTCATCCGGGCCGCGAGCCCGCCGTGGGCCGCGCCGCTGGACGCGACCTGGGCCGCGACCGCGCACGGGCTGGTCCAGTTCGGCTGGCAGGTGCCGATCGCCCTGCTGCTGCTCGCCGGCGCGGCCGCGATCGCGCTGCCCCAGCCGTACGGCGACGACACCGCCGCCAGCGCCGTCGTGCTCGCCGCGCTCGGCGCGCCGATCGGCCTCGGCCTGGGCTGGTCGGCCCCCATGCTCATCGGCTGGGCCGCGGCCACCGGCGTCGGGGTCTGGGCGAGCTTCGCCCGCAGCTGGCGCGGCGCCTACACCCGGCTCGGGGCGGCGCTCGTCGCCGGCGCCTACGCCGCCGGGGCGAGCCTGGTGCGCCCGGGCGCGACCGCCGGCACGCTGGCCGCGCTGGGTGTCAGCGGCGCCCTGGTGGCCGGCCTGGCCCGCGTGGTCGCGCTGCGCCGCGGCGACGTCGACGAGGACGAGGACTCCGGGGAGACCGTCGGCGGCCCGCTCACCGTCGTCGGCGGCGCGGGCGTGGCCGGCGCGCTGTTCGCGTTCACCGGCGCGGCCGCGGCCATGGTCGGCGGGCTGTACCCGGAGCGGGCCAGCACGATCCTGATCGCCGCGCTCGCCACCGCCGCCCTCGGGCTCGCCGCCGCGGCGGCCGGGGCGCAGCAGGCGCCGGGGTACCTGCCCTACGTCAGCGGCGGCGTCGCCGTGTCGGCCACCACGACCGCCGTCGCCGCGCTCATCGCGCAGCGTCAGGGCGCCGTCGTGTACGCCGCCGCGGCCGCCCTGCTCGGGGTGCTCGCCGAGCTGCTGCGCGCCAACTGGTACCGCCCGACCCGCCTCGAGCCGGCCCGCGGCTTCCGCCCCGACCGGACCAGCCGGCCGGTCACCCGCTGGCGGCAGTCGACGGTCCCGCGCAACTTCGCCCTCGGCGTCGCCGCGGCCGCCGGGGTGCCGGCCGGCATCGTCGTGGTCTTCCTCGCGCCGGCGCTGCTGGCCGCGCTCGCCGGGCCGTACCGCTGGATCCAGCATCCCTGGACCGGCACCCCGGCGACGGCCGCGGACCTCGGCTCGTACGCGCATGACGCCGGCAACAGCACGCACGTGCTGGGCGCGTTCCTGCTCACCGTGGCCGGCGCGCTCATGGCCGTCGGGCTCGGCGGCAGCGGCCAGGCGGTGGCCAACCGCGCGGTCGCGATCGTGGTGCCCGGCATGTCGCTCACCCTGCTCATCGCCCCGGCCGCGATGCACGCGCCGTGGCCGGTGCAGCCGACCCTGGCCCTGATCGTGGCGACGATCGCCGGCCTCGGCCTCGCGCTGACCTACCCGCCGTCGGACGACAGCCCAGACGGCCGGCTGCTGATCCACGCCCGCCGGCTGGTGTTCGTCATCGCCGTGCTGGCCGCCGGCGCCGGCGGGGCGGGCAGCCTCGCCACCCGTACGCAGACCCTCACCTGGCTCGCCGGCTCGGTCGTGGTCGGCGCCATCGGCGGCATCTGGGGCAAGACCGTCAACGGCCGGATGCTCGGCTGGCACGTGGCCGCCTCGACCGCCGAGGGCTTCGCGGTCGCGGCCGGCCTGGCCGCCGGGCTGAGCCTGAAGCAGTGCGCGTTCCCGCTGCTCATCGTGGCCACCGGGCTGCTGGTGCTGGGGGCGGCGCTGCCGCGGCTGCGCCCGAGCGACTCCATCAACCGGGAGGCGCTGACGATCGAGGCGGCCGGTTACGCCGGCGCCGGCATCTCGGTGCTGCTCACCCTCGGCTCGCCCGCACTCACCGCGGCCGCGTTGACCGCGGTCGGGGCCGTGCTCGGCCTGTCGGCGGCGCGCAAGGGCCGCAGCCCGCGGCAGCGCACGATCCTCATCATCGCCGCGTCGGTCGCCGAGCTGATCGCGATCTGGCTGCTGCTGATCACCGTGCGGGTCGCGGTGGTCGAGGCCTACACGCTGCCGTTCGCCGCGCTGGCCCTCATCACCGGCCTGATCGAGATCCGCAACCGCCCGGAGCTGGGCAGCTGGCTCGCCTACGGCCCGGCGCTGGTCGCCGGGTTCGCGCCCAGCCTGGCCATCGCGGTCGCCCAGCCCGACTCCCCGGAGCTGCGGCGGGTCCTGCTGATCCTGGCCGGCGTGGTCACGGTGGCGGTGGGCGCGATACGCCAGCAGAAGGCGCCGGTCGCCGTCGGCGCCGGCGTGACGGTGATCGCCACCGTCAACGAACTGGTCCGCATCGGCCTGCCCTGGTGGATGATGCTGCTGCTGTTCGCGGGCACGGGCGCGCTGCTGGTGAGCCTGGGGGCCACCTACGAGCAGCGCCAGCGCCTGGACCGCCTGCGCGGGGTGTACCGCGGGATGCGCTGACGGTGTGACCGCCGCCACGCAGGCGGCGGCTCACGCCCGGCGGCCCGGCCCCGTCCTGGTGGGCATGAAGACCTTCCAGATCGTCGTTCTGGGCGCCGGCTACACCGGCCTGATGGCGGCCCTCGGCGCCGCCCGGCGCACCCGCCGGCTCGGCGGCCGGGTGACCCTGGTCAACCCGTCGAGCCGGTTCACCGAGCGGCTGCGCATGCACCAGATCGCGAGCGGCCAGCGCCTTGCCGACCGCCCCATCCCGCACCTCATCGCCGGCTCCGGCATCGAGTTCGTCGAGGGCCGGGCCGAGCGGCTCGACCCCGCGCGCCGGACGATTTCCGTCGTCGCGGCGGACGGCGCCGAGCGCGAGATCGGCTACGACGTGGCCGTCATCGCCCTCGGCAGCGTCGCCGACACCGTCACCGTGCCCGGCGCCGACGCTCACGCGTTCACCCTGGACAGCCCGCACACCGCGGCGCGCCTGGCCGAGAGGCTGGCGGCCGAGCCCGGCGGGACCGTTGCCGTCGTCGGCGCCGGCCTGACCGGCGTCGAGGCGGCCGGCGAGATCGCCGAGCGGCACCCGGGCGGCGAGGTCGTGCTGCTCGGCCGCGAGGAGCCCGGGCCGATGATGTCCGCTCCGGCGCGGGAGTACCTCGGCCGGGCCCTGGAGCGCCTCGGCGTGCGCGTCCGCGCGGGCGTGGCGGTGGCCAGGGTCCGGCCCGACGGCGTCGAGCTGGCCGGCGGCGAGGTCGTGCCGGCCGCCGCGGTGCTGTGGACCACCGGCTTCTCGGCCCGCCCGCTGGCCCGCGAGGCCGGCCTGGCCGTCGACGAGAAGGGCCGCGTGGTGGTCGACGACACGCTGCGATCGGTGTCGCACCCGGACATCTACGCCGTCGGCGACTCGGCGGCGATCCGCCAGGCCTGGGGCACCATCCACGGCACCTGCCAGAGCGGCATCCCCACCGGCGCGTACCGCCGCCGACGCCATCGCCCGCCGCCGGCGCGGCCGCCCGGTGAAGCCGTTCCGCTTCGGCTACTTCCACCAGCCGGTCTCGCTGGGCCGCCGCGACGCGGTCATCCAGTTCACCCACCCCGACGACTCGCCGAAGCGGTTCTTCCTGAAGGGCCGGGCGGCCGTGCTCTACAAGGAGCTGGTGACCAGCAGCCCGCCGCCCTTCTACCGCATGGCGCGGCGGGTCACGCTGCCCTACGCGGCCTTCGTCCTCAACCCCGGCCGCGCGCGTCGAGCGTGAACGGCGGCAGGTAGCGGTGGCGCGCCCGGGCCACCGCTACCTACTCGGTGTCGCGATGGGCCTGCTCGAGCTGCTCAAGCAGCCAGCGGGCCCAGTCGCGCTGCATCTCGAACCAGCGCCGGCCGAACTCGGCGGCGAAGCGGGCATAGCCGTGCGGCTGGCCCGCCGGCGTCGCGTCCTCGATCTCCTTGATGGTGTGCCCGAGCTCGACGGCCTGCCGGTCGCTGGCCGCGGCCATCTGCTCGGCCAGCACGCGCACGTCGGGCAGGTCGAGCGAGGAGAGCATGAACAGCCGGAGCACGAACTCGTTGCGCGCGGGCGCCTCGCCGAGCGGGCTGAACATCCAGCGGCGCAGCTCCGCGCGGCCGGCCTCCGTCACGCCGTACACCTTGCTGCCGCGCGAACCCTCGTCGACGACCTCGGCGAGGCCGTCGGCCGTCATGCGCTTGAGCTCCGGGTAGATCTGGCTGTGGCCCGCGTTCCAGGCGTAGCCGGCCAGCGTCTCCTCGACGCGCTTCGTCAGGTCGTAGCCGGTTTGCGGCCGGTCGGCGAGCAGCCCCAACAGGGCGTGACGCAGGGACATGCAAGAAGCTTAACCTGCCGTAAGTGACATGTCGAGTTCGTCATGACGGTGTTGACATGTCGTGGATGACATGTCAGTCTCGTCATATGGATGACGACAAGCCCGGCTTCACCACCCCGGTGCCGGACGAGATCGATGCCCGAGACCTTGCGGTCGACGGCGCTCTTCCGTTCGAGCTCACCGGGCGGTACTTCCGCAACGGCCCCAACCCGCGACCGGGCGACGTCGCCCCGCACTGGTTCATGGGCCACGGCATGATCCACGGCGTGCGGCTGCGCGACGGGCGCGCCGAGTGGTACCGCAACCGCTGGGTGGAGCCGAACACCTCCGTGCTGGACCACGCGGGCCGGCTCTTCGCGCTGGTGGAGAACGCGCCGCCGGTCGAGATCGACCGCGACCTCGGCGTGCTCGGCCCCTGCGACTTCGGCGGCCGGCTCACCACGGCGATGACCGCCCACCCGAAGGAGGACCGGGACACGGGGGACCTGCACTTCTTCGGCTACGGCGCGGTGGCGCCGTTCCTGACGTACCACCGGCTGGACGCCGGCGGCCGGCTCGTCGAGAGCCGCGAGGTCGCGGTGGCGGGGCCGACGATGATGCACGACTTCGCCATCACCGAGCACCACGTCGTCTGGCTCGACCTGCCCGTGGTTTTCGACCGGGAGCTGCTGGGCAAGACCATGCCGTACCGCTGGAGCGACACCTACGGCGCCCGGATCGGCGTCATGCCGAAGTCCGGCGCATCTGTTCAGTGGTTCGAGG
This sequence comes from Dactylosporangium sp. CA-139066, assembly GCF_050936175.1. Lineage (NCBI taxonomy): Bacteria > Bacillati > Actinomycetota > Actinomycetes > Micromonosporales > Micromonosporaceae > Dactylosporangium > Dactylosporangium sp. CA-139066. The sequence goes on along the minus strand of NZ_JBNJNH010000002.1, from coordinate 297,331 downwards.
TCGAACCCTGTTACGTCTTCCACGTCGGCAACGCCCGCGAGGACGCGGCCGGGCGGGTCGTCCTCGACGCCGTGCGCTACAGCCGTCCGGCCTGGATGCGCACGTGGGCGGGGATTGGCGGCGCGGCCGAGGGGGACGCGCCCGCCACCACCCGCCTGTACCGCTGGACCCTCGACCCGGCCACCGGCGCCGTGGCCGAGGAGGAGCGCGACGACCGGGCCGTCGAGTTCCCGACGCTGAACGACGCGCGGACCGGCCGGGCCAACCGCTACCTCTACGCGGTCCACGGCGACACCCTGGTCAAGTTCGACGAGGCGGGCGGCCCGGCCCGGACCGACTCGCTCGGCGAGGGCTGGCACCTCGGCGAGGCCGTGTTCGTGCCGATCGAGCCGGAGTCCGGCGCGCAACCGGCGGAGGACGAGGGCTGGCTGGTGTCGATCGCCACGCATGACCAGCCCGCCGTCGCGTCCCGGCTGCTCGTGCACGACGCTACCGACGTGGCCGCCGGCCCCGTCGCCACTGTTCACCTCCCGCGCCGGGTGCCGGCGGGGTTCCACGGTCGCTGGATCGGAGACGCTCGATGAGCAAGAACGTCGGTTTCCTGGCCATCCTCAAGTCCCTGCTGTGGGACGTGGGCCTGTCCCTGGCCGCGTACTTCGTCGCGCACTGGCTCGGCGCCAGCGACTACGTCGCGCTGCTGGCCGGCTCGCTCGTGGCGGCCGTCCGGGTCCTCTGGGTCGCCGCCCGGACGCGCAAGTTCGACCTGTTCGCGGCCGTGATGCTCGGCGTGTTCCTGGTCGGCCTGGGCCTGTCGTTCCTGACCGGCAGCCCGAAGTTCCTGCTCATCAAGGAGTCCTTCGGCACCGGCATCGCCGGCCTGGCCTTCGTCGTCTCCTGCTTCGTCGGCCGCCCGCTGATCTACCACGCCGCCCTGCGCATGCAGGAGGGCGACGCGGACCGCGCCGCAGAGTTCGAGCAGAAGTGGCGCGACCTGCCGCAGTTCCGGCGCGTCTTCCGGACCATGTCGGCGGTGTGGGGCACCGGCCTGCTCTTCGACGCGATCGTGCGCATCCCGCTGGTGCTGGCGCTGTCCACGTCGGCCGCGGTCACCACCTCGACGGTGCTGTTCATCGCGACGATGGTGCTGCTCACGCTGTGGACCGTCCGCTTCGCGAAGGCCGCCCAGGCCCGGGGCGCGCGGCACGAGGCCGAGGCCGAGACCGCGGCCCAGGCCCAGGCGGCCCAGGCCTGAGCGCCGGATCCGGGGTCAGGCCGGCTCGGGGGCCAGTTCGGGCTCCCGGGCCGGCTCCGTCTCCGGCCGGACGCGCGTGCAACCGCTCAGCTCGCCGCGGATCGTGCCGATAGCAGGGCCATGTCGAGCACCCCTGAGCGCTGGTTTGCCGCGGGCCACAGCACGGCCGCCGACTCGGCGAAGGCCGGCTCCGAGGCCGCGGCCGCGGCGATCGCCGGACGCCCCGCCGCCGCGGTCTTCGTCTTCTGCTCCGGCGGCCACGATCCGGCCGCGGTGCTCGCGGCGGTCCGCGCGGAGGCGGGCCCGGGCGCGGTCGTCGTCGGCGGTACGGGCTTCGGCGAGCTCTCCCCGGCCGGCGCGACGCAGCACGGGGTGGCCGTCGCGGCCCTCGGCGGCCCCGGCTTCACGGTCCGCGCGCACGCGGCCGGCATCGCCGAGCTGGGCTCCCGGGCCGCGGGCGCGGAGGCGGCCCGGGTCATGGCCGAGGTCGACGCCCCGCACACCGCGCTGCTGCTGCTCTGCGACGGCACCGCGATCGGCCCGCACGAGATCGTCCGCGGCGCGTACTCGGTCGTCGGCGCGGCCGTCCCGCTCGTCGGCGGCCTGACCGCGGACGCCCGCCAGCTCTTCGGCGACGAGGTGCTCACCAACAGCGTCGTCGGCGTCGCGATCGGCTCCGACCGCCCGATCGGCATCGGCATCGCGCACGGCTGGCGGCGCACCGAGCCCCCGCTGATCGTCACCCGCAGCGCGAACGGGCGCATCTACGAGTTCGACGGCGAGCCCGCCCTCGACGTGCTCATGCGCCGCTGTGGCGTGTCGGGCACCGCGCGGGACCTCTTCGCGGACGGCGTCAACCTGCGACCGCTCGGGCTGTCCCGGCGTAGCGGCGAGGACATCCGTTCCCTGCACGCCGGCGACGATCAGGAGCGATCCGTCTTCGGTACCGCGGAAATCCCCCAGGGCGCCCTCGTCTGGCTGATGGAGAGCGAGCGCGACGAGCTCGTGGCCGGCGCCGGCGTCGCCCTCGACGAGGCGGTCTCGGCCCTCGGCGGCGCCGACCCCCTCGGCGTGCTGGCGTTCGACTGCGGCGGCCGCAAGATCCACCTCGGCGAGGACGGCATCGCCGAAGAGGTCGCCGCGATGCGCGCCGCCCTCGGCGACGTGCCGTTCGCCGGCTTCTACACGATGGGCGAGATCGCCCGCGTGCGCGGCGCGTCCGGCATGCATCAGCTGACCCTGGTCGCCCTCGCGCTGGCCTGAGGGGGACGCTCGTGGCCAACTGGTCGACGCAGCAGTTGACCGAGTACTTCGCCGCCGTCAACAACGCCCCCGGCGAGCCCGAGGCGATCGCGCTCGCCGTCGAGCGGGCGGCCGAGGTCGTCGAGGCCGAGGTCGGCGTCGTGGCGCTCGACGGCGGCCTGCACGGCGCGTGGGGCTTCGGCGCGGCCGCGCCCGCGCCGCCGCTGCTCGCGCTGCCCGCGGCCGGCGGGGTCGTGCAGGTCGCCGGTCTCGGCGCCATCCATGCCGTGCCCAGCCAGCTCGCCGCCGGTCTGGCCGGCGCGCTGATCCTGGGCCGGCTCGACGAGCCGTTCGCGCCCGAGGAGCGGCAGATGCTGCAGGGCATGGCGCAGATGCTCGGCGCCGCCGTGCGCAGCATCCGGGCGCTGGCCGCCGAGCGCACCGTGCGGGCCGAGCGCGAGCGCGAGGCCCGCTTGGTCGAGACACTGCTGACCATCCAGCGGTACATCACCAGCCGCCGCCCGCTGCAGGAGATCCTCGACGCCGTCACGACCGGCGCCGCGGAGCTGCTCGGCGGGGCGTACGTGATGCTGATCCTCACCGACCCCGGCCCCCGCATCGCCTCGGTCTCCACGCCCGGCGTCCCGCGCGACGAGCGGCACTGCGCCCTGGCCCGCGAGGCCATGACGGCCGGCGCGCTGTGCGTGCGCGACGTGCCGGGCGGCAGCGTCGTCGGCGCGCCCGTGCAGGTCACCGGCGAGGCGGCCGGGAGCCTCGTCGCCCGCTTCGACGGCGCGGCCGGGCACCACGCCGAGCAACTCGCCGCGTTCGCGCAGCAGGTCGGCCTCGCGCTCACCGACGCGCGGACGGTCGAGCAGGTGCAGCAGGCCCACCGCGACCCCGTCACCGGCCTGCCCAACCGGGCCCTGTTCCTGCGGATCTTCCGCGAGCGCCCCGGATCGAGCGTGCTCTTCATCGACCTGGACCGGTTCAAGGCGGTCAACGACAGCCTCGGCCACGACGCCGGCGACCAGCTGCTCGCCGCCGTCGCCGGCCGCATCCGCGGCTGCGTCCGCGCCGCCGACGCGGTCGCCCGCCTCGGCGGCGACGAGTTCGCGGTCCTGCTGTCCGACGTCGACCCGGACGCCGTCGTCGCGGCCGGCGAGCGCGTCATCGCCGCCGTGCGCGAGCCGTTCCGGCTGCTCGGCCGCAACGTGTACATCGGGGCGAGCGTCGGCGCCGCACTCCCGGGCGACGCCGGCAGCGCGCCGGAGGAGCTGCTCAACAGCGCGGACCTGGCGATGTACCGCGCGAAGAAGGACGGTCCCGGCCGCGTCGTGGTCTACGAGCCCGCGATGCGCGCGGCCGCGCTCGACTACCTCTCGCTGCGCGGCGACCTGCAGCGGGCGCTCGCGGCCGGCGAGTTCGGCCTGCAGTACCAGCCGCTGCTCCGCCTGGACACCGAAGACCCGGCCGGGGCGCTGGTCGGCGTCGAGGCCCTGCTGCGATGGCACTCGCCCGCGCGCGGCACGGTCGCGCCGGCCGAGTTCCTGCCGATCGCCGAGGAGTCCGGGCTGATCGCCGACATCGGCCAGTGGGTGCTGGCCACCGCCGCCCGCCAGGTCGCGGTGTGGCGGCGGCGCCGGCCCGACCTGCGGCTCAACGTCAACGTCTCCGGCCACGAGCTGGTCCGCCCCGGCTTCGCCGGCCAGGTGACCCGCGCCCTGGCCGCGGCCGGCCTCCCCACCGGCGCGGTCACGCTCGAGCTCACCGAGTCGGTGCTGCTGAGCGACCCCCGCACCGCCGTCGCCGCACTGGCCGACCTCCGCGCGCTCGGCGTACAGCTGGCGATCGACGACTTCGGCACCGGGTACTCGTCCCTGGCGTACCTGCGCGAGCTGCCGGTCGACGAGCTCAAGGTGGACCGCGCCTTCATCGCCCGCGCCGAGCTCACCGGCCGCGACCTCGCGCTGGTGTCGACGATCATGGAGCTGGGCCACATCCTCGGGCTGCGGGTCGTGGCCGAGGGGATCGAGAACCAGGCCCAGCTCGATGCGGTACGCCGGCTGGGCTGCACCCTCGGCCAGGGCTACCACCTGCACCGCCCGCTCGACCCCGCCGAGCTGCCGACGCTGCTCGCGCCGCCGTCGGCGCTGTCATCCGCGGCGTAGCCCGGCCTGCCGACACGGTTCGCGCCGCCGACACTGTTTGCGCTGTCACCCGCGGCGTAGGCCGACCTGCCGATATGTCCGCCACTTCGTGACGGACATATCGGATTTTTCGGTTATGCGCGGGTTGCCGGATCGGCGGGCACGGACAAGGGGCCGAGCGGCATGCTCGGCCCCTTGTCCGTTCGTTCGCGGTCAGCGGCCTTCGAGCGACTTCACGTTGTCGCCGAAGGTCCAGCCCTTCGAGCCGTCCCAGTTGATCGACCAGTCCATCAGGCCCTTGATCTGGCCCGACACGCCGTTCCAGGACTGCGAGACCAGCGACGGGGCCATGTAGCCGCCGCCGGCGCCGGACTGGGCGGGCAGGCCGGGGACCTGCTTGTCGTACGGGACCCGGATCGTGGTGCCCTGGATCGTCAGGCCGGAGTTGAGGCAGTTGGTCTGGACCGTGAAGCCCTGGACCGTGCCGGCCGAGTACGAGTCACCGGAGCAGCCGTACATGCTGCCGTTGTAGTACTGCATGTTCAGCCACCACAGGCGGCCGTTGTCGACGTACTTCTTGATGATCGGCAGGTAGGCGCCCCAGATCGAACCATAGGTCACGCTGCCGCCGGTCACGTACGCCGTCTCCGGCGCCATGGTGAGGCCGAAGTTCGACGGCATCTGCGCGAGCACGCCGTCGATGATGCGGATGAGGTTGGCCTGCGACGTCGACAGCGTGCTGATGCTGCCGCTGCCCGACAGCCCGGTCTCGATGTCGATGTCGATGCCGTCGAAGTTGTTGGCCTTGAGGATCGGCACGATCGTGGACACGAACCGGTCCGCGACGGTCGACGAGCTCAGGTCGATGCCCGCGGCGGCGCCGCCGATCGACATCAGCAGCGTCAGGCCGCTCGCCTTGGCCTGGCACATCTCGGCCGGGGTCGGCACCTTGACGCCCGAGTCCATGCCGTTCTCCCACAGCACGGTCCCGTCCGAGCGGATGACCGGGAAGGCCAGGTTGACGACGTTGTACCCGTGCTGGCCGATCCGCGAGTCGGTGATCGGGATCCTGCCGAGGCCCGGGTGCACGCCGTTGGAGGCGCCGTCCCAGTTCTCCCAGTAGCCCTGCAGGACCTTGCCGGCCGGCCGGGACTTGACGCCGCAGGCGCCGCCGGTCGGCGAGCTCGACGGCGAACTGGAGGGCGACCGGCTCGGGGAAGCCGACGGCGAGGGCGATGACGTGCGCGACGGCGACGGCGAGGCGGTCGGGGTGCTAGTGCCGCCTCCGCCCGTGCAGGCGCCGAGGTCCTTCCACAGCGACGGCGTTGCCGCCGGGTTCCAACCGGCGCCCACATAGGCGGTGTGGGTCACCAGCGCCTGGTACGTGTGCCCGTTGTAGGTCACCTGCTGCCCGGCCGTGTACGTGTTGCCCTCGGCCCAGTTCGGGGCCGAACACGCGGCGGCGGCCGCGTTGGTGGCCGCCTGGGCGCCGAGCACGGGCGCGAGAGCCAGCGCCGTCACGACGGCCGCGACCGCGCCGAGGACCAGGGCGAATTTGCGACGACGAGATCTCACGGGACCTCCTGCCCATCGATGGATCGATGAGCAGGGACGCTATCAGTTAACACTATTAAATGTAAGGGTCGGGAACCTTAAAGAGGCGGCGCTGTGTTTCCAGCTCGCTTCGCTCGCGCCGGGGGAGCACGCTCCACCCGGACCCCCTCAAGACCTGCGGCGGCGCGCCCGGCGGCGAACGCCGCCTCGATGGCGGAGGGGGCGTGAGAGCTGGCGCTTCCAGCTCGCTTGCACCCGATCGCCGCAAAACCTGCAGCGGCGCGCCCGGCCACGAGCGCCGCCTCGATGGCGGCGCGGCGTGAGAGCCGGCGCCCTACAGCGGCGGCAGCTCGATCCGCAGCGCGGCGATGCTCGCCGGGTCGCCGACGATGTCGATCGCCGTGATGAGGCCGGCGTCCACGGTGAACAGGAAGATGCCGTACACGACGCCGCCCGGCGCCCACGCCCAGGCCGCCGCCCCGTTCACCATCGCCGGCTGCGCACCGCGGGCCCGCCCGGTGAACGCGCGCGATGCGCCCCGCCCCCGTCTCGGCCCGGAACACGCCCGTGGCGAGGGTCGCCGCGTCCGGCCGCAGCTCGGCCCCGGGCGCAAGTAGCGCCAGCAGCCCGTCGAAGTCCCCGGCCCGGGCCGCCGCGAGGAACGCCGCGACCACGTCGTTGCGGCCGGTGCCGCCGGCGACCGGGTCCCGCGGCGGCCCCTGTACCCGCCGCCGGGCCCGGCTGGCCAGCATCTTCGTCGCCGCGGTGCGGGACTATCTGCGCTCGACGTCCCGCCGCCGCTGGGTCCTGCCGCTGTGGGTCCCGGGCATGTCGAAGGTCAGCCGGGGCGCGCTGCTGCCGCGCCCGCCGTACACGGCCGGCCGGCGCACGTTCGCCGAGTACCTCGGCGAGTCCGGCGGCCACCGCTGAGCCGGGCCCGTTCGCGCGAACGGCCCCGTCGCCACAGCGGGCGACGGGGCCGTTCGTCGTCGAGCGTCAGCCCTGGCCGCGCGGCGGCTGGGACCACGGCGAGTTGGACGGGCCGTCGCGGCGCGGCTGCGCATCGAGCGGCCGGGTGGCGTCGGGGTCCGCGGCCTCGTCGGGCGCGTCCGCCGCCGCCTTGCCGCCGGGCTCGGCCGGCCCGAAGCCGAAGTTGGCGGTCGCCTCGGGATCGGCGACCGGCGCCTGGATGTGGGTGGTCGGCTCGCCCTCCCCGCCCGGTACGGCGGGCCCGGACCCGGTCACCCCGAACGCCGGCGCGGGCTTGAACGCGCCTTCCGGCCCGGCGGCGGGCGGGGCCGACAGGACGGTGGTCGCCTCCTCGGTCGGCGCCATCGGCTGGAAGCGGCTGCGCGGCCCGTCCTCGACCCCGGCCGGGGCGGCGGGGTTTTCCCCGGTCGCCGCGTGCCGCGGACGCGTCGGTACGGGCGCCTGCCGCCCCGGATGGAACGCCTCGGTCTCGTCGTCCTGCCCGGGCCGGATGTCCTCCCGGCCGGAACGCGCCGGCACGGCGAACCCGTCGAACGAGGGCCCGTCGAGGATCGACTGCTCGTCGGGCACCGGACCGCGGGCGGCCCGCGAAGGCAGCCCGCTCGGCATCTCGGCCGGCGACCCGGTCGCGCCGCCCGCCGACAGCGGCCGGGTGGCGTCCTCGTCGACCGCGTCCGCCTTGCCGCCGGGCGCGGGAATGACCGGCCAAGAGCCGGACGGCCCCAGGTCGCTCGACACCGGCGGTGGAGAAACCGGCGGGGCCGAGACCGGGGGCGGGGAAACCGGCGGGGCCGAGACCGGGGGCGGGGAAACCGGCGGGGCCGAGACCGGGGGCGGGGAAACCGGCGGGGCCGAGACCGGGGGCGGCGTGGTCGCCCCGCGGCTGTACGCGATGGCTCCCGGGGCCGTTCCCTCGCCGGGAGCCGGCGCGGCCGGGGGCGGGAGCGGGGGCGGGGATGCGGGCGGGGCGATCGGCGGCTGCCCACCCCCGTACGGCGGAGGAGACGACACCGGCGCCGTCGGCGGCCGCATCGGCAGCTCACTCGAAGGGGCGCCCCACGCCGGAGGCGGCGGCGGGACGGCAGCGGGCGGCGGCGGAGCCGAATCGGGCGTCAACCAGGTCGGACCCGCGACCCCCGCCGGTGGCCCAGAGACCGGCGGGCCAGGGACGGCCGGGGGACCGGGGACGGCCGGGGGACCGGAGACGACCGGGGGCGCGGAGACCGCCGATGCCGGCGGCGTGGAAACCGGGAAGGCGGGCGCCCCCGAAACGGCGCCGGCCGGCGGTCCCGACACAACCGGCGACGGCGGACCGGAAACGGCCGCGGGCGGCGGGGGCGCGTACGACGGGTAGCCGCCGCCGACGCCCGGCGCGCGCACCGGCTGCGTCTCGTCGCTGCCCGGCCCCGGGTAGCCGGCCGCGGACGGCAGCACCGAGGTGGCCCCGCCCGCGGGGAAGACGGTGGTGGCGCCGGGCGGCGTCGCGCCGTACGGCGGCCGGGCGGCCACCGGCGGAGGGGCGGACGGCCCCTGGCCCAGCGGGTACTCGTGAATGTCCGGCGTCTCGGGCCCGGCCGGCGCCAGGGCCACCCCGGCGGGCCAGGCCCGCCAGCGCTTCACGCTCGCGGCGGCGACCAGCAGGGCCAGGCCGAGCACGGCGGTGGTGCCGTTGACGACCGGGATTCGCAGGTCGGCCTCGAGGCTGCCCATCTTGATCGGCTTGAGGCTGTTGAAGAGGGAGAGCGGGTCGACGAAGAGGCTCACGTACGTGCCCAGCATCGCCAGGCCGGCGACGATCGGGCCGACGGGGGAGATGCGCAGGGTGGCGATCAGGCCGAGGAGGAGGCCGGCGCCCAGCAGGTACGCGGCGGGCTGCAGCAGGTCGACGGAGTCGAAGGCGCCGCGTCCGACCCATGTAGCCACCGTTACCGAAGACTTCTGCTGACCTATGGCGATCAGCAGCCACGCGAGGGGGGCGATCAACATCCCCGCGATCAGGCTTCCGACGTGTCGCATGGGTCGCACCGTACCGTCTTTGCCATGACCGAGCACACCGTCCGACCGCCCAGCCGTCCGTCCGGTTACTCACGGGTCACGCTGAGCCGGATCATGACCGCCGTGGACGTGAACCTGTACGGCACCGTGCACGGCGGCGTGATCATGAAGTTCATCGACGACGTGGCCGGTGCGGCGGCGGCGCGGCACAGCGGCGGGACCGCGGTGACCGCCTCGATCGACGAGATCGCGTTCCTCGAGGCGTTGCGAGTCGGCGATCTCGTGCACGCGTATGCGCAGGTCAACTGGACCGGGACGACATCGATGGAGGTTGGCGTGCGCCTCGACGCCGAGCGGTGGGACGAGGTGAGCGAGTCCGAGCCGCTCGTGGTCGCCACCGCCTACCTCGTGTTCGTGGCGGTCGACGCGGACGGCAAGCCCCGGCCCGTGCCGGCGGTCGTGCCCGACTCGCCGGAGAACGAGGGCCGGTGGCGAGAGGCAGAAATCCGACGCGAGCACCGTCTCGCCCGCCGCGAGGCTATTCAGCGCCATCGAAGCGGAGAGCCGGGGGCGGGAACGCCGAGGCCAAGAAGTAATGCCAATAAATCCGAATAAGTCGTGACCGCGCAGCCGTCATGACGTATCCGGGTCGGCAGCGTGGCCAGGACACACGAGTACAGGAAGTCGCATAGGGGCGAGCCACACTGAGCGATCGTTCGGGCGTGCCGCAAGATGGTCTGATGGCGAAACTGCTCTGGCAACCCCCGGCGGACGTGCTCGACCGCACCCGGATCGGGGCGTTCGTGCGCTGGCTGGCGGCCGAGCGGGGCGAGGCGTTCGAGGACTACCAGGCGCTGTGGCAGTGGTCCGTCGACCACCCGGCCGAGTTCTGGCGCGCGATCTGGGACTACTTCGAGGTCATCTCGCATGTGGCGCCGACCGCCACCCTCGCCGACGCGCGGATGCCCGGCGCGAAGTGGTTCCCGGGCGCGCGGATCAACTACGCCGAGCACGTGCTGCGCATGCCCGGGGTCGGCGACGACGAGCCGATCGTGCTCGCCCGGTCGCAGACCCGCGGGCCGGTCGACCTGACCGCGGCCGAGCTGCGCGAGCAGGTCCGCCGCGCGCGGGCGGGGCTGCGCCGGCTGGGCGTGGGGCCCGGCGACCGGGTCGCCGCCTACGCGCCGAACATCCCGGAGACGTTCGTGCTGCTGCTCGCGACGGCGAGCCTCGGGGCCATCTTCTCCAGCTGTGCGCCCGAGTTCGGCACCCGCTCGGTGGTCGACCGCTGGCTGCAGATCGAGCCCAAGGTGCTGGTCGCCGTCGACGGGTACCGCTACGGCGACAAGGCCATCGACCGCGCGGGCGAGGTCGAGGCGATCCGGGCCGCGCTGCCGTCCCTCGAGCACGTGGTGCGCATCGGGTACCTCGATCCCGCGGCCAACCAGGACTGGGCCGACCTCACCGCGGAGACCGACGAGCCGCTCGAGTTCGAGGCGGTGCCCTTCGAGCACCCGCTGTACGTGCTGTACTCCTCCGGCACCACCGGCCTGCCCAAGCCCATCGTGCACGGCCACGGCGGCATCCTGCTCGAGCACCTCAAGATGCTCGCCCTGCACCACGACCTCGGCCCCGGCGACCGGTTCTTCTGGTACACCACGACCGGCTGGATGATGTGGAACTACCTCGTCTCCGGCCCGGCCGTCGGCGCGGCGATCGTGCTCGTCGACGGCAACCCGGCCCACCCGGACCTGGGCTGGCTGTGGCGGGTGGCGCAAGAGTCGGGCATGACGTACTTCGGCACCTCGGCCCCGTTCCTGCTCTCCTGCCGCAAGGACGGCCTGGTGCCGCGGGACTTCGCCGATCTCAGCCGCCTGCGCGGGGTCGGCTCGACCGGCGCGCCGCTGCCGCCGGAGGGCTTCGAGTGGGTGTACGAGGCCGTGTCCGAGAACGTGCTGCTGGCCTCGGCGTCCGGGGGTACCGACGTCTGCACCGCCTTCGTCGGCGGCGTGCCGTTGCTGCCGGTCCGGGCCGGCGTGATCGCGTGCCGGGCCCTCGGCGCGCGCATCGAGGCGTTCGCGGCCGACGGCACCCCGGTCATCGGCGAGCTCGGCGAGCTGGTGATCACCGCGCCGATGCCGAGCATGCCGGTCGGCTTCTGGGGCGACGCGGACGGCTCCCGCTACGCCGACGCGTACTTCGGCACGTACCCCGGCGTCTGGCGGCACGGCGACTGGATCACCATCGACGAGTCCGGCGCCTGCGTCATCACCGGCCGATCCGACGCCACGCTGAACCGGGGCGGCGTCCGCCTGGGCACGAGCGAGTTCTACTCCGTGGTCGAGGGGCTGGACGAGGTCGTGGATTCCGTGGTGGTACACCTGGAAGACCCCGAAGGCGGCGCCGGAGAGCTGCTGCTGTTCGTGGTCCTGCGCGACGGCGTGGCCCTCGACGACGCCCTGCGCGCCCGCATCGCCCGGGAGCTGCGCACCGCGCTCTCCCCGCGCCACGTGCCCGACCAGGTGTTCCAGGTCGACGCGGTGCCGCGGACGCTGTCGGGCAAGAAGCTCGAGGTACCGGTGAAGCGGATCCTGACGGGCACGCCGATCGACCGCGCGGCCGCCAAGGGCGCCCTGGCCAACCCCGAGTCCCTGCGCTACTTCGCCGACATCCGCGCCGCCCGCGACTGAGTCAGGGTGTCGCGGACGCCGACGGCGTGGCCCCGGGCGGCCCGCAGCCGCTGATGCCGCGCTCCTGGGCGGTGGTCGGGAAGGTCCAGTGGCTGAACGCGGCTGTGGCGTGCTGCTGCAGGTAGTTGAGGTACCTCCCCTGGTCCTGGATCGAGTTGGAGACGCTGGCCGGGGCCGCCCGGGTGGTCTGCAACGCCACCAGGCCCTCCCCGCACGGGTTGCCCGGGTAGCTGATGACGGGCGCCTTGACGGTCGGCGAGTCCTTCGTCAGGAAATGCTCCGTGGTGGAGGCGAGCACGATCAGCTGGCGGTTTCGGTCCCACGAGTAGCGCGCCTCGATGAAGCGCAGCCGGTAGGCCGGGCACTTGTCGAACCAGGTGGGCGGCTGGATCGAGTACGGGTCGCCGTTGAGCACCCCGGAGCCGAGCACATAGGGGTCGCCATAGGCGGCGCCGTCCGGGGGCGTCGCGCAGGTGGACGGCTTCGCGGTGGCGCTGCCGGCGGGTCCGCCGACGGCCGCGCCCGGCGAGCCGGCGGCGGCCGGCGCCGAGCTCGGGACCGCCGCGGCGGATGCGCTCGGCGAGGCGGAGTCGGAGATGGCCGGCTCGGGCGGTCGCGGCGGCGCCCCGCGGTCGAGCGTGGGCAGCAGGGCCACCGCGAGCACGGCGACGGCCGCGGCGACCGCGGCGACCGCCACCTTCCGGCGCTTGCGACGGCGCAGGACGCCCGGGATCGACTCCGGGCCGGGCGGGCGCGCCGTGCGCACCGACTCGTCCCGGAACGCGTCGAAGCGCTCCCGCAGCGGATCCCGCTCAGCCATTGGCCGACCGCCCGTCGTCCAGGCTGAGCAGCTCGTTCAGCATCGTTCGCGCGCGGTGCAGGCGGGCCTTCACGGTGCCCTCCGCGGCGCCGGTGAAGGCCGCGATGTCGCGCACCGGCAGGTCCGCAACATAGTGCAGGATGACGGCCTGCCGGTAGATCGGCGGCAGCTTCCCGAGCGCGCGGGTGAGGTCCAGCGAGAGCCCGTCCGGGCCCTCGACGTCGGCCGGCACGAGGTCGCGCCGGAAATGCAGCAGCCGCCGGGCGCGCCGCCAGCGGCTGATCGCGAGGTTCCAGGCGACGCGCCGGACCCAGCCGACGGGGTCCTCGAACTTCGAGATCGCCGCCCACCGCGCGAAGGCGCGCGTGTATGCCTCCTGGACGAGGTCCTGCGCCTCGGCCCGGTCGCCGACGAACGCGTGGAGCTGCGTGAGGAGTTGCGGGAACGTCGCCGCGTAGAAGTCGGCGAATTCGGGGGCGACGACCAACGATGCGGTACTCCGGTCGGGAACGAGACCCATGCAGCCTAGATCGACCTCGTTGGCCGCGGAGCCCCGTGCCGCCGCGACCATCGAAGCCGTCCCCTGTCCAAGAGGGTGGTGGCGGCCGCCGGTCCGCGGCCGTCACCCATCGACACGCCGGCCGGCGCGGAAGGTTGCGAGCGATTTCTAGATTTCTGTCGCCTGCTCGGCGGCGGCGCGTCCGGGCAGCTTGGCCGGGTCGCTGTTGACGCTCAGCACGATGCTCGCGCCGGCCGCGAGCGGGCCCACGAGCCACTCCACCGGGTCGGGGTGGGCGACCGCGTCGACGAGCAGGCGGCCGCCGGGCAGGCCGAGCGCGCGGGCGCGCGCGACGAGGTCCTCGGTGCCCGCGCCGCCGACCGGGCCGGGGTAGTGGTCGCCGTGCTGGCGTACCTCGGCGACGTAGTCGGCCCAGCCGGCCGGCACCCCGCCGCGCATGGGCAGGCCCATCGGGGCGAGGCCGAGCACGTAGCGGTCGGCCGGCCCGGGCGCGCCGGTCTCGGCGGCGGCCAGCGACGCGAACTCGACGTCGGCCCCGGCTCCGGTCGGCTCGCCGTACGCCACGCTCAGCCCGGCCGTCCACGCTCCCAGCAGGATCGCCGCGGTCTGCCAGTGGGGCGGCAGGCGTACCGCGGCGACGTCGCCCGGCCCGAGGCCGCACCCGTCGACGAGCAGGTTCGCCGTCTTCGACACCCAGTTGGCCAGCGTCGCGCCGGAAAGCTCGGTCCGCTCGCCGGTCGCGTCGTCGTAGAACGTCAGGAACGGAAGTGACGGGTCTTTACCGACAATTGCCGCGAAGAGTGAAGGAATTGTATTCCCCATATGTCCAAAAAATCCCTTCCATAGCATCGCACCCGAGTTCTAGGGAAATGGGGCGGGCGAGATGGGTGTCTGGGCAACGCGACGATACCGGCGCGGGAAGCTGCTCGCCGTCGCCGGCTGCTCGCTCGCCCTCCTGGCGGCCGGTATCACCGCCGGTAGCGCCTCGGCCCGCCCGACCGAGCCGCCGGTCGCGCCGCAGAGCCTCGCCGCGCCCGTCGAGTGGGTCAACCCGGCCGGCCGCGCGCCCGGCGGCGAGGGCGTGCCGACCCGGGTCGCCCGCGTCGACCTCGGCGACTTCGACCGGCCCGCCGCGGGCGCGGTCGCGCAGGCCGGGACGCTCGCCGGCGTGCCGCTGGCCGAGGACTATCACCGCGGTACGCGCAGCCGCACCCTCACGGTCACCCGCGCGTCCACGGCGCCGTTCAGCGCGGTCGGCGTCACCTGGCGCGAGAGCGCGCGGGTGGGGGCGATCTCCGTTGCGGTACGCCATCACGTCCCCGGCGGCGCCTGGAGCGCCTGGCGGGCCGTCGGCGCCGGCGAGGCCGACCGCGACCCGGTCACCGTCACCGTCCAGGGCCCGCACGGCCGGCCCAGCACCGCGCCGGTCGCGCCCGCCTCCGGCCGCGTCGAGCGCGGCGGCGCGGACCTCGTCTGGGTCGGCCCGAGCGACGGCGTGCAGATCGCGGTGAGCGCGGCGAGCGGCCCGCTGCCGCACGACGTCACCGCCGACCTCATCGACCCCTCCGACTCGCCCGCCGACGCCACGCCGCCGCCCCCGCCGGCGGCCGAGGACGCGCCCGCCGCCCTGCGGCCGCTCATGCCGCAGATCAACCGGCGCGCGGCCTGGGGCGCCGACGAGCAGGTCATGGACTGGCGGCCGCAGTACGCCACGTACGTCAAGGCCGTGGCCGTGCACCACACCGCGACCGGCAACGACTACACAGAGTCCGACGTGCCCAAGATCCTCCGCTCGATCTACCAGTACCAGACGGTCAGCCGGGGCTGGGGCGACATCGGGTACAACGTGCTGGTCGACCGCTTCGGCCGGCTCTGGGAGGGCCGCTCCGGCGGGCTGTCCCGGCCCGTCGTCGGCGCGCAGGCGGGCGGCTTCAACACCGGCACGGCGGGCATCGCGATGATCGGCGACTACCGCACCACCGCCGTGCCGCCCGCCGTCGTCGAGTCGGCCGCGCACTACGCCGCCTGGAAACTTTCGCTCAGCCAGGCCATCGACCCGCGCGGCAGCGTGACGCTCACCGGGGGCGGGTCGACGTCGAAGTACCCGGCCGGGACCGCCGTCACCGTGCCGCGGATCTTCCCGCACCGCCAGACCAACCCGACCGAGTGCCCGGGCGCGAAGGGTATGGACGCCCTGCCGGCGATCCGCTCCCGCGCCGCCGAACTGCTCGGCGACCTGGTGAAGCCGGGGACGGTGCGGGCGGTGCTGGCCGCGTACCGGCCGGTCGACGGCACCGTGCGGCTGGCGGGCGCGCCCGAGCCCATTTTTACTTCGGGCCCGAACGAGATCGCGGCGCCGGCCGACTACGACGGCGACGGCAAGACCGACATCGCCACCTGGTCGCCGACCACCGGAAACTGGACGATCCTGCTCAGCGGCGAAGGGCGCACGACGGCCCAGTGGGGCCTGCCCGGCGACGTGCCCGCGCCGGCCGACTACGACGGCGACGGCAAGGCCGACCTCGCGGTGTTCCGGCCGGCCAACGGGGTCTGGTACATCAAGGGCGTCGGTGAGCTGCAGCTCGGCCAGCCCGGCGACCAGCCGGTGCCCGGCGACTACACCGGCGACGGGCGGGCCGAGCCGGCGATCTGGCGCCCGTCGACGGGACTGTGGGCCATCCGGGCCATCCGCGAGTGGCAGTTCGGCGAGCCCGGCGCCATCGCCGTGCCGGCCGACTACAACGGCGACGGCACCGTCGAGCCCGCGATCTGGTCCCCGTCGACGCAGCAGTTCACGGTCGAGGGCCAGGCCCCGGTGCGCCTCGGCGACCCCGGCGACCTGCCCGTGCCCGGCCAGTACGACGGCGACGGCCGCGCCGATCTGGCGGTTTACCACGACGGACGGTTCGACGTGCGCGGCGTGGGCAGGTACGAAGTGGGTGCGCCGGGCGACGTGCCGATGCCGTTGTTCTGACCCGTACGATTGCGGCCATTGCCCGCCGGGCATGCTTGATCACACGCGGCGATGAACTGAACACATGAGTTGATTCAGGCTGAATCCTGGGTGGAACTCACGTCCCCAGTCGCGTCGTGGACATCGATCATCGGTGGATCGGGCGTAGGCTTTGGCGCAAGACGTCGCATCGAGCCCAGAAGGAGTCGCCAAGTGACCCCCGGCCGTCCGCCACGCGTGCTTGTTGACGCCACGAGTGTCCCAGCCGACCGAGGCGGCGTAGGACGCTACGTCGACGGCCTGTTAGGTGCGCTCGGCGCCTTGGAGGCCGACCTGGCCGTCGTCTGCCAGCGCACCGACGCCGAGCGCTACGGCCGGCTCCTGCCGAATGCGCGGATCATGTCCGCCCCGGCCGCGGCGGCCCACCGCCCGGCCCGCCTCGCCTGGGAGCAGACCGGCCTGCCGATGCTCGCCCAGCAGGTCGGCGCGCAGGTGCTGCACTCGCCCTTCTACACGTGCCCGCTGCGGGCCGGCTGCCCGGTGACCGTGACCGTTCACGACGCCACGTTCTTCACTGAGCCGGAGCACTACGACAAGTCCCGCCGCACCTTCTTCCGCTCGGCGATCAAGACGTCGCTGCGCCGCGCCAGCCGGGTCATCGTGCCCAGCAAGGCGACCCGCGACGAGCTGATCCGGCTGCTCGACGCCGATCCGACGCGGATCGACGTGGCGTACCACGGCGTCGACCCCCAGGCCTTCCACGCGCCCAGCGAGGACGAGAAGGCGCGCGTGCGGGCCCGGCTGGGGCTCGGCTCCACGGAATATGTGGCCTTCCTGGGCGCCAAGGAGCCCCGCAAGAACGTTCCGAGCCTGATCCGCGGCTGGACCGCCGCCGTGCGCGACCGCCAGGACCCGCCCGCGCTGGTCGTGGCCGGCGGCCAGGGCCACGACGACGAGATCGACGGCGCCATCGCCGAGGTCCCGAGCCACCTGCGCCTGCTGCGCCCCGGGTATCTGCGCTATGCCGACCTGCCCGGCTTCCTCGGCGGCGCGGTCGTGGCGGCCTACCCGTCCTTCGGCGAGGGCTTCGGCCTGCCGATCCTGGAGGCCATGGCCTGCGGCGCGCCGGTGCTCACCACGCCTCGGCTGTCCCTGCCCGAGGTCGGCGGCGACGCCGTCGCCTACACCGGCCCCAGCCCCGACGAGATCGCCCGTGACCTGGCGGCACTGCTCGACGACACGGAGCGACGTAACGCTTTGGCAAAGGCCGGCGCCGCGCGCGCCAAGGAGTTCACCTGGGAGTCCAGCGCCGAGGTCCACCTCGCCGCCTGGGCCAGGGCCGCCGGCCCGCGGGGGTATTAGCCCCGGGTGACGGCAAACGTCACCCTCCGCAAGTGGAATAGGCGAAACTGGTTGTGAAGGCAACACCCCCGAGTTGTGGAAGGGCGCCCTCGACTGGGCATGATGTGCCCGTGTTCTACGCGGTGATTCCTGCAGGTGGCAGCGGCACGCGGCTCTGGCCGCTGTCGCGAGCCGGCCATCCGAAGTTTCTCCATGCCCTCACCGGCACCCCGTTGTCGCTGCTCCAGGCGACGTACGGGCGGCTGGAAGGCCTGGCGACGCCCGAGTCCACATTCGTGGTCACCGGCGTGGCACACGCGGCCGCCGTCGCTCGGCAACTGCCGAGCCTGCCGGAGGGCAACATCCTCGTCGAGCCGACCCCGCGCGACTCCTGCGCCGCGATCGGCCTCGCCGCGGCGGTGATCGCCCGCCGCGACCCGCACGCCATCATGGGCGCGTTCGCCGCCGACCAGCTCGTCCGTGACGTGGCCGCCTTCCAGGACACGCTCAACCGGGCGATCCAGGGCGCCGAGGACGGCCTGCTGATGACGATCGGCATCACGCCGACCCACCCCGAGACCGGCTACGGCTACCTGCACGTCGGGGAGCCCACGGGCACGGGCGACGTGTGCAAGGTCGCCGAGTTCGCCGAGAAGCCGAAGCTGGACGTCGCGCAGCGCTACGTCGAATCCGGTGAGTACCTCTGGAACGCCGGCATGTTCGTCTGGCGCGTCGACGTGTTCCTGGACGAGCTCGCGCGCCAGCAGCCGACGCTGCACGACGGCCTGCGCCGCATCGCCGACTCCTGGGACACCCTGACGCGCGAGGAGGTCCTGGCCGAGCTGTGGCCCGGCCTCACGAAGATCTCCGTGGACTTCGGCGTCATGGAGGGCGCCGGCCGCGCCGGCCTCGTCGGCACCGTGCCCGGCAACTTCGGCTGGAACGACGTCGGCGACTTCCACACGCTGGGCGAGCTGCTGGAGACCGACACCGCCGGCAACGTGGTGGTGGAGCTCGGCCCCGACGTGGTGATCGACCCGGGCGACCCGGCCAAGCCCGCGGTCCTGATGCAGGACGCCGAGCGCGTGGTCGTGGTGCCGCGCTCGGGCCGCCTGGTCGCCGCGGTCGGCGTCAGCGACCTGATCATCGTCGACACGCCGGACGCCCTGCTGATCTGCCCCCGCGCGCGGGCCCAGGACGTCAAGAAGCTGGTCGACTCGCTCAAGGAGCGCGGCTCGATCGAGCTGCTCTAGCGTTTCCCTGCCCAGTCCGTCACACGGGCCGGCCGCGCCTCGGGCGTGCCCGGCCCGTCCTCATGTGCGCCGGTCCTCGACCGGTCAGGAGCGCTTGGCCCAGGCCAGGGCGGGGGCGACCAGAACCTCCGTGGCGTCGGCCAGGGGGTCGGGCAGGGCGTCCGGGGCGAACCAGCCCAGGGCCGACGACTCCGCGCTGACCAGCTCGACGGCGCCGGGCGGGGCGATGGCCGCATACCGCACGTCGTAGTGCAGCGACGGGCCGCCCGAGCAGTGCACGTGGTGCACGTCGAGGCCGATCGGGGCCTCGCTGATGCGCAGGCCCACGATGCCCGACTCCTCCGTCGCCTCGCGCAGGGCCGCGCCCTGGACGGTGGCGTCCGCGGGCTCGCAGTGGCCGCCCATCTGGACCCAGCGCTTGATCCGGCCGTGCAGGCACAGCAGCACGCGCTCGGCGGAGGCGTCGACGACGAGGGCGCTCGCCGTCACGTGGCCGCCGGTGTGCTCGCGCCAGACCGTGGACGCGTCGGGGCGGACGAAGTCCAGGAAGCGCTGACGGGTGGCCTCGGCCTCCGCGCTCGGAGCGGCCCAGCCCGACAGTACGGCGAGAGCGTCATCGTGCAGCGTCATAGTGACGGCAGGCTACCGCGCCCGATCGCGAGCACGCCGAGGGGCACGCCGCCCTCGGGCACGTCCGGGGCCAGCGCGGCCGGGTCGGCGATCTCGAGCCAGGCGGTCGCGAGGCCGTCAGCTGCGAGAACGGCGCGCAGGCGCTCCGCGGTGCGGCCCGCCTCGGCGGCGGCGAGCAGGTCGCCGGCGGGGGACCACACGACGACGGCGGCCACGGTGTTGGGTGGGAGCGTCACGCTGCGTGTCGACGGGAACTGGAGGGCGGGCAGCGACACCGGGGCGTCCGGCGCGGCGAACTCCACCGCGTCGGGGAGAGCGGCGGCGGTGCGCAGGCCGCGGGCGACCGCCTCGGCCGTGCCGAGCGAGAAGAGATCGGCGTCGGCGCCGCGGATGAGCTCGGCGGCGCCGCGGCCGTGCGCGGGTGGGAAGCCGGCCGCGAAGCCGCGTACCACGGCCACCGGCACCTGGGCCGTCTTGCCCTTGACCAGCTCCGCGGCCGCGGCGAGCTGGTCGATCTGGGCCATCTGCGTGAGCTGGAGCTCGTTGCCGTACGGGTCGCGCAGGCCGCGATAGTCCACCAGGGCGTCGACGCCGGCCGCGCCGATGGCCACGTCGGTGAGGCCCAGGCGCCACGGGCGGCCCATCGTGTCGGTGATGACGACGGCGACGTCGAGCTGGTACCGGTCGCGCAGCTCCTCGCGCAGCCAGCGGGCCGAGGCGTCCGGGTCCTTCGGCAGCAGGACGAGGTGGGCCGGGTCGACGTTGGACGCGTCGATGCCGGCGGCGGCGAGGACGAAGCCGTGGTGGGTCTGCACGATGCGGGTCGGGCCGCGGCGGGCGACCACGCGGGCCGTCTCGGCGCGCAGCGCGGCCTCGCGGGCGGCCTCCCGGGCCGGCTCGTCGAGCGGGATCTCGACCAGTCGGCCCTCGGCCTTGCTCACGATCTTGCTGGTCACCACGAGCACGTCGCCGTCGGCGAGCCACGGGGCGGCGGCGGTGATGAGCGCGGCGAGGTCGTCGCCGGGGCGGACCTCGCCGATGCCCGTGACCGGGTGGATCTCCAGCGAGGGGATCATGCGACGCCGGCCGTGGACAGGGCGGCGCGGACCATCGCGACGGTCGCGGCCTCGTCGGTCATCCACAGCGGCACGGCCCGCACGGTCAGGCCGGGCACCTCCACGCCGGCGTTGGCCTCGTCGACCAGCCACGCGTCGAGCACGCCGCCGCCGGACCGGGCGCCGAGCAGGGCGCCGACGCCGGCCGGGCTGCACTCGACGCCCATGACGGCGAGGCACTTGTCGGCCATGCCGCGCACCGGGGCGCTGCCGATGATCGGGGAGAAGCCGACCACCGGCGCCGGGCCCGTGGCCACCGCGTCGCGGATGGCCGGCACGGCGAGGATCGGGGCGATGGAGACGACGGGGTTGGAGGGCCCTACGAGTACGACATCCGCGGAAGAAATGGCGTCCAGCACCCCCGCGGCCGGCTTGGCCGTCTCGGCGCCCACGAACACGAAGCGCTGGGTCGGGATGTCGGCGCGGTGACGGATCCACCACTCCTGGAAGTGGATCGCGCGGGTCGACCCGTCGACCTCCACGACGGCGTGGGTCTCCACGCGGTCGTCGCTGGCCGGCAGCATGCGGATGCCGGGCCGCCAGCGGTCGCAGAGCGCCTCGGTGACCGCGGAGAGCGGGTAGCCGGCGTCGAGCATCCGGGTGCGCACCAGGTGGGTGGCGATGTCCTTGTCGCCGAGGCCGAACCAGGTGGGCTCGGCCCCGTACGCGGCGAGCTCCTCCTTGACCGTCCAGGTCTCGCCGACGCGGCCCCAGCCGCGCTCCGGGTCGGCGCCGCCGCCGAGGGTGTACATCACGCTGTCCAGGTCGGGGCAGATGCGCAGCCCGTGCAGCGTGACGTCGTCGCCGACGTTGACCACCGCCGTCACGTCCGCGCCCAGCTCCCGCGCCAGTGCCCGCACGCCGAGCAGGAAGCGAGCGCCGCCGATGCCCCCGGCCAGTACCACGATCCGCATGCCCTCAATCCTGCCCCACGGCCGCCGGGGCCCGGTGCGGGGCCTTCTGTGCACGCGGGATTCGCCGCCGGGAGCTAGGCTGCTGGCGACCTCTTGCACGGACCTTCGACTCGACAGCACCTCGGACCGTCACTTCGGGAGAGCCAGTGAGCACCCAGCCACCCGATCCGACCCCCACGGGGGCATTCACGCCGCCCCCGGCCGGGTATCACACCCCCGCCGCCGTCCCCCAGGCGCAGCCGGTGGCCCAGGCCGCGGCGGTGCCACCGCTGGATGCCAAGAAGGCCCGCGGGCTGCTCGAGCCGTACCGCGAGCTGGCCGCCCTCGCCCTGCTCGGCGCGGCCGGCCTCAGCCTGCTGGGCGGGTTCATCGAGCTGCTCACCGGGGTGTTCAACGAGTTCATGGCGACCTCGAGCGCCGTGTTCGGCAACGTCCTGGGCTGGCAGGTGATCCTGCTGCCGATCATCGCCGTGCTGCTGGTCACCGTCATCGAGCCGGTCTCCGCCCGCGCGAAGCTCATCGTCATGGGCGCCCTGGTGGAGTACGCGGTCGCCGCCCTCTTCGGCGTCGTGCTGCTGCTCGCCGGGCTCATCGGCGACATCCAGAGCGTGTCGCCGATGGGCTACAGCTTCGCGCGCTTCCTGGAGCACCTGGCCACGTTCGGCCTCATCTGCCTCGGCCTGTTCCTCAGCGGCCGCGCCTACCTCGGCGGGTTCACCGCGCCGAAGCCGGCCGCCCCCGTCTACGGCCAGCCCGGCTACCAGTACCCGGCCGGCTACGGCTACCCGCAGCAGCAGTACGCCCAGCAGACCGGCTACGTGACCGGCGCACAGCCGTCGACCACGGCGGCTCAGCAGGCCCAGGCGTACGCGGCCTACGCGGCGCAGCAGCAACAGCAGGCCACGACCGGCTGGGCCCAGCCCGCGGCCGGCGCCCCGGCCAACCCGGCCGCTCCGGGCGTCGTCGCCGGCGCCGCGCCGGGCTATCCCGCGCAGGCCCAGTCGGCCGCCACCACCGGCTCGTTCGCCGCCCCCGGCTACGCGACCCCGACCGGCGCGCCCACCACCGGCGCCCCGACGACCGCCGCGCCCGCGTCGGCGGCCCCGGCCGCCGCGCCGACCTCCGGCGGCTACGCCCAGCCCGGCTATGCCCAGCCCGGCTACACGGCGCCCGGCTACACGGCCCCGGCGGCCGCCGCGCCCAGCTTCGGCGCCCCGGCGACCCCGGCCGCCGAAGCCCAGCCCGTCTCCGCGTCGCCGGCGCCGCTGAGCTCGCCCTTCGCGGCGTACACGGCACCGGCCCCGACCCCGGTCGCCGACGAGCCCGTCTCGGCCTCGCCGGCGCAGACCAGCTCGTCGACCCCGCCGGGCGGCTTCGCCTCGGCCGGCTGGCCCGGCGGCACCTCGACCCACCCGTCCCCGGAGACCACCGGCACCGCCGGCCTGTCCCCGGCGGAGCAGCCCACCGGCACCGCTGGGCTGTCCCCGGCCGAGCAGCCCACCGGCACCGCGGGGCTGTCCCCGGCCGAGCAGCCCACGGGCACGGCCGGGCTGTCCCCGGCCCAGCCGGACGAGGAGGGCACCGCCGTGCTTTCGCCGGTGTCCAGCAGCGAGGAGCCGACCGGCACCGCCGGCCTCCACCCGGCCCAGCCGGACGAGGAGGGCACCGCGGTGCTGCAGCCGGCCGACCCCGACGCCACGACCGTGCTCAAGCCCGGCCAGGGCCAGGGCCGGGGCGAGGACGGCGACGAGACGCAGCGGACCCAGGCGATCCCGCCGGCCTGACCGACGCTCCGGCGTGTTCCCCGCGGCCGCGCGCCGGTCGCGGGGAACTTCACACGCCGGGCTGGCGTGAATCCGCCTGACGGCGGCCTAGGCTGCAAGGCGTGACGTCTGCTGCCAGAGGTACCGAAGACAACGCGACGCGGCGAGCGCTGCGGCGGGCGTCGGACGGCCGCACGCTCGACGCGACCGAGGCGGCGGTGCTCCTGACCGCGCGGGGCGCCGCCCTCGACGAGCTTCTGGCGACCGCGGCCGCGGTGCGCGACGCGGGACTCGCCGACGCCGGCCGCCCGGGCGTCATCACCTTCTCGAAGAAGGTGTTCATCCCGCTCACCCGGCTGTGTCAGGACCGCTGCCACTACTGCACGTTCGCGACCGTGCCGCACCGGCTGCCCGCCGAGTACCTCGAGATCGAAGAGGTCCTCGAGATCGCCCGCGAGGGCGCCCGGCAGGGGTGCAAGGAGGCGCTGTTCACGCTCGGTGACCGCCCCGAGGAGCGCTGGCCCCAGGCGCGGCGCTGGCTCGACGAGCGCGGCTACGACTCGACGCTGTCCTACCTGCGCGCCTGCGCGATCGCCGTGCTCGAGGAGACCGGCCTGCTGCCGCACCTCAACCCGGGCGTGCTGTCGTGGGCGGAGCTGCAGCGGCTCAAGCCGGTCGCGCCGAGCATGGGCATGATGCTCGAGACCACCGCCACCCGCCTGTGGTCGGAGCCCGGCGGCCCGCACTACGGCTCGCCGGACAAGGAGCCGGCGGTGCGCCTGCGGGTGCTCGAGGACGCCGGCCGGGTCGGCGTGCCGTTCACGACCGGCATCCTCATCGGCATCGGCGAGACGCTCGACGAGCGCGCCGAGTCGCTGTTCGCCATCCGGCGGACGATGCGGGAGTACGGCCACATCCAGGAGGTCATTGTCCAGAACTTCCGCGCCAAGCCAGACACGGCGATGCGCGGGATGCCCGACGCCGAGCTGCAGGACCTCGCGGCCACCATCGCCGTGGCCCGGCTCGTGCTCGGCCCGAAGGCGCGCATCCAGGCCCCGCCGAACTTGATCGACGAGGAGTACACCCTCCTGATCCGCGCCGGCATCGACGACTGGGGCGGGGTGTCCCCGGTGACGCCGGACCACGTGAACCCCGAACGGCCCTGGCCGGCCCTCGACGAGCTGGCGGAAAGGACAAAGGCCGCCGGTTTCGTACTGCGGGAGCGCCTCACGATCTACCCGGAGTATGCCCGCCGCGGCGTGCCCTGGCTCGACGCCCGGCTGACCGCGCACGTCGAGGCCCTCATGGAGCGCGACACCGGCCTGGCCGACGAGGGCGCGCTCCCGGCCGGGCTGCCCTGGCAGGAGCCGGACGGCGGCCACGAGGACAGCGGCCGCACCGACCTGTTCGCCGCGATCGACGCCGAGGGCCGCAGCGCGGACCGGCGGGGCGACTTCGACACGGTGTACGGCGACTGGAACGAGGTCGCCACGAGAGTCCCGGCGGCGGCGCCCGAGCGCCTCGACCGCGACGTCCACAGTGGACTTTCGCTGGCCGAGAGCGACCCGGGCAGCCTGCTGCGGCCGGAGCACGAGTCCGCCGCGCTGGCGCTGTTCAATGTGGACGGCCCGGGCCTCGAGCAGCTCGTGCGCATCGCCGACGACCTGCGCCGCGAGGCGGTCGGCGACGACATCACCTACGTGATCAACCGCAACATCAACTTCTCGAACGTCTGCTACGTCGGCTGCCGCTTCTGCGCCTTCGCCCAGCGCGAGCGCGACGCCGACGCCTACCGTCTCTCCTACGAGCAGGTCGCCGACCGCGCCGAGGAGGCCTGGCAGGCCGGCGCGTCCGAGGTCTGCATGCAGGGCGGCATCGACCCGAAGCTCCCGGTCGGCGCCTACGCGGAGCTGGTCCGCGCCGTGAAGCGCCGGGTCCCCGGCATGCACGTGCATGCCTTCAGCCCGATGGAGGTCGTCACCGCCGCCGCGAAGGCCGGCGTGTCGATCCGCGACTGGCTGACCCAGCTCAAGGAGGCCGGCCTCGACACGATCCCCGGCACCGCCGCCGAGATCCTCGACGACGAGGTCCGCTGGGTGCTCACCAAGGGCAAGCTGCCGACGTCGGCGTGGGTCGAGGTGGTGACGACCGCGCACGAGCTGGGCATCCGGTCGAGCTCGACGATGATGTACGGCCACGTGGACCACCCCGGCCACTGGCTCGGCCACTTCCGCGTGCTCGCCGGTATCCAGGACCGCACCGGCGGCTTCACCGAGTTCGTGGCGCTACCCTTCGTACACCACAGCGCCCCCATCTACCTGGCCGGCATCGCCCGCCCGGGCCCGACGTGGCGGGACAACCGCGCGGTGCACGCCATGGCCCGCGTACTGCTCCACGGCCGCATCGACAACATCCAGTGCTCGTGGGTGAAGCTGGGCGACGAGGGCACGGTGGCGATGCTGCGCGGCGGGGCGAACGACCTCGGCGGGACGCTCATGGAGGAGACCATCTCGCGGATGGCCGGCTCGGAGCACGGCTCGGCGCGGACTCGCGAGGAGCTGGAGTCGATCGGTCACGCGGCCGGCCGCCCGGTCCGCCAGCGCACCACGACGTACGGCCGCCTCCCAGCCGACGCCTGACCCGGTCCCGTCGCGCCGCCACGGATATGTCCGCCGCGCCGCCACGGATATGTCCGCCGCTCCGCGACGGACATATCCGACATTTCGGTTATGCGCGCTTTCGCGCGCTCGCGGGGCAGGCCCAGGCACGGCTCGGCGACCGCCACCGTGGAGGCGCTGTACTACGCGATGGGCTCCGCGCGGCGCGCGGAGGCGCCTGCGGTGAAGGCCGCGGCAGCGCCCGCGGTGAAGGCCGCGGCGGCGCGCGAGGTGTGGGGCGCGCAGGGCGCGGCGCCGTGAGGGGGCGCGGCGGGGCCCGAGGCGCAGGGCGCACGGACGCGCGGGGCGCCGTGCTGCGCAGTGAGGGGCGAGGCGCGCGAGACGCGCGGGGCGCGGCCGCGTGGGGCGCGGCCGCGCGGGGCGCCGTGAGGGGCGGGGCGCGAGACGCCGGGCGCGCGGGTGCGCCGGGGCGCGGCGCAGTGAGGGCGGGGCGCGGGCGCACGGCGCGCGGGGCGCGGGGCGCGGGGCGCGGGCGCGCGGGGCGCGGGGCGCGGGGCGCGGGGCGCGGGGCGCGGGGCGCGGGCGCGCGAAGGGTGCGGCGGCTGCGAGTCAGGGTGGCGTCGTGGCGTAGGCCGCGAGCAGCGCGGCCCCCGTCGTGGGCACCATCGCGACGACCGCGACCAGCCCGCCCAGCACGAGCAGGCCCAGCACGCGCCGGCCGGGCAGCAGCAGCGCAAGGAGCAGCGCGACCCCCGTGACCTTGAACGGGTGCGTGCGCACCTGCATCACCGGCCAGCCGACGTGGGGCAGGATCAGGCGTACCGGGCCGACGATGTGCTTGCGGTCGATCGCCCGCGGGTCCGGCTGCGCGTTGGCATCGCCCTTCACCGTGAGGGCACCGTCCGCCGACTGGGAAATCACCCGGTGGGTGATGGCGCCGCGCACATCGGTGTAGGTCACGATCTCGTACACCGAAACGGAGTGGGCGTGCGGATCGACGAAGATGAGGTCGCCGGCGTGCATCGACGGCGCCATGGACTCGGACATCACGACGTAGGGCTTCCAGCCCAGGCCGGCGACGCCGACCGTGAACACGATTGCGGAGACGGCGGCGCCCAGGAGCAAGCGATGGATCATGAGCGGGCCGTAGCGTCGGATCTCAGCTTATGCCGCACATCGGCGCAGTTCGGCCGCCACGGGGGCGGCTTGAGCAAACTTGCCGAGACTCTTCCGGCGCGTCCGGCGTGTCGCCCGTTACCTCCGGTAGGGCTGCGTCGGTATGGGTACAGCACGGGGTGCAAGCGGTCGCCCGGGCGGGCCTATTTAGCAGGTTCGGCTTGACGACGCACGCATTACACGCGTGTAATTTCACGGGGGATGTTCGCCGGGTGGCTCGCAAGATGCCACCAAGCGGGCATAAGGAACACCGCGCCGAGGTACAGCAACCTTGTAGGACATGCGCCTTCCGCGTGGGGGGTTGCGTCGGCATTGACGCCGGCGCGCAAGAAGGAGGCACGCTGATGGACGGCCGACCAGTCGTGGCCGACCTGCTGGGTAACGCTCCGGAGTGGCAAGAGCGCGCTCTGTGTTCGCAGACCGACCCGGAGGCTTTCTTCCCGGAGAAGGGCGGGTCGACGCGCGAGGCCAAGCGCATCTGCTCGCGCTGTGAGGTGCGGGCGGACTGCCTGGAGTACGCGCTGGGGCACGACGAGCGCTTCGGGATTTGGGGCGGGCTCTCGGAACGCGAGCGCCGCAAGCTCAAACGACGGGCGGCTTAGCAGATCGGATTTTTGCAAATTGGGCGTCGGTTCCCGGAAAGGGACCGGCGCCCTTTTTGCGAATTCTCGAACAAATAATTATGCATCCGGGGGAATGACGCGAAGATGACCGCGGCGGCCGAGTGGATGCTGTTGATCCGGTTCCTCCCGATGTGGCGCCGGCCGGGCCGCCTCGCGCACGGCCTCGGCGAGGGCGACGAGATCGTCGTTCGTCGGCGGGGGCGGGCCGTACTCGCCCTCGTGCCGTACCAGGTCCCAACCCCGCGGCGCGGTGAGCCCGCGGGCGTGCGATTCGCAGAGGTCGTAGGAGTGCGGCTCGGCGAAGGCGGCCAGCGGACCGACAACTGCGGTCGATTCGGCATAAACGTACGTCAACGTCGCAACGGGGGGTCGGGGGCAACCGTTGCGCGAGCATCGACGTGGGGTCCTCACGGCCGAACGGTATCTCCCCACGGCCTTCGCGCCGCACCGGTAGCCCCGCGACACGCCGGGGTGACCGGGGCGACACGCTCGCTCGGGCGATAGGGTCCCCTGGCGCTACGCTGACATCGTGGCGAGCCCAGACCGACGACGCAGTGGACCCGGACGGCGCGGTCGCGATCGGCACGGCCGTGGTCTGCGCGGCCGGCTGGTCCCCGCGTCCCTGCCGATGTCCCGCACCCGAGCCGAGATGTTCGACGATCTCGTGCTCGACTCGGTCGAGCAGCTCGAGCAGCGCTTCTCCCAGGAGCTCGCCGGCGTCGAGTTCGCGGTCGAGGACGTGCCGCCGGACCTCAACGTCTACGACTCCGACGTGCTCGAGGACGGCGAGGTCCCGCTCGCCCGCCTGCTGCCCGGGCGCCCGGGCCGCCATGGCGTGCCGCCGCGGATCGTGCTGTACCGGCGTCCGCTGGAGTTTCGCGCCGCCGACCACGACGACCTCGCCGACCTGGTGCACGACGTGATCATCGAGCAGGTCGCCAACCTCCTGGGCGTGTCGCCCGACGACCTCGAGGGCTAAAGCAGCTTCCACAGCCATAGCGATGCGCTCCACTGTGGACTCGCTGGGGAGGCGCTAGTGGCCCAGGACGCGGCCCAGTAGCGCCGCGCGCCGCGACGCCCGGCCGGTGCGGGACTCGGCGGCGTCGGCCGCGGTCATCATCCGCAGGCTCGCGTTCACGCCCAGCCAGCGCAGCGGCTCCGGCTCCCAGCGGCGGGAGCGGTGCCCGACCCACGGCAGGCGCACCAGGTCGCTGTCGACGCGGCGGATGAGGTCGGCCAGCGTGCGGCCGGCGAGGTTCGAGGTGCCCACGCCGTCGCCGACGTAGCCGCCGGCCCAGGCCAGGCCCGTCGCCGCGTCCAGGCCGACCGAGGCCATCCAGTCGCGGGCGATGCCGAGCGGGCCGCCCCACGTGTGCGCGACCGGGACCTCGCCCAGCGCCGGGAAGAGCTCGCCCAGGACCCGCCGCAGCTCCGCGAACACCCGGGGCTCGCGGTCGAACGCCGGGTCGACGGCGGAGCCGAAGTGGTACGGGGCGCCGCGCCCGCCGAAGGCCAGGCGGTCGTCGGCCGTGCGCTGGCCGTAGATGATCAGGTGGCGGTGGTCGGAGAACGTCTCGCGCTGCGCCAGTCCCGCGGCCGACCAGAAGTCCGGGGGCAGCGGGTCCGTCGCGATCATCAACGAGTACACCGGGGCGATCGCGCGGCGCAGGCCCGGCAGGCCAGGCGTGAAGCCCTCCGTGGCGCGCACGACGATCGGGGCCCGCACGGTGCCGTGCGGCGTCTCGGCGCGGCCGGCGGTCAGGCGGGTGACCGGGGTCTGCTCATAGATGCGCACGCCCCGCCGCTCGCACGCCTCCGCCAGGCCGCGCACCAGCTTGGCGGGCTGGATCGCCGCGCAGTGCGGGGTGTAGGTGCCGCCGAGCACGCCGGTGGCGCCGACCCGCGCGCTGGCCTCCTCGGCCGGGAGCAGGCGCAGGTCGATGCCGAAGGCCGCGGCCTCCTCGGCGTCGTGGCGGGCGCGCTCGAGCTGCAACGGGGTCCGGGCCAGCACGACCGTGCCGCCCTTGGCGTAGTCGCAGTCGATGGCCTCGGCGGCGGCGACCCGGCCGACCTCGTCGACGGTGGCCTCCATCGCCGCGTTGAGGGCCAGGGCGGGCTCGCGGCCGTAGGCGCGGGCCAGGGCCAGCACCGACTTGGGGAACAGCGCCGAGCACCAGCCGCCGTTGCGGCCGCTGGCGCCGAAGCCGGCGGTGCGGGCCTCCAGGACGGTGACGCGCAGCGCCGGGTCGGCGGCGGCGAGGTAGTACGCGGTCCATAGGCCCGTGTACCCGGCGCCGACGATGCACACGTCGGCGTCCGCGTCACCGGGCAGCGGCGGGCGGGGCGGCGTCGGCGGCAGTACCGACATCCAGAAGCTCATCGCGCACCTCGCGGATCGGAATGACGCCGGTGGGCGGGTCCCAGCCGTCGTCCTCGGGGCCCGTCTCCGGCCAGCCGTCGCTGACCTTCAGCGACCACTCGGCCAGCGGGAGTGCCAGCACGAGCGTCTGTGCGAGCTCCTTCTTCGACGGCGGGCGGACGAGCGCCCACCGCCCCGGCACGATGTGCTCGCTGATCGCGCGAAGGGCCGGCACCTGGTCCTCGAGCACCGTGCAGGCGCCGAGGACCATTGCCGAGCGGTACCGCATCGACGTCTCGAAGGCGCTGCGGGCCAGCACCAGGCCGTCGAGCAGCGTCAC
The DNA here is from genome assembly GCF_050936175.1 of Dactylosporangium sp. CA-139066. NCBI lineage: Bacteria > Bacillati > Actinomycetota > Actinomycetes > Micromonosporales > Micromonosporaceae > Dactylosporangium > Dactylosporangium sp. CA-139066. The sequence goes on along the minus strand of NZ_JBNJNH010000002.1, from coordinate 267,033 downwards.
GGTCAGGCAGCACGGCGCGCCTTCCGCCAGGTGGCGGAACAGCCGGCTGCCCGTCGAGCCGTGGATGAGGACCGTGTCGCCGTCGCGGGCGTAGGCGACCGGAATCGCGTACGGCTGTCCATCGTGGACGAACGCGACGTGCGCGACCGTGCCGGCGTCGAGCACGGCGTGCAGCGCCGAGCGCTCGCGGACCGCCTTGTCGGGCAGGCGGCGGATCCGCGTGCGCTCTACAGGCGCGCCCATGCCTCCGTCAGCACCGCGCGCAGGATCTGCTCCATCTCGGCGAAGTGGCTCTCGTCGCAGATCAGCGGCGGGGCCAGCTGGATGACCGGGTCGCCGCGGTCGTCGGCGCGGCAGTAGAGGCCGGCGTCAAAGAGCGCCTTGGAGAGGAACCCGCGCAGCAGCGCCTCGCTCTCCGCCTCGTCGAACGTCGCCTTGGTCGCCTTGTCCTTGACCAGTTCGATGCCGAAGAAGTACCCGTCGCCGCGCACGTCGCCGACGATCGGCAGGTCGTAGAGGCGCTCGAGGTAGGAGCGGAACAGCGGCGAGTTGGCCTGCACGTGGGCGTTGAGGCCCTCGCGCTCGAAGATGTCGAGGTTGGCCAGCGCGACCGCGGAGCCGACCGGGTGCCCGCCGTAGGTGATGCCGTGTGCGAACCAGTTGTGGCCGTCGAGGAACGGCTCGGCCAGCCGCTCGGAGGCGAGCATCGCGCCGAGCGGCACATAGCCACTGGTCAGGCCCTTGGCGCAGGTGATGATGTCGGGGCGGTAGCCGTAGCGGTCGGCGCCGAAGTACTCGCCGAGCCGGCCGAACGCGCAGATCACCTCGTCGGAGACGAGCAGCACGTCGTAGCGGTCGCAGATCTGGCGGACGCGCTCGAAGTATCCGGGCGGGGGCGGGAAGCAGCCGCCGGCGTTCTGCACCGGCTCGAGGTACACCGCGGCGACCGTGTCCGGGCCCTCGAACTCGATCGCCTCCGCGATGCGGTCCGCGGCCCACACGCCGAACTGCTCCGGCGTCATCGACTCGTCGGGCCGGCGGTAGTAGTTGGTGTTGGGCACCCGGAAGGCGCCCGGCACGAGGGGCTCGAAGTCCTGCTTGAGCACGGGGATGCCGGTGATCGACAGGGCGCCCATCGACGTGCCGTGGTAGGCGATCGAGCGGGACAGCACCTTGGTCTTGAGCGGCTTGCCGGTGCGCTTGAAGTAGGAGCGGGCGAGCTTCCACGCGCTCTCGACGGCCTCGGAGCCGCCGGTGGTGAAGAAGACGCGGTTGAGGTCGCCGGGGGCGAGCTCGGCCAGGCGGTCGGCCAGCTCGATGGCCTTCGGGTGGGCGTACGACCACAGGGGGAAGTAGGCGAGCTCGGCGGCCTGCTTGGCGGCCGCGTCGGCGAGCTCGTGCCGCCCGTGCCCGGTCTGCACGACGAACAGCCCGGACAGGCCGTCGAGGTAGCGCCGGCCGTTGCTGTCGTAGATGTAGGGTCCGTCGCCGCGCACGATAACCGGGACCGGAGACTCGGCGTAGGCCGACAGCCGCGTGAAGTGCATCCACAGATGCTCGCGGGCCGCCGCGTCGAGGTGGGCGGCGTCGGGTTGCTGATCGGTGTTCATCGTGTCCCCCACGCATAGGTCTGCTTGGCGAGCTTGAGGTAGACGAAGGTCTCCGTGGCCGTCACGCCCGGGATGCTCCGCACGGTGTCGTTGATGAGGTCGAGCAGGTGCTCGTCGTCGGTGCACACGAGCTCGACGAGCAGGTCGTAGCCGCCGGCGCAGATGACCACGTAGTCGATCTCCGGCACTGCGGCGAGTGCCTTTGCGACCGGTCGCAGAGCGCCCTGGACCTTGACGCCGATCATCACCTGCCGGGCGAAGCCCAGCGTGAGGGGATCGGTCACGGCCACGATCTGCATGACGCCGGTGTCCAACAGCCGCTGTACTCGCTGACGCACGGCGGCCTCGGACAGGCCGACGACCTTGGCGAGGGCGGCGTAGGACATGCGACCATCGCGCTGCAGCTGCTCGATGATCCGCTTGTTGACGTCGTCGAGGGCGGGCTCGGTCACGTGTGGATTCTTGCCCAGGACCCGGCCGTTTGCAACTAATTCCATGGCTGGTAAACGGAAGATCTGCGGATTCGTTAGGGCTGCCGTCGATCAGGGAACCGTGGCAGACTGTGCCTCCTCGTTTCGGCGAGGTGACAACCGTAACCTCGGCTTGATCACATAGCGCTTTTCGTTGTGCGGCCCGATCGTGACAACGGAATCCCTTGTGAGTGATGGGACATCGTGTCAGGATCGGTTGCCGGTCACCTCTGCGGAACCCCCAGGCCGGCAACCGAGATCCGTAGGAGCCTCCCGTGCGAAACCCCTCTCGCCCGCCGCTCTCGCCAGAAGCACAGGCGGTCATCAGCGCCACCGGCCTGTCCCGCCGGACCCTCATGCGCGGCCTGCTCGCCGGCGGCGCTCTCGTCGCCGGCGGTGGTGCGCTCGCGGCCTGCGGCACGAAGCCCGCGAAGAAGCCGGAGGCCGAGCAGAAGGCCTGCGTCGGCACCGACGCCTCGGCCACCGAGAAGAAGCTCAGCTGGTCCAACTGGCCGCTGTACATCGACGTCGACGCCAACGACGACAAGAAGCGCCCGTCGATCGACGGGTTCACCGCCAAGACCGGCATCGCCGTGACGTACACCGAGGACGTCAACGACAACAACGAGTTCTTCGGCAAGGTCCGCAACCAGCTGCAGCAGTGCCAGTCGATCGACCGCGACGTCATGGTCCTGACCGACTGGATGGCCTCGCGCGTGGTCAACCTGGGCTGGGTCCAGCCCTTCGACCCGGCCAAGACCCCGAACTTCACCAAGAACGTGCTCGCCACGCTGCGCAACCGCCCGTGGGACAAGGACATGAACCACGCCGCTCCGTGGCAGTCCGGCCTCACCGGGATCGCGTACAACGGCAAGGTCGCCAAGGAGGTCCGCAACCTCGACGAGCTGCTGACCCGGGCCGACCTCAAGGGCAAGATCGCGGTGCTCACCGAGATGCGCGACACGGTCGGCCTGGTGCTGCTGTCGATGGGCAAGGACCCCGCCACCGTGAGCGAAGCCGACTACGACGCGGCCCTGGAGAAGCTCAAGAAGGCGGTCAGCTCCGGCCAGATCCGCAAGTTCACCGGCAACGACTACAAGGAGGACCTGGCCAAGGGCGACCTCGCCGCCTGCATCGCCTGGTCCGGCGACGTCATCCAGCTCGCCGCCGAGGACGGCTCCCAGGTCAAGTGGGTCACGCCGGAAGAGGGCGTCATGCTCTGGTCCGACAACATGCTGATCCCGGCCCCGGCCACCCACCGGGCCAACGCCGAGCAGCTCATCGACTACTACTACGACCCCGCGGTGGCCGCCCAGGTCGCCGCGACGGTGAACTACATCTGCCCGGTCCAGGGCGCGCAGGACGCGATGACGAAGGTCGCCCCGGACCTGGCCACCAACCCGCTGATCTTCCCCGACAGCGCCACCCTGTCGAAGGCCCATGCCTTCAAGGCGCTGACCGAGGACGAGGACAAGAAGTGGGCCGCCAAGTTCGAGTCGGTGCGGGGAGCCTGATACATGACCGAGCAGCACGACACGGCCAGCGGCGCCGACCTGAGACTGGTCGGCGTGACGAAGCGGTTCGGGGCCTTCACCGCGGTCGACGACCTGACCCTCACCGTGCCCCGGGGTTCGTTCTTCGCCCTGCTGGGCGCCTCCGGGTGCGGCAAGACGACCACACTGCGGATGATCGCCGGCCTCGAGGAACCGACGACCGGCCAGGTGCTGCTCGGCGACCGTGACGTGACCCCGCTGCGGCCGTACAAGCGCCCGGTCAACACGGTGTTCCAGAGCTACGCGCTCTTCCCGCACCTGTCCATCTCCGACAACGTCGCGTTCGGCCTGCGCCGGCGCGGCGTGAAGCAGTACGCCGACCAGGTGGAGCAGATGCTCCGCCTGGTCGAGATGGAGGGCTTCGGCAAGCGCCGGCCGGCCCAGCTCTCCGGCGGCCAGCAGCAGCGCGTCGCGCTGGCCCGGGCCCTGATCAACCGCCCGCAGGTGCTGCTGCTCGACGAGCCGCTCGGCGCCCTCGACCTCAAGCTGCGCCGGCAGATGCAGGTCGAGCTCAAGCGGATCCAGACCGAGGTCGGCATCACCTTCGTGCACGTCACCCACGACCAGGAGGAGGCCATGACGATGGCCGACACGGTCGCGGTGATGAACGCCGGGCGCATCGAGCAGCTCGGCGCGCCGGTCGAGATGTACGACTTCCCGGGCACCGCCTTCGTGGCCAACTTCCTCGGCCAGTCCAACCTGTTCGCCGCCGAGGTGCGCGGCCGCAACGGCGACGACCTGCTCGTGGAGGCCTACGGCGAGCGCTACTCGGTCCCCGCCGCGCGCGCCCGCGCCACCGAGGGCACCGTGTGGCTGGGCATGCGGCCGGAGAAGATGCACCTCACCACCGGCGACGTGCCGTCGGGCAACCAGAGCGTGAGCGGCCTCGTCACCGACTCCTCCTACATGGGGGTGAGCACGCAGTACCTGGTCCGGGCGCCCTGGGGCGAGGAGCTCACCGTCTTCGTGCCCAACTCCGGCGTCGCCGCGCCCCTCGCGGTGGCCAGCGAGGTCACCGTGCACTGGCGGCCCGAGCATGCGTTCCTGCTACCTCGCCCGGCCGGGGAGACCCACGCGCCGGTCGTGGACCCGGAGGAAGTGGCGGCATGAGCGGTACGGAGCGGAGCGGAGTGGCCGCTCATCATGGACGTCTCAACTCATGCGGGCGCCGCAGCGTTGCGGAGGTGTTCGCATGAGCGCCCTGGGCCACGTTGGTGCCGCGGCCGGGACCGCGGCGCCGGTCAAGCTCGAGAAGCCTCGCCGGAAGTGGCTGCCGTACCTCTTGCTGCTGCCCGGCGGCCTGTGGCTGATCCTGTTCTTCGCGGTACCGTGCCTGCAGCTGCTGGCCACCAGCCTCTACGACCCGGACGGGTCGCTCGAGGACGGCTACGCGATGACGTGGCACTTCGCCAACTACTCCGATGCCGTCGCGGCCTACGTGGACCAGTTCTCCCGCTCGATCGGCTACGCCGCGCTCACCACCGCGTTCTGCCTCCTGCTGGGGTACCCGCTGGCGTACGCCATCGCGCAGAAGGCCGGCCGTTGGAAGAACGTGCTGCTCATCTGCGTCATCGCGCCGTTCTTCACGAGCTTCCTGATCCGCACGCTGGCCTGGAAGGTCATCCTGTCCGACAACGGCACGGTGGTGTCGGTGCTCCACGCGCTGCACGTCCCGCTGCCCGACGGCCGCCTGCTGGCCACCACCCCGGCGGTGATCGCCGGTCTGGTGTACAACTTCCTGCCCTTCATGGTCCTGCCGCTCTACGCCAGCCTCGAGAAGCTCGACCCGCGGCTCATCGAGGCGGCCGGGGACCTCTACGCCCGGCCGGTCGCGCGGTTCACCCGAGTGGTGCTGCCGCTGTCGATGCCCGGCGTCGTGGCCGGCACGCTGCTCACGTTCATCCCGGCGGCCGGCGACTACATCAACGCCGAGCTGCTGGGCACGAGCCGGCAGTACATGATCGGCAACGTCATCCAGTCGAAGTTCCTGAAGGTCGGCGACTACCCGGCCGCCGCGGCGCTGTCGTTCACGCTGATGGCGGCGATCCTCGTGCTGGTCTTCATCTACGTGAAGCGGGCCGGAACGGAGGAGGTGCTCTGATGGTCCACCGCCTGCGCCGGTTCGTCGCCGACCACTGGGTCCTCGCGATCGGGATCATCGTCCTGCTGTACCTGTTCGTGCCCATCGCCGTCGTGGCCGCGATGTCGTTCCGCGACGCCGGCCACAACGCGCCCTACACGCTCGACAACTTCAAGTTCACCTGGGACAACTGGGCGCACCCGTTCGGCGTGGCCGGCATCCAGGACGCGTTCCTGGTCAGCATCGGCATCGCCCTGGTCGCCACGCTGCTGGCGACGATCCTCGGCACGCTCATGTCCTTCGCGCTGGCCCGGCACGCCTTCCGCGGCCGCGGCGCGACCAACACGCTGATCTTCCTGCCGATGGCGACGCCCGAGATCGTCATGGGCTCGTCGCTGCTGGCGCTGTTCGTCGCGTCCGGGGTGCCGCTGGGCTTCTGGACCGTCGTCATCGCCCACGTCATGTTCTGCCTGTCGTTCGTGGTCGTCACGGTCAAGGCCCGCCTCGCCGGGCTGGACCCGCGGCTGCAGGAGGCCGCCATGGACCTCTACGCCGACGAGCGGCAGACGTTCCTGCGGGTGACGCTGCCGCTGGTGATGCCGGGCATCGTCGCCGCCGCGCTGCTGTCGTTCTCGCTGTCCTTCGACGACTTCATCGTCACCAACTTCAACTCGGGCACCCTCGTGACGTTCCCGATGTTCGTCTGGGGCGCCTCCCAGCGCGGCATTCCCGCGCAGATCAACGTCATCGGCACCGCCATGTTCCTCATCTCCTTCCTCATCGTCCTCATCGGACAGTTGCCGCGCCTGCGCCGGAAGGCCTGATACCCCATGCGACTCCTGATTGTCGGCGCCGGTGGCGTCGGCACCGCCGCCGTGCGCATCGCCGCCCGGCGCTCATTCTTCGACCATTGCGTCGTCGCCGACTACGACGCGGCCAAGGCCGAGGCCGCCGTGGCCGCGGTGGACGACCCCCGCTTCGCCGCGGCGGCGCTGGACGCCTCCGACGCCGGCGCCGTCGAGGGGCTGTGCCGCGAGCTGCGGATCAGCCACGTGCTCAACGCCGTCGACCCGCGCTTCGTCATGCCGGTGTTCACCGGCGCGTTCGCGGCCGGGGCGCACTACCTCGACATGGCCATGTCACTGTCGCAGGCGCACCCCGAGCGGCCGTACGACAAGATCGGCCGGATGCTCGGCGAGGAGCAGTTCGCCGACGAGGACCGGTGGCGCGACGCCGGCCGGCTGGCGCTGGTCGGCATGGGCGTCGAGCCCGGCCTGTCCGACGTCTTCGCCCGATACGCCGCCGACACGCTGTTTGCCGAGGTGCACGACGTCGGCATCCGCGACGGCTCCGACCTGGTGGTCGACGGCTACGAGTTCGCACCCTCGTTCTCCATCTGGACCACGATCGAGGAGTGCCTCAACCCGCCGGTCATCTACGAGAAGAACCGCGGCTGGTACGTCACGCAGCCCTTCTCCGAGCCGGAGATCTTCGACTTCCCCGCCGGCATCGGCCCGGTCGAGTGCGTCAACGTGGAGCACGAGGAGGTGCTGCTCATCCCGCGCTGGATCGACGTGCGGCGGGTCACCTTCAAGTACGGCCTGGGCAACGAGTTCATCGAGGTCCTCAAGACCCTGCACAAGCTCGGGCTCGACTCGACGAAGAAGGTGCGCGCCGGCGGCGTCGAGGTCTCACCGCGCGACGTCGTGGCCGCCTGCCTGCCCGACCCGGCCACGCTCGGCGAGCGCATGCACGGCCGCACCTGCGCCGGCACCTACGTCACGGGGCTGGGCAAGGACGGGCGGCCGCGGGCGACGTACCTGTACCACGTCGTCGACAACGCGTGGACCATGAGCGAGTACGGCTCGCAGGCGGTGGTCTGGCAGACCGCCGTCAACCCGGTCGTGGCGCTCGAGCTGATCGCGGCCGGCACGTGGAGCGGCGCCGGCGTGCTCGGCCCGGAGGCGCTGCCGCCGAAGCCGTTCCTCGATCTGCTCACCGCGTACGGGTCGCCCTGGGGTATGCAGGAGCTATGACCAGGTACGGCCCCATGTTCGGCCCGGACATCACGTTCCTCGGGGTGCCGGCCTGCGACCTGGCTTCGCTTCCCGAGGCCGACGTGGTGATCGTCGGTGCGCCGTTCGACGGGGGCACCTCGCACCGGCCGGGCACGCGGTTCGGCCCGCAGGCCATCCGCCAGGCCTGCTACCTGCCGCACGACGGCTCCCGCCCGTCGCTCGCCCTCGGCGTCGACGCCCTGCGCGACCTGCGCGTGCTCGACGCCGGGGACGTGGAGATGTACGCCGGGGACGCCGCCGCCGCGATCCGCCGGCTCGAGGACGCCGTCTTCGCCGTCGCCGACGCGGGAGCGATCCCGATCGTGCTCGGCGGCGACCACACCATCGCGTGGCCCGACGCCACCGGCGTGGCCCGCAAGCTCGGCTTCGGCCGCGTGTCGATGGTCCACTTCGACGCCCACGCCGACACCGGCGACGTCGAGTTCGGCTCCCTGATCGGCCACGGCCAGCCGATGCGCCGCCTGATCGAGTCCGGCGCGCTGCGCGGCGACCGGTTCCTGCAGATCGGCCTGCGCGGCTACTGGCCGGGCCCGGAGACGCTGGACTGGATGGCCGCGCAGGGCATGCGCTCGTACGAGATGACCGAGATCGGCGCCCGCGGCCTCGACGAGTGCCTGACCGAGGCGTTCGCCATCGCCACCGACGAGTGCGAGGGCGTCTTCCTGTCCGTGGACGTCGACGTCGTCGACCCGGGCATGGCGCCCGGCACGGGCACCCCCGAGCCGGGCGGCCTGACCGGGCGCCAGCTGCTGGACGCGGTGCGCCGCTGCTGCTACGAGCTGCCGATCGTCGGGGTCGACGTGGTCGAGGTCAGCCCGCCGTACGACCACGCCGAGATCACCGCGTTCCTCGCCAACCGGGTCGTGCTCGAGGCGCTGTCGGCGATCGCCCGGCGCCGCCGCGGCGACCCGTGGGATCCCCGCCGGCCATTGCTGGCCAGATAGCGTCTCAACCTTTCGCCCGCCCGGATCCGTCGGTTGGATGACGGCAGCGAGCGGGAGGAAGCAGATGGGCGCAGAGAGCACACAGGCCGCCTACGTCGCCTATGTCTCGGCGCGGCTGCCGGCGCTGCACCGCGCCGCGTATCTGCTGTGTGCGGGCGACTCGCACCGGGCCGACGACATCGTCCAGAACACGATCACCAAGCTCTACCAGCACTGGAAGCGCGTCTCGCGCACCGAGAACATCGACGCGTACGTGCACCGCATGCTCGTGCACGCGGTGATCGACGAGAAGCGGGCCGCATGGTCGCGCGTGTCGCTGTTCGCCGCGGCCGCCGACGTCCCGGCCGCCGAGCCGCACACCGATGTCGACGAGCGCGACCGGCTCGTCGCCGCGCTCCGGCAGCTCCCGCCCCGCCAGCGGGCCGTGCTCGTGATGCGGTTCCTGCTCGACCGCCCCATCGAGGAGGTGGCCGAGGCGCTGAACTGCTCGATCGGCACGGTGAAGAGCCAGTCCTCCCGCGGCATCGAGGCCCTGCGGGGCCTGCTGGCCAACAACAACCACTGAGGAGGTCGACATGAACCCGTTCGACGAGGAAGACGCCGGCGACGAGCTGCGCTCGCTGATGCTGGCGGTCGACGTACCGCCCCCCGGCGCCGACGTGCAACGCGCCATCACGACCGGCCGGCGGGCCCGGGTGCGCACCGCCGTCACGGGCGGGGCCACCGCGCTGGTCGTGCTCGCCGCGGTCGGCACGTTCGTCGCCTTCGGCCCGATGCGGGCCGGCCCGTCCGGCTCGGCGGCCCCGGCCGCCCCGCCCGCGCCCCGGCTCGCCTGCGCGCCGGCCGAGCTGCCGAAGCCGGCCGGCAGCGCCGACGGCACGGTCACGTCCATGGACCCGTCCGGCCGGATCGTGGGCGGCTATGTCAACGAACGGCAGCCGACGCCGGTCGTCTGGCGCGACGGCCGGCCCGAGGTGGTGCCGGGCGTCACCGGGGAGGTGACCGGCGTGACGAGCGACGGCACTGTCATCGGGTTCGAGCTGGTCGACGGGCACAACACGATCGGCTGGATCGTGCGCAACGGCCACGCGAGCAACCTGGCCCTCCCGGCCGGCTATCAGTACGCCTCCCCGATTGCCGTCAACGAGCACGGCGCCGTCGTCGGCGGGGTGGGCACCGCCGAGCCCAACAGCAGCGTGCCGGCGATCTGGTCGGCCGACGGCACGGTCCATCTGCTCACGGTCCCGGCCGGGGTCGGCGACCGGGATCTGTCCTCCGCCGCGGGAGACATCGGCGACGACGGCACCGTGGTCGGCGATGTGCACGGCCAGGCGATCGCGTGGGCGCCGGACGGCACGCCGACCGTGCTGCCCCGGCTGCCCAACGCCGCCAACGGCGATGCGATGGGGATCGCCGGCCATTACGTCTACGGCTCGTCCGGCCACGACGCGGTCCGCTGGGACCTGCAATCCGGCCGGGTCGTGCGGATACCGACGCAGGTTGATTCCGGCGCCCGGGCCGGCACGGCGAGCGGCGACGCCCTCATCAACGGCTTCGGCGTCGGCCGGACCCTCCTGCAGCCCGCGGACGGCCACGCCGTCCAGCTCCTGGGGCCCAGCGGCGGCGAGCTGACCGGCGCGGTCGCGATCAGCGCCGACGGCTCGACGGTCGCCGGCACCTTCGTGGTCGGCGACGTCAACCACCCGGTCGTCTGGCACTGCGGCTGAGTGGGGCGGCCGGTCCCCGGGCGCGAGTGCCCCGCCCGGGGGCCGGAGCCGGTCCCCGGGCGCGAGTGCCCCAGCCAGGGCCCTGGGACCGGTTCGCCCGGAGGGCGTGCGCTTCCTGATCCGGTTGACCAGCTCGTCGCCGTACAGCGGACCCGCGTCACGGGTGGACGCCAAGGCTGTCAATAACGGGCCGGCCTCAGTGTGGGGTGCGGGACAGCGCGATAGTGATCAACTTGCTTATCGTGGCGGCATGACGTCCGCGCCCACCGCTCCCGAGCCGGCAGACGAGACCGCTCCGGAGACCGCTCCGGAGACCGCTCCGGAAGGTGCGGTGGACGCTGCCCCGGACGCCGCTCCGGAAGTTGCACCGGAGGCCGCTCCGGCTGTTGCTGTGGACGCTGCTCCGGATGTTGCGGCGGAGGGTGCTCCGGAGGTTGCGGTGGACGCAGTCCCGGACGCCGCTTCGGATGTTGCGGCGGAGGCCGCCGCGGAGCTGGAGAGTGTTCCGGAGGTCGTTCGGCCGCCGAAGCGGCGCCGCCTGCTCGTCGGGGCCGCGGCGCTCGTCGTCGTGCTCCTCGCGGCCGGCGGCGTGGTGGCGTGGCGGGTGCTCAACCCCGATCCCCGTGACGTGGCCAAGGACTACTTCGCGCGCCTGGCCGCCGGGGACGCGACCGGGGCCATGCGGGCCATCGACAAGGCCTCGATCGGCGCCGACCTGCCGACCGCGAGCCCGCTGCTGAGCGACGCCGCGCTGCGGGACCCGGCCGTGCGGCCGCAGGGGATGACGATCACCCGCGTCGCCCGGGCCGGGGACACGGCGACGATGACGGTGCAATACCAGGCGGGCGGTTCGACGGTCACCCAGACGCTCAAGGCCCAGCGGCAGGGCCGGGCCTTCCTGCTGGAGTCCCCGCTCGTGAAGCTCGCCTTCGCCAACGTCGCGGACAAGGCCAAGGTCACCGTGAACGGCATCGCGGTCGACCCGGCCAAGGGCGGGCCGGCGTTCCCAGGTGCCTACGCGGTCACCGTGGACGGCAATGCGCTGTTCGTGAGCCGCTCCGCCGCCGCGGTGCCGTCGGCGGACGCCGCCACGACAATCGTTCAGCTGCCGGCGCCGAGCCTGTCGACGGAGGGCAAGACCAAGGTCGACGCGGCGATCGCGGCCGCGCTGGAGCAGTGCGCCGCGAAGAACTTCGTGCCGGACCCGTCCTGCCCGTCCGGCGCCGGCGTCTTCCAGGCGATCAAGCCCGGTGAGATCAACCCCGACGACCTCCTGAACGCCCCGGTGATCGAGACGACCGGCCCGGTCGAGAAGCTGCTCTACGTCAGGATTGTCACGACGGTCACCAAGCAGCCGGCCTGCACATACACGCCCAGTGGCGAATCCGCGGCGTTCGTCTGCGCTGACGGCGTCGTCCGCGTGGAGATGGTGCTGACGACCACTGACGGAAAGTCCGTCAGTGGTCATGACAGCGACGCGCCCCTGAAGGCGACGGGCACGGCGGCCCTCGACGGCGGCGAGATCAAGCTCAAGTTCGAATGAGTCTCAGAGGGCGGACTCCAGCAGGTCCAGGGCGCGGTCGAGCGTGGCGTCGTCCATGACGAGCGGCGGCAGGAAGCGGATCACGTTGCCGTAGGTGCCGCAGGTGAGCAGCAGCAGGCCGGCCTCGTGGGCGCGGCGCTGGATCTCCGCGGTCTTCGCCGGGTCGGGGGTGGCGCCGAGCGGCGCGCCCCGGCCGTAGCCGCGCTCGGCCGTGACAGCGCCCGGTGCGGCCGACTCGGGCACCACGATCTCGACGGCCAGCATCGCGCCGCGGCCGCGGACGTCGCCGATGAACGGGTGCCGCCGCTGGAGTTCCCGCAGGCGCGGCAGGACCTTCGACTCGATCCGGCGGGCCGCGGCGGCCAGGTCCAGCTCCCGCATCGTCTCGATCGAGGCCAGGGCGGCCGCGCAGGCGATCGGGTTGCCGCCGTAGGTGCCGCCCAGGCCGCCGACGTGCACGGCGTCCATGACCTCGGCGCGGCCGGTCACCGCGGCCAGCGGCAGGCCGCCGGCGATGCCCTTCGCGGTGGTGACGATGTCCGGCTCGACGCCCTCGTGGGTCGAGGCGAACCACTCGCCGGTGCGGCAGAAGCCGGTCTGGATCTCGTCGGCCACGAACAGCGCGCCGTTGGCCTTCGCCCAGGCGGCCAGGGAGGGCAGGAACCCGGGCGCCGGTACCACGAACCCGCCCTCGCCCTGGATCGGCTCGATGAGCACGGCGGCGACCTGGTCGGCCCCCACCTGCTTCTCGATCGTGCTGATCGCGAGCGCGGCGGCGTCGGGCCCGGCCAGCCCGTCGCGGAACGGGTAGGACATGGGCACGCGGTAGATCTCGCCGGCGAACGGGCCGAAGCCGTGCTTGTACGGCATGTCCTTCGCCGTCAGCGCCATCGTGAGGTTGGTGCGGCCGTGGTACGCGTGGTCGAACACCACGACGGACCGCCGGCCCGTGGCCCGCCGCGCGATCTTGACCGCGTTCTCGACCGCCTCGGCCCCGGAGTTGAACAGGGCCGAGCGCTTCTCGAACGCGCCCGGGGTGAGCGCGTTGAGCTGCTCGCAGACCGCCACGTAGCTCTCGTACGGCGCGATCATGAAGCACGTGTGGGTGAACCGCTCGGCCTGCGCCTTGACGGCCGCCACGACCCGCGGGTTGGCGTTGCCCACGTTGGTGACGGCGATGCCGGACGCGAAGTCGACCCACTCCCGGCCGTCCACGTCGGACATGGTGCCGCCGGAGGCGTGGTCGACGTACGACTGGATCATGCTGCTGACGCCGCGGGCGACGGCGGCGGTGCGCCGCTTGTGGATGTCCGCGGACGTCTGTGGATGCGGGTCCGTCATCAGAGCTCGATGTTGTGCATGACGTGCTTGATCCGGGTGTAGTCCTCGAGGCCGTACACCGAGAGGTCCTTGCCGTAGCCGGACTGCTTAAACCCGCCGTGCGGCATCTCGGCGACGATCGGGATGTGCGCGTTGACCCAGACGCAGCCGAAGTCCAGGCGGCGGGTCATGCGCATCGCGCGGCCGTGGTCGCGGGTCCACACCGAGGACGACAGCCCGTACTCCACGCCGTTGGCCCAGCGCACCGCCTCGTCCTCGTCGGTGAAGCGCTGCACCGTGATCACCGGGCCGAAGACCTCGTCCTGGATGATCTCGTCGTCCTGGCGCAGGCCGGACACGACGGTCGGGGAGTAGAAGTAGCCGCGCTCGCCGACCCGGGCCCCGCCCGCGTCGAGCCTGGCGTGGTCGGGCAGCCGGTCGATGAAGCCGCCGACCCGGGCCAGCTGGTTGGCGTTGTTCAGCGGGCCGTAGAGCACGTCCTCGTCGTCGGGGGCGCCGGTCTTCGTCCCGGCCGCCTGCTCGGCCAGCGCGGCGACGAAGTCGTCGTAGATGCCGGGGCCGGCGAGCACCCGGGTGGCCGCGGTGCAGTCCTGGCCGGCGTTGAAGTAGCCGGCGACGGCGATCGCCTCGGCCGCGGCGGCCAGGTCGGCGTCGTCGAAGACCACGACCGGGGCCTTGCCGCCCAGCTCCAGGTGGGTGCGCTTGAGCGACGGCGCGGCCGCGGCGGCGACCTCGCGGCCGGCCCGCACCGAGCCGGTGATCGACACGAACTGCGGCGTCGGGTGCGCGACCAGGGCGCGGCCGGTCTCCCGGTCGCCGGTGACGACGTTGAGCACGCCCGGCGGGAGGAACTCGGCGGCGATCTCGGCCAGCAGCAGCGTGGAGACCGGCGTGGTGTCGGAGGGCTTGAGCACGACGGTGTTGCCCGCGGCGAGCGCCGGCGCGATCTTCCACACCGCCATCATCAGCGGGTAGTTCCAGGGCGTGACCTGCGCGCAGACGCCGATCGGCTCGCGCCGCACATAGCTGGTGTGGCCCTTCATGTACTCCCCGGCCGAGCGGCCCTCGAGCAGCCGGGCGGCGCCGGCGAAGAACCGGATCTGGTCCACCGACGGCGGGAGCTCCTCGCTCGCCGTCATCCCGCGCGGCTTGCCGGTGTTGCGGACCTCGGCGTCGATGATCTCGCCGGCCCGGTCCTCCATGGCGTCGGCGAGCTTGAGCAGGGCCTTCTGCCGCTCCGACGGCGTCGTGTCGCGCCAGGTCTCGAACGCCTTGGCCGCGGCCTGCATGGCCCGGTCGACGTCGGCGGCGCCGGACACGGGCGCCGAGGCGAACACCTCGCCGGTCGCGGGGTCGATGAGGTCGGAATAGCGGCCGTCGGCGGGGTCGGTGTGCGCGCCGTCGATGAAGTTCTGCAACTGCTTCGTCATGTCCACTCCCTTGAGTGTTAGCAGGCCCATCCTTCCATCGAATCCGCGGTACACAACCCCCTGGGCAACTGTTTCCGCGCTGTGAACCGGCTCGAGCAGGGGTTAGGGTTGCGTTGTGACCCCGTTCTTCATCGCCGGGCGCCCGGCCAGCAGCGACGACGCCGTCGAGATCCGCCATCCGTTCGACGGGCGAATCGTGGGTACCACCTCGAATGCCACTCCCGAGCAGGTGGAGGCGGCCGTCGCCGCCGCGGCCGCGGTCGCCCGCGAGGCCGCCGCGCTGCCGGCGAGCGCCCGGGCGGCCGCCCTCGACCACGTAAGCGCCCGCCTGAAGGAGCGCGCCGACGAGGTCGCGCGGCTCATCACCGCCGAGAACGGCAAGCCGATGAAGTGGTCGCGGGGCGAGGTCGCCCGCGCCGTGTCGACGTTCCGCTGGGCGGCCGAGGAGGCCCGCCGCTTCTCCGGCGCGGTGCAGCGCCTCGACACCGACCCGGCCGCCACCGGCCGCATCGCGCTGGTCAAGCGGGTGCCCCGGGGGCCGGTGCTGGGCATCGCGCCGTTCAACTTCCCGCTCAACCTCGTCGCGCACAAGGTCGCCCCGGCGATCGCCGTCGGCGCGCCGATCGTGCTCAAGCCGGCCCCGGCGACCCCGCTCAGTGCGCTGCTGCTCGGCGAGATCCTCGCCGAGACCGACCTGCCCGAGGGCATGTGGTCGGTCGTGCCGCTGCCCAACGACCGCGCGCCCGGCCTGGTCGCCGACCCGCGGCTGCCGGTCGTGTCGTTCACCGGCTCCGGTCCGGTCGGCTGGCAGATCCGCGACGCCGTGCCGCGCAAGCACGTGACGCTGGAACTCGGGGGCAACGCCGCCGTGGTGGTGTGCGAGGACTGGGACGACCTGGAGTGGGCGGCCGGCCGCATCGCCACGTTCTCCAACTACCAGGCCGGGCAGAGCTGCATCGCGGTTCAGCGGGTGTACGTCCACGACCGCCACTTCGACGCCCTGGCCGACCGCCTCGTCGCCGCCGTCGAGGCCCAGCGCACGGGCGACCCCGGCGACGAGGCGACCGACGTCGGCCCGCTCATCAGCGAGGACGCCGCCCGGCGGGTCGAGGCGTGGGTCGGCGAGGCGGTCTCGGCCGGCGCCAAGCTGCTCACCGGCGGCGCGCGCGACGGCTCCGCCTACGCGCCGACCGTGCTCGCCGACGTGCCGGCGGACGCGAAGGTCGTCGCCGAGGAGGTCTTCGGGCCCGTGCTCGTGCTCGCCCGCATCGGCTCCGACGAGGAGGGGTTCGCGGCCGTCAACGCGTCGCAGTACGGGCTGCAGGCCGGCGTCTTCACCCGCCGCCTCGACCGGGCCTTCGAGGCGCACCGCGTGCTGGACGTCGGCGGGGTGGTCGTCGGCGACGTGCCCAGCTACCGGGCCGACCAGATGCCGTACGGCGGGGCCAAGGCCAGCGGCGTCGGGCGCGAGGGCCTGGCCAGCGCGATGGCCGACTACACCGAGGAGCGCGTGATGGTGCTGACCGGCCTGGTGCTGTAGTTTGCCGCGGCTATCGGCGGACGGTGAGGCCCGGGAGTCACGGGCCTCAACCACGGCGGACGTCGCGGTAGCTCTATTCCCAGGCCTCGCGGGATGACGACGACCCCGGCGGCCGCTCGGCCGACTCGAACAGCTTGGCGTCGAAGACGTCGGGCTCCAGGAAGATGAAGCACTCGTACGGCAGCTCGTCGCGCACCAGCTTCTCAGCCCGGTTGATCGCCGCGGCCACGTGGGCCATCGTCTCGTTGCCCTTGACCGCCACCTTGGCCGCGATCAGCAGCTGGTCGGGGCCGAGGTGCATGGTGCGCAGGTGGATCATCCGCTCGACCAGCGGCTCCCGCTCGATGGCGGCCTCGATCGCCAGCAGCGTGCGGTTGTCGGCCGACTCGCCGATCAGCAGGCTGCGCATCCGCTGCGACAGCGTGGCCGAGATGACGACCAGCAGCGCGCCGATGGCCAGGGTGCCGGCGGCGTCCCAGCGCCCGTCCCCGGTGATCACGGCCAGGGTGATCCCGGCGAGGGCGAAGGTGAGGCCGGTCAGCGCGCCGAAGTCCTCGGCCAGCACGACGGGCAGCTCGGGGGAGCGGGTGGTGCGGATGAAGCGCAGCCAGGGCACGCCGCGGCGGGACGGCTGGGCCTCGTGCACGGCGGTGCGCAGCGAGAACGACTCCAGCACGACCGAGATGCCCAGCACGGCGAACGCCCAGATCGGGTCCTCGACCGGGCTCGGGTCGCGCAGCTTCTGGTAGCCCTCGTACAGCGCGAACACGCCGCCGACGAGGAAGATCACGAGGGTGACGAGGAAGCCGTAGAAGTACCGGAAGCGGGCGTACCCGAACGGGTGCAGCTGGCTCGCCCGCTGCTGCGCGCGGCGCCCGCCGATGAGCAGCAGGACCTGGTTGGCGGTGTC
This sequence comes from Dactylosporangium sp. CA-139066, assembly GCF_050936175.1. NCBI lineage: Bacteria > Bacillati > Actinomycetota > Actinomycetes > Micromonosporales > Micromonosporaceae > Dactylosporangium > Dactylosporangium sp. CA-139066. The sequence continues at coordinate 249,807 of NZ_JBNJNH010000002.1, read as the reverse complement.
GGCCACCGAGTGCACGGCCTCGGCGAGCAGGGCGGACGACCCGGTGAAGAGGAACGCGACGAACTTGCTCAACGCGATGCCGAGGTTGGCACTGAGTGCCGCGACGATCGCCCGCAGGGAGTTACCTTCCTCGGCCATGCCTCATCCTGTACCACAAAGGCTTCTCACTTCTCACATCATCAAGTCGGGACTGACACGTGTACGGAGTGCAACCGCACTAGGCTCCGTCGTAGGAACAGCGACCACGACTAGGGGTGCGAGACTGTGATCGACCTGAGCCGGATCGTCAAGGCCTACGACGTGCGGGGCACGGTGCCAGACCAGCTCAACGAGCCGGTGGCGGAGGCGCTCGGACGCGCCTTCGTCCAGACGCTGCGCTCGCGCGGGGAGTTCGCCGACAAGATCGTCACGGCGCACGACATGCGGGCCTCGGGCCCGGCGCTCGCCGCCGCGTTCGCCGCCGGCGCGCGCGCCGAGGGCGCCGACATCCTGGAGGCGGGCCTGGGCTCCACCGACCTGCTCTACTACGCCTCCGGCGCGCTCGACCTGCCCGGCGCGATGTTCACCGCCAGCCACAACCCGGCGCAGTACAACGGGATCAAGCTCTGCAAGCGGGGCGCCAAGCCCGTCGGGCAGGACAGCGGCCTCTCCGAGATCCGCGAGCGGGCGCAGGCGATCCTCGACAGCGGCGCGCCGCGGGTGACCGAGGCGGACCTGCGGGGCGGCCTGGAGCAGTACAGCCTGCTGGAGCGCTACGCGACCCACCTGCTCAAGCTCGTCGACCTGTCGGACATCCGGCCGCTGACCGTGGTCGTCGACGCCGGCAACGGCATGGGCGGCTATACGGTCCCGGCGGTGCTCGGCTCGGGGCTGCCGCTGACAATCATCCCGCTGTACTTCGAGCTCGACGGGACGTTCCCGAACCACGAGGCCAACCCGCTCGAGCCGGCCAACCTCGTCGACCTGCAGGCCAAGGTCCGCGAGACCGGCGCCGACCTCGGACTCGCCTTCGACGGCGACGCCGACCGCTGCTTCGTCATCGACGAGCGCGGCGAGGCCGTGTCGCCCTCTGTGATCACCGCCATGGTCGCCGTGCGCGAGCTGGCCAAGGAGCCCGGCGCCACGATCATCCACAACCTCATCACCTCGCACGTGGTACCCGAGATCGTCCGGGAGCACGGCGGTGTCCCGGTGCGGACCCGGGTCGGGCACTCGTTCATCAAGGGCGAGATGGCCACCACGGGCGCGATCTTCGGCGGCGAGCACTCCGCGCACTACTACTTCCGCGACTTCTGGGGCGCCGACACCGGCATGCTCGCCGCGCTGCACACGCTCGCGCTGCTCGGCAGCCAGGCCGCGCCCCTGTCGGCGCTGGCGAAGGACTACGAGCGCTACACGGCCTCGGGCGAGATCAACTCGACGGTCGCCGACCAGGCGGCGAAGATGGCCGAGATCGAGCGGACGTTCGACGTGCCGGTCGACCGCCTCGACGGGATCACCCTCAGCTTCCCCGACGGCAGCTGGGCCAACGTCCGGCCGTCCAACACCGAGCCGCTCCTGCGGCTTAACGTTGAGGCGCCGACCGCGGATCGGATGGCCGCGTTGCGCGATGAGATGCTGGCCGTCATCCGCAGCTGACGAACAGGCCCCATAAAGGAGTTGGAACGCGTGTCCGTGGACCCCGCCCTGCTTTCGATCCTGCGCTGCCCGGACGAACATCACGCCGAGCTGACCTTCGACGCGGAGGCGCAGACGCTGACCTGCACCGAATGCGGGCGGATCTTCGAGATCCGCGACGGCATCCCGGTGCTGCTGCTCGACGAGGCCGTTTCGTCTGAGGCCGCCCCGGGCACCTCTTCGGACACCGCCGACGAGGAGGGGGAGCAGTGAACCCGCTTGAGGGAACCGCGGGGGTCCGCGGACATCGCGAGGTCGACCTGGCGCTGCTCGACAACGCCGAGGCGCTGGAGCGCAACGACCCGGGCGGCATGCTGCGCGCCACGGCGTCGGCCGGCGCCCAGGTGCGGGAGGCGGCCAGCCTGGCCGCCGAGACCGACCTGAGCGCGCTGGCCGACGAGGGCCGGCCCCGCGCGGTCGTCATCGCCGGCGTCGGCACCGCCGCGCGCACGGGTGACATCCTGGAGACCGTGGCCGGGCCCCGCTGCCCGGTGCCGGTCCTGGCCCACCGCAGCGCCGGCATCCCCGGCTGGGTCGGCGCCGCCGACGTGGTCATCGCCGTCTCGGCGTCCGGCCGCTCCCCGGAGGCGCTCGCCGCCGCGGAGGCCGCCGGCCGCCGCGGCGCCCGGCTCGTCGCGATCGGCGCGCCGGACACTCAGCTGCACGCCCTCGCCGACCGCTTCCGCGCGCCGTTCATCCCGGTGCCGCGGCGCGCGCCGGCCCGGGCCAGCCTCTGGGGCCTGGCCGTGCCGGTGCTGCTGGCCGGCCGCCAGCTCGGCCTGGTCAAGGTCAACGAGGCGGACTTCGCCGAGACCGCGTCGCGGCTGGACGCCGACGCCGAGCGCTGCCGCACGGCGCTCGAGTCGTTCGTCAACCCCGGCAAGAGCCTCGCGCTGGACCTCGCCCACTCGGTGCCGATCGTCTGGGGCTCCTCGCCCCTGGCCACCGTCGCCGCCCGCCGCTTCGGCGACACGCTGTCGGCCAACGCCCGCTACCCCGCGGTCGTGGGCGCGCTCGGCGAGGCCGGCCGCGGGCGGGTCGGCCTGCTCGACGGCGTCTACGGCGGCCTCGCCGAGGCCGATCGGGACATCTTCGCCGACCCCGAGGACAGCGACAGCTCAGCGACCCGCCTGCGCCTGGTGCTGCTGCGCGACGGCGGCCTGACCAGCGACGACGAGGAGGGCGACGAGCCGGTCGCGGTCGAGGAGCGCCGCGCCGAGGCCGTGCAGGAGCTGGCCGAGCGCCGCGGCGTGCGGGTGAGCCTCATCACCGCGGAGGGTGGCTCCGCTCTGGAACGATTGGCTTCGCTCGTCGCCGTGCCGGACTTCGCCTCGATCTACCTGGGCCTCGCGCACGGCTTCGACCCCATGGCCGTTCCGGCGGTGTCCGAGATGAAGGAGCTGGTCAGTCCGTGAGCACTGAAGGTGGGACGAAGGCGATCTTGGCGGCGCTGGCCGCCAACCTCGGCATCGCCGTCACCAAGTTCGTCGCGTTCGTGCTGACCGGCTCGTCCTCGATGCTTGCCGAAGCGATCCACTCGGTCGCCGACTCCGGCAACCAGGGCCTGCTGCTGCTCGGCGGCAAGCAGTCCCAGAGGCGCGCCACCGCCCGGCACCCCTTCGGCTACGGCCGGGAGCGCTACATCTACGCGTTCATCGTCGCCGTCGTGCTCTTCTTCGTCGGCGGCGTCTTCGCCATCTACGAGGCCTGGCACAAGATCAGCCACCCCGAGCCGATCCACTCCTGGCAGTGGGTCCCGGTCGCGGTGCTGGTCGCGGCGATCATCATGGAGGGCCTGTCCTTCCGCACCGCGATCGGCGAGACCCGCAAGATCAAGGGCAAGGCGACCTGGGTCCAGTTCATCCGCCGGGCCAAGGAGCCGGAGCTGCCGGTCATCCTGCTCGAGGACTTCGCCGCGCTGATCGGCCTCGTGCTGGCCCTCTTCGGCGTCGGCATGACCCTCCTCACCGGCAACGGCGTCTGGGACGGCATCGGCACGGCGGCCATCGGCGCGCTGCTCATCGCCGTGGCCGGCGTGCTGGCCGTGGAGATGAAGAGCCTCCTGGTCGGCGAGTCGGCCACCCCGGAGCAGGTCGAGGCGATCGAGAAGGCGATCACCGACGGCCCCGAGGTCGAGTGCGTGATCCACATGCGCACCGTGCACCTCGGCCCCGACGAGCTGCTGGTCGCGGCCAAGATCGCGGTCCGGCACAACGAGACCGCCGACGAGATCGCGCGCGGCATCGACGCCGCCGAGGCCCGCATCCGCGCCGCGGTCCCGATCGCCCGCGTGATCTACCTCGAGCCGGACATCTACCAGGCGAGCAAGGCCGCCGAGTCCGGCGCCGCGGTCGCGACGACGGAGGCGCACTGACCGTGGAACTGCTCGACAGCCCCATCCGCAAGTACGCGTGGGGTTCGCGCACCGCGATCGCCACGCTGCAGGGGCGGCCCACCCCGACCGAGGAGCCCGAGGCCGAGCTGTGGATGGGCGCCCACCCGGCCAGCCCGTCCCGCCTCGCCGTCAGCGGCACGTCGCTGGTCGACGCCATCGCCGCCGACCCGCCGAAGATGCTCGGCGCGGCCAACGTCGAGCGCTTCGGCGCCCGGCTGCCGTTCCTGCTCAAGGTGCTCGCCGCCGCCCAGCCGCTCTCCCTGCAGGCCCACCCGACGCTGGAGCGGGCCCGCGCTGCGCACGCGGCGGGCCACCCCTCCTACGTCGACGCCTGGCACAAGCCGGAGATGCTGGTCGCGCTGACGGACTTCGACGCCCTGTGCGGCTTCCGCGACCCGGCCGAGGCCGCGCGCGACCTGGCCGCCCTGGGCGTGGCCCGGCTCAAGCCGACGATCGACGCCCTGTCCCGCTCCGACGTCGCCGCCGCGCTGCACGACGCGGTCGGCGGCCTGCTGTCCACGCCCGACCAGGAGCTGGTCGCCGACGTGGTGGCGGCCTGCCGCCCGCGCGCGGCCGAGCAGCCGGCCTACGGGCTCGTCGTCTCCCTCGCCGAGCAGTACGCGGGCGACACCGGCGTCATCGTCGCCACGCTGCTCAACCGGGTGCGCCTGCGCCCGGCCGAGGCCGTCTGGATGCCGGCCGGCAACCTGCACGCCTACCTGCGCGGCGTCGGGGTCGAGATCATGGCCGCCTCCGACAACGTCCTGCGCGGCGGCCTGACCCCGAAGCGCGTCGACGTCGAGGAGCTCCTGCGGGTGCTGCGCTTCGAGGTGCTCGACGACCCGGTCACGCGGCCGATCGAGCTGAGCCCGGCCCTGTCGTCGTACCCGGTGCCGGTGCCCGACTTCGCCCTGCACCGCGCGGTCCTCGACGAGACGACCCCGGCGGTGCGCCTGCCCGGCAACGGCCCGCGGATCGTGCTGTGCACGCGCGGCTCGATCCGGGTCGACGACGGTGTCGTGCCCGTCACGCTGGCCCAGGGGCAGGCCGCGTTCGCGCCGGCGGCGCGGCCGCAGCTGTCGGTGAGCGGCTCGGGCGAGGCGTTCCAGGCGGCGACGCCGGAGTAGCTCGGGGAGCCTTTTGCGTCCAGGCGCGCGATCCTTCGGGGCCGCGCGCCTTAGCGTTTCGCTCGCCCCGCCCGGCGGCCTTGCATTTGCGGCGCGGTGCGTTGCCGCGCGCCGCGGCTTGCGTCTTCCGTCTCGCCCTTCGGCCGGTGCGTTGCCGGCCGGCTCGGGCGGGGCGTTGCGGCTTGTCATCGTGCGGCGCGGTGCGTTGCTACGTGCGCTGAGGCTTGCGTCTCCGGTCTCGCGCTTTCGGCCGCTGCGTTGGTGGCGGCCGGCTCGTGCAGGGCGTTGCGGCTTGCCGTTGTGTCGCTGCGGGTACCGAATCTCGCGTTCCTGCCCCAACACCGCGCGACCGATTTATCGCCTGACGACGTATAAATCCGACAAGTCGCGGCGCGGAGCGCCCGACTTGTCGTGACTTGCGCTAGCCAAGCAAGGGAGCGTGTCCGACTTAAGAGGATTTACTTGACATCTGAGTTGCGGACGGTAGTCTTTCAGTTACGCAGGGTTTGAGACCGGGTCCGAGCCTTATGCGGGGGAACCAAACCGGGGGGAAGCACGGGGCGGTGGGAGTAATCTCACCGCCCCGTGCGCTGTCCAAGGGTCGATTGGAGTGCCGCTCCCGTGCCGCGTAACGTGAAGGGTCGCCGTTCGCCTATGCAGACCAGGAGATCGCATTGACCAGCACGCCGCCGCCGAAGACCGTCGCCGATGGTGACTTCAAGGTGGCCGATCTGTCCCTCGCCGCCTTCGGGCGCAAGGAGATCCAGCTCGCCGAGCACGAGATGCCGGGCCTGATGGCCATCCGGCGCGAGTTCGCGGCCACGCAGCCCCTCAAGGGCGCGCGGATCACGGGTTCGCTGCACATGACGATCCAGACCGCGGTCCTCATCGAGACGCTCGTCGCGCTCGGCGCGCAGGTTCGCTGGGCCAGCTGCAACATCTTCTCGACCCAGGACCACGCCGCCGCGGCCATCGCCGTCGGGCCGGAGGGCACCCCGGAGAAGCCGTCGGGCGTCCCGGTGTACGCCTGGAAGGGCGAGACCCTCGAAGAGTACTGGTGGTGCACCGAGCAGGTGCTCGTGTGGCCCGACGGCCAGGGCCCCAACATGATCCTTGACGACGGCGGCGACGCCACCCTGCTGGTGCACAAGGGCGCAGAGTTCGAGGGCGCCGGCGCGGTCCCGTCGCCGGACACCGCCGACTCGGAGGAGTACGCGGTCATCCTCGGGCTGCTGCAGCGCTCCATCGGCGAGGACAACCGCCGCTGGACCCGCATCGCGGCCGGCATCAAGGGCGTCACCGAGGAGACCACCACCGGCGTGCACCGGCTGTACGAGATGCAGCAGAACGGCACGCTGCTCTTCCCGGCGATCAACGTCAACGACTCGGTCACCAAGTCGAAGTTCGACAACAAGTACGGCTGCCGCCACTCGCTGATCGACGGCATCAACCGCGCCACCGACGTGCTCATCGGCGGCAAGGTCGCCGTGGTCTTCGGCTACGGCGACGTCGGCAAGGGCTGCGCCGAGTCGCTGCGCGGCCAGGGCGCCCGGGTCATCGTGACCGAGGTCGACCCGATCTGCGCGCTGCAGGCCGCCATGGACGGCTACCAGGTCGCCACCATCGAGGACGTCGTCGAGACCGCCGACATCTTCATCACCGCGACCGGCTGCCTCGACGTCATCACCGCCGAGCACATGGGCCGGATGAAGCACCAGGCGATCGTGGGCAACATCGGCCACTTCGACAACGAGATCGACATGGCCGGCCTGGCCCGCCGCTCGGACGTGACGCGGATCAACATCAAGCCGCAGGTCGACGAGTGGAAGTTCGACGACGGCCACTCGATCATCGTGCTGTCCGAGGGGCGCCTGCTCAACCTGGGCAACGCGACCGGCCACCCGTCGTTCGTGATGTCCAACAGCTTCGCGAACCAGTCGATCGCCCAGATCGAGCTGTTCACGAAGACCGACGAGTACCCGATCGGCGTGTACACGCTGCCCAAGCACCTCGACGAGAAGGTCGCCCGGCTGCACTTGGACGCCCTCGGCGTCAAGCTCACCGAGCTGACCAAGAAGCAGGCCGAGTACCTCGGCATCCCGGTCGAGGGCCCCTACAAGGCGGACCACTACCGGTACTGACGCAGTCGCGTTCTGACGCGTTCGCACAAGGGCCCCGCCGGCGTACACCGGCGGGGCCCTTGGTGTTCACCAGCATGACCAGGTTCACTCAACCCCCCGCGGCTTGAAGCCTCCGGTCAATGAGGTCTAAGGTATGGCTGACCTAAGTAAGAGAAGGCTAACCTGCGGAGCTCGGTATGACCGCCATCTACCTGATCGGACTGCGTGAAGGACTCGAGATCACGCTCGTGGTGTCGATCCTGGTCGCGTTCCTGGTCAAGAGTGACCGCAAGCACCTGCTCAAATGGGTCTGGACCGGCGTCGCGGCGGCCGCCCTGCTCTCCATCGGGGTGGCCGCGCTGCTGCAGGCCGGCACCGCGTACCTCTCCGGCCCCCACCAGGAGATGGTCGACGCGATCGCCTCGCTGATCGCCGTCGTGTTCGTCACCTTCATGATCTTCTGGATGCGCCGGATGGCCCGCCAGATGGCCAAGGAGCTGCGCGGCCGGCTCGAGGACGCGATCCAGGTCGGCGCGGTGGCGGTCGCCGGCATGGCCTTCCTGGCCGTCGCCCGCGAGGGCCTGGAGACCTCGATCCTCTTCTTCGCCGCGGCTCAGGGCTCCGACACCTGGCAGCCGCTGGTCGGCATCACGCTCGGCCTCGCCACCTCGGTCGTGCTCGGCTGGCTGCTCTACGCCAGCGCCATCCGGATCAACCTGACGAAGTTCTTCACCTGGACCGGCGCCCTGCTCGTGCTCGTGGCCGCCGGCATCTTCAAGTACGGGGTGCACGACCTGCAGGAGGCCAACCTCCTGCCGGGCCTGAACAACCACGCCTTCGACCTCACCGGGGCGCTGCCGCCCACCGCGTGGTACGCGGAGCTGCTGCGCGGCATGTTCAACTTCACGCCCCAGCCGTCCGTCCTGGAGACCATCGCCTGGGTCGCCTACGGAGTGCCGGTCCTCGTTCTCTTCCTGCTGCCGCTGCTGCGCAAGCCGGCCGCACCCGCGCCGGCGCCGCAGCCGGCGAGCACCAACGCCTGAGCCGCGTCACCACCCCCTCTCGTAGGAGAACCATGCGTAAAACACGCCTGCTCGCCCTCGGCGCCGTCCCGGCCCTGGCCCTCGGCCTGGCCGCCTGCGGCGACGACAAGGCCGACAACGCGGCTGCGCCCGGTGGCGCCGGCAACGGCAAGATCGCGGTGACGGCCACCGACACCGAGTGCAAGGTCGAGAAGACCGAGGTCGTGTCGGGGCCGGTGACCTTCACCGTCAGCAACAAGGGCGGCAAGGTCACCGAGTTCTACGTGTACGCCACCGGCGACCGCATCGTCGGCGAGGTCGAGAACGTGGCGCCCGGCCTGACCCGCGAGCTGATCGTGGAGCTGCCGGCCGGCACCTACGAGACCGCCTGCAAGCCGGGCATGGTCGGCAACGGCATCCGCGGCTCGTTCAAGGCCACGGGCGACACGAAGCCGCTCACCGACGACGCCAAGCTCGCGCAGGCGACGAAGGACTACCAGACGTACGTCAAGAACAACACCGGTGCGCTGATCGACAAGACGACCGAGTTCGTCAACGCGGTCAAGGCCGGCGACGTCGAGAAGGCCAAGGCGCTCTTCCCGATCGCCCGCACCTACTGGGAGCGCATCGAGCCCGTGGCCGAGAGCTTCGGCGACCTCGACCCGGCGATCGACGCCCGCGAGGCCGACCTCGAGCCCGGCCAGGAGTGGACCGGCTTCCACAAGATCGAGAAGGACCTCTGGGTCACCAAGGACATCTCGAAGTCCGGCCCGACCGCCGACAAGCTGCTCGCCGACGTGAAGACGATCGTCGACAAGGCCCAGACCGTCGAGCTGTCCCCGCTGGAGCTGGCCAACGGGGCCAAGGAGCTGCTCGACGAGGTGGCCACCGGCAAGATCACCGGCGAGGAGGACACCTTCTCGCACACCGACCTGTGGGACTTCCAGGCCAATTTGGAGGGCTCCCGCGCCGCGATCGCCGCGCTGCGCCCGGTGATCGAGGAGAAGGACGCCGCGCTGGCCAAGACGCTCGACGAGAAGTTCGCCGCGGCGCAGGCCGAGCTGGACAAGTACCGCAACGGCGACGGCTGGAAGCTGCACAACGAGCTGTCGGAGGCCCAGCTGAAGAGCCTCGGCGACGCGATCAACGCGCTCGCCGAGCCGATCAGCAAGGTCGCCCCGCTGGTCGCCGCCAAGTAGCTCACACGCGAGGCGCGCCCGGTCCGCGGGCCGGGCGCGCTGCCGGGAGAGGGACATGGACCGTCGCAAGATGATCGGCCTCGCCGGGGCCGGTGCCCTGGGCGCCGCCGCCGGCGGGGTCGTCGGCCTGCAGGTGTTCGAGGACCCCGAGCCGGCGCAGGCCAACGATGCCGCCGCCGCGGTGCCGTTCTACGGCCCCCACCAGGCCGGCATCGTCACGCCCGCGCAGGACCGGCTGCACTTCGTCGCCTTCGACGTCATCACCGACAAGCGCGAGGCGCTGATCGAGCTGCTGCAGAAGTGGACCGCGGCGGCGGCGCGCATGACGGCGGGCAAGGACGCCGGCGTCATCGGCGCGGTCGGCGGCGCCCCCGAGGCGGCCCCCGACGACACCGGCGAGGCGCTCGGCCTGCCGCCGTCCGGCCTCACGATCACGATCGGCTTCGGCCCGACGCTGTTCCGGGACGCGGACGGCAGGGACCGCTTCGGCATCGCCGCGAAGCGCCCGGCCGCGCTGGCCGACCTGCCGAAGTTCGCCAAGGACGCGCTCAAGCCCGAGATCTCCGGCGGCGACATCTGCGTGCAGGCGTGCGCGCACGACCCGCAGGTGGCCGTCCACGCGGTGCGCAACCTGGCCCGCATCGGCTTCGGCGTGGTCAGCGTGCGCTGGTCCCAGCTGGGCTTCGGGCGCACCTCCTCGACCTCACGCAGCCAGCAGACCGCGCGCAACCTGTTCGGCTTCAAGGACGGCACCGCCAACCTCAAGGCCGAGGACACCCAGCTGCTCGACGAGCAGCTGTGGGTGCGGTCCGGCGACGGCGAGGAGTGGATGACCGGCGGCTCCTACATGGTCACCCGCAAGATCCGGATGGTCATCGAGACGTGGGACCGGACCTCGCTGGCCGAGCAGGAGGCGATCGTCGGGCGCAACAAGGGGGAGGGTGCCCCGCTGAGCGGCGCCAAGGAGTTCGACGAGCCGGATTTCTCCGCCGTCGGTACGGACGGTAAGCCGGCCATCGCCATGAACGCGCACGTGCGCCTCGCCCACCAGCAGTTCAACGACGGCGCCCGGTTGCTGCGCCGCGGGTACAACTTCGTCGACGGCTCCGACGGCCTCGGCCGCCTCGCCGCCGGGCTGTTCTTCATCGCCTACCAGCGTGATCCGCGCAAGCAGTTCGTGCCCATCCAGACGCGCCTGTCGCGCCAGGACGCCCTCAACGAGTACATCCGCCACGAGTCCAGCGGTTTGTTCGCCTGCCCGCCGGGCATCAACGCGGCCGACGACTACTGGGGTCGTGCCCTCTTCGCCTAGGCTCGCCCCCTATGGTGGCCGGGTGGCTTTTGTAACTGGAAGGCAGATGCGGGCTTCGATTGTCGTCCTCGCGGCGGCCGGGCTGATGCTCGGCGCATGCACCGGCGGCGGGGCCAAGCCGTCACCCACGGCCACGATCGGGTTCAACGACTGCGAGAAGAACCCGACCACGTGCAACGGCGGCGAGATCAAGCTGGGCGGCTCGTACACCTACGGCCTCGATCAGCCGGTCACCAGCTGGAACGTCAACGCCAAGGACGGCGGCACGCAGGCGACCCGCCAGGCGATGGCCGGCCTGCTGCCGCGCGTGTTCCAGGTCGACCCGCAGGGCCGCCTCCAGCCCAACGCCGACCTGGTGATCTCCGCCGACATCACCAACCAGAACCCCGAGACGGTCGTCTACAAGATCCGTCCGGACGCGGTGTGGAGCGACGGCATCCCGATCACCGCCGACGACTTCATCCTCACGTGGAAGCAGAACTCGGGGAACCCGGCGCACTGCTCGGCCTGCACGCCGGCCACCACGACCGGGTACGACGTGATCAAGAGCATCGTCGGCTCCGACGGCGGCAAGACGGTCACGCTGACCTTCGCCGACGGCAAGACCTTCGGCGACTGGAAGGGCGACTTCTCCAACGACGGGCTGTACCCGTCGCACCTGGCCACCAAGCAGGGCTTCGACCTGGCCAAGCCCGAGGGCGTGGCCGGCGCCGCGGACTGGTTCGCCAAGACCGTCCCGACGTGGTCGGGTGGGCCGTACCAGATCGAGTCCTACGCCAAGGACCAGGCGCTGGTGCTGAAGAAGAACGACAAGTGGTACGGCAAGACGAAGCCCTCGCTGGACCGGATCACGTTCAAGTTCGTCCTGGACCCCGCGGCCATCCTGCCGGCCGTGCGCGCCAAGGAGCTCACCGGCATGTCGCCCGCGCCGAGCCAGGCGCTGCTCAGCGGGCTGGCCGCCACCCCCGGGGTGATCCACGAGGTCGGCGAGAGCTACAGGTGGGAGCAGCTCACGCTCAACGTGCGCAACAAGTACCTGGCCGATCCGGTGCTGCGCCGGGCCATGTTCACCGCGGTCAACGTCAAGACCGTCATCGAGAAGACGTACGGCACGGTCGACAAGAACCTCAAGCCGCTGGGCAGCCACAACTTCGTGCCCGGCGACGCCGGCTACAAGGACGTCGTCAGCGGCACCGGCCAGGGCTCGGGCGATGCGGACAAGGCGAAGAAGCTGCTCACCGACGCCGGGTACAAGATCGAGAACGGTCACCTGGTCACCAAGGCCGCCGAGCCGGTGCCCGCGCTGCGGCTGCGCTACGACAAGGACAACGCCATGCGCGCGGTGGCCGCCGAGCAGATCGCGGCGGCGCTCAAGGGCATCGGGATCGAGGCCCGGCCGGAGACCACCGAGGGCCTCGCGCAGACGCTCACGGCCGGCGACTTCGACCTGGTCCTCGGCGACTGGGTGAGCGGGCCGCTGTACCAGAGCGCGCCCGAGCAGCGGTGGGCGACCGGGGCGCCGGGCAACTACGGCGGCTACACCAACCCGGCGCTGGACCGCCTGGTGCACGCCGCGGCCATGGACGTCGACCCCCGCCACGCCGCCGACACGCTCAACCAGGCGGACGAGCTGCTGACGAAGGACGCCTACGTGCTGCCGCTGATGCAGCGGCCGACGCTGACGTTCACCTACCAGGAGTACGCCAACATCCGCGACAACCCGTCCGTCTGGGGTCCGACGTACAACATCCAGGAATGGGGCCAGCGCGAGGGCTCCTAGCGCGGTGGTTGCAGCATCGCGACCGGCCGCGGCGGTTGCAGCGTCGCGACCGGCCGCTGCGGGGCCAGGGCGGGCCACACGCTCGCCGGCACCGCCCGGGCCGGCGCGAGGGCTCCTAGCGCGGCGGTTGCAGCGTCGCGACCGGCCGCGGTGGTTGCAGCATCGCGGCCGGACGCTGCGGGGTCAGGGCGGGCCACACGCTCGCCGACACCGCACGGGCCCGGGCCAGGCGGTGGCTCGCCCGGCGGTGGCGCTCGGCGAGCACCGCCGCCAGGTAGGCCCAGCCGGGCACGCCCGGCGGGGGCGGCGGGGTGGTGCAGGCGGCGACCTCGCTGGCCAGGGCCTGCCCGAGCGCGGTGCGGGCCGGCTCGCCGATCTGGCGGTTGCGGGCCAGGAAGTGCCGCACGGCCAGCGCCAGGCTGTCGTCGAGCCCGGTCAGGTCGAGCAGCGAAGCCCAGCCGGCCAGCTGCGGCGGCATCGCCGGCACCCACCCCCAGGCGGCCGGCGTGCGCTCGTGGATCACGATGGTGCCGGCCACCAGGTCGCCGATGCGCTTGCCGTTGGGGTTGAGCATCAGCACGATCAGCGAGAACAGCCAGGACACCACCGGGAACAGCAGCCCCGGCCACTCGATCGCGAGGCCGACCAGCGCCCGGGCGAGCGCCTGGCGCAGCCGGATCGGGCCGCCGTCGTCGCGCACGACCCGCAGCCCCATCGCGAGCTTGCCCGGCGTGCGCCCGCGCAGCAGCGTCTCCCAGACCACCGGGTAAACAATCAGCACGATCACCAGGTCGACCACGAACAACGCCTCGATCAGCCCGCCGTCGAGCACGCCGGTGCTCGCCGCGAGGACGCCGGCGAAGGTGGTGGTGATCATCAGCACGAACAGCAGGATCGCCTGCAGCACGATGTCGATCATCAGCGCGAGGATCCGCGACCCGGCCCGGGCCACGCGCACCTCGAGCTCGACGGCCTCGCCGCTGACCAGCCGGTCGACGGTCGTCGCCGGTGCCGTGCGATCGTTCATGGCTGACAGTGTCCTACAACGGGTCACCCCGGGGGTGCCCCGTCCGTCTACGCTGCCGGGGTGGACCTGGATGCGTACGTCGCCGAGCACGGCGGTGAGTGGCGGCGCCTGGAGCAGCTCTCCCGCCGCCGGCGACTCAACGCCGCCGAGGCCGACGAGCTCGTGGCGCTGTACCAGCGCGCGGCGACCCATCTCTCGCTCATCCGCAGCCGCTCGCCCGACCCGATCCTGGTCGCGCGCCTGTCCCGGCTCGTCCTGGCCGCCCGAAACGCGCTGACCGGCTCCCCGTCGTTCTCCATGGCGGGCGTCGGCCGCTTCTTCGCCAGGACGTTCCCCCTGACCGTGTACCGCGCCTGGCCGTGGTGGTGCGGCGTGGCGACGGTGTTCACGATGCTGTCGTTGGCCGTGATGCTGTACATCGTCAACAACCCGGAGGTCGCGGGCTACTTCGCCACCGACGAGCAGATCAACCAGCTCGTCAACCAGGACTTCGCCGGGTACTACAGCCAGTACATGCCGCAGAACCAGTTCCTGCGCGTCTGGACCCACAACGCCCTGCTCACGGGCATGTGCCTGGCCTCGGGCGTGGCCTTCATCCCGGTCATCTACCTGCTCTTCGCCAACGCCTTCGACGTCGGCCTCATCGGCGGCGTGATGATCGCCTACGGCCACGGCGACGTCTTCTGGGGCCTGATCCTGCCGCACGGCCTGCTCGAGCTCACGGCGGTCTACATCGGCGCCGGCGTCGGCCTGCGCATCGGCTGGGCCTGGGTCGCACCTGGCCCGTTCCGCACCCGGGGCCGGGCCCTGGCCGAGACGGCGTCGGAGGGCATTCTGGTCGCGCTCGGCCTGATCGCGGTGCTGCTGGTGAGCGGCCTGCTGGAGGCCTTCGTGACGCCGGCCCCCGTCCCGTACGTCGTGAAGGACCTCGCGGGCTTCCTGGTCTGGATCGGCTTCTTCGTCTACGTCTTCATGCTCGGCCGCAAGGCGCACGTTGAGGGCGCCACGACGGAGGCGGAGGGCGAGATCGTCCAGGCGGCTCTCCCGGCCACGTAGCCCGCGGCTTCGCCGCCTCGCCTCGCCTCGCCGTGCCGCGCCGGGCTTCGCCCTGCGCCGTGCCGTGCCGCGCCGGGCTTCGCCCTGCGCCGTGCCGTGCCGTGCCGCGCCGGGCTTCGCCCTGCGCCGTGCCGTGCCGTGCCGTGCCGCGCCGGGCTTCGCCCTGCGCCGTGCCGTGCCGTGCCGCGCCGGGCTTCGCCCAGCGCCGTGCCGCGCCGCGCGGCACCCGGAGCGGATCCGGATATGTCGGGCGCTCCGCGCCACGACATATCCGACATTTCGTATATGCGCGTTTGCGTCGCACGACGCTCGGGCATCGGCTCCGCGACGGATTCGGCGGGTGGCGGTCGAATCCAGGCTGTGGGTCAGTCTGCGCTCCGGTCGGTTTCCGGCATCGGTGCTCGGACGTCGACTAGCGATCGGCACGGCGAACAAGCTCGCGGCGGCCCGGTCCGCCCTCGATCCGGCTTGCGCCCGCGGCAGGCGAGCGCCGGTTCGCGATCGGCTTGACAGGCGGCGATCGAGCCGCGGCGCGGGTCTGTCGGCTCGGCGGGCGGCGGTGCGGTAGGGCCCGCGGCGCAAGCCTCTCCGTTCGGCAGGCGGCGATCGACCTTCCGCCATGGGTTCTCCCCGCTCCACGATCGGCCCGAAACAGATTTTTCGCCTGACAGGCGAAAAATCCGACAAGTCGTGGCACGGAGTGCCCGACTTGTCGCACCGAAGGCCGCGGACGCGACCAGCTACAGGCGGCCGGTGTGCTTCAGCGCGAGATAGTGATCCGTCAGCCGCGAAGCGAACTCGTCGGCCGGCGCGTCCACCACCTCCACGCCGTGATGGCGCAGCGCCGCCGCCACCCGCTCCCGCTCGGCCAAAGCCCGCTGCGCCGCCGCCGCCGAGTACACGTCCGCGGCGCTCGCCCCCGGCGCCACCCGCGCCATGCGCGCCAGCTCGGGATCGTGCACCGCGGCCACGATCACCTTGTGGCGGGCGGCGAGCTGCGGCAGTACCGGCAGCAGGCCCTCCCCGAGCGCCCCGGGCTCCAGCGCCGTGAAGAGCACGACCAGCGCCCGCTTCCGCTCGCGCCGCAGGACCTCGCCGGCGACCAGGCCGAAGTCGGTCTCCACGAGGGCCGGCTCCAGCGGCGCCATCGCGGTGACCAGGCGGAAGAGCAGCGTGCGCTTTTCGACGTTGGTGACGGAGGCGCGTACGGCCGTATCGACCGCCAGCAGGTCCACCCGGTCGTCGGCGCGCGCCGCGACCGAGGCGAGCAGGAGCGCGGCGTCCATGGCGGCGTCGAGGCGCGGCTCGTCGCCGATGCGGGCGGCCGAGGTGCGGCCGGTGTCGAGCACGCACACGAGGCGCCGGTCGCGCTCGGGGCGCCAGGTGCGGACCACGACGTCGGAGCGGCGGGCGCTGCCGCGCCAGTCGATGGAGCGGACGTCGTCGCCGAGCACGTACTCCCGCAGCGTGTCGAACTCGGTGCCCTGGCCGCGGCCGCGCGTCACGACCGAGCCGTCCATGATCCGCAGGCGCGACAGCTTCTCGGGCAGGAGCCGGCGGGAGCTGAACGCGGGGTACACCCGGACGCGCCACGCCGGCGTCAGGCGGTCGGCGACCTTCCGGCTCGTCTGCCGGTACGCCAGGCGGAACGGCCCGAACGAGCGCACCATCACGCGCACGGCCTCCCGGTCCCCGCGCCGCGTCGGGGTGAGGCGGGTGGCGACGGCAACCCCGCGGTCCGGCTCGATGCGCACGTCGTGCGTGGCCGGCGTGGCCCCCGCCGACGGCACCCACGAGTCGCGGACCCGAGCGGTGAGCACCCGGTTGGAGCGGTTCTGCAGCAGCAGCCGGACCTCGCCGCTCTCGCCGAGCCACAGCGCCTGGTCACCGGAGCGGCTCAGGCGCAGCAGCTTCGGCGACGCGGCGGCGATGAAGTCCACGACGCACGCGGCGGCGACCAGCAGCACGATCAGGCCGGCGGCGGACCACAGCCACGGCGCGGAGATCGCCGAGCCCGCGACGAGGCCGACGACCGCCAGCAGCACCGCACCGGCGCCGATCAGCCCCGCCGCCCGCCACGTGATCATGCGTCGCCTCTCGCGCCCAGGCCGGCGCTCATCGAGGGGTCGGCACGGTGGCCAGCACCGAGTCGAGCACGGCGTCGGTGGTCACGCCCTCCAGCTCCGCCTCGGCCCGCAGCCGGACGCGGTGGCGCAGCGTGGGGCGGGCCAGGGCCTTGACGTCGTCCGGGGTCACGTACTCCCGCCCGGTCAGCCACGCCCACGCCTTCGACGCCGCCAGCAGCGCGGTCGCGCCGCGGGGCGAGGCGCCGAGCTCCAACGACGGCGAGACGCGGGTCGCCCGGCAGAGATCCACGATGTACGCCAGGACGCCCTCCGCCACCGCCACCCGCTGCACCGCGGCGCGCCCGGCGGCCAGGTCGGCGGCGGTGGCCACCGCCTGCACGCCCGCGTCGCGCAGCCGCCGCGGGTCGAAGCCCTGGTGGTGCGCGCGCAGCACGCCGAGCTCCTCGTCCCGCGTCGGCAGCGGCACCGTGAGCTTGAGCAGGAACCGGTCGAGCTGGGCCTCCGGCAGCGGGTACGTCCCTTCGTACTCGATCGGGTTCTGCGTCGCGGCGACCAGGAACGGCTCGGGCAGCGGCCGCGGGCGCCCCTCGACCGACACCTGCCGCTCCTCCATGACCTCCAGAAGCGAGGCCTGCGTCTTCGGCGGCGTGCGGTTCACCTCGTCCGCGAGCAGCAGGTTGGTGAACACCGGCCCCTCCCGGAACTGGAACTCGGCGCTGCGGCTGTCGAAGATCAGCGACCCGGTGACGTCGCCGGGCATGAGGTCGGGCGTGAACTGCACCCGCTTGGAGTCAAGATCAAGAGCCGCGGCAATGGTACGGATGAGCAGCGTCTTGGCGACGCCGGGCACACCCTCGAGCAGCACGTGCCCGCGCGCCAGCAGCGCGATGACCATGCCGGTCACGACGGCGTCCTGCCCGACGACGACCTTGGAGACCTCGGCGCGCAGGCGCCCGAGCGCGGCCCGGGCCTGCTGCGCGCCGGCCTCCGGCGAGCCTTCGATCAGCGGGGTGGCGATGTCGGTCACCGTGGCTCTCCTTCATCTGTCTCGCCCGGCGCCGATGCCCCGGTCGTACCAGGTGGTGCGTTCCAAACGTCCGCCGCGGCGGGCGGTGGTGCCGCGTTCGCGTCCGGTGTTGCCTCGGTGCGCTCCGCCGTCGCCGCCTCGACCAGCTGCTCGAGGGCCGTCGCGGCGGCGACCAGCTCGGCGTCGGTCGCCGGCGGCCGCCCGAACAGCACGTGCGCGACCGTCGCCGCGGGCCACCCGCTGCGGGCCGCCACGGCGTCGGTGAGGACCCGGCGGTCCACCGCCGGATCGAGGCGCAGGAGCCGGGAAAGGCGGGCCAGGGCGGCGTCGCGGAGGATCTGCAGCGCCTCCGGCCGCGCGCGGGCCCGCTGGTAGAGCCGTCCCCGGCCGAGCGCGGTCTCGCTCGAGCGCACCGCCACGGGCAGCGGCTCGACCACGGGCGCGCCGAGCCGGATCGCCATCGCCACGGCGAGCACGAGGGCGCCGAGCAGGACGAGCGAGGTCGTGGGGTACACCCATTTCGGGAACGCGTACCACAGCGGGTTGGGCGGATCCTCCGGCTCCGGCGGCGCGCTGCCGCCCCCGCCCGGCTCGCCCGCGGGCGGCCGCTGCAGCTTGTGGTTCTCGATCGGGAAGTCCTCGTCCGTCTCGCCCGGCTGGACCGGGCGCAGCGACGGCGGCGCGAGCGGCCCGCCGGCGAGCGCCGGGTCGCTCGCGATGGCCGGCGGCGGCTCGAGGTGGTGCAGGTCGAGCCAGATCAGCTTGGGCGCGCCGGTGAGCAGGCCGGTGGCGAGGGCGGCGTTGCCGTCGTTGCCGAGCCGGTCGTTGCGGAACGGGTACGACGACCCGACAACTGTGACGGTGGCGGCCCCGCGCTCGTACACGAACAGCGAGTCGTGGTAGCAGCGCTCGACCATCCGGCCGAGCTCGGGCTCGAACCCGCCGTATCGGGTGCGCTCGACCTCGGCCGGCCCGGCCTTCGCCGCCGGCGAGTAGCTGCAGCCCGGCCCGGCGACCTTGGTGGCGTAGTTGCGGCGCAGGGCGTGGAAGGGCAGCAGGCCGTCGATGATCGTCCCGGCGTCGGGCTCGACGATCACGACCTTCGTCGACGCCGGCAGGACCCTGATCATCCGCAGGTAGAGGTTCTGCACCAGCTGCGGCGTGGTGATGAGCAGCGTGGCGTTGCCGTTGTACGCCGCGACGAGCGCATCCGAGGTCTTGCGCTCGGGAATGATCGTGACGCCGGCCGCGCGGACCTTGTCGGCGAGGTCGGCCGAGCCGATGCCCGCGTGGCTGTCCGGCGACAGGAAGTCGGCGTCCTTGTCGCTGGGCTCGCCGAACTGGTAGAACCCGATGCCGAGCAGCACGAGGAGGATCACGGCCAGCGGCGGCCCGACGAGCCGCAGCCACCGCCAGCTGCGCGGTCTCCTCGTGGCGCTTCCGGCCGCAGCGGTACTTCCGGCCGCAGCGGTACT
This sequence comes from Dactylosporangium sp. CA-139066, assembly GCF_050936175.1. Taxonomy (NCBI): domain Bacteria; kingdom Bacillati; phylum Actinomycetota; class Actinomycetes; order Micromonosporales; family Micromonosporaceae; genus Dactylosporangium; species Dactylosporangium sp. CA-139066. The sequence goes on along the minus strand of NZ_JBNJNH010000002.1, from coordinate 230,503 downwards.
TCCGGCCGCAGCAGTACTTCCGGCCGCAGCAGTACTTCCGGTCGCGGTGGTACTTCCGGTTGCGGTGGTGCCGGCGGCGGAGGTGCTCGGGGGTGCGGCGGGCCTCATCGGTTCACCTCCGCGGCGAGACGGCGCATCTCGTGGTCGTGCTCGGCGGTGGCGGGCCTTTCGGCGTACCAGATATCGGAGAAGATCCCCGACGCGTTGCGCATCGGCGCCTCGACGGCCGGCTCGGCCGCCCCCGCCGCGCGCGCCAGCTCGGTGACCGTCATCCCGGGGCGATGCTCGAGGACCTGGCGCTCGACCAGGCCGCGGACCATCGACCGCAGCCGCTCCCGGACGGCCTCGGCGAAGCGCCCCTCGGCGGCCAGGCGGTCGGCCAGCGAGGCGAACACGTGCGCGGGCAGCTCGGGCACCTCCTGGTAGTCGGCCGGCGGATCGGGCTCCGGCTCGTCGTCCTCGAGCTCGACGTCGACGTCGAGCTGTTCGCTCTCCTCGTCGGCGCGCTGGCGGCCCATGCGCAGCCGGGGGAAGCTCTTCGGGATCCAGCGGGGGTAGAAGTAGTACAGCAGGCCGATGATGACCGCCGCGACGAACAGCAGGACGCACGCGAGCGGCACGCCGATGAGCTCGTCGACGGCCTGCAGGAGCAGGTCCCACGCCCGGGTCATCGCACCGCCGCCCCGAGGATGACGGAGTTGGCCAGGTCGATCGGGCGGCCGAGGCGGCGCAGGCGCCCGATCGCCACGTCGAGCCCCTCGACCCGCATCCGGACCTCCAGGTAGAGCACCGCATCGATGCAGGCGAGCGTGGCATACGCGACGGCATCGATGAGTGCCCAGATCGCGATCATGGCGATGGTGTACACCACATCGGTGTCGCGCAGCCAGATCTCCAGCAGCGCCGAGGCGCCGAGCCCGAGCGCGATGCGGATGAGGGCCCAGCTGACGTAACCGCCGACCCGGATCGCCGCGCCGCGCAGGCCCTTGCCGGCGAGCTTGAACGAGCGGCCGATCGCCCGGAAGGGGCCGACCCGGTCGACGACCAGCGCGGGCGCGGCCAGCCCCAGCAGCCCGAAGACGAGCGGGAAGGACAGCAGCCCGACCAGCGACGTGACGAACACCAGCGCCGCGGTGGCCAGCGCGACCACGAGCAGCGGCAGGGCCCGCCCGCCGGCCTGGCGCAGCAGCTCCCGCGCCCGCGTGGGCCGGCCGAGCAGCCCGGGACCGGCGGCGGCGCCGGCGAGGCCGCCGAGCAGCGCGATGATGGTCGCCTCCGAGCTGATCCCGATGCAGAACGCCACCCAGGACTCGCCGAAGCGGGAGGCGTGGGGCCCGAAATACGGCAGCTGCGTGTCCGACCACTCGCGCAGGGGATACAGGAGCGCCTGCTCGCAGCCCGCGAGCACGAGCGCTGCGACGAGGAGCAGCGGCGCCTGGGCGCGCAGCAGCGACACCGCGGCGTCCAGCAGCTCCCCGAAGGTGAGCGGACGCATCGGTATCACGGCGCGGATCTCCACGCCGGACACCGTAGTTGGTGCGGGCGACTTCGGAGGACCGGGTTACGCACAGTTGCAAGATCGACACGTACGGGCACGAAAATTCCAAGATCCTTGGCGGATTCCCACGGAGGGGCGATGAGGTGAAATATTGGACCGCATGAGAGCCCGTGTCCTGGTGGTCGACGACGACCCCGCCCTCGCCGAGATGCTCGGCATCGTCCTGCGCAGTGAGGGTTTCCTGCCCTCCTTCGTGGCCGACGGTGAGCGCGCTCTCGGCGCTTTCCGGGACACCCGCCCCGACATCGTCCTGCTCGACCTGATGCTTCCGGGCATGAGCGGGATCGACGTGTGCCGGTCCATCCGCGCGGAGTCGGGCGTGCCGATCGTGATGCTCACCGCCAAGAGCGACACGGTCGACGTGGTGCTGGGCCTGGAGTCGGGTGCCGACGACTACGTGATGAAGCCGTTCAAGCCCAAGGAGCTGGTCGCCCGGATGCGGGCCCGCCTGCGCCGCGGCGAGGACGTGGCGCCGGAGCTGCTGACCATAGGGCCACCGGGCAACCAGATCACCATCGACGTGCCGGCGCACACCGTCATGCGCGACGGCGACGAGGTCAAGCTGACCCCGCTGGAGTTCGACCTGCTGGTCGCCCTGGCCCGCAAGCCGCGCCAGGTGTTCACCCGTGAGGTGCTGCTCGAGCAGGTGTGGGGCTACCGCCATGCGGCCGACACCCGCCTGGTCAACGTCCATGTACAGCGGCTGCGCGCCAAGATCGAGCCGGACCCCGAGAAGCCGGAGATCATCCTGACGGTGCGCGGTGTCGGCTACAAGGCCGGGACCGGCTAAGCCGGCATGGTTCGCATCGACCCGCTGATCCTCCGCGCGCGCCGCCTGCGGCCCCGGCGGATCCTGCCGCAGGTTGTGAGCCGGCGCCTCCGCCGGCTCTGGGCCGTGCTGCGCCGGCAGTGGCGCCGCTCGCTGCAGTTCCGGGTCGTCGGCATCACGCTGTCGCTGTCCGCGGCGCTCGTGCTGGCCTTCAGCTACACGGTCGCGTCGCTGATCAGCAACGGCGTGCTGCAGAACAAGATCGACCAGACCAAGATCATGGTGGACAACGGCGCCGCCTACGCCACGGGCGAGCTGACCGGCTTCACGCAGCTCGACGACCCCGGCCTGCAGTCCGCGCTGAGCAGCGTCGAGTCCCAGCTCTACGGGTCGGTCGGCAACCCGCAGTCCGAGGTCGTCATGCTGCGCCAGAGCGGCAGCCTCGCCGTGTCCTGGCCGCCGGCGCGCAGCAAGTACGTCATGGACGACCCGCAGGTGCGCGGCATGCGCGACCTCGTGGTGGGCGGCAAGTCCGGGACCTACAAGTCCGGGACCTACCAGCAGATCGCCACCCTGGACATCGACGACGGCCGCGGCCCGCAGAAGTACCTCGTGATGGGCACGCCGGTCCAGGTCGGCGGCTCTCCCATCGAGCTGTACTACATCATTCCCCTGCAGGCCGAGGACGAGCTCGTCCAGTTCACCGGCGCCGTGGTCACCGGGACCGGCATCGCGCTCGTCGCGCTGCTGGCCCTGATCGCCGCGATGATGACCCGCCTGGTGGTGACCCCGGTGCGGGTCGCCGCGCGCACCGCGCAGCGCCTGTCGGCCGGCCTGCTCGACCAGCGCATGGTGGTCCGCGGCGAGGACGACCTGGCCCGGTTGGCCGCCGCGTTCAACCAGATGGCCGCCAACCTCCAGCGCCAGATCGTGCGGCTGGAGGAGATGTCCCGCCTGCAGCGCCGCTTCACCTCCGACGTGTCCCACGAGCTGCGCACCCCGCTGACGACCGTGCGGATGGCGGCCGACCTGCTCTTCGCCTCCCGCGACGACTTCGACCCGGCCGCCGCCCGCAGCGCCGAGCTGCTGCAGGCCGAGCTCGACCGGTTCGAGGGCCTCTTGACCGATCTGCTGGAGATCAGCCGGTTCGATGCCGGCTTCGCCGCTCTCGACGCCGAGCCGACCGACCTGGTCCCGGTCGTGCGCCGGGTCACCGACCAGCTCGGCTCGCTCGCCGAGCGGTGCAAGGTGGCGCTCAAGCTGGTGGTCCCGGACGGCGAGGTCATCGCCGAGGTCGACCCCCGCCGCGTCGAGCGGGTCCTGCGTAACCTGGTCGGCAACGCCGTCGAGCACGGCGAGGCCAAGCCGGTGATCGTCACCCTGGCCGCCGACGGCGCCGCGGTCGCCGTGACCGTTCGCGACCACGGAGTGGGTCTCAAACCGGGGGAGGAGAAGCTGGTGTTCAACCGCTTCTGGCGCGCCGACCCGTCGCGCGCCCGGCAGACCGGCGGCACCGGCCTCGGCCTGTCGATCAGCCTGGAGGATGCCCGCCTGCACGGCGGGTGGCTGGAGGCCTGGGGCGCGCCGGGCAAGGGCGCCCAATTCCGCCTCACCCTCCCGTCTCGCAGCGGCGACCGCCTCGTCTCCTCGCCCCTGCGCCTGGTCCCCGACGACGCCCGCGCCGACGAGGCCGCCCTGATCGGCGAGGCCCCATGACCCGGCCCGGCCGTCCTCGCCTGCTCCCGGCGCACCCGCTGCGCCGCCCGGATCGGCCCGACGCCCCGCCGCGCGCCGGCGATCCCGCTCGCTCGTGGTGGTCGGCCAGCCGCGCCGCGCTGGTGGTCGTGGTCGGCGCGCTGCTCGTGCTGAACGGGTGCGGCCTGCCGTCGAAGACGGAGCCGAAGTACGCCGGGGCGGCCCAGAGCGCGGCCCCGCCCGCGAAGGTGTCCAACCCGGACGGCCCGGACGTGGCGACCACGGCGTCGGCGCTGGTCACAAACTTCCTGGAGGCCTCCGTCGGGGCCAACATCTCCAACGCCGACAGCAGCGACCCGCCCAACCAGGAGGTCCTGGATCGGCTGCGGAAGTTCATGACCGACGCAATGGCGAACAGGTGGCGGCCGGGCGGCGACCTCACCGTCATCCGGAAGGCGCAGGTCAAGCAGGAGCTCCAGCCCGGCGGCAAGTACAAGGTCACGGTCGACGTCGACCCGATCGGCACGCTCAACAAGTCGGGCACCTTCACCCCCGCCCAGCTCAGCCCGGAGAAGCGCACGGCCGGGTTCAAGGCCACGTTCACGGTCGCGCCGGTCGGCAGCGGCTTCCGGATCGAGGACATGAACGACGCCTCGACCGGCCTGGTGCTGCTGAGCGAGGACGGCTTCAAGCGGTGGTACGACTGGAACCCGATCTACTTCTGGGAGTCCGGCCCCAACGCGAAGCTGATACCCGACATGCGATACATGCCGCGAACGCTGAGCGACGTCAAGCGGGTCGGCGCGGTGCTGGACGCGCTCAAGTCCGGGCCGAGTAAGCTGCTGGCGGGAGTCGTCGCCGCCCTGCCCGGCGACTACGAGTTCCAGGGCAACTCGATCGTCAAGCCGGGCAGCGTCCAGATCAACCTCAACAACAAGGCCGCCGGCAAGGGCGATCTCTCCCCGCTGGCGCGGCAGATCCGGTGGTCGCTGGTCCTCCACCCCTTGGTAACCCTGACGATCGAGAACCAGCCCAACGCGGCCGACTCCGAACGCGGATTCAACGCGGACAACGTGACCTCCCAGCAGACCGCAGGCACCTCTTTCAGCCAGCCGGACAAGTTCTATGTCGCCAACGGCGTGGTCCACTCTGTGTTCCCCGGCACCCCGGCCGGTGATACGCCGCTCTTCGCGGCCGGCGGCCAGAACACCCAGGTGGCCTCCGCGGCGATCGACCGCCAGTTCAGCCGGGCCGCGCTCGTGCGCCCGGGCAACACGCCGGCGTCCAAGGGCAAACCGGCGCTGTGGGTCAGCTCGACCGAGATGCCGCCGGCCAAGCCGCCCACATATCTCGAGACCAACGTGCACGGCACGAAGCTGAGCCGCCCGGCGTGGATGACGTACCCGATGCGCCGGGTGCTCGTCATCGCCGACAACGTGCTCTGGATCGGGGCCGACGACAAGTCCGCGAACCTCGTGAGGGTGAGCCTCAGCGTTCCCCTGACGAATGCGGAGATCACGGCCTTCGCCGTTGCGCCCGACGGGCACCGCATCGCCCTCGTCTTCGGCGGCGATGTCATGGTGGCGTCACTGCAGTTCAAGGACGGCACCCCCGCTATCGGCCAGCTACAGCCGATCGACACGCTGCTCGGCAGCAACGAGGCCGTCGACTGGCTGACCGAGACGGTGCTGGTGGTCGGCGGCAAGCCAACCCCGGAGCCGCCGTACGGCGAGAAGCCGTACTCGGTCGTCGCGATCACGCTCGACGGCGCCGCCAGCATCCCCCTGCCGCTCGGCAACCCCGATACGCCGCAGCCCATCGTGACGAGCCTGGTGGCCCAGGTCGGCGATCCGCTCGAGCCCGCTACGCAGTCGTTCACCAACCCGCCGGTCAACGTCATGGTCGAGGCCGGCAACCGGGCGCAGGAGGTCTTCCGCAACGAGATCGGCCCGCTGCAGCTCCCGGATCCCCCCTCGTCCGCCGAGCCGATCAACCCGACCGCTCCCTTCTACCCGGACTGACCGTGCCGCCCGGTCCCGCTGCCGTGCCGCCCGGCCGTGGTCCGGCGCGGCGTGCCGACATGCCGCGCGGCGGCCGTGGCGAGTCGCTGCGCAGTGGTTCCTCGAGCCGCCGCGGCGCGCCGGCCGGCATCCAGCCGGTGCGCGGTGGCGCGATGCCGACTCGTGGGCCGCTGGGCGGCTGGGTCGGCGGGATGATCGAGGGGCTCGTCGACCTCGTGCTGCCGGCGACGTGTGCGGGGTGCGACGAGCCGTCCGTCCGCGCGCTGTGCGAGCCGTGCCGCGTGGCGCTCGCCGAGGCGCGGCCGCAGCGGACGCGGCCGGATCCGGAGCCGGCCGGGCTCCCGCCGACGTACGCGCTGGCCGCCTACGCAGGGGCGCTGCGGCGGGCGATCGTGCAGTACAAGGAGGAGAACCGGCACGAGCTGACCGGAGCGCTCGGCGAGCTGCTCGCCCGGGTGGCCGCCCGGGCGGTGCCGGCGGGGCCGGTCGTGCTGGTCCCGGTGCCGGCGACCGCGGCCGCGATCCGGCGGCGGCACGGCGACCACATGCTCCGGCTCGTGCGCGGCACGGCCCGGGTGCTGCCCGGCGCGGCGATCGCCCGGCCGCTACGGGCGCTGCCGAAGGCCGAGGACTCGGCGCAGCTGTCGGCCGTTGAGCGGACCCGGGCCGCCCGGCACGCGTTTGCGGTGCATCGGGGTCGCATCGCGACGTTGCGGGAGCACCTGAGGCGCAGCGGGGCCGCCGTGGTGCTCGTCGACGACATCGTCACCACCGGGGTCACCCTCGCCGCGGCCGGCGGCGCACTCGCGGAGGCGGGAATCGCCGTGCATCGGACCGCGGTCCTCGCCGCTACTCAACGCCGCCGGGGACCGTCGGCGAGCGGGGTGGTTTGAGCCGATCGGGGGTGGGAACCGTAGGACTCTCCGGGGTGAGGGGCTACGCAACGTCAGCACTAGAACACGCGAAATATCCGATTTGTACGGAAAGTGACTTCGCGCGTAGCGTGGGGTAATCCCTCGGGAGGGTTTCGGCGTGGGAATGCAGCGTTCTTCTGAACCGGGGGTGACTAGTGGCTGTCCTCGGTTTAACGTCGAGAGACGACCAACGCTCGCCCTGGCCGCTTGTAAGCGTTCCGTGGCGAGTCCGGCCGCGCGAAGGGAGGACCTGACACCCGCTGTTCGGTCGCGTGCCGCGCGGGCTGAGCCTCTGGGGAGGCGCGTTTCCGGCCGAATCTGAGAACCGAAAACCCGAACCCGAATCTGTGAAGTACCCGTGGGGGAGGTCAGGAGTGGACATCGTCGTCAAGGGCCGCAACGTCGAGGTGCCCGACCATTACCGGCAGCATGTGGCAGACAAGCTGTCGAAGGTCGAGCGATACGACCACAAGCTCATCCGCGTCGACGTCGAGCTGTTTCACGAGCGCAATCCGCGTCAATCCGATCACTGTCAGCGAGTCGAGATCACGTGCTACTCGCGTGGTCCGGTGATCCGAGCGGAAGCCTGCGCCGCCGATTTTTACAGCGCGTTGGACACCGCGATCGCGAAGCTGGACAGCCGGCTCAGCCGGGCCGCTGATCGCAGACGGGTCCATCGGGGCCGGCACGCGCCGGTTTCCGTCGCCGCGGCGACCGCGTCACTCGCATTCACGCCACCCGAGCGGAACAACGGCACAACACTGGCCACGAAGACCGAAGCCGCGCCGGCTGCGCGCGCCGGTGAGGGCTTTGACCTCGTCGAGGAGGCCGACGACCAGCCCTGGCACATTGTGCGCGAGAAGGAGCACCCGGGCGAGCCGATGACCGTGGACGACGCCCTGTTCCACATGGAACTGCTCGGCCACGACTTCTATCTGTTCAACGACAAGGAATCCGGGCGACCGAGCGTGGTGTACCGCCGCCGCGCGTACGACTACGGCGTCATGAGCCTGGGCATGTAAGCGAACGCTCGGGGGCGGGCCCGGTGCCGTGGGCCCGCCCCCGAGCGAGATGTCAGCGGCCGGAGGACTTCAGGAACAGGTCCCGGGCGAGCACCGCCGTGTCCGCGTAGTCGGCGAAGAGCCCGTCGAGCCCCGCCGCGAGGAAGATCCGGACCTCCTCGAGGATGTTGCCCCACGCGTTGGGGTCGGTGCTCGTGCGCAGGTTCAGCGGCAGGAACTGGTTCTCATTGCGGAAGGTCCACGAGTGGACCTTGAGGCCGCGCGCGTGCGCGTCGTGGATGAGCGCCGTCGGCTGCAGCAGGTTGCCGTCCGCGTCGCGGGCGATGACCAGGTTCTTCGTGGCGCCGACGCCGTCGGTGAACGCCTTGAGGTAGTCCAGGCCGGCCGGGGTGGCGAGGTCGGCCCAGGTGCGCGGGTCGCCGCTGGTCTTGAAGTCGAAGGGCTGCCCGACCTGGTCCAGTAGCACGACCGAGGGCGTGTCGACGAGCCCGCGCAGCTTCTTGATGCTGGTCGGCTCGAACGACTGCAGGAACGCCGCCGCGTTGCGCCCGGCCAGGCCGTTGCGCTTGAGCACCTTGGCGACCAGCGGCTCCAGCTCCAGGCCGATGCCGCGGAAGTAGGTGGGGTGCTTCGTCTCGGGGTACACCCCGATGGTCCGCCCGACCTTGCGCCCCTGCTCCCGGGCGAGGTCGATGACCTCCTGGAAGGTCGGGATCTCGAACAGCCCGTTGTAGATCGCGTTGTGCGGCCGCACGGCGGGAAGCCGCTCGATGGCGCGCAGCGTCTTGAGCTCGGCGAGCGTGAAGTCCTCGGTGAACCACCCGGTGACGGCGACACCGTCGACGGTCTTGGTGGTCTTGCGCGAGGCGAACTGCGGCTTCGTCGAGACGTCGGTCGTCCCGCCGATCTCGTTTTCGTGCCGCGCGACGAGCTGCCCGTCCTTGGTCGGCACGAGGTCCGGCTCGATGAAGTCGGCGCCGAGCTCGATGGCGAGCGTGTACGACCCGATGGTGTGCTCGGGCCGGTGGCCGCTCGCGCCGCGGTGGCCGATGACCAGCGGCCGGCCCGGGCGGTGGCGGTCCTGGTCGGAGTCGTGGGCGTAGGCCGCGGCGGGGCTGACAAGTGCTGCGGGCAGGACGGCCGCGCCGGCGGCCACGCCCATGCCGGAAATCACTGCACGACGACGCATGGGCCATACGTAAGTTGGCCCACGGCAACGTGACGTGACGCGAAGGTGGCCGCCGGGCGCAGTTTGGCGAACGCAACGTTGTCGATGCGCCGACGCATGGCCCGCCTGGAGACCACCGACCTCGCGCCGCTACGCCCCCGAGCCCGTCACGGCACGCTGGCCAGCGCCGACACGGCACGAAGGCGATCGCGCGTGCGGCGTGGGGCTGGGCGCGGGCGCGGCGTGGAGGCCCGCATGCGTGACGTGGAGGCGTGAGTGCGCGGCCCGGGTAGCGCGAGACCGTCCTGCGCATGCCGATGCCGCGGCAATGCCGCGCGGTGGCGCAGGACCAGGGCTCGGCTCGCGGCGCGGGGCCGGCGACTAGGGCTCGGCTCGCGGCGCGGGGCCGGCGGCTCGGCGGCGCCAGACAGAATTGCCTCGCCGCGCCCGCGAACCGGAGCGCGGCCTTGGCGTTGTGGGCGCCGCCGAAGCCGTCGCCCGCGCCCAACGCCGTCGCGAGGGCGATCAGGCAGCGGCCGGGCGCACCTTGGCGAACATGACGTTGTCCAGCCGGGTGCCGTCCGGGCCGGGCAGCCGCGCGTGCTGAAGCGCCTCTCGCTCGTAGCCGGCCGCCTCCAGCACGCGCTGGGAGGCGATGTTGTCAACGGCGGTGCCGGCGATCATCCGCGCCATGCCGCTCTCGAACCCCCAGTCGGTGACCAGCCGGGCGGCCCGCGCGGCGTACCCGTGCCCGCGCGCCTCCGGCATGAGGCTGTAGCCGATCATTGCCTCGCGCAGCACGGGCTCGGCGTAGTAGACCGCGATCTCGCCGAGGTACGCGTCGTCGTCGGCCCGCCAGATCGTCATCTCGGCCCGCTGCCCGGCCAGCCACTTCGAGGCGGACTCGGCGCACTGGCGCGCGATGACCGCGGGGTCGGCCGGTGTGCCCACCACAGAGCGGCCGCTCACCTCCGGCAGGACCCGCAAGTTGTACGTCACGAGGCCGTCCTCCGCCACCATCGGCCGCACGACCACGACGCCGTCGGTGAGCCGGCCGTCCGGCAGGTCGGGCAGGGCCCGCGGGCTCGGGCCGGGCGGGTCGTCGGCGAGCCGCGCCCAGACGACCGTGTCGTAGCGGGTGCCGTCCCGCCAGCGCGACGCACCGCGCGCGATGCCCTCGCGGGTGAACCCCGCCGCGATCGCCACCCGCTGGCTTGCGACATTGGTCAGGGCCGTTTGGAGGTACAACCGCTGGAAATCGGTTTGGAACAGCTCGGCGCTGAGCAGCTCCACCGCCGTGCTGGCCACCCGCCGCCCGCGCGCGGCCGGCACGACCCAGTAGCCGATCTCGGCCGTGTTGTCGCGGCCCGGCCGCCAGCCGATCGCGCCGAGGACCTCGTCGCTGTCAGCGTCGACCACGGCCCGCTCGGTGGCGCCCCGCTCGATGAACGCTAGCGCATCCGCGTGGGTGTAGGGGGACGGGAGCAACGGAAGGTACCGCTGCGTAATTGTATCCGTGCACGCAGCGACAATGATCTTGGCGTCGTCCTGGCGCCACCGGCGCAGTGCTAGCTTCATGACAGGTCTCCGGGCAGCAGGGTCGCGATCCAGCCGTCAAGGCGCTCGCCGCGTTGCACGCAGCTATCGCGCTGAACACCCTCCACCACGAAGCCGACCTTCTCCGCCACGCGGCGGGACGCATCGTTGCCCACGTGGGCGCGCCACACGATGCGGCCCAGCGCGAGGCGGTCGAAGCCGTAGGCGCACGCGGCGCGAACGGCATCCGTGGTGTAGCCCTTGCCGCGTGCCCAAGGTGCCGCCGAGAAGCCGACCTCGGCGGTCACCGGATCGATCGGGTTGATGCGCACGTCGACGGTGCCCGCAAACCGGTCGTCCCGGTCGGCGAACGCGAAGCCCGCGCCGGTGCCGCGCAGCCACATGGAGGGATAGGTGACATGGATGAAGTCCAGGCCCTGCTCGGGGCGGTAGTCCAGCGGGATCGACGTCCACTGCACCGTGCCGGGGTCGCGAAACGTGGCCACGACGTCGTCGAGGTCGCTCTCGCGCAGCGCCCGCAGCGTGCACGCACCCGCGGGCAGGCGCTCGGGCGGCTGGCTGAAAGCGCGGGCGCGGCGGGCCCCGGGGCCGCCAGGGGCGACCCAGGCCGGCGGGGTGTCGCAGACCTCGCCGGGCATCAGCACGCCGTACCAGCAGTCGGTGAAGCCGCCGGCCTTCGCGGGCAACCCCGCGCGCACCACGCCGTCGAACGTGAAGCCGATCCGCTCCGCGCTGAGCTTCGAGGCGTGGTTGCCGACCTCGGCCCGCCAGATGAGCCGGCGCAGCCCGAGCACCTCAAACGCCCAGTGCGCCACCGCGCGGCCCGAGCGCTCGGCGACCCGCCGGCCGCGGGCCCAGGGCGCGACCCAGCAGCCCAGCTCCGCGTTGCGATTGGGCAGGTCGAGCGCGACCAGGCCGGCCGAGGCGAGCAGTTCACCCGAGCGGGCGTCGAAGACGCCCAGCGGCGCCGCAGTCTGGGCCGCCCAGGCCGCGCGGGTGATCGCGCCCGTGTAGTCCTCGGCGTGTTCGTGCAGGTAGGGGACGGGGACCATGGTCCAGCGCTGGATGAGGGGGTCCTGACAGGCGCGGAAGACGTCCTCGGCGTCGTCGGGCTGCCAGGCGCGCAGGACGAGCCCGTCGGTGGCGAGTTCGATCGGCTCCATGAACGCCGATCCTGCCGTATGCCTCCGCGTCAGGAGACGGATATTTCTGCGGTACACCGTGTGATTTGTCCGCCTTTGGGGCTCGGTGTCCGTAGAGTAGGCGGGCGGGGGCGGCAGGTCGGCGGAAAAGCCGCCTACGATGGGTCGCAGACGTTTGAGGGAGCGCTGACCCGTGTCGATTTTCGAGAAGATCCTCCGCGCCGGCGAGGGCCGGATGGTGCGCAAGTTGAAGGCCGTCGCCGACGCCGTCAACTCGCTGGAGGACGAGTATGCCGACCTGACCGACGAAGAGCTCGCCGGCATGACGGAGCAGTTCAAGGAGCGACTCGCCGACGGTCAGACGCTGGACGACATCCTGCCGGAGGCGTTCGCCGTGGCCCGCGAGGCCGCCTCCCGGGTGCTCGGGCAGCGACACTACGACGTGCAGATCATGGGCGGCGCGGCCCTGCACTACGGCAACATCGCCGAGATGAAGACCGGTGAGGGCAAGACGCTGACGTGCGTCCTCCCGGCGTACCTCAACGCGCTGTCCGGCAAGGGCGTCCACGTGGTCACCACGAACGACTACCTCGCCCGCCGCGACGCCGAGTGGATGGGCCGGATTCACCGCTTCCTCGGCCTGACCGTCGGCGTGGTCGGGCCCAACGAGCCGTCCGCCGTGCACCGGGCCGCCTACCAGTGCGACATCACGTATGGCACCAACAACGAGTTCGGCTTCGACTACCTGCGCGACAACATGGCCTGGTCGCGCGACGAGCTCGTGCAGCGGGGCCACAACTTCGCGATCGTCGACGAGGTCGACTCGATCCTCATCGACGAGGCCCGCACCCCGCTGATCATCGCGGGCCCCGCTGAGCAGTCCGCGCGCTGGTATCAGGAGTTCGCCCGCGTGGTGAACCGCCTCAAGCGCGGCAAGGAGGGCGAGGCCGACTACGACGTCGACGAGTCCAAGCGCACCATCTCCGTCACCGAGCGCGGCGTGGCCAAGGTCGAGGACCAGCTGGGCATCGACAACCTGTACGAGTCGGTGAACACCCCGCTCGTCGGCTACCTCAACAACGCGATCAAGGCCAAGGAGCTGTACAAGCGCGACAAGGACTATGTCGTCAACGAGGGCGAGGTCCTCATCGTCGACGAGTTCACCGGGCGCATCCTGCACGGTCGGCGGTACAACGAAGGCATGCACCAGGCCATCGAGGCCAAAGAGGGCGTCGAGATCAAGCAGGAGAACCAGACGCTCGCGTCGATCACCCTGCAGAACTTCTTCCGGCTCTACAGCAAGCTCTCCGGCATGACCGGCACGGCGCAGACCGAGGCCGCCGAGTTCAACAAGGTCTACAACGTCGGCGTGGTCTCCATCCCGACGCACCGGCAGATGATCCGTGTGGACCACCCGGACGTCATCTACAAGACCGAGAAGGCGAAGTACAACGCCGTCGTCGACGACATCGTCGAGCGCCACGCCCTCGGCCAGCCGATCCTGGTCGGCACCGTCTCCGTCGAGAAGTCCGAGCTGCTGTCGCAGCTGCTGCGCCGCCGCGGCGTCGCGCACGCCGTGCTCAACGCGAAGTTCCACGCCAAGGAGGCGGAGATCGTCGCGCAGGCCGGCCGCAAGGGCGCGGTGACGGTCGCCACCAACATGGCCGGCCGCGGCACGGACATCCTGCTCGGCGGCAACGCGGAGTACCTGGCCAACGCCGAGCTGCGCCAGCGCGGGATCCTCGAGGAGGAGGACCCGGAGGGCTACGAGAAGGCGTTCAACGAGCTCCTGCCGGAGATCGAGGCGCTCGTGGAGCAGGAGTCCGAGGAGGTCACCGACGTCGGCGGCCTCTACGTGCTCGGCACCGAGCGGCACGAGTCGCGGCGCATCGACAACCAGCTGCGCGGCCGCTCCGGCCGGCAGGGCGACCCGGGCGAGTCCCGCTTCTACCTGTCGCTGCAGGACGAGCTCATGCGCCGCTTCCGGGCCAGCGCCGTCGAGGCCGTCATGGACCGCTTCAACATCCCCGAGGATGTGCCGATCGAGTCGAAGATGGTCACGCGCCAGATCAAGAGCGCGCAGACCCAGATCGAGGCGCAGAACGCGGAGATCCGCAAGAACGTTCTGAAGTACGACGAGGTCCTCAACAAGCAGCGCAAGGTCATCTACGCCGAGCGCAAGCGCGTCCTCGACGGCGAGGACCTCAGCGACCAGGTCCGCAACATGATCGACGACGTCGTCGGCGCGTATGTGGTCGGCGCCACCTCCCTCGGCGAGACCGCCGAGGACTGGGACCTCGAGCAGCTGTGGACCAACCTCAAGCAGCTCTACCCGGTCGGCATCACGATCGAGGACCTCGAGGAGGAGTCGAACGGCCAGCTCGACCCCGAGTTCCTGCGTGTCCAGCTCATCGAGGACGCCCACGCCGCGTACGACCGCCGCGAGGAGGAGCTCGGCTCCGAGGCCGTCCGCGAGCTGGAGCGCCAGGTGCTGCTCAACGTCATCGACCGCAAGTGGCGCGAGCACCTGTACGAGATGGACTACCTGCAGGAGGGCATCACCCTGCGGGCCTACGCGCAGCGCGACCCGGTGGTCGAGTACCAGCGCGAGGGCTTCGACATGTTCCAGCAGATGCAGGAGGGCATCAAGGAGGAGGCGGTCGGCTTCCTGTTCAACCTTGAGGTCCAGGTCGAGGAGGCCGTCCCCGAGCTCGAGGCCGTCGCGGCGGAGGGCGAAATCGACGGCGAGACCCCCTCGGTCCCGCTGCCCGAGCCCCACGTGGAGATCCGCGCCAAGGGCCTCGGCGCCCGGGCCCCGCGCGCCCTGCAGTACTCGGCCCCCACGATCGACGGCGCCGCCGGCGAGTCGGGCGTGGTGATCGAGCAGGAGGCCCCCGCGGCCCCCGCACTCGGCGTCGGCACCAACGGCGCCGGCGAGCGCGGCAACCCGCGCCGCTCGGGCCCGCCGCTGCCGAACCAGAGCGGCCGCAAGCCCTCCCCGGGCCAGGCGGTCGCGAGCAACGGCCCGTCCCGCAACGCCCCGTGCCCGTGCGGCTCGGGCAAGAAGTACAAGCGCTGCCACGGCGCCCCCGGCGGCCCGGCCTAGGCCGCCCACCGTCGTCCGTGTGAAGGGCGGGCACCCCGGCTCACGTCGGGGTCGCCCGCCCTTTGCGCTGCCGCACCCCCGCGCCACCGTTCGCGCTCCCGATCAAGCGCTCCCAACGATGACCGCCACCGACGCCGCGACCGCGAGCCGACCCGCGGCGGTGACGGCCGCAACCTGCCAAGGCGGGTTGCTTGGCCCGGCGGCGAGGGCGCGCCCCGGCGGCGACGAGCGTGCGGGCCGGTGAGGGCCCAGCCCGGCGGCGAGCGTGGGGCCTGGCGAGGGGCTCGGGCCGGCGGTGGCCAGCGTGTGGCCCGGCAAAGGCCGGCCTGGCGGTGGGCGTGCGGTGCGGCGGCGTGGGCCGGCCTGTCGGCGGCGAGGGGCGGTCCGGCGGCGGCGTGGGGGCGGTCCGGCGGCGGCGTGGGCCGGCCTGTCGGCGGTGAGCGTGCGGTGCGGCGGCGAGTGTGCGGGGTTGGCGGCGCAGGCGCGGCCCTAGCGGCACGGGCGCTGGCTGCGCGGGTCGACACCGCGCCTCCCGGTCGGCCTTGCGGCTGGCGGCGGGGCGAACGTCGACGGCGAGGCGGCCGCCGCGGTCTGGGCCCTGCAGATCCGCGGCGGCCGCGTTCGGGTGGTGGGTGTGGTGCCCAGTGCGCCCGCTGCCCCCATGGCTACCGAGCGCACCGGGGGTTCCCGGCGGTGTTCGGGTGGCGGCCATCGCACCCCGGCACGGTGTGGAGTGCGATGGCCGCCGTGGAGGGCATGGCCCGGCCCACCGAATCCGGGACCATGCGCCCTCCGGAGCCGCCGCGCGCGTCGTCCCTCCCCGGCCGCGCACGGCGGATGTGCATCCCGGCGGCCGTCCCACCCCGTGATCGGGACGGCCGCCAGGTGGTCGAGTGTCCCGCCCCGCGCGTCGCGTCTTGCCGGCCGCGTGTGGCGGATGGTGCGTCCCGGCGGCCGTCCCACCCCGTGATCGGGACGGCCGCCAGGCGGTCGAGTGTCCCGCCCCGCGCGTCGCGTCTTGCCGGCCGCGTGTGGCGGATGGTGCGTCCTAGCGGCCGTCCCACCCCGTGATCGGGACGGCCGCCAGGTGGTTGAGTGTCCCGCCCCGCGCGTCGTGTGTTGCCGGCCGCGTGTGGCGGATGGTGCATCCCGGCGGCCGTCCCACCCCGTGATCGGGACGGCCGCCAGGTGGTTGAGCGTCCCGCCGCCCGCGTCGCGTGTTGCCAGCCGTGTGTGGCGGATGGCAGGACGCGGTGGCCGCTCCGCCCCGTGATCGGAACGGCCGCGCGCGGCGGATGGTGTGTGCCGGAGGCCGCCCCGCCCCGTGATCGGGACGGCCTCCGGCGGACCGAGGTCTGGCCTATAGGACGGTGACCACGGTGCAGATCCAGCCGAGTACGCCGACGCTGCGCCGATCCGTGCGCTCCAAGCGGATCGCCATCGCCCACGTCGCCTCGCCGTGCTCCAGGACCACGACCGCCTCGGCGATGCCGTCCAAGGGCTCGCTCAGCAGCAGGCGGCGGGCGCGGACCAGGTGGCCGCGGCGGGCGGCCTCGCCGGGGGTCATGCGGATGCGGACCGTGCGGCGCAGGAGCTGGTCGCTGATCTCCGTGAAGCGCTTCGGGGACGTCATCGGGCGCAACTGCGCCGGTGGGCGGTAGCCGTT
This sequence comes from Dactylosporangium sp. CA-139066, assembly GCF_050936175.1. Classification (NCBI taxonomy): domain Bacteria; kingdom Bacillati; phylum Actinomycetota; class Actinomycetes; order Micromonosporales; family Micromonosporaceae; genus Dactylosporangium; species Dactylosporangium sp. CA-139066. The sequence goes on along the minus strand of NZ_JBNJNH010000002.1, from coordinate 213,885 downwards.
GAGGATCTCGACGCACAGGCTGACGAACTTCTGGGCCGCGGCGTACGCGGTTGAGCGGCGGCCGTCTGCCGTTGTCGGGGCCGGGCGCGGGCGGGGCTGCGGCGGCGGGGTCACGGCGGGCGGCGGCGGCGAGCCGGGCCACTCGAACGGCAGCTGGTCCATGTCCAGCGGCGGCTCCGGTGGCGGGTCGACCGGCGGGTCCAGGGGCGGTGGCATGCGCAGCACGACCGCCGGGCCGCAGGGTGTGCGGCGCGTCCGGGCGCCGCGGCGTGGCCGTCGTTCGGTGATCACCGTCATGGAACTTGCCCCCCGATCCTTGCGTTTGCTTTCGATTGCCTCCCACAACCTTTGTATCGAGCGCGCACAATATCGTCAAGAATCCTGCGTTTGCTTACGTTTGCCTTCGCCCGGTTCCGCGGCATACGTCCGTTCACGCACGCCGGGGAGCCGTGATCAACCCGGCAGGGCCGTGATCAAAAGGAGCGGAAAGAAGACCAGGGGTCAGAACTCGTCCGAGTCGTCGCGGTCGACCAGCGGGTTGCTGCGCACCCACTCGGCCGTCTCGGCGTACTTGCGCTCGATGTACTCCTCGAGCTTGCTCCGCTCGATGCGCCACTGGCCGCGCCCGCCCACCTTGATCGCGGGCAGCTCCCCGCTGCGCACCATGTGGTACACCTGCGAGGTCGACACGTTCAACTGCTCGGCGACGTCGGCCATGAGCAGGAATCGCGGCTCCATCGGCTCAGTTTGCCACCGTTCGCTTCCCACTGGTTACGACGACTCTCGGGCGGGTCCCAATCGGGACCGACACGCGCGACATGCGTGTCGAAAGCCGGACCAGGGTGTAGTACAAGGAGCGTGACGACGGACCTCACGCGCGTGTATCTGCCCGCGACCCTCGCTCAGCTCGCCGTCCTGCGGGAGAGCGGGGAACTGCCGCCGCCCGTCGAGGCGCACGCCGTCACTCCGGCGCTGCGCGAGTGGTACGCGGAGGGCGACGAGGAGGAGCTCGAGTACGTCGCCTTCACCCGCGCCGCCCAGAGCGCCCTGCGCCTGCTGCGCCACGACGCCAAGGCGCCCCGCCGGCGGGTGGTGGTCTCGGCCGACCTGCCGGGCACGGTCCTGAAGATGACCGGGCTGGAGCTGGGCTCGAGCCTGGTCGAGGTCTCGACCAGGGTCGCGCTGCGGACCGTCGCGGCGATCCACGTCGACGGGCAGGCGGCCGAGGGCGACGTCTCGGCGGCCGCGGACGTCGTCGAGGAGGCCGAGGCCGGCGACCCGGACGCCCAGTTCACGGTCGACGGGGCCGAGGACCACGAGCTGGAGTGGTACGACCCCTCGGAGATCGATCAGCTGGTGAGCTGAGCGAAGGGGACTAGGCCCGCTTCAGGGTCCGCCCGACCAGGATCATCGCCAGGAACGCGCCCGCGAACAGCAGGATCAGCCCGTGGTTGACCTGCTCGGGCAGCCGGTTGGCGATGATCGCCGCGTCGAACTCGCTGTCCCTGGCCACCGCGTGCGACAGCGGCAGGCCGCCGATCCAGCCGACCAGCGCGGCGCCGAGCGTGAGCAGGCCCGGGACGGCCCCGGCCAGCGGGTACGCCGGCCACGGCAGCGCCAGGCCCGTGCGGCGCAGGTAGCCGAAGGCCAGCGCGCCGGCCGCCAGGCCGCTGACGATCGACGTCGTCAGCTGGAGCCGGTAGGACGCGTCGGCCATGCTGCCGACGGTCTCCTGGTTGCCGAAGAGGTTGACGAGGTCGTTCTGGAAGTACGCCACGAGCAGCCCGATCGCCGAGGCCAGCACGCCGGCGGCGGCGCCCGCCACGATCGCGCTGACCGGCTGGGCCGCGGCGATCAGGCCGCCGAGCACGCCGGCGACGGCGACCGTGGTCGCGACGTAGGCGACGGACGGGCCCGTGTGGTACGCCGCGAGCATCCCGCCCATGGCCAGCAGCCCGACCGGCAGGCCGCCGAGGCCGCCGTACAGCAGCCGGCGCCGCCACTGCGCTTCGGGGGCGAACCGGCCCACCGCCAGCACGCCGAGCGCCGCGCCGGCGATCAGCGTGGGGGTCAGCACGCCCGGCAGCACGAGCGCGGCGACGGCGGGGCCGGGCACGTGCCCGTACGCCGAAAAAAGCGTCAGGAACAGCAGCACCAGCGCGAACCCGGCCACGAACACCGCCCGCGCCGGCCGCCAGAGATCCGCGGTCCGCTCTGTCAACGAAGCCTGCTTGACACCCACGATGAAGCAGCGTACGCGAGCGGCCGGACCGGGCCGCCGCCCGTGCGAGGATGAAGAGAACCTCGCCAAAGACGACGTGGGAGACCCTCATGGATGCCTTGCTCACTGTGCCCGAGCCGAACAACGAGCCCGTGCACGGCTACGCCCCCGGAACCCCGGAACGGGCCGCACTGCAGCGCCGCGTCGCGGAGCTGGCCGCCGAGCGGCACGACCTGACCATGACCATCGACGGCACGGCGCGGATGGCCGCGGGCGAGCCGATCGAGGTCGTCGAGCCGCACAACCACCGCCATGTGCTGGGCGTCACACACAACGCGACCACCGGCGACGCCGCGGACGCGGTCGCGGCGGCGAAGCGGGCGGCGCCGGCGTGGCGCGACCTGCCGTACGCCGAACGGGCCGCCGTCTTCCTGCGCGCCGCCGACCTGCTGTCGGGCCCGTGGCGCGACACGCTCAACGCCGCCACCATGCTCGGGCAGTCCAAGACCGCGATCCAGGCCGAGATCGACTCGGCCTGCGAGCTCATCGACTTCCTGCGCTTCAACGTCCACTTCGGCCGCCAGATCCTGGCCGACCAGCCCCGCTCGTCGGCCGGCGTGTGGAACCGCTTCGACCACCGCCCGCTCGAGGGCTTCGTCTACGCGATCACGCCGTTCAACTTCACCGCGATCGCCGGCAACCTGCCCTCGGCGCCCGCGCTGATGGGCAACACCGTCGTGTGGAAGCCCTCGCCGACGCAGCAGCTCGCGGCGCACTACACGATGCGGCTGTTCGAGGCGGCCGGCCTGCCCCCGGGCGTGATCAACCTGGTCACCGGCGACGGGCTCGCGGTGTCCGAGGTGGCCCTGGCCGACCCCGACCTGGCCGGCATCCACTTCACCGGTTCGACCGCGGTGTTCCGCACGCTCAACCGCGTCGTCGCCGAGAACGTGTACCGCTCGTACCCGCGCATCGTCGGCGAGACCGGCGGCAAGGACTTCGTGATCGCGCACCCCTCGGCCGACCCGGCGGCGCTGGTCACGGCGCTGATCCGGGGCGCGTTCGAGTACCAGGGCCAGAAGTGCTCGGCGGCGTCGCGCGCCTACGTGCCGGCGAGCCTGTGGGCGACGATCAAGGACGAGCTGGCCGGGACCGCCGACTCGCTCACCTACGGCGACGTCGCGGACTTCACCAACTTCGGCGGCGCGGTCATCGACCGGCGCGCGTTCGACCGCCACGCGGCCGCGCTGGACCGGATCAAGAACGCCGCGTCGTGCACCGTCGTGGCCGGCGGCACCGCCGACGACGCCGAGGGCTTCTTCGTCCGGCCGACGATCGTGGAGTGCACCGACCCCGGCCACGAGGTGTTCACCACCGAGTACTTCGGGCCCATCCTCGCCGTGCACGTGTTCCCGGACGACGACTTCGACGCCGTGGTCGCGCAGGCGGAGTCCGTCGCGCCGTACGCGCTGACGGGCTCGATCTTCGCCACCGACCGGGCGGCCATCGACCGGGCCACGCACGCGCTGCGCTTCGCCGCGGGCAACTTCTACATCAACGACAAGCCGACCGGGGCGGTCGTCGGCCAGCAGCCGTTCGGCGGCGGGCGCGCGTCCGGCACCAACGACAAGGCCGGCTCCTGGCACAACCTGCTGCGCTGGACGTCGCCGCGCACGATCAAGGAGACCTTCGTGCCGCCGACCGACCACCGCTACCCGCACATGGGCTAAAAACAAGATCACACGCAGTGCTACCGCGACGCCCGCCGTGGGCGCGGTCCGTGACTCCCGGGCCCGCGGCGTGCGCGCATAGTCGCTCTTTCCAGTGCTACCGCGACGTCCGCCGTGGGCGCGGTCCGTGACTCCCGGGCCTGCGGCGTGCGCGCATAGTCGCTCTTTCCAGTGCTACCGCGACGTCCGCCGTGGGCGCGGTCCGTGACTCCCGGGCCTGCGGCGTGCGCGCATAGTCACCCTTTCAGTCGCGGGACGGTGCGACCGCGACGATCTTGTCGAGCGTGAAGGCCCGATCGTCGCGGCGCAGCCGGCACCAGGCCTCGATCACCGACCCGGCGAGCTCGGCGTTCTCGATCACCCGCTCGGAGGCGCGCCCGTGCGCGTCGACGTAGCGGATCCAGATCGGCCCGCCGTGCTCGACCGCGTCGGCGAGCAGCTGTGCCTGCTCGGGGCGCAGCTGGGGCGCCCGCCGCCGGATCTGCTCCAGCGGCGACGCCTCGCGCTGCTGCGGTACGGCAAGACGGCGCGCCAGCTCGTCGACCTCCACGGCCGGCCGGGCGCGCCGCGCGGGTACACCGGCCGGGCGCACGCTCACCTGGGCCCGCTCGGGCTGGTAGCCGGCGGCGCGCAGGGCGGCCAGCGTCTCCGCGGCCGGCTCGCGGGAGCCGGCCACCGTGGGCGCGAGCCGCTCGAGCCCGAGCGCGGCGACCACCGCATCCAGCAGCGCCGGGTCCTCGCAGAGCACCACGCTGCCGACGTCGCGCACCCGCACCGGGTCGGCCGGCGGCGGCTCGGGCAGCATCAGCGCGGAGACCTCGGCGATCGAGCGCCCATCGGCCAGGGCACGCCCCAGCGGCGAGATCGCGAACGTGTCCGGCCCGGTCAGCGCGCACACCCCGAACGCCGCCGCCTCGGCAAGGACCTCCCCCACGGCCGCGTCCCCGGCCGCCCGCGCGTCCCCGGCTGTGCGCGCGTGCCCGGCCGCTCGCGTGTCACCGGCTGTGCGCGCGTGCCCGGCCGCTCGCGCGTCCCCGGCTGTGCGCGCGTCCCCGGCTGTGCGCGCGTGCCCGGCCGCCCGCGCGTCCCCCGCCGCCCGCGCGGGCAGCGGCGCGGTCCAGCGCACCAGCGGGGCGAGCGAGTCCGCGCCGGCCACGGCGGTGTCGGGCGGCAGGTCGTGCAGGACGCGCACGACGACCCGGCGCAGGGGCGGGCCGCCCCACCAGCCGGCGAGCAGCCGGGCCAGCCGCTCGCCGGGCGGGGCCTCGAGCCAGCCGGCGTACGCGGCGGTCGGTCGCAGCCGTGCGCCCTCCGCGGCCAGGAGACCTGCTTGGAGTACGACATCGGCAACGGCGTCACCACGACGGCGGGCGAGGGGCGCCTCGGCCAGCAGCGTCGCGGCCCGGTCGAGCAGGATGCCGGCGGCCTCGGCCGCGGCGGCCCGGATCGCGGCCCGGTCGGCCGGCACCAGCGCCGGCGCGGGCGGCACCGGCTCGAACGGCTCGGGCGCCGCGGCCCGGGCGGCCTCGAGCAGCAGACCCGGCGCGGTCCACAGCGTGTCGCCGTCGGGCCAGACCAGCGCGCGCTGGCTCAGCACCCGCAGCGCGGCATCCAGCCCCGCGTCCGCGTCCGCCTCGACGCCCAGCTCCTCGGCCAGCAGCGCGCGCTCGAACGGCGGCTCGCCGAGCCGGGCCAGCGCCTCGACGACCTGCAGCGCGGGCAGCGGCAGCGTGGCGAGGACGTCGGCGACGCCCGCGCGGGCGCACAGGCGCGCCGCGAGCTGGGTGAGGTCGCTCGGCGCGGGCGCGGCGAGGGCGTCCGGCCGGCGCCGCAGCACCTCGCCGAGCTCGCGTTCGTCGAGACCCCGCAGCCAGCGGACCAGTGCGCCTCTCGTCACGACACGCGACCTTATAGCGTCGGTGACCAATGAGCTGCGGCCGGATGTGACGACTCCCGTCTTTGTGCCAACGGGCCCACCGCGCCCGTTTTGCGTGGCGGCCCTCGCCTACCGTCTGGGGTGAGGGGGAGGTACGGGTCATGAAGACGGTCACCGGGGGCAAGACGCTGCTGGGCAACCGCTACCGGCTGGAGTCGGAGGTTGCCCGGGGCGCGATCGGCGCGGTCTGGCGGGCGTACGACACGCAGGCGAACGAGTGGGTCGCGGTCAAGATACTGCGCTCCGAGGCCGCCGAGGTGCCCGAGCTCAAGGACGGCTTCCTGGGCGAGGCCGAGCTGCTGGCCGGCCTGGAGCACCCGTCCGTGATCCGGGTCAAGAACCTCGTCACCGACAAGGGCGTCCTGGCCATCGCCATGGAGCTCGTCAACGGCCCGGACCTGCGCCGCCGGCTGCGCGCCGAGGGCCCGCTGCCGCCCGCGGTCGCCGCCGAGGTGGTCGCGCAGGTGGCCGACGCGCTCGCGTACGTGCACGCCAACGGCATCGTCCACGGCGACGTCAAGCCCGGCAACCTGCTGGTGCCGACCGACGGCGGCCCGGTCCGGCTCGCCGACTTCGGCGTGGCCCGCCGCCTCGACCGGCCGGCCGGCCCCACCCACGCCACGCCCGAGTACGTCTCCCCGGAGGTCGTCGCGGGCGCCACGCCGAGCCCGTCGGCCGACGTCTACGCCCTCGGCGTGGTGCTCTTCGAGCTGATCTGCGGCCGCAGCCCGTACCGCGGCGGATCACCCAACGAGGTCCTGCGCCGCCACGCCGACTGCGTGGCCGTGCCCCCGCCCGGCATGCCGGCCGCGCTCTGGCCGGTGATCGAGGCGTGCATGGAGATCGACCCGCGGATGCGCCCGACCGCCGCCTCGATCGTCGGCCGTCTGCGCGCCGCCGAGGGCGCGCTCGACGGCTTCGAGCCGCTGCCGCGCCTGCCCGCCGAGGCCGTCACGTTCTGGCAGCGCTCGGCCGAGCAGACGGCGCCCGTGCAGGCCCCCGTCCGCCGCGTCGACTGGGTACCGCTGCCGACCGCCCCGACTTCGCCGGCGGCCGCTTCGGCGGCGCTGATGATGGCGGTGCCGATCGGCGAGTTGCCGACCGAGCCCCACGGCGTCGCCGACCTGCCCACCCACGCCTTGCCGGAGCCCCCGACGGTCCCGCACTACTCCACCGAGCCGGCTGAGCCGCCCACGCAGGCCCTTTCGGCAATTTCGGATTTGTCGGAATCGCCCGGCGCTGCGGCAGTCGCCCCTTCCGGCGATTCGGCCACCGCCGACGCACAGGTATCTCCGGGCGAGCCGGTTGGCGCGTCCGATGGTGCGGCGGCCGAGGCGGTGGCGGCCGGTGGGGAGGTCTCTCCCGGCGAGCCGGTTGGCGCGTCCGAGGGTGCGACGGCCGCCGCCGACGCGGAGGTCTCTCCCGGCGAGCCGGCCGAGGCGTCCGATGATGCTGCGGCCGAGGCGGTGGCGGCCGGCGAGCCGCTCTGGGCCGATCCGGAGCCCGTTGCGGAGATGATGATCCCGCCGCAGCGGACCGGTTCGCCGGATGAGCCGCCCACGGTGCTGCGCTTCGAGTCGGCGGCGCCGTCCGGCGACGAGGCGACCCAGGTTGTGGCCGCATCTTCGCCCACACCCGCGTCCAGTGCACCAGTTTCGGATATTTCCGATTCTGCGCCGCCGACGCACGTGATCGCGGCGCCGCTCTGGCCCGCCGGGGCGCCGAATATGCCGCGTGTTTCGGAAATGTCGGGTTCGCCCGATCCGCTCCGGCCGGCGGTGGCGGGGGACTTCGAGCCGCTCAGCCAGTTCGCGGAGGAGGAGCCGCCCACCGAGGCGCACACCGGCGGCACGGCGCGCCGCCAGCGCCGGCTGCTCGTCGGGGCCGCCGCGGGCCTGCTGCTGATCCTCGGCCTCGCGGTCGGCGGGCTGCTGCTCTCCGGCGGCGACCAGAAGGCCAACGGCGGCGACAAGAAGGTCAACGCGACCACGCCGGCGCCGGCCGGCTCCGGGTCGCCGGCCGCCGCGCCGGGGGAGAGCGCCACGCCGGGGGCCGGCACCGCGCCGGCCGAGCCGGGGCAGACCGCCACCGGGCCGGGGGAGAAGCCGCCGACGAAGAAGCCGACGCCCAACCCGACGCCGACCAAGACCGGGCTGCCCGGGATCGGCGACCCTATGCCGTCATTCCCGTCGATGCCGGCGTTTCCCACGTTCCCAACATTCGGGTGACGCTGGTGGAACGGCTGTCCTAACTCGACAGTCGCAGCGCGACAGTCGACAGTGGATTTGCCGAAATCCTGGACTGAGCGGTCGAAAGATGACAGCGTAGAGTCATGGCGGATTCTGGAGTGAACGCGACCGCGGCGGCGCTGCTGGGCCTGCTGCACGAGGGGCCGATGACGGGCGGCCAGCTGATGGCGGCCGCGCAGCGCCGCCTGGGGCCCTACTGGTCGATGACGCGCAGCCAGGTGTACCGGGAACTGCCCGCCCTGGCCGACTCCGGATACGTCAAGCTCGGCAAGCCGGGCGCCCGCTCCAGCCAGCCTTATGCGATCACGCCGGCGGGCAAGCGGGCGTTCGCCCGGTGGCTTTCCGAGCCCGCGGGGCGCGAGTCACTGCGCAATCCGGTGGCCCTACGTGTCGCGTTCGGCGCCCAGCAGTCCTCCGCCCAGCTGCAGGACGTCTACGCCCAGGCCGCCGAGTACCACACCGCGGCGCTCACCGAGGCGCGCGAGATGGCGAAAGAGGCCAAGAAGTCCGGCGACGACTTTTTCTCCGCGTCGCTCGAATTCGCGGTCGGCTATCACAAGGCCGCGCTCACGTGGCTCAAGAGCGCGCCGGGCAAATAGCCCTTCGCGACCCGGCGTAGTCTTGACGCGTGACTGCTCTGGACCACGCCGAGGCTCTCAAGCAACTTGACGGCACCCTTCGCAACATCGAGGCGGTGCTCGACCTCGACCGCCTGCGCAAGGAGAAGGCCGATCTCGAGGAGCAGGCGTCGGCTCCCAACTTGTGGGACGACCAGGTCGCCGCACAGAAGGTGACGTCGCGCCTGTCCTACGTCCAGGGCGAGATCACGAAGCTCGAGCGGCTGCGCGGGCGCCTCGACGACGCCGTGGTCCTGCTCGAGCTGGCCGAGGCCGAGGGTGACGTCTCGTCGTTCAGCGAGGTCGGCGACGAGATCGGCGGGCTGCGCAAGTCGATCGAAGAGCTTGAGGTGCGGACGCTGCTGTCCGGGGAGTACGACTCCCGGGAAGCTCTTGTGACGATCCGCGCGGGCGCCGGTGGGGTCGATGCGGCCGACTTCGCCGACATGCTCATGCGGATGTATCTGCGCTGGGCGGAGCGGCACGGCTACGCGACCGACGTCTACGACACCTCCTACGCCGAAGAGGCGGGCATCAAGTCCGCGACGTTCGCCGTGAAGGCGCCGTATGCGTACGGCACGCTGTCGGTCGAGTCGGGCACGCACCGGCTCGTGCGCATCAGCCCGTTCGACAACCAGGGCCGCCGCCAGACGTCGTTCGCGGCGCTCGAGGTCGTGCCGGTGGTCGAGCAGACCGACGACGTGGAGATCCCCGACGACGAGCTGCGCGTGGACGTGTATCGCTCCAGCGGCCCCGGTGGCCAGGGCGTCAACACGACCGACTCGGCGGTGCGGCTGACCCACATCCCGACCGGCATCGTCGTCTCCTGCCAGAACGAGCGCTCCCAGATCCAGAACAAGGCGACCGCCATGGGCGTGCTGAAGGCCAAGCTGCTGGCCCTCAAGCGGGCCGAGGAGGCCGCGAAGATGGACGCGCTGCGCGGCGACGTGGCCGGCTCCTGGGGCGATCAGATGCGCTCCTACGTCCTCCACCCGTACCAGATGGTCAAGGACCTCCGGACGGAGTACGAGACGGGCAACCCCACCGCGGTCTTCGACGGCGACCTCGACTCGTTCATCGACGCCGGGATCCGGTGGCGCAAGCAGCGGGAGCTCGGCGTCGAGGCGTGATGATCGCTTTGGAGTGCGTCAATTACCTTAAGTGATTGCGGTACCGCAGGAAAAAGTGAGGCGTACGTCACACTTTTTCGCGGAATCAAGCGCTGCCCTGCGGTTCGCGTCGCCTGGTCGGGTCCGCATTTCCGGCAAATCGCGCATGCCGCACGCCGTGTACTTGGCGCACTTGTCACACCGCGTAGACTCACGTCCCGTGATTCGGCTTGACCACGTGACGAAGACGTATCCGAAGGCGTCTCGCCCCTCCCTTGACGATGTTTCCGTCAACATCGAGAAGGGCGAGTTCGTCTTCTTCATCGGTCCCTCCGGCTCAGGCAAGTCCACGATCATCAAGCTGCTCCTGCACGAGGTCGCCCCCAACCGGGGCAAGGTCGTCGTGAACGAGCGCGACGTGACGTCGATGCGGTCGTGGCGGATCCCGGCCTTCCGGCGGCAGATCGGCTGCGTTTTCCAGGACTTCCGCCTGCTGCCGAACCGCACCGCCTACGAGAACGTCGCATTCGCCCTCGAGGTGATCGGCAAGTCGAAGGGCGTCGCCCGTCGCGTCGTCCCCGAGGTGCTCGAGCTCGTCGGCCTCGGCGGCAAGGAGCACCGCTACCCCCACGAGCTCTCCGGTGGTGAGCAGCAGCGCGTTGCGGTCGCCCGGGCCTTCGTCAACCGCCCGCTGATCCTGCTGGCGGACGAGCCGACCGGAAACCTGGACCCGGACACGTCCATCGAGATCATGCGTCTGCTGGACCGGATCAACCGCACCGGCACGACCGTGGTCATGGTGACGCACGACTCCAACATCGTGAACCAGATGCGGCGCCGAGTCGTCGAGATCGAGAGTGGCCGGATCGTGCGGGACCAGCCTCGCGGTGTCTACGGCTGACCCCCAGCCCTAGTCCGCACCGCCCTCCGTCCTCCTGCTGGGTCCGCTGGGAAGGAACCCCCACCCGATGCGCGTGAGATACATCCTGTCCGAAGTCCTCACCGGGCTCTGGCGCAACGTCACGATGACGATCGCCATGATCATCACGATGACGGTTTCGCTGTCGATGCTCGGCGCGAGCCTGCTGCTGTTCTTCCAGGTCGGCAAGATGGAAGACTTCTTCTACCAGCGGGTGGAGGTGTCGGTCTTCCTCAAGGGCGACGTGAGCGACGACCAGCGCAGCAACCTCGAGAGCGCGATCAAGTCCAACGCCCTGGTCCAGTCGTACAAGCACGAGACCAGAGACGAGGCCTGGACCCGCTTCCAGGAGCAGTTCAAGGACGCGCCCGACCTGGTGAACTCGGTCAAGAAGGAGTCGCTGCCGGAGTCGTTCCGGATCAAGCTCAAGGACCCGAACAAGGTCCAGGAGTTCACCGACCAGTTCCGCACCCAGGACGGCGTCAGCGACATCATCGACCAGAAGCAGCTGCTGAAACGGGTCTTCGACCTACTCGGCGCGCTGCAGACTCTGGCGCTGACGGTCGCCATCGTCCAGGGCGCGGCCGCCTTGCTGCTGGTGGCCAACACGATCCAGGTCGCGGCGTACAGCAAACGCCGCGAGGTGGCCGTCATGAAGCTGGTCGGCGCCTCCAACTGGTTCATCCAGATGCCCTTCGTCCTGGAGGCGGTCTTCGCCGGCCTGATCGGCGCCATCCTGGCGTTCGGCGCGCTGATATGCGCGAAGGTCTTCTTCATCGACGGCTCGCTGAAAGCACTGGCCACAGTCCTACTACCGGTGGACTGGTCCAACATCTGGCTGATGCTTCCGGTCCTGTGCGGCGCCGGCGGCCTGGTCAGCGCGATCACGGCCTGGGTGACGCTGCGCTTCTACGTCCGCGTCTGACGCGTTCGGCTCGCTGAGGGGCGGCTCCGGTTCTTCCGGGGCCGCCCCTCGCTTTTTGCCTTCTGCGCCCCGGGCGGGCGCCGCAGCGGTGTTCGTGGAGCTTCGTGCCCCGCTAGCGCTCACACGTTTCCGCGCCCCCCGCACCGTGCTTGCGCCCTTGTATTGGCCGTGCCTGCCTCACGCCGCGACCCGCCCGTGTGGCCTTGCCCGCGGTGCGTCTGGTGTACGTCCTTGCGGTGGTGTTGGGCCACGATAGGTGCATTTAACCGATATTCCTGACTTATGGGTTTTGCGCTGCGTACGGTGACCCTCAAGTGGTACTGGAGGGTTGCTTCCGTGAACCGAACCCGGATCGTCGCTGTTGTCGGTGTGGTCGTCATGTTGCTCGGGGCCGGCGGGCCCGGGTGGGCCGATACCAGCGACGACAAGGCGCGGCTCGACAAGCAGTTGCAGGAGACGCAGGCGACGCTCGAGGCGGCCACCGACAAGGCGCAGCAGGCCGCCGCCGACCATGATCGCGCGGCCGCGGCGATGCCGGGGGCGCAGGCGGCGCTCGCCGATGCCAAGGGGCGGGTCATCGCGGCCGATGCGGCGGTGCATCAGGCCGAGCGCGACCGGGACGCCGCCGATGCCGCGGTCCGGGCCGCCGACGCCGAGTATGCCTCCGCGCAGCGGGAGGTCGACCGGGCCAAGGGCGATGTGTCGGTGTTCGTGGCGGCGGCGTACAAGGGCGGCGGCTTCGCGATGGTCAACTCCGTCTTCGATGGGAGCCCGACCGATCTGGCGGTGCGCATCGAGTACCTCGACAAGGTCGCCCAGGCCAAGCAGCAGGCCGTCGACGAGCTCACGGCGGCCCGTACGGCCGCGCGGGAGCGCAGCGCCGTCGCCGTCCAGGCGGGGCAGGGGGCGCGGCGGGCGGCCGCGGACGCCGCACGGACGCTGTCGGAGTCGCAGGCCGCGCAGGCGGGGGCCGAGAAGGCGGCCGCCGACGTGCGGGCGCTGATGGACCAGACCGCTCGGGCCGAGGCCGCGGCCGGCGCCGAGCGCAGTGCGGTCCTGGCGCGGTACCAGGAGCTGAAGGCCGAGAGCGACCGCGTCGCCGCCCAGTTGCGCGCGGAGGCCGACGCCGAGGCTCGGCGGGCCCGTGCGGCCGCGGGAGCCGCGTCCAAGGGGCCGTTGACGACCGTCACCGCGCCGAGGGACGGGGCGTTCTTCCTCATGCCCGTGCACGGCTGGAAGTCGAGCAACTTCGGGATGCGGTTCGACCCGGTGTACAAGGTGTATCAGCTGCATGCGGGCGTAGATCTGGCGGCGGGCGGCGGCCAGCCCATCGTGGCGGCGGCCGACGGGGTCGTCGTGCGCGCGGGGCCCTCGGGGGGCAACGGCAACTACACGTGCATCTCGCACGGGCTGTACCAGGGCAAGGGGCTCGCGACCTGCTACGCGCACCAGTCCGCGATCCTGGTGCACGTCGGCGAGCACGTGCAGCGCGGCGAGCTGATCGGGCGGGTCGGCACGACGGGGGCGTCGACCGGGTATCACCTGCATTTTGAGGTACGGCTCAACGGCACGCCGGTGCAGCCGCTGAACTGGCTGCCGGGCTGCCTCTGCTGATCGCACGGGAAATGGTCTTGCCGGGCGCGATATTCTTCAGTTCGGTCGAGAAACGCTGGAGGGGTCGATGCCGCGCGAAAAGGGGCGCAAGCTGGTCGCGTCCAACCGGAAGGCGCGCCACGACTACGAGATCCTCGAGACGTTCGAGTCCGGCATCGCGCTGACGGGGACCGAGGTCAAGTCGCTGCGCGCCGGGCGGTGCTCGCTCGTGGACGCGTTCGGGCAGATCTCCGACGGCGAGGTCTTCCTGCATGCGATGCACGTCCCGGAGTACACAATGGGCACCTGGACCAACCATGCGCCCCGGAGGATCCGGAAGCTGCTGCTGAAGCGGCAGGAAATCGACCGCATCGGGGTGAAGGTCCGGGAAAGCGGCCTGACCCTCGTGCCGCTCTCGGTGTATTTCTCGGACGGATGGGCGAAGGTCGAGCTCGCGCTCGCGCGCGGCAAGAAGGCCTACGACAAGCGCCAGACGCTGGCCAAACGCGACGCCGACCGGGAGATCGCTCGCGTTATGGGCAGCCGCAACAAGGGTCGCGCCGAGTAAATCCGCTCTCGCGCGTGAGTAATTGCGAGCTGCTCGGCAGGTAATACGTGGAGGCCCTATAGTCCCTGCGTGACCGAGATTCGGGTCGATGTTGACCTCGAGCAGCCGCCATCCGTGGTGTGGCGCGCGTTCACCGAGGCCCACCTCGTCACCGACTGGCTGCCGACGACCCGGTTCCTGGTCCGCGACGACGGGACGTTCACCTTTCAGGCTCACGATCTTGAGGGCCTGGAGGACCCGATCGAGGGACAGCTTGTCACCGTCGAGGCCGAACGCCGCATGGTGATGCGCTGGGAGGCCGTCAACCTGCATACGGTCGTCGCGATCACGCTCACCGAGCGGGGCGCGGGCAGCCGCTTCACGCTCACGCAGAGCGGTTTTCTCGGGCCGCAGGGGACCATGCGGCGAAGGGTGCTGCTCGCGACGTACACCACCCTCTTCGAAGGACCGCTCAGCGCGACGCTGGCCAAGATCGCCGCTCAGGACGCCGCGGTTTCGGAGGCGCCCGCGCCGACCACCGTGAAGCGCAACGACGGCGGGCCGTTCAATCGGCTGCCCCGCCAGCCCTCCGTGCCGAGCCGCTCGGCGCCCGGCCTGAGCTCGTCCATCCGGTCGACGGCCGGCCCGCGCCCGACGACCCCCGTGCCCGGCTTCGCCGCCGCCGTCCTCGGCGCCCACGCGACCGGCGTGGCCGAGGTCGCCCCGGCGGCCGTGCCGGCCCAGCCCGACGCTCCGGCGGTCGACCAGGCCGAGCCCGACGCCCCGGTGGCGTCGCGTCCGGCCGCCGTTCGCACGGCCCGCCTGGGCGCGCTGACGGCGCCCGTACGGGACGGGTGGAGATGGCTTGCCGGCGCCCGCGACTGGTCGGCCGACCGGCGCAGCCAGGCCATGGCCGCCGGCGCCGCGGTCCTGCTGCTGCTGGCCATGGCGGCCATCCTGGTCGGCAAGTCCACCGCGCTACATCCGGCCGACCCGCCGCAGACCGGCGGCGAGAGCCCCGGCCCCGCGCAGGCCTCGGTGCCGGCCGCCTCCGGCCGCCCCACGGCGACCGTCCCGCCCCCGGTCGTGCCGGCCACCACGCGCTCGCCCGCCTCGGCCCCGCCGGCGAGCGTGTCCGCCTCGCAGCCCGGCACGGCGGGTTTCGCCCAGCTGATCGCGGTGTACAAGACCGAGGACCTGAGCCTGACCGCGTACCGCGTCACGGTGACGATCAGCAACCCCACCGAGACCGTGGCCAACGACTGGGCGGTGGTCATCGTCCTGCCCCTACTGGACTTCGACGTGAGCAACGTCTCGGGTGCCCGCCAGAGCCGCTCCGGCCTGCGCGTCTCCTTCACCCCGCTGGACAGCAACCGCAAGGTCGCCCCCGGCGCCACGGTCACCATCCGCTTCGACGTCAACGGTTTGGGCGTGCGAAACGGCCCCTTCACCTGTACGATCGATGGTCGGCCGTGCACCGCCGCGCCCGCCTGACGGGCTCCGGCGGGTACTGGGATGAAACTGTGGCCGGGACGCGTTACGCTTGATCGGTCGCACGAGGGTGCGGCAGCCACCACCACCCACACGGGGGTGACTGGTTTCGACTTTGTTTGTGGCGATAGGGGAAGCGAGCCGAGGAAGCCGACGTTGTCTCGTGAATCAGTCGTCGGAAAGTTATAAGCGCCAATCTTAAGCGCTCCGAACTCGCTCTCGCTGCCTAAGCTAGAGTGAAGTTCTGTCGGTCTGGGAACGCCTTCGGCCCAGTAACCGGCATCAGCTAGAAGGCTGGCCAACCGAGTCCGGTCACGGGGCTCGTGCGGCGAGATTAATTGTGACTGGGCCCGTCATACCAGCTCGCTCGCGTGATTGGTAGGGCCGAGTAGAGGCATAGCGAGCTGCGCTCGGAGAAGTCCTAACAAAGCGACGAAGGACCCGGGTTCGATTCCCGGCACCTCCACCATGGAGGGCGTAATTGAACCCGCGCCAGCGAGAGCGGCGCGGAGGAGATCGCCATCAGAGGCGGGGTCACCGACATCGGTGGCCCCGCCTCTTGCTATCTCGGCGAGCGGCTTGACCTGGGCTTGGAGGTCGTCAGCGGCCACGAACGGCCCCTGGTCGTCGGCGTCGAGATAGAGCCGGTGGAAGAATGTCCGGTTCAGCGCCTGGCGCGCCTTGGTCGTTGCCTGGCGGTACAGCTCCTGCGGATCGCTCAGCAGTTCGAGGAGTTCGTCGATCCGCTCCTGCGCGCCAGCGGTGTCAGGTGCCTCGTCGAGCTGGCGGGCCAGCCGGCCGCGCTCGTCACGGATCGCACGGAGCCGCTGGGCGATCTTGTCCTGCGGCCAATCCGGATCGCCGACGAGGTCGAGGAACCGATCCTCCTGAGCGCCGAGCTTCGCGAGCTGTGCCTTCACCCGCTGCTGGATCTCGGATCGCGTCGAGACCGAGTGGCCGAGGACGTCACGAACGCGCCGCCCGATTCGCTGGCGCAGCTCAGGTGGAAGCATCACCGTCGCGTAGTTCTCGATAACGGCCGCCTCGACCCGTTCCGTCGGCAGGTACGGCAGGTCGCAGAGACGCTTCTGGCGTCCTTGGCAGAAGTGGTAGAAGTACAGGCTCCCGGTGTGGCTCTTGCCTCGCATGATCATGAGCCGGCGGTGGCATCGGTGACACCACACGACGCCCTTCAGGTAGTGGTTGTGCGTCCGTTCCCGGATACCGCCGGCCCGGCGGATTTCGAGCATCCGCTGAACCTGATCGAACAGTTCTTCGGCGACCAGCGGCTCATGGCGGCCCTTGAACTCCTGGCCCTTGTACTGGACGTAGCCGAGGTAGTACCGATCGCGCAGCAGGTTGCCGAGCGAGTTGATGGAGATGGGCATTCCGCCCGGGAACCGCTTCGTCGGTCGCGTCTTCAGCCCGGCGTCCGTCAGCGCCGCGATCAGCGCGTGGAATCCGTAGTCGCCCGTGGCGTAAAGCTCGAACGCCATCCGAATGAGCGGGCCACGCTCCGGATCAACCACGACCGTGCGGACTTCGCGTCCCTCGAACTTCTCGCGCACGTTCATGTAGCCGATGGGTGCCTTGCCGACCGATCCGCCGCGCGCCACCTTCTGGCCCATCTTGTAGGCGATGTCTGCCCCGGCTGCCCGGGACTGGTACTCGTTGACGCCGTCGAGCACGGTGGCGACCAGGTCGCCGATCGCGCTGTCGTCGGTGTGGTCCATGACCGAGATCAGCGTCGCGCCCGCGTTGCGAAGGTCCCGCTTCGTGATCGCAGCGTCGATGCTGTTCCGATGGAGCCGCGACCGTGCGTACACGATCACGTAGTCGATTCCGCGCTCAGCCTTGAGCCGAGCGATCATCGCCTGGAACTCGGGCCGGCGGTCGGTCGTCGTGGCCGATCTGCCCGGCTCCACGAACTCGGCGACGATCTCCGCGTTGAGCTGGGCGGCCCGCGCCTGAACAGCGGCGCGCTGGGCGGGCAGCGAGATGCCTTCCGGGTCGTAGTCTGTGTTGACCTGGCCGGCCGACGACACGCGAAGGTAGCTGAACGCGCGCTTGCGCGTCGTCGTCGGCCGGTCGTGTTGGCGTGTCATCGTCATTCCTCCGGTTGGGTCTTTCTGCGTTCTTGAGCCATCAGCACGAGCGCTTTGACGAGCAGTTCTTCGTCGACCTGGACGAGGCGGCGCTTTCTTGCCTTCCTGTGGTGCGCGGGCGCCTCCTTTCCTGGGTGTCGTCGGTTCGTCTGCGGCGAACGTCCGTCCGTCGTCCGTCCGCGCGTCCATCGGCGCAGACGCGCGTGTGAGGCGGACGGACGTCCGCGCGGACGTTCACGAGATGTCCTCGTCCGCGGCTCGCCAGTGCCCGCGGCTGACCTGCTGGGCGCGCCCGTCACTGGCCAGGTTCTGGAGGCGGTCGTACACCCACGTCCGCCGCATCCCGGTGAAGTGCATCAGTTCCGGGACAGTCAGCCCGTCGTCGGGCGCGTCCCTGAGCGCCATCTGCAAGGTCATCTCCGGTTGCGTGACGATCTCGCCTTCGACGACGACCTCGGGCTCTGTGAGCGCCTTCTCGGATAGCTCGTCGAGCCCTGGCCGGCTCTCGGCGTAGCGGGCGGCGGTGGTTTGCACGTCGTCGTCGGTGACGAGGTAGCCGCGGGCGCGGCGGGGTTGGGTGTGCCCGTCGCCGAAGATGTAGAACTTGCCGGGTGCGTCGAGGGTGTGTGCGTGCCAGCCGGCGCCGAGCATGCCCTTGTCGAGGATGAGGTCGACATCGCGCCGCTCGCGGACGCGGAGGCAGATGCGGACGCTCATCTGTGATCGGAGCGCGCCGCCGCCCATGGATTTCTGCGTAGGTCGCTGGTTGGCGCCGAGCAGCGTCGTCGCCACCGCTCGGCCGCGCCGCGCGATCGACTCCGCCGCCTCGACGGCCCCCGGTGCTTGCTCGACGAGTTCGGCGTACTCGTCGACCACGATGACGAGCGCGGGGGAGCGGGGGCTGGGTTCCCAGACTCGGCTCCCGCTGCGGCTCATCGCCTCCGCACGGGCGTCGAGCACCCGCACGCCATCCCGGAGCAGGGCGGCGGCTTCGGTGGGCGTGGTGGCGAGCCTGGCGAGGCAGGATTCCCAGCTCTGAGGGTTCAAGTAGGACATCGTCAGCTCCACTGGAGATTAGCTCCGGCGGCCTGACCTGATCGGTGGGGCCGCCGGAGTTTTTGTCGCGGCATTAAGTGTGCGCGCGTGGCTGTGGCACGTCGCTGTGCTCGGCGCCCGCCGGCGTAATTGGCTTCGCCGGCCGATTTCACGCCGATACTCGTCGACCTCTTAACATTGCTTCTGGTCGGGCTGGACCTTTTCTGAAATCTGCGACTGCGGCATCGATTATTTTTGCTAGCTTTGCGAATGTGATTAGATCGTCCCATCGGTTCGTCAGGTACGCGATCGAGTTTGTGGCCGGGAAAGTGGCAAGTTCGAGCATGCGTAGCGTGACGTGCGCGACGTCTTGCACTGTCTTTGGCTCATATTCCGGCGTCGTCGGGTTCGGGAACGTTCTCTGAAAATCTGATCGTGAGATCGTATTATGGGCACCTGAGTGCACGGCGTTGTTGAACCGGAGGTACCAGGGTCTGAGTTCATCACTTTCTACGACTTTCTCCAGATGTCCGAAGGTGATCTTGTCGACGTTGGGGAACAGCGGCCGAGCCCAGCCGTATGGCGTAAAGAAACGATTACCCCATTTTCGCCTTGCTGCAGCCGCTATGCGCCGATCCTCGCGGTCGTAGCCGGCTCTTCGCCGCTCGAGGAGCGACGAGACGTAGTATCGCTCGCAAAATTCGAAATTGTCTCCACCGTCTCGGCCGGCGGATGCCAGTACCCAGATTGTGACGGTGGTTTCGTAGAGCGTCCGGGCACGTGCTTCCGCAGCTTCGCAGAAGCCGTGCTGCAGAAGGTGGAGAATTTCGTCAGCCAGCACGACCGTGCGGGCGTGCAGGCTCGTCAGCAGTAGACACTTGAGCGGCAGCCCGCCGAATAAGCTTCGGATTCCCAGTGAGCTTGGTGCGGTCCGCTGAAGGTCATCTAGGATGGTTACGCATGAATCCATTTGCTCCCGGTTGATGATTTCGGCCGCCGCGATTGCTTGCTCGGCTTTCACGAAAGCGTGCCAATAGGCTCGTAAGGAGCGCTTTCTTGCATGGGCACTCACATCGCTTCGGCGTTTGACGTGCTTATGTACAAGCCGTTCGAATCTGGAGCCGATTGCGGTTGGGGCGGTTCGGATGCGGCCTAGCACCTGATGTTGTGCGGTGACGACCGCCGTCTCCTTGTCGTCTGCGCCAGCCTTGATAAGTTCGTTGGCAACTTCGACCACGGACGCCAAGAAATCGGGCTCGTCGTATCGCACTTATTCTCCCACGAAGGCGGTTAAAAGAACTCTACAGAATGCCGCATCGGCGGACTCCGCGCAAGTTGTTCATCCGTGTGAGGTGCTACCGTTGCTGTCCTTACCGGAGTTCAGGCTGTGATTCTCGTGGCGGCCACTGCGCTGTCGGACGGCAGAGTCGGCTGCGTTGAGCGAGTTCGAGACGTGCCTGGGATGGCGGTTTGTTGGTCGGCGGGTCCTAGGTCTACGTCTGCGGGTTCAAGTAGGCCACCGTCAGCTCCACTGGAGATCAACTTCGGCATCGGGTAGGCCGCCCAAGCCGTGCGAGGGCGGTTGCTCGGTCCGTTGACGGATGTCACGGTGCTCGCGTCGTGGCCGGAGCCCGTCAGGCTTGCGCCCACGTCTACCGGTCGGGGCTAGATCATCGCATTCGCGCAGTCGAGCTGGGAGCAAGCGGGCTGCCGCGCTGACGGGTGCTCGTGATAGCACTTAAACATGGCAGAGACGGGAGTGCGGATTGTACGCATCTGGTTACTGATTGCATTGCGGGAATTGGGAGACGCTGCGCCCCGGCAGGCCGTTCATCAAGCGGTGGAGACTCTTTTCGGAGATCAGTTCACGGCCGACGATCTGGCGCCACGTCGAGGGCGTCCGGGCGCCGAGCCGGCTTGGCGAAACAACCTCGACTCTTTGTACGATCGGCTGAAGAAGGAGGGAATCTGCCTCCCTTCAACACGTGCTCAGCCGTGGAGGCTCTCGCCAGCGGGGTCGATGGAAGCGTCTGCTCTCCCAAACTTGGGCGCGGAAACACTCAAGCAAGACGGCCGGTTCAGTCCAAAAAGCTCTAGCCCCTACACGGCGAACATTGCCGCCGCGGTGCAGGTTAAGTTACGTGAACACGAGGCGCTTCTCGCCGATTACGGTCGCGCAGCGGCGTCCATTGGCTGGCTGCCGGTTACTACCGTCCACCCACGAGACCTGGAATTGTCGCGAGCCGGGGACCGGTGGTTGGCTGAAGTCAAGATGATCTACGGGACTCGCGTCACGTCGGCGGTTCGCGAGGCGTTGGCTCAGCTGCTCGCCTACCGGTACTTCTTCTACAAGGGCGTACCCGACCCGGGCTTGCTGGCGATCTTCTCGGAGGATCCCGGCGGCGACAATGTGGGCCTCCTTCAGTCGGTCGGCATCGCGTCTGTATGGCGTAGGGGATCAGGTTGGAACGGTTGTTCAGCAGCAACTGCTGCAGGGCTGGCTCCGCCGGCCACCCCATAAGGAACTATGTTGCCGGGTTCAAGTAGGCAAGTGTCAGGTCCACTGGAGATCGACTTCGGCGGCCGTTCCCGATGGGCCGGCCGCCGAAGTTGTTTTCCGCGGACTTCGCACGCTGAGCGCGTCGGGCCACGTATCCCGGGCGCTACGCTCTGCGGTGGCTTGGAAGTGCGCGATCGTCAAGTCCGCCTCGCTCGCCCACGCCCGTTGCGTCGCGTCAGGTGCACACGCCGCTCGGCTGCACGGCGGGAGTGAATGGGCCGGTGGCTGCCGCACCCCCTGCGCTGTGACGCGGATCCTGCGCTAAAGCGGGAGGATGCTGACGTCGTACTTCTGGATTTCGGGATCGCGGGTGGCCAGTGTCAGGCCCTCGACCTGGGCCTGGGCGATGAGCATCCGGTCAAAGGGATCTCGGTGCAGGAGGGGCAGACGGCCGGCGACGATGGCGTGTTCGGCGGTGATCGGCAAAGGGCGAAAACCGGCGTCGCGGACGCGCTCAGGTAGGTCGGCTGGCTGGAGCTTGCCGAGGGCTTGTTTGATTGTCACTTCCCAGACGGTTGCCGAGCTCAGGTAGACGTCCGGCTCGTGATCGAGTTGGTCCTTGATGTCGTCGGGCAGGGTCGGATCGTTGGCGAGCCACCATAGGACGACGTGCGTATCGAGGAGAAGGCTCACGACGTCAGGCCGAAGTCACGGGCAATCGCGTCGTTGACGTCGGATGAGTCCCAGTCTTCGGCCATGGCCAGGCGGCCGGCGAGCGAGCCCCGGCCGGCGCGGTTGACTCGCCGGTTCAAGGGGATGACCTTGGCCACCGGCGTGCCGGCCCGGCTGATGACGATCTCCTCGCCGTGCTCAACGCGGTCGATGATCCGCGAGAGGTTGGTCTTGGCGTCGTGGATGTTGAATGCGGCTGCTTCGGACACTGCGACCTCCTTAGCTAACAGTCTAGCTAAGAGGCGCGCCGCTCGTCCGTCCGAACCTTGAGGACGGCGAGACGGTGATCTGGATCTTGAGGACGGTCGGGCCTTCGTCAGCGTGCAACCGGGGGCGTGAGCGGGACGGAATCATGCTGTCGTCGCCACGGGATTGCCTGCAGCGCCTCGCTGCGGCCGGTTCAAGTAAGCCATCGTCAGCTCCACCATGGAGGGCGTAATCGAGCCCGCGCCGGCAAGAGCGGCGCGGCGGAGATCGCCATCAGAGGCGGGGTCACCGACATCGGTGGCCCCGCCTCTTGCTATCTCGGCCAACGGCCTGGCCTGCCCCGGGAGGCCGTCGGCCGCGACCACCGGCCCTTGGTTGCCGGCGTCGATGCGGACGCCCTTCGGAGGAGGGCAGGATGCCTGTGGCGGAGGTCCATGCCGCCTTGAGGTCGACGCCCCAGCGGGCGACGTCGGGCAGGACGCGAGGTTGCCGAGGATGACGCATGGGGTGGCTCCCGCGTGCGGATCGGCCGCGAGCACCGGCATCACGGCGCCGGCTGGCGCGCCCGGCTCTGCCTTGCCAAACGGCCAGAGCGTTGCCGGCGTGGGCCGGGTGCCGGGGCGGGATTCGATGGCGGGAACGTGGGCGATGACGTCCATGCGTCGACCACCGCGGACATGACCCGTGAGCCGGCCAGCCCGAGGTTCTCGGCGATATCGGCCCATGCCTGGATGTCGCGGTCGACCCGGACACGGGCGCGCCGCCGCCGGGTGCGCACACCACGGCACGGCGAATATCACCGTGCCCGCGAACAGTGGAGGAGCAGAGGATCCCGGCTCGGGCCGAGCAGCTTCGGCAGGTCAAGGACCAGACGCTCGCGGCGCCTGCCGTGAAGGAGACGCGTTCCGAGCCTTCATCACGACTCTTTCTTTGCTGGCCCATCGAGGTTGCCGACGAAAGGTCGGACGGTCGGGCCTGCCGGAGGGTTCACTCCTCCGATCATGTTGGCATGTGAGACAACATAGGGGCGGGCGAGGGCGTTCGGGCTGAATTCGGCTGCTTCCTGCGGTTTTGGTGTCAGTATGCCCAAGTCTTCAACTATGTAAGCTATTTCGCCAATCAACCTGGCATGAGCAGACGTTTGGTCGAGCCTGTGCTTCGGAAGCGTTCCTGTCTCGTATAGGGCTTCGCGAAGGATTGCGAAGATCAGTAATGCCGTGGTGATCGCAATAATTGACACCGGGAAAGCCAATTCCCACGAGGAGTAGCCAATGGCACTGCCGTGGGCGCGAACACAAACTGCTGCAAGCCACGCTAATCCGACGACCAGGGTGACAAAGGCTGTGGCGATCACCGTCCGCCACCCGTCGTCGTAATGCGACACTTTCTGGCGGCCGATAAATAATTGTCGACGTCTGTTGGCTCGTATTTCGCCCAGGGTGTTCCATGATTTTTGATTGACGGCGCCCCTCAACGGCATAAGGGCGCTCGGGAGCTTGAAGAGCTTTCCTGGGCTAGCCACTCTTCGGTGTGCACGGACGGAGGATATCACGTGTCATTGAATGAATTTGCCCTCGTTCGCCGTCAGCGGGCCCGGGGCGACCGATCGACTGGCCTTTCGCACCCAATGCAGCGGGCGCAGCCCGGAATGGTCGGCAATGATGGGGCTCATGCTCTTAGGGGTTCAAGTAAGCCATGGCTGCCTCCATCACTGGCGGCCCCTGTTTCGCCTCTGGGGCCGCTTGCCGTTCAAGCCGTCGTCACCTGCTCCTCAGAGCCTGTCAACGCGACGAACGGAGAACGCCATGAAAGAAGGCTGGACCCTCTCTGACGTGTGGATTCTGCGGTCGATCGGCGGGGCGGGCCGGGCTCGTGGGTCGTCGTTGCGTCAGGTGATCGCTGCGGCGGACTACCTGAACCACGCGATTCC
The DNA here is from genome assembly GCF_050936175.1 of Dactylosporangium sp. CA-139066. Lineage (NCBI taxonomy): Bacteria > Bacillati > Actinomycetota > Actinomycetes > Micromonosporales > Micromonosporaceae > Dactylosporangium > Dactylosporangium sp. CA-139066. The sequence continues at coordinate 190,039 of NZ_JBNJNH010000002.1, read as the reverse complement.
GCGGGAGGACGAGTTCGTCACGGCGGTCAGCCGGCTGGCCGCGGCCGGCCTGATCGAGTTCGACGTCGCAGCCGACCGTTACTGGCGTACCGCGGCGGGCGAGTCGTCGGCGGCGCACCGTGGGACGTTTGCGGCCGGGCTCGCCGCATTGCCCGAGCTGCCATCGGTGGGCCCGCCGCAGGCACTGCCCGCCGGGGTGTTCGCGTCGGCAGTGGCCGGCTACCTGCAGACATGAAGAACGCGAACCTTCCCGCTCCAATGAGCGTTGGAGGATGTCGAGTTTTGTGGAATCGGCGTTGATATTTATCCACGCGGATATTTCTGGGTGTAACTCTTCCGTTGCCAGCGTTGCCGGTCGACTGTCACGCCACGTGAGAGAGCGCTCTCACACAGCGCCGCCCAACACCGCCGCATTTCGATGCTTGGAGGCGTTCATCCCATGAAATGGAGCCGTCGAGAACCCGCTCAACAGCAACCGCGCCGGCGTGCCGGTCTGGCCAGGATGGCCCTCGCCGCGGCCGCCGTCGCCGCGGTGGTCGTTGCCGGCGGCAGTGGCCCGGCTGCTGCCGCGTCCGGGGACTACACCCAGAGTGTCACGCAGCTGAACGCGACACAGGCCCAGATCTCGTTCACGCCGACGACCGCCGCGCGTTATGTCGACGTCCACTACCTTTCCCCCAACGCTGGTCAGCAGAACTTCCGCATGACCAACAACGCCGGGACCTGGCAGCGGACCGTCAGCTCGCTGACCAGTGGCTTCGTGCTGGAGTACTGGTTCACGTACGAGAAGAACGGCCCGCAGTTCGATACGCCGCACTTCTTCTACACCCAGGGTGGCGCCAGCACCGTCGCCACGCCGACGTTCAGCCCGCCGGGCGGGACGTACTCGAGCGCGCAGTCGGTGACGATCGCGACGGCGACGGCCGGGGCGAGTATCCGGTACACGCTGGACGGCTCGACGCCGACGGCCGCTTCGCCGCTGTACACCGGGCCGCTCACGATCTCCGCGACGACCACGGTCCGCGCGATCGGCGTGCTGGCCGGTCAGGCGAACTCCGCGGTTGCCAGTGCGACCTACGCGATCGGCACCGCGACCTCGTGCACGACCCAGCCTGACATCCCGAACTTCGGTCCGAACGTGCGCATCTTCGACCCGAGTATGTCCACCGCGACCGTCCAGGCACAGCTCGATGCCGACTTCAACGCGCAGAAGGACACCCAGACCGCCCAGATGGCCGGCCGGCGGGTGGCGCACCTGTTCAAGCCGGGCACGTACAACGTGCATGATGACGTCGGCTTCTACACCTCGGTCGCCGGCCTCGGTCAGAACCCGGGTGACGTGACGATCAACGGCGACGTGACCGTCGACGCCTTCAACGCCTCCGACGCCGGCAACGCGACGCAGAACTTCTGGCGCTCGGCGGAGAACCTGGCCATCGTCCCGAGCAGCGGCTCCGACCGGTGGGCGGTGTCGCAGGCCGCTCCCTTCCGCCGGATCGACGTCCGCGGCAACCTGTGGCTGTACCCGGCGAGCTTCGGCTTCGCCAGCGGCGGCTACATCTCCGACACGCGAGTTTCGGGGCAGGTCTCGTCGGCCTCGCAGCAGCAGTGGTACACCAAGGACAGCAACCTCGGCAGCTGGAACGGCAGCGTGTGGAACATGGTGTTCTCCGGCACCACGGGTGCCCCGGCGAACTCCTTCCCGACGCCGCCGATGACCACGCTGGGCACCACTCCGGTCTCCCGCGACGTGCCGTACCTGTACATCGACGGCACCGGCAAGTACCGGGTGTTCCTGCCCTCGCTGCGCACCAACGCCTCCGGCGCGAGCTGGGCCGGTGGCAGTACACCCGGCTCGTCGCTGCCGATGAGCCAGTTCTATGTCGTGAAGGCGGCCGACACCGCCTCGACGATCAACGCCGCGCTGGCGTCGGGCTGCAACCTGTTCTTCACGCCCGGCGTGTACCACCTCAACCAGACCCTGAACGTGACACGAGCCAACACCGTGGTGCTCGGCATCGGGTACCCGACGCTCATCCCGGACAACGGGGTCAACGCGATGCAGGTCGCCGACGTCGACGGCGTTCGGATCAAGGGTCTGCTGTTCGATGCGGGTACGACCAACTCGGCGGCCCTGTTGACCGTCGGCCCGTCCGGCTCGGCCGCCGATCACGCGGCCAATCCGACGACGCTGCAGGACGTCTTCTTCCGCATCGGGGGCGCGGCCGTGGGTAAGGCGACGAACAGCCTCGTCGTCAACAGCAACAATGTGATCGTCGACCACACCTGGGCCTGGCGGGCCGACCACGGCAACGCGGGTACCGTCGGCTGGACGATCAACACGGCGGACACCGGCGTCCTGGTGAACGGCAACAACGTCCTGGCGACCGGCCTGTTCGTCGAGCACTACCAGAAGTACGAGGTCGTCTGGAACGGCCAGAACGGCAAGACGATCTTCTTCCAGAACGAGAAGCCGTACGACGTGCCGAACCAGGCATCCTGGATCGGCCCGAACGGGCTCAACGGGTACGCCGCGTACAAGGTGGGGCCCAACGTCACCACGCACGAGGCATGGGGATCGGGCAGCTACTGCTTCTTCAACGCCAACCCCGCGGTGAACCTCTACCGCTCGTTCGAGGTGCCGAACACCGCCGGCGTGCGGTTCCACAGCGTGCTGACCGTATCGCTCAACTTCAACGGCACCATCACCCACGTCATCAACGACACGGGTGCGGTCACGCCATCGGGCACCACACCGGTCAAGGTGACGAGCTACCCGTAGGCCCCGGGGCCGACCGGCGCCGGGTCAGAAACGGCGGGCGGGGCTGTTCGCCGGGATCTCGTCCAGCTCGAGATCCCGGTGACCCTCGTCGATCATGCTCATGATGGTCAGGGCGATCGCCCGCACGCCGAACGCCACGGCGGTGAAGACGGCCAGCTGGATGGGGTTGATGCCGGCGTCGCTGTCCACCGTGATCCTCGGGTCGGTGGTCACGTCATGGGCGATCATGTATTGGGCCACCGTCAGGCAGACTGCCAGCAGCGTGACGGCCGTGGCCACCGCCGACCGGGTCGTGGCGCCGGTCCCCAGCCAGACCGCGGTCGCGGTCACCGCGGCCAGGCCGCCCGCGACCACCGCCGTGCCGGCGACGTCGATCGTCATGGCCGAGCCGGTGCGGCCGGAGAACGCGGCCTGGACGCTCATTGCGGCCAGCAGCAGCCCGACCGCGGTGCCGCCGCCGATCGTCCACACGGGGCGCGGGCGCCTCGCGGCCAGCCAGAAGACGCAGGACGTGAGGAGTACCGCGAACACCGTCAGGCCCATGCTCGGGGCCAGGAAGAAGTGGACCTCGTAGTCGCTCATGTGGATGGCGGTGGCGGCCACGAAGAGCATGTCGTCGCGGGCGGTCTCCACCAGGGCCCATGCCGCGACCACCACCAGGAACAGGCGGTTGCGCGGCGACCGGCGCGGGTCGGTCATGCGGGACAGGCAGAACACGGCCAGCAGGCAGCCGATGCCGTTGCCGAGGAGTACGCCGAGGGCGAACCAGACTTGGTGGTCCACGGTGTGGTCGGCCTCCTCGTGAAATACGGTGCGCACACCGTACACCGCTGTCGATGACCGCCGAGGGGTCGGCAACGCGAACGGATCGGCCCAGGTGGGAGACCTGATGGCGGGCGATGCGCCGCCCGGTCGTGACGAAAACAACAAAGCATTGACGTTTGTGAAAGAAATTCAAAATATTCACTCGATGAGAGCATCGACGCAGGTCCATTGGCATCGATAGGATCGTCGGCGGTCGACACATCCGCCACACGGGAGGCGTGCCTCGATGCAGACCGCTATCGCGCTCAGGGAACTGTTCTCGGCCGAAGGGCGGCGGGATCCCTATCCGTTCTATGCGGGGCTGCATCGGCTGGGGCAGGCGGCGCCGCTCGACCCGGCCGTTGACCGGTACTCCGTCGTCGTGCACGGCTACGAGGCGATCGAGAAGCTCACCCGCGACCCCGTGTTCCGCATGCTCGACGCGGCCTACCTCGACCGGCTCGACGGGCGCGACATGCCGCTCTGGCGCCGGCGGCGCTCGCTGCAGGTGCTGCAGCAGACCGTGTTCTTCCTGAACCCGCCGGACCACACGCGGCTGCGACGGCCGCTGGCGCAGGCGTTCACGGCGCGGCGCATGGCGGCGCTCGAGCCGGCCATTGTGCGGCTCATCGACCGGCGGCTCGACCAGGTCGAGGAGGCCGGCGCCGGCGGGCGGACCGTCGACTTCATGAAGCTCTTCGCGTATCCGGTGCCCAGCGACGTCATCGGAGAGCTGGTCGGGGTGCCCGAGGAGGACCGGGCGTGGTTCCCGCCGCGGTCGGAGCCGTTCTCGCTGGTGCTCGAGCCGGGGCCGCAGAACTGGCGGTACCTGCAGGCCGGAGACGCGGCGGCGGTCGAGCTGACCGGGTACTTCGAGAAGCTCGTCGCGGCCCGCACGGCCGAGCCGCGCGACGACCTGACCAGCTCGCTGCTCGGGTCGCGGGCCTCCGGCGCGGCCGAGTTCAGCGATGAGGAGCTCGTGGCCAATCTCATCGGGGTGTACAACGCGGGCTTCCTCACCAGCGTCCACTCGATCGGCAACGGGCTCATCCTGCTCATGGACCGGCCGTCGCACCGCGCCGAGCTGCGGGACCGGCCCGAGGTGGCGGCGGCGTACGTGGAGGAGATCCTGCGGTACAAGACGCCGGTGCAGTTCGGGGTGCGCTATGCCGCCGAGGACACCGAGGTCATGGGGGTCCCGGTGCCGGCCGGCGGCGAGGCGCTCGTGCTGCTCGGGGCGGCCAACCGCGACCCGCGCCGGTTCCCGGACCCCGACGTGTTCGACCCGCACCGGCCCGACAACCACACCATGTCCTTCTCGGTCGGGCCGCACTACTGCCTCGGCGCGGCGCTGAGCAAGCTGGAGATCCAGCTCGCCCTGCCGATGCTGCTGCGCCGGTTCCCGAAGCTGGCGCTGGCCGGTCCGCCGCGCACGCTCGACCTGATGACCTTCCACGGCTACCAGGAGATTCCCATCACCATTGCCTGAATGCGCTAGGGTGCCCGGGTCCGTGCGATGACGCGACGGGAGGGGACCCCAGTTGGACGGCCCACGGGTTTCGGTGACCGGATCGGGATCCGTTGGAATTGACGGCAATAACTACGGCATCGCTTCCACAACGACGATCTTCGGGGCCGGGTTCGAGCCGGTCGACGGCGCCCGGATCAATCCCGCGACGGTGTACCAGGCGGTCGATCTCACCCGGTTCGCCGGCCGGGAATGGCTGACCGAGCGGTTCGACCGGTTCCGGGCGCGGCACCGCAGCGGCTTCTTCCTGGTCGAGTCCGCGGCCGGCCTGGGCAAGACGACGTTCGCCGCCTGGATCAGCCGCGAGCGCGGTTACGTCAGCCACCTCAGCGAGCCGAGCGGTCCCAACACCGCCGCCGTTGTACGCCGGGATCTCGCCGCCCAGCTGATCCCGCGCTGGCACCTTGAGGGGTGGGCGCCGGAGGGGATGCTGCCGCCCGCCTCCGCGCGGCCCGACTGGTTCGCCGAGATTCTCACGGCCGCCGCGCGCAGCCGCGACGAGCTTGAGCCGGGCACCCCCATCGTGCTGGTCATCGACGGGGTCGACGCGGTGCGCAACCTCGACCCGGAGGCCGGCGTCGGGCTGCCCCGCACGCTGCCCGAGGGCGTCTACGTGCTGGCGACGGCGCGGGTCGGCAGCCGGCTGTACGAGCACTGGTCGCCCTTCGGGTTCGCCGTCATCCACGCCGACGACGAGGCGAACCTGCGCGACATGGAGATCTACCTGCGGCGGGTGGCCGACGAGCGCGAGATGCGCGACCGGCTGGCCGCCGCCGGCATGCTGAGCACCGAGCTGGTCGGCACGCTGAAGTCCCGCTGCGCCGGCGTGTGGATCTACCTGCACTTCGTGCTGGACGAGATCCGCAGCGGGCGGCGCCGGGTCGACGACCTCGGCTCCCTGCCCGAGGACCTGTGGTCGTACTACGCCCAGAGCCTCGAGCGTCTGCGCCGCGACGAGCCGAGCTGGGACCTGTGCTACCTGCCCGTCCTGGCGGTGCTGGCCGTGGCGCGGGAGCCGGTGCCGCTGGACCTGGTCGTGGAGCTGTGCCCGACCGCGCGCCGATCGCCGATCCGGCGGTTCCTCGGCGAGACGTTCCAGCCCTTCTGCCACATCACCCCGGCCGATCCGCGCACGCGCGAGCCCGACCGGTTCCAGCTGTACCACGCCAGCCTTCGCGATTTTCTCCTCGGCGAACGGCCGGAGCATCCGCGGCCGGGCAACGACGCGTTCTGCGGCGAGCTGCGGGACGCGGCGCAGCGTGCGCACGAGCTGATCATCGATCGGTACCTGTCGGCGTGGGGCGGCCTGCGCCGGGGCCTGCCGGAGCTCGCCGCCCGCCCCGCCCCCGGGCTCATCGACCGCGGCTACGGGCTGCGGCACATCGTCGAGCACCTGCGCCTCGCCGGGTGGCACCGGGAGATCCACCGGCTGCTGGGCTGCGTGCGGGTCGGCGAGGACCCCGACGGCCGGCCGGTGCGCCAGCAGTTGTGGTTCGCGATCCGCGACCACGCCGACGACCACGACGGGTACCTCAACGACGTGGAACTGGCCCGCGGCCTCGCCCTGCACACCGTCGGGCGAAAGGGCGACGACCGGGCGGACCTGGTCGGGCTGTCGGTGCAGTACAGCCTCATCCTGGCCGGCTTCAACTCGCTCGCCGAGTCGGTCTCGGCGCGGTTCGCCACGGTCCTGGTCAACGCCGGGATCTGGAGCACGAGTCAGGCGCTGTCGCACGCCCGCCGGCTGCCGAAGGCCGTCGACCGCGCCCGGGCGTACCTCTTCCTCCTGCCGCAGCTCGACGCGGCCCAGCGCACGGCCGCCCGCCGGGCGGCGCTCGCGGCGGCCGCGATGATCCGCGACGACCTGCAGCAGGCCGAGCTGTTCATCGCGCTGGCGCCGCACCTCGACGCCGCCGTCATCGAGCGGGACGCGATCCCCTTCGTCTGCCGGCACAGCCGCTCCGGCTGCCGCGTCGTCACCCTCGACGCGCTGCTGGCCGCGCTGCCGCCCGAGCGGCGGCCCGTCGTCGCCGGCGACCTGCTGGAGCACGCCAACCAGACGAGCGACGCGGACGCGCGCCGGGACCTGCTGATCGGCATCGCGCCGCACCTGCCGGTCGCGAAGGCGCTGTCCGCCGGCGACCTGGCCTGGGGGATGGGCGACTCGCTGTCGCGCGCGGTGATGGCGGTCGCGCTGAGCGCCCACCTGCCGGACGAGCGCGAGCGCGCCGAGATCGCCGTCGCGGCGATCACCGCGGCCCGCACCCTGCGCGACCCGGCGAAGGCCACCAACACCCTGCTACAGCTGGCGCCGCGCACCACCGAGGACACCCTGCCAGCGCTGGCCGACGGTGCCTTCCGGCTCTCCGACGAGCCGGGCTGGTCGCTCGTGGCGCAGCGCAGCGGGCAGCAGCTCGGCGCGCGCGGCGTCGAGCAGCTCATGGCGACGATGTTCCCGGTGGCGGGCAGCCCCGAGTGGGTCGCGGCGCTGGAGAACCTCGCGCCCCGGCTCGAGCCGGAGTCGCTGCACCGGCTCGTCGGCGACGCCGCCGGGCTGCCGCCGGTGGCCCGGGCGCGCATGATGGAGAGCCTCGCGCCGGTGCTGCCCGAGTCGCTGTACGGCCTGGCCGTCGAGGCCGCCCGCGGCGTGGCCGATCCGCAGATCCGCATGGTGCTGGAGCACGGCGGTTCACGGCCGCCGGACGACGAGGCGCTGCGCGCGATCCGCGCTGCGTTCGCGGCGACCCGGACCCTCAACGACGACGCTGCGCGTAGCCAGTGCGCGGCCGCGCTGTGGGAGGTCTCCGGCCGGATCGGGCCGCGGGGCCTGAGCCTCTTCGACGACGTCGCCGGGTGGCTGCCGGACGCCAGCGACGAGATGGCGCTCGGCACCCGCACCGAGGCGCTGCGCCGTCTCCAGGCCGAGGCGCGCAACATCGGGCTGCTCGGCCCGGCCGCGGTGCGGGCCGCGATCGCGGCCGTCGAGCAGGTCGCCGAGTGGTTCCCGTAGGCCGCGCCGGTCACGGGGCGTTGAGGTAGGCCCGCACCGCCGCGCGTACCTCCCGCGCACGGAGCGCGTCCGCCTGGCGCTCCTGCTCGCGGCCGGCGCGATGTTCCTTCCCGCGGCCGCGCGCTGGGGCCTGCCGGCTGCTTAGAGACACTTCCATCCGTCGATGGGTGGCGGTAGGTTTCGGCGGTATGAGGCTTCGCCGGGCTGCGGCCGTCATCGCGCTGGGTGCCGTCGTCGTCGGGACCGCGGGTGGGTTCGGCCGGCCGGGCCCGTCCTGGCGGGTCCTCGACTCCGGGTCGACGGCGCGGCTGCGCGGGCTCTCGGCCGTCGATGAGCGCGTCGCCTGGGCCTCGGGCACAGGGGGCACCGTGCTGCGCACCGTCGACGGCGGCCGGACCTGGCGCTCCGTCGGGCCGCCGGACGCCGCCGACCTGCAGCTGCGCGACATCGAGGCGTTCGACGCCCGGCGCGCGGTGGCGCTGTCCATCGGGGAGGGGGAGCAGTCGCGGCTGTACCTCACCGACGACGGCGGCGCGACCTGGACGGAGACGTTCCGCAACCCGGACCCGGCCGCGTTCTACGACTGCGTCGCGTTCTTCGACCGGTGGCACGGCATCGCGCTGTCCGACCCCGTCGACGGGCGCTTCCGCATCCTCGCCACCCAGGACGGCGGCCGGCACTGGAGCGTCCAGCCGGGCGACGGGATGCCGGCCGCGCTGGACGGCGAGTTCGCGTTCGCGGCCAGCGGGACGTGCCTCGTGACCGCGCGGTCGGGCGGCCCCGACGCGTGGTTCGCCACCGGGGGCGGCGCGGCCGCGCGGGTGTTCCACTCCGGCGACTACGGGCGGCACTGGAGCGCCGCCGCCACGCCGGTGCCGAGCGGGGCGTCGGCCGGCATCTACTCCCTGGCGTTCCGCGACCGCCGGACCGGCATCGCCGTCGGCGGCGACTTCGCGGCCCCGGCCGCCGCGCCCGACGGGGCGGCGACCACCCGCGACGGCGGGCGGAGCTGGGCGGTCGCGCGGACGGTGCCGGGGGAGTACCGCTCGGGCGCGGCCTGGCGCTCCGAGCGCGGCGACGTCGCGTACGCGGTCGGCCCCACCGGCAGCGACGTGAGCTACGACGGCGGCCGCACGTGGACCCGCTTCGACACCGGCAGCTTCGACGCGGTGGCCTGCGCCGGCGGCGCCTGCTGGGCATCGGGCGAGTCCGGCCGCCTCGCGCGCCTGCGCTGACTCCGCTTCGCGCGCCTGCGCTGACCCGCTTCGCGCGCCTGCGCTGACCCGCTTCGCGCGCCTGCGCTGACCCGCTTCGCGCGCCTGCGCATGGGCGCCGGTGGCCCTGCCGGGCGGCGCGGTTACCTGCGCACCTACGCACCACGATCGGGACTGCCCTGGGCCGGCGCCCTCGCTCTCGCCTGCCCGCCTCCGCGGGTAAATGCGCCAGCGGCCCCGAGGCGGTCGCGGCGCTGGGCGCGCTGCCTACGGAAGCCGGGGTGGTAGACCGAAGCGGGCGAACACCGCGGGGTCGATGAACGAGACGATCTCCGCGATCCGGCCGTCCTCGCGCAGCGTGAACACGTTGAGCGACCACGCCTCGTGCGGGCCCTCGGCGCCGGCGCGGCGGTAGCAGGCGATCGCGGGCTGCGCGTTGGCCGCCGAGCCGAGGTGCCGCCAGCTCCCGCACGCGGTCAGCGGCAGCTTGAGGGCGAAGTCGGTGACGGCCGGCAGCCCGCTGTACCAGTGCGGCAGTGGCGGCATCGACCAGGTGACGTCCTCGGTCAGCAGCGCCACGAGCGCGGCCGCGTCGCCGTGCTCCAGGGCGGTGGCGTAGGAGGCGACGATCTGGCGGATGCGGTCGTCGCCGATGCGGCGCAGGGTCGGCTGCTGCGGGATCGGCGGCACCTTGTCGGCGAGCGTGCGGCGGGCGCGGGCGATCGCCGAGTTCACCGAGCCGACCGAGGTGTCCATCATCGCGGCGATCTCGGCGGCGGCGAAGCCGAGCACCTCGAACAGCAGCAGCGCCGCGCGCTGGTTGCCGGGCAGGTGCTGCAGCGCGGCGATGAACGCGAGCTCGACGCTCTCGCGCCGCTCGGCGACCACGTCCGGGTAGGGCTCGAGCCAGGCGACGTCGTCGCGGGGCCGGTCGTCGACCTGGGCCCGCTCGCTGGCCGGGCCGAGGTCGATCGGCAGCGCCCGGCGGCCGCGCGCCGCCACGAGGTCGAGGCAGGTGCGCGTCGCGACGGTGAAGAGCCAGGCGCGCAGGGAGCCGCGGCCCTGGTACCCCGACAGACCCAGCCACGCCCGCACCAGCGCGTCCTGCAGCGCGTCGTCGGCGTCGTGGACCGAGCCGAGCATCCGGTAGCAGTGCGCGTGCAGCGGCCCGCGCAGCGGCGCGACCAGCCGGGCGAACGCGTCGTCGTCGCCCCGGCGCGCCCGAGCGAGGTCGTCGGCGAAATCGGGCTCGAGAAGGCGACGAGTCTGGGGCATCTGGCCGGTCTCCCTTCTTGAGAGAAGGAGGTCATCCCTTGAAGAACGACACGCTGCGCGTCCCGGACGCCACGCTCTACTACGAACTGCGGGGCAGCGGGCCGCTCCTGGCGCTGATCGGCTCGCCGATGGGCACCCGCTTCCTGGCGCCGCTCGCCGACCTGCTCGCCGCCGACCATACCGTGCTCACCACGGATCCGCGGGGTATCGGCGCGAGCGTCCTCGATGACCCGGAGTCGGACTCCAGCGCCGAGCAGCGCGCCGACGACCTGGCCCGGCTGCTCGAGCACGTCGATGCCGGCCCGGCCGCGGTGTTCGGCACCAGCGGGGGCGCCGTCAACGCGCTCGCCCTGGTCCAGCGGCACCCGGGGCTGGTGCACACGGTGGTCGCGCACGAGCCGCCGATCAGCGAGGTGCTCGAGGACCGCGAGGAGCGCCGCGCCGCCATCGAGGACATCATCGCCACCTACGAGGCCGGCGACGTGCCCGGCGCCTGGAAGAAGTTCCTGGTCAACGCGGGCTCGCCGCCGCCCCCGCCGGGACAGGGCGAGGGCGCGCCGCCGCCGGACCCGCAGCAGGTCGCCGACGAGCGGTACTGGTTCCGCCACGAGATGCGCGGCACCACGCGCTACCGCCCGGACGTCGACGCGCTGCGGGCCTCGGGCGCCCGGATCGTCATCGGGCTCGGCGAGGACTCGGCCGGCCAGCTGCTGGACCGCACCTCGCACGCGGTCGCCGCGCTGCTCGGCGGCAAGCCCGTGCCGTTCCCGGGCGGGCACATCGCGTTTGTCGTCGATCCGGCGGGATTCGCACCCCGGCTCCGCGAGGTTCTGCGCGACGCGTGACATAGGTCACGTCATCGGGGGTGTGCGTGAATGTGCTGGTGACCCGTTCGTCAGCACATTCACGCACGGCGCGCCATGTCCGTAGAAATCGGGCTCCGGACCGATTCGCGGTTCAGCAATTCTTCAACTTCCGCTGGAATGCTCGCGGGCATGATCCGGAGGTGGCGGAAATTCATTTTGATCGCCGTGTCGATCGCGATCATCGGGTTTCTTGGATTGACCGCTCGGTACTTCGTATGGCCGAGCCTGCCCGCCGTACCGCCGCATATCGACGCCATCGTCGAGCTGGCCGGCCCGGGCGACGGCGACCGTGACCGGCTCGCCGTACAGCTGGCCCAGCAGCGGCGGGCCGACTATCTCGTGCAGTCCACGCTGCAGTCCGACGCCGAATCGGGCCGGTGCCTGCCGCCCCAGGCCGGCGTCGTCGTGCTGTGTTTTCACCCCGACCCGGAAACCACGAAAGGCGAGGCGGAATCAATAGGCCGAATGGCCAGGCAGTACGGCTGGCATTCCATCGTTATCGTGACCACCGCCGACCATGCATGGCGCGCCCGGCTGCGCGTAACCCGTTGTTTTCCCGGCCCCGTGTACGTCGCGACCTCACATCTGCCGCCGCTGTACTGGTTCCGGCAGATTCCGTATCAATGGGCGGCCTCGGCGAAGGCCGTATTCGTGCAGAAGTACTGCTGAGGCTTGACCTGGAGCGCGCTCCAGGTGGCAGCGTCATGGCCCATGAAGACGCGATTCCTGGGACGCAGTGGCATCGAGGTCAGCGCGCTGGGCATGGGCTGCTGGGCGATCGGCGGCCCCTTCTGGGCCGGCGAGCAGCCGCTCGGCTGGGGCGAGGTGGACGACGACGAGTCGATCCGCGCCGTGCGCCGCGCGCTCGACCTCGGCGTCACGTTCTTCGACACCGCCAACGTCTACGGCGCCGGGCACAGCGAGGAGGTCCTCGCCCGCGCGCTGGCCGGCCGCCGGGACGAGGCGGTCATCGCCACGAAGTTCGGCGGCACGTTCGACGAGACCACCCGCCAGGTCGGCCCGGACGACGGCTCGCCCGCCGCCGTCGACCGCGCCGTGCGCGAGTCCCTGCGCCGCCTGCGCACCGACCACATCGACCTCTACCAGCTGCACATCAACGCCCTGCCGATCCCGCAGGCGCTTGACCTCGTGCCGGTGCTGGAGGACCTGGTCGCGCAGGGGCTCATCCGGGCGTACGGCTGGAGCACCGACTTCCCCGAGCGCGCGGACGCGTTCGCCTCGGCCGGCGAGCACTGCGCCACGATCCAGGCCGACCTCTCGGTGCTGCGCGGCTCGTACGCCGTGCTGCCCGTCGCCGAGCGCCACGACCTCGGCGTGATCGTGCGCGGACCGCTCGCCATGGGCCTGCTGGGCGGCCGGTACACCGCGACGTCCGCGCTGCCGCGCGACGACGTGCGCGGCCTCAGCCCGGACTGGATGACGTACTTCACCGACGGCCGCCCGACGCCCGAGTTCCTGTCCCGCATCGAGGCCATCCGCGAGATCCTGGCCTCGGACGGCCGCACGCTCGCGCAGGGCGCGCTGGCCTGGCTGTGGGCGTACGATGCCCGGACGGTGCCGATCCCCGGCTGCCGCACGGTCGCGCAGGTCGAGGAGAACGCCGGCGCGCTGACGCACGGCCCGCTGACGCCGGAGCAGCTGGCCGAGGTCGAAAGGTTGATGGGCCGAGCATGATGCCCGCCGAGCTGCCCGCGGGCGCGCTGCTGCGCCCGATCGAGCTCACCGATGCCCCGTCGCTGCGTGAGACAAGCCTGCGCAACCTCGACCGGTTCCGCCGGTCGAGCCCGCGGCAGCCGGATTCCTTCTGGACGCCTGAGGGCCAGCGCGAGCGCGTGGAGAAGGCGGTGGCCCGCAACGAGTCCGGCGAGGCGTACTGCTGCGTGATCGCCCGCGACGACGCGGTCCTGGGCCTGGTCACCCTGTCGACGATCGTCCGCGGCCCGTTCTGCAGCACGAGCATCGGCTACTGGATCGACCACCTCGAGGAGGGCCGCGGCATCGTGACGGCCGCGGTCGGCGCGGCGTGCGCGACCGCCGCCGACGACCTGGGCCTGCACCGTGTCGAGGCGAGCACGCTGCCGGACAACGTGGCGTCGCAGCGGGTGCTGACGAAGAACGGCTTCGAGCAGTTCGGCCGCGCGCGTGACTACCTGTTCCTGGACGGCGCCTGGCAGGAGTCGGTCCCGTTCCAGCGCATCCTGCACGACCGCCCGCCATCGGCCGGTTCGGCCTAGGTCCGGCGCCCGGCGTCGCCGGGTCTTCACCGACCCTGCAGGGCACCCGTTCTGTCTGTGCCCACCGCCGCCGCGGGAGCCGACGGCGCAGTAGCGCGGCGGGCGCGGAAGGCGAGCACCAGCAGTACCGCACCCAGGAAGGCCACGACCGCCGCGGACGCCGCGGTTACGTGCATGGCCGCGATGAACGCGCGGTTGGCCGCGTCCGCCAGGTCCGGGCGGTGCAGCGCGTCCGCGACCGCGCGGGTGTGCTCGGCCGACGGCGCGGCCGCGTCGCGGGCGGCGGCCGGAAGGCCGGCCAGCGACGGCTCGATCCGGTCCCGGTAGGTGGTGGTCAGGACCGTCCCGAGCAGCGCGATGCCGAGCACGCTGCCGACCTGCCGCACGGTGTTGTTGACCGCCGAGCCCGCACCCATGCGGTCCAGCGGCAGCACGGCGATGACCGCGGCGACGGTCGGCGCGATCGTCAGGCCCATCGCCGTACCGCTGACGAAGCCCACCGTGCAGAACCACACCAGCGGCGTGTCGAGGTCGAACGCCAGGTTGGTCAGGAACGCGGCCGCGACGACGAGCAGGCCCACGCCGCTGACGGCGCCGACGCCGAATCGCCGGGCCAGGCGGGCGCCGAGCGGCGAGCCGACCGCGACGCCGAGCGCGCCGGGCAGGAACGCCAGGCCGGTGTCGAGCGCGCCCATGCCGCGGGCGCCCTGCAGGTAGAAGTTGCCGTAGAACATCTGGCCGGTGATGCCGAAGAACAGCGCGGCCAGGGCGAGGTTGCCGGCGCTGAACCGGCCGTTGCGGAACAGTCTCGGGTCGAACGACGGCTCGGGCGCGCGCCACTCGAAGGCGGTGAAGGCCGCGAGCAGCGCGAGGCCGGCGAGCACGGGCGCCCACACCCGCCACCGCGTCCAGTCCGTGTCCTGGCCGGCCTCGATCAGGCCATAGGCCAGAAGAGCCAGGCCCGCCGTGGACAGCACGAGACCGACCGGATCGGGCCGCCGCCGCTGCGCCAGTTTCGGATTCGGTACCACCACGACGACGCCGATCAGCGCCAGCGCCGCGACCGGGAGGTTCACCAGGAAGACCGACCCCCACCAGAAGTGGTCCACGAGCACGCCCCCGAGCAGCGGGCCGAGCGCCACGCCGACGCCGCTGGAGGCCGACCAGGCGGCGATGGCCCCGGCCCGCCGCTCGGGCGGGAACGTCGCGCCGATGATGGCCATCGAGGTCGGCATCATCATCGCGCCGCCCAGGCCCATCAGGCCGCGGGCCAGGATCAGGCCGGTGGCGTCGCCGGCCCAGGCGGCCCATACCGAGGCCGCGCCGAAGCAGAGCAGGCCGAGCACCAGGATCGTGCGATGGCCGTAGCGGTCGCCGAGCGCGCCGGCGGCGAAGAGCGCGGTGGCGAAGAGCAGCGCGTACGAGCCGACGGCCCACTGCAGCTCGCCGGGCGTCGCGCCCAGGCCGGTGCGCGGGTCGGCGATGCGCTCCAAGGCGATGCCCAGGATGGTGGTGTCGATCCAGATCAGTACCGCGGCGAACACGAGGACCGACAGCACGCGTCGCTGCCGGGGTACGCTGATTGACAGGTCCCTGACGGTCATGGTCGCCACAATGGCAAGAACGTCAGGTTCCTGTCAACAGGGTAACGCTGCACAATGGTCGGGTGAGTTCCCCCGAGGCCTGCTCGACCTTTCTCGTCCGTCACGCCTGGCTCGCCCTGCGCGGCGTGGTCGCCGAGGCGCTGGTCCAGCACGAGCTCTCCGTGGCGCAGTTCGCGTCGCTGATGATGCTCGACGAGAGCCCCGGGCTGTCCGTGGCCGACGTGGCCCGCAAGGTCTCCACCGCCCGGCAGTCGGCCAACGAGATGCTCGGCGGGCTGGAGCGGGCCGGCCTGGTGGAGCGCCGTCCGCACCCCACCGACCGGCGCTCGCAGCAGATCTATCTGACCGACGCCGGGCGGGTGCGCCTGGGCGAGGCGATGCCGACCGTGCAGGCCGTCGAGGCGCGCCTCGCGGCGGGCTTCAGCCCGCAGGAGCTGGCCGTGGTGAACGCGTGGCTGGTGCGCATGACCGAGGCGACCACCTCGGCGGGTGAGGAGATACCCACGCTCTGAGCTGGACAGGAGTGTGTCCTGCATCACATCATGAGATGTAGGCGGGAGGTGCGGCATGGAACTGCTCGGCGGCATTCAACGCATGGAAGACGCCATCCAGGCGCCGGTCAGCGACCCGGCGTGGCGCCCCACGATGAGTCGCGCGGTGGCTCAACTGAAGGCGGCGTTCGCCGAGCACGTCGAGGAGACGGAGGGGCCCGCCGGCTTATACGCCGAGGTGTTGGACGATGCGCCGCGCCTGGCGCCGTACCTCAACGACCTCGTCGGCGACCACCGCAGCGTGTGGACGGCCCTGGACGAGCTCGAGGACCGGCTGGAGGAGCGCGACCCGGCGGAGTCCGTGCGCTGGCAGGCCGACCGGCTCATCCGCGAGGTGTGGCAGCACCGGCAGCGGGGCGCGGACCTGCTGTACGAGGCGTACGAGACGGATCTCGGCGGCGAGACCTGACGGTTCGCTTACGGCCGGGCGCCGCGCGGGCAGGTGCGCAACCGCGCGCTCTACGCTCGAACGATGGGGCAGCGCGTGCTCGTCGTGGACGACGATCCGACCGTGAGCGACGTCGTGCGGCGGTATCTGGAGCGCGAGGACTTCAGCGTCCGGCTGGCCGGCGACGGCCAGGCCGCGCTCGACGCCTACCGCCAGGAACGGCCCGACCTCGTCGTGCTCGACCTCATGCTGCCCGGCATCGACGGGCTCGAGGTCTGCCGGCGCCTGCGCCGCCAGGACCCCGGGCTGCCGATCATCATGCTCACCGCGCTCGGCGAGGAGTCCGACCGCGTGCTGGGCCTCGAGATGGGCGCCGACGACTACGTCACCAAGCCGTTCTCGCCCCGCGAGCTCGCCCTGCGGGTCCAGTCCGTGCTGCGCCGCACCGCGCCCCCGCCGCCGCAGACCGGCGAGCTCGTCGACGGCGATCTGCGCGTCGACGTCGCGCGGCGCATCGTCACCCGCCGCGGGGAGGAGCTCGCGCTGACCGTGCGCGAGTTCGACCTGCTCGTGTTCCTGATGCGCAACCCGGGCCGGGTGCTGCGCCGCGCCGAGCTGCTCGAGCAGGTCTGGGGCTGGACGTTCGGCGACCAGTCCACCGTCACCGTCCACATGCGACGGCTCCGCGAGAAGATCGAGGACGATCCGGCCGAGCCCACGCGCATCCTGACGGTCTGGGGCGTCGGATACCGGTACGAATATGCGTGACGTGGTGTACACCTTCCTGCTGGCCCTGGGCGGCTCGCTCCCGGTGGGCCTCGCGGGCCTGGTGGCGCTGCGGGCGCTGCGGGGCCGCTCCGTCACCGCGCACATCGTGGTCATCCTGCTCGTCACGGTCCTCGGCGTCCTCGCCGGCATCGTGGGCGCCGCCATGCGCATGTTCATCTCCGACCACGACCTGCACGTGCTGCTCATCGTCGTGGGCACCGCGGCCACCGTGTCGCTGGCCGTCGGGCTCTGGTCCGGCCGGCGCCTGGCCCGGGCCAGCATGTGGGCGGCCGAGGCGCGGGAGCGCGAGCGCGCCGCCGAGGCCCGCCGCCGCGAGCTCGTCGCCTGGGTCTCGCACGACCTGCGCACGCCGCTGGCCGGGCTGCGGGCCATGGCCGAGGCCCTCGACGACGGCGTCGTGTCCGACCCGGAGACGGTCGCCGACTACCACCGCCGCATCAGCGCCGAGACCGACCGCATGGCCGCGCTCGTCGACGACCTGTTCGAGCTCTCCCGGATCAACGCGGGCGCGCTGCGGCTGTCGCTGGCCGACGTGCCGCTCGGCGACGTGGTCTCCGACGCCATCGCGTCTGCCACGCCGCTGGCCGCCGCCGAGGGCATCCACATCGTGGCCTCGCCGTCGTCGGGCTGGCCGGTGGTCCGCGGCTCCGTGCCGGAGCTCTCCCGGGTGGTGAACAACCTCATCCGCAACGCCATCCGCTACACCCCGCCCGACGGCACGGTCACCGTGACCGGCGGCCAGGATGCCGGGGGCGGCTGGCTGTCCGTGAGCGACACCTGCGGGGGCATACCCGAGGCCGACCTGCCGCGCGTGTTCGACGTGGCGTTCCGGGGGGCTCCGGCGCGTACACCCGGGAAGGAAGCGGGCGGGGGACTGGGCCTCGCCATCGTGCGCGGGCTCGTCGAGGCCCACCAGGGCGCGGTGGCCGTCGACAACGTGGGCGACGGCTGCCGCTTCGTGGTGCGGCTGCCCAGCGCGGACCGTCCAGCGCGTGCCGGCATGGGTCATCCGGCCGCTCCGGCGGCCGCGGGATGACGTCCGGCCGCTCCGGCGGCCGCGGGATGACGTCGCTTCGTGGTGCGGTTGCCTAGCGCAGGCCGTCCAGTGCGTGCCGGCGCGGGTCATCCGGCCGCTCCGGCGGCTGCGGGATGACGTCGCTTCGTCCTGGTGCGGTTGCCTAGCGCAGGCCGTCCAGTGCGTGCCGGCATGGGTCATCCGGCCGCTCCGGCAGCCGCGGGATGACGTCGAGGAGGACCCGCCGCAGCCGGTCGGTGTTCTCCCCGAAGACCCGGAAGACCTCCTCCTGGGTGACCCCGTGGTCGCCCTCCACCCCCGCGTCGAGGTCGGTGACCAGCGCGATCGAGGTGTAGCAGAGCGCCAGCTCGCGGGCCAGCACGGCCTCCGGGTGGCCGGTCATGTTCACCACGGCGCCGCCGATCGAGGTGTACCACCGGGACTCGGCCCGCGTGGAGAAGCGCGGCCCCTCGACGACGACCATCGTGCCGTCGCCCGCGTCGATCCCGTGCTCGGCGGCCACCTTCTTCACGACGTCGCGCCCGGTCGCGCAGTACGGGTCGGCGAAGTTCACGTGGACCGCGCCCTCGTCGTAGTACGTCTGCACCCGCCCCGACGTGCGGTCGATGAGCTGGTCGGGCACCACGAACGTGCCCGGCCCGAGCTCCGGGCGAAGCCCCCCGACCGCGCACGGGGCCAGCACCTGCGCGACGCCTATCTCCTTGAGCGCCCACAGGTTCGCCCGATAGGGAATCCGGTGCGGCGGGAACCGGTGATCCCGCCCGTGCCGCGGCAGAAATGCGGTCCGCCGCCCGTGCACCGTCGCGACCGTGATCGGGTCCGACGGTGGGCCATACGGCGTGTCGACCACGTGTTCCTCGGCGTCGTCCAGGAGTGCGTAAAGTCCCGAGCCACCGATCACGGCGACGTCCGCGAGTGAGGTCACGGAACAGACCCTAACCGGGACGCGCGGGTCAGGCTATGGTGCGAGACATGACCCTCGCACCCCGCTTCGCGAAGATCTACCCGGCGCGCCCGGTCATCGGCCGCCCGGTCGGTGATGTTTGCTGGTGGGGCTGATGTCCACGCACGGGGATCTCGGTGGGATGGAAGGACATTCGTCCGGCCAGCCGCCGACGGGCCGCGGATCCCCGCGGCCCGGTTCGTCGGGCGGCACCGGCCGAGGCACGTCGAGGAAGCGGCGAGGGAGGGCGATGGAGTCGTTGACCGGGCGCTTGCTGGTGGCGACGCCCGCGCTCCGCGACCCGAACTTCGAGCGCACCGTCGTGCTGGTGGTTGCGCACGAAGAGGGCGGCGCGCTCGGCGTCGTGCTCAACCGCGCCACGGAGGTCCAGGTGGCCGACGTCCTGGGTGGCTGGGGCGCCCTGGCCGGCGAGCCGCCGGTCGTCTTCGAGGGCGGCCCGGTCCAGCCGGAGGCGGCGATCTGCCTGGCCCGCACCCGCCCCGGCGTCGAGGACCTGGCCGGCTTCAACCGCGTCTCCGGCGCCGTCGGCACCGTGGACCTTTCAGGCGACCCCGACCTCCTGGTCGCCGGCGTCGTCGGCGTCCGCGTCTTCGCGGGTTACGCGGGCTGGTCCCCGGGCCAGTTGGAGCGCGAGATCGAGGGCGGTTCGTGGTTCGTCTTCGACGCCCTGCCGAGCGACGCGTTCGCCCCACGCCCGGACGACCTGTGGCAGATGGTGCTGCGCCGCCAGGGCGGCCTGATGGCGGCGGTTGCCCACTATCCATCCGACCCCACGCAGAACTAGAGGGGGAACCCGGTGTGAGCCCCTCCCCGGGTGTGTGTACTATTCCGTGAGTGCCCGCAAGACCGGGGCACGCGAGATGGGGCCGTGGCGCAGCTGGTAGCGCACCACACTGGCAGTGTGGGGGTCAGGGGTTCGAGTCCCCTCGGCTCCACTCATCGATAGGCGCTTCCTGCTCAAAGGCGGGGGGCGCCTTTTTCGCCTTGGCGATTCGTGGGTGCTTCGCGCTCGCTTCGCTCGCTCCAGGCGGGGGCTTTGCCACCCGCACCCCCGTGTCGGTGGTTGGGGCTCGCCCGGAGGTTGCGGGCTTTCGCTTCGTGCGGTCGGGTCATCGGTGGGCGTTTCCTGCTCAAAGGCGGGGGGCGCCTTTTTCGCCTTGGCGATTCGTGGGTGCTTCGCGCTCGCTTCGCTCGCTCCAGGCGGGGGCTTCGCCACCCGCACCCCCGTGTCGGTGGTTGGGGCTCGCCCGGAGGTTGCCGTCTTTCGCTTCGTGCGGTCGGGTCATCGGTGGGCGTTTCCTGCTCAAAGGCGGGGGGCGCCTTTTTCGCCTTGGCGATTCGTGGGTGCTTCGCGCTCGCTTCGCTCGCTCCAGGCGGGGGCTTCGCCACCCGCACCCCCGTGTCGGTGGTTGGGGCTCGCCCGGAGGTTGCGGGCTTTCGCTTTGCTGCGGTCGGGTCAGTCGCCGAAGCTACTCGTCGGAGGGCGTGCTGGGGGCATCGGCGAGGCGAAAAAGATTCAGTCGGCGGCTTTGTCAGCGGGCGGCGCCGCCAGGATGAGTCGGCGAGAAGGCGTAGGCCGTTCAGGGCGACGATGATGGTGGAGCCCTCGTGGCCGGCGACGCCGAGCGGGAGCGGCAGCTCGCCGAGCAGGTCCCAGGCGACCAGGGTGGTGATGAAGGTCCCGGCGACGACCAGGTTGGCGGTCACGAGGCGCCGGGCGCGGCGGGACAAGGCGACGAGCACCGGCAGGGCGGTGAGGTCGTCGCGGACGAGGACCGCGTCGGCGGTGGTGAGGGCGAGGTCGGAGCCGTGGCGGCCCATGGCGATGCCGAGGTCGGCAGTGGCCAGGGCGGGGGCGTCGTTCACCCCGTCGCCGACGAGCAGGACGCGGTGGCCGTCCTGCTGCAGGGCGCGGACCCGGTCGACCTTCTCCTGCGGCAGGAGCCCGGCGTGGACCTCGCGGATCCCGGCCTCGGCGGCGAGCCGGCCCGCGGCGCCCGCGTTGTCGCCGGTGAGGAGCACCGGCGACGCGCCGGTCAACGTGGCGAGCGCGGATACGGTCTCGGCGGCGGCCGGGCGGATCTGGTCGGCGAGCACCACGACGCCGATCGGGACGCCGTCGTTCAGGACCACAACGGCGGTATGACCGGCGACCTGGGCCGCGTCGACGACCTGGGCCGCGTCGACGACCTGGGCCGCGTCGACGGCCTGGGCCGTGTGGGCGGCCGGCGGGAGGCGCGTTCCGTCGGGCCGGCCGACCTCGATCCGCCGGCCGGCGACCGTGGCCGTGACGCCGCGGCCGGGCAGCGATCGGAAGTCCTGGACGCCGGGGATCGGGATGCCGCGGTCCCGGGCGGCGGCCACGATGGCGGCGGCGACCGGGTGTTCGCTGCGGCTCTCGACGGCGGCGGCCAGGCGCAGCAGGCCGTCCTCGTCGAGGCCACCGCCGGGAGCGGGATGGACGCCGACGACCTGGAGGGCGCCGGTGGTGAGGGTACCGGTCTTGTCGAAGGCGACCCGGGTCGTGTCGGCGAGCCGCTCCATCACGACGGCGGACTTGACCAGTACGCCGTGCCGGCCGGAAAGGGCGATCGCGGACAACAGCGGCGGCATGGTGGCCAGGACGACGGCGCAGGGCGACGCGACGATCATGAAGGTCATGGCGCGCAGGAGCGTGCTCTGCAGGTCGGCGCCGAACAGTAGCGGGACGGCGAACAGCAGTACCGTGGCCGCGACGACGCCGACGGAGTACCGCTGTTCGACCTTCTCGATGAACAGCTGGGTTCGGGCCTTGGTGGCCGACGCCTGCTCGACCATGGACACGATCCGGGCGATGACCGACTCGCCCGCCTCGCGGTGCACCCGGGCGGTCAGCGCGCCGGTGCCGTTGAGGGTGCCGGCGTAGACCTCGTCGCCGGCGGCTTTCGCGGCCGGGAGTGCCTCGCCGGTGATGCCGGCCTGGTCGACGTCGCTGGCCCCGTCGACGACGACGGCGTCGGCGCCGATGCGTTCCCCGGGCCGGATTCGGATCAGGTCGCCGACGTGGAGCTCGGCCACGTCGACCGTGGTCTCGGCCCCGTCGGCGTCGAGCCGCGCCGCACGCTCCGGCGCCAGGCCGAGCAGTGCGCGTACCGAATCGGCGGTCCGGGCGGTGGCGAACGCCTCGAGGGCGCCGGAGGTGGCGAAGATGACGATGAGCAGCGCCCCGTCGAAGACCTGCCCGATCGCGGCGGCGCCGATCGCGGCCACGATCATCAGCAGATCCACGTCAAGGGTGCGTTCGCGCAGCGCATGCAGCCCGGCCCGGGCGGGCTCCCAGCCGCCGGTGACGTAGCAGGCCAGATACAGCGCCCACCAGACCGGCGCGGGTGCGCCGGCCAGTTGCGCGACGCCGCCGGCCGCGAACAGGGCGGTGGCGACGGTCGCCCAGCGGATCTCGGCCAGCGCCCACAGGTGACCCGCCAGGCGGCGCGTCGCCGGCGGCGCCGCGCCGGCGACCGGTCGAGCAGGCGTTTGTGTCGTGGTCAGGGTCACGGCAAACAACCATATCTGCGTAGACATGCAGATAGCTAGGCAGATGAGCAGACAGATTCGGAGGATGCGGTTACTCTGGTCGTGTGCACACCGAGCTGCCGGACTTTCAGATGCCGAACGACGAGCAGGTGCACCTTGCTGCGGAGGGGTTCCGGCTGCTTGCCGATCCGACCCGGATCAAGATCCTCTGGGCCCTGCTGCAGGGTGAGTCGTCGGTGGCGTGCCTGGCCGAGCTCGTCGGCGCCGCCCCCACCGCGGTGAGCCAGCACCTGGCCAAGCTCCGCCTCGCCGGTCTGGTCCGCGGCCGCCGCGAGGGCACCTTCGTGCACTACTCCGCCGCCGACACCCACGTGCGCGCCCTCCTTGCGGAGGCGCTGTTCCATGCCGACCACGCCGACCGGGGACTGCCGGACCACCCCGGCGATGACTCGCTGTCCCACCGGCACGCACCGGCCGGGTGAGCGCGCCGGCCTGATGGACCGTATCGATCCGTAGCGGTGCCCCCGCGCTCCTAGGTCTTGTAGGAGTTGGTCTTGTGCCGGGGGCGGGGCGATGCGTAGGGTCGGCTACGGCCGCGCCCCGGCGCCGATCACCCCCCTCGATCGGCGTACGCGTTCGGCGCGGCGATCCCAGAAGGGGCCACCTGCAGGTGCTGTTGCGCTCTGTCGTGACCGTTTTCGCCGCGGCCGCGGTACTGCTGACCGGCGCCGGGGTGGCGCGGGCCGAACCGTCGCCGGCCGAGCTGGAAAAGCAGATCGACGACATGTGGAACCAGCTCGAGCCGATCATCGAGCAGTACAACCAGGTTCACGGCCAGCTCAAGGAGAACCAGGCCAAGGCGGCGGGGCTGCAGAAGCAGCTGCAGCCCCTGGAGGCACAGGTCGACGCGGCGATGGGGAAGATCGGCGACATCGCGGTCCGGCAGTACAAGCTGGGCCGGGTCACCACGATGCAGGTCCTGCTGTCCGGGGCCACCCCGACCGACATGATCGACCAGCTCGCGATGGTCAACGCCATCGCCCGCAGCGAACGAGCGCAGATCGCGGGCGTCGCCGCGGCCCGGGACAAGCTGGCCACTGACAAGCAGGCCCTGGACGTGCTCATCAACCAGCAGTCCGCGCAGGACGCCGACCTCGCGGCGAAGAAGGCCCAGATCGAGGGCAAGGTCGCCGAGCTGCAGAAGCTGCGCCAGCAGGCGTACGGCAGCAGCGGCGCCACCGGTGAGCTCAAGCCGGTCGCGTGCCCGGTCGACTACCTCGGAGGCCCCGGCGGCACGGCGGCGAAGAAGGCGTGCGAGCTCATCGGCAAGCCCTACGTCTGGGGCGCGACCGGTCCGAAGAGCTACGACTGCTCCGGCCTGACGCTCGCGGCCTGGGCCGCCGCCGGGGTCACGCTGCGCCACTACACCAAGTGGCAGTGGGAGGACGCCAAGGCCGTCTCCCGCGCCGACCTGCGCCCCGGCGACCTCGTGTTCTTCTACAGCGATCTGCACCACGTGGGCCTCTACGTCGGCGGCGGCTGGATGGTGCACGCCCCGACCAGCGGCGACTACGTGCGCATGGCGAAGCTCGACGGCCGGCCCATCGCCGGCTACCGCCGTCCCGGCTGATGGTTGTGCCCCGGGGCTAGGGGCAGCGCCGCTCGCCCTTCCTACTAAGAACCTTCGTTGCTGCTGTGGAGTACGCTCCGACTCATGCGTGGTTGCGCATAGGTCAAGGGTTCGGTCGCATCGTCACCCGGACTCGTCAGCAGGAAGGCCGCCGCCATGACCGCGAGTGGCACCGACCGTCACGAGGGGCACGATCACGATGAAGCTCGCGGTCCCGAGGACGACGACCACGGCGGCGGGCACGATCACGGCGGCCACGGGCACGCCGGGCACGGCCACGGGGTGTCGGCCGACGCCGACCGGCGCTGGCTGACCATTGCGCTGAGCCTCATCGGCGTCTTCATGGCCGGCGAGGTGGTCGCCGGCGTCATTGCCCGGTCCCTCGCGCTGCTCTCGGACGCCGCGCACATGCTCACCGACGCCGGGGCGATCGTCCTGGCGCTGGTGGCGATGCGCCTGGCCGCAAGGCCCCCGAAGGGCGGTTACACGTTCGGCTTGAAGCGTGCCGAGATCCTCTCCGCCCAGGCGAACGGCCTGACCATGCTCATCCTCGGGCTGTGGCTGGGCATCGAGGCGGTCCGGCGGCTGATCCACCCGCCGGAGGTGGCCGGCGGCCTGGTGCTGGGCACCGCTCTGGCCGGCATCGTGGTCAACCTCGCCGCCGCCTGGGCGATGTCCAAGGCGAACCGGTCCAGCCTCAACGTCGAGGGTGCCTTCCAGCACATCCTCAACGACCTCTTCGCCTTCATCGCCACCGCCGTTGCCGGCGTCGTCATGGTCTTCACCGGCTTCACCCGCGCCGACCCGATCGCCACGCTGATCGTGGTGATGCTCATGGTGAAGGCCGGCATCGAGCTGATTCGCGCGTCCGGCCGGATCTTCCTGGAGGCGGCGCCGACCGGGATCGACCCGCCCGCCCTGGGCGCCCGCCTGGCCGGCGTGCGCGACGTGGTCGAGGTCCACGACCTGCACGTGTGGGAGATCACCTCCGGCGAGCCGGCGCTGTCCGCGCACGTCCTTGTCGCCGAGGGCCGGGACTGTCATGCCGTGCGGGCGGCGATCGAGGGCCTGCTGCGGCGGGAGTACCGCATCGCGCACAGCACACTGCAGGTCGACCACGCCGACACCGACCCGGCGGTGTCCACCGGGGACGAGGTCGGCCTCGACGCCCCGGACCTGCACTGCGCCGACTCGCACGGCGCCTCCTACCGGCCCGGGCCCTTGTAGGTCCGTGACCGCCTTGCGACCGCCGCAGCACCGGTTGCCGGCGGGGAGGGGTGCGGGCCCCGTGAGCGACCGCGGGGCCCGCAATATCGGCGCTTCCGGTTCTCGAACCCCTGCACCTTGTGCCCTCCAGCCAACTCGGCGCCATCGTAACCCGCACGCCACGCACGGCGCCCTCCGATCAACGGACCGGCATAGTTGCCAAAAATCCCGCGTAGCAAGGGAGTGCTGCCGGACGTGCTGGGCCGGACGCGCGCTGCGCCATTGGCACGATTCGGGGAGTTGATGTACTAAGCAAAATAGTAGTTTCTTAGATGTCAGCGGCACCGATTCCCTGCATCTTGAAAGGACCACCCTCATGAGCGAGTACGGCGACTTCGACGGCGGCCACGAGCCGGGCGGCGACCTGGAGTACGGCAACTTCCAGATGGGTCACGACGCTGGTTCGCTGGACCAGTTGCACCAGGCCAGCGGGAGTGAGTCGGACTACGACTCGCAGTTCGGCGTGTACGGCGAGGACCACAGCGCGTCGGAGTCCACCGACTTCCAGACCGGCAAGCACGTCGAGTTCGACGGCGCGGACGGCAGCCACTTCGAGTCCACGGACTACACGAACTACTCCAACGACTCGCAGTCGTCGGACTCGGTGTTCGCCGCGCAGGGCAGCGAGTCGGCCCACACGGCGGATTTCTCCCAGATCGACGCGCTGCGGGCGCAGTTCGAGAACAACTTCGCCGAAGGTACCCAGTACAGCGTCGGCGGCGGCGACGCCGGCCTGTCCATCGCCGGCAACTAGTTCGCGAACGGGGCAGGGTTCGCTACAGCCGGCGTGCCCTGCTCTGGTCGGCACCGGGTGGTTCGGGACGGTTGCATCCGGTACCCAGGTACAGGCTTACCGTCGTAGGGCGGCACCGGACCGGTGCTGTTGTGCCAGTTCCGGGAGCCTGTGATGGCCTTCGGCACCGCCGACGAACCCGACGGAGACCGCGCATGAGCCTGCCCCTGCAGCCGACGCCCACCCACCACCACAAGCCGGCGCCGCCGGTGGACGACAGCCCGCCGCTGCTCTCCAAGATCAGTGGTGGGCTCGCCGCGCTGGCCTGCGCCGCGTGTTGCGGCCTGCCCCTGCTCATCGCCGCCGGGGTCCTGACCGCCGCGGGCGCCGCCGTCCTGGAGAAGACGCTGTGGGCCGTCGCGGCCGGGCTCGCCGTGGCCGCGCTCGGCATGTGGTGGCTGCACCGCCGCCGCAGCGCTCAGCGTGCCGCCGCGGCGGGCTCGAGTTGCGGCTGCGGCGGCGCGGGCTGCGGCTGCTGAACGCCCGAGGCGGCGCGGCCCTCGTCGCGGGCGCGCCGCCCCGGTGTGCTGGCATACGATCATGACGATCGTCCGGTCCATCGCCCTGTTCGTGCTGGCTGCCCTCGCCGAGATCGGCGGTGCCTGGCTCATCTGGCAGGGCGTGCGCGAACACAAAGGGCTGCTGTGGATCGGCGCAGGCATCGCCGCGCTCGGCGCCTACGGCTTCGTCGCCACGCTCCAGCCGGACGCCAACTTCGGCCGCATCCTCGCCGCGTACGGCGGCATCTTCGTCGCCGGTTCGTTGGGCTGGGCCATGGTCGTCGACAAGTTCCGGCCCGACCGCTACGACATCATCGGCGCCCTGATCTGCCTTGCCGGCGTCGCCGTCATCATGTACGCGCCTCGCACCTAGCCTGGAGCCGGTGGCCCAGGCCACCTCCGTCGGCCACCGGCCGCGCTGCCCTTGGACAGCGCTGGACTGCTTGTTGGCTAGCGCTGCAACGCCTGCGCCGGTTGGATGCGGACGGCTCGGACGGCCGGGGCGAGGCCGGCGAGCATGCCGGCGCCGGCGCTCACCGCGCAGGCCGTCCACGCGGTGGAAAGCTCGATGACCGGGATCCACCCGTTGTACATCGCCACGACGGCGACGCCCAGAATTCCCAGCACCGCGCCGACCGCGCCGCCGAGCGTGCCCTGCGCCGCGGTCTCGGTGACCAGCTGGCAGAAGATGTACCGCCGACGGGCGCCGACGGCGCGGCGCAGGCCGATCTCCGCCGTGCGCGAAGCCATGCTCGCGGTCGCGGCGTTGCCGATCGAGATCGTCCCGATGACCAGGGCCACGGCGCTGAGCCAGAGCGTGAAGCTGGTGACGCTGTGCTCGACCTCGCGCCGCAGGGTCCGCGGGTCCGGCGCCGCAAGGGCGCGCAGGTCGTCCGGCGCCTCCGGGCGGATGGCTACGGGCGCCTGCCGGCCGATGACCTGCGCCGCCCCGGCCGCGGTCTCGATGAGGATGTCCCGTTTCGGCGGCTCCTGCGGCGGCGCGAGCGACAACAGCCCCTCCGCGTCCAGGAACGGCATGATGGCGGCCGACAGCGCCTCCGGACGGCGCGCCACGTCGCGGTAAATGCCCATCACGACGTAGGAGCGCCCAGAGATGAAGACCGCGACGCCGGTGCGCGTGACGCCGAGGGTTCGTGCGGCGGTGTCGGACAGCAGCACGACGGGCGCCCGGGCGCGGTCGTGGAAGTCGTCGTACAGCCGGCCGAGCGTCAGCGTCGGGCTCATCACGCGCAACGCCGCCGCGTCGGCGCCGATCACGGTGATGCCGGCGTCGGGGGCGTGCGGGTCGAGGGTCGCCCGCATAGGTTGTTCGCCGAGCGTGACCCGCCGGCCGGCGCCGACGACGCCGTGCAGGCGGCGCAGGCGGTCCAGTGCGGCCGGGCCGGCCCAGGCCGGATCCAGGTGGTCGTCCTCGGGCTGGACGACGACCTCGGTCGCCCGTCGCAGGTCGAACGACGACGACACCTGGTGACTGAGCGTCGCGCCGAGGCCGAGGCTGGCCACGAACGCGGCGGCACCCAGGATTGTGCCGAGTACGGTCAGCAGCGACCGGCCCGGGTGCCGCAGGATCGACAGCGCCGCATCGCGCACGATGTCGCCGAGGCGCAGCCGTGGTACCGCGATCCCGAGCGCGGCGAACGCCTCGCGCCGGCGCGCCGGTCTCATGCCGACACCGACCCGTCGACGACGCGCAGGCACCGATCCGCCTCGGCGGCCACGTCGGCGTCGTGGGTCACCACGACGAGGGTCAGGCCGTCCGCGTTGAGCTCGCGCAGCAGGGCGAGCACGTTGCTGGTGTTGCCGCTGTCGAGGTTGCCGGTGGGCTCGTCGCAGAACAGCACTCGCGGGTGCCCGGCCACCGCCCGCGCAATCGCGACCCGCTGCCGCTCGCCACCGCTCATCCGGCTCGGGTCCGCGTGCATGCGGTGGGCCAGCCCCATGCGCTCCAGCGCGTCGACGGCCAGCCGTCGCCGAGCCTTGCGCCGGTGCGGCCCGTACGCCATGCCCAGCTCGACGTTCTCCACCGCGGTACGCCCGGGCAGCAGGTGGAACGCCTGGAACACGAAGCCGAACAGCTGCCCGCGGATGGCGTTGCGCAGGGCCTGGCTGCCGCCGACCGTCTCGACGCCACCGACGCGGTACGAGCCCGACGTCGGCAGGTCGAGAAGACCGAGGAGGTTCAGCAGCGTCGACTTGCCCGACCCCGACGGCCCGGTGACGGAGACGTACTCGCCCTCGGAGATCACCAGCGACGTCGGGTGCAGCGCTTTCACCGGCGGCACGTCGGGGTAGGTCCGCGCCACGCCGGCCAGGGCCAGTACCGCGCTCATCCGGCACCGCCCCGCTCGCCCACGACGACCTCGTCGCCGGCCGCGAGCCCGGTGCCGCCGTCCTGCACCTCGACCCAGCCGCCGGCGATCTTGCCCACGACGACCGTCACGTCGGTGGACCGGCCGTCCCGGACGACCGTCACGAAGGTCGTCCCGTCGGCCCGCGAGGACACCGCGGTCACCGGAACGGCCAGAACCTCCACGTCCTCGCCGGTCACCTGCACGGTGACGCGGACGCTGCGCCCGGCGGACGCGTCCAGCGGGGTGCCGGCGAACTCCAGCCGTACCGGGAACCCGCCCTGCGCGCCGTCCGCGGTCGCCGGTTGCGCGCCGACCTCGCTCACTGTCGCCTTCGCGGTCGTACCGGCGAGGTCGTCGGCGACGGTCGCGGACTGGCCCGCGTGCAGCAGCGGCTGCTGGTCCCGGGCGGCCAGGGCCTCGACGGTGGCCGCCTTGCCGTCCAGCTCGAACAGCACCGTCTTCGGGTCCTCGAGCACATCGCCGACGTGCACGCCGACGCGGCTGACCCGCCGGTCCGCCCGGTCGAGGACCAGCACGGACGCCTGGCTCAGCCCGCGGCCGGCCGGCGGCGGGTAGCCGTGGTTCTGGTAGAGCTTGACCACCGCGGCGGCGGTCGCCTCGTCGAACGTGCCGGACTTGGAGGCGTCCAGGCCGATGCGGCGCAGGGCGAGCTGCACCTGCACCACATCGGTGCCCTGCAGGCCGGGGGCGAGGTCGCGGTACAGCGGAAAGGGCAGCACGAGGGCGAACATGGGCTCGCCCGACCGCTCGAACAGCACCGTGCCTTCACTGGCCCGGGAGCCCGCCTTGGCGAACACCTTCGTGACGACGCTGCCGGACCCGACCGCCGTGTGCGGGGCGACGAGCTTGACGCTCGCACCGGGCTGGATCACCCCGCGGATCACCACCGGCTCGGTCAGCGCGCGGCGCTCGGCCCGCGCCGTGAGCAGCGAAGGCTCCGGCGGAGCGGCGTCGGCCGCGGCCTGCTGCGGCGAGCGCAGGCGCGGGCCCAGCACCACGGCCACCCCGGCGACCAGGGCGACCACCGTCACGAACACGCCGGCCAGCACCAGGGAGCGCCGGCGCGCCGCCCGGACCGCGTTGTCGGCGCTCTCGCTCATCGGCCCACCAGCTCCGCGGACCGCTTCGCCATCGCCTCGACCTGCGGGTTGAGCTCGATGAACGCGTCCTCGTTGCGCTGCACCAGGTCGGCCTGCACGTCGCGCGCCACGCGGAGCGTCTCGGCGGCGAGGCCGGTGTCCTGCCGGCAATGCCGCCACGCCACCGCGAGCGCACCCTCCTCGGCGCTGGCCTGGTATCGGCGCTCGGGCACCGGGGGCCCGACCTCGACCGTGCCGGGCCGGTTCTGGGGCTGCCACTGCTGCTCGCTGCCCTGGACCACGGCCCCGAACTTGATGCCGAACGTCCGGGGGTCCGGGTGCTTGCGGAACGCCTGTTCGTCCGCGGGGTGGTAGCCCTTCGGCTCGAGGCAGCCGAGCAGCTTCGAGCCCGTCTGCGGGTCGCTGCGGGCCTGGATCGTGGTCATCAGCGGCTCGCTGAGCTTGTTGCCGAGGTCGAAGTAGGCGAAGTACAGCTTCTCCGACGCCTTGCCCAGCTTGTCCCACGCCTCCTTGGAGCAGGTGTCCATCGCCTTGTCGTAGTTCGGGTCGTTGCTCACGACGGCCGGCGGCTGGGGCGGCTGGTCGGTGCCGAACCCGATCCGGCGGGCCTCCTCGTCCGTGGTCGGCCCGAACGTGGCCGGCGTGATGACCAGGTGGGCAAACTCGTTGGGCGGCTTGGGCAGCATGGCCTGGAGGTCCTGCGGGTACCCCGCCTGCTTGAGGCACTGGTTCCTGATCTTCTGCTGGGCGTAGTCGACCAGGCTGATGTCCTCGCCCAGGAAGATCGAGAACGGGTGCTCCGCGTCGACCTTGATCGTGTCGGCGGTCTTGCCGCCGCCCGCGTCGCCGGTGCACGCGACGAGTGCCCATCCCGTGAGCGCGAGGCCCACCATCGTGCAGAGGGCCCGCGCCGAGCCCTTGAGCTGTTTCACGATTCGGCTCCTTCGAACAAGCTTCGAACACGGCCTGTCGTGCCGGCGGCGCGTACGAGCGCCCGCCGCCGGCACGACAGTTGCCCTGACTAGCAGCGGGCGTGCGCCTGATTGGCGTGGGCGCCGTAGTTCCCCTTGTCGTTGCGGGCCACGGTCTTGTACGTGTACTGGGCGTACGTCACCTCGTTGACCGTGATCATCCGCACGGAGCACTGGGTGTCCCGGTTCCAGATGCCTTCGATCGCGTAGGCGAGCGTGAACTCGGGGTTGTTCACGGTGTTGATGAACACGTCGTCGTAGTGGTTCGGGTCGCTGTACCAGAAGTGCCGCTGGTACTGGCTGGTGACGAAGCCGTCCCAGAACTCCTGGAAGCAGATCTCCCCGGTGTTGCAGGCGGCCTTGCCGTCACCGTGGTCCGCCGCCTGGGCCGGCAGGCCCGGCAGCAGCGCGCCGGCCCCCAGCGCGGCTACCACGGCGAGCCGCAACACGTTTCGTTTCATGGATAGTCCTCACTCTTCTCGGTCCTGGGCGCCGGCACGGCCTAGCCGTTCCGCGTGACGTCTCACCGGATCGGTCAAGGGGTGGTCCGCCGGCACGGAAATCGCGCGAGGGCATCCACTGCAGATAGATGCTCCCCCACCGGATTCCGCGCGGTTCTGCGCCGCGAAAGGGTGAGGGAACATCGGCCGCACGAATATCGGGCTAATAGCTCGAGAAATGCGCGGCCGGTCCCCGTTTACGCCACTCAGGCGGCTGAGCCGGAGGGGCGATGCAATGCATCCTGCGGCCATCGATCGATCGACACAATGGCCCCGGATATCAATGTGAACAGCGTCACAGGGAAGGGTATTTCCCCTGTTCAGGGCGTTTCGCTGTCATGCCGAAAATGGTCAAGTGGTGCTGACCCGGCCACTTTCGTGACCGGGTTGAATTGCGAGTTCTGATGTATGTCAGGTGGCCGAAGGTGATGCGCTGGTGAACTGCAGCGGCAGTCCGGGCGGGCATTCCTCCAGCTTCTCGAGGTCGTAACCGGCCGCGGCGCCGCCCAGGTCGTGGAACGCCAGCCGGAAGCATGCGCTGCTCTGACCTTCGAGCAGCGTGTAGGAGGTGGAATTGGTCTCCACCACCAGCGTGAGGTCCGGCGTGCGAGTGATGACCCAGACCCAGGTCCCGGCCGCACGCGGGCGTGCGGCGAGTTCCCTGAGCGAGTCATCGTCCGGGCCGGATCGGTCGTGGGCCGCCCCGACGACGTCGTCCGCATAGCCGCGGGCGATGATCGGCAGCTCGGCCTCGGCCCGCTGATGGTTGCGGTCCATTCGCTCGTTCCTGTCCCGCAACTGCAGACCCAGCAGACAGAGGGCGCCGGCGACGCACACCACCGCCGCCAGTGCCACGACGACGAATGCCTTTCGCACGGCGCCCTCCCTGTCGATCAGTGGTAACCGATGGCCACAAGCCCGCTGGTCACGGCGTTGGCGTACTGCACATGGCCGGTGTCCTTCGGGTGGAAGCTCGACCGGCTGATGCAGACACTGAGGCGCAGCGTGTACCAGCCGAGGCATTGGTCGCTACTGGGGTCCCCGGCGGACGGCTGGAAGTCGCCCGGTCCGGTCGGCCCGACGATGGCCTCGTTGATGTACTCCGGAATGTCCGGAACGCCCGGCCCGGGCGGCATCCGGCAGGCGCCGAAGTCGCCAAACCCGGTCACCATGTCGATGTACGACACCCTACCGGGACCGCTCGTCGACGACCCTGCCCCGGTGTAGTAGGCGTTCGCCTCGCCGGCGACCTCCTGTTGCATGGTGCGCATCGTGATGGCGAGCTGGTTGATCATGTCCTGCTCGTCCGTGTTCAAGAGCGCGAGGCCGCAGCCCGTGTCGTGCTGTTGCGCGATGATCTGCGGGTAACCGACGATGACGATCCTCGCGTTCTTCGCCTTGACGTGAATCACGTCGACCAGGGTTCTGACCCTCGCCTTCGCATCCCGGATGTACTGCTCGTACTGCGCCCGCTGGCTGGTGCAGATCTGGGCCTGGGCGCAGGCGCCTATCACGTTCGGGAATTTGGCGTCGTTGCCGCCGGCCGACAGCAGGACCAGCGTCGTGTCGTCGCTCAGCACACCGGAGTTCGCCTGGTCCCGTTCGAAGAACTGTCCCTCAGCGACCTCGTGCAGGTCGCCGACGCTCGGTGCGGGCTGCGCCCAGTATGTGGGGACGTTGCCCGACATCTTGTTCGCCTTCGCTCCCGAGCACGACACGTTCTGGAAGTCGATCCGGGAGTCGAACGTGTCGGTCATGGCGCCGATGTTCAGCGTCATACCCGGCAGCTTGGTCAACCGCGGCCACGATTTCTTACTGCGCCGGCAGGCGTCCCAGTAGGTCCCGGTGTAGTCCTTGTCCGTCTCGTTGTAGTAACTGCCGGCGCCCTCGCCGGACTCGTACGAGTCGCCGATCGCCACGACGAAGTGCGCCGGTTTCTGCGGCAGCGGCACGAACGCCGCCGCGTCCCAGGCGATGTCCTGGTTCCCCTGCCCGTCCAGCGTGGCGTTGCTCAGTTCCAGGTTCTGCACGTCCGAGCCGCCGAAGCTGTAGGTGCCCAGCTGTACCCAGGTGTTCGCGGCCCGGTTGGTGGGTAGGAACCGCTCCCGGTCAGTCGCCTGACCGCCGCCGGTGTGGATGACGTAGTGCGCCTGCTGCGTCCACGCCCCGTTGTCCGGCAGGTGCACCATGACCTGGTACCACCCGTTGAGCCGGTTGGTCGGCGTCCAGGTTCCGGTCACGAGCAGGTTCGTCTTGAAGGACTGCTGCGTGTGGGCGAACCAGAAGTGCCCGCCGAAGCCGCCGCCGATCTGGTGGAAGTCCACTTTGGACGGATAGATGGTGCCGGCCGCGCTGCTGGCGGAGCCGAACTTCCACGTGAGTTTGCCGCCCTTCGCCACCGGGGTACAGCCGTCCGGTCCCAGCGGCTTGCTCGTGTCGATGTCGTCGATGATGATGGCCGTGCCCGGCAGGCCGACCACGTTGCACTGCTCGGGATAGATGTTGCTGGCGAGCGGGCGGGGTTCGACCGTTGTGTATGTGCGACGCTCCTGGCCGCACTTCACCGCGCAGTCCGGAAGCCAGCTCACCGACTGGTGCCACCAGCACACCGTGAGGTCGTTCTCCTGGCAAGGTCCGGCCGGCTCGTTCGCGTAGTCGGGGTCGGTCGACTTGTGCGGCGGCGCCGCCGGGTCGCACCGGTTCACGGTCGCCACGCAGGCGATGGTTTGTGGCGGTTGCGCCTCCACGAACGGACCCGGCTGCGTGGAGCCCTGCCACACGGCCGTGGTGTAGGTCGACTTCCACTTACCGCCGTCCGCGTAGTCCGGCAGGATCACCGAGGTGTGGGCCCAACCCATGATCCGCTCGGGGTACGACCAGTCGCTCGGGTGCTTCGCGTTGTCGTAGGGGATGTTGTCGTGGTTCTTGGGCGTCACGATCGCCTGGGTGAGGTACGGCTGGCGGTCCTTCGGATAGATCGGGTTCGCCGGGTTGTTGAGCCAGCCCAGCCCCCACTGCCCGGTCGGGTTGTGCGGCTGCGGGTCGTGCAGCCCGGTGTTGTAGGCCCACACCGCGAAGAACCAGTTCTCGATGTACGTCGGGTTGCCGTCGTTGACGGTGATGCCGTAGTCGAACAGCTGGTTCCACTTCTGCTGCAGCAGGCGCACCGAGGCGGCGATATTGGTCGCGTAGTCGATCGCGACGGCCTTCTGCGCGTCGGCCGACAGGCCGTCGGCCGCGCCGGTGTCGACCGTTCGCATGCCGGTCGTGACCTGACCGACCCCGTAGCCGCAGTCGGTGTCGCCGAAGTTGATCGAGTTCGGGTCCTGCGCCGAGTTGAGGCCGTAGAAGCCGGAGGAGGTCAGCGGGTTGCCGGAGGACCCGTCGACCACGTGCCAGCTCGCGTTGCGCAGGTTCGACTCCTGCGCGAGGATGCCCAGGAGCACCTGCGCCGGCACGTAGCCCCCGGTCCCGCCCGGCGTCTTGAGCGTGACTGACTGGAACATGTTGCCCTGCGGCGACCACGCGGGCAGCCCGGAGTGCAGCCAGTCGGCCGGCCGGCTGAAGGTCAGCTGCCCGCGAACGGCGAGGTCGGCAGCCCACTCGACCTGCTTCGCCGTCGGCTGGTACACCTGGATGGCCGGATCGTTGCGCGGGATCGCGCACGTCCGTTCGGGGTCGTACGTCACCGTCGACGAATCGATGACCGCAAGTGACCGGGGTGCGGCGGCGCCTCCCTGGGCGACGTGCACGGGCGACGGCACGGCGCCGGCGGAGCTCGCCGACGGGTCGAGCGCGAAGGTCAGATCCTTGCCGCCGACCACCTTCGCCTCGATGTGGACACGGTCGGGCCGACCGTCGACGGCCGTCCCGGCCGCCGAGCCGGCCGCCTCGGTGTGGGACGTCGCGGAGTTCACCACGAGCCGCCCGGTGCCCGACACCTCGGCGTCGGGGCTGCCGTCGACCGCGAGCCACCCGCCCGGCCGGTTCTTCTCCCACTGCGCGGACCCCGCGGCGCCGAGCGTCATGACCCGGCCGCCCGCGCCGGAGCGCAGCCGCACCTTCCCGGTCGGGGCACTGCCGACCTTCTGGAGCTTTCCGGTGGCGTACCGCTGGAAGCTGGTCCGGCTGGCGTCGGAGACCTGGAAGGCCAGCCCGTCACGACCGTCCGGCACCAACCGGTACGGCGTGCTGTCGGTCGCGGCGAGCAGCTTGGTGCGGCCGTCGCCCTGCACCTCGATCAGGCCGCGGCCGGAGGCGGCCACGATCCGGTCGCCGACGGGCAGCGCGGAGGTGAGCTCTCCCTTGGCCCGTGTGGTGTGCGACAGCTTGCCGGTCGTCGTGTCCACGACCGTGAGCCACGTCTGGGGCTGCGCTTCGGTGCCTTCGAGGCGTGACAGCACCGCCGTCTCGCCGGCGCCGCAGGCCGGGTTGTAGTAGGCGAGCGTCACGAGCTCGGGCAGCTTGGTCACCGCGCCGCTGCCGAGGTCCACGACGGCGGCGAAGGCGCCGCGGCTCATCAGCTCGCCGTGGTTGGCGAACTGGCGCGGTGCGTAGACGACCACGGCCCGGCGCTGCGATCCGGTCACGCAGTACTGACCGATCCACTGGTCGGTGTCGATGCCCGGCTCGACCAGCGTGGCGGCTGTCCGCCAGTGGTACGCGTCCTGGCGATCGGCGACCAGCAGGTGCAGGCCGGTCTCGTCGGTGGCGGTGGTGACGATGCGGTCCGCCTCGCTACGCCAGTTACGACCGAGCGCATTGTCGGGATCGGTGACGTGGTCCGGGTCGGCGGCCGGTCCCGGATCGGACGGCGGCGCCGCGCTCGTCGTGGCCGGCGGATCGGACGGCGGCGCGGCGAGGGCCGCGGCGCCCTGCAGGCCGACCGACATCAGGGTGACGACCGCGGTGAGCAATGGCGGCAGGAGCCGGCGCCGTCGTCGTCGATGGAACTGGCTGGAACCGGGCATGGTCCACCTTCCGTGAGGGGTACGGAGCCTCTTTCCGCGGGAATGCGGAAATAGGCGGGCAGGGGTATTCAGGGCAGCGGGAACCGATTCCACGACAAAGCCATCGCGGGCTGGCGTTTGCGTCAGTCGAAACCCTGCTGGAACTGGTCGGCGACCGGGTGGATCAGGTCAGCGCGGAGTGCTACCTGTTGACAACGGTGGACAGCAAGGACATGACGTTCTATCCACGATGGAATAACAGAACGGTAGACTTCGATGTCTGCCTACCGAACCGGCAATTGCCGTGAACCCATTCCTGCGGAATCCGTCAGCCCGCCGCCGGCACCTGCGCGGCGGCTGCGGCGACCGCGGTCATGTGCCGCTGCTGTCGAGCGCGTTCTCGTCGGTGACCGCGACGCCGTACCGGATGCCGCTGGGGTTGACCTTCATGCGGTCCGGCCTGGACTGGTGGGACGCTCGCCGGCGCAGCCCTCTGGCGGGACGGGCTTGCCCTGGTGGGTGAGGTCGGTCGGTGGGCGGTCCGGGTCGCCGACCCGGCCGGTCACGGCGATGTTCTGCGCGAGCGTGAGGCCTCGGGGCTGGGCTGGAGCGCGTCCACCGGAGACGTCATGGTGTTCATGCCCGGCCGGGCCGCGGTGCTGGCCGGCGGCGGGCTGGGCGCGGCGAGTCGGGCCGACGGAGGGTCGAACGGCTGCCACCCAGGCCCGTGTTCGGGCTAGGTGGGCAAGCCTGTGGCGACCAGGCATTCACCATGGTTGGTCTCCCCGTGTACGTGATCAGACTTGGCCGGCGGACGCGCGTGCCAATGCGCAGCGCCGGTGGAACCCCCGTGTGTTCGAGTGACAGGTGTCGACCCGTGCAGCCCGATCACGATTCGACAATCTACGGGCATCACTGAATTCTCGGCAACCCCCCATCGCCGGTGCGGCGAGGGCACTAGCCGTAGGGTTCGTCGTCAGCATATGCTGACGGTATGTCAGCGGCAGGCGACCTTGAGCGCGTTGTGCGCGGCGGTGACCCGGACGTCGCCCTGGAGGCGGTGGCCCGGCTTCGCCGGTTGCTGGAGCAGCTCGAGGCCGAGCACGTCGCGGCGGCGCGAAGGGCCGGGCGGTCCTGGCACGAGATCGCGTCGCGGCTCGGCGTGACCAAGCAGACCGTGCACCGCAAGTACCGTCGCATCGAGGGGGACTGATGTTTCGCGGCGATCACCTCGAGCTGGGTCGGACGATGCATCGCGCCCTCGCCATGGCGCGGGAGCTCGGCCATCCGCGTACGGGCAGCGAGCATCTGCTGCTCGCCCTCGCCGCGGCCGACCACCCCGTCGCCGCGGTGCTGGCGGGGCACGGCGCGACCGAAGCGGTGCTGCGCGAGGTGGCCGGCCGGGCCGCGCCGCTGGGGGCCGGGGCCGCCGCGGACCGCGAGACGCTCGCGCCGCTCGACATCGACGTCGACCGGCTCCTGGGACACCTGAGCCCGGCCGTGCTGGACCGGCCGCCCGCCCGTGAGCCGCTGCTGCCCTTCGGGGCGGCCAGGGTGCGCCGGCACGCCGCGGGGCTCAACCCGCCGCTCGGGCTCGACGCCCAGGCCGCGTACGAGGCGTCGCTGCGCCTGGCGCTCGCTCGTCGCGAGCGCGATCATCGCCCGGAGCACCTCGCGCTCGTGCTCGCCGCCCTCGACCCGGGCGCCGCCTGGGCGTTGCGCGCCGCCGGCGTCGATGCTCGCGACGTCCTCGCCACCCTCGCGCGCGCCTTCCCGCCGCCGCGGCGCAACGTGCTGCTGCGCGCCGATCGCCGGATCGGGCTGCGGACGCGGTGCCGCGACGTCGTCCGGCGTTACCAGCGCACGACCGGACGGGCGGTCACCTCGGCGGCGGCGATCACGACGCTCATTGCCGGCGACGCCACGCGGTAGCGGCGGCAACGTCCGACCGGCGTTTCGCTGCGAAGATGCGGCACCAGGACGAGAGCGCTCTCTCGCGTTGCGTGATCAGTTGATAATTGATCGTGATCAAAGCGTTGACGGAGTTGAGTCGGTCACATAGTCTTTCAAGGACTTCGATCGACGGGCATCACCGTCGATGCCTGTTCAGTCGGGCCTGTCACGGGGGTGTGTGCCGAATGGTATCCGCCGGCTTTGTATTGCCCGATACCGCGCATTCCCCGGTTGCTGCCGCGTTAATTTGATTCGCGGCAGTCCCTCCCGTCATCCGCCAGACCGGAAAAACACCGGAGGTGTATGTCATGGCGTCCACCGGCACCCTGATCAAAAAAACACTGTCGAGGCGCATGTTCACGCGCATCGGCGTCGGCGGCCTCGCGGCCGCCACGGCACTGGTCGCGTCCGAGGCGCCGGCCAGCGCGCTCTGCCCGTACTTCTGCTGCAACCTGGCCTACTGCCCGGGCAGTTACAGCTACTGCGTGGCCCACAAGAACTACATCTGGGGCTGCTACAGCGGGGCCCAGTTCTGCCAGTGCTGCGAGGCGAACGGCAACACGTACTCCGCCATCAAGTGCGGCTGAGCGTCGATCGGAGGAATGGACCAATGGCTAAGCACACCCCGACCGACCGCGGCTACGCGGTGATCTTCGAGAACGACGAGGGCACCAACGTCGGTGTCTGCACCGCAATCGCCAACGGCACGCCCAGCGACCTTTTCGCCGTGCACACGCGAATGGCCAGCATCAAGATCGAGGAGGGCATCACGTTCTCGACGGTCGGCAGGCTGCGCATCTCCAACCGCCCGGTGGCGGTGGTCGGCGAAGAGGACGTCGTCCACATCCGCAGCACCACGCCGGCGGCCGCGCGCAACATCGCGGTCCTGCCGTCCTGAACGGTGCACTGAATTCATGACCGTCATTCTGGTTGTCTTCACCGCCGCGATCTGTGCGATGTTGCTGCGGGCGGGCGCCGGAAAGCTCACAGTGCCGGCGCCGCTCGGGGCGGCGCTGGCCGAGCTGACCGGGCGCGCGGCCGTGCCGGCGTCCCTCGTGCGGGTCCTGGCCGTCGTCGAACTGGCGCTGGCGCTGCTGGTGCCGTTCGCCGGGCGGAGCCCGGTGGTGCCCGCCGGCGCGGCCGCGCTCGGCATCGCCTTCGCGGCCGTCGGCGTCGTCGGGCGGACCCGGCGCACGCGCAAGCCGTGCGGGTGCTTCGGCGCCACGTCGGGCGGCTCGTTCGGCGGCACGAACATCCTGGCCGGGCTCGCGCTCGTCGCGTGGGCCGGGCTCGCGTTCGCGTATCCGCTGGACGACTATCGCGCCGCCTCCCTGCTGCTGGGCCTGATCGTGGTGATCGGCGGCCTCTGCTGGAGCAACCGCAAATACATTCCGCTGTTCTTCAACGCCGTCACCGCGATCCGGAGGACCTCGTGATCGTCACCACGCTGATCGTCGTGCTGCTGGTTCTGCTCACCGTCGCAGTGGTCGTGCTGTTCGCGATGATGGGCGAGCTGGCCAACCGGACCGCGGACCACGCCGACACCGGCAGCGTCGGCGAGGGGCCCGTGCACCCGCTCGAGGAGACCCGCAGCGGCGAACTTGTGGCCGGCCTTCCGGCCACCTTCAACAAGGGCCCCGGCGTCGTCGTGATCTTCAGCACGAGCTGCCGGGCCTGCGGCGTCCTCGCCCCGGCGGCGACCGAGTTCTTCACGGACTACCCGGTCAATCTCATCGGCGTGCTGGTCACGACGGCGGGCGACGCGAACGGCGCCGACTTCGTCGCCCGGCACCGCCTGGACGCGCTGCCCGTGGTGGTCGACGTCGAAGGCAACATGGCCACGTCGGTGTTCGGCATCGCGAGCAGCCCGGCCGCGGTGGCCGTCGGCGCCGACGGCGTCATCATCGGCGGCGTGGCGTTCACGTCGTACAGCTCGCTCACGCGCTGGTTCGACGAGGTCTTCGGGCCGGTGCCCGAGCCGGTGCTCGACCCGGAGCCGATGCCGCTGCTCCAGGGCCGGAAGGCGTGATTCGCGAGATCCTGCTGACGACCGCGTTTCTCGGGTTCGTCATGCAGTACTGGAGCCCTTGAGGCCGCTCGATGGTCGGCGTGGTGGCGCCGATGCTCAGGCGGTCGCCTGGGGAAGCACACAACTTCATGCTCGGGTACCTCGCCGGGTACGTGGCCGGTGGCACGATGCTGGTGCTCGTCGCGTACGGCGTCGGCCGGCTGCTCGAGGCGGTGGTCCCGCACACCGCGCGGCTCGTCGCCCTGACCGTGGTGCTGCTCGTGCTGGGTGTGCTCGACATCGTCAACCGCACGCCCCACGCGATGCGCCAGGTGCCGCAGCGGCACGCGCGCAATGTCTCGCCGGGCTGGCGGGGCGTCGTGTGGTCGTTCGACCTCGCGCTGCTGTTCACCACCCGCAAGACCACGTCGCTGGTGTGGGCCGCGCTCGCCACGCTCGTCCTGCTCGACCCGGGCGCCGCGCTGTGGTTCCTGCTCATCATGGTGGTCGTGTCGGTGGGCCAGCTGGTGGTCGGCACCTACCTGGATCACCTCATGACCACGAAGAACATCGGCGGGGAGCTGCTGTTCATCCGCCTGTCCAGGGTCGTCGCAGGGGGAGTGATGGTGTGCCTGGCAACCGTCCTGACCGTCTGGTGACCAGCGCCGCCGACCGGTGTCAGCTCGACCCGGCCGGCGGCGTCCTGGTCGTCACCCGCTTCGACTGCGACACGCTGTTCCGGCTGGTGTACATGCGGCTCGTACACCTCGTCCTGAGCCGCCGGGTCAGCCGGGCGCTCGGCGAGACGCTGCTGTTCGTGTCCACGTTCACGGAGGTGCGCACGAGGCGGGTGATCAGCGTGACCGCGTTCGGCCGCGTCGAGGACCTCTACCGGATGGGCACCGTCGGCGACCACATCCGGGGCGCGAAGCTCGTGGCCCGCAAGCGCTTCCGCACCAGCGCCGGCATCTTCCCCTACGGCGGCGACTGGCGGCGCGTCATGTTCGACTCCGCCGTGCACTCACCGTCGCCGCTGCAGGACTACGGGGTTTGAAGGTTCGACGCGCTGCTGCGGAGTCCGCTGGCGTACAAGATTCAACCGTTGGTTCAGCGGTACGGTCGAGGGGGTGATGACTGCTCTCAACGACGTCATGGACCTGTTCCCGGTCCGCCCGCGGCTGCTGGCCCTCGGCGAGCCGACCCACGGCGCGGACGTGCTGCTCGAACTGCGCAACGATCTCTTCCGGCGGCTCGTCGAGCGGGAGGGGTACCGGACGATCGCGATCGAAAGCGACTGCCTGATGGGCCTGGTCGCCGACGAGTACGTCACGTCGGGCACCGGCACCCTGGACGCGGCCATGGAGCGCGGCTTCAGCCACGGGTTCGGCGCGTCGGCGGCCAACCGCGAGCTGGTGCGCTGGATGCGCGCGTACAACGACAGCCGGCCCGAGGCGGAGCGCGTGCGCTTCGCCGGGTTCGACGGGCCGCTGGAGATCACCGGCGCGGCCAGCCCCCGGGAGGCGCTCACCGCGCTGCACGGCTACCTCGCCGACCGGGTCGGTGCCGAACGGCTGCCCTGCACCGCGGAGACGCTCGACCGGCTGCTCGGCGCCGACGATGGGTGGACCGAGCCGGCCGCGATGATGGACCCGGCGCGGTCGGTGGGGCGCACGGCCGCGGCCCGGGAGCTGCGCCTGATCGCCGACGACCTCGTGGCCCTGCTCGACGCATTCCCGGCGCAGAACCGGGAGCCGGCCCGCCTGTACGGTCGCACGGCGACCGGGCTGCTGCGGTACCACTTCTGGATGGCCGACGCATCCCCGGGCCGCATGGAGTGGCTGCTGAGCGTGCGGGCGTCGATGATGGCCGCCAACCTGCTCGCCCTGGCCGAGCGGGGGCCGGTGCTGGCCTTCGCCCACAACGGCCACTTCCAGCGCGACCGCAGCGAGGTGCGGATGGGCGGCGTACCGGCGAGGTGGTGGAGCGCCGGGGCCATCGTCGACGCCCGGCTGGGCGACGGGTACGGCTTCGTCGCCACCGCCCTCGGCACGATTCGCCACCACGGCGTGCAGGAGCCGCCGCCGGACACCATCGAGGGGCTGCTGTACGCGCTTCCCGGGGACCGGTACGTCGTCGACCCGCGTGAGCTGGCGCCCCTCGCGCACCGCCGGTCTCCCTGGTTCGGTTACGCCCCACTGGACCCGGCCCATCTGCCGAACTACGACGGGATCGCCTTCGTCCGGGACGTTCCCGAGGCGTAGCGCGCTCGCGTTGCGGGTATTGGTGCGCAGTGGAACAGGGCAGGTACGAGTTCGTGGTGGTGGCCAACCGGCTTCCGGTTGACCGTGTCTCCTCCGAGCCGGGTGAGGAGGCGTGGGCCCGCAGCCCTGGCGGCCTGGTGAGCGCGCTCGAGCCCAGCGTGCGCCAGTCGCGGGGGGCCTGGGTGGGCTGGACGGGCGCGCCGGACGACGATCCCGGGCAGTTCGAGCTCGACGGGGTACACCTGCGGCCGGTGCCCCTGAGCGCCGAGGAGGTCGACCAGTACTACGAGGGCCAGTCCAACTCCACGATCTGGCCGCTGTTCCACGACGCCGTCGAGCAGCCGGTGCACCGGCGGACGTGGCGGGTGACCTATGAGGCGGTCAACCGCCGCTTCGCCGAGGCCACTGCGGAGCTCGCCGCCGAGGGCGCCACCGTGTGGGTGCACGACTACCAGCTGCTCCTGGTGCCGCGGATGCTGCGCGAGGCGCGGCCCGACCTGCGCATCGGCTTCTTCCTGCACATCCCGTTCCCGCCGGTCGAGCTGTTCATGCAGCTGCCCCGGCGCGCGGACCTGCTGCGCGGGCTGCTCGGGGCCGACCTCGTCGGCTTCCAGCAGTCGCTCGCGGCGGACAACTTCCTGCAGCTGGCGGCCCGCCTGCTCGGCCTGGAACCGGAGGGTGAGCGGGTCGAGTACGAGGGCCGGACCGTCACCGCGCGGGCGTTCCCGATCTCGAT
This sequence comes from Dactylosporangium sp. CA-139066, assembly GCF_050936175.1. NCBI lineage: Bacteria > Bacillati > Actinomycetota > Actinomycetes > Micromonosporales > Micromonosporaceae > Dactylosporangium > Dactylosporangium sp. CA-139066. Next base: position 146,400 of record NZ_JBNJNH010000002.1, on the reverse strand, counting down.
CGACATGTCGGAGATCGACCGGCTGGCCGCCGACCCGGGCGTGCAGGCGGAGGCCCGCCGGCTGCGGCGCGAGCTCGGCGGCGACCGGCGGCTGTTCCTCGGCGTGGACCGGCTCGACTACACCAAGGGCATCGAACAACGCATCGAGGCGTACGGCGAACTGCTCGCCGCCGGCGCGGTGAGCAACGACGAGGCGGTCCTGGTGCAGGTCGCCACGCCGAGCCGGCTGCGGGTGGCGCAGTATCAGCAGCTGCGCGAGCGGGTGGAGCGCGAGGTCGGCCGGATCAACGGCGAGCACGGCGACGTCGGCAAGGCGCCCGTGCACTACCTGTTCCAGTCCCGCACCCGCGAGGAGCTGGTGGCGCTGTACCTGGCCGCCGACGTCATGCTCGTCACCCCGCTGCGCGACGGCATGAACCTCGTGGCCAAGGAGTACGTGGCCGCCCGCCGCGACGAGCAGGGCGCGCTGGTGCTCAGCGAGTTCACCGGCGCCGCCGCCGAGCTCGACGGCGCGTTCGTGGTCAACCCGTACGACGTCGACGACCTCGAGCGCGGCATGGCGGCGGCGCTGCGGGCCGACCCGGCCGACCTCGCCGCCCGGATGCGCCGGATGCGCAGCCACGTGCGCGAGCACGACGTGGACCGGTGGGCCCGCGAGTTCCTCGACGTCCTCGGCGGCCCGGTCTCGTCACTGTCGCGCTGACGCCGCCGGGTCGCGGGGTGCGCCGGTTCCCCGCCCGCCGTTCGCCTGCCGCCGCAGGTGGTAGCTGACCCGTGCCCTGGCACGACCGCCGCGGACATGAGGTCCTGGGTTGTTATCTCCCCAGTTGTTGCCGATCACCCCGGACGGGCGCATCATGTTCCAGCCGACGGTCCCAGGGAGGCGCAGTGAGGCGGGTCCTGAGTCTGCTGCTGGTCGCCGCCGTTCTCGGCGGCTGCTCCGGCCAGCCGGAGAGCGCGCCCGAGCCGGCGTCCAGCGCGGGCCCGGTCAAGGTGATGTCGCACAGCGACGCGCAGGCGCTGGCGGCGAAGTACCGTGACGAGGCCGTGAGCACCATCGGCGGGTCGATGAAGGACGCCCCCACCGAGAACCTGGTGACGTGCGAGGGGCCGCACACGTTCGCGGCGCTCACCTACGGTGACGTGCCGGTCGCCGCCGATCAGCAGCCGGCGGTACTGCAGAAGCTCCGCGACCACTACGTGACCGAGAAGTACAGCGTCGAACCCCCGTCCACGGACCCCTCCGACCACGGCGCGCTCAACGCGACCGGCCCCGACCGCGTGACCCTGTCGGTCGTCGGCGACGGCACGGAGTTCGTGCGCATCAACGTCGCGACCCCGTGCTTCCAGTCGACCGAGCCGCTGTAGGCGCCTAGATCGCGGGCCGGACGGCGCACGGTCCGTCCGTACTTCGTCCTGGACGGCAACATCTGCGCGCTGCTGGCCGCGAAGACGCACGTGAACGTGTTCCTGTACGACGGCGCGATCGTCCCCGACCCGCACGGCATCATCACCGGCGGCCACGACAACAAGACCGCCCGCACGGTCGCGGTCCGCGAGGGCGAGAGCGTCCCTGCGGACCCGCTCCTGGCGATGTTCCGCCAGATCATCGCGAACAATCGCGCCGGCGGCTGGCGCCGGCTCAAGGCCGCGGGCGGCTGAGGGCCGGGCGCGGGTGCGCCGGGCGGCGCCCCGGCGACGGGTTCGTCGCCGGGGCTGCGGTGGGCCGGGTCAGTCCTCCAGGGAGGCCGCGACCTGCTCGAGCTTGTCGAGGCCCTCCTGCATGCCGCCCTCCATGCCCGAGGCGATCACGGCGTCGCGGTCGGCCTCGTCGCGGTACTCGCACAGCATGTCCATGTGCGTCGCCCCGTCGCGCTCGGTCAGCGTGACGGTGACGATGCCGGCGTGGCTGTCCGGGTCCGGGATGCCCTCGAAGATCTCCGTGTTGACGAGCCGGTCCGGGGCCGCGACCTCGCGGTACTCACCGCGGAATGCGACCTCGAACCCCCCGTTGGCCGTCATCACGTAACGCCACCGGCCGCCGACCCGCAGGTCGATGTCGGCGCTGACCATGGTGCCCTTCTCGCCCGCCCACCAGCGTTTCACGAGCTCGGGCTCGGTGTACGCCCGCCAGACCAGCCGCTTGGGCGCGTTGAACTCACGCGTCACCAGGATCTGGTTGTCCGCCGGCAGCGTGACCTTGGCCGTTCCCTGCGTCGTCGTCATCGTCGTGCTCCGTCCCCTTCAATTCCTCGATCACCGTGTCCATCAGGTCGAACCGTTCGTTCCACATCCGCTCGTAGCCGGCGAGCCATTCGTGGATCCCCTTGAGCGGCGCCGCGTTGAGCCGGTAGACGCGCTGCCGGCCGTCGTCGCGGACGCGCACGAGGTCCACCTCGCGCAGCACGCGCAGGTGCTTGGACACCTGCGGCTGGGCCAGGCCCAGCACCCGGACGAGGTCATTCACGTGCCGCTCCCCGCTGGCGAGCAGGTCGAGAATCTCCCGCCGCCGGGGCTCGGCCACCGCGTTGAATGCATCTGAGGTAGTAGCCGCCCGAGCCATGCGCCCAATCATATTCCCATAAAGGCATGAGTCAAGTCCGGCAAACGCCGTAACCGCCCGGCTGGTGCGCGGCGGCGCCGCAGTCGCCGCGCACCAGCCGGAGGGCGGCGCTGTCGGCCGCCACGGCCGCTCGTCCGCGTCCGTGGTCGCCGCGCACCTGTCAGAGCGCGGCGCTGTCGGCGGTCGCGGCCGCTCGCCGGCGAGGTCCGTGCCCGGCTCGGGGGCGTGGCAGCACGTCTCGCCGGCGGCGGGGGGCGGGGTGCGGCGCTGTCGGCCGCCGCGGCCGCTCGTCGGCGTTAGGCAAGGTCCGAGCCGGGCTCGGTGGCGTGGCGGCACGCCTCGCGGACGGCGAAGGTGGCGGCGCCGCTGCGGTTAAGGTCGGGTTCAAGAAAATTAATGTGTACGGCTTGATGGATCAAAATAATCAAGGTACAACTTAACGTATGACAGGTCGGGCCATGGACTGGCAGGAGTTGACGAACCTGACGCGGGGGCGGCCGTTCGTTGTCGAGCGGGTGCGCCTGGCCGGGGGCGTCGCGATCGAAGGGGCCTTCGAGCCGCCGCAGCTCGGGCAGCTCAGCCTCGAAGATCAGGTCTTCGTCACGGCGTTTGTGCGGTGCCACGGGTCCATCAAGGAGATGGAGCGGATCTTCGGGGTGAGCTACCCGACGATCAAGTCGCGGCTGAACCGGATCGCGCAGGCGCTCGACTTCGTGGAGACCGATCCGGCGCCGTCGCGGGCCGACGTCATCGATCGGCTGCGCCGCGGTGAGATCGATGCGCAGCAGGCATTGCGCGAATTGGAGGGGCGCACATGATGCCGCAACTGCTGACCGCACGGGTGAAGCGCCCGGCCGGTCGTCCCATCCGGATCTGGGTGCCGGTGCTGCCCGTGCTGCTGATCCTGTCGCCGGTCCTGGTGCTGGCGACCGCCGTCGCGGTGGTCGCCTGCCTGGTGTACCGGATCAGGGTCTGGCGGGCGCTCGGCGCGGGGTGGCGGATCGTGTCCGCGCTCCCGGGCTCCCAGTTCGACATCGAGCACGGCCGCACGGCGGTGCTCGTAACCATCAGGTAGAGAGGTGCACGGTGAACGAACAACGCAAAGAGATCCTGGAGATGCTCGCCGAGGGGAAGATCACCGCGGACGAGGCGGACCGGCTGATCGCGGCGCTCGAGCGCGACCAGCCCGTGCCGGCGGCGGTGAGCGAGGACGGGCCGAAGACGAAGCCGAAGTACCTGCGGGTGCTCGTGGACGCCATCGACGAGGGCGTGCCGAGCCGGGTCAACGTCCGGGTGCCGCTGCAGCTGCTGCGGGCCGGGGTGAAGCTGGCGGCGCTGATCCCGCCGCAGGCGCTCGGCCAGGCCAACGCGGAGCTCGCCCGGTCGGGGGTGCCGCTCGACCTCACGCAGCTCAAGCCCGAGCAGCTCGAGACGCTCATCGAGCACCTGGACGAGATGACCGTCGAGGTCGACCAGCCGGACGCCAAAGTCCGGGTCTTCTGCGAGTAGGAGCCGACCGCTTCGCGGGAAACCGTCCCATGATCGGACGGGCCCCCGAGAAGGTGCTCGAACACCTCCTCGAGGTCGCGCCCGCACACAGCAGAGCACGATGAACTGCCAACCCGAAGTTTAGCCGAAACGCACGCACAGAGCAGGGGCCGCCGAAACGGTGGCCCCTGCGCCGTCTCAGGAGTTGGCCGGGGCCGTCAGAAAGGACGGTGACGAGTGCTCCGGGGCCACCGCCGTGGCCTTGCGCAGGCGCAGCTCGGCGTCGAAGGCCTCGTCGTCCAGGCTGCGCTTCGCGGCGGCGGCCATGTCGGCGGCGCTCGCCGTCTGGCGCTCGATCTCCGAGGCCTCCTGGTAGGCGTGGAACTTGCGGTCGCGGATCACCCGGCGCAGCATCAGCTGCTGCGCGAACGGGTGGGCCGTCGGGTCCCAGCCGTTGCGGTGCATCAGCGCGTCGGCCAGGTTGGCCGCCGAGATCTCGCCGCGGTCGTGGGCCTCGTTGGCGATCCGCACCAGGTGCCGGCGGCGCGACTCCGGGTCGTCGTCCGTGAACGGGAACGCGTTGGCGCGGCGGAGGCGGCGGACGTCCTGCTCGGCCTCCTCGTAGGCGCGCCAGGCCGCCTCCTGGGTGCGCTGGGCGGCCTCCCACTCCGAGCGCCGGCGTTCGGCCATCAGCGTGGCGCGCGATGCGGCGACGGCCACCTCCGCGCAGTACCGCTGCAGCTCCTGGAGCTCTTTCGACGTCCGCTCGGCCTTGGCCTGGCGCTCGCGCACGGCCTCGGGGTCGCGGATCGCCTTGCGCAGGCGGGCCCACCAGCTCGGGCCGCCCGAGCCGCGGCGGGACAGGAAGGTCAGGATCAGGAACGTGATCAGGACGGCGGCGAGCAGGGCCAGCCAGATGGCCAGCGCTTCCTGCATGCCGTGGGAGAGATTCTGCATGCTGGCGGCACCTCGGGGGGACGAGTTCCGATCAAGGGGGAAAGGGTCGTCTCACGCCGAGTTGGCGGGTGGTGCGCGGCCGGCGACCGCGCCGGGCGGGCGGCCGGCCGGGACCGCAACGGCGCCGTCGAGCATCGGCGCGGCCGCGGCGAGCACGGGCTCGGGGGCCGGCTCCTCCACAGTGGACCGCGGGGCGGACGGGGCCGGGGCCGCTGACGCGGCGAAGGACACGGCGGGGGAGGGCGCCGGCTCCATTGTGGACGGCAATGCCGGGGTGAATCCGGCGCCGAGGATGAGCGCGCAGATCGTCAGCGCGAATCGTCGCACGCCACGCCGCAGGCGGCTGGGTGGCGTCGCGAGATGCATGACTCAAACATGCCCGCTCCCGATGATGGTCGCAACCCGGTAGCCTCTTGCGCCGTGGATCTGACCGTCATCCTCGGGCCGATGAAGAGCGGCAAGTCGCTCGAGCTTGTGAGCCTGCTCTCACCGCTGCAGTACACCGACGCCCGCCACCGCGTGTTCCAGAGCGCGCGGCACGTGCGCGACGCCGGCGTGGTCTCGCGCAGCGGGGCGGCGCTTGCCACCGTCAAGGCGACCTCGCTGGCGTCGGCGCTGGACGAGGAGCTCGACGTCGTCGGCATCGACGAGGTGCACATGTTCGCCCTGTCGGACATGTCGGTCGTGCGGCGGTTGCTGGAGCGCGGCACCCGCGTGGTCGCGGCCGGCATCGACCTCGATCACCGCGGCGAGCTGTTCGCCCCGGTCCGGGCGCTGCTGGAGCTGGGCCCGGCGAGCGTGACCTACCGCCGCGCCGTGTGCGACCGCTGCCGTTCCTTCTCCGCGGTGTACACCCAGGTGCTCGAGCACGGCGAACCGATGATCCGCGAGCTGGCGCCCTCGACGGCGCTTCCGGACGACGGGACGTACACCTACGAGGCTCGCTGCCGCACCTGCGTGGTGCTGCCGAGCCGGACCTACGCGGCGGCCGACTCCAGGGCGAACTGAGGGTTCGGCACCGGGCGGCCGAAGTGGTAGCCCTGCGCGTAGCGGTACCCCAGGCGGTACAGCTCCCGCGCCTGCTCGGCGGTCTCCACGCCCTCGGCGATCGCCTCGAGGTTGAGGCCGTCACTGACGTTGATCAGCGCGGTCGCGATCACCGCGTGCCGGCCCGCCATCGTGACGTTGTCGACGAACGACTTGTCGACCTTGAGAATGTCGACCGGGCACGTCTGGAGCAGGCCCAGCGACGAGTGACCGGTGCCGAAGTCGTCCAGCGCGATGCGCACGCCGAGGCGGTGCACCGCGTCGAGGGCCTCGATCGCCCGGCCGCCGCCGAAGACCGCGGTCTCGGTCACCTCGATCGTGAGGCGCTCGGCGGGCAGTCCGGTCGCCGCGAGTACCGCCGCGACCACCTCCGCGAAGTCGGGCTCGGCGAGCTGGCGGGCCGAGACGTTGACGCTGACCTTGCCGGGCGCGGCCGTGCCGAGGGTGGCCAGCCAGGTCGCCGCCTGTGAGCACGCCTCGAGCAGGATCCACGCGCCGAGCTCGACGATCTGGCCGTTGCGCTCGGCGACCGGGATGAAGTCGGCTGGGCTCATGAAGCCCAGCTCCGGGTGGTGCCAGCGAATCAGCGCCTCCACGCCGGCGATCTCGCCGTGCGGCAGGGCCACGATCGGCTGGTACACCAGCTGGAACTGCCCCTGGTCCAGCGCCTCGCGCAGCTGCGCGCCGAGCCGGGCGTGCTCGGAGGCGCGCTGGTCGAGCTCGGGCCGGAAGCGCTCCTGGCGCGACGTGCTCTCCTTGGCCGCGTACATCGCCACGTCGGCCCGGCGCAGCAGCTCGAACGGGTCGCGGGTGCCCTCGGCGTCGGCGACGCCGATGCCGGCCTGCACGAGCAGGTGGTGCTCGCCGGCGAAGACCGGCTGCTCGAGCGCCGCGGCGAGCTCGGCGACGAGCGCGTCCGCGGCGGCCTGGCCGGTGTCGGGCATCAGGACCGCGAACTCGTCGCCGCCCAGCCGCGCGACCACGTCGCCGGGGCGCAGCACCCCGGTGAGCCGCCGCCCGACGGCGGCCAGCAGCTGGTCGCCGACGGCGTGCCCGAGCCCGTCGTTGATCCGCTTGAAGTCGTCGAGGTCGATGAACGCGACCTGCGGGCGGCCGCCGCCGTCGAGCTCGTCGCGGATGAGCTCCTCGAGCAGCCGCCGGTTGGGCAGGCCGGTGAGGTCGTCGCGCATGGCGAGGTCGCTGAGCTGCCCGGCCTGCGTCTGCACCTTGCCGACGAGGCCCGCCATGCGCACCACCACCAGCAGGAACAGCGCCACCGCGACCGCGCCGATGGCCAGCCAGTCCATGTGGCGTACCCCGGCGAAGCCCTGCCCCAGCAGCAGCACGGGGGCGATCAGGGAGCTGACCGCGAGTACCGTCAATCGGGGCTTGGAAAGCGCGGTCTCGGGCGCCTCGACGGCCGTCGCGAGCGCGCCCGTCGACGGGTGCAGCGCGGCCGCGCCCAGGCACACGTAGGACGTGAGCCAGCCGATCTGGAGGATGCCGCCGGGCACCGCGCTGTAGCTGGACAGCACCGAGTAGCTCACGTCGGTGGCGAACATCAGCACGAAGCTCGTGACGATCAGCCAGTAGCTCGGCGTTCGCGCGGCCCGCCCGGCGAGCAGGCGCGCGAGCAGGACGAGCAGGACGACGTCGGCGAACGGGTACGCCAGCGAGAACGTCCGCTGGATCACCGACATGTGCTCGGCGTCGGCGATCGGGTGCATGACGAACACCCAGAACAGCAGGCCGCTGCCGGCCGCCGTGATGCACGCGTCGATCACCCCGGCCTGGTCGCGCCCCTGCGTGCGCAGCAGCAGCCACACCCCGGCCACCAGGGCCGGATAGGCGCCGAGGTGGAACGCGTCGGCGATCGAGGGGAAGGGGACGCTGCCGGCCTGGTGGAAGGCGATGCCGTACGCGACGTCGCCGAGCACCGAGACGCCGAGGCCGACGGCGAACCAGTACCACAGCGCGCGCCGCTGCGGCCGGTTGCGCCGCACGCCGAGCAGCACCATGATGACGGCGCCGAGGCCGACGGCCTCGTACCCGAGGTTGGCGGCGTAGGAGCTTCGGGGCAGCAGCGGGTAGCCGGCCGCGCACAGGCCGCCCACAAGTAGCCAGACGAGCCAGAAGCGCCTGGTCAGCCACTCTCCCACGGGAGGGTTATCGGCAGCCCGCGGGCCCGGCTTGAGGGTTGTCATCCGGGTTTATACCCCCAGGGGGTTTCCGCCGTCCCGGGTATGCTGGTCGGTATGACTGCCGCGACGCCGCGCGGGTACACCGCGACCAAGGACCAGCTCCAGAGCCGTCTGCGCCGCATCGAGGGCCAGGTCCGCGGCGTCGAGAAGATGGTCGACGAGGACCGGTACTGCATCGACGTACTGACCCAGATCAGCGCGATCCAGGCGGCCCTGGACAAGGTGGCGCTCGGGCTGCTCGACGACCACGCCCGGCACTGCATGCACAACGGCGCCCAGGAGGGCAACGGCGAGGAGATGGCCACGGAGATGATGGCCGCCGTCGGCCGGCTGCTGCGCCGTGGCTGAGTACCGGTACGTCCGCCAGACCGACGGCTTCACCTGCGGCCCGACCGTGGCCATGGTGGCGTCGGCGGCCCTCGACCCGGCCTACGGCGCCTCGGTGGTCGACGACGCCGCGGAGCAGCACCGCATCCATGCCGCCGCCAACCGGGTCTGGCCGCGCAAGCTGGGCACGACGCCGTGGGGCGTGGCGGCCGTCATTTCGGCGCACACGGCACCCCTCGGCACGCGCTACGGCTGGCGCCTCTTCCGCGGCGACCTGCGCGCCGCCGTGGCCGCCGTCGAGTGCGACTGGCCGGTGGCGATGCTGATCGGGGCGGGAGTTCCGCGGCATTGGGTGCTGATCGTGGGGCACTCGGACGGCGTGCTGGAGTGCTTCAACCCGGCGCGGGGCTCGGTCGCGTCGATTTCGGTGGCGGACGTGGCTGGGCGGCGGCTGGAGAGTTTGGGCTTTCCGCGCGCTTTTGCGCTGGTGCTGCCTACTCGGTATCGGTGAGCTTTGGAGAGTGTGGTTGCCGTTCCAAGGTCAGGTCGGTTCGCTCGGCTGTAACGTGTGCGTAACGTTGCGTGATGTCGGGGGCCGGTCATGGGCATTGAGCTGTCGATCGTTGCGGGGCTTTGCTACGCGTCGTCGAGTGTGAACGCCGGTGGGGTGGACCGGCATGCGACCACCGCCGCCGAAGTGGAGCTGTTCGGGCTCGATGACGAGGCGCTGCGCGAGGCGGTGACGAACTGCTTGGGCCGGGCGCCGGATCGGGTGCAGATCGACGGGCTGTTGCACGGTACGCACGGGTGGACGCCCGTCACCACCAACCTCCGCGTCGCCAGTGCCTCCGTCACCGGGGTCGGGTCCGAGCCGGTCGGGCTGCCGATCGGGGACGGGGTGCGGCTCGCGGTCACCGCGGCGCACCTCTGGTCGCCGACGGGGGCGTTGCTGGCGGGGGAGCTCCTGAAGTACGACATCGAAGTCCCCGGCGGCCACAAGCTCTCCTATGCGCATGAATGGGGCGCCGACTCCATCGAGGAGTCGGGCGTCGACCTCGCGGGGGCGGGGCCGGGGGACGAGCTCGTGGCGCTGCGGATGGAGCTGGGGGTGCGGGTGGTGTACGACGCGTACCTCAGCGGCGACGTCGCCGTGCTCTTCCGCGACGGGCATGAGGGGCACCGCGTCTGGGGGGTCGACATCGGCACCATCATGGCGGCCGGCGGTCAGCCGAACGGGCGGAACTTCGCCGAGAATCTCAGCATCCGGTACGTTGCGGGCGCGCGCGTCGTGCACGCCGGGCCCGGTGGGCAGGTCAGTACCGTCGGCGGGCCGGGAATTCGGGCCGGAAACGACCTCGCGCTGATCCACGCCTGACCGCTACGTTTGGCCTCGTGGCCTACCTGATCTCCGTCAACGCCGGGACCCCGCGGCCGACCGAGCACTCCGACGTGCCCGTCACCGGGATCGACAAGCGGCCGGTCGCCGGGTTCGTGTCGATCACCGAACCGGGGCCGAAGGGCACCACGCCGACCGGGGTCGAGGGCGACCAGATCTGCGACACGCGGCATCACGGGGGACCGGACCAGGCGGTGTACGCGTACGCCCGCGAGGACCTCGACTGGTGGGCCGGCGAGCTCGGGCGCGAGCTGCGCGGCGGCGTCTTCGGCGAGAACCTGACCACCGCCGAGCTGGACGTCAACGGCGCCCGCGTCGGCGAGCGCTGGCTCATCGGCGACGAGACGGTGCTCGAGGTCTGCGCGCCGCGCATTCCCTGCCGCACGTTCGCCGGCTGGCTCGGCGAGCGCGGCTGGGTCAAGCGGTTCACGGAGGTGGCGCGGTGCGGGGCCTACCTGCGCGTGGTGCAGCCGGGGCAGGTGCGGGCCGGCGACGGGATCCAGGTGGTGTACGCCCCCGAGCACGACGTCACGATCGAGCTCATGTTCCGGGCGCTCACCACCGAGTCCGGCCTGCTGCCGCGGCTGCTCGCCGCCGGCGAGGCGCTGCCGGAGCGCACCCGGGAGAAGGTCCTAGCTCGTCTGCAGTGAGCGCTTCGACAGGCCCATGAAGTACCCGTCGATGACCGAGCGCACGGGCGCGTCGGGCCGATCGGCGGCGCCCAGCGTGACGAACAGCGGCGTGTAGTGCTCGACCGTGGGGTGCGCGAACGGCATGCCCGGCGCCTGGCTGGCGAACCGGCTCAACGTGTCGACGTCGCCGCGCGCGAGCGCGTCCGCGGCCCAGGCGTCGAAGTCGGCCGACCACGCCGGCGGCCGCCCGGCGCCGCCCCAGTGCTCGCGGCTGAGGAACGGCAGCCCGTGCGTCATGAACCCGGACCCGATGACGAGCACGCCCTCCTCGCGCAGCGCCCGCAGCCGCCGCCCCAGCTCGAGGAGCCGGTCGGGGTCGTGGGTCGGCAGGCTCAGCTGGAGCACGGGGACGTCGCCCAGGGGGTACATCACCATGAGCGGCACCCAGGCCCCATGGTCGAGCCCCCGGCTGGTGTGCTCGTGCAGCGGCTCGGAGTCGGGCATCGCCGCGGCCACGCGCTGCGCGAGCGCGGAGGCGTCGGGCGTCGAGTACTGCAGCGTGTAGAACACGGGCTTGAAGCCGCCGAAGTCGTACACCAGGGGCGTCCCCGCCGCCGTGGCCGACACGCTCAGCGGCGCCGACTCCCAGTGCGCGCTCACGATCAGGATGGCCTTCGGCTTGGGCAGGTCCAGCGCCCAGTCGAGCAGCTGCCGCATCCACGGCCCGTCCTCGAGCAGCGGCGGCGCACCATGGCTGATGTACAGGCTGGGCAGGGCGCCGTCCTCGGGCGTCCAGGACCGCTGCTCCCGACTCGCGGGCACAGCGACGGCGAGGTGTTCCTCGAGGATCGGCAGCGCACTCATGCACTCGAGAGTAGCGCTGTAGTTGAGCGCTCAACAAGTGCTGCGTCGCGCGGCTCACAGCGCTTTCCGAAAAGTCGGGCGCTGGCGCGCCACGACTTTTCGGATTTTTCGCCTGGCAGGTCATAAATGCGGATATGTCGTGGCGCGCCAGCGCCCGACATATCGGAGCGCACTTCGGCGGTGCGATCGTGCGCTCTGGGAGCGCGAAGGCGGCGTTTTCGCTCCCAGGCGCTGAGAGGTACACAAACACTCCATCGCCGTGGAGCGGAACGCCGCCGACGCTCGTCGACCGGCGGCGAGCTTTGCGGGGCTCCGGTGGAGCCGGAACTCAGGACGACAGCGCCAGATCGGAAGCGCGCTGAAGGGCCTCGGCGACCGCGCGGGTCTCGGCGGCGCCGTACACGAGGAGGATTTCGCGTTCCCGGCCGCCGCGGCGGTCGGTGGCGGTCGCGCGCTCCACGACGACGCGCGTGGTGGTGAGCTGGTCGTCGACGGAGATGTCCATATCGGCCACGCCGATGTCCACCTGGCGGACGAAGAGTTCTTCCATGAACCAAAGCGTGGCGCCGCGCACGGACGCGGACGCCGCCCCGGGCGGGTTATTCAGAAATGGGTGCGCGCGGCCGTCGTGACCAGGAGTTTTGCCTCCTGGAGGTGCGCCTTCTCCTCGGCCGTCACGTTGGGGTCGGCGATGCGGCGGTGTGCGGCCGCCTCCAGCTGTGACAGCGGGTTGTCGCGCGTGCAGCTCAGCAGCGTATTGAGGAACGGCTCGGCGGCCTCGGCGAACGGGCCGGGCAGCACGGCCGCGCCGGCCAGGATGATCGCCGTCATCGCCACGTCCAGCTCCGGCGGGCCCTCGCAGCTGTTGCGCCAGTCGATGACGACCGGGCCGCCCTCGGTCATGACGACGTTCTCCGGGTGCAGGTCCAGGTGCAGGATGCGCGTGCCGGGGTCGGTCGCCGCGCGGACGCGAACCTTGTGCAGGCGCTCGAGCAGGTCGGCGAGGACGGTGGCGCCGGAGTGCAGGTCGAGGGTGCCCGAGCCGAGGGCCTGCAGCATCGTCGGGCCCTCGAGCCGCTCCATGACCAGGTCGGCGCCGTCGGCCTCGTAGACGCGGGGGACCGGGTAGCCGTGGTCCGAGACGTACCGCATGATGGCCGCCTCGGCGGTCACGTCGCCGCCGCGTCGATATCTCCGCAGGACCCGCCGCTCGTCGAGCGCATAGACATCAGCGTCGCGGCCGCTGGCGAGAAGTGCGGTCATGCCGCGACTCTACGTCGCCCCGTCCAATCATTCAGCCCTTGGGGCTACAGCCATCCATTCTCGTCAGCGAGCCGCACGGCCTCCGCTCGGGTGCGGGCGCCGGTCTTGCCGATCGCCGCCGACAGATGGTTGCGCACCGTGCCCTCCGACAGGCCGAGGTGGGTGGCGACGTCGGCGACCGTGCCGCCCTCCCGCGCGGCGCGCAGCACGTCGGCCTCGCGCGGGGTCAATGGGCTGTCGCCGCTGGCGAGGGTCTCGGCGGCCAGGGTCGGGTCCACGACCCGCAGGCCGGAGGCGATGCGGCGCACGGCATCGGCGAGCTGGCGCGCGGGCGTGTCCTTGACCACGAAGCCGGAGGCGCCCGCGGCCATCGCCCGGCGCAGATATCCGGGGCGGCCGAACGTGGTCACCATGAGCACCTTGCAGGACGGCAGGGCGCGGCGCAGCTCGGCCGCGGCCGCGATGCCGTCCAGGCCGGGCATCTCGACGTCGAGCAGCGCCACGTCCGGGCGGTGCTCGCGCGCGGCCGCGACGACCTCGTCCCCGCGGCCGACCTCCGCCACGACGGTGAGATCGGCCTCGAGGTCGAGCAGCGCCGCGAGGGCGCCGCGCACGAGCGCCTGATCGTCGGCGATCAGCAATCGGATGGACACGAGAGCATGTTGCCACGCCACCGGGGCGCATCGTCGGCGGCGGCCGACGCCCGGATCACGCGCTCCGGTCGGTGATTGTGCGCACGGCCGCGGCGACGACGCCGGCGGCGAAGGCGTAGTTCAGCGTGTCGGCGGTGTCGCCCGGCCGGTGGTACTGCGGGTTGCGGTAGTCGGCGGTGTCCGTGACCAGCAGGGCGCGCCGCCCGGTCTCCCAGTAGGGCACGTGGTCGCTGCGCATCGCCACCTCGGCGGCCAACGGCGGCAGCACGAGCGGGAAGGCGGGCACTTCGAGGCGCGTGGCGTACCGGCGCAGAAGCCCTTGCGAGTCCTCGTTCGCGACCACGGCGATGAAGTCGCCGCGCTCCGGCGGATCGACGAACCCGGCGAGTTCCTCGGGAAAGCGCTGGACCGGCGAGGTGTACCCGATCATCTCGAACACGATCGCCTCGGTCTGCGGCGTGATGTGGGCCACGTGCGCACGGCTGCCGTCGAAGGACTTCTCCTCGCCGCCGAAGAGCACGAACCGGATCGTCCGGGCCGGCAGCTCGACGTCGCGCAGCGCCCGGGCGGCCTCGAGCACGCCCGCGACCCCGCTGGCGTTGTCGTCGGCGCCGGGGGTCGTCTCGACGGAGTCCCAGTGCGCGCAGAGCTCCACCGCATCGTCGGAGGTGCCGCCCTGGATCTCGGCGACCAGGTTCACCTCGTGCAGCTCGCTGCCGTAGCGCTCGACGCGCACGGGCAGGCCCAGGCCGGAGAGCTCGTCGGTGATGTACCGCAGCGCGGCGGCCACCCCGGGCTGGTCCTCGAACCGGGGCCCATGGGCGGTGAGCGCCTCGACGTGGGCCCGCAGACGCTTCGCATCGATCACGGAACCAAGATATAGAACGGCCCCCGAGGTTCCCGCGCTAGCTGCGCGTGGGCCGGTCGGACTACACCGGAAAGCCTCGGGGGCCGGGTAACTGTCTCGTATTCGCCTTCCGCCATCCGGGCGGACACTGCGAAGTGCGAGTCCAGAGGACGGCGACTAGCGGACAGCCACCTCACGAGTCCCATTGCTACACAACTTTGGACCACCTCCTTTCCCGTGTACGACTAACGTAGCCACCCTCTAGATCACCGGCAACGGTTTTTCGGGAGCAACTGTGGGGCGGCCGCGCCCGACTACGCTGCGCAATGTGACTGAACCGGATCCGGAGGTGCTCGAGCTCGCGCACCAGATGTTCGACCTCGCCCGCGCGGGCGCGACGGACGAGCTGGCCGCCTGCGTGGACGCGGGTGTGCCGGTGAACCTCACCAACGACAAGGGCGACTCGCTGCTCATCCTCGCGGCGTACCACAACCACCCCGGCACCGTCGCCGCCCTGCTCGACCGCGGCGCGGAGGCCGACCGGGCCAACGACCGGGGCCAGACCGCGCTGGCCGCGGCGGTGTTCCGGCAGAGCCCGGACAGCGTCGGCGCCCTGCTGGCCGCGGGCGCCGACCCGGACGCCGGCGGCCCCTCCGCGCTCGACATGGCCCGCTTCTACGATCTGCCCGAGATGCTGCGGCTGTTGGAGGGCGCGCGATGAGGGATGTGCAGATCCGCGGGGACATGATCCGCCTGGGCCAGTTCCTGAAGCTCGCCGACGTGATGGAGTCCGGCGGCGAGAGCAAGGAGCTGATCCTCGACGGCGAGGTCACGGTCAACGGCGAGGTCGACACCCGCCGCGGCCGCCAGTTACACCGCGGCGACGTGGTGCGCGTGCTGGGGGAGACCCTGCGGGTCGCCTGAAGATCGTCGTACTCAGCAACTTCACAGCGCCGTTTGGGCCGCTGCTCAGGTCGGCCGCTCATGCTTATGGTGTGACCGGCGCCGGAAAGCCGGAAGCCTCCCTGGATGGTCCACCGGCGCACGGTCACGCCAACTTCACTCAGGTCGTTGCCAGCTGGGGTGGTCAGTTGGGGCAACGGTGATGCGGTCGAGGTCGGGGCACCACCTGCCGGGGGTGTTCCCGGCCTCGACTGTGTTACTCCCCGCCGCCAGGTTCAGGTTGACCGTCACGGCGTACGGCTGGCCGCCCGGCTCCAGGGGATGCGTGACGGCCCGGTCGTGTGGGCGGCCGGCCCGCTCGCCGGAGGCGCGATCGGTTCCTCGACGCCGGCTTCGGCCCGCCCTGGTACCCGGTCGGCGAGCGCCCGCAGCCCGAGCAGCACGACGGTGACGAACAGGAACGTCCCGGCGAACGCGACCCGCGACGCCGGCCGGTCGCCGGCCCGATGCCGCGGGGGCACCTTCGCGCGGATGTGCTTGGGCCCGTTCCAGCGCCGCTTGCGGGGGGAGCGGCGCAGCCGGATGAATCCCGGCATTCCGTAGGCGCCATGCCGGGCCTGCGCCGGTTGGCCTTGTCCTGGTCCGCCTGGCGCCGGCTGAGTTCTCACTCCATGCCCGGATTTATCCGACATTTCATGGTTTAGCAGCATCATGGCGTCAGAACGACCTTGCCCCGCACGTGGCCGGCGCTGAGCATGCGATGCGCGTCCTCCGCCTCGGCCAGCGGCAGCTCGCGGAACACCGCCGCGCGCAGCAGCCCGCGGTCGGCCAGGTCCGCGAGCCAACGCAGGTCGGCCGCGTCGGGCTCGGGTTCGACGTACCGCCCGCCGGCCGCGGCGATGGCCGGGTTGACGGTGGAGATCGCCCGGACGGGATCGCGGACCTCACGCAGTACCGCCGCGGTCGCCTCCGCGCCGGCGAACTCCACGGCCACGTCATAGGCCACGCCGCTGGGCCCGTTGAGGTCCAGCGGCTCGGCGCCCAGCTCGCGCAGGAAGTCGTGGTCGGCCGGGTCGGCGGTGCCCAGCACGCGCTCCGCGCCCAGCGCCCGTGCGATCTGCACCGCGAAGTGCCCGGCGCCGCCCGCCGCGCCGTGTACCAGTACGACGTCGCCCTCGCCGGTGCCCGCGGCGCGGAGGGCCTGGAGGGCGGCGGCGGCGTCCTGCGGTATCGCGGCGGCCTCGACGAAGGTGAGCCCGGCCGGCTTGTGCGCGGCGGCGCGCTCGGGCACCGTCACGCGCTCGGCGTAGGCGCCCTCCGCGCAGGCGTACACCTCGTCGCCGACGACGAAGCCCGTCACCTCCGCCCCGCGGCCGACGACCACGCCGGCGAGCTCGCGGCCGGGTACCGCCGCGGCCGGCCGGGACAGGTCGGCCTGTTCGACGCCCGCGGCGCGCACCTCGACCAGCAACTGGTCGGCGCCCGGTTGAGGGTCGGGAACTTCCTGGAGGGACAGGACGCCGGCATCGTCGTGCCCGGTCAGCGTGATGGCCTTCACGCCTTCCATGTCTAGCCCCTCCGCGCGCCCGCGTAGGCGGATACGCCCAGGTCAGATGGGGTGAGATGGTCTAACCCGGCGATGGTGAGAGCCCCCCCGCGCCCGCGGTCACCGCGTCGTTCGACGAGGTCGGGCGCGCTGTCCCGGCGGCCGCGAGGGCGGCACCGGACCAGCCGGGGCCGGCCGCGGCGCACGCGGTGACGGTGGGCGCCGGCGCCTGGTCGTGGCGCCGCGCTGGCTGGTCGTGCGCGGGGGTGGCGTCGTGCTCGGCGGCGCCCCCGTCGAGGCGCCGCGCTGGCTGGTCGTGCGCGGGGGTGGCGTCGTGCTCGGCGGCGCCCCCGTCGAGGCGCCGCGCCGGCTGGTCGTGCGCGGGCGCGGCGCCAGTGAGGCGCATCTCGGCCACACTGCCGCGTCGTGGGGGTGGGCGGCGCGGCGTGCGTCGGATGCGCCCGGAGGCGCGCTACGCGCTCTGCCTCCTCATCAGCGTCGTCGGCAGCACCGGCGGCTCGTCCCACGTCTCGCCGGACATCTGCGCGAGCAGCTGGCGGGCCGCGGCCGCGCCGATCTCCTCGACCGGCTGCTTGATCGTGGTGAGCGGCGGCTGCGTGAACGCGGCCAGCGGCAGGTCGTCGAAGCCGACCAGGGCCACGTCCTCGGGCACGCGCCGGCCCGACTGGCGCAGGGCGTGCAGGGCGCCGACCGCCATGAGGTCCGAGGCGCAGAAGACCGCGTCCAGGTTCGGGCGGTGGTCGAGCAGCCTCGTCATCGCGTGTACGCCGGCGGGGCGGGTGAAGTCGCCGTACGCGATCGGCCCGGGCTCCAGGCCGGCGCGCTCCAGGCCCTCGCGGAAGCCGGCCAGGCGGTCGACGCCCGCCGACACGTCCGGCGGGCCGGCGATCGTGACGATGCGCCGCCGGCCGGTGCGCGCCAGGTACTCCACGGCCTGGCGTGCACCGCCGCGGTTGTCGGCGTCGACGTACGACAGCGAGCTGCCCTGCAGCGGCCGGCCGATCAGCGTCACCGGGACGCCCAGGGCCGGGAGCGTGACGACGAGGGGGTGGCTGCTGCGGCAATAGATCAGCAGCACGCCGTCGATGTGGCCACTGCTGAGGTACCGCTGCAATGAAGCCGGTCGCTCGCCCGCGGCCAGCAGCATGGGCATGTCGCGCTCGGCGAACGCGGCGCTGGCGCCGGCGAGGACGCGGGAGTAGAACGGGTCGGCGAACAGGCGTGCGTTCGGCTCGCACACCACGGCGGCGACGGAGCGGGGGCGGCGGTCGACGGCGCGGGCGGCGCGCTGGCGGACGTAGCCCAGGCGGTCGACGGCGTCGCGGACCTGCTGGCGGGCGGTCGGCGAGACACGGGCGGAGCCGTTGAGCACGCGGGAGGCGGTGGCGGAGGAAACGCCCGCGAGGGCGGCAACGTGGGCGAGGGTGGGGTGTTCGGCGGTGTCGCGCATGGGGTCGTGCGCGGGATCATGCGTTGCTTCTGGAGCGGCGGTAATCGACATCGCGACCTCCTCAGATAGCAAGTCGTCGATTTTGGGAGCGCTTCCATATCGGAGCGTCATACACCGTTTCTGCGCTGTCAACACGAGATTGCCGCAAGGTTTCGTTACCGGGCTTTGGTCTGTAAATTTCAGCGGCGCTGTGACATGCGCAGGCCGGACGGGGCTCGACGTGCGGGTCCGGGATCTCTAGCCTGCTGGAGCAGATAGATCCCTCTCGCATCCCCCAGGGAGGCACGTCATGCGCGACTGGATCGCGGTGATCATCACGGTGCTCGGGGTCCTGCTCGTCCTCGCCGGTGGCGCGCTGATCGTCCTGCAGGCGGTCGGTGACCGCCGCCCGCCGGCCCCGGCTCCCGAACCCGCCCCCAGCTTCGAGGCCGACTACGGCACCGACGCCGCGGCGGCCGCCCCGGCGCCCCGGCCCGCATCGGCGCCGGTCGCCGACCGGATCCTCGGCGCTGTGAAATCCCCCTCACCCGCCGATCGCCTGATCTTCTGGGGGATCATCCTGCTGGTGCTGGCGGCCATCGCGGCCGGCGCCATCAGCTTCGACTTCGGGGCCAAGGGCGGCAGCTGAGCGCCTGGAAGCGGCCGGGCTAGCCCAAAACCCCGCCAGCGCAACCCCGGAGATTCCGCGTCGGGCGGGAAGACTATTCTGCCCCAGGGGTGACGTGTTGATCGCGCGGCGCCTCGCGGAGCTGGCTCGCCAGCTGGTTCAACAGCCTCAGGAGGCCTTTCGTGACCACCGTCGCACCGAAGCCGATCGTCACCAGGCCATGGCCGGTGCACAAGCCGGTCAAGGGCTCGGCGTTCGCTCGGCTGCTGCGCACCACGGACGCGAAGCAGATCGGCCTGATGTACCTCACCACGTCGTTCGTGTTCTTCATGATCGGCGGGTTCATGGCCCTGCTGATGCGTGCCGAGCTGGCCCGGCCGGGCCTGCAGTTCCTCTCGCCTGAGCAGTACAACCAGCTGTTCACGATGCACGGCACGATCATGCTGCTGTTCTTCGCGACGCCGATCGTGTTCGCCTTCGCGAACTACATCACGCCGCTGCAGATCGGCGCGCCGGACGTGTCGTTCCCGCGGCTGAACTCGTTCGCGTACTGGCTGTATGCCTTCGGCGGCTCGATCACGCTGATCGGCTTCATCACGCCGGGTGGCGCCGCCGACTTCGGCTGGTTCGCCTACGCGCCACTCAACAGCATGATCAACTCGCCCGGCGTCGGCGCTGATCTCTGGATCGTCGGCCTGGTGCTCTCCGGCCTCGGCACGATCCTCGGCGCCGTCAACATGATCACGACGATCCTGACGCTGCGCGCCCCGGGCATGACGATGTTCCGGATGCCGATGTTCACCTGGAACATCCTCGTCACCAGCGTCCTGGTGATCATGGTCTTCCCGATCCTGGCCGCCGCGCTGCTGGCCCTGGAGGCGGACCGCCGGCTCGGCGCGCACGTGTACGACGCCAACACCGGCGGCGCGATGCTCTGGCAGCATCTCTTCTGGTTCTTCGGCCACCCCGAGGTGTACATCGTGGCGCTGCCGTTCTTCGGCATCATCACCGAGGTCATCCCGGTCTTCAGCCGCAAGCCGGTCTTCGGCTACAAGGGCCTCGTCGGCGCGACGATCTCGATCGGTGCCCTGTCGATGAGCGTGTGGGCCCACCACATGTTCGCGACGGGCCAGGTCCTGATGCCGTTCTTCTCGTTCCTGAGCTTCGTCATCGCGGTGCCGACCGGCATGAAGTTCTTCAACTGGATCGGCACGATGTGGCGGGGCCAGATCACCTTCGAGACACCGATGCTCTTCGCGATCGGCTTCCTGGTGACCTTCCTCTTCGGCGGCCTCTCCGGCGTGCTGCTGGCGAGCCCCCCGATCGACTTCCACGTCTCGGACACGTACTTCGTGGTGGCCCACTTCCACTACGTGCTGTTCGGCACGATCGTCTTCGCGGTGTACTCCGGCATCTACTTCTGGTTCCCGAAGATGACCGGCCGGATGCTCGACGACCGGCTGGGCAAGGTCCACTTCTGGCTGACGACGATCGGCTTCCACACCACGTTCCTGGTGCAGCACTGGCTCGGCACGCAGGGCATGCCCCGCCGTTACGCCGACTACCTGCCCAGCGACGGCTTCACGACGCTCAACACGATCTCGACGATCGGCGCGTTCATCACCGGCCTGTCGACCCTGCCGTTCATCTGGAACGTGTGGAAGTCGTACAAGACCGGCCGCGTCGTCGAGGTCAACGACCCATGGGGCCACGGCATGTCGCTGGAGTGGGCGACCTCCTGCCCGCCGCCCCTGCGCAACTTCGACAGCATGCCGCGCATCCGCTCGGAGCGCCCGGCGTTCGACGCGAAGTTCCCGGCGCACGCGCCCGGCCACTCGCTGGAGGCCCCGCCCCCGGGCGGCGCCCGTCCGCTGAGCCACGAGGCCGACGGCGGGGCGAGGTACCAGGAGCAGCCGTAAGCCCGCAGAGAGGCAACCAGAACGCCCCCGGCGGATCGCCGGGGGCGTTCTCTCTTTGAGGAGCGGTCGTAGGCCCGCTGAGAAGCATGCAGAACGCCCCCTGGCGATCCCGCCGGGGGTTTTCTCGTTCGATACTCCAGCGCGCCGCTGAGGGCCTTTGAGACCGTAGGCCGCAGCATCACTCGGAAGGGTGACGCTCTGTGGTCCGCCGCATCTGGAGCGCCGCCGCCGGGGTGTGGGCGCGGCGCTCCAGGGGGTCTTCGTCGGAGGGGCCGGTTTCGGGTCGGCCGGGAACTACGTTCGGTAAAGGTCAGGCGGGCTGCGTGACGCCGCGCTCGCGCGGGGACGGAAGCCGGCCGGACACGGTGCCGGGCGGGATCGGCACGCCGAGGATGTCGCTCACGCCCACCACGGCGAACAGGCGCGCGATGAACGGATTGGGTCGGCGAATGTCGAGCTTGACGCCCATGCTGTGGCAGATGCGCTTGGCAACGACGAGGGTGCCGATGCCGGTGGAGTCGAGGAACGTGACCCCCGAGAGGTCGATGACGAGGAGGTCGATGCTTCCGTCGAGCACTGAGCTCACCGAGGTGCGGAGCTCCTGAGCGGTCTCATAGTCGATTTCGCCACTCAGCGTCAGCACTGACTCTCGCTGCTCCGAGGGACGAGTCTCGATCGACAACTTCACGTGACCCTCCTGGTGCTGAGCCGTCCACCATGGACGACCCTTTGAGGTCCCGCAAGCGTAGCGAAGTCTGGCCAGTTTCGCCACGCTCCGTGTAGGTGCTCCTTACGTTGCGACGTGAGAAGTCCTCACATCGGTTTGCGGAACCGCTTGCCCGGATGACGGTACACGTCGGTTGTTACACGGCAAGTCCAGCCATGTGCCATCCGCCGGACGGTCAACTCGTGGCCACGACCGGTTCACCGACCAAGGTCACTCCCGCTTCCCGCAGCTCTACCAGGGCTTTCGCGGTCGTGGCCGGCATCACGCCCGCCGTGAGGTTCAGGAGCACAGTTGTAACAAAGCCCTCACGCACCGCATCGAGAGCGGTCGCGCGCACGCAGTGGTCGGTCGCGATGCCGACGACATCAACATCGGTGACCCCGCGCTCGCGCAGCCAGTCGGCGAGGCCGCGGCCGCCGGCGTGGCCCTCGAAGCCCGAGTACGCCGCCTTGTAGTCGCCCTTCTCGAACACGGCCTCGATGCGGGACGTGTCCAGCGACGGGTGCAGGTCGACGCCGCCCGTGCCGACCACGCAGTGCGCCGGCCACGTCGAGACGTAGTCCGGGTGCGGGTCGAAGTGCGCACCGGGATCGATGTGGTGATCCTGGGTGGCCACCACGTGGTCCCAGTCGCCCTCGGCCAGCGCCGCGGAGATCGACGCGGCCACCCCCGCGCCGCCGGCGGCGGCGAGCGAGCCGCCCTCGCAGAAGTCGTTCTGCACGTCGACGACGATCAACGCCCGCGTCATGCGGTGCCTCCAGTCATGATCACCGGTACCGCCGGGTCGCCGGCGGAGAGCTTGAGCCCCTCCCAGGGTATGGAGATGAGGCACTGGCGCAGGTGCTCGCGGGAGTCGGCGAGCGTCGGCAGGTCATCGACGGGCGCGCCGCCGCGCAGGAACGGCCGCTGCAGCAGGCGGTCGTGCGGCTGCGCCTCGGGCGCGCCGAGGGAGACGACGACCTCCTCGGTCGCGGTGCCCGTCGGCTTGTGCCGCCGGACCGCCGTCTTGCGCCCGCCGACCGTGCCCTTGTTCTCCGACCGCTTCACGACCGGCCGCCCGTCGACCTCGACCAGCTTGTACACCAGCCCGGCCGTCGGCGCGCCCGACCCGACCACGACGGCCGTGCCGGCGCCGTAGGCGTCGACCGGCTCGGCGGCCAGCGCGGCGATGGCGTACTCGTCGAGGTCGCCCGACACGACGATCTGCGTGTCGGTGGCGCCGAGGGAGTCCAGCAGCGCCCGGGACTCGGAGGCGAGCACCGACAGGTCGCCGGAGTCGATGCGCACGGCCCGCAGGTCGGGCCCGGCGACCGCGATCGCGTTGCGGATGCCCTGCGCGATGTCGTAGGTGTCCACCAGCAGCGTCGTCTGCTTGCCCAGGGTCGCCACCTGCGAGGCGAACGCCGCCGTCTCCGAGTCGTGCAGCAGCGTGAACGCGTGGGCGGCGGTGCCCGTGGTCGGGATGCCGTACCGCCGGCCGGCCTCGAGGTTGGACGTGAACGCGAAGCCGGCCAGGTAGGCGGCCCGGGCCGCGGCGACCGCCGACTCCTCCTGGGTACGGCGCGAGCCCATCTCGATCACGGGCCGCCCGCGGGCGGCGGTGACCATCCGGGCCGCGGCGGCCGCGATCGCGCTGTCGTGGTTGAGCACCGACAGGATCATCGTCTCCAGCACCACGCACTCGGCGAACGTGCCGCTGATGGTCAGGATCGGCGAGCCGGGGAAGAACAGCTCGCCCTCGGCGTAGCCGTCGACGTCTCCGCTGAAGGTGTACTTCCCGAGCCACTCCGCCGTCGCGGGGTCCACGATGCCCCGGCCGCTGAGGAACTCGATCTCCTCGGGCCCGAAGCGGAACGAGGAGATGAGGTCGAGCAGGCGTCCGGTGCCGGCGACCACGCCGTAGCGGCGCCCGGTCGGCAGGCGGCGCGCGAACACCTCGAAGACGCAGCGCCGGTCGGCCGTCCCGTCGCGCAGGGCGGCGGACAGCATGGTCAGCTCGTAGTGGTCCGTCAGCAGCGCGCTACTCGTCACCCTGCCAACATAATCACTCCTCCGGCGGCAGTGATCGCAGGGCGGCGGCGAGCTCCGCGCGGCCGGTCACCCCCAGCTTGGCGTACACGCGCATGAGGTGGTTGTCGACCGTACGGGAAGAGAGGTACAGCTGGTCGGCGATCTCCTTCGACGGCACCCCGGCCGCCGCCAGCCGCGCGATCTGCCGCTCCCGCCCGGTCAGCATCGGCTGCGGCACGACCAGGGCCGGCGTGACCGCGTTGGGGCACTCGATGCGCAGCTCGGCGAGGCGCTGGGCGGCCCGCGGGGTCTGCGGCGAGCGGATGCCGCGCAGCAGGGTCACCGCGCCGGCGGCGGCCTCGGCGGCGTAGAGATACAGCTCCATCTCGGCCAGCTCCTCGGCCACGGCGAGCAGCGCGCCGCCGTCCTCCTCGGCCATCGCCTGCACGTGAGCGGCCATGGCCGGCGCGAGGCGGCCCTCGACCGTCTGGGACAGCACCGAGATCCGCTCGTTGACCTCGGCGGCGAAGCCGAGCCGGCCGAGGTCGTAGAGCGCGAACATCTCGTGCGCCGCGAAGCCGTCGCTGTTGTTGCGGGCGGCGAGCCGGCGCAGCACCTCGGCGGCGGTGACGACGTCCCCGGAGGCGACGGCGACCCACGCGCGGGCCTCCTCGATCCAGGGGTACAGCACCTCCATGGAGCGGTAGTGCGCCTCCTCGGCGAGGGCGAACGCGGTCGCGGCGGCGGCCCCGTCGCCCAGCAGCGCGGCGATGTGCGCCCGCTCGGCGTGGGCCAGCGCCACGAAGATGCGGCCCGTGGCGAGCATGGCGCTGGCCTGGCTCGAGGCGCGGCTGGCCTCCTGCAGGTGCCCGCGCAGGCGGGCCGCCTGGGCGCGCACGATCTGCAGGTAACCGGAGCCGAGCAGGAAGTTGCCCGCGTCGGCCATGCCGGCGAACTCGGTGGCCACGATCGCGTCGACGGCGGCAAGGTCGCCGGCCAGGATCATGGCGGTGCCGCGGGCCAGTTCGATGCCCAGCTGGATGTACGGCACCTCGGCCCGCCACTGCGCGGCGTCCACGTCCAGCAGGGCCATCGCGCGCACCGTCTGCACCGGGGTGCCCCGCATCGCCTGCAGGTGGCCCATGTTGCTGCGGGCCAGGGCGCGCGGCCCGGGGGCGCTGGCCGGGCTGTCCAGCACCGTGCGGGCCAGCGTGAGCGCCTGCCCGTAGTCGCCGCGATGCAGCCGCATGGTCGACTCCACGGACAGGGCGAGCGAGCGCTCCCGCAGGTCGTTGAGCTTGTGGGCCTGCACGTCCATCTCGTCGGCGGTGGTGGAGTCGCCCAGGCCCCACTGCGAGGTGATGTGCCGGATGGCCAGCCAGCGGCTGCGCTGGGCCTCGTCGCTGATCTGGTCCTCGTTCTGGTCGAGGATCAGCGCGCCCTCGTCGGGGCAGTTGGCGAACATCAGGATCGTGGCGAGCGTCTCGGCGGCGTCGAACCCGCCGCCGGCCGCGACCGCCGCCTTGCCCAGGCGCATCGCCAGGGCCATGTCATAGGTGGCGAAGGCGAGCCGGCAGGCGTTGAGCAGCAGCACCGGGTCGCGGGCGGTGTCGCTGTCGAGCCGCCAGACCGCGACGCGCAGCAGGTCGTCGCGGCGGCGCGCGCCGCTCTCCTCGACCAGCGTGGCCAGGTCGGCGAGCAGGCGCCGGAACCGGGTGACCGGGCAGCGGCGGCGCACGACCTCCCCGTACAGCGGATGGGCCAGCCGAACCGTGGTGCGCCGGTCCTCGACCACCACCCGCACCAGCTGGCGCTCCTCGGCGATCTCCACGGTGGCCAGGTCGGTCGCCTTGACCAGCAGCGGCAGGCCGATCGGCTCGCCGAAGGCGACGAGCTCCAGCACCGCCCGCTCCTGCGGGGTCAGCTTGCCGATGCGGGCGTCGACGACCTCGGTGAGCGTGGGGGCGAGGTCGACCTTGCCGGTCCAGCGCTGCATGCCGTAGCTCTCGATGATCTCGCCGGCCGCGTGCGCGGCGATCACCAGCTCGCGCAGCAGCAGCGCGTTGCCCTGGGACAGCTGCTGCAGCCGGTCCACCGAGGCCGAGTCGACCGGGCCGCCGAGCACCTGCTGCAGCAGGTCGGAGGTCTCCTGCAGGGTGAGCGGCCCGAGCTCGATCCGCTCGACGAGGTCGTCCTTCCACAGCGCCGAGATCGGGTCGTGGACGGACTCGCCGGTGCGCACGGTGCCGATGACCGTCGCGTTCTCGGAGCGGGCCACGTAGTACACGAGCGCGGCCGACAGCGGGTCGAGCAGGTGGGCGTCGTCGATCGCGACGACGATCGGCCGGCCGGCGGCCTGGCGGTGCAGCGCATCGACCGCCCAGCGCAGCAGGCCGGCGGGCGAGCCGCCCGCGGGCTGGTCGGGCGGGAGCACCTGGGCCAGCCCGCCGAGCGGGAGGCCGGCCGTGGCGGCGTTGGCGGTCGCCGTCCACACCGCAAGTCTGTCCTGGTCAAGGGCGTTGACGCCCTCGCGCAGCAATCGGCTCTTGCCGATGCCGGGCGGGCCGCCGAGAATCAGACCGCGACCGGTGGAACCGGAGGCCGCCTCGGCGACTCGGATCAGTTCTGCGTTTCTGCCGACAAAACTCCAGGGGGGCACCGTCGCAGCATATCGATATGTTGATTACTGCGCGTACCCGCAGACGCACGAACTTGAGTAGCGCGTTCGGTCCCAGTTGAGTAGCCCTGACCCTGCTGCTGTAAGTGCCCGTTCACGTAGCGTTCCGATGCCCCGCCCGCACGGCCGTTGAGCTGCCGCTGGGCGGATCTTCCCGGGCGTGCACAAGGAGGTCGCACATGGGCTTCGGGGTTATGCAGGCACCGCTGGTCGATCTGACTGTCACTTCGACGCCGGGGTACGGCGTCAGGACGATCGGGAGCCCAGTGTCCGCCATGCCGGTTCGCGGCAGCCGCCACCACCGGCCGCCGACCGCCCCGTTCCAACCGCCCAGCCGTTCGTACGCCGTCGTCGCGGGCACGCCCCGCGGCGGGAAGACTGCGCTGGTCAATGCGCTGATTCGGCGTACCGTCGAGGAATCCTTCGACGCGGGGGACGCCTGGCTGGTCTTCCGGCACGGCGAGCGCGCCGACGCGTGGGCCTTCGTGCCCGGGCATCGCGAGCCGCGCCCGTTCCCGGAGCGCAGCTCGGTCAAGGGCCCGGTCCGCCCGGCCCGGCGCGTGGAGATCGCGCACCCGTCCGGGCTGCTCGAGCGGGTCTCCTTGATCGACACGCCCGGCAGCGGGGGCGTTGACCCGGCGACCGCCGAGGTCGTCCTCGACGCCGCCGGCGGCGGGCTCGGCCTGCTGTTCGTCGTCGACGCCGCAGCGCCTCTGACCCGCGCGGACCTCGACCTGCTCGGCGCGGCCGCCGGCCGGGTGGAGCGGATCGCGTTCGTGCTCACCCGCATCGACCAGCACGACGAGTGGCCCGAGATGCTCAGCGCCAACCGTGCGCTGCTCGCCTCGCGCGGCCCCCGGCTGGCCACCGCGCCGTGGTTCCCGGTGTCGCTGAACCCGGACGGCATCTTCGGCGTCGCCGAGCTGCGCCACCAGCTGGAGAGCTGGGCCGACGAGCAGGCCGCGGCGGGCGCCCGCACGGGCGTCATGGCCGCCGCGACCGTCTCGGCGACCGGCGACACCTGGCAGGAGGTGCTCGACCGGGAGATCCGCGCGCGCCGGCTCGCCGCCGTCGAGCACATCTCGATCGAGCTGGCCACCATCCACGTGCGCTGCGTGCAGGAGCTCGGCTCGGGCAAGGGCTGCCCGGAACTGCCCCGCGTGCTCGACCGGGAGCTGCACGCCCTGTCGGTGCGCGCCTCGCGCCAGCTGCACACCGACGCCCGCGAGGTGATCGGCGCCGTCTTCGGCTCGCTGCTGGACGCCCCGCCGGACGCGGCCGTGCTGGCCCGCATCGCGGCCGCCGCCCGCCGGGCCGTGGACTCGGCCCGCGACGACGACCGCGAGCGCGACCGGGCCCTGCTGGTGACGACCACCTCGGGCGTCGCCGCGCTGACCGGCGCCGGCGCGCTGGACAGCCTCTCCGCGGTCGGCGCGGCCGGCGACGACGCCGGGCAGGTGCTCTCGCCGGTCGGCATCGGTCTGAACGCCGGGTCGTATGCCATGTGGCAGCCCAAGCACGCCCCCGGCGGCCCGCCGAAGCTGCCGGACAAGAAGGACTGCCGGCGCTGGCTGCAGCACGCGCTGCGCGAGGTCGAGGTCGAGTTGGGTCACGAGCTGAGCGAGCGCTACGCGGAACTGCGCCAGGCGCTCGCCATCATCGCGGGGGACGCGGTCGACCATGGCGTGCTGCTCGCTTGATGGCACCATGTTGGTATGGCGGCGCCGCAGGTCCTACCGATCGAAGAGACCCACGTCGAGGTTGACGAGGTGCCCCAGGCCGACCGTCCGTGGGTGACGGTCGTCTGGAACGACCCCGTCAACCTCATGAGCTACGTGACGTGGGTCCTGCAGAAGCTGTTCGGGTACAGCAAGGAGAAGGCCGAGCGCCTCATGCTCGACGTGCATCACAAGGGCAAGGCGATCGTCACGAGCGGCGCGCGTGAGAAAATGGAGTACGACGCGTCCCGCCTGCAAGCGCACGGCCTCTGGGCGACGGTGGAGCAATCGTGACGATGTTCGTACGATCCGGCACGGTGTGCGTGGCTCGCTTCGGTCCGGGCGAGGCGGCCGTGCTCAACGAGGTCATGCTCGAGGTGATTACGCTGCTGTCGGAGGGCTTCGACCGCACCGACCCGGTGATCGAGCGCCTCTTCCCCGACGTGTACCGCGACGACGCCGCCCTGTCGGCCGAGCTGCGCCGCTACACCGAGGACGACCTGCGCTCGGCGAAGCTGGAGCAGGCGGCGATGCTGCTGGACGCCCTGCCCGTCGAGGGCGGCGAGGTGGCCCTCGACGAGGAGCAGGCGGAGGCCTGGCTGCGGGCGCTGACGGACGTGCGGCTCACCCTGGGCCTGCGCCTGGGCATCGTGGACGACGACGTCGACATCGAGGCCGAACTGGACGAGGCGATCCTGAAGGACCCGACTTCGGCGCGGGTCGGCCAGCTTTCGGTCTACCAGTACCTGACCTACCTGCAGGAGTCGCTGGTCGGCGCTCTCATGGCGTGACGAGCGCCGGCTGAGGCTTGATCGATAAGTCGGGCGCTCCGCGCCACGACTTATCGGATTTATCGCCTGACAGGCGAAAAATCTGTTGAGTCCGATAAGTCGGCTAGCGGCGTTTTTGCAGTTGGTGCGCGCCGAGGCCGTGGACCGCGGTCGCGGGTTCGGGCGTTGGTGAGCGGCGCGGCCGTGCGACGGCTGCGGGTCCGGGTCGAGGGTGGCGGGTCGTCCGGGCGGTGTGCGCGAATGGCGTGCGGGCCGGCCGCTGGAACGGCCCCGCGGACGTGGGTCATGGGCCGGGGCGAGTGGCGCGCGGGCTCGGGCTGGGTCCGGGCCGGCGGTGCGAGCGCAGGGCAGACGGGCTTGGGGGTGCGGGCTGTGGCGGTGCGAGCGCAGGGCAGGCGGGCTTGGGGGTGCGGGCTGTGGCGGTGCGAGCGCAGGGCAGACGGGCTTGGGGTGAGTGCGGGCCGGGGCCGAGAGCCCGCGGGTCGTGAGGCGGGGCGAGCGGCGCGCGGGCCTGTGGTCAAGGCGAGTGGCCCGTGGGCGTGCAACCCGGTGCAGGCGTGGGCGTGAAGGCCGGGTGTCGGCGAGTGGGCTTGCGGTGGCCGGGGGCGTCGGTCGTGAGGGCGGTCACGGGCGAGTGAGGCTCGGGTTTCGGTAGGCTGTCACCCGTGCTGACCATCGACGCCGCGATCCTCGACGCGATCGTTGCGCACGCGCGCCGGGACCACCCGGACGAGGCGTGCGGGATCGTCGCGGGGCCGGCCGGCTCCGACCGGGCGGAGCGGCATGTGCCGATGGAGAACGCCGCCCGGTCCATGACCTTCTACGAGTTTGACTCGAAGGAGCAGCTGCGGCTGTGGCGCGAGATGGACGACGCCGACGAGGAGCCGGTTGTCGTGTACCACTCGCACACCGCGACCGAGGCCTATCCGTCGCGCACGGACGTTTCCTTCGCCGGCGAGCCCAACGCGCACTACCTGCTGGTGTCGACCCGCCATCCGGAGCTGACCGAGGTCCGGTCGTTCCGCATCGTGGACGGGGCCGTCACCGAGGAGCCCGTTCAGGTAGTTAATGCAGTCGTGGATCCGAACGCCGTCCAGACGTACCTCTTCGGGCAGAGCCCGGCGACCGTCGACTACGAGTGTTGACCAGGTCTTTCCCGGCCTGCTCACGTTCGTTCGTCGCTTCCTGCCGCTCAAGAGGAGAAGAAAATGGCTATCGAGGTTCGCATCCCCACCATCCTGCGCAGCTACACCGGCGGCGCGAAGACCGTCGAAGGCAGCGGTGACACCATCGCCGACCTGCTGACCGATCTCGACTCCCGGCACGCCGGCATCAAGGACCGGCTCATCACGGGTGAGGGCGGCCTGCACCGGTTCGTCAACGTGTACATCAACGACGAGGACGTCCGCTTCCTCGGCGCCCTCGACGCGAAGCTCAACGACGGCGACTCCGTGACGATCCTGCCCGCCGTCGCGGGTGGCGCGTTCGCGTTCGCCGCCGCTCACGCCCTGCGGGGCTGATCGCCGTGGCGCGCTACGAGTCCCTGCTCGACGCGTGCGGCAACACGCCACTGGTCGGCCTGCCCCGGCTCTCGCCGAGCGCCGACGTGCGGCTGTGGGCCAAGCTCGAGGATCGCAACCCGACGGGGAGCGTCAAGGATCGCGTGGCGCTGTGGATGGTGAAGGCGGCCGAGGAGTCGGGCCGCCTTCGCCCCGGCGACACGATCATCGAGCCCACCAGCGGCAACACCGGCATCGCGCTGGCGATGGTGGCGAAGCTGCGCGGGTATCGGCTGGTCTGCGTCATGCCGGAGAACGTCTCCGCCGAGCGCACCGCCATCCTGCGCATGTACGGCGCGGAGATCATCTTCTCGCCGGCCGCCGGCGGCTCCAACCGCGCGGTCGCCGTCGCCAAGGAGATCGCGGCCGAGCACCCGGACTGGGTGATGCTGTACCAGTACGGCAACGAGGCCAACGCCCGCGCCCACTACGAGTCGACCGGCCCGGAGATCCTGCGCGACCTGCCCACGATCACCCACTTCGTGGCCGGGCTGGGCACGACGGGCACGCTCATGGGCGTCGGGCGGTACTTGCGCGAGAAGGTCGAGGACGTCGAGATCATCGCCGCCGAGCCCCGCTACGGCGAGCTCGTCTACGGCCTGCGCAACCTGGACGAGGGCTACGTTCCGGAGCTGTACGACGCGACGGTCCTCACCCGCCGCTTCTCCGTCGGCACCCGAGACTCGGTGCTGCGCACGCGCCAGCTGGTCGAGGTCGAGGGCATGTTCGTCGGCTTCTCGACGGGCGCGGTCCTGCACGCCGCGCTGGCGGTGGCGCACCAGGCCCTCAAGGCCGGCAAGCGCGCGGACGTGGTCTTCCTGGTCGCGGACGGCGGCTGGAAGTACCTGTCGACCGGCGCCTACGGCGGCACCCTGGCCGAGGCGGAGACGGCGCTCGAGGGCCAGCTCTGGGCATAGCCGCGCCGCTAGGGAAAGGGCGACTGAGCGCGCAGGGTGAAGGCCCGGGAGTCACGGGCCTTCACCACGGCGGACATCGCGGTAGCGCTGATCTAAATGCCGGTAATGACCCAGCCGATGAGCAGGCTGGCGGACGCGACGCCGAGCAGCGCGAAGGGCAGCCGGCGGCGGTGGATGCTCGCGAAGGCCGCGATCGTGCACGCGAGGCCGACCAGGCCCACGGTGATGACGGTCGGGGCGTACCAGGCGCGGTACTGCGCGATGAGGCCCACGAACGCCCGCAGCGCCACGGCCATGCCGCCGAGGCCCAGCAGGGCCGCCCAGGCGCACACGGCCGCGATGTGGCGGTTGGCCGGGCGCGGATCGGCCTCGGTCGGGAGGCGGAATGCGCCCGGTAGCTCCCGGACGATCCGCTTGGCGCGTGAAACGTCGACCGACACGATGGCCTCCTGTTACCCCTGGTGCTGGCTCACTGGGTGCAACGACCGGGGTGGTCGAGCGTGACGGAACCGTGTCACGTTGGCGACATCTGGGCTCCGATCATTCAGCCTCGGCGGCCAGGGACGCGTAGGCTGCGCAGCGTGACGGGCCAAGCCGTTGCCCTAAAGCGGCCGGTCCGTGGATTGGATCTATCCTCACCTGACCGGTGCGATCCACAGATTCTTTTGAAGACGGGAGACGGCGGGTTGAGGGCAGGATCATGAGGCTTACGGTTCTCGGCTGCGCCGGCAGCTTTCCTGGGCCGGAGGCGCCCTGTTCCGCCTACCTCGTGGAGGCGGACGGCTTCCGCCTCCTCATGGACTTCGGTCCCGGGTCGATGTCGACGCTGCAGCGCTACGGCGGCCTGTACTCCGTCGACGCCATCCTGCTGTCGCACCTGCACTGCGACCACATGCTCGACGCCTGCTCCTACATCGTGGCCCGCCGCTACGCCCCGGCCGGCCCGTTCCCGCCCCTGCCGGTCTACGCGCCGGTCGCCGCGCCCGACCGCATCGCGGCGGCCTACGGCGGCGAGAACGAGCCGATGTCGATCGGTGACGTCTACACCTTCTACGCCCTGCAGCCGGGCAGCTTCCCGATCGGGCCCTTCTCGATCACGGTCGACCGGGTCAACCACCCCATCGAGACGTACGGCGTGCGAATCGAACACCAGGGCAAGGTCCTCACCTACTCCGCGGACACCGGCCCCTGCGAGGCGCTGATCCGCCTGGCCCAGGGCGCGGACGCGTTCCTGTGTGAGGCAAGTTACCTCGACGGCATGGACAACCCGCCCGACCTGCACCTGACCGGCCGCGAGGCGGCCGAGCACGCGACCAAGGCGGGGGTCGGCCGGCTGCTGCTCACGCACCTGGTCCCGGCGTGGTGCAGCGAGGCCCTCACCCTCGAGGCCGCCTCGGGTGCCTTCTCGGGGCCGATCGACGTCGTCCGACCAGGGGCTCGGTACGACATTTAGGAACCCGTTTGCCGTTTGGCCAACATATCGTGGCCGCATGCATGGACACCCCCCTCATGGTCATGGCATGCGGATCGCGATCGTCACCGAATCGTTCCCGCCCGATGTGAACGGTGTCGCCCACTCCGTCGTCCGGGTCGCCGAACACCTCGTCGCGCGTGGCCACGAGCCGCTCGTGATCGCCCCACAGCCGTCGTCCGCGGCGCGCTCGGTCACCGGCTCGTTCCCGTACCAGATCATCCGTGTGCCCTCGGTGGCCACGCCGGGCTATGGGAGCTTCCGGCTTGGCCTGCCCAGCCCGCGCCTGGCCGCCGCCCTGAAGGCGCACCGCACCGACCTGGTCCACCTGGCCAGCCCCTTCATCCTCGGCGCGCGCGGCATGACGGTTTCGACGGCGCTCGGGCTGCCCACCGTGGCCGTGTACCAGACGGACGTCCCCTCCTACGCCCGGCTGTACTACCGGTCCAACCTCGGCGAGCAGGCCGCCTGGCGCTGGCTGCGGCGCATCCACAACGCCGCCGACCGGACCCTCGCGCCCTCCACCGCCGCCGCCACCGCCCTGCACAGCCACGGCATCGAGCGCGTCTGGCTCTGGCGCCGCGGCGTCGACGCGGCCCGGTTCGACCCGGGGCACCGCTCGGCCGCGCTGCGCCGGGCCGTGGCCGCCGAGGGCCAGGTCATCGTCGGGTACGTCGGCCGCCTCGCGGTCGAGAAGCGCGTCGACCTGCTCGCCCCGGTCAGCCGCATTCCCGGCGTCCGGGTGGTCGTGGTCGGCGACGGCCCGGCCCGGGCCAACCTCGAGCGGGCCATGCCCGAGGCGGTCTTCCTCGGCGAGCGGCGCGGCGCGCAGCTGGCCCGGATCTTCGCCAGCCTGGACCTGTTCGTGCACACCGGCCCGTTCGAGACCTTCGGCCAGACGATCCAGGAGGCCCTGGCCAGCGGCGTACCGGTGGTGGCGCCGGCCCAGGGCGGCCCGCTCGACCTGGTCGACGACGGCCGGACCGGCCTGCTCGTGCCGCCCGGCGACGCGCCCGCGCTCGTCGACGCGGTCGCCTCGCTGGTCAACGACCCCGAGCGGCGCCAGGCGATGGGCGTCGCGGCCCGCGTCGCCGTCGCCGCCCGAACCTGGGCCGCGGTCGGCGACGAGCTGATCCGGCACTACGTCGACGTCCACTCGGGGGGCCTGGCCGCCCGGTCCGTCCCCATTCCGGCGTGAGCTCTCGGATAGTGCGGCTGGCGAACTTCGTCATGCCGCGTTCCGGCGGGCTGCGCACGGCGCTGCAGGCCCTCGGTGAGGGGTACCTCGCGGCGGGTCACGAGCCGGTCCTGATCGTCCCCGGAGCCGCCTACTCCGACGAGATGACCTCCCAGGGCCGGGTGATCACGATCCCCGGCCCCGTGGTGCCGGGCACCGGGGGGTACCGCGTCCTGCTCGCCCGACGGCGCCTGGTCAAGCTCCTCGAGGATCTCGAGCCCGACCAGCTGGAGGTCTCCGACCGCTTCACGCTGCGCTGGACCGGCCGCTGGGCCCGGGAGCGCGGCATCCCGGCGGTCATGGTCTCCCACGAGAGCCTGGCCGGGCTGCTGACCTTCGCCGGCCCGCTCGGCAACCCGTGGGCGGACCTGCTCAACGCCCGCAGCTTCCGTTCGTACGACCGCATCGTGTGCACGACCGGCTGGGCCGCCTCCGAGTTCCGCCGCATCGGGGCGGGCAACCTGTCCCAGGTGCCCCTCGGCGTCGATCTTGATCTGTTCAACCCGTCGCGCTACGACGAGGACCTGCGCGCCCGCTACGCCGAGCCCGGCCAGGTCCTGCTCGTGCACTGCGGCCGGCTGTCGTCGGAGAAGCGCCCCGAGCGCTCGGTCGACGCGCTCGTCGGCCTGCGTAAGCGCGGCATCGACGCGGTGCTCGTGATCGCCGGCGACGGGCCCCTGCGCGCCCGTCTGCAGGAGCAGGCCCGGGGCCACACCGTGCACTTCATGGAGTTCGTGGCCGACCGGACCGCCGTCGCGTCCCTGCTCGCGACCGCGGACGTGGTCGTCGCGCCCGGGCCGATCGAGACGTTCGGGCTGGCCGCGCTGGAGGCCCTCGCGTGCGGCACGCCCGCCGTCGTCGACGCGGCGTCCGCGCTACCCGAGGTGGTCGGTGCCGCCGGCGTCGCCGTCACCAATGACTTCGCAGGAGGTGTACTGCAAGTGCTCGCTCGACCCGTTTCCGCCCGTCGAGCCGACGCCCGTGCTCGCGCGGAACAATTCTCGTGGCCGGCCGCGGTCGCCGGCTTCCTCGCCGTGCACCACTCGTCCTCGACGGTGGCCGTGCGATGACGGTCTTTGCTGCCCTCGGCGACTCCACGACCGCCGGGTACGGCGACCGGTTCCGCGGCAAGTGGCGCGGCTGGGCGCCGATCTTCGCCGAGGCCGTCGGCGTCCGGCTGCACAACTTCGCCACCAGCGGCGCCCGAGCCGCCGACGTGGAGCGCGTGCAGCTGCCCCAGGCGCTCCGCGTGGCCCCCGACCTGGCCGCCGTGCTCATCGGCACCAACGACACGCTGCGCGACCCGTTCTCGCCGACGCGCTTCGCCGGAAACCTGGAGCGCACCGTCGCCGCCCTGCGGGGGGCCGGCGCCGAGGTGCTCACGATCCGGCTGCCCGAACCCGGCCGGATGTTCGGGCTGCCCGGCGCGCTCGCCCGCCCGCTGGCCCGGCGGATGGCCGAGATCAACGAGGCCGCCGATCTCATCGCCGCCCGCTACGACACCGTGCACTTCGACGCGGCGGGGAACCCCGACTCGTACGAGCGCTGGATGTGGAGCGTCGATCGGCTCCACCCGAGCGAGCGCGGGCACCGGTTCCTCGCCTGCTCGTTCTTCGACCTGCTGGAGGAGCGCGGCTTCGTCGACCGCATCGCGGCCGCCGGCCTGGCGGCCCGCCGCCCGTCGCCGGAGCCCAACAGCCGGCCGCCGTCGAAGCTCGCGCAGGCGGCCTGGATCTCGACCGCGGGCACCCAGTGGGTGATCCGCCGCTCCACCGACCTCCTCCCCGGCCTGCTCCGCCTCGCCTGGTCGGAGTGGCGGCACGGCTCGCCCGACCTGGACCTGCTCGACCTGGAGCTCGGCTCCGCGGTGCGCAGCGACGAGGTACCGGGGAAGGTCGCGTGACCACGGCTTGACTAGGGTGGTCGGTATGGCTCGACCCGATGGACGCGCATCAGAGCAACTTCGACCTGTATCGATCACCCGCCAGTGGAGCATGCACCCGGAGGGGTCCGTGCTCATCGAGTTCGGCGCCACCCGCGTGCTGTGCACGGCCAGCGTCACGGAGGGCGTGCCCCGCTGGCGCAAGGGCTCCGGCCTGGGCTGGCTCACCGCCGAGTACGCCATGCTGCCCCGCGCCACCACCACCCGCAGCGACCGGGAGAGCGTCAAGGGCAAGATCGGCGGCCGCACGCACGAGATCTCCCGCCTCATCGGCCGCAGCCTCCGCGCCTGCATCGACCTCAAGGCCCTCGGCGAGAACTCCATCGTCCTGGACTGCGACGTCCTGCAGGCCGACGGCGGCACCCGCACCGCCGCGATCACCGGCGCCTACGTGGCCCTGCACGACGCCGTCGCGTGGCTGGCCTCGCAGCGCAAGCTGGCCGGCAAGCCCGCCGAGGTCCTGCACCGCACCGTCTCGGCGGTCAGCGTCGGCGTCATCGGCGGCGAGCCGCGCCTCGACCTGTGCTACGAGGAGGACGTGGTGGCCGACGTCGACATGAACGTCGTCTGCACCGGGGCCGGGGAGTTCGTCGAGGTACAGGGCACCGGCGAGCAGGGCGTCTTCACCCGGGCCGAGCTTGACACGCTGGTCGACCTCGGCGCCCTCGGCTGCGCCGAGCTGGCCACGCTGCAGCAGAAGGCGATCGCCGGATGAAGCTGCTGCTGGCGACCCGCAACAAGAAGAAGCTCGTGGAGCTGCGCCGGGTCCTGGAGACCTCGGCGCCGCACGTCGAGCTGCTCGGCCTGGACGACGTCGACTCCTACCCGGAGGCCCCGGAAACGGGCCTGACCTTCGAGGAGAACGCCCTCCTGAAGGCCCGCGAGGCCGCCCAGTACACCGGCCTGCCCAGCGTCGGCGACGACTCGGGCCTGGCGGTCGACGCCCTGAACGGCATGCCCGGCGTCTTCTCGGCCCGCTGGTCGGGCCTGCCGAGCGGCGCCCCCGACCGCGACGGCGCCAACCTGCGCCTGGTCCTGGCTCAGGTGGCCGACGTCCCCGACGAGCACATGGGCGCCGCCTTCGTCTGCGCCGCCGCTCTGGTCTACCCGGACGGCCGCGAGGAGGTCCTCCGCGGCGAGATGCGCGGCCACCTGATCCGCGCCCCGCGCGGCGACGGCGGCTTCGGCTACGACCCGATCTTCGTCGCCGACGGTCACACCCAGACCACGGCCGAGCTGTCCCCGGACGAGAAGGACGCCATCAGCCACCGCGGCAAGGCCTTCCGCGCCTTGGCCGCCCGCTTGTAGCTCCGTTTCGCGCGCCGGGGCGTTCGTTTGTTGCGCCCCGGCGCAGGCCTATCTGTCCTGGCCAGGCACTTTCCGGCCGCCGGCGTTGGACGCGCCTCTGTCTGAGGTGTGGCAGCGCTCTCTCCGCTGCGGCGCGCTGGCGCCCTCGTGCTCCTGCTCTTGCGGCGCGCCGGTGTGCTCCTGCTCCTGCTCTTGCGGCGCGCCGGCGTGCTCGTGCTCCTGCTCTTGCGGCGCGCCGGTGTGTTCCCGCTCTTGCGGCGCGCTCGCGGGCTCCTCTCGTCGTCGCGGTTCGTCTCGCCGGCGTCAGGCGAGCGGACCGGTCTCCCGTTCGATCTCCTTCCGCAGCTCGCGCGACCACACCAGGCCTCGGGCGGACTCCATCACCGGGGCGAGGAACACGTCCGGCCCGGGCCCGCCGGCGAAGCGCTCCACCCGCTCCACCGCCAGCCGGCCCGCGGCCGAGGGCTGCAGCGGCGCCCGCAGCTGGATGCCGCGGACCGCCGAAATCAGCTCGACGGCCAGGATGCTGCACAGGTTGTCCAGTACGGTCCGCAGCTTGCGGGTGGCCGCCCACCCCATCGAGACGTGGTCCTCCTGCATCCCGGACGTCGGCAGCGAGTCGACGCTCGCCGGCGCCGCCAGCCGCCGGTTTTCGGCCACGATCCCCGCCGCCGTGTACTGCGCGATCATCAGCCCGGAGTTCACCCCCGCGTCCGGCGTGAGGAACGGCGGAAGGTCACGCGACCGGGTGACGTCCAGCAGCCGGTCTACCCGCCGCTCCGCGATCGCCCCGACCTCCGACGCCGCGATCGCGAGGAAGTCGGCGGCGAACCCGAGCGGCGCACCGTGGAAGTTGCCCGTCGACTCCACGCGCCCGTCCGTCAGGACCACCGGGTTGTCGACGATCGAGCGCAGCTCCCGGGCCGCGACCGTCGCGGCGAACTCCAGCGTGTCCCGCGCCGCCCCGGCAACCTGCGGCGCGCACCGCATCGAGTAGGCATCCTGCACCGCATGCACCAGGTCGTCCCGGTGCGAGTCCATGATCGGCGAGCCCTGCAGCAGCCGGTGGATGTTCGCCGCCGACGCGGCCTGCCCCGGATGCGGCCGGATCGTGTGCAGCTCAGGCATGAACGGCCGATCCGAGCCCAGCATCGCCTCGATCGACAGCGCCGCGGTCACGTCGGCCATCGTGAACAGGTGCGCGGCGTCCTCGATGGCCATGAGCAGCATGCCCAGCATGCCGTCAGTACCGTTGATGAGCGCCAGCCCCTCCTTCGAGGACAGCTCGATCGGCGAGACGCCGGCGTCGAGCGCACTCACCCGCGTGCCGTCCTTCGCCAGCACCCAGCCCTCGCCGATGAGCACCAGCGCACAGTGCGCCAGCGGCGCCAGATCCCCGGACGCGCCCAGCGAGCCGTGCTCCGGCACCCACGGCGTGATGTCAGCGTTGAGCAGCTCGACGAGCGCCTGGGCGACCTCGGGCCGCACCCCCGAGCGCCCCATCGCGAGCGACCTGATGCGCAGGAGGATCATCGCGCGCACGACCTCCCGCGGCATCGGCGCCCCGACGCCCGCCGCGTGCGACCGGATGAGCGCGTGCTGCAGTTCCGCCCGCCGCTCCGGCGCGATGAACGTGTTGGCGAGCGCCCCGAACCCGGTCGACACCCCGTACACGGGCCGTCCGTCCCGCTCGATCGCGTCCACGATCGACCGGCTCGCGCGCATCGCGTCGAGTGCGTCTTCCGCGAGGGTCACTCGCGCGTTGCCCCGGGCGACCGCGATCAGGTCGGCCGGGGTGATGCCAGAGGCGGTGATGGTGATCAAACCAGCTCCCCATTGAGCACGACGGTGGTTGTGAGCGGCACCCCGGGCCGGTAGGCCAGGTGCACGTGAGAGGGGGCGTCGAGTACCACGAGGTCCCCGCGCGCCCCGACGGTGAGGTGCCCGACGTCGCCGCGCCGCAGCGCCATCGCCCCGCCGCGGGTGGCGGCGAACACGGCCTCGGCCGGCGTCATCGCCATCTCGCGCACCGCGAGCGCGATGCAGAACGGCATCGACGACGTGTACGACGACCCGGGATTGCAGTCGGTGGCCAGCGCGACTGTGGCTCCCGCGTCGATGAGGGCCCGCGCCGGCGGATACGGCGATCGCGTCGAGAACTCGGCCCCCGGCAGCAGCGTCGCCACCGTCGACGAGTCGGCCAGCGCCGCAATGTCCGCGGCCGACAGGTGCGTGCAGTGATCCGCCGAGGCCGCGTTGAGCTCGACCGCGAGCTGCACGCCGGGCCCCTCGGTCAGCTGGTTGGCGTGCACGCGTACGCCCAAACCGGCATCGGCCCCCACGGTCAGGATGGCCCGGGAATGGTCGGCGTCGAACGCCCCGCGCTCGCAGAACACGTCGATCCACCGCGCTCCCGCCCCGCACGCCGCGGTGAGCATCGGCCCGCAGATCAGGCTGACGTAGTCGTCGGTCCGATCCGCGTACTCCGACGGCACCACGTGCGCCCCGAGAAACGTCGTCTCGACGCTGAACTCCCGCGCGATCCGCAGCGACCGCGCCTCGTCCGCCACGCTCAGCCCGTACCCGG
The DNA here is from genome assembly GCF_050936175.1 of Dactylosporangium sp. CA-139066. Classification (NCBI taxonomy): domain Bacteria; kingdom Bacillati; phylum Actinomycetota; class Actinomycetes; order Micromonosporales; family Micromonosporaceae; genus Dactylosporangium; species Dactylosporangium sp. CA-139066. Next base: position 106,772 of record NZ_JBNJNH010000002.1, on the reverse strand, counting down.
ACTTGATCTCCATCGTGGTCGTCCCCTGCCGGAGCGCCTCGTTGCGCAGCCGGGCCACGTTCGCCCGCAGCGTCTCGTCGTCCGCCGCCCGAGTCGCCCCGACCGTCGTACGTATCCCGCCCCCCGTATAGGCCTGCCCCGCCATCCGCGCCGCGAACTCGCCAGACCGATCTCCCGCGAACACCAGGTGCGAGTGGCTGTCGACGAACCCGGGCAGCACGGCCGCACCGTCGGCATCGAGCCGCGCGTCGGCCGCCGGGGCGTCAACGGCACGCCCGATCCACTCGACCCGCCGATCGTCGATGACCAGCGCCGCGTTGCGCCGGATGCCGAGCGGCCCCTGCCCCCACGCCGGGTCGGCCGTGACCAGCTCGCCGATGTTGGTGACCAGCAGCGACCTCATCGCACGGCCCCGATCCGGCTCCCGCCGCCGTTCCCGGCCACCGCCCGCCCACTGCGCGCGTCCGTCTCGCGTGCGTCTGCCTCGCGCGCGTCCGTCTCGCGTATGTCTGTGTTGCTCGCGTCTGCCTCGCGCCCGTCCGTCTCCCGTGTGCCTGCCGTGTGCGCGTCTGCCTCGCGCGCGTCCGTCTCGCGTGTGCCTGCCGTGTGCGCGTCTGCCTCGCGCGCGTCCGTCTCGCGTGTGTCTGCCGTGCGCGCGTCTGCCTCGCGTGTGCTGGTACCGCCCGGCTGGCGCTGCGTCTCACGGCCGTGGCTGCCTGCTTCGCGAGGCTGGCTCTGCGCCTCCGGGTTGTGGCTGCCTGTTCCGCCGGGCTGGGTCCGTGGGCCGCCGGCGGGCTTCTTGTGCGCCTGCGCCGCGGGGGTCGTGATGGCGCTGATCGCTCGTTCCAGTGCGGCGCCTACGTCGGGGATCGTGACGTGTGCTCCGTCGCGGACTACGACGCGGCCGTCGACCATGACGTGGCGCACGTCGGCGGCGGTGGCCGCGAACGCGATCTCCGTCGGATCGCAGCCGGCGGTGCGGGGGGAGTCGAGGGCCACCGTGACCAGGTCGGCTCGGGAGCCGACCTCGATGGAGCCGGCGTGTGACCAGCCGAGCGCGGCGTGGCCGGCGGCCGTGGCGGCCTCGATCAGCTCGGGCGCCGGGAAGTGCCCGCGGTGCTCGGTGTGGAGGCGCTCGTGCATCTCCAGGCCGCGCGCCTCTTCGAACAGGTCGATGAGCGCGTGGCTGTCGCTGCCGAGGCTGAGCGGGCTGCCAGCGTCGGAGATGGCCCGGGCCTGGCCGATGCCGTCGGCGAGGTCGCGCTCCGTTGTGGGGCAGAAGCAGACGCCGGTGCAGGTGTCGCCCAGATCGGCTCGGTCTCCGTCGGCCAGGTGCGTGGCGTGCACGACCGTCACCCGCGGGCCGAGCAGGCCGCGCGAGGCGAGCAGCTCCGTCGGCGTGCGGCCGTGGACGGCCAGGCACGCCTCGTTTTCCGCCCGCTGCTCGGACAGATGCACGTGGGTCGGCATGCCCGCGGTGCGCGCCGCGAGCTCCCCCAGCGCGTCGGCGGGGACGGCCCGGACGCTGTGCGCCGCGGCGCCGATCCGCGCATGCGGCCGTGGCCGGAGCCGGTCGAGCCGGCTCGACCAGGACTCGAAGGATCCGTCGCCGAACCGCAGCTGCGTGCCCTCCAGCGGCCGCCCGTCGACTCCCGCGGTCAGGTACAGCGTGTCGAGCAGCGTGATCCGGATGCCGGCGTCGGCGGCCGCCGCGATGAGCGCCTCGCCCATCGCATTCGGGTCCGAATACCGCACGCCGCCCGGGCCGTGGTGCAGGTAGTGGAACTCGCCGACGCAGGTGATCCCGGCGAGCGCCATCTCGGCATACGTGGCCACCGCCAGCGCGTGATACGTGTCCGGGTCGAGCGCCCCCGCCACCGCGTACATCTGCTCGCGCCACGTCCAGAACGTCCCGCGACCCCGCTGCGTGCGGCCGCGCAGGGCGCGATGGAACGCGTGCGAGTGGGCGTTGGCCATCCCCGGCAACGTGACGCCCGCGAGCCGCACCGCACCGGCGGCCTCCGGCGCGTCGACCGGCGTCCCCGCGCGCACGGCCACGAACCGGCCGCCGGCGATCTCGATCAGCACGTCGTCGGCGACCCCGTTGGGCAGCCACGCGTGCGCGCAGTGGTACCGCGTCACTGACATAGCCGGGCCAGCAGATCGGTGAGCTTCTCCACGCCGACCGCGCAGTCGGCGTCAGAGGCCGACTCCTGTGGGGCGTGGGAGATGCCCGTCGGGTTGCGCACGAACAGCATCGCCGTGTCGACGTGCCCGGCCAGCACCCCGGCGTCGTGGCCGGCGCCGGTCGGCAGCACGGGTGCGTTGAGCTCCACGGCGGCGAGGCGGCTCACGTCGCCGTTGAACCCGACCTCGCCGCTCAGCGACTCGGTCGCCATCGCGACCCGGGTCCCGTCGCGACGGGCGCGTTCCTCGGCCCGCTGGTGGACCGACTCGACCAGCTTCTGCAGGGTGTCGGTGTCGGCGGCGCGGGCGTCCAGCCAGGCGGATGCCCGGGCCGCGATCGCATTGGTGGCGTTGGGCGCCACATCCACCCGCCCAACCGTGGCGTGCGCCCCGTGGATCCGGGCCACCTCTTCGGCGGCGATCACGGTGTGTGCCAGCGTGAGCATCGGATCGTGCCGGTCGGCCATCCGGGTCGTGCCGGCGTGGTTGCCCTGGCCCGTGAAGTCGAAGCGGTAGCGCCCGTGCGGCCAGATCGAGCTGGCGACGCCGATCGGGGCATCGAGGTGATCCAGCGCCCGTCCCTGCTCGACGTGGAGCTCGACGAACGCCGCAATCCGCGCGAGCCGCTCGGGATCGGGCCCCAGCCGGTCGGGATCGAGCCCGGCGCGGCCCATGGCGTCGGCGAGCAAAGTCCCTTCCCGGTCGCGCAACCGCAACGCCTGCGCGGGGTCGTAGGCGCCGGTGAGCAGCCGCGAGCCGAGGCACGGGACGCCGAACCGCGCACCCTCCTCCTCCGTGAACACCACCACGGCGATCGGCCGCGACGGCGTGACGCCGCGCTCGCGGAGCCGGTCGATGGCGAGCAGCCCCGACACCACGCCCAGCGGCCCGTCGTAGGCCCCGCCGTGCGGCACCGAGTCGAGGTGGCTGCCCGTGACCACGGCGCCGTCGCCCTCGGGCTCGCCCCACCAGGCCCACAGGTTGCCGTTGCGGTCGATCTCAACCTCGAGGTCGCGGTCCAGCGCCTCCTCGACGAACCACTCCCGGCACACCAGGTCGGTGTCGGTCCACGAATGGCGGACGTATCCACCGTCGTCCCCGGCCCGGCCAACCGGGCTCAGCGACCCCCACAGCGCGGCGAACCGCCCGGCGCTCATCGTGGCGGCTCCCGCATCGGTGCTCGTGGCGGCTTCCGCGTTGGTGCTCACGCTGGTCGCTCCTGCCTCGGCGCTCACGACTGCTCCCGCATCGGTACTCGAAGGGCGGTCGCCTCCGCGACCTCGGCGGCGTCCTCGTATCCGGCGTCGACGTGTCGCAGCACGCCCATCGCCGGGTCGTTGGTCAGGACCCGGGCCAGCTTCTGCGCCGCGAGGTCGGTGCCGTCGGCGACCGAGACCTGGCCCGCGTGGATCGACCGGCCGATGCCGACGCCGCCGCCGTGGTGGATAGACACCCACGACGCGCCTGACGCGGTGTTGACCAAGGCGTTGAGCAGCGGCCAGTCGGCGATGGCGTCGGAGCCGTCGCGCATCGCCTCGGTCTCGCGATACGGCGAGGCGACCGAGCCGGTGTCCAAGTGGTCGCGCCCGATGACGATCGGGGCCTCCAGCGTGCCGTCGGCGACCATCTCGTTGAACCGCAGGCCGGCGCGGTCGCGCTCGCCCTGCCCGAGCCAGCAGATCCGGGCCGGCAGGCCTTGGTAGGCCACGCGCTCCTGCGCCATGGTGATCCAGCGGCGCAGAGACTCGTTCTCCGGGAAAAGGTCGAGGATCGCCCGGTCGGTCGCCGCGATGTCGGCCGGGTTTCCCGACAGAGCGGCCCACCGGAACGGGCCCTTGCCCTGGCAGAACAGCGGCCGGATATACGCCGGGACGAAGCCCGGGAACGCGAACGCCCGGTCGAATCCGCCGAGCTGCGCCTCGCCGCGGATCGAGTTGCCGTAATCGAACACCTCGGCGCCGCGGTCGAGGAACCCGACCATTGCCTCCACGTGCCGCGCCATCGATTGCCGGGCCCGCTCGGTGAACTCCTCAGGCTTCTTCGCCGCGTAGTCGGCGGCGTCCTCGGGCGCGATCCCGCTCGGTACGTAGGACAGCGGGTCGTGCGCGGAGGTCTGGTCGGTGACGATGTCGACGGCGACGCCCATCGTCAGCAGCTCGGGCACCAGGAGCGCGGCGTTGCCCACGACCCCGATCGACAGGGCTCGCCGGGCGGTCTGAGCCTCCACCGCCCGCCGCACCCCGTCCTCGAGGGAGTCCGCGATGACGTCGAGGTATCGGGTGGCGACGCGCCGCTCGAGGCGGGTCCGGTCGACGTCGATGATCAGGCAGACGCCGCCGTTCATCGTCACCGCCAGCGGCTGCGCGCCGCCCATGCCCCCGCAGCCCGCGGTGACGGTGAGCGTGCCGGCCAGCGATCCGTTGAACCGCTTCTCGGCCACCGCCGCGAACGTCTCATAGGTGCCCTGCAGGATGCCCTGCGTGCCGATGTAGATCCACGAGCCGGCGGTCATCTGGCCGTACATCGTCAGGCCGAGCGCCTCCAGACGCCGGAACTCCGGCCAGTTGGCCCAGTCGCCGACGAGGTTGGAGTTGGCGATGAGCACCCGCGGCGCCCACTCGTGGGTCTGCAGCACACCCACCGGGCGGCCCGACTGCACCAGCATGGTCTCGTCCGGGGCCAGAGTCGTGAGCGTGCGGACCAGCGCCCGGAACGAGGGCCAGTCCCGTGCGGCTTTGCCTGTGCCGCCATACACCACGAGGTCCTGCGGACGCTCCGCGACGTCAGGGTCGAGGTTGTTCATGAGCATGCGCAGGGCGGCTTCTTGTTGCCAGCCTCGCGCCGTCAACTGGGTGCCCCGAGGGGCACGGATTGCTTCCATGATTCTCCTCGGCTAAGGCAGGAATACCTGGCGGTTGGCAGCAGAGCGCTCGAACGCCTCGAGCCGCTCCTGGGTCTCTGCAGGCGCGGCGTCGCACATCGCCTGCAGCAGCATCGTGACCATGGCCATCGGGGCGGTGTGCATGTCGAACACCAGCCGCGAGCCGACCGGCGCGGGCAGCACCACGTCCGACTCGGCCGCGGCCGGGCTGACCGGAGAGTCCGTCACGGTGACGACCCGCAGTCCGGCCCCCCGCGCCTCGCGCAGCGCGTCGACGGCCTCGCGCGGATATCGGGGCAGCACAAACGCCAGCATCGCAACTGCACCGGCCGCCCGTGCCTGTTCCAGTCGATCCGCGAACAGGCTGCCTTGCTCGTGCAGGAGCCGGACGTCGGGGTGCACCTTGGCGGCGAAGTAGGCGAAGTGTCCGGCGAGCGCGCCGGCCGCCCGCATGCCGAGCACCGGAAGGGGGCGGCTCCCCATCAGCAGCCGACCCGCCTCTGTCAGGGGCCCGGCATCGCGCAGCGTGTCGGACAGCTGCTGGAGGTTGGCGATCTCGTCGCTCAGCGCCTGCTCGAACTGGCTGGTGGGCGAGCCCTCGTCGGTGTCGTCCACTGTGGGCGGTCCGTGGCGATAGCCGTCGATCGTGACCCTCAGCTCGTCTCGCAGCGCCGGATAGCCGTCGAACCCCAGCGCCGTGGCGAATCTGGTCACCGATGGCTGGCTGACGCCGGCGAGGTTGGCCAGGTCGCCGCTCGAGAGATAGCCCGCCCGGCTGGCGTGCTCGACCAGGATCCGCGCGATGCGGCGCTGGACGGGCGTCAGTCGCTGCCCGTCGAAGAGGTCGAGGATCCGCTGGCGCGGGGAGGTGGTCATGAGTCGACTGTAAGTTGGCTTTCAGGGTTGCGTCAAGTGCATGGAGTCATTCAGAATGTTGGCGGGAAGGGAGGACCACATGCGACTCTCTGGACGTGTATCTGAGCTATTTGGCGACGTACCCCATCAAGAGCTGCTACCGCACCGAGACCGAGCGTGCCGAGGTGGAGCCGTGGGGCCTGGCCGGAGACCGGCGCTGGATCGTCGTCGACGAACAGTCGAAGCTCATCACGCAGCGCGACTGCCCGCCGATGGGACGGATCAGGCCGCGTTACACCGAGAGCGGCCTCGTGTTGGAGGCGGCCGGGATGAATCCGTTGGACGTCCCGTTCCCGACGGGGGGCCTGGCGGACATCAGGCACTTCCATCGGTGGATCGCAGCGACGTTCGCGGGGGACGTCGTGGCGCAATGGATCTCGCGGGTCATCGAGCGGCCGGCGCGCCTGTTCTACCTGGACGATCCGACGCGGCGGCCCGTCGAGCCGGACTTCGCGAAGCCGGACGACCGGGTCTCGTTCGCCGATGGCTTTCCGCTGCTGCTGACCAACGAGGGGTCGTTGCGGGCGGTGAACGACTGGCTGGTCGAGGACGGCGACGAGCCGATCGCGATGACGCGGTTTCGTCCCAACGTGGTCGTGGCCGGCGCGCCGGCCTGGGCGGAGGACGACTGGATTGGCCGGCGGATCGCCATCGGGGATGTCACGTTCCGCGCGCCGAAGCCGTGCGACCGGTGCGTGCTGACGACCATCGACCCCGAGACGGGTGAGAAGGGGCGCCAGCCGCTGCGCGTACTCGGCAAGCATCGGCGATTCCCGGAAGGGCTGCTGTTCGGCATCAACCTGATTCCGGATGTGCGCGGCGAGATTGCGATTGGCGACGAGATCACGATCCTCTGACGGTTGCTGGTGCGGAGCTATCGCCGCGGGTCATCGGGGCTGACCGCGGCGGGGGTGCGCGGTGGGCCTGAACCGCGGGTTGCGCCTAGCGGGCGGCTGCGCCGCGGGCGGCGGCTGCGCCGCGGGCGGCGGCTGCGCCGCGGGCGGCGGCTGCGCCGCGGGCGGCGGCTGCCCGAGAGGGGCGGTGGGGCCCGCGTGGTGGGTTGCGCCGCGGGCGGTGGGTGCGCCGAGAGGGGGCGGTGGGGCTAGCGTGGTGGGTTGCGCCTCGCGCGGCGGGTGCGCCGCGCCGCGGATGGTGGGTGCGGAGCGCCGCGGGTAGCGGGTGCGGCGCGCGTGATGGCTGCGCCGCGGGTGGTGGACCGCGGCGCGGCGGTGGGTGCGCCGGGGTGGGTGGCGCAACCCGTGTGGTGGGTGCGGTGGGCTGGTGGTTTGCGTCGCGGGCGGTGGATGCGCCAGGAGTGGGCGGCGCGGCCCGCACGGTGGGTGGCGCCGCGGGCGGTGCGCCGCGCGGCGGATGGTGGGGGCGGCGTGCGTGGTGGGTCGCGGCGCGGGTGGTGGACTGCGGCGCTGGTGGTGGGGTGCTTCGTGCGGCGGGCGTCGTAGTGGCTGCGTTCCCTCGGTGCCGAGGCTCGGGACATCGCTGACATGAGGCGGCCCGAGGGTGGGGCTGCGGGCTGCGGCTGGGTCAGGCTGAAGGCCCAGGTCAGGGTGGGGATGGGGCTGGGTGGGCTCGTGTGGCGGTGGGTGGCCGCTTGTGCGAGGCGAATGTGGCATAACGCGTCGCGGGGGGCGGGTGGCGGGTCATGATCAACGCGTGACGCCCTTGCGGGTGAGGCCGCACCTTGCCGAGATTTTGGAGCGTACGCGGCATGTTGTCGTGACGTTCAGTGTGTTGGGGAACCTGCTGCCCGAGCCGGCGGTGGTTGCTCGGCAGGTGGGGGACATGTTGCGGGAAGGTGGGTTTCGGACGTCGCTGCTCATTGGGGAAAGCGACAATCCGTTCGACATGTTGGCGGAGGCGTACGGGGTGTCGGAGGAAGTGGGGCGCCGGGCCGAGCAGCTTGTGCATGATGCCGAAGTTGATGCTGCGGACTGGGTGGCGGGTACTGCTGGGGCCGGCGAGTTCTTCGAAGCTTGTCGGGGGACGGGGCGGTCTGTGGCTGTGTACGCGCCGCATAGTGAGTCTGCGGTTGGGCGGTACCTGCATCGGCTGGGGTTGCGGGGTCTTGTGGGGCCGGCGCTTGGGCGGGGGTTCGCCGTGCGGAATCCGGCCGTGCGGACGCTTGCGCCCGTGTTTGACGCCATTGGGGTTGTGGCGCATGAGACTGCGGTGGTCTGTGCGACGTTCTCGGCGATGTCGGCGGCGCAGCGGGCGGGGGCGCATGCGATCGGGGTTGAACGGATTCGGGAGCCGCGGAAGATGTTGCATGGTGGGGAAGGGCGCAATGCCGTTGTGCGGTCGCTGACGGCGTTGGCCGACGCGGTGGTTGAGTGCGGGGAGCCGCGTGCCGGGTGAACGTTGAGGTTCGAGAAACGCTGAGTGTTCGTGGGCGGCGAGGTATGTAAGGGCCGCGAGGAACTGGGCCGACCGGGCATCGGACCTGCCGGTCCGTGGCGGCGAGCTGTGACAAGACTGCGCATCGGCCCAGGCGGCCTGTGTAAGGGCCGCGAGGAACTGGGCCGACCGGGCATCGGACCTGCCGGTCCGTGGCGGCGAGCTGTGAGAAGACTACGCATCGGCCCAGGCGGCCTGTGTAAGGGCCGCGAGGAACTGGGCCGACCGGGCATCGGACCTGCCGGTCCGTGGCGGCGAGCTGTGAGAAGACTACGCATCGGCCCAGGCGGCCTGTGTGAGGGACACGAGGAACTGGGCCGACTGAGCATCGGACCTGCCGGTCCGTGGCGGCGAGCTGTGAGAAGACTACGCTGTCAACGGTCAGGACGAAGTCCTGTCCTGCGGTCTTTGAAGCTCGGTGTGGGCGGACACCAGATTTCCGTGCTGACGGTCAGGTGATCTCCTGGTGGGGTTAGGTCAAGGCTTTGACTCCTTTGCCGGCGAGGGCCTGTTGCAGGCGGTGTGAGTCGCCCTCGGTGGTGATCAGGTGGGCGTGGTGCAGGAGCCGGTCGACGGTCGCGGTGGCGAGGGTCTTGGGCATGATCGTGTCGAAGCCGGATGGGTGGATGTTGCTGGTCACGGCGATGGAGCGGCGTTCGTAGGCGGCGTCGACGATGCGGTAGAACGCTTCGGCGGCGTCTTGTCCGGCGGGGAGCATGCCGATGTCGTCGACGATGATGAGGTCGCTGCGGCAGATCCGGGCGACGGTGCGGGCGGTGGAGCCGTCGGCTTTGGCCCTGCCGATGGTGCCGGTGAGGGTTTCGAGGGTGAACCAGGCCACCCGCAGGTCGGCCTCGATCGCGGTGTGGGCGAGGGCTTCGACGAAGTGGCTCTTGCCGGTGCCGGAGGGTCCGGCGACGGCGAGGTTCTCCGCCCGGCTGATCCATTCCAGGGTGGTCAGGGCCTGCTGGGTGGGGGCCGGGATGGAGGACTGGTCCGGTCGCCAGGTGCCGAAGGTCTTGCCGGTGGGGAAGTTCGCGGTCTTGCGGCGCATCCGTCGGGTGGCGGCGTCGCGGCCGATGACTTCCTCGTTGATGAGCACGCGCAGCACCTCGGCGGGGTCCCACCGTTGGGCTTTGGCGGTGGCGATGACGTCGGGCGCTGCTTGTCGCAGGTAGGGCAGCCGCATCCGGCGTAGCAGCCGGTCGAGTTCGTCGGGCAGGGCCGGCGCGGCGGGTGCTGCTGCTGGTGGGGTGGTGCGTCGGGTTGTCGGTCGGGTCATTGGGTGTCCTGTTCGCGCAGCAACTGGTGCAGCTGCAGGGTGTGGTGGTCGAGGGCGTGGAGCAGTCCGGTGGCTGCGAGGACGCCGTTGCCGGGGCCGTTGAGGAACTCGGCGAGGTCGTCGCGGGTGTCGGCACCGGCGTGCCGCAGCCAGTCCTCGACCCGGCGCAGCAGCCGTGCCAGGTCGTCGACGTCGTCGCGGTCCAGATGCACCCGGTGGACCGGTTCGTGGTGGCTCATCGGCCGAACCGTCCCCAGCCGCTGGTGCCGGGCTGGGCAGAGTGGGTCTCGTCGGCGTGGACCAGGTCGCCGGTGGCGCCGCGGCGGTCGAGGTGGTCCAGGATCGAGCCGAGATCGTGCTCGTCGAACCGGCCGGCCGCGGCGGCCAGGCCGAGCGCTTGGTCGACCCGGGCTGCGCCGAGGATGGTGGCGAACTCGACCGCCCGGGCCATCTTCGCCCGGACCCGGACCACGCCCGTCGCGGCGGCCTCGATCAGCCACTGGTGCGCGCCGTCACCGATGGCCAGGAAGTCCGCCTCGGCCTTCGACCTGGCCCGTGGCCGGGGCGGGCGGGGGTGGTTGCCGCCGGGATGGTGCGGATAGTGGACGTCGAGGATGCGGGGGTTGCCCGGCGTGGACAGCGCGTGCCGGGCGATCTCGACGGTTCCGGCCGGGCCCATCGCGACGATCGCCAGTTCGTCGCCGACGACCCGGCACCACACCCTGGTGTCGACGTGTCCGGGCGGGGTGGAGTAGCGCACCGACCCGAACCGCACCGTCTGGTCGTCGCCGACCAGACGTTCCTCACCCAGCGCCGCCGTGTGCGGGCTGGCCGGCAGCACGTGCAGCCGGCCCCGCTCCACGGCGAGGCGTTCGACCGGCGCGACGCCGGTCTCGCGGTGCGGGCGGGCGTTGATGTGCTCGCACCACGCCTCGCACGCCGCGGCCAACTCGGCGAACGAGCCGTACTCGCCGCGCAGGTTCGCCTCGGTGGGCACCAGATCGGCCTTGGCGACCTTCACCGTGGCCTCGACCCCGCCCTTGGACTCCGGGTCGAACGGCTCACACGTATGCACCGTGACCCCGTAGTGCCGGCCCGCCGCGACCACCATCGGATGGCGCACCGCGACCCCGGCCACATGCTCGACCGTGACCGTGCGGGCGTTGTCACCCAGCAGATACGTCGGCGCGCCCCCAATACGGCGCAGCGTCGCGTCCATACACGCGATCAACGAACCGAGGGTCTGGTCCCAGGTCGGGATCACCACCCGGAACCGGGACCAGGAAAGCCACGCACAGAACAGGCTCGTCTTACGCCCGCCAATCCGCGGCCCGTCGCCCCAGTCGAACTGCAGCCACAGCCCCGGCTCGGGCACCCACGGACGGTAGGTGCGCCGCCGCCCAGCCCGCCACGCGCTCTTGGCCGCCGCGACCGCCCGCCGGGTCGTGCGCTGCGTGCCGGCGAACCCCAACGCCACCAGGCGTTCATGCACCTTGTCCGCGCGAACCTTGCCCTTCGACGCCTCGACGAGCTCCTCAACCTTCGGCAGGAACGCGTCGATCAGCTTCGGCCGGACCGCCCGCGCGAACGGATCCCCGCCGCCGGCGTCCCGCCGCGCCACATACCGCTGGACCGTCTTCGGGTCACACCCGGCCAACTGCCCCGCCGAGTGCGCGCACCCGGTCAGGTCGTACGCCTCCAAAATTTCCATGATCTCCCTGTCAGACTTGGTCACGGTCTCCCCGGTGCGGTCGGCGGCAAGGTCAGCAACCCGCCAGCCAACCCGCCGGGGAGATCCACTACACGAGGTCATGACGGAGATCACCTGACCGCCCACCAGGAATTCCGGTGTCCGCGAGCCGGGACTCAACTGTCCGTCAGAAAGGATTTTTCAGCGTCCGCGAGCATACGCATCGGCCCAGGCGGCCTGTGTGAGGGACACGAGGAACTGGGCCGACTGAGCATCGGACCTGCCGGTCTGTGGCGGCGAACCGTGTGAGGGACACGAGGAACCGGGGCGCCTGAGCAAAGGCGTTCCGTGCTTCGCGCGAGGCTGGGCAGGTATGACCGGGGGCTTCCGCCAGCCGTCACGTGGTGGGAGGGCGGGCTCTGGTAGAACAACGCGCGTGTCGTTTCTGCTTTGGAGCGGGCGGGCCGTTGGGTACCGGCGGGCGGGGGCCGGCGTTGCGCTGGCCGGTGGGTGCTTCGTGGCCGGGTACCTCGTGGCGCCGGGGGACGCGTTCTCGCATCCCAAGCGGCTGGTCCTCACGGTCCTGCTGATGCTGGCGGGGGTCGCGGTGCTCGGGTGGGCGGCGGCGATGGGGCACGTCGGGGTGCAGATCAGCATGTACAACGTGCGGATCCGGCACGGGCTGGTGCCCATGCCGCCGATTGCGGTGCCGCTGCGGATGGTGCAGGACCTTCGCGTTGTCGATGTGCAGTCGAGCCTCGGGCAGCGGTGGGGGTGGACCTGGGTGCCGGGGCGCGGGCGGGCCGTGATCGTGCGGTCCGGGCCGGCGCTGATGTTCGACTTCGGGGGGCGGCAGTTCACCGTCAGTGTGGACGAACCCGAAGAGGCCGTCGCGGCTCTCAAACGCCTGCGCTAGAACGCCGCGGGAGGGCTTGGCACCGCGGAGATGGCAGGGAGACGCTTCAGCGTCGACCGGTGTCTGGTGGGAACAACGGTCGTAAGTTGTGCGGACCCGAGCCATGGAAAGGCAAAACATACCGGTAATCCGGCCGAAACCGTTCGTGCCTAGGCTCCCGTCATGGCGGACATCTTCGATGAGTACTCGATGTCCGGGGGCATGTTCCAAGCCTGGGACGAGATGTTCGAGCGCCCCGGACAGCCGCGGGCGCCCTACCGTTCGTTGTTCGCCGCGCTGCAGCCGCTGGCGCCGGCCGACCTGCGGTTTCGGGCCGATCAGCTGGCTCGGGTGTTCACCGATCGCGGGGTCACGTTTGCGTATGCGGGGGAGGAGCGGCCGTTCCCGCTCGACCTCATTCCGCGCATTCTCGACGCCGCGGAATGGGATTTGCTGACGAGTGCGGTGCAGCAGCGGGTGCGGGCGCTCGAGTCGTTTCTCGGCGACATTTACGGCGCGGGGCGGGTGTTTGCCGACGGGGTCGTGCCGCGGCGGCTCGTGACGACCAGCGCCCATTTTCATCGACAAGCCTATGGCATCGAACCGCCCAACGGGGTTCGCGTGCATATCAGCGGCGTGGACCTGGTTCGGGACGAGGAGGGGCGGTTCCGGGTCCTTGAGGACAATCTTCGGATTCCGTCCGGGGTGTCGTACGTCATCGAGAACCGCCGCGCGCTGACGCACACGATGCCGGCGTTGTTCGCGGACGCTCGGGTGCGGCCGGTGGACGACTATCCGGCGCGGCTGCTCGCGGCGCTGCGGGCGGCGGCGCCGGAAGGGGTGGACGATCCGACGGTCGTCGTGCTGACGCCCGGCGTGTACAACGCCGCCTACTTCGAGCATGCGCTGCTCGCCCGGCTGATGGGGGTCGAGCTCGTCGAGGGGCGGGACCTCGTGTGCAGCGGCAACCGGGTGCGGATGCGCACGACGCAGGGGGAGCGGCCGGTGCACGTGGTGTACCGGCGGGTCGACGACGACTTCATGGACCCGCTGCACTTCCGGCCCGACTCGGTGATCGGGTGCCCGGGGATCGTGAACGCGGCGCGGGCGGGGCAGGTCACGCTCGCCAACGCGGTCGGCAACGGGGTGGCCGACGACAAGCTCGTGTACACCTACGTGCCGGACCTGATCCGGTACTACCTGAGCGAGGAGCCGCTGATCGACAACGTCGAGACGCACCGGCTCGACGACCGCGACCCCGACGTGCTGCACGACGTGCTCGGGCGGCTCGACCAGCTCGTGCTCAAGCCCGTCGACGGCGCCGGCGGCAAGGGGATCGTGATCGGGCCGCAGGCGTCGGAGGAGACGCTCGCGGCGCTGCGGCGGGCGGTCGAACAGGATCCGCGCGGGTGGATCGCGCAGCGGCCGGTCGCGCTGTCGACGTCGCCGACGCTGCTCGGGGACCGGGTCGCGCCGCGCCACATCGACCTGCGGCCGTTCGCGGTCAACGACGGCAACGAGATCTGGCTCCTGCCGGGCGGGCTGACGCGGGTCGCGCTGCCCGAGGGGGCGCTGGTCGTCAACTCCAGCCAGGGCGGCGGGTCGAAGGACACCTGGGTGCTGGCGCATCCGGGGGACCCGGCGCCCGCGCCGATCCAGCCGCGCGAGCCGGCCGAGCCGCGGGAGTCCGGTGCCGGTCCGCGGGACGGTGGACCGGCGGCCGCCCAGATGACGGGACAACAGTGATGCTCAGTCGTATCGCGGAGTCGCTGTTCTGGATCGGCCGATACGTCGAGCGCGCCGACGACACCGCCCGCATTCTCGACGCGTTCCTGAGCCGCCTGCTCGAGGACCCGTGGGCCGACGAGGACGCCGCGTGCCGCTCGCTCATGGCGATCCTCGGCGTGGCCGCCCCGCAGGAGCGCCGCCTCACCACCGGCGACGTGCTGGAGCTGCTCGCGTTCGACGCCGAGGACCCGAGCGCGATCTCCGGCGCGCTCGTGGCGGCCCGCGACAACGCCCGCGGCGTGCGCGAGACGATCTCCAGCGAGATGTGGGAGTGCCTCAACGTCACCTGGCACACGCTGGCCTCGCGCCGGGTCGCGGCCGAGCGGCTCGGGCCGATCGTGTTCCTCAGCTACGTGCGGGAGCGGGCCGCGGTACTGGCGGGGCTCGCCGAGTCGACCATGAGCCGGGACGACGGGTGGCGGTTCCTGGTGCTGGGCCGCTCGCTGGAGCGCGTCGACATGACCGCGCGGCTGCTGTCGATCCAGACGAACACACGGACCGTGCTGCGCTCCTGCGGCGCCGACGAGGCGTTCCTGCGCACCCACGGCGGCACGTTCGACCCGCAGCGGGTCACCGAGTTCCTGCTCCTGGACCGCCTGTTTCCCCGTTCCGCATTGCACGCCCTCGGTACGGCGGAGCAGTGCCTGATCGATCTCGCGCCCACCACCGAGCGGGCCGGCGTGACCGACGCCGCGCGGCGGCCGATCGGGCAGATTCGGACGCGTCTGGAGTACGCCGACACGGCGCTGCTGCTGGCCGAGCTCCCACAGCACCTGCGCGCCCTGCAGCAGACCTGCGCCACCGCGAGCGCGGCGATCACCGCCCGGTACTTCCCGCAGTCCACGCCCGTCACATGGGGCACCGTCGCTTGGGGTGGATCATGAACTGGCGCCTGAAGATCCGGCACGTCACCGGGTACAAGTACGCGGGCACCGTCTCGGCGTCCTACAACGAGGCCCGGCTGACCCCGCTCACCCTGCCCTGGCAGACGACGCTGTTCAGCCAGGTCGAGGTCACACCGGGCGCGGCCACCTACCGCTACTACGACTACTGGGCGACCCAGGTCACCGCGTTCGACCTGCACCGGCCCCACCAGCAGCTGCGCGTCGTCTCCAGCAGCCTCGTCGAGGTCGTCACGCCGCCTTCGGCCACGATCCGGCTCGGCTGGGACGGCCTGCGCGCCGACGCGGTGCTCGACGCGCACGCGGAGTTCCTCGCCGCGAGCCGGCTCACTGCGGTCGAACCGGCCCTCGTCGAGCAGGCCTGGGACGCCGTCGCCGGGCGGCCGCCGGCCGAGGCCGCCGAGGCGGTGTCGCACTGGGTGCGGTCCGAGGTCGCGTACGTGCCGGGGTCGACCGGCGTGCAGACCAGCGCCCAGGAGGCGTGGGACCTGCGCAAGGGGGTCTGCCAGGACCTCGCGCACCTGACCGTGGGGCTGCTGCGGGCCCGGGGGGTGCCGGCGCGGTACGTCTCGGGGTACCTCCACCCGAAGGTCGAGGCCGAGGTCGGCGAGACGGTCGCGGGGCAGAGCCACGCGTGGATCGAGTGGTGGGCCGGGGAGTGGACCGGGTTCGATCCCACGAACGGGGTGTCGGTCGGCCCGCGGCACGTCGTGGTCGCCCGCGGGCGTGACTACGACGACGTGCCGCCGCTGCGCGGGGTATATCACGGCGCGCCGAGCAAGCACCTCGGCGTCACCGTGGAGATCACGCGCCTCGCCTGAGTATTGTGTCTCTCGGTCTACAAGGGGCCGTAGCCCAATGGCAGAGGCACACGGTTTAGGTCCGTGCCAGTGTGAGTTCGACTCTCACCGGCCCCACGCCCTCAGGCGAGGTATGTCCGCGGAAAGCGCGGACCGGGTCGGGCGTCATGCTGGCTCCGGGGGCCGAGCCCCCGGAAACCCCACGGTTCGGCGGTTGCGCCTGTGTGGCGGATGCCGTGGCGGCACGGTTCGGTGGTTGCGCCTGCGTGGCGGATGCCGTGGCGGCACGGTTCGGTGGTTGCGCCTGCGTGGCGGATGCCGTGGCGGCACGGTTCGGTGGTTGCGCCTGCGTGGCGGATGCCGTGGCGGCACGGTTCGGTGGTTGCGCCTGTGTGGCGGATGCCGTGGCTGCACGGTTCGGTGGTTGCGCCTGTGTGGCGGATGCCGTGGCTGCACGGTTCGGTGGTTGCGCCTGCGTCGGCGGATGCCGGCGGTATTTCGGTTCTGTGCCTTCGGCTTCCGCTCGTACACTCGGGCGCATTATGACGAAGCTGAATCAGATCATCGCGGTCGAGAAGGGCGTGAAGTCCCGCTCGTTCCAGGACCTCACCGAGGCCCACCACGTCCTGCAGAAGCCGGCGCTGCTGGCCGGGATCTCCCGCACGTACCGCCCGAAGGACGAGGAAGGCGAGCAGCTCCCGCCGGAGTCGACCCGCGTGCAGGTGAAGGCCGAAGAGGTACTGCGGCAGACGGGCACCATCCTGACCCGCCTCTTCGACGTCACCGCGACCAAGGACTGGACCAACTGCGTCGCGCGTGCCGATGTCGTCGTCGACGGCAACACGCTGCTGCGCGAGGTGCCGGTGTCGTACCTGCTGTTCCTCGAGAAGCAGCTCGCGGACCTGCTCACGTTCGTGCGCAAGCTGCCGGTGCTCGACGCCGCGGAGACGTGGGTGTACGACGCGTCGGCCGACACCTACGCCACCGAGCCGACCCAGACCACGCGTACGAAGAAGATCCCGCGCAACCACGTGAAGGCCGAGGCGACGGAGAAGCACCCGGCGCAGGTCGAGGTCTACTACGAGGACGTGGTCATCGGCTACTGGAAGACCGTGAAGTTCTCCGGCGCCCTGCCGGCCAAGCGCGTCAACGAGCTCGTGGAGCGCGTCGAGCGGCTGCAGGCGGCGGTGAAGTTCGCTCGCGAGGAGGCCAACGCGGTCGAGGTGGTCGAGCAGGAGACCGGCGAAAAGGTGTTTCGCTACCTCTTCGGGTGAGCATAGGATCGGCGGTGCGCAAGGAGCGCAGACTGAACCTGAGGCTCAGTTTGACAGGTGCGCGCGGTGTCAATGTGGAGGTTCGATTCCTTCCGCCGCCATTCACGTGGCGGCGTAGCCCAATGGCAGAGGCGGCCGCGGGAGCCGAAACACAAACTCAACTTCTCGCTCCAGTCTGAGCATTCGCCGCCGAACGCCGGATCAAACGAACGGGACGCCAGTCGTCGAGGTTGCGGGTTCAACTCCCGCTCGGTCCTCTCCATGGGCCGATAGCTCAATCGAAGAGCGCGACGTCATAACTTGATCTACGTTCTTCAAACGTCGCCGGTGTGCGCAATTGGGCGGCACGCCGAAGCCCGGTGGATGGATACTCCGCCGGGCTTCACCATGTCCGGGGGGCCGCGACCGCCGATGGCCGTGAGGCCACATGTGCGGCGCCGGGCGGGGCCGGCCGCGGACGGACGTGAGATGGGCCGAGGGGCCGGGATGTGAATGGCCGTCGGGCTACACGCGGAACGTCGGCCGCGCCGAGGCGGCGGGGTTGGTTGCTGGGTGGGGGAGATGATGCGCCGGCCACACGACGGCAGCCGCCCGACGCGCCCATGGAATATGCGTCGGACAGCGGGATGCGCGTCGCCGCGCTGGTGGCCCCCGCCGCGTCAAAGTGGTGTGCGCCGGGGGTTGGGGATGCACGCCCGGCGGCGCTGGGCCAAAAGCGACGCCGGGCCAAAGCACGCCAGCCGAAAGCGGCGCCGCGGCCAGAAGCCCGCCGGCGGAAAGCGGCGCCGCGGCTAGAAGCCCGCCGGCGGAAAGCGGCGGCGCGACCAGAGGCAACCCGGCTGGAGTGCGGCGCCGCGGTCAGAGGCGGCGCCGGGCGGAAGGTGGCGGCTCAGTCCAGGCCGAGGTCCTTGCGCAGCTTCGCCACATGGCCGGTGGCGCGCACGTTGTACATCGCGCGCTCGATCTGCCCCTTCTCGTCGATCACGAAGGTGGACCGGATCACGCCGAGGACCGTGCGTCCGTAGTTCTGCTTCTCGCCGTAGGCGCCGTAGGCGCGCAGCACGGCGCGGTCCGGGTCCGAGACGAGCGGGAACGTGATCGCGTCGCGCTCGCGGAACTGGGCCAGCTTCGCCGGTGAGTCGGGGGAGATGCCGACGACCTCGTAGCCGGCCGCCTGCAGTGACGCGAGGCTGTCGCGGAAGTCGCACGCCTGCTTGGTGCAGCCCGGCGTCATCGCGGCCGGATAGGCGTAGAGGACGACCTTGCGGCCGCGAAGGTCGGCCAGCGACAGAGGCTCGTCCCGGTCCGTTTGCAGCGTGAACTCGGGGGCGGTGTCACCCGGCTCGAGGCGCGTCGTCGTCATGACCGAACTCTATCGCGTGACTGTTTCCCGCGATGGCCGCCATAGCGGTACGTCCATGAATAATTACGCACAGTAACCGGGAACTTTTCGTGGTGGACCCGCGACCACCCGAAGATGAGGGGCGAGAAATCATGACGTCATGACCCGACGCAGATGGTCCATACCCCTGGCGATGATCCTCGGCGCCCTGGCCATCCTCGTGCTGCCCGCCGCGCCCGCCAGCGCGCACGCAACGCTCGAGCAGACCGCGCCCGTCGCGGGCACGGTGCTCGACCAGTTGCCGGGCGAGGTGACACTGACGTTCAGCGAGCAGGTCCGGATGGTGGCCGACAAGATCCGGGTGACCGGGCCGGACGGCAACCGCGCCGATAGTGGCAAGCCGACCGTGCGCGACACGGAGCTCGTGATCCCGCTCAAGCCGGGCGGGCCGAAGGGCACGTACCTCGTCAGCTACCGGATCATCTCGGCCGACAGCCACCCGGTCAGCGGCGGCTACAGCTTCTCCTACGGCCAGCCCTCCGCCGTCCCGAACGCCGACGACGCCGGCTCCTCGGTCCAGACCAACACGGTCGTCAAGGACGCCATGTCGGTCGCGCGCTTTCTGGGCTTCGCCGGCCTGGTGCTGCTGATCGGCCCGGCGCTGGTGCTGTTCGCCCTCTGGCCGCGGCGGCTGTCCGCCCGCGATCCGGGGCGCCTGGCGCAGGCCGGCGCGGGGCTGCTCGCGGTCAGCACGCTCCTGGAGTTGTACCTCCAGATCCCCTACACCGCCGGCACGACCCTCTTCGACGTCTCCGGCGACGCCGCCCGTGAGGTGATGGGCACCCCGTTCGGCGCGGCGCACCTGGTGCGGCTCGGCGTGGTCATCGCCGCCGCCCTGCTGCTGCGGCCGCTGGTCGCCGGGCGGGCCAGCAAGATCGACCAGACGCTGCTGGTGATCCTCGGCATCGTCGGCCTCGGGACCTGGCCGATCTCCGGCCACCCGAGCGCCTCGCCGGTGCCGACCCTGACCGTCGTCGCCGACGTCGCCCACCTCGCGGCCATGTCCATCTGGCTGGGCGGCCTGGTCATGCTGTTCGGGTTCCTGCTGCGGCGGGCCAACGCCCGCGAGCTCACGGCGATCGTCCCGGTGTGGTCGGGGTGGGCCCTCTTCGCGATCACCGTTCTCGTGCTGGCCGGCACCGCGCAGGCGCTCGTGGAGATCGGCACCATCGACGCGCTGACCGGCACGACGTACGGCCAACTGGTCATCGCGAAGGTCCTGCTCCTCGCCGTCGTGGTGGCGGTCGCGGCGTACTCGCGCCGGATCACCAGCCGCCGCTTCACCCCGGTCCAGGTCCCGGCCGCGGTGGGCGCGGGCAGCGGCGGATACCTCGAACCGGACGACACCGCCGAAGATGGCGAGGCGCCGGAGGAGGAGGCCGATCGCGACGAGGACGAGGCGGTGGAAGAACCTCCGCCGGTCGCTTCGGACGGCGATCGCAAGCGGCTGCGCACCGCGGTCATGATCGAGGTCGCGATCGCGGTCGTCGTCCTCGCGCTCACCTCGGTGCTGGTCCAGACGAGCCCGGCCCGCGGGGGGCAGAGCGACACCCCGCCCGGACCGTTCGACACCACCGTCTCGAGCGACCTGCTCAAGCTGCAGATCGACATCTCGCCGGGCCAGGTCGGGCTCAACGCCATTCACCTGTACGCCCTCAAGCCCGACGGCGTCCAGCCGCAGACGGTGGTCGAGTGGAAGGTGACCGCCGCCCTGCCGTCGAAGGGCATCGAGCCGATCACCGTGCCGACCCTCGCGATCGGCGACGACCACGCGGTCGGGCAGGTCACGCTGAACCCGGCCGGCACGTGGGAGTTCAAGTTCACGGCCCGGGTGGACGACCTGAACCAATCCACGTTCACGGTGCAGGTGCCGGTGAAGTCCCCCTAAAACAACCACTCGGTGAACTCGCCATAAAAGAACCGGTTCCGCGGTTTTGGGGCAATACGGGCGTTTGCTGACCGAATTGCCGGTAATGTCGGCCCCGTAACGCCGGGGGAAGAGGGGCCGCTGCCATGGTCGTGCGTCTGGTTCGGGCGGGTGTCGGCGCGCTGCTGCTGCTCATCGCGGTGCCGCTGGCTCTCGCCGGTGGCGGACTCCTGTTGGCCATGGAGCATCGCGCCGCCGACGACACCTTCACGGCGCGACTCGAGCGGGTCCGTGCGGACGGCATCGCCGTGGTCGTGCCCGACGTCGACGCGCTGCTGCGGGCCGACGCGCCGTTCGCGCGGGGTGGGCAGACCACGCTCAGCCTGTCGGCCGTCGGCGCCGGCGGCCCGCTCTTCATCGGGCTCGGGGAGGAGCGGGACGTCCAGCGGTACCTCGAAGGCGCCGCCCAGTCCCGCCTGACCCGCGTGCGGCTCGCCCGCGGCCCGCTCCCGGTCGAGCTGACCACCGCGACGGCGCGGCGCGAGCACCCGATGGTCCTGCCGCCCGCCCCGCCGGTCCCGGGCGTCCCGGCCCCCGGCGTCCCAGCCCCGGGTGACCCGGCCCTGGGCGACCCGGCCCCGGGCGATCCGGCCGCCGTCCCGGCCCCGGCGGACGGCCAGGTGCCCGCCGACGCGCAGCCGGCCGACGGGCCGGGCGCGCCGGCGACGGCCAAGCCCGGCGAGCAGAAGTTCTGGCTGGCCCGCAGCGAGCGGCACGCCGGCGCCGCCGAGCTGACCTGGTCCCCGTCCGCGCTGCGCGGCCGGCACCTGTCGCTGGTCATCATGCGCGCCGACGCGGCGCCCGGCGTCGACGCCGCCCTGACCGCCCGCCTCGACCCGGCCTGGCTCGGCCCGACCACCGGTGGCCTGCTCATGCTCGGCTCGGCGCTGTTCTTCCTGGCGCTGGTCACGATCGCCTGGCCGCAGGGCCGCCGGCCGGCACCGCTCGCCGTCCCCGTCCTGCCGACCCAGCCGATGCCCGAGCTGCCCGCCGCCCCGGCTCCCGCGCCCGCCGCCGACGCGGAGCCCGCTGCGAAGCCAGAGCCCGTGGTCGAAGCGCGCGAGGAAAACGTCGCAGAAGAAGCCAACGCACCGGCGGAGCCCGAGCCGGCCGAAGCGCAGCAGGCCGACGAGCCCGCGACCGCCGAGGGCAAGCGGCCGAGCAGGGCGGTCCTGGCCACGCTCGCCGACGTGCTCGCCGCCGCCGACGCGGAGGCCGCCGAGCAGCGGGGCCAGGCGGAGCAGCGGCCGGCCGAGGTCCGCGATGTGGTTCTGCTCACCGAGAGCGAGCTGGACCGCCCCGCGCCCGAGGGCGTCGAGCTGGAGGGCAACGGCCCCATCCAGCTGCCCCCGCTGCCGGCCATGCCGGCCATCGAGCTGCAGTTCACCTGGGCGCCGCTCGCCCTCGACGAGCCCGCCGACTCGGGCCGCGCCGCGCGCTGAGGGGCGCCTGGATGCGGTCCGTTGATAACGACATCGCGCAGTTTGGGTGGTTGCCTGCACCGAGAGGTGAGCAGTCGACCAGATGAACACTAGGCTGTCCGGTGTGGGTGATCTTTTGGTCTGGATCGACTGTGAGATGACGGGTCTCGATCTGGGTAAGGACGCGCTGATCGAGGTGGCGGCGCTGGTGACCGACCCGGATCTCAACGTGCTCGGCGACGGCATCGACGTGGTGATCCATGCCGACGACGCCGCGCTGGACGGCATGCTCGAGGTCGTTCGCGACATGCACGGCAAATCGGGGCTCACCGAGGCGGTGCGGGCCTCCACGGTCCAGCTGGCCGAGGCCGAGGACATGATCATGACGTACATCACGGAGCACGTGCGCGACCCGCGCACCGCCCCGCTGTGCGGCAACTCGATCGCGACCGACCGCGGCTTCCTCGCGCGCGACATGCCCCGCCTCGACCACCACCTGCACTACCGGATGATCGACGTGTCGTCGATCAAGGAGCTGTGCCGGCGGTGGTACCCGCGCGTGTACTTCGGCCAGCCGCCCAAGGGCCTGGCCCACCGCGCCCTCGCCGACATCCGCGAGAGCATCCGCGAGCTCGAGTACTACCGGCGCACGCTCTTCGTGCCGCTGCCCGGGCCCGACGTGGACACCGCCAAGGCGATCGCCGCGGAGTTGAGCAAGGAAGGCGACACGAACGGGTCATAACCCTGTCGACGAATCCCGCCCCGCATGCCCTACTATTAGCGGGCGAGTTCATGGTGGCTGTAGCTCAGTTGGCAGAGCACCGGGTTGTGGTCCCGGGTGTCGTGGGTTCAAATCCCATCAGTCACCCCACATGAAATCGGCCCCCGTCCAGCGGACGGGGGCCGATTCGCTTTCCGGGCCGTTTACGACAGCGGCAGCAGCGCCAGCCGGGCGTGGTACTCGTTGCCGATCCGCTCCGTGTCCGAGCCCACCAGCAGGCCCTGCGGCGTCGCCAGCAGCGCCCGGGCGCCGACGCCCCGCGGGACGCGCTTCGGGTTCCAGGACGTCGCCTTGCCCGTCACCGGGTCGATCGCCGCGATACCGGGCCGCGCCACCGCGCCCGGGCCCGCGTTCTCGTGCCCCTGCGGGTTGTCCATCCAGCGCTGGTGCCCGCCGACGTAGACCGCCGCGCCCGTGTCCGCCACCGAGTACAGCGAGTCGCCGCCGGTCCAGTTGACCCACAGCGGCTTGTGCAGGCCCGAGCCGCGCAGGTCGAACCGGGCCGCGGTGTCGCACATGAGCTTGTCGCCCCACTTGCGGCCGGTCGCCACGATCGTCGCGTAGGTGCCGGTCGGGTCGAAGTCGATGCCGCGCAGGTACGTCTCGAAGCCGGCCCGGCACGGGCGGGCGTAGGCGTCGGTGTACCAGTCGGCGAGGCGCGCCGGGGCGCCGGGCGGGGTGTCGATCATGACCACCTGGGCCCGCCACTGGCCGGCCGCCTGCTCCACGGCGCCGACCGCCGCGAGACGGGTGCCGTTCGGGGTCAGGGCGAGGTCCTCGAGCTTGACCCGCGTCAGGTTCGGCGCGGCCAGTTTGAGGTCGAAGGCCGGGTCGACGGCGCCCGTCGTCGCGTCCAGGCGGGCCAGGCCGACCCGGCCGACCGAGCCGATGCGGCTGAACGATCCGGCGGCGTAGACATACTGGCCGTACGCGATGATGCTGCGGATGTCGCCCCAGTTGATCTGTGCCGTGAACGCCGGCACCCGCTGGCCGTCGGCAAGGCTCAGCTGGGCGATGCCGCGCTGGGCGCCGCCCGCGATCTTCTGGAACGCCCCGGCCGCGTAGACCGTGTTGTTCGGTCCGGTGGCCAGCGACAGCACGGGCGCGTCGGGCTGCGGCGCGAACGGCAGGATCTCGCCGGTCGCGGCGCGGTACGCGAAGAGGTTGTTGCGCTTATACCTGACCTGGCGCTTCGCGTCCGTGACCGTGCTGAAGTCGCCGCCGACGACGACCGCGTCGCCAACCACGGCGAACGCGCGCACCTCCCCGTCGAGCACGTTGGGCGTGTAGTCGACGGGGTCGATGGACACCGGGGCGGACTGGTTGAGCGCGGCGGACGCCGGGAGGGCGACCGCGACCGCGGCCAGTGCTGTTACTGCAGCGGCGATGAGGCGTCGGCGCATGCGGGCGGCTCCTTGGTGATTTTCGTGGTGCCAGACCGTCCCACCGGACACGGCAGGACATAGTCGACCAACGCGAAAAGGTCACAAAGGAAACGCTACGGGCGCTAAAGCACCTGAACGGCCGGAGAGTCCGATTCGTTCGGGTCGTCCGCATTGACCATGAAGTGAGCGGCCCGCTCCAGGTACTCCCACAGCACCGCCTCGTGCTCGGGTGCGAGCTGGATCGCGTCGACGGCCCGCCGCATCTGCCGCAGCCACGCGTCGCGCTCCGCCGAGGCGATCCGGAAGGGCGCGTGCCGCATGCGCAGGCGCGGGTGGCCGCGGGTCTCCGAGTAGGTGCCGGGGCCGCCCCAGTACTGGATCAGGAACAGCCGGAAGCGCTCGTTGGCCGGGCCGAGGTCCTCCTCCGGGTACAGCGGCCGCAGGATCGGATCCTCGGCCACGCCGGCGTAGAACTCGTCGACGAGCTTGCGGAACGTCGGCTCGCCGCCGACCAGCTCGTAGAAGTTGGGGGACGTCACGCCATCAACTATGCCGCGCCGCCTGTGAGGGGGGTGCGGGTGGGAGGCCGCCGAGCTCCGCGGTGCGCTCCGTCAGGTCGACCGTGCGCTCGGCCGGGTCGGGCATCGGCGGCTCCCGGCGCGCCGACGGGCCCGGCGAGGGGCGCCTGCGCGGGGGCAGCGGCGCGCGGCCCAGGTCGATGGTGACCTCGCCGAAGTCGTCGATGCCGCCGGGCGTCGCGGCCTCGTGGGCGTCGGCGGCGGCCCGGACCTTGTTGGCGGCGATCGCGTCCGCGACGGTGGCCTGCGCCGGCCACGAGGCGATGATCAGCACCATGATGCCCACGCCGGCGATGCCCATGAAGCCCACGACGTCGGGCAGCCGGTAGTGCAGGGCGAGCCAGCCGGTGAGCATGACCGTGGCGCCCTGGATGAGGTGCATGCCGCTCTGCATGACGCCGAACGCGCGGGCCCGGTAGGCCGGCGGCAGCACCTGCACGAACAGCCCGTTGCCGGCCGGCAGCGTGATGGCCAGCGAGGCGCCGCCGAGGACCGTCATGATGACGACGACCGCCAGGCCGGGGTCGAACAGTGCGGGCACGATCGCCAGCGGCGTGACGATCGCCAGCGGCCGGATGAGGGCCACGCGCCGCTGGGGCCGCAGCAGCCACGTCACCAGCGCGCTGCCGAGCACGTAGCCGCACGCGGCGGCGCTGAGGATGGCGCCGAAGGCGAACGAGTCGGCGCGCCCGGCCAGGTGAGCGGCCCAGGCCGCGGCCATGCCCTCGGGGATCACGCCGAAGGCGACGCCGCCGAAGACGACCAGCGCGATCGAGCGCATGACCGGCGAGCGGAACACGACCCGGTAGCCGTCGACCGCCTCGCGGACCAGGTTGGTGCGCTGCTCGGTCTTCAGGCCCGGCGGCCGCTCCTTGATCCGCAGCTGTACGAGCAGCGCCGAGAACGCGAACGTGACCGCGTTGAACAGCAGCGCGGCGGAGTCGTCGAGGCTGACCAGCAGCGCGCCCAGGGCGTAGCCGCCGACGAGTGCGATCTGGGCGGTGGTGCGCATGATCGTGATGCCGGTGACGTACTGCTCGCCGGAGATCAGCTGCGGCAGCAGCGCCGAGCGGGCGCTGTCGAACGGCGGGCTCAGCAGGGCGTTGCAGAACAGCAGCGCGATGAGCAGGCCGACCGGCCCGTGCGGGAAGGCGGCCAGCACGAACATGATGCCGGCGCGGATCAGGTCGCAGCCGATCATGGTGCGCCGGTAGGCGTGGCGCTCGGCCCACGCCGACAGCAGTGCGCCGAAGCCGAGCCAGGGCAGGTAGCTGATCGCGAAGGTCGCGGCCGTCAGCGCCGGCGACTTGGTCTGGCCGTACACCACGGCGACGATGGCGGCGCGCGCCACGTTGTCGCCCAGCGACGACTGCGCCTGCGCCCAGAACGCGGCCGCGAACTCGCGGTTGGCGAGCGTCTCGCGGATGGTGGCCGAGCGCTGCGCGGACTCGTCGGGATCGGACACCGGCAGAGCCCCCTTCCCTCGGTCACGACAGCGGCTCAAACGTTCGCGGGCGCGGCCGAACCGGTCATTCCGCCACTTAGAGGGGTCAACGGCGGCGGACCGGGATACTGTGCAGCGATGCACCTGAACGAACGGACGATAACCGACTGACCACCCGACGCGCGACCCTACCCTCTGGGTTGATCACGGGTGGCCGTGAGATCGGACAAATTCCGCCGTTCGGCGCAGTACTGGCGATATGGCTACAGGAAGCCGGGTGGCGCAACGCCGCCTGGCGGTCAGGTCGGGCCTGACGGAGCGTGGCCCGCGCCGGGGGCCGCCGGGTCGTGCCCGTCGGTGCTGCCCGGCCGGATGAACATGCGCGCCGCGGTGAGCTGGGCCGCGATGCCCGCCCGTTCGAGCCCCTCGGTGAGCCGCTTGCGCAGCTCGCGGCCGACCCGCCACTGCGCCTCGGTCGACGTCTTGACCGTCGTGCGCAGCACCGCGCCGTCCGCCGTCAGCTGCTCGACGCCGAGCACCTTCGGCGGGTCGATGAAGTCGTCGGCGAAGTGGGGGTCCGACGCGAAGTCCTCGGCGGCCTCGCGCAGCACCGCGGTGGCCTGCTCGACCGAGACGAACCCGACGGGCACGTCGATGTTGACCACGGCCCAGCCCTGGCTCTTGTTGCCGACCCGCACGATCTCGCCGTTGCGCACGTACCAGACCACGCCGGCGGCGTCGCGGATCGTGGTGATGCGCAGGCCCACCGCCTCGACCGTGCCGCTGGTCTCGCCGACGTCGACGACGTCGCCGACGCCGTACTGGTCCTCGAGCAGCATGAACAGGCCCGCGATGAAGTCCTTCACCAGGTTCTGGGCGCCGAAGCCGATCGCGAGGCCGGCGATGCCGGCGCTGGCCAGCAGGGGCCCGAGGTTGATGCCGATCTCGCCGAGCACCAGCATGGCGGCGATCGTGAACACCACCGCCGAGGCGATGCTGCGCAGCACCGAGCCGAGCGCCCGGGCCCGCTGGTTGCGCCGCTCGCTGGGCAGCGTCAGCGTGGGCAGCCGGTTGCGCAGCGGGCGCAGCAGCGTGCCGCCGCCCTCCCGCTCGGCGACCGTGTGCTTGATCAGCCGGTCGATGGAGCGGTGGATGATCGCCCGGATGACGAAGGCGATCAGGATGATCAGCGCGATCGTGACCGGCTTGACCAGCACCCAGTAGCTGCTCTCGGCGAGCCAGCGGCTGTTCGTCTTGTCGAAGACGAAGTCGCACAGGCCGTTGGTGGCGGCGCAGCTCGGGCGGGCGGGGCTCGGTGCCGTCGGCGAGGGCGTCTCCAGCGGCATCGCGAAGGGGCTGATCACGGAGCTCCTAGCGGCAAACCGGGGCGAATGGGGAAAATCCGCACAAACGTTCGGGGGTCGCGGGTGAAGGTTCACCCACCGGCCGCAAATAGTACGTGCAATCCGAGGATCTATCAGGGACGATTAGCCCACGGACCGCCGCCGGCGGGCCGCGACTCTACGTCACATGGCCATTTCCAGGGAGACTTCCTTCACGTAGCTAGGGGGACGGCGCGATGCCTGACATACGACCCGCACGAGTATCGGGTGCGCTGGTGCTTAATGCCACCTATGAGCCGCTGTGTGTCGTGTCTGTCAGACGTGCCACTATCCTGGTCCTGACGTCGAAGGCCGTGTGTGTCGCCGACGGTGACGGGATCCTCCACAGTGCGATGAACGAGCTGCCGGTCCCCTCCGTGGTCCGGCTCACCCGCTACGTCCGGGTGCCGTATCGCACGCACATAGGCCTCTCGCGGCGCGGAATATTCGCCCGTGACGGATGGCGTTGCGCCTACTGCCGCGGCCCGGCCGAGACCATCGACCACGTGATGCCACGTAGCCGGGGCGGGCGGCACGCCTGGGAGAACGTCGTAGCCGCCTGCGCCCGCTGCAACCACACCAAAGGTGACAAAACGCCAGCCGAACTCGGCTGGCGTTTGCATACCGCCCCCATTGCGCCCAAGGGCGTGGCATGGCGGGTCCTCGGGCACCGCACGCCGGACCCGCGCTGGGCCGACTGGCTCGACCTGCCGGCCGACGGCCTGGCCCAGGCGGCCTGACCCACTTCGCTCACGTGACCCGGCAGGGCTCGGCCGGGTCTGAGTGGTGCAGATCCCACAGTGTGAGGGCGCCCACCCCGTGCTGGGCAGTGGTGATCGCCACCAATGCCGGCGATCGCGCCGGAGCGGTACGTCACGCGGGCAGGCGAACGAGCGCCGCGGGCCGACCTCGTTGTCCGGTATGTTGGAATACGGCCGGAAATGTCGGCATACTGGGCCGAGAGGCCCATGTCGGTGGCGGTAGGCCCCCGGCAACCGGCTGGTCATGGTCGCCCGCTAACGTGAAGCCGGTCTTTTAGTCCCTTCGACGCCTGGGGGCGTTGAGCTTGTCCATTGTCGAGACGACGCTGATCTTCGCCGGTATCCCGGCAGCGGTCATCCTGCTCATCTCGGGCGCCGCCTACGCGGGAGGCTCCCGCCGGAGCAAGCGCTACCGTCCCGGACGGCCGTTTGAGTTTACGCCCGTCTGGTTCCTCTCCGCGCCCGAGCAGCTGGCCAAGGCGGCGCACGCCCGCGAGCTCACCGGTGCGCGGCGGGCGGAACTGACCGCAGGCGGCGAGGCCACCGCGACCGAGTGGTCCGGCGACAAGGCCCAGCCGCACGTCATCGGAGGCGCAAGTGACCGGTGGTAACCCGGCGGCCCTCGGGGGCCGGCCCGAAGTCCTCAACGGCCCGTTCACCACGCGCCAGCTGCTGCGCCTGGACGAGGCGCTGCGTCTGGCCGACTCCTCGACCGGCCTGACGTTCAGCATCTACGTCGGCGACCTGGAGGAGCCGGCCCGCGTCAGCGCGGAGAAGCTGCACGGCCAGCTGGCCGACCCGCCGCACTCCGTGCTCATCGCGCTGTCCCCGAACCAGCGCCTTTTGGAGATCGTGACGGGCGGCGAGGCCCGGCGCCGCCTCCCGGACCGCGCCGCGAAGCTGGCCGCGCTGTCGATGGCCGCGGCGTTCGGCGGCGGCGATCTGGCCGGCGGCCTCGTCTCCGGCCTGGCCCAGCTAGCCGACCACGCGGGCCGCCACTAGCCCCGTTCCACGGAGAAAATTCTTTGCAAGAGGCCAACCCAATCGGTGGGTTGGCCTCTTTCAATATCGATGAGCAACCAGGCGGGCATCGACGAGCGTCGCGAGTTCTTCGCCGCGCAGTACCCGCGGCTGGCGGGATGGGTGCGCCGGCAGGTCGATGACGACGACACGGCGCACGACATCGCCGCGGAAGCGTTCACCCGGCTGATGTCGCGGTGGTCGGCCTCGCACGACCCGCACGCGTACCTCTACAAGACGGCCGTCAACCTGCTGCGCGACCACTGGCGCCGCACACAGCGCGAGCGGCGGGCGCTCAGCCTCGCCGCCTCCGGCCAGCGACACGCCGCCGATCCGCGGGCCGATCGGGCGACCGATCTGCGGGCGATGCTGGAGCCGCTGCCGGAGCATCAACGCACCGCTGTCATGCTGCATTACCTCGCCGGCTTCTCGATCGGCGAGGTCGCCGCGATCGTCGGGCGGCCGGAGGGGACCGTCAAATCCGACCTGTACCAGGCCCGGACGCGCCTCCGGGCAGAGTTGGACTACAGCCATGACTGACCCGTTCGACGACTGGCTGCACAGCCAGCGGGTGGAGCCCCTGGCGCCGCGCCCGGGAGCCTACGAGCTGGTCGCCCGGTCCGCGCGGCGGCGGCGCACCGGCCGCTTCGCAATGACGTCCGCCGCCGTCGGGGTGGCCCTCGTCGCCGGGGGCGGGCTCGCCTTCCGGCTCGCCACTGCGCCCGTACCGGACCCCGCGCCGGCCGGCAGCTCGTCCGCGTCCCCGGCGACCCGGAGCTCCGAGCCCAGCGGCGCCGCCACCCAGGACCGGCCGCCGTCGGCCGGCGCCACCGGCACTGCCACCGGATCCGGCACCGCCACCAACGCGCGCTGCCGCACCGCCGACGTTCAGGTCACCCACGGGAGGCCGGGGCGGGGCGACGAGGCGGACGGTAACCAGCACGACTGGATCGTCTTCACCAACACCGGCGACCACGCGTGCACGCTGCTCGGGTACCCGGGCGTGTCGTGGATCGCCGGCCCGGACGCGGCGACGGTCAACAAGCCGGCCGTGCGGGACTTCTCCCGGCAGACCGCCGCGCGGATCACGCTGGCGCCGCAGCAGCAGGCGCACGCGGAGATCTTCTGGCCGCGGCCGGACGCCGTCGCGAACTGCAACCCGGTGCGCATCGACGGCTACCGCGTCTACGTGCCCGACGAGAAGGCATCGGTGTTCGTGGCCGCGCCGTTCGACGTGTGCTCGACCGAGGGCGTCGGCCTCGCCACCATCGAGCCGGTCGTCCTGCCCTGACGAAGAAGCACAAACCCTGACGAAGAAACACAAGAATCTGGCGAAGAAGCCCGGAAAAAGACGGCGCGCGCCCCCGAAGGGGCGCGCGCCGTTGGCAATCAGGCCGTGGCGTCCTTGGCCCGGGCCCTGAGGGCGCGCGCGATGCCGTCGCGGCCCTCGCCGACCAGCCGGCGCAGCGGCGCGGGCGTGTCCGGCGTGGCGAGCCAGGCCTGGGTGCGGGCCACCGTCTCCTCGCTCACCTGGTACGCCGGGTAGCCCATCTCCACGAACTCCGCCGCCGGCTCGCTGTCGCGGCTCTCCCACACCGGCAGCAGCGCGTCGAAGTAGGCGGCCACGTACGGCGCGGTGAGCTCCGTCTGCGCCGAGTGCTGGAAGCCCTGCAGCAGCGAGCGCTGCAGCCAGTTGGGCAGCGCGTGGTCCTGCGTGAGCCGGCGCCACGTCTCGGCCTTCGACTCGGCCGTCGGGACCAGCGCGCGGGCCAGCGCCGCCTGCCGCTCGCCGCTGGCCGTGCGGTCGCGGTCGAGCTCGGCCTCGATCTGGGCCGGGTCGGCGGCGCCGTTGGCGATCAGCGCGTGCAGGATGCCCCAGCGCAGGTCGGCCTGGATGGACAGGCCCGACGGGACGTCCTCGCCGCGCAGCCAGCCGGCCAGCACCGCCAGGTCGGCCTCGCTGCGGGCCGCGGCCGCGAACGAGCGGGCCCAGGCCAGCTGGAAGCCGCTGCCGGGCTCGGCCGAGCGCAGCGCCTCGCTGGCCGTGCCGGCCAGCTGCGCCCAGCCCTGCGGCGCCCACGCCGGGTCGGCGTAGAACACCAGCGCCGACTGGGCCTGGCGGATCGTCGCGGTGACGAGGTTGATGTCCTTCTCGGCCGGCAGGCCGCGGGCGACGAGCCGCACGTAGTCGCGGGCGGCGAGCTCGGCGTCGCGGACCATGTCCCAGGAGGCCGACCACACCAGGGCGCGGGCCAGCGAGTTGTCCAGGCCGTCGATGTGGTCGACGACGGTGGCCATGGAGCGCGGGTCGAGGCGCAGTTTGGCGTACGTCAGGTCGTCGTCGTTGAGCAGCAGCACATCGGCGGCGCGGCGGCCGGCCAGCGTGGCGATCTCGGTCCGCTCGCCGTCGACGTCGGCCTCGATCAGCTCACGGCGGACCAGGCCCCCGTCGACGAGGTCGTAGAGGCCGATCCCGATGCGGTGCGTGCGCAGCGTCGGATACGCCGCCGGCGCCTCCTGCTGGACCACGACCCGCTCGTAGGTGCCGTCGTCCGCGATCGTGACCTCGGGGCGCAGCGTGTTGACCTGCGCGGTCTCCAGCCACTGGGCGGCGAACTTGCGCAGCTCCTTGCCGCTGGCGCTCTCCAGGGCCGTGAGCAGGTCGTCGAAGGTCGCGTTGCCCCACTGGTGCTGCTGGAAGTAGGCGCGCAGGCCGCTGCGGAACGGGTCGATGCCGACGTAGGCGACCAGCTGCTTGATGACGCTCGCGCCCTTGGCGTAGGTGATGCCGTCGAAGTTGACCTCGACCGCCTCGACGTCGGGCATCTCCGTGTACACCGGGTGGGTCGAGGACAGCTGGTCCTGGCGGTAGCCCCAGTTCTTGCGCACCGACAGGAACGTCGTCCACGCGTCGGTGAAGCGGGTCGCGTGGGTGTTGCACCAGTGGCTGGCCCACTCGGCGAACGACTCGTTGAGCCACAGGTCGTCCCACCAGCGCATGGTGACCAGGTCGCCGAACCACATGTGTGCGAGCTCGTGCAGGATCGTGTTGGCCCGCTGCTCGTACTCGAAGTCGGTCACCGGCGAGCGGAAGATGTAGTGCTGCTCCGCGTGCACGACGCAGCCGAAGTTCTCCATGGCGCCCGCGTTGAACTCCGGCGAGTACACCTGGTCGTACTTCGGCAGCGGATAGCGGATCCCGAACTCCTCGTGGAAGAAGTCGAAGCCCTGCTTGGTGATCAGGAGGATGTCGTCGGCGTCGAGATACTGCTTCATCGACTGCCGGCAGAAGACGCCCAGGTCGATGCCGTCGTGCGTCTCGCGGACCTCGTGGTAGGGCCCGGCGCACACGGCGGTCACGTAGGTGCTCATCGGCGGCGTCTGCGCGAAGTGCCGGACCAGGCCCTCCTGCCGCTCCAGCGGCATGTTGGAGATGACCTGCCAGTGCTTCGGCGCCGTCACACGGAAGGTGAACCGGGCCTTGAGGTCGGGCTGGTCGAAGCACGCGAAGGCGCGCTGGGCGTCCGACGTCTCGAACTGGCTGTAGAGGTACACCTCCTTGTCGACGGGGTCGACGCTGCGGTGCAGGCCCTGTCCGGTCGTGGAGTACGTGAAGTCGGCGTCCACGACGAGGACGTTGTCGGCCTGCAGGCCGGGCAGCGCCAGCCCGCGGTCGTTGGACCAGCCGCTGACGTCGACGGGCTCGCCGTTGAGCGTCGCGCCGCGCACGGTCGCCGCGGCGACCTCGATGAAGGTGGCGGCGCCCGGCTCGCGGCAGGTGAAACGGACCTCGGTGGTCGACCGGAACGTGCCTTCCCCGGGATTTCCGGCGCCGTCGGTCAGGTCGAGGCTGATGTCGTACGCCGTCACGCCGAGCAGGCGGGCCCGCTCGACCGCTTCGACCTGGCGTAGGTTGCGTACACCGGCCACGTGTCGTCTCCTGTCGTTTCGCTGTGGCCGTCCCCGTCGACGGCGTCACACCGAGTGTTCCATGTCGGCGGAGGACGCTGGGGGAGTGGCTCAGGTCACGGGGGCGCGAAGTGGTACACGCCACGCGACAGGAGTAAGGATCGGGATGGATTCCCGACTCTTTCACTAGTGAGGTGGTCACCGTCATGGCCGAAGACCGCGTCATCGCCGACATGTGGTTCGACCCGCGCTGCCCGTGGGCCTGGATCACCTCCCGCTGGCTGCTGGAGGTGGAGCAGGTCCGGCCAGTCCGGGTGCGTTTCCACGTCATGAGCCTGTCGATCCTGAACGAGGGGCGGGACGATCTGCCCGAGCAATACAAGGAGGGTCTGGCAAAGGGTTGGGCGCCGGTCCGGGTGGCGATCGCCGCCGAGCAGAAGTTCGGCAATGAGGTACTTCGCCCGCTTTACACCGCCCTCGGAACCCGGATCCATCACGACAAGCAGGAACTGGGCGACGAGCTCTACCGCGCCGCGCTCGTCGAGGCGGGCCTGCCCGCGGATCTCGCCGAGTTCGCGGAGTCGACCGAGTACGACGCGCAGCTGCGCGAGAGCCACTTCGCCGGCATGAACCCGGTCGGCATGGAGGTCGGCACCCCGGTCATCCACGTGCCCGGGCCGGACGGCAACCTCATCGCATTCTTCGGCCCCGTCGTCACCCCGCGGCCCAAGGGTGAGGCCGCCGGACGCCTCTGGGACGGCACCCTGCTCGTCGCCGGCACGCCCGGTTTCTACGAGATCAAGCGCACGCGCGACGTGGGGCCGACGTTCGACTGACCGCATAGGAGTAGCCTGCCTACTCGTGCGGCGGTTCTTGACTCCCCGGTGGGTGCTCGGCCACGCCCTGGCACTCGCCGGGGTGGCGGTGTGCCTGCTCGCCGGGCTCTGGCAATACCATCGGGCCACCGCCGGCAACATGCTCAGCTGGGCGTACACCGTGCAATGGCCTTTGTTCGCGCTCTTCGTGGTCTTCCTGTGGGCGCGCGCCATCCGAGACGCCCGCGGCACGGGCGCGCCCCGGCCGGGCCCGCCGCCGATGCGGCCGCCCGTGCGCCGGGTGCCCGCACCCGTCGTGGGCGAGGACGAAGATCCGGAACTGGCGCAGTACAACCGGATGCTCGCCTGGCTCGCCGCGAACCCCGACCGACGCCCGAAGGACTTCCCAGGATGAACGTGAACCCCGCGCTGACCCGCTACCGAGTGATCGCCTGGATCGTCGGCGTGCTGCTCATCGTGCTCACGATCGGCACGGTGCTGAAGTACACCACCGACGACGACACGATCGTGGCTGTCGTCGGCCCGGCGCACGGCTTCCTGTACATGGTGTACCTGGTGCTCGCCGCCGACCTGGCCCGCCGGGCGCGCTGGAAGCTGCCGTTCACGATCCTGGTGCTGCTGGCCGGGACCGTGCCCTTCCTGTCCTTTGTCGCCGAGCGCGTCGTGACCCGCCGCGTGCGGACAGCGTTTCCGCTAGTCGTTTCCCGGGCACCCTAACCGTGCAGTCGTTGCGCGCGAAGGGAGTCCGAAGGTGGGGATGGAAGTCCGGCTCTCGCTCTCCCTACCGCGTGACCGGTCGACGGTGCCGCTGACGAGGCGGGTGCTCGACGCCGCCCTGGCGGTCTTCTCGGTCACCAAGGAATGCCGCGACGACATCGGGCTGGCCGTCGGTGAGGCCTGCGCCAACGCGGTGCAGCACGCGGACTCCGGCGCCGACTACGAGGTGACGGTCACGATCCATGAGGATCGCTGCGTCATCGACGTGGTCGACGACGGCACCGGCATGGAGAGCGCGGACCTGCCCGACGCGCCGCCGGACGCCGAGACGGGCCGCGGCCTGAAGATCATCCATGCGCTCGCCGACATGGTGGAGCTGCGCCGCCGCCAGCCGCGCGGAATGGTCCTCAGAATCGTCAAGCTCCTCACCCGGTCCTCACCCGCGTACTCGTAGGGCTCACCCACACGTACCAAATTCGTGCCGCGTCTGCGACAGAAGCCGCGCGGCGGGCCCGGCGTGTCGTCTCCTGGAAATGCGCACAGCCGGTGCGACGCCGGCGTGAACGGATGGCGTTCGCAAAGTAGCGACGTCATCTTCCGGGAAAGGCCGAGACCATGTCAGAGACCCGCTGGACCGTCCAGGAACGGACCTGGAAGGACGAGCTGCCGCAGCTGCCCGACGACCTGAGCGCGTTGCTCGCGCCGCCCGTCGTCGTGAGCGCCTCCGGCCTGCTGCGCCGCACTGCGGGACGCGCCGTCCCCCGCGCCACGGCCAAGGTCGGCTGAGCTATAGCGTTCCCGTTATGACGGTTGCGCACCCGATCGCCCAAGCCTGGCTCTCCACCGGAGGGACCGGAGCGCAGAACTACGACGAGTTCGCCGACGACGCGGAGATCACCGCGATCATCGCCGACAACCCCGCGAGCGCCCTGGCCGTCGAGATGCCGCACCGGGCGCCCGAGAGCGTCGGACGGCCATTCCTCGACTGCCTGCCCGACGCCGTCGCCCGGCTGCAGTCGGCCAAGGACGCCGGCCGTTACGCGCCCGCCGCCGATGTCGTGGTGCTGTACCGGATCACCGCGCCCGACGGCGCCCGCGCCTACGGCCTGTGGTGCATGGTCGACACCGATCAGATCTCCACCAGCGCCGATGAGCCCGGCACGGTGATCCGCAACGAGGACGTCTTCATCGAGAAGGTCCGCGAGCGGGTCGCGCTCGCCGAGGCCACCCGCCACCTGCTCTCGCCGGTGCTGCTGCTGCAGACCGCCCACGGCGACGCCCTGCACGCCGCTCTCGCGCAGGCCGTCGCCGACGCCGGCAGCCCGGCCGTCACCGACGTCGACCCGTCCGGCCGGGCCCACGAGATCTGGGCCGTCGGCGCCGGCACCACCCGCGACCGGCTGCTCGCCCTGGCCGGCGGCGGCGAGCTCGTCGTCGCCGACGGCAACCACCGCAGCCTCGCCGCGCAGACCGCCGGCTACCCGCGCTTCCTCGCCGTCATCACCACTCCCGAGTCGGTGGCGATCCAGCCGTACAACCGGCTCGTCTCCGAGCTGCCCGAGGGCCTCGAGGGCCTCGACCGCGAGGAGCTGGCCGGCCCGGTGGGCGTGCCGTCGATCGGCGGGCGCGTGCACCTGTACACCCGAAACGGCGCCTGGTCGGTCGCGCTGCCGCGGATCGAGCAGGGAAGTGTCGTGGACAACCTCGACCACGCCCTCGTCGAGCGGCGGCTGTTCGCCGAGGCCCTCGACCTGGAGCCGGGCGACAAGCGGATCACGTACGTCGGCGGCGACTACCCGGCCGAGTGGCTGCGCGGCGAGGTCGACGCCGGCCGCGCCGAGCTGGCCGTGCTCATCGCCCCGGTGACCGTCGACGACTTCGTCGCGGTCAACCTGGCCCGCCAGAAGATGCCCCGCAAGAGCACGTGGTTCACCCCGAAGGCGCGGGCCGGGCTGGTCGTGGCGCAGCTCGATTCGTTCTAGTCACCCGATCGTGATACACACTAGGCCGCTGAACTTCCGGGCCTGGGGTGTGCACATGCAGATGCAGATTTTCCTGGCGGCGATGATCGCCGCCTGCGGGATCGGCGCGTTCGCCGCGGCCGCGCTCGTCTGGGACCGCCGCCGCATCTGGCGGCTCCAGACGGGCGCGACCGCCGGCTGGGTGTTCGGTCTCGTGCTGCTGGGTGGCGGCTTGCTGGCGGGTTCGTGCCTGGGCCTGATCCGGCTCTGACAGACTGCCGGGTATGCGCGTCTACCTTGGTTCGGACCATGCCGGCTATGAGCTGAAGGTGCACCTGGTCAGCGCCCTCGGGCTGCAGGGCTACGAGGTCGTCGATGTCGGCCCGGCGAAGTACGACCCGGACGACGACTACCCGGCGTTCTGCCTCCACACCGGCGCCCGGGTCGTCGCCGACCCGGAGAGCCTCGGCGTGGTCATCGGCGGCTCCGGCAACGGCGAGCAGATCGCCGCCAACAAGGTCCCCGGCGTCCGGGCCGCCCTGGCCTGGAACGTGGAGACCGCCCAGCTGGGCCGGGAGCACAACAACGCCAACATCGTCGCCATCGGCGCGCGCCAGCACACGCTGGACGAGGCCACCACCCTGGTGACGGCCTTCCTGACGACGAA
Organism: Dactylosporangium sp. CA-139066; assembly: GCF_050936175.1. Classification (NCBI taxonomy): domain Bacteria; kingdom Bacillati; phylum Actinomycetota; class Actinomycetes; order Micromonosporales; family Micromonosporaceae; genus Dactylosporangium; species Dactylosporangium sp. CA-139066. Next base: position 69,555 of record NZ_JBNJNH010000002.1, on the reverse strand, counting down.
GTTCTCGGGCAACGAGCGCCACGCCCGGCGCATCGCCCAGGTGCTCGAGTACGAGAGCAGCCACGTCCTGCCCGCGCTGCCCTAAGGATTTTCAGATCAGCGCTACCGCGATGTCCGCCGTGGGCGCGGTCCGTGACTCCCGGGCCTGCGGCGTCCGCGCGTAGTCACGGCGCCGGCCGGCGCGTGGGTCTCGGTCAGGCGACCGAGACCCACTTCGCCTCCGAGGGCACGCCGTCCTTGTTGAGCAGGAACAGCATGTAGGGCCCCGGCGGCATCAGCGCCGGCGACGTCGGCAGCGTGACCGTCACCGAGTCGACGGTCGTCTTGTAGTCCAGGATCAGCGAGCGCTGCTCGGTGTTGAGCATGTGCGTGGCGGCGCTCGGGCGGATCAGCCGGACCGCGGCGATGTCGTCGGGATTGCCGGTCTTGTAGGTCGCCGACTGGCCGGCGGTGAGCGCCGTCGGGCCGTCGCCGATCGCCGGGCGGGCGCCGCCGCGGAACAGGTACGGCGGGGAGTAGATCTCCAGCCGCTGCTCGAACGTGCCCGTGATGCTGTTCTTCTTGTCGCGGAACAGCGGGTCGGAGCCCACCGTGAGCACCCGGCCGTCGGGCAGCAGCACCGCGGCGCTGTGGTAGTTGCGCCCGACGTGCGGGTCGGCCGCGTACGTCAGCGTGTTGGTGTCCGGGTGGTAGATCCGCGCCGTGTGGTTGTCCGTCGCGCCCCGGCCGCGGTAGTCCGACGCCCCGTTGCTGATGAGCACCGTGTCGTCTGGCAGCTGCGTCAGGCTCGCGTACCGCGTCGGCTGGGGCAGGCTCGGCCCCGGCTCGAAGTGCGGGTTCTCCGCGCCGAGCTTGATGACGTCGATCCGGCTGGTCGCCTTCGACGACTCGCCGACGCCACCGCCGCCGACCACCATGATCTTCTGGTTCTGCACCGGGCCGGCCCACGCCGACGCGCTCGTCTCCAGCTGGTCGGCGTCGCGCAGGCCGGGCACGGTCTGGAAGTCGTTGTTGCTCAGGTCCCACAGGCCCGGGTCGCGGCCCTTGGTCGCCGGGCCGTAGCCGCTGTTGGAGCCGGAGAAGAACAGCACGTTGTCCTTGCCGGTCTGGAACAGGGCCGGGTACGTCGGGAAGTAGTGGTTGAGGTCGCTGCGGGTCGTCCAGGTCTTCGTCTTCGGGTCGTAGATCTCGTTCTTGGTCCCGTCCACGACCTGGCCCCCGCCGTCGAGGCCGGACACCGCGAGCACCGAGCCGTCGGAGAGGCCGGTCAGCGTCGGATACCACCGCTTCTCGTGCATGTCCTGGACGCGCTCGTACTGCTCGGTCACCGGGTTGAACTCGTAGGCCTCCTTGCGGCCCTGGTAGTCCTGCTTGTCCATGGTGATCTTGTCGGCGAGCGCGTAGTAGTTGTGGTGGTCGACGCCCGTGAGGCCCTCGAACTCGTACTGCGCCTTGTGGTCGACCGCGTATTCGGCACCCTCGCCGGCCGCGTCCACCCACACCTTCGCCTCGCCGGCGGTGATGACGACCTTGGGCTGGTCGCCGGGGTGGTGCGGCGGATAGGTGACCTTCGTCGCGGCCGGGACGGTGACGTCGTCGCCGAGGATGTACTTGTGCCCGTCCACGCTGTCCAGCACGCTGCCCTTCGGGAACGTGCGCGGCCCCTCGGGCGACTCGTTCTTGACCGTGATCGTGCCGCCGGCCTTCTTGACGTCCTGCTCGAGCACCTCGTAGCGCAGCGTGCCGCCGGCCACCAGCAGCTTGCCGTCCGGCAGGAACGCGTGCCCGGCGCAGAACAGGTCGGTCGGCGTCGGCACCAGCGTCGTGTGCCCGGTGACCGGGTCGAAGACCAGCGTCTTGAACGTGCCGGCCTGGAACTGCTCGCGGTCGTTGCCCGAGCCGGCGATCAGCAGGATCCGGCCCGACGGCAGCAGGGCGGCATGGATCGCGTTGACCCGCTGCCCCTTGGGCAGCTCGACGACCTGCCAGAAGCCGTTGGCCGCCTTGTACTCCGGGCTGTTGATCTTCCGGTCGTGCAGCCAGTCGACGGTGGCCGAGTACAGCGGGGGCACATTCGCCCCACCGAGGATCGCGGCGGCGGCGACGGGCAGGACGATCTTCCGGCGAATCCAGTGCGGCACGAACAACGGGGGCCTCTTCCGTACTGCGACAGCAGGCGTTAGCCACCGTAGAGGGACGGCGGAGCCGCCACAAATCCATCGGACGGCCCCCTCACGCACCGCTGTGCGACGGCCACCGAGCGTTCAGCCCGGTCGCGCCCGCTCCTCGCCGGGCACGAGCCGCGCCGATTGGCGTAATGGCCACCGGCGATCACCTGTCCGGCGAGCGGCGCCTGCGTCTGGTCGGATCGGCTCCTCGCGCGGCGCTGGGCCCTTCTGGACGGCGCGACGGTCGCCGGCGTCGACTGGTCGGGTCGGCTCTTTGCGCGGCGCCGGGCCGTGCTGGACGGCGCGACGGTCGTCGGCGTCGGACTGGTCGGGTCGGCTCTTTGCGCGGCGCTGGGACGTGCTGGATGGCGCGGTGGTCGCCGGCGTCAGCTGGTCGGCGAGCGGCGGCCGGGCCGGGTCAGCTCCTCGCGCGGCACCCAGCCGCGCCGGATGATCTGCAGGTCGCGTTCGGCCGCGGCGATGTCGTCGTCACTGGGCCGGGCGGCGTCGCGGGCCCGCATCGCCGCCGAGACGCTCACCTGGGAAGCCCCGCCGCCCACGAGTCCCCGCAGCCCGCGCTCGGACACCACCTCTTCGTGGTGGTGATGGTGGTGGGCTTCATGGTGGTGCTGCGGGTGGTCGTCGTGGTGATGCTCGTCCTCGTGCGGCTCGGCGACGGCCGGCTCGGGGTCGTGCACGGCCGCGGTCATCGCGAACGTGCCCGACAGCTCGGCGAGGTGATGCGGCGACGGCGGCCGCGGCACCGGCTTCGGCGACGCCGCTTCGTCGGCTTGTCCCGAAGGCGCCCCAACGGGCAAATCCGAAATTTCGGTTTTGCCCGGACCGTCGCCGCTGGGCTGAGTCGATGATCCCTCGGGTCGCGCCGCGGGCTCGGAGGCGGGCCGGGCCGGGCCCCCGGAGCCGGGCGGGAGGGCGCCCGGCGGGACCGCGGCGCCGGAAGCGTTTGAAGCCGCGGCCTCGGAAGCGCGTGGGCCCGCTCCCTCGGAGCCGCGCGGCGCTGCTCCCTCGGAAGCGCGCGGCGCTGCACCCTCGGAGCCGCGCGGCGCTGCACCCTCGGAAGCGCGCGGGTCCGCGCCCTCGGAGCAGCGCGACGCTGCACCCTCGGAAGCGCGTGCGGCCGCGCCCTCGGAAGCGTGCCGTCCGGCGTCGTCAGGGGCGGGTGCGGCCGCGCCCTCGGAGCCGGGCGGCGGTGCGTCCTCGGAAGCGGTGGGCGGTGCGCCCTCGGAAGCGGGCGGGGCCGCGTCGTCGGGGGACTCGGGGCTCAGCGCTTCCTCCGGTGCGGGCACAGGCGAGGTCACCGGCTGATGTTGCCGCATGCGGCGCCGCCGGCGCTGGATCCCACCCATGCGCCGACAGTACCGCCTCGGCCGCCGCCCGCCGACGGATCAGAAGATTTCGATCGAGTTGGGCGTGACCGGCCAGCCGAACGCGGTGCTCGTGGCGGCCACGGCGCTCGGGCGGTGCTCCTTGATGCGGCCCGCGAGGTGCAGGGCGCCGAGCCGGGTGCCGCCCAGGTACGCCGCGGCGAGGTCGGCGATGTCCAGCGTGAGGTCCGCCTCGCCGTCGGCCGGGGTGCAGGTGACCAGCGCGCCGCCCGCGCCCACGCGCAGCCGCCAGCGGCCGGCGTTGGCCTCCAGCAGGGCGTCGGTGACCTCGAGGACGACGTCGACGGGCGCGGCGTACTTGCGGGCGGTGAGCGCCCGCGGCAGGTCGATGATGCGCACCCACAGGCCGTCGCCGACCTTCCCGCCGAGCTGGCGCGGCTCGTCGACCATGTGGAAGAGCGGCTCGTCGACGCTGGAGCAGCCCTGCACCATCGTGCGGGCGAGGTCGATGCGCAGCAGGAACCGGTAGAGCTCGGCGTAGGCGGCCGTGGTCGTCGCGGCCACCTCGATGACGTTGACCTCCTGCTTGGGGCCATTGTCGTCCCAGCCGGGCTTGATCCGGAAGCGGGCGTAGCCCTCGACGACGCCTTCCGGGTTTTCGAACAGCACCGCGCGGGCCGCCGTGCCGCCCTCGCGCCGGTGCTCCGGATCCGACGTCAGGTGCCGCCACCAGGTATCGCTGCGGCTCGACCAGCCGGGGCGGGTCGGGAGCACCCGGGAGTACACCTCGGAAAGCTCCTTGATGACGTCGGAGGGCACGGCGGAGCGCAGCCGGCCCGGCGCCGGCGGCATGCGCACCGAGAGGTCGCGGCGGTCGGCCCGGATGGTCATGTTCTGGGCGGCCAGGCCGTAGCCGAAGCGCTGGTAGATGCGGCCCTCGGAGGCCCACAGGGCGGCGACGGCCTCGGGCGAGTCGTGCAGCTGCTGGGTGATCATGCGGCGCAGCAGGCCCTTGCGGGTGTGCACCGGCGAGACGACCACGCCCGTGACGTGCGCCACGGGGATGACGGCGCCGGGCACGGCCATGTCGCGGGTGAACGCCCCGACCACGCCCACGACCTCGCCGTCGTGCTCCACGAGATGGTTGCGCGGCGGCTCGAGGACGGTGCGAACGGTGTCGTCGGGGTTGGGGGAGCCGGTGATCCCGAACGCCTCGCGACGGACCCGGACGAGCCCGTCGCGGTCCTGCTCGGTGGCGGTGCGCAGCACGTAGTCGCTCATCACGTTGTGTCTACCTCGTGACCTCCACTGAGCGCGACCGATTTGCGCGCTCGTTACTCTCGAACCGTAGGGGGGCCGGCAACATGTTGCTAGGGGGAGTCACATCATGACGCAGGGTGCGCTGCTGGACCTGGTCTGTGGTCCGGCCAGCCCTTTGCCCGAGACGTTCCAGCGGTACCGCCTGGTGGCGCACATCGGCTCGGGGGGCCAGGCCGACGTCTATCGGGCGGTGCGCATCTGCGGCGGGGTGACCTCCGCGCCGATGACGGTCAAGGTCTTCCGCGTCGACCCGCAGCGCCCGATCGCCGACGAGCTGCGCTCGTGGGACAAGGGCGACGCCGCGCTCATGGACCTCAACAACCGCGGCGTCCCCGGCATCTGCCGGCGCGCCGACGGCTTCTACGGGCCGCCGCCGCACCGCCCGGGTGAGCGCCCGGCGCCGGGCGACGCCGTGCCCTACCAGGTGTACGACTACCTGCACGGGGTCAACCTGCGCGAGTACGTCGTGCAGCGCGCGGCGGCCGCACCCGGTGCCCGCCGCCTCAACGCCGTCTCGGCACTGAAGACCCTGGCCTCGGTACTGCAGCACCTGCACGAGCCGCAGCAGAGCGGCGCCACGCCGGTGCTGCACATGGACGTGAAGCCGTCCAACCTCATGGTGCTCGCCACCGGCGAGGTGCGCCTGATCGACTTCACCGGCGCCCGGTACTTCCGCGAGGAGGAGATCACCCAGATCGCCTACACGCCGGAGTCGGGCGGGCCGGAGGCGTTCGGCGGCGTGAAGTACGTCGGCCCGGCGTACGACGTGCACGGCTTCGGCGCGGTGGCGTACTTCATGGTCACCGGCGCCTACCCGCGCGTCGACGGCCGCAGCGACCAGGGCGGCCCGCCCGACGCCTCGCCGCCCGCGTGGAGCGTCCTGCGCCGCCACCCGCTGCTGGAGCGCCTCCCGGCCCTGCGCGACCACCTGCACGCGCCGCTGGCGGACCGCCCCGCCGACCGCCCGCTGACCCGCGAGCTGCCGTCCTGGCTGGGCGGGCTGGCCGAGCTGGTGCGCCGCTCCGGCCTGCCCGACGTCGGCTGCGACTGGCAGGAGGGCGAGGCGACCGACAACGGGCGCGTCGTCGGGCGCGCGCGGCCGTCGGTCAGCGGCACCGAGACCGACGCCTACCAGCGCATCGAGCGCCTGGAGCGGGAACTCGTCGCGCTGCGCTCGGCGTCCGCGCCGGTCAACTCGGCCACCGCGTTCCACCAGACGGTCCCGCCGGCTCGCCCGGTGTCCTCCCCGCCGGCCCGCCCGGTGTCCTCCCCGCCCGTCTCGGCCCCGCCGGTGTCCGGCGCCCCGGTCTCGCACGGCGGGGTGGCGGTCAACGCCGACGGCGTGCCGCAGATGCGCGGCCGGGCCAAGGTCATCCCGCGGCCGGCCCCGGACCCGACCGGCATGATGCCCGTGGAGCCGGACGAGGACCGCCGGCCGCGCTACGTCCCGGCCCCCGGTGAGCGCGCCCGGCAGCTGAAGATCGGGTGGCGGTACACCGGCGTCGGCGCCATGATCGCGTTCATCTGCTGGGGCCTGTGGGCGCTCGACAGCCAGGGCAGCCTCACCGGCCCGTTCATCGCGTTCCTGGTCGTGCTCGTCGTCGCCGTCGGCGTGTTCGCGCTGGCCCGGCTGCTCGGCCGGCTCATCCTCGAGCAGCGCCTGGGCCGCCCGCGGCGCGGCGCCACCGGCGCGCACGCCCTCACCGGCCTGTTCCTGACCGCGGCCGGCGTCGCCTACCTGCGCGAGGTCGGCTGGGTCGTGACGTTCACCCATTGGGTGAAGGACCTCATCTGGTGAGGTGGTGGCGCCGCCGCCGGCCGTTCGCCGGCAAGCTCGAGGGGCTCGTGAACTTCCGCGACCTCGGCGGCCTGCCCGCGCACGGCGGCACCGTGCGCCCGGGCGTGCTCTTCCGCAGCGATTCCCTGGCGTACGCCACCCCGGCCGACGCCCACCGCCTGGTCCGCGACCTGGGCCTGTCCACCGTGATCGACCTGCGCGGGGAGTACGAGGTCTTGCAGCTGGGCCGCGGCCCCCTGTCGTCGGCCCGGGTCGGCTACTACTCCGCCCCGATCGCCGACGTCAGCGGCGCCGAGGACCTCGTCGGGCACTACGTGGCGATGCTGGCCGAGAAGGGACCGGTGCTGGCCGGCACCGTGCGCCACCTGGCCTGCGCCGGCAGCCTGCCGGCGGTGTTCCACTGCGAGGCCGGCTGCGACCGCACCGGGGTGCTGGCCGCGATCGTCCTGGGCCTGCTCGGCGTGCCCGAGGAGGCGATCGCGGCCGACTACGCCGCGACGGCCGCCGCCATGCCGACGATCCACGAGCGGGTGGCCGTCGTGGTCGACCGGCTGGGGCTGCCGCCGCGGCCGGCGTCGCTGCCGGCATGGGAGCCGGAGCCGGCGTTCATGACGAGCACGCTCGACCAGGTCCGGGTGCGCTGGGGCGACATGCAGGGGTGGGCCCGCGAGAACGGGCTCACCGACGACGACCTCGCCGCCCTGCGGGCCAACCTGGTGGTGGCCGCCTGACGCCGGTCTACACCGGCGCCGGCACCTGGGCCGCGGCCGGCGCCGGGCGGGCGTTGAGCAGGGCCGTGTAGTCGCGCTGGGCGGCGTCCAGCAGCAGCGTCCAGGCGTCCTGGCCGATCGGCGTGCGCACCGGGCGCCCGTCGGCGGCGATCAGCCGCAGCACTTCGGCCGCGAACAGCTCGGGCGGGCTCGCCATGGGCAGCGTCTTCAGCGCCCGCACGCCGGCCCGCACGGGCTCGACGACGCCGGAGTACGCCGCGACGTGCTCCGCCGACTCGGTCAGCGACGCGCCCCACTCGGTGGCGCACGCGCCCGGCTCGACGGCCATCACGTGCACGCCGCTGCCCGCCAGCTCCAGCGCGAGGGTGTCCACCATGCCCTCGAGGGCGTATTTGGCGGCCGCGTACGCGCCCAGGCCGGGCATGGGCGTGCGGCCCGCGGTCGAGGACACCATCACGATGTCGCCGAAGCCCTGCGCCCGCATGAGCGGCAGGACCATCCGGGTCAGCCGCCACGGTGCGACGAGGTTCACCGCGAGCTGCATCTCGAGCTCGGCGTCGGTGACCTCCTCGACGGCGCCGAAGTGGCCCACGCCGGCGTTGTTCACCAGCACGTCCACGCCGCCGTAGCGGGCGAGCGCGGCGTGTATCGCGTTGTGGCAGTCGTCGGGGTCGCGTACGTCGAGTACGCAGGTGGCGAGCGTGCGGGGATAGCGGTCCCGGAGGTCTTCGAGAGTCTCGGGGCGCCGCGCTGTGGCGAGCACCTGCTGCCCGGACGCCGCCACCGCCTCGGCGAGCGCGCGCCCCAGGCCGGTGGAGCAACCCGTGATCAACCAGCGACGAGTCATGTTCCGCATAGTGACTCTCAGTATCCGCCGACCGACAGTCTGAGAAACGTGAATGACAATCATTCAGGACGCATTTCCGCCGTTCGTGTCGACCCGGGAACCGGCCGTACAGTTGGCGGGTGCGCTCGTTGGCGGAGCTGATCTCCGACGACCGGTCCGCGTGGGCCGAGATCGAGGCCGCGGTCACCGGTTCCCCGTATGCCGTCGAGGTCCTGGCGGCCGATCCCGATCGGGCGGCGACCTGCCTGCACCGGCTGCAGGTGAGCACGACGTCCTGGTTGGGCGCCCTGGTGTACGGCAGCGGCGGTTTGGTGGTGGACGGCGGCTGGCTGCGGGTCTTCGGCTCCGGCCACCCGCGGCGGCGGCTCGCCGACATCCACCAGGCGAACGAGGCGTTCGCGCCCGCCGGGCTGCTCGTCGCCCAGGACATCCTGGGCGGAGAGTTCGTGTGGCGCCAGGGGGAAATCCATTCGGGGCAGGATGGCCGGCCCACGATTCACTACTTCGCGCCGGACACCCTGCGCTGGGAAGATCTGACCCTCGGCTACACCGACTGGCTGTACGCCATGCTCGGCGGCGCCCTCGACCAGTTCTACCTGAGCTGGCGGTGGCCCGGCTGGCGCGACGAGGTGGCCGCCTGCCCGCTCGACAACGGCATCAACGTGCTGCCGCCGCTGTTCACCCGGGAGGGCAAGGACATCGAGAGCTGCAGCCGCCGCGCCATCCCGATGTGGGAGATCGTCGGCGTGAAACACGACATGGCCGACCAGCTGGGCGCATGACGCTCGCCTACACCGACACCGGGCGCGGCCCGGTCATGGTCCTGCTGCACGGCGGCGGCAGCGGGCGGGCCACCTGGGACGCGTTCGGCCGGGCGGTCGGGGCCGTTCCTGGCTACCGCGTCGTGGCCCCCGATCTGCGCGGGCACGGCGACAGCCCGAGATTTCCGCGGTACACCCTGAGCGACCACGCCGACGACGTGGCGGAACTGCTCGACGAGCTCGGCCCCGACCCCGTCGTGCTCATCGGCCACTCCCTGGGCGGCTACGCGGCGTCCGTGGTCGCGCAGCGGCACCCGGCCCGGGTGAGGCGGCTCGTGCTCGAGGACCCGCCGGCGCCGCCGCGCGCCGGGCCGCCCGGCGGCTTCTCCCGCACCCGCCTGGCCCTGTCCGGCCTCGCGGGCGGCCTGTCCCGGCGCCGGTTCGACCGTCACGCGCTGACCTCGGCCATCGCGCAGCTGCGCGAGCCCGACCCCGGCTGGTGGGAGGCCCTCGCCGCGATCGAGGCGCCGACGCTCGTGCTTTCCGGCGGCCCGAGGAGCCACATCCCGCCGTCGCGCCTCCAGGCGGTCGTGACGGCCATCCCCGACGCCCGGCTGGTCACCATCCCGGTCGGGCACCGCATCCACAGCATGGCGCTGCCGCAGTTCACCGCCGCGGTGCTCGGCTTCCTCGACGGCGAGTAAATTCGGACGGCCGGGCACGGACGGGACGTTTCCGCAGGTCAATTCCTTGATCGCGGGTGTCTTCGCACGTATGTTCGACTAGTGTTGGCGGGCATGGAGATCAACACCTGTACCGCCACGAAGACCACTACGACCGCTACCGGCGACGTCGAGGTCCGCTGCGCGAAACCGACCGGCCACGCGAGCGCGGGCGACCCTCAGCACGAGGCGAAGCTGGGCGTCTTCCCCGTCCGCTGGCGCTCAGCGGGCGACGAACGTGAATAGCCGGCGATCGGCGGTGAGGGGGCGGGGCGGCGCCGCCAGTTCGTGCACGCCGACGCCGAGCGTCTTCCCCGTCCCCTGGCGCTCAGCCGGTGACGAACGTGAATAGCCGGCGATCGGCGGTGAGGGGGCGGGGCGGCGCCGCCAGTTCGTGGACGCCGACGCCGACGGAGAAGGGCTCGGGGGCGTCGAAGGCGACCTCGCGGAAGCCCGCCTCGGCGAACCAGCCGCGGATCCGCGGCGTCACGTCCGGGGCGCCGCGGTGGCGGGTCCAGATAACCCGCGCGCCCGGCTCCGCGAACTCCGGCAGCGCGTGCACGGTCGCGCGGATGTCCTCGTCGGTGACGTTGCCGAAGACGCCGCACATGAGGATCACGCCGGCCGGCACCGCCCCGGCGTAGGCGGCGGTCGCGCCGGCGTCGGCCTCGAGCACCTCGAGGCCGGACAGGCCGGCCGCGGCGATGCGGTCCCGGGCGTCGGCGGCGTTGACCGGGTCGAGCTCGACCAGCCGGCCGGTCACGTCGCCGCGGCGCGGGTGCTCGCGCAGCGCCCGCACCACGTCGCGGCCCTGGCCGGCGCAGGCGCTGACGAGGCGGACCGGCCCGGCCGGGCGGGCGTCGACGGCTCTCGCAACGTGCGCGGCGACCAGGTCGAGCCGCACCGACAGCGACGAGCCGGGGACGTCGTACTTGTCGTGCCAGCGAACCCAGGCGTCGGTCATGGATCGAATCTAGTGGTCGCGGTACTCGATCCGCGGTGGGCGGCGCGGGGCCGGCACGTCGTTGACCTTCGGCATGATGATCGTCGCGCCGACGTCCTCGAGCTGGCCGCCGGCCCGGGCCGCCAGCCGCTCCTTGAGCAGCGCGTTGGGGATCTCCATGGTGATGTCGCCGGCGTGCTCCGGGGTCCCGGCCTGGCGCACCAGCTCCGGGCGGCGCTTGCCCTCGCCCTCGCGCTCCAGCGCCGCCGCGCGGGACTGGTCGCGCACGAGGCGGGCGTCCAGCCGCCACAGGACCAGCGGCAGCAGGCACACCAGGAGCGCCACGCACGGCCACAGCAGCGACGCCGGGGCCGCGTAGTCGCGCACGAACGACACCACGATCGCCGCGACCAGCAGCACGACCCAGCCGAGGTGGTTGCGGAACGTGCGCAGCCCGTCGCGCGTGCTGCTCGAGCCCTTCGGCGTCACCACGAACCGGGCCGGGCGCCGGAACACGGTGCTGAGCAGCTGGACGGCGTAGATGGGCGCCGCGATGATCGACATCAGCATGCCCTTGATGCCGCGGGAGTCGGGCGGCTCGTAGGGGCTCACGTTGTACTGCCGGTTGCTGATGTAGAGCCAGAGCGAGAAGGCGGTGGCGTCGGTGTACAGCGCGAACCACAGCTGCGGCGAGATCGTCATGCCGCTGACGCCCAGGCCGAGGAACAGGATGGCGTTGACGATGCCCAGCAGCCAGCCGATCGCCATCGACGGGTAGAAGGTCGTGATCAGCGTGTAGTGCAGCAGCCCGCCCGGCGACAGCCGCCAGAACCGCCGCCAGTACATGCGCGTGAGGATCTCAAACGTGCCGCGCGACCAGCGCCGCTGCTGGCTGAAGTAGTCGTTCCAGCTGGACGGGCCCTCGCCGGCCGACAGGACGTCCGGGGTGTACACCGACTTCCACCGCCGGCCCGTCTCCGGGTTGCGGGTGGTGTGCAGCATCAGCCCGGTCGCCATGTCCTCGGTGATCGAGTCGCTGAGACCGCCGATGCTGCGCAGCGCCGAGATCCGGATCGCGTTGTTGGTCCCGACCAGCATCGAGGTGCCGTAGCGGTTGGCCGCGCGCTGGATGACGCTGTGGAACGGGAACTGCTGCGACTCCGCGGCGCGGGTCACGAACGCCTCGCCGTTCTTGTAGCACTGGGGCCCGATCGCGTACGCCACGTCGGGGTCCCGGAAGTAGCCGACGATCCGCTCGGCGAAGTTGGCCAGCGGCACGTGGTCCGGGTCCACGGCGAGCAGCACGTCGTAGTCGTCGCCGTGCGCGTCGACCCACGCGTTGTAGTTGCCGTGCTTGGTCCGCGCCCGGAACGGCCCCTTCGGCCGGTTGTACCGCCGGATCCCGTTGCGCGTGAAGTGCCGGATGCCCAGCTCCTCGCACACGGCCTTGACCTCGTCGTCGTCGCCCTCGTCGAGCAGCCAGATGTCGAACACCCCGCGGTGGCGGATGCGCTTGGCCGCCCGCAGCGTGTCCCGCACGACGGCGATCGGCTCCTTGCTCGGCACGATCGTCGTCAGGAACGCCAGCCGCAGGCTCGAGTCGGGCGTCACCGGCACCGGGTCGCGCGCCGTCATCGAGGCCAGCGACAGCGACAGCACGTTGACCAGCCGCAGCAGCTCGACGATCGCGATGCTGCAGATGACGAACACGTTCGCGATCCCGGCCGCCTTGGCGACCGGCCCCGGGTTGGTCTGCGCGAAGTGCGCCGGCTGCAGCAGCCAGACGCAGAAGATGACCTCGAAGCAGATGTTGAAGACCGCGATCAGGACCGACCCGACGACGCGCGGGCGCCCGTTGACCTTGCGTTGCGCCCGGTAACGGACCCGATACGGCTTCCCGGCGGGTGGTGGAGTCAGGGGTCCCGCGAGCCGGCTGTAGCTCTCCAGCCGAGCCCAGGAACGCCCGAACACCGGGATCTCGAATGGCTCCGTCACGGGATCCTTCCGCTGCGTCACTCTGCGTGTTCAGGCTCCCCCGCCCTGACCGTCAGAGAGCATAGGCCAAAGCCAGGTTGCCGACATCCGCGGTGATGCTGGTAACCCGGCCCGGGTGATGCGCCGGGGTACCCTCCCGTGGTGGCGAACGCGGTGGCGGGTGGCGGGACGCGGGCGACGGTGATGCTCGCGCTGGCGCTGGGCGGCCTCGGTCTGGTGGCCGGCTGCGGCAAGAAGGACGCCCCCGCCCCGTCGGCCGCGGCCAGCTACCGCAACTGCTCGCCCGCCACGTCGGCCGCGCAGGCCGTCGCGCCCGGCAACCCCCTCGCCGGCCGCCCGCTGTTCGTCGACCCCAACGCGCCCGCGGTCCAGCAGGTCGAGCGCTGGACCGGCCAGCAGCGCACGGCCGACGCCACCACCCTGCGCAAGATCTCCGACCGCCCGGCGGCCCTGTGGGTCAGCGACGGCCAGGCCACGGTGACCGCCCGCGTGGACGCGGTGCTGACCTGCGCCGCGACGCAGGCCCAGCTGCCGGTCCTGGTGGCGTACAACATCCCGAACCGCGACTGCGGCAAGTACTCCTCCGGTGGCGCCGCGTCGCCGGACGAGTACAAGGCCTGGATTCGCGCCTTCGCCGCCGGCGTGAAGGGCCGGCCGGTCGCGGTCGTCCTGGAGCCGGACGCGATCGCCCACGCCGTGGAGGGCTGCGAGACCGACTCCCGCTACGCCCTGCTCTCCGACGCCGTCGCGGTGCTGAAGGCGACGGGTTCGGCCGCGGTGTACGTCGACGCCGGCAACCCGCGCTGGATCACCGACGTCCGCAGGGTCGCGACGGCCCTGCAGCGCTCGGGAATCGACCGCGCGGACGGCTTCGCCCTCAACGTCGCGAACTTCATCACGACGCAGGAGAACATCGCGTACGGCAAACAGGTCTCCGACGCCGTCCCCGGCAAGCCGCACTTCGTGATCGACACCAGCCGCAACGGCGCCGGCCCGGTCGACGACCCGGCCGACGAGATCAACGGCGGCCCGCGCTGGTGCAACCCGCCCGGCCGCCTGCTCGGCAAGCCCCCCACCACGACGGGCACCGGCGACTCTCGCGTCGACGCCCTGCTGTGGATCAAGCGACCGGGCGAGTCGGACGGTTCGTGCCGCGCCGGCGAGCCGCCCGCCGGCCAGTGGTGGCCGGAGTACGCCCTCGACCTGGCCCAGCGTTCCCCCTGACGGGCGCCGGTCAGGCGGCCGTACCGAGCTGGCGGTGTAGTTCGTCGAGCGCCTTTGTGGCCGTTCGCAACTCTCGTCGGGCTGCCTCGACGTCGATAACCGCCGACGCGGCCAGCGCGGCGTTGCGTATGTACGTGGAAAGCGGCTGACCGGCCGCGGCGGCCGCGGCGGCGATGGCGTCGAGCTCGCCGCGTCCGAAGCGCACCGACACCACCGAGCGGATCTCCGAGGCGGGCTCGCTCGGGACCTCTTCGCCGGCGGCCTCGCCGCGGTGCGTGTACAGGTCCTCGGCCGCGGCCTCCATCTCGGCCGGGCTCAGCCCCGTGACCTCGTCGACTTCCTTGGGCTCGCTCATGACTGCTTCCATGCGGTGATCGGGTACGCCGTATTCGTCTCCGCGGTGTAGATGAACGCCACGGTCAGCTTGCGGCCGGCATCCGTCACGCCGATCGCCACGTGCGTCGCCACGCGCCCGCGCAGGTTGGTGCGGATAACCGGACGACCGTGAGTGACAGCCGGGTCACCGTATCGCCTTTCGTGAACACGTGCTGCCCCGCGGGCATCGACGGAGGGTGTTGCAGTCGGTAGGCTTTTCCATGCGGTTCGCAGCCGTCCTGAGAGGGTTGCCGCAGCCGTGTCGCCGAAGTACGCCGAGATCGTTGTTGCGCTCCAGAAGCGGATCGATCGCGAGTTCTATGCCGTCGGGGATCTCCTGCCGAGTGAAGCCGAGCTGACCCAGGAGTTCGGCACCTCCCGTTCCACCGTCGTCCGGGCCCTGCGGTACCTGCGGCAGCAGGGATGGCTGCGGGGCGTCCAAGGCAAGGGGCGCATCATTCTCGGGCGCCCGGCCGCCAGCCTCGTCGGCCTGCCCGTGCGGGCCAGGTACCTCCTGCAGGCCGACCAGCATGCCTCGCTCGTCGGGGTGCGCCGGCTGTCCGCGTCGCCGCGCATCGCCGGCGCCCTGCACCTGCCGACCGGGACCACGCTCGTCGCCGGCCGGTACCTGCTCACGTCCGACGAGGCGAAGCCGATCGGGATGAGCACCGTCTTCGTGCCGGCTCTCTTGACGGACACCGTGTCCGTTTCGTGCGAGGGCGGGCTGGTGCCGTACATCGAGCGGCGCAACGGCATCACCGCGCACCGCGTCATCGAGCGGGTCGGCGCCCGGACCGCGACCGAGGCGGAGACGGCGACGCTCGCGCTGCGCGGCCATCCAAGCGTCGCGGTGTGCCTGATCACGGTGCTCGACGCGGCCAGCTCACCGTTCCTGGTCGTGGACGCCGTACTCACCCGCGACAGCCCGGAGACGCTGGCGATCTACGACCTGTGACAGCCGGCGACCATGCCGTGTGGGGGCGGAGTCAGGTCGGCCGCCGATGGCGGTCGGCATGACGAACAACAGCATCTCGTCGGTCGACGCAACGTGGCACGGCAGGCGCTCGCCCCGTCCACGCCATGATGGGACTATGCCCGACTCGAGTGGTCCGGCCGGACCCGATCCGTCGCACTACCCCGATGTCGCCGCGGCCGGTGACCTCCGTGCGGCCCTGCAGCACGAGTTCGACGTCGCGGGCGTGGCGCTGCGCGCGCTGCACGTGTCCTCGCCGGGCCGGCTTCGGATCGGTGCCGAGGTGCGCGCCGCGGACCGGCGCGCGGACGTCCTCCTGGCGCCGAACCGGCGGATCTTCCTCGTGTCGTTCTGGATGCGGGACGTGCGCATGGCCCTGGGCAAGGCCGGCGAACTGGACGACGCCGCCGCAGCGGTCGCGACCTTCCTGTCGGGCGCGGGTGTCCGGCAACTCCGCGCGGCCTGGCCGTTCGTCCGCTACGGCGGGTTCGCCGAGGCGTTCGAACGCGGCGAAGCCGAGGAGTTCGAGCTGCGCCGCGAATCGGAGGATGCGATCGCCTACCGGTGGCGGCAGTACCTCGACCTGACCCCGGCCTCCCACACGTTCGAACTGCACGACTTCTTCGTGGCGGCCGCCGTCGAGCCGCGGCTGCGCGCGCTGTTCCCGTTCACCAGCCACTGCCATCTCGGCTTCCGCCGATCGGCCTCCGATCCGGCAAGCCGAGCCCTGGCGTGGGTCCGCCCGTTCGGCGCCGGCCAGTACCTGATCGCGGGGCCGGACCTCCGCCAGCTGTACCCGGCGGATGTCCGCAGGACAATGTGGGAGGGCGAGTCGATCCCCGAGGCGCTGGGGCCGGCCGGGGTGCAGGACAGCGTCGCGCTGGTGCTCACCGTGCTGGACCGAGAGCACCACACGTAGGCCGCCACCAGCGCCAAGGGCCGGATGGCCGAGGCGCTACCACGCCGCGGTTGGGGCCCGGCGTCCTGATCCGGTGTGTTTGGGCGTTTCGTCCGTCCTGCTACGTAAACGCCGATGGGGTGAGGAGTCTTGCGCCGGGTGTGAGTTCCTGGGCGTTTCGAGCCAACCGTGAACAAGCGGCAGGCGCGAGGCTCTGCACGTACACCCGCGGCCAGTTGAAGGCAGAGAACTCATCCGTCGCCGGGCACGCCGCCGCTGCTTTTGAGGGGGTTTGGGTGGAGCTTGCTCCCCCAACGGAGCGGTAGCGACTAGAAAGTACAGAGCGGGCGAGGAGAATCGAACTCCCACCGTCAGTTTGGAAGATCGCCCCGGCCCGGACGTTCTGACCAGATTTGCCCGGTGGGGTGACGGTTCTCCGCGCCCGCTTGTGCCCGTTCGTGACCCCTGGCGGACGGTGTTACTGGCACAGATCTGGCACGTTCGATCTTGGGTCCAGGAGCCTCCTGAGCGAGCCGCCGCGCCGGCCGATGCCGGCGCTTGCGCCGCCCCAGCAGGCCGAGCGCGAGCGGCGTCCGATCCAGGGCCGTCATTCCCGCCCCCAGAATGGCCGTAGCGGGCCAAGCGTCGCTCCCGTATGCCGTCCCACCCTCTGGGGAGCGGGCCGGCGTCGGGCGGGCCAGGCTCGCCGCTAGGCGACCGCGAAGCGGCTCGGCCTGGCGCGCTCGGCGTCGGGCTGCTGGGCTCGCCCTGGACGACGGTGGGAGCGAAGCGACCTCCCCGGAGCCAGAGGCCCCGTCGGAGACCCGCCGGAGGCAGACCGCAACTACCCGCGGACGGCGAGGCCGCGGGAGCATACGGTCCGGACCACCGCGAGAGTTGCGGCAGCTCAAATCTCAAGCCCTCAACCGCACAGGCTTCGCACAGCCTGAGCCAGCGCGCGACGCGCGCAGCGCGTCGCCTTGATTCACTACGGGCAAATTCGGCAGAGCAGGGCGATAGGCCCTGGGTGGTCAACGTTTGGCGGTCAAGCATGCCGTCGGCCTAGCCTCGGTCTTTCGCCACCAGTCGATCATGGTGGTTGAGGGCGTTTGTTGATCGTTGTGCGGGCCGGTCGGGGGGATGGGCGTGCTGGTGGCCCGGCGCGTAGGCCGGGTTCCTCCGTGCGGTGTGGGCGGGTTGTGGTGCCGGTGTCAGCCGATCGGGCGGGGTAGCGCGGTGAGACGGGTGAACGCGGTGGCCAGATCTGTTGCCCAGGGCCAGGTTTCGGCGATCCGGAGTCGGGTCTGCCGGGCGGTGCGGGTGAGCCGGGCGGCGGTGTGCAGGAGCCGGTAGCGCAGTTTCTTGGGTTCCGCGGTGGCGAGTTCGCCGTCCAGGAGGAGGTGCTGGGTCCAGGCGAGCAGGTCGATGCCGGTGAGGGCGAGTTCGAGCCAGACCTGGTTGATCGCGAAGACGCGGGACGGGAACCGGCCGAAGCCGGTGTCCTTGCCGGTGCGGATCCGGTCCTCGACGCGGGCGTGGGCGCGGTGGCGGGCTTCGAGGAACTGGATGCTGCCGTCGCCGGCGGGGGTGTCGGTGGCCATGACCTGGTGGCGGAGGCCTTCGATGGTGTCGAACAGCGACAGTTGGGCGCCGGGGTGCGGCCGTTCCCGGCGCACGATGAACCGGGTCCCGGCCGGGTAGCCATCGGCGGGGACCAGGCCGGTGAGCTCGCAGATCTCGGCGCCTTCACGCAGGTCGCCGTCGGTGTCGATCGCGGGGACCCAGCCGGTTGCCTGGCGGATCGCGGCCCGGATCGGTTCGGTGATCGCCACGCCAACGGAGAACCGGGTGTCGATCCCGTGCTCGCGCAGGGCGCGGATGTGGGTCAGGAACCCCTGGGTGCAGCCGGCTGAGTCCGACCGGATCAGGATCGGGGTGCCGTGCCGGTGCGCGTCCGGGATCTGCTGCAGGGCCCGGTCCACAACGATGATGTGATCGGCGGTGGTGTTCGACCCGGCCCGGCCTTCCCGTAACAGGCCCGACAGCGCCTCCCGGGTCCCGTCCAGGAAGCAGAGCAAGGGATGGAACCCGAACGTCTTCTTCCACGTCCGGGTCGCGGATTCCTTCTCCGAGTGGCAGATCACGATCGTGGCGTCCACGTCGAGGATCAGACCGCGCACCGGCTGTCCCGCAGCCGTGGAGGCCGGTAGCCCCGTGCGGGTCTCGGATGCCTGCGCCCAGGCCAGTTCCCGCGCCCGGGCCCGGGCGTCGCGCAGCCGGGCCAACGCCGCCTCGTCCACATCGGACAGCACCCGCCACGCGGTCGGATCCGACGCCACGGCCCCGAACAGCGCGGGCTCGTTGCGCAGCACCGCAAGATCGGCGATCGTCGCGCCGCCGTCGGCAAGGAGCACCGCGAGGTCGACCGCGACCCGACCCGGGTCATGCCCGGACTCCCGCACCCGCAACGAGGCAAGCGCATCACTGAACCCGGCGGCCAACCCGGTCGCGTCGGCCAGGTCGGCCAGCAACCGGGCCCCGGCATGCCCGACAACACCCCGACCGTCGGCACTGACCACGATCTTCGGACGTAACCCGGTAACCTTCACCCTGACAGTGCCCCCTGCAGCGGGATTGGATAGACCCTAGACAAGTCCTATCTTCCCAGATCAGAGGGCACTTTCGCGTTCCCCCTCACCATCTCGCGGCACCCCTTAATGAAGGCGCGAGGCTAGCGGGACGAATGAGGTGCAGTATTTCGCGGCGCCTCCTACCAGTGTCCGATCGTTGACTGCGCAGGCGGGGTCATACAGTACGGAGATCTGAACTCTTCGTGTTCATGGCCTTCCAATGAGTACACATGTTCGACATACTGATCGAGACGACCAGGAGGGATGGTATGGCTGACCGCAGCAGCATCGAATGGACCGAGGCGACGTGGAACCCTACAACTGGGTGTGACCGAATATCGGCCGGATGTGACAACTGCTATGCCCTAACCCTCGCGAAACGGCTTAAGGCGATGGGGTCGCCTAAGTACCAGACCGACGGCGACGAAAGGACTTCTGGTCCTGGCTTCGGTGTCGCGTTACATCCCGACGCGCTGTCCATTCCGCAACGTTGGAGAGAGCCGAGGGTTGTGTTCGTGAACTCAATGAGCGATCTCTTTCATGCGCGTGTTCCTGTTTCCTTTGTCAAGCAGGTCTTCGATGTCATGGCGGCAACGCCGCAGCACACTTATCAGATATTGACCAAACGTGCCAAGCGTCTCGCGGCGATCGGATCGAAGGTTGCGTGGCCGTCGAATGTCTGGATAGGAGTAAGCGTCGAAGACGAAGGTCAGCTTGCGCGAGTCCGACACCTGACTCTGGTGCCGGCTGCGGTCCGGTTTATTTCCGCCGAGCCTCTCCTCGGTCCACTTCGGGATATCAACCTTGAAGGCATAGATTGGGTTATCGCGGGCGGAGAGTCAGGCCCAAGGGCTCGGCCAGTCGATCCAGAGTGGATCCGCCAGCTCCGAGATGACTCTGTTGCACAACGAGTTCCGTTCTTTTTCAAACAATGGGGCGGTGCGACGCCTAAGGCTGGGGGCCGGACGCTTGACGGGCGGCTATGGGATGAGATGCCGGAATCGCCTAGACGTTCAGACCGTTTGTTGGTCGCTTCTATGTAGAAATTCCGGTTTGCCCGAATTATTGACCGTAATCGTTCTTGCACTCACTGTCACGAGTGGACTAAAGTCGTTGCCTGCTGAAAGTCGAGCCGCGAACTCGACCTGATTTGGGGGCATAACGGTGGTCGACGATCTAGACGGGGCGCAAGGTGCGGATCTCGGTCTCAGTTTCGGCGGCGAATCTGCCGGCGAGCAAGAAACGGATTCTGCGAGCCCGTTTTTTGTAAGCAAGAAGGCTGCGGCGGTGCTGAAACATGAAATACTTCGCCAGTATGTCGTGCCATTCGTCAGCAAGGTTGGCTCGACGAGCCCAGACGCACGCGTCGTCTACCTGGATGGCTACGCTGGGCCTGGGACGTACGCCGATGGTACGCACGCCTCTCCGTCACTCGTTCTGGAGTCAGCGGCAACCGTTTCGCAGTTCCGCAAACTTGAGTGTGTCTTCGTCGAAAGAAGTCGAAAAGACTTCGAGCGGCTGGGGACGGTTGTCAAGGCGGCGCAGGCGCGGGGGATCAACGCAGAAGCTCGTTATGGTCGCGTTCAAAACCACCTGGACTACGTGCTTGAGCGAGCGCGGGGCGTGCCCCTTCTGGCATTTCTGGATCCATTTGGCCTTGGAATCCCATTCGACGATCTGGTTGGCAAGATTTTCGGCCCTGATCGTCCGCAGAACTCCCAAGGATGGATAGCAACCGAGGTCTTGTTGAATTTCTCGGCAAATGCCGTTCGGCGAATAGGAGGCCTGCTAACGACGACAAAGCCTGTCGCGAACCGCGATGCCACCCTCAACGCGCTTGACCTTGCGTGCGGTGGTACGTGGTGGAGGCAGGAGTTTGTTGCTTCGAGCGACAACGCTGAAGCAGTGCAACGGATTTCCTTTGGGTTCGCACGGCGTGTCTGTGCCGCAACGAATGCTCGGGCTTGGGTAGTGGCGGTGCGTAATCGTTCTCACCATCAGCCGGTCTACCATCTGGTTTTCTTCACGAGGCACTCTGACGGTATCTGGCTTTTCGGCGAGGCCAACTCCCTAGCTCAAGAAAAGTGGCGGGCATTCTGTGCTCCCCCGCCCCCGCCTAAAGACGAGAATGCGCTTTTCGATATTCCAGACACCTTCGAGGCGGAAGAGGCGGCGCGAAAGCGGCGGTGGATTGACGAGATTAAGGGCAACATTCTTAATCTTCTTGCCACCAGAGGGGCGTTCGTTATAAAGGATCACCATACGGCTGTATTGGGCAGTGCGATTGACGGGGCGCGGAAGACACATATCAAGAGCGCTGTCAAAGAGCTGTATTCGGAGCGGAAGACGGGGTGCAATGGGGTGGGCGATGTTGAGACGCTCAGGATCACGCCACCGTCCTAACGATATCTAATCTGGGGCCATGTGGAAAGAATCTCGCGATCAGGTGGTCTAACGCTGAAGCGCGCTGTCTGGGAAGCTTGAAGGATGACGATGGGTTCGGTTGGCGAGCGGATCGGGGCGTATCGGCGTCGCCGCGGGCTTAGTCAGGCAACGCTGGCGGGGCTGGTCGGTCTGAGTCGTGGCTTTCCCAGGTTGAGCGAGGTGTCCGCTCTGTCGATCGGCTCTCGGTGTTGCTAGACCTGGCGAAGGTGCTACACGTTGAGGTTGAGGCGCTGACGGGGCAGCCTTGGCAGTACGCGCCCAGCGGGAATCCGGTCGTTGGCGGCCTCGATGGTGTGCGGCAGTTCTTTGCCCGCTACGACAATCTGCTCGGCGTCGAAGCTGGCGACCAGGTCGACGTCGCCGACGTGCGGCGTCGCGTTGATGGCGCGCACCGGGCGTATCAGGCCGCTGAATACGAGCGTGTCGTCGAGAACTTGCCAGCGCTGCTGTCGTCAGCCGATCCGCTGCGCTCGTTTGGGGCCGGTGGCGGCCAGCGTGAGGCGTTGGCCGGCTACGTGAACGCCTACGCGATGGCTGCCAAACTGCTTACCAAGATGGGTGCAGCCGATCTGGCGCTCTTGTCGGCGGACCGGGCGGCCTCTGCTGCCGTCGATGCGGACTCCGTTGGGGCGCGTGGAATGGCTGCCTATCAGGTCGTGTGTGCACTGCTACGGGCAGACCGCGCTGAGGACGGCGAACGGCTGGCAGTCCACATGGCAGAGGTCGTGCAGCGTGAGGCCCGGCCGGATGTGCCCTCAATCATCTCGGTGGCTGGCGCGCTGTGGCTGATCAGCGCCGTCATCGCCGGGCGACGTACCGATCGGGCCGAGGCCTGGCGGCGGCTGAATCAGGCTGACGGCCTGGCGACGATGCTCGGGCAGGATGGCAACTTCGCGTGGACGGCTTTCGGGCCGACGAACGTGGCGATTCACCGAGGGTCCGTTGCGGCCGAGCTCGGCGACCCGGCTGAGGCGCTGCGGGCGGCGGACGCCGTAGACCCGGATCGGTTGCCGGTGGGGCTGAACAGCCGGCGGGCGCAGGTGCACCTTGACCTGGCTTGGGCGCAGGTGCAACGCAAGCGGGACGCCGATGCGCTGCTGCACCTGATGGAAGCCGAACGAGTCGCGCCAGAGATGGTGCGCTACAACGTAATGGCTCGGGAACTGGTGCGGGAGATGCTGGCCCGCCAGAAGCGGTCGAAGACCAGTGCACTGCACCGGTTGGCGGTCCGCGCTGGTGTGCTGGACTAAGAGCCGTGGCTGAACGCTCGGTGACGCTGGTGGTGTGCGGTGCTCCGCTGACCCTCCGCGCCGCCGATCTTGTGACCGCGCTTCAGGCGAGCGGGTGGCAGCCGCGAGTGGTCGGCACGCCCGCGGCGCGGGAGTGGCTGGACGTCGACGCCGTGGCTCGACTGACAGGAATGCCGCCGCAGTTCGACTACCGGGCGCCGACGTTGAAGCGTCGCGCCGATCCGCCCGCGGCGCTCGTCGTGTGTCCCGCGTCGTTCAACACGGTCAACAAGGCCGCGGCTGGCGCGATGGACACGTATGCGCTCGGGCAGATCTGCGAGGCGATCGGGATGCAGCTCCCGACGCTCGTGGTGCCGATGGTGAACGACAAGCTCTGGGGCCACCCGGCGTGGCCGTCCAGCCTGACCGTCTTGCGCGCGGCCGGCGTGCGCCTGGTCGACATCCACACCGGGCAGCTCGGCGAGGCGCCGACCAAGTCCGGTACCGGCCCAGAAGTCATGGAGCGGTTCGACCCCGCCTGGCTCGTCGCCCAGCTCAACGCACTTACCGCCGGCTGAGCACGGCTGCGCATTTCGGTCCCTAACCCGCACAAAAGTGCGGGTTGTTTCGTGGTGCGGGGATATCGCTCCGTTTGGCCTCACGCTCTCTCGTAGCAGCGAGCCTTGCGCATCCCTCGATCCGCGGCACCTCACGCGGCGGGTCGTTCGCCCAGCGCGCAGGGACACGATCGTGAGAAGGGCGGCGACCCATGGGGAGCGCCGAGAGCGTCGATCAGTCCGGGCCGGTGCGGTGCGTGCGCCGGCTTCGGTTGGGTGTACGTCACGTCCAGGCTCTCCCTCGCCACCGGCGGGGAGCGTGGAGCGCGGGCGTAGCCGGCGAGCGTGCCGGGTCTGCGGTGATCCCTCCGCCGATCTGGACGCCGTCACCTCCTGAGCTGGCACCGGGGCGGGTGTAGAACCTCGTCTACTAGAGGACGGCTGCGAACCTGCCCGCCTCGGTGTCGTTCCATCCGGCCGGGACGCCGGTGATGTACGTCCCGGAACCCGGTCACGTCGTATCGGCCTGGATACGGCCGTCGCTCGAGGGCCGCGCCGCCCGGATCAGGATTCGCGCCGTCGACACCGACCCGGCCCTCGGTGACCGGCTGCGGCTGGTCGGCGCCGAGCTCGATCCGGAGTACCGGCCGACCGGTGAGAACTCCGTCCTCGTCGAACCCGATGGGCTGTGGCCGGTCGCGACGGAAGGAGGCGAACGATTGACGAACCGGTGCTCTGCACGGAGCGGTTCTACCGCGACGCCGAGGGCCACCGGGTCCGTCGTTCGGGCTGGACCTGCATCGAGTGCCGCCGACCGTGGCCCTACCTGACCGCCCGACTGCTCATCCGCCACCGGATACGTGACGCGTACGACCTGGTCCGCATCGCGACCGTCGGAAAGCTGAGGGTCGCTGACACCGAGGTCGGCGAGCACTCCGGGCACAAGCTATATCGGCAGTTCACGGTCTGGACCCATCGCAACCTTGTCTGCGGCGTCTGCGGCAGCGATCGGCACGTGGCCTTGCCCGGCGTCCCACCCCGCCTGTACCGCTGCGACGGCTTCCGCACCCTCGTGGCCGGCGGCGCGCCATGACGGTCTACGTCTCCTCTAACGTGCGCGACAGATCAACGCCGCGCAGGAGCAGCTGAACCGCCACGCGTTGACGCTCAACAGGAGCCTGTGCACCACGTGCGGCGTCGAGGACCCATGCGCCGAGCGGTGCGCGGCACTCCGGACGCTCGCCACCCATGGTCGGCTCCCGCGTCGACAGCCCGGCGCATCGCGACCCGAATGGCTCTCGCTGCCACCAGCCGGCGGAACCGGATGGTTCGACTAGACGAGCGCCAAGGCGCAGGTGGTCGAGGCACTATCACGCCGCAATTGGGACCCATTGTCCAGATCTGGCGCGCTTGGGCGGTTTCGTACGTTCCGCTGCACGCGCGGATGGGGTCATGGGGTGAGGAGCGTCGCGCTGAGGGTGTGAGTTCCTGGGCGTTTCGAGCCAACCGTGAACAAGCGGCAGGCGTGAGGCTCTGCACGTACACCCGCCGCCAGTTGAAGACAGAGAACTCGTCCGTCGCCGGGCGCGCCGCCGCTGCTTTTGAGGGGGTTTGGGTGGAGCTTGCTCCCCCAACGGAGCGGTAGCGACTAGAAAGTCCAGAGCGGGCGAGGAGAATCGAACTCCCACCGTCAGTTTGGAAGTCGCAAGGGTGACGTGCGCGGAGGTACTTCCGGTGCGTCGAGTGCAGGTCAGGCGGCATTTGGCCCTACCCGATATGTGACGTTTGTGCGCTCCGTGCGTCCGGTGCGTCGAATACAGTGACACGTCCGTGAGACGTGATGTGCCTCCCGGGCCGGTCTGGAGGGCGGGCGGAGATCTCATGAGCGCCAGCAGTGCGCTGGCTGCACGCTACCTTCTGTAGTTGTCGGTCGGCCCGCGAGATATTTAGTTTCTCCCCTTGTAGGGGCTCTTAGGTGTCAGGAACCTGTGACACCTGTGATACGTGTGACATTCGCAGGTCAAGGGCCATTTTTGCCGTCACAGCCTAGCCGTCTGTCACAGGTCGGCACCTGTGACAGCGCCTCCGAAAGCTGTGACAGGGCGGCAAACCGACGCGGCCGACGTCGGACGCGGGTCGCCGCCCTGGTAGCTACCGAGGTCCATTCTCACTCTGCGTGTGGTCGGCGGCTAGTGGGACCATTTGCTTACGCGGGCACCCGCCAAGCCGTTATCAGTGACGGCAGGCAGCGTCGGCGGTACGGTCTGCTGCGACGCGACCCGACCGCGACAGGGGGCACTGATGGCCGCTGAACGCTTCACCTTCACGCTGCGCCTGAACGGCAAGCGGGTGCGCGAGGTGGACTCGTTCACCCGGGCCCTCGACCTCGACGAGGCGCGACGCACCGACCGCATCCTGCTCAACTGGATGGTGGCGGCGATCGAGCGGGCCGGCTTCGACCCGGCGAAGATGGTCAACCAGTTCGACCTGTCCGTGTGCCGAGAGGGTGAGGTCAGGTCCGCGTTCGTGTTCGCGGCCTCCGTCGATGAGGTGCCCGACGCCGAGCGGTAGCGCCGGCTAATTGCCGCGGGCGATTTTGCGTCCGACGAGGATGCCGTCGTGGATGTCGAGTCGCAGGGTTACCCAACCGTGTAGGACCAACGCCGCGCATTCAGCGACGGTGCGCGTCCGGTCCACCAGGCCCATGCCCTGCACGACGGCGCATGCAGCTTCCAGTCCCTCGGCCTGGAGCGCGTTGATCGCTGGGGCGGCGCCGACCTGCTCGAGTGCGAGGGCGTAGATCATCGGCTGGCGGGGGAGGCCGACGATCACACTGGCCGCGATGAGATGCGTCGTCAGATAGGGATCGCTTGCGACCTCGGCTCGATGGGCATCGAGGCATGGTGCTTCCCAGATGTTGGCGGCCATCATGCGCCACGTGGGCGTGGTGTCGACATCGAGCATGCCGTTGCTGCCTGGCCGCCGTTCGCGTGCTCCGTACTCTCTGGAGTCGATCCAGTCCATAGCGCTCGGCGCGGGGAACGGATGGGTCGGATCGCAGCGTGTACCGTCCAGTCCCTGGCGCATGGCGTGCCACCCTTCGACTATAGATGGTCGTGCATATCTTACTGGGCCACTGCAGGGGGCAATAGGGTGAATACGATTCGTTCACTTGAGGGTGGCGGGACGTGCCTGAGGAGACCGCCGAGGATCGGCAGGCACTCGAGAACCTGCAGCGGGCGGCGAACGCCAACAACAAGGCAGTGCGCGAGCAGATGGCCCGCGGGGAGAAGCCCATCGAGCGGCGGGCGGGGCGATCGTAAGCGGCTCGCGAGCGCTATGGCAGAGGCGCTCCCGCTGTCGGTTGCCGCCGGGCGGGACAATGGGCCGGTGAAACTTTGGCGGCGGAAGCTGAAGAGCCAGGGCGCGAACCTGGTGTTCGCACTCATGCTCGGGATGCAGCTGTTCAGCGGCGAGGCCGGGGATCCGCTCCTCGCGCACCTACCGAAGCCGGCCGAGCCGTACGCGGCCGACTGGGATCGGGCGGAGGTTGAGCCCGCCGTGGAGCCGGTCGACCTGAACCGGAACTCGAGCCCGGCGCCGACCGGGGGCATGGAGATGCGCGCGACCGGGACGCTCGGGTTGACCGGCACGGTGATCATGCCGGGTGATCCGTACGTGCAGATCCACCGGCAGGTCTAACTCGCTATGCCCGACCGATCGGCCGCCCCGGCCCGGGTGAACCGTCCCAGCGGCTGACCGGTTCCGGCTCGACCTCCGTCAGGATGCTCGGATGCGCCCCCGTCACCCCGCCTCCGCGGCCGTCGCCCTGCTCTTCCTTGCCGGCTGTTCGTCGCACAGCGACCCGGCTCCCGTCGATTCTGCGGCAGCTGCGGCGGCGACGTACTCGGCGAAGCCGTGGTCGCCGCCGGCGAAGGTGTACACGACGCCTGTACCCGCCGATTTCGAGGTCACCGTCAACGAGTTGGGCAGGAAGTGCTTCGGTAGTGCTGGCTGCAACGTGACGTTCTCGGTCGAGTTGAAGAACGTTGGTGGCCACGACTTTGACCCGGCGAAAACCTACAAGATCGTGTATACGGTGAACGGGACCGAAGACCCGTACAGCAACGCCGTGACGATGACCGGCGACCAGTACAGCCGCGCCGACGAAGAGTTCGTCCAGGTCAAGGACAAGTCGGCGAAGCTGACGGCGACCGTCACCTCGGTCGTGTCCGCGTAGGCCGATAGGGCTGGCGCGGCGGTTGCCGTGCTGCGGAAGGGCGGACCCCGGTTGGGTCGTGCCGCCGCGCCGACCGTCCATGTCTATCGACTGCTGGCGATCCCTGTCGTGGAATGGCGGTAGGTCTGCGGATGGTGCACGTCCCGGCGGCGAACGGGGGAGCGATTCCGGCTACCGGACCCGCTCGCGTTCGACCGCCCGTACATCCGGCCACGTCCACCCGTCGACCTCGACGGTCCGGTAGGCGAGCTTTGGCGCGTTCGTTGCGAAGTCCAGGGCGATGCCACCTTCGGCCTGCTCGAACTCGGCAAGGTGCAGCTGGCAGCAGATTGGCAGCGGGGGCGGCGCCGATCGGCTAGACGGTACAGTAGGAAAGTCCTACTATTGTCCTATGACCACCACGACCGTGACCCTGCCCGACGAGCTGCACGACAGCCTCAAGCAGGTAGCCGCCGCCGAGCACCGCTCCGCCAACGCCACCATCGTCTGCGCCGTCGCCGAATACGTCCAGAACCACGACAAGCGGGCCTCGGTACGCCTCATCGCCGCCGAAGTCGCCGCCAAACATCGCGAACTGCTCGACCGGCTGGCCAAGTGACGATCTACCTCGACGTCGATGACCTCCTCGACATCGCCGCAGCCGCCATCGGCAGCCCGGCGAAAGTCCGCGACTACGGCCTGCTGTCCTCGGCAGCGGCCAGGCCGCAGACGAACGTCTTCGGCCAGGAGGCATACCCGGACCTTGCCGGGAAGGCCGCCGCGTTGCTGCACTCGCTGTGCGCCAACCATGCGCTCATCGACGGCAACAAGCGGCTGGCGTGGGCTGCGACGATCACGTTCATCGTCCTGAACACCGGTGGCGGTATTCCCGACGTGGATGTCGACGATGCTGAGGCGATGATGCTGGCCGTCGCCCGGGGTGAGCTCGTCGAGGTCGACGACATCGCGGCGCAACTGCGCCGTCTCGGCGTCATCTAGGCCGGGCAGGGTTTCGAGCGCGCCCGAGGTGACCCCTCGGGCGTTTGCTTTTGCCCGCTATTCGCAGCCGTCGTCGAACTCGCTGAGCCGGTCCGGGGGCACCATCCGCAGGTCGGCGACGTCCAGCCCGTGCCTGCGAAGCAGCCGCTGCAGCTGCGCGATCGTGACGAAGTGGCGTTCCCCGGACGGCTCGACCGCCTCGAACCAGGTCCTCGAGCCGGTGTCGTCGAAGTCGCCGACGGTCTCCTCGACCCGCCAGCCGCCCGCGTGCAACACCACACCCACCCGACCATGATCGCTCGGCGTTTCCGCAGGTCAAGTGGTGCGAGCGAACTACAGCGATGGGATTCGCGGGTCCGCCTCGACGCGGAACAGGTCGCCGTATCGGCCAACGTCGAACAACCGTCAGCCATCCGGGACTGCCGGACATCCCGTTGTCCGCACACCACACCGTCGGCAGGATCGGGGATCCGCCCGACACAAGGAGATGCCATGACCCAGCCTGCCCACCCGTCGACTGGCCTCCGAGTCGGCGGCATCATCCTGATCGTCTTCGGTGTGCTGCCAATCCTCTGCGGCGTCGGATACGGAATCGCCTACTACACCACGCAGGGCTTCTTCGACGTCGAGGGTGCTGACGCGCTCGCCGACCTGCGGTACGGCAACCTTGCCGTCGCGGGTAGCGGCTTGTGCTGCGGTGCGGCGTTCATCGTCGCGGGTGTGGCCATGCTGGTCAGCGCCAAGCGGCGCGGCGCGCAGCCAGGCACGGCTGCCGGGTAGAGCGTCCCTCCTGCGGCTTGGTCACCTGGTCGCGGCGGTCGCAAGAAGTAGCCGATCCGTGTGTCGGCGATGGCGTGTAGATCGGGAGAGGCCAGAGCGTTCCGGCTCTACTGTTCGCTGGCCGCCACCCACTCGGCGAGCACGACCTCAACATCCACACCACGCTCTGCCGCCACCTGCCGGGCCCGCTCATCGACGACGAACGGCACCGCAACAGCCCGGATCACCACATGCGGCGCATCCGGCGGAGGAATCTCAGACACCGGGCCGGCGACCGGCGTGAACTGCCAACCACCGGGGGCCGCATCCTCGACGAGCTGCTCCATCTCAGCGAGCTCGCGGAAACTGCGCGTGGTCATGACCGCACCGTACCGCCGTCCCGGCCCAGTAGATCGCTTTCACGCAGACTAGGAAGCGCTTCATCGAACGCCTGCCGGAACGCGGCCACACCCTCAACCGGCACCAGGCGCTCCGCCAGGGCCGCATCCCGGGCGGCCTGCACGCCCATCCGGCGCCAGAACAGCGACGGGTCGGCCGCCTCCGCGGCGGTCCGTGCGTCCACCTGGGCTTGGATCTCGGCGAAACGCTTCCGAGACGCGGGCGGCACGGCGGGCAGGTGCTGCTCGTCCATGAGGTGAGGCTACGGCGTTACAGGCCGCCCCGTGACCGGCATCCCACTGCGGCGTTCGGACGTTCGGGCGAGCGCGAATAGCACGCAACCGGCGCGAAGAAAACTGCGATAAACGGACGTGACGAACAAATCGCGCCGACAAGTCGAGCCCCTCGACCCGGACAGCCCCGCCGGCCGGGCCGCCTCCCGCGCCCTCACCGCCGCGATCGACAACGTCCGCGCCAGCATCGCCGCCCGGCGGGCAAGTGGCATGGACGGCTGGGCGAATGAGCGATGAGGCAGCGTGACGTGACGCTCGACGCCCACCTACCCGAGCCTCGAGACGACCCCGACGCCTCCACATCGAGTCCCCCACCGGCTTGCACCTGCGGCCAGCAGCTCGTCGACGGCATCGCGCGCCTCCTGGACCTCGCCAACGCCCGGCGCGATCCCTGGCTCTACACATTCCAGGAAGTGGCCGAGCTGATGGGCGTTGGTCTACGGGTCATCGAGGACCGGGGCCGCAGACTTGAGTTCGCATTCGTCAGCTTCGGCAAGAGCCGCCTGCTCACCCAGGAGCAGCTCGACGCTCTCATCGCGAAGTTCACCGTTCAGCCGGCGGAGGTGACGTCGGCCGACGAGGAGATCGAGGCGCGCAGGAGGGCGCGGACTCGCAGCGGTCGCCGACGGCGGAGCGAGCTGCCGTGACCGTGGATGCAATTTTGCCTGAGCCGGAAATTGGAGCAGTTGCGGGGGAGAAGCGCAGCATTGGCGCCAAGCCGTCCCGGCGCCTGCTCGCACCAGGCATCGAGGAGTACATCCGTGTCGTTGTGGCCGCCGCCCCGCCGTTGACCGCTGAACAGGGCGCGGCACTGCGAGTGATGGCCTACCCGGACGAGCGCAGCCAGCGAAGCAAGCAGCGGTGACCACTAACGACGTCCCGCGCGTCCTCACGCTGCAGGATGCCGCCGCCGAGAGCGGTCCTCCGCTGGGCTGGCTCCTCCGTGGCTGCAAGACCCGGGAGCTACCTCACGTGCGCGCCGGCCGCGCTGTACGGATGACCCCCGAGCAGATTCGGCAGGCCATCCAGATCGCGGCAGTCGTCGCCGGCGACGACTGCCGAGCTTGCCGCCGACCGCATCGCGTACGCGTCGGGTAGACGGGCCTCACGGCGACGGCGAAACGCCGAATAATTGCGCGCGATCAGCGCAGCACGCCACCGAACAGGTACCGGGTCGCCCCCGACCTGCGCGCCTCCAGGCTGGCGGGGACGCGCTGCGCGACCGCCGCCGGCAGCAGCTGCGCGGACTCCAGCACCGACACGAACGCGTACGAGTCCAGCTCCTGCGTGCGTAGCCGGATCGCGTGTTCCGCTTCCTCGAGCACACCGCCGTCAAAGATCAGGTTCACCATCGCCCGCGGTCGAGGGTCGGCCGCAGGCGCCCAGTCGACGGCCAGCAGGGCGCCGATGTCGAGCGTCAGGCCGAGCTCCTCGCGGACCTCACGCCGGGCGGCATCGTGCGGGAACTCGTCCGCCTCGACGTACCCGCCCGGCATCAGCCATGACTCCCGGTAGTTCGGCTTCACCAGCAGCACCCGGCCCGCCGGGTCGGTGATGAGCACGGCCGCAGCCGCGTGGAACGTCGGCAGGTTCGCATAGTGGACCTCCGGCGGTGCCCACTCGCCCATCAGGCGGCCTTGGCGAGCTGGGCGGCCTGGTCGAGGAACGCGGCGGCGGCGCGGTTGCGCCGGTGCGGCTGCAGCAGGCGGCCGAGTTCGTCGACGCGCTCCACCACCCGCCGGGACCGGACCTCACCGGCGAGGGTCAACGCCTGGGCGCCGAGCGCGGCGGCGTGCTCCACGTCAGGCCGCGGCCCGGTCGCGTGCACGGTGGCGACCAGCGCCGTGTGGAGCGCGCGGGTGCGGGTGCCGCCCTCGTCGACGGCGACCGCGTCGGCGGCGTGCCGCAATGCTCGGTCGGGGCGGCCGAGGTCCCGCCAGCAGCGCATGGCGGTCCCGGCGTAATGCGCCGGCGTGAAGTAGCCGGCCCAACTGGGGGCGTCGCTCGAGGTCTTGGCCATGGCCTTCTCGGCGTTGCGGAGGGCGGTCGAGCAGCTGGCCTCGTCGGCGGCGATGGCGTGCGCGCATGCCTCGGTGGTGTAGAGCCGCGCCAGGACGGCCGGGTGTGCGCGGCGGGCGCCGTCGACTGCGGCCCGGGCCAGCCGGACGGCCTCGGCAGGCTGGCGGAGGAACACGGCCTGCGTGGCCATGTTCGCGAGGATGTGTGCGCCGAACGCCGGATCGTCGCCGGCCTTCGCCATGCGCAGGGCTTGGATGAAGTACCGCTGCGCGAGGCCGTGCTCGCCGACGTCGTACGACATGAACCCCACCTGTCCGGTGAGCTCGGCGACCGCGGCGAGCAGCTGCCGGCCGACGGCGTCGGTGTAGGAGCCGTGCAGCATCGGCGTGACCTCGCGGTGGAGCCAGCCGACCATGAGCGCGCGGGCGTGGCCGCCGCCGTGGCGGCGGTCCAGGTCGAGGATCTGCCGCTGCGAGGCGTGCAGAGCGGCGACGTCTCCGGCGGTGACGCGGCGGGCACCGACGTGGGCGGTGTCCCGGTCGCGGGGGTCGAACAGCCAGGCCCAGCCGGCGGTCATGGTGGCGCCCACGATGAGCGGGGCGGCGGTCAGGGCGTCACGGCGCAGTAACAGGTACCTCCACAGGTCGGCGACGGTGTTGCGGCTGTCCTCGAGGGACGGCCGGTACTCCAGGCCGAGGCGTGTGAGGTCGGGGCCAGCGCGGCGGAACCCGAGGTCGTCTTGGGTGACGGTCCGGCCGAGTCGCCGCGTGAGCACTTCGGCGATGACGGCGGGGGCCGGGTCGTCGGGTGTGCGTCCGCGCAACCACCAGTAGACGGATGCGCCGTCGTACTGCAGCTCGACGCTGCGCGTGGCCCGGCTGTGGGCGTTGACCTGCCGCGCGAGGGCGGCCTGGCTGTGGCTGTAGCCGGCTTCGGCGAGGAGTGCGTCGAGCTCGTGGTTGGTCACTGGCTTCGGCATGGCGACCCTGATCCGTTGCGCAGAGCGGTGAATGCTGGGGCGTTTCGAGCGTAGGCGGCGGCGCAGGCGGGGGACAGGTCTGCGCAAGGGCGCGCAACGGCGGGCATGAATGCGCAGGGGTGCGCAACCTGCTCCATCTCCCGCAAGCCTCCTTCCGGGCGGAGCGTGGTGGTCACGGGCTCGGCGGCGACTGCGGCCGTCGTCGGGCTCGCCAGACCAAGGGAGGTGCTCGGTGCGCGGACTAGTCGTTCGGCTCGACGCCAGCTTCACGACAAATGCGCCGGACGCTCTCACGGGTGTAGACGCCGGCGAGACGCTCGAGGATGTCCTTCTGCCTGATGCCGGCCTTCGCCTCGGCGACGATCTGTGCCGCGAGAGCGTCCCTCGCGGCTCGCATCTTCTCGCCGGCGGCCTGGCGGGCGCGTCTGGCTTCTTCCACGGCGCGGATGGCGGCCTTCTCTGCTGCCAGGCCCGCAGCATATGCAGCTGCCGCGGCGGCGAGCGGATCACCTGCCGCGCCCATCGCCTTCTTCGGCTTCTGCGTGGTCATGGGGCCGATCATCCCACATCGGCCATACAGCACTCAATCGTTGGCCCAATGCCAAACGCCTTGACCCATGTGGCACTGGGCCTTATGATTATTGGCGTAAGCAAGACGGGCCCCAGCCGGTGCTACCAACACCGACCGGAGCCCTTGACCGGACACCTGCTACCAACAGGAGACCGACCCAAATGCACGCTATCAAGGCCCCCGCCGCCACTCGCGAGCCCGTCCTGGCCATCGGCCAGCAGATCGAGGCCCAGGCGGGTCGGACCGTGATCACCCTCCAGCGCGTGACCGTTACCGCCTGGACCGTGGTGACCTACATCGGCACCCGGCGGATCACCGACCAGTGCGCGACCTTCGCCGACGAGCAGGCCGCGGCTCTCACCGCCTCCGCCTACTACCAGCTCGCCCTCGCCGAGACCGTTGAGCCCGCCGCCGACCCGGCCCGCTCGCTCGCCGTCGGCGAGATCCGCGAGCACGTCGCCGGGCCGGTCACCATCCGGATCTTCCAGACGGCGCAGGCCGGTGTGCTGGTCCAGGGCCGCCGCAACGGCGTCATCGACTCGGCGCTGTGCAGCCGCCACGACCACGAGTGGGACGCGCTCCGCGCCTACGCGGCCCTCGTCGCCGCGAACCCCGCCTGACTTTCCTCCCCCGTCGTGGTGGCGGGGTCGTCCCCGTCGGCCCCGCCACCACCCCTCACCCTGCCCAAGGAGCCCATCCCATGCAGTTGCCCGAGTTGAAGTCCGTCGACGGCGGACGTCCCTACCGCGTGTGGACCGTCGGCCTGATGCCCCTCAACCAGCTGCCCCGTTTCGAGCCGGGCATGACCGCCCCCGCGTTCGTCCCTGTCACCGACTGGCGGGTCATTCCCGACTGGGACGGCCGGCTGTACGTGCACCGCGGCGACGGCATCCGCCACGAGCTGCACGGGACGCAGCACGCCTCGGAGCATGACGCCAGGCGCGCCGCGTACGGCGCCGGACTGCTCGGCGTCATGGTCTACGAGGCCGACGCTGCGGACTACGGGTTCCCGAGCGCATGACCAGCCCCGACGAGATGACCGCCGGCGAGCGCGCCCGCGTGCTCGCCGCCATCGAGGGCCAGCGGCCGGTCCGCATGATCCGGCCCTCCGACGGGCGCAACGTCCCCGTCGCTGCCGACCGAGTCCAGGAACGCCTCGCCGCCGGCTACCGGCTCGCCGAGGAGGACGAGCAGTAGCCCGGGTGACTTTCCCGTGCGCCCGACCACTCGTCGGGCGCACCGATGGCCACCCGGCCAGCAGAAACAAGACGGGCCCCAAACCTGCGATTCCGCCGCAGCCGGGGCCCTAGGGCAAAACTAACTGGAGGTCCGCCCATGGACACCAACACTACGGCCGCCCGCACGGCGACCATCACCGGCCTCGCGGGCGAGCCGAGCATCCGCGAGGTGCCGCAGCCCACATTCATCGACCTCGCCCCTTGGTGGAAGTGCCCGGCGTGGTGCGACAAGGGCAACAACTGCTACGGCGGCGATGCCCTGAGCTTCGGCGGCCCGGCAATCATCACGAGCCGCCACCACGCCAGGACGGTGCTCGTCGGCGACGTCAAGGACATCGACGGCGCCAGCACCAAGGTCAGCGTCGAGGTCGAGACCATCGAGGACATCGACGGGTACCCCGAGGCGCCGGTCGTCACCATCTCCATCCCCCTGACGTCCATCCACGCCGACGACGCGGAGCGGCTCGCCCACACGATCCTCGCCGCGGTCGCAGACGCCCGCCAGCCGCTCCCCAGCAAGGCGGGGGAGACAGCGTGAGCGCCGCGACCCTGACCCGCACCACGGCGCGGACCTGCCCGCCGTGGTGCCGCAAGCACGGCACCGACCCCGACGGGTCGATCTGCCACGAGGGCGAGCCGATCACCGTGCAGGCGGCCGGCGGCGGCAACCTCGTCGCCGGCGAGGTCGACCTGTACCTCAACCGCTTCGACGAGTACGGCATCACCGGGCAGGCCGCGATCGTCATCACGGCCAGCCCCGACGGGATCGACCTGACCGCCGCCGAGGCCCGCCAGGTCGCCGCCGCGGTGCTGTACCTGGCCGAGCAGCTCGAGGCGACCCGATGACCATCGCACGCCGCGACGCGCTACTGCTGATCGCCGCCGCTGTCGCCGAGGGCATGCCCTGCCCGGCCAAGATCGTCCTGACCCACCACGACGTCATCACCGTCCACACGAGCACCATCGCGGCTGGGCTGCAGTGGCTGGCGTGGTTCGGCATGGGCCAGATCGAGCTGACCGCGCTCGGCACCGGCTACATCGCGCTCCACAACCACCGCGTCCTGTGGTGGCACGGCCGCCGGGTCACGGTCTGCTCCAGCGAACAGGCGCCGAAGCCGGTCGAGTCCGACGCCGCCGCCCTCGTCCGCGCCGCTACGGCGGAGGTGGCTCGTGCCGCCGCGTGACGACGAGGGCCGCCGCGCCCGGGAGGCGCAGTACCTCACGGACCTGCGCACCCCGAAGGAGCCGTTCGGGATCGCCGCTGGCAGCATCCGGACCGGCCACGACGACGCGAGCATCACCCACCCGGCGTGGTGCTCGCCCAACGAGTGCACGGTCGCGTCGCCGAACTACGCGCACCACCTGTCGGAGTGGACGATCGTCTACCCGTCGCACGACGGCGAGGCGGCGATCTTCGTGCGGCTGTTCGCCGACGCGATGGACTCCGCCGAGGAGCCGCCGGGCGTCGAGATCTGCCTCATGCGCCCCGGGCAGGCCTCGTCGCTGGAAGGCTACGAGCTGCGCGGCGCGCAAGCCCGCCACCTCGGCCAGGCGCTCCGGGGACACGCGTCGGTCGTCGGCGACCCGCACCACTGGGACCGGCCGGTGACGCTGTGAACACCACGACGCGCATCCCCGTGTTCTGCACCCAGGCCGGGCGGTCCGACTTCGCCGGCGAGGTCGGCTACCTGATCCACGGCACCGCCCGCCCCGGGTACGTGTCGATCCGCACCGGCAAGGTGTCGGTCGCCGTGCCCGTCGAAGGGCTGACCGCGGCCGTGTTCGACGCCCGCGAGTGGACCTCGCCCGATGGGCTGCTCGGGACGGCGCTGCACAAGTCCTGCGGTGCCGAATGGCTGGTGGTGACCGTCGGCAGTGGCCGTCATCCCGAAGCCCAGCTGTACGTGTCGGCGCCGCCGGTCCGCTCCCATCTGGCCGAGGTGCTGCTGGCCATGTGCACGGCCGAGGACGCGTACGCCGGGGAGATGGACTGGCTCCGGACTGAGGACGGATCGCTGTGACCGGGACCTCGGCCTCCACCCATCCGGCGTGGTGCGACGACGCGCAGTGCGACGCCGAAGGGCTCCAGCTGCACCACAGCCGCGCGATCGACGTTCCGGCCGAGGCCGGCGCCGACCGCGACAGCGCCCGGTACGTCGTCAGCATCTACGGCACCCACCACGGGCAGCCGCTGCTCGAGCTGTCGATCGTCCCGGCGACCAGCGGACCCGTCAGCCCCGTCTTCGACATCGGCGCCGACCAGCTGCGCCGCCTCCGGGCCGCGCTCGCCGCGGCCGGTCACGTCCTCGACGCCGACCAGCCGCACCTCGCCAGCCTCAACCACCCTGACGACCAGAAAGGCGGAGTCCCCGCATGACCGTCACGACGATCCGCCCCAACCTGGCCCTCGTCTCGGCTGAGACCGCGGAGGCGCCGCAGCCGACCGGCTGCACGGCCGGGGTGCCGTGGTGCACCGGCAACGCGAACAACCACGACCTCGACCTCGCCCGCGAGGGGGAGCCGCTGTACCACGACAGTGCCGCCGTCGACCTGCCGCTCACGGCCGGGTCGGGCGAGGGCTGCGACGGGTACACGGTCAGCCTCGAGCGCCGCGACACCCTCGACGGCGAGATCGGGCACACCCGCATCTACATGGCGCTCCTCCGTGACGGCTCCCCTTCGGGCGCGTGCGGCGGCTACGCCACGATCCACGAGGCCGAGCAGGTCGGCCGAACGATCCTCGGCCACGTGGCGACCGCCCGCGGGCTGAGCATCGCGCCGGCCGTCATGGACGAGCTCGACGAGCACCTGTCGCGGCTGTCGTCCCGGCAGATGATCGCGATGCGGCTGCGGTACGGCTTCGGGTTCACCCTCGCCGACATCGGCCGCATCCTCGGCGTCGGCCCCGACCGGGTCCGCGTCTACATCTCCCGCGCCAAGCAGCAGCTGCGCGCGTGGGGCGTCACGGTCGATGGCTCGGCCACCACGGCGGGTGCGGCATGACGCTCGCCCTCTCCCAGCAGCAGGTCAACGACATCTTCGACGAGATGTGCCGCGAGCACCGCGGCGAACTGCTCCGCTACGCCCGCCGGCACGCCCGCACCTGGGACGACGCCGAGGACGCCGTTCAGCAGGCATTCATGATCGGCCTGCTGAAGCGAGACACGGTCACAGCGCTCGACGAGCCGATCGCGTGGTTGATGAAGACCACCAAACACACCGCTCTGCAGGTCACGCACCACCGCCAGCGCGAGATCGCCGGTAGCGACTTCCTGGACCTCTTCGGCGAACCCGAGCCGATCGAGGGTGACGAACGGTGCATGGCCGACGAGGAGACCGCGGCCGCCGTCGCGTCGGTGATCGAATCCCTGCCGCCGCTACGCCGCACCGCGGTCGAGCTGTGGTGCCTACACGGCTTCTCCTGGGACGAGATCGCAGAGTACATGGACGTGCCAGTTCCGGCCGCCCAGAAGCTCGTGTTCCGAACCCTTGAGCGTCTGCGCGCCGGCGCACCTGTGGTCGAGGGAAGGCGCCACGAGGACGTTCAGGCCGAGATCCTCTCGCTGATCGCACAGCCGCGCTTGCTGCGTCGGCTCGATCAGCATCACCGCCAGATCCTCGCAATGCGCTTCGTCGAGTGCCTCAAGGTGCGCGAGATCGCTGCACGCCTCGGCGTCAACACCACCACCGCGACCCGCCTCCTGACCGAGGCGCGGGACGCCTTGCTTTCGCTGAGCCACGAAGGAGAGCCGGCATGACCAAGCCGCTCAAGGCCGCCGCCAAACCGGACGACGTGAAGGCGGCATGGGACCTCCTCGGCCCGCCGGCACGGATGGCGGTCCAGCTGCACTGCGTCGACCGGCAGCCCGTGTCGACGGTCGCTGCCCGGCTCGGCGCCGACAAGGCAGTCGCCTACCGGCTGATCAACACGTCACTCACGCACCTGCAGGAACTGGGCATCGACATCCCGGACCTTCGTCAGTGGCTCGCCTCGGCGGTGTCGGCCGAGGTGACGATGCCGGATGAGCCGAAGCCCGACGAGGCCAAGCCGTCGCGCAAGACGGTCGTTCCGATCGAGCGGCTCGTCGACGTGCTCGCCAAGGAGTTCGGTGGGCGGCGGGTCAGCGCCAAAGGCGCCGAGGAACTGCTCCGGGCCACGTTGGGAGCCTGCTCCCGCGCCCGTGCGATCGAGGCCCGCGACGCGCACAACAGCAACCTCGACGCGGCGCTGGCGAAGTCGCTCACCAAGCCGCTGGAGACCCAAGGTGGTCCGAATTTGGACCCCCTCGACGAGGTCGCTGGTCGATCGCACTGCCGCCCCGAGGGTGTACCTACAGATACACCCTCGACGAAGCCGCCGGCGGACCCGGAGTTGGCGCCGGTCGTCGACGAGGCGCCGAGCGCGGGCGAGGTCGTCGAAAGCCCCGTTGTGGTGCCATCCGTGGCCGAGGTCTGGCTTATGGGTGCACGCCCGCCGATCAGCTGCATGCTCGTCCACACCGACGAGACGACCGGCACCCGCGACCTGACCGCCGTGTCCATGCTCGGCGCCCAGCGGGAGATCACCGGCCAGTTGATCGCCGACGGCTACCGGCCCGACGGCCCATGGGTCGACGTCGACCCCGCCGGCCCTGAGGCCATGCGGAAGTTTCAGCACGCCGAGGGGAGCCCGTCATGACGGCCGTCCTCGAGCCGGTCGCCGTGTCGGCAACTGTCCCAACTGGGACACTTGCCGGCCCCGACGTCGACCCGGACTGCCCGAAGTGCGGCACCTGCGCCGCTGTGGTCTATGTCGGGGCGACCACCGAGACCGTGTACGAGCTCGGCGAGCAGCCCGGCCCGAAGCATGCATGGTCATGCCGGACCTGCAGCGCCGAGTGGACCACCCTCGCGTCGGAGCCTGTCGACTGCCCCGCGGCCCTGTCCTGGTGTGTGTCGCACGAGGCCGACCACGATGGCGCCCAGCATCACGCGGGTGCCATGCGGGCGGCCAGCTACGACCTCGACGGCTTCCACGAGCCGACGCCGGGCCTGCTCGTCGTCGGCGCGACCCGCGACGAGCGGCCGGACGGCACGGTCGACCCGGTCGTGTGGGTCGACCCGTCGTCGCAGCTGAAGGCGGAGACGTACGGATTCTCCCCGGCCGCGGCCCGCGAGCTCGCCATGGCGTTGCTCGCCGCCGCGGCGGAGGCCTCCGGCTCGAAACGCGCGGATGACCTGCGCATCGGTGACCGGATCGTCCTCGACGGCCGGGTGCACGTCGTGCGGTTTCTCATGGTCGACGCGTGTCACTGCGACGACGTCGACGAGCCGTGCGACGGCACGGTCCAGGTCTACACGGACCTGTCGGAGGCGGTCGACGAGACGTCCCCAGCCGCCACGTTCGACCCGGCCGACCTGGCGGAGGTGGCTCCGTGACCCGCGCCTACCCGATCACGCCGCAGCCCGACGCCGGTCCGCGGTTCACGTACGGCCTGCTGCTCGCCGTCGGCCGCGTCCTCGCAGAACACGGCTTCCCCGAAGTCACCGACGGCGGCGACCTCGTGGCCCTGCAGCAAGCCCTCTACGACTTCGTCTACCAACCCTCGACCGGAAATGAGACCACGTCATGCACCTCCTGACCGCTGTCGCCCAGACGACCGCCGACCACCTGCACATCCTGGCCGCGCCCGAGCCGTCGGGAGCACCGACGCCGAAGGAGCTCAACACCGACGGCATCCTCAACTTCTTCGTCACCAAGATCGTGCCGATCCTGCTCGCCGGACTCGGGATCATCTTCGTCTCCCGCGCCAACAAGGGCGAGGTGTCGAAGGTGCTCACCTCGAGCAGCGTCGCCCTGATCGGCATCGCGTTCATCGCCGGCGCGACCAGCCTGTTCTTCTTCGGCGGATCCATCGTCGACCTGCTGTTCAAGTAGGGCCAGCCGATGACCACGCCCACCAGCAGCACCTTCGACCTGCTCGAAGCCGCCCAGTACGGCCACCCCGTGAGCTACATGGCCGACAACTTCACCGAGCATCTCCTCCTCGACGTAGCCGACCGTGGCCTGGTCGAGGTCCGCCACAGCGGCGGCGGAACCGTCTCCATGCGCTGGGCGCTCCGCCAGGCCGGCAGCGCCCAGCGCAGCGAGCTCCTCCGCATCCACCTCACCGCCGCGGGCCGTGACTTCCTGCAAGGAGCCTGACGTGCTGCTACGCACCGACGACGACATCTACCGGGCGAGGCTCGTCTACCTCGGCCCACCGAACTACACACTCCCGATCCAGCTCCCGTACGCCCAGTACGGCCTCTTCGCCGTCCTGTGCACGGGCTTCGTCGGCGCCGGGACCCTGCTGACCGGCGGCTTCGGCTGGATCGGTGTCGAGATCGGCGCGGCCATGGTCAGCACCTACGCCATCTGGCGGCACGTCGACCCCGACCGGCCCGCACGGAAGATCCTCGCCACCGCCGCCCGGGACTGGCGCCAGACCGGGCCCCCGCCGCCGGCCCAACTGCCGAGCCTGTCAGCCGCCCGTATCCGAATCGGAGGCCCGCGATGAAGCGCAACCTCACCGACGGTCGCACCCTCGGCCGGGTCGTGGCGCTCACGCCGTACGTGCGGCAGCCCCGCGACCCGGCGCCGACCGTCGACCTGCAGCTCCGCGAGTTCGTCAGCAACCTGACCTTCACCGCGAGCACCGCCACCGCCTGGTACGTCCTGCCGGAGCGGGTGTGGGCATTCCGACCCGACGCCGACCGCGAGACGTTCATGACCGCCGTCGCCGAGCAGTACGCGAAGCTCGCCGGGCATCGGCTCCACCTGCGCCGCACGTCCCGGCCGTACCCGACCGGCCAGTGGGCGGGGAACCTGCTCCGGTCCTCGGCGCCGATCGTCGGGCAGCAGGCCCTCGCCGATCACCTGCGAGCCGCCGCCAACCACGTCGACGCGCTCGGCTACGCCGAGGGGGTCACCTACCTCGGCGTGACCGTGGCCCGTCGGCACGTCGGCGATGCGGTCAGCGAGTGGGTACGCGCCCGCGCCGGCCGCGGCGGTGTGGCCCGCAGCGAGCGGGACCGGATCGCCGCCAAGGTCGAGAAGTTCACGGCCCTGCTGCGGCCGTTCGGCCTCGGCGCCGAGCCCGCGACGCCGACACAGCTTGCGTGGCTGCTGTACCGGTCGGTTGGCCTCGGCCTGACTCCGCCCGACCGGCGAGTCACCGCGACGGGGCCCGAGGACATCATGGCCCTCACCGAGCACGTCGACCGGTACCGGACCCGGTACGGGGCGACGACCCGCGTCGTCAACCGTCTCACCGGCGAAGAGTCGTATGCCGCCGTGCTCACCGTCGGCCGGATGGAGCCGCTGGAAATCCCGCAGCAGCACCTGCCGTGGCTGCACCTCGCCGACGAACTGCCGTACCCGGTCGAGGTGTCCTCGCGCGTCGACGTCCTCGGCCCGGGCGGCGCCACGTCCAGCCTGAACCGGCGTCTCCTGCTGCTGCGCAATCAGCAGCGCGACTACGCCGAGCACGGCCTGGACATGCCGCCCGAGCTCGGGCGGCTCGCCGAGCGGGCCGTGGCCGTCGGTGACGAGATCTCGACCGGGCAGCCCGTCGACGCCGCACGCGTGCACGGCTGGCACCGCCTGGCGGTCACCGGCCCGACCGAGAAGGTGGCGCTCGAACGCGCCGACGAGGTCGCCCGGCTCTACCAGCAGCACGCCCGGATTGCCCTGCAGCACCCGAAGGATCAGCCCGAACTGGCCCGCGAGTTCATCCCGGGCGAGCCGATCGCTGACACCGGCTACCTGCGGCGCATGTCCGTGAAGCTGTTCGCAGCCGCCGTCCCGCAGGCCGCCGCCGCGGTTGGTGACGGTCGGGGCGACCTGATCGGCTACACGTCCGGGACCGGCCGCCGGCCGGTCATGTTCGACCCGCACTTCGCGACCGAGGTCCGGGAGCGTTCGGGCCTGGCCATCGTCGTCAGCGAGCCCGGCGGCGGGAAGTCGACGCTCATCGGGTCCATCGGCTACCTTTCCGCGCTGCGTGGCGTCCAGACGACGCTGCTCGACCCGTCCGGGCCCCTCGCCCGGCTCGCCGACATGCCGCTGATGCGGGGACGAGCACAGGTGCTCAACCTCGTCGGCGCCAACCGGGGCACCCTCGCCCCGTACGCCCTGATCCCGACGCCGCGGCGTACGGACTTCGCGGCGGGCGAGCACGGCGACCACCTGTTCGACGTCGCGGTGACCGATGCCCGCGCCGAGCGGCGAACCCTCGTCCTCGACATCGCCATGATGCTGCTGCCGCCACAGGTCGCCCGCAGCGAAGCCGCCGCGTCGCTGCTGCGCCGGGCCGCCCGGCAGGTTCCCGCCGAGGAGGCGTCGCAGCTCGAGGACATCGTCGCGGTCCTGAATGCCGGCGACAGCAGCGCCCAGGAGCTCGCGGCGCTGCTCAACGACGCCGCCGAGCTGCAGATGGCGCGGCTGCTGTTCGGCCGCCCGCCCGTCGGGGCGCTCGGTTCCGACGCCCCCCTGACGATCATCACCATGGCCGGTCTGCGGCTGCCAGACATGACCGTCGAGCGCGACTACTGGTCGGCGGCCGAGGCGCTGACGGTGCCGATGCTGCACCTCGCGCACCGTCTGGCCGTCCGGCGCTGCTACGGCGGTGACATGCACCGGCGCAAGCTGGTGGCGCTCGACGAGGCGCACGTGATGCAGGGCTGGCGTTCCGGCCGCTCGTTCCTGGTCCGCCTGGCCCGCGACTCTCGGAAGTGGAACATCGCCGCGCTGGTGGCGTCGCAGAACCCGCAGGACATTCTCGACCTCGACGTCCAGAACCTTGTCTCCACCGTCTTCGCGGGGCGCATCGCCGCCGATCCGGAGGTCGCGGCCGGGGCGCTACAGCTGCTGCGCCTGGCTGGCGGAGTCGGCTACGAGGAGACCCTGGCCGCACTTTCGCAGGCCGACCCGACATCGGATGCCCGGCTCGGGTTCCGCGAGTTCGTGATGCGCGACGTGGACGGCCGCATGCAGAAGATCCGCGTCGACGTGTCCTACGCCGACCGGCTGCTCGCTCACCTCGACACCACCCCTGGAGGCGTCGCATGATCCGCCGCACCCTTCACGCGCTTGCCGCCCTGACTGCCGCCGCGCTGCTGGTCCTCGGTCCCGGCGTTCCAGCGCACGCCGACCCGGAGCCGGTCAAGCCGCTATGCACGGTCGAGGAGTGGCAGGTACCCGCGAACTTCCTCGACTGCGCCCACCGCCTCGGCAACGCTGCCGCTCGCCGCGCCGACTGCGTCAAAGCACCAACACCCGCCTCGCCGGACTCCGGCATCTCCGGCTGGCTCAGCCGCCGCCCCGACGCCGACCTGCGTCCCGGCGTCCTCGGCCAGTACGCCCGGCATGGCATGGCCGGCTACCCGCTCGACATGTACGACACCTCCTGCGCCGGGGCGGTGACGCACCCAACGGACACGGGCCAGAACGCAATCGCCGGTATGGAGTTCTCGATCGCCCAGATCACCCTCGGTACCGCCAACGGGCTGCGGGAACTCGCCTACGACCCGCACGCGATGTGGGGCTGGTCCGACTCGATCGTCCGTACCGCCACCGAGAAGACCTACGACTACGTGTTTTCCGTGCTCGGCGCACTGGCCCTCGCTGCCGCCGGCGGATGGCTGATCTGGCGGGCACGG
The DNA here is from genome assembly GCF_050936175.1 of Dactylosporangium sp. CA-139066. NCBI lineage: Bacteria > Bacillati > Actinomycetota > Actinomycetes > Micromonosporales > Micromonosporaceae > Dactylosporangium > Dactylosporangium sp. CA-139066. Next base: position 25,436 of record NZ_JBNJNH010000002.1, on the reverse strand, counting down.
CTCGGCAGGCTGTCCGAGGCGACCAAGCTCGCCGGATGGGCGCTGCTCGTCATGGTCGCCGTCACCGGCATCGGCAAGTACCCGCTGCTCGTGACCCACGGCGCCGACCGGGTCGCCGTCACCGGCCTGAGCGCGATGCACGAGGTTGTCGGCCCGGGTTCCAACGACATCCCGCTCGAGGACTGCGCTTCGCGGGACAGGAACCCTGACGCGTGCAAGGACCACCGGACCGTCGCCGTGAGGTCGTCGGACGCGGCCGTCTACGCGATCCTGTACCGCAACTGGGTCCGGGCCATGCTCGGCTGCGACGACTGCCCGATCGCCAAGAAGTACGGCCCGGCACTGTACGACGCGACCACGATCACATGGGGCGAAGCCGCGGACATCGACGCCCACCCGGAACTGCGGCCGGTGATCGTGCAGGCGAAGGCTGAACAGTGGATCTCGATCGCCGAGGCGGTCAAGGCCGAAGATCCGGAAGCGTACGAGCATCTGCAGGGTCTGCACGGCGACGACCGGCTCGGCAGCGGTTTCATCGCGATGCTGTCCGCCGGGATCTATTCGATCTTCGATATTGGCGCCAGCGTGGTCATCCTGCTCGGATTCCTCGTCGTGCGGGTGGCAGTCATGACGTTCCCGCTCATGGCCACCATCGGAATCCTGCAGCCCGGTCACCCGTCCGTCATGCGGCTGTTCAACGCCGTCGTCGGCTCCGTCGCCAACATCATCATGTTCGGGGCCGGTGCCGGCCTCTACCTGTGGATCGTCGACTCCGTCTTCGACTCGGACCTGTCCGGCTTCGTCCAGATCAGCGCGGTCGGCCTGACCGGTGTCGTGCTGTGGATGGTGCTGCGGCCCGTGAAGCGGCTCGTCCGGGTCGGGGCCCGCAAACGCGACGAGGAGGACGAGAAGCCCGGCTTGCTGTACCGGCTGCTGTCGTTCGCCGGGCAGACCGTCAAAGACGCCCGCGAAGCGGCGCCCAGTTCGCATCCCGCCTCACGGCCCCGGCCGGAGACGACCGCGGGGAACCGGGCATGAGGCGCCTGCCGGTCCGCTGGATCGTTGCCGCCGTGGCCGCTGCCGTCATCGCCGCGGTACTGCTGGCCGGACGGCATTCCGGGAGCGCTGAGCACGCCTCGGGCGGGTCGCAGGCCGCTCCCACGTCCGCCGCGGCGGCCGAGAGCGGCGACGAGGAGTCGGGCGACGACGGCAGCGCCGACGTGAGCGACCAGCCGGCGGACATCACCGCCGGGCCGATCGAGGCACGGGAGGCGGCCGTCGACCTGCTCGTGAAGATCCTCAACACGCAGGGCAAGTCACCGGAGCAGTGGCGGGCCGGGTTCCGGCCGCTCGTCACCGATGAGCTGGCTGCGGAGCTCGCCGACGCCGACCCGGCGAAGGTGCCGGTCGGTCGGGTCGGTGACCAGATTGCGGTCGCGCCCGCCGGCGATGAGCTGGTGACGGTCACGATCCCGATCGTCAGCGCTTCTGGGCAGACGCTCGTGGCCACCGCGAAGGTGACGCTGACGGGGGCGGGCCATCGGTGGCTCGGGTCGCAGCTCGACCTGGAGCAGGCGTGACCGGCCGCGGCGCGGTCACGCTCGCCATTGCGCTGGGCGTCGGGGCGGTCCTGTGCATGGGTGGGGTCGGCCTGGCGTCGTCGATGCAGGGCTGGTTCACGCAGCAGCAGGAGGCACCGCCGGCGTCGGACTGTGGCGGTGGCCAACTGCAGGTCCACGACGCCTCAGCGGTAAAGGCCGACGGGTTCACGGCGACCCAGGTGGCGAACGCGACGGCAATCGTTCGGACCGGCCAGCAGATGCAGGTGCCGCCGCGGGGCTGGGTGATCGCCGTGGCCACGGCCATGCAGGAGAGCAACCTGCACAACCTCGCCAACCCCGGCGTGCCGTCGTCCATGGCGCTGCCGCACGAGGGCTCGGGCCGCGACCACGACAGCGTCGGCCTGTTCCAGCAGAGGCCAAGCCCGCCGGAGGGCGCCGGCTCGTGGGGGACGGTCCAGGACCTAATGACGCCGGCGACGTCCGCGAGGAAGTTTTACGACGCGCTGCAGCGCGTGTCCGGCTGGCAGTCGCTGTCGCTCACACAGGCAGCCCAGCGGGTGCAGCGCTCAGCGTTCCCGGGGGCCTACGCGAAGCACGAACCTCGAGCGGCGGCCCTCGTCGGTGCGGTCTCCGGCGGCGCGGACCTGGCCGGACAGCAGCCAGGCCAGTGCGCGGCTCCCGCCGAGGTCACGGCCGGCGGCTGGGTACGCCCGGTGTCGGGTGAGGTCGGCTCGCCATTCGGGCCGCGGGGTGGTCGGCTGCACGCCGGCGTCGACTTGATGGCGTCGCGGCGGACACCGATCCGGGCCGCGTCGTCAGGCACGGTCATCAAGGCGGTCTGCGACGCGTCGACGGCCCGAACGGTCGGCACCTGCGACAGGGACGGGTCGCCGAGCGCGGCCGGGTGCGGCTGGTTCGTGGATATCCAGCATGCGGCCGGGATCATCACGCGCTACTGCCACATGACCCAGCGGCCAGCGGTGTCAGCGGGGGAGCACGTGGCGGCCGGGCAGCAGATCGGCATCGTCGGCTCGTCGGGGCACAGCTCGGGCCCGCACCTGCACTTCGAGGTGCATCTGAACAACGACCGTTCGCCTCAGGGCGCGGTCAACCCGGTGCCGTTCATGCGGGAGCACGGGGCGGCGCTCGGTGCATGAGCAGCTGCTACTCGGTGTCGGATGCCGGCGCAGTGGTTTCGGCCTCGGCGTCGCGGAGCTTCGCGAGCTCGCGGCGGACGTCTTCTGGGTTGCAGACCCGGTGACGGCTGGCTGGCTTGTTCCGGGATCGGATCTGGCCCTGCACGAGCATCGTGTGGACCTTGGTCCGGCCGAGCTGCAGCAGGAGGGCGACCTCGCCGGGCGTCAGCCAGTCGCCCCGCTTGAGGCGCTCTTCGAGCTTCCCGGGGTCTTTCTCGACGACCACTGCGCAGCCTGCCTTCGACGGTTGCTGGCGATCGTACAGATCGTTCGCACCGTTCGTGATGTTCGGCTGTCGTCTCACGCTACGAGTATGCGTTAACGTTCGTATTGTTCGCAACGTTCGCAACGTTCTACAATGAGAGGCATGACGCCCCGCCCGCCGCGGACCGGCACTCGCCAGGTCGCCAGGCGGAGCCCCACGACTCCCACCGAGGTGACGCTGTGAACGCCCTCACCACCTTTGACCCCCGCCCGGCGGTTCCCCCGGCCGTCGGGCGGGTCAACGGTCACATCCCGGCCGTCCTCGCCGCCGACGAGCCGCGCAGCGCGAACACCGCAGCAGCCGCCGAGCTCGACGCCGACCTGGCCAAGACCGTGAAGCGCACCTCGTACATGCGGCAGCTCTTCTACGTCGTCGTGCTCCTCGTCGCCCTCGCCGGGCAGGTCTCCGGCGCGGTCGCCGCCCTCGGCATTCCGCTGATCTGGGCGATCCCCGCGGTCGGCGCCCTTGAGCTCGGCGGCATCGTCGTGCTCGCCAACGCCGACGTGCGCCGCCGGCTCGGCGAGAAGGCCAACGCCTCCCGCATCCTGTCCGCCGCCATCGCCGCGTTCGCGGTCGCGTTCAACTGGATGGCGCACGACAACAAACTGCTCGCCGGGTTCTTCGCGGCGATGTCCGCGCTGGGTTACCTGGTGTGGCTGATGCACACCGAGAACCAGCGCCGCGACCGGCTGCGGGCCAAGGGGCAGCTGCCGCCGGTGACGCCGGCGTATGAGCTGATCGGGCACTGGTTGCGGCACCCCTGGCAGACGCTGCGCGCGAAGAATCTCGCCAAGGCCAATCCCGATCTCGGGCTGTACCCGTCGATTGCGGCGGCCCAGGCGGAGAAGCGGCGGGAGGTGCGCACGGCCGCCATCGCCAAGGTGCTGCACCGCAAGATCCGCGCCGCGGTCGACCCGACCACCGCCGACATCGCCGTGGCCGTCTACGACCTCGACGAGATCGCGGTCCGCCTCGCCGACGGCGCCGACTACGACGGCCTGACTGCGCTCATCGGCGCTGCGCTCACGCCCGACCGGCTCGCCGCCGAGCAGCCTCCGCGAAAGGTCCAAGCCGACGTCGGTACACCCCTACGCGACGTGCTCGCCATCGACGGGCAGATCGACAGCGCCATCGACAGCGGAGCCGACACCGACATCGCCAACCTGTCGGCGCCGGAGCCGACAGCGCCATCGACAGCCCGGCGCCTCGCACACCGACAGGCGCACCGACAGAACCGCCGACAGGTACGGACCGCCACGCGCCGACAGGTGTCGGCCGTCGACACCGACAGCGGGACCGACACCGACATCGACAGCCAGACCGACAGGAAGACCGACAGCGGGACCGACAGCTCGACCGCCAACAACACCGACAGCGGGACCGACAGGAAGCCCGCCAGAAAGACCGCCACCGGCACCGCCAGGCGGGGTGGGAAAGCCAAGCACTCGCCGTCGGCCATCGCCAACGCCGCCGCACTCCGCGAGCGGTACGGCAACCGGCTCCCGGCCGCCGACAACACGATCCGCACCGACATGAAGTGGTCGCACGACCGCGTCCGCGCGGCCCGCACCGCCCACCACGCCAAGGCCGACATCAACACCGACAGCACCGGCGCCTGACCGGGCCGCCGGACCGACAGAAGGAGCACCCCGTGGCCAACCCGATCATCAACGACAAGGGCATCGTCTACCTCGGCTGGACCTCGCTCGCCCTGGCCGTCATCGGCGGTTGCGCGATGACCGCCAGCTTCCTCGGGCACTGGATCGCCGCCATCGTCGGCGTCGGTCCCGACTGGCTCGCGCCGCTGCTCGGCGTCGTGCTTGGCGTCGCCGCCATCCTGGACATCCTGCTCGACGGCACCCCGAACCGGCCGGCGATCTGGACGGCGATCCTGCTGCCGTCGATCGCGCAGTCGATCAACGGCAAGGGTGGGCAGACGATTCAGCAGTGGGCGGCCGACCTCAACGCCTACAGCTCGGCGAAGCTCGGCGAGTGGCTCGGGCAGGGCTCCCTGACTGCGCTCGCGCTGATCGCGACCGGCGTCGCGCTCGTCCTGGCCCGCCGCGTCATCGCCAAGACCCGGGCCGGCCAGCGCGGCGGCAACGTTCCCGCCGGCGTGCGGGGCTGATCTGTGCCAACCCGGGCTGAGAAGTCCCGTGAGCGGCGGCGGGTGCACGCCGAGGCGCAGATCGCCGAGCAGCCCACCGACCGCGGCCGTTTCTGGAAGACGTGCGCCTGGCTCCTCGTTGAGGGGGGCCAGGTCGCCCAGCTGGAGCAGGTCACGAGCCTGGTCCGGACCGTGATCGACCTGATCCGAGAGGGGATCGACGTTGAGCGCATCCACGACCGCATCCGTCACTGACGGTGATGTTCGATCGAAGTTGGAAGCCCAAGGGGTCGAAGATGACAGCCCGGCCGTGTCGACGCGCGCGCGCGAGAGTAGCCGTGTCGTCGAACTTCGGCAAGCACCCTCCGTGATCGGCCGGGCAGTTCGCGGCTGGTGGGCATGGACGGCACGGCCGGCGTCGCTGGCCTCGATGTGGCGGCTGTCTGGCGTCGACGCCGACCGGGCACCCGAGCGGTTCCCGTGGCTGATCACCGCCTGGCGGTGGTCGAACCGCACCGACCGGCTGATCATGTTCATGCTCGTGCTCGTCGCGCCGACCGGCGCCCAGGGCCCGCTCCGCTGGATGTTGCAGCGACCCACCCGGCGGTGGGGCTTCTACCTGGTGGCGCTCGTCCTCGCCGCCGTCATGGCCGGGAGGTAGGACTCCGATGCCGTCGACATGGAGCTACGTCCGCAGCATCGCCAAGGCCGTCCAAGAAAACAAGGCCACACCCGAACCGGCCGGGGCCGGCAACGGCGGTCCGGGCCCGTCCCTCGTCGAGCGGCTCGAGCTGCAGGCGCTCATGCGCACCTCGGCGAAGACGTACCGCGACCACCTGATCCCGTGGGGGATCCTCGGCGGTCACATCGTGGCGGGCCTCGTCGCCGTCGACGGCGTGAACCTCGCGGCTGCGTTTGCTGCCGCGCCGGTCCTCGCCGTGGGCGGGTATGCGGTCCGCCGTCAACGACTGACTGCGCGGGCCATCAGGCGCGGGCGGATCGAGCGGGCGCAGCGGACCGGCCGCAGGGTCCTCCGCATCCATCAGCAGGCGCTCGCGTGGGGTGCCGCCGGCGGCACGTCCGGGCTGTGGCTGGCCGCCGCGGCGGCCACCGACCCGGGCACGGCCGCGGGCCGTGTCGTGTGGATCGCCGGCGCTACGGTGTGGGCGCTGTGGTCCTACCCGGTGTGGACGGCGGCCGAGCGGCGCCGGCTGCGACTGCCCGACCCGGAGCGCCCGCCGCGCCCGTCGAGCCAGCCGCCGGCCGCCGATGTCGCGAACGACCGCAAGCTCGACGAGGCCGTGGTGGCAGCCCAACCCACCGCCCGCTACCAGCTGCCGAGCCTGACGGCGGCAGCCGGATCGGCAGCAAAAACCGACGACACCGACGGACGCGGCAAGATGATCCAGCAGGTGCTCACGGACTTCACCGTCGACGCGAGGGTCACCGGATCAACCCGTGGCCCCGCGGTGACCCGGTTTGAGATCACGCTCGGCGCCGGCGTCAAAGTCGAGGCGGTCACCAAGCTGCAGCGGAACCTCGCGTATGCGGTCGGACAGCCCAAAATCCTGCTGCACTCGCCGATTCCCGGTCGGAGCGTCATGGGGCTCGAGGTCCCAAACGCCGAGCGGGTCACGGTCGCGCTCGCCGACGTCCTCGACGCCCCGGCGATGCGTACGGACCGGCATCCGCTCCTGGTTGCGATCGGCCTGGACCTCGAGGGCCAGGCGGTAGTCGCGAACCTCGCCAAGATGCCGCACATTCTCGTCGCTGGCGCGACCGGCGCGGGCAAGTCCAGCTGCCTCAACAGCCTGCTCGTGTCGCTGCTGACCCGGGCGACGCCGGACGAGGTACGTCTGTTGCTGGTCGACCCGAAGCGGGTCGAACTCACCAACTACGACGGTCTTCCGCACCTGGTCACGCCCGTCGTTACCAATGCCAGGAGGGCAGCCGATGCCCTCGAATGGGTCGTTGCCGAGATGGACATGCGCTACGACGACATGGCCGCGGCCGGGGTCCGGCACATCGACGACTACAACCGCAAGGTGCGGGCTGGGCAGATCACCGCGCCGCCGGGCAGCGAGCGGGAGATCCGGCCGTACCCGTACCTGCTCGTCGTCGTCGACGAGCTCGCCGACCTCATGATGGTCGCCCCGCGCGACGTCGAGGACTCGGTGGTGCGCATCACCCAGCTGGCCCGCGCGGCCGGCATCCACCTGGTGCTCGCGACCCAGCGGCCCAGCGTCGACGTCGTCACCGGCCTGATCAAGGCCAACGTGCCGTCGCGGCTGGCCTTCGCCACGTCCAGCCTCGCCGACTCGCGGGTCATCCTCGACCGGCCGGGCGCCGAGAAGCTGCTGGGCAAGGGTGATGCGCTGTTCCTGCCGATGGGCGCCGCCGAGCCGGTGCGGGTTCAGTCTGCGTGGGTGTCTGAGGCGGAGATCGACGCCGTGGTTGAGCACTGCAAGCGGCAGGCGGAGCCGGTCTACATGCCGCTGGTGATCCAGGAGAGGATCCGGCCGCCGCGCGACGAGACGCCGCCGGTGGTCCAGACGGGCCGGGCGCGCGATGTCGTCCTGGCCGCTGCCCAGCAGCTCGCCGCGGAGGGTCTGCCGCTGACCAAACCGGACCTGGTCGCCGCGACGCCAGGCATCGGCGACGACGCCCGGGACAAGGCCCTGACGGATCTCGTCAAAGAGGACGTGCTGCGGCGGTCCGGCCGCGGCCTGTACGAGGTGCCGACCAGCTAATGCCACTTCGCTACGGCAGTCGAGCCGTCCCACACCGATCAGAGAAAAGGTAACGGGCACAGATGAACGAAACTGTCGATCGTGGTAATCGCTGGCGGCGCGGAGGTGTCGGCGTGAGCGTGCTTGCCGACCCGCGGGTGACGGAGAAGGCGGGCGGCGGCGACACCGTTGTTCGCGGCATCGGTCTCACCGTTTATGTGCTGTGGATGGGCTCGTACCGGCGGTGCGTGTGCTTCGGCGACAACCTGCCCTTCATGCCGCTCAACGGGGGGTCCGTCATCGGATTCGAGACCGCGGCAGCAGCTGTTGAGCTGCGCTGCGGTAGCAGATACAGCTCGCCAGTTGGTATAAGCACAACTCGACTGGTGCGTGTGAACAACGCACGGTACGGTGCAAGAGTCATCGAGTACAGGGGCCGCGAGAGCCTGGGACTCCCCCTGTCGAAAGGGACGACTACATGCCACTGCCCACGTTTGCGCCGCCTTCAGAACCCCCTGTGCGGTCGGCGACACTGACCCGCCCTCAGGCCGCGGGTCGGCTCGGAATCTCCCCTGCCGGCGTCGACAAACTGGTCCGTGCCGGCGTCCTCGACGTGCCTATCGCCACCGGCCGGGTCGAAGAGTTGGCCTTGCGCGATCCGCTCCAGGTAGTTGATGGCGAGCTCACGGTTCTCCGCATCGACGCACGCGCGGAGGCCTACCCCGGGGAGGACAGGAAGTACATCGGGTTCCACGTCGCGCATAGCAACGATGAACTTGAACAATCAAGCCTCCGGTGGTGGCGTTCCGACCCAGCCCGGGTTCTTGACAACGTCCTGCTCGCCGTCACTCTGGCGACTTTCCCCGTCGCGGTGTATCGCGTCACCAACCGCGTCAACGAGAAGTACCGGGAAGGCGAGGACCAACCTCGCCACCACTACGCTGGGCAACTCCTGGCGCGGGTCCACCCCGGGATGCAGGCGGAACACTTGAAGAACGCGCCTGGCCACCTGCGGGAGCTGGCGAAGCAAATAATGGCCAGCAGGATCACTGTCTCCAGTGGAGGCCCGATCGGCTATCTCGAACCAACCGCTGCGGGATAGATCCCGCGCTGTCGCGTAACCGACCGCTGCCTGGGGCACGAGCAGCAGGCGCGGCGTATGCCGGGCTGGCGGTGGTCGCAACCGCTGTAGGGCTGTGGACAGCCGCTGTAGATGACGACAGCCGTGTAGTTCGGGCGTCACCCTAGGTCTGGGGGTGACGCCCGTTCTCGCATCGAGGCGTGGGGGTTGGCGGTGCGGGCAAGGTCCAGTGGTGTCGGCCTGTCGGGGCCGGGCGTCAGCCGGGAACCTGCCGTCAATGGCGTCGGTACTCAAGGCGGCCGGTGTAAACGGTATCGACCTGGCGCCCTACGTGAGTTCGGATTGCAATAACATGCGGACAGCGTTGGGTCCCATGCATTACGGAACGGGATAAGCAATACCGATCGTGTTATCCCGCGACTTCGCAGCGTCATTTTTGATCAAGTAAGCCCATGTGACTTGAGACACTCCGGCGCCGACATATTCGTCCGCGATGTCCGACTTCAGACGTTATGAAACTCGACTTTTCAGTTGCCTCTGATGGCCAATCGTTTACTCGCCTAGAACCTGCGGGGCGAGAGTGGACTAGCCGAATGGCTGAGTAGGGTGTGACGCTGTGTCACACCCTCGACATTCACCGCCAGTAATTCGCGCAGGTCAGGCATCTGTCGATCAAGAAGCCAGAGCCTCCCAGCTTCCAGCCAAGGAAAGCGGAAGTCTCGCCCGCCTTTCCGGCTGCGAAATTGATAGGGGGGCAGCGTAGGCTTTTGTCGTCAGCGCGACCACCACCCATTTGGGTCGAGGACGTGCAGTCCCCTTGGACAGCAACGCGGGCCCCCAGCTGCAACTGGAGACCCGCAGGTTGCCGACATCCGCACTAGAGCCCTGCAGGGGACGGAAGCGAGGACGTATGGCGAAGCCAAGACTACACGAAAACTTGCCCGGCGAACCACGCGGAAAACTTCAACGGATTAAAAACCGAAGCGAAAAACACCGAAGGGTCCTAGTGATTGCAACGACAATCGCGGTACTTGGCGGAGCAATCGGGGAAACTACAGAGATCCCGGTGGAAGTTAACGTGACGGTCAACGTCGAGCAGAACTAGCAAGCCCCAGAGGATGGCCCGTGCTAGTTAGCACGGGCCATCTTCGTTGAGGAACAGCTGTGGTGGTGATGGCTTCAACGCCTGAACACGAGCAGCCCGGCCCGTGGACCTTCAGCCGGCCGAGGTCGAAGTGGATGACCGGCACCATCCCGGCGGCACGCTTCACCGCGTCAAGGGTTCGCCGGTGCGCGTCGCCGGAGTCCACACGCCAGCACTACGCCGCCGTGCTCGCGGGCGGTTGCCGGCGTGATCACGTCGAGCCGCCGCGGCGCAATTCGGCCACCACCTCGGCCGCCTGCCGACCCTCCCGGTCGAACGCGGTCTCCCCGATCTCCGCGCGGTGGCTCGCCAACTCCCGAGCCGCCTCGGCGAACATGTGGCGGTACGCGCCCGATCGGGCCGCGTCCCGCAGATCGAGCACGCCGTCGGCGACGTCCCGGCCGATCTCCTGCCACATCTCGCCGGCCACACCGCGGGCGAGCGTCCGCATCAGCGCGGCCCGCATCTCGGTGCGAGCCCGGTCGTCGGCGTCGAACATCATCGCTACCTCCCCTGGCCGGGAAACGCGTACGGGACGTCGGGCAGCGGGAAGTCGCCGGTGTGGATCAGGTGCGTCTCCAATGCCTTGATCAGACCCATGCTGCTGAACGCCAGCGCGTTCGCCGCCACCGCGATCTGCGTCAGCTTCGACACCAGCTCGACGGCCCGGGCGAACTCGAGCGCGGCGAGTCCGTAGCCGATCACCGCGCCCACGCCGGTTTCGACCGCCACCGTGCCGGCCGCGGTGGCCGCGACCGCAACGATGCACGAATCGGCGAGCGCCTCGGCGAAGTTCGTCGCCTGGTTCGACAGCTGCCAGATCCCCTTCGACGTGCTGATGTAGCCCTCACCGGCCTTCCGCAGCGGCTCGGGCAGCGCCAGGACCGGCGCGGCGGTGCCGGCGAAGTAGTTGACGGCCGCGTCGGCGGCGTGCCCGTCCCAGCGGTTGCCGAGCTCGGCCGCCACCCAGTTGACGTTCGTGCCGGTCACCTCGGCCCAGTCGGCGAGGTGCTTCAACGCGTCCCCGGCCTTCGCGAACAGCTCCCAGTTGCCCATCAGGGCCTGGCCGACCTCGCCGAACAAGTCGAAGCCGGTGACCTCTTTGATGATCTCGTTGCCCCACCAGGTCGGGGAGAACAAGGAGGTGAACTCGGTGGCGTCGAAGTAGCCGCCGCCGGGCGTCGCGTCGCCGGCGTCGGGGGCCGTCAGCATCGCCGTCGCATCCTCGATCGGGATCATGACACCCGCTGATGGTCGGCGCCCGGGTACGTGCCCGGGTTCGCGTCCGGCAGTGCCGCGTCGAACCGGGCTGCCGCGCCGATGTCGGTGCCGCGGTAGTAGCCGGCGGCAGCGGTCAACGCGGTGCGGGACCCGTTCGCGAGGGTTTGCAGCTTGCCCAGCCATGATTCCAGGTTCGTGAGCATGTCCTGATGGCGCTGCACGAGTGTGGTGAAGATGCTGCCTTGGCCGTCGACGCGGGGCAGGTAGGTGGTCGCGGCGCCAATGTGGTGTGCGATCTGGTCGAGGTTGCTGGCGGCGTCGTCGAGAACTGCTGGGTCGATCCGCAGGTTCACATCGCCCCCCAGGCTCTGCGGCCGTAGATGGTTATGCCGGCGCCGACGAGCCACACGATGAATGTGGCGATGGCCAGGTGGCCCTGGCGTTGACGATCGCGGGTGCGCAGCAGTTTGACAGCGAGGACGCTGGACGCGATGAGCACGACGGTGCCGACTGCCCAGAGGGTGGTGGCGCCGGCGTTGATGAGGTGGTCGCGGGCGTTGGCAGCGAGGGTGGGGATGCCGATCAGCAGGGCGGATGCGGTGGTGAGGAGCGCGATGATGGCCGGGGCACGACGGAGGCGCCGGGTGTCGTCGGGCTGCTGGTCAGGGGGCACGGTTCTCCTCAGCCGATGGTGATCGATGGACGTGAACCAGGGTGCCGCGCGAAGGCGCAAGGGTTCAACAGCGGATCGCAGCCTGTGGATAAAAGTGCGTACGTCAGCCGCGGGGTCAGCCAGGGCATAGTCTCGGTACGGCCGGCGCTGGGCCGGGGAGTCATGCGCATAACCGCCGGTCATCGCGATCATGTTGGACGGGCCGAGATTCCGACACCCCTACCGAGGTGGCCTTCTCTCGCAGGAGGGGCGGCGATGGCTACATTTGAGAGCGGGCGGGTCAGAGCGGATCTCGTCCCTCAGGGCGAAAACGCCGTCAGCTGGGACAGTGCCCCAACATTGACGGGGCGCCATCCGGTTGATGATCACGAGATCGGCACGTCGGTCACTGTCCGCCCGCTCATCCGATGTGCGACCGTCAGGTGATGCGCCGCGCAATTTCCGGGCCGTCGGAGCTGCCTGAGCCTTGGCATGAGGACCCCGTCCGCGACGAGATTCCGCTCAGGCGTTCCGTGAACACGTCGGCTGGTGCCTGGATCTCATCGGCAGCCGACGCTGTGATCTCCGACTGCTGTTGCCCCAACCGCGTGGCGTTACATGAAGACGCGGGCGTCGTGAAGCGCAGCGAACGGTACGAGGAGTTCGGCCACGGCAAGCTCGCTCGGCCCGCGCCTCAGCGGCTGGCCGAAGCGGCCCAGGAACTTAGCCACGGCGAGCTCAGCCACGAAACTGGCGAACGCGCCACCGACCGGCCCGACGTCAAGCAACAGCTGGGCGAACTCGTCTCCAAGAGTCTCGAGAGCGTCGTCATGCTGGCGGCCGAACGTGGCGTTGAGGCACTTTTCCCCGGCTGGGGTTGCGTCGTCAAAGTCGCTGAGCTTGTAGCCGGTGCAATCGACGCGTTCCGCGAGCTGAACAACGGCCGGGCGGTTGACTTGTCGGTCCCGCTTCTGCGATCGCACGTGGGGTTGACGCTGGATGTGGTGATACGGATCAGCGACGACGACCCGCCGTCGATGCCGGAGCTCAAGGCGAGCATCGGTTGGGATTCGAAGTTCCAGGTACTGTCGGACCCGCTTCAGGTCGAAGCGGGGCGGCAGCAGCCTGTTGTCGTCGATGCCGACCTGCTGCGCGCGACGGAGACGTTGCGACGGCATACCGAGGAGCAGGCGGCTCTGCACGACCGCGACATCGCCGACCATGACCCACTGCGGGTCGCCTACCTGGCTTCGCAGGGGCCGAACGATCTTTGTATGTCGGTCCCCGCAGCCCGGACGGAACCCGTGGTCCGGGTGACGATGGGGTTGCGCTGCGGGCGCTGCGGTTGTTCTGCGGGTTCGCCGTCTGCGCCTGTGGCTTGCGGATGTATCTGGCCACTCTTCGGGCCCGCATCACATCGGGGTAGTTCGTCTGCTGGTCTTTGGCCTGGCCAACGCGTGTCTTAGCGTCGAGGCATGGGGGCGTGGGTCGGGTCGATGTGCACCGGCGACGGGGGCGAGTCGACGTGGGCGGTGTCGGGGCGACGAAGTGGTGCCGGCTTGCCGGGGCCAGCTACGAGCGGAACTTCCCGAGCCTGACGGCATTGACTGCCGGCGCGGCTACGGTCGGCGTGGACATCGTTGACTTGCGGGAGCAATCGGGAAACCTTGCGAGAAGTTGACTTGGTTTCGAATTGAGAATTCTCCCGTTGAGAAATCTCAGCGCGCACCGTGAAGATTGCGGTTCAGTTCGTCGCTGACCGACGCTAACCGTCGCCAACCCAATTGCAGTCCGAATCCACTAGCGAACCGCTACACACAGGCGTTCTACCCCACTGTCAGTAGTCACATAATTTCAAACATTAGTTCGAACGCACAGTTCAGAGGCGGTATGCCACACCGCCTAGGCATGGTGACGAGCGCCACATTTCCCGACTGCAACGCGTAGCGTTCGGCTGACTTTCGGCAATCATGGCAGCTAATGGGCTTGGCTCCACGCAACATTCTTGCCGCTTTTCCAACAAGAGTGCCATGATCCATTACGGTCTAATTCCGCACTGCCACTTTCGGGTGTAGGGTCCACGCTCAGCACCGAGCGCAACGCCGCCCTCGTGCCCGCTCACCCTCGTGCGGGCCGCCAACCGGCACCCGGCCACCACCGGACCCGGACAGCAAAGGACGGCACGGACTCTCACCTCCGCGCCGCCCGGTGCCACAGGTATGGTGGCGCCCCACTATAGGCGCCACCTCAACGCTTGCGTCAAGTGGAGATTGAGGTGCAGCACCGAGGGGACCGCCGCGCGCGGTACTTCACGTTCAGGGTCAAACGGCCCACCTGGCGCGCCGTCGGCAAGGCCGGCGCCGTGCTTCTCGCCGGGGTCGTCACCCACTACGAGCCGCACTACGGGACAGTCCTCGTGGCCATGCTCGTGGCGACCGGCGCGCTGTTCCGCCGGTAAGACCCCCGCCCAGGCAGAAGCCCCGCTGTCCAGCTGGACGCGGGGCTTCTTGCTGTGATGCCCGCGGCATCAGCGCAGCGACGCGAGAGCAGCCCAGCCCGTCCGCAGCCGGTGGGGCCGACGTAACAGTGCACCGCGCCGACTCGGCATCCCTCGCTGCCATCCGGAATCGGCCAGCTGGACCGGTCGTTCTCGCCCACCATCCGGACCAAGCGACTCGGCTGTACGTGCCGAACCAAGTATTGAGGCCTGACGCTCCATCGCGCCGATGTGACATTCTCGGCCATCACGCCGACCTGGAAGGCCCCGCCGTGCGCCGCACACCCCTACTCGCCGCAACCCTGCTCCTGGCCCTCGGCGGATGTTCGAGCAAACCCGCGTCGAACACCGCGGAGCCCGGCACGGCGGCGAGCAGTTCAGCGTCGGCGGCCCCGCCGCCGACGCCGAGTCGCTGCCCGCACGGCCGGCTCCCCAGCGGCTACTGCGCCGGCGGCACCGACGAGCCGCTTCCGCCGCCATCACCGGCGGCGCCGGACCCGGTCGGGGCGATCGTCTGCCCGAAGGTAGCCAAAGCGATGGGCACGACGGCGATCTACGACGATGCTGCTGCGATGCTGGCAATCGGGGAACAGGCGGCGACATCAGCTGACAGTCTCATCGCGGCGAAAGGGCGGGCGATCGTGGAGAAGGCGAAGGCGGCGAAAAGCAACCCCGACGACGTTGCCGCGAGCATCGAGATGGGCACGGCGGTGACGAACCTCGCCACCGTGTGCGCCCAGTCCGGGTTCAAGAACTAGCCCGGTCAGCTGACGGCTGCAAGGGCGAGCCTGCGGGCCGCCATCGTCGCCACCGCCCGTTCGTCCAAGTCGGCGGCAGGGTAGAAGTTCTGCACGACGGGCGCCCGGCCGGTGGCTGCCCGTTCGAGGCGTTCGGCGGGGATGACCGGTTCGGGCCGTCCGGTGCCGTTGTAGGCGAGGGACAGACCCTGAGGGAGGTAGCCGCCGACGTCGTAGGCGCCCAGCGGGATACGGCGGCCGTCGACGGTGATCCCGGAAGGGTCGCCGCCGATGTCGAGGCCGAGTTCGTCGAGGAGCGCTGCCGACACGAGACCACCCGAGGCCAGGTGGAACTGCTTCTGGAAAGTCGACGGTTTCCGAGCCGACGTGCCGATCTTGATACCGGAGCGGGTCGATGCCGCCTCGAACCCGAGCCCGCCGTAGTTGCCGGCCATGTGCGACTGCGGGTTCACGCCGAGCGTCAGGACGCCGCCTGCGCCGGGCTTCAGGCCGGTCCCTGCCGGGGCGCCGTTCGCGAAGTCGTAGGTGGTGAAGTACCGCTGCCCGTGGCCGCCGCCCCGCCCCGTGACAAGGCCGAACACCGCTGATGCGAGGCCGGAACAGTCGTAGCCGAACGGGCCCGCAGCCGCCCAGATGTACGGCAGCCGGTCCACGGCCCGAATGAACGCCTTGATGTCCTCGCGGCCACCCGAGGAGGGGCCTTCGGTGACAGCGCGGGCCACCTCGGCCCGGGTGGGGATGCGGGTCATCGCGGTCGTCGTCGGGTACGGGTAGTGGTCGGTGAGGAGCTGCTGGATGAGCCCACCCGACGCGTACCCGCGGACCGCCTGCTTCGGGATCTTCATGTCGTTAACGGCATGCATGAAGGCCGGACCGTAGTAGTTGACGGCCGCCGTCTTGTGCACGAACTCGCCGTTGGACAGCCAGAACGGTGCGCCCGTCGACCGCTCCATGGCCGGCACGTCATCGGAGGTGCCGGACCCCGGTCCGATGACCGGCCCACCCTCGGCAAGGAGCGAGCCGCGCGACTGGCCCCGCCCGCCGGGGCTGTGGGTCTCGGGGTGAAGCTGACCCTGCGCCTGACTGAAGGTGATGCCGTTGCGCAGCGCGTACTGGTAGGTCAAGAGCTCGTCGAGCTGCGCCTTCGTCGCATCCAAGCCGGTGACGGCTATGTCGGTCGTCGCCGAGGTCGGCACCTTGCCGTAGATGTCGATCAGCTTCTGGGTGGCATCCCGGTCGAGGCCCTTCGCCTCCCACTTCTTCTTCAGCGACTCGACCTCGGCGTCGTGCGCCTTCGTCGCCGCGTCGACACTCATACCGTTGGCAATGTTCGCCCGGTACGTGTTGTTGATCGCGATCAGTTCGTCCTTCAGGCTGTCCCGCACACGCAGGCCCGCCTCGGTCGTCATGTCGAGCTTCTTGGCACCCTTCTCGTTGAGCAGGTTCCGGTCGTCGAGGGTCTTGTTCGCGGCGATGATCGCCTTTGCCTGGTCCTCGGCTGCCTCGTCGGCCTGCCGGGCAGCACCGAACAGGGAATCCTCAGCGGCGCGCAACGCATCGGTCTTCTGCGCCGCCGTAGACGCCGTGTCGGCGACGATCCGGAAACTGTCGGCAAGGGACTTCACCGACGGCGAGGCGTCCCGGAACACAATCGCAACCCTGTTGGTCCGGTCCGCCGAATTGTTGGCAGCATCGGAGTAGGCGTCCGCGTAGAACTTCGCGTCCTCGTACGACTTCTTCAGCGACTCGTACAGCTCACGCGACCGCTTCGCCTTGTCGAGCTCCGCGCCGCCGCCGAAACCAAAGGACCCCTGGAACGCCCTCTTGTGCGCCTCGGCGTCCGCGTCGGCCTGCGCCTTAGCCGCGTCCAACACCCGTTTCTGCAGCTCAAGATTGTTTTGGTACGACCGGCCGAGGTCGTCGACGGTGAGGCCCTGCTGCCGCAGGACTGCGGTCAGGTCACGCAGCTGCGGGTTCTGACGGACCATCGAAGCGATCGACTCGGCTGACACCTTGCCGGTGCGTTTGTACTCGTCGCCGACGTCACTCAGCGACCGAGCGTTCTGATCGATCTCGGCTTTTGCCTGCTGGTGAGCGGTGATCAGGTAGCCGATCGCGGT
The DNA here is from genome assembly GCF_050936175.1 of Dactylosporangium sp. CA-139066. Taxonomy (NCBI): domain Bacteria; kingdom Bacillati; phylum Actinomycetota; class Actinomycetes; order Micromonosporales; family Micromonosporaceae; genus Dactylosporangium; species Dactylosporangium sp. CA-139066. The sequence continues at coordinate 8,104 of NZ_JBNJNH010000002.1, read as the reverse complement.
GACGGCCAGACCGATTCCCAGCCCGAACGGGCCGCCCATGAACGAGGAGGTGGCTTTCGCCGCCGACTGGAAGCCCGTCACACCGGTTGCGGCGCTGGCTGTAGCGGCCTGGAAGCCGAGCATCCGCCCCGTGCCCTGCAGCAAGCTGGAGTTGAGGACGGCCTGGGCGCCCCCGCCGAGAAGCGCTGCGAGCTTGTAGGCAGTGAGCGCCGTCGCAAGCGCCGAGACGACCGGCACGGGGATGGCGTCGATGACCTCAGCGAGGATGCGCAGTTCGGTGACAACTACTGAACCGATCGGCGCGTACGCCTGGGCGATGTGGGATCCGGCGGTGGCGATCGCGCCAACGGTCTGAACGACCCGCGGCCCCTCGGTCTGGGCGTAACGGATGAACTCCTGGAAGCCCTGGTTGTGGTCAAGCCCCTGGCTGAACTCCGCGAAGCGTCGGGTGACGTTGACGAGGCCGCCGCCGACCTGCCGCTCGAACGGCGCGAACTGCTGGATGATCCGTGCGCCGCCCTCGGCGACGTTGACGGTTGCGGTGAACAAGCCGTCCATCGTCGGCACGGCCTGCGAGCCGACGTAGGAGAAGAACTGCCGCCAGAACGGGTTCGTGAACGTCTCCGCGCCCCGCCGGGCCAGGGTGCCCATCTCTGTCGACACGCCACCGATGAAGCCACGCACGTCGGCGAGGTGCGGCAGCAGAATCTGGATGCCCTCCTGCACCCCCGGCAGGAGCCCATCCGAGGCTGCCGTCTGCAGGTCGAGCAGTTCCGGTTTGAGGCCGAACAGGAACCTGGCGAAACGCTGGCCGGTGGCGGGCAAGTTGCCCATAGCGTCGTCGAGCTTGTCGACCGCCGAGCCGGCGGTGGCTGCGGAAGCGACGGTCGCTGCGCCAGCGGCCCGCTGCGCTGCCACGACGGCCTGCTGCGCCTGCTGGATGGCGTACGCCGACTGGCGGGCCTGGGCCGCGGCCTGCTGCCGGGCTTCGGTGACGGCACGTTCACCCTCGGCGATCCGCTCCTGGGAGCGGGCGACAGCGTCCTGGGCAGCTTGAACCCGCCTCGACCCGTCAACACCGGTCTGCTGATTGCGAGCCTGCTCCTCGGTGAGCCGACGGCCCTGAACCGCCAACTCCTCCTGGCGAAGCAGCGCCTCCTCGAGCGCATCCCGCGTCTGCTGGGTGCTTTTGGTCTTGACTGCGGCGGTGGCCGCCTCAACCTCGGCGGCGGCACGCCGCTGGTCGATAGCGTTCTGCCGAAGCCGCAGCGCCGTGTCCTCCTGGCTGCGCTTCTCCTCCTCGCGGGCATCGTTGAGCGCCTGCTGCGCGCGCTGCGCATCCTCCTGAACGCGGACCAGGGACCGCTCCGCGTCTGCGATCTGCTGCAGGGAGCGTCGCTGCGCGTCGGCGGCGGTCGCCCTCGAGTTAGCCAGCCCGGCCTCAGCGGAACGCAGCTGGTCGGCCGAGGACGCGAGCGATCGCTGCTGGCCGAGCAATGTCGCGCCGGTTTTCGCTGACGCCGACTGGGCGGCGTCGAGCGCTTTGACGGCGTCGCCGACACCGTGGAACGCGAGGGCCAGCACCCCGACTGCGGGCACGGCCGAGGCGGCGCCGATACCGAGGCCGACGATCGCGGCAGCGCCGGCCGCGGCGCCCGGCACGATCGCCGGACCCAGCGCCAGCCCGGCAGCGACAAGGGCGTTCATCTCCCCGCGGGAGTTGCCCGTGTCGACGTCAACCTTGGCGCTGGCCCGGCGCCCGTCGAGACGGGCAAGTTCCCGGTCGATGGCCGCCAGCTCGAGCGACGCCTGCCCGGTGTCGACCCGCACTTGCGCATTGGGGGACTTCGCCGCGAGCTCGTCAAGGGCGGCCTTCAGCCGGCGGACTTCCTCGAGCGCCTCGGTGGCGCCGATGTCGACACCGATCCGCTTGCTGGCAAGCGTCGACAGTTCGCCGCGGAGATCCTTCAGCTTCTGCTCGGCCTCGGTGGTCGCGACGCCGATCTGCGGGGTCGGCAGCGACCGCAGCGCCGCCTCGATCCGGCGGCGGGCGGTGTCGGCGAACGTGCCGCCGAATTCCTGCCCGTACCTGCCGCCCTGCGCGCGGACGCCGGCGCCGGCGCGATCAAGCCCGTCCCGGACGCCCTTGGCGACTTCGACGGCGATGGCCCGGCCGATGACTTTGCCGATCTCCTGGCCGGTCTTCTCGGCGCCGGCCTGGTTCTTGGCCACAAATTCCGGCCAGAAGCGGTCAGCACGCGGAACTATATCGACGTATACCGATCCGGCGGAGATGCCGTTGTCAGCCACGGCTCACCCCTCCACGACGTGGTTGAGCTGCTGAACGGCCTCGGCCACCGAAATGTCCTTGGCGTCGGCGAGCATCTGGAAGGCCAAGGTGAGCGCAACGGCCTGCTCGCCGACGATCCGCCCGAGCAGCTTCGCTGCCTCAAGGTCAGGGCAGGGACCGAAGAGGGGACTGCGGGCGCTGACGGCCGCCGCGTCGATCCGGGAGTCGTAGACGTGCATGATCGCCGATTCGACCGCGGTCATGGAGTCGACACCGGCATCAACGGCGGCCGAGAGCAGCAGCGCAACGTCGCCAGCCTGACGAACTCCGCGGCGGATCGACTGGACGAACGGTACTGCCGTTGGATGGCTCATGCGGCGGTCTCCAACAGCAGCGCGTTGGTGAGGGCCGACAGCCACCGCTTGCCGTGTTCGACGCCGCCGCGTGCCGTCTCCCGACGCTGCAGCGTGGCTGCGTACCGCTGCGCCGCGACAGCATCCATGCCGAGCGCATCGTGGACGGCCACCGCAAGCGCAGCAGTCGTAGCGGCAAGCCCCGCCGGCGCATCCGTCGTCAGGCTGCCAGGTACGACTCGCAGTCGGCGCGATGCACCCACCAGACGCCGCCCGCCCGGCGGCCGGCCAAGGCGCCTGATCGCAGTAGCTGGCGAACCCTCGAGGTGCTCACCCCAAGCAGATCCGCGGCGACGGCTGTATCGATCCATGGATCTGAGCCTGCGGGCATTTCCGCTGCGAGGACTTCCGTGCTGCCGTCTGCGGAAGCGCGGCGAGCCTTCCACATCTCCGCCGCGGCGATGACCTGAGCCCACGTTTGGCGCACGGCGACGAGCTGGGCCGGATCAAGCCGGCCCTCCTCGACTTTGCGGCCGAGACTGACCAGTTCGGCGGGCAGGTGCTTGGCGAGCAGCACCGAGATGACAAAGGCCGAGAAGCCGCCCACATGAGCGCCAAGCAGGGGCTCGCCATGGTGCGCGGCGGGCGGGACCGCACCGACGGGGGCTGTAGGGCGGCGAGACAATCCATCGGGGAGGGGTGCCCGACGGATCAACCCTGCCCTTCACTGGCAGTGGCAGCATCCGCCTGGGTGGGCGCGGCATTGTGTCCCTGGCCTGATGTGTCCATGGTGCCGGTCATCCTCCGGTCCCTCCTACTTGTGGGAGCGCCTCACGCGCTTCCGGTCGTCAGTTCGCTGGGTGCGGCTGCATCCGCGGTCGGGTGCAGCGCAGCCCTGATCTCTTCCATCACCACGGCCCGGACGTGGTCGTCCTCGGCGTCGATGCCCAGACGGCGCATCGACGCCGTCAAGATGTCGGTGAACAGCTCGCGGGCGACCCACGGCGGAAGCGTCGGGTCCGAGGCCAGCGAAGGCCCAGCCGCGTCCGCCAGGTCGTGAGCTAATGCCGCCGCCCGCACCGGATCGGCAGGGTGCAAGCCAGCCGCAAGACGCACCAGCGTCTTCCACGACGGCCGGGACCGGCCACCCTCGATCGCGGTAATCGTGCTCGAATTCACGCCGCACCTGGCGCTGAGCGCCGTACGGCTCAACGCGGCAGCCTCGCGGCGACCCCGGAGCAGGGCGCCCACCGTCGCGGCGAGACGCACCTGCTCCGCACCTTCCGGCTTCCGGGAGTTGTAGGCGATCATCAGGCAATGACCGCCGCGCTCAGCACCAGGCACATCCCCGACGCCGACTTCGGCCCGACACTGCGCCACGTGCGCCAGGCCCGGCGGCTGTCGCTGCGCCAGCTCGCCGCCAAGCTGCAGATGAGCCACGGGTACCTCGGGTCGCTCGAGCGTGGCGAGAAAGCCCCGTCGACCCGGCTGGCCGCACAACTCGTCGACGCGCTCTGCGTGGACGGTGACCCTGCGACGGTGATTCTCCGCAACGGCATCCCCGGCGTCGGCCGCGACGGGCATCGGCGTGCCCCATGAGGTTGGTCCAGTCCATGGGGTCGGCGCTGCGGGCCGTGCTCCAAGTTCCCATGAGCACTCATGGGGCACACCGCGCCGGGGCGGCTGACGGCTCGCAGCAGTCGAGGTGTCCCACGTCCTGCCGGTTGAGCAGGGTGTTCCATGTCGCGGGCGTCGTGGTCATGGTGCGGTCTCCCCCGCTGTGGTTGGGTGGTGGCGGGACCGGGCGCGTGCGAGGCGCCCGGTCCTTGCGTTCGTTCATGCGGGCTCGCCTCCGGTGCGGTTGCCCTGGACGTACGGGTTGCGGGCGTGGGCGCGGCGGAGCCGTTCGACGCCGTTGGTGGGCATGGCGAGCACGACGGCGTCACGCTGTCCGGCGTCGCGCTGGCGTGGGGTCGCCTCGGGCTGGACCGTTGTGACACCGGTACGGGTCGCTGCGTGGGGCTGATGCCTACGCGGGTCGGTGCGGGCCTGGCCGTGATGCTCTGCCCCATGACTGCCCGCGCCGGACGTGGCAGGGCGGGGCCAGTCGTTGCCCTGCTGTCCCTGGTGCTGGCCGCCACGGTTGCCGCGCGGCCGGCGTTCCGGCGGCGTCACCGACTTGACGGTGATCTCCAGCTCGGGCCGCTCGCCGCGCTCCGGCTGCCAGAGGCGCAGGCTGCGCAGCCGGCCCTCGATGTGTACGGCGTCGCCTTTCGCGTACCTGGTCAGCTGTTTGGCTTCGTCGCCGAACGCGGCCAGGGCGGCGACGAACGAGCTGTCCTCAACCCAGTCGTCGCCGTCCTTGCGGTAGCCGGTGAAGCGCACCATGCAGTTCGCCCACGGCGTTCCGGTCTTGGCGATGCCGCTGCGCGGCTCGGTGATCAACTTCCCGTCGCCGCGGATCTCAGGAAGGCTCATTACGGCACGACCTTGATACCGGGCTCGGGTGCGGCTGCGGCTTCGTAGTTCGAGCGCGCCTGCTCCAGATCCTGGAAGTACATGATCCAGTCGTGGCCGGAGAGGGTCACCTCGTCCTCGATGAGGCGGTGCTCGATCGACGCCGTCGGCGCCTTGAGGTGCGCCTCCGACGAGGAGAGCGTGACGAGGTACGGGAAGGCGTCGAGGCTTTCGACGGCCTGCCAGCCGACGACGAGGAACAGGTCGGCGCCGTACTTGCCGGACGCGACGGCGTACAGCGGGAAGGACTGCGGAATCATGCCGGCACCTCCTCGCGGGCAGCCAGCCGCACGACGCGTTCGGCGTCTTCGCGTTCGGCGGCAAGCCGGCGTTCGTACTGGCGGACCTTGTTGATGCACGACTCGTAGGCGATGCCGGCGAGCTCGCGATTGTCGTAGAACGTGATGCGCCGGTGCTCGCCGGCCATCGTGCGAGCGGTGTCCTTCGCGGAGTGCAGGTCGAGCATCACCGGAAGTGCGCTGTAGCCGTCGAGGGGCGTCCAGGCGACGACGAGCAGCAGGTCGATGTGGGTGTCCGCTTCACCGACGGCGTAGAGCGGTGAGGACGAGTGGGGGATCACGTGGTCTCCTCCGGAGCGGTCGTGGGTGGTTTGGCGGCGAGGAGGGCTGTGGGCTGGGTCCGCACGGGTGGCTTGGCGTCCGCGCCGGTGGGGCATGGAGCGCCGAGGTCCGAACGTGACGCAGTCAACGTGGCGCACTTCCTGGCCTGCTGGTGTGCTGTCGCGGGCTTGTCACAGGTGTCACAGGTTCGCGGGTCGTCCGGCGGAACCTGTGACACCAACCTGTGACGGCCTTGACCTGCGCTAATGGTTCGTTTCACGGTCTCTGTCACAGGTGTCACAGGTTCTTGGCGCAAGAGACACGCGTTAGGGACGCAAATGATGTCCTTGTTGATCTTGCTGGCTATTGCCGGTGCGGCACTCACGATGCCTCGCAGTTGAGGGCGTGGCCCTGCTCGTCGAAGCCGAAGCTGCACGCGGGGCAGCGCGGAGGGCCGTCGAACACGTCGAGCTGCTCGTCGCGGGGCGCCTGCTCGACCTCCGCGACCCGAGTCTCGGAGGTCTCCGCCGCCTGGTCGTCGTTCTCGACCGGGTCCAGGGTTGGAGCCGGAGTGGTGTTGAACAGCACCTCAGACCTGACGTGCAGAACCCACAGACTGGTACCGCCCACCCGCTTGGACACGACCAGCTTCCCGTCTTTGCTGACGGCGGCGAGGATGCCCTGTCGGTGCAGCTCCTTGTGCAGCGTCTCCTTCGTGGTGGCGAGCGGCATGTGCATACGCTTCGCCTGGGCAGTCGCTACGGAGTGCGCGTTCGCCGGGTAGAGGTAGACGCCGTCCTTGTCGATCCAGCCGACCTGCTCGCCGCGGGGCCGGTAGTCGACGCGGTCACCGGAGGCGACCCGCTCCCAGCCAAGCTGGCGGTAGCCGATGGTGCCGCCGAGTTCCGGGACGTCGTTCGTCTTCCGGTCCGCGAGGTGCGCATACCCGCCGACGAGGGCGCTGTCGATGGCGCTGAGGTAGATCTGGACCGGCTCGTAAAGCTTCGTGTTCTCGTGCTGCTCGCCGGCGAGCGCACCAAGGGCGGCCTTACACCGGGCGAACAACTCGTCCCGCTCCGTCGCCGTGACCGCCTTGACCGCGACCGCGAAGTCCAAAAACACCCTCCAGCCGGTGAGCAGCCCGGCTGTTGCCTCGGGCAGCCGGAGGTGCCCGCCGCTGCCGAGATCATCCCGCAGGTCGATGATCTGCTGCTGCAGGTCGTTGGCGTAGGTCGGGTTGGCGTCCATCTGGCTGGCGATCCATCGGACGTACCCGGCCATGCACAGGGCGTAGACCCCGTCCCGGCCCCGCTTCTGCGCCTCGGTGAGGAGCTTCTTGTCGACGTTCCCGGGTTCGGTCGGGACGGCGGTCATCCGGGCTCGCAGGGACTGCCCGCTCGGGAGGTCTTCGCCGCTGGACATCAGCTGTGCGTGCGGAGGTTTCGGCGGGCGGATCGTGGCGTCCGCGTTCATTCGCTGGCGGCCGGCGGCGTTCGCCGACCCGCGCACGACGCGGTCCACGGCGGCATTGAGGGTGGCCAGGTTCGCCACCGACTGAGGGGCGTAGTCGTCGATGACCATCAGCACGTCCTTGAGGACGTTCGCCAGGCCCTCGAGAACGTTCCCCGTTGATGTCCAGGAGGTGGGCAGCGCCTTGGCGTTCATGGCAGGGCCGAAATGCTGCTGGGCGACGGCCAGCACAGCGCTCTTGAGTGAGCCTGAAGGGCCGTGGACCCATACGGTCGTTTCGGGGTCACCGGGCAGCGGGGCACGGTAGACCGCGGCGAGGATTGGCACCATGACCGCGTCGGGCGCGATTCGCAGCATGTCGAGCGATGCCGCGACGGCTGCCCGCAGGTCCCCTTCGGCGACCGCCGTCGGGTCGGGAAGCCAGTACCGGTTGAGCGCCTCACTGCCGAGATCGACGGCGACGGTCGGGTCCAGCCCGTCGGCGCCGATCGCGCCGGACGTGGTGAGGAACCGGTACTTGCCGCCAATGTTCCGCCACCCCGTGTGGGCGTAGCGGACGGTCTGTGTCCATCTGCCGCGGGACAGGATCTGCGTTGCGGTCCAGACGTGGTCCTCGGCCCTGCTCATCGGCATGATCGTGGCGTGGGCGCCGACGGCGATCGCTGCCCATTTCCGCGCCTTGGGCGCCTCCTCGGCAGGGATCTCGGCCTCGCCGGTGTAGCCGTTGGGCAGGGTGACGCGGATTTGTACCAAGCTGAGCCGCTCGGTGCCGTCGTCGCGGATTACCTCGGACAGGATGCGGGGATCGAACTCTGCGAGCAGGGTCCGGCCACCGTCTTCGTCGACGATGTAGATGCAGCCGCCCTCGTCGAGGTATCTGCTTTCGGCGTCCAGAGTTGCAGTGGTGCGTTCTT